>NZ_JABEPQ010000002.1 GCF_013041615.1 Knoellia koreensis
GCCCTCCGCATACTCCGCATCATCCGCCAACCCACCCCACGACCTAGCCATCGACCGGATCGTCACCGGATCACCCGGAGTCGGATCCGACCCCAGATCCAACACCCACCAATCAGACGGACGCGCCATCACTCAACTCCCCCTCGAAACGTTCAACACCAACCCCAGCCCCAGACACCAGCCCAGTCCGCCCCGTGGAGCACCGCACCCGGACCTCACGACAAGCCACCGTAGCGAAACGGCCCCCACGCGTCACCCCGCGGTCCACAGCCGGGGCGGGGTCACGGCTCGATCGGGGTGTCGATCCCCTCGTAGGGCCGGGCCCGGGCGCCCGCGCTGGCGGTCATCTGGCGTACGCCCACCATGCCGAGCAGCGTCGTGTTGATCTGGAGCCGCACCTCGGTGACGACGACGAGCGGACGAGGATCGGTACCGGAGACCGGCTCGATTCCCACGAAGCTGCACTCGGTCACCGAGCCCAACGCCAACACGCGCCGGCAGTAGGCGTCGACGCGGTCGCGGGCCAGCACCGGGTCGAGCTCCAGGTCGTCTGCGCTGATGTCGACCCCCTGCGCGCCCGCCCGTGCCGCCTCCTCCGCGAAGGCGGTCGCCTCACCCCGGGCGTTGAGCTGCCGTGAGGCGTCGATCGTGAGACCCCCGAGGGCGAGAAGCGCAAAGGCGATGATCGGCACCGCGGGCGCCAGCGAACCGCGTTCGCCCCGCGCGCGCACGGCGCGCACCAGAGGCTCCATCCAGCGCCCGTTCACTGGATGCCCCGGTTCGGGTCGAGCATCGACGTGAACGACGACGAGGGCGTGATCGACCCCGGCGCACCGGGCAGGCCGATGTCGGAGATCGAGTACGTGCACCGCGCGGTCACCGTGATCGGCTCGCCGGCGCGGAAGTTGTCGGAAATGCTGACGGACAACGAGTTCCGGCAGGACGCCGGTGTCGCCTGGAGTGCGTCCGCCACGACCGCACGGGCCCGGTCCTGCGCCTCGGTGTAGCTGCGCGCCACCGTCGCCGTCCGCGCCGCGTCCCGGGTGCCGGACTCGAGCATCCCGTTGACCTGGGCTGCGCGCCCGTAGGCGAAGATCAGCCCGAAGATGAGCAGGATCGAGGGGATGATGATCGTCATCTCGACGGCGAGCGAGCCGCGCTCGCGCGACGCAGCGCGCCCGCCACCGGACCACGGCGACGGTATGCCGGGTGGTGCCCACGCGGCATACCTCACCCTCATGGCTGGTCCCCCTCGAACCGCTCCACCGGGCCGTGCGCCGTCTCGGTGATGTTCAGCTGGAGGAACGGCACCAAGGTGATGGCGTGGCCGCGCACGGTCATGCTGACCCGGCCGGCCTGCTCGTCGTAGGACGGCGTCGCGACCGGGTCGAGCAGGGCCTCGCGACCCACCGTGGTCGCAAAGCTCTCGGTGTTGTCCGCGACCCCGCCGGAGATGTTCTGGTAGACGGCGGCGTCCTGGGCCAGGCGCAGCTGCGAGACGCCTTCGCGCGCAGCCTGGATCGCGACCGACTTCCCGTAGAAGAACAGCGCAGCCTGGACGCAGAAGAAGATGAGGAAGATGAAGCCCGGGGCCAGCATCGCCAGCTCCACGGCACTGACCCCGCGTTCGCCCCTGGGGCGCCGCGGTCGGGTCAGCAGGACGAGCCGGCGGGCTGGTTTGCGCAGTTCTCGAGCTGCGAGCTCTTGTTGCTCACGATGCGGTAGACGACGCCACCGATGATGGACGCCGCCACAACGACCACGGCTGCGATCAGCGCCCACTCCAACGCGCTCGCCCCCCGCTCGTCGCGGCGGGCCATCTGGGCCCGCAGCAGCGCCATGCGCATGAGTGTCAGTCCTACATCCAGCATCGAACCGTGTCCCCTGTCTCGTGATGCTTGTCGACGTCGGCATGAGGATAACTCACGCCTTGAGCAGCTGGGCCACGGCTGGGAAAGCCAGGAACACCAGGAAGGCCGTGCTGATGAGCATCTGCGCCACCAGCATGGACTGTGACTTCTCGCCCTCGTCGCCCTCGGCCTGGGTCAGCTCCTTGCGCCGCATGGTGGCGGCCCGGGCGGACAAGGAGGCCTTGATCTTCGCGCCGTCGTCGGCTGCCAGCGACAGCGCCCCTGACAGGTCGGTCAGCTCCTCGACGCCGATCTCGCGACCCAGCTCGCCGAGCGCGACCCACGGCGTGGTGCCGAACAGGCGTGCGTTGGCGAGGGCCTGCCGAATGCGGATGAGGGACCAGTGGTCGGACACCGTGGAGGCCGCGAGCAGCGCCTCCGGGAGGCCACGTCCGCCGGCGAGGTTCATTGCGACCAGGTCGAGGAAGATCCCCACGGTGCGGCGGAAGTCGCGACGCCGCGCCTCCGCCTCGCTGCGCACGGCCAGGTCCGGCAGGAAGAACCCGAGGACACCGAACGCCAGGGCCGCGAACGCCGGGATCGTCGCGGGCAGCGGGATCGCGAAGAGCCGCATGATCCCCCAGATGAACGGCGCCAGGAGGAACAGCCCGAGCCCGGCCACGACCTTGGTCGCGAGGTGGGCACCGACCGTGCGACCCATGAGCGCCAGGTCGGTGCGGACCTTCCCCAGCTCCCAGCCGCGCTCGGTGGCCAGCACCTCGATCCGGTCGCCGAGCCGCGCCATGAACGACTGCGCCCGACCGGCCATCCCCCCGGACTCCAGCCCGGTCGTGGTGTGGGTCGACATCGAGCGCTGCCCGGTCTCGATCCTCGTCAGGACCGTCGCCAGACCGGGGCGAGGCGCGACGAAGACCCGCACCACGGCATACACACCCAGACCGGTGAGGGCCCCGAAGACCAGCGACGCGATCATGACTGCGCCACCTCGTGTGCCACGGCAGCGGGCGCCTGCACGCCCTCGGTGACGAGGAAGCGGTCAGTCTTGGACGGGCTCGCCAACCGGCGCAACCACAGCAGCCCACCGAGGAACAGCAGCGCGACGACGCCGAGGACCAGCTGGCCGAGGACGCTGTTGTAGGGCTCGACGTACTGCCGGTTGAGCGTGCTCATCATGCCCATGATCCCGAGCACGATGACGAGGACGATCCGCACGCTGCGACGGATGCTGCGCCGGCCCGCCTCGATGCGTCGGCGCATGTCGAGCTCCTCACGCGTCGAGACGGCGAGCGCGGTCAGGACGTCGCGCAGGCCGGGGCCGCGCAGCCGCGCGTTGAGGACGAGCGAGGCGCAGATGACGTCTGCGCTGGGGTCGTCGAGGTCGTCGGCGAACGCCACCAGGGCACTCGGCAGCGGCTCGCGGATGCGCAGCCGGTCGACCAGCAGGTTGAGGCTGGGCCGGATCGCGGGACCTGCGTTGGCCGCTGTCGCCGGGATGGCCTGCTCGAGGCCGATCGCGCCGGCGATGGTGTCGCGCAACGACTCGGTCCACGTGGCGAGGGCCTCGAGGCGGGCGATGCCACGCTTCTCCGAGGCCGAGCTGCCGGCGATGCGGTCCCAGTATGCCGCGAGGAGGCCGAGCGCGATCGCAGCGACGACCCACCGGGTCGCCACGAGGACGAGGGCCCCGACCACGCCGCCGCGGATGAGCCGCTGGGTGCTGTCGGCGAAGCTCGCCCGCTGGCGTCGCGGCTTGCCCGCCACACGCTCGGGCACCCCCACCACCGCGAGGACGCCCACGAACAGGCCGACGCCGAGGACGGCACCGGCGAGGACCGCGAGGAGGGTGGACGAGTCCATCAGTCCCACCGGGTCATCGTGTTCGGCTGGTACCCCGCGGCGATGAGGTCGTCCAGGCAGGACAACGGTGCGTGGCTGACCGCCTCGCCCGTCGGGCCCATCGCGAACACCTCGCTGGACAGCACGCGGCCGTCGACGCCGGTGACCTCGCGGACGCTCTCGATGACCCGGTTGAGGCCACCGCCGGACTCGTAGTCGTTGCGCTTGCGCAGGAAGACCACGAAGTTGATCGAGCCGGAGATGAGCATGTGGGTGGCCTCGACCGGGAGGTTCTCCTCGGCCTGCAACGCGTAGGTGGCGATGCGGTTGAACACCTCGAGCGAGGAGTTGGCGTGGATCGTCGACAGCGAGCCGTCGTTGCCCTGCGACATGGCGTTGAGCATCGTCACGATCTCGTCACCGAGGACCTCACCGACGATGACGCGGCTGGGGTTCTGGCGCAACGAGCGCCGCACCAGCTCGGCCATGCTCACCCCACCGAGACCCTCGGAGTTGGGCAGCCGCTCCTCGAAGGCGACCACGTTGGGGTGCAGGTCCTCGAACTTGTCCAGGCCCAGCTCGAGCGCCCGCTCGACGGTGATGAGCCGCTCGCTCGGCGGGATCTCGTTGGCGAGCGCCCGCAGCAACGTGGTCTTCCCGGAGTTGGTCGAGCCCGCGATCATGAGGTTCTTGCGGGCGCGGACTGCGGCCCGCAGGAACGATGCGACCTCGGTGCTCATCGTGCCGGTGGCGATGAGGTCCTCCAGCCCGACCTTGCCGAGGCGGGAGCGACGCACCGAGATGCTCGGGCGCGCGGTGACCGCCATGACGGCCGACAGGCGCGAGCCGTCGGGCAGCCGCAGGTCGAGCTGGGGGTTGGCGGAGTCGAACGGGCGGGAGGTCAGACCGACGTTCGCGGCCAGGATCTGGATCAGCTCGACGAGCTCCTCGTCGCTGTCGGCGACGGGTTCGGCGAGCTCCTCACGACCGTCGGCGTAGCTGACGAAGACACGGTCGCAGCCGTTGATGTCGATGTTCTCGACGTCGGGGTTGTCCAGCAGTGGCTGGAGCCGGCCGACACCGAAGAGGGCGGCGTGGATCGCGGAGGCGACCACCTCCTCCTCGTCCGGGCTGAGCGGTGTGCGTCCCTCGGTGATCTCGCGCCGGGCGTGGTCCTCGAGGACCTGCACGATCAGCGAGCGAGCGAACTGGCGCTCGTCCTCCGGCGTCATGGCGGCCCGACCGGCCACCTCGTCACTGCGGCGCTGCTGGTTGAGCCGCTCGGCCACCTGGCCGCGCAGGGCGCGGACGAGGACAGGGTCCGCCTGGACACGGGGCATGGTGGTCATGAGCTCCTCCTGGACCGGAGCAGGCCACGGCGGGCGCGGCGCTCGGCGCGGGTGACCTCCGCGTCACCGTCGCCCTCGGACGTCTTCGCATCGGGCTCGGCTTGCGAACCGCCTTGTGCCGCAGTGGGTTCCGCGGACGCGGTCGGGAGGGTGTCGTTGGTGTCGGCGGGGACGCCGTCTGCCTCCGCCAGGCTGAGCCGCGGCTTCACCCCACGGTCGAAGAGCAGCTGGGCGGCGGTACGGCCGCTGCGGGCCAGGAGCGTGCGCTCAGGCCGCAGCACGTCGACGCCGTCGAACATCGGCACCGCCTTGGGGTCCAACGCGACCGCACCGAAGTCGTGCAGCCAGTTCCAGTCCCCGCGCATGGCGCCGACGCTGCTCGTGAGGTCGGTGTCGCCCTTGGGTGGGGCCACCGCGAGGACCCCCGTGAGGCGGCCGGTCGAGGACAACGAGTCGGCCAGGCCCTCGAGGCGCTGGCGGGTGTGGACGACGCTGGGGGCGGTCGGGCGGTAGACGACCACCACGACGTCCGCACGGTCGACCAGCGCGCGGTGCGGCGAGCGGGCGCCCACGTGTCCGGCGTCGACGACCACGTCGGCGTCCGACACGGCAGCGAAGGCGTCGGCGAGCGTGGCCCACAACGGGCCCACCGCGTCGGCCTGCTCGGGGTTGGACAGACCGGCGACCACCGGCTGGCCGCCGAGCGCCACCTGCGAGTGCTGGGCGACCATGTCGGGCAGCAGGCCACGGCGGGCCACGGGCAGCAGCGACAGCAGCCCCCGGTCGCGGGACAGGGCGCGGCCGCCCGCGGCCGGCAGCCGCAGCGCCACGTCGCCACCCATGGGATCGGCGTCCACGACGATTGACGGGCGGGGCCACAGCGACGCGAGCAGCATCGCGGTCGTGGTGACACCAGGCGAGCCCTTGGCGGAGAAGAGCGTGATCAGTGCCATGGCTCAGTCGGCGAAGTCGACGGCCGGCCGGGTGTCCTGCGGTAGCACCGTGATCGCGACGTTGCCGGCGGCGCTCAGCTGCGCCAGCTGGCCGGCGTCCTCGTTCCTCACGAGCACCGTGACGCTGGAGGAGTCGGACCCCTGCCCGGCCCCCACCTGCACCACGCGCGCGGCGTCGACCACCGCGTCACCGGGTGACAGGTCCCCGGTCGGCTGACCGTTCTTCCCACTCACGTAGTAGATGCGGACGACGTCGCCCTCCTTGGGCAGGTCCGTCGTGCGCCGGGTCACGTCCACCACGACGCCGACGAGCTGGGCGCCGGAGGGCACCACGTCGGCGACGGTGAACATCGTGCGGTTGACCAGGGTGCCCTGGGGCACCCTGGTCGTGGCGTAGCTGCCGATGAACCGGGCGCGTGCGCTCGCGTCCACGACGTTGCCACCGTCCGCGGCGACCCGGGCCGTGCCGAGGTCGTCCGCGGTGATCTTCTTGCCGACCGGGATGTCCTGCCTGGCCACGAGCACGTCGACCCGCTCACCGCTGCGGTACGCCAGCAGGGCGCTGCCGAGCGCGCCGACGAGGACGAGCAGCAGCGCCAGCGCGGCCAGCGCCGGCCGGCGGTCACGGCGGGCGGCGGGTAGCCGGCCGCGCGCCTGGTTGGCCGTCGCGGTCGACGGATTCTTGGCCATGGAGCGGGTCCCCCTCAGGTCGCAATGGTGGCACCGGACGCACATGCCGGCGGGCCGAGGATACCGGGCGCAACCGGGACGTGTTGCCCAGGTCGGAAACAGGCCAAGCCCGGCGTACGCCGCGTGCTCCCGTCTCAGATCACGGGAACACCCGGGTGCCCGGTGGCCGCACTCGGGCTCCGGCGGCTATCGTCCTGCGCAGGTCATGAGTGCCAGCGCGAAGCCCCGGCTTGCTGGCCAGCAACCCTCCTCCGCGGTGGGGTGCTCCGGGTGACGACCGGGTCGGCTGCACCCGCAGTCGGCAAGCGCGGACTCGCCGGCACCACGCCGAGGGTCCCACCGGACCCGAGGAGCCGACGCACATGTCGATCGCCAGCAGCCAGCCGCCCGTCGCCCACCGCACCGCAAAGCCGGCCACGCGGCATACCGCACCGCTCGCCCATGCCCGGCACCACGCCCACCTGCGCCCCGTGCCCGACCACGCGGTCGAGCCCGCGCCGAGCCGGCGCATCGGTGAGGTCGGCACGGTGCCGGCCGTGGTGTCGGAGAACCTGCTCGTCCCCACGCTGACCGGGGCGGTCGACTACGCCAACTTCGACCACGCCGCGTCAACCCCGGCCCTGGTGAGCGTGAAGGCGGCCGTCGACACGGCGCTGCGCACCTACTCCTCGGTGCACCGGGGCAACGGCTGGGCCAGCAAGGTGACGTCGGCCTGGTACGAGCAGGCGCGGGCCGAGGTGCGCAGCTTCGTCGGGGCGCGCGAGGGTGACGAGGTCGTCTTCACCCGCAACAGCACCGACTCGTTCAACCTGCTGGCACGCGCGCTGCCGCGTGACACCCAGGTGTTCGTCTTCGAGACCGAGCACCACGCGGCGCTGCTGCCGTGGGCGGCCCGGCGCACCCACCGCCTGCCCGTGCCTGGCAGCGTCGCCGACGCCGAGACCCTGCTGCGGGCCGCACTCAAGGAGCACCACGGCCGCCACCGGCTCGTCGTCCTCGCCGGCGCCTCCAACGTCACCGGCGAGGTCTGGCCGGTGCGGCGGCTCGCGGCCATCGCACGGCGGGCGGGCGCGCGGGTCGTCCTCGATGCGGCGCAGTACGCGCCGCACCGGCCGGTGTCGCTGGACGACCTCGGCGTCGACTACGTCGTGCTGTCGGGGCACAAGCTCTACGCGCCGTTCGGCGCCGGCGTGCTCGCGGGCCGCGCCGACTGGCTCGACGCGGCTGCGCCCTACCTCGCGGGTGGCGGCGCGACGAAGGCCGTCACCGAGCGTGGTGTCGAGTGGCAGGCAGGTGCCGCCCGACACGAGGCCGGGAGCCCCAACGTGATCGGCACGATCGCGCTTGCGGCGGCGTGCAATGCGTTGCGCACCAACGGATCCGCGATCGAGGCGCACGAGACCGAGCTGGGCGACCGGCTGCGCGAGGGGCTCAGCGCGATCGACGGGGTCGAGACCTACTCGATCTTCGGTCCGGACCACGAGCGGGTTGCCGTGGTGACCTTCACGGTCGACGGGCTCGACTCCTCGCTCGTGTCGACGGTGCTCTCGGCCGAGCACGGGATCGGGGTGCGGGACGGGAAGTTCTGTGCGCACCTGTGCGTCGACGCACTGCTCGACGACCCGTATGCCGCGGGCCCGACGACCGCGGTCCGCGCCAGTGTCGGGCTGGCCACGACTGCCGAGCACGTCGAACGCCTCATCGCCGCGGTGACGGAGCTGGCCGCACACGGCCCGCGGGCGGCATACGTCCACGGCCCCGGCGGCTGGGCGCCCCAGCACGACCCGCGCGCCCTGGACGTCGCCCGCCCCTGGTGACCCAGCTTTTCCGCGTCATGCGGGAAGTTGAGGTTCGCATGCACTAGTAGCGCGAGTGAACCTCAAGGTTCGCGAGTGGAGTCTTCGTGGGGAGCGGTCAGGCCGCCGCGCGCTCCGCCGCGAGGGCGGCCCGAACCCGGGCCACGATCCGGCCCGGGACGTACAGGTCTGCCCAGGTGAACCTCACGACCACGTAACCGAGGCGCCGCAACTCGTCCTCGCGACGCTTCTCGGCGATGAGGGCCTCCGTGCCGTCCTCACCGCGGTACTTCTGCAGCCCGTCGAACTCCAGGAGCACCTTGCTCGCCTTGATGCGCAGGTCGACCCGCGCGACGAATCGCCCTCCCTCGTCGCTGATCTCGTACTGCGGCTCGACCTCGATGCCAGCCATGGCGAGCTCGACCCGAGTGCGAGACTCCCCGACTGACTCACTGCGCCCATCGGCATACGCGAGCATGGTCCGCACATGGCTCGACTTGGGCCAGCGCGTCACGAGCTCAGCCAGCTCCTCCACCTCGGCAATCTCGACCCGGGACTCGTGCAGCGCCTGGTCAAGAGCCACGATGCCGGCGATCGGCCCGTCCTCGAGGGCATGCAGCACCAGTGCCGCCGCGATGCCGGCGGCCCGCCCCGCCTCAGTGTCGACGGAGCCCAGCCAGTCGACCTTGGGGCGGGTTGTCCAGTGCTGAGCCACCCGTTCGGCCGTGACCGGCCGGGCGATGAGCGCCCGGCCGAGGTCGACGTCGAACACCGGCAACCCGTGCGCGACCACCGCCGAGCGGCAGATCAGCACCGCATCCGGGTGAAGCCGGGTGATGCCCGCCGTGAGGCGCCGATGAGCATCCTCCGCGCTGAGCGGCTCGGATGGGTGGAACGCGAAGAGGCTGCGCCCGAGGTGGTCGAGCACGGTCTCCCGCGCCAGCTCCACCAGCCTGAAGGAGCCGAGGCCGACCCGGCTTGCATCGCCAGTGGTGAACACGTCCCAGGGGCCGCGGTCGATGAGTTGCAGTTGCTTGTCCATGCGGCGCGACCCTGACAGGGCACCGGCGACCATGGAAGGGGGGCCGAGTGACCCTGTGGACGAGGTTCGCCCACGGGGCTGGCTGTGGACAGCCGGTGCGCGAGGAGCTTCGCTCGGGAACTGTGAGGTTCGCTCGGCTTAGTAGGCCGAGCGAACCTCGTTTTCCCGCTTGACGCGGAAAAGCTGGGGCGGGGTCAGGCTTGGATGACGACGGGGATGATCATCGGGCGGCGGCGGATCTTGCCGCCGACCCAGCTGCCGATTGCGCGACGCACGACCTGCTCGAGCTGGTGGGAGTCGGTGACCCCGTTGCCCGCCGCGTCGGCGAGCGCCTGCTCGATCTTGGGTCGCACCTGGTTGAAGATCTCGTCGTCCTCGGCGAAGCCGCGGGCCTGGATCTCCGGCCCGGCGAGCACCTTCCCGGTCGCGGCGTCCATGACGACGATGACCGAGATGAAGCCCTCGTCGCGCAGGATGCGGCGGTCCTTGAGCAGCCCCTCGTCGAAGTCGCCGACCGCCGACCCGTCCACGTAGACGTACCCGGCGGGCACGGCACCGACGATGCGGGCGCGGCCGTCGATGAGGTCGACGACGACGCCGTCCTCGGCGATGACGATGTGGTCGGCCGGCACGCCCGCGAGCTCGGCGAGCGCGGCGTTGGCGACGAGGTGGCGCCACTCGCCGTGCACCGGCATGACGTTGCGGGGCTGGACGATGTTGTAGCAGTAGAGCAGCTCCCCGGCGCTGGCGTGACCACTCACGTGCACGCGGGCGTTGCCCTTGTGCACCACCGTCGCCCCGAGCCGCATGAGCCCGTTGATGACGCGGTAGACGGCGTTCTCGTTGCCGGGGATGAGCGAGGAGGCCATGAGGACCGTGTCGCCCTCGCCCACCTCGATGCGGTGGTCGCGGTTCGCCATCCGCGACAGCGCCGCCATCGGCTCCCCCTGGGAGCCGGTGCTGATGAGGACCACTTCGTTGTCGGGCAGGTTGTCGAGCTTCTTGATGTCGACGAGCACGTTGTCGGGCACGTGCAGGTAACCGAGGTCGGCCGCGATGCCCATGTTGCGCACCATCGACCGGCCGACGAAGGCGACCTTGCGCCCGGCCTTCTCGGCGGCGTCGAGCACCTGCTGCACCCGGTGCACGTGCGAGGAGAAGCAGGCGACGATGATGCGCCGCTTGGCCTCACGGAAGACCTTGTCGATCGCCGGCGCGATGTCCCGCTCGGGCGTGGTGAACCCCGGCACCTCGGCGTTGGTCGAGTCCGTCATGAACAGGTCGACGCCCTCCTCGCCCAGCCGGGCGAAGGCGCGCAGGTCGGTGAGCCGGCCGTCGAGCGGCAGCTGGTCCATCTTGAAGTCGCCGGTGTGCAGGATCGACCCACCGGGCGTGCGGACGAACACCGCGAGCGCGTCCGGGATCGAGTGGTTGACCGCGACGAACTCGCAGTCGAAGACGCCGAGCTTCTCGCGCATCCCCTCCTTCACGCCCAGCGTGTAGGGCGTGATGCGGTGCTCCTTGAGCTTGGCCTCGACCAGCGCCAGCGTCAGCATCGAGCCGACCAGCGGGATGTCCGGCTTGAGCTTGAGCAGGTAGGGCACGGCGCCGATGTGGTCCTCGTGGCCGTGGGTGAGGACGACGGCCTGGATGTCGTCGAGCCGGTCCTCGAGGTACTCGAAGTCCGGCAGGATCAGGTCGACACCGGGCTGGTGGTCCTCGGGGAAGAGCACACCGCAGTCGATGACGAGCAGCTGCCCGCCGTACTCGATGACGGCCATGTTGCGGCCGACCTCGCCGAGGCCGCCGAGGGGGACGATGCGCACGCCGCCCTCGGGCAGCGGGCCGGGCAGGCTGAGCTCGGGGTGGGGGTGGCTCACAGCAGACCAGACTCCTTGAGCCCGGCGCGCAGCGCCTCCAGGTGCTCGGGCGGCGACTCGACCAGCGGCAGCCGCACCGTCGCGTTCTCCAGCACACCGGTCTCGACGAGCGCGGCCTTGGCCATGATCGCGCCCTGCGACGGCTTCATGATCGCGTCGACCGCGGGGATGAGGCGGGTGTGGATCTCGCGCGCCCCCGCGAGGTCGCCGGCGTCCACGGCGGCCAGCATCGCGGCATACTCGCGGCCTGCGACGTGACCCACGACGCTGACGGTGCCCACGGCGCCCAGGGCGAGCCACGGGAGGGTGGTCGCGTCGTCGCCGGAGAAGTAGAGGAGGTCGGTGTCGGCGAGGACGTGGCTGGTGGCCCACGCGTCGCCCTTGGCATCCTTGACCGCCTTGACGGTGGGCAGCTGCGCCAGCTCGAGCAGCGTGGCCGTGTCGAAGGGGATGGCCGTGCGCCCGGGGATGTCGTAGAGCATCACCGGCAGGTCGCTCACCTCGGCGACCGCGCGCACGTGCTGGATGAGTCCGGCCTGGGTGGGCTTGTTGTAGTAGGGCGAGACGAGCAGCAGCCCGGTGGCGCCGGCGTCGATCGCGCGCCGCGTCATCTCGACCGAGTGCGCGGTGGCGTTGGAGCCGACCCCCGCCACGACTGTGACGCGGTCGCCGACGGCATCGGCGACCAGACGCACCATCTCGATGCTCTCGTCGTCGGACAGGGTCGCGGACTCCCCCGTCGTGCCGTTGACGACGATGCCGTCGTGGCCGGTCTCGACAAGGTGCTCGGCCAGGCGCCTGGTGCCCTCGGGGTCGATGCTGCCGTCGGGTCGCATCGGGCTGACCATGGCGGTGAGAAGGCGCCCGAACGGGCTTGACGTGCTCATACCTGCAGGCTAGCGCGCGGCGGGTGGGTGCCCACGTCGCCGCTCGCCCCACGACACGGATTTGGCGGTATGCCGTCGACGCGTGGCGGTCCTGCACGTCACCTCCGGGCGTCGTCGCCGCCCGGTGTTAGCGTTCGGGACGTGCAGCAGTACCTCGACCTCCTCGACCACGTCCTCACCACCGGCACCGAGAAGTCCGACCGCACGGGCACCGGCACGCGTTCGGTGTTCGGCTACCAGATGCGGTTCGACCTGTCCGAGGGGTTCCCGGTCCTCACGACCAAGAAGCTGCACCTCAAGTCGATCATCGGCGAGCTGATCTGGTTCCTGCGCGGCGACTCCAACGTGCGCTGGCTGCAGGAGCGCGGCATCACCATCTGGGACGAGTGGGCTGACGAGAACGGTGACCTCGGCCCGGTCTACGGCTACCAGTGGCGCTCCTGGCCGACTCCCGACGGCGGGCACGTCGACCAGATCGCCAAGGTCATCGAGTCGATCCGCACCAACCCCGACAGCCGCCGCCACATCGTGAGCGCCTGGAACGTCGCCGACGTCGACGACATGGCCCTCCCGCCGTGCCACACGATGTTCCAGTTCTACGTGGCTGACGGCAAGCTGTCCTGCCAGCTCTACCAGCGCTCGGCCGACATCTTCCTCGGCGTCCCGTTCAACATCGCGTCCTACGCGCTGCTGACGATGATCGTCGCCCAGCTGACCGACCTCGAGCCGGGCGAGTTCGTCCACACCCTCGGTGACGCCCACCTCTACTCCAACCACCTCGACCAGGCGCGGCTCCAGCTGACCCGCGAGCCGTTGCCCCTGCCGACGATGAAGATCGCGCGCAAGGACGCCATCGACGACTTCGACCTCGAGGACTTCGAGCTCATCGGCTACGAGGCACATCCGTCGATCAAGGCGCCGATCGCGGTCTGATCCCGTCGCGCACCGGGCCCACCTCGCGGCATACCCTCGGTGACCATGACCAACGTGACCCTCATCGCGGCCGTGGGAAAGAACGGCGTCATCGGCGCCGACAACGACATGCCGTGGCACCTGCCGGAGGACTTCAAGTTCTTCAAGCGCACCACGATGGGGCACCCGATGGTCATGGGACGCAAGACCTTCGACTCGATCGGGCGCGTGCTGCCGGGGCGGCGCACCATCGTCGTGACGCGGCAGGCGGACTGGCACCACCCGGACGTCGAGACGGCCCACTCGCTGTCCGACGCACTCGGGCTGGCCGGCCCGGCCGACGAGGTGTTCGTGTGCGGCGGCGGTGAGGTCTACCGCGCGGCGATGCCGTGGGCGCAGCGGCTGCTCATCACCGAGGTCGACCAGTCGCCGGCCGGCGACGTGACGTTTCCCGAGATCGACCCGTCGCAGTGGACCGAGACCGAGCGCGACCAGCAGGACGGGTTCGCGTGGGTCACCTACGAGCGGAGCACCCGTGGCTGAGCACCAGCACGGCCACGCGCACGACCACGGCCACGCCCCCGGGCCGCTGGCCGACGCGAGCGTGCGGCTGGCGCGCGAGACCGACACCCCCGCGGTCGGCCTGGTCCAGGCGACGGTGTGGCGTGAGGCGTATGCCGCAGTGTTGCCGCAGGAGGTCCTCGACCAGTTCGAGCCCCAGGCCTTCGCGTCGGTGTGGCGGCGCTCCCTGGCAGCGCCCCCGGACGGCGTCTACCGGTTGCTCGTGGCGCTGGCCGGTGACCAGGTCGTGGGGTTCGCCTCGATCGGCCCGAGCCAGGACCCGGACGCCTCACCGGAGACCGGTGAGCTGACGGCGATCGCGGTGCACCCGCAGGCCCGGCGCGCCGGTCACGGGTCGCGGCTGCTCAACGCCGCCGTCGACACGTTGCGTGGTGCCGGTGCCGAGCTCGTCGCGACCTGGGTGCTGTCGACCGACGAGGACACGCGCGCTTTCCTTGCGGCGTCAGGGCTTTCGCCTGACGGCGCCTACCGCGACCGGGTCGTCTCGGAGGGCGGCGACACCGCCCGCGAGGTGCGGCTCCTGGCGAACATCACCCCTCCGGAGGACCCCGCGGCCGAGAGCCCGTGACCGCCGCCGCCCTGGAGCCGCAACGCCGTCGACAGGTGTTGCGGCAGGCGGCGTCCGTGGCGGTTGCGACGGGCGCCTACGGCATCAGCTTCGGTGCCCTGTCGGTGGCGGCCGGGCTGGACATCTGGCAGACGCAGGTGCTGTCGCTGCTGCTGTTCTCCGGCGGCTCGCAGTTCGCGTTCGTCGGCATCATGGCCGGTGGCCCCACCGGTGCGGTCGCGGCGGTCGCGACGTCGACCCTCCTCGGTGTCCGCAACGGGCTCTACGGGCTGCAGGTCGCCCGGCTGCTCGAGGTGCGTGGACTGCGTCGTCTCCTCGCAGCGCAGCTGACGATCGACGAGTCCACTGCGGTCGGCGTGGCCCAGCCCGAGGCGCGCGCGGGCCGGTTGGGCTTCTGGGCCACGGGTGGCGGGGTCTTCGTCTGCTGGAACGCCATGACCCTGCTCGGTGCCGTCGTCGGCGACCAGCTCGGCGACCCGCGCACGTACGGCCTCGACGCGGCGGCGGCCGCCGCCTTCTGCGGCCTGCTCTGGCCGCGGCTGAAGTCGCGCGATGCGTTCGCCATCGCCGTCGTCGCCGGGGTGATCGCGGTCGTGATCGCACCGCATGCCCCCGCGGGGGTGCCGGTGCTGGTGGCCGCGTTCGCGGCGCTCATCGCGGCCTTCTGGGGCAACGCGCACCGCGACCCGGCGGCGCCGCACCACGGGGACGGCGAGGACGGCGCCGCGCCGGGGACGACCGGCCCGCGAGAGGCCCGGCCATGAGCACCTGGACCGCCGTGCTGACTGCGAGCGTGCTCGCCTTCGTGCTCAAGTACCTCGGCTACGTCGTCCCGGCCCGC
The DNA here is from genome assembly GCF_013041615.1 of Knoellia koreensis. Classification (GTDB taxonomy): domain Bacteria; phylum Actinomycetota; class Actinomycetes; order Actinomycetales; family Dermatophilaceae; genus Pedococcus; species Pedococcus koreensis. Next base: position 15,208 of record NZ_JABEPQ010000002.1, read on the forward strand.
TGGCTCGACGGCGAGCGCACCACCCGCGTCACGTCGGCCCTGCCCATCGCCCTGCTCGCCGCGCTGGTGGCCGTCCAGACCTTCACCGGCACCGGCGGCGCCTTCGTGCTCGACGCGCGGGCGGCCGCGGTCGGGGTCGCGCTCGTCGCCCTGGCCCTGCGGGCCCCGTTCATAGTCGTGGTGGTGCTGGCCGCCGTGACCGCGGCCCTGTTGCGCCTCGCCGGGATGAGCTGAGGTTCACTCCCACTCGCGGGCGTCCTCGACGAAGCTGTCCCCCGTCTGCACCGGCACCACACAGAAGGGGACGCCGCCCGGGTCCGTCATCACGGCATACCCGTCGCGTCGCCGGACGAGGCTGGCGCCCAGGCCCTCGAGCCGCGCCACCTCGGCCTCGACGTCATCGGTCTCGATGTCGACGTGGATGCGCGGGCTGCCCTCGTCGAGCCGCTGCACCTCCAGGGCGAGGCTGCCCACCTCACCGACCGAGACGTAGCGTCCCTCCTTGTCGGGGATCGGCCGCACGCCCTGGACCCCGGCCCAGAAGGCGACCCCGGCCTCGAACGTGGCCGGGTCGTGGTCGATCAGGATGACTCCGATGCGCGAACGGTGCATGCGCTCACGGTATGCCGTGGGCCCGCCTCGCGCGTTACGTCCGGCTGGTCGTCGCGGCCCGGTCGGCACGCCACGCGCGCACGGCAGCGCGGTAGTGACGCTGCTCGGCCGCCCGGTCCTTGGCGACGCGGCACGCCTCGGCCTGCTCGAGCTCGGTCACGACGGACGGTGGCACGGGTTCGCCGGCCTTGACCTCGGCCATCATGCGCGACCCGTCGCGGGCCATCCGGAACAGCGGCCACATCGCCAGCAAGGCCACGACGGGGATGAGGACGACGGCGATGCCGAGCAGCACCGGCACCGGCCGGCCGTCGGCGATGAGCGCGAAACCCCGCCACCCGATGGTCGCCGAGTAGAAGACGAGGATGACGAGAAGGACTGTGGCAGTGAGCTTTTCGCGCACGTCAGGCCAGCCCGAGGTAGTGCTCGAGACCCACGGTGAGACCCGGGTGGTCAGCGACCCCGCGGATGCCGGCGAGCACCCCCGGCATGAACGACTCGCGGTCGAAGGAGTCGTGCCGGATGGTCAGCATCTCGCCGGGGTTGCCGAGCAGCACCTCCTGGTGGGCGACGAGACCACGCAGCCGCACCGAGTGGACGGGTATGCCGTCGACGCGCGCGCCGCGGGCACCGTCGGGGTCGTGCGCGGTGGCGTCGGGAACGTCCGCGAGGCCGGCCTCGCGGCGCGCCTCGCCGACCAGCCGGGCGGTGCGGGCAGCGGTGCCGGAGGGTGCGTCGACCTTCGCGGGGTGGTGCAGCTCGACGATCTCGACGGACTCGTAGAACCTCGCGGCCTGCGCAGCGAAGCGCATCATGAGGATGGCGCCGATGGCGAAGTTGGGGGCGATGAGGACACCGACGTCGGGGTGGTCGGCGAGGCGGGCACGCAGGTCATCGAGACGCGCGTCGTCCCAGCCGGTGGTGCCGACCACGACGCTGACGCCGCGGTCGACGCAGTGCGCCACGACCTCGGGTGAGGAGTCCGGCACCGTGAGGTCCACGGCGACCTGGGCTCCCCCGAGGTCGCCGAGGTCGTCGCCGCGGCCGTACCGGCCGACCAGCTCCAGGTCCTCGGCCGCCTCGACCGCCTGGCACGCCTGCGACCCCATCCGGCCGTTCGCACCGATCACCGCCACCCGCGTCGTCGTCGCCACGCGCCCAGCGTAACCACGCGGCATACCGAGGCGGCCCCGCCCCCAAGGATGGGGACGGGGCCGCCGAGGTGTGGCGAACGCGGCTACTTGGCGAACGCCGTGAGGCCCAGCACGACCGGGTCGTGGTCGGACGAGGCGTACGGGTCCGGCCGGTAGAAGTTGGTCGCGTGGTAGTTGTAGCGGCTGTACTGCAGGGCCACCGACTCACCGGCGTTGATGTTCCAGTGCGCCGCACCCGTCGACATCGCCAGGGCGACGTCGTTGACGAGGATGTGGTCGAGCGAACCGGACAGGCCGCTGAACGAGTACGAGTAGCGGTTCGGGTCGAACCGGCTGCCGACGTCGGTGTAGCCCGCCTTGTAGAGCACGTCCAGCGGGTCCTCCTGGGTGTAGGAGTTGTAGTCGCCCGCCATGACCACGGCCTTGGTGCCGGTGTCACCGAGGACCGTCGGCACCCAGTCGCGCAGCGCCTGCGCCTGCAGGATGCGGCTGGTGACCGAGGCGCCCTGGCCGTCTCCGGTGTCCTCGTCACCGGGGAACGGACCGGCCGAGCCCTTGGACTTGAAGTGGTTGACGACGAAGAGGAACTTGTCACCCTTGCCGTACTTCTTCTTGAACACCTGGGCGATCGGCTCACGCGCGTTGCCGAAGGCCTGCGTCTCGCCCGACTGGGTGCCGAGGGCGCGCGAGGCGTCGACGCGCATCACGTTGGCGGGCTTGTAGATGATGCCGGAGGTGATGAAGTCCTGCTGGTCGACCGGCGGCAGCTCCGTGGACGACGGGACGAACGCCCACGTGCCCGCGCCGGCCTTGGCGTTGAGCGCCCCGACCAGGCTCGCGAGCGAGGTGTCGCGCGGCTTGCCGAACTTGGCCGAGTTCTCGACCTCCATGAGGCCGACGACATCGGCGCCCATGGCGTTGATGGCCGCGACCTCCTTGTCCTGCTGTCGCTTGAGGTCGGCCGCGTCCCACGCACCGCGCTGGCCACAGCCGGTGCGCACGGTGACGCCGTTGTCGTCGCGGTCGTAGTAGGCGAGGCAGTTCGGGTCCTGCTCACCGAGGTCGGTGAAGTAGTTGAGGACGTTGAACGACGCGACCTTGAGGTCGGCGGTGCCGCGCTGGTTGATGGCCGCAGCGTCGGGCGCTGCCGTCCGGGTGTTCTCGAAGACGGCCGGCGACTCAGCGTTGTCCGGTCCGACGACCTGCTCGGTCGGCTGGAAGCGCCACAGGTCGAAGCGGTAGTCGACGACGACCGGCTTGGTGAAGGTGACGGAGGCACCGACGCGGACCGGCTTGTCGTTCGAGACGTATGCCGGCGTGAGGTCGCCGTTGAGGACGCACGGCGTCGGGCGGGTGCCACAGGCACCGGCGCTGTAGCTGCTCGCCGTGAAGTTGCTCGAGGCGCCGTCATCGAGGGTCACCTTGCGCCTGGCGTTGTCGGCGACGACCGCGTCGGCCTCCGGGGTGCCGGGCTTGGCCACCTCGGTGTTCTGCATCAGCGGACGGTCGCCGAAGGCCAGGCCGACCTCGCCGTACTGGTTGGTCGAGTAGGTGTTGGTGACCGTGTAGGCGCCGGTGGGCTGCATGAGCATGCCCTCGATCGACTCGCGGGCGGAGTCGGTGCCGGGCCAGGCGATGGTGAGGGGCTGGACCGGGCTGAACTCGGTGCCCGCGTCGGTGATGTCGGCAGCGGCTGCGGTGATCTCGGTGAGACCGCCGTACTCGCTGACCTTGCCCGTCACCTCGACGTAGTTGCCGATGACGACGTCCTCGTCGAGCGGGCTGGAGCTGCCGCCGGACTGGAACACGAAGACGCCGTCCGAGGCGCCGCTGGGGTTGGGCTCGGGTCCGGTGCCCTGGGTCTGCAGGAAGAAGCCGTGGAAGCCGCCGGTTGGGTAGGCCGCGGTGACGACGCCCTTGACGGTGACGTTCTGGCCCACGAGCGGCGAACTGGTGCCGGTGCCCTGGACCTCGGCGATGGTCTTCTCCGTGGGCTCGCCGGGCGGGGTGCCGCCGCCACCGGTGCCGGGCGTGGGCGCGCCGGCCTTGAAGTCGGCGGCGTTGTCGGCGGTGTTGGTGCTGCTGGTGTTGCGCGACACGGACGTGGTGTTGGACGCCGTCGGGGCGGCGGCCGTGCCGGCCCAGTCGTCGGCGGTGCCGTAGCCGACGAAGTCGACGACCTGGGGCAGGTCGGAGCAGTCGGTCGTGCAGGTGGTTCCCGGCAGGGACGTCTGGGTGTTGACCAGTGCCACCTTGCCGTTGGTGCCGCTGAGGTTGATGCCGCCGCTGACGTCGACCGGGAAGCTGGCGCCGGTGGTGCCTGAGGCACCGCCCACGACGAGCTTGCCACCGGCCGGGATCGAGCCGGTCAGGTTGGTCTTGTTGCTCCAGCTGGTGCCGGTGGCGGAGGCGTACTGCACCGACCAGGTGCTGACGTCGACCGCGCTCGTGCCCTTGTTGACGAGCTCGATGAAGTCACGGTTGTAGGGTGCGCCGCTGTTGCCGCCGCCCCCGTAGACCTCGTTGATGACGACCTGCGCCGTCGGCGAGGGCGCCGCCTGCGCGCTCGCTGCCGTGATCGTCACGGCTCCCGCGGCCAGCGCTACCGCGCCCACCGCCCCTGTCCATTGCTTGCGGTGTCCGCGCACAGCAGTCCTCCACGACCGGTACTCGATTGGGTGTGGCCGCCCGGGAACCGGCCCGGGGGCAGAGTGGCATCACACCACGCCGAGGAGGAATGCGGAACAGCCGGGAGACGACGTAAAGGTAAAGGTCAGGTCAGTTCTTCGAGCGGGACGCCGGGGTCGGCCAGCCGATCCGGGTCGACCGCCTTGTCCGAGGCGATGAGAGCCTTGATCTGGTCGCCCACGTCCCACACGTTGACGTTCATCCCCGCGACCACCTTGCCGTCGTGCAGCCAGAACGCGATGAACTCGCGCCCGCTGAGGTCGCCACGCACGACGACGTCGTCCTCGGGGTCCGCAAGGCCGAAGTACTCCATGCCCAGGTCGTACTGGTCGGTGAAGAAGTACGGCAGCTCGGGGTCCGGACCCTCCTGCTCGAGCATGCCCGCCACGACCACCTGCGGCTGGTTGAGGGCGTTGGCCCAGTGCTCCACCCGGACCCGGTGGCCCACGACGGGGTTCTCGACGTTGGCGACGTCGCCCGCGGCGAAGATGTCCGGGTCGCTGGTGCGGCCCTGGGCGTCGGCGGTGACACCGTTGTCGACGTCCAGGCCGGCGTCCTTGGCCAGCTCCACGTTGGGGCTGGCGCCGACCCCGACGACCACCGTGTCGGCCGGGATGTCCGTGCCGTCGGCGAGACGCACGCCGCTGACACCGTCCTCGGTGCCCAGGACCTCCTCGACCGTGACACCCGTGCGGATGTCGACGCCGTGCTCGCGGTGCAGATCGGCAAACACCTGGGCGATCTGCGGGCCCAGCACGCGGACCAGGGGCAGGTCGAGAGACTCGAGCACGGTGACGTCGGCGCCTGCGTCGGCAGCCGCGGAGGCCACCTCCAGCCCGATCCAGCCGCCACCGATGAAGACGACCTTGCGGCCCGGTTGCAGGGCCTCACGGATGCGGTCGCTGTCCTCGATCGTGCGCAGGGTGAGCACTCCCGGTCGGTCGGCGCCGGGCAGGTCGAGGTGGCGCGGCGAGCTGCCGGTCGCGAGCAGGAGCCGGTCGTAGGGGATCCGCTCGCCACCCTGCAGCTCGACCTCCTTGGCGTCCCGGTCGATCGCCTCGACCCGGGTGCCGGTGCGCACCTCGACGTCGTGGTCGGCATACCACTGCGCGTCGTGGACGAACGCGTCGTCGAGCTTCTCCCCGGTCTTGAGGTAGTCCTTCGACAACGGTGGCCGTTCGTACGGCAGGTGCCGCTCGGCGCCGACGAGGACGATGTGTCCCTCGAACCCCTTGTCCCGCAATGCTTCAACGGCCTTGCCACCCGCCAAGCCGGCACCGACCACCACGAACGTCCTCTCGTCACTCATGCGTCCATCCTTGACGGGACACCGGCGACTGGCAACGGGACCACGCGGCCCCCACGCTCACGCATGGCGGCCCGCGGCCAGGCGCCACAGGGCCACGGCGGCCCCGAGCAGTCCGAAGTCGCGCAGCGCCACGTCCCAGTACTCCCCCAGCGTCACGAGGTTGACGATGATCCCGGCCAACCACAGGGCCACGACGGGTGCGCCCCACCGCGGGCGCACCGCGACGAGCAGGCCCGCGATGACCTCGACCACGCCCACGGCATACATCGCCTGTTGCGCAGTGCCCGGCACGAGGTCGTCGATCCACGGTGCGAGGTACTGCGTCCAGTCGGTCATGAGGTTGGTGAACTTGTCGAGGCCGAACACGACGGGTGCGACGGTGAATACGGTGCGCAGCAGCAGGAAGGCCTCGTGTGCGCCGCGGTCGGGTGCAGCTGTCGTCGCGGGGGCTGCCGCGGATGGTGAGGGCTGGGTTGCGGTCATGGCACGCTCCGATCTCTAACGGATAGATATTTTGACTTTAGAAGTCCCGTCGGACAAACGTCAATGGATCTATCCTTTAGAAATGACGACTCCCGATCCGCTGGCCGCCGTGGGCGCGCTCGCCGAACCCACCCGCCGCGCTCTCTACGACGCCGTCGCGCAGGCCGACGCCCCGATCGGGCGTGAGCAGGCGGCCGAGCAGATCGGGGTGCCTGCCCACTCGGCGAAGTTCCACCTCGACCGGCTCGTCGACGAGGGGCTGCTCGAGGTGGAGTACCGCCGGCCGGAGGGCCGCTCGGGCCCGGGTGCCGGTCGGCCGACGAAGCTCTACCGACGGGCCGGTGCCGACGTGACCGTGTCCCTGCCACCACGCCACTACGACGTGGCTGCGCAGGTGCTCGCCGATGCGGTCGAGCAGGCGACGACGGCAGGTATGCCGCTCCCGGACGCCGTGCGTGAGGCGGCAGTCCGCGCCGGGCGGGCGTTGGCCGCCGAGCCGCCTGCCCCGCGGGCCCGACGGCCGCTGCGCCGGCTCGCCGAGCTGCTGCGGCGGCGCGGGTACGAGCCGCGCGTCGACGACCGCGACGAGGAGCTGATGCTCGCCAACTGCCCGTTCGACCGGCTCGCCCGCCACCACACCGAGCTGGTCTGCGGCCTCAACCTCGCGCTGGTCGAGGGTGCCGTGGAGGGGCTGGGCGGTGGCGTGGAGCCCAGACTCGACCCCGCGCCCGGCTACTGCTGCGTCCGGGCCACCGCCACCTGACCACTCGAGCGACTTCGGTCCGTCGCGTCAACGACAACGGGCCGGCACACCGTGTGGTGTGCCGGCCCGTGGCCTGTGACGAACGTCAGGCGTTCGCGTCCTCCGCGGCGGGGGCCTCGGACTGACCGCCCTCACCGTTACCCGAGTCACCGTTGCCGGAGTCACTGCGGTCACCGCGGCCACGACGGCGGCGGTTGCGCGAGCGACCGCCCTCACGACGCTCACCGCGCTCCTCGCGGTCACCCTGGGCGTTGCCCTCGGCCTGGTCGGCCTCGGCAGCACCGGCAGAGTCGCCAGCCGGTGCGGCGGCGGCGGCGGGGGCGTCGCCGCCCTCACCCTCGGGCAGCACCGCGGCAAGCGAGAGCTTGCCGCGCGGGTCGATCTCCTTGAGCTCGACCTGGACCTTCTGGCCGACAGACAGGACGTCCTCGACGGCGTCGATCCGCTTGCCGCCGACCAGCTTGCGCACCTCGGAGATGTGCAGCAGGCCGTCCTTGCCGGGCAGCAGCGAAATGAACGCACCGAACGTGGTGGTCTTCACGACGGTGCCGAGGAACCGCTCGCCCACCTCGGGCATCTGCGGGTTGGCGATCGCGTTGACCATCGCCCGCGCAGCCTCGGCCGAGGGGCCGTCGGTGGCGCCGATGTAGACGGTGCCGTCGTCCTCGATCGAGATGTCGGCGCCGGTCTCGTCCTGGATCTGGTTGATCATCTTGCCCTTCGGCCCGATGACCTCACCGATCTTGTCGACCGGGACCTGCACACTGATCACGCGCGGGGCGAACGGGCTCATCTCGTCGGGAACGTCGATGGCCTCGTTCATCACATCAAGGATGTGCAGCCGGGCGTCACGGGCCTGGGTCAGCGCGCCGGCCAGCACCGAGGCGGGGATGCCGTCGAGCTTGGTGTCGAGCTGGATGGCCGTGACGAAGTCCTTCGTACCGGCGACCTTGAAGTCCATGTCACCGAACGCGTCCTCGGCGCCGAGGATGTCGGTCAGCGCGGCATACTCCGTCTTGCCGTCGACCTCGTCGGAGACGAGGCCCATCGCGATGCCGGCGACCGGGGCGCGCAGCGGCACACCGGCGTTGAGCAGCGACAGGGTCGAGGCGCAGACCGAGCCCATCGAGGTGGACCCGTTGGAGCCCATCGCCTCGGAGACCTGGCGGATCGCGTACGGGAACTCCTCGCGCGTCGGCAGCACCGGCATGAGCGCCCGCTCGGCGAGCGCGCCGTGGCCGATCTCGCGGCGCTTGGGCGAACCCACGCGACCGGTCTCACCGGTGGAGAACGGCGGGAAGTTGTAGTTGTGCATGTAGCGCTTGCGCGTCACCGGCGACAACGTGTCGAGCTGCTGCTCCATGCGGAGCATGTTCAGCGTGGTGACACCCAGGATCTGGGTCTCGCCGCGCTCGAACAGCGCCGAGCCGTGCACCCGCGGGAGCACCTCGACCTCGGCGGACAGCTGGCGGATGTCGGCGAGCCCACGACCGTCGATGCGCACCTTGTCCTTGAGGATGCGCTGGCGGACGAGCTTCTTCTGCAGGGCCCGGTATGCCGCGGACAGCTCGCTCTCGCGACCCGTGAACTCCTTGGGGTCGTCCTCGGTGAACGCCAGGGCGGCCTTCATGCCGTCCTTGATCTCGTCGATCCGGGCCTCGCGCTCCTGCTTGTCGGCGATGGTGAGCGCCTGGGCCAGGTCCGCCGACGTGGCGGCCTCGACCGCGGCGAACGCGTCGGGCTCGTAGTCGATGAAGAGCGGGAACTCCTCGACCGGCTTGGCGGCCTTGGACGCGAGCTCGGCCTGGGCCTCGCACAGCACGCGGATGAACTTCTTCGCGGCCTCGAGACCCTCGGCGACGACCTCCTCGGTCGGAGCCTGCTTGCCCTCGTTCTTGACGAGGTTCCAGGTCGACTCGGTCGACTCGGCCTCGACCATCATGATGGCGACGTCGTCGCCCACGATGCGGCCGGCCACGACCATGTCGAACGCCGAGCGCTCGATGTCGCTGAAGTTCGGGAACGCGACCCACTGGCCGTCGATCAGGCTGACCCGGACGCCACCGATCGGGCCGGAGAACGGCAGACCGGAGATCTGGGTGGAGGCGCTCGCGGCGTTGATCGCGAGCACGTCGTACTGGTGGTCGGGGTTGAGCGCCAGGACCGTGATGACGACCTGGACCTCGTTGCGCAGACCCTTGACGAAGGACGGGCGCAGCGGCCGGTCGATCAGGCGGCAGGTGAGGATGGCGTCGGTCGACGGGCGGCCCTCACGACGGAAGAACGAACCGGGGATCTTGCCCGCGGCATACATCCGCTCCTCGACGTCCACGGTCAGGGGGAAGAAGTCGAAACCCTCGCGCGGGTGCTTCCCGGCGGTGGTGGTGGACAGCAACATCGTGTCGTCGTCCAGGTATGCGGCGACGGAGCCGCCGGCCTGCTTGGCCAGTCGTCCAGTCTCGAACCGGACCTTGCGGGTGCCGAAGCTGCCGTTGTCGATGACGGCTTCGGCGAAGGTGATCTCTGGACCCTCCATTGGGCCCTCCATTTCTTTTGTCTCTCGGGCGATCTCGCGCATCATCGTTGTGCGCTCGATTTCTTCTTTGGTCTTTCCCGTATGCAGTTGTGGTGCCTCGCTCGGGGCGAGACCGTTCTCATGCGAAAGGGACGGCCCTCGATGGTGAGGACCGTCCCTCTCGGATGCTTATCGGCGCAGACCGAGGCGCTTGATTAGCGAGCGGTAACGCTCGATGTCGACGCTCTCCAGGTAACGCAGGAGGCGGCGGCGACGGCCAACCAGGAGCAGGAGGCCGCGACGGCTGTGGTGGTCGTGCTTGTGCTGCCGCGAGTGCTCGGTGAGGTCCTTGATGCGCTGCGTGAGCAGGGCGATCTGCACCTCCGGCGAGCCGGTGTCGCCCTCGGCGGTGGCGTACTCGGCCATGATCTTCTTCTTGACGTCAGCGTCCAACGACATGGAGCGACACTCTCCTTCTCAGGGTTGTTGCGCGGTGCCTCAGGGCTTGTCCACCTGGGCGCTCTGGATCCGCGGCCGGTCTACGGCAGGGTTCAGGCTACCAGCGGGCAGGTATGCCGCCCTAATCGGCGACGGGCCCCACCCGGGAGCCGACTCCCCTACAGTCTGCCCCTGTGGAACGCACAGAGGTCGACGGCGTCACGACGTGGTGGGAGCAGGGGCCGGAGCCGTTCACGGCGGCGCTGATGTTCCGGGCCGGCACCCGGGACGAGACGTTCCGGACGCTGCAGGTGTCGCACCTCCTCGAGCACCTCGTCATGGGTTCGCTGCCGAAGTCGCACTTGGACCGGAATGCGCACGTCACGGCGGACACCACGACGTTCGTGGCCACCGGTCGCCCCGAGCAGGTGCGCGAGTTCCTCGAGCAGGTATGCCGCGGGCTCACCGACCCGCCCGCCGACCGGCTCGCGAACGAGCAGGGAGTCCTGCGCGCCGAGGAGGCAGGCGGGGCCCACCCGGCCCTGTGCTGGGCGGCGGGCCTGCAGTACGGCCACACGGCGGTCGGGCTCCTCAACGCCGAGGGACCAGGCGCGGACCAGCTGTCGATGGAGCAGGTGCGTGACTTCGCCGCCACCTACTTCGTCCGCGAGAACGCCGTGCTCGTGCTGACCGGTCCACCACCAGAAGGGCTGCGTCTGCCGTTGCCGTCCGGACCCAGGCCCGACCGCGTGGCACCCGTGGCGACCGGCCTGCCCACCCCTGCACTCATGCGAGTGCCACCCCACGCCGTCATCTCCTTCCTCTTGCCGCGCGACGAGTGGGCCAGCACGGTGCCGCGGATCCTCGTGGACCGGGTCACCGACGACGTGCGGCACGGCCGCGGCCTGGCCTACGAGATCGACTTCGACGCGCTGCGGGTCGACGACGACCAGTCGCTGGTCGCAGTCTTCACCGACGGCGACGAGGAGAACGCCGACACGATCGCCGAGGCGCTCTGGGACGCCCTGTCATCCCTCGCGGCGGACGGGCCCACACCGGAGGAGCTGGCGCACCATCTCGCCGGCTTCACGGCATACATCGAGGACCCGCGGGCCGAGGCGGACTGGATGGAGGGAGTCGGCGCGCGCGAGCTCTTCGGCGAGCCCGTGCTCGACCGCGAGGCGGCCCGCGCCGCCCTGGCGGCCGTCACGGCGGACGACGTGAGGCGCTGGGCGGCGGCCGCGCTGCCGACCGCGGTGCTCGGTGCGCCACCGGGACCCGACGAACCCATTGCCGGGCTGGAGGACCGCACCGAGTGGTTGCCGAACCCGCCTGCCACGTTGTCCGAGGGCCAGCGGTTCGGGCGCAGGCTGATGTCCTTCGCACCCCGCGACCTGTCGGTGACGGTCGGGCCGAACGGCCTGTCGCAGACGGTGCAGGGTGACACCATCGCCGGCACGTGGGACGACGTGGTCGGCGTCGCGCGGGCAGCGGCCCTGCGCGTGGTGCACCTGCGCTCGGGCAACGCGATCCTGTTGCACGGCAGGGACCTCAAGAACTCCGATCGGTTGTTCGCGCTGGTGGACGAGCGCACCGAGCACATGGCGTACGAGACCACCGAGGACGAGATCCTCGGTGGTCTCGACGGGTGACCCGGCACCGAGCTCTCAACCACCGGGATGTCCATGGCCGGAACTTTCGGCCACTCGCCCGATTCTTCGGTCCTGTCACGGGCCGAACCGCCGAACTTTCGGCCACTCGCCCGAAAGTTGCCCAGCCGCAGCAGTTGTCGGCCGCCGCGCGGTGCAGTGTGATGAGCCCCATGGACATGCCCAAGCACACCGACGAGGCCAAGGAACACTTTCGCTCCCTCATCACCGAGGCACCCGGGGTCGAGGTGAAGCCGATGTTCGGGAGCCTCGGCGCGTTCGTCAACGGCAACATGTTCGCCGGGCTCTTCGGCGAGGAGGTCGGGGTCAAGCCTGGTGAGGAGGCGTTGGCCGAGCTGCGCGAGGTGCCGGGGACGGGTCCGTTCGGTCCGGCCCAGCGGCCCATGAACGGCTGGCTGTCGCTGCCGGCGGACATGGCGGACGAGGACAAGACCGCATGGACCGACCGCGCCCGGGACCACATCGCCACCCTGCCACCCAAGGTGAAGAAGAAGTAGCAGCCCGACTCGTTGCCGGTGACTCGGCGTCCGCGGCTCGAACCGCCCCACCATGCCGACCACCCGGCAACGAGTGGTCAGCAGGTGGGTCCGGGCGCAGTGAGGGTGGCGTGCAGGTCGGCGGGCAGGTCGACGCCGAGACTGCGCGCCGCCAGCCAGGCCGCTCCCCCGACGCCGGAACCGGTGTGCGTGACCTGTGACCCCGGCCAGCCGTCCTCGATCCGCTCCGTCACCAACCCGTTCAACAGAGGCGTGCCGAGCAGCCCACCACCCAGCACCACGACGGTCGTCTCGCCGGCGTCACGTACCTGCGCCAGCGTGGCCACCAGCTCGTCGGCCGCAGCCGACAGGATCGCCTCGGCAACAGCAGAACCAGCGTCGGCGGCCGCAACCACGACCCCGGCCAGCTCGGACAGCCGCACCGGCTCCGCGGCGTACGCGGCGGCGATGAAGGTGGACCGGTCGACCTCGCTGCGTCCCGTGAGCCGCACCGCAACCTGCTCGAACAACGGGTCGGCCAGGTCCGCCCGCGGGGACAACGCCCGCCGGACCGCCTCGCGCCCCACCCAGAAGCCCGACCCGTGGTCACCGAGCAACCACCCGAGACCATCAGCCACCGCCCCGGGCCGGCCCCCGGCAATCGACCCGGCCACCGCACCGGTGCCTCCGATGAGGACCGAGCCGTCGAGAGCGTCCGTTCCCGACGCGAACGCCACCTCGATGTCACCCGCGACGACCGGCTCACCCGGCATACCGAGCTCGCGCCAGACCTGCGCCAACGCCTCGTGCGCCGTTCCCGCGCCAAAGCCGGCGGCGCCGATCACGTTGCCCTGCACCGCATTCCGGTCCACGGCGACCCCGTCGACTCCCGCGAGCGCCTGCTCCAACGCGTCACGGATCGCCGCCATCGCCGGCCCGATGCCCCGCGAGATGGGGTTGCCGCCGCCACCGACACCACGCCCCATCACACGACCCGTCAGGTCGGTCACGACGGCCCGGCTGCTCGTGCCGCCGACGTCCATGCCGAGGACGAGCGTCGTCACCGGGGCGTCCTCACAGCCCCCGCCGCAAGCGGCCGGCATACCGAGCCTCGAGTGCGTTGTTGTGGGCGTCGCCCTCGGGGATGTTCGCCGACAGGTAGACCGGGGGCCGCTGCCCCGCAGCCAGCAGCCGCACGAGCGTCTCGGCGACCATCATCTGCGCGAGCAGCGCAGCGGTGATCGACGACAGACCGCAGGCCGCACCGCCACCGGGCAACGGCAGCACCGCATCCCCATAAGGGGCACCGTTGTCGAGCACGATGTCGGCCACCTCGAAGAGCCGCAGCCCACTCGGGTGCCGCGACGTCACCTTGGTCGTGTGCGCGAGCGAGGTCACGGCGATGAGCGGGTGCCCCTTCTCCTTCACCAGCCGCGCGAACTCGACGATGCTGCCGTTGCCGCCCGAGTTCGACGCGATGAGGAAGACGTCGCTGGGCTGCACGTCCGGCACGAGGTCGTAGATGAACTGCGCGAACGCCGGGTCGCGCTCGAGCTCGGCGAACTGGTCGGGGTCGGTGTCCGCCCGCGCCGCCTCGGCCGCCGCCACCGCGTCGCGCAGGGCGAGCCGGTTGGTCGGGATGAAGCCGCCCGCACGCCCCGCGATCTCCATCGCAAACGCCTCCGAGTGCCCCGTGCCGAACGCCTGGAGCACTCCCCCGTCACCGATGCAGGTCGCCATGAGATCGGCGGCCGCCGCGACCGCCTCGGCCTGTGACGTCGCGACCGCACTGATCGCCTCGCGGGCGACGTCGGCGTATGCCGCGGCGCTGAGCTCGGTGGCGCCCGGCACCTCTGCGGGGACGGGCGTTGGGGTGGGGGCCACGGGTGTTCCTCTCGTCAGGCGGGTGTTGGCGCAGTGGGTGAGCCGTTCGTGCGCCACTGGTCGGCGCGGATCGCGTAGATGGCCAGGTCGGTCCACTCGTCCTTGAACCATGAGCCCTGGACGAACAGTGCCTCGCGCTGCATGCCGATCCGCTCGCAGAGCCGGGCCGATGCGTCGTTGCGGCCGTCGAGCTGGGCCCAGACCCGGTGCAGCCCGAGCTCGTCGAAGGCCACCTTCATCAGGGCAACCGCGGCCTCGGTGGCATAGCCCTGACCCGCCACGTCCGGAGCGAACACCCAGCCGATCTCGGCCTGCTTGTCGTCCGGACCGTCGGGACCGGACAGGTGCAGTAGCACGTCGCCGACGACCCGGCCGTCGTGCTCGACCGCCAGCGTCATGTCCGACTTCCTCAGGTCGAGCAGCCCGGCTGTCCCGCTGTGCGCCACCATGTCGCCGACCTGCTCGAGCGTCTTCGGGTCACCCGGGATGTAGCGCACGACTTCGGGGACCGACCGGTAGGCGAGCACGTCCCGTTCGTCCCCCGGCCGCAGGCTGCGCAGCACGAGACGCTCAGTCGTGATGGGAAGCCGCACCCGCGGCATACTCGGCTCTCCTCGCTCGCCCGGGACGGAAGGCGACTCAGAGGTTGATCATGTGGCCGGCGATGCCCTCGACGGCCTCCTTGACCGCCTCGGACAGCGTCGGGTGGGCGAACACGTTGCGGGAGACCTCGTCGGCGGTGAGGTCCCACTTCTGCGCCAGCGTCAGCACGGGCAGCTGCTCGGTGACGTCGGGGCCGATCATGTGGGCGCCGAGGATCTCGTTGTGCTTCGCGTCGGCGACGACCTTGACGAAGCCGACGGTCTCGCCGAGCCCCATCGCCTTGCCGTTGGCAGTAAAGGGGAACTTCGCCGTCTTGACGTCGAAGCCGCGCTCCTTGGCCTGCTCCTCGGTGTAGCCGAACGAGCCGATCTGCGGCTGGCAGTAGGTCGCCCGCGGGATGAAGTCGTACTCCACCGGCATCGTCTCGGCGCCCGCAATGGTCTCGGCGGCGACGACGCCCTGGGCCTCCGCGACGTGGGCGAGCATGAGCTTGGCGGTGACGTCACCGATGGCGTAGATGTTCGGGACGTTGGTGCGGCAGTACTCGTCGATCTCGATGGCGCCGCGGTCGGTGGTCTTGACGCCGGTCGACTCGAGGCCGTAGCCGTCGAGCCGCGGCGCGAACCCGATGGCCTGGAGCACCTTGTCGGTCTCGATGACCTGGGACTCGCCACCGGCCGCCGGCGAGACGGTCACCTTGACCTTGTCGCCGCTGTCGTCGATCGACTCGACCTTGGTGGACAGCATGACGTTGACCCCGAGCTTCTTGTACTGCTTGAGCAGCTCCTTGGACACCTCGGCGTCCTCGGTCGGCACCATGCGGTCGAGGAACTCCACGATGGTCACGTCGACGCCGTAGTTCTTCATGACATAGGCGAACTCGACCCCGATCGCGCCCGACCCGGCAATGACGATCGACTCGGGCAGGTTGTCGGTCATGATCTGCTCTTCGTAGGTCACGACGCGCTCGGACAGCTGGGTGCCCGGGATGAGCCGGGTGGTGGCGCCGGTGTCGAGGATCAGGTTGTCGAACGTGATGGTGCGGTTGCCGCCGTCGTTGAGCGCGACGTCCATCGAGTTCGGGCCGGTGAGGGTGCCCCAGCCGTGGATCTCCTCGATCTTGTTCTTGCGCATGAGGAAGTGAACGCCCTTGACGATGCCCTCGCTGACCGAGCGCGACCGCTTCCACGCCGGGCCGTAGGTCATCGTGGCGTCGCCCTCGATGCCGAACTTGTCCTTCTCGTGGGTCAGGACGTGCGCGAGCTCGGCGTTGCGCAGCAGCGCCTTGGACGGGATGCAGCCGACGTTGAGGCAGACCCCTCCCCAGTACTTCTTCTCGACGATCCCGACCTTCTTGCCGAGCTGGGCCGCGCGGATCGCCGCGACGTACCCACCGGGACCAGCACCGAGGACCACCACATCGAAGTCAGCCATGTGGGCAGCCTAACGACTCAGGTATGCCGCGTGGTCACCGAGGCGTGCGCCCTCGGCGAACGCTCCGGGCCGGGCCGGTTGCCGTGTGGTTCAGGGCAGCGTGCGCAGCACGTCGTGGATGGCCCGGGCGGCCGGTGCCGCCGTCGACCCGCCGAGCCCGCCGTGCGCGACGACGACCGCCACGGCATACCGCGGGGCGGCCGCCGGCGCGTAGGAGAGGAACCACGCCGTGTCGCCTGCCCCGAACGACTCGGCCGTGCCCGTCTTGCCGGCAATCGGCCACTGCCGCAACGGGAAACCGCGGAAGGCGCCCTCGGCCGAGCCGTTGGTCACGACCCCTTGGAGCGCCGAACGCAGGTAGGAGAGCGTCTTCGGCGGGATCGTCACCGTTCCGGCCGCCTTGGGCGCGACCTTGGTCACCGAGCCGTCCGCGGACCGGATCTCGCGCACCACCTGCGGCGTCCACACGGTCCCGCCGTTCGCGATCGCGGCATACGCCCGCGCCATCTGCAGCGGTGTCGTGGCGACGTCGCCCTGGCCGATCGCGAGGTTGGCGGCGTCGCCGCCGCGGAACTGGAAACCGGTGCGGCAGTTCTCGACGGCGAGCGCCTTGAGGTATGCCGCGCGGCCGGGGTCGGTGCCCGCGACCTCCGGGTAGCCCGTGCGGGCGCGGTTGCAGGTGTCGGTCCGGGTGCCCTCCCAGGTCTTCAGCTTCTGGTCGCGGCTGGGGATGCGGCCCGCCACCTCTCCTGGGAGGTCGATGCCCGTGCGGGTCCCGAGCCCGAAGGCGTTGGCCATGGCGACGAAGGGGTCCTTGGCGTCGGTGGCCGCCTTGAGCCCTCCCTGCGCGAGCCACGAGCGGTAGGCGAAGTCGTAGAAGATCGTGTCGCAGGAGACCTCGATCGCCCGCTTGAGCGTGATTGGGCCGTACGCCCGCGACTCGAAGTTGGCGAACGAGCGGTCGCCGATGCGGTAGCTGGACGTGCAGTCGTACTTCTTGTCCAGCGAGTTGCCCGCCCCAATGGCCGCCGGGAGGCTGATCGCCTTGAACGTCGACGCGGGCGGGTAGGTCGCACCGGTCACGCGGGACACGAGCGGGTTGCCGGAGCCCTTGCCGGTGAGCTGCTCGAGCTGGGCCGCGGTGACGCCTCCGGTCCAGATGCCCGGGTCGTAGGTCGGGTAGCTCGCGGCGGCGACCACCCCACCGGTGCGCACGTCTAGCACGACCGCAGCCCCACCGTCGGCCTCCTGGCCGCGCGCCCGCGCGTCGCGCACGGCCGTGGCGAGTGCCTTCTCGGCTGCGGCCTGCACGCGGGAGTCGATCGTCGTGACCAGGTCGCTGCCCGGCACCGGGTCACGCCGGTCGACCTCGTCGGTGACAGCGCCGCGCGGGTCGACCGTGACCGTGGTCTCGCCCGGGCGACCGCGCAGCTGCTCGTCGTACTGCTGCTCGAGGCCGCCACGGCCCACGAGGTCGAGGTCGCCGATCTTCCCCTTGGACTTCGTGACCTCCTCGGCGGTGGGTCGCCCGAGGTAGCCGAGCAGCTGCGCCGCGTTGACCGTCGCGTCCTGCGGGAAGTCGCGGACGGGCTCGGCGACGACGTCCACGCCCGGGTAGAGGTCTGGTCGCTCGAGCAACCCCAAGGCCTTCGCCGGGTCGACGCCGATCGCGAGCGGCACTGGCACGTAAGGCGATCCGCCCCAACAGGTCGGCGCCGGCGGCGCACCCCGCGTGCCGCACAGGAAGGTGCGACCCCACACCTGCTGGGCAGGGAGGCCGAGCGCGTCCGCGACCCGGTCGACGACGGCTCGTCCGCCATCGGGCGCATCGAGCAGCTGGGTGCGCGAGATGGTGACGGTCGTGCGGGTCGTGTTGTCCACCAACGGTTTTCCGGCGCTGTCGAGGATGCGTCCGCGCACGGCGGGTTGCGTGACCGTGCGCGTGTCGGCGGTCTGCGCAAGCTGTTGGTATGCCGCGTGGTCGAGCACCTGCACCTGTCCCAGCCGGGTGACGAGGACACCGACGAGGGTGAGCGCCAGCAGCCCGAAGGCCCACACCCGGGTGGAGTGGTCTCGCGGGCGCCGGTCACGGCTGGCAGGACGACGCGGACGGGCCGAGCGCAGTCGCAGCAGCGGACGACGTCGGACGGGGCGACGTCGCAGCGGATGACGTCGGAGCGGACGACGCCTCATGCGGTCCTCCGCCGCCACCACTGCTCCCCCGCCACGAGCAACGGCACCATGAGCGCACACCACAGGGCCGAGAGCGCGACGCCCTGGGCCCGCGCGAGGGGGTCGAACGGCTCACCGCCCACCATTCCCACGACCAGTCGTCCTACTCCGGCCGTGACGGCGGCACCGACCCCGACCACGGCCACCCAGCCCCACGGCGTCGACCCCTCGCGACGTCCCGCCCCGGCGAGGAGGCCGCACGCGGCATACACCAGGGCACTTGTGCCGAGCACCGGCGAGCCGGGCGGCACGATGTCGACCACCCACCCGGCCGCCAGGCCCCAGGTCGCACCGCGGACCGGGCCGGCCACGAGGCCGGCCGCGGCCACGAGCGGCAGCACGAGGTCGGGCAGCGAGGCCGACGTGCGGTGACCGAGCAGCACCGCGGTCACGGCGGCGAGGACCACCAGGGCCGCACGGGCCACGCCGGTCAGCGACTGAGTCGTCATCCGGCGCCCCCGGTGACGGCCGGCCTGGGCGCGGTGCGTCGGGTGGGGAGCAGCACGCCGACCACGTCGAGGGTGGTGCGGTCGACCGTCGGGGTGACGGTGCCGGTGGCGGTGAGCGATCCCGGCGACGTCTCGATCCGGCCGACGGTGCCGACGCGCAGGCCTTCGGGCAGCGCCCCTACGGCCGTGCCGCCCAAGGTGGTGACCGCGTCACCGGGCGCGGCCCGGCCGCGCTCCACGAGCTTGAGCGCGAGCGGGGCGCTGGCTCCAGGCACTGCGGTGGGGCCGGCCGAGACCGAGCCGAGGGTGCCGTCGCGGCCGACGCGGACGGCCGCAACGAGCTCGGGCGAGCCGACGAGCACGACGTCGCTCGTCCACGGCGCCACCGCCGTGACCCGGCCGACCACTCCGTCGGCGGCGACCACGGCGAAGCCCTCGCCAACCCCGTCCCGCGAGCCGACGTCGATGGTCACCCGGTCTGCTGTCGTCCCGGCCCGGGCGGCGACGACCCGCGCGGGGACGAAGGACCGCCCCTTGGTCTCCGGGGCGGCGAGCAGCTGCGCCACGCGGGTCGCCCGGGCGTCGACCGCCGCCTTTCGGTCGCCGGCGAGCGCATCGTCGAGCCTGCGGCTGGCTGGATCGGACGCGGGGGCGCCGGCACCACCGGCAACCCGTTCGAGCGGCCCGAAGACCGTCGCACCGGCGGCGCGCAGGGCGCCCGGCCCGGGACCACCGGCCACGTCGAGACCGGCCAGCACGACGGTCACGAGGGCCGCGACGGCCAGCACCTGCCGGGGCCGACCGGATGGCCTGCGACCGGGCACCCACCGACCGGGCTGGTCCGGCGAGAGCGGGCGTCCGGAGTCCGGTCGCGGGGAGCGGCGCCGTGCTGGCATGGCGTCAGTAGCGGTTCTGCTCGACGAGGACCCGCTCGAGCGTGGCGAGCTCCTCGATGCAGCGGCCCGATCCGCGCACCACGGCGCGCAGTGGGTCGTCGGCCACGCGGACGGGGACACCGAGCTCGTGACGGAGCCGCTCGTCCAGACCGGGCAGCAGGGCGCCACCGCCGGTGAGGGTCACCCCGTTGTCCAGGACGTCGCCGGCGAGCTCGGGTGGGCAGACGTCGAGGGTGGCGCGCACGAGGTCGACGACCTGCAGCAATGGACCCTCGATGGCGCGGCGCACTTCCTGGCTCGCGATCGTCACGGTCTTCGGCAGCCCGGTCACCAGGTCGCGACCGCGCACGCGGGTCGTGACCTCCTCGCGCAGGGGGAACGCAGAGCCGGCGCTGACCTTGATGTCCTCGGCGCTGCGCTCCCCCAGCAGCAGCGAGTATTCGGTCTTGACGTGGGCAATGATCGCCTCGTCGATCTCGTCACCGCCGACGCGCAGGGACCGCGAGGTGACGATGCCGCCGAGGCTGATGACGGCGACGTCGGTGGTGCCGCCGCCGATGTCGACGACCATCGAGGCAGCGGTGTCGTTGACCGGCAGGTCGGCGCCGATCGCGGCCGCCATCGGCTCCTCGATGACGTACACGCGGCGGGCGCCCGAGCGGATCGCGGCGTCCTCGAGCGCTCGGCGCTCGACACCGGTCACCTCGCTCGGGACGCAGACGACCATGCGGGGCCGCACGAGCCGGGACGGGCGCACCTGGTCCACGAAGTAGCGCAGCATCCGTTCGGTCACGTCGGCGTCGGAGATGACACCGTCCTGGAGCGGGCGGATGGCGCGTACCGTGCCCGGGGTGCGCCCGAGCATCTCCTTGGCGCGGGTGCCGGCGGCCACCAGCCGGCCGGTTCCCGCCTCCACGGCCACGACCGACGGCTCGTCGAGGACGACGCCCCGACCGCGTTCGTACACAAGGGTGTTCGCGGTGCCAAGGTCGATCGCGAGGTCTCGTCCGACCGACCACCATCCACGCGTGCCACCCACGCCGCGATGCTAGGTCGCGGGCGTGGGCAGCCGGTGGAGGCACACCCGCGCGTCCCCCGATCTGGGGCTGGTGTGACTGGTGTGACAGCCCGGGTATGCCGGGTGGTCGCCTCAGGCGGCCAGCGCAGCGTCCTCGCGGGTCGCCTCGGTGACCGGCACCTGGCGGCGCACGGCGGCACGCAGCCGCCACGCGGCATACACGGCCATGAGGCTGATGCCCACGTGGATGGCGATGAACGCGTCACCCAGCCCGGCACCCAGGATGACCCCGGCCACGAGCGGTCCGACCGCCGAGAAACCGGTCTGGAGCGCGGTGAACATGCCGAGGGTGGTGCCGACGAGGCCGCTCGGGGCGAGGCTCGCGGTGAGCGGGTTGAGGACGGGCGCATACATCGTCTCGCCGACCGCGAAGATGCCGTAGGTCGTCACGAAGATGACCGCGGCGAGCTCGGGGGCGTGCGCGGCGCTGGCCAGAACCACCCACGACAGCACCCAGATGCCCGCGACACCCATGAGCAGGGTCGGTGCCGACGTGCCCTTGGTGAGTCGGACCACGACCATCTGCAGGACGATGATGACGACGCAGTTGACCGCCGCCGCCAGACCGATCGTGGTCTCCTCGACGTGGAGGATGGTGAGCGCGTAGGCGGGCAGGCCGGACTCGAACTGGGCGTAGAACCCGAGGGCGAGGGTGACCGTGACGAGCGCGGTCCAGCGCAGGGCCGGGACGGCCCAGACGGCGCGCAGCGCCTCGCGCGGGCTGACGCGGGGGCCGGCGTGGTCCACGGCGACCGTGTCGTCGGCTGGCTCGAGGTCGTGGTCCGTGGCCCACCGCGGCAGCCCGGCCAGGGCGATGAGACCGGCGGACACGAGGAAGCCGCCCGCGGCGGTCGCGAAGGCCGGCCACATGCCGGTGGTGACGTCGAGGTCGACGACGTACCCCGCGACGAAGGCGCCGACAGCCATGCCGAGCGCCTGGCCGGTGAACTGCCACGCGAACACGCGGCGGCGGTCGGTGCCACCCACCCAGCGCAACACGAGAACGGACTGGGCGGGATTGGCGCCGGTGATGCCGATGCCGAAGAGCAACATGGCCCCGAGGAAGGCGGCCGGGGTGCCGGCCCAGATGAGGGCGAATGCCGCGATGGCGGCGACGAGCTTGGCCGTCACCGCGACGTGCACCGGGTTGAAGCGGTCGGCGAGGCGGCCGCCCACCGGGGCAGCCAGGAGCGCGCCGACCGAGAAGAGGCTGGCCGCACCGGCCGCCACGAGGGAGCCCCAGTCACGGGTGGTGGCGGCGTAGGCGTACTGGTAGGGCAGCACAGTGCCCCAGCCGAGCATGGCTATGGCCGAGGCGAGGATGAGGAGACGTGCGCGCATGATGGGGTCAACCCTCCTTCGATGGTGAATATTTCGATAACGCAGATTTCGATATCGAAATATTAGCATGCGAAGATGGCCACATGCCCACGACCCGGCGCCGCCCGCGCAGTGCCCAGCAGCGCTACCAGGAGGCCGTTGCGACCTATGTCGCGGCCGGCGGCGACGAGTCGGTCCAGCGGGTCATCACCGCGGTGAACTCGTTGGCCCGCAAGCTCGACCAGTGGTACGCGCGGCAGCTGGTGGACCTCGACCTGACGCAGGGCGAGTGGGCGGTCATCGCCGAACTTGCCACCGCCGACGGCACGCCGGTGACGCCGAGCCGGCTGGCCGATGCGGGCAACGTCGCCGCGTCGTCGATGACGCACCGGCTCGACAAGATGACCGAGCGGGGCCTCGTGCGCCGCTCCCCCGACCCCGACAACCGCACCCGCGTCCTGGTCGAGCTGACCGACGACGGGTGGGGGGTCTTCGAGGCGGCCGTCCGTGAGGCCAACGTGGTGGAGTCAGACGTGCTCGCCGGGCTGGGTAAGAAGCAGCGAGCCGAGCTCGCCGACCTGCTCGAGGTCGTGATCGCCGACCTCGACGCCCTGGAGACCTGAGGTCGGTCAGCGCGCTGGCTGCGGTGTCATTCGAGCGTCGAGAGATGGCAGCAAGCACTGTCAGTGGTCGATGGTTGGGTTGTTCCCATGAGCAGCGTTGCCGTGATCGAACCCTCCCCGGTGGAGGTGGTCCGCGGTGCGCTGGCTCGGATGGACGCGGCCGTCGACGACGCACTGGCGGGGTTGTCGGCGATGGCTGCGTCCAGGTCCGGGGTGTCGGAGCGCGAGTGGCGCGAGACGCTGGGGACTGTCGAACGGCTCGGCCGGCGCGTGGACGCTGCGCGGTTGCGGACAATCGCTGGTGCGGAGGCGGCGGGGGCGCCCGGACAGATGGGTTTTGTCGACACCGGTTCCTGGGTGTCGAGGCACACACGGGCCAACCGGCCCGCCGCCGCGAGCGACGCCCTGGTTGCTGGTGCGCTCGGCGATGGCGACCCGGCTCTGGTGCTCGTCGGCACCTACGGTCAGACTCCTGAACCGGGTCGAGGCGGCTCGGACGGAGGGATGGGCGCCGGAGGCGAGAGGGTTGCCGAGGGGACCGCCCGTATGGCCGGCCGCACCGCGACCGGAATGGCGCTCGACGCCGGAGACATCTCGGCCGACCATGCGCGAGTCATCGTGCACGCCTTGGCCGGCCTGCCAGCCGCGGTCAAGGAGGGCGAGCGCGCGAAATGTGAACGGGAGCTGGTGCGGCTCGCGGCGAACCGCACCCCGGCACAGCTGCGCAAGGCCGCCCGGCGGGTGCTCGAGGTCGTCGAGGCGGACGCCGCGGCCGTCGATGCTCACGAGGAGCAGGTCGTCGCCGAGGCCGAGACCCGGGCACGGGAGCGGTCGGCATTCTGGATCAAGGACAACCACGACGGCACGATGACCGGCCAGTTCACCGTGCCCTGGTACTCCGGCGCCGCTCTCAAGAAGATCATCGACGCCATGACGGCACCCCGACGCTCGAGCCGGCTGGCAACGGTCACGGGGTCCGGCAGCGCAGCAGATCCGGCCGCAGGCGGGGCACCAAGCACTACCGGGGCCGGCAGCCCAGCCGACCCGGTCGCAGGCGGGGCACCAAGCACTACCGGGGCCGGCAGCCCAGCCGACCCGCTCGCAGGCGGGGCATCCGGCACTACGGGGGCAGGGGGCGCCGGAGACGACGACGCCACCTGGCGGGCCGAGGAGCTCAGCTGGCAACAGCGGCGCGGGCTGGCCTTCGCGGACCTGCTCCAGCGGGTGCCGACGGACCATCTGCACCCGAAGACGGCAGCGACGGTGCTCGTGACGGTGGGTCTGGAGACGCTCACCGGCGCGGCGGCGCGGGTGGCGGGCACCGACGTCGGCGACGACATCTCGGCCGGGTACGCGCGGCGGCTCGCCTGCGAGGCGGGCATCATCCCGGCGGTGCTGGGTGGAACCTCTGTTCCGCTCGACCTCGGCCGCCAGCGACGGCTTCACTCCGAGGCCCAACGGGTCGCCCTGGCGCTGCTCTACGACGAGTGCGCGGCCGACGGGTGCGACCGCCCACTGGCTTGGACCGAGACCCACCACCTCATCGCCTGGCGTGACGGTGGCAACACCCGGGTCGACGAGGCGATACCGCTGTGCGGATCACACCACCACTTGATCGACCGGGACGACACCGAACACACCGTCGAGCGACATGCCGATGGTCGGGTCACTATCCATTTCCGACGAGCCGAGGGCTGACCGCCCGCCCCGAACTCGTTCCTGCCTCACGAGCCTGACCCCTGCCACAGCGCGGTCGGTGTGTAGTGGCCGGCCACAACTCGGGTTTGACCGCGGGGACTCACGACCCGCCAGGCGGTCACGCCAGCGGCGACACGGCATACCTCGCGTCGAGGTGACGGGCGCGGAGGCGCCCGTCAGGGCCGCGGGAATCAGTGAGCGACGCGGAGGCACCGGTCAGCGCTGCGGGAACCCAAGTGACGCACAGACGGCGGTCAGAGCTCGGGGAACCAGATGCCGATCTCGCGCGCGGCCGACTCCGGCGAGTCGGAGCCGTGGACGATGTTCTTCTGCACCTTCTCGCCCCAGTCGCGGCCGAGGTCGCCACGGATCGAGCCGGGCGCGGCCTCGGTGGGGTTGGTGGCGCCGGCGAGCGACCGGAAGCCCGGGATGCACCCCTCGCCCTCGATGACGGCGGCGGTGACGGGGCCGGACGACATGAAGTCGACCAGCGGCTCGTAGAACGGCTTGCCCTCGTGCTCGGCGTAGTGCTCGGCGAGCTTCTCGCGGGTGGGGGTCGTGACGGCGAGCGCGACGAGGGTGTAGCCCTTCGCCTCGATGCGGCGCAGCACCTCCCCGGTGAGACCACGGGCGAACCCGTCGGGCTTGACCAGGACCAGCGAGCGTTCCTTCTGCGTCGTCACGGCGCTCACCCTACCCAGCCGGCGGGTGGCCGGCCGACGTGCCCCGTTCGCGCGCGGCGACCTGCTGCTCGACACGGTGGCACAGGACCAGCGAGCCGACCCACAGGACGAGGAAGATGAACGCGACCGCCAGCATCGCCGGCACCACGACGGCGCTGGCGAAGGTCGCCACCTGGATCAGCCAGCCCAGCGTGACGCCCCACGGGTGACGCATGAGCCCGGCCGCGAGGAAGCACAGCACCGCGAGCCCGACCCCGACCCAGAGCCACGCCTGGGCGTTTTCGTCGTCCTGCGCCTGCCCGATGCCACGCGCCACGAGCGCGCCGAGGAAGACCACGACTCCCTGGGCACCCAGCACCGTCGCCAGCATGCGCCACGTGAACTTGCCGAGGGTCCCGTAGAAGACGATGCCCTTGAGGTTGTTCATCGGCCGCCGCGGTTGCTGTCACGGAACTTCGTGACCAGCCAGAAGAGGACCGCCACGACGACGATGATGACCAGGATCTTGCCCATGGCTCCAGCGTATGCCGTGTGCGTGCGACGCACCGGTCGCGGGCCGGCGCGCGCAGCCCAGCCCTGCGCCAGTCGGCGCCGTCCGGGTGAACAGCGCGCGGCCAGCAGCCGTCGGCTGGCTGCCGGCGGTGGCACCACCGGCAGCAGCTGTGCTGGTGTGGAGCGATGGCAGACCTCGACCGCTTCAGCGTTGCGACGTTCAACCTCTACAACCTCCAGCTGGCCGGCAAGAAGATGAACCCCGGGCAGAAGCCGTGGACGGCCAAGGAGTATGCCGCGAAGGTGCGGTGGACTGCCGACATCCTGCGCGACCAGGACGCCGACATCGTCGGGCTCCAGGAGCTGTGGCACGCCGGGGCGCTGGAGGACGTGCTCGACAAGGGGCGGATCAAGAGCCGGTACGACGTGCTGGCCGCCCCGGCGGACGGGTCGCGGATCGTGTGTGCAGCGTTGGTGCGCAAGGGGTTGCTGACCGGCGAACCGAAGTGGGTCGAGGCGTTTCCCGACGACGTGCACCTGGAGTCCACAGGGGTGGACGACCCGCAGGCGCCCGACATCTCGGTCAAGGTCAAGGGCTTCTCCCGGCCGGTCCTCACCTTCTCGGTGGCCCTGCGGGAGGGGGCACCTGACGTGGCCTTCTTCGTCGCGCACCTGAAGTCCAAGCGCCCGCACGAGGTCACGGACGAGAAGTGGTACCGCAAGGCACGGCACGGCGACCACCGGACGGCGCTGGGCTACGCCCTCGCCACGATCCGCCGGACGTCCGAGGCGGCGGCGCTGCGGGTCCTCCTGACCGCGGTGATGAAACGCACCGACACCCCGGTGATCGTCCTGGGCGACCTCAACGACGACAAGCTGTCGGACACCGTCAACCTGCTCACCGAGCAACCGCGCTACCTCGTCGGCGACAGCGTCGGCGGCGGCGACAACGCGCTCTACACGGGCCAGACCCTGCAGGAGTACCGCGACTCCCGCGACGTCTACTACACGCACGTCTTCCAGGACCAGCGCAGCTCGCTGGACCAGGTCCTGGTGAGCGAGCAGTTCTACGACAACAGCCGCCGGCGGCTGTGGTTGTTCGACGGGCTGACCATCGACAACGACCACCTCAACGGCCACCCGGGCGCGCAGGACGCGGAGGCCTCGGAGGCCGCCGACCACCGCGCCCGTGGCACCGGGGACCACGGGATCGTGCGGATGGGCTTTCGGTGGGCGCCGATGGACGCAGGCCTGGCGCCGTCGCCGTCCACGACGGACACCACCGGCTGAGGCCTACGGTGTCGACCGTGGGCCAAGCCGTCGAGCGAAGCCGTCGGGCTCAGACGTCGGTCGTGCCGAGCAGCATGCGCACCTCGGCGGCGGTGGTGACCGAGCCGGTGGCGAGCACAGCTCCGGCGACGCCGCCCTCGTCGGCGAGGCCGGCCGCGATGTCGAGCGCGTCGGGCAGGTCCTCGACCACGCTGACGCGGTCCTCGCCGAAGATGTCGGTCGCGATCTCGCCCAGCTCCGCCGGTCGGGTGGCCCGGGGTGAGGTGGTGCGCGTGACGACGACGTGGTCGAGCACCGGCTCGAGGACCTCGAGGATCTCGGTGGCGCTCTTGTCCTTGAGGATGGCCACGACGCCGACGAGGCGGGTGAAGTTGAACGACTCCTCGATCGCGCGCCGCAGCGCCATGGCGCCGGCCGGGTTGTGCGCGGCGTCGACCACGACGGTGGGCGAACGGCGCACGATCTCGAGGCGGCCCGGCGACTTTGCCGAGGCCAGCCCGGCCCGCAGGACCTCGGGGTCGAGCCGCTGCTCTCCCCCGCCGACGAACGCCTCGACGGCAGCCACTGCCGTGACGGCGTTCTGGAGCTGGTGCGCGCCGAACAGCGGCAGGAACAGCTCGTCGTACTCGCCCGCGAGCCCCTGCATCGAGAACTGCTGCCCACCGACGGCGAGCTCGCTGCTGCGGATGCCGAAGTCGAACCCCTCGACCGCCAGCCGGGCACCGACCTCGACCGACCGCTCGCGCAGGATCTCCAGGACGTCCTCGTAGGGCTGCACCGAACTGACGGCCAGCGCGCCCTCCTTGATGATCCCGGACTTCTCGGTCGCGATCTCTTCGACGGTGTCGCCGAGCAGGTGCATGTGGTCGAGGTCCACCGGCGTCACGACCGCCACCTGGCCGTCGGCGACGTTGGTCGCGTCCCACGCACCCCCGAGCCCGACCTCGACGATGGCGACGTCGACCGGGGCATCCGCGAACGCGGCATACGCCACGGCCACGAGCGTCTGGAAGTAGTTCATCCGCGGCAGTCCCTGCTCGGCGGACTGCGCGTCGACGATCTCGACGAACGGGATGACGTCGTCGTATGCCGCGACGAACTTGTCCTCGCTGATCGGCTTGCCGGACAACACGATTCGCTCACGCATCGAGTGCAGGTGGGGCGAGGTGAAGCGGCCGGTGCGCAGCCCCATCTCGAGCAGGATCGACTCGATGATGCGGCTCGTCGACGTCTTGCCGTTCGTGCCGGTGACGTGGATGACCGGGAAGGTGCGCTGCGGGTCACCGAGCAGCTCCATTACCGCGCGGATCTGGTCGAGCGAGGGTTCTACGTCGCTCTCGGGCGCGCGCGCGTCGATCGCCTGCTCGACCTCACGCATCCGCTTGGTCAGCTCGAGGTTGCGGGCGGCTTCGCGCTGGGCTGCGTCGGGGCGTCCGGAGCCGGCCATCAGAGCTTCATCACCTTGATGCGCACGGGCTCATTGTCGCCCACGGTCGCCTCCGTCACATCGTCACGGGCCGGCAGGGCGTCGAGCTGCGGCGCCGAGCCGAACTGCTCGGCCAGGGTCTCCTCGACGATGAGGCCCTGGTGGGTCACCGTTGCCTGCCAGACCGCCTCGGAACCGGTGACGGTCAGCGAGATGCGGTCCGACACGTCGAGCCCGGCGTCGCGCCGCGCCTGCTGCACCGCCCGCACCAGGTCACGCGCCAGGCCCTCCTGGGCCAGCTCCGGCGTCACCTCGGTGTCGAGCACGATGAAGCCACCGCTGGGTAGCATCGCCGTCGCGCTCGAGCCGCCCGCGGCGTCGTCCACCACGGTCTCGAGCGTGTACTCGCCTTCGACCAGCGCGAGGCCGCCCGCCGTGACGGTGCCGTCCTCGGCCACCGACCAGTCACCGGACTTGCTGCCCTTGATCGCCTGCTGGACGTCCTTGCCCAGCCGCGGACCAGCCGCGCGCGCGTTGACGGTGAGCTTCTGCGAGATGCCGAAGTCGGCCTCGCTGGCTTCGCTGATGTCGCGCAGGGTGACCTGTCGGACGTTGACCTCATCGGCGATGATCGCGCCAAAGTCCTTGAGCGCCAACGCATCCGGAACGACGACGGTGAGGTCGGCCAGCGGCAGCCGGACGCGCAGCCCCGCCGCCTTGCGCAGCGACGACGCCACCGAGCAGATCTCGCGGGCGCGGTCCATGCCGGCCACGAGGGCCTCGTCCGACGGCAGGTCGGTCGCGTCGGGCCAGTCCGTGAGGTGCACCGACCGGCCACCGGTGAGGCCGCGCCAGATCTCCTCGGTCAGCAGCGGCAGCAACGGCGCGGTCACGCGCGACGCCATCTCGAGGGCGGTGTAGAGCGTGTCGAACGCCTGCTCCGCGGAGCCATTGCCGCCGTTGCCCGAACCTTCCGCGCCGGAACCGGTGTCCCAGAAGCGTTCCCGCGACCGGCGCACGTACCAGTTGGTGAGCACGTCGATGAAACCGCGCGTCGTCTCGCACGCGCTGGCCACCTCGTAGGAGTCCAGCTGCTCGGTCATGGTCTCGACGTACTGGCGCAGCTTGGCCAGCAGGTAGCGGTCGAGCGGGTCGGCCGACGCCGTCGACCACTTCGCCGAGTAGCCCTCTCCCCCACGGAATGCGTTGGCGTACAACGAGAAGAAGTACCACGTGTTCCACAGCGGGATGATCACCTGGCGGACACCGTCACGGATGCCCTGCTCGGTGACAATGAGGTTGCCGCCGCGCAGGATCGGGCTGCTCATGAGGAACCAGCGCATCGCGTCGGCACCGTCGCGGTCGAACACCTCGCGCACGTCGGGGTAGTTGCGCAGCGACTTGCTCATC
Source organism: Knoellia koreensis (assembly GCF_013041615.1). Classification (GTDB taxonomy): domain Bacteria; phylum Actinomycetota; class Actinomycetes; order Actinomycetales; family Dermatophilaceae; genus Pedococcus; species Pedococcus koreensis. The sequence continues at coordinate 44,834 of NZ_JABEPQ010000002.1, forward strand.
TTCTGCCCGTCCGAGCCGAGCACGATGCCGTGGCAGATCACCGACTTGAACGCCGGCCGGTCGAACAGCGCGGTCGCGAGGATGTGCAGGGTGTAGAACCAGCCCCGCGTCTGCCCGATGTACTCGACGATGAAGTCGGCCGGGAAGTGGTGCTCGAACCACGCGGCGTTCTCGAACGGGTAGTGCACCTGCGCGTAGCTCATCGACCCCGAGTCGAACCACACGTCGAGCACGTCCGGCACCCGCCGCATGACCGACTTCCCGCTCGGGTCATCGGGATTCGGCCGGGTCAGCTCGTCGATGAACGGCCGGTGCAGGTCGACCTCGCCCTCACTGTTGCGTGGCAGCCGGCCGAAGTCGCGCTCGAGCTCCTCGAACGAGCCGTAGACGTCGATCCGCGGGTAGGCCGGGTCGTCCGAGCGCCACACCGGAACCGGGCTGCCCCAGAACCGGTTGCGGGTGATCGACCAGTCACGCGCGTTCTCGAGCCACTTGCCGAACTGCCCGTGCTTGGTGTGCTCCGGCGTCCAGTCGATCTCCTCGTTGAGCGCGAGCATGCGCTCCTTGAACTTCGTGACCTCGACGAACCAGCTCGACACCGCCATGTAGATCAGCGGCTGCCGGCAGCGCCAGCAGTGCGGGTAGGAGTGGGCGTAGGTCTCGCGCCGCAGCAGGATCGTGCCCTCGGTGGTCGACTGCACGTCGGCGTCGCCCGTGGCTGTGCCCGCGTCGTGGCGGGTGCGCGCCTTGAGCGCGTCGATGATGAGGGTGTTGGCGTCGAAGACGAGCAGCCCTGCGTACTCGTCGACCGGGTGGGTGAACGCGCCGTCCGCGCCCACCGGGACGACGGGCGCGATGTCCTCGCGGTCGGTCGTCGTCTTGTCCTCCTCACCGAAGGCGCCGGCGTTGTGGACCAGTCCGGTGCCGTCGGTGGTGGTGACGTAGTCGTCGGCGACGACGCGGTGTGCGTTCTCGTGCCCGAGGAAGTACTTGAACGGCGGCACGTAGTGGCGACCGACCAGCTCACTTCCCTTGAGGCGCTTGGTGATCCGCGCGGCATACTCACCCTCGTCGGTGGTGCCGAAGAGGTCCTTGGCGTATGCCGGGAGGCGGGCCTCCGCGAGCAGGTAGCGCTCCGTGCGCCCGCTGGCGTCGGACTCGACCACGACATAGTCGATGTCCTCGCCGATGACGACGAGCAGGTTCGACGGGAGGGTCCACGGCGTCGTCGTCCAGATGAGCGCGTGCACGCCGGTCAAGTCGTCCTCGGTGCCGTCGGCGGCCTCGGTGAGCCGGTACCCGACGGTCACGGCCGGGTCCTGGCGCACCTGGTAGACGTCGTCGTCCATCCGCAGCTCGTGGTTCGACAGCGGCGTCTGGTCGTTCCAGCAGTAGGGCAGCACGCGGAAGCCCTCGTACACCAAACCCTTGTCGTACAACGACTTGAACGCCCAGATCACCGACTCCATGTAGTCGGGGTTGAGCGTCTTGTAGTCGTGGTCGAAGTCGACCCAGCGCGCCTGCCGGGTGACGTAGTCGCGCCACTCGTCGGTGTACTTGAGCACCGACGACCGGCAGGCGGCGTTGAACTTCTCGATGCCGAGGTCGAGGATCTCGTCCTTGGTCTTGATCCCGAGCTGGTCCATCGCCTCGAGCTCGGCCGGCAGGCCGTGGGTGTCCCACCCGAACCGGCGCTCGACCCGCCGCCCGCGCATCGTCTGGTAGCGCGGGATGAGGTCCTTGACATAGCCCGTCAGCAGGTGGCCGTAGTGCGGCAGGCCGTTGGCGAACGGCGGCCCGTCGTAGAAGACGAACTCGTTGTCGCCGTCCTTGCCCTCGGGCCGCTGCTCGATCGACGCACGGAAGGTGTCGTCCTTCTCCCAGTAGGCGAGGATGCGCTCCTCGATCTCCGGGAAGCGCGGGGAGGCGGGCACCCCGCGCGCGCCCGTGGTGGCGTCGGGAGTGTTCTCGCTGGAGACCTTGGGGTAGGCCACGTCTGTCGTTCCTTCGTCGCTCGTGCAGTCCTGCCACGAGGACGACGTCGCCGGGATCGCCCAGCGGCACCGCGGTACCACCTCGCTTGCCGCACCCGCGCGCACGAGGTGCGCACGCGGCATACGGCCGCTCTTGCCCAAGGCCGTGACGTGGCCCAGACGTTCGGGTCTAGTGAGCGGGAGCCCGTATGCCGCGTGGGCGCCCGCCGTTCTTCCGAAGGCTCACCGGTGATGGCCGGGTCGATGCCTGTGCGCCCGAGTCTACCGGGCCCGCGGCGGCCGTCGCGCCCCGGTTTGATGTGGGAGGCTCGGCGCATGGGGTGGTGGAAAGGGTGGGGCAAGCCCAAGGACGGCGAGGTCGCGACGGGTGCCGTTGAAGGCGACGTGAGCCCGTGGGTCGCGGGTGCTGTGCGGATGGGCTGGGAGGTCCGCGCGGCCGACCCCGAGGCGTGCACGGTGAGCGTCAGCTACACCGAACCCTTCGCGTTCCCCGTGTTCCTTGGCGTGGTGCTCCGCGGGGCGGTGGCGGTCAAGTCCCCGGACTGGGAGTACACCGCGACCGAGACGTTCGAGGAGGCCGATGAGAGCCTGCGCACGACCCATGGGCACTTCCTGCTGGCGACGAGCCGCACGCTGCTCTCCGTGGGCGACCGGCACACGGCCACGGTGCCCGTGCCGGCTGACGACGTGGTCGGCGGGCTGTTCATGTCCCGCACCAACCGCGCGTGGGTCCGTCACGCCGCCGGGGTGCTCGTGCTGCTCGACCACGACCGCCCGCCGCATCTGTTCGACCTCGGCTTCCGCGACATCCCCCGCGACGAGCTTCCCGTGCACGAGTACGACCTGGTCGTCGACGGTGAGCCACGTCTCGTGCGCCGGCCGCCTGCGACGGGCGAAGGAGGGACGCCCCCGGTGTAGGGTGAGGCGGTCGCCTCCGGGCGACACCCACGACGCACTCCAGGGGAAGCCGGTCGAATTCCGGCGCTGACCCGCAACCGTAGGCCACCGCGAGGTGGCGAGCCGGACTGCCTGGGGTGCGGAGCGGCTCCATTTCCGTCGAGGTACGCGGGGCGGAGCCCGGACCAGGTCCGAGCCGCCCCCGATGTCGCGCGAGCGACGCCGGGGGTTTCGTCGTTTCTGGTGCCGGTGCCCGTCGCGACACCGCTCGTTTGAAGAGGCACCATGCACCGCACATCGCGCACGACCCTGCGCAGCGCTCGCCCCGCTGCCGTCGCCGCCCTGGCCGTCGGCCTGGCCCTGCTCGTCCCGGGCAGCGCCCTGGCCGGCACAACCGCCCCGACTCCGGTCACCACCACGACCGCGCCGGCTCCCACCGAGACGACGTCGCCGACCACCGGCACGGGCAGCACCGGCAGCACCACGACCGCCACGGGCGGCACGGGCACGGGCACGGGCTCGGGCAGCACCACGACCACCTCCGACTCGTCGACCACGGGGACCCCCAGCAGCTCCCCGAAGTCGACCAGCTCGCCCAGCTCGCCCAGCTCGTCCAGCTCGTCCACGAGCGCTCCCTCACCGCGGCTGGTGCCCGGCGGCAACGCCCAGCGGTACGGGATGGCCGCCGCGGCCGGCCCGGCCACGTCGACCGACCCCACCCTGGTCGCCGCCCACTACCTCGTGCAGGAGCTCGTCAGGGGCGAGCACCACTTCTCCACGGTCGTCGACGGGGTCGGCACCTTCGCCGACTACGGCGTGACGGCCGATGCAGTGCTCGCGCTCGACGCCGCCGGCGCCGGCCAGACCGAGGCCACGGCCACCACCTCCTACCTGGCCGAGCACGCCGTCGACTACATCGGCTTCGGTGACAAGACCGAGGTGGCCGCCGGCCCGGTGGCCAAGCTCCTCCTCGTCGCGTCCGCCCAGGGCGTCGACCCGCGAGCCTTCGGCGGCTACGACCTCGTCGCCACGCTCGAGTCCCTGGCCAAGCCCAACGGCAAGTACGCCGACCAGTCGAAGTACGGCGACTACTCGAACCTGTTCAGCCAGTCGCTGGCGATCATGGCCCTCGACCGCGCAGGTCGGCCGGTCCCGGCCCAGGCGGTCTCCTTCCTGCGCGCACAGCAGTGCCCCGGCGGCGGTTTCCGCCTCTTCTACCCGGCAACGGGTGACCAGGGGGCCCCGTGCACGGACGCGACGGCGGCCGACCCGGACGCCACCGCTATGGCCGTGCAGGCGCTGATCGCGGTCGCGAGCACGAGCGACAGCGGTGCGGCCGCGGGCCTGGACTACCTCGCCTCCCGCCAGGGTGCCGACGGGGGCATCGGCGGCGGTGGTCCCCAGACCCAGCGCAACGCCAACACGACCGGCCTCGCCGGCCAGGCGTTCCTCGCCGGCGGCCGCAAGGCCCAGGCCCGGCTGGCCGCCGAGTTCCTCGGCAACCTCCAGTACGACTGCTCGTTCCCCAGCACCCTGCGCGGCGGGATCGCCTACGACCAGACCGCTTTCGGCGCCCAGAAGGCGGCCGGCTCGAAGGCCGAGCCGGCTGACCAGGACCGCCGCTCGACGACGCAGGCCATCCTCGCGCTGGCAGGCACGCCGCTGTATGCGGTGTCCGCAACTGGTGCCGACGCGAACGCACCGGCCCTGACCTGTGCGGCACCCACGACCTCGACCAGCGGCACGCCGAGCACCTCGTCGAGCTCCAGCTCCAGCACCAGTTCGAGCACCGACGGCACCAGCACGACGGCCGCGCCGGGTGAGCCGGGTGAGCCGGGTGCGGGCGGTTCGGGTGATGCCGGGAACCAGCCCGTCGCCTCCTCCACCCCAGCCGGTCTCGCCTTCACCGGCGCCAACCTGGCAGTCACGCTGGCCCTGGCCGTGCTGCTCCTCGCAGCCGGCGCCGCCGCCATCGCCGTGGCTCGACGCAAGGGATCCCACGCGTGAGTCGTTGGTTGGCGCGTGTCGTTCCGGCCATCCTGCTCGCCGGGGCAGGCGGCTTCGCGGTGCCGGTGGGCAGCGCGGACGCGGCCGCCTGCTCCGGTACGAGCGGGGTCAACGTCGTCATCGACTACGGGTCCAGCACCACGGTGTCGTGTGCGCCGGGTGACCCCAGCTCGGCGATGGCCGCGCTGAAGTCGGTGGCCTCGGTCGTGAGCCCGCAGCGTTACCCCGGTACCGTCGTGTGCCGCATCAACGGAATCCCGGCCAGCGACCCCTGCGTGCAGATGCCCCCGGCGAACGCCTACTGGGCCTTCTACCACGCACCCGCAGGGGGAAGCTGGACGTACAGCAACGTCGGAGTCGCCGGCTACAACCCGGCCCCGGGCAGCTCGATCGGCTTCGCGTTCGGCGCCGGTGCGCGTCCCTCCGTGGCGCCACCGGCCTCCGCGCCGAAGCCGTCGCCCAAGCCGAACCCGTCCTCGAGCCGGCCCAAGCCTCCGGCACCGCCTGCGCCCAAGGGGACCGCGTCCTCGCCCAAGCCCAAGGCAAGCTCCACCGCCGGCACGCCGGGCGCCCCGCGCGGCTCGGCGTCGGCGGGCAGCGGCGCCGGCTCGACACCCAAGGTCACGGTCCTGCCGAACGGCAAGACCAGCACGCTCGCGCCCACGTCGTCGACGACGTCGTCCACGACGACCTCGGCCACCACGACCAGCGGCACCAGCACCACGACGACCGACGGTGCCACCACCCAGGGCAGCGGGGACGGCGGGGGCCAGGCCATGGCGCCGACGTCACAGCCGGCCGACGGCTCGGGAAGCAACGCACCGTTCTGGGCCGGGGTCGGCCTGGTCGTGCTCATCGGCGCAGCCGCGGCATACCTCGCGCGCCGGCGCCGCGCCCAGCACTGAGCCCGGGCAGCACGACGCACGATGGCCGGTCGCATCACCCCACTGCCCCGTCACCTCCACCCGGTGGCGTGGTGGGTGTGGGCGATCGGCCTGGCCGTCGCGGTGTCACGCACGACGAACCCGCTGCTGCTGGGCCTGGGGATCGGGGTCGCGGCCCTGGTCGTCAGCGCCAAGCGCGGCAGCTCTCCGTGGGCGCGGGCGTTCGGCCTGTACCTGTGGCTGGGCGTCTTCATCGTCGCCGTGCGCGTCGTGCTGCACGTGCTGGTGGGCTACAAGTTCGGCACCCACCGGTTGTGGACCCTGCCCAGCGTGGACCTTCCCGGGATCACGCTGCTGGGGCCGGTCCACCTCGAAGGTTTGCTGGCCGCCGCAGTGGAGGGGCTGCGGCTGGCCAGCATCATCGTCTGCATCGGCGCGGCGAACGCCCTCGCCAACCCCAAGCGGCTCCTGCGGGCGCTGCCGGGGGCGTTGCACGAGGTCGGCACCGCCGTCGTCATCGCGGTGACGGTGGCACCGCAGCTGGCCGAGAGCGTGCAGCGGGTCCGTCGGGCCCGGGTGCTGCGCGGTGACGGCGGCACGGGGCTTCGTTCGGTGGGCCGCGTCGCGCTGCCCGTGCTCCAGGACACCCTCGACCGGTCACTGCTGCTCGCCTCCGCGATGGACTCGCGCGGTTACGGCCGCCGGGTCGAGCAGCCCCCAGCCGCGCGCCGACTCACCGGAGCCCTGACGCTCGTCGGGCTCGCGGGTGCGGCCGTCGGCACCTACGGGTTGCTCGACGGCACCGCCCCGGCGGCCACCGGCGCGCCGATGCTCGTCGGCGGGCTGGCCCTGTGTGCGCTCGGGCTGTGGGTCGGCGGTCGCAGCGTGCGGCGCACCGTCTACCGCCGCGACCGGTGGGGTGGGCCCGAGTGGCTGGTCGCCGCCAGTGGCGTGGTTGCGGCCGTCGCGATGTTCGCCCAGCAGCACCGTGACCCGATGGCGCTGGTCCTGCCCGTGGACCCGATCGGACTCCCTGCCCTGCCGTTGCTCGTGGTCGGTGGGCTCCTCGTCGCCGCCCTGCCGGCGTTCCTCGCGCCCGACCCGCCACGACCGCGCCGCGAGGTGCGCGGATGAGCCCCGTCGTCGTGCTCGACGACGTGACGATCCGGTATGCCGCGTCGCCGCGTCCCGCGCTGCGCTCGGCGTCCGTGGTGGTCGAGGAGGGCGAGCTGGCCCTGCTGGTCGGGCGGACGGGCTCGGGCAAGTCGACGCTGTTGGGCACGATCTCGGGCCGGGTGCCGCACTTCACGGGGGGCCACCTGTCCGGGCGGGTGACGGTCGCGGGGCTCGACACCCGCACCCACCGGCCTCGCGACCTGGCCGGCATCGTCGGGGTGGTGGCGCAGGACCCCATGGCCGGGTTCGTGACCGACACGGTCGAGGAGGAGCTCGCCTACACCCTCGAACAGCTGGCGGTCGACCCGCCGACGATGCGTCGCCGGGTCGAGGAGGTGCTCGACCTCATGGGCATCGCCGAGCTACGCGACGCCCCGCTGCGCGACCTGTCCGGCGGTGAGCAGCAGCGGGTCGCCATCGGTGCCGTCCTCACCGCGGGACCGCGGCTGCTCGTCCTCGACGAACCGACCTCCGCACTCGACCCCGTCGGCGCGCAGGACGTGCTCGCCACCGTCACCCGGCTGGTCCACGACCTCGGCCTCACCGTGGTCATGTCCGAGCACCGCCTCGAACGCGTGGCGGGGCTGGCTGACACCGTGCTCGCGGTCGCCGAGGACGGCACGGTGCGCCAAGGCGAGCCACGGTCGGTCTTCGCCGACCTCGCCCTGGCGCCGCCGGTGGTCGAGCTCGGCCGGGTCGCCGGGTGGCAACCCCTGCCGCTGACTGTGCGCGAGGCTCGTCGCGCCGCCACGGACTTGCGAGACCAGCTCGTCACCACGGTCACTCTTTCACCTGAAACTGCTACTCCGCCAACGCATTTGGCGGACGGCACAGACCAAGGCGCCCACCCGACCGCAGGCCTCACCGCTACGGCGAGCGCGCACGCGCCGACCACGGCGCTGCAGGCCACGGGGGTCACCGTCCGCCACGGCGAGGTGGACGCGGTCCGCGGCATCGACCTGAGCCTGGCCGGCGGCGAGGTCGTCGCCCTCATGGGCCGCAACGGCTCCGGCAAGTCCTCGCTGCTGTGGGCACTGCACGGCAGCGGGCCCCGCACCGGCGGCGAGGTCCTCGTGACCACCCCCGACGGCAGCCACACCGACCCCGCCGACGCCGCACCCCGGACCCGCCGTCGCCTCGTCGGGCTCGTCCCGCAGAGCGCACCCGACCTGCTCTACCTCGACACCGTCGCCGCCGAGTGCGCCCAGTCCGACCACGAGTCGGCGGCGACCACGGGCACCACGCGAGCGCTCCTCGACCGGCTCGCACCCGGCATACCCGGCGCGCAGCATCCGCGTGACCTCTCCGAGGGGCAGCAGCTCGCACTCGTCCTCGCGATCCAGCTGGCGACCACCCCGCCGGTGCTGCTGCTCGACGAGCCCACCCGCGGCCTCGACCACCCCGGCAAGGAGGCCCTCGCGACGCTCCTCGCCCACCTCACCACCGACGGGCACGCCGTCGCCCTCGCCACCCATGACGTCGAGTTCGCCGCCACCGTGGCGGACCGCGTGGTCGTCCTCTCCCGGGGCCACGTCGTCACCGACGGACCCGCCCGCGAGGTGCTGACCGAATCGCCGGAGTTCGCGCCGCAGGTCGCCGCCGTCCTCGCGCCCGTGCCGTTGCTGACCGTGGCCGAGGTCGCCGCCTGCCTGACCACGCCTCCGGTCGAGGTGAGCGACGACCCTGCCGCGGTATCCGATTACCTCGAACCGGACGGACGGGGTGCACGATGAGCAACGTCATCGCCCTGCGCCCGCGGTCGACCATCGCCCTGGCCATCGTGTCGGTCGCCGGGCTCCTGATCTTCCTGTGGCCGCTGTTCGCGACGCCGGACGCCCGGCTCGGCCAGAACGCCGACGCCCCGCTCGTCTTCGCGCTGCTCATCCCGCTGCTCATGGCGGTGGTGCTGTTCGAGATCAGCGAGGGCGGGCTGGACGTCAAGGCCGTCGCGATGCTCGGTGTGCTCTCCGCCGTCGGCGCCGCGCTGCGCCCGCTCGGCGCCGGGACAGCCGGGCTGGAGACGGTGTTCTTCCTGCTGGTGCTGGGCGGCCGGGTCTTCGGCCCCGGGTTCGGGTTCGTGCTCGGCTCGACGACGCTGTTCGCGTCGGCCCTGGTGACCGGAGGCGTCGGCCCGTGGCTGCCCTACCAGATGCTCGGCGCCGCCTGGGTCGGCCTCGGCGCGGGCCTGCTCCCCCGCGTGCCAGGCCGGTGGGAGGTGCCGCTGCTCGCGGCATACGGCGCCGTGGCGGGACTGCTCTACGGCTGGCTGCTCAACTTCTCGTTCTGGCCGTTCGCGGTCGGGCTCGGCGGCGACCTGTCGTTCGTGGCGGGCGCACCACCGTGGGAGAACCTGCGCCGCTTCGGCACGTTCTCGGTCGCCACGAGCCTGTGGTGGGACCTCGGCCGCGCCCTCACCAACGTCGTCCTCATCTCCATCACCGGGAAGGCCGTCCTCGCGACGCTGCGCCGCGCCAGCCGTCGGGCTGCGTTCGACGACGAGGTGACCTTCGACGAACCGGTGAGCACGCGGCATACGCTGGCGGGATGACGCCACCACCCACCGTCCTCGCCGTCGCCACGGTCAGCGACCCTGACGTCAAGGCGGGGTATGCGACGGATGAGTCGGTCGGGGCGCAGGCGCCGGAGCACTTCGAGGTCGTGCGGGCGCGCAGCCTCGACGACGTGGTCGAGGTGATGCGCTGGGCCGACGCGACGGGCACGCCGGTCGTGCCGCAGGGCGCGCACAGCAGCCTCACCGGCGCCTCGGTCGCGATCGAGGGCGGCGTCGTCCTCAACACCGAGGGCATGGACTCGATCACGACGATCGACCCGCTCGAGGGGTATGCCGTCGCGGGGCCGGGTGTGCTCAACAAGGCACTCAAGGACGCGGTCGCCGCCGAGGGCATGTTCTACCCGCCGGACCCGGCCAGCTCGGCGTTCTGCACGATCGGCGGCAACGTCGCCACCAACGCCGGTGGGCTGTGCTGCGTGAAGTATGGCGTCACCGGCGACTACGTGCGCGCGCTCCAGGTGGTGCTGCCCGGCGGCGAGGTGATCCGCACCGGCCACCGCACCGCCAAGGGCGTCGCCGGGCTCGACCTCACCGGGCTGTTCGTCGGGTCGGAGGGCACGCTCGGGGTCGTCACCGAGGTGACCACGCGGCTCATCCCGGCGCCCGACCCAGCGCTCACCGTGCTCGCGACCTTCGACTCGCTCGACGCGGCGAGCGCCGCCATCGTCGCGCTGCGCCGCGAACGCCACCTGCCCAGCCTCGTCGAGCTGCTCGACCGTGCCGCGATCGCCGCGGTGCAGGCCCTGGCCGACTACGGCTTCCCCGACGACTGCGAGGCCGTGCTGCTCGTGCAGTCCGACCGGCCCGGGCACACGAGCGAGGACGTGCAGCGGTATGCCGGCCTGCTCACCGACGCGGGCGCGGTCGACGTCGCGGTGGCCGACGACCCGGCCGAGGCCGACCTGCTGCTCGCGGGACGGCGGGCGCTCAGCCCGGCCCTGGAGGCGGAGGGGCCGCGCTACCTCGAGGACGTGTGCGTCCCGGTCGGGCGGCTCGTCGACCTGATCCGCGAGGGGCAGCGCATTGCCGCCGAGCGCGGGCTCGAGATCGTCATGGCCGGGCACGCCGGCGACGGCAACCTGCACCCGAGCATCTTCTTCGACGCCGCCGACCCCGCGAGCCGCGAGCGCGCCCACGCGGCATTCACGCTCATCGTCGACGCGGCACTCGGCATGGGCGGCACCATCACCGGGGAGCACGGCGTCGGCTCGCTCAAGGCGCCCTGGCTGCCGCGCGAGCTCGGCGACCCCATGATCGAGCGGCAGCGCGCCATCAAGGCGCTGTTCGACCCGCGCGGCATCCTCAACCCCGGCCGCGTCTACTGGTCCTGACCGCAGTCACAGCTTTTCCGCGTCCCACCAGTCACAGCTTTTCCGCGTGACGCGGGAAAGCTGGCTTCGCTCGCCTTACTGGACCGAGCGAACCTCACACTTCCCGCGGGACGCGTAAAAGCTGAAGCGTGCCGGGCTGGTAGAAACAAGGCATGATTCGCAAGGACGCCCTATGAGCTCGCTCGAGGTCGAACCGTCCGGCGCGTGGCTGTCTCGAGAGGATCTCGACGCAGCGCGCGAGCGGCTCCCGATCCTCTACGTCGACGCTGTCCCCGTGCGCGTCGACGACAAGGGCTCGGTCACCGCGGTCGGCCTGCTGCTGCGCGCCTCCGACGGCGAGGTGCGGCGCGAGCTCGTGTCCGGTCGCGTGCTCTACCACGAGCGGGTCCGCGACGCCCTGCTCCGGCACATCGAGAAGGATCTCGGCCCGATGGCGCTGCCCCAGGTGCCGCCGAGCCCGCAGCCGTTCACCGTCGCCGAGTACTTCCCCATCCCCGGCGTCACGCCGTTCCACGACCCGCGCCAGCACGCCGTGTCGCTGGCGTTCGTCGTGCCGGTCGCCGGCGATGCCCACCCGCAGCAGGACGCGCTCGACCTCACCTGGCTCACCCCGCGGGAGGCGCTGGCGCCCAGCGTCCTCGACGAGATGGACGGCGGCCACGGCGTCCTCCTGCGCCAGGCGCTCGCCCACCTCGGCCACCCCGTCTGACGGGCGACCGACCGGACGGACCGGTCAGCCGCGCGAATCGCCTTGCGGCGCCTGGCGTTGCCGGCGCTCGCGGTCGGCGGCGTCGAGGGCGTCGGCCTCCTCCAGCGTGGGCGCGCTGCCGCCGAGCCGGGTCGGCAGGAGGTGCGCCTCGGCGTCCGGCCAGGCCGGGTATGCCGCCTGGTCGGCTTCGAGCTGCGCGGCCATCGCCGCCTTGACGGTCGCCGTCGCTGCCGCGGGGTCGTCGGCCGCAGCCACCTCGAGGGGGGCGCCGACCGTGATGAACAGCGGTATGCCGTGCCGGCCCATCCTGCGCGGGTGCCCCTTGGTCCACACTCGCTGCGAGCCCCAGATGGTGACCGGCAGCACCGGCACCCCGGCCTGCTGGGCGAGCCGAACCGCGCCGCTCTTGAACTCCTTGAGCTCGAACGACCGGCTGATCGTCGCCTCCGGGAAGACACCCACGATCTCGCCGTCCTTGAGGGCCCGCAGTGCCCGCTCGAACGACTCCTGACCGGCCTCGCGGTCGACCGGGATGTGGTGCATGCCGTTCATCAGCGGCCCGGCCACCGGGTTCGCCCAGATCGACTTCTTTGCCATGAACCGCACGAGGCGACCGACCTCGACGCCGGCCAACCCGGCATACGTGAAGTCGAAGTAGCCCGTGTGGTTGATGCACATCACCGCGCCACCGGTGCGGGGCACGTGGTCGAGCCCGCGGAGGCGGATCTTCAACCCCTGGAAGGCGAACAGCGTGCGCGCGACGCCGATGACGCCCTGGTAGACCGGCTCCATGGCCACACCCTAGGCGCTCCGGCTGTGACCCGCCCTCGTGTCTGCCACCGGCATACCGATTGGAGTCGCCGCGGCCGCCAATGGGAAGATTCCCCCCATGACCGACGCTCCGTCCACGCCTGCTGCCACTCGCATCCCCGACCGCCCGAGCATCGACGGGCTCGAGGACAAGTGGGCGCAGGTATGGCGTGAGCAGGGCACGTACACCTTCGACCGCGAGGCGGCGGCCGCGGCCGGGCGCGACAAGGTCTTCTCGATCGACACCCCGCCGCCGACCGCGAGCGGCAGCCTGCACATGGGTCACGTGTTCAGCTACACGCACACCGACTGCATGGCGCGCTACAAGCGGATGACCGGCCACCACGTCTTCTACCCCATCGGCTGGGACGACAACGGCCTGCCGACCGAGAAGCGGGTGCAGAACTACTACGGCGTGCGTGGTGACGCGTCGCTGCCGTTCGACCCCGGGTTCGAGCCGCCGCACCGCGGGGATGCCAAGAGCCTCAAGGCTGCCGACGCGACGCCGATCTCGCGGCAGAACTTCATCGACCTGTGCGACGAGCTGACGGTCGAGGACGAGAAGGCGTTCGAGAGCCTGTTCCGCCGCATGGGGTTCAGCCTCGACTGGGACATCAGCTACCGCACCATCGACGACCACTCGCGCGCGACGGCGCAGCAGGCGTTCCTGCGCAACCTCGCCCGCGGCGAGGCCTACCAGGCGGAGGCGCCGGGGCTGTGGGACGTCACCTTCCAGACCGCGGTCGCCCAGGCCGAGCTCGAGGCCAAGGACTACCCGGGCGCGTTCCACCGGGTCGCGTTCCACCGCCCCGACGGGGAGCCGGTCTACATCGAGACGACGCGCCCCGAGCTGATCCCCGCGTGCGTCGCGCTCGTGGCCAACCCCGACGACGAGCGGTATGCCGCGTTGTTCGGCACCACGGTCACCTCACCGTTGTTCGGGGTCGAGGTGCCGGTGCTGCCGCACCGGCTGGTCGAGCAGGACAAGGGTGCGGGCATCGCGATGTGCTGCACCTTCGGTGACCTCACCGACGTCATCTGGTGGCGCGAGCTCCAGCTGCCGACGCGGTCGGTCATCACCCGCTCCGGTCGCATCCAGGCCGAGACGCCGGAGTGGATTGCGGGCGGTCCGGGTGCTGGCCTCTTCGCCGACGGTCTCGCGGGCAAGACGACGTTCTCGGCGCGCGAGGCGGTCGTGGCCGCGCTGCGCGAGTCCGGCGACCTCGACGGCGAGCCGGTGCCGACCCAGCGCAAGGCCAACTTCTACGAGCGCGGCGAGAAGCCGCTCGAGATCGTCACGTCGCGCCAGTGGTACATCCGCAACGGTGGCCGCGACGCCGAGCTCAACGAGCAGCTGCGCGCCCGCGGTCGCGAGATCGACTTCCACCCGGCGTTCATGCGCAGCCGCTACGAGAACTGGGTGGCCGGCCTCAACGGCGACTGGCTCATCTCGCGGCAGCGGTTCTTCGGCGTGCCGATCCCGGTCTGGTACCCCGTCGACGACTCCGGCGACCCCGTGTGGGACAAGCCGCTGGTGCCCACCGAGGACCAGCTGCCGATCGACCCGCGCGCGCAGGCGCCCGACGGCTACGACGAGTCGCAGCGCGACCAGCCGGGCGGGTTCACCGGCGACCCCGACATCATGGACACGTGGGCGACGTCGTCGCTCACCCCCCAGATCGCCGGGCGCTGGCGCGACGACAAGGCGCTGTTCGACCTCGTCTTCCCGATGGACGTCCGCCCGCAGGGTCACGACATCATCCGCACCTGGCTGTTCGCCACGGTCGTCCGCTCGCACTTCGAGTTCGATTCGGTGCCGTGGACGAACGCCGCCATCAGCGGCTGGATCCTCGACCCCGACCGCAAGAAGATGAGCAAGTCCAAGGGCAACGTCGTCACCCCAGAGGACGTCGTCAAGGAGCACTCCACCGATGCCGTGCGCTACTGGGCGGCCAGCGGTCGCCTGGGCGCCGACGCGGCATACGACACCGGTCAGATGAAGGTCGGGCGACGGCTCGCGATCAAGATCCTCAACGCGAGCAAGTTCGCTCTTTCCTTTGGCGGAGCCGAAGCCAATCAGCTCAGCGGTGAGGTCGACGGCGACCTGTCGGCCGCGGTGACCGACCCGCTCGACAAGGCCATGCTCGCCCGCCTGGGCGAGGTCGTCGACGCCGCCACCGCGGGCTTCGAGGCGTGGGACTACACCCGCTCGCTCGAGCTGACCGAGACCTTCTTCTGGGCGTTCTGCGACGACTACCTCGAGCTCGTCAAGGACCGCGCGTACGGCAGCCGGGGTGAGGAGGGCGCGGCGTCCGCGCGGGCCGCGCTGCGGATCGCGCTCGACGTGCTACTGCGGCTGTTCGCGCCGATCCTGCCCTACGCCACCGAGGAGGTCTGGTCGTGGTCGCACGACGGCTCGGTGCACCACGCGACCTGGCCCACGCGCGCCGAGGTGGCGGCCGGTGAGGGCGGCGACCCGGCGCTCCTGGGCGCGGTCGGCGAGGCTCTCGCGGGGGTCCGCAAGACCAAGTCCGAGGCCAAGGTGGGCATGCGCGCCGAGGTCGCCAAGGTGACGCTGGCCGGTCCCGCCGGTTGGGCCGACCTCGTGCGCGTCGGTGAGGACGACCTGCGCGCGGCGGGCCGCATCACCGGCTCGATCGACTACGCCGAGGCCGAGACCCCGGTCGCGCGTGACGCCGAGCTGATCCCGGTGGAGAAGCCGAAGGCCTGAACGGTGCGGGCTCCCGTGGGTTGCACCGCGACCCACGGGACGTCCCAGCCCGCGATGCCGAGTTTCCGTGCGGCAAAACAGTTTTCGTCGAGCAACGTGACCTGCCCGGTGGCCGGGTCGTAGACGTCGAGGATGCGGTCGCCGTCGCCCGGCAGGACGAGCGTGACGTGGCGCGGCAGGAGGCCGTTGCCGATGTAGAGCAGCGCCGGCTCGCCCTCGGCGACGACGTCGACGAGCCGTGAGTGCGCGGCGCGGAGCCGACCGCGGTCGAGGGGGCGCAGCCACCGCTGGTGGTACTGCGTGCCACGCCTCGAGGCGCCGAACTCCAGCTCCTTGCCCGCTCCCCACGGCGGGGTGCCGAGGGCGTGCGGCCACGGCACGTTGAGTCGCCTCCCTGCTCCCAGCAGCCCGTTCGTGCGGCGCATGACGACGCGTTCGTATGCCGCGAACCGCGCCTGCTCGTCACGGCCGGGGGGCGCGTCGGCGCGCGGCCCCTCCCCCGTGGTGATCCAGCGCGCGAACTCGGGGTTCACCAGCATGCGGGCGACGGTGAGGCAGGCCGAGCCACACGTGACCGGGCTCTGCTGCACCGGTCCGATGTCGCCCTGCCGCAACCGGTAACCCGAGGTCATGCCCACATCCTCACCCGCCGCGCCGTCACTTGCGAGTCTTCGGAAGAATTCCGACGTTCCAGCGTGGAAATTGTTCCGAAGACTCGCAAGTGCCGGGGCGCGTGAGGCGCAAGGGTCAGCGGCGGCCGGTGTGGGCGAGCAGGCGGGTCTGGGGGGATGCCGTGTCGGGGACGTCGACCTCTGCGCCGAACCGCGCGGGTCGGTCGAGGTCGGTGACGTGGTCGCGCGCCACCGGCCACAGGTCCATCGCGAGGGCCGGAGGGATGGGTCGCCGCGAGCCGGTGGCCTGCGCGACGTCCCACCCGTGCAGCGTGATCTCCAGCGCCCCGACGGCCCCGAGCAGCTCACGCGGCAGTGCGAGGTCGCCGAGCCCGACCGAGCCGACGGGCTCCGGGTGCCAGTGGCCGAGCAGGGTGCAGGCGCGCCACCGGATCCGGTCGACCACGGCCATTCCCTCCAGGCCCGACGGGGAGGGCGCGAGCGACAGGGCGGGCGCCGACGCGGCCGCCGCGAACGCGTCGAGGGAGTCGTCCATGTGCCGCAGCAGCGCGAGCAGGTCCCACTGTGCGCACGGTGTCGCGCGGTCGAGGTGCTCGGCGCGCACCTCGGCCAGGACCCCGCCGGTGTAGGCGATGGAGCGTTCCAACAGCTCGACGGCTCCCGGTGGTCGCGCCGGACCGGTCGCCATGGACATCACGGCGCTCACCCGAAGCTGACGGGGTGGTCCGCCGGCAGCCGCGCCGGCAGACCGAACTTCTCGAAGAGCTTCTCGTCGAAGAAGGCCGCCACGTGGCTGACCTTGCCGCCCTCGATCGTCAGCACCTGCAGGTGGAACGGCGTGAACGTGCCGTCGTCCTGGCGCATGTAGAGGCCGAACGCCGGCTGCCCGTTCGCGGTCGTCGCGACCATCGGCATGTCGTGCACGCCGCCGGGGCACTGGGAGTCGATGAGGCGCCCGATCGCGTCGGCGCCGGAGTACCAGCCGGTGAACGGCGGCATCTCCCAGATGGCGTCGGCCTTGAGCATGCTCACGATGGCGTTGATGTCCTTGTCCCAGAACGCCTGGACGTAGCGGTCGAGCAGCTCGCGCCGGTCCTCGGCCAGGTCGTCCTCGACGGTGTCGGCCGTGACGTGGGCCTTGGCGATCTGGGCGTGCGCCCGCTGGAGCGCGGAGTTGACCGCCGCCTCGGTCGTGTCGAGCGCCTCGGCCACCTCGGCGGCGCGCCACCGCAGCACGTCGCGCAGGATCAGCACCGCGCGCTGACGGGCCGGCAGGTGCTGGAGGGCCGCCACGAACGCCAGCCGGATCGTGTCACGCTGCGCGACGATCGCCGCCGGGTCGGACTCGTCGGTGCCGACCAACGGGTCGGGCGCGGGCTCGAGCCACGAGATCTCGTTCGACGCCACGACCTGCTCCCCCGGCTCGCTCGCCGGCGCACCCAGCCCGGTCGGCAACGGCCGCCGGTCCTTGCCCTCGAGGGAGGTGAGGCACACGTTCGTGGCGATCCGGTAGAGCCAGGTGCGCACCGACGATCGCCCCTCGAACGCGGCATACGCCCGCCACGCCCGGATGTAGGTCTCCTGGACGAGGTCCTCGGCGTCGTGGATCGACCCGGTCATGCGGTAGCAGTGCGCGGTGAGCTCGCGACGGTAGGTGTCGGTGAGCGACGGGAAGTCCTCGGTGCGCCGTTCGCGCGTCTCCGGCTCTCGCAACTCCGTGTCGCGCAGCTCCGTCTCGCGTACCTCGGTCATGGGTCTCCTCGCGTGGTCCCGGCGTGTCCGTGCGAACTCAGGTCAGCCTCGCACACCCCTACCGACCGGCGCCGCCACGAAAACTCATCGCTCGCGGCACGACTTCCGTGAATTGGTAACGAACCGGACGCAGCGGCCGCAAGGGACTACCGCCGACCTGCGCAGATGCCTAGGGTCGAGGACCGTGACGAGGCGCGGGTGGACCCTGGGGGTGGCGACGGCGGCGACGCTGCTGCTGTCCGCGTGGGTGGCCGCGGCCGGGCCGGTCGGCATCTTCGCCGCGCAGAGCATCTCCGGCAAGGAGTCCAGCGCGCCCGGCGAGGAGTACGCCAGCGGCGCCATCCGGAGCGGAGCGGCGGTCAAGACCCGGGCCGGCACGACGCACACCGACAGCCTGATGACCGCGATCGTGTCGTGGGTGCTCACCATCGTGCTCGTGGCTGTGGTGGTGTTCGTCCTCGTCGCGGTCGTGCGCTCCATCCGCGACACGCTCGCCCGGCACCGGGTCGACCCGACCGAGGAAGGCGCGGGCAGCGAGCTCACCCCCGAGCGCCTGCGCGCCGCCGCGCAGGAGAGCGAGGAGCTGCTCGCCCGCGGCACCCCGAGCAACGGCGTCATCGCCGCCTGGGTCTCGCTCGAGGACGCCATCACCTCCGCGGGCATCCACCAGAACGAGGCACGCACGCCCGCCGAGATCGTGACCGCCGTCATGCGTTCGTATGCCGTGGACGCGGGTGCGCTCGACCGGCTCGCCTCCCTCTACCGCGAGGCCCGTTTCTCGCGGCACGAGGTGGGCGAGGACATGCGCGACCAGGCGCGCACGGCCCTGCGGCAGGTCACGGCCGACCTCGCTCGGGCCGAGGCGCCCAAGGCTGCCCGGCCTGCGCGCGCCGGCGCGGGCGGACCCTCGGCGGGAGGCGTCCGGTGATCGCCCGGATCAGGGGCCTGGCACCCACGAGCCAGCTCGTCCTGGCCCTCGGCGTCGCCGTCGTCATCGGCGCCGTCGTGACGCTCGCACCCGGGACCCTCAACGTCGCCACGCTGCTGGCCTGCCTGGCCGTGCTCGCGGCCGTCGCCGTCCTCACCCAGTGGCTGTGGCAGAACCACCGCGGCACCGACTGGTCCAACGCCTTCACCGACCCCCATCCGCCGCGGGGCACCGACCCCCGCGTGAACCGCCTGGCCGCCCGCGTCGACGCCGCCGTCGCCGGTGATGCCGTCGCCCAGACCGAGCTGCACGACCAGCTCCGCACGCTCGCCGAGGACCGCCTGCGCAGCCGCCACGGCATCGTCCTCGACGGCGGCCCCGACCACACCGAGCGCGCCAGGGCCGCCCTGGGCGCCGACCTCACGGCATACCTCACCAATCCCCCGACCACCCGGCTCGACCACGCCCGCGTCGCCGGGTACCTCACCACCCTGGAGGAGCTCTAGTGAACGACACCCTCGCCCTGAGCGGCGTCTCCGAACGCGCCAACGCGATCCTCACCGAGGTCGAGCGCGCGGTCGTCGGCAAGCGCCGCAGCCTCGAGCTCGTGCTGTCGGGCATCCTCGCCGGTGGGCACGTGCTGATGGAGGACTTCCCGGGGCTCGGGAAGACGCTCGCGGCGCGGTCCTTCGCGCAGGCGCTCGGGCTCGACTTCGCGCGGGCGCAGTTCACGCCCGACCTGCTGCCGAGCGACCTGACCGGGTCCTTCCTCTACGACCAGCGCACCCACGAGTTCACGTTCCGCAAGGGGCCACTGTTCACCGGTCTGCTGCTCGCCGACGAGATCAACCGCACGCCCCCGAAGACGCAGTCCGCGCTGCTCGAGGCGATGCAGGAGGGACAGGCCACCGTCGAGGGCGAGACCTTCCCGCTGCCCAAGCCGTTCCACGTGCTCGCCACGGCGAATCCCGTTGAGTACGAAGGGACTTACCCGCTCCCGGAGGCTCAGCTCGACCGCTTCCTGCTGCGCGTCTCGTTCGGCTACCCCACCGCGAACGAGGAGTGGGAGGTGCTCCAGCGGCGCATGGACCGCCGACAGGAGGAGCAGTCCGTCGCGCAGGTCACGGACGCCGAAGGCCTCATGGCGATGCAGGCCGCGGTCGAGCAGGTCACCGTCGACGAGGGCGTCGGTCAGTACTGCGTCAAGCTCGTCGCCGCGACGCGCAACCACCAGAGCCTGCTCATGGGCTCCTCGCCGCGTGGCTCGCTCGCGCTGCTGCTCACCGCCCGGGCGTATGCCGTCGTGCGCGGTCGCGACTACGTCACCCCCGAGGACGTCAAGGCCGTCGCCCACGCCGCGCTCGACCACCGCGTCACCGCGCGGCCCGAGCTGTGGATGAACGACGTCTCGGCCGCCAGCGTCATCGACTCGCTGCTGACCTCGGTGCCGACGCCGGCCGCCACGGACGGGGGCCAGCGGACCGGTTTCGAGCGGCCGTGAGCCAGAGCCCCACGGCCGCTGGCACCTCGCCGGGCGAGGCGGCCGCTGCCGGTACCGGTGCGGGTACGGCCATCGGCGCCGAGACTGCCGGCGGCGAGGCTCCCGGCGGTGACAAGGCTGTTGGCGGTGACATGGCTGCGGGCGGCACGGAGGCCGTGACCGCGAACCCGCCCCCTGCGGGTTCGCGGCTGACCGCGACCTGGCGCGCCACGCCGGCACAGGTGCGGGCGACGCTGGTCGGGCTGCTGCTGCTCGTCATCGGACTGCTGCTGCGCCGGCCGGACGCGATTGCGTTTGCCGCGCCCCTGCTGGTGATCGCTGCCTGGGCCCTGGCCACCCGACCCGAGCGCGCACCCGTCGTGCATGCCTGGGTGCGCCATACCGTGCTGCGCGAGGGGCAGACCACCGCCTGGACCACGACCGTCGAACGGGGACCAGGCGTCGAAGAACTCGGGGTCAGCCTGTTGCGCACTCCCTTCGTGCGGACCACGCCGACGAGCCGTGCGGTCGCGGCGGCGCTCTCGCCGACGGGCACGACGGCCCGGCTCGACGTCCTCGCCCAGAGCACCCGGTGGGGTCACCGCACCCTCGGACCTGCGAGCACCGCCGTCTCGGGACCGTTCGGCGCCTTCATGTGGCAGCCCGAGCCGGTCCGCTCCGCACCCGTGACCACGGTGCCGCTGCCCGACCACTTCTCCGCCCGCACAGCCGTGCCCCACCCCGACGGTCTCGTCGGCCGCAGCCGGTCCGCCCACCTGGGCGATGGCGGCGAGCTGGCCGACATCCGCCCGTTCCGGTTCGGTGACCGGTTGCGCCGGGTGCACTGGCCGGTGTCGGTCCGCACCGGCACGCTGCACGTCACCGCCACGCACGCCGACCAGGACAGCGAGATCCTCCTGCTCGTCGACGCCATGCACGACCTGGGTGCCGACACCGGTCTCACCGATGCCGGCCTCGCCGACGAGGAGCGCCGCACGGGCACCAGCCTCGACAACTCGGTCCGCGCGGCCGGTGCCATCGCCGAGCACTACCTGCGCACCGGTGACCGCGTCGGCCTCATCGTGCTCGGCACCAAGGACCTCCCGCCGCTCGCCGCCCGGGCCGGCAACAACCACCTGCGCCGGGTCCTCGACGTGCTCGCCCGGGTGCGCCCCGGTGACAACACCGTGAGCGATGAGAAGCGACTCCGCTCCCAGCTGCGACACCGCGTCGGCGCGGGCACCCTCGTCGTGCTGCTGACGCCCGCCGTGTCGACCGACGTCATCGCCCACGCGGTCTCGCTGTCGCGGCGCGGCCTGTCCGTCGTCGTGGTCGACACGCTGCCCGCCGAGTTCGCGACCCCTGACCTGCCGCCCGAACGGCTCGCCGAGCTCACCGCCGTCGACGAGCACGCCAAGGGCGCGCCCCTGGCCTGGCGGCTGCGGCTCATGGAACGCGAACGTGAGCTCACCCGCGCCCGCGAGTCCGGCGTACCGATCGTTCCGTGGATCGGCCCCGGCACCCTCGACCTCGTCCTGCGCGACCTCGGCCGCCGCGCCCGCGCCCCGAGGGTGGTGAGCCGCTGATGCTGTCGCGCTCCCAGGCCGTCCTGCGTGCTCTGGTCGTCGTGGCGACCGTGGGCGCCTGCGCCGTCACCCTGGCCGCGTCCCTGTCACCGCTGTGGATCGCGGCTGCGCTCCTCGTGGGGCTGTCGGTGTGGGTGGCCCTGAACCCCTCGTCCCGGCTGGCGTTCGTGCTGGTCCTCGGGCTCGCGGTCCACTGGCTGGTCACGGTGCCGGTCCCCCACACCACCAGCGCGTGGCTGCTGACGCTCGTCACCGCCGTGCTGCTGCTGGCCGTCCACCTGTGTACGTCACTGGCCGCTGCGCTGCCGCCGCAGGCGCCCCTGCCGGGCCTGACCATCCGGCGCTGGACCCGGCGCGCCGCGCTCGTCGTGCTTGCCTGCTGCCCCGTGTGGGCGGTGTCGGTGGCCGTGTCACGCACCGGTGAGCCCGGCCGAGGCACCTTCACGTATGCCGCGTTGGCCGGCACGGCGCTCCTCGCCCTGGCGCTCTGGCTGGCGTCGCGCGAGCAGCCCCACCCCAGCTGACCCCGCCCGCCCCAGCTTTTCCGCGTCATGCGCGAACCTCGGGTTCGCTCGCCATTGTGAGCCGAGCGAACCTCAAGCTTCCCGAGCGAAGTGGCCGGTATGCCGCGGCGGCGACCACGCGGCATACCCGCGGGTGGTGCAGGCGACCGGACGCTCAGGCGGAGCGCTTGCGGGGCCGCTTGGGCTCCTCGTCGCGACGCACGATCGTCGGCAGGACGTTCTCGAGCACGACCTCGCGGGTGACCACGACCTTGGCGATGCCCTCGTCGCTCGGCACGTCGAACATGACCGGGAGGAGCACCTCCTCCATGATCGCGCGCAGACCGCGGGCGCCGGTGCCGCGCGTGAGCGCCTGGTCGGCGATGGCCTCGAGGGCGTCGTCGCTGAACTCGAGCTCGACGCCGTCGATCTCGAACATCTTCTGGTACTGCTTCACCAGCGCGTTGCGCGGCTCGGTGAGGATCGTGACGAGCGCGCTGCGGTCGAGCGGGCTGACCGTGGTGATGACGGGCAGGCGGCCGATGAACTCGGGGATGAGCCCGAACTTCATGAGGTCCTCGGGCATCACGTCACCGATCGACTCGGCGAGGTCCTTCGGCGTGTGCAGCTCGGAGCCGAAGCCGAGGCCCTTCTTGCCGCTGCGCGACTCGATGAGCTTCTCCAGCCCGGCGAACGCGCCGCCCACGATGAACAGGACGTTCGTCGTGTCGATCTGGATGAACTCCTGGTGCGGGTGCTTGCGGCCACCCTGCGGCGGGACGCTGGCGGTCGTGCCCTCGAGGATCTTCAGCAGCGCCTGCTGCACGCCCTCGCCGGACACGTCCCGAGTGATCGAGGGGTTCTCGGACTTGCGGGCGATCTTGTCGACCTCGTCGATGTAGATGATGCCCGTCTCGGCCTTCTTGACGTCGTAGTCGGCGGCCTGGATCAGCTTGAGCAGGATGTTCTCGACGTCCTCACCGACGTAGCCGGCCTCGGTCAGCGCGGTCGCGTCGGCGATGGCGAACGGGACGTTGAGCATCTTGGCGAGGGTCTGCGCGAGGTAGGTCTTTCCGCAGCCGGTCGGTCCGATGAGCAGGATGTTGGACTTGGCAATGTCGACCGACTCGACGTCCTTCTTGGCCGTGCCGGCCGCCTCGCCCGCCTGGATCCGCTTGTAGTGGTTGTAGACCGCGACGGCGAGCGCCTTCTTGGCGACGTCCTGGCCGACGACGTAGTTCTGGAGGAAGTCGAAGATCTCGCGCGGCTTGGGCAGCTCGTCCAGGCCCAGCTCGGAGGACTCGGCGAGCTCCTCCTCGATGATCTCGTTGCACAGGTCGATGCACTCGTCACAGATGTAGACGCCGGGGCCGGCGATGAGCTTCTTGACCTGCTTCTGGCTCTTCCCACAGAACGAGCACTTGAGCAGGTCGCCGCTCTCTCCCATGCGTGCCACGCGACGATCCTCTCCACCGGGGTGCAACTGGCTTGCTCCGACGCTACCCGCCGGACTACTCCATTTTCACCATTGAATCGCCGTTGGTGCGCCCGGGTCAGCCCTTGTCCGCTCAGGGCGGAAGCCGTCGCCACCGACGCAACCATCCAGTGCGCGCACAGACGTCGCGTATGCCGCGTGGCCGCCGCGGGTTTGCATGTCGCCGCAGGCGTTTCGTAGAATTGGCAACGAGGGGAGTACTTCCCAAGTTCGATCCGGTCATTACGAGAGCCCCATGGCGATCCCGGGTCGGCACCGCCGGTCGGCGGTGAAGGAGACCTCAGACCCATCGTGATCTGAGGTTTTTTGATGCTCTCGTCCCTGCTCGCTGCTGGTGGCTCCGGCGGTTCGGCCGCCGTCTCGTCGATCGGCACCCCCGTGTTGTGGGGTGCCAGCATCGCCGCCGTGCTGGCGCTGGTGCTGCTCGACTTCCTGCTGACCCGCAAGCCGCACGCCGTGTCCATGCGTGAGGCCCTCGGCTGGTCGGCGTTCTACATCGCGCTGCCGGTGGCATTCGGTGTCTTCATCTGGAGCCGGTACGGCAGCCAGATCGGCCTCGAGTACTACACCGGCTACCTCGTCGAGAAGTCATTGTCGGTCGACAACCTGTTCGTCTTCATGTTGGTGCTCGCGGCGTTCGCGGTGCCCAAGGAGCTGCAGCAGCGGGTGCTGCTCATCGGCGTCGTCGGCGCGCTCGTCCTGCGTGGCATCTTCATCGCGCTCGGCGCGCAGATGCTGGCGAACTTCGACTGGACCTTCCTGCTCTTCGGCCTGATCCTGCTCGCCACCGGCGTGAAGCTCCTGCGTGACGCCGTCAAGGGCGACGAGCACGAGGTCGACCCGAGCAAGCTGCGCTCGGTGCGTCTGATCCGCAGGTTCATGCCGGTCACCGACGACTACCGCGGCACGGCGATGACGGTGCGCTCGGCCGGCCGCCGGGCCCTCACCCCCCTGGCCCTGGTGACCGTCGCGATCCTCGGCACCGACATCGTCTTCGCCGTCGACTCGGTGCCCGCCGTCTACGGCATCACCGGCGACCCGTACCTCGTGTTCGCGACCAATGCCTTCGCCCTGCTGGGCCTGCGCGCGCTGTACTTCGTGCTCGAGGGCGCGCTGTCCAAACTCGTGCACCTCGGCTTCGGCCTGGCCGCGATCCTCGGGTTCATTGGCGTCAAGTTGGTGCTGCACTGGGCGCACGGCATCTGGGCCTGGGTGCCCACCGTGCCCACGCTGGCCTCGCTCGGCGTGATCGTCGGCATTCTGGTCGTCGTGACGCTGACGAGCCTGCGCGCCAGCCGCAGGGCCGAACTGGCCGCGGCCGAGGATGAGCTCGTCGGCGCCGGCGAGGCCGAGCAGAGGTAACCCACCTCGCCACGCCGTGTGGCCGGGGCCGAACGACAGCCCCGGTCACCGGTCACCGGCCACCGGTCACCGGCCACCGGCCACCGGCCACCTTCCCGCTTCATGTCCCGCAACATGCCGTCGCGGACGCTCCACCAGCGCATGTTGCGAGACATGAACGCGTTCAACGAGGGTCGCGGCGGCGGCGCTCGTGGCCGCGCACCAGCACCACCACCAGCCCGGCACCGAGCAGCAGCGCCAGAGCCATCCCTCCGAACACCGGCCACAGCCACGTGTTCTCGCCCGGACCGCCGGTGGCACCCACCGGTGCGGCCGTCGGTGGCCCGGTCTGCTGCTCCACCTGCGCGACGATCCCGCTGGCGGCCTGGGTGTTGCCGGCGCAGTCGCTGCTGACCAGCTGGCCGTCCCGGTGGTTGCTGAACACGACGTACTCCCGGCCGGGTTGCAGGACCAGCCCGCAGGAGCCAGGGTCGTCGGCCACCCACGTGGTGGTGGTCGCAGTTGCCTTGTACACCGACCGCACCGCCAGCTCGTACCGCGCCGCTCCCTCGGGCGACCACTTGCTCTCCCCGTGCGCCGACACCACGCCCGCGGTGACCACCGTGTCCGCCTGCGAGACCGCGTCGGGCACCGCGAGCGCGGCGCACGAGCACGCCCACGCCTTCGAGGTGGGCAGCACCAGCAGCGCCAGGAACAGCGTGACCACGACGAGCAACGACCGCCTCATCCGCGCCTCACCCACCGCCCCAGTGTCCCGCTCCCCCGTCACCGCGACCACTGGTTGCGACGGCCGCGAGCCACGGCGACCAGGACGGCACCGAGCAGCAGTCCGAGTGCCACACCCCCGACGACCCAGGCCCGCGACTGCTCCCGCGTCTCCAGGGTCTGGGTGACCGGCTCGACCCGCGGCTGGTCCTTCGTCGCCGGGTCCGGGGCTGCCGGAAGGGCCACCGGCTCGTGGCCCGGTCCGGCAGCAGCCTCCACGTCGGCTACGAACGCAGGAGTGGCCGTAGCGGTCCCGCCGCACAGCTCGGCGAGCGTTCCAGCGCCCTTGGACTCTCCGAACACGACGTACTCGCGGCCCGGCTCCATCCCCTCGAGCCCGCACGAAGCGCCACTGCGCGGTGACTGCACGACCGCCACCCGCTCGACCGAACCCTGGTAAGCCGTGCCGACGGTGAAGGTGTAGTTCACGGGGTCCTTCGACGTCAGCACGGGGCCGGACGGGACATCCTCCACGCCGGTCAGGGTGCCGCGGAACACCACGTCCGCCTTGGCCACCGCCTGCGCGGGCGTGAGGGCTGCACAGGAACACGCCCAGGCCTTGGAGGTGGGCAGCCCCAGCAGTGCCGCGAACAGGGTGAGCACGACGAGCAGCGACCGTTTCATGCCGCTGTGACGCAGCCCGCCCTCGACTCGCTCCGCCGTCCTCAACGAGTCCGACCGCAGCCGGGTCCCGAGTCTTCGGAAGAATTTCGCCGCTCCAACGTAGGGATTCTTCCGAAGACTCGCGGCAACTGGGCCCAGGCACAGGTATGCCGCCCACTCGCGTGAGTGGGCGGCATACCGGATGCGTGTGGTCGGGGCTGGCTCAGTCCTCGGCGCCCTCGGTCGGCCTGAGCGAACCGCCCCTGCGGGCCTCGCTCGTCCCTCGCTCGGGTCCTCGGGGCTGTCTCAGTCCTCGGCGGACGCCTTGCGGGTCTGGAGGACCTCGTCGATGAGGCCGTACTCCTTGGCCTCCGCGGCGGACAGGATCTTGTCGCGCTCGATGTCCTGGCGGACCTGCTCGACCGTGCGGCCCGAGTGGGACGCCCAGGTCTCCTCGAGCCACTCGCGCATGCGCAGCACCTCGTTGGCCTGGATCTCCAGGTCGGACGCCTGGCCGCCCACGCCACCGGCGAGCGCCGGCTGGTGGATGAGGATGCGCGAGTTCGGCAGCGCGAACCGCTTGCCCTTCGCGCCGGCCGACAGGAGCACCGCGGCAGCCGACGCAGCCTGGCCCACCACGAACGTCTGCACGTCCGGGCGGATGTACTGCATCGTGTCGTAGATCGCGGTCATCGCGGTGAACGAGCCGCCCGGGCTGTTGATGTACATGAGGATGTCACGGTCGGGGTCCTGGGACTCCAGCACGATCAGCTGGGCGATCACGTCGTCGGCCGAGGCGTCGTCCACCTGCACACCGAGGAAGATGATGCGGTCCTCGAACAGCTTGGTGTACGGGTCGAGCCGCTTCATGCCGTAGGACGTGCGCTCCTCGAACTGCGGCAGGATGTACCTGCTCGACGGCCCGGGAACGTGCAGCCCACCGTGCATGGCGGGGTTGGTGTTGGCGTTCATGAAGTCAGTTCCTCACTTGTCCCCGGTGACCGGGTTGTCGTCGTCGGACCCGGCGCGGCCGCCCGCCTGCGAGGCGCTGCTGAACACGTGGTCGACGAAGCCGTACTCCTTGGCCTCCTCCGCGCTGAACCAGCGGTCGCGGTCGGAGTCCTTCTCGATCTGCTCGACGCTCTGGCCGGTGTGCTCGGCGATGAGCTGGGCCATCTGCTGCTTGACGAAGAGCATCTGCTCGGCCTGGATCTTGATGTCCGAGGCGGTGCCGCCGATGCCGCCGGAGGGCTGGTGCATCATGACGCGGGCGTGCGGGGTCGCGTAGCGCTTGCCCTTGGTGCCGGCGGAGAGCAGGAACTGGCCCATCGAGGCCGCCATGCCCATGGCGACGGTCGCGACGTCGTTGGGGATCCACTTCATCGTGTCGAAGATGGCCATGCCCGCGGAGATCGACCCACCGGGGCTGTTGATGTACAGCCAGATGTCCTTCTCGGGGTCCTCGGCCGCCAGCAGCAGCAGCTGCGCGGCGATCGCGTTGGCGTTGTCGTCACGCACGTCGGAGCCGAGGAAGATGATCCGCTCCTTGAGCAGACGGTTGTAGATGTGGTCGTCCAGGCCACCCTGCGGGGTCTCACCCGCTGCGACGATCTCGCTGCTCACTCGTGTCTCCATCACTAGAACTCGTGGTGCTGTCAGTGACCCTAACGTGGGGCGCCCACGGCAAACTCCCCGAACCCCGTCCTGTTCGCCCTGAGCGCACAGCGCTCAGGGCCCGGCGCGCGAGCCGGCATACCTCCCCCTCCCGACGCACCCTCATGCCGAGGTATGCCGGGTGGCCGGCTCAGTGTGCGCGCGCGGCGTCCGCGCCGGGCGCCTCGGCGTCGGTCGGCGCCGCTCCCGGGCGCTGACCGGCAGGCTCGCGGGTCGCCGGGATGACGAGCATCGCGAGCGCGACCATCCCGGTCACCACGAGCAGCGCCCGCAGGACGGTGAAGTGGTCGCCGAGGAAGCCCAGCAGCGGCGGCCCGGCGATGAAGGCGGTGTAGCCGATCGTCGCGACGACCGACATGCGGGCACCGGCGCGCTTCGGGTCATCTGCGGAGGCACTCATGCCGACGGGGAAGCCGAGCGAGGCACCCACGCCCCAGATGGCGGTGCCGAGGTAGGCGACCACCGG
This sequence comes from Knoellia koreensis, assembly GCF_013041615.1. Taxonomy (GTDB): domain Bacteria; phylum Actinomycetota; class Actinomycetes; order Actinomycetales; family Dermatophilaceae; genus Pedococcus; species Pedococcus koreensis. The sequence continues at coordinate 73,191 of NZ_JABEPQ010000002.1, forward strand.
GTTGCCGAAGATCACCATGATCGACCCGACCGCGGCCATGCCCAGCGTCACCCGCAGCACGGGCACGCGGCCGTACCGGTCGAGCAGGCTGGTGCCGACGATCCGGCCGAGGGTCATGAAGCTGAGGAACACGGCGAACGCCAGCACGCCCGCCCAGTTGGGGACGTGGTGGCCCTCGACGAAGGCGACCGAGATCCAGTCGTTCGCGGTGCCCTCGGTGAACGCCGACGCCAGGACGACGAGGCCGATCATCAGGGTGCGGGGCTCGAGCCAGGCCGAGCGCGGCTTGGCGGGGCGGCCCGAGGAGGTGTCCTCATCGGCGGACGAGTCCTCGTCGGTGCTCACCTCGACCGAGCGCGGCAGGAAGGCACGCACACCCCAGGCGCCCAGACCCGCGGTCAGCGCCACCGCGCCGAGGAAGTGCGGGACGAGCGGCACCGCTGCCCACGACATGAGCGAGCCGGCGAGGGCCGCGAGGACCGTGCCACCGGAGAACGCCGCGTGGAAGTGGGGCATGACGGTCTTGCCGAGGGAGCGCTCGACGGCTGCGCCCTCGAGGTTCATCGCGACGTCCCAGAGCCCGACACCCAGGCCGAGGAAGAACAGGCCGGCGGCCATCAGCGGCCTTGACTCGAACACGTCGACTGCCACGCCGACGAAGACCAGCCCCAGGCAGGAGATGACCATGCCGGTGACGACGGTGCGGGCCGCGCCGATGCGGTCGGCGACCCGACCGGCGAACGGTAGCGCGAGCACCGACCCGCACGACGCGGCGAACAGGGTGAGCCCCAGCTGCCCGGCGCTCAGCCCGAGGGCCGCCTTGGCGTCCGGGATCCGTGACGCGAAGGAGCTGAACACCACGCCGGCGAGCGCGAAGACGACCAGCACCGCCAGCCGGGCGCGGCGGACTCGGGTCAGGTCGGGGGCGATGGTCTGGGTCACGTGCGGGACTTTCGGTCGGTGTGTGCTTGCGTCTGCGGGAGTGGTCGCCATGGCAGCCAGTCCCGCGGACGCCAGGACGGGCGGCGAGGTCGAATCGATTCGATCGAATCGATTCGATAGTGTGTCCCCCATGACCGCTCCCCGTCAACCTCGGGTCACCCTGCGCGCCGTCGCCGACGCCGCCGGAGTCTCGACGTCGACGGCCTCGCTCGCCTTCAGCGGCAAGGGCCCGGTCGCCGCCGAGACGGTCGAGCGGGTGCGCGCCGCCGCCGAGCAGCTCGGGTATGCCGGCCCCGACCCCTTGGCCTCGCAGCTGCGGGCCGGGCGGTCGGGCGTCGTCGGTGTCGTGGTCGAGGGCCGGCTCGGCCACGCGTTCCGCGACCCGTTCGCGGTGAGCGTCCTCGACGGCCTGTCCCAGGTGCTCGATGAGGTGCCAGCCGGCATCCTGCTCATCGCGCAGCAGGCCGGCGAGCCCGAGCGGGCCATCACCCACCTGCAGTCGGCCGCCCTCGACGCGGTCGTCTTCTCCCTGTGCGGACCCGACCACAACCCGGCCGTCGACCACCTGGCCGCACGCGGCATACCCATGATCGGTGACGGGTCGCCCGCCGACCCCCGCGTCACCCAGCTCGGCCTCGACAACCGTGGCGCCAGCGCCGCGATGAGCCGCCACCTGCACGACCTCGGCCACCGCCGCGTCGCCCACGTCCTCATGCCGCTCGGCCCCGACTCCCCCACCGGCCCGGTCGACGAGGCCGACCTCGCCGCCGGGCTCTTCGTCGACACCCGCGACCGGGCCCACGGCTTCCTCGACGTCTTCGGCGACCAGCCCGACGGTGGCCGCCCACCACTCGTCCAGACGTCGATGCCCGACGTCGAGCAGGCGGCGCTGGCGGTGCGACCGTTGCTGGAGCTGCCCGCAAGTCTGCGACCGACGGCCGTCGTCGCACAGTCCGACCTGTTGGCGCTGGGCGTGATCCGCGCCGCCGATAACCTCGGGCTGCGCGTGCCGGAGGACCTGAGCGTCACCGGCTTCGACGGGGTCGAGCTGCCGTGGTTCGCCGGAAAGCTGACGACGGTGGACCAGCAGGGCGAGGCCAAGGGCCGCACCCTGGGTGAGATGGTGCGCACCCTGCTCGAGGGCGAGACACCGACCGATGCCGTGCACCCCACCACGGTGCGCCTCGGCACCACCACCGCGCCACCGGTCAGCTGATCGGCTGCCGCTCCCCGGCCTCCCGCGACGCCAGCTCGGCCGGCATCGCCGGTTCGGCACTGGGCGCCGGCTGGGGCTCCGGCTCCGGCACGGTCGCCGGCTCGGCCACGACGTGCACCGTGACGTAGTGCCCGGTCTCGTCGAACGTCACCGCGCCCTCGAACTCCATCAGGCTGTCGGTGCACGCGACCGCGTGCGACTCCCAGTGCGCGTCGAGCACGGCCGTCCGCCAGATCTGCTCGACGCCCGTGCCGGCCTCCCAGGGCAGCACCCCGTCGGCGCACCGGCACACGCCGATCACCATCCGGTCGAGGTCGTCGGTACGGCCCAGCTCGAACTCGGAGAACAGCCCGGCGCGCTCGAACGCCCCCTCCATCGCGCGCTGCACCCGGCGCGCGTACCAGGACTCGGCCGGTCGGCCGGCCTCCTGCACCGCCAGCCGCAGCTTGCGGAACCCCGTGGTGTCCATGCGCTCATGGTCGGGCCGGGCGTGCCCACGAACCATCGCGCAAATGACGTATGCCGTGCGCCCGGGTCGGGCGCACGGCATACGTTTGCGTTCTGGTGGGGCCGGTCAGGCGCGGTCCGCGCCCTCCTCGGCAGCGGCCTCGTCGGTCTCCTCCGCCGCAGCAGCCTCGGTGGCTGCGTCGTCCTCGACCAGCTCGGAGACCATGTCGGTCGGCGTGAGCTCGTTGAGGTCGACCTCGGCACCCGCGGTGTCGACGACCTTGGCCTTCTCCAGCACCGATGCGAGCGCCTTGCGGCGCGCGACCTCGGCGACCATGGCCGGGACCTGGCCCTGCTGGTCGATGGCCTGGGCGAACTGGTTCGGGTCCATGCCGTACTGCTGGGCCGACATCATGAGGTACTCGATGAGCTCGGGCTGCTCGACCTTGACGTCCTCGCGCTCGGCGATGGCGTCGAGGAGGAACTGGGCCTTGAGCGCCTGCCGGGTGTTGGTGTCGACCTCGGCGCGGTGCTCGTCGTCCTCGAGCCGGTTCTCGCCCTCGAGGTGGTTGTGCACCTCGGCCTCGACGACGCCCTCCGGCACCGGGATGTCGATGGTCTCGAGCAGGTGGTCGAGCACCTTGTCGCGGGCCTGCACACCCTGCTCGAACTTCTTGGCGCGCTCGGCCTGCTTGGTGAGGTCCTCGCGCAGCTCGGCGAGGGTGTCGAACTCCGACGCCAGCTGGGCGAAGTCGTCGTCGAGGGCGGGCAGCTCGCGCTCCTTGACCGACTGCACGGTCACGGTGACCTCGGCGTCCTCACCCTCGCGGTCGCCGCCGGCGAGCGGGGCGGTGAAGGTCTTGGTCTCGCCGGCCTCCATGCCGACCAGCGCCTCGTCGAGGCCGTCGAGCATGTTCTTGGAGCCGACCTCGTAGGAGATGCCGGTGACCGAGTCGATCTCGTCGTCGCCGATGGTGGCCTTGAGGTCGATGGAGACGAAGTCGCCGTCCTTGACCGCGCGCTCGACGCCCTTGAGGGTGCCGAACCGCTCCTGCAGCGACACGAGCCGCTCCTCGACGTCCTCCGGGGACGCCTTGGCCTCGTCGACCTCGACGGTGATGCCGCTCCAGTCCTCGGGCAGCTTCACCTCGGGGCGCACGTCGACCTCGACGGTGAACTTGAGCTCCTGGCCGTCCTCGGCCGGCACCTCGGTGACGTCGACCTCGGGCTGGCCGATCGGGCGGACGTCGTTCTCCTCCACGGCCTGGCCGTAGAACTGCGGGAGCGCCTCGTTGACGGCCTCCTGGAGGACGGCGCCGCGGCCGACGCGCTGGTCGATGATGCGGCTGGGGACCTTGCCCTTGCGGAAGCCCGGCACCTGGATCTGGCTGCCGATCGTCGCGTATGCCGCGTCGAGGCTCGGCTTGAGCTCCTCGAACGGGACCTCGACGGTCAGCTTGACCCGGGTCGGGTTGAGGTTCTCGACGGCGCTCTTCACTTCGGGGTACTCCGGTGGTCGGTGGCGATGGGGCTGTATGGGCCGGCGTCGGCGCGGCACGCGGGCACGCGGCATACGCAGAGAATGGCCGGTCAGCCATGGTAGCCGCACGGGCGCGCCCGGCCGAACTCGACCGGTGGGCGCCCCTGCCTGCCTAGGGTTGCCCCATGACGACAGCACAGCCCGCGGCGGCACCCCTGCGCACGACCCAGATCCTCGTCGGGTCCGTCATGGTCGCCCTGGTGGTGATCACCGCCGTCATGTCCGGCGTGCTCGCCACGGACGTCTACCCGCCGACCTGGGTGCCGTGGGCGCTCGGGGTCTTGGCGGTCGCCTCGTTCCTGCTGAGCAACGCGATCGGCTACAACGTCCCGGCGATCGCGCCCAGCACACCGCCTGACGAGGCGGCGGTCGCAGGGCGGCTGGCCTTCCAGTCCTCGCTCTTCCTGCGGCTCGCGCTGAGCGAGGCCGTGGCGGTGATCGGGCTGGTGCTGGCGTTCGTCGTCCAGCCGCAGACGGTCATGACGGTCGTGATCGGGACCGTGCTGGCGCTGGCACTGCTCGCCTGGCACGTCTGGCCCAGCGCGCGGGTCATCTCCAAGGTCGAGCAGCGGCTCGACCGGGACGGCGGGCGCTCCCACCTGTCCGACACGCTCCACGGCCGCCCGGCGGGGCAGGGCGGGGCGCTGCTGTCATGAACGAGCGCGAGTACGACGTCGTCGTCATCGGGGCGGGCCCGGTGGGCGAGAACGCCGCGGACCGGGCCCACAAGGCGGGGCTGACCGTCGCCATCGTCGAGAAGCACCTCGTCGGTGGCGAGTGCAGCTTCTACGCCTGCTCCCCCAGCAAGGCGCTGCTGCGGCCGATCCATGCGACCCGCGCATCGCAGCGCGTGCAGGGATCCGTTGGGGCACAAGTGGATCCGACTGGTGTGCTGGCCCGGCGCGACGAGTGGGTCAACCGGGTCGGGACGAGCGATGAGCTCGACGACAGCGGCCAGGTCGGCTGGCTCGACCACGCCGGCATCGACCTGGTGCGCGGCGAGGCGAAGGTCGTCGGTGAGCGGCTGGTCGAGGTCGACGGGACGACGCGGCTGCGGGCGCGGCACGCGGTCGTGGTGGCGACGGGCACGGACCCTGCCGTGCCGGATCTTCCCGGCCTGCGCGACGCAAAGCCGTGGACCAACCGGGAGGCGACGACGTCGCGCCGGGTGCCGGATCGGCTTGTCGTCCTCGGTGGCGGTGTCGTCGCGTGCGAGCTGGCGCAGGTGTATGCCGCGCTGGGCTCCACCGTGACCGTCCTCGAGCAGGCGGACCGGCTGCTCGGGCGGGTGGAGGAGTTCGCGGCCACGGCGGTGCGCGAGGCGCTGGACCGCGACGGCGTCGACGTACGTCTCGGGACCAAGGCCGTCTCCGTGTCGCGGCCAGGCGTGTCGGGCGAGGTCACCGTCGAGCTCGACTCCGGTGACACCGTCGTCGGTGACGAGCTGCTGGTGGCCGTGGGCCGTCGACCGGTGAGCGACCGTCTCGGACTGGATTCCGTTGGGGCACAGTCGAATGACGCCGGCTACCTCGACGTGGACGAGCGCATGCGGGTCAAGGGCGTTGAAGGTGAGTGGCTGTATGCCGTCGGCGACGCGAACGGGCTCGCCCTCCTCACGCACATGGGCAAGTACCAGGCGCGGGCGGCCGGTGACCTGATCGGCGCCGTGGCCACCGGACGCGACCCTGACCCGGACAAGACGGTGCCGTTCGCCACCGGGCTCGGCTCACCGCAGGTGGTCTTCACCGACCCCGAGGTCTCCGCAACGGGATTCACCGCCGACGAGGCGGAGGCACGCGGCATACACACTCGTGTCGTGGACGTGCCCATGGACTCGGCCGCGGGTTCCGGCCTGGAGGCCGAGGGGTACCAGGGGCAGGCGAGGTTCGTCGTCGACGAGGCGCGCGGGGTCCTCGTGGGCGCGACGTTCGTCGGGCAGGACGTCGCCGAGCTGGTGCACGCGGCGACCGTCGCGATCGTGGGCGAGGTGCCGCTGGCGCGGCTGTGGCACGCGGTGCCGTCGTACCCGACGATGAGCGAGATCTACCTGCGGCTGCTGGAGGAGTACGGCTTGTGACGGTTTCGCCGCGCGGCCTGCGGCGATAGGTTCGCCGGGAGGCCCCGCCACCGATGTCGGGGCGCCACGGAAGGGAACAGCATGCGCGTTCGCACCACGCTGCGGCTGGGTGTACTCACCTCGGCCGCAGCCCTCCTCCTCGCCGTCACCGGCAGCGCCGCGGTCACCACCGCAGCCGCCGCTCCGGCACCGTCACCCGCGGTCGCAGCCTGCGCCGACTCGGGGTCGGCGTCGTCCGGCGCCCGGGCGGCCGAGGGCGCAACGGCCAAGGAGCCTGCGCTCTACCCCAAGAACGAGGCCAACGCCTACGGCGTCCTCAATGACCTGCCGACGTTGCCCGCGGGCTCGGTCACGATCCCCGTGGTGTTCCACATGATCGGCGCGGACGAGTTCACGGCCGCCGAGAAGGCCCGCTGGGAGGGCATGATCGCGGCGCAGATGAAGGTGCTCAACGACTCCTACTCGGGCGCGACGGCAGCGGACGCGGCGAACACGCCATTCCGGTTCGAGCTCACCGACACGACCTGGACCGTGAACCCCACGTGGTACACCGTCGAGCCGGGCAAGAACGAGCGGGACATGAAGAAGGCGCTCTACACCGGTGATGCACGCACCCTCAACGTCTACGCCGGAAACATCGGCGGCGGGCTGCTCGGCTGGGCCTACTTCCCCAAGGGCTACAACAACGGGCGCGACTACATCGACGGCGTCGTCATGCTCGACGAGTCGATGCCCGGTGGCACCGCCGGCAAGTACGCCGAGGGCGACACCCTCACCCACGAGGTCGGTCACTGGATGATGCTCGAGCACACCTTCGCCGGCGCCTGCTCGGCGCGGGGCGACTGGGTGGCGGACACGCCGTCGGAGGCCATGCCGCAGTTCAACTGCCCGGTCGGCGCCGACACCTGCGCGGCCCCGGGGCTCGACCCGATCCACAACTTCATGGACTACACGCAGGACTCGTGCATGAACATGTTCACCGCCGGGCAGGCGGCCCGCATGAGTGACGCCTGGCAGCAGTTCCGGGCTGGCGGCGGCAAGGGCAGCTGACCCTCGCCCCACCTGCCACAGCTTTTCCGCGTCATGCGGGAAGTGCGGCTTCGCTCGGGATTATTTCCCGTGCGAAGCCGCACTTTCGCGTGTGAGGGTCTGAGGTATGCCGCTTCCCGCGCCGACCGTGACCACCTCGCGACTGCGGTTGCGGCCGTTCGAGGACAGCGATGCCGGGGCGCTCTTCGCGCTGATGTCGGATGCGGAGGTGCTGCGCTACTGGGACTCTCCACCATGGTCGGATCCGGCTCGAGCGCAGCGGTTCATCAACGCCTGCCGGACCATGGCCGACCAGGGCACGGGCGCCCGGCTGGCGGTGGAGCTGGCCTCGGACGGGGCGTTCATCGGGTGGATCGTGCTGGGCGACTGGGACCCGGGATACCGCAGCGCCAACCTGGGCTACGTGTTCGCGAAACCGGCGTGGGGCCAGGGGTTTGCGACCGAGGCGGCGCGGGCCCTGCTCGGCTGGGCGTATGCCGCGCTCGACCTCAACCGGGTCCAGTCCGAGGCCGACACCCGCAACGTGGCCTCGGCCCGGGTTCTCGAGAAGTGCGGCTTCCAGCTCGAGGGAACGCTGCGCGAGGACTGCATCGTGAACGGGGAAGTCTCGGACTCGTGGGTCTACGGCCTCCTGCGCCGCGACTGGGAGCCGTACGAGCAAGGGTGGAGCGGGTGACGAGAGCCGTCGCGAGGGGCGCTTCGCGCCGGGGCTCCTCCCGATTCTCGACATGCTCACAAGAGATGCGAGGAGCCCCCGAACGGAAAGACATGTTCGGGGGCTCCTCGCATCTGAGCGGGTGACGAGAATCGAACTCGCGTAGCCAGTTTGGAAGACTGGGGCTCTACCATTGAGCTACACCCGCGCGGACCCAGCGGCGGGCGCTGGAACCGAGGCGTTAGCCTAATGCCCGCGCTCGCCAGGGCTGAAATCGACTCGCGAGCGACGGGGTATGGCGCAGGTTGGTAGCGCGTCCGCTTTGGGAGCGGAAGGCCGCCGGTTCAAATCCGGCTACCCCGACCAACGGCCAAGCTTGCGCAGGCCGTGGGCGGGGAAGCCGGATGCAGGGAGACCGAGCGGGGGCGCCGAGGAACGAGGCGCGACCGTGAGGTCGGCTCCGGCTACCCCGACACGAGCACGGAGCTTGCGACGTGCTGTGGCGGGGAAGCCGGATGCAGGGAGCCGGAGCGCACGGGCGACGAAGGAGCCCGGTCGCGACGGCGGCTCCGGCTACCCCGTAACCCGACCCAGCGCTGTCAGCGTTGCGGGCTGCCAAAGGCGCAGTATGCCGCGCCCTTGGCATCCCGCGAGTGTGGACTTCGTGAGCGGTCACCTGTCGGAGCGGCGCCGCCCACCGACAAGAGCTCCAACGGCCGCTCCCAGGACGAGCAGCGGAATCCCCATGACCACGAGCGGGTCGGTGATCTCGTAGAAGTCCCCTTGCAGGGCGGCGGGCAGCAGGATGAGCAGGACGACCAGGACCGCACCCACCGCCAACCCGATCAGCGCACCCCGCTCCGGACCACCTCGCATGGCCCCAGGGTGACCGATCCGGTGGGCATTCATGCCGGAACTGGCAGGAATGCACCTCGGGCGCGACGCGTCAGGTGCATTTCTGACCGAACCGGCAGACATCGCCGCCACCTCGAGGCTGACGCAGCCGAGGTCGACGAGACGCCCACCCGGCACCAACGCGACGACGCCACGGGCGGCGAGCACGCGGCATACCTGCTGCTCTGCCTGGTCCGACACCAAAACGTAACTTTCCACCACTCTGGCGCGTCGCGGCGCAATCCATTGACATGCCCGGTTTGCGGTGGTTGTTTTGTCGCCAACTTCCCGAGCCCCAGGAAACCGCTGACGAGAGGCGCTGACCCACCGTGCGAGCCATCCGAAACCTGGTCGCGACCCTGAGCGTGGGGGCCCTCGCCGGCGCCCTGGCCGTCGCCGCCCCTGCCACCTCCGCCGACGCTGCGAAGTCGCCCACCATCTTCAAGGTGGCAGCGAGCAGCACGATCGACACGTTCAACCCGTTCATCTCGATCTACCTGCTGCCGACGGGCCTCAACCGGCTCGTCTACGAGAACCTCGTGCAGTACAGCGTCAAGGACGGCTCCCCCACCGAGGGCCTGGCCACCAAGTGGGAGACGAGCGCCGACGCCAAGACGTGGACCTTCACGATCCGCGAGGGCATGAAGTGGTCCGACGGCCAGCCGATCACCTCGGCCGACCCGCAGTGGACCTACCAGCAGATGATGACCGACTCCGACATGGGCACCGCCAACGGCTCGCTCGTGAGCAACTTCGCGAAGGTCGAGGCGCCCGACCCGCAGACCCTCGTCATCACGATGAAGGAGCCGCAGGCGTCCAACCCCGGCCTCGAGATCCCCGTCGTCCCCAAGCACGTCTGGGAGAAGATCGGCGACAAGGTGAAGTACGCCAACGACACCAACGTCGTCGGCTCCGGTCCGTTCGTGCTCGAGAAGTTCACGCCGAGCCAGTCGGTCGTCCTCAAGGCGAACCCCAACTTCTGGCAGGGCAAGCCCAAGCTGGACGGCGTCACCTACGTCATCTACAAGAACACCGACGCGTCCGTGCAGGCACTCAAGGCCGGTGAGGTCGACATGGTCGGCCAGCCGACGCTGACGGTGCCGCAGTTCGACTCGCTCAAGAACGCCGACGGCATCACGACCAACGCCGGCAAGGGTCGCCGTTTCGTCGGCCTCAGCCTCAACCCGGGCGCCAAGACCCGTGACGGCAAGAAGGTCGGCGACGGCAACCCGGTGTTGCAGGACAAGGCAGTTCGTCAGGCGATCCGCCAGGCGATCAACATCCCCGAGCTGCTCGACAAGACCTTCCAGGGCCATGGCACGCTTGCCACGTCGTTCATCCCGTCGGTCTACCCGCAGTGGCAGTGGAAGGACGAGTCCAAGCTCGCCAAGTACGACCCCGCGGCCGCCAACGCCAAGCTCGACGCAGCCGGCTACAAGAAGGGCCCCGACGGCGTCCGCCTCGACAAGAGCGGCAAGCCGATCAACCTGCGCCTCTTCGTCGACAACTCCGACTCGGTCGACCAGTCGCGCGCCGACTTCATCGTCCCGTGGCTCAAGGCCGTCGGCATCGGCGTGACCGTCAAGCCCACCGACGGCGACACCATCTCCGCCGACACCACGGCCGGCAAGTACGACATGTACTTCACCGCGTGGAGTCTCGGTGCCGACCCCGACTACCAGCTCGGCATCAACACCTGCAACGCCCTGCCCACCAAGACCAACGGTGAGGGCTCGACGTCCATGGACTACTGGTGCGACCCGGAGTTCGACAAGCTCTACGCCCAGCAGCATGCCGAGCTCGACCCGGCCAAGCGGCAGGAGATCGTCAAGCAGATGCAGGCGATCCACTACGACGCCGCCCCGTCGATCGACTTCTGGTACCCCGAGAACCTCGAGGCCTACCGCTCCGACAAGTTCAAGGACCTGACGAAGATGCCCGAGGACGGCGGCGTCCTCAACGGCCAGTCGGGCTACTACGCGCTGCTCAAGGCGCAGCCCGTGGGCGCCGACAGCAAGAACGCGAGCGACAGCTCCGGTGGCGGCATGGGCGCGGGCGGCTGGGTCGCCATCGCCGTGGCTCTGCTGGCGGCCCTCGGCGGCGGCGCGTGGCTCGCGCGGCGCCGCGGCTCGACCGCTGACGACCGCGAGTGACCAGCGCACTCCTCGAGCAGGACGTCGAGGCCACCGACGCCGACCGGGACGTCCGTGGCGGCACGTCGTTCTGGCGGTATGCCGGTCGCAAGGCCGGCGGGGCCGCGTTCAGCCTCGTGATGGTGGTGGTCCTCGGGTTCTTCGCGTTCCGCATCCTCCCCGGGGACCCCACCCGCTCGATGACCCGTGGGCGGATCATGTCGCCCGAGCAGCTGGAGACTCTCAAGCGCCAGTTCGGGCTCGACGAGCCACTGCACACGCAGTTCTGGATCTACCTGAAGAACCTGCCGCGTCTCGACTTCGGTGAGTCCTACGTCTACCGGCGCCCCGTCTCCGACCTCATCGCAGAGCACCTGGGCGCCACGCTGCTGCTCACCGGCGTCTCGGCCGCCATCGCCATCGCTCTCGGGCTGTGGATCGGGCAGCGCGCCGCGTGGCGTCGGGGCAGCTGGTTCGACCGGCTCAACACCGGCAGCGCGCTGGTGCTGTGGTCGGTGCCGACGTTCTGGCTCGGCCTGATCCTGCTGCTCGTCTTCGGCGGCATGCTGCACTGGCTGCCGACCGGTGGACTCAAGACCGCCGGCACGACCGCGACGGGAATTCCGTTGGTGTGGGACGTGATTCGCCACATGATCATGCCTGTCGTCACGCTCGTGGCCGTCACCTACGCCCAGTACCTCCTCGTCATGCGCGCCTCCCTGCTCGAGGAGATGCACGCCGACTACCTCACGACCGCGCGCGCCAAGGGCCTGCGCGAGGACCTCGTGCGCCGGCGCCACGCCGTGCCCAACGCGCTGCTGCCGACCGTCACCCTGGTCTTCCTCCACCTGGGCGGACTCATCGCGGGCGCCGTGACCGTGGAGGCCATCTTCTCGTGGCCCGGGCTGGGATATCTCACGTATGCCGCGTTGTCCGGCCCCGACCTGCCCCTCCTCCAGGGCACGTTCGTCGTCTTCTCCAGCATCGTCATCCTGATGAACCTCGCCGCCGACCTCCTCTACCGCTTCCTCGACCCACGGGTGCGTGCCGCATGACAAGCGCCCCACGAAGTTCGTCCAGGGCCACCAGCGCCACCAGCGCCCGGCGACGGGCGGCAGCCGGGCGGGTCTGGCGCGAGTTCCGTTCCAGCAGAAGCGGACTCGTCGGGCTGGTCGTGCTACTCGTCATCGTGCTGCTCGCGATCCTCGCACCCGTCCTCGCCCCGGCGCGGCTGCTCGACGTCACGCAGATCGACAACCCCATCAACCACCCGCCGACGTGGTCGCTGCCCCTCGGCACCGACCCGTCCGGTCGCTCTGTCCTGGTCACGCTCCTGTGGGGTGCTCGCGTCTCCCTGCTCGTCGGGGTGGTCGCAACGCTGCTGTCCATGGTGATCGGCACCGTCGTCGGCATGGCGGTCGGCCACTACAGCGGCTGGGGTGCGGCCGTGCTCATGCGGGTCGTCGACTTCTTCCTGGTGCTGCCCTCGCTCGTGCTGGCCATCGTCCTGTCGGCCGTGCTCGCACGGGGCGTGTGGACGATCATCCTGGCGATCGGCGTCACCTCCTGGGCCAGCACGGCCCGGCTGGTGCGATCGCAGACCCTGACAATCGAGTCCCGCCCATACATCGAACGAGCCTGGGCGCTCGGTGCCGGTCACCGCACCGTCATCGGCCGGCACGTCCTCCCGGCGGTCCTCCCCCTGGTGCTGGCCAACACGACCCTGACCGTGGGTTCGGCCATCATCGCCGAGTCGACCCTGTCCTTCCTCGGGCTCGGTGACACGACCAAGCCGTCCTGGGGCTCGATGCTCAAGGTGGCCCTCGACTCCGGCGCCGCCACCGGTGGCTTCTGGTGGTTCGTCCTGCCGCCAGGGCTGGCCATCGTCGTCGTCGTGCTGTGCTTCACCCTCGTGGGCCGCGCACTCGAGTCCGTCATCAACCCCACCCTGCGAGGCCGCTGATGGCAGAGCTCGTGTTCGACGACGTCACGATCACCTACCACCCCCCGGGCCGCGACCCGGTCGAGGCGGTCAAGGGCGTCTCGCTCACCGTCCCCGCCGGCGGATCCCTCGGCGTGGCAGGCGAATCCGGCTCGGGAAAGTCGACGCTCGCCATGGCGGTGCTGCGGCTGCTCCCCCGCTCGGCCACCCTCACCGGCCGGGTCAGCGTGGGCGGCCACGACGTGCAGGACCTGTCGTGGGGCAAGCTGCGGGCGTTGCGCTGGAGCGAGGCCTCGATCGTCTTTCAGGGCGCCATGCACTCTCTCAACCCCGTCCGTCGCGTCGGTGAGCAGATCGTCGAGGCGCTCGAGCTGCACGTGAAGGACGACTACGCCACAGAGAAGGCCCGCGAGCAGCGGATGCGTGACTTGCTCGCCCAGGTCGACCTCGACCGGTCCAAGGAGACCTCCTTCCCCCACGAGCTCTCCGGTGGGCAGCGGCAGCGCGTCATGATCGCCATGGCCCTGGCGTGCGACCCCGACCTCGTCATCGCGGACGAGCCGACGACGGCGCTCGACGTCATCGTCCAGGACCAGGTGCTGCGCATCCTGCGCAAGCTCGTCGCCGAACGCGGGATCGCCCTGCTGTTCATCAGCCACGACCTGTCCGTCCTCGCCTCGACGTGCGACCGGATCGCGGTCATGCGCGACGGAGTCGTGGTCGAGGAAGGCCCGAGCCACGAGGTCGTCACCAACCCGACCCACGACTACACCGCCACCCTCGCGCGGGCCTTTCCCACCATCGGCGACCCGACCTCGCGGCTGCGACCGGCCACCCGCGTCGTCGAGGAGGCGGCGCCCGCCGACGATCCGGCGCAGGGCGGCATACCTGTTGCGCCGCAGGCCAATCCGGATGAGCGCCCCATTCTGGCCGCCGACAACGTGACCGTCCGGTTCCACACGCGAGCGGGCACGGTGACAGCCGTCGACGACGTCTCGCTCCAGTGCCGCACCGGTGAGATCGTCGCCCTCGTGGGGCAGTCGGGGTCGGGCAAGACCACGCTGGCGCGCACCCTGCTCGGGCTGCACCGGGCCGACAGCGGAAGGGTGCTCTTCGACGGCGCGCCGCTGCCCGCGTCACCCAAGGAGCTGCGGCCGTTCCGGCGCAGCGTGCAGCTCGTGCTCCAGGACCCGAGCAGCGCGCTCAACCCGCGCCACAGCATCTACGAGGCCGTGGCCGAGGGCATCCGCATCCACCATCTGCCCGGTGACGAGCGCGAACGCGTCGAACGCGCACTCGACCAGGCCGAGCTGCGACCGGCCGCCCAGTTCACCAGCGCCCTCCCCCACGAGCTGTCCGGCGGTCAGCGCCAGCGCGTCGTCATCGCCGGCGCGCTGGCGCTGGAGCCGAGGTTCCTCGTTGCCGACGAACCGGTCGCGTCGCTCGACGCCTCGGTGCGCGGCGAGATCCTCGGCCTCATGTTGCGGCTCAAGCGTCGGCTTGGCCTCGGGGCACTCGTCATCACCCACGACCTCGGTCTCGCGTGGAACATCGCCGACCGCGTGCTCGTGATGTACCGCGGCGCCATCGTGGAGGAGGGCACCGTCGAGCAGGTGCTGCTCGACCCGCAGCACGACTACACCAAGAAGCTCCTCGCCGCTGTTCCCCAGCTCGCCTGAGCCGCAAGCGAACCCTTCCGCACCTGTTGCCGGTCACTCGGCACCGAGCCGGATCTCAGGGGCCGTATGCCGCGTGACCGGCAACGAGTCGCCGGCACCTTCAGTGGGTGCTGGGCCTAGTCGGCGAGGGTGGCGCGGAACTCGGTGATGGAGCGGCCTGCCGCGAGCCCCTTGGCCTCGAACCCGTCGGTCGGTCGCCAGGGCGGCCGCTCCCCCTCGGTGACGACGAACCGGGGGTGCGCCGCGAGCACGTCACGCGCGTGCGCGGCATACAGGGCGTGGTCGGTGGCGACGAGGAGGTGACCACCCGGCACAAGCCGCGAGGCCAGCAGGTCGAGGGTGTAGGCAGAGACGAACCGGCGCTTGGCGTGCTTCGCCTTGGGCCACGGGTCGGGGAAGAAGAGGTGCACCGCGGCGAAGGTCGACGGCGCGACGCGGTCGCGCAGCAGGGCAACCGCGTCGCCCTGGTGCAGCCACAGGTTCGTGACGCCACGCCGGTCGGCCGCGGCGAGCATCCGCGCGAGCGCGGGCGTGAAGACGTCGACGGCGAGCAGGTCGTGGTCGGGGTGCTCCTCGGCATACGCGAGGGCGGCGGCACCGTGCCCACACCCGATCTCGAGCACGACCGGCGCCTCCCGGCCGAACGCCTCGACCGGCACCAGTGGCCCCTGTGGGATCTCGTGCCGCGGGAAGTACTCGGCAATCCGCTCGCGGGTCAGCGGCGACACGCGGCCCCGCCGTGCGGCGAAGCTGCGCACGTGGCCGCTGTCGTTGACCCCTGCCGCTCTCACGGGCCCAGCGTAGGGGGCGCGTTGCAGGTGCCTGACGCCGGTGGCCGGGTCCGGGCGCAAATGTGAAGGTACGACAAACCATGACATTCATCGCTCGACGGTCGCCGTGCCTGCCCCTACTGTGGGCGGCGGCGGGCCGTCCGGCCCGTGCACCTTCAGAGGAGAGGACGCTTCTTCGATGAGCATGTTCGACAACATGAAGGACAAGGCGACGGACGCCGTCGACAGCCAGGGGGACAAGATCGGCGACGGCGTCGACAAGGCTGGCGACTTCGTCGACGAGAAGACCGGCGGCAAGTACGCCGACCAGATCGACCAGGGCCAGGACCGGGCCAAGGACGGGCTCGACGGCCTCGACGGCCAGGACGACGACATCAACTGACGTCCCCCGTCCACGAAGGACATCACTACTTAATCTCGCGTTATGTGATCCATAATCGGTCCATGCACATCTCGCGGTTCCCCACCATCGTCGACGACGTCACCGTGCGCCTCATCGCCGCAGTCGTCCTGGTCGTGGGCGTGGTCGCCCTGGTGACCCAGCAGTGGTGGCTGTATGCCGTGTTGGCGGTGGACTTCGTCCTGCGGACCGGGTGGGGGCCGTCGGCCAGCCCGGTGGCCCGGTTCGTCGGGCGGTTCGTGCGGCCACGGGTCGGAGCCGCGCCGAGGTACACCGCCGGTCCCCCGAAACGCTTCGCCGCGGCCATCGGCGCCGTGCTGACGGTCGCCGCTACTGTGCTCTGGCTGGCCGGAGCCACCCTGCCGGTGGTCCTGATCGGGGTCGTGATGGTGGTCTTCCCGGCGCTCGAGGCGGTCTTCGGGCTGTGCGTGGGGTGCCAGGTTTTCAGCCTGCTGATGCGTCTCGGCGTCATCCCTGAGTCGGTCTGTGTCGAGTGCGCCGACATCAGCCGGCGCGCCAAGGCCCGCAACGAGGGCATCCCCGCCTAACAGGGTCCGGTTTCCGACCGGTTCGAGGTAGTCGAGTACCACTTCCCGGTCGCGGACTACCTCGAACCAGCGGGCACCCCTGGCTCCAGCTCCCGCAGCCGCGGCAGCAGGTCGGCCGAGAACTGCTCGAGGAACCTGCGCTGGTCGGCGCCGGGACCGTGGAACACCAGGTGGTTGAGACCCGCATCGACGTACTGCTTGATCTGCTCGACGGCGTCGTCCGGGTCGGAGGCGACGATCCAGCGCTTGGCCACCTGCTCGATGGGCAGCTCGTCGGCGAGCGCCTCCATCTCCTCGGCGGAGTCGACGCTGTGCTTCTGCTCGGGGGTCAGCGACAGGGGCGCCCAGAACCGGCAGTTCTCGAGGGCAGCCTTCGGGTCGCGGTCGTACGAGAGCTTGACCTCGATCATGCGGTCGACGGTGCCGGGCGCGCGGCCCCGCGCCTCCTCCCCCTCCACCACGGCGGGCATGAGCTTGTCGGTGTAGAGGTCCATGCCCTTGCCCGAGGTGCAGATGACCCCGTCACCCATGCGGCCGGCATACTTGGCGACCTGCGGTCCGCCGGCGGCGATGTAGATCGGCACGGGCTCGGCCGGCCGGTCGTAGATGTTGGCACCGACCAGCGTGTAGTAGTCGCCCTCGAAGTCGACCGAGTCCTCGGTCCACAGCTTGCGGATCAGGCGCACCGACTCGCGCAGCCGGGCGAAGCGCTCCTTGAAGTCCGGCCACTCCCGGCCCGACACGGCCACCTCGTTGAGCGCCTCACCCGTGCCGGCCCCGAGGATGACGCGGCCACCGGTGAGCAGCGCGTTCGTGGCGAACGCCTGCGCGACCACGGCCGGGTTGTAGCGGAAGGTCGGGGTGAGGACGCTCGTGCCGATCTTCACCCGCGAGGTGTGCTCGCCCACCGCGGTCATCCAGGACAGGGCGAACGGGGCGTGACCACCCTGGTGGCGCCACGGGAGGAAGTGGTCCGAGGTCCAGACGCTGTCGAGGCCGAGCTCCTCGGCCAGCACCGCGTAGTCGACGAGGTCACGCGGACCGAACTGCTCCGCGGACGCCTTGTACCCGATCGTCAGTGGCATGGGCCCAGCCTTGCACGGATGCCGGACGCCGACGCCGACGCTGGTGCATCCGTGGCTCAGCCACCGCGGCGCAGCCACCGCAGCACACGCTCGGGCGCACGCGCGCGCTCACACCCGCGAGCCCGGGCCCCAGGGGCTCAGCGGCGCCAGACGAGGACGGCGGCGCGGTCGTCGGTCTCGCCCGCGCGCGCGGCGGCGCACATCTTGGCGGCCATGCCGACGAAGCCGCGGGAGATCTCGCGCTCGGCCGTGCCGAGCATCCGGTCGATGCCGTCGCGCAGGTCGCGGTTGCGCACCTCGATGACACCGTCGGTGTACAGCAGCAGCGCGTCGCCGCGCCCGAGCCGGCCACGCAGGCGCGGGAACGGGACGCCGTCGGCGACGCCGAGCACGGGTCCCTCCTCGCCCTCGAGCACCTCCCACCGGCCGGACCCGGCGTTGAACCGCACCGCCGGCGGGTGGCCGGCCGACCCCACGCTGAACTCGCCCGTCGCGAGGTTGATCATCGCGTGCGCGGCGGTGGCGAAGCCCTCGTCCCATGCCTGGCGCAGCAGGTAGGAGTTCGCGGCGGGGAGGAAGTCGTTCACGGGCATCGAACCGAGCAGCCCACCGAATGCCCCCGACAGCAGCAGCGACCGGGTGCCGGCGCCGATGCCCTTGCCGGACACGTCGACCAGCGCCAGCTCGAGCCGGTCGCCGGTGCGCGAGGTGACGAGGAAGTCACCGGAGAAGGAGTCGCCGTAGGCCGACATGACCGCCTGCTCGGCTCCCCAGTCCGGGGGCAGCTCGGGCAGCTCGCCCTGGGTGCGGAGCCGGTCGCGCAGGTCGACGAGCATCGTCTCCCCGAGGTTTCCCTGCACCCCGAGCCGGGCGCGCGACGCGGCGACCCAGAACATCAGGACCATCGTCACGACCAGGATGCCGTAGGCCACCCACAGCGTCGCGGGAGCCGTCTGCGTCTCCATCCGGCTCACCATGGTCACGGCCGCCGTGGCCAGGACCGCCACGTCGGCGACGACGAGCAGCCGCGGTGACAGGAACAGTCCCGCCACGACGCCCAGCAGCAGGTAGCTCGAGAACGACACCGACGCCCACAGCAGGGTCGCCCAGCACAGCAGCCCTGCCGCGGCCAGCACGAGCAGGAACGTCTGCACGTTCCCCCACCGGGCATACCGACCGCGCAGTCGGCTGAGACCGGACACGGCGGAGCTGCGTACGAGCACCGTCTTGTCGACGTCCACGGAAAACCAGGTCCTTCGGCAAGGCGGGCCCGCCAGGCGCCCGCGCTGTGTCGGCGGCGGGTCGGCCCTCTCCAACCCGCGGTCAGCCTAGTGCCGCGCCATCCCGGTGCGCGGCGATTTCCACAGAATCAGGGCACGTCGGGCAGCGACCCGTCCTGCTCGAACGCCTCGACCATGGCGATCCGCCGGGCGTGCCGCGGAGCCTGCGAGAACGGCGTCGCGAGGAACGTGCGCACGATCTCCTTGGCCAGCTCGGTGGCGGTGAAGCGGGCACCGATCGAGACGACCTGGGCGTTGTTGTGCTCGCGGGCCAGCTGGGCGAGCTCGGTGTCGTAGGCGAGGGCGGCGCGGATGCCGGCAACCTTGTTGGCCGCCATCTGCTCGCCGTTGCCCGACCCCCCGAGCACCACGCCGAGCGACTGGGGGTCGGCCGCCACCGCCTGCGCGGCGCGCAGCACGAAGACCGGGTAGTCGTCCTCGGCGTCGTAGGCGTGCGGCCCGTGGTTGGTCACTTCGTGCCCCTCCGCCTCGAGGAACGTGACCAGCTCACCGAGGAGCTCGTATGCCGCGTGGTCGCCGCCGATGTGGACGCGCATCTCAGTCTTCCTCGTCGAAGATGGGGCCCTGGGTGCGGGTGCGCTTGAGCTCGTAGAAGCCCGGCGTGCCCGCGACGAGCAGGCACCCGTCCCAGAGCTTGCCCGCCGCCTCACCCTTGGGTGCGGGGGTCACGACCGGACCGAAGAAGGCGACGCCCTCGACGGCCACGACGGGGGTGCCGACCTCGTCACCGACCAGGTCGATGGCGCGCTGGTGGCTGGCTCGGAGCAGGTCGTCGACCTCGTCGGAGTCGGCGTAGCGCGCGAGGTCGAGCGGCAGCCCGACCTCCTCCAGCGCCGGCTCGATGACCTTGGCGTAGTCCTTCTCACCACCGAGGTGGATCCGCGTGCCCATGGCGTCGTAGAGCGGCTTGATGACCTCGTCGCCGTGCTCGCGCGCGGCTGCGGTGATGACCCGGACGGGCCCCCATCCGCGGTCCATCATCGCCCGATAGTCCTCGGGCAGGTCGCGTCCCTCGTTGAGGACGGACAGGCTCATCACCGACCACGTGACGTCGACGGGGCGGACCTTCTCCACCTCCATCAGCCACCGGGACGTCATCCAGGCCCAGGGGCACAGGGGGTCGAACCACATCTCGGCGTGGCTGCGGGGGGCTCCTGACTGCTCGCTCACGGGCCCATCCTTGCATGCGAGGATGGACGCCGATCCCCGCCCACCAGGCACCCCACGACACGAGCAGGAGCACCCCCTTGCCCGGCACCAACCTGACGCGTGACGAGGCCGCCGCGCGCGCCACCCTCGTGACCGTCGACCACTACGACGTCGCCCTCGACCTGACGACCTCGGACACGACGTTCCGCACCACCACGACGGTGACCTTCGACAGCGCACGTCCGGGCGAGGCCACGTTCATCGACCTGATCGCACCGTCGGTCGAGGCGATCACCCTCAACGGCGAGCCGCTCGACCCGGCCGCGCATGTCGCCGACGGGCGCATAACCCTCCCGACCACCGCCGAGCGCAACACGCTCACGGTCGACGCGACCGCGGCATACATGAACACCGGCGAGGGGCTGCACCGGTTCGTCGACCCGGTCGACCAGGAGGTCTACCTCTACTCCCAGTTCGAGGTCGCGGACGCGCGGCGCATGTTCGCCGTCTTCGAGCAGCCCGACCTCAAGGCGACGTTCTCGTTCACCGTGACCGCGCCCGACCACTGGCAGGTCGTCTCCAACTCCCCCACCCCGGAGCCGGTGCCGGTGCGCGAGGGCGTCGCCCGCTGGGAGTTCGCCCCGACACCGACGATGTCGTGCTACATCACCGCGCTCGTCGCCGGCCCGTATGCCGTGGTGCGCGACGAGGTGCAGACGCGCAAGGGTGTCGTGCCGCTCGGCATCTTCTGCCGCAAGTCGCTGCTCGACCACCTCGACGCCGACAACGTGTTCGACTGCACCAAAAGGGGATTCGCGTTCTTCGAGGAGGAGTTCGACAGCGAGTACCCGTTCGAGAAGTACGACCAGCTGTTCACGCCCGAGTACAACATGGGCGCGATGGAGAACGCCGGCGCCGTCACCATCAACGAGATCTACATCTTCCGCGCCAAGGTGACCGAGGCGTTGGTCGAGCGGCGGGCCCTGACCCTGCTGCACGAGCTGGCGCACATGTGGTTCGGCAACCTCGTGACGATGAAGTGGTGGAACGACCTGTGGCTCAACGAGTCGTTCGCCGAGTGGTCGTCCTCGACCTGCCAGGCCGAGGCCACCCAGTGGACCGACGCGTGGACCACCTTCGGCATCTCGGAGAAGGCCTGGGCCTACCGCCAGGACCAGCTCTCCTCGACCCACCCGATCGTCGCGCCGATCCGTGACCTGCAGGACGTCGAGGTCAACTTCGACGGCATCACGTACGCCAAGGGCGCCTCGGTGCTCAAGCAGCTCGTCGCCTACGTCGGCCGCGACGCGTTCCGGGACGGGCTGCGGGCCTACTTCCGCAAGCACGCCTGGGGCAACACGACCCTGGGCGACCTGCTGTCCGAGCTGGAGCAGACCTCGGGCCGCGACCTGGGCACGTGGTCCAAGCTCTGGCTCGAGACAGCCGGCGTCAACACGTTGCGTCCCGTCGTCGAGACCGACGACCAGGGCCTCGTCTCCTCCGCAGTGATCGAGCAGACCCACGCCGAGGACTACCCGACGCTGCGACCGCACCGGCTCGCGGTGGGGCTCTACGACGTGCAGGACGTCGACGGCGCCGACCGCCTCGTGCGCACCGACCGGTTCGAGCTCGACGCCGACGGGGAGTCCACCGACCTCCCGCAGCTCATCGGCCGACCGGCGCCGGACCTGGTGCTCGTCAACGACGACGACCTGGCCTACGCCAAGATCCGGCTCGACCAGCGCTCGCTGGCCACCGCGCTGGACCACCCGCGCGGTTTCGTCGACAGCCTGCCGCGAGCGCTGGTGCTCGGCGCCGCGTGGGACATGACCCGCGACGCCGAGATGCGGTCCCGCGACTACGTCGACCTGGTGCTGGCGTCGCTGCCGGGCGAGGACAACTCGACGATGCTGCGTACCGTCCTGGTCCAGCTGCGCACGACCCTGGAGATGTACGTCGCACCCGATGCCCGCGCCGAGGTCACCGCCGACGCGACCACGCGGCTGCGGGCGCTCGTCGAGTCCGCCGCGCCGGGCAGTGACGCCCAGTTCCAGCTGCTGACGGCGTATGCCGCGTTGCAGCCCGGCGGCGACCACGCCACCTGGCTGCGTGGCCTGCTCGAGGGCACCGAGAAGCTCGACGGGCTCGAGGTCGACACCGAGCTGCGGTGGACCCTGCTCATCGCCCTCGCCCGGGTCGGGGCGGCCACGGTCGCCGAGGTCGATGCCGAGCACGAGCGCGACGCCACCGCCACGGGTCGCGAGCGCGCCGCCCAGGCCAAGGCGTCGATGCCCACCGCCGAGGCGAAGGCCGACGCGTGGCGGGCGGGCGTCGAGGAGGACGGCCTGCCGAACTCGGTGCTCCAGGCCGTCGCGACCGGCTTCGGCACGGCCCTCGACCGCACGCTGCTCGAGCCCTATGTCGAGAAGTACCACGCGATGCTGGACACGGTGCAGGACAAGGGATCCCACGCGCTGGTGGAGATCATCGTCACCGGCTTCTACCCCATGCCCCTCGCCGACCAGCGGTTGCTCGACGCCACCCAGCAGTGGCTCGACAGCCACC
The DNA here is from genome assembly GCF_013041615.1 of Knoellia koreensis. Taxonomy (GTDB): domain Bacteria; phylum Actinomycetota; class Actinomycetes; order Actinomycetales; family Dermatophilaceae; genus Pedococcus; species Pedococcus koreensis. The sequence continues at coordinate 95,604 of NZ_JABEPQ010000002.1, forward strand.
CGGACGCACCGGCCGCGCTGCGCCGCCTCGTCGTGGAGAACCGTGACCCGGTCGCGCGCGCCCTGCGGGCCCAGGCCAGGGATGCCGATGCCTGACCGGCTCACCAGCGTGCTCGCCGACCTGAGCCCGGAGAAGGTCTGGGACTGGTTCAACGGCGCGCCGCTCAAGATCGTCATCACCCTCGTGGTGGCCTTCGCGCTGCGCTTCGTCCTGCAGCGGCTCATCGGGCGCATGGTCAAGGTGACGCTCGCGCGGGCCGACGCGCGGCGGGCGCAGGAGCCCGGTCGGGCGCGGCGCGCGCTCGCGCAGGCGGCCGGCATACTCCACGAACGTCACCGTCAGCGCACGCTCACCATGGCCTCGCTGCTGCGCAGCATCACCACGGTCGTCATTGCGCTGATCACGATCCTCACGATCATGGCGATCCTCGGCATCCCGCTCGCGCCGCTGCTGGCGTCGGCGGGTGTCGGTGGTGTCGCGCTCGGTTTCGGCGCGCAGAGCCTCGTCAAGGACTTCCTCTCCGGCATCTTCATGATCCTCGAGGACCAGTACGGCGTGGGCGACATCATCGACACCGGCGAGGCGACCGGCACGGTCGAGGAGGTGACCCTGCGGGTGACCCGGCTGCGCGACGCCCAGGGCGTGGTCTGGTACATCCGCAACGGTGAGATCATCCGGATCGGCAACAAGAGCCAGGGCTGGTCGACCGCGATCGTCGACATCCCGGTCGCCTACAGCGAGAACCTCGAGAAGGTCATCCCGCTCATCCGCGAGGTGGTCCACGACATCGACGAGGAACCGCAGTGGCAGGACAAGCTGCTCGAGGAGCCGCAGGTGATGGGCGTCGAGTCGATGACCGGCAACGTCGTGACCATCCGGGTGCTGGCCAAGACCGCACCCGAGCAGCAGTACGGCGTCTCGCGTGAGATCCGCGAGCGGGTCAAGGCGGCGTTCGACGAGCACGGGATCAAGGCGCCGGTGGTGAGCCCGTTCGGGCCGATGCCGGGCGCGAGTGGGTCGAGTGGCGCGAGCGGGGCGGGCGCCCCGGGAGGGACAAAGCCGTGAGTATGCCGGGTGGCGGCCAGAGCTTCTACGACCAGGTCGGCGGGCACGAGACGTTCGTCAAGCTGGTGCACGAGTTCTACGTCGGCGTGGCGGGCGACCCCGCGCTGCGGGCGCTCTACCCCGAGGATGACCTCGGCCCGGCCGAGGTGCGACTGCGGATGTTCCTCGAGCAGTACTGGGGTGGCCCGACGACGTACTCGCAGGAGCGCGGGCACCCGCGACTGCGGATGCGGCACCACCCGTTCAAGGTGACGCCGGCGCAGCGCGACCGGTGGCTGCACCACATGATGGCGGCGGTCGACACGCTCGGGCTGGCGCCCGCCGACGACCTCATTCTGCGTGACTACCTCGAGCGGGCCGCGCACTCGCTGGTCAACTCCCTCGAGGACGAGTAGCCCGCGCCCGCTGCTCACGGTGCAGGCGTCGGCGGCACGTGCATTCCTGTCCGTTTCGGCACGAATGCACGTTCGGCGGCCCACCCGAGGTGCATTCGTGACAGGTACGCCACGTCTCCACGTGCGCGCCGTCGGCCGCGGCCTTGGTCAGGACCAGGTGCTGGGGGCGGTGGCCTTCGCGGACGGGAGGCGACTGCCCTGAGCCCAGTCGTCGAACCACGCCGGCAGCTCACCTGCAGGCTCCCCGTCCACGCCGAGCAGCTCGCGCAGCTCGTCGGTGCCGACTCCTCCGCCGCTGCGCCGCAGGAACCGGGCCCGCACCCAGGCCCGCGCGTAGATCTCGCCGCCGACGACGAACCGCTGCTCCATGACGGCGGTGTTGTCGTCGTAGCCGGCGATGCGGGTCTCCAGGTCGTAGCGCTGCCCGAGCTCGAGGGACTTGCGGTAGGTGATGGTCTGCTGGACGACCACCGGGTAGAGACCGGCCCGCGTGATGAGCGGAGCCATCCCGCTGCGCAGCATGAAGTCGACGCGACCGAGGTCCATGAGGGAGAGGTAGACGCCGTTGTTCATGTGCCGTAGCACGTCGAGGTCGCTGAGCCGCACCCGCATCGGGGTCACGCACACGTCGGTGACCTCGAGTCGGCTGCGCCGCGACACGGTGAGCCGGAGCCAGAGCAGCCGCAGCAGGTGGTTCATCGCACGTCCTCGGGGTTGTTACCTAACAGTTGTTAGGTAACAGATGTTAGGCTGCCGGGTATGCCGCGGTCAACCACCCGCACGAACGTCGCCTCCGCGCCCCGCGGCGTCGGTCCGGCGCTGCGCGACCACCTCGTCGACACCACCATCACGCTCATCGACGAGTCGGAGGACGAGTCGCGAATCTCGTTGCGCGCCATGGCCAGAGCGGCCGGTGTAGCCGCACCTTCGATCTACCCGCACTTCCCCGACCGGGATGCCCTGCTCGCCGCTGCGATGGACCGCAGCTGGGAGCAGCTGCTCGACGAGATCGTGGCCGCGGCCACCGCCGCCCGAACCCCGCGCAGCCGGCTGCTGCGCGGCTGCCGGGCCTACGTCGCCTTCGCCCAGCGGCACCCGTTGCGCTACTCGCTCATGACACGCAGCACCACTGCCTCCCCCGCGGCCCGCCGCGCCCTCGAGCTCCTGACCACGAGCCTCACCCTCACCTGCGACGACAAGGCTCCACGCGGCATACCCATCAGTCGGGGCGCCGCCGCGCTCTCCACCGCCCTCCACGGCCTGGCCAGCATGCACAGGTCGGACGCCCCGTCGCTGTGGCTCGGCGGGTTCACCCAGGCGCAGGTGCTCGAGACCGTCGTCGACGCCGCCATCACCGCAACCGCCAAGGTCCATCTACCAAGACGGTGACTTCCGGGTTTCGCGCAGGCAGCCTCATGGGGAACGATGGGTCCTCGTGACTGCTCCGCTCACCACCCACCTCATCCACCCCGCCGACTCCGCCGACGCCGCCTGGTGGCGCCACGCGGTGATCTACCAGATCTACCCGCGCTCGTGGTCCGACGCGTCCGGCGACGGCATCGGCGACCTGCCCGGCATCACCGCCCGGCTCCAGCACCTGAAGGACCTGGGCGTCGACGCCGTGTGGTTCTCGCCCTTCTACACCTCGCCGCAGGCCGACGCGGGCTACGACGTCGCCGACTACCGCGACATCGACCACCTCTTCGGCAGCCTCGCGGACGCCGACGCGATGGTCGCGAAGATCCACGAGCTCGGCCTCAAGGTGATCGTCGACCTCGTGCCCAACCACACCTCCGACGAGCACGCGTGGTTCAAGGCGGCGCTCGCGGCCGGCCCCGGCTCCCCCGAGCGCGACCGCTACATGTTCCGCGACGGCAAGGGCGCCGATGGTAGCGAGCCGCCGAACGACTGGAACTCCGTCTTCGGCGGCCCCGGCTGGACCCGCGTAACCGAGGCAGACGGCAGCCTCGGCCAGTGGTACCTCCACCTCTTCGACACCAAGCAGCCGGACCTCAACTGGGACAACGAGGAGGTGCGCGCCGAGTTCGAGGCGATCCTGCGCTTCTGGCTCGACCGCGGCATCGACGGGTTCCGGGTCGACGTGGCCCACGGCCTCGTCAAGGAGCCCGGCCTGCCCGACTACGACGCCGAGCTGCACATCCTCGACGGCGAGATCAAGGACGGCTCGCCGCGCCCGCCCATGTGGGACCAGGACGGTGTCCACGAGGTCTACCGCGCCTGGCGCAAGGTGCTCGACAGCTACGGCCAGCCCGACCGCATCCTGTGCGCCGAGGCGTGGGTGCGTCCGCAGGAGCGCGCGGTCCGCTACGTGCGCCCCGACGAGATGCACCAGGCGTTCAACTTCGACTTCCTCCAGACGCAGTGGCGCGCCGCCGACCTGCGCGAGGTCATCCAGTCCTCGCTCGAGGCGGCCGACTCGGTGGGCGCGCCCTCGACCTGGGTGCTGTCCAACCACGACGTCGTGCGGCACGCGTCGCGGCTCGGCCTGCCGGTCGGCGAGCGCCGCCCCAACGGCATCGGCCCGGACGACCCGCAGCCCGACCGCGAGCTCGGCCTGCGCCGGGCCCGCGCCGCGACGACGCTGATGCTGTCCCTGCCGGGTGGCGCCTACCTCTACCAGGGTGAGGAGCTCGGCCTGCCGGACTCGACCGACATGCCGGCGAAGTACCGCCAGGACCCGACGTTCATCCGCACCAAGGGCAAGGAGATCGGCCGCGACGGCTGCCGTGTGCCGATCCCGTGGGAGAAGGACGCTCCGTCGTTCGGGTTCGGGCCGGGCGCCGAGACGTGGCTGCCCCAGCCGGAGGTCTACGGCGAGTATGCCGTCGACCAGCAGGTGGGCGTCGAGGGTTCGACGCTCGAGCTCTACCGGACGGTGCTGCGGTTGCGCCACGAGCGCCAGCTCGGCACCGGCGGGCTCCAGGAGTTCGAGGGCCTCGGCGACGACGTCGTCGCGCTCGTCAACACCGGTCAGGGCGAGGACACCCTCGTCGTCGCCAACCTCGGTGCCGAGCCGGTTGCCCTGCCCGAGGGTGCCGAGGTGCTGGTGGCGTCTGGTGAGCTGACCGACGACGGCCAGGTGCCGACCGACACGACCGTCTGGGCGCGCCTGGCCTGACGCGGGGCCTCCGCAGCGAAACGGGGGTTGCGTGCATGAAACGGGCAGTATTTCCCCCCGTTTCATGTGAGCAACCCCCGTTTTGCGTTCTCGGCACGGACACGCGGCAGACTGGCCCGGTGCGCGCCGCCGACTTCCCGTACTTCGACGCCCCCACGCCGGTCGGCCTCGCCCACCGCGGCGGGGCCAAGCTCGAGGCCAACCTCGGTCTCGAGAACACCATGGCGGCCTTCCGCCAGGCGGTGGCCATGGGTTACCGCTATCTCGAGACCGATGTCCACGGCACCGCCGACGGGCACCTGTTGGCCTTCCACGACCTGCGCCTCGACCGGGTCACCGACGGCACCGGCCGCATCGCCGAGCTCACCCTCGCCGACGTGCAGCGGGCCCGGATCAACGGCTCCGAGCCGGTGCCGCTGCTGTCGGACCTGCTCGAGGAGTTCCCGGACGTCCGGCTCAACATCGACGTCAAGGCGCCCGGTGCGATCGAGCCCCTCGCCCGGGTGCTGCGCGAGCATGACGCCGTCGACCGCGTCTGCGTCGCGTCGTTCTCGACCAAACGCCTGCGCGCCGTGCGCCGCCTCGTCGGGCCACGGCTGGCGACGTCGGCCGGTCCGTCCGAGGTGGGACTGCTCCGCCTGACCCCGCAGCGCCTGGTCGGCATGCTGCGCTCCCCCGCCGTCGCCGTGCAGGTGCCCACCGGCGCCGTCGTGGGCGGGCGTCGGGTCGACCTCGTCACCGAGTCGTTCGTGCAGCGCGCCCACGACCTCGGCAAGCACGTGCACGTCTGGACCATCGACGACGCGGCCGAGATGAACCGGCTCTTCGACCTCGGTGTCGATGGCATCGTCTCCGACCGCATCGACACCCTTGCCGAGGTGCTGGCCGCGCGGGGCCGCCCGCTGGTGCCGCACACCCCGCGTTAGCGTGGGCGGGTGACCCGACCCGACACGACCGCCGCGACACCGAGCGACACCCGCGGCGGGGTCTTCGGGTCGGAGCACCTGCTGCTGTCCCTGGCGCTGGTCGCCCTGATCACGGTGATCGCGTTCGAGGGCATGGCCGTCTCCACCGCGATGCCGGAGGCCGCGCGCGAGCTCGACGCCGTGCGGTCCTACGGCCTGGCGTTCTCGGTGATGCTCACCGCGCAGCTGCTCGGCATCGTCCTCGCCGGCGTCTGGTGCGACCGCTCGGGCGCGCTGCCGTCCCTGTATGCCGGACAGGTCCTCTTCGCGGTCGGCTGCGGCCTGTGCGGATCGGCCGGGTCGTTCGGTCCCTTCCTGCTCGGGCGCGGCGTCGCCGGCCTCGGGGCCGGCCTCATCATCGTGGCGGGCTATGTCGTCATCGGGCGCGCGTACCCGGAGTCGTTGCGCCCCAAGGTTTTCAGTGTCATCAGTGCGGCCTGGGTGCTGCCGTCGCTCATCGGTCCGCCCATCGCCGCATGGGTGACGACCACGTGGTCATGGCGCTGGGTCTTCTGGCTCGTCGTGGTGCCGGTGGTCGTCGCCCTGGTCGCGATCGTCGCGCGCCGCGGCCAGATCAGCGGCGCGGATGCCGGCGTCGACGCGTCGGGGCGCGACCACCGCGCGCACCGGCGGGCAGCGTGGTTCGGCCTGGCCATCGCGCTGTCGGCGGGGGCCCTCCAGTGGGGCACGCACGAGTTCGAGCCGACGTGGTCGACCAAGACGGCGCTGGCTCTCGTCGGCGTTGCCGGGCTGGCCATCGCGGCGCCCGCGCTCCTGCCCTCCGGCACGTGGGTCATGCGCCGCGGCCTGCCGTCGGTGATGCTCGCGCGGTTCCTCTTCACCTGCTCCTTCTTCGGCACCATCACCTACATCCCGCTCATGCTCGTCAACGAGCGCGGACTGTCCCTCGGCGCCGCCGGTGCCGTCCTCGCGGTCGGGTCGCTGGGCTGGTCGACGGGCTCGTGGATCCAGGGGCGTGACCGGTTCGCGGGCCGTCGTGCGCACCTCGTCTCGGTCGGGGCCGGGTGCTTGTGCACGGGGCTGCTGGCCGTCGTGGCCGTCACCCACTTCGGCTGGTGGCCCTACCTCATCGCCCCCGCCCTGGTGCTGTGCGGCATCGGCATGGGACTCGGCACCGCGAGCATCTCGGTGCTGGCGCTGTCGCTGACTCCGGCGTCCGAGCACGGAGCCACCTCGTCCTCACTCCAGCTGTCGGACGTGCTCGGCTCGGTCGTCGGCGTCGCCGCCGCGGGTGCGGTCTTCGCCGCCCTGCACACCGAGGCGGGTCGCGACGTGCCCGTCTTCGTCGGCAGCTGGCTGGGGCTCGCGGGCGTGGCTGCGCTCGGGATCCTGGCGGGTCAGCGGATCAGGACGTGACCGTGCGGCGTCGACAGCCGGGTCCACCGGCCGTGCGCCCACACCGTCATCTCGGTGCCCGGCAGCGAGAAGCCGAGCACGTATGCCGCGAACGCGCCGCCCGCCGGCACCGGCGGTGTCGTGGGGGTGGGCCGTCCCCACACCTGTCGACGCAGCGCGGTCACCGCGTGCCCGCCGGCATCAGCAGGAGCACCTTCGGCGATCTCTGCGATCCCTTGGCGGGCAACGGCATTCACATCTTCGCTGTCGATCGACCCGACCCGCTCCCAACCGCCACGCGGCGGCGAGAGGGCAGCCCACGGCATACGGACCGTCGTGGGGGGCACGGACAGCGAGTCGCCCGCGTCCCGGGCCACGCGGTCGAGGATGGCGGCCAAGGGGACGGTGACGTCGAGGTCGGCCGGTGCCGCGAGCGCCATCGCCCGCAGGCCGAGGACGGTGCCCTCACCGAGCAGGCCACTGCCGGACAGGACCGCGACGTAGGCCGCCAGGGTCGCACCGGACGCCTGCAGCCGGATGGCGCCGTCGTCGTCGGCCTGCTTGGCCCGGCGGACGAAGGCGGCCAGGTCTGCCAGGCCCTGGGGGTCGGGGAAACGCAGCTCCATCAGCGGCGACGCCACCGGAAGGCCACGGGCTCGCCGGAGTGCTGCTCGAGCACGTCCCGCAGCGAGGCATCCATGCGCCGTGGCTTGGACGCCTCGAAGTCGTAGAGCACGAGGGTGGTCTCGGCGCGGGCGTAGACGGTCGAGTCGGGGTCGCCGGAGTCGCGCACCTCGTAGGCGAGGTCGAAGCCCGCTCCCCCGAGCCGGGTCGCCCACATCTCCACGACGATCGGGGCGATGCGGAACAGCAGCGGCGCGACGTACTCGATCTCGTGTCGTGCCACCAGGATTCCCTCGGACAGCACCGACCGGTCCTGGCCGAACCACTGCTCGAAGCCGATGACGCGGGCGTCCTCGAGCAGCCGGAGGAACTGCACGTTGTTGACGTGGCCGTAGGCGTCCATGTCGGACCAGCGCAGCGGCACGTCGACGCGGTAGCGGGATGGCGCCTCGGCGGCGGCGGGCTCGGGCATGTGGACAGTGTGGCAGGGCTGTCGGGCGCGCGGCATACGGTGTCAGGCATGGAGACGACGACCGCCAGCGACCTGCGTACGCAGGCCACGACCGTGCTGCGGCGCCTCGTCGGGCGCGATGACGCCGACTTCCGCGAGGGCCAGTTCGAGGCGGTCGAGGCGATCGTCGGGGCGCGCCAGCGCGCGCTGGTGGTGCAGCGCACGGGGTGGGGGAAGTCGGCGGTCTACTTCGTGTCGACGGCGCTGCGGCGGGCCGAAGGGGCCGGACCGACGGTGATCGTCTCGCCGCTGCTGGCGCTGATGCGCGACCAGGTCGCGGCCGCCGAGCGTGCCGGCATCCACGCGGTGACGATGAACTCCGCCAACGCCGACGAGTGGGGGCGGGTGTCCGCGGCACTGGCGGCCGACGAGGTCGACGTGCTGCTGGTCAGCCCCGAACGACTCAACAACCCACGCTTTCGCGACGAGCAGCTGCCCGACCTCGCCCGTCGGTGCGGGCTGCTCGTCGTCGACGAGGCGCACTGCGTCTCCGACTGGGGCCACGACTTCCGGCCCGACTACCGGCGCATCCGCGACCTGCTGACCACGTTGCCCGCCGACACCCCGGTGCTCGCCACGACGGCGACCGCGAACGCCCGCGTGGTCACCGACGTCGTCGAGCAGCTGGGAGCCGGCGGCCACGAGGTGCTGACCCTGCGCGGCGGTCTGGCTCGTGACTCGCTGCGGCTGGGCGTGCTTCCGCTGACGTCACCGGAGCAGCGGCTGGCCTGGCTCATCGCCCACCTGGGCGACCTGCCGGGCTCGGGCATCGTCTACGCCCTCACCGTGTCGGGCGCCGAGGACGTCGCGGCCGCCTTGCGCGAGGCGGGGTATGCCGTGCGCGCCTACACCGGGCGCACCGACCCGGCCGACCGCGAGGAGCTCGAGCGCATGCTGCGCGACAACGAGGTCAAGGCGCTGGTGGCCACCTCGGCGCTGGGCATGGGTTTCGACAAGCCCGACCTGGGGTTCGTCCTCCACCTGGGTGCGCCGTCGTCGCCGGTCGCCTACTACCAACAGGTGGGGCGTGCGGGTCGCGCCACCGAGCGGGCCGACGTGCTGCTGCTGCCCGGCCCGGAGGACAAGGACATCTGGGCCTACTTCGCCTCGGCGTCGATGCCCCGGCAGGAGCAGGCCGACGCGGTCCTGCGCGCACTCGCCGAAAGCGGCAAGGCGTTGTCGACGGTAGCCCTGGAGTCGATCGTCGACATCCGGCGCACCCGCCTCGACCTGCTGCTCAAGGTCCTCGACGTCGACGGAGCCGTGCAGCGGGTGCCCGGCGGGTGGACCTCGACCGGTCAGCCGTGGACCTATGACGCCGAACGCTACGGGCGGGTGACGCAGGCGCGGGTGCGCGAGCAGGAGCTGATGCTGGCCTACGAGCGCACGTCGGAGTGCCGCATGGCTTTCCTCCAGGAGTCGCTCGACGACGAGACCGCCGCACCGTGCGGGCGATGCGACAACTGCGCCGGGCCATGGTTCCCGACCGACGTGCCGGACGTGGCCGTCACGACGGCCAGGGGACGGTTGGAGCGGGCCGGCGTCGAGCTCGAGCCGCGGGCCCAGTGGCCAACCGGCATGGACCGGCTCGGGGTGCCGGTCAAGGGGAAGATCCCGGCCGACGAGGCGATGTCGCCGGGTTACGCCCTGGCGCGGCTCACGGACCTCGGCTGGGGTCAGGCGTTGCGCGACCGGCTGCGTGGCGACGACGCACCGGTCGACGAGTCGTTGCTGCGGGCGTGTGTGCCGGTGCTGCGCGACTGGGGCTGGTCGCAGCGGCCCGTGGCCGTCATGGCCGTGCCGTCCCGGCGCCGTCCCCAGTTGGTGGAGTCCTTCGGTGCTGGTCTGGCCCAGATGGGCCGGTTGCAGTGGCTGGGCTCGTTGGAGCCGGTCGATGGTGGACCGGTCGGTGAGGCGGGCGGAAACAGCGCCTTCCGGCTGGCCGGGGTGTGGGAGCGCTTCGTCCTCACCCCCGACCAGCAGGCCGCGGTGGCCGGGCTCACCGGCCCGGTGCTGCTCGTCGACGACCTCGCCTCGTCCCGATGGACCCTGACGGTGGCCGCCCGCGCGCTGCGCCGGGCCGGTGCGCCGGCCGTGCTGCCGTTCGTCCTCGCCCTCGAGGCCTGACTCAGGCTGCGGCGGTGGCCGGCTGGGCGGCGACGAGGGCCTCGACCGCACCGAGGAGGCGCGCGACGACCTGCTCGTCGGTGAGCACGTCCACGTCGATGGAGGTCTGGCTGAACGCGATCTCCTCGGGGACGACCGCGCCGGCGATGGTGGCCGAGCGGCGGGCGTGGTCGTGCGCCCACTGGCCGCCGTAGGGGGTCGGCGTGACACCCACGGCCGCGAACGGCTTGCCCGTCAAGGCGCCCTGGCCGTACGGCCGAGACAGCCAGTCGATGGCGTTGTTGAGCACGGCCGGCATGGTGCCGTTGTACTCGGGGGTCACGGCGAGGACCCGGTCGGCTCGCGCGACGAGGTCGCGCAGGGCCTGGGCGGCTGCCGGGGCACCGGCCGCGTCGACGTCCTCGTTGTAGAAGGGCACGTCACCGAGCCCCTCGGCGATCACGACCTCGACTCCCTCAGGTGCGCGCTCGGCCACGAGCTCGGCGAGCCGGCGGTTGACGGAGTCGGCGCGCAGCGAGCCGAGGAGGACGGCGACACGGGTGGTCTGCTCGGACATGGGAAGCCTTTCGAGTGGTGGGTGTACTTCCGCCAGACCCTAACCGGACCACGGTCCGGTTAATTCCCGCCCCGTAGGGTGGACCCGTGACCGAGCGCCCGCTGCAGCTGCTGTCCGGGCCCACGCCCGAGCGGCGCGATGCCGCCCGCAACCGCGAGGCGCTGCTCGAGGCCGCCCGCGCCATGGTCGAGCAGTGCGGGGTCGACGCGGTGACCATGGACGCCGTCGCCGCAGCGGCCGGCGTGGGCAAGGGCACCGTCTTCCGCCGGTTCGAGAGCCGCGCCGGGCTCATGGCGGCCCTGCTCGACTTCCGCGAGCGCGAGTTCCAGACGAGCGTCCTGCGCGGCCCCCCACCCCTCGGACCCGGCGCGCCGCCCCTCGACCGGTTGCTCGCCTTCGGCGAGGGCCGGCTGCGGTACAACCTCGAGGCGGCGCAGCTGATCGGTGCGGCCGGCCGGGCCGGCCGACGCTCGGCAGGGGTGGCGTCCTTCAGCGCCCAGCACATCGCCTTCCTGCTGCGCAGCCTCGACGTCGGCGGCGACGTCGGCTACCTCGCTGCGGCACTGCTGGCGCCACTGGAGAACGTCGTGCTCGACGACCCGGCAACGCTGGCCGACTACCCCCTCGAGCGATCGATCTCCGGCTGGGCCGACCTCGTCCGGCGCGTGGTCGGGCGCGTCGGCGACGCCGACACCGGGTCCCTCGCGCGCGACTGACCTCTCTGGGATAGCCTCGGGCCGCGCATGGCGCGCTCCGCGCCGGCCGCAGCACGCGGCATACCGCGCAAGGGAAAATCGGACGGTCGTGGCGGACAGCCACGCCTGAGGGCAAGGGAGGTGGTCGCCGTGAGTCACGGCCCTGACAGTCGCCAGCACCCCTCCCACCCCGCCCGAACGGAGCCATGCCGTGTCCGACCGCATTCCCACGCCCCTGCGCCCGATCCGTCGCCTCGCCGGTAAGGTCAACCGCCGCCCGGCACCCCGCATCGACGGCCTGACCGAGCGCCCCACCGCGCCCGAGCCGACCACGAAGCGGCCGAGCATCGTCGACAGCGCCCTCTACGTCGACGGGGACCGCACCAGCTCACCCACCTCGCTCGCCGAGACCTACCGCGAGCTGGAGAACACCCCGGACGCCCTCGCCTGGATCGGCCTCTACCGGCCGACCAACGACGAGCTCGCCTCCCTCGCCGACGAGTTCGACCTGCACGAGCTCGCCGTGGAGGACGCGATCGTCGCGCACCAGCGACCCAAGCTGGAGCGCTACGACAAGACGCTGTTCGTCGTGCTGCGCGCGGCCCGCTACCTCGACGACGTCGAGGAGGTGGAGTTCGGCGAGCTGCACCTCTTCGTCGGCCCGAACTTCGTGATCACGTTGCGGCACAGCGAGTCTCCCGACCTGTCGGCCGTGCGCCGGCGGCTCGAGAGCAACCCCGACCTGCTGAAGCTCGGTACCGAGGCGATCCTCTACGCGATCCTCGACCGGGTCGTCGACGGTTACGCCCCGGTCGTCGCCGGGCTCGAGAACGACATCGACGAGATCGAGACCGAGGTCTTCAGCGGGGACCCCGCGGTGTCGCGGCGCATCTACGAGCTGTCACGTGAGGTGATCGAGTTCGAGCGGGCCACGCGGCCGCTGTCCGCGGTCATCGACGCGCTCTCCGCCGGGTTCGAGAAGTACGGCACCGACGAGGAGCTCCAGCGCTACCTGCGCGACGTCGAGGACCACCTCACCCAGGTGATCGAGCAGGTCGACGCGTTCCGGCACCTGCTGCGCGACATCCTCACGGTCAACGCCACCCTCGTCGCGCAGAAGCAGAACGAGGAGATGAAGACGCTCAGCGAGACGAGCAACGCCCAGAACGAGGAGGTCAAGAAGATCTCGGCCTGGGCAGCGATCCTGTTCGCGCCTACCCTCGTCGGCACGGTTTACGGCATGAACTTCGAGTCGATGCCCGAGCTGTCGTGGCGGTTCGGCTACCCGTTCGCCGTGCTGCTCATGCTGGGCGTCAGCGTCACGCTCTACCTGGTCTTCAAGCGCCGCAGCTGGATCTGACCGCGTCCTCCTCGCCGGCGTCGGTCACCGGCGCGGTGGCCGGCTGGCCGGGCAGGGCCACGGTGAACAGCGGCAGGAACACGTGCACGAGCGGGCCGATCGACACGGCATACAGGACCGTCCCCACGCCCACGACTCCCCCGAGCAGCCATCCCACGGCGAGGACAGCGACCTCGATCGTGGTGCGCACCAGGCGGATGCTGCGGCCGGTGCGCCCAACCAGCCCGGTCATCAGCCCGTCGCGTGGACCTGGGCCGAACTGGCTGCCGATGTAGAGGGCGCCCGCGAGCGCGTTGAGGACGATGCCGCCGAGCAGCAGGGCGATGCGCGCCGGCAGCGGGTCGGGGCGGTCGAGCAGTGCGAGCGTCGCGTCGGTCGCCAGGCCGATGACGACGACGTTGGCGATGGTGCCGAGCCCCGGCCACTGCCGCAGCGGGATCCACGCGAGCAGCACGAGGGCACCGACGATGATGACGATGGTGCCGAAGCTGAGCGGCAGGTGCTGCGCGACGCCGTAGTGGAAGACGTCCCACGGGTCGAGGCCGAGGCCGGAGCGCACCATCATCGCCATGGAGACGCCGTAGAGCGTCAGCCCGACGGCGAGCTGGACGAGCCGACGCGTGGTGCGCCCGGCCCGCAGCTGCTCCAGCGGGGTCATCGCGGCGAGGGGGGTGCGGGTCATGGCTCGATCATTGGCCCCGATTGGCCTGTTGTTCCATGGCCAGTCGTGGAAAAGTGGCCCGCATGGCTCCCCCCGCCGTCCCCGCCCACCGCCTCGTGCCCCTCCTCGGCAGCGCCCTGGAGACGACCCCCGCCTACCGCGGTCTCGCCGACGCGCTGCGGCTCCTCATCGCCGACGGCCGGTTGCCCGTCGGCACCCGGCTGCCGAGCGAGCGGGACCTCACCGCCGCGCTGGGCGTGAGTCGCACGACGGTGTCGAGCGCGTATGCCGCGTTGCGCGACAGCGGGTACCTCCAGTCGCGTCGTGGCTCGGGCAGCGTCACCTCGCTTCCCGGTGACGCGACCGGGAGCCGGGCCCGCGTGGCGGGGTCCGCCCTGCGGCCCGGGCAGGACCTCGACGACGCGGACGTCATCGACCTCACCTGCGCAGCCATGCCCGCTCCCGTCGGCACCATCGCAGCCTACGAGGCGGCCGTCGCCGCGCTGCCACACCACCTGGGCGGCACCGGCTACCACCCGCTCGGGCTGCCGGAGCTGCGCGAGGCGGTGGCGGCGCGGTACACCGAGCGAGGGCTCGCCACCACGCCGGACCAGGTCATGGTCACCAGCGGCGCCCTGGCTGGGATCGCGGTCGCGACCCGGGCCCTGCTGGGCGCCGGCGACCGGGTGCTCGTCGAGAACCCGACCTACCCCAACGCCATCGAGGCGTTCCGCCGGGCGGGAGCACGAACGGTGCCGCTGTCCGTCACAGCCGAGGGCTGGGACGTGCCCACCGCGGAGGCGACCCTGCGGCAGACGGCGCCGCGGGCGGCATACCTCGTGCCTGACTTCCACAACCCCACCGGTGCCCTCATGCCCGAGGAACAGCGAGCCCAGCTGGGCGCCGCACTGGCCGCCAGCCACACGGTCGCCATCGTCGACGAGACGATGGTCGACCTGGCCCACGACGCCAGGCTCGACCTGCCGCGACCGTTCGGTGCGTTCCACGCGCGGACGGTGACGGCCGGCGGGGCGAGCAAGTCGTTCTGGGGAGGCCTGCGGGTCGGGTGGGTGCGCGCCCCTCGCGACGTCGTCGCCTCACTGCTCGCTGCCCGGCTCACGCTCGACCTGGGCGCCCCGGTGCTCGAACAGCTCGCGATGCTGCACCTCCTCGACCACCGCGACGAGGTGCTCGCCCACCGCCGGGAGGTCATCGTCACCAACCGGGACGCCTTCGTCGGTGAGCTGCGAAAACAGTTGCCGCAGTGGCGTTTTCACGTCCCCTCTGGCGGGCTGTGCCTCTGGGTCGAGCTGCCCGAGGCCCTGTCCACTGCCCTGTGCGTGGCGGCCGACCGCCGCGGCCTGGTGCTGGCGGCCGGCCCGCAGTTCGGGTCCGACGGGGCGTTCGAACGGTTCATCCGGCTGCCGTTCACGGGGCTGCCGAGCGAGCGGGTGGCGGACGCGGTGGAGCGGCTGGCGGCGGCGTGGGACGAGGCGACGACGCGGCGCAGCACCCGCGGCACACGACCGCCGCTGGTGGCCTAGGGTCGTCGCTGTGACCGCCGACCTTGATCCCGTCGCAGACCTGCTCGACCTCCTCGACCTCAAGGAGCTCGGAAGCGCCCGCATCACCGTCGAAGGTGTCGGCAGCGGCACCAGCGACCTCGGCGAGTCCGGCGCAACGGTCTTCGAGGGACGCAGCCAGAAGATGCCGCACGGCCGTGTGTACGGCGGCCAGGTGCTGGCGCAGTGCGTGATCGCCGCCGGTCGCACGGTCGCCGACGTCGACGACGGTGACGGCCCGCGGCACATCCACTCGTTGCACGGCTACTTCATGCGGCCCGGCGACGACACCAAGCCGATCCAGTTCGCGGTCGAGCGGATGCGTGACGGCAACTCGTTCTCGACCCGACGGGTGCACGCCCTCCAAGGCGGCGTGCCGATCCTGTCGATGATCACGTCGTTCCAGGAGGAGGCCGGCGGCCTCGACCACCAGGAGACGATCCCCGAGGTCGGCTCGCCAGAGCAGTTCCCTTCTCTCGCAGACCAGTTCGGCGGCATCGACCACCCCGGCGCAAAGCACCTGGTGCGTCGCCCGATCGAGCTCCGCCACGTCCAGGGCAACCTCTTCATCGCACCCGGCGGCGAGGAGGTCGCCGAACAGCAGGTCTGGATGCGGGCGGCCGGCCCCCTGCCCGACGACCCGCTCATCCACGCGGCCGTCCTGGCCTACGCCTCGGACTACACCCTGCTCGAGCCGGTGCTGCGCAAGCACGGCCTCGCGTGGACCGACCCACGGCTGCGGCCGGCGAGCCTCGACCACGCGATGTGGTTCCACCGCCCGGTGCGCGCCGACGAGTGGATCCTCTACGACGAGGAGTCGCCCTCGGCCTCCGGTGGGCGCGGCCTCGGCATCGGCCGCATGTTCGCCCAGGACGGCACCCTCGTGGCCACGGTGGCCCAGGAGGGCATGGTCCGCGTCAAGCAGTCCTGAGCCCGAGCCGCATACCTCCCATCCCCCGCCTGCCCCGCTGCGCTCCCCTAGGTGGAACCGAGGCGGACCACGGCTGCGGTGCCAGGTGGCAGGTGCAGGCCGTTCGGACGGATCTTCGTCTGTTCGGGGTCCCAGGCGAGCAGCACCTCGCGCGGGGTGCCGTCGAGCGGGACGGTCCAGCGCGAGTGTGTCAGGTTGACCACGGTCGCCACCGAGCCGCGGCGCATCACGAGCCACCCGTCCTTGTCGTCGAACTGCACGTCCACGAGGTCCAGCCGACCGTCGCCGAGCTCGAACTCCTTGCGCCGCAACGCGATCAGGTCCCGGTAGTAGGTCAGGAGCCGTGCGTGCTCGCCCTCGTGCGGTTCGGCCCAGTCGAGCTGGGACCGGCGCATCGTCTGCTCGTCCTGCGGGTCGGGGACGTCGGCGGCGTCCCACCCGTGGTCGGCGAACTCTGACCGCCGCCCCTCGGTGACCGCCTTGCCCAGCTCCGGGTCCTCGAAGTCGGTGAAGAACTGGAACGGCGTGCTCGCACCCCACTCCTCCCCCATGAAGACCATGGGCGTGAAGGCTGAGGTGAGGTAGAGCGTCGCGCCAACGGCCTGCCGTGACAACGGGATCGTGGCACTGATGCGGTCGCCGACCGCGCGGTTTCCCACTTGGTCGTGGTTCTGCAGGTAAGCGAGGAACCGCCTGCCGTCGGTGTGCTCGCGGTCTACGGGCGCACCCCAGTCCGAGCCCCGGAAGCTCGACCACGACCCGTCGTGCAGGAACGCCCCGGTCAGCACCTTGGCCAGCACAGCCAGCGGACCCCCGTCGGGCATGGCCCTGCTGTCGCCGGCGAAGTCGCGGTAGTAGCCCTGCGTCTCCCCCGTCAGCGTGACGTGGAGCGCGTGGTGCACGTCGTCGTCCCACTGCGCGTCCATGCCGCGCCCACCATCGGCCGTGGGCGCGACCATCCTTGGCTGGTTGAGGTCGCTCTCGGCGACGAGCGCCAGCGGGCGGCCGAGCCGGGCCGCCAGGGCACCGACCTCATCGGACAGCTGGGCCAGCACGTGCTGGTCGGAGTCGTCGTGCAGCTCGTGCACGGCGTCGAGGCGCAGCGCGTCGAGGTGGAAGTCGGCGAACCAGCGCAGCGCGCTGTCGACGATCCAGCGGCGCACGTGGAAGCTGCCGTCCCCGTCGAGGTTGAGGCCCGGCCCCCACGGCGTCGGGTGCCGGTCACTGAAGTAGGGACCGAACGTCGGCAGGTAGTTCCCGGCGGGTCCGAGGTGGTTGTAGACGACGTCGAGGCACACGCCGAGTCCGACCTGGTGGCAGGCGTCGACGAACCGCTGCAGCGCCGCCGGCCCCTCGTAGGCGTCGTGGACCGACCACGGACCGACGCCGTCGTAGCCCCAGTTCCACCTGCCGGCGAAGCTCGCCACCGGCATGAGCTCGACGACGTCGACGCCGAGCTCGACGAGGTGCCCGAGGCGACGCTGAGCGGCGTCGAGCGTGCCCTCGGGCGTGAAAGTGCCGACGTGCAGCTCGTAGAAAACCGCACCGAGAACGCCTTCACCCTGTTGGGGTCCGGCCCACGTCGCGTCGTGCCAGGAGTATGCCGCCGCGTCGAACCACCGGCTGCGACCGTCGACACCGTGCGGCTGCCAGGCCGAGCGCGGGTCGGGCAGCGCAGGTCCACCGTCGAGCCGGAAGGCGTAGTCCAGCCGGTCATCAGCGGCGAGGTCGGGGGCCTGCCAGCGCCACCAGCCGTCACCCTTGGGTTGCATGTCGCCGACACCCTGGGTCGTCTCGACACCATCGCCGCCGGCCCGCGACCAGTCGACCCGGACGTAGGACCGGTCGGGCGCCCACAGGGTCAGCTCGGGCCCATTGGGGGGCTGCGATGACTCGGCCTGCGGCCCGGTCTGCGCGGAGGGTGACGCGGTGTGCGCGGACGCGTCAGTGCTCTCAGGAGTGCTCATCGCCGCCAAGGCTGCCATGTGCGACCAGCAACGCCACCGGAAGCTCGCCGAGGACACGCTCGAGCGAAGCCCCTCCCGACCCGTCGACCCGGACACGGTGACCGGTGAGGACGTCCTCCCACTCTCCGGGCGGTAGGGCCACAGTCGCGTCCCCCCAGCCGCCGTCCGCCTCGAGACCCGCGGCAAGCCTGGTGACCACGGTGACGACCTTCGGCCCGTCCACATCCCCACGCGCGAACGCGAGGGCGCGGTCGCTGGTCGTGGCGACTGGGGCGTAGGTCGAGTCCTGCCCGACGAACCATCCCGGCCGGTCGCGACGCAGCCTCAGGGCGGCGCTGGTGACGCGCAGCTTCTCGTCGCCGAGGTCGCGCGGGGTCTCACCCCCGTCGAGCCGCGCGAGCCGCTTCGACCGCTCGCCGTAGTCGACGAGCCGGCGGTTGTCCGGGTCGACGAGGGACAGGTCGACCAGCTCGGTGCCCTGGTAGACGTCCGGCACGCCCGGCATCGTCAGCTGCACCAGCTTCTGGCCGAGGACATTGGCTCGGGTGGCCTGCGCCGTGCGCGCCAGCCAGTCCTCGACGTGGCGTCCGGTGGCGGGGTCCGTCACCAGGGCGTCGACGAAGGTCAGCACCGCTTCCTCGTATGCCGCGTCCGGCTCGCTCCACGTGGTGTGCAGCTTGGCCTCGCGAATCGCCTTGGTGGCGTAGGCCTTCAGGCGCTCTGCCGTGATGGGCCATGCGCCGACCACCGTCTGCCAGAGGAAGTACTCCGTCGCCGGGTCGAGCCGCGGTGACCGGTGCGCCGCGGACAGCTCGTGCGCGGTTGCCACCCACCGGGCCCACTCGTCCGGCAGCTCGGACAGCACGGCGAGACGCGCACGGACGTCTTCGGACCGCTTGGTGTCATGGGTCGACAAGGTGGTCATGGTGAGCGGCCACGTGCGGTGACGCTGCGCGGCATACTCGTGGAAGTCGTTCACGGACAAGCCGATTCGTCCCGGGTCGCCGCCAACCTCGTTGAGCCCGGTGAGGCGCACGTAGCGGTAGAAGGCGGTGTCCTCGATGCCCTTGGCCATCACCGGCCCGGTGGTCTGCTGGAAACGCCGCACGAACTCCTGTTGGGCCGTCGCCGAATCGGCCTGCGCCTGCGGCAGACGTCCGCCTCGTGCGAGCTCGGCGACGACCTGCACGGCTTCGCGGTCACCGGGGTCGGAGTCGTGCATGGCCCGCGCCTCGGCGGCGTCGAGGATGGTGCCATCGCCCCGGCCCGGCGGCACGGAGCCACCCAGGTACGCCCGGTACCGGTCGAAGGCCACCAGCAGGGTCTCGAGTGCTCTCCGCAGCGCGCCCTGGTCGTCATGGGGAAGCACGCGAGCGACGAGACGCATGAGCCGGTTGACCTCGGCGGCCTGGACCTCGGACACGACCTGGCGCTTCGCCGCCACGACCAGGTCGTCGAGGTCCTGCTCCTCCCCGAGGAACTGCGCGGCCGTGCTCGTCAGCGCCGCGGACCCGGCTGAATCGTGGAAGACCTGCTGCACCCGCAGCAGCGCGTCGTACCCCGTCGTCCCGGCACAGCGCCAGTAGTCGGGCAGGTCCTCGTGCCCCTCGAGGATCTTCTCGGCGACGACCCAGGCGTCGTCCGTCGCATCGGCGAGCCGGGCGAGGTATCCCGTCGGGTCGGCCAGGCCGTCCGGGTGGTCGATCCGGAAGCCGTCGATGACCCCGGAGTCGAAGGCATCAAGGAGGAGGCGGTGCGTCGCGTCGAAGACGTCGGGATCCTCCACCCGGACCGCCGCGAGTGTGGTGACGTCGAAGAAGCGCCGGTAGTTGAGCCGGGTCCCGCCCTCGCGCCAGTCGACGAGCCGATAGTGCTGTGCCGCAAGAAGTTCCGGCAGTTCGCGGTCCTCGGTTCCCGCTCGCACGGGGAAGGCGTGGTCGTAGTAGCGCACGACCCACTCGTCGCCATCCGGGCCGCCGTCACGCGCCACGGTGACCTCGCTCTTGGCGACGACCTCGTCCAGGGAGGCACCGAGCACCGGCACCAGCACGCGGTCGTCCTCCGCCGCCCAGTCCACGTCGAACCACGCGGCATACGGCGACTCGCGTCCGTCGCGCAGCAGCGACCACCACGGCTGGTTGAGCCAGGCCGGGGTCGGCGTCGCCACGTGGTTGGGCACGATGTCGACGATGAGCCCGAGCCCTTGGTCCGCAAGGGCGCGGCCCAGCCCCTCGAATCCTGTGCCGCCACCGGCTTCCTCGTTGAAGCGGCTGTGGTCCACGACGTCATATCCGTGCGTCGAGCCCGGCTCGGGCTGGAGCACCGGCGACACGTACGCGTGCGAAACGCCCAGCGCCGCAAGGTAATCGGTCTGGTCTGCGGCTTGGTCAAAGGTGAATGCCGGCTGGACCTGGAACCGGTACGTCGCGGTCGGGACCGCGCGGCCGGGCCCGGGCCGGTGCGCCGCCCCCGCGGTGGTCGCCGGGGACTGACTCATGACCGTGCGCACCTCAGCACCACGACGCTGCGTCCGATCGCGGTCACCTTCGCGCCGGGAGCGTATGCCGCGGGCTGCTGCGCGGGGTCCGGCGCTCCTTCGGTGGCCGTGTCGATCTCGACCACCCAGCTGTCGCCGTAGTCCGCCGTGGGGATGGTGAACTCGATGTCACCGTCCGAGCCGTTGAACAGCACGAGGAAGTGGTCGTCGACGATCTTCTGGCCCCGGGTGTCCGGCTCGGGGATGGTCTGGCCGTTGAGGAACACCATGACCGCCCGCGCGTAGCCGTTGGCCCACGCCGCCTCGTCCATGTGCGAGCCACCCGGCTCGAACCACGCGATGTCGCCGACCTCGCTCTCGCCGCCGTGGTCGGCCGAGCCGGCGAAGAACCGGCGCCGCCGGAAGACCGGGTGCTCGCTGCGCAGGCGCACGAGGCGCTGGGTGAAGGCCAGCAGGCCGCGCTCGGTGTCATCGAGGTCCCAGTCGACCCAGCTGAGCTCGTTGTCCTGGCAGTAGGTGTTGTTGTTGCCCTGTTGGGTACGCCCCAGCTCGTCGCCGTGCAGCAGCATGGGCACCCCCTGCGACAGCAGCACCGTGGTGAGGATGTTGCGCTGCTGACGCCGCCGGAGCGCGTTGATCTGCGGGTCGTCGGTGGGGCCCTCGACACCGCAGTTCCACGAGCGGTTGTGGCTCTCGCCGTCCTGGTTGCCCTCGCCGTTGGCCTCGTTGTGCTTTTCGTTGTAGGACACCAGGTCTCGCAGAGTGAAGCCGTCGTGGGCCGTCGCGAAGTTGATCGACGCGATCGGCTTGCGGCCGTCCTCCTGGTAGAGGTCGCTGGACCCGGTGATCCGCGACGCGAACTCCCCCAGCGTGGCCGGCTGGCCGCGCCAGAAGTCGCGCACGGTGTCGCGGTACTTGCCGTTCCACTCGGTCCACAGCGGCGGGAAGTTGCCGACCTGGTAGCCACCGTCACCCACGTCCCACGGCTCGGCGATGAGCTTGACCTGGCTGACCACGGGGTCCTGCTGCACCAGGTCGAAGAAGGCCGACAGCTTGTCGACCTCGTGGAACTGCCGGGCCAGTGTCGCCGCAAGGTCGAACCGGAACCCGTCGACGTGCATCTCGAGCACCCAGTAGCGCAGCGAGTCCATGATGAGCTGCAGCACGTGCGGGCTGCGCATCAGCAGGCTGTTCCCCGTGCCGGTCGTGTCGTAGTAGTGCGACTTGTCCTCGTCGACGAGCCGGTAGTAGGCCGCGTTGTCGATGCCCCGGAAGCACAGGGTGGGGCCCAGGTGGTTGCCCTCGGCCGTGTGGTTGTAGACGACGTCGAGGATGACCTCGATGCCGGCCGCGTGCAGGGCCTTGACCATGCCCTTGAACTCCGCGACCTGCTCACCACGCGTGCCGTATGCCGCGTAGCCGTTGTGCGGGGCGAGGAACCCGATCGTGTTGTAGCCCCAGTAGTTGTGCAGGCCGCGCTCACGCAGGGTGAAGTCGTCGACGAACTGGTGCACGGGCATCAGCTCGACGGCGGTGACGCCGAGGTCCTTGAGGTGCTGGATGGTCACGGGGTGGGCCATCGCGGCATACGTGCCCCGAATCTCCTCGGGGATGTCCGGGTGCTGCTCGGTGAGCCCCTTCACGTGTGCCTCGTAGATGACCGTGTCGTGGTACTCGTGCCCCGGCGCGCGGTCCTGTCCCCAGTCGAAGAACGGGTTGATGACCACGGAGTACATCGTGTGCCCGAGGCTGTCCTCGATGTTCGCCTTGCCGGGGTCCTCGCTGGGGTCGGCGAAGTCGTAGGAGAACAGCGCCTGGTCGCCGTCGGCCATCCCGTCGATCGCCTTTGCGTAGGGGTCGAGCAGCAGCTTGTGCGGGTTGCACCGGTGCCCGTTCGCGGGGTCGTACGGGCCGTGCACGCGGTAGCCGTAGCGCTGACCGGGCTGGACGCCGGGGAGGTAGCCGTGCCAGACGAAGCCGTCGACCTCGGGCAGGTCGACCCGCCGCTCGCTGCCGTCGTCGTCGACGAGGCACAGCTCCACGCGCGTGGCGACCTCGGAGAAGACGGCGAAGTTGACGCCGGTGCCGTCGTAGGTTGCCCCCAGGGGGTAGGCCTTGCCGGGCCAGGTCTCCATCTGCCGCCTTCAAGTGTCGGTGTGGCCCGTGCCGGGCCGTCATGCGATCGCGCGGCTCGAAACCGCACGCACCGACCCTAACGGCCCGGTGTGCGCGGCTTCACGCTCGCCCACCCTCCCCGCACTAAGCGCTTGCTCAGTAAGGTGGCCACACGGCATACGCACCCCGCACGTCAACCCGCTCCCCACGCAGCCCCGGAGGCCCACATGCCCAACACCCACGTCGCCATCGTCACCGGAGCCGCCCGCGGCATCGGGGCCGCCACCGCCCGCCGGCTCGCCGCCGACGGCAATGCGGTGGCCGTGCTCGACCTGGACGAGGCGGCCTGCCAGGGCACGGTCGACGACATCACCGCGGCCGGCGGCAAGGCGATCGGCGTCGGCGTCGACGTGAGCAAGGGCGACCAGGTCGAGGCCGCGGTCGCGCGCGTCGCCGACGAGCTCGGGGCGCCGGTCATCCTGGTCAACAACGCCGGCATCATCCGCGACAACCTCATCTTCAAGATGACCGAGGACGACTGGGATGCCGTCCTGGGCGTGCACCTGCGCGGCGCGTTCCTCATGACCAAGGCGGCGCAGGGGTACATGACGCAGGAGAAGTACGGCCGGATCATCAACCTCTCCTCGTCGTCCGCGCAGGGCAACCGCGGGCAGGCGAACTACTCGGCGGCCAAGGCCGGCATGCAGGGCTTCACCAAGACGCTCGCGATCGAGCTCGGCAAGTTCGGTGTCACCGCGAATGCCGTTGCGCCCGGCTTCATCCAGACGGACATGACCGCTGCGACGGCCGAGCGGATCGGGGTGTCGTTCGAGGACTTCATCAAGCACTCGGCCGCGCAGATCCCCGTCGCCCGCGTGGGCCAGCCGGAGGACATCGCGGCCACGATCGCGTTCCTCGCCAGCGAGGAGGCCGGCTTCGTGTCCGGCCAGGTCATCTACGTCGCCGGCGGTCCGCTCGACTGAGGGCCGGCGGGCATCAGGGCGACCATCGGCAGCTGCTGGGCCATGCGTCGTCGGGCTGCCGGTGAGCCGTCGTAGCGCCACCCGAGCAGTGCCGTGAGGGTGGGTCGGATGACCGGCGCAAGCAGGGAGTTGCGCCGCTCGTAGGCGGCATAGGTCGCCACGGCCTCGTCGACGGGGAGCACCCGGTATGCCGCTGGGCGCGGCCCGCGGCCGAAGTCCACCGTGAGAGCCCCGCCGGACCGGAGGTTGCGCAGCCAGTCGGCACCCTCACCGAAGCCCGACACCACGACTGCCTCCCCCGTGCGCCGGTCATAGCGGACGACTTCGAGGACGACGTGGAACCGGCGACCGCTGCGGCGGCCGGTGTGCCCAAGCTGCAGGAAGCGGCGACCGAGTAGCCGCCCAAAACCCTTGTCGTACAGAGTGTTCGGCGCACGGAACGCGGCCTTGAGCCAGCCGGGG
The DNA here is from genome assembly GCF_013041615.1 of Knoellia koreensis. Lineage (GTDB taxonomy): Bacteria > Actinomycetota > Actinomycetes > Actinomycetales > Dermatophilaceae > Pedococcus > Pedococcus koreensis. Next base: position 119,575 of record NZ_JABEPQ010000002.1, read on the forward strand.
AGGTCTTTGCTGGATGGTGCGCCCACACCATCACGGTAGACCCGGGCGATCGCTCAGTCGGTGCCCATGGTGACGGCCGGCAGGCCCGCGGCCATCCGGCGCATCCCGGCGAGCCAGCGGTCGGGGTCCGCGGCCCGGCCGGCATACATCTGCGCGACCTCGGGGTGTGGCAGCACGAGGAACCGCTCCTGCTCCATGGCGACGAGCAGGTCTTCGGCGACCTGCTCGGGCGTGACGGCTGAGGGCTCCATGAGTGCCCGCCCGGCGGCGCCGCTGTTCCACAGCATGTCGGTCTTCACGCCCTGCGGGCAGACCGCGTGGACGCGAATCCCCTTGTCGCCGTACGTCATCGACAACCACTCGGCGAACGCCAACGCCGCGTGCTTGGTCACGGCATACGGAGCCGCGCCCGGGATGGACAGCAGGCCCGCAGCGCTCACGGTGGCGACGAACGTGCCGCTTCCCCGCTCGACCCAGCCGGGCACGAGGAGCCGGGCAGCACGGACATGCGCCATGACGTTGACGTTCCACGAGACGTCCCATGCCCTCTCGTCGACGGCCTCGGTTCCGCCACGGGCGACACCGGCGTTCGCGCAGAAGACGTCGACCTCACCGAGGCGGTCGCGAGCCGCCGCGACCAGCGCCTCGACACCCTCCTCGCTCGAGGCGTCACCGGGGACGGCGTGCGCTCCGAGCTCGGCGGCAGTCGTCTCGAGCGCCCCCGCGTCCAGGTCGTTGACCACCACATCCGCACCGGCCGCCGTGAACGCCCGGGCGTAGGCGGCGCCGATGCCACGCGCGGCACCGGTCACGACGACGCCGCGACCGGCGAGGGCCACGGTCACATCGCCCCGCCGAGGGTGACGCCGCCGTCGACGACGAGGGTCTGGCCGGTCATCCAGCCGGCGTCGTCCGACAGGAGGAACGAGACCGCTCCCGCGATGTCCTCGGGCATCCCGAGCCGCTTCATGGGGTATGCCGCGGAGACCTTGTCCTCGCGACCCTCGTACAGCGCCTCCGCGAACTGGGTCTTGACGATGGCGGGGGCGACCGCGTTGACCCGCACCGCCGGCGCGAGCTGGAAGCCGAGCTCGGTGGTGAGGTGGATGAGCGCAGCCTTGGAGACGCCGTACCAGCCGATCGTGCCGGTCGCACCGAGGCCGGCGATCGAGGCGACGTTGACGACAGCTCCGGTTTTGCCGTCGGCGCCGAGACCGGCCGCCACCGCCTTCTTCACCCAGCTGAACGCCGCGACGACGTTGGTGTCGAAGATCTTGCGCACTGCCTCCGCGGGGGCGTCGAGCAGCGGTCCGTAGACCGGGTTGATGCCGGTGTTGTTGACCAGCAGGTCGAGCCCACCGAACCGCTCCTTGGCGGTGGCGATCACCTCGTCCTGATGGGTCTCGTCGGCTGCATTTCCCGCAACCGCAACGGCTTTCGACTCACCGCCGAGCTTCTCGACCGCCTCAGCGAGCGCCTCGGGCTTTCGCGCCGTGATGACGACGCGGGCGCCTTCCGCGACGAGCTTCTCGGCGATGCCCCGGCCGATGCCACGGGAGGCACCGGTGACGATGGCGACCTTCCCGTCGTGGACCCCCACGTCAGAGGCCCAGGTCCCGGCCGATGAGCTCCTTCATGATCTCGTTGGAGCCGGCCCAGATCTTCGACACGCGGGCGTCACGCCAGGCGCGGGCCACGCGGTACTCGTTCATGAAGCCGTAGCCACCGTAGAGCTGGACACACTCGTCGAGAACGTCGTTCTGGGTCTGGGCCGAGAACCACTTGGCCTTGGCCGCGTCGACCGGCGTGAGCTTGCCCTCGGCGTGCGCGGCGACGCAGTCGTCGACGTAGGCCTGGGTGACCTCGAGGCGGGTCTGCAGCTCGGCGATCTTGAACTTGTTGTGCTGGAACGAGCCGATCGGCTGCCCGAATGCCTTGCGCTCCTTGGTGTACTCGATCGTCTCGCGCAGGATCTGGAAGGCATGCGCGGTGTTGGCCACCGCCGCACCGATCCGCTCCTGCGGCAGGCGCTGCATCATCGCGATGAAGCCCATGCCCTCCTCACCCAGCCGGTTGGCGTCGGGCACGCGCACGTCCGCGAAGAACAGCTCGGCCGTGTCGGACTCCTCCTGACCCACCTTGTCGAGCTTGCGACCACGGTTGAAGCCCTCCATGCCCGCCTCGACCATGAACAACGTGATGCCCTTGGCGCCCTTGCTCGGGTCGGTGCGCGCCGCCACGATGACGAGGTCGGCCTGGTAGCCGTTGGTGATGAAGGTCTTGGAACCATTGAGGATCCAGTCGCCGGAGCCGTCGTCGGCCTTCACCGCAGTCGTCTTGAGCGCCGCCAGGTCGGAGCCTCCGCTGGGCTCGGTCATGGCGATCGCGGCGATGAGGTCGCCGTTGGCCATGCCCGGGAGCCAGCGCTGCTTCTGCTCGTCCGTGCCGAGGTCGACGATGTAGGGCGGGCAGACATCGGAATGAATGCCGAAACAGCTCGACACGGCGAAGTTGAACCCGGCGATCACCTCGGCGGCGATCGCGTTGAAGCGGTAGTCCTCGGCGCCCGCGCCGCCGAACTCCTCGGGGATGTCGAGGCCGAAGAGCCCCTGCTTGCCGGCTTCCTTCCAGATGTCCCGGTCGATCGACTTGACCTCGAGCATCTGCTCGGCGCGCGGCCGGAGCGTGCGCTCGACGAACTCCTGGACCGAGCTGCGGAAGGACTCGTGGTCGGGACCGTAGAGGTTGCGGGGCATGACTCTCCTTGCGGGTTCTGGCGCGGGTCCAGCGGCCTGACGTCCGTGGGGCCCGAGGCGCCATCGGCAGTGACTAAGCGCTTGCTTAGTCTCCGACGACTGAGGCATGCTGTCAACCATGTCCAGTGCCGCGCAGACCTCACCGTCGACCGCGCCCACCCCCAGTGCCGCGGGTAGCCCGGCCCTCGCCGGCACGAGCGACACCCAGGGCCGCCTGCTCGAGGCTGCCGCCGAGGCGTTCGCCGACCGCGGCTTCCACGCCACAACCACGCGCGACATCGCAGCCCGGGCCGGCCTGTCCCCCGCCGGCGTCTACGTGCACTTCAAGACCAAGGAGGAGCTGCTCTACCAGCTCTCCCTGGCCGGGCACCTCGCTGCGCTGGAGCTGCTGCGCAGCGCCGTCGCCGACCATGACTCCCCCGCCGACGAGCTCCGGGCGATCATGACGACGTTCTCGCGCTGGCACGCCGAGCACTACCGGGTCGGCCGGATCGTGCAGTACGAGTTCGGCAACCTCACCGACGAGCACCGTGACGAGGTGCTTCGGCTGCGCAAGGAGATCGACGCGGTCGCCCGGGACGTGGTGACCCGTGGGGTCGCCAGTGGCGAATTCGTCGTCGGTGACGTCGCCGACACCACCCTCGCCCTGCTGTCGATGGCGATCGACGTCGCCCGCTGGTACGACCCGGAGATCCGGCGCACGCCCGAGGCCATCGGCGCGGCATACGGAGAGCTCGGCCTGCGCCTCGTCGGCGCCTGACGGCCCCGCCCGACGACGCGCGCCCAAGACCCGCCCGGGCGTCAGCGGCCGGGTGCCCGGAGTGGCTCGACCTGGCGCACCACCTCGGCGACGAGGGGGTATGCCGCGTCGTCACTGTCGTTCGCCATGCCCATGATGACCGTGTCGATCCCGGCGTCGGACAGCCGCCCGAACCGCTCGACGGTCTCGTCGACCGACGCATACGGCTCACCGGACGGCGCCGTCTCGCCTGCCGGGCCGAGCGTCACGCGCGCAAGACACGTCTTCTCGATCGAGGCGTAGTCGCGGCCGACTGCCTCGCAGTGCTCGCGCAGAATGTCGAGCTTGCGTGGGATCCCCTCCGGCCCGAGCCCGGTGTCGAAGAGGTTGCACGCGTCGGCGTACTCGGCGACCAACCGCAGCGTCTTCTTCTCGCCACCACCCCCGATGAGGATCGGCGGGTGCGGGCGGCGCAGGCTCTGCGGCACGTTGAGGGGACGTTCCAGCTGGTAGTGCCGCCCGGCATACGGACTCTCGTCACCGGCCCACATCTGCAGGCAGATCTGCAACGTCTCCTCGAGCCGCTCGAACCGTTCCTTCGTCGACGGGTAGGGGACGCCGAGGCCCCGGTGCTCCTCCTCGTTCCAGGCGGCACCGATCCCCAGCCACGCCCGCCCGCCGGACAGCACGTCGAGGCTCGTGACGGTCTTGGCGAGCAGCCCGGGATGCCGGTAGGTCACCCCGGTGACGAGCGTGCCGAGCTCGATCCGGCTGGTCTGCCCGCCCGCGAACGCCAGCGCCGTGTAGCCCTCGACCATGTCGAGCTCGGGCGGCCCGATCATCGCGATCTGGAAGAAGTGGTCCATCACCCACAGCGACGACAGACCGGCGTCCTCGGCATTGCGGGCGATCCGCCCGAAGGTCGGGCCGATGGAGGCCGGGGCGTCCGGCCAGGAGAAGTAGGAGACCTGGAGTCCTAGGCGCATGACCGCATCGTGCGCACAAAATGTGTTAATTCACAACGTCTTTCGCATGACGGGTCGGGTTGGGCCCGTCCTCCCGACCTCCGTGAACCCGGCGTCGGCGAAGGTGCTGGCGACGCCGTGGTAGAGGTCGGAGCCCGGCGCCTTGCCACCACTGCGCGCGGCCACGTCCACAGGGTGCCCTTCGAGCACCGAGGCTCCCTGCTCGCGCGCGAAGTCGACCGCTGCCGCGAGCAGCGCCCGCGCGACGCCCTTGCGGCGTCTCCCCACCCGCACGACGAAACAGGTCACCGACCACACGTCGCGGTCCGCAAGGTCGTCGCCGGTCGCCTCCGCGAGCGCGGCTCGCCCGCGGTTGGTGGTGATGCGGGGGTATGCCGTGCGCGGCCCGAGCTGGACCCACCCCACCGGCTCGTCCCCGGCATACGCCACGAGGCCGCGCGAGCGCTCCTTGGCCCGCGACGCGAGCTGACTGCGCAGCGCCTCACGGTTGGTGTCGGTGTTCTGGAAGTAGCCCTCCCCCGTCGTCAGGAAGAACTGGCACCAGCACCACGACGGCGCACCTCGGGTGCCGAACAGGTCGACGACGTCGTCCCACCGGCCGGGGCCGGCGGGACGTATCGTCAGCTCGGACATGACCTCAGTCGCGGGTCAGCTTGCGGTAGGTGACGCGGTGCGGGCGGGCCGCCTCAGCGCCGAGCCGCTCGACCTTGTTGGCCTCGTAGGCCTCGAAGTTGCCCTCGAACCAGTACCACTTGGCGGGGTTCTCCTCGTCACCCTCGTAGGCGAGGATGTGCGTCGCGACGCGGTCGAGGAACCACCGGTCGTGGCTGATGACCACGGCGCAGCCCGGGAAGTCGAGCAGCGCGTTCTCGAGGGAACCCAGCGTCTCGACATCGAGGTCGTTGGTGGGCTCGTCGAGGAGCAGCAGGTTGCCGCCCTCCTTGAGGGTGAGCGCGAGGTTGAGCCGGTTGCGCTCCCCACCGGAGAGGACAGCGGCCTTCTTCTGCTGGTCCGGGCCCTTGAAGCCGAACTGCGACACGTAGGCGCGCGACGGGATCTCGACCTGACCGACGTTGATGTAGTCGTGCCCGCCGGAGACGACCTCCCAGAGGTTCTTGTCGCCGTCGAGACCACCGCGGCTCTGGTCGACGTAGGAGATCTTGACGGTCTCACCCACGTCGACGGTGCCGCCGTCGGCCTGCTCGAGCCCGACGATGGTCTTGAAGAGGGTCGTCTTGCCGACTCCGTTCGGGCCGATCACGCCGACGATCCCGTTGCGGGGCAACGTGAACGTCAGGTCATCGATGAGGACGCGCTCGCCGAAGCCCTTGCGCAGGTTCTTGACCTCGATGACCTTGCTGCCGAGGCGCGGGCCCGGCGGGATCTGGATCTCCTCGAAGTCGAGCTTGCGGGTGCGCTCGGCCTCGGCAGCCATCTCCTCATAGCGGGCCAGGCGCGCCTTGGACTTGGTCTGGCGGGCCTTGGCGTTGGACCGCACCCACTGGAGCTCATCGGCGAGCCGCTTGGCGAGCTTGGCGTCCTTCTTGCCCTGCACCTCCAGACGAGCGGCCTTCTTCTCGAGGTAGGTCGAGTAGTTGCCCTCGTACGGGTAGGCGCGGCCGCGGTCGAGCTCGAGGATCCAGCCCGCGACGTTGTCCATGAAGTAGCGGTCGTGCGTGACGGCGACGACGGCGCCGGGGTAGCTCGCGAGGTGCTGCTCCAGCCACAGCACCGACTCGGCGTCGAGGTGGTTGGTGGGCTCGTCGAGCAGCAGCAGGTCGGGCTTCTGGAGCAGCAGCTTGCACAGGGCGACGCGGCGGCGCTCGCCACCGGAGAGGACCTTGACGTCGGCGTCACCCGGCGGGCAGCGCAGCGCGTCCATCGCCTGCTCCAGCTGGGAGTCGAGGTCCCACGCGTCGGCGGCGTCGATCGCCTCCTGGAGCTTGCCCATCTCCTCCATCAGGGCATCGAAGTCGGCGTCCGGCTCGGCCATCTCGGCCGAGATCTCGTTGTACCGGTCGAGCTTGGCCTTGATCTCGCCCGCACCCTCGGCGACGTTCTCCAGGACCGTCTTGGAGTCGTCGAGCTCGGGCTCCTGCATGAGGATGCCAACCGAGTAGCCGGGCGTCAGTCGCGCCTCGCCGTTGGACGGCTGGTCGAGTCCGGCCATGATCTTCAGGACCGTCGACTTGCCCGCACCGTTGGGGCCGACGACGCCGATCTTGGCGCCGGGGTAGAACGAGATGGTGACGTCATCGAGGATGACCTTGTCGCCGTGGGCCTTGCGGGCCTTCGACATGACGTAGATGAACTCGGGCATGAGGGCAAGGCTATCTGCCGCTGCCCCCACGCCCGAATCCGCGTCGGGCCCCTCGCCGCGGCCCGGTCAGCGCCTCACACCCCGGCCCGCAGCGCCGTCACCTCCGCCGGCGCGTCGTCGTCGGCCGTGCCCGGGTCGTCGTCCTCGTCACCGCCACCGAACCGGTGGATCTCCCCCGTGACCGGGTCGACCACGTCGTATGGCGCCTGGTCGGCCGACTCGGGGCCGTACCCCTCGAGCTCGGCGCGCGCCTCCTGCACGGCGGGGTCGTCCATGCGGTCGTCACCGGTGGAGAAGCTGGCCCGGCTCACCTTGGTGTACTTCGTCGTGCCCCAGGTGAGGTCGTGCCCCACCGCGTTGGCGTCGATGTCGACCGAGGTCACCCCGACCTCGAGCTCACCGAGCTTGCGGGTCCACTGGGCCACCTTGAGCCGGCCCGTCACGACGACGGGGTCGCCGCGGTGCAGCGAGCTGGCGATGTTGGCGCCGAGCGAGCGCCAGGCGGTCACGTTGACGAAGTTGGTGTTCGCGTCCTCGAACTCGTTCGTCTTGCTGTTCCACCGGCGCACGGTGGACGCGACCCGGAAGGTCGTGAACGGCTGGCCGCTGCCGGTGTTGCGGACCATGGGGTCGGCCACCAGCCGGCCAGCCACGGTCACGTGGGTCTCGTTCATCTGAGCTCACCTGTCTGTTGTCCGAATAGGTGAGGCCAGCGTGCGGCGACGGTCCGACGGCGGGCCAGCCCCGCGGCATACCCCTGTGGACAACGCCCGCGGGCGACCCCGCCTGTGGACAGCCCGGGTCAGGAGGCCGCGCGGATCAATGCCTCGCGCGTCGCGCGGTGTCGCTCCAGCACCTGCTGGACGGGCGCAAGGATCCGCTCGCGAGCCACCTCGGACACCGCCTCGGTGAGCCGCTTGCGCACCGACGCACCTCGTCGGCGTGCGCCCACACGCGCGAACCACCGGGCCAGCCCGGCGAGCACGAGGCCGAGCACGAGCCCGCCCACGAACATGAGGAACGGCCACGGCAGTCCCCACAGCTTGGGCGTCTCGAGCTGCGGCAGCTGCAACCAGCCCATGACCGCGAGCAGCACCAGCCACAGCAGCCCGAGCACCGTCACGACCGCCAGCACCAGCTGCGCCAGGCCGAACACGCGCCACCACACCGGCGGCCGCATGCGCAACGACGTCGACACGACGGCCTGGTCGAGGGCGTCGGCGAGATCGGGCCCGGGCGGTGTCGCAGCGTCGGAGACCGCCTGGGACCAACGCACCGGCAGCCCCACCGAGGCCTCGTCACCGACCCGTCGCGTCGCCAGCTCGACGGCCGACCGGGCGGCCGGGGTGGGCGGCGGCAGCGAGGAACGGCCGAGCACGGTGCGCACGTCGCCGGCGGTCACCGCCAGCTTCTGGTCGGTCTCGTCAGTCGCGTTCAACCGCAGGCGTTTCAGCGGGTCGGGACGCAGCGCGCGCACCCAGCGGGTGAAGGGCCACCCAGTGCGTCCCCACGCCTGGTTGCGGTAGTCGCGCTCGACGGCCGAAACGACGACGGGTATGCCGGCCGCGCGGCCAAGTGCCTCGACCAGGTCCTTGTCCTTGTCCTTGACCGAGGCCTCCTTGTCGCCGACGTCGGCGCGCAGCTTGTCCGCGGTGGAACGGATGTCGGCCGCCAGCCGGTGCCGGGCGGCGTTCTGCGCGGCGACCGCGGTGGCCAGTCGGTGGCGCAGCTCGTCGACGCCGTCGCCTGAGGTCGCCGACGTCGCAACCACCTGGACCTTGCCGATGCCGTCGGCCTCCGCGAGCCGGCTGAGGTCCTGACGGACCTGCGCGAGCGCGTCGCCGCGCAGCCGGTCGGCCTGGTTGAGCACGACCACGGTCACGGCGTCGTGGGTGGCCAGAGCGCTCAGGAAGTCGTGGTGCAGGCGCGCGTCGGCGTACTTCTGCGGGTCGGTGACCCACACGAACACGTCGACGAGCTCGAGCACCCGCTCGGACTCCTCACGGTGCTCCACGACCCGGGAGTCGAAGTCGGGCAGGTCGAGCAGGACGAGCCCGTCGAGGTTGGGCGCGCCGTCACCACGACGCGCGGAGCCACCAGACGCGCCGACGCCCGTTTCGACGTGGTGCCGCTGCGGCACCTGCAACCAGTCGAGAAGTGGTCCGGCATCCTCCGAACCCCACACTGCCGCAACGGGTTTCGACGTCGTGGGGCGTCGCGCCCCAACGGTGGCGACCTGCTCACCCACGAGGGCGTTGAAGAGGCTGGACTTGCCGGAGCCGGTGGCGCCGGCCAGCGCGACGACCGTGTGGTTGCCGGCCTTGGACGTGCGCTCGTCGACCTTGGTCACCAGCGTCTCGGCCGCGGCCCGGCGGCCCGGGTCGAGCTCGGCCCCGCCGGAGTCGAGGGCAGACTGCAGCGCCCCAGCCTTGTCGGACAGCTCGTTCGCCGAGATCGCCTTGACCTTGGCTCCGCCCATCAACAGGGGGCTCATCGCACCGCCTTCACCGCTGCTGCGGCATCCGCCAGGCGCTCGGCCCGGTCCTTCGTCACGTCCACGCCCGCAAGGGCCTCGTCATAACGCGCCTGCTCCTCGGCATACAGGGTCTGCACGTGCCCGATGAGCGCGAGCCGCGCCTTGCGCGCCATCTCGCGCACCGCCTGGTCGCCGAAGATCGCCTCGAGCACCTTCTGCGCGAGCACCGCCGTGCCGCCAGCGATGCCGACCTCGGCACCCACCAGACCACCGGTGTGCGCGAACGCCACGAGCATGAGGATCACGCCAATTCCGTTGAGGCCGTAAGCCGCAACCCGTGCAGTCGTGCGGCGGTCCTTGCCCTCGTTGCGCACCAGGTCGAGCACCTCGCCCTGCCAGTCACGCACCATGCGCTCGATCCGCTGGGGCAGGTCGGCGCTCGGCTTGGCCAGGTCGGGGTGCGCCGCGACGAGTGCGTCACCGCCGGGCAGCTGGCGCCAGCGGCGGACCGTGGTCGCGGCGGCGCCCTGGGCCTGCGCGGTGATGAGCGCGGCCACCCCGGACTGGAGCGCCTCGCCGAGGTCGCCGGACGGGGCCGGCTGCCCCTTGATGGCGGCCGTGATCCGGTCGCGCACCCGCGAGACGGTCGACTCGACCTGCTTGAAGAACTCGCCGGTGCCGACGAACTCCTGCCAGCGCGCGAGGACCTCACCGCGCAGCAGGGTCCCGTCGCTCACGCCTTGCTCGACGTCCTCGAGGGCGTCGTCGTATGCCGTGTGGGCGGCATCGCCCAGCTCGGTCACCGCGTCGGCCTGCGCCGTCGCCGCGTCGACGACGACGGTGGTGCGGTCGTCGAGCGAGGCGAGCGCGCCGGCGAGGGTCTGGCGCACGATGACCGCCCTGGCGCGGGCGTCGCTGGCGAGCGCCGTGAGCCACGAGCGCAGCCGCGCGACGTCGTTCTCGGGCAGGCGCCCCTCGGGGTTGAGCTCTGCCTCGGGGATGCCGAAGATCGGCGCGGTCGCGAGACCCTGCTCGCGCAGCATCGAGGCGAGGTGGCTGCGGATGTCGGCCATCGCCTCTGGCGGCACCCGGTCGAGGACGATCGCGATGGCGGTGCCGCGGTCGGATGCCTGGCGCAGCAGGTCCCACGGCACGGCATCGGCATACCGCGCCGCGGTGGTGACGAACAGCCACAGGTCAGCCGCGGCGAGCAGCTGACCGGCCAGCGCCCGGTTGGCGCTGACGACCGAGTCGATGTCCGGTGCGTCCAGCAGCGCCATGCCCGGCGGCAGCGACCGTGAGGTGATGAGCCGCAGGGTGGTCGACCCGGACTCCCCCTCGTCGGTGGCGCGGGCACCGCGGGTGCGGCTCAGTCCCGGCAGGATGCGGTCGTCCAGGAACCACTTCTCGTCGTCCGGGTGGTGGACCAGGACGGGGATGGTGGTGGTGGGGCGCAGGACACCGGACTGGGAGACCTCGGCGTCGACGATCGAGTTCACCAGCGTGGACTTGCCCGCACCGGTGGACCCGCCGACCACGGCCAGCAGCGGCGCGTCGAGTGAACGCAGCCGCGGCAGCACGTAGTCGTCGAGCTGGTGGAGGAGCGCGTCGCGAGTCGTGCGAGCGGACTCCACCCCGGGCAGGTCGAGCGTCAGCTGGGCCTCGTCGACCCGCTCACGGAGGGTCGAGACGGCGCCCACCATGCGTTCGGCGTCGTCGTGGGAGAGCACGTCGCAAAGCCTAGTAGGAGCAACGCCACGCAGCCGCGCCGACAGACCGGCGCTGAGCAGGGGAACTGTCACAAATCGACCCGAACGGCCGAGACGACGGCGCGTGGGCTGGGTGAGTCGCGTGGCGGGCAGAAATCCCCGGTCAGAAACGGCGGAAGTAGTCGTCGTACCCGCTGCTCGTTCCGCCGTCGCCGGCGCGCCCACCGTCATCGCGGGGCGAGAGCCGTTCGACCGGTGCGATCTGCTCGACCCCGTCGAGGCTGATGTCGTCGTCGTTCGCGCCGGGGGTGGCTCCGACCCGCCGACCCCGGCCGCCACGCTCGTCGTCGGCCGCCTCACCGCCCGCACCGGCAGCGGTCGACCCTCGCCCGACGTCAGCATCGTCCGCGTCGAGGGACGTGTCGTCGAACGTCGGCAGCCGCAACCACCACAGCCCCGCCACGACCAGCACCAGGACCGCGGTGACGGGCACCCCGAGGTTGGCGAACATGATCGACACCGGCCCCGGCCCCTGGTCGCCGTACACGACATTCGGGTCGTCACCCCGCTGGTTGTAGGGGTCGTCGACGATGCCCGACACGGCCCACCAGCCGACGACCACCAGCGCCCACAGGGCGGCCAGCACTCCGACGCCGAGCACCTCCCAGCGCACCAGCCGCGCCTGGCTCACGCGCGCCAGGTGCAGGATCGCCACCGATGCCACGACCAGAGCCGCGGCCAGGAGAGTGGACAGGTCGGTTCCCGCTCCCCCGAACCACCCGTTGGCGGAAGCAGCGACGTGGCGCCAGAAGGTGAGAACGACTGGCGTGCCGTCCGCTGACGGCGGGCCGTAGATCCCGGCCTGGACCCATGCCATCCGGCGGCCGAGCGCGCTCGTCACGACCAGCACCAGCACCGCGACCTCGAGCAGGCGCACGGTGACGAACCACGTCCGCGCTTCTGACCACGACGGGCGCCACTGCGGCATACCTGCCCCCTCTCCCGGCGGAGGTCACGACAACCTGTGTGGCCAATCTAGGCCAGCCCGCGCGTCAGAATGCGGGGATGCGACTCTTTGCCGCGCTGTATCCGCCCGCCGCCGCCGTCGAGCACCTCGACGACTTCCTCGCCCCACGCCGGGAGGCGGGCACGGACCTGAGGTGGACCGACACCGAGCAGTTCCACGTGACGCTGGCGTTCATGCCCGAGGTGGCCGAGCACCTGGTCGAGCCGCTGGCCGACGCACTCGCCGCGTCCCTGTCGGAGCGTCGACCGCTCGACCTGCGCGTCATCGGCGGCGGAGCCTTCCCCAATGCCGCCGAGGCCAAGGTGATCTGGGGCGGCCTCGAGGTCGGGGACGACGACCCCGCCGGCGATTCGCTCACCTCGCTCGCGCGAACGGTCCGGCTCACCGCCAGCCACGCGGGCGCCGCCCCGCAGGGTGGGCCCTTTCGCGCCCACCTCACGGTGGCTCGGTCGCGACGCGCGTTCGAGGCGACGCGCTGGCTGCGGATCCTCGAGGCGTATGCCGGGCCGGCCTGGATCGCGGACGAAGTCACCCTCGTCGCGTCGCACCTCGGCGAGTCGCGCGGTCGGCGACCGCGCTACGAGGTGATGGCGCAGGTCGCGCTCGGCGGCTGACCGCTGCGTTCGGCCGTCTCCCGTCGTCCTGCCTGGGTTCGCCAACCTCACTTCGTTCGGTTTGGCGCCCCCGGCAGGACTCGAACCTGCAACCTACGGATTAGAAGGCCGTTGCGCTATCCATTGCGCCACGGGGGCTGACTCCCCGAAGTCTAGGCGTCGCCGCCGGCCAGCTGCGCACACCGGCGCAACGCCAGCTCGGCCAGCAGCGCCGCCCCGTCCGGCACCACCGCGTCGTCGAAGTCGGCGCGCGGTGAGTGGTTGTCGGGAGCGTTCTCGTAGTCGTCCACCGGGCACGCGCTGAGGTTGACGTAGGCGCTCGGCACCAGCTCCCCCACGAACGAGAAGTCCTCCGAGCCCATCTCCGGGTCCCGTTGGTGCACATACCGATCCGCGCCGAACAGGTCCTCGATCGTCGCCTTCGCGAACGCGTACTCCGCCTCGTCGTTCATCGTCACCGGGTAGCCCGGCAGCTGCGTCACCTCGGCCCGCAGCCCGTGCCCCTCGGCGATCCCCGTCGCCAGCTGCTCGATCCGCCGCATCACCTCGGCCCGGCTCTGCGGCGAGAGGCTGCGCACCGTCGCCTCGAAGACGGCGTCGTCGGGGATGATGTTGTCCTTGGTTCCACCGACGAACTTGCCGACCGTGATGACAACCGGGTCGAACACGGAGAACCCCCGCGTCACCAACGTCTGCAGGGCGAGCACGATCTCGCAGGCCACGGGGATCGGGTCCTTGGCCCGCGACGGCGCGGAGCCGTGGCCGCCCTCGCCGACGACTCGCACCACGACCTCGTCAGCCGCCGCCATCAGCGGGCCCGGCCGTCCGAACCACGTGCCCCGCGGGTGCTCCGAGGAGTAGACGTGCAGGGCGTATGCCGCGTCGACCCGTCGGCCGGCCGCATCGAGGAGGCCCTCGTCGACCATCGGCTTCGCACCGCCGGGTCCCTCCTCCGCCGGCTGGAACATGAACACGACGTCACCCTCGAGCTCGTCGCGCAGCTCGTGCAGGATCCGCGCCGCGCCCACCAACCCTGCGACGTGGAGGTCGTGCCCGCACGCGTGCATCTGCCCCGGGTGTTGGGACACATAGTCCAGCGGCAGGTCCTCGCTCACCCGCAGCCCGTCCATGTCGCCGCGCAGCAGCACGACCGGACGATCCGTCCCACTCCGGGACCCGCCGCCCCCGCGCAGGACGGCGACCACGGAGGACAGGCCCTGGCCCACCGTCACTTCGAGGTCCAGGCCGGCAAGGGCGTCCAGCACCTTCTTCTGTGTCTTGGGCAGCTCGAGCCCCAGCTCGGGCATCTGGTGCAGCTCGCGCCGCAGCGCGATGAGGTCGGGGCCGATGGACGAGGCGAGGTCGGTGGTGCGCACGACCGGCACGCTAGCCGAGCCGAGCGGGCTGGCCCATGAACCCCTGCCGGGCCGCGGTCAGGGCGTCGAGCAGCTCGCGCTCGGTCTGCAGGGCCTGGGCGTCCGCGGCACTGTGCTGCATCCGCGCCCGCAGCAGCGCCAGCTCGGACGCGTTGTCCTGGAAGGAGCGCATCGCACCCAGGGCGGGGCCGCCGCCGATCGACTTGGCCCACACGCGGGCCGCGCGCCGACCGCCCATCGTGGCGAGCATCTGCACCTCACCCGGCGCGAGCCACCCGGCGTCGGCGTACTGGCTGAGGTAGTGCCCGATGAGCCGCCCCTCGCGCCGCCGGGCCCACACGACGAGGCCGACGAAGGCGAGGAAGATCGGGAGCTCGACGAGCAGGTAGACCGCAACCATCCCGGATCCGCCCGTCACCGCCGCGAGGTTCCACATGGCGTGGGCCGACACCGCCAGGAGGTACCCGCCGATCGGCGCCAGGACCCTGACCGCCCGGCTGCGTGCGGTCGCCGCGATGCCGACACCGATGCCGGTGAGGACGGTGAACATCGGGTGGGCGAACGGCGTGAACAGCCCTCGGGCGATGAATGTGCCGGTCAGCGCTTGGTCGCCGCCGTCGGCATACGCCATCCCGAGGTACTGGATGTTCTCGGTGAAGGCGAAACCGGCGGCGACCAGCCCGGCATACACCATGCCGTCGATGATCCCGTCGAACTCGCGCTTGCGGATCCACCACACCAACAGCACGAGGAGCCCCTTGGACGCCTCCTCGACGAGCGGCGCGGAGAAGATCGCCGTCGCGAGCAGCGCGTCGTCGGTGCGCCCGGTCGCCGACTGGAAGGCGATGTTGGCCCCGGTGTTGAAGACCCCGGACACGAGCGCGGCCACGAGGGCGCCCCAGAGGAAGGCCACCACGAGGTACTTCGTGGGCTCTGCCTCGAACCGGTCGAGCCACAGGAAGGTGGGGATGACGATGCCGAGCGGGATCGCGGCCAGCAGGATCGCGAGCAGTGTCGTCACCGGGCCGAGGGTGGCGCCGTAGTAGACCGCGAGCACGACTGCCGCCAACAGGAACCCGACCACGATGACCCCGCCGAGCAGCCACCGGCGCACGGTCGCGCGGCTGCTCGCCCGGTGCCGACCGGAGCCGGCAGGCACGGGCGCCGGCACGGCATACCGCTGGTCGTGTCCCCATGTCATGGCCCGAAGGCTAGTCCAGTGAAAGCGCTCCCCACCTGTCCGGCGGGGGCCCTAGGGTGGACCGGTGAGCCAGAGTCCCACCGAACGTTCCGTCAACGACCGCATCGTCTGGATCGACTGCGAGATGACCGGCCTGTCCCTCGAGCACGACGCGCTCATCGAGGTGGCGGCGCTGGTGACCGACTTCGAGCTCAACCAGCTCGGCGACGGCGTCGACCTCGTCATCGCGCCGCCGGCGCAGGCGCTGGAGCAGATGGACGAGTTCGTCCGCACGATGCACACGACGTCGGGGCTGCTCGAGGAGCTCGCGGGGGGCACGACCATGGCCGACGCGCAGGAGCAGGTGCTCGCCTACGTGCGCGAGTGGGTGCCGGAGCCGCGCAAGGCCCCGCTCGGTGGCAACACGGTCGCGACCGACCGCGGCTTCCTCGCGCGCGACATGCCGCAGCTCGAGGAGTGGCTGCACTACCGCATCATCGACGTCTCCTCGATCAAGGAGCTGTCGCGCCGCTGGTACCCACGCATCTACTTCAACGCACCCAGGAAGCACGGCGGCCACCGCGCGCTCGCCGACATCCGCGAGTCGATCGCCGAGCTGCGCTACTACCGCGAGGCAGCCTTCGTGCCGCCGCCCGGGCCCGACTCCGACACGGCCAAGAAGATCGCCGCGAAGTACGAGATCACCGGCGACTGAAGGGTGGTCACGAGCACCCCTTCAGACCCGGTACGATGGTCGTCGCTTCGCGGCCGGCACTGACCGGCCGCTGCGCATGGTGGGTGTAGCTCAGCTGGTAGAGCATCGCGTTGTGGTCGCGAGGGTCGCGGGTTCAAGTCCCGTCACTCACCCCAGCGCGAAGGCCCCGACTCCGGTCGGGGCCTTCGCCATGTCAGGGGGTATGCCGCGTGCTCACCCGCGCCTCCCGCGTCGCCCCCGCACTCCCCAGGGTGCCAGGGGCGCAGCATGGCGCGCAGCTGGCATCCCCGGACGCTCTGGACGGCTGGCCGCTGACCGCAGCTGGTGCGCGAGGATGGGCGCGTGTTCCTCCAGGGCAAGAACCACCAGCGGGTGATCCGCATCGGCGTCTGGGTCGCCGTCATCGGCCTGCTGCTCGGCGTGCTCAGCTCGATCATCATGGCCACCGCGGCCGACGCGCACACGGCACTGAAGTCCAGCGACCCCAAGGACGGCGCGACGCTCACCACCCCGCCGGCCCGGGTGGTCCTCACCTTCAGCGAGCCGGTCAGCACCAGCTTCGCCACCGTCACCGTGACGGGCCCGGACGGGCCCATCACCGAGGGCAAGGCCGGCGTCGAGGGCGACGTCGTCACCCAGGCCCTCGCCAGCGGCATACCCGATGGCACGTATGCCGTGTCCTTCCGCGTGGTGAGCGAGGACGGGCACCCGGTCTCGGACCGCCTGTCGTTCACGGTTGCGGCGGGCACCTCGGCGACGTCGACGGGCACGGCCACGACGTCCGGCGGGCCTGCCAGCAGTCCCCCGGCGACGGCCGTATCCCCCACGGGCGCGGCGGAATCCGCCAGCGACCAGGTCGCCGACAGCGGGCGCACGACCCGGGTCGGACTGGCTGTTGCGGTGGCTGCCCTGGCCGTCGCAGCCGGCACTGCGGTCATCGCCCTGACCCGGCGTCGGGGCGCCGAATGACACCGCAGTTCAGCCGATTTCACTCCGGCGGCACCCGGCTGCTACTGTCTCTCCTCGCGCGCCATTAGCTCAATTGGCAGAGCAGCTGACTCTTAATCAGCGGGTTCGGGGTTCGAGTCCCTGATGGCGCACCACCTCTGGCGGATGACCGAAGCCCCCGTGTGCACCTGCACCGGGGGTTTTGTCGTTGGCGCACGCGGGTCCGAAGGCTGCGGTCAGACCCGCGGGTTCTCCTGGGGCTCCGAGCCGCCCCAGTAGACCCAGTGCCATCCGTCGGGCTCCAGGGTGAAGACACCGGTGGTCCAGTAGGGCACGCGGACGGGCTCACCGTCCTCGACGACCTCGACGTGACCGAGGACCTGGGCCCAGGCGACGTCTCCGCGGCGCCAGACCTTCACGTCCTCCGGGACCCACGGCAGGCCGTGCGCCGCGATGCTCTCGGCGACTGCGATGACCTGGTCGGGGCCCTGCATCAGCTCGCCCTGGCCGGACCCGGCGACCGCGATGTCCTCGTGGTCGAAGGCGGTTGCGACGTCACCGCCGGGCGTGGACATCGCCCGGTAGGTGCGCTCGATGAGCTCGCCGATCTCGGCGCGGGTCTGCGGGTCCGCTTCCACGGGTCAAGGCTAGGACCGCCCCTCCCCGTCCGGCGGCGTTTTCGCGAAGGCCAGCCGCAGGGCAGACCCCAGCCCGCCGGCCCCGTCTAGGTCACGGTCACGCTCACGGTGACCAGGGTGTCGTTGCGGCTGTCACCGACGAGCACCCGCACGGCAAACGTGCCGGGGACCGCCCACTGGTGCGTGCCCCGCAGGGTTGCGGTGCCATCGGCCGCCACGACCACGGTCACGTCCTGGGTCGGGGTGCCGTCGCCCCACGCGACCCGGCCCGTGTAACCGCCCGGTGCGGGCACGCCGCCACTCACCGTGCCCAGCGTGACGCTGGTGGATGTGCCCGCCTTCGCGGTCACGCCCGTCGCGGCGCGTGCGGTGACGGGGGTGCCGTTGTCGGCGACCGCGAACACGTGGATCCGCCCGTCCGCGTGCGGGTCACCGGTCTGGGCGGGCAGCGTCACGGACTTCACGGTCTTGCCGGACGGGATGGTCAGCGGCGCGGTGGCGAACAGGGTGAGCTGGCAACCGTCGGTGCCGGTCCCGTTGAGCCGCGTGGTCATCTTGAGCGCCACGAGGTTGCCGAACTGCGGCGAACCGCACCAGTCGCCGTACTGAATCGGGTAGGGCACGCTCGTGCCGTCGGTGAAGTGCACCGTGCCGACCGTGTCCTGGTTCTTCTGCGTGGCGGTGCCGATGAGGCTCAGCTTCGTCGCCCCCGGCGCGAGTGTCACAGGGAGCGTCTGCCCGGCACCGGTCGCGTTGTCGTTCTTGCCAGCCGGGATGGCGGGCATCGAGAACGACAGGTCCGACCCGGCCACGGTGAGGAGGCGTCCGGGAGTGCCGCCCGCGGCATACAGGGCAGGCCGGGAGATGCCCGCCTGGTCTCCGTCGCACGGCACGAGCTGGCCCGGGTCGCCGATGCACACGAGGTCGAAGCCGCTGGCGTAGGACGGCACGACGGCCTGGTGGACCACCGCCTGGCCGACGGCACTCGACTGCGCCTTGAGCCCGCTGACCGTCACCACCGGCTCGTACGGCCCCGGCTTGGCGTAGGTGTGCTCGCCGCGGACGGTGTAGGAGCCGAGGTCGCCGGCCGAGATGGTGCCCTGCGAGGTGGTGCCGTCACCCCACGCGATCGTCGCGGAGTAGTCGCTCGCCGTCGACTGCTTCTCACCGGAGAACGTGGCGACCGTGCCCGACACCGGTGTGCCCTCGACCCCCTCGAGCGCGTCGCCGGCGGTCACGCGCAGCCCTGCGTTCTCGGCCTTCGTGCCGTCGGTGAGGAACTCCACCTCGGCGAGGCGAGGTATGCCGCTGCTGGCGGTGACGACGAGCCGGTAGGTCGTGTACGTGCCCGGCATGGCGACCTTGAACGGACGCGTCTGCGTGGCCCAGCGCCACTCCTCGCCGCTGCGCTGGTCGAGGACGGTCCACGAACGCCCGTCCTTGCTGCCCTCGAGGCGCCAGGCGGAGGCGGCGCCACCCGACGACCCGTTGGTCAGCGTGTAGAACGTCGCACGCTGACCCGCGCCGGAGAGGGTGTAGCTCACCGTGGGCGTGGCCGTGCCGAACGTCACCGAGGTGGCGGAAGTGTTGTCGAACAACGCCTTCGCGTTTGTGGTCCCGGTCGCGGATGCGGTGCCGCGCTGGGGTCCGGTGGCGTCACGCAGGGGCAGCGGCTGCGCGTCACCCTTGGTCAGCGACGGTGGGGTCGCGTTGTTCTGGGTGCCGTAGTCCGACGGGCTCGAACCCATCGTGAAGTCGAGCGTCGTCGCACCCGAGATCATCGAGTTCGGGATCGACACCGGCATGTAGCCGTCACCGTTGATCTTGAGCTTCTGCACGTAGATGTTGCGCTCGGAGTTGGCCGGTGCGTTGACGACGAGGTCACCACCGCGACGGTGCACGGTCGCCTTGGTGAACTTCGGGGAGCCCACGGCCCACTGGTCCGAGCCCACCTGCAGCGGGTAGATGCCGAGCGAGGAGAGGATGTACCAGGAGGACATCTCGCCGTTGTCCTCGTCACCCGGGTAGCCCTGGCCGATCTCGTCGCCGACGTAGAGGCGACGCAGGATCTCGCGGACCTTCTCGGCCGTCTTCCACTGCTGGCCCGTCCAGTCGTACATGTACGGAATGTGGTGCGACACCTGGTTGCTCATGCCGAGCTGGCCCATCCGCACATCGCGCGCCTCGATCATCTCGTGGATCGTGCCGCCGTAGGAGCCGGGCTTGGTCGCGGTCTCCGGAGTGGCGAAGAACGTGTCGAGCTTCTTCGCCAGCGCGGCCTTGCCGCCAAGGAGGTTGGCCAGGCCGTTGCCGTCCTGCGGCACGTGGAACGCGAAGTTCCAGCCGTCGGTCTCGGTGTAGTCACCGCCCCAGACCTCCGGGTCGAAGGTCGCCGCGAAGCTCCCGTCGTCGGCCCGGCCCTGGAAGAACCCGGTCTTGGGGTTGAAGAGGTTCACGTATGCCGTGGCGCGCTTGAGGAAGTACTCGGACTCCTCACCCAGCTGGGTCCGGCGCGCCTCCGGCACGCTGGGGTCCTTGGCGAGCGCCGCGGCCTGGTTGCCGATGCCGAAGTCGTTGATGAGTCCCTCGAGTCCCCACGAGACGCTCTCGCCCGTGCTGTTGGGCGTGTAGCCGAGGAACGTCGAGGTGGCGAGGCCCTTGCGCCCGACGCCGGACGTCGTCGGCAGGGTCGTGGCGTTCTTGAGCGCGGCGTCGTAGGTGCCGAGCTTGTCCGGCAGCGGCACGCCCCTGACGAAGGCGTCGGCAAACGCGACATCGGAGCTCGTGCCGGTCATGAGGTCGGCGTAGCCCGGCGAGGACCAGCGGGCCACCCAGCCGCCGTCGCGGTACTGCTGGACGAAGCCGTCGACGAGCTCGGCCGCGAAGTCCGGGTAGAGCAGCGAGTAGGCCGGCCACACGGTGCGGTAGGTGTCCCAGAAACCGTTGTTGACGTAGATCTTCCCAGACACGACAACGGCATTCGTGGTGGTCGCCGTCGCGGCGCCGGACTTGGCCCGCACCGGGCTGGCGTACTTGTAGTCCGGTGACGTGGCGGTGCCTGTGTTCTCGAACTGGCTGTTGGGGTAGAGGTTGAGCCGGTACAGGTTGGCGTAGAGGGTGCGCGCGTCGGAGTCCGAGGCGCCCTCGACCGACACGACCCCGAGCCGCTTGTCCCAGGCCGAGGTGGCGGCGCCACGGACCTGCTCGAAGCTGCGTCCCTGGAGCTCGAGCGTGAGGTTCTTCCGGGCCTGGTCGAGGGAGATGAAGGATGTCGCCAGGCGCAGCTCGACCCGCTTGGTCCTGGAGGTGTCGAACGAGACGTAGCGGGTGCCGCTGTGGCTGCCCGCGGCCGGTCCGGTGGCTGTGGCGGGACGGTCGAACGCGCCGTAGACGAACATGCGGCTGCGACCGACCGACAGGCCGCTGCCGTTGTCGACCCAGCCCGTCATGGTCCCTGCGGTCGCATCGACGGTGAAGGTGCCGTTGTCGTCGACCGTGTCGAGGACGAGGCTGCCCTTGGCTGCGGCGTCCGGGAAGGTGAAGCGGTACGCACCACCGTGGTCGGCCGGTGCGGTCTCGGCGACGATGCCGCCGTCGAGCGCGACCCGGTAGTAGTCGGGGCGAGCGACCTCGTCCTTGTGGTCGAAGGGAATCGCACGCGAGGTCGTGCTGCCGCTGGGCACCCCCGTGGCCGCGGACGGCAAGACGGACATCTGGTTGCGGTCACCCATCCAGGGAGACGGTTCGTGGGAGATGCCGAGCCCCTCCAGCACCGGACGGTTGGCAGCGTTGTTGTCGGCCTGGTACGAGTACTCCCACGACTTGGAGTTCGCGTCGGTGAGCGGCGTGAAGAACGTGAAACCGTTGGGCAGCGCGCTGATCGGCAGGTTGTTGCCGCGCGAGAACGACCCGGATGCGTTGGTGCCGCGGCGCACGTCGACGAGGTTGGTCGGGCTGGAGCGGTCGGCGCTGACCGGCGCCGGGTCGATCCGCAGGTCGTCGACCCAGCCGCCGAACCTCGTGCCCCCCTTGGCGGAGGTGTTGTCGTAGCCGAGCAGGACGGCGTCGATGGTCTTGCCGGCCGCCGCCGGGCCGAGGTCGACGACCACCGAGTTCCACTGCGCGGCATACAGGATCTTGCCCTTGCCCTGCCCGCTCGGCGAGAACGCCGTCTGGTGGCTGTCCGTCGCGCCCAGGTCGGAGAGGTAGGTGCCGTCGGTGAACTTCAGGTCGACGGCGACGTTGGTCGAGGGGTAGGTCAGGTCGCCCTTGACCATGTCCGGGATGACCTTGTAGCTGAGCTGGGTGCGGTCACCGACGGGGACGTCGACGTCGTAGAGACGGTTCCAGGCGTAACCGCGACCGTCGGCGGTGTGCCGGCCGGCGTAGTGGAGCGCGCGGATGCCGGCCCAGCCCACGAGGGACTTGATGTTGTAGCCGGACCGCGGGCCCTGTCCGACCTCGGTCACCATGGGAGCGGCCACCGGCGGGTTGGTGGTCGGGTCCTCGTTCAGCCCCCAGTCGGCAAGCTGGACGATGCCGCCGGAGTGGTTCGCGGTCACATCCAGCCGGTAGTAGGCGTACGACCCGGGCGTGGCCACGGTGAAGGTCTTGGTCTGGAAGCGCTCACTGAAGTCGAGGCCCGTCTGCCGGTCCAGGTCGGTCCAGGTCGTCCCGTCGGCCGACCCCTGGAGGGTCACGTCCTTGGGGTCGCGCTCGGGTGCGTCGTTCGCCGAGGTGAGCGACCACGTCACCGCCCTGCGGGCGCCGGACAGCTGGTAGCGGACCCAGCCGGTGGACTGGAAGGCGAGCCACTTCGTGTCGGGGTTGTCGTCCGACAGGTTGGCCGCGACCTCTCCGGGCGGGTTCTCCGCGCTGGCGGTGATGCCCACGACCGCACCGAGGAGGCTGCCGTCGGCTCCCTGGCTCCCGGTGACGTTCGACTGCCGCGGGCCGTCCGGCCCGGCCTCCACGGTGGATGCCAGGGGTGCCGGCTGGCCGTCCTCGAACGACGTCTCGAACCCACCCGCGGCCACGCCCGCCGCGCGGGACGACGCACCCGAGCTCGAGGACGCAGACGGTGCGGGTTTCGCGGTCGGGGCGGCGCCGGCCGCCGACGCCCACCCGAGTGCAGCCGCGAGGACGCCGACGACAACCGCCCTGGGAAGTGCCGTGCGGGTCAGGGCAGAAGTCGAGCGCATGAGTCCTCCGAGCCACGTCGTTGTGTGCACCACCACGCGCTGTGGGGTGTTGGCATCCTTTGGCCGCGCCCCGCCGACGGCAACTGCGGACGTCCGCCTTGTCCGGAGCGGACAGGCCAACCGGACAACCACCGCACCGTGCTGGCCAGCGACCTGTTGCCGGCACCGGTGGCGTCTGGTGGGATCGGGCGCGTGACGACGATGTCTGGCCACCGGACAACCGCGGTACCGACGATGTCCGACGTGGCGGCCGAGGCGCACGTGTCGGTCAAGACGGTGTCGCGCGTGGTCAACCGCGCCCCCGGGGTGCGGCCGGACACCGAGGCCCGAGTGCGCGCCGTCATCGAGCGCATCGGCTTCGGCCGGCACGGTGCTCCCCACACCCAGCTGAGCCGTACCCAGACCATCGGGCTGGTCATCGAGGACCTGGCCAACCCGTTTTACTCCCAGCTGGGCGCGGCGGTGGAGCGCGAGGCCCGCATCCGCCAGTACCAGCTCATCACCGCGTCTGCCGAGGGCTCACCGACCCGGCAGCGCGGCATACTGCGCGGGCTCGTCGCCCGACGTGTCGACGGTGTCGTCATCGTGCCGGCCGACGACACCCCGGCCGGTGACCTGGCGCTCGGCGCGGACGACATCCCGATCGTCTACATCGACCGGCCCGTGCGCGGCGACGCGGCCGACACCATCGTGAGCGACAACGCCGGTGGTGTCCGCAGCGCGGTGGAGCACCTCGTCGCCCACGGCCACCACCAGATCGGCTTCCTCGGCGACCACGCCGAGTACTGGACGGCCCGTCGGCGGCGGGAGGCCTTCCTTGACGTCCACACCTCGCTGACGCTGCCCGGCGAGCCCCGCGTGGCCATGGGTCCGCACACGACGGAGTCAGCCGTGGCTGCCCTGACGCAGTGGGGCCGGGGCCGCGAACCGGTCACCGCCGTGATCACCGGCAACAACCGGGTCACCCTCACGGTGCTCCACGCACTGCGTCAGCTGGACCTTCGGTTGGCACTCGTGGGCTACGACGACTTCGAGCTCGCGGACCTCGTAGAGCCTCCCGTCACCGTGGTGCATGCCGATCCAGCAGCGTTGGGGCAGAAGGCAGCCCAGCAGCTGTTCGCCCGCCTGCTCGGTGATGAGTCCCCGCCGCAGACGGTCGTGATGCCCACGCGGCTCATCGTCCGGGCGTCGGGCGGCCCACCTGCGCGACCACGGCGGCGGCCAAATCCCGGTCGGTGACGTCGTGCGTGCCGTCATCCTGGGCGCCGAGGGGTATGCCGTGTGCGGCCACCGGGCGCCGCGCCGAGAAGTGCACGGCGTCGACACCGGTGTCGAGCACCCGCCCGACCGTCCGAGCGCTGATGCCTCCACCGGCCATGACCTGGATGCGCCCGCCGGCAACCTCCACCATGCGACGAAGCCTCTCGCGGCCCTCAGGTGCGCTGACCGCGCCACCCGACGTCAACACCCGAGTAGCACCTGACCCGATCGCAACCTCTACGGCCGCAACGGGATCCGCACACACGTCGATGACCCGGTGGATGGTCACCTCGCGGCCACCGGAGCGCTCCACCACCTGCGCGACGAAGTCGCCGTCCAGCTGCCCGCCAGCCACCTGTGCGCCGACGACGACACCGGCCGCGCCGGCGTCCAGCGCACGCTCGACGTCGGCGTACGTCACGGCGAGCTCGTCCGCCGTGTACCGGAAGCCACCGGGCCTCGGGCGCACGAGGACGTGGACCCCTACGGCACCTTGGGTTGCGGCAACGGCTGCCTCGATCGTGGCGATCGACGGCGTCACTCCCCCGAGGGCCAGCGCCGAGCACAGCTCGACCCGGTCGACGTCCAGCCCGACGGCGATCCGCACGCCCGCAGCATCCTGGACGGCGAGCTCGAGCTGCGGCTGGGCCGTCATCGCCGCGCCTTCGGTGGCTTTGCCGGGCCGCTGAGGACCTCCGCCCTCAGGTCCGGCGCCCAGCCGCCGCCGACGCGAGTCTCCGGGTCGAACGGGTGAACCGGGCGCCGAATCTCCTTGTGTCCCAACCGCTCAAGGTCCTGGTCGACGCCGCCGGGCGTCAGCGCCAACGTCCACCCGCGGGCGAGGTCGTGCAGCGTCGGCTCGAGGTAGCCGATCTTCGTGACGACGATGTCGGCACCCCCCGGGTCGAGCCCGATGGCGGTGAAGTCGGCGACGTCGTGGAAGGCCTTGCGGTGCTCGGTGACGACGGCGTGCAGACCGCCGACCCGGATGACGGCGATGCCACCCGCGTCGGGATCACCCTCGTGCAGCGAGTGGAGTATGCCGCGCAGTCGCGCCGGCGGGGCGGGTGACGGTGTCGTCCGCGCACCAACCTCGATCTCGACGAAGTCGCCGATCTCCCTGTGCCGCAATGCCTCCAGGGCCTCGGCATCGAACACCGACGCAACGAGGGTGGTGGGCGAGTCATCGGCGGTGAGGTCCGGTCGCTCCAGCAGCCGCGCGAGCGTCCAGGTGACGTCGCCGGTTCCCCCAGCACCGGGGTTGTCGCCGGAGTCGGAGATGACGTGGGGCCGGGTGCGGCCGGCCAGGGCGCGGTCGACCGCCTCGTCGAGGGTCGCGGTCGGGCCGACGAACTCGAAGTCGTCCCGTACCCGCCACAGCTCGCGTGCGAGCTCCTCCGCCCCTCTCGCACAGGCCTGGGGGTCGGTTCCCTGCACCACCACGGTGGCGTGGCAGCGTGGCTCGTCGGCCCACGCGTAGCCCACCCAGATCGCCGCGTCGACGACGCCGTCGCGGCTGGCGACCTCGGGCAAGCGAGCGTAGAGACTCCGGGCCGGCTCGACGCGGGTACTGGTCTTCTCCCCCGGCAGCAGGATCGGCACGGCCACGCGCGCACGGACCGGGTCGGCCCCCGAGAGCAGTACGTCCACCAGGTTGCGACCGGCGCGGTCTCGGGTCTCGTCGGCGTCCTCGTGCGGAGCCATGCGAAAACAGGTGAGCAGGTCGACCTGCTCGGCCAGCTCGCGGGAGACGTTGCCGTGCAGGTCCATCGCGGCCGAGATCATCACGCCCGGTCCGACCACCTCCCGAACCGCCCGCACGAGGTCGGCCTCCGCATCCCGCAGGCCGTCCACCGACATGGCCCCGTGGATGTCGAGCAGGATGCCGTCGAGCGGTCCGTACGCCAGCGCCGCCCGCAGCCCGGAGCAGATCCGCGCCCGGTGGTCGGCATAGGTGTCGGCCAGCACGGCCCCGCCCGGGATCGACCGCGCGAAGTGCACCCCCACCCACTCGACCTCCGGCGCGGTCTCGCGCGTCACGGCATACCGGTCGAGGAGCTCCTGTCCGGCAAGGACCCGGAAGTCGCGCGCCCCCGCGCGGTGCGGCGAGAAGGTCGAGGACTCGATCCACATGCCGGCCACGGCGATCCGCAAGCGGCGGTCGGCATCGGTCGGCGGCACGGCGCCCAACCTATCGGTGCGTCCGCTCCGCGAGACGGGGACCGCTGCCCGTGGACGCAGCCGCGTCGCCCGTGCTGCACTTGTCCCATGTCTTCGTCCACCGCACGGCTCTGCGCGCTCATGGGTTCCATGTGCCGCTGCACCATGCGGTGTTGCTGCCACTGCGCCTGACCAGCCCGCAGCAGCCACGTCCTCCCCCACCGGGGTCGAGGACCCAGACCCGGAGACGAGACCCATGCCTACACCGGCACCCAGCCACACGGCATACCGCCGCATCCATCTCGACCTGTTCCTCGTGCAGGGCTCGATGTGTCCCCGAATGTGTTGCGCCGCAATGCATTCGCAGACCACCAGCCATCACCGACCTGCACAGGAGACAACCCATGACCGCCGTCACCACCGGCACCCCCGGAGTCAACCGCTTCACCCGTAACCAGCTGCTGCGCACCGCGCGGCTTTTCGCCAGCGACCCAGACCTGCACCGACTCGTCGACCTCGACTCGAGCGAGCGCACCTGGCACCGCCTCGACGCCACCGACCACCTCGAGATCTGGGTCATCGGCTGGCCCGTCGGGTCACGGACCGGCTGGCACGACCACCTGCGGTCCGAGGGGGCGTTCCTCACCGTCACCGGCGAGCTGCTCGAGCAGACCTTCTCCGGCGGCGAGGTCCACGACCGGCTCCTCTGGGAGTCGGAGGGGCGCTCGTTCGGCCCGCGGCACGTCCACAACGTCGCCAACCTCGGCGACCGTCCAGCCCTGTCGGTCCACGTCTACTCCCCCGCGCTGCGCGGAATGACGCGGTACGCCCTGGTCGACGGGGCCCTGCGCGAGACCAGCGTCGAGCGGGCGGGGGTGCAGTGGTGACCGCCATCGCACCCGCCGCAACCGCACCGGCGAGCACCCACGACCCGCTCTGGGAGACGCGGCTGTTCAGCGCGCCGCACTACGACGGCATCGACCACCAGCTCGCCGACGCCCGGAGCCGGCTGCGCAGGGTGAGCGTCCGCGCGGCATACCAGGAGGTCCTGCACCACCGCGCGGTCCTCGTCGACATCCGGCCGGCCGCCCAACGCGCCGCCGAGGGCGAGGTGGCCGCCCACCTGGTCCCGCTCGTCGTGGAGCGCAACGTCCTGGAGTGGCGGTTCGACCCGCGCCATGACGCGCGCCTCCCGGTAGCGGGTTTCGACACCCGGGTGCTCGTGCTGTGCCAGGAGGGCTACACCTCGTCGCTGGCCGCAGATGCCTTGGTGCGCTTGGGAGTTCGTCGGGCCAGCGATGTGGTCGGCGGGTTCCGGGCGTGGCGCGAGGCGGGGCTCCCCGTCGCGCGCTAGCGCCACCGGGCCGAGGGCACCGCGCTAGAGGTAGAGGCCGGTCTGGCCGTCGCTCACCCGGGCGGCGGCCACGGCGTGGATGTCGCGCTCACGCAGCACGACGTAGTCCTTGGCCTGCACCTCGACCTCGGCGCGCTCCTCGGGGTCGAACAGGACTCGGTCGTCGACCTCGACCTGCCGCACGTTGTGGCCGACCGCCACGACCGTGCCCCACGCCAGCCGGCGCCCGACGCTGGCGGTGGCCGGGATGACGATGCCGCCACCGGACCGGCGCTCGCCCTCGCCCTCGAGCGCGACGAGCACCCGGTCGTGCAGCATCCGGACCGGAAGGCGTCCCTCAGCCACGTCGGCGGCGCAGCGCCCCGAGACCGATCAGTGCGACCGCCGCGGCCGCCAGCGCGGCGACCCGCTCGGTGCGCAGGTCACCCGACGGCGTGCGGGTGGCCTCGGTGAACTTGGTCTTGGCACTCTCGACCTCGCGACGCACGATCTCCTTGGGTGCCGTGCGGACGTGCAGCTCGTCGACCGTGCCGGCGAGGCGAGCCCGCGCCGCGTCGATGTCCGCCTGGAGCTCGGCAACCGACTTGCTCGACTCGGCCCTGGCGGGGGCGCTGCCGTTCTGCTGGGGCTTGGGGGTGGTGGTGTCGCTCATGATCAGTCCTTCCCATCCAGGCCGAGGTCGCGCCGCAGCTTGGCGACGTGACCCGTGGCCTTGACGTTGTACCAGGCGTCGGAGACGGTGCCGTCCTCGTCGACGACGACGGTGCTGCGGATGACGCCCTCGACGGTCTTGCCGTACAGCTTCTTCTCGCCGAAGGCGCCGTACTCGTCCATGACCTTCTTGTCGGGGTCGGACAGCAAGGTGATGGACAGGCCGTCCCGGTCGCGGAACTTCGCCAGCTTCTCCGGCTTGTCCGGCGAGATGCCGAGGACCTCGTACCCCTCACCGCGCAGCGTGCCCAGGTTGTCGCTGAAGTCGCACGCCTGCTTGGTGCAGCCCGGGGTCATCGCGGCGGGGTAGAAGTAGACGATCACCTTGCGCCCGCGCAGGTCGGACAGCGTCACGCTGCCGCCCTGGTCGTCCGACAGCGTGAAGTCGGGGGCCTTGTCCCCCTTGGTCAGCCGGTCAGCCACGCTCGCCTCGCTCCTCGCGCCCAGCGTCGGTGAACCCTGGGGTAGTTGTTGCAATCCATTTGCAATAACGTGGGGTCGAGCCCCGATCATTCGACCTCCAACCTATCCCAGGAGCGCCGCGTGCACGTCCCCGACGGATTCCTCGACGTACCCACCTCCGTGGCGACGGGCGTCGTCGCGGTGGCCGGTGTCGGCTTGGCCCTGCGCGGTGCCCGGCGCGAGCTCGACGACCGCACGGCGCCTCTCGCCGGGCTCGTCGCGCTGTTCGTCTTCGCCGCGCAGATGCTCAACTTCCCCATCGGCGCGGGCACATCGGGACACCTCCTCGGGGGCGCGTTGGCCGCCGTGCTGGTCGGGCCGTGGACGGCGACCCTGGCGATCACGGTGGTGCTGCTCGTCCAGGGCACGCTCATGGCCGACGGCGGACTCACCGCGCTCGGCACCAACATCTCCCTCATGGCCCTCGTCGGCGTCTGGGTCGGCTGGGGCGTGTTCACCCTCGCCCGCCGCCTGCTGCCCAAGCAGCTCTCGTCGGTGCCCCTCGCAGCCGCCGTTGGCGCCTTCGTGTCCGTGCCGGTCACGGCCGGGACGTTCGCGCTGCTGTTCGCGGTCGGCGGGGCCGTCGACATCCCGCTCGGCACGCTGGTCGGCGCCATGGTCGGAGTCCACCTGCTCATCGGCATCGGCGAGGCGATCATCACCGCCCTGGCCGTCTCCGCCATCATCGCCACCCGACCCGACCTCGTGTACGGCGCCAAGCCCCTCGTCACCGCACGCACCCTGACCATCCGTGAGGAGCAGACCGCATGACCGGGTCCACCGACACCACCGAGCGCACCGACCCGGCGCCGACCCCGCGCCGACGGGTCTCGACCCGCGCACTCGTGCTCACCGGCATACTCGTCTCGCTCGTCCTGGCGGGCATCGTCTCCTTCTACGCCTCGTCGAGCCCCGACGGACTCGAGTCAGTGGCCGAGAAACAGGGCTTCGCCACCACGGCCGGGCAGCACGCCACGGACGAATCGCCGTTCGCCGGCTACGGCGTCGCCGGTATCGAGAACGCGCGCCTCTCCGGGGGCCTCGCCGGCGTCATCGGCGTGCTCGTCGTGGCGGCCGTGGCCTTCCTCCTGTTCCGTCTGCTGGCACGCCGCAAGAGCCAGGACTGACGTGGGCGCGGGTCACGGACACGGACTGCACTACCACGGGCACAGCGTCGTCCACCGGCTCCCGGCGCACGTGAAGCTCGTCGCCATCCTCACGTTCGTCATCGTCGTCGTGGCGACCCCCAACCGGTGGGTCTGGGCCTTTGCCGGGTATGCCGTGCTGGTGCTTGCCGCTGCGGGCGCCACCAGGGTGCCCGTCGGATACTTCGTGAAGCGAATGGTGGTCGAGGTGCCGTTCGTGGTCTTCGCCCTGCTCATGCCGTTCGTCGCCAGGGGGCCGCGGGTCGAGGTGGGCCCGTTCTCGGTGTCGGAGCACGGGCTCGTGGGGGCGTTCGGGTTGCTGGCCAAGGCGACGATCGGCGTCGTGGCCGCGTTGACCCTCGCGACGACGACGGAGCCGCGGGACCTCGTGGCCGGCCTGGAGCGGCTGCGACTGCCGCGGCAGCTGGTGGAGATCATGGGGTTCATGGTCCGCTACCTCGAGGTCGTCACCGACGACCTGCGCCGCATGAAGGTCGCGCGCGAGTCGCGCGGCTTCACTGCCCGCACCGTGTCGGCGTGGCCCGTGCTGGCCTCGAGCGCGGGCGCGCTGTTCATCAAGTCCTACGAGCGGGGTGAGCGGGTGCACCTGGCGATGCTGTCGCGCGGCTACCAGGGTCGTATGCCGGTGACGCGCCAGCTGCACGCGACGGCCGCCGACTGGCGGTTGGCTTCGCTGCTCCCCGTCACTGCCGCGCTCGTCCTCGCGGCGGGGGTGCTCCTGTGACCACACCGGTACTCGACGTCCGCGGGCTCGCCTACGCCTACCCCGACGGGCACCAGGCGCTCTACGGCGTCAACCTGCACGTCCACCGCGGCGAGCGGGTGGCGCTGCTCGGCCCCAACGGTGCCGGCAAGACCACGCTCGTGTTGCACCTCAACGGAATCCTGCTCGCCGGGGCAGGCTCGGTGGCCGTGTCAGGGATGCCCGTGGAGAAGGACAACCTGCTCGAGGTCCGGCGTCGCGTGGGGGTGGTGTTCCAGGACCCTGACGACCAGCTCTTCATGCCGTCGGTACGTCAGGACGTCGAGTTCGGTCCCGCCAACCTCGGGCTGCGTGGTGCCGAGCTCGACGCGCGGGTGACGCGGGCGCTCGACCAGGTGGGCATGCTCGACTTCATCGACCGGCCCCCGCACCACCTGTCGTTCGGGCAGCGGCGCCGCGTTGCGGTGGCCACGGTGCTCGCAATGGAGCCCGAGATCCTCGTGCTCGACGAGCCGTCGTCGAACCTCGACCCGGCGTCCCGGCGCGAGCTGGCCGACATCCTGCGCTCGCTCGACGTCACCGTGCTGATGGTGACGCACGACCTGCCCTACGCGCTGGAGCTGTGCCCGCGCTCGGTGGTGCTGTCCGACGGCGTGGTGGTGGCCGACGGGTCGACGCGTGACATCCTGACGGATGAGGCGCTCATGAAGGCGCATCGGCTCGAGCTGCCATTCGGGTTCGACCCGCGCTCGGTGCCGTCGACCTGACGGCGGCATCCCGTCTGGTGGGGTCTTCCGGTGTTATGCCCACTCTGGCTGATCGGCGCCGAAAAGTCTTCCGCTCCAGGCAAACTCGCGTGGACCACCGTCGAGCTGGAAGGCGGGCCGGGCCTGCCTGATCCGGCCCGACTCGGTGTCGGCGGTCCAGGTCCACGGCTCGACGTCGTCGACGGGTCCGCCGGGCAGGTCGAGGGCGTCGCTGCGCAGCAGCCAGTGGGCGGTGCGGGCCAGGTGTGCGCTGACCCGCCAGGTGCCACCCTCCTCGGCACGACGGCGCAGGGCGGTCGCGATGCCGGCCGCCAGCAGGTAGCCGGTGGCGTGGTCGAGGGCCTGAGCCGGCAGCGAACCGAGCTTCTCGCCGTCGGTCGACTCGATCATCGCGATGCCAGTGGCGGCCTGGACGATCGAGTCGAAGCCACGCCGACTCCCCCACGGGCCGCTCGGCGTCCAGGCGGAGAGGCTGGCGTGGATGACGTGGGCATGCTGTGCCGCAACACTTTCCGCGTCGAGGTGGTACGCCGACAGAGCGCCGGGGCGGTAGCCCGTCACGACGACGTCGGCCTCGGCGAGCAGCTCGTGCACCCGCTCGCGAGCGTGCTGATCGGTGAGGTCGACGATCGTCGTGCGCTTGCCGGAGTCGGTGTCGAGGTGCTGCGCCTCCAGCTCGGGCAGGTGGGGGTTGTCGATGCGCAGGACGTCGGCGCCCATGAAGGCGAGGGTCCTCGTCGCCACTGGGCCCGCGATGACGCGAGTGAGGTCGAGGATGCGTGGGCGACGTTGCAGGGCAACGGGTTCCGGACCGCCAGCGGCGTCCACCCTTTCGACGGCGAGCACCGGGTGCTGGTCGACTGCTGCCGCCTGCTCGCTCCCCATCCACTCCCCCAGCTCGCGCACCCGAACCGCGATGCCCTGGTCGGCGGTGACGACGTCCTCCACCTCCTGCGCCGGGCGGGACGCGATGGCAGCGCCGGCGTCCTCGCGAGTGGCGCCCTCGGACAACCCCAGCGCGCGCAGCAGCCGAGCCCGGTGGTGCGGGTAGTTGGCGTGGGTGCGCACCCAGCCGTCGGCCGCGCGGAAGAACCCGGACATCGGTGCGAATCCCTGCTGCTGCTCACCGTCGACGGTGAGCACCTGGTCACCGCGGAACGACACCGCGACCTGTCGCGGCTCGACGTGCACCCGGGCCGCGCCCGTCAGTGCGGCACCCGCAAGTCCAGCAGCCGCAACGGATCCCGCCGCCAAGGTGGCCACCGGCAAGGCGGCCGGCAGGGGCCCGCCGGCCGGGAGGTCGAGGTGCGACGCGGCATACCCCTCCTCGAGGCCCAGGACGGGGAGCAGGTCGCGCAGCAGCGGGTTCATCCGTCGTAACCCTTGGGGAGCAGCTCTCCGACAGGAACCGGCGCGTCGACCCGGTTGGCGGGTGGGGCGAGGGGGCAGACCCAGCGGTAGTCGTAGACGCACGAGGGGTTGTAGGCGAAGTTGAGGTCGAGCACCCAGGCGTCGCCGTCGCGGCCGAGGTCACTGCCCTTGACCGTGTCGAGGACGTAGCGGCCGGCGCCGTAGGTCTCGCGTCCGGCAGTGCCGTCGCGCAGCGGCAGGAACACGCCGCCGCCGTACGAGTCGAGCCACCACACCGCCACCGAGCCGAGGTCGCCGAGGGTCACCCGACCGATGCCGCTGAACGGCACCGCGCCGTCGGTGCCCGACTGGAACTGCCACGGCTCGAGGTCGGCCGGCTCGATGGGCACGGTGAAGCGAAAGGCCGGGTCGTATGCCGCGTGGCGGAGCTGCTGGCCCGGTCGCCTGGGGCTCGCGGGGTGGTGGTCGAAGAGCTCGGTCCGACCGGCGACCCACAGCGCGTGCGCGGCGGCCGGGCCAGGCTCGGCCCGCACCGCGGCATACAACGCATGCACCTCGCGCCGCCACGACGCGACCTCGAGCGGCGGCGGATAGGTGAGCTCGTCGTCGTCCACGGCATCGACGCTACCCGCGCGTCCGGCTCCCACGCCGCTCCGGGGCGTCTGCCCGCCGCCAACCCATGACAACCGTGCCGTCGGAGGCGCCGGGCCCGAGCACCCCCCATCCCTCGGACTCGTACAGGCGGCGGGCCGGGTCGTCCTCATCGTCTGTCGTCTGCAGCAGGAGGCGGTCGCTCGGAGCAGCATCCTGGATGCGCCGCAAAAGCCGGCGGCCCACACCGTGGCGCCGCACCGCCGGGACAACGCCAAGGCTCACGATCTCGAAGTGCGCACCCACCCAGGCATCCACGGCGGGCTGCGCCAGGGTCTCGCTGATCCGGTCGGTCCACCACTGGCCGCGTTCGCCGAGATACCCCCACCCGAAGGCGACAGGTCGCCCGCCGATCGAAGCAAGGCCTAGCCGAAAACTGTCCCGACGGGCATGCCTGTCCCACGTCTGCTCGAGCCAAGCACCGGCATCCGGCTGGTCACCGAACACCTCGTCGTAGACCGGCCACAGCCGCTCGCCATCCGCGCGCGAGACCTGCGTCTGCACCGCGTAGGAGACCTCGACCATGGCGTGATCATCTCAGCTGGTGCGCAAGGCGGGACTCGAACCCGCACGCCCGAAGGCACTTGGACCTAAACCAAGCACGTCTGCCAATTCCGCCACTTGCGCGCGCTGGCGAGTCTAGGTGACTCGTCGGGACTGTTGGGTCAGCCCAGCAGCTCGCGCAGGTGCGGCTCCATCGCGCGGAACGCCTTGCCGCGGTGAGAGATCGCGTTCTTCTCGGCCGGGGTGAGCTCGGCGGCCGTGCGGGTGTCGCCCTCGACGACGAGGATCGGGTCGTAGCCGAACCCGTTCTCGCCGCGCGGTTCGCGCGCGAGGGTGCCCCGGAAGTGACCCGCGGCCGAGCGCACCGTGCCGTCGGGCAGAGCCAGCACCGCCGCGCACACGAAGCCCGCGGCGCGGTGCTCGTCCTTGACGTCCGCGAGCTGGGCGAGCAGCAGGTTGAGGTTGGCGCGGTCGTCACCATGACGTCCGGACCAGCGGGCCGAGAAGATCCCCGGCGCCCCGCCGAGCACGTCCACCGCGAGCCCCGAGTCGTCAGCGAGCGCCGGAAGACCGGTATGCCGCGCGAGCGCCTCCGCCTTGAGCCTTGCGTTGCCCTCGAAGGTCACCTCGTCCTCGGTGACGTCTGGCGCATCCGGCCACTCCGAAGCCCCCACGATCTCGAGCCCCAGCTCGGCACAGACGTCGCCGAGGATCTCGCGCAGCTCGACGACCTTGTGGTCGTTGCGGGTCGCCAGGACGACGCGGCGGGCGTCGCTCACAGCGTGCGCTCCCGCGGCGTCCCGGCGAGCGCCGCCTGCTGAGCCTGGGTCAGCGCCGCGCAGCCGGCAGTCGCCTTGTCGAGCAGCGCGTCGAGCATGGCCCGGTCGAACGCGCCGTTCTCCGCGGTGCCCTGCACCTCGACGAACCGCCCGTCCCCGGTCATGACGACGTTCATGTCGGTCTCGGCGGTCGAGTCCTCGGGGTAGTCCAGGTCGATGACCGGCTGTCCCTCGACGATGCCCACCGACACCGCGGCGACCGACCCGGTCAGCGGCTGGGCATCGCGCCCGATGAGCCCCTTGGCCCGCGCGTCCTCGATCGCGTCGACGAGAGCCACATAGGCACCTGTGATCGACGCCGTGCGCGTGCCACCATCAGCCTGGAGCACGTCGCAGTCGAGCACGATCGTGTTCTCCCCCAACGCCTTCGTGTCAATGATGGCCCGCAGCGAGCGTCCGATCAGGCGGCTGATCTCGTGGGTGCGGCCGCCCACCTTCCCCTTGCGCGACTCGCGGTCCGAGCGGGTGTTGGTCGACCGCGGCAGCATCTCGTACTCCGCCGTGACCCAGCCCGTCCCCTTCCCCTTGAGCCAGCGCGGCACACCCTCGGTGAACGATGCCGCGCACAGCACGCGGGTGCGCCCGAACTCCACGAGCACGCTCCCCTCGGCGTGGTCGAGCCAGTTGCGGGTGATCCGCACCTCGCGGGTCTGGTCAGGGGTGCGGCCGTCGTGGCGCGGCTTGGCGGTCGGCTGGTTCGCAGTCGTGTCGGTCACGCGCCAAGGCTAACCGTGGGCACCCGGGCGGCCACGCGGCATACCCCGTCGGTCGTGCGTCCTAGGGTGGACCCATGGCAGCCAACCTCCCCCGCCTCGGTGCCCACGTCGACTCCGCCGACCCCGTCGGCGAGGCGCAGGCGCGCGGCGCCGGGCTCAGCCAGTTCTTCCTCGGCAACCCACAGAGCTACAAGGGGCCGGTCGTGGAGTATGCCGCGGGGCCGGCGGCGCTGAAGGAGTCCGCCGAGGCGGCCGACGTCGACCTGTACGTCCACGCGCCGTACCTCATCAACGTCGCGTCGACGAACAACCGGATCCGCATCCCGAGCCGAAAGCTGTTGCAGCAGTTCGTCGATGCAGCTGCGGAGATCGGGGCCAAGGGGCTCATCGTCCACGGCGGACACGTCGAGAACACCGCGGACGTCGACAAGGGGTTCGACAACTGGCGCAAGGCGATCGAGGCGACCGACCTCAAGGTGCCCGTCTTCCTCGAGAACACAGCGGGTGGCGACAACGCGATGGCCCGCACCCTCGAGCGGATCGCGCGTACGTGGGAGGCGATCCAGGCCGCCCCCGGCGGTGACAACGTCGGGTTCTGTCTCGACACCTGTCACGCGTGGGCGGGTGGCATCCCGCTCGCGACCGCGCCCGAGCAGATCCGCGCGATCACCGGGCGCATCGACCTGGTGCACTGCAACGACAGCCGCGACGAGTTCGACTCCGGCGCCGACCGGCACACCAACCTCGGCCAGGGCCTCATCCCCTCCGACGAGCTGGTCGCGGCGGTCAAGGCCGCCGACGCCCCCGTCGTGATCGAGACCCGCGGTGGCCTCGAGGGCCAGATCGAGGACCTCGACTGGCTCCGCGAGCGCCTCGCGGGCGCGTAGCCCGGTCAGCCCAGCCGCTGCACGATCTCACGAGTGTCGCCGTCGACGGTGACCGTCGCGAGGGCACCGTTGACCAGCGGCAGGTGGGGTGGCACGTGCCCGATCTCGAGGTCGAACACGATCGGCAGGTCGAGCCGCCCCAGCGCGTCGAGCACGGCCTCGCGCTGCGTCAGCTTCGGGGCGTCCGGTGCGTTGGTGCGCCCGACGAGCACGGCGTTCGCGCGCTCGAACCAACCGGCCAGCCGCAGCCCGTGCAGGTTGCGGCAGATCGTCGCAGCATCGTCTCCGGCCGCCTCGACGTAGACGATGAGCTCCGTCGTCGGCGTGCCCTGCGCCGAAGGCGGGAACGTCGCCGTATGGCGTTCCGGCCAGGTTGCACAGGGTCTCCACGCATCCCCCGATGAGCCGCCCCGTGACGTGCAGGCATTCGGCACCGTGCAGGCTCCATCTCCCCTCACCGACGCGCTTCCACGCCGTGGCCCGCGCGTCCTCCTCGAACCGCCACCACGTGGCGACGAGCCCGCTGTCCCGCTGCCGCACGACGTCCACCCCGGACGCGACCTCCAGCCAGCTCGCCAGACCGTCGGGGACCTCGTAGGGGGTGTCCGCGAGGTTGTCGCCGTGCAGCGTGGCCCAGCCGAGCCGGGTCGTAATGGGGAGCAGGACGGTGGACAGGTCCGAGTAGCCCACGAGCCACGTCGGGTCCGCCCGGCTGAGCGCGTCCCAGTCGAGCAGGTCGACGAGGTCGATCGCGGTCTCCCCGCCCCAGGGCGGTACGACACAGCGGATGTCCGGATCGCACAGCATCGCCGTCAGCTCGGCCGCGCGCACCTCTGCGGGCGCCGAAGTGACGCCCGCCCCGTCCATGGCCTCGCCCACGACGACGTCGTAGCCGCGGTCACGCAGCCACTGGACGCAGAAGTCGATCCGCTCCGCCTCGATCCCACTCACACCCGCTGACGGTGCGGTCACACCGATGCGGTCGCCCGGACGCAGCGGTGCAGGAATCGCGATCGTCATGGGCGCCATCCTGCCAGCGGCTCAGATGACGCCCTGCCGGGTGAGGAAGCGGCGGATGTGCTCGCGCGGGTTGACCCGCAGCTCGGTGCCGTGGGTGAACGCGGCGGTCGTGTAGTCGAGCTCGACGAGCCGCTGCGCCGTCTGCTCGTTGAGCCGGAAGTCGGTGCAGAAGGCCTTGACCGGCCACCGGAGCTGGCGCACGTTGAAGATCGAGTCGCCCGTGATGAGCACGCCGGTGGGCAGGTGCAGGTATGCCGCGTGGCCGGGAGTGTGCCCGGGCGTGTGCACCACCTGGAGGCCACCGGCCACGGGCACGACCTGGCCGTCGGTGAAGGTCTCTCCGACAGCAACCGCCTCGAACTTCGACGGGCTGAGCCGTTCCATGAGGCGACCCAGGCGCAAGCTGTGGTCGCGCGGCGGCCCCTGCCCCGCGGCGGCATACCCGGCGTCGTCCTCGTGCAGCCCGAAGTCGCGCCCGGTCACGCGGGCGACGTGCGCCGCGCCGCCCGCGTGGTCGGGGTGGGCGTGCGTGAGCAGGAGTCGGGTGACGTCGGACGGGGCGGCGCCGATGGTCTCGAGCGCGGCGATCACCTTGGGGCCGGACTTCTTCACGCCCATGTCGACGAGGGTGACCTGACCGTCGTCGTCGCGGAACATGAACCCGTTGACGAAGTCGCGGATCAGCGGGATCCGCCAGACGTTCGGGGCGAGGGGCACCACCGGCTGCCGGCTCATGCTCGCCACTGTAGGCGGGCAAGCCCACCGGTGCCGAGTGGCCGACGACGCGCCGGGAAATGCGGGCGCGTCGTCGGCCATTGAATCGGCGCGGGTCAGGCGTACTGCGGGTCGGTCGGTTCGACCCAGCTGACGAGCTGGTAGATCACGCCGTTCGGGTCGGTGAACTGGGCGTATCGCTCACCCCACGGCTCGGTCTCGATCGGCGTCACGACCGTCGCGCCGCCGCCGACGAGCTTCTCGTACTCGATGTCGACGTCCTCGACGGTGAACACGACCAGCAGGCCGTCGGCGGGCCCTGCCGCCGACGCAGGCTTGAACGTCGGCAGGCCGGTGGCGAGGTAGATCAGGTTGAAGCCGGCGTCCGGGTGGCTGAGCGACACGAACCCCTCGGCGGCCATGGCCACCTCGAATCCGAGATGCCGCTGCACCCATGACGACGACGCCTCCACATCGGCGACGTTGAGCGAAATTGCTGACTGGGTGATCTGCATGCGGATCCTCCTGTGGCTGCGGACGACACTAACTCCGTACGGTGTAAGGTAAAGGCGTCCAACGTCACGGCTGCGAGGATTGTTCCCATGCCGGAAAAGCCGGGTACCGACCCCAGCCGCGCCATGGCCCTGCTGTGGCGCAACCACCCTGCCGACCCGGCATACGCCGGACCTGACGCCGGGGCACGGAGCGCGCAACGCGGGCCAGGTCGCACCCACACCGTCGACCAGGTCGTCGACGCCGCCCTGGCGCTCGCCGACTCCGACGGTCTCGACGCGTTGAGCATGCGAGCCCTCGCGAAGCGAATCGGCCTGTCCCCCATGGCCCTCTACACCTACGTCCCTGCGAAGGCGGAGCTGGTCGACCTGCTCGTCGACACGGCATACCTGCGCATGCCACGTCCACGCTGGCGGCGCGGCACCGGCTGGCGCACCCGCCTCGCCCGCGTCGCCGAGGCGAACCGCGACCTGCTGGCCGAGCACCCGTGGCTCATCGACGCCACCGCCCTCAACCGGCCACCGCTCGGCCCTGGCGTCATGGCCAAGTACGAGCACGAGCTCGCCGCCTTCGACGACACCGGGCTCGACGACGTGACCACCGACGCCGCCCTCGCCCACCTGCTCGGGTTCGTCCAGGCCCACGCGCTCGCCACCCGCCAGGCTGCCCGTGCGACGGCTGATGCGGACGCCTCCGACGACCAGTGGTGGGCCACCAACGCGCCCCTCCTGGCCCGTGCGTTCGACCCGGCGACCTACCCGCGGGCCGTCCGCATCGGCGCAACGGCCGGAGCCGCCCAGGGCAGTGCGTGGTCACCGGACCGCGCCTGGAAGTTCGGCCTGGCCCGCACCCTCGACGGCCTGGGAGCCCTCATCGAGCGGCGTCAGATGTCGTAGGACCGACCCGCGACGGCGACGTCCAGCGGACCGGACCAGACCGCGGCAGCCTGCGCACGGCATACCTCGGGGTCGTTCCACGCGGGGATGTGCGTGAGCAACAACCGGCCCACTCCACCGGCGTCGACGGCGGCCTGCGCCGCTCGGCTCCCCGACAGGTGGATGCCCGTGGTGTCGTCGCGGCCGTCGACGAAGGCGCTGTCGGCGAGCACGAGGTCGGCGCCGGTCATCAGCGGACGCAGGTTGGGGCATGCGTCAGTGTCGCCGGTGTAGGCGAGGACCGCGCCGTCGGCCTCGACCCGGAAGCCATACGCCTCGACGGGGTGGTTGACGCGGTATGCCGTGACCACGAGCGGGCCGACCTTGGTCACCTGGGCGTCGGCGAGCTCGTCGAACCGGAACTCATGGGTCATCGTGGCGTGCTCAAGCCCGTGGTACATCAGGGCGAACCGCTGCTCGGCGTCGCGCGGCGCGTGGATCGGGAGCTGCCCTTCGACGGGGCCGCCAGGGCGGTACTTGCGGGTGACGTAGAGGCCGCACACGTCGACGCAGTGGTCGGGGTGCAGGTGGCTGATGAAGACGGCGTCGAGGTCGGCGAGGTCGAGATGGCGCTGGAGCGGCCCGAGGGCACCGTTGCCGAGGTCGAGCACGATCGACCAGGTGCGGCCGTTCTGCTCGGCCTGCACGAGGTAGGACGACGCGGGCGAGTCCGGCCCGGCGAACGACCCCGAACACCCGATGATGGTGAGCTTCACGCGACCTCCCCTGCCGTCGTGGTCGCCTCGACGACCTGGGTATGCCGCACGGTCGAGTTGCCGTAGACGTCACCGACCTCCGGTCCGAGGAAGCGGCGCGCCAGGGCGCGGAACTCCTCGGCGTCGCCGGTCGTGGTGAACCCGTGGCTGGGCGGCGGCAGGTCGGCCGGGCGCAGCGCGTCGTGGTCGGCGAGCACGCGGTAGACGTCCTTGGCCGTCTCGTCCGCGCTGCTCACGAGGGTGACTCGATCGCCCATGACGTAGGAGATCGCGCCGGTGAGCAGCGGGTAGTGGGTGCAGCCGAGGACGAGGGTGTCGACGTCGTGCTCGACCAGCGGCGTGAGGTAGTCGCGCGCCGTCGCGATCACCTCGGGGCCGCTCGTGACGCCCGCCTCGACGAGCTCGACGAACCGCGGGCACGGGACGCTCGTGACGTCGAGGTGGGGCGCCGCGGCGAAGGCGTCGACATAGGCACCGGACTGGTGGGTGCCCTTGGTGGAGATGACGCCGACCCGGCCGTTGCGGGTGGCGGCCGCGGCCCGGCGGACGGCAGGGCGAATCACCTCGACGACGGGGACGTCGTAGCGCTCGCGGGCGTCGTGCAGGACGGCGGCGCTGGCGGTGTTGCACGCGATGACCAGCGCCTTGACGCCGTGGTCGACGAGCCGGTCGAGACACTCGAGCGCGAACTCGCGGGTCTGGGCGATGGGACGCGGGCCGTAGGGAGCGCGGGCGGTGTCGCCGAAGTAGGCGACCGACTCGTGCGGCAGCTGGTCGAGCACGGCCCGGGCGACGGTCAGGCCCCCGTAGCCCGAGTCGAAGATCCCGATCGGTGCGTCACCCACGCCCCCAAGGCTAAGCGGCATACGCACGATCACCCCCACCGACGCCCCGTCTGGTGCGTCACACCGGTCACCCCGCGGCGGCGCCGCGCAACTTTCGGCCACCCGCCCGAAACCTCGGGGCTGGCCGCGACGACCGGCCGGAACTTTCGGCCACCAGCCCGAAAGCTCGGCTCCGGCCCCGCCACGGCGGCTCGGTCAGGGGCGCAGGGCGTGGGCCAAGGTCTCCTGGAGCCAGGTGAGGAAGTCGTAGACCGCCAGCGCGTACACCGCCGGGTCGTCGTCGGGGAGGCTGCTCGCCTGCTCCTCGAGCAGCTCGACGTCGTCGTCGTGCTTGAGCCCGAGCCGCTCCCCCAGCACCAGCCGCACGTCGGTCAGCGAGATGAGCACCGCCAGTGCCTGCTCCTGGTCGAGGCTGACCTTGTCGTCCTTGCCACCGGCAGGCGCCGACAGCGCGGCGATCGCGGTCGAGAGGTTCGCCGCCTTGCGCGATCGCAGCCCGTCCTCGGTCAGCCGCCGGAACTCGGCTGCCATCTGCTCGTCTTGCCGGTTCGCGGTCGGCAGCAGCCGGTCGAGGGCCGGGTCACGCGGCGCCGGCACGTCGCCCGACAGGTCGGGCACCTGGTCGTCCGCCGACAGCGACACCCCCTGCCCGATACCACCCAGCCCGGCCACGATCCGGTCGAACTCGTCGCCGCCCTCGGCGACCGACGCCGACAGCGTCTCCGGCGCGACCAGCTCGAGCACCTGCTCCATCAGCCCCACGACGAGGCCACGTTCGACGGCATCGAGCTTCGCGGCATACCGACCGTCACGTCTCTTGAACCCGCGCGCCACTCAGTCGTCCTTCTGGAAGGTGGCCCACAGGCCATAGCCCTGGAGCGCCTCGGTGTCGGTCTCCATCTGCTCGCGGCTGCCGTTGGAGACGACCGCGCGGCCCTTGACGTGGACGTCCATCATCAGCTTCTCGGCCTTGGACTTGGGGTAGCCGAAGTAGCTCTGGAAGACGAACGTCACGTAGGACATGAGGTTGACGGGGTCGTTCCAGACGAGGGTGATCCAGGGGGTGTCCGCCTCGGTCACCTCGTCCGGCGACACCGTCTCCTGCTCGGTGGGGGCGATGGACACGGCTCCACCATAGGCTGCCTGCGTGCCCGCTCTCACGCCCAGCACCGCCCTGCTCACCGACCACTACGAGCTGACCATGGTCGAGGCCGCCCTGCGCAGCGGGGCCGCATCGCGTCGGTGCGTCTTCGAGGTGTTCGCCCGCCGCCTGCCCGAGGGGAGGCGCTACGGCGTGGTCGCCGGGACGGGGCGGCTCCTCGAGGCCATCGAGGCATTCCGGTTCGGCGAGGCGGAGCTCGAGGCGCTGCGCGGGGTCGTCGACGAGGCCACCTTGTCGTTCCTCGCTGGCTACCGCTTCGAGGGAGACATCTGGGGGTATGCCGAGGGCGAGGCCTTCTTTCCCGGCTCACCGGTGCTCGTGGTCGAGTCCGACTTCGCTCACGGCGTCGTGCTGGAGACGCTGGTGCTCTCGATTCTCAACCACGACAGTGCAATTGCGTCGGCGGCGTCGCGAATGACCTCGGCCGCTGGCGATCGGCCATGCATCGAGATGGGGTCTCGCCGCACGCACGAGGAGGCGGCCGTCGCAGCCGCGCGGGCGGCATACATCGCGGGTTTCGGCACGACCTCGAACCTCGAGGCGGGCCGACGCTGGGACGTGCCGACGGCGGGGACGGCGGCGCACGCGTTCACCTTGCTGCACGACGACGAGCGGGCGGCGTTCAAGGCGCAGATCGAGACGCTCGGCAAGGGCACCACGCTGCTGGTGGACACCTACGACGTGCCGAAGGCCGTGGAGACGGCGGTCGAGCTGGCGGGGCCTGAGCTGGGCGCCGTGCGGATCGACTCCGGTGACCTGCTCGTACAGGCGCGCGAGGTGCGCGAGCAGCTCGACCGGCTGGGGGCGACGAAGACCAAGATCGTCGTGACCTCCGACCTCGATGAGTACGCCATCGCCGCCCTGGCCGCCGCTCCCGTGGACATCTACGGCGTCGGGACGTCCCTAGTGACGGGGTCGGGCGCGCCCACCGCCGGGATGGTCTACAAGTTGGTGGCCCGCGAGGACGCCTCCGGTTCGTTGGTGGGCGTGGAGAAGAAGAGCAAGGACAAGCAGTCGGTGGGTGGTCGCAAGTACGCGTTGCGGCGGCGCAACGCCCGCGGTGTCGGCGAGGCTGAGGTCATCGGCATCGGCGAGCCACCGGTCGACGACGGTGACGACCGGTCGCTGCTCGTTCCGCTGATGCGGGCCGGTGAGGTGGTCGACCGCGAGGCGCTTTCGCTGGAGAAGGCGCGCACGCGGCATACCGAGTCTCGAGCCGAGCTGCCGGCGGCGGCCCGCCGGCTGCAACGCGGCGAACCCGCCATCCCCACCATCTACGACGCCGGTTCGAGGTAAAAACGCCGGGAATCCTCGGCGTGTTTACCTCGAATCGCGCGGCAATAGGATCCACAGCATGACCGACTTCGCCGCCGAGGCCGCCGAGCTCGACGCCGCCGACCCGCTGGCCGCCTACCGCGACCGGTTCCTCGCCCCCGAGAGCAGCGACCTCGTCGCCTACTTCGACGGCAACTCGCTGGGCCGACCCGTCGCTGACGTCCCGGAGCGGATGGCCGAGTTCGTCGACGGGCCGTGGGGTGACCGGCTCATCCGGTCGTGGGACGAGCAGTGGCTCGACCTGCCGCTGGAGCTCGGGGACCGACTCGGCCGCGTCTGCCTCGGTGCGGCACCCGGCCAGACCTTCGTCGGTGACTCGACGACGGTCCTGCTCTACAAGCTGTGCCGAGCGGCCGTCGACCACCAAGCCCACCAGGGGCGCACCGAGGTCGTCCTCGACACCGACAACTTCCCCACCGACCGCTACATCCTCGAGGGCATCGCCGCCGAGCGCGGCCTCACCCTGCGCTGGATCGAGACAGACCAGCGCACGGGCGTCACCGTCGACCAGGTCCGTGAGGCTGTCGGTCCGCAGACCGCGCTCGCCGTGTTCAGCCACGTCGCCTACCGCTCAGGCTTCATCGCCGACGCCCCGGCCATCACCGAGGCCGTCCACGACGCCGGCGGCCTCGTGCTCTGGGACCTGTGCCACACCGGCGGCTCAGTCCCGGCGCATCTCGACGACTGGGGCGCCGACCTCGCCGTCGGCTGCTCGTACAAGTACCTGAACGGCGGCCCGGGATCGCCCGCGTGGGCGTACGTCGCGAGCCGGCACCACGGCATACTGCGCCAGCCCATCCAGGGGTGGCTCGGACGCAAGGACGCGTTCACGATGGGCCCGGGCTACGAGCCGGCCGACGGCATCCGCGCCTTCGTCTCGGGCACTCCACCGATCCTCGCGATGGTGCCGCTCCAGGCCAGCCTCGACCTCGTCGAGGAGGCAGGCATCGACGCCATCCGCGACAAGTCAGTCAAGCTCACCGACTTCGTCATCCGCTACGTCGACGAGGAGCTCTCCGACCTCGGCGTCGAGGTCGTCAGCCCGCGCGATCCGAACCTTCGCGGCGGCCATGTCACGTTGCGGCGCAACGGTTTTCGCGCAGTCAACCAAGCCCTCTGGGACGAGGGTGTCATCCCCGACTACCGCGAGCCGGACGGCATCCGCATCGGGCTGTCACCGCTCTCCACGAGCTTCGCCGAGGTGGTCGACGGACTCGACGCGCTGCGCGACGCGATCGAACGGCTCGACGCCTTCCAGTGAGCCGCCGTAGCGTGGAGCCATGATCACCGCACCCCGGGCACTGGTCATCGTCGACGTGCAGAACGACTTCTGCGAGGGCGGCTCGCTCGCCGTCGCGGGCGGCGCCGAGGTCGCGCGCCGCATCAGCGCGCACGTGGAGGAGAACACGCGAGGGTATGCCGCGAT
This sequence comes from Knoellia koreensis, assembly GCF_013041615.1. Classification (GTDB taxonomy): domain Bacteria; phylum Actinomycetota; class Actinomycetes; order Actinomycetales; family Dermatophilaceae; genus Pedococcus; species Pedococcus koreensis. The sequence continues at coordinate 164,477 of NZ_JABEPQ010000002.1, forward strand.
CGTCGCCACCGCGGACTGGCACGAGGACCCCGGCGAGCACTGGTCCGACCACCCCGACTTCAAGGGCACCTGGCCGGTGCACTGCAAGGTCGGCACCGACGGGGCGCTCTTCCACCCCGGAGCCGAGCCTGCGTTCGAGCGGGTCGAGGCGATCTTCCGCAAAGGCCTGCACGAGGCCGCCTACAGCGGGTTCGAGGGCTTCACGGTTGAGGGCGACCGGCGCATCCCCCTCGCCGACTGGCTGCGCGAACGCGCCATCGAGGAGGTCGACGTCGTCGGCATCGCCACCGACCACTGCGTGCGGGCCACTGCCCTCGACGCCGCCGAGGAGGGCTTCGCCACCACCGTGCTGCTCGACCTCACGGCCGGGGTCGCCCCCGACACCACCGCCGCAGCCCTCGACGAGCTGGCTCGCGCCGGGGTCACTCTCGACGGCCGCGTCGCGGACGGTGACGCCCCGTCCTGACCACGCGGCATACCACCGTCGTCAGTGGCGCCCGCCCTCGGCGGCACCCTCGATGACGACCGGCTGCCCGTTGGAGACGAGCTTCCAGTCGTAGGTCGTGAACGTCGTCGGGTCGATGACACCCTGCTCGGTCACCCAGTCGATGAGCAGCTGCCGAATCTCGATCTGCGCGTTCCACAGCACCGGAGCCGTCTTGACGCCGGGGAAGTTGCCGCCGCCGCTCTGCCGGTAGTTGTTGATGGCGATCACGAACTGCCCGGCCGGGTCGATCGGCTTGCCGTCGTAGGTGAGGTTGGTGATGCGCTGGCCAGCCGGCTTGGCGATGTCGATGTCGTAGGCGAGCGATGCGTCGAGGCCACCCATGACGTCGTAGTTGTAGTCCGGTGTGCCGTTCGGGGCCGTTGCCGTGGGTGCGTTCGTCACCTGGTCCGGGTTGTACGGCCCCGTGCCCGTGACCTGCTGGAAGTACGTGGCGGAGAACTCGAGATAGTCCTTGACCTGCTGGCCGGTGAACCGGATGCCGAGCAGGGTGTTGTCGTAGATGTAGAGGCCGGCCACGTCGCGCACGGTGACGTTGCCTGCGGGGATCGCCGCGTCGCGGTTGAACGGCGCCGCGATCGACAGCACCGGCAGCGACTCGTCGGCGGTTCCCACGAGGGCGTCCTTGACTGCCTGCGCCTGCACGTGGTTGATGAAGTCGAGTGCCGCCGTGTCCTCGAACCGAGCGGTCGCCGCCGACATGGCCATGGTGCAGGTGCCGATCACCGAGTTGACGTAGGTGCGGACCACCGCGTGGTCCTGCGCGACGAGCCCGGCGACCTCCTTGTCCTCAGCGACGGTGTTGGCGTTCAGCAGCGTCGAGCGGCTGGTCGCCAGGTGCCAGCGGCCCTTGCGCTGCTCCAGCTCGAACTCCATGACCGTCAGGCGCATGCCCCACTTGAGGGGCTCGCTCAGCAGGACCTGCTTGCCCGGCGTCACCTTGCTCGCCACGAACCGCTGCGGGATCTCCACGTGCGCGTGCCCCACGAGCACCGCGTCGACGTCGGCGACCTCCTCGGCCAGCTGGGTGGACGCGTTCTCGGGGAACGGCAGCGCGTCACCGTACGACGAACCGGGCGTGGCACCTGAGTGGCACGACACGATGACCAGGTCGCACCCGGCCGCCTTGAGCCGCGGCACCATGACCTTGGCCTGCTCGACGATGCCGGGGAACTTCACCTGGCCCTCGACGTTGGCCTTGTCCCAGATGGCCACACCGGGGGTCACCAGCCCGAGGATGCCGACCTTGACGTCGCGGCCGCCGCGGGCCTTGAACGACTTGATGACGTAGGGCTTGAAGATCGGCGCGCCGGTGTTCCAGTCGACCGAGTTGGCCGACAGCAGCGGGAAGTCGCACTGCGACTCGAAGGCCCGCAACGTGTCGAGGCCGTAGTTGTACTCGTGGTTGCCGAGCGCTGCCGCGTCGTAGCCGATGGCGTTCATGGCCTTGGCCATCGGGTGCACCGAGTCGCCTGTGATCGGATCGATCTTGGCGTAGTAGTAGGCAAGCGGGGTGCCCTGGATGGTGTCGCCCGCGTCGAGCAGCAGGGTCGGACCGCCCTTGGCCTCGGCGCGGACACCCTTGACCAGGGTCGCGATCTTGGCCAGGCCGATGTCGTTGTGCGCCGAGTCGTCGTACTCGGTGTCCTTGAAGTAGTCCCAGTTGAGGGTGTTCCCGTGGGTGTCGGTCGTGCCCATCACCGTGAGCCGGAATGGCCCGGGGCCGTGGGCCGGGGCGCCCGCGCCCTCCGGCGCGGCCTCGGCGGTTCCGGGGTGGGCCAGGAACGCAAGACCGGCGCCGCCCACGACGGCCATGCCCAGCATCTCGCGACGCGACCGCTCGACCTCGCTCAGCTTGGCGACGGCAGCGGTGGCACGGGGGCGGGACATGGCAACCTCCAGGGGTTTTTCAGGCGCGAGTCGCAGCCTCGTCCACGATGACGAGGGCGAACAACCAGCCTAACCACCCGACCGGGCCCCCGGGTAGGGGGTCGCGGGCACCTGTGGAGGAGCAGCCCCCGGGTGGCGCCCGGCCTCAGCCGATGGAGGAGTCCGACCCGTCCGCCGCGCCCGACCCCTTCAGCCAGCTCGCGGCATACTTGCCGTCGTCGACCGCCCGGCCGCCCTCGCCGAGCTCCAACGGGCGGAAGGTGTCGACCATGACGGCGAGCTCGTCGAAGTACTGGACCCCGATCGACGCCTCCGACGCCCCCGGCTGCGGCCCGTGGGCGTGGCCGCCGGGGTGCACCGAGATCGAGCCCTTGCCGATGCCGGAGCCCTTGCGTGCCTCGTAGTCGCCGTCGACGTAGAACATGATCTCGTCGCTGTCGACGTTGGAGTGGTAGTACGGCACCGGGATCGACAGCGGGTGGTAGTCGACCTTGCGCGGCACGAAGTTGCAGATGACGAAGTTCCAGCCCTCGAAGACCTGGTGCACCGGCGGCGGTTGGTGCACCCGCCCGGTGATCGGCTCGAAGTCGCGCACGTTGAACGCGTAGGGGTACAGGCAGCCGTCCCAGCCGACGACGTCGAGCGGGTGGAAGGGCAGCTCGTGGATGGTGCCGACGATGCCCGACGGCCCGTTGCCGCGGTGCTTGATGTAGACCTCGCTCGCGTCGGTGGCCTTGGCGCCCACGTCCTCCGCGAGGAGGGGCCCGGTCGGCGGCCGCAGGTCGCGCTCGCAGTAGGGGGCGTGCTCGAGCAGCTGGCCGTACTTCGACAGGTACCGCTTCGGCGGCGCGATGTGGCTGTTGCCCTCGATGCAGTAGGCGCGCAGGGGGTCCTTGGAGGACCGCTTGGGGATCCATCGGTGGGTCGTCGCGCGCGGGATGACGAGGTAGTCACCCTCGGCGACGTCGAAGGCACCGAAGACCGTCTCGACGCGCGCCTTCCCGCGCTCGACGTAGACGACTTCGTCGCCAATTCCGTTGCGGTACCACGGACTTGGCGCGCCGGCGACGACGTAGGAGATGCGCACGTCGCCGTTGCCGAGGACGAGCCGGCGCCCGGTCACGACGTCGGTGTTCTTGACGTCCTTGGCGTCGAAGAGGTCGTGCAGCTTGAGGTGCCGCGGCTTCAGCGGGTGGTTCGGGGTGGTCGAGAGGTCCCCGATGGTCCACTCGCGGGCGCCGGCGATGGTCGACGGGATGTTCCGGTGGTAGAGCAGCGAGGAGTCCGAGGAGAAGCCCTCCTCCCCCATCAGCTCCTCGTAGTAGAGCTCGCCGGTCTTGCCGCGTCCGGCCGGTCGCCGGTGCTGCGTGTGCCGCTTGGGCGGGATGCTGCCCATCGCCTGGTAGTGCGCCATCACTCGCTCTCTCTCGTCGCCGGAGGATCCTGCCCCGAGCATGGCACGTCGGGGCGCTAGTAACGTCGGCGGCATGACGTCCAGGCCACCCCTTGCCGACCGTCCCGCCGAGCCCGCACTCTTCGCGCGCCTCATCGACGACGCGGCCGTCTTCCCACCCGGGAACGCGCCGTTGTGGGAAGCGCTCACCGCGCATCGGGAGCACCGCCAGGCCTGGTATGCCGCGTGCGTGGGCCCGTTGCTCGTGCCGGCTTCGGGCGTGGCTGAGCTGGTGCACCTCACCGATGACGGTGGCGAGCCGGTCCAGGTGTCGGTGGTCGGCCGGCCAGAGGTCGGGGCCGAGGAGGTTCGTGGTGCGGCGGCCACCCTGCGCGAGACGCCGGGCGTCATCGTCGTGGGCGTGGAGCTGGGCTGGTTCGAGGGCTGGCGCGACCTGTCGTGGGACCGCGACCCGCTCTCGTTGGAGGTGCCACGCGGCGACGCCCAGGCGGATGCCATCGCGGACATCGCTGGCGACGCCAACGACACCGTCGCCGTGCAGGCCAAGTTCCGCACCGGAGCGACGCCGACGTGGCCGTGGCCGGACGAACGCGAGCTTGCCACCTTCTTCCGCACGAGCATCGACCACGACCTGGGCTTCAAGCTGACCGGTGGACTCCACCACGCGGTGCGTGGCAGCTACGACGGCGAGGAGCAGCACGGCATACTCAACGTGCTCGTAGCGGTGCGGTGGGCACTCAACGGCGAGGACGTCGACGAGCTGGTTCCCCTTCTGGCAGAACGTGATCCGGAGGTGCTGGTCGCACACGTCACCCGCATGAGCGCTGCTGACGCCTCGATCGTCCGAGCCTTCTTCACCGCCTACGGCTGCTGTGGCGTGACCGATCCCATCAACGAGCTGGCCGCGCTCGGCCTGCTGGAAGGACCCGCATGACGACCTGGGTGGATGTGCCCGCCGACTCCGAGTTCGGACTGTCCAACCTGCCGTACGGCGTCTTCTCGCGCGCGGGTCATGCTCCGCGCGTGGGAGTGCGCATCGGCGACCACGTGCTCGACGTGAGCGAGGTGACCCGCATCGGGCGTGACGAGGTGGGCGTCGGGGACGGCCCCGACCTGACCGCCGCGTGGGAGCAGCCGAGTCTGAACGCGTTCCTGCAGCTGGGTCGCCCGGCATGGACGACGGCGCGCGAGTGGCTCACCGAGGTGCTGTCGAACCCGGTGCACGAGAAGCGAACTCGCCCCCACCTCGTGCCCTTGGCGGACGTGGCGATGCACCTGCCGATCGAGGTCGCCGACTATGTCGACTTCTATGCCAGTGAGCACCACGCCAGCAACATCGGCCGCATCTTCCGACCGGACTCCGAGCCCCTGACGCCGAACTGGAAGCATCTGCCGATCGGCTACCACGGGCGGTCGGGCACGGTCGTCGTGTCGGGCACCGACGTGGTGCGTCCGAGCGGCCAGCGCAAGGCACCGAGCGAGGCTGAGCCGACGTTCGGACCGAGCGTCAAGCTCGACATCGAGGCCGAGCTCGGGTTCGTCGTCGGCGGCTCGTCGCAGATCGGGGCGCCCGTCTCGGTGCGCCAGGCAGCCGATGAGCACCTATTCGGTGTTGTTCTGCTCAACGACTGGAGCGCCCGCGACATCCAGGCTTGGGAGTACGTGCCACTCGGGCCGTTCCTCGGCAAGTCATTCGCCACGTCGATCTCACCGTGGGTCGTGACGACGGATGCCCTTGCGGCAGCGCGGGTTTCGCTTCCCGGGCAGGATCCCGAGCCACTCCCCTACTTGCGCGGGGGCGCCGGGTCCGCTGACGGCGACGACCCGGCATACGGGCTCGACATCCACTATGAGGTGGTCTGGAACGGCACCGTGGTGTCGCGGCCTGAGTACCGCGACATGTACTGGTCACCCGCGCAGATGCTCGCGCACCTCACGGTCAACGGGGCATCGATCCGCAGCGGCGACCTGTTCGGGTCGGGCACCATCTCCGGCGCCGACCCGGCCACGCGCGGCAGCTTCCTGGAGCTCACGTGGAACGGCACCGAGCCGCTCACGCTCGACGATGGCAGCTCCCGCACGTTCATCGAGGACGGCGACACCCTGGTCCTGCGCGCCTGGGCACCCGGTGCCGACGGTGAGCGCATCGGGCTCGGCGAGGTGACTGGGACGGTGGCTCCCGCCCGGTGAGGGCGCAGGTCAGTCGCGGCGCTGCTTGCCGACGACCACCACGGTGCCGCCTGCCTTGTCGTGCAACGCCTGTCGCTGCTGGTCCCAGGACGGCCACAGCAGGTCGAGCACGCGGCCGATGAAGCCCAAGAAGCCAAGCAGCGGCAACGCCTGGAGCACGAAGAGGGCCACGGCCGCACCGACTCGCCGCAGCACGGCACCGCTCGACGGCACCCCCGGACGCTCCAGCTCACGCACGCTGATGTTGCAGACGGCCTTGCCGGGTGTCTGACCGCTCCGCTTGAGGAAGCACCACTGGTAGAGGAAGAAGACCGCGATCCCGATGATGCTGTAGACCATCAGCGCGCCCGCATCCACGCGCTGGATGAGGCTCTGGATGTCGGGTTGGGTGCCGGTCTCCACCTGGTTCGCCATGTCAATGGCACCGCGCATGTAGTCGGCCATCGCCGTCCACAGGAAGTAGCCCCCGAAGACGAGCCCGAGGACGAACTGCAGGATCCAGTCGATGATGAAGGCGCCGACCCGCTGGCCGTAGCTCGCGAGCGGCTGCCCGTCCGGCGTCGCGGGTGCACCCCACTGCTGGCCGAACTGCGAGCCGCCGTACTGCGGGGCCTGCTGCCACTGCTGTTGCGGCTGGCCGGGCTGCTGCCCCCACTGCTGTTGGGGCGGCGTGGGGGTGTTCCACGTGTTGGGGGTCGGCGTGCCGGGGAACTGCGGGTTCGCCTGCGGGCTCGCACCGTGCTGCGTCGACTGCGCCCCATGGCCCGGCTGGTTCGCGTCGGCGACCGGCTGCGCGCGGCGCGTCGTGCGCGGCTGCTTGTGTGCGGTCCACACCACCCCGTCGAAGTACCGCAGCTGCTCGGCGTCCTCGGGGTCGTCGTACCAGCCCGGGCTGGTGGGCGTCTCCATGGGCCAAGCCTCTCACGCACTGGCTCTGCCGAGCGTCACGGGTCGCCCGCTCGTAGGGTGATTTGCCATGAGCAGCAACGACTCCGTCCTGCGGACCAAACCCGTCGAGGACGTCCTCGCCCAGCAGGGTGATGCCGGCAGTGAGGGCGATGGCCGCCACCTCAGCCGCCGTCTCGGAGCCAAGGACCTCATGGGCTTCGGCATCGGGATCGTCATCGGCACCGGCATCTTCACCCTCACCGGCATCGAGGCCAAGGGCCACGCAGGCCCCGGAGTGGTGCTGTCGTTCGCCATCGCCGGTGTCGTCAGCCTGCTCGCGGCACTCTGCTATGCCGAGCTCGCCTCGGCCGTGCCGACGGCCGGCAGCGCCTACACCTATGCCTACGCCACGATCGGTGAGATCTTCGCCTGGATCATCGGCTGGGACCTCATCCTCGAGTTCGCGCTCGGAGCGGCGGTGGTCGCGCGTGGCTGGTCGGGCTACCTCCAGGAGCTGTTCGACCTGCCGAAGACGCTCTTCGGCGAGGCAGCGCCGGTCAATGTCGGCGCGGTCGCCATCGTGCTCGTCCTCGGCATCGTCGCCGTCATCGGCATCCGCGAGAGCGCCCGCGTGACGAACACCCTGGTCGTCATCAAGGTCGCCATCTGCGCGTTCGTCATCGTCCTCGGCGCTACCTTCGTCAAGTCCGCCAACCTCACGCCGTTCATCCCGCCGTCCCAGCCCGCCAAATCCGAGTCAGGGCTCAGCCAACCCCTCAGCCAGGCGCTGTTCGGCATCGAACCGTCCGCGTTCGGCATGGCCGGCGTCCTCACCGCCGCGGCCGTGGTGTTCTTCTCCTACACCGGTTTCGAGGCGGTCGCGAACCTCGGCGAGGAGACCCGCAAGCCCAGCCGCGACCTGCCGCTCGGCCTGCTCGGCACCCTCGGCATCTGCACCGTGCTGTACGTCGGCGTCTCGCTCGTCCTCACTGGCATGGTCGACTACCGCCAGATCAACGTGGGCGCACCGATCGCGAGCGCGTTCGAGTCGGTCGGCGCGCACTGGGCCGCCAACCTCATCTCGGTCGCCGCCGTCGCAGGACTGACCTCGGTGATCCTCGTCGACATCGTCGCCATGGGCCGCATCGGCTTCTCCATGGGCCGCGACCGGCTGCTCCCGCCGGCGGTCGCGAAGGTCCACCCGAAGTGGGGCACGCCGTACCGGATCACCACCGGCACAGCGCTTTTCGTCATGGTGCTGGCCGCCCTGGTGCCCCTCGACGAGCTCGCCAACCTGGTCAGCATAGGCACGCTCTTCGCCTTCGTCGTGGTCTCGATCGCGGTGCCGATCCTGCGCCGCACCAAGCCGGACATGAAGCGCCCCTTCCGCGTGCCGCTCTCCCCCGTCATCCCGATCCTGTCGGCCCTGGCGTGCCTCTACCTCATGACGAACCTGTCGCTCGAGACGTGGTGGCGCTTCGCCGTCTGGATGCTGCTGGGGTTCCTCGTCTACTTCGTCTACGGTCGCCGCAACGCGCGGCTCGCCCGCCAGGGCTGACCGCAACCACACGCACAAGGCGGGTATGCCGCGTGGTCACCCACGCGGCATACGCCTCTGCTTGTCGTTCAGGTGGCGCGAAAAGCCTTGCGACCCTGTGGTTTTCGGAAAACTCAGAGGTTTCCGCGCGCGTCCTGCTCGCGCTCGATCGCCTCGAACAGGGCCTTGAAGTTGCCCTTGCCGAAGCCGAGCGACCCGTGCCGCTCGATGATCTCGAAGAACACCGTGGGACGGTCGCCGAGCGGCTTGGTGAAGATCTGGAGCAGGTAGCCGTCCTCGTCGCGGTCCACGAGGATCTTGCGCGACTGGAGCTCCTCGATCGGCACGCGCACCTCGCCGATGCGGGCGCGCAGCTCGGGGTCCTCGTAGTAGGAGTCCGGGGTGTCGAGGAACTCGATTCCGTTGGCGCGCAGCTCGTCCACGGTCCGCAGGATGTCGCCCGTGGCGAGCGCAAGGTGCTGGGCGCCCGGGCCGTTGTAGAACTCGAGGTACTCGTCGATCTGCGACTTCTTCTTGGCGATGGCCGGCTCGTTGAGCGGGAACTTCACGCGGTGGTTGCCGTTGGCGACGACCTTGGACATGAGCGCGGAGTAGTCGGTGGCGATGTCGTCGCCGATGAACTCGGCCATGTTCACGAAGCCCATGACGCGGTTGTAGAACGCGACCCACTCGTCCATCTTGCCGAGCTCGACGTTGCCGACGATGTGGTCGAGCGCCTGGAAGAGACGCTTCGGTGCACCCTCGCGCTTCTCGTAGGTGGAGGACTTGGCGACGTACCCGGGAAGGTACGGGCCGGCATACGTCTGGCCGTCGACGACCCGCTGGACCAAGGTGTGCACGGTCTCGCCGTAGGTGCCGATCGAGGCCATGCGGACGGTGCCGAACTCGTCAGTGAGGTTCTCGGGCTCGCGGACCACGCGCGCGCCGGCGGCCTTGGCCTGGGCGACGCACTTGTCGACGTCCGGCACCTCGAGCGAGATGTCGACGACGCCGTCGCCATGCTTCGCGTGGTGCTCGATGAGCGGGCTGTCGGGGCTCACGGCGCCGTTGAGGACGAACCGGATCGAGCCCGACTTCAGGACGAATGACTTGTGGTCGCGCTGGCCGTTCTCCGGGCCGGAGTAGGCGACGAGCTCCATGCCCCACGCCGACTGGTAGTAGTGCGCGGCCTGCGTGGCGTTGCCGACGACGAAGACGATCGCGTCCCACCCGGTCACGGGGAACGGGTCCTTGGTCTCGTCGTACTCCACGAGGCCGACGAGCTGCTTGAGCTGCTCGATGTCGAGGTCGGCCTCGCGCTCCTGCGGGGTCAGGTCCAGGGTGTCGGTCATGGTGCGCAGCGTGCCGGGTGGGCGTGTGGGTGTGCAACAGTATGCCGCCGCGCTGCACAGACTGTGCACAATGGTCGCCTAGAGTGCCGCTTGAGTGGACAATATGCCCATGCCTGTGCACGACACCCTCGACGACCTGGACCGCCGGATCCTCGCGCTGTTCACCGAGCAGCCGCAGATCGGGGTGCTCGGCGCCTCGCGCGAGCTGGCCGTGGCGCGCGGCACCGTGCAGGCGCGGCTCGACCGGCTCGTGTCGCGCGGGGTGATCCGGTCGTGGGCGCCGCAGCTCGACCCGGCCGCGATGGGCTACCCGGTGTCGGCCTTCTGCACCCTCGAGATCCGCCAGGGACGTGGGCACACGCCGGTCGTCGAGCACCTCTCGGCCATCCCCGAGGTGCTCGAGGCGCACACCATCACCGGCTCGGGCGACCTGTTCGTCCACGTCGTCGCCCGCGACAACGCCGACCTCCAGCGCGTCATCGACGCTGTCGTCGACGACACCCACGTGGTGCGCGCCAGCACCGCGATCTCGCTGGCCACCCGCATCCCGTTGCGCACCCTCCCTCTCGTCACCGCAACCTGAGCGCCCCATAGGGGGCTCACAATGCAGGGCGCCCGAGAGTCAGCGGCGGCCGACGAGCCAGTTGCGGATCTTGTCGATGCGAGCGGCCACCTGGTCTGAGGTGGCCGCGTCCAGGGCCGGCCCGCCGCATGCCCGCCGCAGGTCGTTGTGCACGACGCCGTGGGGCACGGACTGCTTGCGGGCGTAGGCCGCGACGAGCTTGTTGAGCTCCTTGCGCTGCGCGGCCAGCGCGCGGTGCGCCGACACGGGCGCGGCAGCCGCCTTCGGCCGCCGGCTGCTCTGGGCGGTCTGCCGCTCGTGCAGCAGCATTGCCACCTGGTCGGGCTCGAGCAGCCCGGGCAGTCCGAGGTACTCCTGCTCGTCCTCCGACCCAACCGCCGCGCCGAGCCCGAACTGCTTGGCGTCGAAGAGCACGTGGTCGAACTCGGCATCGGACTCCAACGCCTCGAACGCCGGCTGGTCGATGTCCGGCGTGCTGGCGGTGCGGTTGGCCGCCGCGACCAGCGCGTCCTCCTCGGCCCACATCGACGCCTCGGTGTCGGCCGCCGTCACCCGGTCGAGGGCGTGGTCGCGCTCCTCCTCCAGCCGGGCGGCGTGCTCCAGGATGACGGGCACGGACGGCAGGAACACCGACGCCGTCTCCCCACGCCGCCGCGCCCGCACGAACCGCCCCACCGCCTGGGCGAAGAACAGCGGCGTCGACGTCGAGGTCGCATAGACCCCGACGCACAGCCGCGGCACGTCCACGCCCTCGGACACCATGCGCACGGCGACCATCCAGCGCGACTGCGACGCGGCATACTCCTCGATCCGCGCCGACGAGCCGGCGTCGTCCGACAGCACCAGCGTCGGCTTCTCCCCCGTGATCGACTCGAGGATCCGGGCGTAGGCGCGCGCGGCCGTCTGGTTGGACGCGATGACCAGGCCCCCCGCGTCGGGCACTCCTCGCCGCACCTCGGTCAGCCGCTTGTCCGCCGCGGCGAGCACCGCGGGGATCCATTCTCCCTTGGGGTCCAAGGCCGTTCGCCACGCCTGGGCGGTCGCGTCCTTGGTCAGCGGCTCCCCCAGCCGCGCCGCCACCTCGTCGCCCGCGCGCGTCCGCCACCGCATCGCCCCGCCATAGGCCATGAACAGCACCGGCCGCACGACCCCGTCGCGCAACGCCTCGGCATACCCGTAGGTGTAGTCGGCGGCCGACCGACGGATGCCGTCGACGCCCTCGGCGTAGGTGACGAACGGGATCGGCGAGGTGTCGGACCGAAAGGGCGTGCCCGTGAGCGCGAGCCGACGCACCGCCGGCTCGAACGCCTCACGGATGGCGTCACCCCACGACTTGTTGTCGCCGCCGTGGTGGATCTCGTCGAGGATCACCAGCGTCGGCGCAGCCTCCGTGCGCGTGCGGTGCAGAGCCGGCCGGCTCGCGACCTGGGCATACGTCAGCGCGACGCCGTCGTACTCGCTGGAGTGGACGGCCGAGGAGTTGGAGAACTTCGGGTCGATGTGGATGCCGACCCGCGCCGCCGCCTCCGCCCACTGCACCTTGAGGTGCTCGGTGGGCGCGACGATGGTGACCGCCGAGATGGTGCCGCGACCGAGGAGCTCGGTGGCGAGCCGCAGCGCGTACGTCGTCTTGCCGGCTCCCGGCGTCGCGACCGCGAGGAAGTCGCGCGGGGTCGCCCGCAGGTATGCCGTGAGCGCGGCCTGTTGCCAGGCGCGCAGCTTCGACGCCGTCCCCCAGGCCGCCCGCTCCGGGAACGCTGGTGACAGGTGCTCGGCGGCCGACGTACTCATAGGCGAGCCACGATAACCGTTGCGCCGCAATGACATGCCGAGGCCCCGGCCTGCGAGCCGGGGCCTCGGTGGTGTGCTAGGACGCGACCGGTTCGGGTCACGCCGTTGCCGCGCAGGCCACGCGCAGGTCAGCCGCGCAGCTCACGCGCAGGTCAGCCGCGATAGGTCGCCCACTGGTTCTGCATGCGGGTGATCTGGCCCGCGCTGAAGGTGTTCATGCACGAGTCGTCGGTGTAGTCCATGAAGTTCTTGATCGGGTCCAAGCCAGTGGCGGTGCAGGTGTCGCGACCGGTCGGGCAGCCAAACGCCGGGGATGCCTCGGCCGGGGTGTCGGACACGTAGTCACCGGGAGCAGCGCAGCCGCCCTGGAACGTGTGGTACAGCCCCATCCAGTGGCCGACCTCGTGCGTGCCGGTGTCGCCCTGGTTGTAGGGCGACAGCGAGCCACCCGGCAGCGTGCGGTAGTCGAGGACCACACCATCGAGGGTGAGGTTCCCGCCCGGGAACTGTGCGTAGCCGAGGGTGCCATCGCTGAACGTCGTCGAGTACATGTTGAGCACGTTGGTGCTGCCCTTGTGCAGTGCCGTCTTCATCGCCTTGGCGTCACTCGGCTCGCTGCCGTTCTGCGGCATCGCGATGCTGAACCAGTCGCTGTTCGTGGTGGTCTCGGTGCCGGCCAGGGTGAACGAGAAGCCCGCCGACGCGTAGGCGTTGTTGAGCACGCTCAGCTGGCTGTTGATCTGGGTGGTCGTGAGCTTGCCCGCAGTGCCGTTGGTGATGACGTGCCAGTAGACGGGGATCGACGTGGCCACCGTCCGCTTGGCGAGGCGACCGTCCTTGGTGACGAGGCGACCCTGCGAGTCCTGGCTCAGGCCCTTGGCCTTGGCCGCCTTGGCGAACGCGGCCTCCATCGCCTTGGTCTGGGCGTCGGTGAACTGGTGCGGGTCGGTGCGGTTGCCACCCTTGGCCGCACGGGCGGCATTGGTGGCGTCGTCGTTGGTGACGCACGTCGCAGCAGCGCCGGTGGCGGCCGCGAGGGGCTGGGCCTGGGCCGTCGAGCTGCCGAGGGCCAGGGCGAGGCCGGTCAGGGCCAGGGCCGACAGGGCGAGTCGGGGACGAAGCTTCATGAGCATCCTTTCGCGAGGGCCTACGGTCGGGGTCGACCGTGGCACCCGCGCAACGCTAGGTCGCTGACCTGCAGGAACGCGACTGCGGTTCCTCTACTCGCGGTAAAGAAGTCCTCCGGAAAGGGTTGGGTTGGTCAGCATCGCGCCAGCGTGGCGGCCGACCTACTCCTCGCCATCCTGCGGCGCCCGCAGCCCTTCGTAGATCTCCTTGCAGGTAGGGCAGACCGGGAACTTCTTCGGGTCGCGCCCCGGCACCCAGACCTTGCCGCACAGCGCCACGACGGGTTCGCCGGACAGCGCGCTCTCGAGGATCTTCTCCTTGCGCACGTAGTGCGAGAACCGCTCGTGGTCGCCCGGCTCCTGCACCTGCTCCTCGACCTGCTCGCGCTCGAGCACGGCGGTGCTGGTCTGGCGCTGCGGCTCGGCCGAAGGGGCCAGCGGGTCGTCCAGCGGGATCTGGGGCTCGCTCATCCCCCGAGTGTATGCCGCGTGCCCACCACCGCGACCGCCTCACCTCGGCGTCGGCGCCAGTCGAGGGGTCACGGCGCGCTGAACGAGTCGGGGCGCCTTCAGCGCGCCGTGACCCCTCGACGGCCGGTATGCCGAGTGCTCACCTGTCGGACGCGTGCCGGCCGGGTCGCTGGCGCCTGAGGAACCAGGGCGCGGCCAGCTGCCCGGCGCCCCAGCCGCCGATGCCCAGCCCCATGGCCACCGTGAACAGCGACCCGACCAGGCCGCTCCAGCCGGGTGCGAACACCGCGTCGGCGGATGGGTCGTCGCTCTCGGCGTAGGCGCGCAACCGCGTCCCGACGTCGCCGCCCCCACCGACGATGTTCACGTCCGTCAGCCGGCGTCTGCCGTCGTCGCTGGTCCAGTCGCCGTAGTGGTCGCACCCGCCCCTGCCACAGCTCTGCGACAGGACGACGACCGTGCCGGGCTCACCACGCCCTTGGGCCGCCTGCCAGCTGGGGCCGGTCTCACTGAGGCCCCACCACGCCAGCCCGCCGCCTAGGACGAGACCCCCGATGGCCACAAGGACGACCCCGACCTCTCGCGCGCGCTGCCACGGACGGCGGCCCCTCGCGGCCACCCGGTCCACCAGCCGGCCGGCTCCACTGTGCGCGCCGGGCACGGCCCAGCCAGACCAGCCCATCACCGGCCCGACGACTCGCAGGAAGCCGTCCTCGGTCGCCACCGCGACCCAGGACCCGTGGGCCAGCCGCCCGTGGACCACGCCGGGTCCGGCCGGGCGCCGACGGTGAGGGGCCGCGTCACCCACCGGCACCCGTGCCAGCGGTCGGGAGGGTCGTTCCTGGGCGAGGACGATGTCGCCGCCGCTGCGGTGCGCCACGAGCAGCACCCCGGTGGCGGACCCGACCCGGGCGACCCGCCGGGGTGAGACCGCCAGCCTCCTGACCTCCCGACCCACTGCCCAGCCGAGCACGAGGAGCCCGAGCAGGCCCCACCCGAACCAGTACGTGAGGTCGGCCGGGTTGCCCACGAGCCGCGCCCAGTCCTTGTCCTGCGGGTCGACGAGCACCGGCCACCGGGTGCCCCGGTCGAGGTCCTCCTCGGTGGTGACACGCACCTGCCTGCCGGCCAGCGGCCCGTCCTGGATGCGCACCACCTGCCGGTAGTCGTCGTCGGTGCCGGTCTCGACCACGCCGACGGTGCGGTACGCCCGGTCCAGGTGCTCTTGCTCGGCGGCGGTTCCCCGCAGGTACAGCGCGGCCGACAGCACCACCACCAGGAGCCCGACGGCACCCATCACCCGGGGCACCAATCCCCACCAGCTACCGCCACCGGCTGGTGGCCGAGTCGCCTGACGGTGGGGCACCTGCGCGGCACCGGTGGGAAATGCCTCCACTGCGACCGCCGCCTGCCGCGAGCGGAGCGAGGTGAGGAACCCCGCCAGGCCCAGGGCGACCAACGCGGCCAGCGCACCGGCATACCGGCCGGGGATGCTCGGGTCACCGTAGGCACTGACCAGGCCGAAGGCCGCCCCGGCCAGCAGCGCGGACACCGGCAGCCACCAGAGCGCGACCGCGGAGAACCCGGCGAGCGCCACCACGAGCGGGAAGAGCAGGTCCGGCTCGCACGGCTCGGCGACCGTGCAGGCGCCACCGGGGTCGCCGACCATGCTGGCGACGATCGTCGCCACGAGGGACGCCCACCACACGAAGGGCACCCAGACAGGGGGTTGCAGCGCGAGCCAGCGGTCGGTGCCGTCGCCGGCGGGGGTGGGCATCACGAAGTGGCCGCCGAGCCGCTCAGTTCATCTCGGGGTCGGGCGGGAACGTCGACACGAACGCGAGGTGGTCGCGCTGGCGACGCAGCACCCGCACCCACATGGTCTCGGGATCGTCGTCGAAGGCGTCACGGCTCTCGGACTCCACGACGTACCACGACCCCGTGCGCACCTCATCCTCGAGCTGCCCGGGCGACCACCCGGCATACCCGGCGAAGATCCGCAGGCCCGCGACCTCGGGGATGACCAGCTCGGGCGGGGTGTCGAGGTCGACGAGGGCGACGCCGCCGAACAGGCGCTTGACGCCCATCGGCTCGGCTTCGCCGGGCACGGTGACGATGCCGAGGGCGCTGTCGAGCCCGACCGGCCCGCCCTCGAAGAGCACCGACGGTGACGTCACGTGGGGCTGCCAGTCGGGCAGCACCGCGTCGACGCGAGCGCCGAGCGGCCGGTTGAGCACGACCCCCTGAGCGCCCTCGGCATCGTGGTGGAGAAGCATCACGACACTGCGCGCGAACACGCCCTCAGTGATCTGCGGCGTGGCGACGAGCAGGCTGCCGGAAAGATCCATCGACTCCACGATTCCATTGTGCCTGCAAGGCCGCAGCCCCGGTCGGGTGACGACCGGGGCTGTGGCTGAACGGGTGAGGTCAGGCTCGCGCGGACCGCGGAGCCCGGCCGCGCGGGCCGCCCTGGCGGGCGCCGTCACGACCGTCGCGACCGCGCCGGCCGGGGCCACCGGCCCGCGGACCGCCGCGACGCGGACGCTTGTCGCCCTCGAGGAGGCGACGGAACTTCTCCTCCGGGACGGGTATGCCGCTCGGCGGGGTCGCGCCGGCGGCCGCGAGGACCGCGTCGCCCGGGACGGCCTTGGTCGGCATCGCGTCGACGCCGGCCTCACGGGCCATGCGCTCCATCGTCTTGCGCTGGTGCGGCAGGGCCAGGGTCACGACCGTGCCCTTGTCACCGGCGCGGGCGGTGCGACCCGAGCGGTGCAGGTAGTCCTTGTGGTCGGCCGGTGGGTCGACCTGGAGGACGACCGAGACGTCGTCGACGTGGATACCGCGGGCTGCGACGTCCGTGGCGACGAGGACCGGCAGGCTGCCGTCGCGGAAGGCCCCGAGCACGCGGTTGCGCGCGCCCTGGCCGAGGCCGCCGTGCAGCGCTGCCGCGTAGACACCGGAGTCGCGCAGCTGCTGGGCCACACGGTCGGCGCCGAGCTTGGTGCGCACGAAGACGACGGTGCGCCCCGAGCGGTTGGCGATCTCGGCGGTGATGACCTTCTTGTGCACCGGCTCGATGAGCAGGATGTGGTGGTCCATCGTCGTGACCGAGGCCTTGGCCTCGTCGGTCGAGTGCGTCACCGGGTCGGACAGGTAACGGGCGACGAGCTCGTCGATCCCCTTGTCGAGGGTGGCCGAGAACAGCAGCCGCTGACCCCCGGCCGGCATGCGGTCGAGGATCGCGGTGACCTCGGGCATGAAGCCCATGTCGGCCATGTGGTCGGCCTCGTCGAGGACGGCGATCTCGACCGATGACAGGTCGACGGCCTCGCGCTCGAGCAGGTCCTTGAGCCGGCCAGGCGTGGCGATGAGCACCTCGACGCCACGGTTGAGCGCGGCGATCTGGGTGGTGTACGACAGGCCGCCTGCGACCAGCTTGTGGCGCAGGCCGAGGACGTGCACGAGCGGCTCGAGCGCGTCGGACACCTGCATGGCGAGCTCGCGCGTCGGCACGAGGACGAGCGCGCGCGGGTGGCGCGGCTGGGCCTTGGTGCCGTCGGCGAGGCGGGCCAGCATCGGCAGGCCGAAGGCCAGCGTCTTGCCGGAGCCGGTCTGGCCGCGGCCGAGCACGTCGCGCCCGGCCAGCGCGTCCGGGATGGTCGCGGCCTGGATCGGGAACGGCTCGGTGATGCCGTCACGGGCGAGGCGCTCGACGATGCGCTCGGGCAGGCCGAGGGCGGCGAAGCCGTTGTCCTCCGACACTGTCACCGGGCCCTCGACGCTCTTGCGGGTCGCCTTGACCCAGGTGTCGGCCTCGAGACGCTGCGCCTCGGGGTCGACCTGCTCCTCGAACCGGGGGGCACGATCGTCGCGGTCGAACCGGCGGGCCGGGCGCTCGCCCCGCTCGAACCGGCGCTCCTCGCGGTCGAACCGGCGCACGGGTCGCTGGGTGTGGCCGGCCCGCTCGGTGCGGCGGGCGCGCTCGCTGCGCTCCCAGTGCTCCTGGCGGGCATCGTCGCGGGTGTCGCGGCGCTCGAAGCGGTCGTCCCGACGCTCGTAGCGACGGTCCTGACGGCGGTCGTCACGGCGGTCGCGGCGCTCGAAGCCCCCGCCACCACCGGACCGGCGGTCGTCGCGGCGGTCGTAGCCGCGGTCGTCACGACGGTCGTACCGGCTGTCGCGACGCTCGTAGCCACGGTCGTCACGACGGTCGTACCGGCTGTCGCGACGCTCGTAGCCACGGTCGTCGCGGCGCTCGTAGCCGCGGGTGGGGCGCTCGTCGCGGCGGGCGCCACGCTCGCCGCGGGGACGCTCGGTCCGCGCGTCGTCGCGGTCACGCCAGCGAGGTGAGCGCTCCTCGCGCGGCGCCTTGCCGGCATACCCCTTGGCGCCCTTGGCGCCGGGGGTCGTGGCGGGGCCGTTCTTGGCGGCGGAAACCGACTGTCCGCGGTGCGCCTTCTTGGGGCCCTTCTTCGCGGCAGCCTTCTGGGAGGCAGTCCAACGCGCCTTCTTGGGCGCGCCGGAGCGCAGGTTCTTCGACACAGGTATTCAACTCACTTCAGGTGACTCGAGTAGACACGTCTCGAGCCACCTGGCGAGGGCAACCGGGAAAGACGAGCCTCAGGCCGCTGTGGGCCCGCTGGACCGGATCGACGGTCGTCATCCGGTGGGCATCAGTCGGGATCGGGGACATCTGGTGGCTGCTTCGCCACCCGTTGGCGCTGCCAGCACCGCCGAACTGAGCCCGTCCAGTCTACCAGCACCGGCGAGCCCGCCCGACCACGAAGACGCCCACGGCGAGGGCAACTCCTGTGAGGTCGAGCACTGCGTCCCACGCGTCGCCGGAGCGGTTCGGCAGCAGGAAGTGCTGCACGAGCTCGCTCACCGGGGCGTGCACCGCCATGGCGGTGACGAGGTATGCCGGCCGGATGCCGGCGAGCAGTCCGCTCACCGTGGGCACGAGGAACAGCAGGAGGTGGACGACCTTGTCGGTCCAGGTCACCGGGCCCTGCACGGTCACGCGCGGCCAGTAGAGCGCGAGCAGCTGCACGACGACGAGGACCGCGAAGACCAGGAGAGCGGTGCGGTGCGGACGGGTCGTTCCGGTCGCGCCGGACCCGCGGTGACGGGTGCGGTCAGCCAATGAACTGTGCGTCTTCGGCGTCGATCGACGGCAGGCTCTCGGCCTCCTCGACCGTGGTGCCGAGGACGGCCGCCTTGACCGCGGCAGCCACCACCTTCGACACGTCCGGGTGGAAGACGGAGGGGATGATGTATGCCGCGTTGAGCTCGTCGGGGTGCACGACCTCGGCGAGCGCCTTGGCAGCGGCCAGCATGACGTCCTCGTCGATCGAGGTGGACGCGGCGTCGAGCAGGCCTCGGAAGACGCCTGGAAACACCAGCACGTTGTTGATCTGGTTGGCGAAGTCGGACCGGCCGGTCGCCACGACGGCGGCGTGCTGGGCGGCTGCGGTCGGGTCGACCTCGGGCTCGGGGTTGGCCATGGCGAAGACGATCGAGTCCGGCGCCATGGTGGCGATGTCGTCGCCGGTGAGGATGTTGGGGGCCGAGACGCCGATGAAGACGTCGGCGTCCTTGACCGCGTCCTTGAGGGTGCCGCTGACGCGGCGCGGGTTGGAGTGCTCGGCCGACCACGCGAGCGCCGGGAAGCTGCCGCTGGCGATGTCGTCGCGGTCGGGGTGCACGACGCCGAGCGCGTCGGCGACCACCACGTCGCGCGCGCCGGCCTTGAGCAGCAGCTTGAGGATCGCGGTGCCGGCCGCGCCGGCACCGGACAGGACGACACGGCAGTTCTCGAGCTCCTTGCCGACCACGCGCAGGGCGTTGCGCAGGGCGGCCAGCGTGACGATGGCGGTGCCGTGCTGGTCGTCGTGGAAGACGGGGATGTCGAGTGCCTCGCGCAGCCGCTCCTCGATCTCGAACGCTCGCGGCGCGGAGATGTCCTCGAGGTTGATGCCGGCGAACACGGGGGCGATGGCCTTGACCGTGCGGATGATCTCTTCGGTGTCCTGGGTGTCGAGGCAGATCGGGAACGCGTCGATGTCGGCGAACCGCTTGAACAGCGCCGCCTTGCCCTCCATGACCGGGAGCGCGCCGAGCGGGCCGATGTTGCCGAGGCCGAGCACGGCCGTGCCGTCGGTGACGACCGCGACGGTGTTGCGCTTAATCGTGAGTCGCCTTGCGTCGTCAGGGTTTTCGGCGATCGCCATGCACACGCGCGCCACGCCGGGCGTGTAGATGAGCGAGAGGTCGTCGCGGTTGCGGATCGGGACCTTCGACTCGATCTTGAGCTTGCCGCCGAGGTGCACGAGGAAGGTGCGGTCGGAGACCTTGCCGATCTCCACGCCGTGGACGCCGCGCATCGCCTCGACCAGCTCGTCGGCGTGGACGCTGTCGCGGGCAGCGGCCGTGACGTCGACGCGCAGCCGGTCCGGCCCGGAGGCCGTGACGTCGAGTCCGGTGACCAGGCCACCGTTCTCCTCGATGACGCCGGTGAGCTCGGAGACCGCGGTGGCGCGGGCCGGGAGCGTGAGCCGGACGGTGATGGAGTTGGAGACGGACGGCACGGCGGTCATGGGCGCATTCTTCCCATTACTGCCGCGTAGGCCGAACCGGGGCCTCGCCGGCGACCGCGGCGGACCGGCCCAGGCCTCGGCGCAGCAGGTGCTGACCGGTCACGGCGAGCCACAGGCACACGCCAGCCAGGGGCAGCTCGACCAGCGCCGCCATGGCGAGCGCGATCCAGCGCTCGTCAGGCGTCGGCGCGGTGACCACGTCGAACCACGCGTCGACGACGAGCATCGTGCCGGTGACGGCGGCGGCGACCGGCAGCCACGCACCGACCCGCAACGCGGCATACGAGGTGGCGGCCAGGGCGGCGACGAGCCCGAGGTCGAAGCCCGCCCACGCGAGGTCGTAGTGCGTGGCGGCGCGGTCGCTCGGCAGGCGGATCGCGAGGAACACCACCCATGGCGCGGTCAGCAGCGCCAGGACGGCGAAGACCCACCCGAGCCGGCGCACCGGCTTCTCGGTCATCGAGCCCTCATCGGGCGCTCACCGGGCGCTCATCGGGCGAGGTCGGCGACGAGGAGATAGCGCTCGTGCTCGATCTCCTTGCCCCAGTAGACGGCGTCGGACAGCTGCACGACGGTCGGGTCGCCGCCGAGGTCGCGGACGGCGGCGGCCAGCTCGTCCGACGGGACGCCCGCGCTCCACGGCAGGTCGGGCTTGTCCTTGGCGGACTCCAACCCCCACCGGCCCTCGATGAGGACGATGCGACCGCCCGGCCGCAGCAGGTCGGCCCACCGCTTCAGCGCCGTCTGCGGGTCGGGCAGGGTCCACAGGATGTGCCGGGCGAAGACGACGTCGAGGCTCCCGGGCTCCCACCCCGGGTCGGCCGCGTCACCCTGCTCGATGGTGACGGCGGCCCCGAACGGCGCGGTCTTGGCCCGCGCCAGCGCGACCATCTCGCCGGAGAGGTCGACGCCCTTGACCTGGTGGTCGAGCTCGGCGATGAGCACGCTCATCGTGCCGGTGCCGCAGGCCAGGTCGCCGACGACGCCGGGGCGCGTCGGCAGCCACGTGCGGACGAGGTCCTTCCACGCGGCCCGCACGTCGGAGTCGAGCAGCCCGTGGTCGGGGTAGCTGTCGTACTCGGCGGCGAAGTCGTCCCAGTACGCCCTGATCTGTTCGGTGCCCATCGGGACCACCATAGGCTGCCGTCATGACCGACCACCTCGAGACCAGCGGCCGCGGTCGCGCCACCGGTGTGCCCGACGTCGTGCGCCTCCAAGCCGGTGTGCGCTGCGACGCGGACGACGTCTCCGGCGCCCTCGCCGACGCCGGGCAGCGGGCCTCCGCCCTGGCCCAGGCGGCACGCGACCACGGCGTCGCCGACCGTGACCTGCGCACCACCGGCACCGGTGTCCAGCCGCGCTACGACAAGGACGGGACCGCGGTCGCCGGCTACACGGCATACCAGTCGCTGTCGGTGACGGTCCGCGACCGCGAGCGCGTCGGCGCACTCATCGAGGCGTTCGCGGGCGCAGCCGGCAACGCCCTCACGATCGAGGGCATCAGTCTCGACGTCGCCGACCCCGAGCCGTTGCTGACGGCCGCGCGGGAGGCAGCCTTCGCGGACGCCCGCACCAAGGCGGAGCAGTATGCCGCGCTGGCCGGGCGCGAGCTGGGGAAGGTTGTCGAGCTGTCGGACGTTGAGGCGGGTGCACCCCAGCCGAGGTTCGCCAGGATGGCGTTCGCGTCCGGCGCGGCAGACATGTCGGTCGAGGCAGGGGAACACACGGTGACCGCGACCGTCGCGGTCCGATGGGAGCTGAGCTGACATGGCGAGCGTTGCGCTGACCGCCGACAACTTCGAGAAGACCGTCCTCGAGGGCGGCACCGTCCTCGTGGACTTCTGGGCCGAGTGGTGCGGGCCGTGCAAGCGGTTCGGGCCCGTCTTCGAGGCCGCGTCCGATGAGCACCCCGACATCGTCTTCGGCAAGGTCGACACCGAGGCCGAGCAGGCCCTGGCCGCCGCCGCCAACATCACCTCGATCCCGACGCTGATGGCGTTCCGGGACGGCATCCTCGTCTTCGCCCAGCCGGGCGCGCTGCCCGCGCAGGCGCTGACCCAGGTCATCGACCAGGTGCAGGCCCTCGACATGGACGACGTGCGCAAGCAGGTGGCCGAGCAGCAGTCGCAGGACGACGACGGCCACACCCACACCCACTGACACCCCGACCCCGCCGCGCTGGCGAGTCTTCGGAAGATTACCTACGTTCCAGCGTGCAAATTCCTCCGAAGACTCGCAGGTCCCGGGGGGTCGGCGGGCAGAGCCGGCGGCTAGGGCACCTGGCGGCGCATGACCCAGCGCCACTTGGCGATCTGCCGGTCGCGCTCGAACCCCAGGTCGGCGAAGAGCGTCTCCGGTCCGGTGTGGAAGTACGCGCCCCGCTGGGGTTTGCGGCCCTCCACTTGTTCCGGGTACGCCTCGACGAGCCCACCGCCCGCCTCGGCGATCTGCTCCAACACGCCCTGCACCGCGGCGCGCGCCACGCCCTGCCCCCGGTGCCCCTTGCCGGCGAAGATGCAGCCGATCCGCCAGTCCGGCAGCCGGTCGAGGTCCTTCTCGTACGCCTTGGGGTTCTTGATCCGGGCGACCTCGGTGGGCGGGCCGAACTGGCACCACCCGACGGCCTCGTCGCCGGCGTAGACGAGGACCTGGTGCACCGTGCCCGCGTCGACGTGGGCGCGCTTGGCGTCCCGGTTGCCGGCGGGGCTGCCCGTGAACCCGTCTGGGTGGAAGCCGATGCACCAGCACCCACCCCACACGCCGTTGTTGGCCTCGACGAGTGCGGCGAAGTCGTCCCACGTGTCCGGGGCGAGCAACCGCGTCGTGTATGCCGCGCCCTCACCTCTGGCGCCGCCGCGTCCCTTCGTCGTGCTCACCTTCGGCACCCTACGACGCGTTCCGGACGATCCGCGTCCGCTGCGCCACACTGTCGCCATGAACTCGTGGTCCATCCAGCTCCTCGGCTGGGCAGGGTCGGCCCTGCTGGTCTTCTCGCTGCTCCAGCAACGCGTGCTGCGCTTCCGGCTGCTCAACCTCACCGCGAGCCTGACCCTCACGGTCTTCAACGCGCTGGTGCACGTGTGGCCGATGGTCGCGATGAACCTCGTCACCGGCTCGATCAACATCTGGATGATCACCCGACTGGTCCGCGAGCGCGGTGACTCCAGCGTCTACGAGGTGATCCCGGTCGGCCCGGACGAGGCCTACCTGCGCCACTTCCTCAAGGTGCAGGCCGCCGACATCGCCAAGTACTTCCCGCAGTTCGACCCTGCCGAGGGCCTGGGGCCGGGCCGCAGCGCCTACCTCGTCGAGCGCGGCAACGAGACGGTCGGCGTCGTCGTGGTCCGTGACGCCGGCGAGGGCGTGGCCCAGGTCGAGCTCGACTACGTGACCCCGCGGTTCCGCGACTTCTCCCCCGGCGAGTTCGTCTACCGCAGCAGCGGCCTGTTCCGCGGCAAGGGGTTCCGGCAGATCAAGACTCCCCCGGGCATGCTCGACCCCTACTACCGGCGCCTCGGCTTCCGCGAGGAGGGCGATCACTGGGTGGTGGACCTGCCCGCAGCCTCGCTCTGAGTCACGGTCCGGTTCCTGCGCACGGTGAGGTAGAGCCGGTGCGCGGTGATGATGACGCCGAGCCAGGCCAGGCCCAGCAGCCACCCCATGATCACGTCGGACAGCCAGTGGTGGCCGAGGAACACCCGGCTCAGCCCCATGGTCAGCACCACGACGACCCCGGCCACCAGCACCGCCACCCGCGCCCAGGCCCGGTGCAGCTTGGTCAGCAACAGGTAGACGACCACCCCGATGACCACCGTGGCGTTGAGGGTGTGCCCGCTGGGGAAGGACGGCGAGCTCTCGAACGGCGGGACCGCCAGCGACCGCGGCGGTCGGGCCCGCCCGACGAAGTCCTTGCCGACCACCGTCATGGCGAGGGACCCGACGGCGGCGATCACCATGAGCACCACCGGTGTTCGTGACCGCCAGAAGACCACCATGAGGACGACCGCGATGACGGCGATGATCGGCATCCCGATCGGTCCGCCGAGGTCGGTGTAGGCGGTGACGGCGTCGTCGACCCCCGGTGAGCGCCAGGCGACGGCCTGGTCCAGCACCGGTTGGTCGACCACGGTGAGCCCGTTCTGGTCCGCGACCCCCTCGTAGACGTCCTCGGCGACGGAGGTGATGCCGGCCACGATCGCCAGGCCCACCGCCGCCGTGACCACGAGCACCCAGGTGGCGGCCTGCACGGCACCCAGCCGCGCGGCATACCTCTGCGCGGTGTCGGCGAGCAGGCGCCCGAGGCGCGTCTCCCAGTGAGTGAGGTCGCGGGTGCCGATCCGTTCCTCGTCCGGGGTCTCGTCGCGCAGCATGCGCGCCAGTCTTCCCCACGCGACGCAGCACCGCCGCAGAGCGCGCCCGGACGTGCCGCAGGCCCGGGCACCTGTGGGGGTGGCCGGGCCTGCGTCTGTCGTGTGGGCGAGCGCCATGAGTGGTGGAGGTGGCGGGAATCGAACCCGCGTCCACTGACGGGAAACCAGGGCTTCTCCGGGTGCAGCTCGCTGAGGATTTTCTCGGCCCCAGGGCTCGCACGAGCACGTTCCCTGACAGGCCCAGTCGGATTGGAGTCCCGCGCCACCCCCCGACAAGGGTGACGCAGCAAGTTCCCTAGCTGACGCCAGGCACTGAGTCGAGAACTAGCTCAGGCTGACGGACTTCGAGGCTCGCTCAGGCGGCGAGGGCGAAGTCGGTGCGCTTGGAGTTGGCACCTGTTGTTTTGCACGGAGCGTTGACGAGATGACCGTGCATCCTCGACCCGCTTCCCCTGGAAAACCGACCAATGTCGAAACCGATCACCCCCATGGGGGGCTCACCCACACGCTGTTCACTTGTTCACATCAGCCTACCGTCCAACGCGGACAGGCCCCCAATCATTTCGTATGCCGCGTGCTCGCCTCCCGTCGTCGGCCCGCCCCGGCGCGGACTCACTGCTCGGGGGCGTACTCCTCGCGGGAGGCCATGATCTGGCCGACGTGTTCTTCGGCCCAGTCGGTCAGGACGGCGAGGGGTGCGCTGAGCGAGCGGCCGAGCGGGGTGATCTCGTAGTCGACCCGCGGCGGCACCTGCGCGTGCACGGTGCGGGTGAGCAGGCCGTCGCGCTCGAGGGCCCGCAGGGTCTGGGTGAGCACCTTCGGCGCGACGGCTCCGATGCGCGCCCGCAGCTCGGTGAACCGGAGCGGACCGTCGGCGAGGGCGCCGATCACGAGCACCGTCCATTTGTCGCCCAGCCGGTCGAGCACGACGCGGGTGGGGCACTCGGGGTCGAAGGCGTTGCCACGCGCCAGGTCCGGTGCCAGCGCCGGCTCGGGCGCAGCCTGCTTGGTAACCATGAGGTACTTATAGCACGTTGAAGTACTCGGTAACCAACGGTTACTGTCGGCGACGTCATCCAGACCCCACCCACCGCAAGTCCCAAGGAGACTCCCCATGAAGATCGCCCTGTTCGGCGCCAGCGGCATGATCGGTTCGCGCATCGCCCGCGAGGCCCTGTCCCGCGGTCACGAGGTCACTGGCTACACCCGCAGCGGCGCAGCGGTGCCGGAAGGCGTCACCCCCGCCACCGGTGACCTCGCCGACGGCGCCAGCGTCAAGGCTGCAGCTGCCGACCACGACGTGGTCGTCTCGGCCACCGGCCCCAGCCGCACCGGCGGATCGCACCAGGACTGGCTCGACGCCGTGCAGACCCTCATCGACCAGGTCGGCTCCACCCGGGTCGCCTTCGTCGGCGGCGCGGGCTCGCTGCTCACGCCCGACGGCACCCGGCTGCTCGACACCGAGGGTTTCCCCGCGGCATACCTGCCCGAGGCGCGCAGCGGCGCCGCGGCGCTCGACGCGTTCCGGGCCGCGCCCGAGTCGGTCGACTGGACCTTCCTGTCCCCCGCACCCGAGATCGCACCGGGCGAGCGCACGGGCACCTACCGCACGAGCCTGGACACCCCGGCCGGGGACCGCATCAGCGCCGAGGACTACGCCGTCGCACTCGTCGACGAGCTGGAGCAGCCGGCCCACCGCCGCGCCCGCTTCACCGCGGCGAACTGACCGAGGCGGTGCGAGCCGGGGGTACTTCGCACCTGAAGGTTGAGCTTCGCTCGCCCTGGTGAGGCGAGCGAAGCTCATTTTCCCGCATGACGCGGAAAAGCTGGGGCGTCCGGATGGCGGGCGCGGTGTCTCAACCACCGGGATCTCATTACGCTGGTCGGGACGCTGCCCGTCCACCACCGGCCGCCACCGCGGCCACGCCCTGGAGGTCCCGTGTTCAGCAAGGTCCTGGTCGCCAACCGTGGTGAGATCGCCGTCCGCGCCTTCCGCGCCGCCACCGAGCTGGGCGCCAAGACGGTGGCCGTCTTCCCGTACGAGGACCGCAAGTCCGAGCACGTGCTCAAGGCCGACGAGGCGTACCAGATCGGCGAGGAGGGCCACCCGGTCCGGGCCTACCTCGACCCGCAGGAGATCGTGCGGGTCGCGCGGGAGGCCGGCGCGGACGCCGTCTACCCGGGCTACGGCTTCCTCTCCGAGAACCCCGACCTGGCCCAGGCCTGCGCCGACGCCGGGATCACCTTCGTCGGGCCACCCGCAGACGTGCTGCACCTGACCGGCAACAAGGCGCGCGCCATCGCCGCCGCCCGCCGCGCCGGGCTGCCGACGCTCAAGGGCGCGGAGCCGAGCACGGACGTCGACGCCCTCGTGACCGCGGCCGAGGGGATCGGCTTTCCCGTCTTCGTCAAGGCCGTCGCCGGCGGCGGCGGGCGCGGCATGCGCCGGGTCGAGCGCGCGGAGGACCTGCGCGAGTCGATCGAGGCGTGCATGCGCGAGGCCGAGTCGGCCTTCGGCGACCCGACCGTGTTCCTCGAGGAGGCGGTCGTCAGCCCGCGGCACATCGAGGTGCAGGTGCTCAGCGACGGCACCGGCGAGGGCGCCGACGGCGGTGTGATCCACCTCTTCGAGCGCGACTGCTCGGTGCAGCGGCGGCACCAGAAGGTCGTCGAGATCGCCCCCGCCCCGAACCTCGACCCGGAGCTGCGCGAGGCGATGTGCAACCACGCCGTCGCGTTCGCCCGGGAGATCGGCTACGTCAACGCCGGCACCGTCGAGTTCCTTCTCGCGCCGGACGGCCGCTACGTCTTCATCGAGATGAACCCCCGCATCCAGGTCGAGCACACGGTCACCGAGGAGATCACCGACGTCGACCTCGTCTCGAGCCAGCTGCGGATCGCCTCCGGCGAGACCCTCGAGGACCTCGGGCTGCGCCAGGAGGACCTGAGGATCCGTGGCGCCGCGCTCCAGTGCCGCATCACCACCGAAGACCCGGCCAACGAGTTCCGACCCGACACCGGCCGGGTCACGACCTACCGCTCGGCCGGTGGCGCGGGGGTGCGGCTCGACGGCGGCACCGTCTTCGTCGGCGCCGAGATCGGCGCCCACTTCGACTCGATGCTGGTCAAGCTCACCTGCCGCGGACGCGACTTCCCCACTGCCGTCCGCCGCGCCCGCCGGGCCCTCGCCGAGTTCCGCATCCGCGGCGTCTCGACCAACATCCCGTTCCTCCAGGCTCTGCTCGAGGAGCCCGACTTCCAGGCCGGCCGCCTCAGCACGGCCTTCATCGACGAGCGCCCCTACCTGCGCACCGCACGCACCCCGGCCGACCGTGGCACGAAGCTGCTCACCTACCTCGCCGACGTCACGGTCAACCAGCCGCACGGCCCGGCCCGCACCACGGTCTCGCCGCGCGCCAAGCTCCCAGCCATCGACCTCTCGACGCCGCCCCCGCCCGGCGCCCGTGACCGCCTGCTGCGGCTCGGCCCGGACGCCTTCGCCCGCGAGCTGCGCGAGCAGACCGCGGTCGGCGTCACCGACACGACCTTCCGCGACGCCCACCAGTCGCTGCTCGCCACTCGGGTGCGCACCCGCGACCTGCTCGCCGTCGCGCCCTACGTCGCCCGCATGACACCGCAGCTGCTGTCGGTCGAGGCGTGGGGAGGCGCGACCTACGACGTGGCGCTGCGGTTCCTCTCCGAGGACCCGTGGGAGCGGCTGACCCGGCTGCGCCAGGCCATGCCGGGCCTGCCGATCCAGATGCTGCTGCGCGGCCGCAACACCGTCGGCTACACCCCCTACCCCACCGAGGTCACCGACGCCTTCGTCACCGAGGCGGCCGCGACGGGCATCGACATCTTCCGCATCTTCGACGCCCTCAACGACATCGACCAGATGCGCCCGGCCATCGACGCCGTCCGCTCCACCGGCACCGCCGTCGCCGAGGTCGCGCTCTGCTACACCGGCGACCTCACCAGCCCCGACGAGAAGCTCTACACCCTCGACTACTACCTGCGGCTCGCCGAGCAGATCGTCGACGCCGGCGCCCACGTCATCGCCATCAAGGACATGGCCGGCCTGCTGCGCGCACCCGCCGCGCGCACCCTCGTGACGGCGCTGCGCGAGCGGTTCGACCAGCCGGTCCACCTGCACACCCACGACACCGCCGGAGGCCAGCTCGGCACCCTCCTCGCCGCGATCGACGCGGGCGTCGACGCCGTCGACACCGCCAACGCCGCGATGGCGGGCACGACCAGCCAGCCGCCGATGTCGAGCCTCGTCGCCGCCACCGACGGCACCGACCGGGCCACCGGCCTCGACCTCACCGCCGTCAATGACCTCGAGCCCTACTGGGAGGCGGTGCGTGCCCTCTACGGCCCGTTCGAGTCGGGTCTGCCCGCGCCCACGGGCCGCGTCTACACCCACGAGATCCCCGGCGGGCAGCTGTCCAACCTGCGCCAGCAGGCGATCGCCCTCGGCCTCGGTGACCACTTCGAGGCCATCGAGGACATGTACGCCGCGGCCAACCGCATCCTCGGCAACATCGTCAAGGTGACGCCCAGCAGCAAGGTGGTCGGCGACCTCGCCCTCGCCCTGGTCGGCGCCAAGGCCGACCCGGACGACTTCGAGGCCAACCCCACGGCATACGACATCCCGGACTCGGTCATCGGCTTCCTGTCCGGCGAGCTCGGCGACCCACCCGGCGGGTGGCCCGAGCCGTTCCGCACCAAGGCGCTCGAGGGCCGCGCGCCCAAGCCGCGCGTGACCGAGCTGAGCGACGACGACCGCGAGGCGCTGCGCACCGAGCCCCGCCGCACCCTCAACCGGCTGCTGTTCCCCGGGCC
Organism: Knoellia koreensis; assembly: GCF_013041615.1. Lineage (GTDB taxonomy): Bacteria > Actinomycetota > Actinomycetes > Actinomycetales > Dermatophilaceae > Pedococcus > Pedococcus koreensis. The sequence continues at coordinate 194,036 of NZ_JABEPQ010000002.1, forward strand.
GACCGAGACGTTCGAGCGCTCCCGCGACGCCTACTCAGACCTCGGGGTGCTCGGCACCCGCGAGTTCCTCCACGGTGTCGGCGTCGGCGACGAGCACGAGATCGACCTCGAGCCCGGCAAGCGGCTGCTCATCGGCCTCCAGTCGGTCTCCGACGCCGACGAGCGCGGCATGCGCACCGTCATGTTCACGATGGGTGGGCAGCTGCGGCCCGTGCAGGTGCGCGACGAGTCGGTCTCGGTCGACGTCAAGGCAGCCGAGAAGGCCGACCCCAAGGAGAAGGGCCAGGTGGCCGCGCCGTTCGCCGGCGTCGTCAGCCTGGCGGTCGAGGAGGGCGCCACCGTCGCGGTCGGAGACGTCGTCGCCACAATCGAGGCGATGAAGATGGAGGCGAACATCACCGCACCCGTCGCGGGCACCGTCACGCGCCTCGCCATCGGGTCGCAGCAGCAGGTCGAGGGCGGCGACCTGCTGGTTGTCATTGCCTGAGAGTTTCCTGCAATTTTGCCCGGCCCACCCCTTTTGACCTGCGCGTTTGCCGGTTTCGGGTTACGGTCGAGGGACAGGGGTCAAGAAGCGGCTCGTGTTTTCTGCAACCGAGAAATGCACCGAAGGAGCACGCCATGGGCATGGGCGACAAGCTGAAGAACGCTGCGGAGCAGGCCGAGGGCAAGATCAAGGAAGCCACCGGCAAGACCACCGACAACGAGCGCCTCGAGGCCGAGGGTCGCACCGACCAGTCGAAGGCCGACGCCAAGCAGGCCGGCGAGAAGGTCAAGGACGCCTTCAAGCGCTGAGACCGACGCTCCGGTATGCCGTCCGCTCACCCGAGCGGGCGGCATACCTGCGTCTGGGGCGGTGGGCCGACGGGCCCGACGAAGCGGCGGCGGTCACCAGGAGCCGCCGCCACCTCCGCCGCCGCCCCCGCCGGAGAATCCGCCGCCACCGGAGAACCCGGACGAGCCCGACCCACCCGGCGTGCTGGTGAACGTGCCCCCGGCCGTCGTCGCGAACGAGTCCATCGAGCTGGCGATGCCGCCGAACGAGCCGAAGTCGCCACTGCCGACGTACCAGATGGGCAGCATGACGTTGTGGCCGGCAGCGGCCGCGGCCTCCGCGACCTTCTGGAACGTCGCCGCCCACTGCGAGGCCACGCCGAACACGATGGCATAGGGCAGGTAGCGGCTGAAGATGTCCTGTGCCTCCTCCCACTTGATCTGGGAGGCCTCGGCGGTGACGAGGTACTGCTTGAACCCCTCGGCCTGGGCGAGGACGGCGCTGCCATCGGCGGTGCGGGCGGCCATCTTGCGGCCGAGGAACATGACGATGCCGCCCGCGAGGATCAGCCCGAAGGACAACGCGAACGACGGCGAGAAGGGCAGCCCTGCACCGGAGGCGATGTCCGAGAGGAACCCGTGGAGCCACACCAGCGAGATGACGCCGAGCACGACCAGCGTGAAGCCCAGGCCGAACCACGTCGCGCGCTGGGACTGGGGTGAGCGGCGGAACCACCCGCGGGTGACCACCTCGTCGTAGAGCAGGTTCTGGACGCTGGTGAGGGTCGGCTTGAACTTGTTCTTCAGGCTGGACAACGCGACCGGGCCCGGCCCGGAGGCGAACACGCCGTCAAGGAGCACCTGCTCGTACGGCCGCAACGGGATCGCCGCCTGCTGGGCGGTCGGCTGGGTGCGGGTCAGCTCCCAGTCCTTCCCGGACAGGAAGCCCCTGCCGCCGACCTCCGCGATGGTGAGGTAGCCGCGCGCGGCCAGGTCGACCAGCGTCGCCGCGACGTCGATCGTGTTGGCCGTCTCGTCGATGAGCGTGCCGACCAGGCCGGGCGTGACACCCTCGGGCGGGGCGAACTGCACAGCGACGGTGGGGGCGGACCCGCGCACGATCCGGGTCTCCTGCCCCGTGCCGGGGGTGAGCCCCGGCGTGATACCGGCGTACTGCTCGTCACGGCCGCGGGTGTAGACGAGCACGCCCATGAGCCCAGCGGCCAGCAAGGGCAACGTGATTCCGGTGCCGAGCGCCAGCGCGCCGAGCGCACGTGAGCCCGTCTGGGTCATGACGCTGCCGTCGTCCGAGACCGCTCCCTGGTGCAGCTCGGGCTGAAGCGTGCCGAACCCCGTGATCGGCATCGAGGCCAGGACGGTGACGCCCTCCCCCGGCTGGACGGTGCCCGCCGAGAACGTCGCGGTCGGCCCGGGCTTGGCGTCGCAGCGGGTGTCGGAGCCGAGCTCCCCGCGGTAGCAGACGGCCCGGTCGATCGGGCCGGTCGGGCCGGTCACCGACGCGGTGACGTTCTCGTAGCGGAAGTTGTTCGACGACATGAGGGTGTTCCAGTAGAACTCCGCGTGGTCCTCGAAACCGTTGACGACATTGGCGATTCGGTAGCTCACGACGTACTTCTGCGTGCCGCTGACCGTCTCGTTCGGGTCGCCGACTCGAATCTTCGCGATCGCCCCACCATCGTCGGACACACTCGTCTCTGCGGGCGCACCGCTCGGCGAGCTGGCCGTCACGTCGCTCAGCGTGTACTGCCGGTAGGTGTCGGCACTGTCCTGCCAGCCGGTGCGGATGCCGACGTAGCGCTCGATGCCGTGCCGCTGCTCACCGGCCGGGAAGTGCCAGGTGATGTTCTCGGTGACGTCGACCGAGCCGTCGGTGTTGACCTTGTAGACGACGTCGTAGGCAGCCGCGGAGTCATCGGACGGCGCCGCCGTCGCAACGCCCGGCAGGAGCAGCAGGAGGAGCAGACCGAGGAGTGCCCCCGCGGCATACCGGCGTCGTCGTCCCCCAACCAGCATCGGCTCAGCGCCCCCGCGAGTGCAGCGCGCGCTCGGTGTCGCGCCGGTCCTGGCGCTCACGCAGGGCCTGCCGCTTGTCGTACTGGCGCTTGCCCTTCGCAATCGCGATCTCGACCTTGGCGCGACCTTCCTTGAAGTACAACGACAACGGCACGATCGTGTGCCCGGTCTCGCTGGACTTGCGGGCGATCTTGGCGAGCTCGTCGCGATGCAGCAGCAGCTTGCGGCGCCGACGCGGCGTGTGGTTGGTCCACGTGCCCTCGACGTACTCGGGGATGTGCACGCCCTCGAGCCACAGCTCGTCACCGCGCCACGCGGCATACCCGTCGACGAGCGAGGCGCGCCCCTGGCGCAACGACTTCACCTCGGTGCCCATCAGCACGAGGCCGGCCTCGTAGGTGTCCTCGATGAGGTAGTCGTGGCGCGCCTTGCGGTTGCTCGCGACGACCTTGCGGCCGTCCTTCGCATCCTTCGCGCCCTTGCCCTGCTTGCTCACGGGCCAACGCTACCGGTCGTCGGCGCGTTGACCGCACCGGGTTTTGGTCCGGTATGCCGCGTGGTCACCTCGCGCGCGCCTCCGTCGCTGGCGCTCACATCCAGCGACGCGGGTCCTTCGGCACGCCGTCCTCGTAGGTCTCGAAGTGCAGGTGGCAGCCCGTCGACGAGCCCGTCGTGCCGACGTACCCGATGACCTGGCCGCGGGAGACCTTGCCGCCGCGGACGGCATACCCCGACATGTGGTTGTAGGCGGTGACGAGGTTGACGCCGCGCACGATGCCGTGGTCGATCTCGATGCGGTTGCCGTAGCCACCGGCCCAGCCGGCGGAGATGATCGTGCCGCTCGCGGCCGCGCGGATCGGGGTGCCGCAGTTGGCAGCGAAGTCGCGGCCGGCGTGCAGGCGCCAGTAGTGCAGGATCGGGTGGAACCGCATGCCGAACTCGGACGACACCGGTGCGTTGACCGGGAAGGAGAGGAACCCGCCACTGCTCGGCGCCGACTGCGGGCGCGGAGCCGGCTTGCCGGCCTTGCGGGCGGCAACTGCGGCCCGGGCCGCGGCCAGCTTGGCCTTGCGGGCGCGCTCCTTGAGGACCGCCTGGAGCCGGGCCTGCTCCTTCTGGGCGGTGTCGAGCTTGCGCTTCTCGGCGGCCTTCTTGTCCTCCAGCGCCTTGGACTGGGCGGTCTGCTGGGCGGCCAGCTGGTCGAGCTTGGCTTTGGCGGCCGCCGCCTTGGTGCGCGCGGTCTGCGCCGAGGCGAGCGCGACCTCGGCCGCCTTCTTGGCGTCGGCCACCTGCTGGCGCAGGGCGCGGATGTGGGCTTCCTGGGCGGTGGCCGCGGCCTGGGCCGTCGCCAGCTTGGAGAGCGTCTGCTGCTGGACGTCCATGACGGTGTCGTTCATGGCCATCCGGCTCGCGAAGTCGTCGGGGGTGGTCGCGTTGAGGGCGACCGACAGCTGGCCCATCCCCTGGTCCTGGTAGAGCTGGGAGGCGAACTGGGCCACCCGGTTGCGGCTGTCGACCGCGTCCTTCTTGGCGCTGGCGAGCTCGTCGACCGCCTTGGCCTCGTTGGCCTGCGCGACCTGGAGCTTGATCGCCATCTCGTCGTTGTAGGCGTCGGCCTTGGCCACCGCGGCCTGCGCCTTGTCGAGGTTCGCCTGGGCCCCGGGCAGCGCGGCCTGGGTCTTGCGCAGCGCGACGTAGGCGTTCTTCAGGTCGGCCGAGGTGTCCTCGAGCTCGTCCTTGAGGTCCTGGATCTGCTGGTCGACCTTCTTCTTGGCCTTGTCCGGGTCGTCGGCGCCGGGGAGCTTGGCGACATTGGCGACCGGAGCGTTGGCGACGGTCGCGGGCCGGGCCGGGGTGGCGGCGACCGCTGCCACCGCTGGTGCGGCCAGACCCACCGTGCACGCCGCGGCCAGGCCAAAGGCGGACACGCGCAGGCGTCGCGGGACGCGCGAACTCGGGGGGAAGCCGCTCATGAGTCACATTGGTAACACAAACCACACGCGCATCGGGGGAGGTTGCGGCCCAGGAACCTGTGAATCTGCCAGCGGCACAACGGAAGTCGTGCCGGGTGGGACGGCGGTGGTGCGGGCGGCTCCGGTCAGACGCGCAGGTAGCGGCGCAGGGTCAGCCAGCTGGTCAACACGGCGATGACCAGCATGAACACCGCCAGCCACGGCGCGACGTACCAGATGTCGCTCTGCCCCACGAGCGGCGCATCGGGCAGCACGATCGCGATCTTGGGCGTGAGGAAGTGCGTCGTCGCCCACAGCCCAGCCACCGCGAGCCCGGTTCCGGCGAGGGCCGCCAGGACGGTCTCGAGCACGAACGGCAGGCGGATGGTGAAGTTCGAGGCCCCGACGAGCTTCATGATCCCGGTCTCGCGGCGTCTGCTGAACGCCGCCTGTCTGATCGTCGTGGCCATCAGCAGCACCGAACACAGCACCATGAGTGCCGCCAGGAACAACGACCCCCACGTGACGACCCGGATGATCGAGAACAGCTTCTCCAGCGTCTTCTGCTGGTCCTGCACCTGGCCCACGCCCGGCGCACCCTCGAAGGCGGAGGCGATGACGTCGTACTTCTGCGGGTCCGACAACTGCACGCGGAAGCTCTGCGGGATGTCACCGAGCTCGAGGTAGTCCGACAGCGAGGAGTTGCGGTACTGGTCCTTGAACCGGTCGTAGGCCTGCTGCTCGGTCTCGTAGTAGACGTTCTTGACCAGCGGCTTCATCGACTCCAGCTGGGTCTTGAGCGCGTCCCGCTGCTCCGCCGTGACGGCCTTGCCGGCGCAGTTCGGCTCCGGGGAGTTCTTGCCGCACATGAAGATCGAGACCTGGATGCGGTCGTACCAGTAGCCCTTGAGGGTGTCGACCTGGCTCTGGGCGAGGAACGCGATCCCCATGAGGTAGACCGACACCATCGTCACGAGCATCACCGAGACAGCGATGGAGGCGTTGCGGCGCAAGCCGATCCAGATCTCGCTGAGCATGAACTGCAGACGCATCAGCGACCACCCCCGTAGACACCCTTGTTCTCATCACGCACCACGTGACCGTTGTCGAGCTCGACCACCCGCTTGCGGAGCTGGTCGACGATGTCGTCGTCGTGGGTCGCCATGACGATCGTCGTGCCCGTGCGGTTGATGCGGTCGAGCAGGCGCACGATGTCGAGGCTCGTGGTGGGGTCGAGGTTTCCGGTCGGCTCGTCGCACAACAGGATCGGCGGCTTGTTGACGAACGCCCGGGCGATCGCCACGCGCTGCTGCTCACCACCGGACAGCTCGTGCGGCAGCCGCTTCTCCTTGCCCTCGAGGCCGACCATCTCCAAGGTCTCGGGCACCACCTGGCGGATCGCGTGCCGCGAGCGCCCGAGCACCTGCAGCGCGAACGCGACGTTCTGGTGGACCGTCTTGTTCGGCAGCAGCCGGAAGTCCTGGAACACCGTGCCGATCTCGCGCCGCAGCCGCGGCACCTTGCGCTGCGGCAGCCGCCCGACGTCCTGTCCCGCCACGAGGACCGTGCCCTGGGTGACGTTCTCCTCCTTGAGCACCAGCCGCAGGAGAGTCGACTTGCCCGAGCCCGAGGCGCCGACGACGAAGACGAACTCGCCCCGCTCGACGTCGAGGCTGATGTCCGAAAGGGCCGGTCTGTTCGACCGGGGATAGACCTTGCTGACGTTCTCGAACCGGATCATGCGCGGGGGGTGAGCCTTACGGGCTAGGTGACGGGACGGCATACCTCGTCGCGCGTGGCGGTGCCCACGCGACGTCCCGAGGATAGGTGCGCAACCTTGGTATGCCGCGCAGCCGCCGGTCCTCGGCGTTGCGGGCCCAGCGCGCTCACCAGACCATCACGTCAACGGCTGTCACCGGCCGAGGCTACGCTCGCGTCACGCGACAGTGAGGAGATTTCGTGGACTGGGAGCTGCTCCGACTCTCAGCGGGAGCGTTCCTCACCTCTTCCGGCTTCGGAGGCGTCGCCGCGTTGGGTGCGGCAGCACTGGCCTACCGCGGGATCCGCGCTCGTATCGAGTACGACCAAGCAGCCGCCCGCGATGTTGGACCTGCTGCTCGCCAGCATCGAGACGGAAATGGAGGAGGGCGACGATGAAGGAACCCCGCGCTAAGGCGGACGCGACCGCGCCCTCGGGCACGCGCCACAACAAGACCGCAACGGCGGCGAGTATCCAGCGCATCAAGAAGATGCGCTCGGACCTGACCCAAAAGGCCAAGACCCTGCCTGCTGGGATCTGACCGGTCCGACCGCTACCTGGTCAGGCCTCCGCCTTCTCCTGCTCCTTGCGCCAGCGGACGCCCGCCTCGATGAAGCCGTCGATGTCACCGTCGAAGACCGCGGCCGGGTTGCCCACCTCGAACTCGGTCCGCAGATCCTTGACCATCTGGTACGGCTGCAGGACGTAGGACCGCATCTGGTCACCCCAGCTGGCCTTGACGTCGCCGGCCATCTCCTTCTTGGCGGCGGCCTCCTCGGCCTGCTTCTGCAGCAGCAGCCGCGACTGGAGGACACGCAGCGCGGCGGCGCGGTTCTGGATCTGGCTCTTCTCGTTCTGCATCGACACCACGATGCCGGTCGGGATGTGCGTCATCCGCACCGCCGAGTCGGTGGTGTTGACCGACTGCCCGCCGGGACCGGAGGACCGGAAGACGTCGACCTTGATCTCGTTCTCGGGGATCTCGATCGAGTCGGTGCTCTCGATGAGCGGGATCACCTCGACCGCGGCGAAGCTCGTCTGGCGCCGCCCCTGGTTGTCGAACGGGCTGATCCGCACCAGCCGGTGCGTGCCACCCTCGACCGACAGGTTGCCGAACGCGTACGGCACGTTGACCTCGAAGGTCGCCGACTTCAGCCCCGCCTCCTCGGCGTAGGACGTGTCCATGACCTTGGTCGGGTAGCCGTGCCGTTCAGCCCAGCGCAGGTACATCCGCATGAGCATCTCGGCGAAGTCGGCGGCATCCACGCCACCGGCACCGGCGCGGATCGTCACGACGGCCTCGCGCTCGTCGTACTCCCCCGACAGCAGCGTCCGGACCTCGAGCTCGGCGACGGCCTTCTTCACGGCCGCCAGCTCGGTCTCGGCCTCGGCCATCGTGGCCGCGTCGCCTCCGTCTTCGGTGCCCATCTCGACGAGGACCTCGAGGTCGTCGATGCGGGCGTCCATGCCGGTGACGCGCTCGTACTCGGCGTTGGCCCGCGACAGCGCCGACGTCACCTGCTGCGCCGCCTCGGGGTCGTCCCAGAGGTCGGGCGCGGCGGACTTGCCCTCGAGGTCCTTGATCTGCGCCTGCAGTGCCTCTAGGTCGGTCACCTCGCGCACCGAGTCCATGGTGCTGCGCAGGTCCTTGATCTCCTGGGTGAAGTCCGTTGCCACGAGGGTCAAGCCTAGGCCACCCCCAGACATGGGTATGCCGCGTGGCCCGGATGCGAGTCTTCGGAAGAACTCCGACGTTCCAGTGGAGGTGTTCTTCCGAAGACTCGCAGGCGCCAGGGGCTAGACGACCAGGCCGAGGATGAGGACGAAGACCAGGCCGGACACTGACAGCACGGTCTCCATGAGCGACCACGACTTGATGGTCTGGCCGACGGACAGGCCGAAGTACTCCTTGACGAGCCAGAACCCGGCGTCGTTGACGTGGGAGAAGAACACCGACCCTGCGCCGATCGCCAGGACCAGCAGGGACACCTCGGCCGGCGCCATGCCGCTGGCGAGCGGGGCGAGGATGCCGGAGGCGGTGACCGTGGCGACGGTGGCGGACCCCGTCGCGAGCCGGATGAGGACGGCCACGACCCAGGCGAGCAGGAGCACCGAGATGCCGCTGTTCTGCACCCAGTCGGCGACGAGGTTGCCGATGCCGGTGTCGACGAGGGTCTGCTTGAAACCACCACCGGCGGCGACGATGAGGATGATGCCCGCGATCGGGCCGAGCGAGGACTCGAGCGACTTCGCCTGCGCCTTGAGGTCCATGCCGGCACCCCGGCCGAGGGTGGCCATTCCGACGAGGACCGCGATGAGCAGCGCGATGAGCGGCGTGCCGAGGAAGTCGAGCGCGGACCGCAGGACGTGGCCCTCGGCGAGGAAGATGTCGGCGAGCGCCTTGCCCATCATCAGGACGACCGGCGTCAGCACCGCGAAGAGCGTGGTGCCGAAGCTGGGGCGCTTGGCCCGCTCCTCACCCGTGGTGTCCTCGCTCGTCTCGAAGAGGGCGGGCGGCGGCACGTCGACCCAGCGACCGGCAAAGCGCGCGAACAGCGGCCCGGAGACGGCGACCGTCGGGATGGCCACGAGTACACCGAGCGCGAGGGTGAGGCCGAGGTTGGCCTTGAGCGCGTCGATGGCGACCAGCGGTCCCGGGTGCGGCGGCACCAGGCCGTGCATCGCCGAGAGACCGGCAAGGGCCGGGATGCCGACCTTGACGATAGACAGCCCCGAGCGCCGTGCCACGAGGAAGATCACCGGCATCAGCAGCACGAGGCCGATCTCGAAGAACATCGGCAGGCCGATGAGGGCACCCACTCCGGCCATCGCCCACGGCAGGGTCCGTGCGGACGAGCGCCCGACGATGGTGTCGACGATCTCGTCGGCGCCGCCGGAGTCGGCGAGCAGCTTGCCGAACATCGCTCCGAGTGCGATCAGGGTGCCGACGCCCGCTGCGGTCGAGCCGAAGCCCTTGGTGAACGAGTCGACGACGGCTGCCATCTCCACTCCGGCCACGGCCCCCACGGTCAGCGACCCGAGGGTCAGCCCGAGGAACGGGTGGAACTTGAACTTCGTGATGAGCACGACGATCACGGCGATGCCGAGCAGGGCAGCCGGGATGAGCCGGGCTGCGGGGATGTCCGGCACCTCGGGGGTGTCAGCGCCGGCCCACTGGTGCAGGGCGGAGAAGAGGTCGGTGGTCACGAGGGAGTGCTTTCTGTGCGAGCGAGCAGGGCGAGGGCACGGTCGACGAGCTCGTCGACCGGGAGGGAGACATCGAGGACCGCTCCGAGCTCGTCGTCCTCGAGGGGCTCGAGGGTGGCGAACTGGCTGTCGATGAGGGCGGCGGGCATGAAGTGCGCCGGCCGGGCGGCGACGCGTCGGGCGAGGACGTCACGCTCACCGTGGAGGTGCAGGAAGAAGGTGCGCGTCGAGCCGGTCCGCAGAATGTCGCGGTAGGACCGCTTGAGGGCCGAGCAGCTGGCCACGCCGCCCGTGGGGTCGTGCGCGAGGAGCCAGGCGGCGATCGCCTCGAGCCAGGGTCGCCGGTCGTCGTCGTCGAGTGGTATGCCGGCGGACATCTTGGCGATGTTGGCCGCCGGGTGGAAGTCGTCGGCGTCGGCGAACGGGACGCGCAGCCGCTGGGCCAGAGCTGCCCCGACGGTGGTCTTGCCGGAGCCGGAGACTCCCATGACGACGACCAGGGGTGGTGCTGTGCTGTTCGGGCTCATCCGCGGGACTCCTTCGTCCGGCTCGGCGTGGGCGGCTCGTCCTCGGGCCGCCGCGCCCACTGTGCCACTCTAGAACCGCCTTATCAAGACTTCTGAGCAAATAACTCGGTTTTAAAGAACGGGTGACGGCGTCAAGACTGGTCTGGCAGGGTGGTGCCGTGCGCACCGAGGCCGGCTCCGACGGCATACCCACCGATGCCCTCTCCCATGGGCCACTGCACGCCGGCGTGCTCGACGCCCTCGGCCAGGAGATCGTGTCGGGCACCGTGGCACCCGGCGACGTGTTGCGCATCGACCAGCTCGACGCGCGGTTCGGCGTCTCCCGCTCGGTCGTGCGTGAGGCCGTGCGGGTGCTCGACTCGATGGGGCTGGTGGAGACGCGGCGCCGGCTCGGGGTGCGGGTGCGGCCCCGCGAGCAGTGGAACCTCTTCGACCCGCGCGTGATCCGCTGGCGGCTCGCCGGACCGGGCCGCGAGGACCAGCTGGTATCACTCGGTGAGCTGCGGCGCGGGTTCGAGCCGGTGGCGGCCGAGCTGGCCGCCCAGCGCGCGACCCCCGACCAGTGCCGCGCCATGGCGGCGGCCGTCATGGAGATGACGGTGCACGCCAAGGCCGGCGACCTCGAGGCCTACCTGCGCGCGGACCAGGAGTTCCACGCCACGATGCTGCGGGCCTCGGGCAACGAGATGCTCGGGGCGCTCTCGACCGTGGTCGACGAGGTGCTCGCCGGCCGCACTCACCACGACCTCATGCCGCACTCCCCCAACCCGGCCGCGATCCGGCTGCACTCCGACGTGGCCAACGCAATCGGCGAGGGCGACGCCGCCACCGCCCACCGCAAGATGACCGAGATCATCGACGAGGCGAGCGACGCGGTCCGCGCCGCCAAGCAGGCGACCGACGACGCGGGCTAGACCCCGCAGGTGTTGACGAGGTCACCGCTCGTCGGCCGCGGGTAGGTGCGGTCGGCGGGTGGTGTCGCGCCCTGCTCCACCCAGGCGGTCAGCGTGTCGAATCCCGCACGGGCACAAGGCAACAGCGGCCGCAGCTTGTCGGGGAACAGCGCGTAGAGGCCGTCGGTGTGGGTGCCGCCCTCGAACGTGTAGTAGCGGTGCAGGGTGCCCTTGCCGGCGTCGTCGATCAGCCGGTCGTAGACGTCGCTGTCGGTGCGTGGCGGCAACAGGGTGTCGAGCGACCCCTGCACGGTGATGAGCGGCTTGCCGATGTTGCCGGTGAGCTGCACCCGGGCGACGGCGTCCTTCACCGACTGGGGCCGCGAGGCGTAGTCGTAGTCGGCGTCGCAGTTCGGGGTTCCACTGGCGCAGTAGGGGATTCCCGCCTTCAGGTCACCGTCGTAGGTCGGGTCGAACTCCTCGCGGTAGATGCGCTGCGTGAGGTCCCAGTACACCTGGTAGTGGAACGGCCACAGGAACTCCGACCCGGGCGCGAAACCCGCCGCGATCATCGCGTCGTGCGCCGCAGGGTCGCCGGTCGCGGCATACGCGGGGTAGTTCTTCAGGGCCGTGGGCAGATAGGTGAGCAGGTTCGGGCCGTCCGCGCGGAAGAGCGTGCCCTCCCAGTCGAGCCCGCCGTCGTAGAGGTCGGGGCGGTTCTCCAGCTGCCAGCGCACGAGGTAGCCGCCGTTGGAGATTCCGGCCATGTAGGTCTGGCTCGGCGCCTTGGCGCGCACCTGCTTGACGACGCGTTTGGCGGCGATGGTCAGCTCGGTGACGCGGGTGTTCCACTCCGCCACCGAACCGCCGGGCGCCGAGCCGTCGTCCCAGAAGTTGAGCCCGACGTTGCCCTTGTCGGTCGAGGCGAACGCGTACCCCTGCGCCAGGACGTGGTCGCTGATGATGAAGTCGTTGGCGTACTGCGCGCGGTTGCCGGGGGCGCCGCTGACGACGAGCCCGCCGTTCCAGTTGTCGGGGATGCGGATGACGAACTGGCTGTCGTGCTTCCATCCGTTGTTGGTGTTGCCGGTCGAGGTGTCCGGGAAGTAGCCGTCGACCTGGATGCCCGGCACGCCGCTGGGGTTGACCGTGCCTGCCGCGTGCAGCCCGGCGTAGTCGGCCGGGTTCGTGTGCCCCGACGCGACCGTGCCCGCGGTCGTGAGGTCGGCGAGGCACGCGGTCTTCTGCATCTCGGCGCCCGGCACGCGCACCTTCGACTCGCGGGCGCAGTGGCTGCCCCCGGGCTTGTCGGCGCTGGCAGGCCCGGCAGTCGCGAGGGCGCCGGTGGCGGCGAGCGCAGCAGTGGCCAGGACGGCGGCGAGGCGGTGGCGGGACGTCGTTGTCGGGCGCATGGGGTCATGGTTCGCCTCGCGGGCGCGCCGACCAATGTGGGTGCGGCACACAAACAAGGTATGCCGCGTGTGCGTCTTTGCAGGTCAGGACGCCTGCGCGCGCAGCACGTCGCGGGTGATCTCGACCTGGCCGCGGTGCTGGGCGAGCTCCTCGTAGACGTGCAGGAGTACCTCACCCTGCGTGGCGTAGGTGTCGTGGTGGTGACGGCCCCGCGGAGGGTTCGCCGGCGGCATACCCGCGTCTGCCTCGCCCACCCACCCGGCGAAGTCCGCGCGCAAGCGGTCAGTTGCGGCGGCGAGGTCCGCGACCGGACCGGTCGCGCTGAACTCGGCATCGCGGTCGCGCGGGACCTCGCGGCCGAGGTTGACGGTCGAGCCCCAGTAGGCGCACACGCCGAGGCAGTGGGTCAGGATCGCGTACGGGCTGTTGGCTCCGGGCAGGTCCGGGCGACGGTCGGCGAGACCGTCGCCGAGGTCGGTGACGGTGTCGCGCATGGCGACCAGCGCCTCGTCGCAGAACCGGAGGTAGGTGTCCTTGTCGATCACGGAGCGAGACTACGAGACCGCACCGTCAGGCCACACTGCGTCAGTCGGCGGAGCCGGTCTCGAGGAGGCGCACGAAGGCAGCCTCGTCGAGGATGGGGCGGCCGAGCTCGCGCGCCTTGTCCTCCTTGGAGCCGGCGTTCTGGCCGACGACGACGTAGTCGGTCTTCTTCGACACCGAGCTCGACGCCTTGCCACCGCGGGCGAGGATGGCCTCCTTGGCCGAGTCGCGTGAGAAGCCCTCGAGCGATCCGGTCACGACGACGGTGAGCCCGGCGAGGGTCTGCTCGATCGACTCGTCGCGCTCATCCTCCATCCGCACCCCGTCGGCGGCCCACCGCTGCACGATGTTGCGGTGCCAGTCGTTGCCCCCGCCATCGAACCACTCGCGCACTGCGTCGGCGATCACTCCCCCGACGCCCTCGACCCCGGCGAGCTCGTCGCGCGACGCGTCGCGGATGGCCTGCATGGAGCCGAAGTGCTGCGCGAGGGCGCGTGACGCCGTGGGGCCGACGTGCCGGATCGAGAGCGCGACGAGCACCCGCCAGAGCGGCTGCTCCTTGGCCGCGGCCAGGTTGTCGACGAGCCGTCGGCCGTTGGCAGAGAGCACGCGGCCGTCGACCACAGCCTCCTCGGGGTCGGTCTTCTTCGCGGCCCGCGTGAACAGCGGTACCTGCGCGATCTCCTTCTCCCCCAACGCAAACAGGCCACTCTCGTCCTCGATGACCCCGGACTCGAGCAGGGCACCGGCGCCCTCCCACCCGAGCGCCTCGATGTCGAACGCACCGCGCCCCGCGAGCCCGGCGAGCCGCTCGCGCAGCTGCTGCGGGCAGGTGCGGGCGTTGGGGCAGCGGATGTCCTTGTCGCCCTCCTTCTCCGGGCGCAGTTCGGTGTTGCACGACGGGCAGTGGGTCGGCATGACGAACTCGCGCTCGCTGCCGTCACGCAGGTCGACGACCGGGCCGAGGATCTCGGGGATCACGTCACCGGCCTTGCGCAGCACCACCGTGTCGCCGATGAGCACGCCCTTGCGCTTGACCTCGTCGGCGTTGTGCAGGGTCGCCCGCTCCACCGTCGAGCCGGCGACCACGACCGGCTCCATCACGCCGAACGGCGTCACCCGGCCCGTGCGCCCGACGCCCACCTGGATGTCGAGCAGCTTGGTGTTCACCTCTTCCGGCGGGTACTTGTACGCGATCGCCCAGCGCGGCGCCCGCGACGTCGACCCCAGCTGGCGCTGCACCGCGACCTCGTCGATCTTGATGACGATGCCGTCGAGCTCGTGCTCCACGTCGTGCCGGTGCTCGCCGTAGTAGGAGACGTAGTCCTGCACCTCCTCGATCGTGTCAACGACCTTGGAGTGCGTGGACACCGGCAGGCCCCACTCCTTGAACAGGTCGTAGGCCTGCGACTGCCGCGTCAGCTCCAGCCCCTCGCGGTAGCCGATGCCGTGCACCAGCATCCGCAGCCCGCGGCTGGCGGTGACGCGAGGGTCCTTCTGCCGCAACGATCCCGCGGCGGTGTTGCGCGGGTTGGCATAGGGCGGCTTGCCCGCCGCGACCAGCTGGGCGTTGAGCTCGCCGAACGCCTCGACGGGGAAGAACACCTCGCCCCTGATCTCGACCTTGGCTGGGTGCCCCTTGCCCTTGAGCTGGTGGGGTATGCCGTCGATCGTGCGGACGTTGTTGGTCACGTCCTCGCCCGTGCGGCCGTCGCCGCGGGTCAGTGCGCGCGTGAGCTTTCCGTTCTCGTACAACAGGTTGACGGCCAACCCGTCGATCTTCAGCTCGCACAGATAGTGGTATGCCGCGGTGCTCGCGTCGCGCGCGACGCGCGCCGCCCAGGCGGCGAGCTCCTCGGGCGAGAAGCAGTTGTCGAGGGAGAGCATCCGTTCGAGGTGGTCGACCGCGGTGAAGTCAGTCGAGAACACCGCGCCACCCACCTGCTGGGTCGGGCTCTCGGGGGTGCGCAGCTGCGGGTACTCGTCCTCGATCTGGTTCAGCCGCTTGATCAGGGCGTCGTACTGGCCGTCGCTGATCGTCGGGGCGTCCTTGACGTGGTAGGCGAACTGGGCCGCGCTCGCCTGCTCGGCCAGCTCGGTCCACTCGTGGCGGACGTCCTCGGGGACATCGCTCTCGATCGGGCTCGCGGTGGTGCTGGCGGTGGTGCTGGCGGCGCTGCTGTCGGTCACGCCCCCATCCTGCCGCAGCCCACCGACTCCAGAGCCGGATCCGCGGCGCGCGCCCCCGCCCACGTGTGTGGTGGCGGTGGCAACCGTTCACGCAGACGCGGGCACGCGGCATACGGCAGGGAACTCACGAAGCGGCCGAACCGTAGCCAAAGCACAGGTCTACCGGAGAGTATGAGGGCCTGGTCCCGACCCCACGACGCAATGGAGCGCCCGATGACCAACATCGCCACCGACCTCACGACCACGGCCGCCAAGGACCCCGAGCAGTCCGCGGTCCGGATCAACGGCCAGAGCATGAGCTACGCGCAGCTGCACGCCGCCGCGGCGAAGGTCGCCGGCTCGCTGCGCGCCGCGGGCATCGAGCCCGGCGACCGGGTCGCGATCATCCTGCCGAACGTCCCGGCCTTCCCGGTCGTCTTCTACGGCATCCTGCTCGCGGGCGGCGTGGTCGTGCCGATGAACCCGCTGCTCAAGTCCGGCGAGATCGACTACTTCTTCACCAACTCCGGGGCGAAGGTTGCGTTCGTGTGGCCGGATTTCGTCGCCGAGGCAACCAAGGGCGCCCAGAACAGCGGCACCACGATCGTCGAGTGCAGCCCGACGGGTCCCGTCGAGGGCGTGCTGCCCGAGGGCGACCCCATCGTCGAGCCGGTCGAGCGGGCCGATGACGACGACGCGCTGATCCTCTACACCTCGGGCACCACGGGCCGGCCCAAGGGCGCCGAGCTCACCCACTCCAACATCCACCTCAACGCCCGGCGCAGCTCGGTCGACATCCAGCACACGACCTCCGAGGACGTCGTCATGGGCTGCCTGCCGCTGTTCCACGTGTTCGGCCTCGTCGTGGGTATGCACGCGGCCGTTCTGGCCGGCGCGTCGCTCGCGCTCATCCCGCGCTTCGACCCCGAGCAGGCCATCGAGGTGATCGAGAAGGAGCGCGTCACGATCATGCTGGGCGTGCCGACGATGTATGCCGCGATCCTCAACCACCCGAAGTCCGACGGCATGGACGCGTCGTCGCTGCGCACCTGCTGCTCGGGCGGCTCGGCGATGCCGCACGAGGTGCAGAAGGCGTTCGAGGACAAGTTCGGCTGCATCATCCTCGAGGGTTACGGGCTGTCGGAGACCTCGCCCGTCGCGTCGTTCAACATGCCCGACCGCGAGCGCAAGCCCGGCACGATCGGGGTTGCGATCCCCGGCTGCGAGATGAAGCTGGTCGGTGCCGACGGCCAGGACGTCGGCGCCGGGGAGGGCGTCGGCGAGATCGCGATCCGCGGCGACAACGTCATGAAGGGCTACTGGCAGAACCCGGAAGCCACCGCCGAGGCCATCCCCGACGGCTGGTTCCGCACCGGCGACCTCGCCACGGTCGACGAGGACGGCTACTACACGATCGTCGACCGCAAGAAGGACATGATCCTGCGCGGTGGCATGAACGTGTACCCGCGCGAGGTCGAGGAGACGCTCTACCAGCACCCAGACGTGCTCGAGGCCGCCGTGGTCGCGGTGCCCGACGACCTGCTCGGTGAGGAGGTCGGCGCCGCCGTGGCGCTCAAGCCGGACGCCAAGGCCTCGCTCGAGGACATCAAGCAGTTCGTCAAGGACAACCTCGCCGCCTACAAGTACCCGCGCCACATCTGGCAGGTCGAGGAGCTGCCCAAGACCGCCACCGGCAAGATCCTGCGCCGTGAGGTCAGCAAACCCTGACATCGAGTCGAGTGCCTGAGACCGACCCTTGGGTAGGCCTCAGGCACTCGACTTGGGTCGGCGCGCGGGCAGGCCGATGACGATCGCGCTGACGAGCACGATGGCGGCCCCGACGAGCTGCGGCCAGGCGAGGTGCTCGCCGAGCACGAGGACGCCGAGCAGCACCGACACGACCGGGATGAGGTAGGTGACGGTCGTCGAGACCGTCGCGCCCGCGGCCCGCACGACGTCGAACTGCAGCATGTACGCAAGCCCGGTGCCGACGATGCCCAGCGCGAGCACCGCCAGCAGCGGCAGCCACACGCCACCACCCGAGGCGTCGGCGTGCCCCGACCACGGCGCGGCATACGCGTCGCGGTGCAGCAGCCACCAGACACCCAGCACGGGCACCATCAGCACCGACCCCACGAGGAGCAACGCGGTCGGCATCGACAGGCCACCCAGGTCGGCGTGCCCGAGGAACCGCCGGTTGTAGGTCCACCCCAGGCCGTAGCACGCACCTGCGACGAGGGTCATGCCGAAGCCCAGCAGGTCGGGGCGCCCGGCCGACTCCCACGGCTGCATGATGACGACCACGCCGACGAACCCGATGAGCACCGCCGCCAGCTTGCGCGGCGACAACCGGTCGCTCGGCAGCAGCACGAGCGCGAAGAACACCGCGGCCAGGGGCGTCGTCGCGTTGCCGATGCCCGCGAGCGCCGAGGAGACGCGCTCCTCCCCCGCCGCGAACAGGCTGAACGGCAACGCGGTCAGGAACACGCCCGACACCGCGAGGTGGGCCCACGTGCGGCGTTCGCGCGGGAGCCGTCCACCCGTCAACGACAGCAGCACGAGGAGCGTCGCGGTGCCGGCGAAGATGCGCAGCCCCGAGATCTGCAGCGGCGCCATCGTGCGCAGACCGACCTTCATCAACAGGAAGCTCGAGCCCCAGATCACTGCCAGCGCAAGGTATTTCGCCTGCCAGGGCACTCGCACGCTCGTCGTCACCGGTGCCGTACCGGCCTGCGCCACACTGCTCATGGGCGGGTCAACCCTCCGCTCGTTCGGACCATTCCGCGGCCACGTCGACCGCTGCCCGTTGAACGCGCCAGGCCCCATCCGGTGTGAGCCCCGCCAGCCCGCACGCCGGGGTGGCGACGAGGGCATCCAGCCCGGCTCGCGGCATACCGGCGTCGGCCCAGCCGCGCTCGACCTCCTCGACGGCGGCGCGCACCGACCCCGACCCGTCGGTCGGCAGGCATCCTGGCCACACCGCGACGCCGTCCTCGACGGTCGCGGCCACGGACTCCCACCGCTGCGGTGACAGGCCGGTCGTGTCGAGCGCGATGGCGGCGGTGCCGCTCTGGCGGAGCAGGGGCAGGGGTATGCCGCGGTCGCAGCAGTGCACGACCGTCGCGTCCGCGTCGGGGGCGGCGGCGAGGACGTCGCGCAGGCCGCCGGCGACGACCTGGGGGTCGACCGCACGCAGGTGACCGTAGCCGCTGGCCGTGGACAGCCGTCCCTCGAGGACGGCCGGCAGCGACGGCTCGTCGAGCTGGAGCCAGAGCCGCGCACCGGGCACCAGTGCCTGCACCCGACCGAGGTGTTCGCGCAGCCCCTCGGCCAGCGACCCGACGATGTCGCGGACGGCGCCCTCGTCGGCGACGGCCTTCTCGCCGCGGTTCAGCTCGATGGTGGCCGCGAGCGTCCACGGGCCGGTGGACTGCACCTTGAGGTCGCCCTCGTAGCCGTCGAACGCCTCGGCGAGCTCGTCGAGGTCCTGGCGCCACAGGGCGGCGGTGCGCTCGGCGTCGCGTCCGGGCCGCTCGACGAAGCGCCAGCCGCTGGGCTGGAGGTCGACGTGCAGGTCGACCAGCAGGCCGGCCGCGCGGCCGACCATGTCCGAGCCGGGGCCGCGGGCGGGCAGCTCGGGCAGGTAGGGCAGCTGCCCGTCACCGAGGATGTCGCGCACCCCCTTGAGGGCCTCGCGGATGTCGGTGCCGGGAAGGGAGCCGATGCCGGATGCGCGCGCCACGTCAGCGAGGTTAGACCCCGCCACCGACGGCGCAGACGCCGCCCGACGACCACGGTCGGCCCCGGTGTGCCATGCGCCCGCACGCATCCGGGCTCCGCCCGGTGACCGTGGTCGCCCGTCCGCCATGGGGCGAGGGTGGGGACGGGGTGGCTAGGTGGCCACCCCGCCCGAGCTCTCGTATGCCGCGAGCAGCCGCTTGGGCGCGACCAGTCGCCATGCGTCCTCGACGACCTCGTCCACGCGGTCCCAGTCGACCTCACGGTCGAGCCAGACTCCGACCCAGCCGCGGTGGCCGACGTAGGGCGGGCGGAAGTAGCCGTCCGGGTCGTCGTCGACCAGCCGCTCCTGGACGCCTTCGGGCGCCGCCGCCCAGAAGGCGACCCGCTCGTCATGGTGGTGGTCGGCGGCCATGACGAACAGCTTCTTCCCACCCGCGAACCAGCACTCCTCGCCGTGCGAGAGGCGTTGCTCGGTCTGCGGGAAGGCCAGGCACAGGTCACGCACCCGCGCCAGAGGTGAGCCGGGACGGATCTCTCGCTGCCGCATACCCGCCAGCCTTGCCACGGCCGGGGCCACGGTCAACAGGCTCAGCGGCGGCGGCCGACCTTCACCTGGTAGCGCGCGGGCACGGTGCCGTCGGTCGCGAGCTGGAGCTGCTCGGCCACGGCCTGCACCGCGGCGCCCGCGGTCGACAGTGGCGTGAGCGGATCGATCGTCGCCGTGAGCTCGACCGCGCCGTCATGCGGCGGGCCGAGGATGCGGCCCTTGGCCTTCTCCACGCCCGGCTGCGCCGCGAGGGCGTCCGCAGCGGTCCCGGCGAGCGCGCCGAGGTCGAGCACGAGCCGGCCGTTCGGAGCCGAGCCCGGCAGCGGGCGGTTGGAGCGGCCCCGGGTGACCCGGTGCCCGACGATCCAGCGCAGCACCAGCAGCGCCAGCAGCACGCCGACGAGACCCGTGGCCCAGGGCCACCAGGCCTGCTTCGGGAGGTCGGCGACGACCGGCAGGTTGAGGGGGCCCACGAGCGGGTCACGGAACCACTGGCTGGTGTCGAGCCGCCACACGAGCAGGGCGGCGCCGGCGGCGATCAGCAGTAGGCCGAGGACGATCGAGGCGAACCGGTCCAGGGCAGCCGTGGCACGGCTCATGACACATCCTCCTGTCCACCCGACTGGCGGGTCGACCGCACGCTGACACTGACACTGGGCTGGGGGTCGAGGCCTTCGAGCTGCTCGGTCACTGCCCGGGTGACGTCGTCGCGCAGCTCGCCCTTGTCGCGGTCGGCGCCGCGGACCTTCACCGACACGCGCCCGGGACGGGCGGAGACCCGAGCGTCCAGCACCCCGTCGATCGACTGGGCGGCCGAGCGGGCCAGACGGTCCACGTCCTGCGCGGGGAGCCAGGCCCGGACGGGGCCACCTACTGCGAGGAACCGGCGGGGACGGCGGCGCAGCGCCTGCACGAGGCACCACAGGCCAACCAGCACGAGGACGACACCCACGGGGAGCATCCAGTCCGCCGGCTGGACGGCGCGGAACCACTCGAGCACCGGGGTGGACCAAGGCTGGCCCGAGGCCCACCCGGCCAGCACGACGGTGTCGCGGATCAGCACGACCGCCAGGGCGGTCAGGAGCAGCATCACGAGGACGGCGGGCACCACGGCCGGCAGCCCGCCGAGGGCCGGGCCCAGGGTACGGGCACGCTGCTGCGGTGCGGCCTGGCTGGGCAGCGCCTCGGTGTGGCGCTCACCCCGGGTCGGTGCGGCGGTGCTCATCGCACGGTCCTCTCGCTCTCCTGGGGCTGGACGGGCACGACGGTGACGTCGCACGCGGCGACGTCCAACCCGGCATACCGGTGCAGCACGTCGGTCACGGCGGTCCGGACGCCGCCGGCGGCGGTGGCCACGCCGTGCGGCCACTCGACGCCCACGTCGAGGGCGACGCGCACGCGGTCGTCGCTCAGCGAGGTGTCGATGCGGGGCAGGTCGCGTCCGGTGAGGGCGTCGAGGCCCGACCGGTGGGCGACGACGCCGTCGACGTCCAGCACGGCCCGGCGCACGAGGTGCTGCACGGCCGCGTCACGGATCCGCAGCGTCCCCCGGTCGGCGCGGATGACGGCGTCAGCCACGTCCGCGACCCCTCAGCACCGAGTCGAGGTCGACGTCACCGTCGAGCCAGCGGCCGACGACGAAGCCGGCGCCACCCAGCACGAGGGCCACGAGGAACCCGGTGAATCCGCCGGCAGCGGCGGCGACGCCGAGCAGGAGGCCCGCGAGCATCCAGATGATCGAAGAGTTGATGGTCATGACGTCCTCCCGGAGGGGTGGTCGGTCGGGGATGGTGGTTCGGCGTCGGGCCGCGTCGACGTGGCGCCGGGGGCGGCCACGTCCTCGACGGTCACGTCGACGGGGGTGTCGACGAGCGGCGCGACCGCGTCACGCACGGCGGCCGCGACGTCGGGCACGCGGGTGCCGTACTCGACGACGACGTGCACCTGCGCGGTCTCGCCGAGTCGGACCCCCGCGATGCGCCCGCCGGGTCGGTAGGTCGCGACCTCGCCGAACCGGCCACCGTGCAGCCCCACCACACCGGGCGTGCGCTCCACGGCCTGTGCCACGCGCGCGGCCAGAGGCGGGTCCTCAGGCGCCGCAGAGGGGGGCGCCGGGGCCTGAGGACCCGCGGTCTGGGGTGACGCGGTGTGGTCGGTCACGGGGTGGTCGGTCACTGGACTCGGGGGGTGCTGTCCGTCTGCTCGCGCGAGTCGTCGGACCCGCCCTCGATGTGGACGTCGTGCACCGTGATGTTGACCTCGGTGACCTCCAGGCCGGTCATCCGCTCGATCGCGTCGATGACGTTGCGGCGGATGGCCGAGGCGAGGTCGACCAGCGAGACGCCGTAGTCGGCGACGAGGTCGATGTCGACGGCCGCCTGGGTCTCGCCAACCTCGACGGACACGCCCTGCGACTGGTTCACCGAGCCGCCGGCGATGCGCTCGCGGATCGCGCCGACCGCGCGGGCGGCGCCGCCACCCAGGTCGTACACGCCGTTGATCTCCCGCGTGGCGATGCCGGCGATGGTGGAGACCACGACGTCGGCGATGACGGTCTTGCCCTGGCTCGTGGTGAGGTCCGAGGAGCCGCTGCGCCCGCCGCTGGTGCGGGTCGGCGACGTCGAGCTCGACGAGCCCGTGCTGGAGGTCCCGCTGGACGAGGTGCCGCTGGCGGAGCCGGTGGTCTGGTCGGTCATGAGTGGTTCCTCTCGTTTCGGCAGCGCGGTGCGCCGGGTGACAGGTGCTGTCAGTGGGGTAGTCGCGCAGGGTGGCGAATGCGCACGCGACATCGGGTGTGACCTGCATCACATCCCTGTCTTCGGGTGCTGTCCCCCGCCCTGGGTGGCCCCGTGGTCGCCCTGAGGTGACGCGGTATGCCGCGGGCTCGCCGCGGCATACCGCGTCACCATCGCGCCCCAGGCGCGTCATCCCCGTGACAGCCGCGTGGCGTGGGTGCCTCGGGGGCACCTCGGTTCCCGCCGCATGGTGCCGCGCCCAGGCATGCGAGCGCAGTTGCGCGGTGCGAGGATCGCCGGGAGAGCAATGACGAGCGGAGTGGGGGCAGTGGAGGGTCGGGCGCTGGACGGCGAGCTCGTGCGGGCTGCACGACTCGGCGACCGGCTGGCCTTCGAGGAGCTGCTGAGTCGCCACGGCCCGGGTCTGTACCGGTACGCCGTGCGCAGCACCCGCAACGTTGCTGACGCCCAGGACGTCGTCCAGGAGGCGTTCGTCGGGGCCTGGCGCGGGCTCGACGGGTTCGACGGGCGGTCGTCCGTGCGGACATGGCTGTTCGCGATCCTGCACCGCAAGATCGTCGACCAGCATCGCCGGCGGCCCCCCGAGGATCCCGTCGCCGAGCTGCCGGACGACGACCCGCACGCGAGACCGTCGGTCGGGTCGTCGCCGGGACCCTTCGAGACCACCAGCTCGGCCGAGCTGGTGCGCGCGCTGGACGTGGCGCTGCGCAAGCTCCCCTACCGCCAGCGGGCCTGCTGGATCCTCGTCGAGGTCGACGGGCTGACCCAGCCCGAGGTGGCACGCGTGCTGGGGATGACACCCGACGCCGTGCGCGGCCAGCTGTTCCGGGGCCGACGAGCACTGGCCGAACTCATGCGAGAGTGGCAAGGATGAAGCCCGTGAGTGCGACGACGCCGGGTGGCCAGCCCCCCACGGACCCCGGTCCGCAGGGCGCGTCCGACCTGCTCGCCCGCTCGGCCCGCGCCCTGGCCGAGCACGAGGAGTCGACCTGGACCCAGACGCGGTCGCGGGTGCTCGGCGCGGTCCGGCTCGCGTCCCGCGGACGGGTGCTGCTCGAGGCGGCCATGCCCGTCCGCCCGGACCGGCTATCGGACCGGCTCCAGGTGAGCGACCAGGTCCTGGTGTCGGCCATGGCCGTCGCGGTCGAGCACGCCTCCGAGGCGCGACCGCTGCGCATCGAGGTCCACGACCGCGACGGGGTCTGTACCGGTGCGTCCGTCCACGTGTCGGCGCCCTACGGCGCACGCCTCGACGAGCTGGCCGAGGAGGTCCGCGCGGCGGCGTTGGCGACCATCACCGAAGTCCTCGGCGACGTCGACAGTGGGCGCAAGGTCGACGTCCACGTCGACGAGGTCCACATCGACGAGGCGCACGTGGCCGGGGACGACCGTTAGCCCGGGACGACTGCCAGCCCGCGGACGACGTGGTGGCCCGCGGGCGGCGCAGGTGTCAGCGGTCGAGCCAGCTCTGCGCGATCGTCGCTGACCCGACGACCCGGGTGCCCTCGTAGAGCACGACCGACTGGCCGGGTGCCACGCCGCGCAGCCGCGACGACAGCCGCACCTGCACGTCGTCACCGTCGGCCCACGCTTGGGCGGGGACCTCCTCGCCGTGCGCCCGCACCTGGGCACCGACTGCGACGACCCCCTCGGGCGGGGGTCCGCACCAGCGCGCGTGGTCGCCGCGAATCGCGTTGACTCCCAACAGGTCTGCCGTGCCGATGGTCACCCGGTTGGCTCGGGTGTCGACCCCGACGACGTAGCGGGGCGCGCCGTCGAGGGTGGACCGGTCGAGGCCGAGGCCGCGGCGCTGGCCGACCGTGTACGAGTAGGCACCGGCGTGCGCGCCGACGACCTCCCCCGAGTCGGCGTCGACGATCTCGCCCGGCTGCTCGCCGAGGCGGGAGGTCAACCAGCCGCGGGTGTCGCCGTCGGCGATGAAGCAGATGTCGTGGGAGTCGGGCTTGTTCGCCACGTAGAAGCCTCGCTCGCGAGCCTCCTCGCGGATCTGCGGCTTCGTGGTGTCACCGAGCGGGAAGAAGGCGCGGGCCAGCTGGTCGGCGTCCAGCACACCGAGGACGTACGACTGGTCCTTGCCGGAGTCGACCGCGCGATGCAGCTCCCGCCCCCCGTCGGCCCGCTCGACGACCTGCGCGTAGTGGCCCGTCGCGACCGCGTCGAACCCCAGCGCGAGCGCCTTGTCGAGCAGCGCCGCGAACTTGATCTTCTCGTTGCAGCGCAGGCACGGGTTGGGGGTGCGCCCGGCGGCATACTCCGCGACGAAGTCCTCGACCACGTCCTCGCGGAAGCGCGACGCCATGTCCCACACGTAGAACGGGATCCCAAGGACGTCCGCCACCCGGCGCGCGTCACCGGCGTCCTCGATCGTGCAGCAGCCACGGGCCGACTCGCGCAGCGTGGCAGCCGACTGCGAGAGGGCGAGGTGCACCCCGACGACCTCGTGGCCGGCGTCGAGCATGCGGGCGGCGGCGACGGCGGAGTCGACCCCGCCGGACATCGCGGCGACGACGCGCATCAGCCGGTCCAGCCGCTCGCGCGCCGGGCGCGGTCGATTGCCGACGGCAGCGCAGCGAGGACCGCGTCCACGTCGGCCCCGGTGGAGGTGTGGCCGAGCGAGAGCCGCAGGGCCCCCTTCGCCTGCTCCTCGGGGACCCCCATGGCCAGCAGGACGTGGGACGGCTGCGGCACCCCGGCCTGGCACGCCGAACCGGTGGAGCACTCGATGCCCGCCGCGTCCAACAGGTAGAGGAGCGAGTCACCCTCCGTGCCCGGCACCAGCAGGTGCGCGTTGCCCGGCAGCCGGCGCTCGCCGTCACCCTCCTGCCAGGAACCGGTCACCTCGATGCCGTAGCCCAAGCCGAGCGCCTCGCGAATCAGCCTGTCGCGCAAGGCAATCAGCTTCTCCTGCTCCTGCGCCTGCGAGCGGACGGCCTCCTCCGCGGCAACCGCGAACGCACGGATCGCGGGCACGTCGAGGGTGCCGCTGCGCAGCTGCCGCTCCTGCCCACCGCCGTGCGACTGCGGCTTCAGGACGGCGTCGCGGCGGGCGACGAGCGCGCCGACGCCGACCGGGCCGCCGAGCTTGTGGGCGGTGACCGTCATGAGGTCGACGCCGCTGGCCGTGAAGTCCACCGGGACGTGCCCGACCGCCTGCACGGCGTCGGTGTGCACCGGTATGCCGTGGGCGTGCGCGAGCGCGGCCACCTCGGCGACGGGCTGGATGGTGCCGACCTCGTTGTTGGCCCACATGAGCGTGACGAGGGCGACGGACTGGGGGTCCTCGTCGATGGCGGCCAGCACCGCTTCTGCGGTGACGACGCCGGAGGGGTCGGGGTCGACCCAGGTGACCTTGGCGCCCTCGTCGGCGACGAGGTGGTCGATGCAGTCCAGGACGGCGTGGTGCTCGATCGTGCTGGAGATGATCCGGACCCGGGCCGGGTCGGTCTCCCGCCGGGCGGCGAAGGTGCCCGCGATGGCGAGGTTGTCGGCCTCGGTGCCACCGGAGGTGAACACGACTTCTGACGGGCGTGCGCCCAAGGCCTTGGCCAGCCGCTCGCGCGACTCCTCCACGACCCGCCGCGCCTGGCGACCGGCCGTGTGCAGCGAGGACGCGTTGCCCGTGGTGGCCAGCTGCTCGGTCATCGCGGCGATCGCCGAGGGATGCATCGGCGTGGTGGCAGCGTGGTCGAGGTAGGCGGGCACCTGCAAAGTTTACGCGTCAACCGCCGGTGCGCCCGCCCACGCCCACCAGCGCTCTGCGCCCTTCCCGGCCCCTTCGTGTCCCATCGCACACCCCGCCTCGAGTCTTGTCTCATGTCCCGCAACATGCGGTGGCGGTCGCCCCGCGACGGCATGTTGCGGGATGTGAGAAGTCGGCGGGGACTTTGCCAAGTCTTTGCCTACTCGCGCGTAACCGAGCCCCGGACCCTTCGTTGAGCACCGCATAGGACGGACCGGCACCGGCGCCGGTCCAGGCAGGGACGGCGCACCCGCCCGTCCCGGGAAGGGATTCCATGCTCCCCCTGAAACGCACCCGCGTCGCCGTGGTCGCCGCCGCAGCGACCGCAGCCATCGCCAGCGTGGGCCTCTCGAGCCCCGCCTCTGCGGGACTGCTCCCCAGCGGCCAGTCGCTCGCACCGCTGCAGCCGTGGCTCAAGTCGCAGCTCGGTGTGCTCAGCTCGGCCACGCCGACGACGGTCCTCGTCCACGGCACCGACACCGCTGCCGCCACCAGGGCGGTCCAGGCGACCGGCCTGCGCAAGGTCACCAGCTTCGACAAGATCGGCGTCGTGGTCGCCACCGGAATGCCGGCCCAGGTGCAGGCCGTGCGCAGCCAGCCCGGCGTCACCTACGTCGAGGGCAACCAGCCGATCGAGATGAAGCTCAGCACCGCCAACAAGG
This sequence comes from Knoellia koreensis, assembly GCF_013041615.1. GTDB lineage: Bacteria > Actinomycetota > Actinomycetes > Actinomycetales > Dermatophilaceae > Pedococcus > Pedococcus koreensis. The sequence continues at coordinate 220,773 of NZ_JABEPQ010000002.1, forward strand.
CGACCCGTGGCGACGAGGCCCGCAACACCCTGACCGGCGCCGACGGCACGGCCTTGGACGGCAAGGGCGTCTCGGTGGCCGTCATCGACTCCGGTGTCGACCCGACCCACCCGTTCCTCAAGAACGCCGACGGCAGCTCGGCCGTCGTCAAGAACCTCAAGATGGTCTGCGACCCGCTCAGCGAGAGCGTCTGCGCGCCGGTCGACGCGGGCCCGGTCAACACCGACCTGCTCGCCGTCGGCGGCCACGGCATGCACGTCAACGGCATCGTCGCAGGCCGCGACGTGACCCTCACCGACGGCACCAAGATGCACGGTGCGGCGCCCGGGGCCAGCCTCGTCTCGATCAGCACCGGCGCGGTCCTGTTCATCATCGGCGCCGACGCGGCACTCAACTGGGTGCTCGAGAACCACGACGCCCCCTGTGGCGCCGGCGTTCCCGCCAGCACCTGCCCGCCGATCAAGGTGACGTCGAACTCCTACGGCCCCAGCGGCGGCGGTGACTTCGACCCGAACTCGGCCACGGCCAAGCTCCAGCGCGCACTCGTCAAGGAGGGCGTCGTGACGGTGTGGGCCAACGGCAACGACGGCGGCGACGGGTCGCAGGACCTGTCCAACCCGCCCGGCAAGGACCCGACCCCCGGCATCATCTCGGTTGCGTCCTACTTCGACCAGGACAACGGCACCCGTGACGGCACCGTGTCCGACTTCTCGAGCCGCGGCAAGGCCGGCGACCAGTCGACCTACCCCGACATCTCGGCGCCCGGCGAGAACATCACGTCGTCGTGCCGCATCTACCTGCCGATCTGCACCACGGGTCTGGACCCCAAGGACGGCGGCGACTACAACACGATCTCCGGCACCTCGATGGCCACGCCCATGATCTCGGGCATCGTGGCGCAGCTGTTCCAGGCCAATCCGGGCGCCACCCCGGCGCAGGTCGAGGCGGCCCTGGAGACGACGGCCTACAAGTACACCAACGGCGCACCGTACGAGGCCGGGAGCAACGGCACGACGAGCTTCGACAAGGGCCACGGCCTCGTCGACGCCGTCGCCGCCGCAAACGCCATCCGCTGAGCGCGCAGCGGATGGCCGAGGCCCCTGGACCCACCCCGTCGGGTCCAGGGGCCTTCCCCTGTCCGCCCTGTCCATCAGCGGGTCGGCGCCGCTGACCCCACCCACCAACGACGAACGCCCCGGACCATGTGTGGTCCGGGGCGTTCACTCGGTATGCCGGCCGGCCGGCATACCGAATCGCGTTGCCTCCGTGCGCCTTTCGGCGCGTGCTCGGTGACCTGTCAGTCAGCGACCGGGTGGGTCAGCCCTTGGCGGCCTTGACCGCCTCGGTGGCCTGCGGCAGCACCTGGAAGAGGTCGCCGACGACACCGAAGTCGACGAGCTCGAAGATCGGCGCCTCCTCGTCCTTGTTGACGGCGATGATCGTCTTCGACGTCTGCATGCCGGCGCGGTGCTGGATGGCACCGGAGATGCCGGCCGCGACGTAGAGCTGCGGCGACACCTGCTTGCCGGTCTGGCCGACCTGCGACGTGTGCGGGTACCAGCCGGCGTCGACCGCGGCGCGCGAGGCACCCACGGCGGCGCCGAGGCTGTCGGCGAACGCCTCGACCGGACCGAAGTCACCACCGGTGCCACGGCCACCGGAGACGACGATCGCGGCCTCGGTGAGCTCGGGGCGGCCGCTGGCCTCCTTGGCCTTGGACTCGGTGATCTTCGCGCCCTTGGCGGCGTCGGAGATCGTCACGTCGACGACCTCGTCGGCGGCCGCGCCCGCGGCCTCCTCGGGGGCGGCCGAGTTGGGCTTGACCGTGACGATCGGGGTGCCCTTGGTGACGGACGCCTTGACCGTGTAGGACCCGGCGAAGACCGACTGGGTGGTGGACACGCCACCGCCCTCGCCGGCCTGGACGTCGACGGCGTCGGTGATCAGGCCGGAGTCGGTCTTGACCGCCAGCCGCGCCGCGATCTCCTTGCCCGCGCTGTTGCTCGGGATGAGCACCGCGGCGGGCGACTTGTCGGCGACGAGCTGGGCCAGCACCTCGGCCTGCGGGGCCACGAGGTAGTCGGTCACGTCGGCCGACTCGACGCGGTAGACCTTCTCCGCGCCGAACTTGGCCAGCGTCTCCTTCGCGGCGTCGAAACCGTCGCCGACGAAGACGGCCGACGGCTCGCCGAGGCGGCGGGCGATGGTGAGCAGCTCAGCAGTGGTCTTGCGGACCGTGCCGTTCGCGTGGTCGACCAGTACGAGAACTTCAGACATGAGGAATCTCCTTGCGGTTCTTGGCGATCCGGCCGGCTCAGACGAACTTCTGCGCGGTCAGGAACTCGGCGAGCTTGGTGCCACCGTCACCCTCGTCGGTGACGATCTGGCCCTGCTCGCGCGGCGGGCGCTTGGTGAACGACTCGACCTTGGTCCAGGCGGCGTCGAGGCCGACCTGCGAGGCGTCGACGCCGAGGTCGGCCAGGCTCCACTCCTCGACCGGCTTCTTCTTGGCGGCCATGATCCCCTTGAACGAGGGGTAGCGCGGCTCGTTGATCTGGTCGGTGACCGACACGAGCGCGGGCAGCGTGGCGACGATGGTCTCGGAGGCGGCGTCGCCGTCACGGCGGATCGTCACCTGCTGGCCGTCGACGGTCAGCTCGGACGCGAACGTCACCTGCGGCAGACCGAGGCGCTCGGCGAGCATCGCCGGGACGACGCTCATCGTGCCGTCGGTGGAAGCCATGCCGGTGAGGACCAGCTCGGGCGTTCCGCCCGCGGCCTTCTTCACGGCCTCGGCGAGGACCAGCGAGGTCGCGATCGCGTCGGAGCCGTGGATGGCGTCGTCCTTGACGTGGACGGCCTTGTCGGCGCCCATCTGCAGCGCCTTCTTCAGCGCGTCGGCGGCCTCGTCGGGGCCGATGGTCACGACGGTGACCTCGCCCTCGCCGGCCTCGACCAGCTTGAGGGCCTCCTCGACGGCGTACTCGTCGAGCTCGGACAGCAGCCCGTCGACACCGACCCGGTCGGTCGTGTTGTCGGACTCGTTGAACGTGCGGTCGGACTGTGCGTCCGGCACGTACTTCACGCAGACGACGATGTTCATGCGGTGATCGTCCTCTTCCAGGTGGGAGTTGAACTGTGGTCAGGTGTCATCCTGTCAGCACCCGCTGCGAATCCCCATGCCAAGGCCGCGTGACGCTCACCACGGGGTGACGCGCACCGCATTCGCACCCGCCGGAGGCTTCGTGACCACACCGCTCACGCTCACCGGCGAGCGCACGGGGCCGGGGATCTGGCACGAGAACTACTGGTTCCGGCGGCACGAGGTCGCGTATGCCGCCGTGCCCGGCTTCGTCGCAGCGCTCACCTCGCGCGCGCCGTCGACCGTGCTCGACGCCGGCAGTGGTGAGGGGTATGCCGCGGAGCTCCTCGGGCGCGCCTGGCCGGGTTCGCGCGTGGTCGGCGTCGACTACGACGCGGCGGCGACGGCACACGCCGCGCGGGCCCACGCAGGTGAGCACGCGGCATACCTGCGGGGTGCCCTGACGGCGCTGCCGGTCGCGGACGCGATGTTCGACGTGACCGTCTCGATGCAGGTGCTGGAGCACATCTGGACACCGGAGGAGTTCGTGCGCGAGCTGGCGCGGGTGACGCGCCCCGGTGGCGCGCTGGTGCTGTCGACGCCGAACCGGCTGACGTTCTCGCCGGGGCTCGGCCGCAGGGAGGTGCCGGCGAACGCGTACCACTGCCGGGAGTACGACGCGACGGAGCTGGCCGGCGAGCTGGCGCGGTGGCTGCCCGGTGCGCAGGTGACGCTGCACGGCGTCCACCACGGCGGGCGGCTGACCGACTGGGCGCAGGCGCACGGGCCGGTGGAGGAGGCCCTGGCGGCGGCGCAGCCCGCGGGCTGGCCTGCGGTGGTGCGCGCGCTCGTGGAGTCGGTGACCGCGCAGGATTTCGCGCTCGGGGAGGCGTCGGACGACTGCCTCGACCTGGTCGCGGTGGTCGCGAACCCGGCCCGCACTGTCAGGGGGTAGTGCGGGCCGGGCCGCGGTGGTCCGGCGAGACCCGGGGTTGCAGGGGGTTTTCCGGGTCCGCCGGACCCTGGAGGGCCCGACCCGCGCGCTGGAGGGGGTTCGCGTGCGAGCCGGACCGGTCGGTGAGGTCGCCGCGCTCGTGTGGCGTGAGGCAACCGTGAAAGAAGAAGAAGTGTGGCTGATGCCCAACGACGACGGAGGCACCGGTGACGGCGCGTCACCTCGTGTGTCGAGGTCCCCTGAGGCGCCGTGGCGTGGTCAGGACGACCGTTTCCGGTCGCTCCCGGTGTTGCATTCCCGAACCCGGTAGAGGGCCGGTCACTAGTTGGCAACGGCTGGCCTGCCGGCATGATTCCCCGATCGGCAGATTGTTTCGGGTGTCCTGGGTCACTGCGGGACGCCGCTACTGGGGGTCACTACTGGACGTCGCCACTGGACCAGGGCTGGAACGCCATCAACGCGCAGCGACGAGCCGGGCGACGGCGTCGGTGACGAAGCCGCGGCGCACCTCCTCGGAGTACGTGTCATCGTCGCCCGCGAACTCCGGCGGCAGCGCGACCCACGCCATCGCGAGGGTGATGACGAGCCCGAGGAGCACGTCCGGCGGGAAGGCGTCGGTGACGACGCCGGCGGCCTGGGCGTCCCTAATGGCCGACACCTTGGCGGCGTTGGCCTCGATGATCGGGGCGATCGAGCGGGGGCTGCCGGTTCGCTCGAGCCGATACCAGGTGGCCAGCCGGGCCAGGTCGGGGCGGCCGGAAAGCTGGTCGTAGAGGCGCCCCGCCGTGCCGGGCAGGTCCCTGGCGTCGAAGTACTCCGCCTGCGCAGCCTGGGTGGCGTACGCACCGAACACGGCGTCGAAGAGGCCGTCCTTGCTGCCGAAGTAGTGGTAGATCTGCGCCTTGTTGGAGCGGGCTGCGGCGGCGATGCGGTCGACCCTCGCCCCGGCGATCCCGTGCTCGGCGAACTCGGCCGTGGCGGCCTCGAGCAACCGCCGGCGGGTCGCGTCGGCGTCGCGCTCCGGGCGAGAGGCTCGCGCCTGTCGGGAGTCGCGCGGTCGGGTGGCGGGCTGGGAGTCGGGCACGGCGGCATACTATCAACTAACCGTCCAGTTGACAGCGCCGGCAGGGCGGCGCACACTGATGTCAACCAAATGGTTAGTTCTCACGAAGGAGCACCCATGACCACCAAGGTCGCCATCGTCACCGGCGCCTCGTCCGGCATCGGCGAGGCCGCGGCCCGCCGGCTCGCCCGGGCCGGGTTCACCGTCTACGGCGCCGCACGGCGCACCGACCGCCTCGCCGCGCTCGCGTCCGACGGCGTCCGCGCCCTCCCCCTCGACCTCACCGACGACGCGTCCGTCGTCGCCGCCGTCGACCAGGTGCTCGCCGAGCAGGGCCGCATCGACGTCCTCGTCAACAACGCCGGCTACGGCTCGTACGGCGCGGTCGAGGACGTGCCGATGGACGAGGCCCGGCGCCAGTTCGAGGTCAACGTGTTCGGGCTCGCGCGGCTCGCGCAGCTGGTCATGCCGACGATGCGCGCGCAGCGCTCGGGCCGCATCATCAACATCACCTCGATGGGCGGGAAGTTCGCGATGGCGTTCGGGGGCTGGTACCACGCAACGAAGTTCGCGGTCGAGGGCCTGAGCGACGCGATGCGCCAGGAGCTCTCGCCGTTCGGTGTCGACGTCGTCGTCATCGAGCCCGGCGCGATCAAGACGGAGTGGGCCGGCATCGCGATGGGTTCGGCCGTGGAGGTCTCCGGGTCCGGCGCTTACGGCGACCGCGTCACCCAGGGCATCGGACGGATGGACACCGGCCGGTTCGGGTCGCAGCCGGAGGTGGTCGCCAAGGCGATCGAGCGCGCCGCGACGGCGCGCCGTCCGAGGACGCGGTATGCCGTGGGCATGGGCGCCAAGCCCGCGATCGCCGCCCGCAAGGTGCTGCCCGACCGTGTGCTCGACGCCGTCATCGCGCGCGGGCTCGGCTGACGCGGCTCGACTGCCTCGGGGCGCCTCGGGGCGGCTCAGCGAGGCTCAGCGGGGCCTGCGCCAGCGCATCGTGAACAGCTCGGGCACGTAACCGGTGGGGCGGTCGGTCGAAGCGCGGTACTCGGTCGGAGTCTGGCCGACGATGTCGGTGAAGGTGCGGCTGAAGGTGCCGAGGCTGCTGAAACCCACCTCCATGCAGATGTCGGTGACGCTGCGCTCCGACCAGCGCAGCATCTGCATGGCGCGCTCGACGCGACGGCGCTGGAGGTACCGGTAGGGCGTCTCGCCGTAGGCCTTCTTGAACTCGCGGATGAAGTGCTCGCGGGACATCAACGCGACGGCGGCCAGTCCCGGCACGTCGAGGTCGTCGCGGTAGCAGCGGTCGATCGTGTCGCGGGCGCGCAGGAGGCGGCGGTTGCGATCCTCGCGTTCGTCCACGACGGTCACCCTAGACGGCACTTTCGGAGAAGCACCCGGGTGGACACGCGGCATACCGTCGTCACGACGGGCCGGATGGCCCATCAGGACAGAGCCCGTCACGTGCACCCAACTTGCTTCTCACGAAAGAGGATTCAGCCATGCTCAAGCGCAACAACATCTCGTCCATCTATGTCCTTGACCAGGACGAGGCACTGCGGTTCTACACCGAGGTCGTCGGGCTGGAGGTGGCCCAGGACCTCGACTTCGGACCGATGCGGTGGCTCGCGGTACGTGTGCCCGGTGACCCCAAGACGATCCTGCTGGAGAAGCCCGGCGAGCCCGGCATGGACGAGGCGACGGCAGCGCAGGTGCGTGACCTCGTGACCAAGGGCGCCGGCGGCGGATGGCTGGCGTTCGACACCGACGACCTCGACAGCCTGTACGCCTCGATGAAGGAGGCCGGGGTCGAGTTCACCCAGGACATCGTCGAGCAACCGTACGGGCGGGACTTCGCCATCCGCGACCCCTTCGGCAACCACCTGCGTTTCGGCGACGTCAAGAGCGAACGCCTCTGAGCGAGCGGTCGGCTCCCACCGCCCCACGAGCCGCACGAGCCACGGTCGGTCGTCGGTGGTCCCGCCTAGTCTTCTGAGCATGGGCGCGTCCACCGAGGCCGACGACCTCTCTCCGGCCGTCGTCGCGCGGCTCGGCGAGATCTGCCTGGCGCTGCCCCAGGCGGTCGAGCAGGACGCGTGGCGAGGCGTGCGCTGGCGGATCCGGCAGCGGACCTTCGCCCACGTGGCCCATGTCGACCCGGCCGACGGATCGGTCTTCAGCCAAGCGGCTCCGGTCCCCCACGCGGTCGACGTGGTGACCTTCCGGTCCTCCGGCGAGGAGCTCGAGTCGCTGGTGCGCAGCGGCTACCCGTTCTACAAGCCGCAGTGGAGCCCCACCGTCGTCGGGCTGGCGATCGAGCACGACGTCGACTGGGCCGAGGTGGCCGAGCTGCTGACCGAGAGCTACTGCCTCATGGCGCCGCGCAGGCTGGCGCGGTTGGTGGCGCCGCCCTCGGGGTGACCACGCCCGCCGTGGGGCAGACTGCTCCCTCGTGACTGCCGTACCGGGCGCGTTCTGCCTCGTCCTGCACTCCCACCTGCCGTGGGTGCCGGGACACGGCGTGTGGCCGCTCGGTGAGGAGTGGCTGTTCCAGGCGTGGGCCGAGTCCTACGTTCCCCTCGTGGCGGAGCTGGATTCGCTTGCGGCCGAAGGCTTTCGCGACGTGCTGACGCTCGGGGTGACGCCAGTGCTGGCTGCGCAGCTCGACCACCCGAGGATGCGACGCGAGGTCGGCACGTGGGTGGGGTTGTGGGAGCAGCGGGCGCGTGAGCTGGGCTTCTCGCCCGCCCAGTCGCGCCGGGAGGCCGCGGAGCGTGAGTATGCCGCTGCCGCCAGGACTGCTTCGCAGCTCGAGTCACGCTGGTCGGCCGGAGGCTCACCGGTCTGGGCGTCGTTGCGGGACAACGGGATCGTCGAGCTGCTTGGTGGCCCCGCCGCGCACCCGCTGCTGCCGCTGCTGCAGCCGTCGTTCGTCGACGTGCCGCTGCGGGCCGGGATCGACGATGCGGTGTGGCGGCTCGGCGCGCGGCCGCGCGGGGTGTGGCTGCCCGAGTGTGCGTGGGCTCCAGCGCTGGCCGCTCCCCTGTCGGCGGCGGGTGTCGGACACTTCGTGGTCGACGAGCAGACGGTGCGCGACTCCGGCGGTCACCCGCATGCTGCGTGGCAGGTGGCGGGCACGGATCTCGTTGCGGTGCCACGGGATCTGGACGTCACCAACCTCATCTGGTCGTCGCGAACGGGCTACCCCGCTGCCGGTGCGTACCGGGACTTCCATGCACGCGAGGAGTACACGGGCGTCCGGCTCTGGGCCATCACCGAGCCCGACGTGGGCGAGCACCGCAAGCGCCCCTACGACCCCGCCGCGGCCGATCGCCAGCTGGAGCACGATGTCGAGCACTTCGTCGGCGCGGTGCGCGAGCGGCTCCTCGGCCTGCACGAGGCGCACGGACGACCGGGACTGGTGACCGCGGCATACGACACCGAGCTCTTCGGCCACTGGTGGCACGAGGGGCCCGACTTCCTGGGGCGGGCGATCCGGGCCCTCGCAGCCGCGGGCGTGAGGGTCACGACGCTCACCGGCGCGATCGACCAAGGCCTCGTCGCGGGCGAGCTGGACCTGCAGAGCGGGTCGTGGGGAGCAGGCAAGGACTTCTCGGTCTGGGAGGGCCCGGCGGTCGCCGACCTCGCCCACGAGAACGAGTGGCTACAGCGCCGCTGGCTCGACCTCATGGCAGCCGAACGCGCCGCGGGACGGCTGCAGACGCGCCGACGCGACCTCGACCAGCTCCTCACCTCGCTGTTCCACGCCCTGTCGAGCGACTGGGCGTTCCTCGTCACCCGCGGCCAGTCGGTCGACTACGCCCGCGACCGTGCCGAGCTGCACCGTCGCGAGTTCCATGCCCTGGCACAGCTGGTGGAGGACGGCCGCTCCGACGACGCAGCGCTCACGGCCGCACGAATGGGCCTGCGCGACAACGCCTTCCCCGAGCTCGACGCACGAATCCACGGCTGAAGCTCGCACGGCTGACGGGCAGGTGCGGCGCCGGATGTCCCCGGTGTGGCGCGCACCTGCCCGTCGTCGATGGGTGTGCTGGTCGGGTCAAGACCCCAGATCAGTACCCCAGTCCGTGACCGAACGGGAAGAGCTCGCCAGACCCGTCGGCCTTGGGGATCGAGACGGGGAGCTTGCCCGTCGGGTTCACCTCGCCGTACATCACCTTGACCAACGCCTCGATCTGGTGCGAGGTGTAGCCGTAGGAGTCGAGCACGGTCGGCGCCTCGGGGAAGGAGGCCACGTCGTACGGGTTGCGCATGGCCGTCACCACGACTGGCTTGCCGGTGGCGAGCAGCGCCTTGACGAGCCGGGTCTGGGCCGCGGCGGCAGCCGTCGGCTGACCGGTCGCCGCGCTGATGGCATACGCGTTGTTGGTCGACACCACCACGAGGTCGGAGGCCTGTGCAGCTGCCACTGCACTGTCGATGGCGGCGGCCGACGGGGTGGTGCCTGACTCCCGGACGGTCGTGGTGGCGCCACGCTTGGCGAATGCCGCCGCCATCGTCTGCGTCGTGGTGACACCCCAGCCCGCCACGAGCACCTTGCGCGGGCCAGCGGCCAGCGGCAGGACCGAGTCGTCGTTCTTGACGAGCGTCGTCGTGCGGTCGGTGATCGCCTGCGCGTCGGCGAGGTGCTGCGGCGCACCCATGATCTGCGGCGCCGCAGCGACGTCGACGAACGGGTCGGCGAAGATGCCTCGCTTGTACTTGTGCATCAGCACCCGGTAGACGGACTCGTCGAGACGCTGCTGGCTGATCGTGCCGTCCTTGACGGCGTCGAGCACCGCACCGTAGGCCGTGTCCATCTGCGGCGGGATCAGCAGCTGGTCGGCGCCCGCGAGCAGGGCCTGGACCGGGGCCACGTTCGGCGGGTAGGTCGCGGTTGCCCCCGCCATGTCGAGTGCGTCGGTGACGATGAGTCCGTCGAAGCCGAGCTGCTCGCGCAGCACCCCGGTGAGGATCTTCTTGCTCATCGTGGCGGGCGCGCCGGACGGGTCGACGGCCGGGAAGACCACGTGGGCGGTCATGATCGTGTCGACGCCCGCGGCGATGGCAGCCTTGAACGGCGGCAGGTCGATCGCGTTGAACTGCTCCAGCGTGTGGGTCACCTGGGGCAGGCCGTAGTGGCTGTCGGTGCCGGTGTCACCGTGGCCCGGGAAGTGCTTGGCCACCGCGGAGACCCCGCCCGCGTGGTAGCCGTTGATCTGGGCCACCGCGAGCTTGGACACCAGCGCCGGGTCGCTGCCGATCGAGCGGATGCCGATGACGGGGTTGTTCGGGTTGATGTTGACGTCGGCGACCGGGGCGTAGTCCTGGGTCAGACCCACGGCCGCGAGCTCGGTGCCGATGACCTGCGCCGAGCGGGTCGCGTCCGCCTCGGAGCGACCGGCGCCGAGGGCCATGTTGCCGGGCATCTGGGTCGCGGGCGGGCCGAAGCGGGCGACCAGTGCGCCACCTTCCTGGTCCACCGCGATCTGCAGCGGGATCTTCGCCTTCTGCGCGAGCGCCGCGGACTGCAGCCCGTTGGACAGCGTGGCGACCTGTGCCGGGTCGCCGATGTTGTCGTCGTTGTTGCGGGTCGTGAAGTAGATGACGCCGCCAGGCTGGTACTTGGCGATGGCCTGGGCGGGCGTGTCGACGCCGTAGAGCCTCTGGTTGGTCGCCTTGGCCGTGTCGCTCACCGTGTTGGCGTCACGGCCCGCCACCTCGATCACGAAGAGCTGTCCGACCTTCTGCTCCACCGACATGTGGCGCATGAGCGAGATGACCTTGCCACGGTACGGTGCGTCACCCGAGTGCCCGGGGCCGTCTGCGACGGCCGCGGTCTGGCCGGCGCCGGCCACCAACCCCAGGGACACGAGGGCGACCAGGGGCCGGAGCAGTCTTCGGCTCGGCCGGGTCGAGGCTGATCGTGCGGACATTTGTTTCCTCCAGAGCTCTACTCACGGAAAAAAGACACAAAGCGACACTAGGCCCGGCGGCCCGGGTTGGGAAGAGGATGAGGACGTGAAGACGACGTCGGGTGACTTCGAGCTGACGATGGACGAGCTGAGAGCCGTTGCCGCGTATGCCGCATCGTGCGCCGAGCCGTCGCTCGTCATCTTCCGGACGGCCCTCCCCCGCGACCCCCGACCCGCGGCCGCGATCGAGGCCGCACGGGCCTTCGCCGAAGGCGCGCCGCGCTCCCGGCTCCAGCGGACTGCCGCCGCGGATGCCCTCAGGGCGGCCAAGGACGCACCGACCGATGCCGCCTCGCACGCCGCCCACGCGGCCGCGGGAGCCGCGTCCGCGGCATACCTGCACCCGCTGGCGAAGGCCACCCAGGTCAAGCACGTCCTCGGGCCGGCCGCCCACGCGGCACGGGCGGCCGAGCTCGCCCGAGGCGACGACCCCGTGGTGGCCGAGTACGTCCTCGACGCCGCCGCCAAGCGCGCAACACCAGTGGTCCTGGACGTGCTGTCGCGCTACCCGCGAGCTCCCAAGGGGCGCACCAGGATCGCCGAGCTCACGACCCGCCTCGACAGCCTGCTGCGCGACCCCAAACCTGAGCCCCGGGTCGTGGACGACCCCGGCCCGTTCTTCCACGGCACCCGCGCCGACGTGGCCGTCGGGGACCTGCTCACGCCCGGCTGGAAGTCCAACTACGGGTCGGGGCGGCAGTCCAAGCACATCTACGTCACCGCCCTGCCCGCCGGGGCCCCGCTCGCCGCCGAGTTGGCCCGCGGCGACGGGCCTGCGCGGGTCTACCGGGTCGAGCCGCTGGGCCGGCTCGAGGACGACCCCAACGTCACCGACAAGCGGTTCCCCGGCAACCCGACCCGCTCCTACCGCACGACCGAGCCGATCCGAGTGGTCGAGGAGGTCGTCGGGTGGGAGCCGCCGCCGGCAGAGCAGGTCCGACACATCAGGGAGCAGATGGGCAAGCTGGCCGAGCTCGGCATCGAGGCCATGGACGACTGAGCCAGGCGGTCAGTCGCGCCGCACCGCGTCGGTCATCATGGCGGCGAGCCAGGTGGTGAAATCCTTTTCACGCCAACCGCATTCGTGCACCAGGGTGTCGTAGTGGACCGGATCGTTGAAGAACCAGATCGCGTCGACCGTGCGGCCGTCGGACGCACGCCGTGACCGTGACCCAGCAACCTTGCGGACCTGGTCGACGACCATCTGCGCGCCAGCGCGGCGGTTGCGCTGGGTGCGTTCCCAGAGCTCAGCCACTTCAGGCCCGGCGTCGGAGGCCCGACGCACCACCTCGAACAACCGCCCAGCACGCCGACCGATGACGGTGCAGACCTCGGCATACGCGGCGACCACGCCCTCCGGGCTGTCGGCGTCCCACACGGGCCGGAACCACGGGCGTTCCGCCACGGGCACGGGCTCGTCGTCCCCGGCGAGAGCCTCGTCCAGCACTGCGCTCAGCAGGGCGGGCTTGGACCCGAAGACCGTGGTGACGGTCGGTCGCGACACCCCTGCCGCGGTCGCCACCTGCGCCAGCGACGTCGGCCCGTAGCCCTGCTGCTCGAAAAGCCGGGTCGCCGCCACCACGATTGCGTGCCGCGTCCGCCGGGCACCTTCCTCACGCACCGCCGAACGGTAGGGGCGTGTGCCCTGGTCGGAACTCTTGACGACTGCCACAGCTTGAGCATACCTTTCGCATATTCAACATACTCATGTGCTAGTGAAAGTAGGCGGCCACCATGGAGACGACCACCGCGAGCCCCTACCTCCTGCGGCCCGACGAGGGCGAGGCACTCTGGTTCCTCGGAAACCTCGTCACCCTCAAGGTGACCGGCGCCCAGACACGTGGCGCACTCACCGTCGCCGAGTTCCTCAACCCGCCGGGCTTCGCTCCGCCACTGCACCGTCACGTCATCGAGGACGAGATGTTCTACGTGCTCTCGGGAACGGCCGAGTTCCGTTGTGCGGGAATGTCGCTCGCGGCCGAGCCCGGCGACTTCGTGCTGCTGCCTGTGGGTCTCCCGCACACCTTCCTCGTGGGTTCTGACGAGCCGCTCAGGGTCCTGCAGATCACGAACCCGGCGGGCTTCGAAGGATTCGCGGCGGCGGTCGGCGAGACCGCCACCCGACGGGAGCTGCCAGACCCCGGGCCCATCGACCCCGCCGCACTCGGACACGCGGCCGCCCAGCACGGGATCGAGCTCCTCGGACCTCCACCAGCCGCCTGACCGCCCCCGTCGCCGACGGAGGGGCCTGGCGTCTGCCTCCCTAGACTCTCGACGTGAGCCGAACTATCCGTCGTGTGGCCGTGTTCTGTGGTTCGAGCCCGGGCGTCGACCCGGACTGGACCAAGCAGTCCTACGAAGTGGGGCGAGGCCTGGCCGAGAAGGGCATCGGGCTCGTCTACGGTGGTGGCGGCTCGGGGCTGATGCGCGAGGTGTCGCAAGGAGCGCTCGACGCCGGGGGCGAGGTGATCGGGGTGATGCCGCGGTCGATGATCGAGCGCGAGTGGGGCCGCGCCGACCTCACCGCACTGCACGTCGTCGACACGATGCACGAGCGCAAGGCCCTGATGGCCGCGCTCGCCGACGCGTTCCTCACCCTGCCGGGCGGGCTCGGCACGCTCGAGGAGGTCATCGAGGTCTGGAGCTGGCGACACATCGGCTTCAACGACGACCCCGTCGCGTTCCTCAACCTGGGTGGGGTCTGGACCACGCTGCTGAAGGCCCTCGAAGGGCTGGTCGACGCCGGGTTCATCCAGCCTGCGGTGCTCGACGACGTCGTGGTCGCCGAGGACCTCGACAGCGCCCTGGCCGGTCTGACCGCGCGGCTGTGCGACGAGTCGGGCGACGAGCCAGGTGGCGGGCGGAATGGCGGGTCAGGGCAGCGCTGACGCAAGCCGCTCGACGGTGCCGTCGACATCGGTGAGCTTGTCGAGACCGAAGAGGCCGACCCGGAACGTCGAGAACCCCTCGGCTCACCGACCATGAGGGGAACGCCCGCAGCCACCTGCAGCCCGCGCTGCTTGAGCGCCGCGCCGCTCTTGATCTCGGGGTCGTCGGTGTAGGACACGACGACGCTGGGGGCCGCGAACTCCGGCGCGGCCACGGACGGGTAGCCGCGGTCGGCGAGCAGCGCGCGGACCTTGGTGCCCAGGTCGAGCTGCGCGTCGCGCAACCGGTCGAGCCCCGCGTCGCGCGTCTCGAGCATGAGCGCCGCGTCGCGCGCGAGCGTGTCGGTCGGCATGGTGGCGTGGTAGGGCGTCTGGCCCTGGGTGTAGGCCTCGCTGATCGTCAGCCACTTGCGCAGGTCGAGGGCGAAGCTTGTCGACGTCGTGGCCATCACCTGCTCGCGGGCCGCCTCGCCGAGCATCACGAACCCCGCGCCCGGTGAGCCGCTCCAGCCCTTCTGCGGGGCGCTGAGCAACACGTCGACCCCGAGCGACTTCATGTCCACCCACATCGCACCCGAGGCGATGCAGTCCAGGACGAAGAGGCCGCCGACACGGTGGGTGGCCTCGGCGACGGCCCGGACGTAGTCGTCGGGCAGCAGCATCCCCGCCGCCGTCTCCACGTGTGCCGCGAAAACCACCTCGGGCCGCTGCTCCTCGATTGCCGCGACCACCTCCTCGACCGGCGCCGGCGTCCATGGGGCGCGCGGTTCGTCGGAGACGGGACGTGCGCGGCATACCGTGCTGTCACTGGGGATCGACCCGGCCTCGAAGATCTGCGACCAGCGGGCCGAGAACAGTCCGTTGCGGACCACGAGGGTGCGGCGACCCGTCGCGAGCTGGCGCGCGACGGCCTCCATGGCGTAGGTGCCGCCGCCGGGCACGACCGCAACCGTGTCGGCGCTGTACGTCGTGCGCAGGACGTCGATGATGTCCTGCATCACGCCGACGAAGCGCTGCGACATGTGGTTGAGCGAGCGGTCGGTGAAGACGACGGAGTACTCGAGCAGTCCGTCTGGGTCGATCTCGGGGCGCGGCAGGGTCACCTCAGCAGGTTGCCACATGGGGTGCGGCACGCGCAGGCGTGAACGCTCAGCGGCGGGTCTTGACGACCCTGCCGGGTATGCCGGCGACGACGGCCTTGGCGGGGTAGGTCCCGCGGGCGACCGCCGAGGCCGCGACGACCGTGTGGTCCCCGATGCGGGTGCCGCGCGTGACGACCACCTTGGTGCCGAGCCAGACGTCGTTGCCGATGCGCACGGGGGTCTTGACGATGCCCTGGTCCTTGACGGGGATGTCGAGGCGCTCGGTCACGTGGTCGAAGTCGCAGATGTAGACGTCGTCACCGAAGAGGCAGGCTCGCCCGACGGAGAGGTCGATCCAGCAGTTGAGGGTGTTGCGGATGCCGATGACCGACTTCTCGCCGATGCGCAGAGTGCCTTCGTGGGCGCGAACCCGGGCGTGTGCGCCGAAGTGGGTGTAGGCGCCGATCACCATGCGCCCGTAGCCTTCCCGCACCTCGAACCGCACGTCCGGGCCGATGAAGCACGGCCCCTCGAACCGCAGCGACGGGTAGCGCGCGCTCGCCCGGGCCATGCGCAGGTAGGACGCGAGGTGGTGCCGGGTGAACGCTCCGTTGGCCAGCGCCCAGCCGACCCAGCGCAGCCATGCGAGCGGTCGTGGCAGCCCCCACGGTGCGTGTTCGCCGTGCTCGGCCGGCGACATGTCGGCGTCGGCTGCGCTGCTCATGCTGCGTCCTCGTGGAAGCCCTCGGCTGACCCGGCCGGATCAGCCGGGCTTCACCCCGGTGATGCCGACGTTGTAGAAGAACTGAGCGGGCACCACCTTGGCCAGCACCCCGTCGAGCGCGGAGAGACGGCGCCACGACCCGTAGGCAAACATCGCCCAGTTCCAGCCGAGGGCTCCGGGCTTGACGGCCGCCTCGAAGGTGCGGACCGGCCAGCCGAGGAGCGCCGCCGTGAGCTCCTCGGTGCGCGTCTGCACGTCGACGGCACCGGCTCGCTCGGCCATCGCGGCGAGCTCGGTCGGGTCGAACGTGTGCAGGTCGACGATGGCCTCGAGCGCCGCGGCGCGCGACGACTCGTCGAGCTCCTCCTGCGCCTTGGCCCACTTCTCGCGCAGCGGCGGGAGCTTGGTGAGGGCGGTTGCTGCCTTCCACGTGACTCGTCCGAGTCGGCGCGCGTACCAGTCCCCGATCGTCGTCGGCTCGCCCGCGATGACGAACCGGCCGCCGGGCTTGAGCACCCGCAGCATCTCGCGAAAGGCAGCTTCCACGTCAGGGATGTGGTGAATCACCGCGTGACCGACGACGACGTCGAACGTGTTGTCGTCGTATGGAATTCGCTCGGCGTCGGCGACCCGCCCCGAGACGCTGAAGCCCAGCATCTCGGCGTTGCGCTTGGCCGCCTCGACCATGCCCGGCGACAGGTCGGTGACGTGGACCTCGTCGAGCACCCCGGCCTGCTTGAGGTTGAGTGAGAAGAAGCCGGTGCCGGCACCGAGCTCGAGCGCCCTGGCGTAAGGCCACGGCTCGGGACGACCGGTGATGGCGACGAACCGGTCACGGGCGTAGTCGATGCAGCGGCGGTCGAAGGAGATCGACCACTTGTCGTCGTAGGTCTGCGCCTCCCAGTCGTGGTAGAGCACCTGGGCCAGCTTGGTGTCCTCATAGGCCGCAGCGACCTCGTCCGCGGTCGCGATGGGGTGCGGCGCGGGATCCTTTGCGTCCGAACGCGATCCGGGTGAGGCCTTCGTCTTCGCCGCCACTCAGCGACCCTCGAACTTCGCCTTGCCGGGGCCGTTCTCGACGAACGACTTCATGCCGATCTCCCGGTCCTCGGTCGCGAACAGGCTGTGGAACAGCATCCGCTCGATCTCCAGCCCGGTCTCGAGGTCGACCTCGAGACCGCGGTCGATCGCGTCCTTGGCCGCACGGATCGCGACGCTCGCACCGCCCACGTACGGCTCGAGCCGAGCCCGCGACGCGGCATACACCTCGTCCGCCTCGACGACCTCGTCGACGAGCCCGATCGCCAGGGCTTCGTCGGCGCTGACGAAGCGACCGGAGAAGACGAGGTCCTTCGCCTTGGCGGGGCCGATGAGACGCGAAAGTCGTTGCGTGCCACCGGCACCCGGGATGACTCCGAGCAAGATCTCGGGCTGGCCGACCTTGGCGTTCTTGGCAGCCACCCGGAAGTCGCACGCGAGCGCGAGCTCGAGCCCACCGCCCAGGGCGTAACCGGTGATGGCCGCCACGGTCGGCTTGGGGATGCGTGCGACGGCCCGCGTGAAGTCCTGGAGCAGCTGGCTGTAGTCCGCCATCTCCGCGTAGGACTTGGTGGCCATCTCCTTGACGTCGGCGCCGGCGGCGAAGACCTTCTCGCCGCCGTAGACCACGACGCCGTAGACGTCGGCGCGCTCGCTCACCTCACGAGAGAGCTCCATGAGCCGCTGCCCCACCTCGGCGCTCAGCGCGTTCATCGGGGGACGGTTGAGGCGCAGTGTGGCGATGCCGCCCTCGACCTCGAGGGTCACCAGGTCGCTCATGCGGGGCCCCCGCGAAGTATCTGGAGGAGCGCAGCGGGGGAAGAACTTCGTGGGGTGCTCATGCGGGGTCCCCGTCGGGGGCGGGCTGGCCGGCGCCGGGGCCGGTGGGGCCGCCCTCGCCGCCCATGATGCGCTCGTGCCACAGCTGCACCGCGGCCAGGACGAGCTGGATCGAGACGTTGACGAGCACCGGCACGTCGCTGCCGGGCGTGACCACGTGCTCGCTGGTCACGACGAGGGTGTCGTTGGCGAGACCGGCCTTGACGCAGTTCATCTGCAGCGAGATCTCGTTGCAGGTCGACAGCCGCGTCAGGGGGTCGCTCGGAACCGCGTCGCTGATCGCCCACTGCCCGAAGACACGCATGATCTGGACGTCGCCCTCGGTGCAGCGAACGAAGATCTGCTGGTCCTGCACGGTGAACGCCACGTCGCCGTCACCGTCCACGTTGGGCGCGAGCCCCGCGTCGATCAGGGCGTCGAGGACGCGCCCGCGCAGCGGGTGCTCATCCGGCGGGGGCGGGAAGTTCGGGAGGGCCGTGGGGTCGCT
Organism: Knoellia koreensis; assembly: GCF_013041615.1. Classification (GTDB taxonomy): domain Bacteria; phylum Actinomycetota; class Actinomycetes; order Actinomycetales; family Dermatophilaceae; genus Pedococcus; species Pedococcus koreensis. Next base: position 238,913 of record NZ_JABEPQ010000002.1, read on the forward strand.
CATGGGGTCAACCGTAACCAGTGCCTAGGCTGAGGGCCATGCCGCCCGCCACGCGCACGCGTGACCTTCCTCCCACCCCGGGAATGACCCTCGTCGAGGGCGGCGCCGACTTCGCGGTGTATGCCGGTCACGCCGAGTCGGTGGACGTGTGCCTGTTCGAGCCGGGAGACGTCGACGGCCGCACGGAGCGCCGGATCCCCCTCGTCCAGCGCACCCATGGCACGTGGTTCGGGTTCCTGCCGGGTGTCGGGCCGGGTCAGCGGTATGCCGTGCGCGCAACGGGGCCGTGGCGTCCCGCCGAGGGCTTGCGCTACAACGGTTCCAAGTTGCTGCTCGACCCGTATGCCCGCGCCATCGAGGGCGAGGTGACGTGGGGGCCGTCGCTGTTCGGGCACCGGGTCGACGACCGGCTGCGCGGTGACGACACCGTTCCGTCGTCGCTGGACAGTGCCGGGTCGATGCCGCGCTGCGTGGTCGTCGACGGCTCGTTCGACTGGGGTGACGACGCACCACCACAGGTGCCGCTCGCCGACTCGGTCATCTACGAGGCGCACGTGCGCAACCTCACCAGGCTCCACCCCGAGGTGCCCGAGCACCTGCGTGGCACGTATGCCGGCGTGTGCCACCCGGCCGTCATCGCGCACCTCAAGGCGCTGGGCGTGACGACCATCGAGCTGCTGCCCGTGCACTCCTTCACCTCCGAGCCCGAGGTGGTGCAGCGTGGACTCACCAACCACTGGGGCTACAACACGTTGGGCTTCTTCGCCCCCCACGCGGCATACGCCTCCACGACCGACCCGCAGGGTGCGCTCGATGAGTTCAAGGGAATGGTGAAGCTCCTGCATAAGGCGGGCATCGAGGTGGTGCTCGACGTCGTCTTCAACCACACTGCCGAGCAGTCGGCGCGCGACGGGGCGACCCTGTCGTGGCGGGGGCTCGACAACCGCGCCTACTACCGGATCGACGACCGCGGGCAGGACATCGACGTGACGGGGTGCGGCAACACCGTCGACCTGCGCCACGCGATGGTCTGCCGGATGGTGCTGGACTCGCTGCGCTACTGGGTGAGCGAGTGCCACGTCGACGGGTTCCGGTTCGACCTCGCCGTGGCGCTCGGGCGCGGTCGCGCCGACGAGTACGACCCGAACCACCCGTTCCTCGTGGCGTTGCGGACGGACCCGGTGCTGTCGCGGGTCAAGCTCATCGCCGAGCCGTGGGACGTCGGCATCCACGGGTGGCGGACGGGTCAGTTCCCGCCGCCGTTCTCGGAGTGGAACGACCGGTTCCGTGACACCGTGCGGACGTTCTGGCTCCAGGACCTGGGGGCGGCCAGCGCAGGGCAGGCCGGTCACGGTGTGCGCGAGCTCGGGACCCGGCTGGCCGGCTCGCAGGACCTCTTCGGGGCGCGCGACCGCAGGCCGGTGGCGTCGGTCAACTTCGTCGCCGCCCACGACGGCTTCACCGTCGCGGACCTAACGCGCTACGACACCAAGCACAACGGCGCGAACGGTGAGGGCAACCGCGACGGATCCGACGGCAACCGGTCCTGGAACCACGGCATCGAGGGCGGTGTCGACTCGGGGGTGCCCGCGGCTGAGCTGGAGGCTGTGGAGGTCCGGCGGCGCCGGTCGATGCGCAACCTGCTGGCCACGAACCTGCTCGCCACCGGCGTCCCGATGCTCAACGCCGGCGACGAGTTCGGGCGCACCCAGGGCGGCAACAACAACCCCTACTGCCAGGACAACGAGACGTCGTGGTTCGACTGGAATCTCTTTGCGTGGCAACAGGATCTGCTCGCCACCACGCAGTTCCTCACCCGGTTGCGGGCCGAGCAGCCGGTCCTGCGCCAACGCACCTTCTTCACCGGCCGGCCGGTGCACGACGACGGCTCGACCGACCTGGCGTGGTTCGACGCCTCCGGTGAGCTGATGGCCAACGGGCGGTGGGAGGACCCTGGCACCCGCACGCTGCAGATGTTCCTGAACGGCGCCTACCTCGGCCACCCGTCCCTGCTCGTCGTCCTCCACGGCGGCGCCGACGACGCGACGGTCACCCTGCCCTCCCCACCCGGCCTCGCGGCATACCAGCTGCTCTGGGACTCCGCCCTCGAGGTGCCGAACGAACCCGGGCCATCGACCCCGCCCGGCCCGGTGGAGGTGAGCGCCGCGAGCCTGCGCGTCTACCGCGCGATCGACGAGACCTGAAACCCTGTCCGCGGGCGTCCCCGCAGGACTACCCTTGGTCCACGGGAACACTTCCCGCTCAAGGGGGTCGGCATGTTCGACATCAACATCTTCGAGATCTTCCTCTTCGGTGTGTTCGCGCTCGGGGCGATGGCTGCACTCGTGGGTCTCGGGTATGCCGTGGGCCGCAGGGTGCGCGACCACCGAACCCCCGAGCAGAGGTGGGCCGACGAGCACGGGGACGGCGACGACACGCAATTGCGCAACGGCAGCCGCATGGTGGGCGGCATCACCTTCGGCAACCACCGCTGACTACGGTCACCGGCGCCGCCGGCTGTGGCCACGGCATGACTGAGGCCCCGCCGGCCAGCGGGGTGTGGGGCGAGGTCATGGGTGCCACGGTGGTGGCGGCTCGTCGGGAGTGCCGGGGTCGAGCTGGCCCCACACGTCGTAGCTGCGGGCTTCTGGTCGGTCGTACGGAACCAGGCCCTTGGCATCGCCGTCCCCGCGCACGTGGTTCTGGGCAGGCGTCGAGTCGATGAAGGGCGAGCCGTCGTCGCGCTGCCGGGCTGGCGCCTGACCGGCCGCGAGGTCACCCGCGGCGGCGAGTCGTTGCCGTAACCAGTGGTCGTAGGAGCCTGGCGTGAGGTCCCAGACGACCTTGCCGTCGACCACCTGACCGTGCAGTCCCTTGCGGTGGATGACGGTGTGGTGCGCGTCGCAGGCGAGTGCGGCGAAGTCGAGGTCCGTGGGTCCGCCGTCAACCCAGTGCCACAGGTGGTGGGCGTCGCACCAGGCCGCGGGCACGGTGCAGCCGGGGAAGGTGCAGTGCTGGTCCCGCAACCAGAGGGCGCGGATCTGCGCAGCGGAGAACAGTCGCTGGGTGCGGCCGAGGTCGAGGATCTCGCCCTTGCCGCCGAGGACCACCGGGGTGACGCCGGCACCACACGCGATCCGCCTGATCGTCTCGGGGCCGATCAGGTCGCCGGTCATGGATGACCCGAGCACCGTGCCGGCCCCGGTCCGGGCGACCAGGTCGGGCAGGTCCATCGTGACCATCAGCTGCGCCTTCGGCGTGCTCGGCACGCCATCCGCAGACGCCACCCCGCGCCGGACGACCTCGAGGAGTGCCTCGAACCGGCGCTGGCGCGACGGGCGCTGGTCGGGCTCGCCGTCGGCCGGCCGCGGGGCGGACAGAGCCTGGATCGCCGCCTCGAGCGCGGCCTTTGCCTCACCGTCGGCAACCATGCGGTACTCGAACAGCCCGGAACCGTCACCGTGCGGTTGGGACAACGAGGTCGCCTGGTGCAGGTGGTCCTGGTCGCACTGGAACTCCCCGTCGACCCCGTAGCGCGCGATCAACGCAGGCCGCAGCCTGCGGATCTCGGTCCGGGTTCCCACCTTGGCGCGCTCGAGCAGCTCGGTCAGGACGGGCTCCTTGGCTGCGGGCTTGAGTCGGTGGGCAATCCGCCGGTACTCCTCGACCACGCATGCCGCGTTGCCCACCGGCACCACCGCGTCGGCGACTGCCTCCTTGACGGCAGCGAATCGCGGATGCTGCGCAGCCTCGACCACCGTCACCACTGCGGCGGACCCGCCTGCGCGCAACGAGGGTGCGTGGTCGCGCACCCAGCGCTGGAGTCCCGCAGTCCCGCCGCCGGTGCTGCCGCCGACATCGCCGCGCTCCACGCCCTCATTGACCACGGCGAATCGACTCGCCGCAGCCAGCTCCTCGACCCGGTCGAAGAGCTCCATCAGGGGGGCGAGCTCTTCACCCTGGGCGTTCCACAGCTCAGCGGCCAACCCCTCCATCGCGGCGCACGCGGCCTCCACCGCCTGTCGTCGCTGTGGGAGGGTCGGCGTCCTTGCCATGCATCAAACCTAGACCCGGCCACCGACAACGACTCGCGCCAAAACCGCTGACTGCCAACGCAATTCGCCGTGCACCTTACGGGATGCCAGAGGCGCAACAGGCCGCGCGGTTGGCAGCCCTGAGCGCCCATCGACGCCCAGACGTGGCGTAGCACCCGGACGGCGACAACACGGCATACCGCGCATCCGTCCCGCAACGCCCAAACCGGCATAGGTTGGACACCATGACGGGACCAACGGAGGTCACGCAGCCCGGCCCTGCGCGGACGCCTGACGCATCGGTGGAGGAGCTGGTCGCCGAGTACGACGAGGAGCGACCGGCCCGGCGGCTGTCGCCGCGGCTCGACCAGGTGCTCACGGCGGTCTGCTTCCTCGTGTCGCTGTTCGTGCTCTACCAGGTGTTCCGCCCGTTGCGGCAGGGCGGCCAGTACTACCTGATCCTGTTCCTCGCGTTCATCCTGCCGATGGTGTTCGTCTGCTACCGCGCGGGCCGTCGCCGATCCCGCCTCACCAAGGACGGCACCGACAAGGCCACTCCCACAACGACTTCCGACAACCCCGGGCCACTCGACTGGGCGCTGGCCGTCTTCGCCTTCGTGGTGTGCATCTACCCCGTGCAGCCCTTCGTGATCGGCGACGGCGGCGGCGGGTTCGACGCGTTCCTCGACCGGCAGGGTGAGCTCGGCACCGTCGACCTCGTGATGGGCACGATCCTCACGGTGCTCGTCCTCGAGGCCACGCGGCGCACCACCGGCCTCGTCCTGCCAGCCGTGTGCGTCGTCGCGTTCCTCTACGCCTACTACGGCGGATTCCTCCCGGTGTCGTGGTCGATCAGCCACGCGGGCATCGACTTCACCGGCATCATCAACGGCTTCTACAACGACGCGTCCGGCTTCTTCGGCGTCCCCCTCGACGTCGCCGCGTCCTACATCGTCCTGTTCACCATCTACGGCGCGGTCCTCGAGGCCACGGGCGCCAGCCGGTTCTTCATCGACATCTCGTTTGCGGCCTTCCGCAAGTCGACCTCCGCCCCAGGCCGCACGGTCGCCCTCTCCGGCTTCCTCCTCGGCACCGTCTCCGGTTCGGGCACGGCCACCGCCGTCAGCCTCGGCTCGGTTGCCTGGCCGATCCTGCGCAAGGCGGGTTACCCCAAGGAAAACGCCGGCGGCATGCTCGCCGCGGCCGGCATCGGCGCCATCCTCTCTCCGCCGACCTTGGGAGCCGCGGCGTTCATCATCGCGGAGTACCTCGGCCAGAACTACCTCAACGTCCTGCTCTGGGCCACGATCCCAACGATCCTCTACTACCTCGGCATCATCCTCGCCGTCGAGATCGACGCCCGCCGGTTCGGCGCCCGCGAGGTCACCGTCAACACGCACAGCCCCCGTCACCTGTTGCTGCGCTTCGGCTACCACTTCCTGTCGCTGTTCGTCATCATCATCTTCCTCGCGCTCGACATCCCGCCGTTCAAGGCCGTCGTCTACGCGACCCTCGTCGCAGCCGGGTTCGGCCTCGTCGAACGCGTTGTCTCCCACCGCGATCCGCTTGACCCCGATGACGAGGCACGTCCCCTTCCAGAGGCGTTGCGCCGGTATGCCGCACAGCTCTACCGAGGGTTGGCCGCCGGTGTCCGTTCGGTGCTGCCGGTCGCGTCGGTCTGTGCCGCAGCCGGAATCATCACCTCGGTCATCGTCAAGACCGGAATCGGGCAGAGCCTCGCGACGATCCTGGTCAGCGTGGCGAAGGCGGTCACGGACAACCCCACCGGTGTCCTCGTCATCACCGCGGTCCTCGCCGCCATCGCCATCGCCATCCTCGGCCTGGCCGTGCCAGTGACGGCGTCCTTCATCATCAGCTGGGTCGTGATCGGGCCGGCCCTGCAGAGTCTCGGCGTCAGCGCCCCCGAGACCGCGATGTTCATCTTCTACTACGCCGTGCTCTCCGAGGTGTCTCCCCCGACAGCCCTTGCGGCAGTAGCCGCTTCAGCCATCACCGGTGGCGACACGATCAAGACGATGTGGCAGGCGTGGAAGTACACCCTGCCCGCCTTCCTCGCACCTTTGGCGTTCGTCATCACCGAGAACGGATCGCACCTGCTCATGCAGGGCGACGTCCTCTCGATCATCTGGACGACCGTGGTGTCGATGCTCGCGGTCGCGGCCCTCGCGGTGGTCACGGGCGGCTGGCTCTTCGGTCCGGCCTCCCCGATCGTCCGTGCGCTGTGCGTGCCCGCCGCCGCACTCCTGCTCTACCTCCAGCCCTTCTCCATCAGCGTCGGGCTCGCATTCCTCGCGGCCGCCGTCGCCCTCGCCTACGTCACCCGCAACAGATCCCGCACCCAGGAGGAAACAGCATGAACACCCCACGAAGTCTCGCCCACGCAGAGCGTGGGACCCACCCCGCTTCGCTCCTCCGAGTACTTCGCGAGGACCCCGCAACAGCGCGCACCATGATTCGCCGACCGGTCACCACGCTCGCCGCCGTCACGGCACTCGTCCTCGCGGTCGCCGGCTGCGGCGGCAAGCAGGACCGCACCGGCGCCGACGCCGGCGGCGACACGTCGTCGTGCGAGGCCAGCCCGGCGCAGATGACCATCGCCACCGGCAACAGCACCGGGGTCTACTACGCGCTCGGTGGCGGCCTCGCCTCGGTCATCTCCGCCAACACGAAGATCAAGGCGACCGCCGCCGAGACCGGCGCCTCCGTGCAGAACATCCAGCAGCTCGTCGACAAGAAGTACGACATCGCCTTCTCGCTGGCCGATACGGCTGCCGACGCCGTCCAGGGCAAGGGCGCGTTCGACGGCAAGAAGGCCGACGTCAAGGCACTCGCCCGGATCTACTCCAACTACACCCAGGTCGTCGTCAGCACGAAGTCCGGCATCAACTCCGTCGAGGACTTCAAGGGCAAGCGGATCTCCACCGGCTCCCCCAAGTCGGGTACCGAGGTGATCGCCAACCGCCTCATCGAGACGGCCGGCCTGCAGCCCGGCGACGTCAAGGCGCAGCGGCTCGACCTGGCCAAGACGGTCGACGGCATGAAGGACGGCAGCATCGACGGGCTCGTCTGGTCCGGAGGCCTGCCCACCGGTGGCATCACCGACCTGGTCAGCTCGATGAAGGGGCAGGTCAAGTTCGTCGACATCACGCCCCTGCTGCCGAAGATGCAGGAGATCAACTCCGTCTACGCCGAGGGCACCATCCCGGCCGCGACCTACGGCACCGACGCCGACGCCAAGACGATCGTCGTGCCCAACGACCTGCTGGTCCGCTCGGACTTCGCCGACAACAACGCCTGTGCCCTCACCAAGCTGCTCTTCGACAAGAAGGCCGACCTCGTCAAGGTGCACGTCGCCGCCAAGGAGCTCGACCCCAAGACTGCAGCCGAGACGGCACCGGTCGAGCTGCACCCGGGCTCCAAGCGAGCCCTCGACCAGCTCGGCTGACCGCTCCTCGACCCCGCTCGCCGGCGGCTCGGACCTTCAGGGTCCGGGCCGCCGCCTTTTCGGCCATGCACCCAAGGGAGTAGGACCGAAGCCTTCTCGAAGGGGATTCGCGTGTCCCACGCGTGGGACAACAGTGGTGGATGTTCGATGGACGACCCCAGGAGACAGCCATGACAACGCCCTTCCGCTTCGGTCTCGTCGCGCTCCCCTACCCGGGCGCCGACTGGTCCGGCACCGCCCGCCAGGTCGAGGAGCTCGGCTTCGACAGCCTGCTCGTGCCCGACAACCTGCACGCCACCCCCGCGGCCCTCGCCTGCGCGTCCGCCGCGGGCGTCACCGAGCGCATCGCGGTCGGCCCCTACGTCGTCGCCACGCCCTTGCGCAACCCCGGGCTCGTGGCCGCGGATGCCGCTGGGCTGCACCAGCTCTCGGGTGGTCGGGTCGAGTTCGGCCTGGGCGCCGGGCGGCCTGATGCCGAGGACGAGGCACGCCAGCTCGGCGTCGAGTTCGGGACCCCCGGCGAGCGGATGGCCCACCTCGAGGCGACCATCGACGCGGTTCGCGTGCGAACGCCTGACGTGCACATCACGGTCGCCGCAGCGGGCCCGCGCATGCTCGCCCTCGGCGGTCGCCTCGCCGACGTCGTCGCCCTCGGGGCCTCACCGTTCGCGACCGCGGACGACCTCGCGCGGATGGCCGACACAGTCCGCGCCGGGGCGGGCGACCGGGCCGATGACGTGCAGCTCAACGTCAACCTGTCAGCCGTCGGTGACGAGGTGCCGCCCTGGCTCGCCGAGAAGATGGGCCTGACCATGGAGCGCCTCGTCGAGGCGCGCACCGCGACCTACCTGCGCGGCACCCCGGACGACATGGCCGAGACGCTGGTCGAACGTCGCGAGCCCACCGGCATCTCCTACGTCTGCGCCGGCGCCAACCACGCGCAGGACCTCGCCCCCGTCGTGGCGCTCCTGCGCGGCGCCTGAGCCGCGTCCCTCACCGGGGCCCAGGCGCAGGTATGCCGCGTGCGCGAGGCGCGCACGCGGCATACCTATTGCGTCACAAGCCTTTTCAGGCGTTGGCGACCAGCCCGAGCTCGCTCTCGCTGGCCAGCCCGGGGTGCTTCGGGAGGATGCGCACGGTGTAGCCGAACGACCCGGTGCGCGACAGCGCGAAGTCGCCGGCGTACTGGTGCCGTCCGCCCTCGTAGGACTCGACGTGGTGCAGTGACTCGGCCTCGACATCCGTGAGCTCGTCGCTCTCGTTCGCGGTGCCGTGGACAACCTGCACGTCGACCTCGTCGGGTGACAGCGAACCGAGGGACACGTAGGCGCGCACGTGCAGGGTCTCACCGATCTGCGGGCTGTCGCCGACACCGGCCGACTCGACGTGGTCGACGCGCACCTGCGGCCACGCCGCCTCGACCTTCTCCTTGTAGGCCGCGAGCTCCTTGGCGCCCGGGTAGCCGGGACCGTTCATCGCCCACCCCGCGCGGGCGGCCGGGGCGTAGAGCTTGATGACGTAGTCGCGGACCATGCGGCTCGCGAGCACCTTGGGGCTGAGCGTCTGCAGCGTGTGGACCATCATCGACAGCCAGTTCTGCGGCAGGCCGTCGGCGTCACGGTCGTAGAACCGCGGCGCGACCTGGGTCTCGATGAGGTCGTAGAGGGCAGCCGCCTCGATGTCGTCACGGCGCTGCTCGTCCTCGACACCGTCGGCGGTCGGGATGGCCCAACCGTTCTCGCCGTCGTACCACTCGTCCCACCAGCCGTCGAGGATCGAGAGGTTCAGCCCACCGTTGAGCGCGGCCTTCATGCCGCTGGTGCCACACGCCTCGAACGGGCGCAGCGGGTTGTTGAGCCAGACGTCGCAGCCCGGGTAGAGGTGCTGCGCCATGGCGATGTCGTAGTTGGGCAGGAAGACGATCCGGTGGCGCACCTCGGGGTCGTCGGCGAACCGCACCATCTGTTGGATGAGCTGCTTGCCGGTCTCGTCGGCCGGGTGCGACTTGCCCGCGATGACGAGCTGGATCGGGCGCTCCGGGTCGAGCAGGAGGCGCTTGAGCCGCTCGGGATCGCGCAGCATCAGGGTGAGCCGCTTGTAGGTCGGCACGCGACGGGCGAACCCGATCGTGAGCACGGCGGGGTCGAGGATGTCGTCGGTCCAGCCGAGCTCGGCCGGGCTGGCGCCGCGCTTCTTCCACGACGCCTTGGTGCGACGGCGGGCCTCGTCGACGAGCTGGGCGCGCATCTCGCGCTTGGTCTCCCAGATCGCCTGGCGCGGCACGTCGGGGATGCGGTCCCAGGCGTCCTCGCGCTCGATGTCGGTCGTGCCGAGGTGCTTGGCGGCGAGCTCGTAGACGCGACGGTCGACCCACGTCGGGGCGTGGACACCGTTGGTGATGCTGGTGATCGGCACCTCGGCGTCGTCGAAGCCCGGCCACAGCCCGTCGAACATCTCGCGGCTCACGACACCGTGCAGCTGCGAGACGCCGTTGGCGCGCTGGCCCAGGCGCAGGCCCATCACGGCCATGTTGAAGATGCCGGGCTGCCCGCCGGGGTAGGTCTCGGCGCCCAGCTCGAGCAGCTGCTCGACCGGCACCCCGGCGACCGCGTTGTCGCCGCCGAAGTGCAGGGTGATGAGGTCGGCGCCGAACCGGTCGATGCCTGCGGGCACGGGGGTGTGCGTCGTGAAGACCGTTGCGGCACGGACCGCTTCGAGCGCCTCGTCGAAGGAGAGGCCCTCGGTCTGGGTCAGCTCGTGGATGCGCTCCACGCCGAGGAAGCCGGCGTGGCCCTCGTTGGTGTGGTAGACGTCCGGCGCCGGCGCGCCCGTGAGCCGCGACCACAGCCGCAGCGCGCGCACGCCGCCGATGCCCAGCAGCATCTCCTGCTGGAGCCGCTGCTCACCGCCACCGCCGTAGAGCCGGTTGGTGATGTTGCGGGCCGCCTCGTCGTTGTCGGGCACGTCGGAGTCCAGCAGCAGCAACGGAACTCGACCGACCTGGGCGCGCCACACGTGGGCATGCAGCGTGCGGCCACCGGGCAGGGCGAGGGTGACGACGCTCGGGCTGCCGTCCTCTTCGCGCAGCAGGCTGAGCGGCAGGCCGTCCGGGTCGAGGACCGGGTAGGTCTCCTGCTGCCAGCCGTCGCGGTTGAGGCTCTGCTTGAAGTAGCCGGTCTTGTAGAACAGGCCGACGCCGACGATCGGCACACCGAGGTCCGACGCGGTCTTGAGGTGGTCGCCGGCGAGGATGCCGAGGCCGCCGGAGTACTGCGGCAGCACCTCGGTGATGCCGAACTCGGGGCTGAAGTAGGCGATCGACGCGGGTGCGCGGCGGCCGTCGTGGTCGGCGTCCTGGCCGTCCGCCCACGCCTGGTACCACTGCGGCTGGGTGAGGTAGGCGTCGAGGTCGGCCTTGGCCGCACCCACCGCGGCCGTGAACTCGTGGTTGGCCGCGAGGTCCGCGAGCTCCTGCGGCGAGAGCGCCGAGAGCAGCCGCACGGGGTCGTGGCGCACCTGCTCCCACTTGGCGGGGTCGATGCGCTGGAACAGGTCGCGCGTCGGCGGGTGCCAGGACCAGCGCAGGTTGCTCGCGAGCTCGCCGAGGGCCGTGAGGGGCTCGGGCAGGACAGTGCGGACGCTGAAGCGTCGGATCGCCTTCACGAGGGGTCATCCTAAGGCCTCGCCCGACCGCGCCTGACGGGTTCTTGCAAACCTTTCAAACACTTTTCAGTCGGCAGTCCGGGTCGTGCCCGCGGGAGGTATGCCGCGGCCGAACCGAGTAGCGTCGCCTGCGTGACTGCACGCCCCCCTGCAACCACGCCCACCAGCCGCGCCTCCAAGCGGGAGGCCAAACGCGACGCCAAGCGGGAGTCGAAGCGCAGCCGCCAGGAGGCGGCCGCGGACGGCATACCTGCCCAGCCCGGATCGGCCCCGAGCCCGACCCAGCCGCCGCGCAGCCATCCGCCGCAGACGCCGATCGGTCGCATCCCCGTGCAGGACGTGCAGCCGTGTGTCGACGACGGGCTGCGGCCCGCGAAGTCCGTGGTGGACGAGGCGTTCACGATCCGCGCGACCGTGTTCCGCGAGGGCCACGACGCCGTCAACGCCACCGTCGTGCTCACGGCCCCCGACGGCACCGAGCAGCACGTGCCCATGACCTGCACGAACGCCGGGCTCAACACGTGGGAGACCACCGTCAGCGCCGACCGCCTCGGCTGGTGGACCTACCGGGTCGAGGGCTGGTCCGACCCCTACGCCACGTGGGAGCACGACGCGGGCATCAAGGTGGCCGCCGACATCGACACCCAGCTGATGCTCGACGAGGGCATCCGCGTGCTCGAGCGCGCCCTCGCCGAGGTGAGCCGCCCGGCGGACGGTGTGGCCGTCCTGGAGGACGCCGTCACGGCCCTGCGGGACACGTCCCGGCCGCCGGCCGCGCGCCTCCAGGCCGCGCTCGACCCGGCGGTCCACGCAGAGCTGGCGCAACGGCCCCTGCGCGACCACGTCAGCCCCTCGCGTGACCTGCCACTGCTCGTCGAGCGCGACCGCGCCCTCTACGGCGCGTGGTACGAGATCTTCCCGCGCTCCGAGGGCGCCGTCCGGGACCCCAAGACCGGTCAGTGGCAGTCGGGAACGCTGCGCACGGCAGCCGACCGGCTGCCCGCCGTCGCCGACATGGGCTTCGACGTCGTCTACCTCACGCCCATCCACCCGATCGGCACCACCGCGCGCAAGGGCCCCAACAACACCCTCGACGCGGGCCCGGACGACCCGGGCAGCCCCTACGCCATCGGCTCCCCCGACGGCGGGCACGACGCCATCCACCCGGACCTCGGCACCTTCGAGGACTTCGACGCGTTCGTCGCGCGGGCCTCCGAGCTCGGGCTCGAGGTGGCCATGGACATCGCCCTCCAGTGCTCACCGGACCACCCCTACGTCACCGAGCACCCGGAGTGGTTCACCACCCGCGCCGACGGCACCATCGCCTACGCCGAGAACCCGCCCAAGAAGTACCAGGACATCTACCCGCTCAACTTCGACAACGACCCGGCCGGGGCGTATGCCGAGATGCGACGGATGATCCAGGTGTGGATCGACCACGGGGTCAAGATCTTCCGCGTCGACAACCCGCACACCAAGCCGGTCGAGTTCTGGCAGTGGCTGATCCAGGACGTCGCCGCCTCGCACCCCGACGTGATCTGGCTGGCGGAGGCGTTCACCAAGCCGGCGATGATGCACACGCTCGCCAAGGTCGGCTTCCAGCAGAGCTACACCTACTACGCGTGGCGCAACGCCAAGTGGGAGCTCGAGGAGTACGTCCGCGAGCTCGCCGGCGACGCGGCGGCATACATGCGTCCGTCGTTCTGGCCGACCACGCACGACATCCTCACGCCCTACATGCAGTTCGGCGGCCCCGCGGCGTGGAAGCTGCGTGCGGCGCTCGCCGCGACCCTCGTGCCGACCTACGGCATCTATGCCGGGTACGAGCTCACCGAGCACGTCGCCCGCCCCGGCGCGGAGGAGCAGATCGACAACGAGAAGTACGAGTACAAGGACCGCGAGTGGTACCGGTACGAGAAAGGGGGTGACCTCGAGGGACAGTCGCTCGCCGGCTATCTCAAGCGGCTCAACGAGATTCGTCGCGACCACCCCTCGCTGCACTGGCTGCGCAACATCACGTTCCACCCGGTCGACGACGAGAACATCATGGCGTTCTCCAAACGGCGCACCCTGCCCGACGGCACCGACGACATCGTCCTCGTCGTCGCCAACCTCGACCCACACAGCACCCGCGAGTCCGTGATCCACCTGGACATGCCGGCGCTCGGGCTGGGCTGGCACGACCAGCTCGCCGCGCACGACCTCATCACCGACCAGTCGTGGCAGTGGGGCGAGAACGTCTACGTGCGGCTCGGGCCCGAGACCGAACCGGTCCACATCGTCGAGGCGAGGAGGCTCTAGTGCAGGGACTCAACCTCAACCAGCCCGGTCTGCGGCACGACCCGGAGTGGTTCAAGACGGCGGTGTTCTACGAGGTGCTGGTGCGCGGCTTCGGCGACTCCAACGGGTCGGGCGCCGGCGACTTCACCGGGCTCATCGCGCGGCTCGACTACCTCCAGTGGCTCGGCGTCGACTGCCTGTGGCTCCCGCCGTTCTACGCCTCTCCTTTGCGCGACGGCGGCTACGACATCGCCGACTACACCCAGGTGCTGCCGGAGTTCGGGACGCTTCCCGACTTCCAGGAGCTCATCACGCAGGCGCACGCCCGCGGCATACGCATCATCACCGACTTCGTCATGAACCACACGAGCGACCAGCACCCGTGGTTCCAGGCGTCGCGCTCGGACCCCGACGGCCCGTTCGGCGACTTCTACGTGTGGTCCGACACCGACGAGAAGTACACCGACGCGCGCATCATCTTCATCGACACCGAGGTCTCCAACTGGACCTTCGACCCGGTGCGCCGGCAGTTCTTCTGGCACCGCTTCTTCAGCCACCAGCCCGACCTCAACTTCGAGAACGAGGCCGTGCACGAGGCGATGTTCGACGTCGTGCGGTTCTGGATGGACATGGGCATCGACGGGTTCCGGCTCGACGCCGTCCCCTACCTCTACGAGGAGGAGGGCCACAACGGCGAGAACCACCCGAAGACCCACGAGTTCCTCGCCAAGCTGCGCCGCATGGTCGACGAGGAGTACCCGGGGCGGATCCTGTTGGCGGAGGCCAACCAGCCGCCGGCCGACGTGGTCGACTACTTCGGCACCGAGGAGTCGCCGGAGTGCCAGATGTGCTTCCACTTCCCCGTGATGCCGATGCTCTACTACTCGCTGCGCGAGGAGAAGGCCGCGCCGATCATCGACGTCCTCGCCGACACCCCGCCGATCCCCAAGGGCACGCAGTGGGGCACGTTCCTGCGCAACCACGACGAGCTCACCCTCGAGATGGTGACACCGGAGCAGCGGGCGGCGATGTACGGCTGGTACGCGCCCGACCCGCGGATGCGCGCGAACGTCGGCATCCGGCGCCGGCTGGCGCCCCTGCTCGACAACTCACGCGCAGAGATCGAGCTGATCCACGCACTGCTGTTGTCACTGCCCGGCTCGCCCTGCCTCTACTACGGCGACGAGATCGGCATGGGCGACAACATCTGGCTCAACGACCGCGACGCGGTGCGCACCCCGATGCAGTGGACGCCGGACCGCAATGCGGGCTTCTCGGTCGCCGACCCGGGCAAGCTCTACCTGCCGGTGATCTCCTCGCTCGTCTACCACTACAACAACGTCAACGTCGAAGCGCAGATGGCGCACAGCTCCTCGCTGCTGCACTGGGTCAAGGCGATGCTCGAGGTCCGGCGCAGGCACCCCGTCTTCGGCCGGGGCGCCTTCGAGGTGTGCCCGTCCGACAACGAGGGCGTGCTGTCGTTCCTGCGCGTCGAGTGGCCCGAGGACGGTGAGGCACAGGACAGCGAGGCAATCCTGTGTGTCAACAACCTCACCGGCCGGCCGCAGGCGACGACGGTGCAGGTGCCGGCGCAGTTCAAGGGCGCCCAGGCGGATGACCTGTTCGGCGGCCAGGGCTTCCCGAAGGTCTCCGACGACGGCACCATCACCCTGACCCTCGGCTCGCGTGACTTCTACTGGCTGCGACTGGCACCGGCGGCTGCTCGTGGCTGAGATCCACACTGGCGCAACACTTTCGCCCGGCAAGAAGGAGCTCGTCGAGGCGTGGCTCGGCCGACAGCGGTGGTATGCCGCGAAGGGCAGCGTGCCGCGCGTCCGTCGCGTCTGGTCGTGGCGGCTCGACGACCCGGCCGGCCACGTGGGCATCGAGACGATGCTCGTCCTCGACGAGAGCGAGGCCGTGCCGGTGCTCTACCAGGTGCCCCTCACCTATCGCGGGGCGCCGCTCGAGGGCGGGGACAGTGCGCTGGTCGGCATCACCGAGCACAGCGTGCTCGGGCGCCGCTGGGTCTACGACGCCCCGCACGACCCCGTGTATGCCGCGCAGCTGCTCGCCTTGGTGCTCGGCCGGGTCGGTGCGGTGTCGGGCAGCGAGTCGGACAAGGGCGAGCCGGCGGTCGTGGCCGGACCGCATGCGTCGTGGCACGGTGACGTGACGTTGCGCGGGTCGCGCGTCTTGTCCGGCGAGCAGTCGAACACCTCGATCATCTTCGACTGCGTCGACTCGACCGGGGAGTCCAAACCGTTGATCTGCAAGGTGTTCCGCATGCTCCAGCCGGGCGAGAACCCCGACATCACGCTGCAGGGAGCCCTGTCCGAGGCTGGGTCGACACGGGTGCCGGGGATGGTCGGCACCGTGGCGGCCACCTGGCCGTCGCCGTTCGTGGAGGGCGACACCGCCCAGGGGCACCTGGCGTTCGCGCAGGAGTTCTTCCCCGGCACCGAGGACGCCTGGCGAGTCGCCCTCAAGGCGATCGCGGCCGGTGACGACTTCACCGAACCAGCGCGCGACCTCGGCGCGGCGACGGCCGAGGTGCACGCCCTGCTGCGCACCGTCCTCCCGACGGAGCCGGTGACCGTCGAGGCGATCGCCGACGTCGTCGCCGGCATGCGCGGCCGCTACGTCGCCGCAGCCTCGGAAGTCCCCGCGCTCGCGGCATACGAGCACCAGATCGCTGCGGTCTTCGACCGGGCCGTCAACGCGAACTGGCCCGCGCTGCAACGTATCCACGGTGACTACCACCTCGGGCAGGTGCTCCAGGTGAGCGGGCGCGGCTGGGTGCTGCTCGACTTCGAGGGTGAGCCACTGCGCCCGCTCGCCGAACGCAGCCGGCCCGACCTCGCCGTCCGCGACGTGGCCGGGATGCTGCGCTCCTTCGACTACGCCGGCGGATCGTGGGAGCACTCCCACCCCGGCCGCTCCGCCCGCGACTGGGTGGCGGCCGCGCAGACCGCCTTCCTCGACGGGTATGCCGCGAGTGCGGACGACGACCCCCGCGCGAACTCGGCACTGCTGATCGCCTTCCAGCTCGACAAGGCGCTCTACGAGGTCGTGTACGAAGCCCGCAACCGGCCGACCTGGCTGTCGATCCCGACGGCCGCGGTCGCCCGCCTGCTCGACGACGCACGAAGGGACCTGACATGAGCCCCGACCACCCCGACCGCCCGACCACCCCCGAGTCTTCGGAACTTTCTGGACGTTCCAACGCACAAATTCCTCCGAAGACTGCCGCTGCGGCGCCGGATGGACCACGCGAGGCGGGGCGGGAGCCGGCGCTGGTCCGGGAGCCGGTCACCGTGCCGGTGCCCACCTCCCCTGCCGAGGCCATCCGGGCGCTCGTCGACGGGCGCCACCAGCAGCCGCACGACCTGCTCGGCCACCACCTCGAGCCCGAGGGCCTGGTCATCCGCGCCTACCGGCCGTTCGCCCGGTCGGTCGCGGCACGGCTCGCCGACGGTGAGCGGGTCGAGCTCGAGCACCAGAGCGACGGCGTGTGGGCGGGGTTGCTGCCGGGTGCCGCGCAGACCCAGGACTACCGCCTGCTCGTCACCTACGCCGACGGCTACGAGCACGTGCAGGACGACCCCTACCGGTTTGCGCCGACGCTGGGCGAGATCGACCTGCACCTCATCGGCGAGGGCCGACACGAGCAGCTGTGGACCGTCCTGGGCGCCCATGTCCACGAGTACGACGGCCCCATGGGCACCGTGCGCGGGACGTCGTTCGCCGTGTGGGCGCCCCGGGCCCAGTCCGTGCACGTCACCGGCGACTTCAACCGCTGGGACAACCGCAGCCACCCGATGCGCCTGCTCGGGGAGTCCGGCGTGTGGGAGCTGTTCGTCCCCGAGGTGGGCGAGGACACGCTCTACAAGTTCCTCGTCCGCGGCGCCGACGGCCGGGTGCAGGAGAAGGCCGACCCGATGGCCCGCGCCACGGAGCTGCCGCCGGGCCGCGCCTCGAAGGTCGAACGCTCCCACTACGAGTGGTCCGACGGCGACTGGATGCGGCAGCGGGCCGAGACCAACCCGCACACGGCACCGATGAGCGTGTACGAGGTGCACCTCGGCTCGTGGCGCCAGGGCCAGAGCTACCGCGAGCTGGCCGAGCACCTCGTCAACTACGTGAGCGACATCGGGTTCACGCACGTCGAGTTCATGCCGGTGATGGAGCACCCGTACCCGCCGTCGTGGGGTTACCACGTCACCGGCTACTACGCCCCCACCTCGCGCTACGGCTCCCCCGACGACTTCCGCTACCTCGTCGACCGGCTGCACCAGGCCGGCATCGGCGTGATCCTCGACTGGGTGCCCGGACACTTCGCCACCGACCCGTGGGCGCTGGCGCGGTTCGACGGGCTGCCCCTCTACGAGCACGCCGACCCGCGTCGCGGCTGGCACCCCGAATGGGGTTCGTACATCTTCGACTTCGGCCGCCGCCAGGTCCGCAACTTCCTCGTCGCCAACGCGGTCTACTGGCTCGAGGAGTTCCACGTCGACGGCCTGCGCGTGGATGGTGTCGCGTCGATGCTCTACCTCGACTACGCCCGCCGGGACGGCGAGTGGGTGCCGAACATCCACGGCGGCCGCGAGAACCTCGAAGCCGTGGCGCTCCTCCAGGAAGCCAACGCCACGGCATACAAGCGCGTCCCGGGGATCGTCACGATCGCCGAGGAGTCGACCTCGTGGCCGGGCGTCACCAAGCCGACCCACCAGGGCGGTCTCGGCTTCGGGCTGAAGTGGAACATGGGCTGGATGAACGACTCCTTGCGCTACCTCAAGGAGGACCCGGTCCACCGGCAGTACCACCACAACCTGCTGACGTTCTCGCTCATGTACGCCTACAGCGAGAACTACCTGCTGCCGATCAGCCACGACGAGGTCGTCCACGGCAAGGGCTCGCTGCTGCGCAAGATCCCCGGCAGCCGTTACGACCAGCTCGCGACCGTGCGCGCGTTCCTCGCGTACCTGTGGAGCCACCCGGGCAAGCAGCTGCTGTTCATGGGCAGCGAGTTCGCGCAGGAGGCGGAGTGGGCCGACGGGCGCTCGCTCGACTGGTGGCTGCTCGACCACCCATCGCACTACCGCGTGCACAACCTCGTCAAGGAGCTCAACCGCGTCTACCGGTCCAACCCGGCGATGTGGGCACTCGACTCCGACCCGGCCGGCTTCGAGTGGCTCAACGCCAACGACAATGCCGGAAACACTTACTCCTACTTGCGATTTGGCACGCCCGACCGTGAGGGTCCGGTGGTCGCCGTGGTCGTCAACTTCGGCGGTATGCCGCGTGACCCGATGCGGGTGGGCGTGCCCCGACCGGGGCGTTGGGAGGTCGCGCTGGACACCAGCGGCTTCGACGAGTTCGGCACGCCGAGCCAGGCCGGCCGCATCCTCGAGGCCCAGCCCGTACCGGCCGACGGCCAGCCCTGGTCGGTCGAGGTCACCGTCGCCAAGCTCTCCGCCATCTACCTCACCTCGGTCGACGAGGCCGCGGCCCAGCCACACCAGGAGGATGCGTCATGAACGACCCGCGTGCCGG
This sequence comes from Knoellia koreensis, assembly GCF_013041615.1. Classification (GTDB taxonomy): domain Bacteria; phylum Actinomycetota; class Actinomycetes; order Actinomycetales; family Dermatophilaceae; genus Pedococcus; species Pedococcus koreensis. Next base: position 257,912 of record NZ_JABEPQ010000002.1, read on the forward strand.
CCAGCCGGCCCAGCCGTCCGACCTCGTCGACGTCGCACACCTGGTGACGGCCTACTACACCGATGTGCCCGACCCCGAGAACCCTGACCAGCAGGTCGTGTTCGGCACGTCGGGCCACCGAGGGTCCAGCCTCAAGACGGCCTTCAACGAGACCCACATCCTCGCCACGACCCAGGCGATCTGCGAGTACCGCAAGGCCCAGGGCTACGACGGTCCGCTGTTCATGGGCCGCGACACCCACGGCCTGTCCGAGCCGGCCTGGGCCTCCGCGCTGGAGGTGCTGGCCGCCAACGACGTGGCCGTCCTCGTCGACGACCACGACGGCTACACGCCCACCCCGGCCGTCAGCCACGCCATCCTGCGCGCGAACGACGGTCGCACCACGGGCAGCGGCCTCGCCGACGGCATCGTCGTCACCCCTTCGCACAACCCGCCGACCGACGGCGGCTTCAAGTACAACCCGCCGTCGGGTGGTCCGGCCGACACCGATGCCACGAAGTGGATTGCCGACCGCGCCAACGCGCTCATCGCGGCGGGTCTGGAGGGCGTGCAGCGTATGCCGTTCGGCCGGGCCCGCGCGCAGGCGCAGCCATACGACTTCATGGGCACCTATGTCGACGACCTGCCGAACGTCGTTGACCTGCAACGGATCAAGGACGCCGGGGTTCGGATCGGCGCTGACCCGCTGGGTGGCGCGTCCGTCGAGTACTGGCAGGCGATCGCCGACCGCCACGGACTCGACCTCACCGTGGTCAACCCGCTGGTCGATCCGACGTGGCGGTTCATGACCCTGGACTGGGACGGCAAGATCCGCATGGACTGCTCCTCCCCCTACGCCATGGCCTCGCTCATCGACCGTCGCAACGACTACGACATCGCCACCGGAAACGACGCCGACTCCGACCGCCACGGCATCGTCACCCCCGACGCCGGGCTCATGAACCCCAACCACTTCCTGTCGGTCGCGATCCAGTACCTCTTCGGCGGCGCCCGCCCCGACTGGCCGGGCAGTGCCGCCATCGGCAAGACCCTGGTCTCCAGCTCGATGATCGACCGGGTCGCCGAGGACCTCGGGGCCCAGCTGGTGGAGGTGCCCGTCGGGTTCAAGTGGTTCGTCACCGGACTCATCGACGGCAGCTTCGGCTTCGGCGGGGAGGAGTCGGCTGGTGCGTCGTTCCTGCGCCGCGACGGCCGGGTGTGGACCACCGACAAGGACGGCATGATCCTTGCGCTGCTCGCCTCGGAGATCCTGGCCGCCACGGGCAAGACCCCGAGCCAGCACTACGGCGAGCTGACCGCGAAGCACGGCGACCCGGCATACGCGCGCATCGACGCCGCCGCGAACCGCGAGCAGAAGGCCAAGCTCGCCGCCCTCTCCCCCGACGACGTCACCGCCGACACCCTCGGCGGCGAGCCGATCACGGGCAAGCTCACCCGCGCCCCCGGCAACGACGCCCCCATCGGCGGGCTCAAGGTCGTGACCGAGGACGCCTGGTTCGCCGCGCGCCCGTCGGGCACCGAGGACGTCTACAAGATCTACGCCGAGTCGTTCCGCGGGCCCGAGCACCTGGCGCAGGTGCAGGCCGAGGCCAAGCAGGTCGTCGACGCCGCACTCAGCGACTGATCAGAGCTCCGCGCCAAGCCAAGGGGCTGCCAGGGGCGCAGAATGCCGCGCGGCCGGCATCCCCGGAGTGCACACGCCACCTGGGCGCCGGCTAGGCCCCGGCTGTCAGGGTCGAGCGAATTCGCGTGACCGGGAACACTTCGTCGACTCATGCAGTTGCATACAACATGACCGACAGCCAGAGCCCCCGACGCAGCACCCGTGACGACCTGCGCCCCACCGCGTTCCCCCGCACCGGCGACCACGGCCCCCAACCTCGCCACGCTCGACCGGTTCCGCGGCCTGCGCCGTCCCCGGCTGATGCAGCCCGAGGCCCGGCGCCACCAGATCGCGCAGGAGTGCCGCGCCTGCTGACGCAGCAGCTGCACGAATGAACTACGCCCGACGCGGCGTCGCCTTCTCCGGCGGCGCCGCGTCGTCGCGTCCGGCGAGGTGCTTGACGATGGTGTTGGTGGTCGCCGCCAGGGGCACCGCGACGAGGGCGCCGACGATCCCGGCGACCACAACCCCGGTGGCGATGGCGAGGATCACCGCGAGCGGGTGCACGCTGACCGCCCGCCCGAGCAGGAACGGCTGGAGCACGTGCGACTCGAGCTGCTGCACCCCGACCACCACCGCCAGCATGATGAGCGCCGCGACCCACCCCTTGGCCACGAACGCGATGATCACCGCGACGAACCCGCTGACCAGCGCACCCACGATCGGCACGAACGCGCCGACGAAGACCAGCACACCGATCGCCGGCCACGCCGGCAGCTGGAGGGCCACGGCGCCGATGGTGATGCCGATCGCGTCGGTGGCCGCCACGAGGATCGTCGCTCGCACGTATGCCGTGAGCGTCACCCAGGCCTGCCGCGCGGAGGAGTCGACCCGCTCGCGCGCGACCCGGGGGAACAGCCGCACCAACCACGACCAGATCTGGCCGCCCTGGTAGAGGAAGAAGAACGTCGCGAACAGCGTGATGAACAGGCCCGCGACCACGTGCGACGCCGTGGTGCCGAACTCCGCTGCGCGCGCCCCGATGCCCGAACCGCTCGTCACCCACTGGCGGGCGTTGTCGAGGTAGTTCTGCAGGTCTGCGTCGGTGATGTTGAGGTTGACCTTGGCCATGTCCCGCAGCTCCTGCAGACCGGCCGTCACCTGGCTCGACAGCTCGGTGAAGCTCGACTGGATCGTCGCACCCACGAGGGTGAGCAGCCCGGCGACCAGCACGATGGTCCCGACCACGCTGATGCCCGCGGACGGCCCGGCGCCCAGGCCGGCCTTGCGCAGGGCCCGCGTGGGGGCGGCCAGCAGCGCGGTGAGCAGGATGGCCACGATGACCGGGATCACGACCTGCGACAGGTACGACAGCACGAAGCCGAGCACCGCCGCCGCCAGCACGATGACCACGACCCGCCACGACCACGCGGCCGCCACCTCGACGCCGGGCGGCACGCCGGTGTCGACCGTCCGGCGTACACCGCCCGCGTCGGCTGCTACCGCCCCGACGGTCGTCGGCACGCTGTCGGCCCGGCCGTCGACCACGTGGGAGTCCGACACGGCGCTCCCGTCGTCACGAGCATCGTCGCGGGTGTCGCCCTCCGGGACCTCCTCCCGCTCCTGCGCGCCTGTCTCCCTGGGTCCGGTGCTGTCCGACATTTCCTGCTCTGTGTCCTTCTCGCTCACGCCTTAGACCCTGCCGGAATCACCCGACACCCGCGAGCCGTGCAGTTTCGTCCTTGACCCACATCCCGGTGAGACCCCCGAAGTGCCCCTCGAACCGGTCCCACTCCTGCGGCGGGTAGGTCTGCTGGATGGTGCTCGTCAGCATCGCTCGAAAGTCGTCGGAGTCCACCCATTCGAGCACCATCTCGTCGAGGTGCGGCAGCGCGGTGTCACAGAACTCGCGGTAGCGCTCGGTCTCGAAGTGGTCGTTCGCAAGCGCCTGGTATGCCGCGAGCTTGCCTCCGTAGTCCAGCGCCGGGTCGTCGGCGACCGCGAACCACGGGTCGGTGTCGACCTGGGTGCGCGCCTTGCGGTCGGTCGCGACGCAGAAGACCGACCACTTGAGCAGCGCCTTCATCGCCCACGGGAAGTAGTAGTGCAGCGACGTCACCGCCACGTCGGGGCAGGCGTTGGCGTAGTCGATGGGATAGACGACTCCGTCCTTCACGAGCATCTCGCAGGAGTTGAACTCCCAGCGGAAGAACGCGTTCACCGTCTGGGCAATGGTGACCGCCTCGGTGCCCACGCCCTCGGAGAGGAAGCCGTGCTCCACGGCATACCTGTCGTGCATCGGCTCGTCGGGCTGGAACTTCATCACCATCGTCTCGGGCCCGATGGTGAGTGCCCGCGCGAAGACCTCGAAGCCGTCGACGGCCTTCTGGAGGTGCATGAGCATCTCGCCGGAGTCGTTGTATGCCGCGTGCAGGTCGGTGGGGTCCTTGATCATCGAGACGCCGCGCCAGGCGCCACCGTCGAACGGCTTCATGAACATCGGGTACCCGATGCCGTCAGCCACCTGGTCGAGGTCGAAGGACTTGTTGTACTTCTCCGACGTGTAGGCCCAGCGCACGTTGTCGACGGGGTTCTTGTACGGCACGAGAACCGTTTCCGGCACGTGCATGCCCAGGCGCAGCAGTGCGCAGTAGGCCGAGTGCTTCTCCATCGACTGGAACGTGAACGGGCTGTTGAGCAGGTAGACGTCGTCCATCAGCGCGACCTTCTTGAGCCATTCGCGCGGGTGGTAGTACCAGTGCGCGAGCCGGTCGATGACGAGGTCCTGGCGCGGCTTGTCGCGCAGGTTGAACGGCTCGATCGTGACGCGCTCGGTGCTGATGCGGTGCTGCGTGCTGGCGCCGTCGGTGATGACCCCCATCCGCGCGGCCAGCGTCTCGAAGGCCCGGGGCCAGTCGGTCTCGGCACCGAGCAGCAGGCCGATGAGGTGTTCGCGCGAGTTCGCCATGGACCCCATCCTTGCGAAACGAGAGCGCCACCGAAAGTGGGAACCGCACCGCACCACCGTGCCCGGCACGGGGAGTCCTCCCCATGGCCTCCTCCCCCGGCGCCGCCCCAGACTGGCGACGCACGAGAGACGCTCGGAAGGGGAGCCGAACCATGAACCGCAGCATCCGCACCGCCCTGGCCGTGACCGGGGCGCTGGCCGTGACGGCGGGGGTCGTCGCCGTCACACCTTCGCTGGCCGCGGGCCCGTACAAGCCCGTGTATGCCGCGAACTTCGCCGACCCGGCGATCGCGCCGGTCCCTAGCGCCGACGGCTTCGACTTCGTCGGTGTCGCGACCGGGGCCAGGGTCAAGGTGGCCAGTGCCGACACGGCCGCCGGCACCTGGCGTGGCAGGGCTCCCGCGCTCGTCGAGGGACGCGCGCCGTGGGCGTCCGGCTCGGTGATGTGGGCACCGGACCTGCACCGCGCCAAGGACGGCACATGGGTCCTCTACTTCGCCGCACCGGTGAGCCGGCTCGCGCAGAACCAGCGCTGCATCGGCGCCGCGACCTCGAGCAGGCCGACCGGCCCGTTCCGCTACCAGTCGCGGCCGGTCGTCTGCCCCGGTAGCCGCGACCCGAGGGTCGACAACGTGCCGGGCCGCCCACTGGCCGGTGCCGGCGTGATCGACCCGTCGGTGTTCGTGGACAAGGCGGGCCGCAGCTTCCTGCTCTACAAGACCCAGAAGCTGCCCGCGACCCTGCGGATCGTGCGCCTCAACGACAAGGCGACGAGGGTCGCCGACGGCGCGACGAGCCGGGAGCTGGTGCGCTCACGCAGCACGATCCTGGAGAACCCCGCCCTGGTCCAGCGCGGCAAGTCCTACGTCATGTTCGCGTCGTACAAGACCTACAACACCTGCCGCTACGAGACCGTGTGGATGCGCTCGAACAGCCTCGGCAAGGGCGCCTTCCAGAACGCGCGCAAGAACGTGCTCATGACGTCGCGCTCGACCGGCTTGTGCGGCCCCGGCGGAGCGGACATCGCCACGACGCCGACCACGAGCCGCATCTTCTTCCACGGCTGGACCTGCAAGGGCACCAACCCGTGCCCGGCCGACCTCGACGTGACGAAGAAGTACCGCAAGGGCGACATCCGCAGCCAGGCCAAGCGCTCGCTCTACGCCCGCAACCTCTCCTGGAACGGCGCTACCCCTGTGCTCGGCAGCTGGCTCACCCCACGCTGACGCGTCCGCCCGGTCGGTCGGCACGGTCGACCGCCACACGCGATGGGCCGCGACACCGGTTGGTGTCGCGGCCGGGCGCGTCGTGCACTGTCGTGTGGCGGTATGCCGGGTTGGGCGGCTCTCAGAAGAGCGCGGACATCAGCGCGGTGCGGCCCTTGCGCACCCGCTCGTCGGCATTGCCGACCACGGCGAACAGCTCGAGCAGGTGGGCGCGGGCGCGCTCGCGCTCCTCGCCCCCGGTCGCGCGGACAAGGTCGATCAGCCGGGTGAAGGCGTCCTCGACGTGACCGCCGAGCAGGTCGAGGTCGGCCACCATGATCTGGGCGTCGACGTCGAGCGGTGCGGCGGCAGCCTTCTCGCGAGCGGCCTGGAGGTCGACGCCCTGGGTGCGCTGCATCAGGCCGACCTGGGCGAGGCCGATCTCGGCGTCGTTGTCGTTCGGGTCCTGCTTGAGCGCAGTCTTGTAGGCACGCGCGGCTGCGTCGAGGTCACCCTTCTCGATGGCGTCGAACGCCTCCTGGTGCAGCGGCGGCAGCGGCTTCTCCTCGTCCTCACCGGCGCCGTCCCCGTCACCGAGCTGCACCCGGTCGACGACACCCTGCTGCACCGCGATGGCGAGGAACTCGTCGAGCACCTGCTTGACCGTCTGCTCCGGCTGCACGCCGGCGAACATCGGCACCGGCTGCCCCTGCACGAGACCGATCGTGACCGGCACGGACTGCACCTGGAAGGCGCGCATGAGGCCGGGGTTGGCCTCAACGTTGATGCTGACGACCTGGAAGCGCCCTTCCGAGCCGACCGCGACCTTGACCACGGTGTCGAGGTAGTCACGCGACTCGGGCAGCTGGGCCGCCCACAGCACCGCGACCAGCGGCACCTTGAGCGAGGCGTTCGCGATCTCCTGGAAGTTGGCGTCGGTGCCCTCGACGACGGCACCGGAACGCCCGGGCACACCGGTCGCGCCCCCAGCACCACCGACGGCGGACGCACCGCCGGCACCACCCGGCATACCAGCGCCTGCGCCGGCGCCAGCGGCACCCTGCAGACCCGAGAGGTCGACGGCGCCCCGCAAACCGGCGCCGGTGTTCGGCTGTTCAGTCATGGGGACGATTCTGTCGCACCGACGCGGCAGCCGCTCACGCGCCCTTCGCGGAGTACAACGTCTGGTCCACGGCCACGACGCTCGCCTCCCCCTTCGGCGGGACGGTGAGCACCACGGTCTCGTAGGTGCGCAGCTCGGCGTCCTTGGTGAGGGTCTTCTTCTTGACCAGCTTCTGGAACTCGGCGCTCGGCGTCAGCGACTTGCCACCCGACGCGAGCTTGATCGCGTCCGTGCGCGAGAGCAGGCCGAAGACCAGCAGGCCGCCGTCCTTGAGCCGGATCGCGACCGGGTCGGGCTGCGGCGTGTGCACCTGGGTCAGCGTGGCCAGCTTGCCGAACGACTTGGCCTGCGCGGCGGCGTTGGCCTTCACCGCCGTGGAGAACGGGTCCGTGGTGTCGACCGCCTTGGTGGCTGTGGGCTTGGGGTAGGCGAGCGCACCGGCATACGCCTTGAGCAGCTCCGCGGGCGCGACCGGGTCCTTGGTGTCCTCCGCGACCAGCGGCGAGCCGGCCGTCACGGCGTCGAGTGCCGCGACGCTGGCGCCGGACTGCATGGTCGCCGACGAGCTCAGCCGGAACGGCGTGGCGGCGTCCGGGGAGGTGAGCAGGTTGAGCACGAGGCGGCCGTCGGGCTCGGTGGTCTGGGCAAGGATGACCCGCGGCCACGCGGTGCCGCGCGAGATGGCGAGCACCTTGGGCTGCTCGGTGCGCTCCACCGGTGCGGTGGCCGTCGAGGAGTCGGCCGGCTCGACCTTCGCGGCAGCCGTGGCGACGGCGAGCGCGGTGCCGGTGAGGGCCTCCTTGCGCAGCGTGTCGGCGGCGTCGCCCTTGGCGTCACGCGCCTCCTGCGCCTTGCCGAGGACCCGGCTCGCGATCTGCTGCGCGCTGTCGGCCGTGATGGGTGCGGTGGTCGTGGTCTGGGACGGCGCCTCGCGCACGCCGACGACGGACGAGCCACAGCCGGAGAGCGCGAACGCAGCCACCGCGGCGACCCCCACAAGGCGGCGGGCGGAACGGCTGGGGCGGCTCATGCGGAGACCTCCGTGGGAGTCGGGTCGGGTTCGGTGTCGGTGTTCTTCTTCTCGGCGGCGCGCCAGCGGCGGGCCATGCCGGTGAGGCCGACGATGCCGACCACGGTCGCGATCAGGCCGATGAGCGCGATGAGCAGCGCCTGCCAGAACCACGTCTTGCGTTCCACCGTCAGGGTGACGCGCTCGACGGAGCCGCCGGGCGCGGCGACCACGAGTGACTCGGGCGCGTTGGCCTGGCTCACCGTCAGCCGCGCCTGTCCCTTGCCGGAGACGGCCTGACGCCACACGTCCGCGGCCGCGAGGGTCGCGGGTGCGTCGCCCGTGCCGGACGCCTTGGTCGTGAGGCTCCAGTCGCGCACGTGCGCGCCGTCGACCGTCACCCGAGTCGCCTTGCCGACGACGGCGTCCGCGTCGGACGGGGTGGTGCGCCCCACCCAGACCTGGCCGTCGCCCTTGGCGCGACCGGTCACCGTCACGTCGTCGTTCACCCGGTTGAGCACCTCGGGTGTGAGGACGACGACGCCGCGAGTGTTCGGCGTCGTCTCGAAGGTTGCACTACCCGACGATCCGAGGTTGATGGTGAACCACGATCCGACGATGAGCAGCGCGAGCCCCAGCACCGTCAGGACGGGTGGGAGGATGCGCCTGCTCAGGACCGACGCGCGCTTGGCCAGGTCCGACACAGCACAGCTTCCTTACGTGAGACGGCCGTCACGAGGGGTCTCCCCGTGGCGGCATTCCCTCCACCATGACCCACGGACCGCTGCTTCGACAAATCCCCAGCGCGTTTCAAACGGCTCTCGCAGGTGCGGAAATGGCATGATCGGGCCCTGATGACCCTGCGTTCCAAGCACTCCCGACACCGCCGTCCGGGCCGCCCCCGCGAGGAGGCGACGGAGCAGGCGATCGCCGAGGCCGCGCGCGAGGTGCTGGCCGCCAAGGGCGTCTCGCGGATGTCGATGGAGCACGTCGCCGCGAAGGCCGGTGTAGCCAAGAGCACGCTCTACCGGCGCTGGCCGTCGAAGGTCGAGCTCGCCGTTCACGCCGTCGCCGCCCGCTTCGACCAGATCGAGGTCGGCGACCACGGGTCGCTCGCGGCAGACATGCGGGCCGGCATCGAGGAGGCGGCGCGGCTCCTGCGCGACCCCTCGACGGGCGGGGCGTATGCCGCGTTGCTGGCCGAGTCGGCCCGTGACCCCGAGGGCGTGGGCACCAAGGTGCGCGAGTCCCTGTCGATCCGGCTGCACGACGTGGTCGCCACCTCGGTGCAGCGGGCCATCGACCGGGGCGAGATCGCACCGGACATGGTCGACGTCGACCTGCTCGCCGACGTGGTGGTGGGGTCGGTCATGCACCGGGCGCTGGTGACCGGCGAGCCCGACGACGCGTTCGTCGACGGGCTGATCCAGATGCTCGCCGACGCGGCGTACGCCCGGTGGTTGCGCGCGCAGAAGGCGACCGGCGACACCTGAGCCGGCCCCGCGGCATACCCGCCCCGCCGGCGCCAACCCCACACAAGGCAGGTTGGCGCCGACGAACCAGCGGACAGGCGGGCTCAGAAGCGGGCGGGCTCGCGGTAGATGCCCCACTCGTCGCGCAGCGCGTTGCAGATCTCGCCGAGGGTGGCCTCGGCGCGGACGGCGTCGAGCATGGCGGGCACCATGTTGTCGCTGGTGCGCGCAACCTCGACCATGCGCTGCACGGCCGCGGTCACGGCGGCCTCGTCGCGACCGGCCTTGCGCTCCTTGACCAGCGCCACCTGCTCGCGCTCGACCTCGTGGCTCACGCGCAGGATCTCCAGCTCGTGGCTGACCGACCCGGTGTGGGTGTTGACGCCGACGACCTTCTTGTCGCCCTTCTCCAGGGCCACCTGGTACTGGAAGGCGGCCTCGGCGATCTCCGACATGAACCAGCCCTCCTCGATGCCGCGCAGGATGCCCTTGGTCATCGGCCAGCTGGCGCCGTCGGCCTTGCCGGTGTTCTCGCGCATGAGGGCGGCGAGCTGCTCGGTGTCGGCGGAGGTGAGGTCGCTGCCACCGAGGGCGAGGATGCGGTCGAAGATCTTGGTAGCCTCGGCCTCGATCTTGTCGGTGAGGGCCTCGACGTACCACGAGCCACCGAGCGGGTCGGCGACGTTGACGACGCCGGTCTCGTCCATGATCACCTGCTGGGTGCGCAGCGCGATCTCGGCGGCCTGCTCGGTCGGCAGGGCGAGCGTCTCGTCAAGAGCGTTGGTGTGCAACGAGTTCGTGCCACCGAGGACGGCGGCGAGCGCCTCGACGGCGGTGCGCACGACGTTGTTGTAGGGCTGCTGCGCGGTAAGGCTGACGCCGGCGGTCTGGGTGTGGAACCGCAGCCACTGCGCCTTGTCGGTCTTGGCGCCGTAGACGTCGCGCATCCAGCGAGCCCAGATGCGGCGGGCGGCGCGGAACTTCGCGATCTCCTCGAAGAAGTCGACGTGGCTGTCGAAGAAGAACGACAGGCCGGGCGCGAACTTCTCGATGTCGAGGCCACGGGACAGGCCCAGCTCGACGTAGCCAAACCCGTCGGCGAGCGTGAACGCCAGCTCCTGCGCGGCCGTCGAACCGGCCTCGCGGATGTGGTAGCCGGACACCGACAGCGGCTTGTAGGCCGGGATGTTCTCGGCGCAGTACTCCATGAGGTCGCCGATCAGGCGCAGGTGCGGCTCGGGCGCGAACAGCCACTCCTTCTGGGCGATGTACTCCTTGAAGATGTCGGTCTGCAGGGTGCCGTTGAGGACACCGAGGTCGACACCCTGGCGCTCGGCGGCGACGAGGTACATGCAGAACACCGGGACGGCCGGGCCGCTGATCGTCATCGAGGTGGTGGTGTCCCCGAGCGGGATGTCCTTGAACAGGATGTCCATGTCGTCGGCCGAGTCGATGGCGACACCGCAGTGGCCGACCTCGCCGAGGCTCATGGGGTCGTCGGAGTCGCGGCCCATCAGGGTCGGCATGTCGAACGCCACCGACAGCCCGCCGCCACCGCGCTCGAGGATCATCTTGTAGCGCTCGTTGGTCTGCACCGCGTTGCCGAAGCCGGCGAACTGCCGGATCGTCCAGGTGCGACCGCGGTAGCCCGTCGGGTAGAGGCCGCGGGTGAAGGGGAACTCCCCCGGCCAGCCGATCGCCTCGGGCACCTCAGCGCCGTCGACGGGGCCGTAGACCGGGTCGACCTCGAGCCCGGACAGCGTCGTGAAGTCGGCGTCGCGCACCTGCCCCTTGGCCTGCGCCGCGTCGAACCTGGCCTGCCAGCGCGCGGCGCCCGTCTCCACCGGCTGCTCGGGCTGGGTCTGCGGGGCTGCGCTCTGGGTCATGACGGCCAATTTACTAGGACGTCCTAGTAAATGTCACGCCGAGCTCCCGGGGCCCTCCCGCAAAACCCTCGTTGCTGACATGAAACGGGGCGTCTGGAGCCCCGTTTCATGTCAGCAACCCCCGTTTTGCCAAAGCAACCGCGAGGGGTATGCCGCGAGGCCGGGCTGGGTGCCCGAGGCTCGGTCGGGCGCGTCAGGCGTCGAAGTCGGCGGCGCCGACGCGGACCTTGCGCAACAGCTCGAACAGCTGCTCGTGCTCGGCGGCGGTGAGCATGCCGAGACCGAACTTCGCCCCGACGAGGTCGCGCGTGGCCGCCTCCATGGCGTCGCGCCCGGCCGGCGTGATGATGGCGAGCGTGCCGCGACCGTCGTCGGGGTTGGGCACGCGCTCGACGAAGCCTTGCGCGTCGAGGCGCTGGACGATGTTGGTCGCGCTCGTCGGGTGCACCATCAGCCGCTGCCCGATCTTGGTCATGCCGAGCCGACCGTCGCGGCTGAACGCCAGCAGCACCAAGGCTTCATAGCGAGCGAACGACAGCCCGTGCCGGGCGCAGATCGCGTCGTAGTCGGTGATGAGCAGCTGCTGCACCCGCATGACCGACGTCGCACTGGCCATCGCCAGGGGCTGCGAGGTCCGGCCCCACCGCTTGGTCCACAACTGCGCGGCGCGGGTGATCGGGTCGAACGGCAGCTTGATCGGCTTGGGCACCTACCGAAGGGTAGTGGCGCCCGAACCACGCGCGCCGGGGCGCTCACCCGCCGGATGCCACGCACAGACCCCGGCCCTGCGCCGACCTCCGTCCTGAAGCCGATCTCCGTACCGGCGCCGACCTCCCTCGCACGCCGACCTCCGTCCCGCGCCGTCTCCGTCCCGCGCCGTCTCCGTCCCGCGCCGTCTCCGTCCCGCGCCGTCTCCGTCCCGGGTCGACGGCGTCGGACAGGCCCGTCCACCAGCCAGAGCCAGTGACACAAAGTTCAGCTTCACCCCGCGGGCGTTCATGGTCGTCGGTGGAAGGTGACGTGTTTGCGGCCTTGGGTGTCGGTGGTGATGGTGTGGCTGTAGTTGGGGTCGTGAGCCCGGGTGTGGTCGGAACCGCACAGGGGGATGAGTTTGTCGAGGTTGGTGTCGCCACCCAGTGCCCACGGGTCCTCGTGGTGGAGCTCGGCCCAGGCGGACGGGCGGTCGCAGCCTTCGGCGGCGCAGGTGTCGTAGGTGACGGCGGTTGCAACGCGTTGGGCTTCGGTGAAGAAGCGGGTGGCGCGGCCGAGGTCGAGTACCTGTGACTGACCGTTCAGGACGGCCGGCAGGATCCCGGCGCCGCAGGCCAGGCGTCGGGCGGCCGAGGCGGAGATGTCGTGCCCGGTGTCGAGCCCGGCCGCGCGCACGTCGTGGGTGAGCTGGTCGTGGTCGAGCTTGACGACGATGGTGGCGGCGACCTTGCCGGACAGGTGGTCGGTGGGCAGGTGCTCGAGCAGCTCGACGAATGCCTGCCCGTACTTCTGCTCCCACGTAAGGTCCTCGGCCCGGAACGCGGCCCACACTTCCCGCTGTACCGCTTCCCGCTGAGCGGTTGCGGCGGCGGCGGTCACCTCGTTCGCGCCGCCACCACCACGATCCCGGCCGCCGCCTGGTGCGGCGGTCGCGTCGATCGTGGTTGCGGCGGCTGTGGTTGCGGCGAGCTCGGCCTTGGCGTCTTTGGCTGCCTTCTGCGCGAACCGGCGCGGTGAAGCCATCTGCTGGACCACCTTGCGCAGGATCGTGCCGGCCAGCACCGGGACCGTGAAGTGGCCGGTGACGGTGCCGTCGTGGTTGTCGCTCATGACCAGCCGGGTGGCACGCATCGCCGCCTTCTCCTGCGCACGCAGGACACCGTCCTCGTGGGCGTCGACCTCGGCCTGGGTGCGCCCGGCAGCCTCGAGCTCACGCCGCCCTTCCCTGGCGAGCCGGCCCGGGTCCACGTGGGCGGCCTTGGCCACCATCGACGCCTCGATCCGCGCGCGTTCGCTGGCGGTGATGCAGGGCGGGAGCTGTTCGGCGGTGCGGGCGATGACCGTGGCGTGCTGGGTTGTCAGGTCGCCGCGCGCGAGAGCGTCCTTGGTAGCCGGCAGCTCGGCCTCCAGCGCGGTCGCCAGCTCGAGGTCCCGCGCGGCCCCGGCGCCACCGCCGGTGCCACGGTGTGCCAGCCACGCCGCCGTGCCCGTGTGGCCTGTGCGGTCGGCCACCCGGGCCCGGTCGACGACCGCGATTGCGGCGAGCTTGAGCGCCTGCAACCGGGCCACCGCCCGCTCCGCGTCGCGAATGACCGAGGCGGCGTCAGCCACCCCGAGATCGCCGGCCGACCCGGCCCGGTCCAGCACCGCATGCACCTCGCGCACGGCCGCGTCCGCACCCAGAACGGGTGCCACAGGGAGCGCCGGTGCGAGAGCCATACCCAACTATAACCGAACAACAGTTCGAATGTCAAGCTTCATTTGCTCGTGACTGAACCCGGTTGCCGCGAGCGACCCAGCGTGAGCCTCCTACGTCCGCACCCTGAGGACCGACTGCAGCTGGGCCCGCGAGGAGCAGTCCGGAGCGTGGTGCCACCTGTGGAAACAGCCAGCGTCAGGGCAGGCGGACCGTCTCAGCGCGTCCGTCGTCGAGCCGGATCTCGCCATCCGCGTGCGCCGCCGCGTCCGGGTCGTGGGTGGCCATGATGACGATGGCGCCACGGTCGGCCTCGGCCCGCAGCAGGGCCAGCACGCGCTCCCGGTTGTCATGGTCGAGCTCGCTGGTCGGCTCGTCGGCGAGCAGCACCCGGGCGTGCTGCGCCAGGCCGCGAGCGACCGCAACCCGTTGCTGCTGGCCGCCGCTCAGCTCCTCGGCGAGGTGGCTGCCCGACTCCTCCAGGCCCACCGAGCGCAACGCGTCGTGCGCCCGTCGTCGCGCCTCCTGCGCCTTCGCACCCACCGCGATCAGCGGCAGCTCGACGTTCTCCTGCGCCGTGAGCAGCAACGCCAAGGCACTCCCCTGCGGGATGACCGCGATGCCCAGCTTCGTCGCCCGGGTCCGGTCACCCACCGACTCCTCACCGAGCCGGATCGACCCCTGCGAGGGCACGGCACCGGCGATGGCCCACAACAACGACGACTTACCCGCCCCACTGTGTCCGGTCACGGCGATGAACTCACCGGCATACGCCTGCAACGACACGGCATTGACCGCGACGGCCTCGCCGTAGCGAACGGTCACGTCGGTCAGCTCCAGCGGCGGCGACTCCTGGTCCTCGTCCCGCACATCGGCGAACCGCACGGCCTCGCTCACTCCTGACCACCGCCTTGCGGGATGATCGTCCAGACATCGTCGACCCGGTGCACGCGCACGAGCGAGCCGGGCGGCAAGTCCTCGACCACGACGGCCGGCAACGGCAACGACCCATCGGCCGACACCACGGCATACTCCTCGCCCTGGCGGCCCTCGCCGCCGACCCGGCCGTCGCGGATGGTGACCGTTCGAGGCAGCCGCGCGGCCACCTCAGGGTCATGGGTGACTACGACGATCGTGGTGCCCCACTCCTCGTTGACCCGGTGGAGCGCGTCGAGCACGACGTCGCGTGAGGTGTGGTGCAGCTGGCTCGTCGGCTCGTCACCGAGCAGCAGGCCCGGCCGGCTCGCCAGCGCCACCGCGAGGGCGGCGAGCTGGAGCTTTCCGGGCGGCAACGAGTCGAGGGGGGCCGACACCGAGTCGCTCAACCCGACGAGCTCGAGCACCTCACCAGGGCCCGGCACGGAGCGTCCGGCCTTGCGCGCCGACCGCTGCGCGAACTCGACGTTCTGGCGAGCGGTCAAGTAGGGCAGCAGGTTTCGCGCCGCACCCTGGAGGATGAGACCGACGTCGGCGGCCCGGAACCGGTCGAGCTCTGCCTCCGTCATCGTCGACAACTCGTGGTCCCCCACGGTCACCCGACCGGCGCTGGGACGCATCAACCCACCGAACAGCGTCAGCAACGTCGACTTGCCCGCACCCGACGGCCCGAGCAACCCCACGATCTCCCCGGGCGCGACGGTCAGGTCGACCCCCGACAACGCCGCCACGTCGTGGCCCTCCGCGCGGTAGATGTGCACCAAGCCACGGGTGCGCACCCCCAGCCCGGTCGTCACCGGCACCGCCAGATCAACGCTCACAGGGCCTCCCTCACCCGGCGCAACGCGATCCGCCGGCCCGAGGCCATCGCGCACAACACCGCCACCGCGACCAGCACCACCACGGACGCCAGTGCAGCTCCCACCACGGCCAGGATCGAGGGCTGGATCTGCAACGCCGGCACCGGCGTCGCGGGGTCGTCGAACAACGGCAGCAACGGCATGGCCACCTGCGCCGCCACCGCTCCACAGACCGCACCGACCACGGCACCGACCACCACGACGATCACCTGTTCCCGGATGATCGCCCGCCGGAGCGTGCCCAGCCCAACGCCCGCCATGTGCAACGCGGCCAGGTCCCGAGCCACCGTGCGCCACCCCGTGACCGTCATGACGACGACGACCAGTGCCGCGAGCAACAGGGCCATCACGCCCGTGAACGCCGCCAGGCGCATGCCCCACCCGGACCCTGACGTGTCCAGCCGGTCCTTCGCCTCGGCGTAGGTGCGGGTGTCGACGACCGAGATGCCGCCCTTGGCCAGCGCCGCACGCACCTCGCCGGCACGCGCCGGGTCCTTGACCCAGACCGACAGTTTTCCGGAGGTGGACAGCGTTCCACCCAGTCGCTCGAGGGTCCCCATGTCGACCATGACGCCGCGGTCACCCACGACGGGCAGCGCGTCGGGCCGTTGGGCTGCCCTGACCTGGATCGGCACACCGTTGAGGCCCGCGACCTGGAAGGACTCGGCCGTCCCACCGGCGGGCACGCGACCGGCCAGGAGGCCGGGCACGACGGCCGGCACGTCGGCATACGAGAGCCCGACCGTCACCCCACTCGACACCAGGTCGAACTGCATCGTGTCGGCCTTGGGGACCGTGAGCTTGAGCGAGTCCGTCGTGCCGGAGGCGACCGGTACGAACGGGTTCCAGCGGTTCACGTCGGCGACGTCGAGCCGTTGGCCGTCGAGCGCGAGTCCACTGATCGTGACGGAGCCCGAGAGCTTGGTCGTGAACTGGTCCGGGGTGAAGAGGAGCCCGTCGAAGCGGCATCCGTCGGGGCACAGGACCTTGGCGTTGATCTTCGCCGAACCCGTCCCCAGGTCGGGCACCGTGAAGAGGTCGCGCGTCAGCCGCTCGCCCTTGGGGGACGTCACCGAGATGCGCACGCGGATGGGCGCAGCGCCGGCCCCGGCCGCCGGTGGCGTGCCCGGACTCGACCCCGGTGGCAGGCCGGGCACCTGGGCCGGTCCGTCACCCGCGCCCTGACCGCCGGCTAGGTTCCACGCGATCCGCCCCGTGAGGGTGGTCCCCTGGAGGTTGACGGTGCGCACGTCAGGAACCTGCAGGGAGTCCAGCCGCAGCTCCTGGCCGCCCGGCGTGTACGCCACCTTCTCGAACTGGGTCCGGATGACAGCCATCGTGGATGTCGAGTCCGCTGCGGCCTGACGAATCACCGCCACCGGAGTCGCCTTGGCGCCGTCGGGGTCGTAGGCGCGCAGTGCCTGGGTGAGCACCTTCGGGTTCGTGCCGTCCGTGTCGAGGACGAGCGGCGCACCGACCTCGAGCTGCGCGCGCGCCTCCCAGTTGCGGTTGGCGACGACCAGCGCGTTCGTCGCGAAGACGGTGAGGGCCACCGCGATGCTCACGACGGTGACGACCTTGCGCAGGGCGGGACGGCGTTCGAGCCCGTATGCCGTGAGGGCGGGTCCGACCTTCCCTCGCCCGAGCTGGGTGCGCCCGACCGCGCGGGCCACAGGCACGGCGACGCGGGAGGCGAGCAGACCTCCGGCAAGGGCGATGAGGGTCGGGGTCAGCAGTGCGAGCGGTCCCTTGAGGGTGCCCGTGGCGAGGCCGATGAGACCGAAGATGGCGAGCGCGACGGCCAGGATGTCGACGACGCCGAGGCCGCCTCGACGCTGGGGCGCGACCCGGCGCAGGAGCGCCGAGATCGACTGGCGCTGCAGGGGACGCACGGCTACACCGATGGCGAGGAGACAGACCAGCGCCGCGACCACGAGCCCGACGACCGCCAGCCAGGGGAACTCGAACGGGACACCGCCCGCCAGCAGGCTGCGCCGGACGACCTCCGACAACCCGATCGCGAGTGCCACGCCGAGCGGCAGACCCAGCAGCACGGTCAACCCGAGCTCGCCCATCACGAGTCGGCCCGCTCCCTCACGGCTGCGCCCGCGCAGCCGCGCCAGGGCCGACTCGGGGCGGCGCTGCTCGACGGCAGCCTGGGCGACGAGGATGAGGATGGCCGCCGCCAGCAGGGCGAGCTGTGCCATGAGCAGGGGCACGATGACGCGCAGCTTGTCCTGCCCGCCCTTGACCGCGGCGATCGTCCTCGGCAGCTGTGACTCGATGACGGCGCTGGGCTGCGAGTAACCGGGGGGCGACTGTGCGATGGCAGCCATGTCGTCGAGGTTGTCGACGGAGATCAGGTCCGTGCGCAGTGGATAGGTCAGCCTCGATGCGGCCTGGACCCAGCGCACGTCGAAGGTGTCGACCGGGGTGACGAAGTCATCGACGCCCGGCACCTGCTCGAGGCCGACCGTGATCGGGATTCCGGACTTGCCGTCGAGCTGGGTGCGAAGCCAGTAGTCGGGGTCCGGATTGACCGTGTACGCGCCGGTCACGGTCAGAACCTGGAAGGGGTTCATCGAGGCGTCGAACTTGCCTTCCGAGATGCCCGGGATGCCGACTTCGAACTTCTGGCCGACCTTCCACTTCCACGCGGCCATGTCCTTGGCGGCGACCAGCACCTGCCCCGCGTCCCTCGGACAGGTACCCGTCGTCAGGGTCAGGTGCTCACAGGCGTCCGGCCGCGCGACCAAGCGCACGGGGGATGGCTTGAGCCCGTCGCGGGGCACGACGTTGATCTGGTCGGTCATCTCCTCGATGGGCGGCCCGTAGATGCGCAGCAAGCCACCGGGAACCGACCCCTTGAGGCTGCCCGGCGTCATCTCGGGGTCGGCTTCGCTGCGTCCACCGCGCACGATGAGCGCCGTGTCGGCCACCGGAGCCTCGTCGACGGCCGAACGCAGCAGGGACTGCTCGAGCGCTCGCTCGTAAAGGGGCGCGAAGACGGCGCACGTCGCGATCAGGGCCGACAGGAGCACGAGCACCAGCGCCTGCGCGCGCCGGTAGCGGATCGCAGCCCACATGCCCGCGTGACCTCCCGCGCTCGCCCGTCGTCCCCTGTGCGCTCGACCCTAGGGCGGATTCCTGCGGCGGGCGGCTACATTCCGGCAACGATTCACGCACCCGGGGCACGCGCCCGCAAGGTTGGCGGTCAGCGCCGCTCGATGGCCTCCTCCAGGCGCTCGAGCTTGGCGGTCATCTCGCCCCTGTAGCCCTCGCGGATGTCGGCCTTGAGCACCAGGCTCACGCGCGGGCCGAACTCCGCGACGGCGTCGACCGCACCCTTGACGACGGCCATCACCTCGTCCCAGTCGCCCTCGATCTCGGTGAACATCGACGAAGTCCGGTGGGGCAGACCGGATTCGCGCACGACGGCGATGGCGGCAGCGACGGCGTCACTGACCGAACCGGTGTCGTCAGCAGCGACGGACGGGGCAACGGAGAACGCGATGAGCATGCCCCCAACCTACGTCGCCGCGCGCTTGCTTGCGTCTGCGTGGTTGCCCACCAGCGGGGCAAGTTCGCAGACGCAAGCGGGAGGTATGCCGCGTGGTCGCCTCAGGCGTCGAGCTTGCGCTGGTAGGCGAGCAGCGCCTCGACCCTGCGGAAGCCCAGGTCCTCGTTGACGCCGACCATGTGCGCGTTCTGCTCGGCGTTGCAGGTCTGGACCCGCTTGGCGTCCGGGGCTATGCGCGCGAGCTCCTGCAGGCCGCGTGCCTTGACCGCCATGCCGAGCCGGTGCCCCCGGTGCTCGCGCCGCACC
Organism: Knoellia koreensis; assembly: GCF_013041615.1. GTDB lineage: Bacteria > Actinomycetota > Actinomycetes > Actinomycetales > Dermatophilaceae > Pedococcus > Pedococcus koreensis. The sequence continues at coordinate 277,207 of NZ_JABEPQ010000002.1, forward strand.
AGCGTGCCCCACTGCATGACCTCCGCGGGCTCCTCGGCCCTCGTCACGAGGTCGTTGTACGCGACCACCGCACCGCTGGGGTCGATGGCCACCGTCGTGATCGGCGTCCGCCCCTGCTCGGCCATGCGGCCCAGCTCCTCGGCGTACGTCTGTGGCGTCAGCGACTCCTCCTCGAAGTCGATCTCTCCTGTGGGCGCATCGACGGCGAGCTGGTTGAAGCAGTCGCAGTAGGACTGGCGCAGCTCCTCGGGCAGGCCACCGACGTGCGTCTCGATGCGGTAGCCCTCGTGGCGCTCAGCGGCTTCGTCGGCAAACCCTTGCAGCAGTGCGGGATCGACCGGCAGGTCGAGTATGCGACGGATCTCCGTGTTGGCATAGGTGAAGCCGTGCCGCCTGGCGAACCGCGCGTACTCGTGGTCCTCCCGGTTGTCGTCCGGCACGTGGAACTCGACCAGAGCCGTCGTGCGCCCGTCCGCCCGCGTGCGCTCGACCGCCTTCTCGGCCAAGGCGCTCCCGACCCCGCGCTGCCGCAGCAGCGGGTCGACGTGCAGGTCGAACCAGGTGAACTTCGTGTTGTCGTGCAAGGGAAACCACATCAGCAGCAGCCCAGCGACCTGACCCTCCAGAACGGCGACGTAGGGCTCGAGTCGTTCGCTGCTGCTCGGCTTGCGCATGTCGATCGTGAACTCGCGCAGCGAGGGAACCTTCCCCCACGGCCGGCCGAGCAGCGCGGAGTCCCGCATCACCCGCTGGGCCTCGGCCAGCTCCTCGTCGTCGTCGACGGCAAGGGGCCGCACCGTCACCGTTTCCGTGATCGTCATGCTCACGAGTGTGTCGCCGCGCCGCATCCGGCGACAACGGGATTTCGGTCAGCTCCCGGGACGGCCGCGATGGTCAGCCCACTCGTCCTCGAGGATGGACATGAGGATCGAGTCCACCCACTCGCCGTCGAACCGCAGCGCATCGCGTCGCACGCCCTCGCGGACGAAGCCGACCTTCTCGTAGGCCCGTTGCGCGCGTGGGTTGAACGCGAACACCTCCAGGCTGACGCGGTGCAGGCCGAGCGCCTCGAAGGCGTGCCCGACGACGAGCCGCGTCGCCTCGGTGCCGAGCCCGCGGTCGCGACCGGCTGGCCCGATGAGGATGCGGAAGTTGCACGCCCGGTCCTCGGGGTCCCACTCGTTGAGCACGACCTCACCGACGACCTGCCCGCTGGCGTGGTCGACGACGGCGAGGTCGAGCCGGTCGTTCTGCTCGCTCCGCGTGGAGTACCACTGCTGCAGCAGCTCGACGTCCGGCTCCTCCCCCGCCTCCTCGCTGGTGTGGAACGAGCCAGTCAGCCGCCCCACCTCCGGGTCGCGCAGGATTTGTGTCATCACCTCGACGTCATCCGCCACGAAGGGGCGAAGGGTCACCAAATCCCCTGTCAGCGTTGGCTTTTCGGCAAAGGTGGCGGTCGCGTCAGGGGAGGTCACGAGCTCAGTCTGGCGCACGCGGCATACCCGCAGCGACGCCTTTGGCGTCGACTCGGCAGCGAGGTATGCCGCGTGGTTACGGCTCCTCGGGAAAGTCCCGCAGGTGCCGCACGGGACTGGCCAGCAGGATCGCCGGGGAGGCGAGGCTCAGCACGGCCAGCACGACGAGAGCCTCGCGCAGGCCGATCCAGCCGCCCAGGGCTCCGAACACGAGGCCGCCGACCGGGATCGCGCCCCACGACACGAACCGCACCGTCGCCATGACACGCGACAGCAGCTCCGGCGGGGTGGCCAGCTGGCGGTAGGTGCGGGTGGTCGTCGACAGCAGCACCACGCCACCGGCGAACACCACGTTGCCGAGGGCGAAGGCGAACCAGCCCACGGCGCCCGAACCCACCGGGATGAGGAACGCGCCAACGACCGACACGAACCCGCCGACCAGCGCCAGCCGCGCCGAGCCGAACCGACGCGACAGCCGCGGCACCAGTGCCGCCCCGACGAGCGACCCGATCCCCTCGGCCGCCAGCAGGAAGCCCACAAGACCGGCCGGCGCATCCAGCTCGCGCACGAGGTAGATCGCGAACAGCGCCATCTGTCCGCCGCAGACGAAGTTCGTCGCGGTCGCGTCCCACATGCACGGGCCCATCACCGGGTGACGGCTGACGAAGTGCCAGCCCTCGCGGATGCGGTCGCGCATGGGCGTGGTGTCAGTCGACGGCTCGTGCACGTCGGGCAGGCGGCCGAGGAGCACCGCCGAGATGAGGTAGCTGACCGTGTCGACGAGGAAGGTGGGCACGGCGCCCAGCAGCTGTACCGCTAGACCACCGATCGACGGGCCGCCCATCTGGGTGACGGCGTAGGTGCCGCTCACGAGGCTGTTGCGCGACTGGAGCTCGGCTTTGGGAACGACCCGTGGCAGGAACGTCATGTTGGCCACCCCGAAGATGACGTCGGCGAAGGAGATCACCAGGGCGACGACGACGAGGTGCGCCAGGGTCAGGCGGTCGCTCCACCACGCCACTGGCAGCGACAGCACGGCCACCGCCCGCACGAGGTCCATGCTCACCTGCACCCGGCGCAGCGGGTAGCGCTGCACGAGGGCGCCGGCGGGAAGCCCGATCACGAGCCACGCGACGTAGCCGGCGGCGGCGAGCAGACCCATCTGGAACGGCGTGGCGTGCAGGACCAGGACCGCGGTGAGCGGGAGCGCAACACCCGTGACAGCCGTGCCGAGGTTGCTCGTCGTCAGCGCGCCCCAGTACTGCCAGAACATGCGGGCCGCCTGGGGCGACCCGACCGCCGGTGGCTCACCCGTCGCAGTGGTGGCGCCCGCCCCGCTCGCGTCCGCGTCCGTCATCGCCAGCCAGCTCCGTTCGATGGTTCCGTTCGATGGTGAGTGCGTTCCATTTTGGAATGTACCCTAGTCGTGGCACCACCACCTCGCGACAGGCAGGATCGACCCGTGCGCCACGCCGACCTCAGCGACTCCGACTGCGGGATCGCCCAGACGCTGGGTGTCGTCGCGGACTGGTGGACGTGGCTGGTCGTGCGCGACGTCGCCGGGGGCACGACGCGGTTCGACGCGCTCCAGGAGAGCCTCGGCATCAGCCGGCGCGCGCTGGCCGAGCGGCTGTCGCGCATGGTGGACGACGGGCTACTCGAGCGAGTCCCTTACTCACACAAGCCTGTTCGTCACGACTACGTCCTGACCGACCGCGGGCGCGCGCTGCTACCCGTGCTCGTGGCGATGCAGGAGTTCGGTGACCGGCACCTGCTGGGCGACGGCAGCATCACCGCCACCGCCGGGGCCGACTCCAGCGAGGCCGAACGCGTCCACGCCCTCGTCGGCCGCCCCCTCCCCCGGCTCACGCTGCCGACCCACGACGGCGGCACGCTCGACCTGCCGCCCGACCGGTGGCAGGTCCTCTACTTCTTCCCGGGCGCCGCAGCGCCCGGCAGCACGGCATACCCACCGGGGTGGGGTGACCTCCCCGGGGCCGCCGGGTGCACGCTCGAGTCGACGACGTATGCCGCGCACCACGCCGAGTTCGTGGCCGCCGGTGCGCACGTGGCCGGCATCAGCACCCAACGCAGCGACGAGCAGGCCGCGTTCGCGGCGCACGCGAGGCTGCCCTTCCCGCTGGCGAGCGACCAGGACGCCCGGCTGGCTGCGGCCCTGCGGCTGCCGGCGTTCCGGGTGGCGGGCGTCGACCGGTTCAAGCGCCAGTCACTGCTCGTGGACCCCGACGGGGTGGTGCGCCACGTGCAGATGCCCGTGACCGACCCCGCCGGATCGGTCACCGAGATGCTCGAGGTCGTGCGCGAGCTCGTCACGGCCTGACCGAGCCCGCGCACTTGCGAGTCTTCGGAGGAATACCTCCGTTGGAGCGTACGAATTCTTCCGAAGACTCGGGGTTCAGGGCCTTGGGGTTCAGCCGATCGTGCGCTCGGCGGCGATGAGGTACTTGTCTCCGGAGCGCTGCACGGTGAACTGCTTGACCTCGCGCCCCCCGTCGCCACCCTTGTCCTTGGGCACGAACGTCAGCTGGGCGATGACCTGGTCACCGTTGACCTGCATCTCACCGACATCGACGGACTTGTAGTTCTCCCAGAACGACTCGTACGCGTTGCGGCCACCGGACTGCTGCTGCATGGCCGGCGTCAGCATCGCCCAGGTCGAGTCGCGCTCGCCCTTCTTGGTGACGTTGGCGTAGTAGCCGCGCAGGAAGTCCTGGATCGCCTGCGGGTCGGCGGTCGGCTGCGTCGTGGTGGTCGTGCTCGACGTCGTCGAGGACGGGGTCTGCGACGTCGTGCTGCTCGACGAGGTCGTCGAGGACGGCGTCGTCGAGCTGGTCGTCGACGGCGTCACGGTCTGGGTGTTGGTCGCCGTCACGGTCTGCGTTCCGCTCGGCTGCGGCTTGTTGCTGCCGAACCCGTCGGTGAGCTGGTAGGCCAGCAGCGCCACGATCCCCAACAGCAGCAACGCAATAAGGGCCCACAGCCAGCCACGCCCACCGCCGCGACGGTCCTCGTCCTCGTCGTCCGGGTACCCCGGCCCACCGGCATACCCGTCATCGGCCAAAGGCACGGGCGGCGTGACACGCTGGGTGGCCTCGACGGGCGCCGCGATGACCTCAGTCGGCGCCGCCGCGCCCGGGATGGCACCGGGGGCGAGGGCGAGGGTGGTGTCGCCCGCGGCGATGGCGCGCAACCGGTCGGCCGCGGTGGCCATGTCCCAGCGACGCGCCGGGTCGGGGTCCATCATCGCGCTGATGGCACCGGCAAGGGGGCCGGCCTTCTCCATGGGTTCGGCCTCGCCGTGCGCGATCTGCTGGAGGATCGCCAGCGGGTTGGCCTGCGCTTCGTAGGGCGGGTGGCCCTCGACCGCGTAGTAGAGGGTCGCGCCCAGCGCCCACACGTCGGAGGCCGCGGTGGGATTGCCGCCGCGGGCGAGCTCGGGAGAGAGGTAGCCCGGGGTACCGGTCATGTACCCGGTCTGGGTCAGCTGGTCGTCGGCCTGGGCGCGGGCGATGCCGAAGTCGCTGATCTTGGGCTTGCCGGCGCGGTCGATGAGGATGTTGCCGGGCTTGATGTCGCGGTGCACGATACCGCGGTCGTGGGCGCGGGCGAGCGCATCGGCCACGGCGGCACCGATCGCGGCGACCTTGGTGGGCGGCAGCGCCCCGTGGTCGCGGATCTGCTCGGCGAGGCTCTCCCCGTCGACGTACTCCATGACCAGCCAGTGCGCGGCGTCCTGGTCGACGACGTCGAACACCCCGACGGCGTTGGGGTGGTTGAGCGAGGCGGCGATGCGCGCCTCGCGCATGGCGCGGGCCGCTGCGGCCGGCTCACCGGGCAGGGCGCCGATCTGCTTGACGGCCACCTCGCGGCCCAGCACGGTGTCGCGGCACAGCCAGACCGTGCCCATGCCGCCACTGCCGATCGGCCGGATCACCTCGTATCGTCCGGCGATGACCTTCGGGTCCACACGGCTCCTTCGGGTTGCAGGGAGTGCCGACGCTCACCCTAGTGCGCGGGCCTGTCCCGCGAACTTTGGGCCAAACTTCGCCAGCGCCCGGAAGGTTCCACGCCCTGGCGAACTGTGGGCCAAAGTTCAGTCGGCGCTCAGGGGAACGGGTCGGCCCTGTCGCCGGGCAGGACCAGCTCGGGGACCTGCGTGAACGAGTACCCACCGCCCGGCACGGACTCGAGCAGGAACACCATGTCGAACCGGTCCCACGGCCACGTCGTCGGCGCCGGCGGCGTCGTGGCTCCCAGCGCGCGCACGAGGAGCGGGATGCGCACGTGCTCCCACGCCACGAGCACCGGGCCGTCCTCCTGACGCAGCAGCACGGCCAGCTCATCTTCCTGCCCGACGGCGCATGGCATCTGCACCTCGACGCCGAGCTGGGCCGCGACGAGGCTGACCGTCTCGGACTCCCGCAGGTGCAGCCCGTCCACCGGCCGCGCGGCATACACCGTGTGTGGTCGCACCAGCGGCGGGCGAGGCGACCCGACCGTGGGCGCGAACAACCCCACTAGTGCGCCCGCGCGCGCCCACCCGAACGGGACCAGTGCCTGCGAGTCCGGCAGCCCGTCCCGGGTGATGCCGTGCGGCGCACCGTCGCCCTCGGGCGGCTTCTCGCCATGGCGGATGATCATGATCACACGCGCGTGGTCACCACTCACTCGGCACTCCTTCGCCCGCCCGGTCGCTCCGGATGGTGCGCCCAGTCCCACCGCATCGCCGAGCCGGCCACCGCTCAGGCGAGCGCGTCCACGACGCGGTCGGCCGCGGCATACGGGTCAGTCCTGCCGTCCACGACCTCGGAGGCGAGCTCCTCGACGCCCTGGCCCTGGCGCAGGTCGCCCATGCGCTCGCGCAGCGCCTTGATGGCGATGGCCTCGATCTCGTCGCCGGCACGGCGCACCCGCCGCTCGCGCAGCGTGCCGCCCGCCTCCATCCACGACCAGTGCTTGTCGATCGACTCCATGACCTCGTCGACGCCTTGCCCTTGCGCCGCAACGGTTTTCACGACCGGCGGCCGCCAGAGTCCGGGTTCGGTGCGATCGCCGAGGCTGATCATGTGGCGGATGTCGCGCACCGTCGCGTCGGCGCCCTCGCGGTCGGCCTTGTTGACGACGAAGACGTCGCCGATCTCGAGGATGCCGGCCTTGGCGGCCTGGATGCCGTCGCCCATGCCGGGCGCGAGCAGCACGATCGTGGTGTCGGCGAGACCGGCGATCTCGACCTCCGACTGGCCCACGCCGACCGTCTCGACGAGCACGACGTCGCACCCGGCGGCGTCGAGCACGCGCAGCGCCTGCGGCGTCGTCCACGACAGGCCGCCCAGGTGGCCGCGGCTGGCCATCGAGCGGATGTAGACGTCGGGGTCGAGCGCGTGGTCCTGCATGCGCACGCGGTCGCCGAGGAGCGCGCCGCCGGAGAAGGGTGACGAGGGGTCGACGGCGAGGATGCCGACGCGCTTGCCGCGTTTTCGGTATGCCGCGACGAGGGCGTTCGTCGACGTGGACTTCCCGACGCCGGGGCTGCCGGTGATGCCGATGATGTGCGCGTTCCCGGTGTGCGGGGCGAGGGCCGCCATCACCTCGCGCAGGGCGGGGTGGGCGTCCTCGACGAGCGAGATCAACCGGGCGACGGCCCGAGGCGACCCTGCCCTGGCCGACTCGACCAGGGCAGGGACGTCGACGGTGCGGGGAGCCAAGCGGTCAGGCCTTGGCCGGCACGCGCAGGATCAGGGCGTCGCCCTGGCCGCCGCCACCACACAGCGCGGCCGCGCCGACGCCGCCACCGCGGCGACCCAGCTCGAGCGCGAGGTGCAGGGCGATGCGGGCGCCGGACATGCCGATCGGGTGACCGAGCGCGATGGCGCCGCCGTTGACGTTGACCTTCTCCGGGTCGATGCCGAGGGTCTTGGTGGAGGCCAGCCCGACGGCAGCAAACGCCTCGTTGATCTCGACGAGGTCGAGGTCGGCGGGCGTGATGCCTTCCTTCTCACACGCCTTGGCGATCGCGTTGGCGGGCTGCTGCTGCAGGGTCGAGTCGGGGCCGGCGACGACGCCGTGGGCACCGATCTCGGCGATCCAGTCGAGCCCGAGCTCCTGCGCCTTCGCCTTGCTCATCACCACGACCGCGGCGGCGCCGTCGCTGATCTGCGAGGCGGAGCCGGCGGTGATGGTGCCGTCCTTGGCGAACGCCGGGCGCAGCTTCGACAACGACTCGGCGGTCGTGTCGGCGCGAATGCCCTCGTCGGTCTTGAACTCGATCGGGTCGCCCTTGCGCTGCGGGATCGAGACGGTGACGACCTCGTCGTCGAAGAGCCCGTCCTTCCACGCGCGCGCGGCCAGCTGGTGGCTTCGCGCGGAGAACTCGTCCTGCTCCTCGCGGGTGAACGCCTGGTCGCCGGTGTTGGCCTGCTCGGTGAGGGCGCCCATGGCCTGGTCGGTGAACGCGTCCCAGAGGCCGTCGAAGGCCATGTGGTCCTTCATCGACACGTCGCCGTACTTGTAGCCCTCACGCGACTTCTCGAGCATGTGCGGGGCGTTGGTCATCGACTCCTGGCCGCCCGCGACGACGATCTCGAACTCGCCCGCGCGGATCAGCTGGTCGGCGAGCGCGATGGCGTCGACACCGGAGAGGCACACCTTGTTGATGGTGAGCGCGGGCACGTTCATCGGGATGCCGGCCTTGTCGGCGGCCTGGCGGGCGGGGATCTGGCCCGCGCCGGCTTGGAGCACCTGGCCCATGATCACGTAGTCGACCTGGTCGGGCGCGACGCCCGCCTTGTCGAGCGCGCCCTTGATGGCGAAGCCGCCGAGGTCGGCGCCGGAGAAGTCCTTGAGCGAGCCGAGCAGCCGGCCCATCGGGGTGCGCGCCCCCGCGACGATGACGGAAGTGGGACGGTCGGTCATGACAGGAGGCCTCCAACGCCTTCGGGGAAACTGCCTTCCCTCACTCTAATGCCGCCGTGGACCCCTGACTCCGCCGCCTCGGGTGGCGCTGACCACACCCATCACCAGCCCCCGGTATGCCGCGGCCCCACCTCCCGCACGTGCTTGCGTCTGCGTTTTTGCCGCGCTGGTGGGCAACTCCGCAGACGTCACGAGTGAATGCTTGCTTGCGTCTGCGTCAGTGGTGGCCACAGCAACCGCTCACGCAGACGTTGCCGTCCGGGCTTCAGCCCTGCAAGCCTGCGCGGGCGCGGGACTCGACCGTGATCGTGATGGAGCCGCCGAGCCTGTCGAGCAGGACGCCCACGAACGGCAGGTCGGCCTCCCCCGTCAACCGCACCACGGCCGTCTCGCCGTCAGGGCTGCCGGTCCCGGAAGCGACGACCCAGTTGTTCATGCCCGGCGGGAGTGGGCGTTCGGCGAGGTACTTTGCCGCGGTGTCCCGCACGGTGGCGTCACTGACGGCCACGGCATCCCCGAGGCCGGCGTCGTAGACGCCCAGGTCGAGCGAGTCGGCCGCGTCGAGCGCCGCACCGTCGGCGGCATCCAGCAGCCGCACCCGTGACAACTGCGCCGACGTGACGGCGGCAGCACCCATCACCAGCAGGATCGCGATGACGGTGTAGCCGAGGATGAGGATCGTGACCTGTCCCCGCTCGCCGTTCGCGCGTCGCGCCCGGAGCCGCCACATCATGGCGCGCCCCGGAAACGGTCGACCACTGCGACGTGCGTGGCGCTGACGGGCACCTCGAGGGGAACCACCTTGCGTGCGAAGGAAGGCACCAGTGGGAGGGGCACGGAGACGCTGGCCTCCATGGTGATCCGGCCCTCGGGCCGCAGGCAGGGCGAGCCGTCACAGGCCATGGCCAAGGTTCCAAGGTCACCAAACCCCTGGTCCTGGAATGCAATTCGCGCCGCCGCGTCAGCCCGCGGCGCGGCCTCCCCCTCTGACTGTGCCGTGACGAACGCTCGGCCGGCTTCGCGCGAAGCCGCCGACACGGCATACGAACCGGCTTGGAGGCGGCCCAGCATCATCACGAGGTAGATGAGCGGCACCATCAGCAGCACGGCCAGGAACACGAACTCGACGACGGCGGTCCCGCTCTCCCCCACCCGCCTCAGCCGCAGGGCCCAGCTGCGGACCCCGAGGATCACTGCCGCTCCTCGAAGGCGCGACCCACGACGTCGAAGCCGTCGCCCGGGCCCACGAGACCGATCACCGGCAGGGGCGCCCGCACCCGGACCACGACGACCTGGACGCCGTCGGCATCCTCGACGGACACCGACACGTCCCGGGCGAATCGGTCCGAGAGGGACGAGGCGATGAGGCTGCGGGCGCGTTCCGCACCGATCGCCGGGTCGACGTCGGCGCGCGCACCGAACCGCGCCCCCTCGGACGCCGAGGCGATGAGGGTGTTGCGGACGTGCAGCGCGAGGCCCAGCTGGACGATCCCCAGGAAGAGGAACGTCAGCATGCTGCCGACCAGGACGAAGTCGACGACGGCCGCCCCGGTCTCCCGACGACGCACCATCGGCGTCAGTTGCCGCCCTTGCGGACGTTGTTGAGGGACTCCTCGAACAGTCCCACCAGGGCGTCACCGGCGAACTGCCACAGGACCACGACGATGCCGGCGGTCATGAGCGTGATCATGACCCAGCCCGGCACGTCGCCACGCTCACGACGCTGCGCAGCGAGCCCTCCCACGTGGTCGCGCAGCCTCAGCTGCGAACGGATCAGCATGCGGTGGATGGTTGTCATTTCTTCTTCCCCTTGTGTGTGGCAGTGGTGCTGTGGTCTCACATCGAAAAGCGCAGGAACGAGAAGCCCGGAAAGACGGCGAACAGGATCGTGACGGGCAGGACGAGAAAGACGACGGGCAGCATCATCGCGATCTCCTTCTTGCCCCCCGCCTCCATGACCGCGCGACGACCGTCCTCGCGGACGTCCTGGGCCTGGGCCCGCAACACGTCGGCCAAGGGCGTGCCGCGTTCGACCGCGACGATCATCCCGTCGACGAAGCGGGCCAGGCTGGCGAGCCCGGTGCGGTCGGCAAGGCCTTGCAGAGCGGTCGGGAGGTTGGCCCCGGCACGGGCATCGGCGAGGCACCGGGACAGCTCGTTGGAGAGCTCGCCGCGCGACAGGCGGCTCACCCGCTCCAGCGCCCCGACCGCGCCCTCGCCGGCACCCACGGCCAGGGCGAGCAGCTCGGCGATCGTCGGGAACTCGGCCAGCATCCGCTCCTCGCGGCGCTTCGCCGCCCGGGTCAGCCACTGGTCGCGCGCCACCACGCCGGCCCCTCCGCCGCACAGCGCGACGATGACGGCCGGGACGACAGAACCGCCCTTGCTGAGCCACATCAGGCCGCCGAGGACGAGCCCGATGGCGAGCCCCGCTGCGCCCCAGAGCACCTGTTCGGCGCGGAACCGGTCGACGTCCGGCGCCTGCCCGGCGCGCAGCTGCCGGCGTCGGACGGTGGCTGCGCCACCGAGGACTCGCTCCAGCCTGCCGCCCAGCTCGCGGACCAGGGGGCGCGCGAGCGTTGCGAGGGCGCCGCTACCACCGACCTGGCGGGTGGCCAGCAGTCGCGACGGTCGCGGCGCGTCACGCAGGTAGGGCAGCAGGCGGTCCTCGAGGGTTGCCTTGCGGTTGAAGGGAAGTCCGGCCCAGACCAGCAGGATTCCCAGGGCGAGGGCGAGACCCAGCAGGGCGCCGGCTGGGCTCAGCGGGAGGCTCGTGGGAAGGCTCATCGCAGCACCCGCTCGTCCTCGGGCAGGCGTCCGATGTGGACCATGACGCGGTACGCGAACAACGAGATGACCGCACCCGCGAGCAGCACCAGTGCACCCGTGGTGGTGCCGTAGGCGCGGATCGACTCCGGCCGGGTCGCCAGCATCGCCAGCACCGCCCACGGTGCAGCGACGGCCAGGCGCGCGGCATTCACCGTCCAGCCCTGTCGTGTCTCGAGCTCGGACCGGGTGCGCGCGTCCTCGCGCAGGAACGTCGAGAGGGTGCGCAGCAGCCGGCCGAGGTCACTGCCGCCGACCTCCCGCGCGATCCGCAGGGACTCCACCAGCCGGTCGCCGACCGGGTCGCTGAGGCGCTCCTTGAGCCGGTCGAGGCATTCCTGGAACCGCCCGGTCGTCCGGTAGTCCTCGGCGAAGGCCTGGAAGGCGGGGCGCAGCTCTGGCGGCCCGCGCCGGCTGAGCTGCGCCAGCGCCTCGGGCAGTGCCAGCCCGGCACGCACCCCGGAGGCGATGTTGTCGACGGCGTCGGGCCACAGCTCGCGCAGGCTCGCGCGCCGACGCCGGGCCCGCCCACGGACGAGCGCGAGGGGGGCGTAACCCGCCATGACGGCGAAGCACAGTGCTACGGGGGCCACCCCGGTGGTCGCCAGGATCGTGAGCCCCACGATGACGAAGGCCAGCACGCACGCGACCATCAGGCTGCGCGGTCCCATCGACTCGTACCCGGCCTGCACCAGCTGGTCGCGCAACCGCTCGGTCATGGTGACCCGCCGGGCCTTGTCCACCGCGGGGGTGGGCACCCAGAACGACCACCAGATGCAGAACACACCGCACCCGAGCAGCAGACCGACGACGACACCCATTTGCAGTCCTCTACTCCTGCGCCAGCAGGGCGGCCACGTCGTAGCCGGCCCGTCGGAAGCGCTCGGGGTGGGGTGGGAAGCCGTCAGAGCGCCGCAGTATGCCGTCGTGCTGGGTGAAGATGTCGGCCACCTCGACGACGTCGCCCTCGACGCGTCCGGGCACGGCCACGATCTCGCGCACCCGTCGGACACCGTCGTGCTCGAGGGCGACGTGGACGACGAGGTCGATCGAGCTCGCGACGGTCGGCACGACGAACCGGCTGCCGACGTTCTCGCCCGCCAGCAGTGGCAGGGTGCACATCTTGGTGATGGCCTCGCGAGCGCTGTTGGCGTGGATGGTGCACATGCCGGGCAGGCCGCTGTTCAGGGCGATGAGCAGGTCGAGGCTCTCGGCCTGGCGCACCTCACCGACGATGATGCGCGAGGGCCGCATGCGCAGCGCCTCCTTCACCAGGCGTCGCAACGGAATCTCGCCGGTGCCCTCCAGGCTTGGCTGACGACACTGCATCGAGGCCACGTCGCGCAGGGGGATCTTGAGCTCGAAGACCTCCTCGCACGTGACCACGCGTTCGCGTGAGGGAATGGCCGCACTCAGGCAGTTGAGGAGGGTGGTCTTGCCGGCCTGTGTTCCCCCGGCCACCAGGACGTTGAGGCCGGCCGCGACTGCGGCCCCGAGGAACCGCGCCGCCTGGGGCGTGATGGTGCCGAGCCCGACGAGGTCGTCGAGGTGGTTGGCGCGGACGACGAACTTGCGGATGTTGACCGACCAGTGGCGACGCGTGACGTCCGGGATGACGACGTGCAGCCGGGAGCCGTCGGGCAGGACGGCATCGACGAACGGGCTGGACAGGTCGACCCGGCGGCCGCTGGTCTTGAGCATCCGCTCGACCAGGTCCTGTACCAGGTCGGCGGAGAGGATCGTCGTCGTCAGCTCGGCAACGCCCCCGCGCGCGATGAAGACCTTCGACGGCTCGTTGATCCAGATCTCCTCGACCTCGGGGTCGTCGAAGTAGGGCTGCAGCGGGCCGTACCCGGCGACGGCGTCGAGCACCGACTTCACGGCGTCGTCGACGTTCGGCAGGGTGGGCAGCCCGCCGTGCAGCGATCGTTCGTCGTAGTCCGCCACCGCCTCGCGCACCAGCTTGTCGAGGCTGCGCGGGTCGCGGGCAGGGTCGATCCCCGATCGCCTGATCAGTTCCCGAACCTCGGACTCCACCGTGGTCACGGCGTCCATGCCGCCCCCTGTCTGCGCACGTCGTTCCCGCACGTCATCGGCATACTAGGACGAACCACGGCAACCCGGGGCAGTTCATCCACAGCTGTGCACAACGCACCCGACCGGCCTCATCCACAGCCGTAGCGTCGCCACATGCGACTGCAGCTGACCCTCACCCTCGCCGGGTCCGGTTCACCGCGGACGGTCGAGCTGGAGGTGGATGCAGCGCCTGGCTCCACGGCCCGCGACCTGCTGACGGCGGCGCGTTCGATGCACCCGTCGGTCCCGCCGGATGCCGCGCTGTCGGCGCGTGGCCGCCTGATCGAACCGGATGCTGTCCTGGGCCACCCACCGCTCGCGGACGGAACCGCGCTGACCCTCGGTGACGCACCGGCCACCACCGCTCCTGCCACCGCGGGCACGCCGGTCGCGCTCGCCATCGCGCACGGTCCCGATGCCGGTCGCACCCTGCACGTCGGGCGCGGCAGCCACGACGTCGGTCGCTCCCCGCAGGCGGGGGTCACCATCGATGACGAGCGTCTCTCCCGACGCCACGCGAGCATCGAGGTCGACGCCGACCGGGTCGCTGTGCTCGATCTCGGTTCGACCAACGGCACCCGGCTCGACGACGACGCCGTGGGGACGATCCCCCGCACGCTTGCGCCGGGGCACCGCCTGACCCTGGGCTCGAGTGTGCTGGTCGTCCGCCCTTCCGACCGGGTCCCCGCCGTCGTCGAGCAACGCCCCGACGGGACCGTCGCCGTGAACCGCCGCCCACGACGTCCCTTGTCGTTCCCCTCGGCCACCCTGACCGCGCCCAGCCCGCCCGTGCCCCCTACTCGTGGGCGCATGCCCTGGGTCGCAGCGCTCGTCCCACTGCCCGTGGCCGGGGTGCTGGCCCTCTTCCTGGGGCCGATGATGCTCGCCTTCGCGGTGATGAGCCCGGTGATGCTGCTGGGCACGGCCGTGACCGACCATTGGTCGGGACGACGTCGGTATGCCGCGGAGCTGGCTGCGCACGAGGCTGCGCTCTCCGGCGTGGCCGGCGCCGTGGCCGCGGCGGCGGTCGACGAGGCGCGGGTGGAACGAGCGCGGCACCCCGATGCGGCGGAGGTGCTCGAGGTCGCGGACGGACCGGGCGCCCGCATCTGGGAGAGGCGCCGCGACGACCCTGACTTCCTCGCCCTCTCCGTCGGCACGTGCACCCGGGCGGGTTCGGTCACCGTCGTCCGGCCGGACTCCGACCCCGGTCCACGCAGCTCCGTGTTGTCCCAGGTGCCGGCGGTGGTCCCGCTGCGCACCGTCGGGCCACTCGGCATCTGCGGCGAGCGTGCACGGCTCACCGGCCTCGCGCGGCTCCTGCTCGGGCAGGTCGCGACCCTGCACTCACCGGCCGACCTCGAGCTGTTCGTCCTCTGCGACGGGCCGGCGAGCGCGCAGGAGTGGGGCTGGGTGTCGCGGTTGCCGCATGTCCGGACGTCGGACGGACGGGTGCGCCCGGCCGCGTTCGGCGTCGGTGCGGGCTCCGACTCCGTGGCACGGGTCGTGGCGGCACTGCATCGCGAGGTCCAGCAACGCTGTTCCGCGCGTGGCGCAGCAGCCGCGCACCACGAGTGGGCAGGGTCCTGGTGCGTGCTGCTGATCGACGGGTCGGACGACCTGCGGGCCACGCCCGGGCTGGCGAGCATCCTCACCGACGGACCAGCGGTCGGCGTGGTCACGATCGCGCTCGCTGACACGGAGGGCGGACTGCCGCTCGAGTGCCGTGCCCTCCTCGACCTCGGCCGACCCGACCGGGCGGCCCTGTCGATGCCCGGGCCACCGGTGGCCGACCTGGTGGTGGACGGGGTCGGTCCATGGTGGGCGGACCGGACCAGCCGCGCCTTGGCCCGGCTCCGCGACGCCACCCGTGGCGACGACGACTGGGCCCCGGACGGCGCAGTCAGCCTTTCGGCTGCCGTCGGACGAAACCTCTTGGACCCCAGTCAAGTTCGCGACTGGTGGGAAGTCACGCCAGCCACCACGACGGCAGTCATCGGCGTGGATGCGGAAGGTGCCGCCTCGATCGACCTGGCCGCCGACGGGCCTCACGTGCTCGTGGGCGGCACCACCGGATCGGGCAAGTCTGAGCTGCTCCGCACGCTGGTCGCGTCCCTCGCCGCGGGCAACCGTCCCGAGCACCTCTCGTTCGTGCTCGTCGACTACAAGGGTGGAGCAGCCTTTCGCGCCTGCGCCGACCTGCCCCACGTCGCCGGCGTGGTCACCGACCTCGACGACCACCTCGCCGCCCGCGCGCTGACCTCGCTGTCGGCCGAGCTCAAGCGCCGCGAACGACTCCTGGCAGCTGCGGGAGTCACGGATTTCGCGGCATACCAACGCATTTCAGGGAGTGCGCCACTCGCGCGCCTGGTCGTTGTCATCGACGAGTTCCGCGCCCTGGCGCAGGAGCTCCCCGACTTCGTCGAAGGCATGGTGCGGTTCGCGGCCCTCGGCCGCTCGCTCGGTGTCCACGTCGTGCTCGCGACCCAACGGCCCGCGGGGGTGGTCACCGCCGACATCAAGGCCAACGTCAACCTGCGCATCGCACTGCGCATGCGTGACGCGACCGAGTCACTGGACGTCATCGACCATCCCTCGGCAGCCGACATCGACGCATCCACACCGGGGCGAGCCTTCCTGTCGTCCGGCGACGGGGCACCCCATGCTTTCCAGGCGGCGACCGTGGCCCCGGCGCCCACCGAGGATCGCAAAGTGCTCCGCGCCCGCGAACGACTCGGGCTCGACCGCACGGGGCCATGGGTGGACGTCGGCCAAGGGTCCGAGTCCGCTCGCACGGACACCGAGCTCGAGGGCCTGGTGCGGGCAATCCGTTGTGCTGCAAGCGATATCGGTGCGCGCTCCGCATCGCCCGCCTGGCTGCCCCCACTGCCCGATGCGATCGAGCAGGACGCGCTCGACGCGACTGGCGGCACACCGATCGGCCTGCAGGATCTGCCGGCTTTGCAGACCCAGCGGCCATTCGTCCTCGATCCCGATGCCGGTGGCCACTGGGCCTTCGTCGGCTCCTCCGGGAGCGGGCGCAGCACTGCCTTGCGCACCACCGCCTTCGCACTCGCCCGCACGTTCGGACCCGATGACCTGCACGTGTATGCCGTGAGCGGCGGGTCGCTCGCGGGTGTGGCCGAGCTGCCCCATTGCGGTGCGCACGTCACGTGGGACGACCTTCCCCGGTTGGCCCGACTGGTCACCTGCCTCGAGGAGCAGGTGGCCGAGCGCCGACGAGGCCTGAGCACGTCGGGTCACGCGAGCGTGTCCGGCTGGCGCGGCGCCGACGACCAGGCGCCAGCTCGGCTCGTGCTGCTCGTCGACGACCTCGACCTGGTGGTGCAGCGCACCGACGAGGTCGAGCACGGGCGGCTGACCGAGCGGCTCCTCGGCCTCTTCAAGGACGGCGCCGGCGCGGGGCTCACGGGTGTCCTGGCCGGTCACCGATCATTGCTCGTGGGCCGCATGGCCGCTCTCTCCTCCACGCGGGTGCTGCTGCGGCTGGCCGACCCCGGAGAGCTCGTCCTGGCCGGCCTGTCGGCCAAGGACCTGCCGGGCCACCAGCCACCTGGCCGGGGGTTGCTCGCCGATGGCACCACGGTCCAGCTGGCGAAGCCTCCCGGCGTCGCGGGGTCGGGTCCTGCTGCCGGGACAGGCTGGCGCGCACCGCGCCGGGTCGACGCGATCCCGTCAAGCGTCAGCACCGACCAGCTCGTGACCGACGAGCCGGGCCTCGCCCTGGGCATCGGTGGTGACGACTCACAGGTCCAGGTGCTCGACCCGGAGCGGGACGGGCGGCGTTGGCTGGTGACGGGACCGGCCGGTTCGGGCGTCAGCACGTGCCTCACCCTCATCGCCCACCAGCTCGCGCCGACGGGACGACAGGTCGCCGTGGTGTCGACCCAGGCCCTTCCCGCTTCCTCGCTCGCGGCCGCCGGCCACGTGACGGTGTGCGACCCCGCCTCGCCCGAGACCCTTGTCGCGCTGCGCCGACGGGTTCCCGACCTCGCGGTACTCGTCGACGAGGCGCACGACCTCCTCGACTCACCGATCGAGGGCGTGCTGCGTGAGATCAGCTCGCTGCTCGACCGCGACGGCGGGCTGCTTGTGTGCGGCGCAGACGCCGCGACCCTCGCGCTGCGGCACCGTGGCCTGGCCGTCGAGGTGGCTCGGCACCGCACGGGCCTTGTGCTCTGCGGTGACAGCTCCCGCCCCGTCGACCCGTGGGGGTTGCGGCTGCCGCCAGACCCCAGCGCCGGTCCCGGACGCGGCCACGTCGTGCGACGCGGGGTCGCCGTCCCCGTCCAGGTCGCCCAGCCCGAGGCTGCGAGCGCCACGGCCCGGCCCGCGCTGCCGGCACCGAGGGCGGTGGCCTAGTCCTGGTCGGGCTCCCTCGTGGTCTTCGCCCGGGCAGCCACGATCACGCCCGCGAACGCGAGGACCAGCAACGGCACCCCGACCAGGGGCTTCCCACCCGTGACCAGCGACCACGCGACGGGCAGCAGCAGGATGTTCCAGACGATGGTCGGGGTGTTGGGCCAGTTGTCACCGCGTAGCCAGCCGCGCGCCAGCACCCCGAGCAGCACCGCGAAGACGAGGATCAGAAGCGCTGACATGACCACCCGCGTCGCGTCGTCGCTCGCACCCAGGCCCAGCTCGACGAAGTAGAAGACGACCAGACCGAGCAGCACCACCGCGTGCAGCGCGCACAGCAGCCCGGCCGCCAGCCGGTAGGGATCGCGCTCGCGCGCCGCACCCTCCACGGGGCTGCCGGCGTGGGCGTCGGATCGGGCGTCAGGGGCCGGGCGCTCGGGCTCGTCGGTCACGACCACAGGCTACGGCCGCGACCGGGGCCGGCCACACGGGCGGTGAGCACGCGGCCTACCCTCGTCGTCGAGCACCCCACCCACCCGAGGTGAGTGTGAGCAATGCCTCACGTTTACGACGAAGTTACCTGGCGGCAACCCCTCCACAAACGCCGCAAGATCTGTGAGGCTGGAACAGAAACGCCGGACAACCCGTTGGCATGAAGGCTCCAGGGCCCCCACAATGTGTCCGAGAGCGTTTCACCATGCACGGACCACCGGGCCGATCCCCCCATCGGCCCTCTGCGCATGAGCACGACCCCGAGCACACCACGCACCGCCGCGCCCGTGCCGTGAGGTCCGCATCCTGGGCCCCACGCCCACGGCTGCGACTACCCCCTGCACGACAAGGAGCACGATCTTCATGGACTGGCGCGACCGCGCTGCCTGCCTCGACGAGGACCCGGAGCTGTTCTTCCCGATCGGGAACACCGGCCCGGCGATCCTCCAGATCGAGGAGGCCAAGGCTGTCTGCCGCCGCTGCGAGGTCCTCGACACCTGCCTGAAGTGGGCCATCGAGTCCGGTCAGGACGCAGGTGTCTGGGGTGGCATGTCCGAGGACGAGCGACGCGCACTCAAGCGTCGGAACGCCCGGGCCCGCCGCGCCGGCTGACCTCCAGCTGCACGAACCCTGACGCCGCTCAGCGAACGCTGGGCGGCGTTGCCATGTCCGCAATGCCCCGCAATGCATCGGTATGCCGCGTGGTCACCTCGGCGCCCGGGTCACGATCGCGCAGCTTGGCACCGGTCGCGCACCTGCGGGTGCGCGATCCGTGGCGAAGTGCGCGAACGTCCCTCGCTGGACCGGTTCAGCCCGTGGCGTCGCCGCGTCCCAGCGGGCGCAACCGCGCGACCAGCTCGACGCGCGTGCCCTTCGGCTCGGCGGCCATCCACTGGATGCGGCCGCGCAGGTCCTGCACGAGCGAGCTGACGATCTGGGTGCCGAGCCCGGACCCACCCGGCCGGAAGCCCTCCGGCAGCCCCACCCCGTCGTCGGTGATCGACACCGTCAGCAGGTCCTCCCCCGTCTCCGGCTCGACCGAGCGCTCCGCCGCCACGCAGATCGTGCCGCCACCGGCGCCTGCGAGGCCGTGCTCGACGGCGTTCTGCACCAGCTCGGAGAGCACCATCGCCATCGCGGTGGCGTCCTCGGGGCGCAGCGTGCCGAACGACCCCTCGACCCGTGACTCGATCGGCTGCTCGGTCTTGGCCACCTCGGTGATCGCCTGGAGCCCACGCACCGCGATCTCGTCGAAGTCGACCGTCTCGTCGAAGCCCTGGCTCAGCGTCTCGTGCACCAGCGCGATCACGCCGACCCGGCGCACCGACTCCTCCAGCGCCACCCGGCCGGGCTCGCCCTCGGGGATGCGCCGGGCCTGCAGCCGCAGCAGTGCCGCCACGGTCTGGAGGTTGTTCTTCACCCGGTGGTGGATCTCGCGGATCGTCGCGTCCTTGGTGAGCAGCTCCTGCTCGCGGCGGCGCAGCTCCGACACGTCGCGCAGCAGCAGCAGCGCGCCCACCCGGTGACCGCCCTCGGTCAGCGGGATCGCCCGCATCGACACGGACACACCGCGGCTCGTCACCTCGGTGCGCCACGGCGCCCGACCGGTGACGACGACAGCGAGCGACTCGTCGACCGGTGACTCGTCGCGCAGCAGGTCGGCGACGACCTTGGCGAGCAGCTCGCCGATGACGTCGCCGACGTGGCCCAGGCGGTGCACGGCCGACAGTGCGTTGGGGCTGGCGTACGTGACGATTCCATTGGTGTCCAAGCGAATCACGCCGTCACCGACACGTGGCGCGCCACGTCGCTGACCGGTGGGCGCCGACACGTTGGGGAACTCCCCCGCCGCGATCATCCGGGCGATCGAGTCGGCGAGCGCCTGGTAGGTCAGCTCGAGCCGGCTCGGTGTGCGCATCGCCGCCAGGTTGGTGTGGCGCGTGATGACCGCGAGCGCCTTGCCGTCGCGCACGACGGGGATGGCTTCCTCGCGCACCGGCATGTCGTCGCGGAACATCGGGTCCTTCTGCCGCACGATCCGCCGGTCGAGATAAGCCTGGTCGAGCAGCGACTGCCGGCCGCGGTGCGTGCGTCGCCCGACGACGTCCTCGAAGAACACCATCTGCCCGGTCGTGGGCCGCACGTGCGCGACCGCGAGCCACCCTTCGATCCCGCCGGGCACCCACAGGACGAGGTCGGCGAACGACAGGTCGGAGATGAGCTGCCAGTCGCCGACGAGCAGCTGGAGCCACTCGACCTCGTGGGGCGTGAGGTCGGTCGCAGACCTCAGCACCTCGTTCAGTGTCGCCACGCACGCGAGCCTAATCGGCGCGGCATACCAGCTCGTCGGCCGTCTCCCCGCGGGACCGCCCGCGGTGTCGGCGCCGTGTGGTTGGCTCAACCACGTGACCACGGTCGAGGTGGTGCGTGCGGTCGGGTTGGGGCTGCCGCGCACGCGTGAGGTGTTCGTGCGCGACCGACGCAAGTTCCGTGTCGGCCAGATCGTGTATGCCGCGTTCGCGGCCGACGAGCGCACGCTCGGCTTCGCCTTCCCGAAGGATGAGCGGGACTGGCTCGTCGCCTCGGAGCCGGAGACGTACTTCCTGCCGGGGCGCTCGGACCTGCGGTTCCACTGGGTGTGCGCCCACCTCGACCGGCTCGACGACGAGATGATGCGCGAGCTGCTCGTCGACGGGTGGCGCATGGTCGTGCCCCGGATGCTCCACGGGATGCCCGACCTGCCCGCACCGGCTGCGCAGGCGTGGGACGCGATCGACCGGCGCGACTGGGCGGACCTGCGACCGCTGCTGCACCCCTACCTGCACTGGCACGACCGCGACGTCGCGCTGCGCGGGCGGTCCCACGTGATGGCCCACCTCGCCGACCACCCGACACCGCGACCACCCGACGAGGTCGAGGTGCGCGACGGCCAGGTCTACCGGTGGGTGCGTCGGCTTTTGCCCCGCCCGGGGGTGCGCAACCGCTAGCGTCGCCGCCATGACCACCCAACCACCGGCCGATGCGTCGGCGCCAGACCCGACCGGACCCGCACAGGGGATCGTGCGACTGACGTTGCAGGGCAACATGTTCACCACCAGCATGGTCACGCCGACCGTGCGCATCAACGGCTACCCGATGCCGGCGAGCTATGGCACCCAGGACATCCCGGTGTGGGCCGGTCCGACCCGTGTCGACATCGAGACGCAGTGGACGAGGACGTACGGCCAGGCCGGGTTGGCCTTCGACGTGGCACCCGGGCAGGTGGTCGACGTCTTCTACGCCGCGCCGTACCACGTGTTCGCCAAGGGGGCGATCGGCCACACCAAGCAGCGACGTGCCGGGCTGGCGCCGCTGCTCATCGGGCTCGCGGTGTTCGTCGTGTTCGTGGGCCTGGTGATCGGGCTCGGGAGCTGAGCGGGCACCTGCACGGCCGGGCTTGACCCTGACACCGTGTGAGGCCCCAACGTCGGTGAGGTCATGTTCACCATCGGAGAGTTCGCCACGATCGGCCGGGTGTCCGTGCGCATGCTGCGCCACTACGACACCCTCGGCCTGCTGACGCCCGCGCGGGTCGACCCGCACTCGGGCTACCGGTCCTACGAGGCCGACCAGCTGCGCCGCCTCAACCGGCTGCTCGCCCTGAAGGACCTCGGCTTCACCCTCGACCAAGTGGGCCAGCTCCTCGAGGACGACGTCACCCCGGATGAGCTGCGCGGCATGATGCGGCTGCGCCAGACCGAGCTGGTCGAGCAGATCGCTGCCGACCGCGCCCGGCTGGCCAGGGTCGAGGCGAGGCTCCGGATCATCGAAGGAGAAGGATCCATGAGCACCACCGACGTCACCATCACCACGACCCCCACCGTGCGGCTCGCGAGCCTGCGCGGCCACGCCACGAGCGCCGACCACGAGGATGTCGGACCTGTCGTCTCAGGCCTTTTCGAGCGGGTCGGCGCGTTGGCGGCCGGCTCGCGGCACGGGGAGGCCATGGCGTGGTACCAGACGCTCGAGGACGGCAGCCTCGACTGCCGGGCGGGGTTTGTGCTGCTCGATGCCGCCGGCGCACCAGATGGCCTGGAGCTCGTCGAGCTGCCCGCACTGGAGTCCGCGGCCGTCCTGCAGCACCACGGCTGCATGGAGGACATCGGCGGCAGCTACCAGCGGCTCGCGGTGTGGATCGAGGAGAACGGCTACCGCACCGACGGCAGCGCGCGTGAGCGATACCTCGTGAGCTACCCCGAGCCTGAGGACGACTGGGTCACCGCGATCGAGATGCCGGTGTCGACCAGCTGACCGTGTCCGCGGGGCGGCTGGCCGGGCCTGCGTCAGCCGCTCCGCGACGCCAGCCACTCGTGGTGGACGGCGAGCATCCGCTCGAACAGGTCACGCAGATCAGTTTCGTCAAATCCCTTGAGGGACAATCCGATTCGATCCCGAATCGCGCTGCACCACTCCTCGAACCCCGTCAGCTCGCGCTCCTCACGGCGGCCCGGCTCGACGCGCGACCACAGGACGCCACGCACCGTCTCGACGCCGCCCGCGTCACGTCGCTGGCAGACCAGCAACCGGCGGAACGGTGACTCCGGGTCGCTCGCGAGGCGCCCGTGCGCCACCTCGACCGCAGTGGGATCGCTCGGGCGGCTGGTCACGGTGACCCCGCCGAAGGTGCCCCGCGCGTCGTGTCGGAACGACCAGCCGTGTACCCCGACGCTCTCGAGGGTGTACTCAAACCCGGCCCCGTCGGTCACCGAACCGTCAGCGAGCGGCAGCGGGTCGGCAAACCCGTCCCCCAGCCCGACGTCGAACCACCACCGGCCAGCCTCCCCCGGCACCTCGACCACGAGCACGAGGTGGTTGAACGGTCCCATGGGGACCGGGCGCCCGGTCCAGACGTGCCCGTGGCGTCTCTCCACGGCATACCCGAGGCTGCGCAGCAGCAGCTCGGCGGCACCGTTCTGGTGGAAGCAGTAGCCGAGCCTGCCCACGTCGCCGACGCGCGCGACCGAGTCGAGCGGGTCGACCGATGGTGGCTGGCCGAGCATGATCCCGAGGTTCTCGTAAGGGACCCGGGCGAGGTGGCGCCGGTGGATGTCGATGAGCGTGGCCAGCGTCGGGTCGGGTGCGTGGTCGAGCCCCAGACGACGCAGGTATGCCGCCCGCGCGCCTTCGTCAAGAACGCGCACCTTCACTGCCTGCCGGCATCGACCGGTCGGAGCGACATCATGGGTGGTCGCGCGGTGGTGGTGGACCGAGCAGGCCCATCAGGTCACGGGCCGTCGTCTGGGGCGTAACCGGAACGATGTCCTCGGCCCACTCTGCGAGGAGGGTGTCCTGATCGGACACCGGATTGGTCCTGCTGATCGCCGCCAGCAGCTCGGCAGCAAGTTCCGATGTAGTGACGATCTCGATCGTGACCACCAACCGCTCCTCGTCGACGACCAACTGCAGTTCGCCGACCTCGGTTCGAGCGACGATGACCACCTCACCGCTCTCGTCGTTCGAGGACGTCCGCCTCGTCTCATGTGACCCAAAGACTCCATCAACGGCACTTCCCACCCGCGTCAGGTCAAACTGCCACGCGCCCTCAGACGAGATGAGCATCGGCTCCCTGGACATCAGCCACTCCTAGGACTCATCTCGACGAGCAAGCGATGCCGTTCGTCTATCGTGTCCGGTTCGGTCTGCATCAGTTGGCGGGGTCCTCCGGGCGCGCCAGGAGGGCTTGACCGTAGGTCTTCTCCCCGTTGGTCTCGCTGGGCTCCCAGACGTTCGCATCATCGCCGTAGAAGAACTCGCCGGACAGCTTGCCGTCCCGACGCACGAAGCCCATGACGGCTGCCCGCCAGAGCTCACCGCGCTCACCCTCGGTTGCCGCCCGGAGCCGCTCGAGCAGTGGAACGTACTTGCGCTCGGTGATGTCGACGAAGAACGGCTCGCCACGACGGTCGTACGAGTACACGACCACGCGCGCGGGGTCTCCTCCGAACCACCCGATCAACGCGAACGAAACCCACTCGTCGTCCGGGAACTCGGCATCCTTCTGCAGGACCTTCACCAGCTCGTTGAGGATGGCGCTGCCATCCTGGTTGGCGACGATCCGCTCGTCCTTCTTGCGCCCGAAGATCATCGCGGCCGCGCCTTTTCCATCACCTGCATCGACGTCTTCGGCGTGATCCGCCACTCGTCGGCCTCGGCCCCCCAAAGAAACGTCAGGTCGGGCTCCTTCGACCCCTTGTCCAGCCGGAACAGGCATGCATCCCACGGCCCACGGTCGGGGTCGGACGTCTCTTCTCGCAATTCTGCGAACAGATCAAGCGATTTCCGTTCGACGTCTCCCACGCCGGCCCACTCCCAGTCATCGCCTCGATACACGAAACCTGTCATCGACGACACACCCGTCTCGAACTCGGCCCAGACGAACAAGTGATCCCACCGCTTCTTGCGGAGCTTCGGCTCACTCAGGAGCTCGGCGACCAATCGCTGGATGACGGGTGCGTCCTTGCTGCGTTTTCCAAACATCAGTCTCCTAGGCTAGTGAATCGACCATGTCACGGATGGTGGAGCGAGGCACTCGGTCAAAGGCTTGGTTCGCTGCATTGTCAAAGGTCTTCCTGAGTTCATACACGGCCCTTCCCGTCGCGGGGTCGACGACCTCGTATGACACGGCCACCTGATCCGGGCGAATGCTTTTCGGTGGGAGAGGGTTGCCGGTTACTCGAACCTCCATCCCATGCTCTGTCCAGTCCGCCCACTCGTTCTCCATCCGTTTCCATGCGCTGTTGTTGAAGTGGGCGTTCTGGGGGAAGAGATTCTTGCGCAAGGCACCCGGCAGGAATCGGTGGGCCAGGTAGTGGCCACCCTGGTCGCCCGCCTTCCCCAGTTTGCCAACTTCCGCCTGAAGCGCCTTGTCTGCGCTGGTTCTGGAGGTCTTGAACGTCTCCTTGATGGTCATCTCAAACTTGACCGTCAGTCCGCCGCGAGTCTTGAACTTCGCCACGTTCTGTCCGACGGTCACAACGGTCCGACGTCCGAGACCGCTGCGTAGACCAGCTGCCATCGCACGCAGGGCACCGCCACCTCTCGTCAGCAGACTCTTCAGTCCTCCCAGCGTGGTGAGGCCGCGGACGCCGGGTATGGCACCGAGCGCAGCCAACGCGACGTCCCACAAGGACGCTTGGCCCTTCAGGTACTTCATGATCGTGTCCGCCAACACCAGCAACGCCGCCGCGAACACCACCCACGCCAACGGCCCACCAATGATCAACGCCACGATCCCCAACACCGCCACCACAATCTTGGCGATCTTGATGATCACATCCCACGCTTCAGCAGCCCAGTCCTTGAACTTCTCCCACCGCGACCGCTCCGGAATCCCCGCATCAGACGCCTCCCGGATCCGACCCGCAGCCGTCTTCGCATCCGCCACCCGCAAACTGCTCGCCTCAAGAGCCAGCTGCCGCGCCGCATCCAGACGCGACTGCGCCGCCACCACCGCAGCATCCGCCGACCGCGCCGCCGCCTGCGCCGACGACAACCGCTGCTGCGCCGCCCGCACCGCCGACTCCGACGGCAACTCCACCCCCGCCGGCGGCGACGAATCCGCATACTTGCGCGCCGTCGCCAACACACTGCTACCAGCCGCCGACTCCACCCCACCCGACGCCACCGACGCCGCAGCCTGCGCCGCCTCCAAATCAGCCCGCGCCGCCCGACCCTTCACCAACGCCCGATCCGCATCCCCCTGATGCACCTCAAGACGCCCAGCCCACCACGTCAGAGCATCACTGGCCTGACGGTAGCTGTTCTTGCACTTACCCAACTGCCCCGGCAAATCCCCCGTCTTCTCCCGAAACGCATCCCCCGCCTCACCAACCCACTTACCAATCGCCTCATCACCAATCAACGCACGAAGCTTGCCCTCCGCATACTCCGCATCATCCGCCAACCCACCCCACGACCTAGCCATCGACCGGATCGTCACCGGATCACCCGGAGTCGGATCCGACCCCAGATCCAACACCCACCAATCAGACGGACGCGTCATCACTCAACTCCCCCTCGATGCGCTCTACCAGCCAGCAGGGTAGCAATCCTCTCTCAGGAGGTCGCGGCGCCGGAGCGGATGACCGAGCGCAGGGTGCGCAGGGCCACCGAGAGTGCGGCGATGTTGGGCTTGTCGAGCTTCTCGATGCCGGCCAGGGCCGACTTGGCTCGCGTCAGCGACTCGGCGTTCGCCTTGGCCCACTGCTCGTAGCGAGCGACCGGTTCGGCATCGGGCGACGACGCGTCCATGACGCTGCGCACCAAGCTCTCCAACACGGCATACAGGTCGTCACGAAGCGCACCGCGAGCCAGCGCGTCCCACCGGTCGTCGCGCGGCAGGCCCGTGACCCGGGTGAGCATGGCGTCGATGCCGAACTTCTCCGACAGCACGAAGTAGAGCCGCGCGACGTCGGCCGGAGCCGCGCCCGTGTCAGTCGCGATGTCGACGATGTCGAGCAGCGAGTACTGGTCGAGCAGGCTGGCGGACTGGACGGCGAGCTCCTCGGTCACACCGAGCTTCTCGAGCTTGGCGGCATTGCGCTCGAGCCGCTTGAGCTCGGCCCCCTTGAGCAGCTCGGGGATCTTCGGCGCGAACTCGGCCACCACCGGCCGGAACCGCTGCACCTCGCTCGCGACGTCGAGCCGCGAGGGTCGCGAGGTGAGGAACCAGCGGATCGAGCGGTCGATGAGCCGGCGGAACTCGAGGTAGAGCTGGCTCTGGACCTCGGTGGGGAGCTTGTTGTCGAGCGCCTCCACCTGGGCCACGAAGCCTGGCAAGTCGAAGATCTCGCGCGCCACCACGAACGCCCGGGCGATCTGCTCCGGCGTCGCGCCCGTCTCCTCCATGGCCCGGAAGGCGAAGGTGATGCCGCCCCGGTTGACCATCGAGTTGACCACCGAGTTGGTGATGATCTCGCGGCGCAGCGGGTGCTCGGCGAGCTGCTCGGCATACTCCTCGCGCAGCGCCGGCGGGAAGTAGTCGGTCAGCGTCTGCTGGAACCACGGGTCATCCGGCAGCTCGGTCGGCAGCAGGTCGTCCTTGAGGGCCAGCTTGGCGTAGGCGACGAGTACCGAGAACTCGGGCGACTTGAGACCGAGCCCGTCGGCGAACCGCTGGTCGATCTCGGCATCGGTCGGCAGGAACTCCAGCGCTCGGTCGAGGTCGCCGCGCTCCTCCAGCCAGTGGATGAGCCGCTGGTGCACCGGCAGCATCGGGTGCTCTTGGGCGCGGGCGTTGCCCAGCAGGACGTTCTGCTCGTAGTTGTCGCGAAGCACTTGTGCCGCAACGTCATCGGTCATCGACGCGAGCAGGGTGTTGCGCTGCTTGAGCGTCATGTCACCGCCCTTGACGAGGCCCGTGAGCAGGATCTTGATGTTGACCTCGTGGTCGGAGGTGTCCACCCCGGCCGAGTTGTCGATGGCGTCGGTGTTGACCCGCACGCCGTTCAGCGCGGCCTCGATGCGGCCGAGCTGGGACAGGCCCAGGTTGCCGCCCTCCCCGACGACCTTGACCCGCAGCTCCTTGCCGTCGACCCGGATGGCGTCGTTGGCCCGGTCGCCGATGTCGGCGTTGGTCTCGCTGGCGGCCTTGACGTAGGTGCCGATGCCGCCGTTCCACAAGAGGTCGACCGGCGCCTGGAGGATCGCCTTCATCAGCTCGGCCGGCGTCATCGTCGTCGTGCCCTTGGGCAGGCCCAGCGCCTCCACCATCTCGGGCGTGACGGGGATGGCCTTGAGCGACCGGGCGAAGACGCCACCACCCTTGCTGATGAGCGAGGTGTCGTAGTCGGCCCAGGACGAACGCGGCAGCTCGAACAGCCGCTTGCGCTCGGCAAAGCTTGACGCCGCAACGGGATCCGGGTCGATGAAGATGTGCCGGTGGTCGAATGCCGCCACGAGACGGATGTGTTCGGACAGCAGCATTCCGTTGCCGAAGACGTCGCCCGACATGTCCCCGATGCCGACCGCCGTGAAGTCCTCGGACTGGCTGTCGACACCCATCTCACGGAAGTGCCGCTTCACCGACTCCCACGCACCACGCGCAGTGATGCCCATGGCCTTGTGGTCATAGCCGGCGGAGCCACCAGAGGCGAAGGCATCGTCCAGCCAGAAGCCGTAGGACTGCGCGACCCCGTTGGCGATGTCGGAGAAGGTCGCCGTGCCCTTGTCGGCCGCGACGACGAGGTAGGGGTCGTCCTCGTCGTGCCGCACGACGTTCGCGGGCGGCACGATCTCAGTGCCCTCACGGTTGTCCGTGACGTCGAGCAGCCCGGAGATGAAGACCTTGTAGGACTCGATGCCCTCGGCCAGCCAGGCGTCGCGGTCGACGGCCGGGTCGGGCAGCTGCTTGGCGTAGAAGCCACCCTTGGAGCCGGTCGGCACGATGACGGCGTTCTTGACCATCTGCGCCTTGACCAGACCGAGGATCTCGGTACGGAAGTCCTCGCGCCGGTCCGACCAGCGCAGGCCACCACGCGCCACCGGCCCGAACCGCAGGTGCACGCCCTCGACCCGCGGCGAGTAGACGAAGATCTCGAACTGCGGCCGCGGCGCCGGCAGGTCGGGCACCTTCTTGGGGTTGAGCTTGATCGAGACGTACGGCTTGGGCTCACCGTCCTCGCCGGCCTGGTAGAAGTTCGTCCGCAGCGTCGCCTGAATCACGCCGAGGAAGGCGCGGATGATGCGATCCTGGTCGAGCGAGCTGACCTCGTCGAGACCCTTGGTGATCTCCTCCACGACCGCCGCCTCGGCGGCCTCGCGCTCCCCACCCGCCCCACCGGCATACCGGCTCGGGTCGAAACGAGTCTCGAAGAGGGACACCAGCTTTCCGGCCAGCCCACGGTTCTGCACGAGCGCCGACTCGACATAGTCCTGGCTGAACGTCGACCCGGTCTGGCGCAGGTACTTCGCGACCGTGCGCAGGATGACGACCTGCCGCCACGTCAGCCCGGCGCCGAGGACGAGCGCGTTGAAGCCGTCGCTTTCGGCCTGGCCCCGCCACACGGCTCCGACGGCGTCCTGGAAGAGCTCGCGAAGCCGGTCGCGCCCGCCGTCGCCGGCCCACACCTTCTCGCCCTGCACCCGCAGCCCGAAGTCGTAGACGTACATCGTCACGCCGTCGCCGCGCTGGATCTCGTACGGCCGCTCGTCGACGACCTCGACACCCATGTGGGTGAACATCGGCAGGATCGCGGTGAGCGACAACGGCTGCCGCCGGTAGAGCTTGAACCGGCGCTCGGTCGCCGGGGCGCCAGGCTCCTGGTACATGTTCAGGCCGGTCGCGTCGGCGTCGGCGAGGCCCTCCATGTGGCGGATGTCGGCGATGCCGACCCGCGGCGAGAAGTCCTCCTTGAAGGCCTCCGGGAAGGCGCGGCCATACAGCCCGGTCAGCCGCGCTGCCGCTTCCTCGCCGTGCTCGCTGCGCCCGGCCTCGCTGAGGTCCTCGTCCCAGGTGCGGGTCGCGTCGACGAGCTGCCGCTCGAGCACCGACTCGTCGACCGACGGGATCGACTCACCCGCCGGCACCCGCACGACGAAGTGCAGGCGGGCCAGCACCGACTCCGACACCCGGGTCGTGTAGTCGACCGTCGCGCCCGGAAATGCTTGACGCAGAATGGATTCCATCTTGAGGCGGACCGAGGTGTTGTAGCGGTCGCGCGGGATGTAGACCAGGCACGACACGAACCGGCCGAAGCGGTCACGCCGCAGGAACAGCTTGGTCTTGCGCCGCTCCTGGAGGTAGAGCACGGCGGTCGCGTTGTCGTAGAGCTCGTCGACGTCGGCCTGGAACAGCTCGTCGCGCGGGTAGGTCTCGAGCACCTCGAGCAGGTCCTTGCCGGAGTGCGAGTCGGGCAGGAAGCCACTGCGCTCGAAGATCGCCTCGACCTTGTCGCGCAACACCGGCACCCGGGTGACCGACTCGGTGTAGGCGCTGGAGGTGAACAGGCCGAGGAAGCGCTTCTCCCCCGTCACCTGGCCCTGGTCGTCGAACTGCTTGACGCTGACGTAGTCGAGGTAGGTGTTGCGGTGCACCGTCGCCCGCGAGTTGGCCTTGGTGATGATGACGAGCTCCTTGGCCCGTGCCACCTGGCGCGCCTGCTCGGACAGCGTGACGCCGTCCCCCTTGGGGTCGTAGCGCAGCAGCCCCAGCCCGGTGCCGTGGACGGCCTCGAGCCGGTCGACGTCCTCGCCGCGGTGCAGGGCGTACTCGCGGTAGCCGAGGAAGGTGAAGTGGTTGTCGGCGAGCCAGTCGAGCAGCTCGCGTGCCTGGTCCACCTCGGCGGCGGGTATGCCGGCCGGCGGCGACTTCTCGAGGTCGGCCGCCAGCTGCTGGCAGGTCGCCTTCATCTTGGGCCAGTCCTCGACCGACTCGCGCACGTTGCCGAGCACCTTGCGCAGGTTGGCCGCGATCTCGTCGCGGTCCTCCTGGTCGCTGTCCCGGTCGATCTCCAGGTGCATCCACGACTCGCGCACCTGCCCGAACTGGCCGTCGTCGCTCGCCCCGTCGAGCAGCACCTCCTGCAGCTCGCCCGCGGCGTCCCGGCGCACGGTCATCGCGGGGTGCACGACGAGGTGCACGAGCCGGTCCATGCGCAGCAGCTCGGAGGTCACCGAGTCGACGAGGAACGGCATGTCGTCGGTGACGATCTGGATGACGGTGTGCCCGCTGGCCCAGCCCTGCTCGTCGACCTCGGGGTTGAAGACGTCGACCTTGGCGGTGCCGACCGGCCGGCTCTGCGCGAGCTCCTTGTGGCACAGGGCGGCACCGAGCAGGTCCTCGGGCGCGCGGGCCAGCAGGTCCTCGGTCGCGACGTGGCGGTAGTACGCCCGCAGGAACTCCTCGACCCCCTTGCCTCCTGCGTGGTCCGCGCGCTCGGCGGCGCTGCGCAACAGCTGCTGACGGGACTGCTCCAGCGACCCAGACATGTCGGTCGGCTTCATCCTCACGTCTCGAAGTACCCACGAGGAGGCACGGCGATGTGCATCCGAGGACTGAGACTATCGCTCACCTCCGCAGGCGGGCACCCGGCCTTTGGACGGCCCCTGTCGCCCCCTGCCGGACTGCCTCCTCCAACCGGCCCCGGCAGCACGATTTTCGATGTTTTCGCAGGTCACGCGCGCGCCCAGCGTGCGAAATCGCGGAACCGGTGCTTGGCTGGACTGTCCCCATCAGTGGCTGAAAGGAAGCCCACAGTGATCATCCTCGGAGTCATCCTCATCCTCATCGGTTGGCTGGCCAGCATCAGCATCCTCACGACGATCGGCATCATCCTCGTCGTCGTCGGGCTGATCCTCACGCTGTTGGGCGCCGCCGGGCGCGAGATCGGCGGACGGAAGACCTGGTTCTGACGTAGCGGGCCAGGGGCCCGCCACCTGACGACGAGACCCTCGCGGGGCCTGTGGGAACCGCGGGGGTCTCTTCGCGTCTTCTCACTACAGTGGGGGTATGCCGTCGGAGCCGGGACCAGCGGACCTCACCTCCGCGTTGGGCGCGGCCCTCGCGTCACTGCGCGAGGGCGCGGGGTCGGGCGTCGACGACGCCCTCGACCTGTTCCCCGTGACCGGCGACCGGGACACCCAACGCGCGCTCGACACCTACCTTGAGCAGCTCGCCGACCTGCTGCGTGAGGTCGAGGCGTCCGCGGGTGAGCTCGAGGCGACCCTGCGCATCGCCGGATGCGGCAGGGTTCGCCCGACCGGTGTCGGGGCGAGCGCACCCGACGGGCCGGGTGCACCGCTGCGCGAGGACGTCAGCACCAGGAGGTCGCGGTGACCCTGACCGGTGACCCGGCGTCGATCTCCCAGGTCGGCTCGAGCCTTCGACGGCTGGCCGAGCAGCTGCGCCGCGACGAACGGCGGCTGCGGGCCGCCCTGCCCGCGGACCAGCCTCGCGGCGGTGCTGCGCTGGTGCGCGCACGACGCCGCTGCGACCAGCTGGCAACCACCGTCGAGCGCACCGTGACCCAGCTCGACCGGGTCGGGGCTGCCCTGCAGGACCACGCCCAGGACCTGGGTGAGGGCGTGGCCGTGGCTCGGACCGTCGGTCACCGCGCCGAGTCGGCTGGGCTCACCCACCGGCGTGGCACCGTGGCTCCCCAGTGGGGCGTGGCCGGCGTTGCCGACGAAGGGGCCGCCAGCGACCAGGCCAGGGCGCTTGACGACCTGCAGCGTGAGCTCGACACGGCCGCGACGATCCTCAGCCGGCGACGGCACCGGCTGGTCCAGCTGCTGCAGGAGTCGACCGAGGCACTGGGTCGCGAGGCCGAGTCCCTGCGCGGCTGACCTCGCAGGAGCCGGCGCACTAGGGTTGGCGGGGGCCGGGCCTGCCCGTTCCACCGACGATCCGCCTCGAGGAGACCTTGCATGAAGATCGCCCGCACGATCGAGTACGCCGCCCCGCCCGCGGAGGTGTTCGCGGTACTCGCCGATCCCGCCTTCCAGGACGCCAAGTGCGCTGCCACTGCGGCGATCTCGCACTCCGCGAACGTGGAGACCAAGGGTGACCAGACCGTCATCACCACCGAGCGCGTGCTGCCGTCGGACGACCTGCCCGACTTCGCCCGGTCGATGATCGGCGACACCCTCAAAGTGCAGGAGACCCAGACCTGGAGTGGCGCGGGCAGCGACGGCAGCCGCACCGGCACCGTCGAGATGTCGGTGCCCGGCGCGCCGATCACCCTCAAGGGCAAGCTGTCCCTGAAGCCGTCCTCGGCCGGGACGGTCGAGACCTTGGACGCCGACCTCAAGGCCGGCGTGCCGCTCATCGGCGGCAAGATCGAGAAGGCGGCCGCGCCCCCCATCGAGGAGGCCATCACGATCGAGACCCAGACCGCCAAGGAGTGGCTCGGCCGCTGACCTCAGCTTTTCCGCGTCACGCGGGAAAGCTGGCTTCGCTCGGTCTACTAATGCGAGTGAACCTCACACTTCCAGCATCACGCGGAAAAGCTGTGGCGAGGGAAGCGGGCGAGGTGAACACGCGGCATACCCACGACAAGGCCCGGAACCGATGAGGTTCCGGGCCTTGTCGCGCGTGGGGCGTCAGCCCATGTGCGGGTAGGTGTGGTTGGTCGGCGGGTTGAACGTCTCCTTGATCGAGCGCGAGCTCGTCCAGCGGAAGAGGTTCTGGGCGGCGCCGGCCTTGTCGTTGGTGCCGGACGCGCGGCCGCCGCCGAACGGCTGCTGGCCCACGACCGCGCCGGTGGGCTTGTCGTTGATGTAGAAGTTGCCCGCGGCGAAGCGCAGCCGGTTCGTGGCGTCGGCGATCGCGGTGCGGTCCTGGGCGATGATCGAGCCGGTGAGGCCGTAGGGCGCGAACGACTCCATCTGGTCGAGCACCTTGTCGAACTGGCGGTCCGGGTAGACGTGGACCGACAGGATCGGGCCGAAGTACTCGGTGCGGAACGACTCGTCGGTCGGGTCGTCGATCTCCAGGACGGTCGGGCGGACGAACCAGCCCTCGCTGTCGTCGTAGGTGCCGCCGGCGACGACGTCGACGCCGGAGGTGGCGTGCGCGCGGTCGATTGCCTTGCTGTGCTTGTCGAATGCGCGCTCGTCGATGACGGCGCCCATGAAGTTCGACAGGTCCGTGACGTCGCCCTGCTGCAGGCCCTCGGTGATGGAGACGAGGTCCGCCTTGATCTTGCGCCACAGGCTGCGCGGCACGTAGGCGCGCGAGGCGGCGGAGCACTTCTGGCCCTGGTACTCGAACGCGCCGCGGATCATCGCGGTGCGCAGGACGTCCGGGTCGGCCGATGGGTGGGCGAGGATGAAGTCCTTGCCGCCGGTCTCGCCGACGATGCGCGGGTAGGTCCGGTAGCTCGTGATGTTGGTGCCGATCTCGCGCCACAAGTGCTGGAACGTCGCGGTCGAGCCGGTGAAGTGCAGGCCCGCGAAGTCGGGGTCGGAGAGCGCGACCTTGGAGACGTTGAGGCCGTCGCCGGTAACCATGTTGATCACGCCGGGCGGCATGCCGGCCGCCTCGAGCAGCGACATGGTGAGGTGCGCGGCGAACTGCTGGGTGGGCGACGGCTTCCACACGACGGTGTTGCCCATCAGCGCCGGAGCCGTCGGGAGGTTGCCGGCGATGGCGGTGAAGTTGAACGGCGTGATGGCGTAGACGAAGCCCTCGAGCGGCCGGTGGTCGGTGCGGTTCCAGACGCCGTGGGCGTTGAGCGGCGGCTGCTCGGCGAGGATCTGCCGGGCGAAGTCGACGTTGATGCGCCAGAAGTCGATCAGCTCGCAGGCGGAGTCGATCTCTGCCTGGTATGCCGTCTTGCTCTGGCCGAGCATGGTGGCCGCGTTGAGGTGGGCACGCCACGGGCCGGCGAGCAGGTCCGCTGCCTTGAGCAGGATGGCGGCGCGGTCGTCGAAGGACAGCGCGCGCCAGCCGGGCGCCGCGGCCTTGGCGGCGTCGACGGCTGCCTGCGCGTCGCCGACGCTGGCGTTGCGCATCGTGCCGAGCACCTTGCGGCGGGCGTGCGGCTGACGCACCTCGATCTTGCGTCCCGAACCCATGACCCGCTTGCCGTCAATGGTGTGCGGCAGGTCGATCGGGTTGCTGCCCAGCTCCGCCAGGGCGACCTCGAGCTTGGCCCGCTCGGGGCTGCCGGGGGCGTAGTCGAGCACGGGCTCGTTGTACGGGGCGGGCACCTGGGTGACGGCATCCATGGCGGACTGGACTCCTCGGGGTTGCGAAGACATGGCGTGCCGGAGCGGTGATCCCGGCCCCACTTATGGTGACACGTATGCCGACCGCCGACGAAAGCGCCACCCTCACCTACCGCTGGGCCGGCCCCGCCGACCCGGCGACGCCGACCATCGTGCTGCTCCACGGTCTCGGCGACTCCGGCGACTGTTGGCCGGACGCCGTGCGACGGTGGTCGCCGGCACACCGCGTCGTGGGGGTCGACCTGCTCGGTCACGGGAGGTCGCCACGCTTCACACCGGAGCAGCTCACCTCTGCCGACCCGATGGAGCAGATGTATGCCGCCGCCGAGGCCACCGTCGCCCGGATCGTCGCCGACCGAGGGGGTCCGGTCGCTGTCGTCGGGCACTCCATGGGTGGCGGGGTCGCCACGGCGCTGGCTGCCCGCCGGCCGGACCTGGTCGCGGCGGCGGTGCTGGAGGACCCGGCCTGGCGCGACCCCGCGTTGCGCGTGCAGGGGCCGGACGTGATCCGTGAGCGACTGGCCGACGTGCAGGCCTGGCACGACGACCCCGACGCCCAGCTGGCCGAGGGACGCCGCGACAACCCGACCTGGCCCGAGTCGGAGTTCGGTCCCTGGGCGGAGTCCAAGACCCAGGTGGACACCGCCTTCCTGGCGCTCGGTGTCGCGTCCCTCGTGGCGCCGTGGGACGAGCTGCTGGCGTCGATCCGGGTGCCGACGTTGGCGCTGCTCGCCGGGCGGGGCGGCCCGGTGACTCCTGACGTCCGCGAGCGGGCCGGGCGCATCGACAATCCCCACTTGGTGATTCGCGTGGTGCCGGGTTCGGGGCACTGCATCCGCCGTGACGTGCCCGACGACTACCACGCCCTGGTCGACCCCTTCCTCGCCCGCGCCCTCACCCCTGCCGACCGCGTGACGTCTGCGTGAGTGGTTGCTCTAGCCACCGTTGACGCAGACGCAAGCAAGCGCGCGGGGTGAGGGGTCAGGGGTGAGGGATGCGGACGCCCGGTCAGAGGAGACGCAGGACCTCGTCGAGCTCGGTGGCGTCGTACCACAGCAGGTCGTCCAGGCCGGTGTCACCGGCGGTCTCGTCGAGGTGGAACGACACGATGCGGCGCAGCGGCACCGGCTCGGAGACGGTCACGGCGGACGTCTCGTCGCGGGTGCCGTCCGGCTCGACCGAGGCCGGGTCGACGTCGGCGGCCGCGATGACCCGCTTGCCGATCTCGTTCCCCTGCAACGCGAAGGCCGCCTCGGCCGCCTCCGTGAAGGCCGCGTGCTCGAGCTCCTCCTCGGCCAGGTCGGCGGGGTTGTCGCGCTCGAGCCGAGACGTCACGGCATACGCGGCAACGGGGGCGGGTCCGGCCTCGCGCGACTTCGCGAGCGCACGCAGGCCGGCGGCGGTCAGGGGCAGGTAGATCCGGGTCTGGCTCATCCCACGTCCTCGTAGTCGGATCGGTCGGGCAGCGGCGCCGGGTCGTGCAGGGCGACCGCGGACGTGCGCAGTGAGGTCTCGATGACGCGCGGCCTGCGGGTGACGTCCATGAGGTTGGACCCTATGGCCTTGAGGTCCTCCTCGCCCGGACCCAGGATCGTCACCTCGGCGCCGTCGTGGTGCACGCGGTGCAGCTCGCGCAGCGCCCGCAGGGTCACGCGGTTGCGCCACTGTCGTTCGACGCGGGTGCGCCACTGGGTCGGAGCGTCCTTGACGAAGCTCACCTGTGGGGCCAGCACGTAGACCTCGTCGAGCCCGAGTCCTGCCATGAGGTCGAGGTTCGTCGACGACCAGGCGCCACCGTCGATGTAGCGGTGGTCCCCGATCCGGACGGGCTGGTACCAGCCGGGGATCGCGCAGGAGGCCATCACCGCGTCGCGCAGGTCGACCTGGGGAGCCCCCTCACGGCCGAAGGCGACCCGCTCACCGGTGTCGTAGTCCAGCGCCACCGCCGTGATGCCCGGCCGCTTCACCCAGCCGGTCGGGACGACGTGCCCGACCATGGCTCCGACCGCTGCGATGCTGCCGCGCCCCTCGGGCATGATCGCCGACAGCACGGCCGTCGGCGGCAGGCTTCGCAGGTGAAGTGCGTTGCGCCGCAACAGTTCTCGCGACCCGACGCCCACCTTGGGCCAGCCGGGTCGGTCGCCGCCGGTGTCGTTGTCGTAGTCCCAGAGGAACCCCGCGAGCAGTCCGGTGTCGATGCTGCCGACGAGCTGGTGGTGCAGCAGGTCGGCCACCGGCACGCCCGCCCCGAGCAGGGCCGCCAGCACCGAACCGGCCGACGTGCCCACGATCTGTTCGAAGTCGCGAGCGTCGACGCCCACCTCGTCCTCGAGCGCCTTGAGGGCACCCACCATCCACGCGGCGCCGAGCACGCCACCGCCCCCGAGCACGAGCCCACGACGCGGAGCCGCGGTCGACCGGCGCGGGCTCACCGCTTGGACCGGTGGCTCTCGAGCAGCTCCCCGAGGGAGTCGACGATGCTCTGCCCGAGCACGTCGATGTCGGGCATCGAGTCACGATCGGCGTTGAGCCCGTAGTAGACCCCGCCGTCGTAGGACGTGAGCCCGATCGAGAGCGCCTGGCCGCGGGCGAGCGGCATCACGGGGTAGGTCGACAGCATGCGCGCGTCACCGGCATACAACGTGTGCTGGGGGCCGGGCACGTTGGTGATGACGACGTTGAACAGCCGCCGCGACACCGCCGACCCGAGGCGGGCGCCCAGCGAGTGCAGCGTCGGCGGCGCGAAGCCCGCGAGACCGGCCAGCGACTCCGCACCCACGGCCTGCCCGCCCTCCATCTGCTGGCGCATGGCGAAGGCGATCTGGTGCAACCGCATCGACGGTCCCGGCTCCCCCACCGGCAGGTCGACGAACGAGGCGGTGAGCCGGCTGCCGACGTGACCGCCGTTGTCGTCGTAGACGCTGATCGGAACCATGGCGCGCACCGTCGTGCCGGGGTGCACGGCCTCGCCGCGGGTGAGCAGCCACGACCGGAACGCGCCGGCGATGGTGGCCAGCACCACGTCGTTGATCGTCACGTCGTCGGCGTAGTTGCCGCGGGTCAGCTGGGTGCGGACCTTGCGGTAGTCCTTGAGGTCGGTGCCGATCATGACGTAGCGCCGCGCCTCACCGACGGTTGCGTTGAGCGGTGACTGCGGCGCCGGCCGCGCGGCCGTCCGGGCGAGCGTCGACACGACGTCACCCACGGCCGACAGCGCCCGCGAGCCGACCGCCTTGACGTCGACGATGCCGCCGCGGATGTTCTCGATGACCTCGCTCGGTCGCCGCACGACGTCGACGAGCGCGCCGGTGAGCAGCTCGACGTCGCTCGGCTCGCGCGACGGACGCCATGTGTCCGTCACCAGCCCCTCCGCCGCCGGGTCTCCGTCGACGATGACGTGGGCGATGTCGACGGCGTTGATGCCGTCGACGAGCGCCTGGTGCGACTTGGTGACGATCGCGAACCGCCCCTGCGCCAAACCCTCGACGAGGTAGACCTCCCAGAGCGGTCGGTTGCGGTCCAGGGCGCGCGGCTGGATCCGCGCGACGAACTCCTGCAGCTGCTCGTCGCTTCCCGGCTTCGGCAGGGCGGACCGGCGCACGTGGTAGGTCACGTCGAAGTTCTCGTCGTCGACCCACACCGGGTTCGCCAGCCGGCCCGGGATCTGCCGCACCCGCTGGCGGTAGCGCGGGACGAACGCGATCCGCGTCGAGATCAGCTGCACCAGCCGGTCGTAGTCGAACCCGTCGCTCGGCGGGTCGAACACCATGACCGACCCGACGTGCATCGGGGTCGTCGCCTCCTCGAGATAGAGGAACGACGCGTCGAGCGAGTTGAGGCGGTCGGGCACCCCCACATGGTGTCAGAAGTGGCCCCCTAGACTTCGATTCGTGACGAAGACCTCTCGACGTGCCGTGTCGTATGCCGCCGGGCTGGCCCTCGTGACCGCCCTCACCGCGTGTGGAGGTGGCGACCCGGCGGGCGGTGGCGGCGCCACGTCGTCGAGCTCCACGTCGTCGAACCCGACGTCGTCCGGCAGCCCCACCAGCAGTGCCACGTCGACCACCTCCGCGTCGAGCTCGTCGACATCGACGCCGGCCGGCCGCACAGTCGAGGTCACCATCACCGGCAGGAAGGTCGACCCGGCACCGGCCACCGTCAAGCTCGGGGTGGGCGAGAAGCTCACCCTGACCGTGACGAGCGACCACGACGACGTGCTGCACATCCACGGCTTCGACATCGAGAAGAACCTCAAGGCCG
Source organism: Knoellia koreensis (assembly GCF_013041615.1). Classification (GTDB taxonomy): domain Bacteria; phylum Actinomycetota; class Actinomycetes; order Actinomycetales; family Dermatophilaceae; genus Pedococcus; species Pedococcus koreensis. The sequence continues at coordinate 316,356 of NZ_JABEPQ010000002.1, forward strand.
GTCAGCCCACGACCGTCGAGCTCACGGGTGACGCCCCCGGTGTCTACGAGGTCGAGACCCACGAGCCCGAGCTGCGGCTGCTGAAGATCGCGGTCCAGTGACCCTCGGCGTCCTCGCCGCCCTTCCGGCACACGGCGTCGGGTCCCGCGAAGACCTGCCCCTCCCGTTCTCCTACCTGCTGGTCGGCGCCGGGCTCGCCCTCGTCATCTCGTTCGTCGCGTTGGGCGCGCTGTGGAAGACACCACGGCTGCGCGACACCGACGGGCGGCTCGTGCCCAAGACGCTCGCCCTGGCCCTCGACTCCCCCGCGTTGCGCGGGATCGCCGTGCTGGCAACGCTTTTCGTCGCAGCCTGGACGCTCATGTCACTTGTCTTCGGGAAGGACAACGCCAACAACCCCGTGGCCAGCGTGGTCTACGTCTGGCTGTGGGTGGGCCTGGCCTTCCTGTCGATGCTGGTAGGCGGGGTGTGGCGCCTCGTCAACCCGTTGCGCTGGCTGCACGCCGGCCTGTTGCGGCTCGCCCGCGTCGAACCCGACTTCGCCCTGGCCGAGTACCGCCTCGGCTACTGGCCCGCCGCGGTCGGCCTGGCCGCCTTCGTGTGGCTCGAGCTGATCGCACCGGACAACGCCGACCTGCCCGTGCTGCGGGTGGCGGTCTTCGGCTACCTGCTCGTCGGCGTCATCCTTTCGCTCGTCTTCGGCCGCCCCTACCTGCGCCGTGGTGATGCGTTCACGGCGTGGTCGTCCCTCTACGGCACGCTCAGTCCCCTGGGGCGCCGGGCCGACGGGCGGTGGGTCTGGCGCACACCGCTGCACGGACCGCTCCAGGTCGGGTTCGACCGCGGACTCCTCGCGGTGTGCGCGGTCCTGCTGGGCACCACCGCGTACGACGGGTTCTCGGGCGAGTCCCGCTGGTACGGCTTCGTCCAGGGCCGCTCGTTCCCGAGGCTCTGGGAGACCGCCGGCCTGCTCGGGGTGTGCCTCGTCGTCGCCGGGTCGCTGGCCCTCGCGGCCTGGCTGTCGGCCCGGCTCGCCAGGGTGTCGTGGCACGGCGTGGCCAGCGCGTTCGCCCCGTCACTCATCCCCATCGCGGCCGGCTACCTCATCGCCCACTACTGGTCGCTGTGGGTCTGGGAGGGCACCAACGGCCTGTCCAAGTTCTCCGATCCCCTTGGTACGGGCGGGAACTGGCTCGGCACGGCAGGAGTGACCCCTGCGGCCGCTCTCATCACGCCGAGCCTCGTGGCCGCCATCCAGGTTGTCGCCATCATCACCGGGCACGTGCTCGGTGTGGTCGTCGCGCACGAGCGCGCGCTCGCGCTGTTCCCGCGCCGGGCCGCCGTGGCCGGTCAGGTGCCGCTACTGGTGCTCATGGTCATCTACACCGTCGGCGGGCTCACCCTGCTCTTCAGCTCCTGACGCGGCTCAACGCCCCAGCCGCACCCGGCCGCGCTCTCGTCGCGAAACCGGCTGTGCGGCATACCGATCGGCGAGGCTGGTCACGGCTCGCCGCAAGGGCGACTGGGGTGCGTGCTCGGCCAGTGACGTGCCCGCCAACATGGCCCCGTCGACCGCGGCCGGGTCCCACGGGAGGAAGACGACGTCGTCCATGCCCGCGAACCGGCCGAGCGCCTCACTGATGCGCCGCTCGGGGTGCGACCCGACCGCCGCGGCGCGTACCTTGTTGACCACGACAACCCGCGACGCCGGCGTGGGGACCACACCGAGGTCCTGCACCCCTCGCACGAGTCGCTGGAGACCGACGGGGTCGCCGGCACCGACGACCACCAGCTCGTCCGCCTCCTCGAGGGTCGTGAGCGTGGTGGCGTTGCGGCGTGGAGCGATGGTGTCGTAGGACAGCTCCTCGTCGTCCTCGATGCCGAACCCGCAGTCGACGACGACGAAGCGCACGAGCTGCCGGGCAAGGGTCAGCACGTGGGCGACGGAGGGGGCGCGCAACTCGGTCCAGCGGTGGGCGCGCGGTATGCCGGTGAGGATGCGCAGTCCGCCGCCCACCTCGGGTGCCAGGCGGGCGAGCGCCGGCAGGTCGAGCGTGCCCTGGTCGGCGGCTCGACAGGCTGCCGCGACGCCCGGGGCCTCGTCGAGCAGCCCCAGCGCCTGGGCCTGCGACGAGCCGTAGGTGTCGAGGTCGACCAACAGGGTCGGGGCGCGCGAGGCGAGCTCGACCGCGAGGTTCAGGGCGACCGTGCTGCGCCCGGGCGCACCCGTCGGGCCCCAGACGGCGAGCACGCGACCCGGTTCGGCGTCGGGGTCGGCTGCTGGCAGCTCCTCGGGTGGTGGCTCGTCGTCGGGGCTGAGGCCGGTGCCGGCGCCCTCGGTCAGCTCGTCGAGCCGGTCCTGCAGGTCGGGCGCCGGGGTGTCGGCGACGACCACGACCTCGAGCCCGAGCTGGCGCAGCCGCCGCTCCCCCATCTCGTCGCCCGGGGCGACCACTCCCGCGACCAGCACCGAGTGCTGGGTCAGCTCGTGCAGGGCCGCACGGTCCAGCGCTCGCAGGTCGGCCGACACCAACGCCACCTCGCCGAGGCCGGCGGCGGCCGCAGCGAGCAGGTCGGGCAGGTCCGCGCATCGGCGCACCACGGCATACCCGTCCGTGCCCTCGACGGTCGTGACGAGGTCGGACTCCCACGGGCCCGGAACCGCGGTGAGGACGGTCCGGCTCATCCGGCTTTCCCGTCGGCGGACACGACCGGGACCACCGTGATGCGGGCGCCGGCGTCGACGTCGCCGATGATGCCCTTGATGCGGTCCGTGGGTGCCATCACCTGGATGGCGCGGTCGCCACCGCTGGAGCCGAGGCTGCCGGAGGAGTCGGCGACGCCGGCCACCGAGACACCGCTGAGGGCCAGCTCCGGACCGCGGTAGGAGCGGGTGCCGCCCGAGGAGCCACGGTCGACCGGGTTGACGTAGACGTCGACCCGGGTGCCGACCCGCAGCGTGGCCGCCGACCCGGCGTCGACGCTGAGCGTCAGCGGCTGGACGTCGACCTGGTCGCGCCCACCGACGGCGGACAGGGGGACGAGCTCGCCGGCCGGCACCTCCCGCAGGACGAACCGGTCCGCGGGCAGTCCGGAGGTCGCGGAGACGTAACGCGCATCCTGCGAGCCGAGCTGGACGTCGACCCGGACCAGGTCGTCCTCGCTGAGCGGCTGGCCGGGCACCAGTGGTTTACCTGCGGCGAAGACGGGTACCCGGTCGTCGGCCCGTGACACGACGTACGAGCCCATGGCCACGGAGGCGAGCACCAGTACCAGACCGATCAGCAGGCGTGTGTCACGCCACCCCGGCTTGCGCAGGCGGTTGGCAGTGGGCACGGGCAGATCCGTCACGGTTCGTCCCCCTTGGTCCTGGTCTGGTGGCGGCCACCTCGCGGTGGTGCGGGCCCATCATGGCGCACCGACGTGGTCCAGCGTGGTGCGAATCCACAGCGGCGGGGTCATCCACAGGGCCAAAGTCGCAGGCGTCCTCGACCAATGTTTCTGAGAGAATTTCGTGTTCGACCGGACGTGAACGCAAGATCATGGTAAAAAGTTGGTCAAGAGCAGGTATGACCCCCGTCAAGCAGGGTGGGGATCAGTCGAGAGGGGTTGGCTGTGGCCAAGCGCTTCATCCAGTTGTCCGAGGTGTCCGAGGTGCTGGACATCTCCTCCGCACAGGCGTACGCCCTGGTGCGGTCCGGCGAGCTGCCCGCGATCAAGGTCGGCGGGCGCGGCCAGTGGCGGGTCGAGGTCGCGGAGCTCGAGAGCTACATCCAGCGGATGTACAACGAGACCAAGAACTTCGTCGCCGCGCACCCGTTCGGTCAGGGCCAGGACTGACCGACAACATCTGTTCACCGGGGTGGCCCACGACGGGGGTGGGCCACCCCGGTGGCTCTTGGTGGGGGCTCTCCCGGGGCCATGTCACGGGCACCCGCAGGCGACCCCGCGCGTCGCCGCCGGCGTGGGTCGGCAGCCCCACCTGACGGGTTGCCCCCGGTGCCGCGGCACGGTCGCCGGGCCGTCAGGCAGGGCGCACCAGGACCAGCGCGGTGAACGGCACGACCCGCCGACCGGTGACGTTCTCGGGACGTCGCGGCAGGTCAGCGGCATGTTCGGCGAGTTCCAACGCATCCGACCAGACGGCGTCGATCGTGCCCGTGGTGACCGCGCCGGTGAGGTCCGTGACGGCGACGACCGCCCGGTCCCGGCTCAGCCCGCGCAGCACGTACCCCAGGCCGAACGACCGGCCCATCCCCTGGCCCGCGGCCCGCGGCCGGAGGCCGACGAGCGAGACCAGCGCCCCGAACGGCACCACCATCGGCTGCGCCGACGGCCGCGGGTCCGACAGCAGGACCCACCCGTCCCCGACATCGGCGACCGGCCCGCTGACCCGTACTCCGGAGACCAGGACGGCATCGACCTGCTCGCCCCGGGCAGCCGAGAGCCGCTCGTAGAGCCCGATCGCGGCGCGTTCGCGCCGGGTGCGGTCGGCGACCTCGGCGTCGAGCTCGCGGCGCTGCTCCGCATCCCACTGCGACTCCAGGTCGGAGAACAGGTCCTCCCAGCGCATCCGGTCGCTCCTTCGAACTGTCCGGCTCCGTGGGCGGTCCGGGTGTCGGCGAGCCTAGCGAGATCCTCAGGCTTGCGCAGTCAACCAAGGCTGGCTAGCCTCAGTCACACGCAAACGAACGCAAACAGCCATATTGGCTGAATGGGGGCCACCATGACGACCACGGACCGCACACCCACCCGCGTCCTCACCACCGCACTGGCCGCGCTCGTGGCCACGGGGCTGGCGATCCTCGCCCTCGGCGCCCTCACGCGCTCGCTCTGGGACCGGGTCGCCGCCCCTGGCCCGAGCAGCCTCGACGAGGTCGTTGCCGCGCTCGCCGCGGCGACCGCCCTTGCCCTGGCCGTGTGGCTCGGCCTCGGTCTGGTCATCGGGGTGCTCGGCCACCTGCCCGGTCGGGTGGGCGCGCTGGCCCGCGCGGCGAGCGGCCGGTGGACCCCGGTCGTGACCCAGCGGCTGGCCGCCGTGCTCGTGGGGGCCGTGGTCGGCGCCGTGGCAGCGCCCGCCAGCGCGGTCGGCGACTCGGTCGTCCCCGCCCCGGGGTTCAGCGCGTCCGCCGCTGCCTCGTCGACGCCATCCGCGACCGCCACGACCGCGATGCCCCTCCCGCCCGCGGGTCCGGGCTTCACCTCGACGGCGCCGACGAGCGCGCCGACCAGTGCAGCGACCACCGGGCCGACCAGCGAGCCGACCAGCGAGCCGACGCCGGCCGCGACGTCGCCGGTCGCCCCGACGAGCGACATCGCTCCACCGGGGTGGACGCCGACCCGCCCCCTGGTGCGACCTCAGCCCTCACCCGAGCTGGTCACCGGACGCGTCGCGGACGGCGCCGAGGAGGGATCGGTGGTCGTGCGACGTGGCGACAGCCTGTGGGCCATCGCGGCTCGGCACCTCGACGCCGGAGCCAGTGACGCCGAGATCGCCCGCGCGTGGCCCCGCTGGTATGCCGCCAACCGCGACGTCATCGGTGACGACCCTCATCTGCTCCACCCCGGAATGGTCCTGCAGGTCCCCGGCAGCCGGACGGCGGTGACCCGATGAGCGCCCAGGGGCAGCTGCGACCCATCCGCATCCTGCCTGCGCCCCGTCAGCGCCCGCCGGTGATCCCCGATCCCGAGTGGTCACCGTCGGACGCCGCACCGTCCCCGTACATCCAGGACGCCCTCGCGGTCGACTTCACGACCCTCACCGACGAGCAGCTCTTCGGCGCCCAGCCGACCCGACGCGACGACCTGCCCGACCCGCAGGAGTGGGGCGCCCATGTCGCACAGGCACTGGTCGAGGTGATGGCCGGCTCCCGGCCCGCGCCGCAGCTCCTGCGATGGACCGTGCCCGAGGTGTATGCCGTGGTCGCGCGGCGCGCGGTCGTGTCGGCCCGGCGGGCGGGCTCGCGCCGGACGGGCAGCGAGGTGCGCCGCACCGTCGTGCGCCGGGTGCGGGTCTGCGAGCCCGCCGACGGGGTTGCCGAGGTCAGCGCGGTCGTGGTCGACGGCAGCCGGGTGCGCGCCGTGGCGTTCCGGATGGTCGGGCTCGACGGGCGCTGGCGTGTCGAGGCACTCCAGGTGGGCTGACCGCGGGAGCCAACCACGCGGCATACCGAATCGTGGTGCGGCACAACGCGAAGCGGCCGGTGCGAGGCCTCCCCCGCGCCGGCCGCTCGTGCTTCTGCCTGCTGGCTCAGGCCTTGCGGCCGTGGCACATCTTGAACTTCTTGCCGGAACCGCACGGGCACGGGCCGTTGCGGGAGACGCCCTTGAGCTGGTCCTCGCTCAGCTCGTCCTGCGCCGAGCCGACCCGGTGCTCGACCTCGCCGGTCTCGGTGGGCGCGGAGTACTGCAGCTGCTGCTGGCGACGCTGCGGCTCCTCCAGGCCCTTGGCCCGGAACGTCGGGTGCTGCGCCACCGGCTCCGCCGTGGGGTCAGCGGCCGGTGCGGTCGCCGCGAGCGCGTCGACCCGCTCCTGCTCGGGCTGGTCCGGCTCGCCCTGCTCGGGCGCGCCGCTCTCACGGCCACCCTGAGCGTCCTGTGCGTCCTGCCCGCCCGCGGCGGTGGCGTCGCTGCCGACACCCGACCCGGCGAGCATGTCGGTGACGCTGACCGGCTGCACCGCCGGCGCCGCGGCCTGCTGCTGGTCGACGTCGACCTGGACGTTGAAGAGGTAGCCGACCGACTCCTCCTTGATCGACTCCATCATCGCCTGGAACAGCTGGAAGCCCTCGCGCTGGTACTCCACGAGCGGGTCACGCTGGGCCATGGCGCGCAGGCCGATTCCCTCCTGGAGGTAGTCCATCTCGTAGAGGTGCTCGCGCCACTTGCGGTCCAGGACGGAGAGCACGACCCGGCGCTCGACCTCGCGCATGACCTCCTCGCCGAGCTCGGCCTCGCGGGCGTCGTAGGCGTGGTGTGCGTCGGAGGTGATCTGCTCACGCAGGTCGTCGGCGCTGATGCTGCCGCGACCACCGGCGGCCTCGGCCACCTCCTCGGGGGTCACGGACACGGGGTACAGCGTCTTGAGTGCCGTCCAGAGGCGTTCGTAGTCCCAGTCGTCAGAGAAGCCCTCGGCGGTCTCGGCGTCGATGTAGCCGTTGACGACGTCGTTGATGAACAGGCGCACCTGCTCCTCGAGGTCCTCCCCCTCCAGGACGCGGCGGCGCTCGTCGTAGATGACGGTGCGCTGGCGGTTGAGGACGTCGTCGTACTTGAGGACGTTCTTGCGGATCTCGTAGTTGCGGCCCTCGACCTGGGCCTGCGCGCTCTGGATCGAGCGGCTGACCATCTTGGACTCGATCGGCACGTCGTCGTCCATCTTGGCGGTCGTCATGAACCGGTCGACCATCGCCGCGTTGAACAGCCGCATCAGGTCGTCCTGCAGCGAGAGGTAGAAGCGCGACTCACCCGGGTCACCCTGGCGGCCGGAGCGACCACGGAGCTGGTTGTCGATGCGGCGCGACTCGTGCCGCTCGGTGCCGAGGACGTAGAGCCCACCCAGCTGGGTGACCTCGTCGTGCTCGGCCCGGACGGCCTCCTCGGCCTTGGCGAGGGCGCCGTCCCAGGCGGCTTCGTACTCCTCCGGGGTCTCCTCGGGGTCGAGGCCCTGCTGCTTGAGGGTGGCGACGGCCATGAACTCGGGGTTGCCGCCGAGCATGATGTCGGTGCCTCGACCGGCCATGTTGGTGGCGACGGTGACCGCACCCTTGCGGCCGGCCTGCGCGACGATCGCCGCCTCACGCTCGTGCTGCTTGGCGTTGAGCACCTCGTGCGGCACACCGTTGCGGCGCAGCTGGTCGGAGAGGTACTCGCTCTTCTCGACCGAGGTGGTGCCGACGAGCACCGGCTGGCCCTCCTTGTGCCGCTCGACGATGTCCTCGACGACGGCGTTGAACTTGGCCTCCTCGGTGCGGTAGACGAGGTCGGGCTGGTCCTTGCGGATCATCGGGCGGTTGGTCGGGATCGGCACGACACCGAGCTTGTAGATCGAGTTGAGCTCGGCGGCCTCGGTCATGGCCGTGCCGGTCATGCCGGAGAGCTTGTCGTACATGCGGAAGTAGTTCTGCAGGGTGATCGTGGCGAGCGTCTGGTTCTCGTTCTGGATGTCGACGCCCTCCTTCGCCTCGATCGCCTGGTGCATCCCCTCGTTGTAGCGACGGCCGGCGAGGATGCGGCCGGTGTGCTCGTCGACGATGAGGATCTCGCCGTTCATGTTGACGTAGTCCTTGTCCCGCTTGAACAGCTCCTTGGCCTTGATGGCGTTGTTGAGGTAGCCGATGAGCGGGGTGTTGACGGACTCGTAGAGGTTGTCGATGCCGAGGTAGTCCTCGACCTTGGCGATGCCGGCCTCGAGGACACCGACGGTCTTCTTCTTCTCGTCGACCTCGTAGTCGCCCTCGCCGGACTCGAGCTCACCGCGGGTGAGCTTCTGGGCGATGCGGGCGAACTCGGTGTACCACTTGGTCGCCGCGTCGGCCGGGCCGCTGATGATGAGCGGCGTGCGGGCCTCGTCGATGAGGATGGAGTCGACCTCGTCGACGATGGCGAAGTTGTGGCCGCGCTGCACGAGCTCCTCCATGGACCAGGCCATGTTGTCGCGCAGGTAGTCGAAGCCGAACTCGTTGTTGGTGCCGTACGTGATGTCCTTGGCGTACTCGGCGCGCCGCTGCTCGGGCGTCATCGACGCGAGGATGACGCCGGTCTCGAGGCCGAGCATGCGGTGCACGCGGCCCATCAGCTCGGACTGGTACTCGGCGAGGTAGTCGTTGACGGTGACGACGTGGACGCCCTTGCCCTCGAGGGCGTTGAGGTAGGACGGCAGGGTCGCGACGAGGGTCTTGCCCTCACCGGTCTTCATCTCGGCGACGTTGCCGAGGTGCAGCGCGGCGCCACCCATGATCTGGACGTCGAAGTGGCGCTTGCCGAGGGTGCGCTTGGACGCCTCCCGAACGGCCGCGAACGCCTCGGGAAGGATGTCGTCGAGGGTCTCGCCGTCGGCGAGGCGCTTGCGGAAGCTGTCGGTCTCGGCGCGCAGCTCGGCGTCGCTGAGCTTCTCGAAGTCCTCCTCGATCGAGTTCACCTGGGCGGCGATGCCCTCGAGCTTCTTGAGGACGCGGCCTTCACCGGCGCGCAGCAGCTTTTCGACGATCTTCGGCACGAAGTCTCTCCTGGATGGTTCACGGCCGACGCCATCCCTGTGGCGCAGCCCGACCTAGGCTAGTCGACTCGTTCACCCCGGGTGACCAGCACCGGACGGCGCCGCCGCGAGCGGGCGCCTACCCCAGCCGAACGCTTGGTGAGGCGCCCCTGTTCCGTCCCTGCGAGCGCCTCAGGTGGCGAGGAGGTCCTGGTAGTCGGGGTGCTTGTCGATCCACGCGGCGATGAAGGGGCAGAGCGCGACGACCTGGCGGTCCCCTGCCGCGCGCACCTGGTCGAGCGCGCCGCGCGCCAGGGCGCCGCCGACGCCCTGGCCACCGTACGCGTCGTCGACCTCGGTGTGGGTGAAGACGATGCGCCCGTCGCTGAGCCGGTATGCCGCGAAGCCCGCGACCTCGCCGTCGACCTTGGCCTCGAAGCGGCTCTCGTCGGGGTTGTCGATGACCTCGATGTCTGCCATGTCCACCACCCTCTCACCCGGGCGCCGGTCAGGCGACGGCTGCGACGTCGGTCTCCTCGTGGTCGGGGTTCCACAGGCCACGTTGCGGGGTGCGGGTGATCGCAAGACAGGCCAGGGCGGCGAAGAGGCACAGGCCGCCGGCGGTGAGCCACGCGGTGTCGTACGACCCGGTCCCCTGGCGCACCCACCCGGCATACGAGGCCGCGACGCCCGCCCCGACCATGTGCGCCGCGAAGACCCAGCCGAAGACGACGCTCGACCGCGCGACGCCAAAGTGCCTGCGGCACAACGCGATCGTGGGCGGGACGGTGGCGACCCAGTCGAGCCCGTAGAACACGATGAAGAGGAACAGGCTCGGGTGGATGTCGGGTCCGAGCAGCGCGGGGACGAACAGCAGCGACAGCCCGCGGAAGCCGTAGTAGCCGCACAGCAGGAAGCGTGGGTCGACCTTGTCGGTGAGCCACCCCGAGGCGATCGTGCCGACGAGGTCGAAGACGCCGACCAGCGCGAGCAGTCCGGCGGCGGTCGTCTCCGGCATGCCGTGGTCGTGGGCGGCAGGGATGAAGTGGGTGCCGATGAGGCCGTTGGTCGACCAGCCGCAGATCCAGAAGGTGCCGAACAGGATCCAGAAGACCGGCGAGCGGGCGCTGTCGCGCAGTGTTCGCAGGGCGAGCCGCGCGGGCCCGGGGCCGGTGACGGTGGGGTATGCCGAGTGGTCACCGCCGGCGGTCCCGGTCGCCGGGGCGCCGAACGGGCGCAGGCCGACGTCGGCCGGGCGGTCACGCACGACCAGCAGGACGATCGGCGCGAGCAGCAGTGCCGCGCCGGTGACGACGAGGGCTGCCCACCGCCAGCCGGGCCCCGTTGCGAGGGCGGCGATGCCGGGGAGGAAGACGAGCTGGCCTGCCGCCCCTGCGGCGGAGAAGATTCCGGTGACCAGCCCGCGGCGCGCCTCGACGAACCAGCGGTTGGCGACGACAGAGCCGAGGACGAGCGCCATGGCCCCAGTGCCGATGCCGACGGCCAGGCCCCACAGCAGCCAGAGCTGCCACGCCTGCGTCATGACGGTGGTGAGGCCGGAGCCGACAGCGACGAGCAGCAGTGAGGAGACCACGACCCGGCGGATGCCGAAGCGCTCCATCAACGCCGCCGCGAAGGGCGCGGTGAGGCCGTAGACCACGAGGTTGGCCGTGACCGCACCGGAGGTGGTGGCCCGCGACCAGCCGAACTCGGTCTCGAGCGGCACGAGCAGCGCACCGGTCGAGGAGCGGAACCCCGCGGCGGCCACCAGCGCGCCCAGGACCACGAGGGCGACCCACCAGGCGCGGTGGATCCGGGGCGTGTGGCGGGCTGGCGCTTCCGTGGTGTCAGCCGCAGCACCGGCGGCAGGAACGGTCACGGTCGCACGCTATCTGCCACGATGCCCGGCCGGACATGCGCGAAACGGCCAGCCGTCAGCCAGATCCCGCCACACACCCTGCAACGACCCCGGTGAGGCCGAGCCAGCCGGCCATCGCCTCGAGCTCCCCCTCGAGCGCCGGCCGGGCCTCGGGCGGCGCACCCGGCTCCCAGTGGACCGCGTGCACCCGCAGCACCCCGGCGACGCGGTCGGCCTTGAGGTCGCAGCGCGCGACGAGGTGTTCGCCGAAGAGGAACGGCAGGACGTAGTAGCCGTGGACCCGTTGCGGTGCAGGCACATAGATCTCGAGCCGGTAGTCGAACCCGAACAGCGCGGCGGTCCGGTCCCGCTGCCAGATGAGCGAGTCGAAGGGGCTGAGCAACGCCTGCGCGCGCACCTTGCGCGGTCGCCGGGCCAAGGGGTCGAGGTATGCCGGTCGGCGCCACCCCTCGATCGTGGCCGGCACGAGCGCCCCCTCGGCGACGAGCGACTCGATGGCCGGTCTGGCCTGCTCCGGCTTGAGCCGGAAGTAGTCACGCAGGCACTGCTCGGTGCCGACACCGTGCGCCCGGGCCGAGAGCCGGATCAGCTCACGGAAGGCCACCTCGTGGGGCGGGCGGTCCTGCGCCCGCTCGGCCACGTCGAGGACGGGACGCGGGAGCACGCGTGACAACGCGGCATACCGGCGCTCGAACTGACTGGTGCGCCCCGCGGACGTGATGCGACCACCCCAGAAGAGGTGCTCGAGAGCGTTCTTCACGAGCGACCAGTTCCAGCCCCAGTTGTCCTTGGCGCGCGGGAGGTCGTGCTCAAGCGCGGCCTCGAGCTGGCGCGAGGTGATGGGGCCGCGGCGCTGCACCTCGTCGAAGACCGCCTCCACGAGCTCGGGGTGGTTGCGGGCCACGGCCTGCATACCGCCCCAGGCGTCGGCGTGGGCGCGCTGCATGCGGAAGTCGAGCAGTGGCCACGTCGTCGGGGGCACGAGCGACGCCTCGTGGGCCCAGTACTCCACGAGCCGGCGGGGCGCGCGGTCGCGAGCCCGGTCGAGCAGCGCCGTGTCGTAGGGGCCGAGGCGGGAGAAGAACGGGAGGTACTGGCTGCGGGTGAGAACGTTGACGCTGTCGATCTGCACGACCTGCACCCGGTCGATGACCCGTTGGAGGTGGCGCATGGTCGCCTCGCCCGGAGCGGGGCGCGGGTCGAGGAAGCCCTGGGCCGCGAGCGCGATGCGCCGGGCCTGGGCCTTGGTGAGTCGGACGGGTGCGGGCCCCGTCATTCGTCCGGTTCGAGGAGGTTCTCGCGGACGGCGTACATCGCCGCCTCCATCCGCGAGTGGAGCTGGAGCTTCTCGAGGATGTTGCGGACGTGGTTCTTGACGGTGTTCTCCGAGATGAACAGCTCGGCCGCGATCTCCTTGTTGGCCAGGCCGCGCGCGACGAGCCGCAGCACCTCGAGCTCTCGCTCGGTGAGGCGGGGCGCATCCACGGATGCGGGGCGGTCGTTCTGCCGGCGGCTCATCAGCGCGAACTCGGCCAGCAGCTTGGACGCCATCGACGGCGAGATGAGCGAGTCACCGCTCTGGACGGCGCGGATGCCGTCGGCGATCTCCTCACCGGGGACGTCCTTGAGCAGGTAGCCGTTGGCGCCCGCCTTGACCGCCTCGTAGAGGTCGGACTCCTCGTCGGACATCGTGAGCATGATGATCTTGGTCGAGGGCACGAGCTCCTTGATGCGGGCGCAGGCCTCGATGCCGGAGGTGTGCGGCATACGCACGTCCATCAGGACGACGTCGGGCAACAGCTCGACCGTGCGGTCGATGGCCTCCTTGCCGTCCCCGGCCTCCCCCACGATGTCGATGTCGTCGTCCTGCGACACGACCATCTGCAGACCCCGTCGGTACAGCACGTGGTCGTCGGCGATCACCACCCTGATGGGATCGCCCGACACACCTTCCCCTTGCTCCCTCACGCCGGTCATCTTGTCACGCTGCGGTGACGGCGGAGTACGTCTTTCGCCGTGGACGTCCCGCGAATCCCGGACGCGCCGTCACCACCTCGGTCACCACTGCCGGCGACCGAGGTGGTGAAGCCGTCTGCGGGTGACGCGTCAGGAGACGCGTTCGGTCGCGCCGGCCGGTTCGACGTCGAGGTGGATGACTCCGTAGGACCAGCCGCGCCGGCGGTAGACGACGCTCGGCTGCCCGGTCTCCTCGTCGTAGTAGAGGAAGAAGTCGTGGCCCACGAGCTCCATCTCGCGGACAGCGTCGTCGAGGGCCATCGGCGCGCTGGCGTGGACCTTCTCGCGGACCTCGATGGGCGAGTTGCCCTGCGCGCCGAACTTGTCGTCGTCGAGGGGCGTGGCGTCGTGGTCGTGGTTCTCGGAAGTCGCGTCGAGGTCACCGGCGCCGTTGCTGCGCGCCGTCGCGAACGCCACCGACTCGGGCGTGCGGCGGCCGCGGTGCACGCGGCGGCGGTCCTGGGCGCGGCGCAACCGCTCCATGAGCTTGTCGAGAGCCACGTCGAGCGCGGCGTACTTGTCGTCGAGGCACGCCTCGGCCCGGACCACGGGCCCCTTCACGTGGCAGGTGATCTCGACCCGCTCGCAGGCCTTGGCCTGGCGGCGGTTCGGCTCGTGACTGACCACGACGTCGATCCGTTGCACGCGCGGGGCGAGCTGCGGCACCTTCGAGAGCTTCTCGTCGAGGTGGGCACGGAATCGATCGGAGACCTGCATGTGGCGTCCGGTGACGACAATTTCCACGGTGTCCTCCATGGGTTTCGGCGGTGTTGGGAGGTTGGGGTGGCACACCCCTTTTCAACCGCGGCACCACCTCCCCGACTCGCCGGGGAGCCGCCCCGCCCTGCTCGACAGGGCGCCGTTCGGACCGGGTCCGAGGCGCCCTGGAGTCGTGTCCTGCACACGGGCCAGGGGGGCCATGAACCGACGGTAGACCACCGGGGCGCGTTGCGACAGGCGGCCTGACCCAACGTTTACCGTGAGTATGCCGAGTGCAGGCTGGAAGTGGTCGCGCCGCCGCGTCGCTGGGTGGCGCACACGACGGCACACCGCACCTCGCTTGCCCCCGCTCGGCGCAGCGCCCTGGCCGCCTCGACGAGGGTGGCGCCGGTGGTGAGCACGTCGTCGACGACCAGGCACAGCGCGCCGGGCACGGCGTGCTGCCACCGCGACGCGACCTGCATCGAGTGCTCGAGGTTGACCGCGCGCTGGGTGGCGGACAGACCGGCCTGGTCGGCCACCCGACGCCGCGGTCGGAGCAGGTCGGTCAGCATGACCTCGGTCGGGGCGTAGTCGCAGACCGCGTGAGCGGCGAGCAGCGTCATCGGGGCGTCACCCCGGCGTCGCCGGGCGGCACGTGAAGAGGGAACGGGGACGACGAGGACCGGGCCGGCACGGTCCCGCCAGGCGGCCTGCGCTGCCGGCCACTGCAGGAGTGCCGCGTCCACCGCCTCGCCGAGCAGGTCCCCCAGGACCGGCACGAGGTCACGCCGGTCGTCGTCCTTGGCGGCCGCGACCAACCGGGCGAGCGCACCGGCATACCTGCCGGTCGAGGTGACCGGCGGGAGGCCCGGCGGTCGAGGGTCCGGGCTGGACCAGCGGGGCCCTCCCGCCCAGAGGGCGTCCCGGGCGTCGGCGGAGCAGCGCGCACAGACGCCCGGGCCGGGCTCGCGGCAGGCGGCGCACGACGACGGGAGGGCCAGCTCGGCGAGCGCTCGCAACGACTGCGTGAGGGGTGCGTGCATCCCGGGACGTATCGGTGCAAACATGACGAGATGGTTGCGTTCGCGGGGGAAGCCGTCGATTTGCCGGCCCGAACCTGTGGACACGACTACGCTGTGGCTCGCCTTGTGGACAACGCTGCGCGGGTCAGAGAGGGGTGAGCGGATGCGCTGGCTGCCTCAGCTTGCCGTCTCCACGCGTCTGCGGATCGCCCTGGCCCTGCTCGCCGGCCTCTTCGCCTACATCACGCACGAGCTCGTCACCGCGCTGCCCTGGATCCTGCTCGTGATGGTGCTCGACCTCGCGGCGTCCGGGCTCGCGGCGCTCTCGGGGGACGACGGACGTGGGCGGCGCCTGCAGGTGCTGGGCCTGGTCCTCGCCGCCGCACTGGTCGCGGGCATCGCGATGGGGTATGCCGGCGCCTGGGCAAAGCTGCTGATCCTCATCCCGGCGTACCACGCCGGGTTGCGCTTCTCGCATCGTGGCGCCGTGCTGGCGCCGGCCGCCACCATGGCGACGGCAGTGCCTGCGGCCTGGCAGCTCGACCACCTCGACGGAGCCGAGGGACTGGCACTGGGATTCAGTGCCCTCATGGGGCTGTTGTTCGGGATGCTCGGGGCGTGGTCGGCGAAGCTCGAGCCCGAGGTGAAGGTCGTCGACACCAACCATGCGGCCGAGGCGGGGCTGTTGCTGCGACGGCTGCACGAGCTGGCGGACACGCTCGAGACCGGCTTCGACGCGCCCGCGTCGGCCGAGATGGCCCTGCAGGACCTGGCCGCGCGGATGCGCTCGACCCGCAGCGCCATCCTTGTGGGGTACGGCTCGGACCCCGCGGTCCCGCTGGCGATCCGAGGGGCCGACCGGACGCCGTGGCCGGACCCCACGGAGACCGGCTCGGTGCTTGCCCCGGCCTGGCACGACCGGGTGGCCACCATGACCGACTGGGCCGAGGACCTCGTGGGCCGCTCGGTGATCGCCGTGCCCATGACCAACAACAACGGCGAACGCCTCGGTGTTCTCGTCGCCGACCGGCCGCTCGTCACTCCCTTCACCGAGGACGACCTGGAGTCGGCCGCCGAGGTGGCCACGCGGCATTCGACGAACATCGACCTGGCCGTCCTGTTCGCCTCACTGCGCGAACGCGCCGGCCTCGAGGAACGGGAGCGGCTCGCGCGCGAGATGCACGACGGCATCGCGCAGGAGATGGTCGCGCTCGGTTTCAACATCGACGCACTGCGGCACGCCGCGCGCAAGCAGGAGTCGCCGATGGCCGCCGACCTCGACGGGCTGCGCGAGGAGGTGTCGCGAGTGCTCGCAGACCTGCGGCTGCACATCGCGGACCTGCGGATCGCGGTGCGCCCGGACACGGGACTTGGTGCGCTGATCGGTGCGCGCCTCCAGAACTTCGGCTCGACCTCGGGCGTCACGACGCGAATGCACTTGACGGAGAACGGATTCCGGTTGCCAGCACACACCGAGGTGCTGATCTACCGTCTGTTCCTGCAGGTGCTCGCAGACGCTCGGCACTCCCTCGACGCGACAGATGTCGAGGTGCGGCTCAACGTCGCAGCGCCGAAGGCAGAGCTGTGGGTGTCGCACAACGGCACCAGCTCGTTGACGAGCCGGGACTTCAGCGAGAACCCACTGACCGGGTTGGGCGGCGAGATCACCGTCGAATCCCGTGTGGGCACTGGCATCATCGTCCGCATGCGCATGAGGGCACGAGGGGCGGCGTCGTCCGCCACGCTCTCCAACGAAAGGATCCCCCAACCGTCATGACCATCAACGTCGTGGTGATCGACGACCACACGCTCGTGCGTGAGGCCGTCTGCCGGATGATCGACAGCGAGGAGGACCTGGCCGTGGTCGGCCAGGCCGGAGGGATCGCCGAGGGCAAGGCGGTGCTGGCCGCCAACCTCATCCACGTGCTCGTGGTGGACGTGTCCATGCCGGACGGCTCGGGGCTCGTGCTCGCGCGGGCTGCCCGTGAGGCGTCCCCCCGGTTGGGCATCGTCGTCCTGACGATGCACAACGACGACGAGACGCTGTTGGAGGCGCTCGACCTCGGGGCGTCGGCGCTGGTGCTGAAGTCGGCGCCGTCGGACGAGGTCATCGCGGCCGTCCGGCGGGCGGCTGTGGCCCCTGACGCGTTCATGGCGACCGGCCTCGCAGAAGCGTTGCGGCGCAGGGACTCCAGCGACAAGCCGAGGCTCACGCCCCGCGAGTCCGAGGTGCTCGACCGGCTCGTCGCCGGCGACTCGATCGCGGCGGTGGCGAAGCGCCTCTACATGAGCGAGTCGACCGTCAAGACCCACGTGTCGAAGGTCTACGAGAAGCTCGGCGCCCACAACCGTGCATCAGCGGTGATGGCGGCCCTGCGGCTCGGTCTGGTGAAGACCGACGCCGTCGGGCACGCCCGCCGCTGACCCTGCGCGACCGGTCAGCCCATCCCGCTGAACGTGTCGACGATGCGGATGGCGCCGGGGCCGATGATCACGATGAACAGTGCGGGGAAGATGCACAGCAGCATCGGGAAGAGGATCTTCACGGGCACCTTCTGCGCCTTCTCCTCCGCACGCTGACGACGCACCAACCGCATCTGCACGGACTGCTCACGCAGGACGTTCGCGATGGGCAGACCGAGTCGGTCCGCCTGCACGAGGGCGCTCACGAAGTTCTTGGCCTCGGGCACCGTGGTTCGTTCGGCCAAGGATGAGAATGCCGCGCCGCGGGACTTGCCGATCTGGATCTCGGACAGCACACGGGCGAACTCGCCTGCGATGGGGCCGTCAACCGAACGCGCGACCTGGAGCAGCGCCGCGTCGAAGCCTTGGCCTGCCTCGACACAGACGGTGAGCATGTCGAGGGCATCGGCAAGGCCCCGCTGTAGCTCGTCCTGACGCTTCAAGCCCTGGTTGTAGAGCAGCAGGTCCGGCAGGAAGAAGAGGAGCGCGGCGCCGGCGGCCGCGTAGAGGAGGCCACGAAGGCTGATCCCGCCGATGACCAACCCGAGGGCAACGCCGATGAGGACGCCGACGCCCTTGCCGGTCATGATCCTCTCGGCAGTCCAGCCGGCCGGGTTGCCTGCGAGGTCGAGGCGCCGCTGCAGCTTCTCGGAGGTGCCGTTCGGTGAGAGCCGGAACGCGAAGCCGCGCAGCGCGCGCATGACGGGCAAGGCCAGCCGCTCGTAGGCGGGCAGCTCGGCGCGGCCCACCTCGCGCGTGTCGACACCATGCTCGATGAGGGCCAGCGAGCGGGCCACGCCGGTCGCCTCGCCCGCACCGTAACCGAAGGCCAGCACGAGCAGCGCGAGGGCTGAGCCGATCGCGACGACGCCCAGGATCAACAAGACAGAGCCCATCATCACACCTGCACATCCACGACTTTGCGCATCCAGTAGACGCCTATCACCAGACTCACGACCCCCATGCCCAACATGGCCAGCCCCAAGGGGCGGGTCCACAAGAGCTCCACGTACTCCCGGTTGGTCTGCATGGTGTAGAGGAAGATGCCGATCGGCAGCGCGATCAGGATGTATGCCGACAGGCGTCCCTCGGCGGACAGCGCGCGCACGTGCCGTTTGAGCGACTCGCGCTCGCGCAGGGTGGCCGCGGTGGTCCGCAGGGTCTCGGCCAGGTTGCCACCGACCTCACGCTGGATGCGGATGGCCATCACGGTCCAGCGCATGTTGCTGCTACCGGTGCGCTCGGACAACCTCTCCAACGACTCTCCGATGTCCGCGCCGATGCGGGTCTCCGCCAGCGCCCGGCTGAACTCCTTAGCCGCGGGCTCGGCTGCGTCCTTCGAGACCGCGTCCAGGGCTTGGAGGAGCGAGAAGCCGGTGGAGAGGCTCGAGGCCACGAGGGTGAGGACATCCGGCAGCTGCGCCTCGAACTTCTTGGAGCGCCGCTTGGCGAGGAAACGCAGCACGAACGCTGGAAGGACCAGGCCGAAGCCGACCCCGAGCAGCATGGCGAACAGCGTCGTCAGTGGACCGCCCCGCAAGAGCAGCATCGACGTGGCAGTCGTGGCGAACACCGCCACGATCCGCAGCACCCACCACTCCCCCGCCCGCAGCGGGAGGTCCGCACGCTCGATGAGGGCCATGGTCTTGCTCGTCGACTCACGGCCTTCCATGACGCGGTCACCGATGTTGACCAGGTTGGCAGAAAGGCTTGCAGCGCTCACACCGCTCGAGCCTGCGTAGGGCACGGAGGTGGTCGGGTTCACGTAGCGCTCGATCGCATCGACGCGCTTGGACCTGCGCGAGCGGAGCGTGGGAGCCAAGAGCGCCAGGGCGAGCACCATCAGGCCCAGGAACATGGCACCGACGGCGATGAACACCATCGTGTTGCTCTGGCTCAGGGCGTTGAGACGGGCCAGCGGCGGATGCGGCGCGGAGGGGTTCGACACGGGCGGCGCAGCGACCGCCGGCGTACTCGACGGCTTCGGAGCAGGAGCGCCGAAGTCGAATGTCGTCCTGACCGAGAACGGCCGGTCGCCCGCCATGCCCGTCAGCGTCACGGGCAGCACCGAGGAGAGCCCGGGCTCCGGTCGAATCGTGAAGTTGACCTGCGAGTCCAGGACCTTGGCGGCGGCCTCGAACGCGGCCTTGACCGCCTCGGCGTTTCCGGCAGCTGCCACGCTGCCACCGCCCGCCTGCGCGAAGTCCTTGAGCACCGAGGCATCGGCTTCGGCGCTCTTGAAGGCGATCGCCTCGGTACGGACCCCGTACTTCTTCACGGCGGCCGTGGCCGACGCCTGGTCTGCCTTCCGGCTGGCCGTGTCGCCACCGTCGCTCAGGAGGATGACACTGCGGTCGTCGTAGCCCTGGAGGCTCGCGGCAGCCAGTGCCACGGCGTCGTACAGCGACGTCTCTCCCTTGGACACCAACGAGTTCACGGCCTGCTGGACGGCTGCACGGTTGGTCGTGGGTGCGACGTCGATGCCCGCCGTGCCGGAGAACGACACCAGTCCGACCGCGACATCCTTGGGCGCATCCGCAAGGAACGCAGCAACGGACGCACGGACGGTCTGCATGCCGCTGGCACCCATCGAGCCGCTGGTGTCGACGACCAGCATGTTGGCCCGCTTCGTGGTCGCCACAGGCCGCGTGGACACGGGGTAGTCCTTGCCAGCGACGGTGGAGCGAAGACTGCCCGGATCGACCGTCAGGACCTCCTGCCCACCACGCACGGTGAGGACACCCGTGAGGTTGTCCGCGGCATACGCCATCGACCCGACGGAGGCGGGCACCGGCTCACCCGCGGCGCTGGAGGCGCCGGAGACCGTGACCCCCAACGAAGCCGCGAGCACCACTGCGAGCAGACCCCGAACAGGTCCGAACGGCATACGGATGGCCACTTAGTTTCCTCGGATGAACAGGTCGGGGGCGAAGTCGATGCCCAGGTCGTGCAGCTCCTCGGCGAACTTGGGTCGAAGACCGGTGCTGACGAGACTGCCGCGGAACCGACCCTGCTCGTCGCGGCCGGCGCTGTAGTTGAAGGTGAAGATGTCCTGCATCGTGATGACGTCGGACTCCATGCCCGCAACCTCGCTGATGGCGACGATCCGACGGGAACCGTCCTTGAGACGCGCCTGCTGGATCACCAGGTCGACGGCACCGGCCACCTGCTCGCGGATGGCCCGGACCGGAAGCTCGACACCCGCCATGAGGACCAAGGTCTCCAGACGCGAGAGCGAGTCTCGTGGGCTGTTCGCGTGCACCGTCGTGATGGAACCGTCGTGACCGGTGTTCATGGCCTGCAGCATGTCGAGCGCGGCGCCGTCACGGATCTCACCGACGACGATTCGGTCAGGGCGCATACGCAGTGAGTTCTTCACGAGCTCACGGATGGGGATGGCGCCCTTGCCCTCGATGTTCGACGGGCGCGACTCGAGCCGCAGGACGTGCTCCTGGTGGAGCTGGAGCTCGGCCGCGTCCTCGATGGTCACGATGCGCTCGTCCTCAGGGATGAAGGACGACACGACGTTGAGCAGCGTGGTCTTACCCGATCCCGTACCCCCGGAGATGATGATGTTGCGGCGGCCACGGACGGCGGCGTCCAAGAAGTCGCGCACGCGCGGGGTGAAGGTGCCGAAGGCCATGAGGTCCTTGGCCGTGAACGGGTCCGTCGAGAACTTTCGGATCGTCAGCATCGACCCGTCGAGCGCGATCGGTGGGATGACCGCGTTGACGCGCGAGCCATCAGGGAGTCGGGCGTCAACGAGCGGGCTTGCCTCGTCCACGCGACGGCCGACGCGGCCCACGATCTTGTCGATGGTGCGGCGCAGGTGGGCCTCGCTCGAGAAGCGGGTCTCGACCGGGTAGATCTTGCCGGCTCGTTCGACGTAGATGGACTCCGGCCCGTTGACCATGATCTCGGAGATCTCGCTGTCGCGCAGGAGCGGCTCGAGCGGTCCGTGCCCGAGGATCTCGTCGGAGACCTCCTGGGCTATGCGCGTCCGGTCGGCCAGCGAGAGCGGGGTCTCCTCCTGGTCGATGACGTCCTGGAGGGTGTGCCGGACCCGCGTCTCCAGCTCACCCTGGTCGAGGTGGGGGTCGTAGAGCTGCGGCCCCAACGAGTCGAGGAGTGCCTGGTGCACGCTTGCCTTCACCGAGGCGAAGGGGTCGAGGACGCGGTGCCGTTCGGGTGCAGCCGGGCCACCGCTCCTGCCCTCTTTTTCGGCGCTGTTCGGCTGGGCAGCGCGTCGAACGCTGTCCAGACGGTCGGCGAGGCTCACGAACGACCACTCCTTCCGAGGCTCCACCGACGCTGAGTGGCGGCTTCGTTCTTGGTTTCGGGGATCACCGGCCGACCCACGACACGGACGTACTTGTCGGTCAGCTCCTTGAGGGCTGCGCTCACCGGGTGGCGTGGCTCGTCGATGACGATCGGGACGCCCTTGTTCACCGAGGCAGGCACCTGCGAGCTGGTCGGCACCGTCAGGGCGATGTCCTGACGGATCGCGGTGACGACGTCCTCAGCGCGCAGGCCCACCTTGGCGTCCGACCGGTTGAGGACGACGAGACGCGACTCCTTGGGCGTGCCCAACAGGTCGAGCGTGTCGAGGCTGAGCCGCAGGTTCTTGACCGCCGGGATGTCGAGGGTGGCGATGAGGATGAGCAGGTCACTGTTGTCGAAGGCCGCGAGCACGTGCTCGGTGAAGGCTGGCGGCGTGTCGATGATGACGAAGTCGTAGACCGTCTTGGCGACTCGCAGCATCTCGTGGATCGTGCTGCCCGGAATGCGGTCAGCGTCGCTGGGGTCGGGGGGCGCGGCGGCGGCGTCGAGACCACTGGTGTGGCGAGTGACCACCGAGGCCAGACCTTGGGCATCGATGTGGCCGGCCATGCCGACCAGGCTCATGATCGAGTTCTGAGGGAGCATCTGCAGGCTGATCGCGACGTCACCGAAGGCGAGGTCGAGGTCGACGAGCAGGACCTTCGAGCCACTCGTGGCGAGGTATGCCGCGATGTTGGTCGCGAAGGTCGTCTTGCCCACTCCGCCCTTGGCCGAGAAGACCGTGATGACCTTGCCGTCGCGGCTTCCCTCGTTCGTGGTGTGGCCGGCGACCCGCTGGGAGATCTCGCGGCTGCGGCGCGCCGCGTCGGCCAGAGAGGTGAGGTCGTCGGCCTGGACGACCTCCCGGACACCGGCGCGCAACGACTGCGCCAACACGGTCATGTCGACGCGGCGGCGCAGCAGGATCACGCCCAGCTCGGGCCGTTCGAACCGCATCGCCTCGCTGAAGGTGCACGCAGTGCCGAACTCCACATCGGGGCCGATGACGACGAGCTGCTCACCGGGATCGGCGTCGAGGGCCCGGCTGATCGCCGTCGGTGAGTCGAGACGGTCGACATCGCCGAGCGCGACGCGGAAGCTCTCGATCGAAGCCGGGTCGTTGTCCCAGAGGATCGTCACTTCAGCACTCCCCTCAGGTCCACCAGGTTGGTGTCGTCCACCCGGGTCACGGTGCCCATCTTCAGGTCGGAGCTGCGCAGGCCTGCGTAGAGGTTGCCCTTCTGGATGGCGTGCACGAGCTTGACCGAGTCCTGGGGCTTGACGGCGACGGTCACGAGGAAGGCAGGGGCACCGGTGTTGGCGGCCGGCTTCGCTTCGCTGTCGGCCACGGTGGCGACCGGCGCTCCGGGCGTGAGGGCGGCGTCGCCCATGCCGATGACGAGGACGTCGTCCATGATCATGCTGGTGCCGCTGATCCCAGCTGCGTTGAGTGCCTTGGACTTGCTGTCGTCACCAATCGACTTGATCTGGTAGGTGTCGTAGATCGCGATGCGGCTGCCCGGTGTCACGAAGCTGCCGACGTGGGCGGGGTCGGACAGGCTGACCGAGATGGCGATCATCCCCTGCGGCACCTCGATGGCCTTCGCGCCCGTGGGCGTAGTGCCGAAGCGAGATGCCTGGAGGTATTCGCCGGGTGCGATATCGGTCAGGGCGAGGAGGTTCTCGTTCTTGGTGTCCACGTTGGTCAGGACGCCGACCGGTGCAGCCTTGGCCGGCACCTGGGTGCGGACGATGAGGCCGGACCGGACGGCATCCTTCAGCGTGGTTGACGTGGGCACCATCGCGGTCGACACGTAGACCGTCGTCGGCTGGTTGGCCGCGACCGCGCGGCTGTCAGCGCCGCGGGCGTAGAGGAACACTGCCACCACGCCCACGAGGGCGATGAGGGCTGCAGCGAAGATGGCAATGATACGACGTCCCATGATGAAGTCAGATTCCTTAGCCGAGGGGTCCGACCTGGGTGAGCCCGTAGTTGGGCGCACCACCGCCGGGTGGGTTGGTGAGTTGCTGGAGTTGGGCGGCGGTGATCAGGTCCTTGGTGAACCAACCACTCATGCACCTGTCACCGCCGGTGCAGGGCACGTTTCCCGTAACGATGGATGCCTTGGTGCTGCTGGAGAAGTACCAACCCGTCAGGTAGAAGGCCGCGTATCCCGACACGTGGTAGTACGTGTTGTTTCCATTGCCCGAATTGCAGTTCGTCGCTGGGTCAGTGGGATCGACGGACGTGGTGTTCGTCATGCAGTCGAAGATCGGCAGGTAGACGATCGTGCCCACAAGCGTGTTGAAGCTGGCATCGGGGCAGGGCGTCGAGTTGCCGGGCTGACCGTGGTACCAGTCGCCGTTGGTGGTGGCGACACTGCACGTCGTGACAGTGTCCAACTGCGAGAAACCACCCGGAGCGGTGTGCCCATTCCACGTCGGACAGGTCCCGATGGCCCCCTTGGTGTAGATGGTCTTCTCCCAGCTCGTCGACCAGGGGTTGCCAGGGCCGTAGCCGTACGGCGTGATGCTCCCATCCGGGCTCGGCGGGTAGACCGCTGGTGGCCCCGGAGGAGGTTTGTAACCAGTCTGTCGCGCCCATTCGCAGTACGACACGACGATCGGTAGCACGTTGAGTGTGGTGGGGTTGACGGGCCCCCAGCCTGCTCTGGCGCAAGCCACGACGGTGGATTGAGAGGTCCCCCCGACCAGCATCCGAGCGAACTTGTTCGAGATGGTCGACGTGCCCGCTGGTGTCTTCGTCTCGGTCCTCGCCTCGAGGTACGGCAGACCAGCGGCTCCGGTGGGAACCGTTGGGCAGTCGGTTACGCCTGGTGTCGCATTTGATGGGCAGGGAGTGAGCGTCGCGGGGCTCAGCGCAACCGCGGCCGCGCTGCCACACACCGACCGGACCCTGCTGACTCCGTCGTTGGCGTTCGCGTTGTCGATGGTGTCGAGATTGCTCCCGGCGGCGGCGCTGGGCGAGCAGGCGGTCGGGGCATCGGCGCACTTCTGTGCGGCCAACATAACGGTGGCGTCAGCACCGTTCTGGAGCTGACGACGCTCCCACATGAGGTTGCCCACATCCACACTCAGGGCCGCCGCACCGAAGAGCACAGGGACGAGAAGGATCACCGTGAGCACCGCAGAGGCGCCTCGCTCCCGCGACGAGCGGGACCTCGCGGACAGCCCAATGCAGTGCTTGCTCATGCGCATGTCATCGTCGCCGTTCCCTTGATCGCCGGCTTGGGAAGACCCGGCACGAACTTGAGGACCGTGTAGTCATACGGAGCCGCGACCGTCACCGTGATCTGGGATCCCGGACCCGCCGAACAGTCCCAAGCTGTCGAGCTGACGGTCAACGATCCGGAGGTCAGAGGGCTGGCGGCGTTCCTGATGCGTCCGTCGATGTAGCCCTGGCTCCAGCCGGTCGCCACCGAGGCGTTGGTGACGACCATGCGCGCCCCGTCACGGGCTGCATTGGTGAGGAGGATCTGCTTGTTGAACATGATCCCGAAGTCGATGATGCCACCGACAAGCAAGAGCAGAACGGGCAGGATCAGCCCGAATTCCACTGCGGCAGCGCCTCGTTCGCGACGCGACAGCCGCACTTGACGAGTTCGCATCACAAAGCGCTCGACGGCACGTTGAACAGCTCGATCATGTTCTGGCCGAACAGTGCCACGGCGCCGACGATCACGACGGCGATGAGACTCACCATCAGCGCGTACTCGACGGCTGTCGCCCCGTGGTCGGCTCGGTTGGTCCCGAGCCGACCACGGGAACCACCCGCCGGAGAATCGAAGCACCAGATCACGTTGACCGGCATATCGACGACGACCGAATCGCTGTACTGATCCTGGTTCATCCAACTCTCCTTCTGGCGCGTGGCATCCGACCCGTCGGTGCCTCCGTGTTGCTCAGACGCTGGTGGCGACCGTGTTGAACAGGTTCTGGAGGTTGCCCCCCAGCAGGGTGACGGCGACGATGATCACGATCGCGATTAGGGCCACCATCAGGCCGTACTCGACCGCAGTGGCACCCTGCTCACTACGAAGCATCATCCTGCGAATACGCGTGGTCACTGGTACTCCTCTGCGGATGGGGCCGCAGGCCCGGTTGCGGCGGGCTTGCGACTCGAGTGAATTCGTCAGACCGAGGTCGCGACGGTGTTGAAGAGGTTCTTGAGGTTGTTGCCCAGGAGGGTGACGGCAACGATGATGACGATCGCGATGAGGGCGACCATCAGGCCGTACTCGACCGCGGTCGCGCCCTGCTCGCGAAGGGCGAGACGGGTCTGCAGCTTGGCGATGAACTTGGTCATGGGTGTGAGTCCTTTCGAGACCTACGGTGGACAGACGGGCGTCTGCGGCGACAACACTCCCAGCGGCGGGACGCAGGCAAATCCACTGAGAAGGCACACCGCCCTCCCACCTTCGATCGGCCCACATCAGACGAACGGTCGATGACCTGCGAGCCGGCTTGCCCCTGAGGTGCCTCAGCCGAGAAGGTGGCGCCCATGTTCCGCTTGCCCAGATTGCGGAGCTTGCCCGAAACGGGCTGGATCATCGTGGCGGCCGGCTTGCTCCTGTCCTGCGCCTTGACCGTACGAGCGATCTCCGACCCCAGTCCTTGGTTGCACCTGAAGGTAGGAGAGTTCCTCCTCGACGGTGGCCGATTCGGCGCCGCTGACCCGTGGGCGCCCTACGCGCAAGGGCACTACGAACCGACGCAGTGGTTGCCGTCCGTGGTCGTGGCCAAGATCTACGAGTGGTGGGGTCTTCCAGCCGTCGCATGGTCGCGCACTGCGGGCATCACCTTGCTGGCGCTGGGACTGCTTCTGTCGCTTCGAACGATTGCGCGGTTGCCGGTCGCTCTCGTCGCAACGGCGCTGGCCATCGTGTGCGCGTGGCCGAGCCTGACCGAGCGACCCCAAGTGGGCGGTTTCGTCCTGCTCGTCCCTGTGATCGCTGCCTGGTGGCGCACCGCCGTCGACGGAAGGGTCCGGTGGTGGCTCGTTCCGCTCACCTGGCTGGCAGCTTGCGTGCACGGCATCTGGTCGCTCGGTCTCGGCACAGGCTTGCTGGTGGTCGCAGGACTGGTGGTGGAACGTCGATTCACGACCAGCCAGCGGGTCCGGATGATCGCCTGCCTTGCTGGGTGCCTGGCCGTGACAGCCCTGACTCCGCTGGGCCCCCGGCTCACGCTCGCCCCATTCACAGTGGGAAGTAACGCCCGGCAGTTCGTCTCCGAGTGGATGCCCTCGTCGGCACGCACTCCGGCCGTGGCTGTCACACTGCTCGCCCTGGCCGTGGTGTTCTGGCTCTGGTCGCGCAGGAGCGCGCGCCCCCAGCTTTGGCAACTCTTCCTCTGGCTGGCCGCCCTCGGCCTCACTCTCTTCATGCGGCGCACGGTCCCTGTCGGCGGCTTCCTCGCGGCATACCTCCTGGCCGACGCGTGGGCGACGCGTGGAACGTTGGCACCAGTGCGCTTTCGCCCCTCCCGGCACGAGGTCATCACGTTCGTGGCGGCGGCGCTAGCCACCCTGCTCGTGGCGATCCCCTTGGCACGAACCAGGGGTGACCTAACGCCGGGCCTGCCGACGCGCCTGGAGCATGAGCTGCGAGCCCTCCCCGCTGGCACCCACGTCATCTCCGACGGTGACCTGTCGGGATGGCTGATGTTCACCGCCCCCAATGCCCACCCGGTCTTTGACATCCGCGTCGAGGCCTACACGCCGGCCCATGTCCGCGGCTTCATCGCCGCGCTTCGCGCCGAACCATCGTGGCGGGAGTACCTGTCGCGAACGGGGACCCGAGCGGCCCTGCTCAAGGACGACAGCGCTCTCACCTCCGCCCTCACCGACCAGTGGCGCTGGCGCGTCGCCGGCCGCGACAGCGGGTACGTCCTGCTGGTGGTGCCATGAGCAACGAGCCCTCGCCGACTCGGCAGACACCAGCATTCCTCACGGTCACCGCAATCGCCCTCGTGTTCGTGGTGGCCCTCGCGCGGGGCCTTGGTTCCGTCGAGGAGCCGGACACCTGGTGGCACATCAGGGTGGGCGAGTACCTCCTCGACACGCGTCGGCTCGTGTGGCCGGACCCGTGGGCTCCGTTCACCGACAAGCCTTACGTGGCAACCCAATGGCTACCCGAAGCGATTGCCGCACAGCTCTACCGCTGGTTCGGCTTGGGCGGTGTCCTATGGTTGCGTGCAGTGGCCGTGGTGGCCCTGACCCTGGTCGTGTATGCCGCGTGCCGCCGGTTCGGTGGCCGTCTCGCGGCAGCCCTCGGGGCCGGCGTCGCCATCGTGGGAGCCAGTGCCAGCCTGAACCCACGCCCACAGCTCGTGAGCTTCGTGCTGTTCGCCGTGGTCGTCGGTGCGTGGATCGACACGGCTCGCGACCGACGTGCTCGCTGGTGGCTGGTCCCGCTGTTCTGGCTGTGGGCCTGCAGTCACGGACTGTGGATGTTCGGGGTGCTGGTCGGGGTCGTCACCACCGTGGGTCTGCTCCCCGAGGCCGTCCGGGCCGGCGAGCTCCGCCCGTTCCTGCGGCGGTTCGCCGCCTTGCACCTCGCCTGCGTCCTCGCCCTGCTCGTCACACCGCTCGGGCCTCGACTGATCCTGGCTCCATTCACCGTCGCGGCGAATGCGGCGGGCATCGCAGAGGAGTGGGCGCCGACACCGGTCAACAATGCCTTCTCCTTCATCACCATGACGGCCATCGTCGGCATCGCGACCTGCTGGCTCCTTCGGCCGCGACGCCGACCGATGTGGATGTACCTCTGGCTGGCCCTGTCGGCGGGCCTCACGCTCTACATGTGGCGGCTCGTGCCGCTCGGGGTCATCCTCGTCGCGCCACTGCTCACCGACGCCCTGCAGGAGCTCGTGACCGGAGCCCGGGAGCGCGTGAGCCGTCCGGAGCGCCGAGCCCTCGTGGGCGCGACGGTCGCTGCTTTGCTCATCGCAGCCGGGGTCTGCGCCACCCCGCACGGACGGACGGCATTCGGCTACCCCGACCGGATGGGTGCGATCAGCGCCGCCCTGGACCAGACACCGGCGGGATCGGTCGTGATGCCCGACTTCGGTGTGAGCGGATGGTTGATCTACGCACACCCTGAGCTGGCGCCCGCCGCGGACCTTCGGATGGAGTCGTACTCCCCCATCTACTTCCAGCGGTACCTCGACGCAGGGAACGCCCAACCGGGCTGGCAAGACTTCGTCCGTGACGTCCGGGCCCGATACGCGCTGGTCGAGCGCACCTCGGCCCTGGCCGACGCCCTCGTGCGGGAGGCCCGCTGGCAACTGGTAGCAACCAGTCCCCAGTTCGTGCTGCTGCGCGCACCCGCGGCGGGGTCATGATCGACGCCCAGCCACGCCGCCTCATCCTGCTCGCGTCGACCGGCTTGGCCGTTGCCACGGCCGTGGCGGGCATCGGCCCGCTCTCGGACCCGGATGCATGGTGGAACCTGCGCGCGGGTCAGTACCTGCTCGCCACCGGCCGGTTCGACGGTCCCGACCCCTGGAGCCGGTTCTCTTCGCACGACTTCGTCCTCACCGAGTGGCTCGGCTCCGTCGTCGCAGCGCGGGCATACGACCTGGCCGGGCCACCAGCCCTGGTCTGGTTGCGGACTCTGGGTGCCGTAGTCGTCGTGGCGGTGCTGCTCCTGACGTGTCGCGAGATCGCCCCCGTGCCCACCGCGGTGTCCGGGGCGTTGGTGGGCCTCGTCGGGCTGAGTGGGAGCCTGGCCGAGCGCCCCCAGACGCTCGGGCTGGCCTTGTATGCCGTGAGCCTGCTCGGGTGGCGACATGCCGCCCTGCGCTCGCGCGCGGCTACGTGGTGGATGGTCCCGCTGACGTGGGTGGCGGCTGCCAGCCACGGCTACTGGATCCTGGGCATCGCGGTAGGGCTGGCCACGACAGCGGGCCTGGCATTGGACGATCGGTCGCGGGATCGGTTGGGGCACAACGCTTTGGTGCTCGTCGCCTCGGTAGCCGCTGCTGGGCTGACCCCGGTGGGCCCTCGGCTGTTGACCATGCCCTTCAAGGTCCACGGTGCCGCTGCCGGACTGGTCGGCGAGTGGGACCGTGCATCCCTCGACCACCCGCTGGTCCTCATCTCGCTCGGGACCATCGCCGCGGTGTGCCTACTCTGGGTGCGGACGGGTACATCGTGGTGGCAGGCGAGCCACCTCGCCCTTGCGCTCGCCTTCACCGCCACGTACAGCCGTTTGACCGCGCCCGCGATGCTACTCGCGGCTCCCCTGCTCGCGGAGAGCTTGAATCGCCTGCTCAACCCGAGCCGCAAGGGCGTGGACAAGCCGGATCCGTGGGAGCGGAAGGCATTCGCCGTCGCGGCGATGGCCGTGCTGCTGCTCGGCGCGGCGCTGGCGCCGAGCACTGCTCGCGACCTTCGGCACACCCCGACGGCACTGGCAGCCACCCTTGCCGCGATCCCCGCAGGAACGGTGGTCTTCAATGACTACAACGTCTCGAGCTGGATGCTGTACCACGACCCGGACCTCCAGCTCGTGATCGACAGCAGGTTGGAGGTCTTCAGCGACGACTGGGTCAAGGCCTACTCGAACGCGCTCTCGGCCGGCCCGGGATGGCAAGACTTCGTCGGCTCGACTGACGCCAGTGAGGCCGTGCTGCGCTCAGACCGCCCCCTCGTCGCGCGACTGGTCAACCAGGGCTGGCTCGAGGTCGCTGCCGCCGACGGCTATCTTGTTCTGAGGAAGCCAGGATGAGCCAACCACGAACGGCGCTGGCCGATCTCCGCGACGAAAGAGGAACCCAAACCGCACGCTGGAGGGCACGGTCGCGGGTGGTGCTGTTCCCCTTGGCCGCCTACGTCGCGACGAGAGCTCTCGTGCTGCTGGTGATCGTGTTCGGGCCCCACCGCCAGGTGCGCGTCGAGGACGTCGCTGGATACAAGCAGACAAGCTCCCCCGCGACACCGGGAAGTCTCCTCGACGTGCTGACCTCCTGGGACGGGCAGTGGTACTGGGACATCGTCATCCACGGATACGCGGCCTCGGCAACGAACTCCGTCGGGCAGCCGGTGCAGACGAACCTGGCCTTCTTCCCTCTGTTCCCTCAGTTGGTCAGCTGGACCATGGACCTCACGGGTGCAGCCTTCGCGCCGGCTGCGGTTGCCACGAGCACGGCGCTGGGGGCGTTGGGGGTCACCATGGTGCACCTCTTGATCCGGACCATCGTTGATGAGCGACGGGCACGGGGGTGCGTGCTGCTCCTGTGCACCTTTGCGTCGTCACCCATTCTCAGTGCTGCGTACACCGAGAGCCTCGCACTGGTTCTGGTGGCCCTGATTCTCCTGCTCCTGCACCGACGGGCCTATCTATGGGCAGTCCCGGCCGTGCTGCTCCTCGGCCTGACGCGCAACGTCGTTCCCCCGCTGTTGGTCGTGGTCCTCGTGCACTGGGTCCTGCAGGTACGCAGACACGGCAGGGACCACCGGCGGGACCTGCGACTGGCACTCCTGACGGCCGCCGGCATCGTCGCTGTGGGGCTGTGGCCAGTCCTCGCCGCCTTGCACACCGGAGAACCCACGGCTTACACCTCGACCCTCAGTGCATGGCCGGGCTTCACTGGCAGCATCTTCCGGCCGGCATGGGTCTCCACGGCGATGCGCTATCCAGCCGTGGGAGTCCTGCTCGCCATAGGAGGACTCGGGCTCTGGCTGGCTACTCGGCTCCTCCCGGGACGTCGCCGCTGGGGGCCCGAGCTCGCAACGTGGGCGATCGCCTATCCGGCCTACCTGCTCGCGACCACTAGCCCGTCATTCAGCATCCTGCGGTATCTGATTCTCGCCTTTCCCCTCGGCCTCCTATGGCTCCCTGATGCTTCCTCGGGGGCCCAGCTCCGTCGACAGCGCTTTGCGCTCTGGGGCCTGGCCGCGACAGGCCTGGTGGGTCAGTGGTTCTGGGTGACCAAACTGCTCGTGTACGCCGGAGCACACGGGGGTTGGGGCTACCCCTAGGGCAACGCACCCGCGGGAACGATCAGGTCCGTTGCGGCCCCGATCCGCTGCCAGCGGTTGCCGGCTCGCAGCAGGACCTGGTGCTGGTCCGTCGTGGCCACGAGACCCCGTTCGCCGTTCACGGTGGTAATCGCTTGTGCCCCAGCGAGTTCCGGCCCAGCGCTGATCGGTCCGCCCAAGGGGACGAACCACGGCCGCACGACCTGGGCAGAGGTCTTGCGCCCCAGCACGGCCAGCTCGGTCTCGTCGACCCACACGACGTCTCGCATGAGCGAGAGGCTGGGCGCCAGGGTGAGGGGCTCTGCCAGCGACGCCGGCACGCCGCTGGCCTCGCGTTGGATCCCGGCCACCTGCAGGCGCGGGCTCTTGCCCTGCGGATCGGTCGACACGACCGCGAGGCGCTGACCGTCCGGCGAGACCTTCTGCGCGACGATGCGGCGCCCAGTCAGCCAGGATGCCTTGACCGTCACGGGACGTTGCGTGTCGGCCGAGTCACCGGCGGTGTTGATGGCCCACATGGCCGTCCGTCCGCCCGTGACACCGGAGAACCACAGGACGGCCAGCCGGTCGTACGTGGGCTGGGTGAGCAATGAACCCGGCCCGATCACCTGCACCTGCTCGCGGCCACGCCAACGGCTGAGCTGTTGCCGGTCGCCACTCACCGCCGCAAGCTCGTTGCCCGCGGCCGAGAGCGCCGGGAAGGCCCAGCCGAGCTGCAACGTGGGCAGGTCGTCGCTGCGCTGGCTCGCCGGGCGTCGATCCGGGTCGCTGAGCTGGTCCTTGTCGATGACCGTCAGTGACGTTCCGGTCCGCAGCAACGGGCGGCCCGTCGGGTCCGGCCGGGCGCCGAAACCCAATGACGCCAAGGAGTCGATCTCCCTCGGGGCACCGGGCACCTGGAGGTCTGCACCCTCGAGCTCCAGTGCAACGCGGTCCACACCGGGCGCCTGCGTGACGGTGTTGTAGAACTGTGCCGCGAGGTTCTGCCGGCGTTCCGGGTCACTGCCAAGTCCCTTGGTGGACAAGTCAACCCGCGCAATTCCCGAGTCGATGGTGACGGCGTCCACGGCCAGCCGCGTGCCTGCCGGCACGTCAGTGCGCACGGCTCCGTTGAGGTATGCCGGCACGCCCGCCAACAGCGCACGTGCCAGTCGCGTGGCCAGGCCCGTTCCCAAGGGGAACCACCGGATGTCGGGGACGAGCTGGCGTTCGACCGCCGACAGGAAGTAGATGCGGAACGGGTCGTAGAGGCGCTCGAGGTCGGCGCTGCTGAGCCACGACCCGAAGCCCTCCGGAAGCTGGGTGATGCGCCACTCGCCGTCGAGCTTGCCGACGCCGAACGAGGCCTGCATCGTCGTGTTGTCGGGCAGTTCGTGGTACCGCCCGTCCCCGTCGATGCGAGCCGTCGCGGTCACGACCGCGGTCACGGTGTCCGGACCGGTGGCCTTGATCTCCACCTGGTCCGAGGATGTGAAGACCACGACGGAGTTGTCGGGTCGCCACGAAGATGCCTGGCGTGGCCCGAGGAAGGAACGCGCCACCTGGTACTGGTCGTCGCTCGCGGCCGCGGCGCGGATGAAGCCGTTGACGACCTGCACCGGCGTCGAGCCCGGCGCGACCGGGTTGGCCTCGACCTTGACCTCGTTCTCGGGCGCGCTGCCGACCTCGAGGCCCGGGCGGACGGTGGACGAGGTGGACAGGCCGCCGCAGGCGGTCAGCAGCGCACACACCACCGCGCCGACCGCCCCGACCAGGACACGGCGTCTCACCGGGGCCCCACCTGGGCGCTCCACGGGCCCGTACCCGGGGCCAGGGACACGGGTCGTGGGTTCAGCAGGGGTTCGTCGGGCACGGGCGGAGCGTCGTTGGGCCGCAACGGCAAAGGCGATTCCGCGATCGGCGTACCTGCCCGCCGTGGCAGGGTCAGCCGGAACAACGACCCCTGCCCCGGCTCGCCCCACGCCTGCAGCCAGCCCTCGTGCAGCCGGGCATCCTCGAGCGAGATCGCGAGGCCGAGTCCGGTCCCACCCGTCGTGCGGGCGCGAGCCGGGTCCGCCCGCCAGAAGCGGTTGAACACCAGGGCCGCTTCTCCGGGCCGCAGGCCGACACCGTGGTCTCTTACCGTGACGGCGACAGCGGTGTCGTTGCCTGCGATGGCCACGTCGACCGGTCGCCCCTCACCGTGCTCGAGAGCGTTGACCACCAGGTTGCGCAGGATCCGTTCGACGCGTCGGGCGTCGATCTCGGCCTCGGTCGGCCCGTGGTTGCTGACCGTGACCGCGCTCCCCCACCGTTCGGCAATGGGCCGTGCGGCCTCCACGGCCCGCGCGACCGAGTCACGCAGGTCGGTCGCGTCGACGTCCAGAGCGGCGGCACCCGCGTCGAAGCGACTGATCTCCAGCAGATCCGCCAGCAGCTCCTCGAAGCGGTCCAGCTCGCCCCGCAGCAGCTCGGCGGACCGCGCCACGGCGGGCTCGAAGCCGGATCGGGAGTCGTGGATGAGGTCGACAGCCATCCGGATGGTCGTGAGCGGCGTACGCAGCTCGTGTGACACGTCGGAGACGAACCGCTGCTGGACCCGGGACAGTCCTTCGAGCTGACGGATCTGGGTCTGCAGGCTGTCCGCCATCTCGTTGAACGACTTCGCCAGGAGCGCCAGGTCGTCCTCCCCACGGGCGCGCATGCGTTCGTTGAGTCGCCCCGAGGACAGGCGTTCGGCGACGATCGCGGCGCGCCGCACCGGGTTGACCACCTGGCGGGTGACGACCCACGCGATGGCTCCCACGAGGAGGACGAGCACCAGCCCACCGATGGTGAACGTGCGGGTGATGAGCGCGAGCGTCGACTCCTCACGCTCCATGGGAAACACGGCATACAGGTCGTAACGGCCGGCGAGGGGCACGTCGACGACCGAGCCGACCACGACGGCCGGGACGGTCGAGTCACCTTGGGCACTGGGTATGCCGATCAAGGTCACCTGCTGGTGCCGCGGGTCGTCCCGCACGGCCTGCCGCAACTCGACCGGGACGCTGGTCAGGCGCACTCGGCCGGTGTATGTCGTCGGCACCACGTTGGAGTTGGTGTTGCCGAGGCCGCGCGTGAAGATGAGGAACCGCTCGGTATCGCCACCCGGACCCGCTGCGCTGATAATGGCTTGCTGCGCAAGGAGATTCAGGTCAGCGGAGGTGGTCCTGTCGCTGCCCTCGAAGGTCGCCTGCACCTCCGAGGTGAGCCGCGAGGCCTCGATCTTCGCCGACTCGGTGCGGTCGGCCTCGAGGCCGTCACTGATCGTCGAGAAGAGGTAGGAACCGAGCATCACCACGACCACGAGGCCGAGCAGCATCGTCGAGGTGACCACCCGGAACTGCAGCGACCCACGCCACAGGTGGGCGACCCGGCGGGTGCCGCTGACGACCCAGCCGCGCAGGATGGTCAGGATGGTCCGCACGTCCGGACCGGACCGGTCGGTCGTGTGCGGTTGCGCCCGGGGGCTTGCCGGGCGGACCCGCTCGGACATGGCTAGCTCGGGCCTGCCTTGTACCCCACCCCGCGGACCGTCACGACGATCTCAGGGTGCTCGGGGTCGTGCTCGATCTTGGAGCGGAGTCGCTGGACGTGGACGTTGACCAGTCGCGTGTCGCCGGCGTGTCGGTAACCCCAGACCTGTTCAAGCAGGACCTCGCGCGTGAAGACCTGCCAGGGCTTGCGGGCCAGCGCGACCAGCAGGTCGAACTCGAGCGGCGTCAGTGACAAGGCCTGCCCATCGCGCTTGACCGAGTGGCCGGCGACGTCGATCACGAGGTCGCCGATCTCCAGTCGCTCCGGCTCCGGCTCGTCCCCACGGCGCAACCGCGCCCGCACGCGGGCGATCAGCTCCTGCGGCTTGAACGGCTTGACGACGTAGTCGTCGGCGCCGGACTCGAGACCCACGACGACATCGACCGTGTCGGTACGGGCGGTGAGCATCACGATGGGCACCCCGGACTCGGCCCGGATCCGACGGCATACCTCCATGCCGTCCAGACCTGGGAGCATCACGTCGAGCAGGACGAGGTCGGGGCGGGTGTCACGGAAGGCCTGGACCGCGCTGGCACCGTCAGCGACATGCGTGACGTCGAGCCCCTCGTTGCGCAGGACGATGCCGAGCATCTCCGCCAACGCGAGGTCGTCGTCGACGACCAGCACACGACCGTTCACCTGTGTCAGCCCTTCCCCAGAGGTTGGTCAAACTTTCACAACGAATCATCACACATGCGGTATCGCTCGGACGTTGTCCTTCCCGCGGTGCGTCGCCGCGGGAATCGACTTCTTTCCGGTGGCATCTCCGCTGGATCCACCACGGACACACGCCGCCGTCCCCATCCGAGTGCGACTAGCCATGACACCGCCCACACCACGAAGGCAGCGCTGATGACTAGCTCGCCCGGGGAGTAGCCCTGCTGGTCATCGGGCCGTGAGTGCAGCACCCACATAGGGGGCACATAGAAGAGACCGGCTGTGAGCCCGGCGCCCCACCACCAGCGCCTCTGAACCATGACCACCAGGGCCGGCACCACCCACACCCAGTGATGGGTCCAGGACACCGGTGAGATCAGCAGTCCGAAGATGGCCACTGCCGTGAATGCCGACAGCCACTGACTCGATTGCAGCTGCGCTTTCGCTGCGTGAACGGTGAGCAGGAAAAGACCCAGCGCGGCGGGCGCCACGAACGCCACGCGCGCCCACCCCGGCGCCTGACTGCCTTGGAGGGCTCGCCGAGCGAGCGCATCCAGCGACTGGTTGCCCCAGAGCACGACCTCGGGTCCGAATTGACTCATCGAACCCAGCCCTTCAAACCAGAATCGCGCGGAGTCGTGGGGCATGACCAGCCATGCGGCCACGACAGTCCCGACCGCTGCGACGACCAGACGCCCGGCGCTCGACCAGTCCCGCCGTAGGACGAAGTACATGAGGAAGATCGCGGGAGTGAGCTTGATCCCGGCGGCCAACCCCGTCAACAGCCCTCGCCATCGACGGGGCAACAAGAACGCATCAATCATCACCAGCGCTGCCAGGATCAGGTTGACCTGTCCGAACAGGAGGGTTCGCTGCACGGGCTCCAGGGTCAGGGCGACCAGAACGACAAGAAGGGTTCCGCGTGCCCCGATGCCTACCGACCGTGCCGCTACGGCAGCCACGACACCAAGGGAGGCCAGCGACATCATCGCCATGAGGACCCCGGCGCACGAAGTGCTCAGCGCAGTCAACGGAGCGAAACACAGGGCGGCAAAGGGGGGATAACTGAACTCGAGGAGTCCACCATGACCGTTACTGACAGAAACCGAGTAGAGCTCATCACCGGTCAAGGCTGCTCGAGCCCCGGCGAGATAGACCCCGAGGTCGACATTGCTCCAAGGCACGGCCCACCACCTGGCCCACAGAGCGAACCCGAGTACGACCAGACCCACTGTGTTCACGGCAGCCCCCATGAACGGGACCGCACGCGCGTCGACGCAAGCGCGGGGTGAAGGCACGAACCAAGGCTAGTGAAGCAATGCCGCGGTGACGCCCAGCGGCCGGGCAGCTGCCCCCGGACAACCCTTCCGTCCCGATCTGGGTCATCCGAACGGTCGGCTCCTGGCCGGACCTCCTGACACCACCGGGCGTCCGGCCCACCATGGTCAACGTGAACCGCCGGCCTCGCCTCCTCATCCTGATCGTGGCGTACAACGCGGAGACGACGCTGGGTGCCGTCCTGGACCGCATCCCGAACTCGGTGCTCCTCGACCTCGACTGCGAAGTGCTCGTGATCGACGACGCCTCGACCGACAACACGTTCGACGTAGGCCGGGCATACCGGGCTGGCCGACCGATGTTGCCCCTCGTTGTCCTGCGCAACGCGACCAACCAGGGCTACGGCGGTAACCAGAAGATCGGCTACCACTACGCGAGCAAGGAGGGCTTCGACTTCGTCGCCCTCGTGCATGGCGACGGCCAGTACGCACCCGAGGAGCTTCCGAGGCTCCTCGAACCGCTGCTATGCGGCGAGGCTGATGCCGTCTTCGGCAGCCGGATGATGGTCAAGGGCGCAGCGCGACGTGGCGGGATGCCGCTGTACAAGTTCGTGGGCAACAAGGTCCTGTCCGCCACCCAGAACTTCTTGGCTGGCGTGGAGCTCAGCGAGTGGCACAGCGGCTACCGCCTGTACCGTGTCTCCACTCTGGAGAACGTTCGGTTAGCCTCGAACGCGAACGACTTCAGCTTCGACAGCCAGATCATCCTTCAGCTGATCGCATCCGACGCGCGGATCCGGGAGCTTTCCATTCCCACGTTCTACGGCGATGAGATTTGTCGTGTGAACGGAATGAAGTACGCGGGTCAGGTCTTTCGTGAGGGCGTCCGGCACCTCTTCCACCGCTGGGGCCTGCTCCAGCAGCACTGGCTGCGGCCGGTGAGGCCCTCGGCACCCCACTATGCGGTCAAGATCGGCTACGACAGCAGCCACACCCAAGCGTTGAGCCGAATTCCCGCCGGCACGAGCGTCATGGACCTGGGAAGTGGAGACGGGGCGTTCGCCTCGATGCTCGCAGGCCGGGGATTGAACGTCACGGCCGTGGACATCGCGCCGCCGGTCGTGCTGGACCCTCAGGTCGCCACCATCCGAGCGGACTTGAACCAGCCACTGGACCTGCCCTTGGACGACGTCGACTGCATCACCCTGCTCGATGTCCTCGGTCACCTCGACTCGCCTGAGTCGTTCGCAGAAGAGCTCCGGCACGGACTCGGCGCCACCCCTCGCCTCGTCATCGTGACCACCGCCAACGTTGCCTTCGTCGTGACTCGCCTGATGCTGCTCATGGGACAGTTCAACTACAGCGATTACGGCGTGCTCGACCGTCAACACAACCGGCTCTTCACGTTCCGGACGCTGCGGAGCCTGCTGGAGCACGCTGGCTACGACGTGTTGGAGGTGAAGGGCATCCCTGCACCCTTCCCGCGTGCGCTGCGGACCAGATGGTTGGCCAACCTGTTGCTCACCGTGAACCGTGCGCTCATTGGTGTGGCGCCACGGCTCTTCAGCTTCCAGGTGATGGTCGTGGCGAGGAGCCGGCCGCATCTGGACGAGCTCTTGGCAATCGCTCGCTCCAGTGCGGACGTCGCCGCCTGATGACTTCATCCAGCGCCCGCCTTGCCCTGGGCGGGGTCGTGGTGCTCGTCGCGGCGGTGATCGGGACCCGGATGCCCCACCTCGCGCCCCTCTGGGTTTGCACGATGGCGCTCGGAGTGCTGCTTGGCCTTCGAGGCGCGAAGGTGCCTGTCACCACCGCCGAGTACCGCGGCTGGCGGTACTTTCTGACCGCCACTGTGGCTCTTTCCTCGGTCCTCACCCTGCGCGAGACGCTTGGCGGGCACCCCGCAGTTTTTGTGGGCGGTGCGATAGCCGCCACCGCGCTAGCCCTCGCGGCGGGCGAACCGCGCTCACCGTCTCGCCTGTCAACCGCAGGTTTTGTCGGGCTCCTCGCCATCGAGGCCTTCGGCCTGATCAGGTTGGCATCCTTCGGGGATGGCGCCCACATCGACGTCCTGGTGTTCCTGAACGAGGGCTCGCACCGAATGGTGTCCGGTATCGACCCGTACCTGCCCGGTTACCCGAACATCTACGACCCCCGCGTCAGCCCGCAGCTCTACGGTCCCGGGATCGTCGGCCCGGACAACCGCCTAACCGTGGGCCTCCCCTATATGCCCGTCACCCTGGTAGCCACGGTGCCCGCCTACCTGCTCGGGGACGCCCGTTTCGCAGCAGTGGCTCTCATCCTCGCCGCCTCGGCATTGATGTTTTGGAGCGGGCCGGTGAACGCTCGCCCTGCCGCCATCCTGCTGGCATACGCTCCCGGTCTGGGACAGATGGTCCTCAACGGCTGGACCGAGACGATGATCGTCGCGGGGTTCGCTTTCGCAGTGGTCGCGGCTCGTTGTCGACGGTGGTTGCTGGCCGCGGCCCTGCTAGGGGTAGCTTTCGCCTCGAAGCAGTACTTCGTGGTTGCCGTTCCGTGCCTGTGGCTCCTTCGCCCCTACGCGACCAGGCAACGCATCGCGGCCTTTGTCACCGTTCCTCTGGTCGTCACTCTTCCCTTCCTCCTGTGGCACCCCCGAGCCTTCTGGCGTTCCATCGTGGAGTTCCAGCTGCTGCAGCCCCTCCGAGAGGACTCACTGTCGTTCCTGACCTGGTCGGTGTCGGAGTTCGGATGGTCCGGGTTCACCGCGGCTGCTCCCTTGTCGCTGGGTGCGGGCGTAGCCTGCGCCGCGGTCTTGGCCTGGCGATCGCGCCCGGGTGCCGACACCTTCCTGCTGGCGACGGGCGTGAGCCTCTTTGTCACGACAGCCCTCTCCAAGCAGGCATTCCTCAACTACTACTTCCTGGTCGGTGGGTTGCTGCTCCTGTCAGGTTGGGCACGTGCGGCGGCCAGAGGGTCCGAGGAGGCATCGTTACCCCACCATGACGGGTTCACGGAACCCTCGGCACCCACCATCGACGGACGTAGCGGCACGTCGTTGACCTTCGCAGCCAACCGGTGAGGCGGGCGAACCGGATCACGCCGGATGCGCAGGCCCTATTGGCGCGCTACCGCCAGGACCTCGTGGCCGTTTCCGCCTTCCTCGTCTTGCGGGCAGTCGGCGCGGTTCTCATGGCGACGGCCGGTCGGGGGCAGGTGGCCCTCGAGACCTCGTCACCGGCGTACCACGTCTTCGCGCCCACGCCCGCTGCGCCGGACTACCTGGGCCTGCTCGGCAACTGGGATGGCCAGTGGTACCAGCAGATAGCGACGGACGGGTATCCCGGCGTGACGACCACGGGCCAGAGCAGCTGGGCCTTCTACCCGCTCTTTCCCTTCTTGTGCCGGCTCCTCATGACGCTCGGGTTCGGCTTCGGGGCGGCAGCCACCATGGTCAACCTCGTCGCCGGGGTGGTGTCGACGGTGCTCCTTAACCGCATGGTGCGCGAACGGGGAGGGCCCTTCACGGCAATCGCCGTCGTGGTCGCCTTCAACTCCTTCGTGGCTGCGCCCATACTCCAGGCCGGCTACGCCGAGAGCCTCACCATCGCCTTGGTCCTCGCCTGTCTGCGCCTCCTCCAGTGCGGCCGATTCGCTCTGCTCTGCCTGAGCTTGGCCCTCCTGGGCCTTGCACGACCCGTAAGCCTCCCCATGGCCGTGGTCGTCAGCGTTTGGGTGGCCGGGGCCAGGTGGTCGCGGGCGGATCGGGCAGCTGGCCCTCGCACTCCGCCGTCGGCTTGGGCTGCGACCGGGGTCGCGTGGCTGGCCGTCGGGCTTTGGCCGGGCGTAGTCGGCCTGGCGAACGGATCCCTCGGCTCCTACCTCCAGACGCAGTCAGCGTGGCCGGTCAACGGCGGGTTGGACGCCGGATGGGCGAACTGGGTGTACCAGGGAGCCCGCAGCACTCCTGTCACGGTGCTCTGCGGGCTCATTCTGGTGGGCACGGCTGTGACAGTCGCGGCACGTCCAGCGGCCCGGGCATGGGGTGGCGAGCTTCGCGCATGGGCGGTTGCCTACCCCTTGTTCATCCTGCTGGCCACCCGGCCAGGACCGAGCGTGGCCCGACTGCTTCTGCCCGCCGTGGTCATCTTCTGGCCCTGGCCCACGCCAGACAGCCAGGTCCGTGTCTCGATGCGGCTGTGGATGCCCCTGGGAGCCGTGGCAGCCGTCGGCATCGTCTGCCAGTGGTGGTGGGTCGGTCACGTCTTCACGATCAGCACGAGCCCGGAGGTCCAGCCATACCCGTGAAATAGGTATGCCGCCCGCTTCGGTGAGCGGGCGGCATACCCAACGCGGTGCAGTGAGTCGGGGACGAGGAGCCCCGGGTGACTCAGTAGCGGTAGTGGTCCGGCTTGTAGGGGCCGGCGACGTCGACGCCGATGTACTCGGCCTGCTCCTTGGTGAGCTCGGTCAGCTTAGCGCCGAGCGCGTCGAGGTGCAGGCGGGCAACCTTCTCGTCGAGGTGCTTGGGCAGGACGTAGACCTGCTTGGCGTAGTCGTCGGTCTTGGTGAACAGCTCGATCTGGGCGATCGTCTGGTTGGCGAACGAGTTCGACATGACGAAGCTCGGGTGGCCCGTCGCGTTGCCGAGGTTCATGAGGCGACCCTCGGACAGCACGATGATCGAGTTGCCGTTGCTGAACGTCCACTCGTGGACCTGCGGCTTGATCTCGGTCTTGGTCACGCCCGGGACCTTCGCGAGGCCGGCCATGTCGATCTCGTTGTCGAAGTGGCCGATGTTGGACACGATCGCCTTGTTCTTCATCTGCTGCATGTGGTCGGCAGTGATGATGTTGAAGTTGCCGGTCGACGTGACGTAGATGTCGGCGATGGACAGGACGTCCTCGAGCCGGGCCACCTGAAAACCGTCCATCGCGGCCTGGAGCGCGCAGATCGGGTCGATCTCGGTGACGATGACGCGAGCACCCTGGCCGGCGAGCGCGGCCGCACAGCCCTTGCCCACGTCGCCGTAGCCGGCCACGACCGCGACCTTGCCGCCGATGAGGACGTCGGTCGCGCGGTTGAGCCCGTCGAGCACCGAGTGGCGGCAGCCGTACTTGTTGTCGAACTTGGACTTGGTGACCGAGTCGTTGACGTTGATCGCCGGGAAGAGCAGGTCACCGGTCTGGGCCAGCTCGTAGAGCCGGTGGACGCCAGTGGTGGTCTCCTCGGTGACGCCCTTGATGCCCGCGGCGATCTTGGTCCACTTCTGCGGGTCGGCCGCAAGGGTCTTGCGGACGAGCTCCTTGAAGACGCCGACCTCCTCGGAGTCCTTCTCGTCGGTGGGCGGCACCTGCCCGGCGGCTTCCCAGGCCTTGCCGTTGTGGACGAGCATGGTCGCGTCGCCACCGTCGTCGAGGATCATGTTGGGGCCCTCGCCGTTCGGCCAGGTGAGGATCTGCTCGGTGCACTCCCAGTACTCGGGCAGGGTCTCGCCCTTCCAGGCGAACACGGGCACGCCCTGCGGGTCCTCGACAGTGCCCTTCGGGCCGACGACGACGGCCGCGGCGGCCTCGTCCTGGGTCGAGTAGATGTTGCAGGAGGCCCAGCGGACCTCCGCGCCCAGGGCGACGAGCGTCTCGATGAGGACGGCGGTCTGCACGGTCATGTGCAGCGAGCCGGCGATCTTGGCGCCCTTGAGGGGCTGCGCCGCGCCGTACTCCTCGCGCAGGCTCATCAGGCCGGGCATCTCGTGCTCGGCGAGGCGGATCTGGTGACGGCCGGCCTCGGCGAGGCCCAGGTCTTTCACCTTGTAATCAAAGGACATGCGACATCTCCGTTTGAGTCTCGATGGTGTGGGACCCGGCGCAGCCCATCTGGGCGTCACTTCAGTGCGGGGCATCTCCCGCGCCGGCGGTGCCCCAGTCTAACGGGGTATGCCGCGTGGCCCGCCACGCGGCATACCTCGCCCGAAGTGCGCAGGAGTGCCGTTGCCCCTAGGAATGGAGGGACGACGAAGGGAGCGGGACATGTCTGAGCCGAGTAGCGCAGTGCCCAAGGAGATCGCCGACGCCGACGTCGAGGACCGCGGTGACGAGGCACCGGAGAAGGTCGAGCTCGATGTCGACGAGGAGAAGCTGAAGGCTTGGGACGAGGTCAAGAGCGACTACGAGGTCGACCCGGGC
Organism: Knoellia koreensis; assembly: GCF_013041615.1. Classification (GTDB taxonomy): domain Bacteria; phylum Actinomycetota; class Actinomycetes; order Actinomycetales; family Dermatophilaceae; genus Pedococcus; species Pedococcus koreensis. The sequence continues at coordinate 359,619 of NZ_JABEPQ010000002.1, forward strand.
GGCGAGCCGGTCCCCAACAGCCAGGAGGAGTCGGCCCCCAGCGCTCGTGCCGACGACGGTGAGCCAGCCGGCGGACGCGACGAACCCTCGGCAGACGACGAAGACGCCGCGGAACGCCACTGACCTGCACTGCGCTGGCGGATCGGTAGGATTTCGGCCATGTCCGCAACGCCTGCGCCCAGCACCGACCGACGCGACGGGACCCTCTGATGGCCGGCGGGCTCTTTGCCTTGCTCGATGACGTCGCGGTGCTCGCCAAGGCGGCTGCGGCATCGGTTGACGACGTAGCCGCCGCCTCGGGGCGGGCCAGTGCCAAGGCCGCCGGCGTCATCGTCGACGACACGGCGGTCACTCCGCGTTACGTGCAGGGCCTGGAGCCGGCCCGCGAGCTGCCGATCATCAAGAAGATCGCGATCGGCTCGCTGCGCAACAAGCTCCTCTTCATCCTCCCCGCGGCTCTGCTGCTCAGCCAGTTCCTGCCCTGGGCCCTCACTCCCCTGCTGATGCTCGGCGGCACCTACCTGTGCTTCGAGGGGGTCGAGAAGATCTGGGAGCGGGTCAGCGGCCACGCGGAGGGCGCCGCCGACCAGGCCCACGAGGAGGGCAAGGTCGCGAACGAGGACGACATCACCAGCAGCGCGATCCGCACCGACTTCATCCTGTCGGCCGAGATCATGGTGATCTCGCTCAACGAGGTGGCGAGCGAGCCGTTCGTCAGTCGGGCAGTCATCCTGGCGCTGGTCGCGGTCGGCATCACGGTCCTCGTGTACGGCGTCGTGGGCCTCATCGTGAAGATGGACGACGTCGGCCTGCACCTGTCGCAGCGTGAGTCCGGCTTTGCCCGCACGGTCGGCAACGGGCTCGTCAAGGGCATGCCGGGACTGCTCAGCACCCTGTCCGTCGTCGGCGTCGCCGCGATGATCTGGGTCGGTGGACACATCCTGCTCGTGGGCTTCGACGAACTGGGGTTCACCGCCCCCTATGACCTCGTCCACCACGCCGAGGTGGCCGTCAAGGACGCGACCGGTGCGCTTGGCGGGATCCTCGGCTGGATCACCAACACCATCGGCTCAGCCCTCCTGGGCCTCATCGTGGGCGCCATCGTGGTCGCAGTGGTCAGCGTCTTCCACCGCTCCAAGGGTACGGAAACCGAAACCGAGGCAGCCGCCTCACACTGACGGCTCCCGGTGGGGCACCAGGGCTAACGTCGGGTCATGGCTACACCCGAAGGAACGCTGACCTGGGAGCCGGCCGACCGGCATCCCGACCTGCTGGCCGCACCGGTCGCGGCAGCCCTCGCCCAGGTGCCGGGTGCACAGGTCGCACCGATCGACCCAACGCTCGCCGACACGGCCGCCTTCTGCGAGGCGTACGACAGCGACCCCGCCCACTCGGCCAACTGCGTCGTCGTGGCGGGCAAGCGCGGCGGTGAGGTGCGACGCGCGGCGGTGCTGGTGCTCGCCACCGACCGCGCCGACATCAACGGCGTCGTGCGCCGGCACCTCGACGTACGCAAGATCAGCTTCGCCCCCATGGACGAGGCGGTTGAGCTGACGGGCATGGAGTACGGCGGCATCACGCCCGTCGGGCTGCCTGCCGACTGGCCGGTGCTCGTCGACGAAGGCGTCGTGGCGGCCGGTCGGGTCGTCATCGGCAGCGGCATCCGGGCGAGCAAGCTGCTCATCGCCGCGGCGGACCTCGCCGGCCTTCCCACTGCGGAGACCGTCGCCCTCGCACTCCCGCGCTGATCCTACTTGAACATGTTCAACTCTTGGCGCTATGGTCATGCCATCGAGTTGAACACGTTCAAAAAAGGAGTATGCCGTGGACCTCACCGTCGTCACCTACCTCACCTACCTGGCCATCGCCGTCCCCCTCACGATCTGGGTCGCCCGCACGCTGTCCCGCAACGGCAAGGTCTTCCTCGTCGACGTCTTCGAGGGCAAGGACGAGCTCGCCGCAGCGGTCAACCAACTGCTCGTCGTCGGGTTCTACCTGCTCAACATCGGCTTCGTCGCGCTCTACCTGCGCGTCGGCGACACGGTCTCGACCAGCCGCCAGCTGGTCGAGACGCTCAGCGTCAAGCTCGGCGTCGTGCTGCTCGCCCTCGGTGTCATCCATCTGACCAACGTCTGGGTCTTCACCCGCATCCGCCGGCGCCACACCATGGACAGCCTGCGCACTCCCCCGGTGCCGCCGCAGTTCACGGCGCCGGTCGCGCCCCAGCCCTTCCCTGCCCCGCCGACCGCATGACCAGGGTCCAGCGCGCGTTGCTTGTAGCCGCGGCAGTGTGGTCCACACTCCTCCTCGTGGGCGCCTACACAGTGCCTGTCTACCGCGGCGTGACCATGACCACCGACGACGCGGGGCGCACCACCGAGACCGCCACCACCGACACCCTTATCGGCCAGAACGGCACGGGAGTCCTTGTGCCCGTGACGATTCCGCTCGTCGCCACCGCCGCGTCCGTGGTCTTGCTGGCGCTGGCCGGGCGCCACAGGTGGGCCGAGTGGGCAGCCTGGGCTCCCGTAGCAGTGACCGCCGCGCTGACGCTGCTGGGAATGCTCACTATCGGCATCTTCATCGCCCCGGTCGCGGTCGCTCTCGCCGTCGCCACCGCCCTCAACCATCGACCAACCACCCTCCCAGGACGACCAGCGTGAACCACCTCTACGTTCTCTACGACGCCGGTTGCTCCCTGTGCACCCGCTTCCGCGAGTGGCTCGAGGGCCAGCCCCAGCTCGTCCCGGTGACCACGCTCGCGGCCGGCTCGGCCGCGGCATACCGGCTCCTGCCGGGACTCGACCACGACGCCACGCTGCGCGAGGTCACGGTCGTCAGCGACGCCGGCGAGGTCTGGACCGGGCCGCGCGCATGGGTCGTGACGCTCTGGGCGACCGCGTCCCAGCGCGCCCTCGCCGAACGCCTCGCCACCCCGGCCGGGCTCCCGGTCGCCCGGGCGATGGCGTATGCCGCGGCCGGCCTGCGCGAGGCCCTCGCGACCGCGGACACCACGCCGAGGGGCGGTGACTACATTGGCCGGTGTGACCAAGGCTGCGCCCACCCCGCCTGAGTCGACCCGCTCCGAGAAGGGTGAGGCGACCCGCGCCGCCATCGCCGCCGCCGCGCAGGACCTCTTCATGGAGCGCGGCTACGACAAGACGACGATGCGCGCCGTCGCCGAACGCGCCGGGGTGTCGCTGGGCAACGCCTACTACTACTTCGCATCCAAGGAACACCTCGTCCAGGCCTTCTATGACACGGTGCAGCGCGACCACGCCGCAGCGGTCGACCAGGCGCTGGGCGACGCCACCGACTTCGCCGACCGCCTGCGCATCACCCTCGAGTGCTGGATCGACGTGGCCGCACCGATGCGTGACTTCGCCGGCAAGTTCTTCAAGGTGGCGGCCGAGCCGACGAGCCCGCTGTCGCCGTTCAGCGAGGAGTCAGCGCCCGCCCGCGAGGCCAGCATCGGCCTCTACCGACGCGTGGTCGACGGCTCGGACCTCAAGGTGCCTGCCACGATCCGCAGTGAGCTGCCCGAGCTGCTGTGGCTCTACCAGATGGGGGTCGTGCTGTTCTGGGTCTACGACCGCAGCGATGACAACAAGCGTGCCCGCACCCTCGTGCGACGCTCGGTTCCGTTGGTGGACAAGCTGATTCGGCTCACCCGGGTGCCTGGCGTCAAGGGCGTCGCCGAGGACGCCATCGGCCTCGTGCGCAGCCTGCGCACCCTCTGACCGGGGCACACCGGCGACGTATGCCGCGCGGCCGGGTCAGCGGTCGCCGCGGCCCGTGCGGTCGGCCAGGTCGGCGACGTGCGGTGACACCGCCGGGTCGAGCCCGAGCCCGATCGCGAGGTAGGTCGCGGCGAAGTCGGTCGTGGCCATCAGCCCAGCGAGCCGCGTGACCGGTGCGCCGGGCTGCGCCGTTACCTCCGACACGGTGGCGCCCGCGTCGCGCGCGCCGCGCACGACGGCGTCGGTCAGGCCAACGGCCGCCGCCTGTTCCGGCGTGCTGGGCTCCTGCGGGGGCGCGTCGCGCAGCACGACGAGCGAGAGCCGCGGCGCGGGAGGTCCGTCGAGGTAGGGATCGGCGAAGATGTCGTCCACCGGCCGCCCGGCACCGACCGCACCCTCCTCCCCGCCGCCGAAGCTCGCAGTGAACGGCCCGTCGAAGCAGGCCACCACCTGGGCGGCGTCGTCGGGCAGCTCACCGGTGGTCGCCGGCATACGCGCCGTGCGGGCGAGCATCGAGGCGGCGCGGCCGGCAGCGACACCCGCGAGTGGTCCGTCGCCGAGCACCATCGGCACCCCGGCCGCGACGTCGGCCGCCAGCACCTTGGCCGGGTTGACGAACGACTCCGAGCTGGGGCGGCACGCCTCGGCCACTTCGTCGAGCCGGTCGGCGGTCGCGTGGAGCACCTGCTCGTCGACGTCGACGATCCCGAGCCGGCCGGCGCCCAGGAGTGCGGGGGCGAGCATCGACCACATCGCCGTCCGGGACGAGGTGCGCCCTCGGCCGCTGTCGATGTGCACGCCGCGCGCCTGCGCCGACACCTCGGCGAGCGGCGAGTGCGCGGCTCCCACGGTCAACAACGACGCACCGCGCCGCGCGGCCTCGGCGGCCAGCGCCAGCGGGCCAGCGGCCCGGCCCGACAACGACACGGCGATGACGAGGTCGAGCGGGCCGACCCACCCCGGCAGGGGGACGTTGCGCCGCACCGAGACCGGCACGGGTGACCCCGGCTCGGCCAGCAGGTCGAGCACGTCGCACACGACGGCAGACCCACCGAGCGATGCCACGAGCACCGACCGCGGGCGCTCTCCCCCGGCGACGCGGTCGATGCCAGCCTCGAGGGACAGGTCGACGGCCTCACGCACCTGGGCGCCGGCGGTCGCCAGCGCCCGCAGCGTCTGCCGCGAATCCAGGGCCGCGATCGAGTCCTCGCTGTCCATGCGGGCCTCGTCGAGGAAGGGAGCCATGGCGGCGTGGGTCAGGCCGGCTTGCGTGCTTCGTCGATGAGCAGCACCGGCACACCGTCGTCGATGCGGTACTGCAGCCGGCACTCGGGGTTGGTGCAGTGCAGCTCAGCCCCCGTCTCACCCGTCGCGTCGCTGAGCTCGGACCGGCACGCGGGGCACCGCAGGATCTCCCGCAGCCACGGCTCGATCTGGGCATCCTGCCCGGGCTGGCTCGTCATGCGCCTTCTCCTCTCACCAGGGCGAGGACATCGTCCCGCACCTTTGCCATCGTGTCCTCGTCAGCCGCCTCGACGTTGAGCCGCAGCAACGGCTCGGTGTTGGAGGCGCGCAGGTTGAACCACCACATCGGGTCACCGTCGGTGCCGTCCCCGGCGTGGGTCGCGGTGAGCCCGTCGAGCTCGTCGAAGGTGCACCCACGCTCGCCCGCCCACGCCTTCACCTTCGCAGTGGCCGCGGGCACGTCGGTGACGGTCGAGTTGATCTCGCCCGACGCGGCATACCGGCTGTATGCCGCCGCGAGCCGGCTGAGCGGCTCGGGCTGGCCGCCGAGGGCGGCCAGGACGTGCAGGGCCGCGAGCATGCCGGTGTCGGCGAACCAGAAGTCGCGGAAGTAGTAGTGGGCGCTGTGCTCCCCGCCGAAGATGGCGTCCTCGCGGGCCATCTCGGCCTTGATGAAGGAGTGCCCTACGCGGGTGCGGATGCCGCGCGCGCCCTCCTCGGCAATGACCTCGGGGACCGCGGCGGAGGAGATGACGTTGTAGACGATGCCCACGTCGGAGGCGTCGCGGCCCGCGGCCGTCTCGCGGGCGATCTCGCGGGTGGCGACGAGTCCGGTGATGGCGCTGGGGCTGACCGGTTCGCCGCGCTCGTCGATGACGAAGCACCGGTCGGCGTCGCCGTCGAAGGCGAGCCCGATGTCGGCACCGTGCTTGACGACGGCCACCTGGAGGTCGCGCAGGTTCTCCGGCTCCAGCGGGTTGGCCTCGTGGTTGGGGAAGGTGCCGTCGAGTTCGAAGTAGAGCGGCACGACCTCGAGCGGCAGCTCGGGCAGGCGGGCGGCGGTGCCGAGGACCGCCGGCACGGTGTGGCCGCCCATGCCGTTGCCGGCGTCGACGACGACCTTGAGGGGGCGGATCGTGGAGAGGTCGACGAGGCCACGCAGGAACGACGCGTAGTCGGCGAGCACGTCGCGCTCGGTGACCGTGCCGGGGGTGACACCGGCAGGTCCGGCGCTGACGCCGGCGTCGAGCAGGGCCTGCGCGTCGTCACGCACCGTGGCGAGCCCCGAGTCCTGCCCGACCGGGCGGGCGCCGGCGCGGCAGAGCTTGATGCCGTTGTACTGCGCCGGGTTGTGGGACGCCGTGAACATGGCGCCGGGCAGGTCGAGGGCGCCGCTGGCGTAGTAGAGGCCGTCGGTGCTGGCCAGCCCGATGAGGGTGGCGTCGAGTCCGTGAGCGGTCACCCCGGCCGCGAACGCGCGGGAGAGCTCGGGCGAGGACGGCCGCATGTCGTGGCCGATGACGACCCCTGTGGCCCCCTCGCCACCGACGAGACGGGCGAATGCCGCGCCGAGGGCCCAGGCCACGTCGACGTTCAGCTGGTCCGGAACGACACCGCGGACGTCGTAGGCCTTGACGAAGTCGGCGAGTACAGGTGCGGGCACCTGCAGAACCCTAGCGTCGTCGCCTCTGCGGCCCACGGCGTGGGCCGTTCGGACCACCACCTGCTCCGCCGTTTCGTTCGAACGACGCGTCCAGGGTTCGCAGCCAGCGCTGGTCACGAAATGCTGAGCATGCCCGATCCCTCCACGTCAGGACTGCACATGTCGACCGCAAGCCAAACCGCCGGCTCGACATCGGCCACTGCCCCAGAGGCACGGCGAACCTCCCCCTTCCGGGGCATGGACATGGGTCGGCTCGTGGGCATCCCGCTGATGAGCGGACTACTGGTGCTCAACGCACTGAGCCTCGTCGACCAAGTTCGGGACGACCGGTCCTGGGCCTCGCGCGGCGCCGGTCTGTTGACCACGACGCTGTCGGTCGCGTTCTACTCCCTGCTGATCGCTGCCTTCGCGCGACGCTCACCTGCCAAGGCGACGAACTCGTCCCGGCCAGCGGCCGTCGCAGCCTTCGTGGCCACCTGGATTCCGTTCTCGCTGCCTCTCCTGCCGCACGGCCGGCCGGGGGTCGGCCTCATGGTGATGTCGAGCATCCTGCTGGTCGTCGGCCTGGCCTTCTCCGTTTGGTCGATTCGCTTCCTGGACCGCAGCTTCAGCATGATGGCGCAGGCCCGAGCCGTCGTGCGTCAGGGCCCGTACCGATATGTGCGCCATCCGCTCTACACAGGTGAGCTCGTGGCGCTCGCCGGCACGGTTCTTGCCCGGCCGAGCTGGTGGACGGCTCTCGTGTGGGCGTCCGTTCTCGGGCTCCAGGCATATCGGGCCCACCACGAGGAGGCGGTGTTGTCCGCCACCCTGCCGGAGTACGGCGAGTACCAGAAGTCGACTCCCCAGCTCATCCCGTCCGTTCTACGGCGCCGCTGAGCTCACCGGGTCCAGCGCGGGGTCAGCCGTCGCGCAGGACGCGCAGGTGTCCCCGGCGGCCGGTCTCGATCGCGCCGGTGTCGGCCTCGGTGGCGCGTCGCGCCGGCTGTGCCGCCACCTGCTGGTCACCCATCCGTGGGCGGCCGGCCTCGCGCACGGCGTTGGCCAGGGCGAGGAGGTCGTCGTGCGAAGGCTCGGGCTCGACGTACTCGCCCGCGAGCCGCACGATCTCCCAGCCACGCGGCGCCGTCAGCCGCTCCGCGTGCTCGGCACACAGGTCGTAGGTGTGCGGCTCGGCGAACGTCGCCAGCGGTCCCACGACCGCGGTCTGGTCGCGGTAGACGTAGGTGAGCGTCGCGATCGCCGCGTGGGGGCAGGCGGTGCGGGAGCACCTTCTCGACAAGCTCACGCGGGGACTCTATGCCAGCTCACCGACGCCACCGACTCGGCGCGCCGTACGGCTTCGGTCGGGCTCGAACCGTGACCCGTACGATCCCGCCATGGCAGCTGAGGCGGCGGGGTCGCTGCGGGACAGGTCCCGCCAGCCCGGGCCCGGCGAGCGCCGTCGGCGGCCGGGCGACGGGGCACGGCTGGCGACGGTGGCATACGGCGTCATTGCGGCAGTGCTCGTGGTCTTCCAGCTGGTGGTGCTCGCCCGTCGCCAGTGGGTGAGCGACTCGTGGATCCACCTCGGCACGGTCGCCGAGGTGGTGGCTCGCCCGCTCGACCCGCGCGAACCACTGACCGGTGAGGCCGTCGACTTTCCCTACTACTCCCCCTGGGCCATGGTGCTCGGCTGGACCGCGCGGCTCACGTCGGTCGGCCCGGGCGTCGTCCTCGCCGTCGCGGGCACCATCTCGACCGTCCTGTTCCTGCTCGCCCTGTACGCCCTGGTGCGACGCCTCACCCGCCAGGTCTGGGCGCCCGTCATCGCCCTGCTCACGCTGCTGCTCGTCCACGGGACGCAGCAGTTCTTCTGGAGCGGCTTCGTCAGCCTGAACACCTTCTCGGTCGGCTCGACCTGGCCCTGGGTGCCGGCGGCGGCGGGGTGGTTCTGGCTCTGGCGTTGCACCCTCCCGCCGCCGCCGCCGGTCTCGCCGCTGCCGCCCCACCCGTCGCCCAGCTCAGCGGAGACCGCACCTGCAGTCACGACGACGGACTCGACGACGGTTTCGCCGACACCCGCGCGACGACCTCGCACCCCGTGGGCATTCCTCGTCCTGCCCGGACTGGTCCTGCTGGTCCACCCGTTCACCTTCGCAATCGCCGCGCTCTCGTGCGCGGTCACGGCGCTGGCGACGCGGCCGTGGTCCTGGACGTGGCGGGTGGGGCTGCTGTCCCTGGTGTCCGTATGCCTGACCTTGCTGTGGCCGTGGCAGGCGCTCTCGGGCCTGCTGGGCGACCCCGCCGGGTTCGACGGCTACCACGCGTTCTTCTACCGGGCGACGATGGCCAAGGTCGGGCTGTGCCTGCTCGCCGTTCCCGCCCTGGTCACCCGGTCGGTGCGGCTGCGCGGCCGGGACCCCCTGACGTGGTGCTTCGTCGCCGGGTGGGTCGTGTTCGGCGCCGGCTGGGCCATCGGGCTCGAGTCCCTCGCGCGGGTCCTGCCCCTCAGCGAGGTGAGCGCCGCACTGGCCCTCGCGGTGACCCTGACCGCCCGGGCGCGGGTTCTCCGGTACGGCCTGCGACTGGTCACCGTCGCCGCCCTGCTGGCCGGTTCGCTGGGCCAGCTGCCGGCCCTGACCCGGCTGGTGACGACCGAGGACGGCGCCCCGCCCGCGCGGATGCTCGTCGCGCCCTACCCACGGCTCGACGTGCTGTGGCGCCATGCGCGACCCGACGACGTGGTGATCAGCAACAACCCGATCGTCGCCCGCGAGTTCTCCTCCCACCGCCTGCGCGCGGTGGCACCGCAGTGGCCGAGCCCCGGGGTGGCCGACGCCGCGACCCGCATCGCGGACCAACGCGCCATGCTCGCCCGGGGCACCACCACGGCCAGGCGTGCAGCCCTGTTGGACCGGTACGACGTGCGGTGGATCGTGTGGCGGGGCCGCACCGTGCCGGCCTGGCTGGGCGACTCCACCTCCGTGGTCGAGCGGGGTCGTGACGACACGATCCTGCTCAGGGTCGACCGCCCGGCCACCTAGAGTTTGTCCCGTGACGCCCAGCAACGGACCCCTCGGCGGGTCGCGCCGACCGGCCCGGGACCGCCGTGGCCGCGGTGTGCGCGGACCGCTGGCGTGGCCGGCCGTCCCGGCCATGACCTCGCGCCGGCAGCGGTTCGACGACCTCGTCCTCGACAGTGCGGCCCGGCTGGAGAGCACGCTCGGCAACCGGCTCGACCAGGTCGAGTTCGCCGTCGAGGACGTGCCGCCGGCCGATCCGGCACCGTGGGAGTCCGGCGGGGTGCCCCTGGGTCGCGCCTTCCCCGCCCACGGCCGCACCCCTGCCCGGGTCGTCGTCTACCGGCGCCCGGTGGAGAGCCGCGCCGAGAGCCAGCGCGAGCTGTCGCTGATCGTCCAGGACATCGTCGTGGAGCAGGTGGCCGGCCTGCTCGGCATGTCGCCGGAGGACCTCGACCCGCGTTACGAGGAGTAGGCCGCGCTCAGCCCAGCGGCTCCCGGCGCACCGTCACCGCGTCGGTACGCAGCGTGACCTCGGTCAGGGCCGTCGTCGTGACGAGCGTGCCGTCGGCGTCGTCGGCCCACGTCAGCACCGCGGCCCGGACCTCGCCGGCACCCGCGACCCGGCGCACCCACACCGAGGTGGCGTTCCCCGGCAGCACCGCGTTGGACACGCCGTCCACGCCGAGCTTGATCTGCTGCCTGATGGTCTTGCCCGAGGTGTCCACGGTGACCACCTCGGCAGTGGCCTGGTCCTTGGCGGAGGTCAGGAGGAGCTGACGCTTCAGCCCGCTGGAGTCTCCCGACGGCGTCGGCACGGCGGTCCCGGCGAGCGCGCCGACCGGCATACTGCTCGCCGACCACGCGAAGTCGCCGGGCCGACCGGGCTGGCTCCGCTCGACCATCGCACCAGCCACGACCGGGCGATCGGCACGCACCTGCACGGCATACCAGCCGGGTTTGACCCCACTGAGGTCGATGTCGCGGACCGTCCCGCCGCCGACGCGCACCACACCGTCCTTGGGCAGCGCACGCGGCCCGTCCGGCGTGAGCAGGCGCGCCTGGACGACGGCCTCGTCGGGCCCGGGCACCACGACCCGCAACCGGGCCGCACCCGCGATGGCGACACCAGGCACCACCTGGTCGCGCGAGGGAGCCGCGGTGGGCCCGACGGTGTCGGAACCCGCGGCACGCACCCCGTCGAGCCAGGAGTCGTTGAGCGCCGCACCGACGACGCCGCCGTTGGCGACGACGTGGATCGCCGGGGAGTCGATGTCGGGGGCGATCGAGTCGACGAGGTATGCCGTGCGGCCGTGGGCCGGCACGACGATCCCCTCGCCCGCCCCGGAGGCGACCTTGCCGTCGGGGCCGTGGAGCGTGACGTCGACCGTGACGGGGTTGCCACCGGGGTTGGTCAGGACGAGCCGCTCCTGCCGGCCGGGTGCCCCACCGCCGGCGAGGAGCCACAGGTCGGTGCCCGGGCGGGTGCACGAGGTCGAGGCGAGGGCGCGCCGGTCGCCCGACCGCACCCACCAGGCCTGCGCGGCCGCGAGCCCGGGCGCGAGGGACTTGCTCGCGGTGACCTCCACGCCCACGGCACGCCCGGCGGCGCCCTGGACGCGGGCGCCCCGCTGCGACCCGGCGGCGGTGAGCGGCTTCCCGGCCATGGTGTTCAGCTTGACGGAGCCCTTGTCGCCGGAGGGCCGCAGGTCGCCCAGCACCGAGTCGGGTGCGGTCACGCCCGCCACCTGCGTGTCGGTGGGGATGTCGTCGACCCCCGGCACGCCGGACAGCTCCGACCCCGGGCAGACCAGCGACGCCGAGGTGACCGCGGCGCCGGTGGCTGCGGGGGCGGTGTCGGTCCGCTGCGGCTGCGAGCCCAGTGCGACCGAGCCCTCGACCTGCGTCGCGGCGAAGACGAGACCGGCACCCGCCGCCGCGACGACGCACGTGCGGGCGAGCCCGGCAATGGAGACCTTCATGCTCGCCTCCGGGACGCGCGGTTGCCGAACGGGATGGCGAGGAAGGCCAGGACGAGCAGCGTGATCCCCTGCGCCCAGCGCCACCACTGGTCGCCCGGGAGGACGTCCACCGTGACCGTGTGGGCGCCGGCCGGCAGCCGGTATGCCGCCTGCTCACCGGTCGGGGCCAGGACCGTTCCGTCGCTGGTCACCTTGGCGTGCCGGGTCCAGGCGGGCGGCTCGGCGAGCACGAGGCTGGCACCGGCCGGCACGTTCAGACGCTCGCTCAGGGTGCCGTGCGGCCCGTTGGACAGGACGACCTGCTCGCCCTTGGCGGTGACCAGGCGGGCGCGTGAGGGAGCGACGCTGTCCTCGGCGGTGCCGCCACCGGGCAGCACCCGCCAGAAGAGCGTGCCCTCGTGCTCGCCCAGCCGGCTGAGGCCGGCGGTGGCGTCGAGGGTGCGGACCCGCGCGTCGTCCTCGGTGGTGCGCAGGCCCACGAACCCGACCGCCTGGTCGGACAACGCCTTCGCCGGGGTCGCACCGGCACCCGACTCGGCGTCGGCGAACAGCGCGCCCAGCGTGCTGGTGAGGCGGCCGTCGTCGGAGGAGTCGGCGGGACGTGGTGGCAGGGTGCGGGCGACGTCTCCGGGCTCACGACCGAGCAGCGAGTAGGTGTAGCCGGACCCGGCCGGGGTCAGGAGCACCATCCGGTTGGCGAAGCCGTTCCCGGCCTGGTCGATGGCCACCGCCGGTCGCGGGTCGGTGAACGCACCGACCTCGTCACCCGTGGTGCGGACCGCGGTCCAGCCTGCGCTGAGCAGGACGGCGGCGATGAGCGCGACCCCGACCGGCCAACGTGTCAACGCCACCCAGCCTCCGCGCGTCCGGCTGACCGGCAGGCCGTCCGCGGCGAGCAGGGCCATCGCGACGAGGGCGAGCGCCCACACGAGGAGCCCCGTGCCGGCCCAGGCGGTGACGGGCTCACCGGCGCGCGCCAGCCCACCCGGCACGGTGCCGAGCTCGAGCCGCGGTGCGAGCACGGCATACGCGAGCCCGATGAGCCCCACGACCGCGACGAGCGAGGCGGCACGACCACGTCCGCCCACGCGGACGAGGCCCAGCAGGCCGGCGAGGACCAGCGGTGCCGACAGCAGGACGGGGTAGGAGCCGGGGCCGCCGGGGTGCAGGAGCGCGAGCTGCCACGGCAGCGCCTGCGGCGTGCCCCAGACGGACAGGCCGGGGCCGGTGAGGACCAGCTCGGGTCGTTCGAGCAGGGTCGCGACCCAAGGACCCAGCAGCACCAGCGGCAGCACCAGGAGGGCGAGCCCGCGCCACCGGGCCGAACCGCGACCGGCGACGACGAGGACGAGCGCCACTAGGAGCGCGAGGGCGGCCAGGGCCGGGACGAAGGCGCCGAGCACGGCGATGGCGATCGCGGTCGCCGCGGAGCTCGTCGTGGTGCCGCCCCGGCGCCCGGCGAGGGTGAGGCCCGCCGCCACGAGCGGCAGCAGGATCGCGGCCACGACGGCCCCGATGCGGCCGACCGCCACCGCCGTGACGAGCACGGCCGACGTCGCCCAGGCGAGCGCCGCGAGCGCGCGGGGCCACCGTGAGTGGGTGACGACGCGGGCGGCGAGGTATGCCGCGAGCGTCGCAAGCGGCAGCGCGAAGGTGAGCAGGAGGGTCACCACCGCACCGGCGGGTGACGCGGGTGCGGCGACGAAGGGCACGTGCGTGACGAGCCAGGCCAGCCCCGCCAGCACCGGTAGGTGCGGCCCGGCCTCGGCGGCGCTGCCGAGCCCGGCACCATGCCACCCGTCGAGCCAGCCGTGGAACAGCGCGCCCGGGCCGGCGGTGACGCCCTGGAGCTCTCCGCCGGTGACGCCTTGGTCGACGCGGGCGGCGAAGGTGCCACCCATCGCCCGGGTGGCGACGACGCTGACGACCGTCATCAGGACCACGGCGACGAGGCCGGGGTTGCGGATGGCGCGGGTCAGCCAGGTCTCGCCGAGGACGTTGAGGTCCTCGGCCTCGTCGGCCACGGGCCCGGACTCGCCGGAGGGGTCGGTCGGGCGGGTGACGGCCTGCGGGTCGTCGTCGAGGGTGACCTGGTCGTGGATGAGGTCGGCCGTGTGGCGCAGGACCACTCGCCGGGGCACGAACAGCCCGGTGAGGTCGCGGCGGCGCACGGCCCGGGTGCCGCGGGAGCGCCAGCGGGCGCCGAGCACGCGGCCGGGCGTGAGGACGGCGCCGATGTCGGCCAGCTCGGCCCAAGCAGCGCGGGGGCGCTTGGCCACGAGCAGGGCGAGTGCGGCCAGGACGCTCGACACGACCAGCCACAGCGCGAGGAACGGCAGGGCCAGCCACGAGCAGCGGGCGAGGGCGGCCCGGCGGGCCTGACGACGCACGCGGTTGACCGGGTCGGTGGGCGGGGCAGGGAGGTCGGTCTCGTCGTCCTCGCGGACCGGGGCGCCGGTGCGCAGGGTCGCACGCGGCACGACCACCACACGGCGGCCGGACTGCTGGGCCCGCCAGGAGAAGTCGACGTCGGCGCCGAAGTCACCGAGGGCACGGTCGGGACCGCCGAGGGAGCCGAAGAGGGAGCGCTCGACCAGCATGCCGGTGGCGGGGACCGCGAGGACGTCGGTGCGGCGGTCGTACTGGCCCTGGTCCGGCTCGCCGGGTGCCGGTGAGGGGATGACGCGGCCCGTGCGGGTCAGCTGCACCCCTACCGACCGCAGGCCGGTGGGGGCGTCCCACTCCATGAGCTTGGGGCCGGCGACGGCCACCGAGGGGCTGCGGCGCACGGCGTCGAGCAGCCGCGCCAGGGTCATGGGGGCGGCAGCACTGTCGGAGGTGAGCACCCACACGTGCTCGACCGGGGCCTCGGTCGGGGTCTCGACCAGAGCCGGGCCGGGATCCGCGGGGTCGTCGTCCCTGGTCGTTGTCGGTGGCTGCTGGTTCAGTGTGTCCAGCGCGAGCTTGACGGTGGCAGCCAGGGAGGAGGGTGCGGTGACGGTGACGTAGGAGATGTCGGGAATCGCCTCGGCGAGGGCGCGGTGTGCCCGCACCGCCTCGACGGCGTTGCCGTCGGTGCCGGGGTCGACGACGAGGAGCCGTTCGGGGCTGCGGGTCTGCCGGGCGAGGGAGTCGAGGGTGTCGCCCAGGGCAGACCGGGGGCCGCGCAGGACGAGGACGGCGGTCACGACGGCCCGAGCCGTCGGTGCGTCCGCGGGCTCGGTCAGGCCGTGCTGCGGTGGGGCAAGGGTCATGCGCTCGTCACGGGGTGCCGCCGCGGCGAGCCGCTAGACCGCACGCTTCTTGAGCTTGCGACGCTCGCGCTCGGACAGCCCGCCCCAGATGCCGAAGCGCTCGTCGTGGGCCAGTGCGTACTCGAGGCACTCGGCCCGCACCTCACACCCGACGCAGACCTTCTTGGCCTCGCGCGTCGAGCCGCCCTTCTCCGGGAAGAACGCCTCAGGGTCGGTCTGCGCACACAGCGACCGCTCCTGCCACGACAACTCGCCCTCATCGCCCCCGTCGAGGGCGATCAACTGAAGTTCCTGCACGACTTCCTCCTCGACCCTGACCGTGCCGCCGGCTCGTGTCGGCCGGTCACAACAATGGAATTACACGCGTGTCATACGTCGTTCGTCAAGCCGAACAGTGATATTTGCTCCAACCGGTGGACCTGACGTAATGGGGTTCGCGGCCCTCAGCGCCCTTCGCGGTCCGGCCCCCGCGCCCGCGCGGGTCGCCCGGTGCGCAAGACTGCTCGTCATGCGCATCACCGCCCTCGCGGGTGGTGTCGGTGGGGCGCGGTTCCTCCGGGGGCTGCGGGACCACCTCGACACCCGCGACGACCTCGCCGACACCTCGCTCACCGTCATCGGCAACACCGGCGACGACATCACGCTGTTCGGGCTGCGGGTCTGCCCGGACCTCGACACGCTGGTCTACACGCTGGGCGACGGCGTGCACGAGGGCCAGGGGTGGGGGCGCGCGGACGAGAGCCACCGCGTCCAGGGTGAGCTCGCGGCATACGGCGCGCAACCCCAGTGGTTCGCCCTCGGCGACCTCGACTTCGGCACCCACATCATCCGGTCGCAGTGGCTCGGGCTCGGGCTCAAGCTGTCCGACGTCACCGAGCGGCTTGCGCAGCGGTGGGGCCTGCCCGACCGGGGCGTCACGGTGCTGCCGATGACCGACGACCCGGTCGAGACCCACGTCGTCATCGAGGACGCCGAGGGTCAGCGGGCGGTCCACTTCCAGGAGTGGTGGGTGCGGATGCAGGCGGCCGTGCCGGCGCAGCGGTTCATCGCGGTCGGCATGGACCAGGCGACCGCCGCGCCCGGTGTGCTCGACGCCATCCGCCAGGCCGACGTCATCCTCCTGCCGCCGAGCAACCCCGTGGTCTCGATCGGCATCATCCTCGGCGTGCCCGGGGTGCGCGACGCGCTGCGCGGATCCCACGCACCCGTCGTGGGCGTCTCCCCCATCATCGGCGGTATGCCGGTGCGCGGGCACGCGGACGCGTGCCTCGACGCGATCGGGGTCGAGTCGACCGCGGCCGGGGTGGCGTCGCTCTACGAGGACTTCCTCGACGGCTGGCTGGTGTCCGAGGACGACGAGCGGGGCGTGCGCCTGTCCAGGGCACAGGTCCGGGGGCGGCCCCTGCTGATGTCGGACCGCGGTGCGGCGGCCGACCTCGCCGGTGCCGCGCTCGACCTCGCGCTCGAGCTGCGGAACTCCTGACGTGCCATCCCTGACCGTCACCGGGGTCGAGGGGATCCCCGAGGTCCGCGAGGGGGACGACGTGGTGGCCCTCCTGCTGGAGGGCTGCACCCGCACGGGGATCGAGCTGGCCGATGGCGACATCGTGGTGATCTCGAGCAAGATCGTGTCGAAATCCCTTGGCCTGTGGGCTGATTCGGCCGACAAGGCCGCCGTCGTCGAGGGCGAGACGGTGCGCGTGGTGGCCGAGCGGGTCGCCGGCGACCGCCTGACCCGCATCGTCCGGGCACGCAGCGGCCCGGTCATGGCGGCCGCCGGGGTCGACGCGTCCAACACCGGCGGCGTCGACCGGCTCCTGCTGCTGCCCCGCGACCCCGACGGCGAGGCGGACCGGCTCCGGACCGACCTGCTCGCCGCCACCGGCCTGCGCCGCATCGGGGTGGTCGTCAGCGACACGGCCGGGCGGCCCTGGCGCGCCGGGCAGACCGACTTCGCCCTCGGCGCCAGCGGCGTCGCGGTCGTCGACGACCTGCGCGGCGGCGTAGACGCCGACGGCGCGCCACTGA
Source organism: Knoellia koreensis (assembly GCF_013041615.1). Lineage (GTDB taxonomy): Bacteria > Actinomycetota > Actinomycetes > Actinomycetales > Dermatophilaceae > Pedococcus > Pedococcus koreensis. Next base: position 376,533 of record NZ_JABEPQ010000002.1, read on the forward strand.
ACGTCACCACGCGGGCCCTCGGCGACGAGCTCGCCGCGGCCGCCGAGCTGGTCAAGGGCAAGACCGCCCACGTGCCGGCGGCCGTGGTGCGCGGCACCGGCTGGGCCCTCGAGGACGCCGGTCCGGGCGCGCGGGCACTCATCCGGGTGGGCCGCGAGGACTGGTTCGACTACGGCCGCGCCGAGGCGGTGCGTGCCTCGTTGGGCGTCGAGCCTGGTGCGTTGCACGGTGCCGCGTGGCTCACCCCGTCGGTGGCACCAGAGGACGTCCGGGTGCGGGTCGAGCGCGCGCTGGCCATCGCGAGCATGGACCCCGCGGTGGGTGGGGGCGGTGGCGACGCCTCGGAACCCGGCGTGCTCGAGGTCAGCGCCGACACGGCATACCAGGTGGGTCTGCTGGCCGCGCGCGTCGCGGCAGCCCTGTGGGGAGAAGGCTTTTCGGCGACCATCGCGACCAAGCCGTTCGTCGGTGAGGCCGGCGACCATCGCGCCCGCCTCACCTACACCGCCCGTCAATTACCCACCCAAATGGAAGATCGTTGACGTCAACAACCCACCCATATGGACGGTTGTTGACCGTCAGCGGCGGGTCGGGAGGTGGGTGCGCGGCGCCATCCGCGGCCCCCGGCGCGGGCGCATCCCGGCGGACAGCTCGAGTAGACGCTGGGCGCGGAAGCGGTGCCCCCGATAGGGCTCGAGCAGCTCGGCCATCTCGTCGTCACCGAGCGCCTCACCCGTCAGCGCCCACGTGACGTTCTTGGCGATGTGGTAGTCGCCGAAGCTGACGGCATCGGGGTCGCCGAGGGCCCGCTGCGCCACCTCGGCAGCCGTCCAGACGCCGATGCCGGGCACTGAGCGCAGCCGCGCCCGCGCGTCCTCCCACGACAGGGTCGTGCACTCCTCGAGCCGTCCGGCCACCCGCGCGGCGCGCACGGCTGTCCCGGAGCGGGCGCCGTCGACGCTCGCCCGCAGCCACTCCCACGACGGGATCGCCGCCCACTCGGCGGCCGAGGGCGCCACCCACAGCTTGCGGGCCTCGCCGGGTCCGGGTGCTCGCGAGCCGAACCGGTGGACCAGCACGCGGTATCCCCCGAACGCCTCCTGCCCCGTCACCTTCTGCTCGATCGCGGCCGGCACCAGCGCATGCATGACCAGACCCGACTTCGGCACCCGCCACGCGGCATACCGGCGCACGGCGCTCGCCACCTGCGGGTGGTGCGGGACGAACCCGCTGTCGTCGTCCTCCCCGCCGAGGAGGGCAGGCACCTGGTCGAGCGCCCACGACGCACCCGCGCCCCAGGCGCTGGCGTGCACCTCGGCGAGGTCGTCACGCTGGACCAGCCGCAGCGTCGCCGGGCCCTGCGGCGTGGGCAGCCCGAGCCACCACCCGTCGCCGCGGTCGGACTGGAAGGTCGGGTCACCGCCGCCCCGCCGGAAGGCCGACACGATCAGGCCCACCGCGGTCGGTCGGCCCGGACGCCACACGCGGGTGGACCCGCTGGAGTCGGCGGCGTCGGCGGAGGGCGGCACCACACCAGTGTGACCGGTCGTGGTGACACGCCGCGCAGGGCCGCACCGTAGACTCTGCGCGACCTGCCACCCCCGCTCCCCCGAAACCCGAGGACACCGTGAGCAACAAGCGCGCGAGCAAGGACCGCAAGGCCCGCCTGGCCGAGATCCAGAAGCAGCAGAAGGCCAGCGAGCGCCGGGTCCGGATGATTGTGATCGCCGCCTGCGTGGTGCTGCTCGCCGGCATCGCGGGGGTCGTGGTCTACGCCCTGAACGACGCCCGGTCCAAGCAGCTGCCCAACCTCGGCGTGACCGTCGCCGCGGCGCACTGCGACCCCGTCACCAACGACGCGTCGACCGGCAGCGGCGAGCACATCGGCCCCGGCACCAACCAGCCCGACAAGACCTCGGCGACCTACGACACGGTGCCGCCGTCGCACGGCCAGCACTTCGCGCAGCCGGACATCAGCGGCCGTGACTTCTACTCCGCCACCGACCGGCCGCCGCTCGAGACCCTCGTGCACAACCTCGAGCACGGCTACACGATCCTCTGGTACGACGGCACCAAGGTGAAGGACACCAGCCTGCTCAAGGAGATCGCCGACAAGGCGAACAAGCTGCCCGAGGCGAGCGGCAAGTTCAAGGCGGTCGAGTGGGACCCCAGCCGCGGCGCGTTCCCGCAGGGCAAGCCTTACGTCCTGTCGCACTGGGCCAAGGAGGCCGGCCACCGCCAGCAGTGCGGCGATCTCTCCGGCCAGGTCGTGGTCGACTTCGTGAAGAAGTACCCGAAGGACGACACCCAGGAGCCGGGCGCCGCCTGATCGCCTACTCCCCCAAGCAGATTCGCGTATGCCGCCCGCTCACCGCGGGCGGCATACGTGCGTCTGGGGGTCGGCAGGCGAAGCCGACCGTCAACGATCGTCCAATTGGGTGGGTTACCGACGTCAACGATCGTCCAATTGGGTGGGTTACCGACGCGGACGACGCAGGCAGGGCGACCCTCACGTGCCTGGTGCGGGCGTCAGCTCCGGCGGAAGGTGAGCAGGATGAAGGTGTAGTCGAGCCCGACGCGGTCCCAGTGGACGGGGCGCTCGGCGTGGGCGAGGGAGTCCGAGGTCGACAGGTCACCGACGAGCTCGAAGCCCGCAGCCTGCGCGGTCTGGACGAGCTCGCTGATGTCGGCGGGGCCGAAGATGCGGACCTCGCTGCCGTATGCCGTGCGGCCGGTGGTGTCGGGCGGGTCCTGGTCGTAGTCGGTCGAGACCGCGAGGATGCCGCCGGGTCGCAGGATCCGGGCCGACTCGCGCAGGAACGGCTCGAGCGGCACGCCGTGCTCGATGACCGACATGCAGGTGATCGCGTCGAGCGAGCCGTCCGGCAGGCCCGTCGCGGTGACGTCGCCGTGGCGGAACGACACCCCGTCGCGGTGGACCTCGTCGCCGAACTCGAGGTTGATGCCGAGCAGCGCGTCGCGCGCCTCACCGAAGCCGTAAAGCCGCAGCCACGGCAGCACGGGTGAGTAGCGGGCCGAGCCGGCGTCCATCACCCGGGCGGTGCGTGAGCCGTCGTCGGCGAGGTTGAGCACGGCCGCCACGGCCCCGAGGGCGTCCCAGTTCTTCGGCAGGTCGCGGTGCAGGGGCAGGCGCAGGTGCTTGGCCTCGTCGACGGCGCGCTGCCAGTCGGCTTCGGAGCCGAGCACCGCGGTCGGCGGGACGCTGCGCGGGACCGGCCGGTTCGCGGCATACCCGCGCTTGGACTCGGCCCGGCGCTGGACGGCCACCCGCGCCCACAGGACGTGCTCGGCGGCGCGCTTCGCGACGGCCAGCAGCGGTCCCCCGGGTGGAGCGGCGACCTGTCCGGAGACCCCCGTCTCGTCTGGAGTGGTCATTGGGGAAACCTATCCCGCCTCGTCCTCGGGCACCATGATCCGGTCGGCGGCGCGTTCGGCGCGGGAGGTGATGAGGTGGTGCGACCGCGCCCACGCCCACCCGATCGCCGCGAACAGCACGTCCGCGAGGATCGTGAGGAAACGACCGACGACCACGACGGCCGCCGCCGCCGGCACCGAGATGATCGGGCCGAGCAGGAGAACGAGCAGCCCCTCACGCAAGCCCACCCCGGCCGGCAGCACGACCGTGAACATCGACACCGCCGCCGCCAGGGCGAACCCCGACATCGTCGCCAGCGCCAGCCGCCCCTGGTCGACACCCTCGGGCGCCAGGGTGCGGGCGAGGATCCAGACGGACACCCCCGAGCAGAACCACGACAGGCAGAAGCACACGACCGTGAAGACGACTGCCCGTCCCGAGAGCTGGTGCTCGAGGGGTTCGCGGCGCAAAACCTTGAGCCCCAAGGCAATTGCTGCGTTGAGCAGCCGCGGCCACAAGACGAGGATGAGCAGCGGCAGCACGAGCAGCAGCGCCCAGCCGGTCGATGCGGTCGACTCGCGGGTGATGAGCAGCGGCAGCGACGGGAGCCCGACGATGAACCCGCAGACGGCTGCAAGTCCGACGTTGAGCAGCCCGGTGACCGCCGTGCGCCGCCGTGGGATGTGCAGGCGGGAGGCCATCTCGGCCTGGGCGACGATGGCCCACACCGACCCCGGCACGTACTTGCCGAGCTGGCCGACGAAGAAGATGCCTCCGGCGGGCGCCAGGTGGATCGGCGACCCGAGGTCGGCCAGCAGCCTCCGCCAGACGAGGACGGTGAGGATCGGCGGGATGCAGCCGACGAGGGCGGCGAGCGCGATGGTGCCGGGGCTCATGCGGCGCAGGTCGGCCGAGACCTCGGTCCAGTTCGTGGCGATGGCGTAGGTGACGCCGGCGACCACGAGCACGGCCAGGACGATGCGCAGGATGGCGACGACGCGCGAACGGTTCACTCAGCGCCTCCGCAGGGTCAGTCGCAGGAGCCCGTATGCCGCGTCGGTGCGCCGGGAGGCGCCCCCCGCCTGGCGCATCCGGCCGGTGATGTCGCCGTCGAGGTCGCCGACGAGGACGAAGCCGAGGTCGTGCGACCGGGCGAGGACGCCGCGCACCTCAGCCGGGCCGAGTGCGCCTTCAGCCCCGGCGTGGCCGATGGGCAGGGTGACGCAGAGCAGGCCACCGGACCGAAGGGCCCAGGACGCCTGGCTCATCGCCTCGTCGATGTCGTCGGCGTCGCAGCCGCCGGGGTGGATGCGGACGATGACGTCGAGCGAGGCGGTGTCGACGTCGAGCACCTCGACGCTCGACCGGTGACCGGTCAGCTCGAGCTCGACCGGGGCGAAGCCGATCGCCCGGGCCCACCGCGACAACGGCGAGCGGCTGCCGCTCTCGTCGACGATGACGGCGCTGCGGCGGCCGTCGTCGCGGACGCGGACGATCGCCGCGAGGGTACCGAGCGCAGCCCATGCCGAGATGCCGTCGGTGCAGCGTGGCAGGCCGAGCTGGCGGGCGAACGACTTCGCCTCGTCGGCATCGGCGGCGTCGGCGAGGATGTCGGACGGCCGGATCCACTCGGGCAGGTCGGTGGGTCGCAGCTCGACCTCGGGTCGGGAGATCGCAACCACTTGTCGCGCAACGGATCCCGCGCGGTGACGCAGGTTGCCCACGAGCCCGCGGGGCTGGTCGTCGCCGCCGTCACCCGAGCCGCCACCGGCATCCGGCTCCGGCTCGACGGCCGGCTCCACCGCGGCGAGCGCCTCGAGGGCGCCGACGTACCTCGCCCACGGCCCCGACAGGTCGGGAGCGCGGACCGCGGCCCTCAGCTGCGCGGCATACCCGGGCTCGGCGAGGCGACGCAACGCGGCGACGAGCGCGTCCTTGTCGTTCGGGGGCACGAGGAGCCCGTCGACGCCGTCGCGCACCTGGCTGCCGAAGGTGCCCACGTCGGAGGCCAGCACCGGCAGGCCGTGCTGCTGGCCGAGGAGGGCGTTCTGCGAGGCGGTGGCGTGCCGGTAGGTCAGGGCGAGGACGTCGTGGGTGGCCAACAACGGCGCCAGTCGGTCGGCGGGGACATAGCCGCCGTGGACCTCGACGCGGCCACGCAGCCGGGGGTCGCGGGACAGGGCGCGGACGCGTTCGCCGCTCGAACCCCACATCTCCCCCGCCACGGTGAGTGTCGGGCCGGGCACCTGGGCGAGGGCCTCCATGAGCAGGTCGACGCCCTTGTAGTCGCGCACCATGCCCAGCGCGAGCAGGCGCGCGGGCCCGTCGTACGGCGGTCGCTCGACCGGCGGGCCACCGGGCAGGTGGGGCGGCAGGTCGGTGACCGACACGCGCGGTGCGTGCAGCTCGTAGGCGAGCCGGGCCTGCTCGTCGCTGTGGACCAGGACCGTGTCGACGCGCTCGAAGAACTGCTGCATCAGCTCGCGGTCGCCGACGTGGGTCTCGTGCGGCAGGACGTTGTGGGCGATGACCACGCTGCGCGGGCGACCGGTGTCGGCGGCGTGCGGTTTGGTCACCTTGCGCCCTGCCCCGGCGGCCCGTAGGAGCGCGAGGTGGGCGGGCACCATGGCCGGGATGACGTGGACGACGACGATGGCGTCGAAGCCGCGCAGACGCCGGCCGGTGCGGACCCAGGTGTCGGGGCGCGCCCACGACAGCGCGCGGACGGTGCGGGGGAACGGCTCCACGTCCGGGGCCCCGCCGGGGACGGCCTGCTCCCCGGGGTAGAGCTTGGACGGGTAGAGGTGCGACCAGGACACCAGCGTCACGTCGTGCCCGGCCGCCGCCAGCTCGTGGGCGAGGGTCGTCGTGTGGGCCGCGACGCCGCCCTTGTAGGGGTGCGTCGGACCGACGACCGCAACCTTGAGCGCGGCGCTGTCCGACGATGGCGTGGTCGCTGCGGAGCCCAGCCGCGCAGGGGCGCCCGTCATCGCCGCCCCCGACCACACGGCATACCGGCCCCCTCGCGCCCGCCCTCGCTCACACGCCCGTCCGCGATCTCACGACGAGGTCGGACAGCAGCGCGAGCGACCCGATCATGATGCCGCTGACGATGAGCAGCACCGTCGACGCCGGGAAGTAGAACGGGTGCCGCACCATGTCGACGATCGCCTTGACGACGCCGATCACGATGAGCCACAACGCCGGTGGCATGAGCACCTTGAGCGGGTCGAAGTACATCACCATGCGCAGCACCTGAAGGATGTAGCGGTAGGCGTCGCGGACGAAGTGGAACTTGGAGACGCCCGCGCGCTTGGCGTAGGTCGTGGGGACGTACTTGATGTCGTGCTGGTTGGACAGGAACGCCAGCGTGATCGTCGTGACGCAGCTGAATCCCGGTGGCAGCAAACGAAGATAGGGCAGCGAGACCTCGCGGCGGAACGCGCGCAGCCCGCTGTTGAGGTCGGGGATGGTCTGGTTGCTGAGCTTCTCGGCGATCTTGCGGATCAGCCACTTCGCGGGGACGCGGGCCCACTTGTGCGTGCCCTCCTCGGTGGTGCGGGCGCCGACGACCTGGTCGTAGCTCGGGTCGTCGCGCAGGATCCGCACGAGGTCGGGGATCTTCTCGTTCTCGTAGGTCATGTCGGCGTCGGTCCACACCACGATCTCGCCGAGAGCCTGCTGGGTGCCGATGCGCCGGGCGGTGCCGGAGCCGCCGTTGCGCCGGAACGGCATGACGCGGATGTTCGCGTAGTCGCGGGCCGCCTGCTGGAGCACCTCGAGGGTATTGTCGGTGGAGGCGTCGTCGATGCACAGCAGCTCGTAGGTGAACTCGCTGGCGTTCATCGCCGCGGTGATGCGGTCGATCTCCTGGAGCACGTGCTCGCCCTCGTTGTAACAGGGCAGCACGATCGTGACGTAGGGACGCGTGGGGGCCTCGCCCGGCTGGCCGGACTGGTGCGCCGCGGGGACGGGCGCCGGCAGGTATGCCGCGTCGGCCGGGTGGGCCTGCACGGGCACCGTGGGTGCCGCGGCGCCGTGGGTCGGGCCGGGTGCGGCACCGCTGGTCGCCGGCTGGGCGGCGGCAGGCGCGCCAGCGGCATACCCGGTCGTCTGGGGCGGGTCCGCGGGACTCGGCTGCGGCACGATCTGCGTGGGCTCACTCATCTCGCGGCGAGCCTACCTGCGCTGCGCTCCCCGCTCTCCCACCCCACGCACTTGCGAGTCTTCGGAACAATTCCTCCCTTGGAGCGTAGGCATTCTTCCGAAGACTCAGGGGTCGGGGGTTCGGATCATGCAGCCGGGACGGCGGCAGGCCCTCGGCGTGCCGGTCCAGCCCCGTGAGCGCAGGATCGCGGCGACGTCGTATGCCGTCTGGCAGGGCGTGATCGCCACGTCGGCGAAGAAGACGCGCGTGGTGACCCGGTCCTGGCCCAGCTGGCTCCGGTCGCGACGGCCGTCCCGGACCCGGTCCCGCCAGGTCTCGTGCCCGAGGCGACCATCCACCTCGAGGACCAACCGGTACCTGTCGTAGCGGTTGTCGTGGCGTTGGTTGCCGTCCGGCCCGACGGCCCGCGCCTGGCGAACTGCCCGCGGCAGTCCATGGGCCCGCTCGACATCGCGGATGTAGAGGACCTCGGCGCCGCTCTCGGCGCCCTCCTCCACGTCGGCGAGGGCGACCTTGAGCAGCTTGGAGTAGCGGTGGCCGCCGCGGTCGACGATCTCCTGGCGGAGCTGTCGTCCCGTGACCATCTCCTTCTGCACCGCCCGGGCGACAAGGGAGAGGGCGTCGAGCGGGGTTCCGTGGGTCGCCACGTCGAGGACCGACGCGACCACGGTGGTCCGGAAGGGGTCGCCGGTGGGGTCGATCACGGAGGCGAACCGCGACACCCGCCGCACGCGGACACCGTCGACCGGGGCCACGCGCCGCGTCTCCGGCACGACCACCTCGACCACCTGCGGCTCGGACCGCTCGAGCCCCCACAGGTGCAGGGCGCTGCGCCCGGCCAGCGCTGCGTGGATCGCGGGCACGCCCACTCCCGAGTAGAGGAGCGCGGCCCGCGCCCGGCTGATCCAGTCGGCCCGACCCGGCTTGGTCAGGTAGACCCCTTCGTGGACCAGCGACCACCGACCGGTCTCCAGCCGCCAGCCGATCACCCGGTCGGTCAGGCCGGCGGCAAGGCACTGGGCGCGCGTCACCAGGTCGGCCTGCCGGTCGGCATACCGCCGCAGCATGGCCCAGTCGACGTCGGGACGCGCACCACCCATCTGCCCACTGTGCCGAACCCGCGGACCGGCGCTGTGGCGTCATCCACAGGCCCCCCGGATCCGCGAGTCTTCGGAAGAATTCCGACGCTGGAACGTAGGTATGTTTCCGAAGACTCGCAGGCGTCTAGGGGGACGGGGCGGCTGCGATGACGGCCCGCGCCAGGGCGACGGCCTCGCGCGCATCGTCCTGGGTGAACTGCTGCCGGTCACCACGGCGGTGCGCGAGGACGCGCAGCGCGAGGCGAGCGTGCTCGGGGAAGCGTTCCGCGGCATACCTCGCCGCCTCGCTCTTGGAGATGAGCCGGTCGGTCGCGAGCAGCGCGTGCAGGCGCGGCACCCCGAGCGTCGGCCAGGTGACGACGAAGTCGAGCTCCCCCTCGCCGACCCGACCGGCGGCCAGGTGCGACTCCGCGTCCACCACCCACGGCAGCCAGTACGTGCGCAGGTTGTCGGCCGTCCACGCGCGCAGCGCCCAGTGGTCGTCGCGCACGACGAGGTGCGGCACGGCGCGCACCGGCACGGCATACCGGGCCAGCTCGGCCCACAGCACCGGACTCACCGGTGCGCCCCCGTCACCGGCGTCGAAGTGCCCGTGCATGACATAAGGAGCCACCATGCCGTCGACCGCCGGCGCCGCCAGCTGCCGCACGGTGAGATAGAAGACGTCGTATGCCGGGCCGTCGCCGGCCGCGTCGACCTCACCGTGGATGCCGCGCAGCACCTCGGGGTCGGGCACCGGCGTGCCGAGGACGACGACGGCGTCGATGTCGCTGTCCGGCGGGTGGAAGTCGTTCAGCCCCACCGAGCCGGTGAGGTAGAGGCCGAGCGCACGCCCGGGCAGGCGCTCATCGAGGAGGGCCAGGTGGCGGGCGGTGATCGCCGCGACGATCGGGTGCACGGGACCAGCCAACCACGCAGTGGCCCCAATTTCCTCCGGTCGAGGCGGTGTGGAACGGTGGGCACGTGGACACCCAGCAGGTGCTTGAGCTGATGCAACGCGTCGCCGCCGAAGTCATCACTCCTCGCTTCCGGTCACTCGCTGACGGCGAGGTCATGGAGAAGAACCCCGGCGACCTCGTGACCATCGCCGACCAGGAGGCCGAGGCCATCCTCACGCGCGAGCTGGCCGCGGCATACCCGGACGCCTTCATCCTCGGCGAGGAGCGCACGGCCACGGACCCGACGGCACTCGACCAGTTCGTCGCGGCCGACCACGCGTTCACGGTCGACCCGGTCGACGGCACCAAGAACTTCGTCCACGGCTCGCCCGACCACGCCGTGATGGTCAGTGAGGTGCGCGGCGGCGAGACCGTGCGCGGCTGGATCTGGCAGCCCGAGCACGAGGTGGCGTGGGTGGCCGAGAAGGGCGCGGGCGTCTTCCGAAACGGCGCGCAGGTCACGCGTGAGCCGGTCGCGGATGGCGTTGCGCCGCAAGGGGTCACGTCGATCTGGCCGCTGCGCGGGCACAGCCTCGGCGACCTGCCCCCGCTCACCGGGTCGTGGGTGTGCTGCGGTGTCGACTACCCGCGGCTCATCGAGGGCGCGACCGACTACATCCTCTACGCGCGCAACAGCCCGTGGGACCACTCCCCCGGCACGCTCATGGTGCGCGAGGCCGGCGGCGTGGCCGGGCACCCGGACGGGACGCCCTACGCACCGACCGGCCTGACGCCCGGCATCATCGTGGCCGCCGACAAGGGCACGTATGCCGCGGTGCGTCGCCTCGCAGCCGACGCCTTCGCCCGCCGCGACTGAGCCCCGCCGCGCACGCCGCGACGGCCGCGTTCGGCGGCGCCGCGGAACGCGGCGTGAACGACACCGGAACAACGCAGGAGGCCCTGCCGGGTTTCCTCCCGCAAGGGGGATCTGCGGGGCTATGCTCCGCTTGCGCCGGTCACGCCCGACCCGCGCCACGTCGGGAGGGGATCTGTTCATGCATCACACCACTGTGTCCACGACCAGGCCGCATTCAGCGACGGCGAGGGCATTGACCTGTCTGGCCGCGACCGTTGCGACCGTCGGCGCCCTGGGCCTGGCATCCGCGTCGGCTGCCTCGGCTGCACCGCTGCCCTGGGACATGGAACGCGCCGGCCTGCCCTGGGTGCCCAGTACCTCCGTGGACGGTGAGATCACCGTCGCGGCCGTCAAGGTCGACGACCCCAAGACCGGGGTGCTCAGGACGTTCAAGCGGGACGGCTCGCCGGTGACCTACGCCACCACCTGGGCGGGCGTGGACTCCCGCTGGGCGCCCGGTGGCGACAAGCTGCTCACCACCGCCACCCAGGGTTTCGACACCACCGCCATCGGTCCGAACGCGCCGGAGTACGTCTACTCGCAGCGCTACGGCACCAGCCACAACTGGTCTCCCTACGGCGAGAGCAGCACAGTGGCGTCCACGGTGATCGGCAACACCCCCTACACCTCACGCGCGTACTGGCAGGTGCGCAACACCACGCAGGTCCTCTCCCCGGCCACGGCGTCCGACCCGGGAGCCGGCGCACCGTTGCCCAGCGGTGACGGCTACGTCGTCGACATCGCCGGTGGTGGCACCGGGGCCCGTGACCTGGGCATGGTCGAGGCGAGCTTCCCGGTGTGGGCCAACCCCTCCCTCAACGCGCCGAGCTCCGCCCCCACAGCACTCGGGTACTCCGCGCTCGACGCCCACGACGCCGCCATCTCGAACGACGGCACCCTCGCGTTCGTGGGCACCTCGGGCGACGGACCCGCCATCTTCGTCGACGAGGGCACCGGGCCGGTGGCCGTCGCCCCGCTCACGACCGCTTGCGCCGGACAGCGCCCCGCGTTCGCGCCGAGTGGCCGGTCGATCGCCTACATCGCCCCCGTGGCGGGCGACTGCACCAGCACCGAGCTGCGCGTACTCGCCAAGTCCGGCAACACCTTCGTCGGTGGCACCGACGCCAAGGTGACCGACAGCCAGACCGGTGCGCCAGCGGGGATGACCTTCGCCAACCCCAGCTGGCGTCCCCGCACCCCGGCCGCCGAGAAGGTACGCCTCGGTGGCAAGGACCGGGTCGCCACGGCTGTCGCTGTCTCCCGGTACGGGTGGCCCGACGGGTCGCAGGGCGCGATCCTCGCCAGCTCGACGGCCTTCCCGGACGCCCTCGTCGGCGGCCCGCTCGCCGGTGCGATGGGCGCCCCGCTCCTCACCACCCCGACCAAAATGTTGGACAGCCGGGTCCTGGCCGAGCTGAAGCGGCTCATGCCGGCGACGCGTGACCGGTTCGTCTACATCGTCGGCGGCACGGGAGCCGTGTCCTCGTCCGTCCAGAAGACGTTGGAGAGCAACGGTTTCGGGGTGGTCCGGCTCGGCGCCAGCGACCGTTTCGGCACCAGCGTGGCGGTGGCCAAGGAGCTCGATGCCGGCTACACCGACTTCCCACTCCCCCGCAACACCGTGTTCCTCGCCAACGGCATGACCTTCCCCGACGCCCTGTCCGCAGGCCCGGCGGCCACGGGCTACTTCGCACCCGTCCTGCTGTCCAACGGCACGAAGGTGCCGGCAGTCGTCAACAACTACGTCTCCGGGCGCAGCCAGATCCGCAAGGTCAACGCGGTCGGCGGCAGCGCAGCCACCGCTATGCGCTCCTTCGGGGCGAAGGCCGGAGTCGCTGCCACGGGCGCGGACCGGTACGAGACCAGCGCCGTCGTCGCCCAGACCTGGTTCCCTGACGGCGCCGTCGTCGGGTACGCCAGCGGTGAGAACTTCCCGGACGCCGTCACCGGCGGTGCGTTCATGAGCAACTGGTACGGCCCGCTCATGCTGGTGCGGTCCGCGACCGTCCCGAGCCCGGTCGGGTCGACCGCACTGGCCTACCGAGCATCCACCGACCAGACGGTGACCTTCGGTGGCACCGGCGTCATCTCCACGACCGTGCAGAACACCGTCGCCTCGCGGGCCGGCACCCAGACCGCGGTGTGGGGCCCGACCACGCCGGTCGTCAACAACCCGGTCTACCCCGTCCCGCCGGCGGCCAAGGGCACGGCTCGCACGGACCGACCCGGCACGCCCGACCAGCGGGGCAACCGGCTGCGTCCCGACACACAGGACTTCCGCTCGGCCAACCAGCGCTGACCGAAGACCCTGCAGCTGCGGGCCCGCTCCTTCGGGGGCGGGCCCGCCGTCGTTGTCCCCCGCCCGTGTCCCCGGCCGAGTCCGTGGCAAGGCCTCGGTCGGTCCCAGCGCCGTGGGTCTCAGCGCGTCTGCGCCGACCCCGGGTAACCCAGCCACACCTGGACCGGCAGCTCGACGAGCGAGTCCGGGCGTCGCTCGAGCAGTCGGGGGTCCTCCAGGACGCGCGCGTCGACACCGACGACGGCGCGCTCCAGCCCCAGTGCGCTGAGGGTCTCGGTCCGGTCGGCGGCCACCAGCACCAGCCGGCCTCCACGGGCCGCGACGGCCCGGCCGATCTGGTCCACGGCAGCAGTCAGCCGAGCCGGATCCTGTTGCAGCGCACGGGTCGTCGACAGGGCAGGCATGCCGCACCACCCGCGGATGACCTGAGGCCATTCGTTCGCCGCACGTGAGTCGACCATGAGCGCGACGTCGCCGGGTTGCAGCTGCTCACACAACGCGTCGACGGCGGCCACCTCCCCCAGCTCGACCCGCTCGGCCCGGTGGGGCCAGCTCGCGAGCGCCGACGGCACCAACAACGACGCGGCGACCCCGGCGCTGACGGCGACGTTCACGGCATACGGCCATCGCCTCGTCGACCACCGCGAGACGACAGCGGCGCACCCGACGACGAGCAGGACGACGGTCGGCAGGGCGATGACGAGGCGCCGGTCCGCCCACGGGTGGTCAGGGGTGATGCCCGGGCGGTAGACCGTCAGCAGCGTCGACCCGACCCCCACCACGGCCGCGCCCACCCACGGCGCGAGGGGCTTGCCCTCGACCCATCGCGACCCGGCGCGGTGGGCCAGCACCGCGACGGCCACCAGTGCCAGCACCAGGGCAACCGGCCCGACCCACCACGACATCCAGACGAGCGACTGCTCGGCGTACGTGCGGCCTCCATCGACCGGAAGTCCTTGTCGCGCTTGCAGTCCCGCGACGACCCGCGAGCCCGGGTCGGCCGCCGACTGCCGCACGGTCTGCCACAGCGGGCGCGACGCCAGCACGACCCCCACCACCACGAAGAGCCCCGCGAGCACTCGCGGCAACCACGCCGAAACGAGGACCCCCAGCGACCACCCGCGTCGCGAACCGACGACCAGGACCGCCCCCACCACCACGACGGCCACCAGCAACGCCACCAAGGGCAGCAGCGACCCGCCGATGCTGCGCAGGTACGACGACGACGTCAGCCAGGTCAGCCCGAACCCGACCGCCGAGCTCGCGACGACGGACACCGTGAGTGCCCGTGCGAACGCCTGCCGCTGCACCGCCGCGAGCGCCGCGACGACGAGCACCAGCACCACCTCGCGCAACGCGTCGACGCGGATCGCGATCGAGCCGCCGAGCACGACACCGGCCACCACCGCCGACCGCCGTGCCGCCACCTCGTCCCCCACGACCGAGCAGCGCGCGGCCAGCGTCAGGGCGACGAGCGCCGCGGCGAGGGTGGGCAGCGCCACCGGTTCGGAGTACGTCGACCGCGCCACGTGCACGAGCGGGAAGAGCAGGCCGGTGGCCATTGCCGCGAGCGGTCCCCAGCGCGGCCCGACGAGCAGCGACCCGAGCAGCCCGACCCCGAGCAGGGTCAGGCCGAAGAGCACGGCCGGCAGCCAGAACACACCGCTCGACCCGCCGACCCACCAGGCCATCGAGTACCACGCGGACGGCCCGATCGGGAACTGCGGCTGCACCGCCGGCTCCTGCGCGGTCCCCACGGAGTAGAACGCCGGGCTCGCCAGCGTGACACCGGGTATCTCGAGCACCGCGGGTCCACCCACCGCGCGCGCCGGCACCTCGATCGGGCGGGCGTGACCGGACGCGAGCTGCACGGCCGACTGGAGGTAGGAGCCGGAGTCACGTCGCGGCAGCACCTGCTCGGAGTGCGTCAGCCCGGTCCACACGGTCCCCCCGACGGCCACGAGGAGCAGGAGCGCGGTCGACCACACCGGCAGGGGCCGCACCGGCAGCCAGCTCGCCAGCCGCCAGGCGCCGACGAGGGTCACGACGGCCGCGACGGCCGCGACCCAGGGCAGCCACCAGCCCAGCAGGGCCAGGACCGCGGCCAGCAGCGACAGAAGCACCAGCCAGGCGCCGCCCGCGACCACGAGCCGCGTCACCACCCGCCCGCCGAGCGCCTCGCCGCGCAGCAGTGGCAGGTCGCCCGGGTCGCCTGCGGCCACGGCGGGGGCACGGGTGCCGGGCGCGCGCAGACTCACGCCGCAACGCTAGCGCCAGAGCCACGTATGCCGTCGCACCTGCTCGGGTGCGGCCGCGCGACCACGCGCGAGGTAGCCTCTCCCGCATGTCCGACGCCCCCCAGACCAAGCCGCGCACCGTCATCACGTTCGGCACCTTCGACGTGCTGCACGTGGGCCACATCCGCATCCTCAAGCGGGCGGCCGAGCTGGGCGACCGGCTGGTCGTGGGTGTCTCCGCCGACGCCCTCAACATCAGCAAGAAGGGGCGCGCCCCGGTCTTCTCCCAGGACGAGCGGCTCGAGATCGTCAGCAGCCTCAAGTTCGTCGACGAGGTCTTCGTCGAGGAGAGCCTGGAGCTCAAGCGCGACTACGTCGAGAAGTACAGCGCGGACGTCCTCGCGATGGGTGACGACTGGAAGGGCCGGTTCGACTTCGTGTCCGACATCGCCGAGGTCGTCTACTTCCCGCGCACGCCGTCGGTGTCGACCACCGAGGTCATCGAGCACATCGCCAACAACGCCTGATGCCCGCGCCGACGCCCGCCCAGGTCTTGGCCGCCATGCTCGCGGCCGACCCGGGACGCCCCCGCGTCACCTACTACGACGACACCCCCGGCCCGACCCAGGGT
The DNA here is from genome assembly GCF_013041615.1 of Knoellia koreensis. Classification (GTDB taxonomy): domain Bacteria; phylum Actinomycetota; class Actinomycetes; order Actinomycetales; family Dermatophilaceae; genus Pedococcus; species Pedococcus koreensis. The sequence goes on from NZ_JABEPQ010000002.1 coordinate 392,138, forward strand.
GAGCGGATCGAACTGAGCGCCAAGGTCCTCGCCAACTGGGTGAGCAAGGCCGCGGGCGCGTTGCAGGACGAGTGGGACCTCGGTCCCGGCGACACCGTCCGGCTCGCCCTGCCACCCCATTGGCGCGCCCTCTACTGGGCCCTGGCCGCCTGGTCGGTCGGCGCGACGGTCGCCCTCGACCCCGAGCACGCCGACCTTGTGGTCACCGATGACCCGCTCACCGCCGAGCAGGAGCCGCCGGCGGTCCTCGTCACCCTGGCGGCGTTGGCGCGCGGCGCCCAGACGCAGCCCACCGGTGAGGTCTTCGACGAGGCGCGCCAGCTGGCGACGTTCCCCGACCAGTTCGTGGCGTATGCCGACCCGTCGCCGAGCGATGGCGCGTTGCGTCTCGCGGCCGGCACCACGGCATACGCCGACGTCGTCCCGCAGCGGGACTGGCCGGAGGGCGTGCGCGTGCACACGGCCGGCGACGAGCTCGATGACGTGCTGCGCACGGCGCTCGCCGCATGGGCCAGGGACGGGTCCCTCGTGCTCTCGCGCGGGCCGGAGCCCGAGGGTGGACGCGCGAACCGCCTTGCGGCAGAAGGCGTCACGCTCGAGCTGTAGCGGCGCAGGAGCGACCTACCGGCGACGCAGCTTGGCCTCGATCGCCTGCCACGTCACGGTCGCCACGGTCCCTGTGGAGGCCAGCTTGACGCTGCCCTGGAACTGCTTGACGGCGGAGACGACGCCCAGGTCGTAGACACCGGTGACCTTGAGGCCGAGGGCCGTCTGCAGGGCCTTGACCGCCGCGCCCTCGGAGCCGAGCCGGAGCACCGTGCCGTAGTAGGGCTTCATCGGGTAGTCGCGGCGCTCGAGCGCGGTCCACACGGGCTTGTCCGCGACGCCGGTGACCTTGAGCTGGTTGGCCTTCTGGAACGTCTTGACGGCGGTCGCAGTCCGGTCGCCGTACTGGCCGTCCACCGACAGGCCGCCGAGGGCGCGCTGCAGCGCCTTGACCGACTCCCCCCGCGCGCCGGTCTTGAGGACCGTGCCCATGAGGGCGGTGTATGCCGTCGCGGCGCCGGGGTTGGCGACCGTGCGCGTCTTGGTCACGCCGGTCTGGGTCTGGCCGGTCGGGGTGCCCGTGGTCGGGGTGCCGGTCGTGGGGGTGCCGGTCGTCGGGGTGCCGGTGGTGGGCGGCGTGCTCGGCGTGCCCGCGACGGGGCGGGACGGCACCAGGCGCAGGGCGATCATGCGCGTCCAGGTGGCCGCGTCGAGGACCCCGGTGACCGGCAGCTTCTGCGCCGTCTGCCAGGCCTTGAGGGCAGCGAGGGTCTGGGGACCGAACGCGCCGTCGGCGGTGACCTTGAGGGCCTTCTGCGCCACCGCCACGTCGGGCCCGTTGGCCCCGACGGCGAGCGTCGGGTAGGGAGTGTTGGCGGTCGGCGCGGGTGGCGCGGTCGGGGTCGTCGGGGTGGTCGGCGCGGGGGTCGAGCCACTCTTGCCACCCACGACGGTCAGCGCCTTGCCCGTCCACCACGAGGTGCGCTCCATCGCGCCGTCCCACGAGAACGAGAAGTGGATGTGGTCCGTGTGCGGCACCGGTCCGCTGTAGGGCGCCCACCCGCGACCGGGGTCGTAGGCGCGCCACATCTTGCGGTTCCAGATGATGTACATGATCCCGAAGCGCCGGGCCATGGCACCCGGCCGGCCCTGGGCGTCGGGGGCCGACAGCCACTGCGTCACCGAGTCGGCGATGGCCTTCTGGGTCGGGTTGTTGACGTTGAGCATCCAGTCGACCGCGCGACCCTCCGAGTGCTCGGTCACGCCGCTGTTGCAGTTGCGCGAGATGCCGTAGGTCGTCGCCGACGTCTGCGCGTAGTAGGCCTTCATCAGCTCGGCGAAGGCCACCGCGCCGGGCTTGGCGACCGGGTCGCAGGTGGTCTGCGGCTGGTACGGCGAGGCGATGTCGAGGGCTGCCGGGAGCGTCTTCGACGGCGGCTTCGGCACGGTGGCCGCATCGGCTGCCGCCATGCCCAGGGGCAGGCTGACGACGGGGATGGCGATGATGCCGACGGCTCGCAGCAGACGCGACACAGGGCACTCCGGTCATGGTTTCGGGCGGACCCGGGCAGGGCCGCATGGCGACGGGGGGACGATCGGAACGGCCCGGCACCACCGGTCACGCGATGCACAGGCAGGACATTTGTCCCAGTGGTTCACAGCCATCACAAGTGGTTCGCCCGAACTACAACCATGGAGTTTCGCGGGCCATCGTCCGACCGGCCGATGGGCGGCCGACGGCTGGCCGAGGGGCCCGGCGACGGCCGGTGGCGAGGGGTCGCGCGGCGAGGTTCGCATGTGGGCCGACCACGCGGCATACCCCCAGCTGTGTCCGGGGGCCACGCCCGGTGGAGCGGTGCCGGGAGATAGGGTCCACGGCATGGACAAAGTCGTCTCCTCCGCGGCCGAGGCCATCGACGGAATCGTCGACGGCTCCTCCCTGTCGGTGGGTGGTTTCGGGCTCTGCGGCATCCCGAGCGTGCTCATCGCGGCGATCCACGATGCGGGGGTGACGGACCTCGAGGCGATCAGCAACAACTGCGGCGTCGACGACTGGGGTCTGGGAATCCTGCTGAAGGACAAGCGAATTCGCCGCATGGTCTCGTCCTACGTCGGTGAGAACAAGGAGTTCGAGCGGCAGTACCTCTCCGGCGAGCTCGAGGTCGAGCTCACGCCGCAGGGCACGCTCGCCGAGCGGCTGCGCGCCGGCGGCTCGGGCATCCCGGCGTTCTACACCGTGACCGGTGCGGGCACCCAGGTCGCCGAGGGCGGGCTCCCCTGGCTGTATGCCGCGGACGGCACGGTCGCGAAGGCGTCGCCGCCGAAGGAGACCAAGACGTTCGAGGTCGACGGCGAGGACAAGGAGTTCGTCCTCGAGCGCGCCATCGTCAGCGACTTCGGGCTCGTGCGCGCACTCAAGGGCGACCGGCACGGCAACCTCGTCTTCCACGAGTCCGCGCGCAACTTCAACCCGTTGTGCGCCATGGCCGGTCGCGTGACGATCGCCGAGGTCGAGGAGCTCGTCGAGCCGGGCGAGATCGACGCCGACCAGGTGCACCTCCCCGGCATCTACGTGCACCGGGTGCTGCCCCTCACCCCCGAGCAGGCCAAGGACAAGCGCATCGAACGCCGGACGGTCCGCCCGCGGCCGGGCGCCAGCGACGCCGAAGCCACGACCACCAAGGAGGCCTGAGATGGCACTCACCCGTGAGCAGATGGCCGCCCGTGCCGCCGAGGAGCTGTCCGACGGCTCCTACGTCAACCTCGGCATCGGCCTGCCGACCCTCGTCCCCAACTACGTGCCGGACGACGTCGAGATCGTGCTCCAGTCCGAGAACGGCATCCTCGGCGTCGGCGCCTATCCCGTTGACGGAGAAGAGGATCCGGACCTCATCAACGCCGGCAAGGAGACCGTGACGCTGCGCCGCGGCGCCTCGTTCTTCGACTCGGCCACCAGCTTCGGCATGATCCGCGGCGGCAAGGTCGACGCCGCCATCCTCGGCGCGATGCAGGTCTCGGCCAAGGGCGACATCGCCAACTGGATGATCCCCGGCAAGATGGTCAAGGGCATGGGCGGCGCGATGGACCTCGTGCACGGCGCCAAGAAGGTCATCGTCCTCATGGAGCACAACGCCAAGGACGGCTCCTACAAGATCGTCGACGAGTGCTCGCTCCCCTACACCGGGCGCGGCGTGGTGCAGCGGATCATCACCGACCTGTGCGTCTTCGACGTCACCGACGACGGTCTGGTGCTGCGCGAGCTCGCCGAGGGCGTCACCGAGGACGAGGTGCGCGAGCGCACCGAGCCCGAGTTCACGGTCGACCTGGCCTGACGCAGCGGCGCCCGGACAGCCGCTGCTGTCCGGGCGCTCGCCACGTGCGGGCGGTGCGTCAGCTGTTCGCGGCCGCCCGCAGCGTGCTCTCCGACAGGACACCCGCGCCACCGACGGCGGTCACCGTCCCGAGTGCCGGGGTGGACTGCAGCGTCTGCGCCGCCGCTTCGACCAGCGAGCCCTTCTGGGTCAGGGCGATCAGCCGCTGGGTGGTGCCGGCGACGAGTGAGTCGACCAGCGAGCCGTCCGCGCCCGAGGTGAGGACGACCTCCGACGTCGTGGGCATCTTCGGCCGGTAGAAGGCGGCCACGGCACCGGACGTCTCGTACCGGTTGGCCCCGGCGAGCCGGTCCACCGTGGTGACCCCGGCGGCCTTGAGGTCGGCCACGACCTGGTCGCCCACCACGGACGTGCCGCCCACCACCCGTGCCGTCTTGGCACCGGTGGCAGCCAGGCCCTGCCGCGTGTAGGCGCTCATCGCCTTGGCGGGCGTGAGCAGGATCGGTTCCTTCAGCGCGGCCGCGGGACCGGATGCGCCGAGGGCATCGGCGAGCCCGAGCCCGCCGGCGACGACGACCGAGGGGACGGTGCCGCGCTTGGCCTTGATGGTCTGGGCGACGAGGGCGGACGTCTGGTAGCGGTCCCGCCCGCCGAGGCGCACGACGGTGAGCCCGCGCGCCTTCAGCTGGGACTCCACGCTCGCCCCGACGACGCCTGCCCCACCGACGATGTATGCCGTCTTGACGGCGCTGCCGCGCCGGTTCAGCTCGGTGACGGTCGCCGCCGGCAGCTTGGTCTGCTGGGTGAGCAGCAGGGGCCCGCCGACGGTCGTCGCGAGCGGTCCGGACACGGACGCGTCGGACAGCGTGGTGTCGCCACCGGCGATGACGACCGCGGTCGCGCTCGTCGGGACGCGACCGGCCACGGCGGCGGCGGACGCGTAGCGGTCGCTGCCGCTGAGCCTGGCGGTCAGGTGGCGGATCATCGTCGAGTTGACGGCACCACCGGGAGTGGCGCTGATGGCCCGCATCGAGTCGCCACTGATGGTCCGCGTCGCGCCGGAGCTCGAGGTGGCGGTGGCGGTGTGCACACCACCGTTGACCGTGCGGTCACGCAGGTCGAGGCGCACCACGTCGGGCAGTCCGAAGCGCGACGCCAGCGCCGACCCGGTCACGGTCTGGGTCCAGGCGCGCAGCGGGTTGGACGGCCGCAGGCTCCACGGGTCGGCCACGCCACGCAGGTACGGCAGGGGCGTACCACCCCAGACGTCCTCGTTGTTCTCCGTCCGGCCGCCGGAGGAGGACGAGAAGAGCGCCTGGATGATCTGGTCGTTGTACCGGGCGACGTAGCCGGTCGTGGCCGTGCCGGTCGCCCGGACGGCGTTCTTCCAGTTCTGCCAGTACCGCTGCTGCTGCGTGGGGTCGCTGGAGGTGCCCAGGACGGTCGAGTAGCCGCCGTAGACCTGGTCGTAGATCGTGTCCACGACGTGGCAGTTGCAGGAGGACTGCACCTTGCCGCCGAGCTTCTGGTACTTCGCCAGGACATACCCGCGCGCCGCGGCGGCCTGCGCCTTGAGCGCCTCGGGGCTCCACGACCACGGGCTCTCGGCGATGTAGTCGAGGTACTCGTCGTGCACGACCACCTGGTTGACGACGTTCATCGTGCTCGCGGTCTTCGGGGTGACGATGAGGGTGCCGTCGCGGTACTGCGCGCCACCGATGCGGATCAGGGTGCGGTCACCCGCGTAGGGCGCCTTGTCCCAGTTGAGCACCGCCTGCGGACCGCTGAGCGAGGTGGGGGTGCACGTCGAGCAGGAGGCGCTCACGACGCTCCCGGACACGGAGAACGCCACGGTGGAGGGCTTGGTCGCCGTCATGGTGCGCCCACCGAGGGTCAGCGTGAAGCCGCCACCACCGGACGCCAGGACACTGCTCGTCGCACTGGCCGTGGCCGCGCCGTTGACGATGTTGACGTTGACCCACATGTTGTCCGGCACGGCGTCATAGGTCGTGCCCGTGTAGTAGTGGCCCAGGATCTCGTCGGCCTTGTAGCCGTCCTTGGCCATCTCCCACGCGCCGTACTGGCTCATGCCGAGGCCGTGTCCCCAGCCGGATCCCTTGAGGACCCAGCTCGGGGAGGCGGCCGCCGCGCGCAGGGTCGAGCCCGAGCTCCCCCGCGCCTGCGGTGCCGTGGCGGTCCCCGGCTGGGGTGCCAGGTCCCCCGGCGGACCCACCGGGCGGGCCTGGTCGGCGCCCCACTGGACGCCGGAGCCGGCGCCCGGGTCGGGCTGCGTCGCCCCGGCCGCCTGCGGCAGCGCCGCACCGACCACACCGCTCGTCACGAGCACCGCGACCGCGCGGACGACGGCGCCCGAGGTCCAGTGTCGGGCCGTCATGACCGCACCGCCTGCTGCGCGCGCCCGGCCACCAGCTCGTTCACCGCTCCGGTGCCACCGAGGACGGTGACGCTGCGCAGTCCGGGCGCCTGGTCGAGCCAGCTGGCCGTCGCCGACGGCATCACGGTGCGGCGGGCGTAGAGCATGATCCGCCCGAGCTGGCCACCGGAGAGAGTGTCGACCAGTGCGGTCGCCTCCCCCGAGGACAGCACGACGTCCTGTGCCTGCATGACGCCGCGGGCCCACGTCCCGATCGCCGTGGCGGTCGCGTACCGGTCTGCTCCCGCCACCCGGCGCGGGCTCGGCAGTGCACGCACGACGGCGTCGGACACGACCCCGGTGCCGCCCGCGACGACGGTGCGCTTGGCACCGACCCTCGTCAGCGCCCACCGCGTCTCGGTCGGCACCTTCGTCGCCTGCACGAGCAGGACCGGCCGCTTGAGCGCGCTGCCTGGGCCGGACAGGACGAGGCCGTCGGACATCGACCCGATGTCACCGGAGGCGACGAGGACGTCGGGCGACGCACCGATCCGGGCCGCGACGCCGGCCGCGGTGTCGTAGCGGTTCTTCCCGGCGACCCGGTCGATGCTGGTCACCCCGAGCGAGCGCAGCTGTTGCTCGACCGCGCTGGAGATGACGCCCGTGCCACCGACGATGTATGCCGTGGTGACCCGGCGGGCGCGCAGGTCCGCCGTGACGACGGAGGGCAGCGACGTCGGCTTGGTCAGGAGCATCGCCGCGCCCTTGGCGCGGGCCAGCGGGGCCGAGACGAGGGCGTCCGGCATGGCGGCGTCCGCGCCGCTGGCGAGGACCACGGCCTGCGACTGCGGGTTCGCGGCCCGGGCCACCTGGACCGCGGTGTCGTAGCGGTCGGCGCCGCCGATGCGCGCCGGGCAGTAGCCGGGTGGTCCGCCGTCCGGTGGCGGGTTGATCTGCACCCGCGCGGTGTACGGCGGAACCGAGTTGGCGGTGCCGCTCCCGGCACTCGCGGACACGCTCACGGCATACTCCCCCGGCGGCGGCAGGGCGCCACCGAAGGTGCCGTTCCACGACGCGACGAGGCCGGCGGCCTTGGTCGCGGTGCCGCGCAGGGTCGTCAGCACGGCGGTGGAGCAGACGCTGCGCACCTGGAGGGTCCAGTTCATGGTGCGGTCGGGGTTGGCCCGCACCGTCGTGGTCACGGGCTGGCCGTAGTCCCACGACGTGACGTCGATGCGTGGGTTGAAGAACGCCGCACCCATCAGGGCTCGCGAATCAGCCCTGATGGTGGGCAGTTTCGCCTCCAACGCGTTGCCGGGGCACTCGGTGTCGTTCGGTGCTCCGTCGGCATCACGGTGGCCCGACACCGTCGAGATCGGCCGGGTCATGCCATCGAGGGTGACGGTGGCGGTGGGGTCGACGTGGGCGAGGCTCAGCTTCCAGGCGAAGAGCTTGCTGAACGCGTTGACGACGGCCGCCGGTGGGGTGGCCGTGTTGAACGTGCCGATGGCGGCTGCGCCGAAGAGCTGGCTGTTGAAGCCGCCGGTGTGTGCGCCGATGACCGGCTGGTCGACACCGCCGGCGCGCCCCTCCCAGGTGCGGCCGAAGCGGTCGACGAGGAAGTTGTAGCCGATGTCGCTCCAGCCACGGGACTTGGTGTGGAAGGTGTAGATGCCGCGGATGATGGCCGGCACCTGGCTGGCCGTGTAGTTGTTGGCGTTGACGGTGTGGTGGACGAAGCCGGCCTTGATGGTGCCGTACTCCGGGACACCGGTGCGCAGCGACTCGTCGGCGCCCCACTGCGCTCGCGTGTAGATGGTCGGCTTGGCGCCGGCACCGCTGGCCGAGCCCGCCGTGCTGGTCGGCTTGTCGGCCGGAGCGCTCGACGGGTCGATGACGTCGAGCTGGACGTCCGCCGGTGCCTGCGCGCTGGCATCAAGGACGCGGACCTGCACCGCGTCCGAGGTCACGACGTAGGGGTCGGTGCCGCCGCGCTCATCCTTGGCCTCCGCGCTGCCCGGGTCGGGACCGTGGTCGTCGGAGGTGGACATCGTCGTCCACGCGCCCCAGGCGCCGGCGTCGCGTGTGCGGTACTCGACCCGGCGGTCCGGCCCGAGCTCACCGGCCGGCCAGGTCACCCCGATGACCCGGAGCCCGCCGCCCGTCTGCTGGGCGCTGCTCTGCACGCCGGACCGGCTGGTGCCGGGCACCCGGGCGGTGCGGGCACCCTCGCGCGGGGCCACGGCACCGGCCGTCGCCGCCCGCAGGTCGTCGGCCGACATCGCCCGCAGCGGCACCCGCAGGTCCTGGGTGGGCACCGGCCGCGGTGCCGCCTGCGCGGCGGGCGGGCGGGTGCTGAGCACCGCGCCGGTCACCACCAGCACGCTCGACAGGACCAGGACGAAGACGGCGCGCAGACGCAGAACTCTCACGAGACAACCACCACAGGGGTCGGGGCACAGCGGGGAGGACACAGCGGACAACCCGACCAATGTCACACACCAGTCACACCCGTCACAGGCGCGAGCAGGAGCCGTGGCCGTTTCGTTACCACTGCTGCGGGACGCTCGTGTCCCCCCGGCGATGCGTGGGGATACGGCCGGTGAAGGTCAGGTAGCGCGGAGCGGCGGTTCCCGGCCCGGCCGACGCCGTCACTAGGCTGACCCTCGATGAACGAGGATGTCTGGCTGGTCGTCCCCCTCTACAACGAGGCGACCGTCATCGCCGACGTGGTGCGCCGCGCGCGGGAGGTGTTCCCCCACGTGGTGTGCGTCGACGACGGCTCGGCCGACGACAGCGCCCGGCTGGCCGCGCAGGCCGGTGCGGTCGTGGTCCGCCACCCCGTCAACCTCGGGCAGGGCGCCGCCCTCCAGACCGGGTTCGAGTACGCGCTGAGCGTGCCCGACATGCGTTGGGTGGTCACCTTCGACGCCGATGGCCAGCACCAGGTCGAGGACGTCGTGGCGATGCTGGACCTCGCCCGCGCCGAGGGCCTCGACGTCGTGTTCGGGTCGCGGTTCCTCGACGACCGCACCGACGCGGGGCTGCTCAAGCGGGCGGTGCTGCGGATGGCCGTGGCGTACACCAACCTCACGACCCGCACCAAGCTCACCGACGCCCACAACGGCCTGCGCCTGCTCTCGCGCGACGTGGTGAGCCGCCTGCAGATCACGCAGAACCGGATGGCCCACGCCTCCGAGCTCGTCTCCCAGATCGGCGCCCTCGACGTGCGCTACGCCGAGAGCCCGGTCCATGTCCTCTACACCGACTACTCCCGCTCCAAGGGCCAGTCGCTGTGGAACGCCGTCAACATCCTCGCGGAGCTGATCCTGCGATGAAGATCCTGCTGATCCAGATCGTCCTGATCGCGGTCGTCGTGGCCGTCGTGGCCCGGCTGTTCCGCTCGCGCGGCGCGCGCGCCCAGGCCATCCGCCGGCTGGGGCTGATCCTGTTCGCCGGCTTCGCGGTGGTCTCGATCCTCATCCCCGACGTGTGGAACCGCATCGCCCACCTGGTGGGGGTCGGCCGCGGCACCGACATGGTGCTCTACGCCCTCGTCGTCGCCTTCCTCTCCTTCACCGTCACGACCTACCTGCGCTTCCGGGACCTCGAGACGAGGTACACCAAGCTCGCCCGACGCCTCGCGCTCGACGAGGTCAGGGGCGACCGGGCGCTTCCCGATGACGGGGACGAGCCGCCCGCGGACGACCCGCCCTCCCCTCGCTGACCAGACGCGGGTATGCCGCGTGCCCACGCGGCATACCGGCTCACCACCGTGGGTGGCCGCCGTCGGTCAGGACAGCCGGCCCAGCGCGTCCACGGCTGCGTCGAACGCGGTGAGGCTGGTGAGGCCGCCACCATCGGAGGGGCGGCCGCCCTCGACGACGGCCCGCGCGAGGTCGGCCGCGTCGGGCGAGGCGAGCTCGACACCCACCGGTCGCGGTGCCGTGTCGGTGGCGACGACCCGGGCCCCGGCGGCGAGCGCTTCCCGGACGATGACCGAGTCGCCGTCCCAGGCGGTCGGGCGCAGGAAGACCGCACTGCGCAGGAGCACGTCGTGCACCTCCGAGGGCGACGCGTCGAAGCTGAGCTCCACCCACGGCAGCCCTGCCACCGCAGCGCGCAGCTCGGCGAGCTCGGGACCCGCGTGGCCGTAGGCGAGCACGCGCAATGCTGCATCGGGCCAGGATTCGCGCACCAGCTCGGCGGCGCGTACGGCCAGGTCGGCGTTGTAGTGGGCGAGGCCCGCGTTGGTGGCCACGCTGAGCAGGTGCGGCTCCCGGACCTGGCCGTCGCCCGCGGAGGCGTGCGCGGGCGAGGTGGCGTCGGCGGAGAACGGCGTGATGACGCGCACCGGGCGACCCGGCCCGTCCTCGAAGGCGAGCGCGATCTCGTCGTTGACCGGCCAGATCTCGTCGTAGGCGCGCAGCGCCGTGCGCAGGACCCGGCGTTGTCGGTGGCTCATCCGCTCGAGCTGGCCTGCGACCGAACCGCTGTGCAGGACCAGTGCGGTGCGGCCGGGCAACAGAGCGAAGACGGGGGCGAGGACCATGGCGCGCCACAGCCGAGTGATGTGCAACAGGTGCAGGCCGCGGCGGCGGACGGCTCGGGGCAGCGCGCCGAGCGCCCGGCGGGGCGAGCCGGTGTCGACGTAGGTCACCGGGTGGCCCGCGGCGCGCAGCTGGGCGGTCAGCTGGGCGTGGCTGGCCAGGACACCGCCGACCTCGCCGTGCTCCTGGGCCCACTGCACGACGGGGGCTGGTCCACGAGCAGGACGCCTCGCCATCAGCGCAGCCGTGAGCTGGTGAGGACGCCGAGGAGGTGGCCGCCGGCCGTGATGACCGCCAGCGGCACCATGACGGCCACGAGCACCCGGGTGCCGAGCAGGTCGCCGTGGGCGACGTCGACGATGCCGGCCAGCAACGCCAGCAGTGATGCCTCGATCGCGACGAAGGCACGGAAGACCGGCAGGTAGCCGAAGGCCCGGCGGATTGCCGCCAGCCCCGACACCCGCGACCGGGTCGTGGCGGCCACGTCCTCCAGGGGCGGGCGGCCGGTCTTGGCCCGGGCGACGTGGACGAGGTCGGTGAAGGCCTTGTTGAGCAGGACGAGGATGGCGACCAGCATGCCCAGCACCGTCCAGCCACCGACCCGGGAGGGGTCGGTGAGGGTCCACCCGTCCGCGCGCAGGCCGAGCGCCGCGGGGATGGCGGCCTCGGTGGCGTAGTGACCCACCCGGTCGAGGTAGATGCCGGCCGGTGAGAACCGTTGCCGCCAGCGGGCGACCTCGCCGTCGCTGCAGTCGAGGAGCAGCTGCAGCTGCATGCCGAGGACGCACAGGAGAGGGCCGACCAGACCGGGCAGCGGCAGGGCCAGCGCACCGCCGACGCCGGCGACGATCATCAGCCAGGTCACGCCGTTGGGGGTGATGCCGGTGGGCAGCAGGGCCCGGGTGACCGGCAGCGACAGGTGGCGCATGTAGAGCGCGCCGGCCCAGTGCTCGGCGTTGTAGCGGGCGATGTGCTCGGGCGGCTGCGCGACCGCGCGCAGCTGCGCCATGGTCGGGTGGTTGTCCCGCGGGTCGTGGGCCGTGGCGGTCGGGTCGGTCACGTGGCCACCTTGCCCGCGACGGGCTGCGCCCGGCGACCACGCGCCCAGGTGAGCCACGCGCTGGCCGACTCCGCGGCATACACGACGATCAGCGCGAGCGCGCCCCAGCCGAGCACCGGCTCGAGCGGCACGCCCACGGCCCACAGGACGGCGAGCAGCACCATCCGGCCGTCGGTGCCGAGCGTCACGAGCGTCACCCACGGCGCTGCCGGGAGTCCCGTGTCGCGCAACCGGTAGACCACGTCGTAACGGTGCCATGCCACCGCGGCGAGGTAGGCGAACACGACCCAGCGACGCGGCGAGTCGAGGTGCCACGCCAACCCGGTGACGAGCCCGGCCTCGGTGAGCCACAGCACCGACGAGAGCTGCCACGCGAGGCGATCGCGCAGCGGCGGGCGGCAGGCGAACCCGACCAGCAGCACCCCGACCACCACGAGCGCGACGACGAGTACGGCCCTGCCGTCGCGGGCTGCGGTCACCCCTGCGGCGAGCACCACGAGGGCACCGACGAAGGCGACCGGCATGGGGGCGCGCAGCACTCGGCCGGCGACCCGGGCCACGGGGCCGAGGTCGGCCTGGTGGTCCATGTCGCCCCACTGTCCGGCCAGCACGGACGGCGACGGCCGGAAGCCGTCGACACCCAGGAGTGCCTTGGCGGTGCGGCCGCCCTGGGTCCACACCAGCGCGATCGCGACCGCGACGACGATGAGCCACAGCAGCACCAGCGGCTCGAAGGTGAGCAACCCGATGGCCAGCAGCAGGTAGCGCTCGGCGATGGGCAGGTGCATGACCTTCTTGGTCCAGAAGACGACGCGCTGCCGGCGGGTCTGCCGCGGCGGGAGGGTCGTGCGCGAGCCCGCGTCGCCGAGGTCGTGGGGGGCGTCGACCGGCAGCAGGTCGGGGGTGACGTGGGCGCGGGTCGATCGGATGCGGTCGAAGTAGGCGTAGTCCTCCAGGTGACGCGTGGTCACGAGGACCAGCGCGAGCACGGCGAGCCACCACGTGTCCTCGCCCCGTGCGACACCGACCCAGGCAACCGCGGCAATGAGGGAGTACTCCTTGACCCGGTCGCCGACCGCATCGAGCCAGGCGCCCAGCGCGCTGAACTTCCTACGGAACCGGGCGATCTCGCCGTCGACGCAGTCGACGACGAGGGCGGTGATGAGCAGGACCGCGGCAGCGACCCACGTCCACCGGTTGTCGACTGCGGCCAGTCCGGCCGCCACGAGGCCGAGGCCGAGGCTGGTGAGCGTGACGACGTTGGGCGACCAGTCGTGGCCCAGGCCGAAGCCGGTGAGTCGGCGTGAGAGCGGCCGGATGCAGAAGGTCGAGAAGAACCCGTCACCTCCGCGGGAGGCGCCGCGAAGCCTTTGCTGCCAGGGAGATCCGTGCGATCCGAGGGCTGTGCTGCTGCCACGGTCCACGTCGAACGGCCCCAGCGGGAGAGTCCCGACGCGCACTCCCCCGCGCACCAGCGCGAGGAGGGCCAGGTCGAACGGGTCGACGTCGGCGTCCCGGGCGACCGGCGACTCGGCGGCCTCGCGCCACAGCCGGAGCGCCTCGGGGACGTCGGCTGCGGCGACGCGGAGCACGCCGGCGGCCACGTTCGTCGGGTCGGACACGGTCTGCCGCGCGGTGCCCACCGAGTGCACCAGCCGCTGGTCGCGGTCGATCCGCAGGATGGTGAAGTCGGTCGGCTCGTGCGGATCCCCTTGCAGGGCAGTGCCTTCGATGGTCGCGACGGTGGTCGCCTCCCCCGGGCGGTCGAGCTGGTCGAGCAGGGCCGCCGTGGCGATGCGCAGACCTGGCGCGACGAGGACGAGGGCCTCGTCGGGCGACGCGGCAGCGGCGACCTCGGCCAGGGCCTCGGCGGCGTCCGCAGCGGTCACGACCACGGGGCGCAGCGAGAGCTCGTGCCACGGGGTGAGGTCGGGTCCGCTGGGCTCGCCGGCGCCCTGGCCGGGACGAGCGAGGAGGTATGCCGCGGCGCCGGCGTCGTACCCGTGGACCGCCCGCGCCGCGTCGTCACCGACGAACGGCTGGAGGGCCAGGCTCACGTTCCGGCGTCCGCGTCGGCGTTGTACTGCTCGAGCACGTCCTCGATGTCGCCGTCACCGACGAGCCGGCCCTGCTGGAGGTAGAGGCCGCGCTTGGCGAACCGGCGCAGGTCGGACTCGCTGTGCGATACGAGGAACAGGGTCTTGCCGCCGCTGAGCATGGACTCCATCCGCGTGTAGCACTTCTCGCGGAAGGCCCGGTCGCCGACGGCGAGGACCTCGTCGACGAGCACGATCGGCTCGTCGAGGGTCGTGATCACCGCGAAGCCGAGCCGCACCTGCATGCCGGAGGAGAAGTGGCGGAACGGCGTGTCCAGGGCGGCGCGGACCTGCGGCCCGGCGAAGTCGATGATGCTCTCGAAGCGCTCGTCGACCTGCTCCTTGGTCAGCCCGTGCAGCCCGGAGGTGAGGTAGACGTTCTCCCGCGCGGACAGCTCGCCGATGAAGCCGCCGGTCAGCTCGATCAGTGGCGCCACGCCCCCACGCACCCGCACGGACCCGTGGTCGGGGAGCAGGACTCCGGCGATCATCTTGAGCAGCGTGGACTTGCCGCTGCCGTTGCCACCGATCAGCCCGACGGCCTCGCCGGGCTGGACCGTGAAGGACACTTGGTCGAGGGCCTTGAAGGTCTCCTTGTTGTGCGAGGTGCCACCGGTGTAGATCATCTCCCGCAGCGACATCTTGCGACGGCGGTTGCGGAAGAAGTCGATGCCCAGGTTGTCGGCCTGGATGACGGGTGCGGCCATCAGATCTCCTTCAGCACGCTGGACTCGAGGCGCTCGAAGACGAGCGTGCCGATCACGAGGATGCCGAACGAGATGACCGCTGACAGGACGACCGACTTGTAGTTGAGGTCATGGGGGAAGAAGCCGGCACGGTACAGCTCGAGGATGCCGGTCATGGGGTTGAACAGCAGCACCTCACGCAGCGACGCCGGCGCCGCGTGCACCCCGTAGATGATCGGCGTGGAGTAGAACCCCATCCGCAGGACGATCCGCACGACCCGTGCGGTGTCCGTGACGAGGGTGGTGATGGGCGCGAGGATCAGCCCGATCCCGGTCAACAGGACGAACTGGAGGAACAGCCCGACTGGCACCAGCAGCAGCCGGGCGTTGAGGTGTGCGTCGCCCTTGATGAGGTAGAAGATCGTGAACCCTGCCAGCACCGGCATCGACAGGATGAACTCGATCATCTTGGCGATCACGACCCGCACGACCCACAGTTCGCGCGGCAGGTTGGTCGAGCGGATGAGCCGCGACTCCGCGAGCAGTGCCCGCGAGGTCTCGGTGAGGGACCCCGAGAACCACTGCCACGCCAGCAGCCCGACGATGAGGAACAGCACGTACGGCTGGTAACCGACCGACCGGGCCTTGAAGATGAGCGTGAAGACCACGAAGTAGATCGCGGCCATGGCCAGCGGGTCGATGATCGTCCACAGGTAGCCGATCGGGCTTCCGCCGTACCGGACCCGCAGGTCCCGGCGCACGAGGGTCGCGAGTATCCGGCGCTTGGCCAACAGCCCGCGCATCTGCCGGACCAAGATCATGGTTGTGGTGACCTACCTGTTCATGGAGTGCCCGCGGGTGCCACGGTGAAGTGCTGGGCGATTCTATGCCCGCCGAGTCCTGCGACCGCACAGGCTATATCCTGACCGATCAGTCGTAACGGAGAAGGAGCATCACGCGTGGTCGACCCCGGGGCAGCCCGACCGGATGTCAGCGTGGTCGTCATCGTCTACAACGACGCGCGTCGCCTCCCGACCGCGGTGCGGTCGGTCCTGCGCCAGACCCTTCGCTCGGTCGAGGTCGTCATCGCCGACGACCACTCCACCGACAACACGCCCGAGGTCGCGGCCGAGCTCCAGGCCGAGGACCCGCGGGTGCGCTACGTCCGGCTGCCGGAGAACTCCGGCGGCTGCGGCCGTCCGCGCAACGTCGGCACCGAGGTCTCCACGGGTCGCACCATCATGTTCCTCGACAGCGACGACCGGCTCGAGCGGCACGCGTGCAAGAACCTCCTCGAGGCGTTGGAGGACAACGACGCCGACTTCTCGATGGGCTTGGTGCGGCGGCAGTACATGGACACCGGTCGGCAGACCAAGTGGTACCCGCACCTGTTCGAGGAGCGCCGCGTCGTCGCCGGCCTCGCCGAGGCGCCCGAGCTGATCGAGGACGTCCTGTCCGTCAACAAGCTCTTCCGCCGCGAGTTCCTCGAGCGCCACGACCTGCACTTCCCCGAGGACGTCCACTACGAGGACCAGGTCTTCAGCCTCAAGGCCTACAACTCGGCGTCGCGGATCGCGATCATCCCGGAGAACGTCTACGTGTGGCGCATCTTCCCGGTCCGGGCCCGGCGCTCGATCACCCAGCAGCGGGGCGAGATCACGAACTTCCACCACCGGCTCGCCGTGCACCGCCGGCTCGATGCCTACCTCGCCGAGCACGGCACCCCGGAGCTCCAGCGGGCCAAGGACCTCAAGTTCCTCCAGAACGACATGCGCCTCTACCTCGCCGACGTGATCGACGGCGACGGCACGGTCACGGCCGAGGTGCTGGCCGAGGCGGAGCCCTACCTGCGCGGCATACCCATGGACCGGTATGCCGCGCTCCCGCTCGCGCTGCGCGCGGCCTTCGGCATGGCCCTGCGCCACGACCTCGAGGGGCTGCGCCAGCTGATGCTGCTCGACCGGCGCAACATCCTCGCCTCGCGGGTGAGCGACCACGACGGGACGACCTACCTGTCGAACACCGACCGTGTGCCCGGCCCCGACCCGGCCCACGACCTCGACGCCCCCGAGAACGTCCTGCTCGTCGCCGGCCGCGACCCCATCGTGCGGGCACCGATCGGCACCTACCACCTGCTGCACGAGGTCGTGCAGGCCCGCGCGGTCGGGAGCGACCTGGTGCTGTCCGGGCGCACCTATGACGCCCTGGGCAAGCTCGCGGCGGCCGACGGCTGGTCCCTGACCCTTTCCGCCCGCCGCGCCGAGTCCGACGACCGGGTCGAGGTGCCCGTCGCCGTGGACCAGCGCGCGGACGACTGGGTCACGTGGACGGCCCGGCTCCACGCCGGTCGCCATTTGGCCCGGCTCACGGCTGACGCCAGCTGGACGCTGCACGTCGCCACCCGGATCTCGGGACACGAGTCCAGCACCCCACTGATCTGGCACCCCGGCACCGAAGCCGCGCAGCTGCCACTCCCCCTCGCCCTGCACCGCGGCGCCGGGCTGAGTGGCACCCTCGGCCCGGGAAACCTGGGCAACACCGAGATCACCGTGACCATGGCCCCCGGCCTGCGACGCAGGGTCACCAACCGCATCACCAAGCGCTACCAGCCCGCCCTCGAGGAGCAGGTGACGAAGCACTGGCGCGACGCCGACACCGCGAAGGCCCAGCGCCGCCTCTACCAGGGCTGGCGCCAGCTGCCCCTCGACCGACGGCTCGTGGTCTTCGAGGCCAACCTCGGAACCATCTACGGCGACAGCCCCAAGTACGTCTACGAGGCCATGCGCCGACTGCACCCGCAGATGAAGGCGGTGTGGGTGCTGCCACCCGACCATGAACCACCGCACCCGGACGTCGAGGTCGTGGAGCGCGGCAGCGCGGCATACCGCAGGGTCCTGGCGCGCGCGGCCTACTGGGTCGACAACCAGACCTTCCCCTCCTACATCCGCAAGCGGCCCGAGCAGCGGTACCTGCAGACGTGGCACGGCATCCCGCTGAAGAAGATGGGTCACGACGAACCGGGCGCGCCCCCACCCCCACCGCAGCCGGACCGTGGGGTGGGCGCCTGGGACGAGCTGTGCGTCCCCAACCGCTACTTCGAGGAGACGTTCGTCCCCGCCTACCGGTATGCCGGCGGGCTGGTGCGGTACGGCACGCCCCGCAACGACGCCCTGGTCGACGGGTCCATGACCCAGCAGGAGGCCCGGCGGCTGCTGGACCTGCCGCAGGACGCCCGGGTGGTGCTCTACGCGCCGACCTTCCGTCAGGACAACCGCTCGAAGCGGCTGGCGGTCGAGGTGCCCTTCGACGTGGAGGCCTTCCTCGAGGGCATGGACGACAACACCTACCTGCTGTTGCGGCCCCACTACCTGAACCGGATCCGCGTGCCGGCCTCGGTCCGGCACCGCACGCTGGACACCGCGAGCGTCGAGGACGTCAACATCCTCTACCACGCAGCGGACGTGCTCGTGACGGACTACTCCTCGGTGATGTTCGACTACGCCCTCCTGCGCAAGCCGATCGTCTTCTACACCTATGACTACGGCGAGTACCTCGCCACGAGGGGCACCTACTTCGACCTCCTCGAGGTCGGTCCCGGCCCCTTCGTCACCACCACCCGGGAGCTCGTGGCCGCCGTCGCGTCCGCGCAGACGGACCGTGCGGAGTATGCCGCGAAGTACCAGCACTTCCTCGAGCGGTACTGCGGCGACGAGGACGGCTCCGCATCCGAGCGAGCGGTCCGCGCACTGCTCGGAGAGGCGGGTGCACCATGACCAGACCCCCGGTGCTCATCCTCGCCAACCACATCGACGGTCTCGGCGGTGTGGAACGCGTCGCCCACGGCCTCGCGGCAGGCCTGTCCGGGCGCGGCTACGACGTGGCCCTGCGGGGCATCCGCCCGACGTCCGGCCCCTCGGCGCAGATGACGATGACCGGCTACACCACGGGGTTCATGTCCGACCGCACCGAACGCCCGGAGGGCGAGCGTCCCCACCCCGCGGTCGTGCGCAGGGCCATGCGCCGAGAAGCCCTCGACAACCTGCGGACCACGCTGGCGGACTACCGCGACGGCGTCGTGATCTGCATGCAGGTCTACTCGATGGAGCACCTCGTCGAGCTCGGCCTGGACGACCTCCTGGACTCGGGGACGCGGATCATCGGTCAGTACCACTGGTCCTACCAGGGGGCTCGGTCCAACACCGACTTCGATCGCCTGTCCCGCACCTACCGACGCATCGACAAGTTCCTCCTGCTCACCCAGGCCGACGCCGACAACTTCACCCGGCACAACTTCAACAACGCCGGCGCGATGCCGAACCCGTTGTGGCTCAAGGCCCAGGCGGCGGAGGACATCCCGCGCAGCAAGCGGCTCGTCGCGTTGTCCCGGTACGACGCGGTCAAGCAGCTCGACCATGCGTTGCGGGCGTGGGCACGGGTCGCTCCGGACTTCCCAGACTGGTCCTTCGAGCTCTACGGCGACGGGCCGATGCGCGCGGAGCTGGCCGCCCTCATCGACGACCTGGGGATCTCCGACAGTGCCCGGCTGATGGGTCCCACCAACGACGTCGAGGGAGTGCTGCGGTCGTCGCGGCTGTCGGTGCTCTCGTCCCAGTTCGAGGGCCTGCCCATGGTGCTCGCCGAGTCGCTCGCCTGTGGCGTGCCGGCCGTCGCGTACGACTGCGCGCCCGGGGTGTCCGAGATCATCACCGACGGCGTCGACGGCTTCGTCGTCCCGCAGAACCACATCCCCGGCCTGGCGTCGGCGCTACGCACCCTGATGGCCGACGAGGAGCTGACGGCCCGAATGGGAGCAGCCGGCCACGTCTCGGCAAGGCGCTACGACCGTGAGCACGTCATGGACCGCTGGGAGGACCTGATCGCGCGCGTCCAGCGCTGACCCGGGCGGTCACCGCAGCTGGTGCTCGGCCTCTTCCGCAGCCCGCTCGACCTGGGACTCGGACCGGTCCTCAGTGCCGCGTTCCGTGCGCCCATCGGCGTCGCCGCTCCCTCGCCGGTTGAACAGGTTGCGCAACCGACGCTCCGCCGGACGCTCGATGGCGTAGTAGAAGACAGCCGCGAGCGCCGTCGCCACGAGGGCCATGCCGAGCAGGTCGAAGATGTTGGCATCACTGGCCTTCCGCGGCCCGAACGCCATGGTGGACAGCCGGAGTGGGAAGTAGTGCACCAGGTAGAACGCGAAGGACCAGGCACCGAGCAGGACCATGGGCTTGCTCGCCAGCCAGGACACCCGGCCACGCACGTCGTTCCTGGCCGCCGCACCGATCAACCACGCGAACAGCAACGGCCCCACCACCTGGTCGAGGTAGACGATGAGGTCGGCCACCCCGCCGGGCAGCAGCGGACGGACGTTGAAGTAGACGAGGATCCAGGCTGCGAGCACGACCGCCACCAGCGCCACGCCCCCGCGGACCACGAGGCCGCGGCGCACCGCGAGCGCCAGGATGATGCCCAGCGTGAACTCCCAGATGCGGAAGACCGGGGTGCGCAGCGACCACGACTGCATGTAGTCGGTGAGGTTGAGGCCGGCATACGTCCGCCAGGCGAACGCCGCCAGCACGATCGCGATCGTCGCCACGAGGAGCTGCCGACGCGAACGCCTGGCCAGGACCGCGATGAGGACCGGGTAGCACAGGTAGAAGAACGCCTCGCACGACAAGGTCCACGACACGGTGTTGCCGGGGAACATCGGGGTGAGGTGCGGGACCCAGGCCTGGAGCAGGACGAGGCTGAGCAGGTAGGGACCCCACTCGAACACCTGCCGGCTGACCGGCTCGTAGAACACCCACAGCGCCACGATGCTGGTCGCCAGGTGCAGCGGCATGATCCTGGCGACGCGACGCCAGTAGAAGGTGGCGACGCTGCCGCCGGGCTTCCACATCCAGGTGAGCACGAAGCCCGACAGCACGAAGAAGAACGTCACTCCGTGGGTGCCATACGTGCTCTGGGGATAGATGAGCGGAATGCGTCCGTAGCCGCTGGCACCCGAGCCGACGAAGTGCGTCACGAACACGGCGAGCGCGCCGAAGTAGCGAAGGCCGGTCAGCGAGTCCAGGCGGGTCCTCGGTGGCAGCGCTGGCGCATTCCCTGGGGCCCGATCCTGCATGGGTGAGCGGCTCCCGTCGTGACTCGAAATCTGCAGGTGCCTGCGTCGCACTCCGCGTTGAGGCTTGATGCTAACGCGTTGCCACGCGCTGTCCGAGCACCTGCCGGACCGGTCCATCCCGGGATGTCACACTTTCCCCGTGGACGCCAAGGACCAGCCCGTTGCCCAGCCGGAACGCTGGGTCGGGACGGCGGTGCTGCGGCTGACGGGCGCTGTGCTCGTCCTCGTCGTCGCGCTCGTCCTGGTCAAACCGGCCGACCCGAACATCGCGTACAACCGGGCCCTCGTCCTGGTGGGCCTGGCGGCTTCCCTGCTCGTTGCGGTCGCCGGCAACCTGCTGGCCGCGCGGTGGCGGAGGCGTCCGACCCGACTCCCGAGCCAGCGGGGCGGCCGGCCGTGGAACACCCCGCACGGGGCCACGGTGCTCGCCGCCGGTCTGGCCCTGGCCGGGGGCGTCGCCGGCCACCTGATGTCCCTGCCGCTCAGGTTCACCTATGGCTGGGACGCGGGTGTGGCCACGAGGTTCTCCCGAGAGCTGTTCACCCAGGACCTCTTCTCCGCGTACGCGCACGACTACCTCTCGCGGTACCCGAACAACCTGCCCCTCATCGCGATCATGAACACGGCGCGGGCGGTCGGAGGCCCCACGGACGCCCAGATGTACGACACGTACCTGCGTCTCAACGGCGTGTGCCTTGCGCTCGTCCTCTTCAGCACGTTCGTGCTGGTGCGGCGTGTCCGGGGGACGGCAGCGGCCTTCGTGGCCCAGGCGATCGTGTTCCTCCTTGTGGGCTGTTCGCCCTGGATGGCCGTGCCCTACACGGACATCCCGGCGATGCCGTTCGTCGGGGGGGCGGTGACGCTGGGTGTCCTGGCGGCCGGCCGACGGTCTCGGTTCCGGCTGGCCTGGGTCGTCCTTGCCTTGGTGTGCGCAGGTCTCGGGTTCGTCATCAAGTCCACCCCTGCCACGACGGCCATCGCCTTGGCCCTCGTGCTGCTCGTCGTCCTGGTCGCGGGCTCCGCGCCCGGGCGACGACGCGTGGCGGTGGCGTTGTTGTGCGCCGTGGCCGCCTTCGGCCTCACCGTGCAGGGTGCGTTGGCAATCGCCGGAACGGTGTCCGGCGTGGACCGTGCGAGCCTGCAGACCGACCGCACGCCACCCGTCGCGTGGTGGCTGGCGAACGGCCTCACCACGACGTACGGCTCCGCCCCACGCCCCTACTACGGCGCCTACAGCCCGCAGATGGTGAAGGAGTCGATCAACCTGTCCGGCGAACGGCTCCATGAGTGGTCGCGGGACCGGTTGCGGCGCCAGCTGGACCAGATGGGGCCCGGCGGGGTCCTCACGTTCGAGCTGCGCAAGCTGGCCTTCAACTGGGGCGACGGGATGTTCTTCGCCTGGGGAGCCTTCGACTGGCAACCTGAGCGGCTCCACGAGCACGACCCGACTGCCCTGAAGGTCCAGTCCTGGCAGCACGCCCGCGGTGAGCACTACCCGCTGCGTTCCGCCCTGACCACCGGGGCCTGGCTTGCGCTCGTGCTCTGGGCGGGGGCAGGACTCCTGCGCGCCGCCTACCGCCGGGAGCTCTTGGTCGTCGCGGCGACGGTGCTGGGCATCGGCCTGTTCACCCTCGTCTTCCAGGGCGGCTCAAGGTACCTGTTCGCCTACGTGCCCGTCGTGGTCGCCCTGGCCGCCTGCGTCAACCCACTGCGTGGTTCCGCGAGGACGGCGACGCCGAGCCTCGAGGCAGCCAAGGCCGTCAGCACTGTCAGGGCTTGACGGCGACCCGGCCCTCGGCCATGCGCAGCAGGAGCAACCGCTCGCCCGTCTCCTCGAGCCACTCGTCGACAGCCGTCTTGGCGCCCTCCCACCAGCCATAGTCGTCGAGGAGCAGAACCCCTCCACTGACCAGCCGGGGGTACAGGTGGTCGAGCTCATGCTTGGTCGACTCGTACCAGTCCGTGTCGAGGCGCAGGATCGAGATCTGCTCGGGGGCCTGCTCCGGGATCGTCTGCTCCACCATCCCCTGGACGTAGTGCACCTTGTCCTCGGGGTAACCGATGCGGGCCATGCCGTTCTGCACGTCGTCCAGCGTGGCGACAGCCCACACCCCGGACTCGCGCGAACTCGTTTCGAGGAGCTCGGCAGCGGACGCGCCATCGTGTCCGCGCCGGTCCTTCTCGGTCGGCGCCGACATGCCCTCGTAGGTGTCGAAGAGGTAGAGGTTGCGGCTGGTGTCGCCCTCCTCCATCAAGGTCCGGGCTGCGGCCTGCATGCTTCCGCCGCGCCACACGCCGCACTCGACCACGTCACCGGGCAGCCCGTGCTTGACCACGTGCCGCACCGACAGGATCAGGGCGTTCAGCTTCTCCGGGGACGTCATCGTCCACGGCTTGACCTCGCGAATCGTCGCCTGTGCCGCGTCGTCGTAGTCGCGGGGCAGCTCCAGCTGCTTGGGAGCGGCAGGGGGCGTCGCCTTCTTGACGGGCGCCGCGGGCGCCGCGGGTGTCTTCGCAGCCGGAGCACTGGCAGGCTTCGCGACCGGTCCGCGCGGAGCCGAATCCCGGCTGGTGCGGGCCTTGCGGAGCTCGTACCCCGTGAACCGGGACAGGCCGCCGTTGACCTTGTTTCGCCAAGTCATCCCGGGACCGTAGCAGGTGAGTCGGCGGCGTCGGCACCGATGGCACGGTAGAACTCGTCCATCACCTCGGCGTTGTAGGCCTCGGCGACGAACGGCGGAGCCGGGACGTCGCCGGCCACCGCCGCCTCCATGCCGGCAGCGAGCGCCTTGACGTTGCGGTCGACGACGAGGCCCTCACCGGGGGCGAGCGCCGACGCCACGGAGGCGAATGCCGTCGACACGACCGGCAGCCCCAACGTCCTTGCTTCGAGGATCACCATGGGCTGCCCCTCGTAGTCACTGGACAGGACGAAGACGTTGCAATGGCTCATGATCGCCCACGGGTTCGGTTGTGCCCCCGCGATGACGACCGCGTCGTCCAGGCCGAGGCGGCGCACCAGGGCGTTCAGCTTGTCCTCGAGCGGACCGCCGCCGATGATGACGAGCCGCGTCTGCGGGTGGTCGTGGTGCACCCGGGCGAATGCCTTGACGAGGCGTTCGTGGTTCTTCTCGGGGGACAGCCGACCCACCGCGACGAACGTCGTCACGTCCGGGTCCTCGGGGACGACGGCGAGGGCAACTCGGCGCTGCACCTCCTCGGCGTGCGCGGCCAGGTCGTGCTCCTCGACGAGCGCCTCGGTGACCGCGCGAACATCGTTGTCCGGCACGACGATCCGGTGCTCCCCCGGCCACGCGGCATCAAGCGCCTCCGGGGCGCCCGGTGCGCCGAACGCCTTGCGCAGGACCCGCTCGTGGTCGATGGTGTTGCGCGCCGCGACGAACTTCTCCGCGGGTGCGAACTCGCCGAGTCGCTCGGCGTTGACGTCCCGGAGCGCCCGGGACACCGACACGAGGTGGTCGTAGCGCTGGTAGGTGGAGAACGTCGAGCCCAGGTTGTCGAAGTGCGGGCGGCGGCCGTCGACCTCGCGCATCTGGTCCGCGCGCAGGTCGTTGTGCAACCAGATCGATCGTGACGCACCGGGAGCCAGCGACAGCATGAACGCCCAGAACGAGGAGTAGCCGCTCCAGTCGATGATGTGGTCGAACCGGGCCGCCCCGAGCGAACGTGCCCACTCCTCGCGCATCAGCCCTTCCATGATCGCCAGGTCCTGCGGCCGCATCGTCATGCCCTGCGTGGCGAGGGCGCGGCGCCGGCGTCGCTGCGCCTTGCTCGGTGCGAAGCCGCCCACCCGCGCGAAGACCCTGGCCCGTGGGTCGATGGACTCGGCGTTGGACCTGCGGTCGGGATCGGTGCGGTGGTTGTAGAGCACCGACACGTCGAACCGGTTGTGGTCGATGTGGCGCAGCACGTTGAGCGCTGACGCCGTGATGCCGTTCGACTTCATGCCACCGAGGTAGAACAGGATCGTCTTGCGGTCGTCGTGGGAGACGGCACGCACACCGTCCTCGGACCGGCCGTGGAAGACCACGTCGACGACCCGGCGGGCCGCCCCGCCGTCGTCCCTTGGCGCGAACCGGTCGCGGGCCGCGGCATACCGATCGCCATGCGTGACCACGGGGTCGTCGCCCTCACCGGTGCCGACCGCGGCGCTCACGGCGGCGGCCTGCGCGGTCGTGACGACGCGTGGCCCCGGCAGCTCGTCCGGCTCGAGGTAGGTGCCGCGGCTGCCGTCGTACTCGTCGAAGTCGGGCGTGAGGAAGACGACCGGGCGGCCCGTCGAGAGGAAGTCGAAGAAGATGCTGGAGTAGTCGGTCACGAGCACGTCGGTGAGGCCGAGCACCTCGTTGGTGGCGATGTGGTTCGGCACGAGCAGCGGCGCGAGGTCGGGGCGGCGTCGGGCATGCTCGAAGACCTGCTGGTGCACCTTGAGCAGCACGCGGTGGCCTGGCGGCAGCTCGGCGGTCAGCTCCCTGACCCGCTCCCCCAACAGCGCCGCGTCGTCGACCGGGGTGTGGAACGACGAGCCCTTCCAGGTGGGCGCATAGAGCACGACCTTGTCGTCATCACCGAGCTGGACGCCGTTGTCCCGCAACCGCTTT
Source organism: Knoellia koreensis (assembly GCF_013041615.1). Classification (GTDB taxonomy): domain Bacteria; phylum Actinomycetota; class Actinomycetes; order Actinomycetales; family Dermatophilaceae; genus Pedococcus; species Pedococcus koreensis. Next base: position 417,528 of record NZ_JABEPQ010000002.1, read on the forward strand.
CGCACGCCGGCTCGGCCGGCCGCATCGAGCTGCTGCCGGTCGGTGCGCGGGTAGCCGACCTCCACGAGGCGACCGGGCGCGATGTTCGTGAGCCGGTAGGCCTGCTCGTACATCCGCTCCGACATGAACGGGCTCGTCGACAGCAGGTAGTCGGCCATCATGAAGTTGCGGATGACGTTGCGCGACTCGATCGCACCCGACGGCTCGTCGTACCCCATGGCCTTCAGGGGTGTCCCGTGCCACGTGTTGACGTAGACCTGCCCCTCCCGCTTGCCGAACTCCGCGGGGAACGTCGCGTTGTTGAACAGGTACCCCGCGGTCGCCAGCGCCTTCCAGTACGCCATCGACCGGCGCTGGACGAACTTCACCCGCGAGTCGCCGGCGAACTCCGCCACCGTCTCGGGGAACGCCTTCGGGTCCGACAGCACCCAGACGTGGCGCAGGTGCTGGAGCTGCGGGTCGGCCAGCAGCTCGCGGAAGATCGCCTCGGGGTTGCACAGCATGCCGTTGCCCGCGAACGACTCGTAGACCACGAGGTCGCGCTGCACCGGCAGCATCCGGACCCGGGCGCGCCACTCCACCGGCACCGTCTTGACGACCTTGCGACCGGTCCGCACGATGCGTTTGGGGCGGACCGCCCGGCGGAGGCGCTTGAGGCGGGAGGCGACCGAACCCATGCTGGAGTGTGGATCCCATCTGTGAGGGGCGACCGGGGACGCCCCTGATGCTACGGCGCGCGGGGCGGTCCACCTGACTCGGCTCGCCTGACGGTACTGTGCCGGACGTGACTCCCGGTACCACGTCGTGGCTCGAGGCCGCGCCCGTGGTCCTCGCGGCAACGCTCCTGCTCTTCGTCCCGGGAGTGGTGACGGCCCGTCTCCTGCGCGTGCCGTGGGGCGCGTCGGTCGGCGTCGCTCCGGCACTCAGCACCAGTGTTCTCGTCGCGGGCGGCGTCGTCGCCGCCCGTGCCGGAATCGCTTGGGGCGCACTGCCGGTCGTCGTCACCGTGGCCGTCACGTGGCTGCTCGCAGCCGTCGTCGGGTATGCCGTGGTGCGGGCCGGGCGCTCCCGCGCGACGCCCGTCCGGGATGGCGACTCCAGCGTCGACGTGCAGTCTCGGCCGGCCGCGCCGTGGCTGATGGTGCTGGCCTGGGTCGGTGGGCTCGCCTTCGCGCTCGCGTCCGTGGTGCTGGTGATCACTGCCGTCGCCGGGACGCCCGACCACTTCCCCCAGCACCCGGACACGATCTTCCACCTCGCCGAGGCCCGGTGGATGAGCGACAACCGCGACGTGTCGGTGCTGCACTCCTACCGGGTCATGGAAGCGGGCCGGACCAACGTCTACCCCGCCGACTTCCACGTGGTCACGGCGACGACGAGCCTGCTCACCGGCGCGAACGTCGTGGTGGCCACGCAGAGCGCGGTCCTGGCGATGTCCGCCCTGGTGTGGCCGGCGGGCGTGATCGTGCTCGCCTGCGCCCTGTTCGGACGACGCGCCGAGGTGGTCGCCGCGAGCGCCGTCGCCAGTGTTCTCTTCACCGCATTCCCTTACACCGTCATGGGTTTCGGCGTGCTGTGGCCGAACCTCTTCGGCCAGTCGCTGCTGCCGGGCGTGCTTGCCGCGGCCCTGGCGGCCGGGGCGAGGCTCGTGCCACACCGCGCTCCCGCCATGCGGCCGTGGGCCGGCGTCGTGGTCACGCTGGTGACGGTTCCAGGCCTGACGCTCGCGCACCCGAACGCGCTCGTGACCTTCCTCGTCCTCGTGGCGTTCATCGTCGCCACGCGGGTCCTGCGGTTCGCGTGGGACGAGCGGCGTAGGCCCCTGCGGGGGCTCGGCGCCATCGGTGCCCTGGTCGTCCTGGCCGCGCTCGCGGCATACGCCACCGTCGTCGTCCGTCCCGCGGGCATGTTCGCCACGGGTGCGCCCGGCCCGGAGAAGGCACTGCGCGGGGCGGTGCTCGACACCGTCTACTTCGGCCCGCGGCACGCGCCCCAGCTGCAGCTGCTCACCGTCGTGGTCGTGATCGGCGCGCTGAGCCTGCTCTGGCGGCACCGGGCCTGTGCGTGGATCCCGCTCAGCTGCCTGGCTTTTGGCGCCCTGTACCTGCTCAACGTGGCGGTCGACGAGCGGTGGACCCGTGACTTCACCTGGCCCTGGTACAACAACGCGATCCGGCTGGCCGTGGCCGGTTCGCTGCCGGCGGTGCTCACCGCGACGGCCGGTTTCGTGGCAGTGGGTGCCCTGCTCGCCAGACTGGTGCGGCGCGCCGGTCCGTGGCCGCGCGTCGTCGCCACGGGACTGGTGCTGCTCGTCTTCCTCGTCGTCACCCGCGCCTACGTCTACCCGCACCGCGCGTTCCTCCAGCCCTACTACCACCCCAACACCGCCCACAGCTGGGCGAGCGACCAGGAGCTGCGGTCGCTGCGCGAGCTGAGCGGTCACATCCCCGACGGGGCGGTGACCGCCGCGAACGCCTGGAACGGCGGCACCTACCTGTACGTCGTGAGCGGCAAGCCAGTCATGCCACCCACGGAGAAGGCGCTGTTCGCGGGCGACCGCAAGCTCCTCGCGGCCAAGCTCAACCAGGCCGGCACCTCACCCGAGGTGTGCGCGGCCGCCCGCCGCCAGCGCGTCGAGTACGCGATCGTCGGCGGGCAGCCGTTCGCCTGGGCTGGCGCGAAACGCGTTGCCCTGTATGCCGGGATCGACAAGGTGCCGTCGTCCTCCGCGTTCCGGTTGGTGGCCGAGGCGCCCCCGTACCGGCTCTACCAGCTCACGAGCTGCGCGGGCGGCTGAGTCCGCTCAGCCGGTCCCGGCCTCGCCGAGGCGCACCCGGCTGGTGAGGAAGCCCCACCCCCACGAGAAGTGCATCGTGGGCAGCACGACCGGCATCCAGAGCCGGTCGATGAGGCGCAGCCGTGGGTCGCGGACGGTGAGTCCCCCGGCCGTCACGAGGACGAGGTATGCCGCGGGCGCCAGCCAGAGGGGCCACCACAGGAAGCCCCCGACGACCCCGGCGGCGAAACCGAGCAGGGCTGCGGGTGGGGCCAGGTAGCGCAGGTTGATGGTGCCGCGGTGGGTGCGCGCGACGACCCGCCGCCAGCGCCCGTAGTCGCGGTACTGGCGGGCGAGGGCGGCCAGGGACGGGCGGGGTCGGTAGGCGACCCGCAGCCGGGGGTCGAACCAGATCAGGCCACCCGCCTCGCGGATGCGGTGGTTGAGCTCCCAGTCCTGGGCCCGCACGAACCGCGGGTCATAGCCGCCGAGCCGCCGCAGCCACTCGCTGCGGAACACCCCGAGGTACACCGTGTCAGCGGCGCCCGGGTCGCCTCCGGTGTGGAACCGGGACGCACCGACGCCGAGCCGCGAGGTCATGGCCGCCGCAACGGCCCGCTCGAAGGACGTGACGCCCTCGGCGTCCATGAGGCCGCCCACGTTGGCGGCCCCGGTGTGGTCGAGCACCTCGACCGCCGTGCGCACGTAGCCGGGGTCCAGCACGCCGTGGCCGTCGACCCTCACGACGACGCCAACGGGGCCGAGCGCGGCGATCGCGGCGTTGAGTGCCTCCGGGGTGCGCCCCGACGGGTTGGGAACCGTGCGTACCCGCGCGTCCGCGGCAACGAGTCGGGCTGCGATCTCGTCGGTGCGGTCGCGGCTCGGGCCGAGCGCGAGGACGAGCTGGATCGGGCCGTCGTAGTCCTGGCCGAGGACGGCACCGACGGCCTCCTCGAGGTGACGCTCCTCGTTGAGGATCGGCATGACGACGCCGACGGCCGGTGCCCCTTCCCGTGTCAGCGGAAGGTCAGCCGGGTCCTCGGAGTGGGTGTGCTCGCTGCTCATGTGGCTGCCGAGCATACGGAGGAGAGATCGCTCTCCGCCGCATTCCCCGCAGCCTTGGCCGGGTCCTGCACGGCAGTCCCAGGCTGTGGGGTCGGCTTGGCCTTGGGCTTCGCCGCCTTGGCCGTGGTCGACTTGGATGTCGCCGGGGTCTTGGCCACCGTCGACTTCGACGACTTCGCGGAGGACTTCTCCGACTTGGCGATGGTGGACTCGACCGTCCTGGTGATCACGCCCGGGTCGTAGTCCCACGGCTTGATCAGCGGCGGGACGAAGTTGACGCCGCTGATCTTCTGGCTCCGAGTCTTCAGGGCCAGGTCGGCGAACCGACCGAGCTCGGACTGGGGCAGGTCGGTCTCGATGAGGCCCGAGCTCGCGGCGGCGATGTCCTGGAAGCGCAGCAGGACGGTCTGCGGGTCCAGCTGGTTCGCCATCGCGGTGATGACGCAGCGCTGCCGCGCCATGCGTTCGTAGTTCGTGGACCCCTGGCGCGAGCGCGCGTACCAGAGCGCGTGGTAGCCGTCGAGGTGCTGCTCCCCCGGCTCGATCCAGCCGACGATCGGTGACGTGCCGCCCCCGATCGGGGTGCGGTACTTGACGTTGACGTCCAGCCCGCCGACCGCGTCCACCATCTTGCGGAAGCCCTTGAGGTCGACCATGACGTAGTACTGGATCGGCAACCCGCTCAACGCCTCCACGGCCTCCCGGGTCGCGAGGACGCCCGGGTTGCGGGTCCCGGCGGGGAACTGCGAGGCGTGGTCCTGCGCCCACGTGTAGAGGCCGTTGAGCAGGCACTGGTCACCGCAGTTCCAGCCCTGCGGCATCAGCCGCGCCATGGTGGAGCCGGGGCGGAAGTTGATGTTCTCGGTGTCCCGGGAGAACCCGAACGTCACCGCCCGGCCGGTCTTCGCGTCGACGCTGACGAGCTGGATACTGTCGGGTCGGGTGCCGACCCGGTCCTTGCCGGTGTCCGCGCCCAGCAACAGGATGTTGTAGCGGCCGTCGACCGCGTCGGCCGCGGTGGTGCCGGTGAAGAGCGCCCCCAGGGCGTCACGTCCGGCACCCACGCTGTTCCCGGCATACACGAGGCCGCCCGAGGTGACCACGAGCAGGCCGGCGGTCATCACCGTCAGCCAGCGCCGGGTCTTGACGAAGAGGTCGGCCGGCCGGCCGAGTCGCCACGCGTCGACGAAGAGCACCGCCCAGAAGAGGGCGAAGCCGAACAGGAGCCACTGCAGCCCGGCCAGCACCCAGCCCCGACCCATCACGCCGATGGCCGTGGAGCGGCTCACGAGAAAGACCAGTCCGAGCGCGACGGTCAACGCAATCGCGGTGAGCCACAGGCGAATTGCCACGCGACCGAGGCGACGGTGGCCCGCGACGAGCTGCGCGCTGCCCGGCACGAGGAGGGTCATGACGACCAGGGTGAAGGCCCTCCGGCGGCGTTGCCGCGGACCCATCGAGTCGGTGTCCCCGATCCCGCGCGTGCCCGAGGAGAGGTAGACGCCGGGCTCGGCGGGTGCCGGCGGCGCAGCGGGTCGGGGACTCATGGTGGACCAGTATTGGGCAGGACCAGTGTGAAACATGTGACGCGTGTGATTGTGCGAGTGTCGCCCGAGCGCGCCCGGAAGAAACCCTTTCGTCCACGTATGCCGCGTGATTTGCGTGCCACGCCGACCGACGTGGCGTTTTGCCTCGCGGTGCCGCGGCACCGGACACTGAGGTCGTGGCACCACGACCTCATCACTCCGATGACGCCCGCGCGATCCCGACCGGCGGGTCAGCCGCCGGCGACCCCGACCGGGCCGGCGGTGACGACGGCGACGACGTCTACACGGTCGACGTCCGCGGTCGACGCCGCCAAGCGGTCGGTGGTGCGGCCGCGCGCAAGCGCCCCGCTCCGGCCCCGCGCTCGGCCACCCGTGCCATGCCGGTGCAGCAGTCCGACCGCCCCGCACCTCGCCCTCGCCGGAGCGCAGCTCCACCGCCGCCGCCCGACACCTCCCGTGACGACGAGTGGGACGAGGAGCCGCCGCGACGCAGGCGCCGGTTCCCCGTGGTCCGCCTGGTCGTCCTGCTCCTCGTCGCGTGGCTCGCCTTCCTGGTCTTCACCCCGATCCACGCGTGGAACTCGGTCACCAAGGTCGACACCGCTCCCCCCGGCCAGCGACCGGCCGACACCAAGGGCTACACCTACCTGCTCGTGGGTTCGGACAGCCGCGAGGGCCTGACCGCCGCGCAGCGCAAGGAGTACGCCACGGGCAAGGCAGCGGGCCGGCGCACGGACTCGATCATCCTCGTCCACGTGCCGAGCGGTGGCGGCAAGCCGGCGCTCATCTCGATCCCCCGCGACTCCTACGTGCCCATCCCCGGACACGGCAGCAACAAGATCAACGCCGCGTTCTCCCTCGGCGGCCCCAAGCTCCTCGTGCAGACCGTCGAGGAGGTCACCGACCTGCGGGTCGACGGCTACGTCGAGATCGGGTTCGCCGGTTTCGCCTCCGTCGTCGACAGCCTCGGCGGCGTGAACATCTGCGTGCCGTTCCACATGAACGACAAGAAGGCCGGCATCAACCTGCAGAAGGGCTGCCAGACCCTCGACGGCAGGAACGCCCTCGGCTTCGTGCGCGCCCGCTACTCCGACCCGCGTGGCGACATCGGCCGCGCCGAACGCCAGCGCCAGTTCCTCGCCGCCATCATGAAGAAGGCCGCGACACCGTCCACGGTGCTGGTGCCGACGCGATACTGGGGCTTCACCCACGCCGCGGCCCGCGGCGTCATCGTCGGCGAGGACACGTCCATGCGCGACGCGAGCCGGGTGCTGCTGGCGATGCGGTCGGTCTCCAACGGCGACGGGCTCAGCCTCGTCGTCCCGATCTCCAGCGAGAACTACCAGACCAACGCCGGCTCGTCGGTGAAGTGGGACACCCCGCGGGCCAAGGCGTTGTTCACCATGCTGCGCGAGGACCAGCCGCTCGAGGCCCCACCCGCCGGCACCGACGGGAAGCCCAGCGGGGGCTGAGTGTGACGAGCACCGTCGCTGCACCGACCCGGGTCCGGACCACAGGTCCTCGGACCCGGCAGGAGCGGCGGTTCCTGTTCCGCCGCGACATCGAGGGCATGCGGGCGGTGGCGGTGGGTCTCGTCGTGGCGTACCACGCCGGGATGCCGTTCCTGCGGGGCGGATTCGTCGGGGTCGACGTGTTCTTCGTGCTGTCGGGGTTCCTCATCACCGGGCTGCTGCTCGACGAGCTCGCCCGCAGCGGCCGGATCTCGCTCAAGGACTTCTACGCCCGCCGGGTGCGGCGGCTGCTGCCCCTGGCCGCGCTGGTCGTCACGGCGACGGCGCTGGGGTCGTTCCTGCTGCTGCCTCCCATCGACCGCGGCGGCCTGGTCGTCCAGCTCGTGGCCGCCATGGGGTCGGTCGCGAACTGGGTCTTCGCCGCGCAGTCCACCCAGTACATGGCGGCCACGGACCAGAGCCCGGTGCTGCACTACTGGTCGCTCAGCGTCGAGGAGCAGTTCTACCTGCTGTGGCCGCTGGCCCTGCTGCTCGTGGCCGGTCGGGGTGGCCTCGCGACGCGGGCGTGGCCCGTCGTCGTCCGGCGGCTCGTGCTGGTGCTCGGCGTCATCGGTGGGTTCTCGCTGTTCCTCTCCTGGCAGCAGACGGCCAGCGGTAGCACCTACGCCTACTTCGGGTTGCACACCCGCGCCTGGGAGCTCGCGGTCGGCGCCGCCCTCGCATTGGGCCGACCCGCCCTCCGGCGGGTCACCCGTCGGGCGGCTCGACTGTGTGGCACCACGGGCCTGCTGCTCGTCGTGGGGGCCGCGGTGGGCATGAACGAGGCCACACCCTTCCCGGGTCTGGCGGCCACGGTGCCCGTCCTCGGAACCGCCCTGCTCGTGGTTGCCGGGGCGCGCGCCCCCGACCACGGGGTCTCCGGCGCGCTGTCCGGCCCGGTGCTCGGGTTCGTCGGCCGGGTCTCCTACGCGTGGTACCTCTGGCACTGGCCCGTGCTGGTGCTCGCCAACGCCAGGTGGGGCACCCCGGAGCAGGTCGGCGGCCCGCCCCGCGTCGGGTTCCTCGCCACGACCGCACTGGTCGCCCTGTCGTTCCTCCTGGCGGTGGCGAGCCACTACGCCGTGGAGCAGCCGTTGCGCCGGGCCAAGCTGTTGCTACGCTCGCGTGAGCGGACGTTCGTCCTCGGAGGGGCGCTGGCGACGGTGGCTCTCGTCTCGTCGACCGCGCTCGCCGTGCCCAGCCACTCCCGGACCCAGGACCGGGTGGCCGCGGCGGCGAGCGAGCAGCCGGCGACGACGCTGACCAACCTCAAGGCCTGCTACAACGACTTCACGACCACCTCGGTGCCCGCTGCCGACGTGTGCCGCATCGGCCCCAAGGAGGGCGCGCGTCGCATTGCGCTGATCGGCGACTCCCACTCCCAGCACTGGATGCCTGCCCTGGAGCGGCTCGCAGCCGAGCGCGGTTGGACGGTCTACCTGTTCGCGAAGAGCTCGTGCGCCGTCGTCGACGTGCCGGTCTGGCTGGCCTCCACCAAGAGCGAGTACGCCTCGTGCGCCACCTGGCGCGAGTCCATGCTCCAACGCCTCGCCGGGATGCGGGTGGACGCCGTGCTCATCGGCCGGTGGATGGACTACCGCGACCTCGTCCTCGACGACAGCGGCCAACGGCTCTCCCGCACGGAGGCGGTCGACGCCTGGCAGGGCGCGGCCACCCGGACCTTCGCCCGGCTCAAGGAGACGGCCCCGCGGATCATCGTCATCCGTGACACCCCACGACCGGCCGGCGTCGTCCCGAGCTGTGTCTCGCGCAACCAGGGAGTCGCGGCGAAGTGCGCCTTCGACAAGGTGGCGAGCACCGGGCTCGACGCCGGTCTGGCACGGGCCGAGAAGGCCGCCGACCCGGCTCGGGTCCGCTTCGTCGACCTCACCGCGCAGCTGTGCCCGACCTCCCGGTGCCCGGTCGAGCAGGACGGCGTCCTGATGTACCGCGACGCGCACCACCTCACGGTCCAGTTCGCCAGGACCCTCGCCGACCCGCTCGGGGACGCGATCAGCGCCCAGCTCCGCTGACCGGCTCGCGCCGGTTCCCGCCTACCGCTGGCCGCAGGACGCCGTCGTCCGGGTGCTCCACAGCGCCAGCTGGCCCGCCTCGCTCGCGTTGCGCTGGGCCGCCGACAGCTGGCGCACCGGCTCCTGCACACCGCCCCGGTACCCACAGGCGTACGGCAGCAGGCGCAGGTAGCCCATGACGTCGCTCGCGGTCCGCGCCTGCGGGTCGGGGTGCACCCAGCCGCCGGGCATGACGAGGTCGAGCGAGCGCTGCCCGGCGACCACGTCGAGCTGGAACTGGAAGTCGATGCTGGCCGCGTTGTGGTTCCAGTCCTGGCGACGCGTCGGTGTCAGGGCGCTGTAGGGCCACCAGCCGTCGAAGTAGACCTTGAGGTCGTGCTGGTACAGCCGCTGGGCCAGCTCCTGCTGACCGGGCCGGCGCACCCCTGCGTCCCAGGCGGACTGCAGGAACCAGGCGGCGGCCGAGTTGACGTTGTAGACGCACGTGCGTCGGTCGCTCGGCGCGTTGGAGTAGGCCAGGCAGTCCTCGTCGCCCGTCACCCGTGGCCAGGCCAGGACGAGGTCGACCAGGCTGCCCACCTCGTCGGCCTGGACCGCACCGGCCCGCAGCCCCGCCAACATCCCGATCCCGACGTGGTCGGTCATGGTGACGAGGTACCCGGTCGAGGCGGGGTTCACCGAGCCGTCGCCGAAGGCGTCCCACGCCCGCTCCATGCCGTAGGTCCCGTCGGGCTTGCGCACCGACCGCATCCGGGTGAGCTGGGCCTGGACCTCCGGCTCCTGCCAGCCATACAGGGTGCCGAGGGTGGCCGCCTGGTATGCCGCGTCGTGGGCCGTGTAGGCACCGGCCGGCAGGTCCTGCTGGCGGCGCAGCAGGTCCAGCGAGAGCTGGAGCCACGGGCCCACCAGCCGGGCCCGCGCGATGTCGGCCGACAGTGAGGACAGCGCTCCGCGCTGGCCTCCGGTGAGCAGGACGGGTCCACGCGCCGCGGCCGCGGCGACGCCGCCGACGAGGGCGTCCGGGTATGCCGTGCCGGTCGCCACGACGACCCCGCTGGAGGCCGTGGTGCCCGTGATGAGGGCCGCGAGTGCGGAGGAGGTGGCGTAGCGGTTCGCGCCCGCTGCCCGCACCGGCACGGTGCGGGTGAGGCTCGCGACCGTGCGCTCGACCCCGGCGCTCACGGCACCGAGGCCACCGGCGATGACCACCTTCCCCGGGGCGAGCCTGGGCAGCTGGGCGCGCACGGGGTCGGGCAGGCTGGTCGGACCCGTCAGCAGGACAGGACCGCGCAGCGACGCCGCCACTGGTCCGGCGGCGACTCCGTCGGGGAAGGTCACGCCCGAGACGAGGACCGTGCCGGGGGTCCGTGCCGGGAACTGGGCCGCCACCTGCGCCGAGGTGGCGTACCGGTTCGGTCCGGCCAGGCGGCGCACCGCGACCCGGCTCCCGCCGGCTGCGGCCCGCGCATCCGCGACCACCTTGTCCGACAGCGCACCGGCGCCACCGATGACGGTGATCCGCGACGGCACGAGCCGCCGGAGCTCGGTCGCGACGGAGGCGGGGAGCCGGTCGCGGCCGGACAACAGCAGCGGGCCACGCAGACGGCTGGCAAGGGGTGCCGCGGACAACGCGTCCGGGAAGTCGGCGCCCGAGGCGAGGACCACCTCGCTGCTCCGAGCGGGTGCCACCACCCGGGAGACGGCGACGGCCGTCGCGTAGCGGTCCGAACCCGCCAACCGCGCGCCCTGCCCGGCCACGTCCTGGGCCCGGCGCAGCACCGGGTCCGGCACGACGGCCGCCCCGCCGAGCACGGAGGCCTTGATGACGGGGCTGGAGCTGGTCGCGACGAGACCACCGCGGATGGCGGCGGCTGCGAGCCGCGACGGCTCACGGTTGCGGTTGTCGGCGTGGGCCGGGCTGGCCTGCATGACGCCCACCAGGACGACGCCAATGGCAGCCAGCGACACGGCGGTCCGCCCCCAGGGCCAGCTCGGCATGGACCTGACCGTAACGGAGGGGTCGTGCCGGCGGGGGGTTGCCACGTCAAACCGGACCATTCGGACGAGTCGGGCGATCCGGTGCCGCGGACCCCGCCTCACTTGAGCAGCTGGCGGGCCATCACGAGGCGCTGGATCTGGTTGGTGCCCTCGTAGATCTGGGTGATCTTCGCGTCGCGCATCATCCGCTCCAGCGGGAAGTCGCGCACGTACCCGGCACCGCCGAGGAGCTGCACCGCATCGGTCGTGATCTCCATCGCCACGTCGCTGGCGTAGCACTTGGCAGCCGCGCCGAAGAACGGCAGGTCGGCGTCGCCACGCTCGGACTTGGCGGCCGCGGCATACACCATCTGGCGGGCGGCCTCGAGCTTCATCGCCATGTCCGCGAGCATGAACTGCACGCCCTGGAACTCGGCGATGTGCTTGCCGAACTGCTTGCGCTCCTTGACGTAGGCGACCGCGTGGTCGAGCGCGCCCTGGGCGATGCCGACGGCCTGCGCGCCGATGGTGACGCGGGTGTGGTCGAGCGTCGCGAGCGCGATCTTGAGCCCGGCGCCGACCTCGCCGACGACGCGGTCGCCGGGGATCGGGGTGTTGTCGAAGTGCAGCTCGCGGGTGGGGCTGCCCTTGATGCCGAGCTTGCGCTCCTTCTCCCCGAAGGTGAAGCCCGCGTCGGACTTCTCGACGACGAACGCGGTGACGTTGTTGCCGCGCTTGCCCTCGGGGTCGGTCACCGCGAGCACCGTGTAGTAGTCGGAGACGCCGGCGTTGGTGATCCACGACTTCTGGCCGTTCAGGACCCAGCCGTCGCCGTCCTGCTTGGCGCGCGTCTTCATCGCGGCGGTGTCGGAGCCGGCCTCGCGCTCGGACAGGCCGTAGGAGAACGTCGACTCGCCCGCGGCGACCGGGGTGAGGTAGCGCTTCTTCACGTCGTCGTTCGCGGCGAGGATCAGCGGCATCGTGCCGAGCTTGTTGACCGCCGGGATCAGGGACGCCGAGGCGTCGGCACGGGCGACCTCCTCGATGACGATGCACGTCGCGAGCGCGTCCGCGCCCACGCCGCCGTACTCCTCGGCGATGTGCGGGGCGAAGAAGTCGCTCGCCACGAGGGCGTCGTGCGCCTCCTGCGGGTAGCGCGCCTCCTCGTCGACGGCCGCGGCATACGGCGCGATCTTGTCCTGCGCGACCGCACGCACCGCCTCACGCAGCGCCTCGTGGTCCTCGGAGACCTGGAACAGGGGGAAGTCAGGGTTGCCGCTCACGAGGGTTCAGGTTACTCGCAGGTATGCCGCGTGGTCGCCGCCCGTGTCCGACCTCACCCGGGCGCTGGCGCCGACCGCCGCGGGGCGGCGCGGCGCACAGCCGCGCGGTCCATAGACTCATGCCCGTGAGCGCGCCCCGGATCCTGTGCATCTCGCTGTCGCCCCTCACCCGTGATGCCCGCGTGCTGCGCCAGATCGACGCCCTCGCGCGGCACGGGGAGGTGACGACCGTCGGGTACGGCCCCGCACCGGCCGCGGCGACCGAGCACCTCCAGGTGGAGGACTCACTGAACTCCCTCCCCCGGACACCTCTGGGCGTCCTCAAGCTGGCCACCCGTCGGCTGCACTCGGCCGAGCTCGACGCCCCCGGCCTGCGCCGCGGGCTCGAGCTGGTGGGCGACCGCACCTTCGACCTCGTGGTGGCCAACGACGCACGGTCGCTGCCCCTGGCCCACCGGGTCGCCCGTGGCGCGCCGGTGTGGGCCGACATGCACGAGTGGGCAGCCGAGGAGTTCTCCCACGTCCGGACGTGGCGCCTGCTCGTCGGCCCACTCATGGAGCACGTGTGCCGCGAGTACCTCCCCCGGTCGGCCGCCGTGACCACCGTGTGCGAGCCGCTGGCCGACCGGTACACCGAGCACTACGGCGTCCCGTGCGAGGTGATCCGCAACGCGGGGCCCTGGCGCGACCTGGCGCCGACGCCGGTTGCCGACGACCGGATCCGCCTGGTGCACAGCGGTGCCGCGATCCGCGGGCGCAACCTCGAGATGCTCATCGAGGCCACCCTCGAGCTGCCGCAGTGCACCCTCGACCTCTACCTCGTGCCGGCCGCCGACGGCGGGCGCTACCTCGCCGAGCTCGAGCGTCTCGCCGGCGGCTCCGACCGCATCACCATCCACGACCCGGTGGCCCCGGCCGACCTGCCGGCGACGCTCAACGCCTACGACGTGGGGGCGTTCTGCATGCCGCCGATCAACGTCAACGCCGAGTACGCGCTCCCCAACAAGTTCTTCGACTTCGTCCAGGCACGGCTCGCCCACGCCGTCGGGCCGGCACCCGAGATGGCGCGCCTCGTGCGCCACTACGACCTCGGCGTCGTGTCCACCGACTTCGACAAGGACTCCTTCGTCACCGCGCTCAAGGGCCTCGACGCCGCCTCCGTGCGGGCGGGCAAGCAGGCCTCGCACGAGCACGCCCACGACCTGAGCAGCGAGCGCGACGTCCTGGTCGTCGACGGGATCGTCGAGCGGCTGCTGTCGAGCGGCTCGTGACACCTCCGTCGGCCCTGCACGTGGGTGAGGCCGCCCGCACCGCCGAGCTCCTCGTCGCGCAGGCGCGACGCGAGGGGCTCCGTTGGGACCAGCGGCCGATCGTGCCGTCGCGCGACTGGAGCGGGCCCGTCGGCCGGGCGCGCAAGGCGGTCCGCGGGGCGGCCTGGCTCGCCGGGCTGCGGGTGGCCGCCGGCCGCCACGACGTCGTCCACGTCCACTCCGCCACCACGCTCCCGCACGTGCGGCCCGTCGTGCCGAGGTTCGTCCTGCACTGCCACGGCACCGACGTCCGCACCGCGCAGTACGAGCCGCAGCGCACGGCCGCGATCCGGGCGGGCCTGCGTGACGCGGAAGCCGTCTTCTACTCCACACCCGACCTGGCCGAGCACGTGCTGCCGCACCGTGCCGATGCGCAGCTGCTCCCCGTGCCGGTCGATGTCGACGAACTCCCTTCGTGGACAACGCAGTCCGGCGAGCGCCCCTATGTCGTCTTCGCCTCGCGGTGGGAGGCGGTCAAGGGTCTCGAGCCGCAGCTCGAGACGGCGCGGCGGCTCGTCTCCGCGGTCGGTGACCGTGTCGATGTCGTCGGTCTCGACTGGGGGCCCGCTGCGGCCGAGGCCGCCGCGCTGGGGGTGCAGCTACGACCGAAGCTCGACCACGCGGCCTACCTGCGGCTCCTGGCCGGGGCACGGGCGGTGGTCGGGCAGGGAGCCGGCATCCTGTCGGCCAGCGAGCTCGAGGCGCTGGGCAGCGGGGCGCCACTGGCCGTCCCCGCACCCCTGCCCCTGTATGCCGCGGACGCTCCCCCGGTGCTCGGCGACGACCCGGCCGGCGCCGTCGACGGCATCATCGACATCCTCGAGGGCGGCACCCACGACCCTGCCGCAGGGCGCGACTGGGTGCGGTCGCGACACGACCCCAGCGTGGGTGTCGCGGCGATCAGCACGGTCTACGCCGACGTGGTGGCGCGGCGATGAGCCCGGGGGCTGCCTTGCGGCGCATGGTCCGGCCCGTGGACCTCACCGACACGGGCAGCTCGTCACTGGTTCGCGGCGGAGTCCTGAGCACGACCGGCCTACTGGCACAAGGGATCCTGCGATTCGCGACCGCCTTCCTCGTCGGGCGCGTCGCCGGGAAGGCCGAGCTCGGCGTCGTCGCCTCGGCCATCGCCACCGCCACCCTGCTGGCCCTGCTGTGGCCGACGACGACGGGCAGCGCCGCGTCGAAGTTCATCGCCCGCGCGCGCGGTGCCGGCGACCTCGACGAGGTGCGGTCGGTGGCTGCCCACCTGTCCCGGCGCACCGTGCAGACCAGCCTGCTGCTGGCGGTCGTGAGCGCCCTGGTCTGGGTGCTGATCGACGACGGGTCGTGGGCGGGTGCGGCGTGCGTGGCCGGCCTGACCCTCGCCTACTCGGGCTACAGCTTCACCCGGGGCGTGCAGTTCGGGGCGATGCAGGTGCCGCGCGCCACGTCGTGGGACGTCGCCAGCGTCGTGCTCGGCCTCGTGGCACTGGTCGGGGCGCTCGCCGCCGGTGTCCGCGGGCCGGCGCTCGTGCTGCCCCTCGTCCTCGCGTATGCCGTGTACGCCCTGGCCGGGTGGCCGCACCATGCCGCCGGCCAGCCGGCGCGCGTCCTGCGGCGCGAGCTCGACGTCTTCGTGGCCCTGGGCGCGGCCGGGTCCCTGGCCAGCACGGGCTTCCTCCAGCTGTCGCAGATCACGGCCAAGGTGAACGCCGGCAACTTGGAGGCCGGCCAGTACGCCGCCGCCCTGAACCTCGCCACCCCCGCCTCGATGCTCGCAGCGTCGCTGAGCCTCGTCCTCTTCCCGTCGATGGCGCAGGCGTGGGGGCGAGGCGACCACGCTGCGTTCCACACGCAGACCGACCGGGCCACCCGCTCCCTCGCGCTGGTCATGGTGGCGATCTTCGGGTCGATCATCCTCGGCAGCCGGTTGCTGGTGCAGGTCATCTGGGGCTCGCGCTTCGCCGGCGCCGCCGACCTGCTGCCGCTGCTCGTGCTCGCCGTCCTCGCGACGAATCTCGGTGTGCCGAGCGTGAATGCGCTCACCACGAGGAACCAGCGCGGCATGTGGGTGACCACCGGGGCGAGCCTGCTGGGTCTGGCCGCCGGCGCTCTCCTGTGGCTCGTGCTGACCGGCCCGCTGGGCACGACCGGCGTCGCCCTGGGCTACCTGTGCGGCACGATCGTCATCGCCGCGATCCCGATCGTGGTCACGTGGCGGCACGGGCAGCACCGGTGGACCGGGGTCTTCGGCCGGGTCCTTCTCGCACTGGCGGTCATCGGGGGCCTCTTCTGGGCCCAGCGCGCGGCCGACCTCCCCGCCTGGACCGACCCGCTGGTCGTGCTGGTGTTCCTCGCGCTCTGGCTGCTCATCGACCGGCGCGACCTGCGGCTGATCCCCATCCCGGGACGACGGCGACCATGAGCCCGACCGACCCCACCCCCGACCGCCGGAGAACGATGCCCACCAACCGTGTCCTCATCGCCAGCCGCCTCTTCCCCCCGGAGGCCGGCGCCGCGGCATACCGCCTCGGCGCCCTCGCCCGGGCACTGGTCGGCCGCGGCACCCAGGTCGACGTCCTCACGACCCGTCCGCCGGAGAGCGCGGGACAGCCGGACGACCCCGCTGGGGTGCGCGCCTCGCGGTGGCCGGTCCTGCGCGACGCCGGTGGCAACGTCCGTGGCTACGTGCAGTTCGCGAGCTTCGACGGGCCGCTGCTCGTGCGGCTGCTCACGGCTCGCCGGCCGGACGTCGTCGTCGTCGAACCGCCTCCCACGACGGCGACGGTGGTGCGTCTGGTGTGCGCGCTGCGACGCATCCCCTACGTCTACTACGCCGGCGACGTCTCCTCGACGGCGGCGAAGGGCATCGGCGTGGCGGCACCTGTCGTGGCCGTGTTGAAGCGGGTCGAGGCCTGGACCATGTCCGGTGCGGCCGCGGTGCTCGCGGTCTCCGACGGCGTTGCCGACGAGGTGCGCGGCCTCACCCGTGGCCGGGTGCCGGTGACGGTGGTCGGGACGGGGGTCGACACCGATGTCTTCGCACCGACCGGCCGCGCGGCCACGGACGACGCGCCGACGCTGGTCTACGCCGGCACCATGTCGGAGATCCACGGCGCCGGTGTCTTCGTCGACGCCTTCGCGCGCGTCCTGCGCGACGTGCCCGGGGCCCGCCTGGTCATGTGTGGGCAGGGCAGCGAGGAGACCGAGCTGCGCGAACGCGCGGCCCGGCTGGCGGGCGACCGGGTCACCTTCCGCGGCCTGCTGCCCGGTGCCGAGGTGGCCACGCTGCTCTCCGGCGCCCGGGCCGGACTGGCGTCCCTGCACCCGCAGATGGGTTACGACTACGCGTTCCCCACCAAGATGTTCGCGACCACCGCCTGCGGCACACCGGTCGTGTATGCCGGGCCCGGCCCCGGACGCGCCATGGTCGCCGACCACGACCTGGGGTGGGCCTGCGACTGGTCCGTCGACGCGGTGGCCGAGGTCATGGCCGCGGCACTGCGCGCGGCGCCGACCGCGTCCACGCGGGCGCGGCTGCGCGAGTGGACCGTCGCCAACGCCAGCCAGCACTCGGTGGCGGCCCGCGCCGCCGACGTCGTCGAGCAGGTGGCCAGGGAGGGCCGGTAGCCCGCCGGGTCCTAGCGCCGACCCAGGTGCCAGAGGTGGCCGTGCTGCTCGCGGTCGGTCAGCTCGGGCATGACGTCGCGCTCGAACATCGCGATGCCGGTGGTGTCGTAGGCCGCCTCGTAGAAGTACGTGATGAGGTACTTCATGCCCAGGCCCTCGAGCTCGCGGAGGCGCTCCACGATCTGCTCGGGCGTGCCCGTGCCGGGGCTGCGGCGGATCCCCTCGATGCGGTCGGTGAGCTCCTTGTCGGGCACACCCGCGCGGCGCATGTGGTCCTCGAGCCAGGCGATCCGGTCGGCGACGTCGCGCTCGGTGGCACCGATGAAGATGTCGAGGTTGGTCGAGCGGGTGATCTCGTCGTAGTCGCGGCCGACGTCGGAGCAGCGGGCCGCCAGGACCTCGCTCTTGGCGGCGAAGTCCGCGGCGACGCCGGCACCGAAGTTGGTGTAGTCGGCATACTGCGCCGCGATCCGCAACGTCACCTTCTCGCCGCCACCGGCGATCCACATGGGTATGCCGTTCGCGGCCGACCCGGGGACCGCGGTGCCCTGCAGCGGCTGCGGGTAGCAGCGGGCGCCCTCGGTCGTGTAGTGCTTGCCGGAGAACGTCGAACGGCCCTCGGTCCACATCTGCCGGAAGATCTGGACGCCCTCGTCGAGCCGCGCGAGCCGCTCCCCCGCGCGGGGGAAGCCGTAGCCGTAGGCGCGCCACTCGTCCTCGTACCAGCCGGCGCCGATCCCCATCTCGAGCCGGCCCTCGGACACGATGTCGACGGTGGCGGCGACCTTGGCGAGGTAGGCCGGGTTGCGGTAGCTCATGCAGGTGCACATCTGGCCCAGCCGCACCCGACCGGTCACCCCGGCGAAGGCGGACATGAGGGTCCACGCCTCGTGGGTGGCCTCCTCGCTGGGCACCGGCACGGTGTGGAAGTGGTCGTAGACCCAGACCGAGCTCCAGTCCTCGTTGGCGTCGGCACGACGCGCGAGCCCGGCCATGACGCCCCAGTGCTGGCTCGGCTCGATGCCGACGAGGTCCATCTTCCAACCCTGCGGAATGAACAGTCCGAACTTCATCCGGTCGATCTCCTCGTGCTACCTGGTGGTGAAGTGCCTGGTGCGCGGCCGCGCTCGCGGCTCAGCCGTCGAGGACGACCGTACGCCCGCTCGTGGCCGACTCGATGCAGGCCTCGGCGACGCGCACCGTGGTGAGGCCCTGCTCCATCGTGACGATGTCGGCCTCCTTGCCCAGCACCGCGTCGCGGAAGTTCTCGTGCTCGACCCGCAGCGGCTCCGGCTTGGCAATGGCGTAGCGCACGACGTCGCCCTCGGACACCCCACGGAACTGGGCGAGGTCGCTCCACGTGTGCTCGACCTCGCCGTTGGCGTAGAACGTCAGGTCAGCGGTGAGGGTGTCGGCGACGAACGCCCCACGCTCGCCGGTGATGATCGTGACCCGCTCCTTGAGCGGCGAGAGCCAGTTGACGAGGTGGTTGGTCACCGTGCCGCCGGAGAGCTGCCCGACGACCGCCACGAGGTCCTCGTGCTCGCGACCCGACTTGTATGCCGTGCGCGCGGCGACCGAGGTGAACTCCTGCTGGGTGACCCACGCCGTGAGGTCGATGTCGTGGGTGCCGAGGTCCTTGACGACACCGACGTCGGCGATGCGTGCCGGGAACGGACCCTGCCGGCGGGTGGTCACCTGGTAGACGTCGCCGAGCTCGCCGGCCTCGAGGCGGCTGCGGGCCTGCTGCAGCGCGGGGTTGTAGCGCTCGATGTGCCCGACGGCGCCGACGAGGCCCTTGGCGGCGAACGCGTCGGCGACCTTGCGGGCGGCGGGGGTGTCCTGGGCGAGCGGCTTCTCCACGAGGGCGTGGACCCCGGCCTCGGCGAGGGTCAGTCCGACCTGCTCGTGGTAGATCGTCGGCACGGCCACCATGCAGTAGTCGATGCCGGTCTCGATGAGCTGCTCGACGTTCTCCAGGACGGGGCGGCCGCCGGCGACCCCGTGCACGTCACCGCCCGGGTCCGCCACGGCGACGAGGTCGACACCGTCGAGCGACCCCAGGACGCGAGCGTGGTGGCGACCCATCATGCCGAGGCCGATGAGTCCGGCGCGCAGGTTTGCCATCAGGCACCCGCCTTCGCAAGAGCGTTGACAGCATTGACGATTCGCTCGAGGTCACCCTGGCTGAGCGACGGGTGCACCGGCAGCGAGAGGCACTCGGCGGCGGCCCGCATCGTCTCCGGCAGGTCTGCGTCCGAGGTGTTGCCGGCGAACGGCTTCAGCTGGTGGTTGGGCACCGGGTAGAACATGCCGGACCCGACGGCATACTCCTCCTTGAGCGCCTTCGCGAGACCGTCGCGGTCCTCGGGGACGCGCACGGTGTACTGGTGGTAGACGTGCACCGCACCGTCGGCGACGGGGGGCGCGGTGACACCCTCGAGGTTCGCCGAGAGGTAGGCCGCGTTGTCCTGCCGCTGCTTGGTCCACCCGTCGACCTTGGTGAGCTGGACGCGGCCGATGGCGGCGTGGATGTCGGTCATGCGGTTGTTCAGGCCGACGACCTCGTTGTGGTACTGCTGCTCCATGCCCTGGTTGCGGTAGAGCCGCAGCAGCCGCTCGGTCTCGCCGTCGGCCGCGCTGACCATGCCGCCCTCACCGGACGTCATGTTCTTGGTCGGGTAGAGCGAGAACATCGCGAACTGGCCGAACGCACCGACGGGCGTCCCGCCGAGCGAGGCGCCGTGGGCCTGCGCGGCGTCCTCGAACACCTTGAGGCCGTGCTTGTCGGCGACCGCCTGCAGGCCGGGCATGTCCGCGGGGTGGCCGTAGAGGTGGACCGGCATGATGCCGACGGTCCGCTCGGTGACGACGCGCTCGACCGCCGCGGGGTCGAGGCAGAACGACTCCGGGTCGATGTCGGCGAAGACGGGGGTCGCGCCCGTGAGGGCGACCGAGTTGCAGGTGGCGGCGAAGGTGAACGACGGGACGATGACCTCGTCGCCGGGGCCGACGCCCGCGGCCAGCAGACCGAGGTGCAGACCCGAGGTGCCCGAGTTCACCGCGACGCAGGCGCGGCCGAGACCGAAGTGCTCGGCGAACTCCTGCTCGAACGCCTTGACCTCCGGGCCCTGGGCCAGCATGCCGCTGCGCAGCACGCGGTCGACGGCCTCGCGCTCCTCGTCGCCGATGAGGGGCTTGGCGGGCGGGATGAACGCCTGCTCCTGCGGGGTGGTCGTCTCGGTCATGACGCGGAGCCTTCTTCCGTCAGGGTGTCGTCGGTCTCGGTGTAACGGTCGCCCGTCGTCGGGCAGACCCAGGTGCCGGGCTCGTCGCCGGGCTCGAGTGGTACGCCGGCCTTGCCGACCCACCGGATGCGCTTGGCCGGGACGCCGGCCACGAGCGCGAAGTCAGGGACGTCCTGGGTGACGACGGAGCCGGCGGCAACCAGCGCCCAGCGGCCGATCGTCACGGGCGCGACGCAGACCGACCGGGCGCCGATGGACGCGCCGGTGCGGCAGGTCACCCCGACCGCCTCCCAGTCGGCGCCGCTCTTCAGCGAGCCGTCGGGGTTGATCGCGCGCGGGTAGTGGTCGTTGGTGAAGACCACCGCGGGCCCGACGAAGACCCCGTCCTCGAGGACGGCGGGCTCGTAGACCAGCGCGTAGTTCTGCAGCTTGCAGTTGTCACCCATCTGGACCCCGGTGCCGACGTAGGCACCCCGGCCCACCACGCAGTTCGCGCCGAGGGTGGCGTTCTCGCGCACCTGCGCGAGGTGCCAGACGGAGGAGCCGTCGCCGATGGTCGCCTCGGGCGAGACGTCGGCGGACTCCACGATCCGGACGCCCACCGCTCAGCTCACCTTCTCGGCCTGGCCGACCACGAGGAAGCGCACGCCGTCGAACCTGGCCGGGTCGAGGACGCGGCGGCCGTCGACGACGACCTGCACGCCCGGGAAGTCCGAAGCCGACAGGTCGCGGTACTCGGCGTGGTCGGCCTGGACGACGACGACGTCGACCGGCTCACCGACCGTGTACGCGTCCCAGCCGAACTTCGCGAGCTCGTCCGCGGCATACATGGGGTCGTGCACGACCACGTCGGCGCCCGCCTCGCGCAGCGCGTCCACGGTCGCGAAGACGCCGGAGAAGGCCGTCTCCTTGACGCCACCGCGGTACGACGCGCCGAGGACGGCGACCTTCTTGCCCTGCAGCGAGCCGCCGGCTGCGCCGACGGTGAGACCCACGGTGTATGCCGGCATGGCGGCGTTGGCCTCGCGCGCGGCGCGGACGACCGTGGCGTCGGGGTCGTTCCACAGGTAGAGCCGCGGGTAGACCGGGATGCAGTGGCCGCCGACGGCGATGCCGGGGCGGTGGATGTGGCTGTACGGCTGGGAGTTGCTGGCCTCGATGACCTGGAAGACGTCGATGCCGTTCTTGGCGGCGAAGGCGCCGAACTGGTTGGCGAGGCCGATGTTGACGTCGCGGTAGGTCGTCTCGGCCAGCTTGGCCATCTCGGCTGCCTCGGCCGACCCGAGGTCCCACACACCGTTGGCGCGGGTCAGGTCGGGGCGCTCGTCGAACTGCAGCACCTGCTCGTAGAAGTCGACCGCGCGCTTGGCGCCCTCGTCCGAGAGGCCACCCAGCAGCTTGGGGTACTTGCGCAGGTCCTCGAAGACGCGACCGGTGAGGACGCGCTCGGGCGAGAAGACGAGGTGGAAGTCGGTGCCCTCGGTGAGGCCGCTGCCCTGCTCCAGCTTCGGCTTCCACCGGGTGCGGGTGGTGCCGACCGGCAGGGTCGTCTCGTAGATGACCAGGGTGCCGGGCTTCAGGCCGCGCGCGATGTCCTCGGTGGCGGAGTCCATCCAGCCGAAGTCGGGCCGGGCCTCCTCGTCGACGAACAGGGGCACCACCACGACGACGGCGTCGCTGTCGGCGACGGCGGCAGCGGTGTCGGTGGTCGCCTCGAGCCGGCCGTCACCGACGACCTCGGCGAGGTAGTCGGCCAGGTGCGCCTCGCCCGGGAAGGGCTCGGTTCCGGCGTTGACGAGGTCGACGACCTTCTGGCTGACGTCGGCCCCGTGGACCTGGTGACCTGACTTGGCAAACTGGACGGCCAGGGGCAAGCCGATCTTGCCCAGGCCGACGACAGTGATCTTCACGGCGTTCCTTCGCGGTCGGGGTTGCAGGTCGCATCCTAGGGGCACGGACGCAGCGGTCCGCGCGGCGGCATGCGTGAGCGCGTCGCCACGGGTCCGGCTCGTGCGGGCAGGCACCGCTGCGTCACGCGCGCGTCACTGTCCATTCACCCGCGACCGTGTGATGCTGGGAGACGTGACCATGCGACACCAGAACGACCCGGACCTCATTCGTGAGCTGCTCATCGACCCCGGCATCTGGGTGGTGGTCGGCCTCTCGTCGAACCGGGAGCGAACGGCATACGACATCTCGCGCTGGCTCAAGATGGAGCTGGGCAAGGGCCTCATCCCCGTCCACCCCAAGGCCGAGACGGTCCACGGCGAGAAGGGCTACGCCTCCCTCGCCGACATCCCGGACGGCACCGACATCAAGGTCGTCGACTGCTTCGTCAACTCCGACCGCGTGGGTGCCGTCGTCGACGAGGTCATCGCCAACAAGGAGCGGCTCAAGATCGACGCCGTGTGGTTGCAGCTGGGCGTCGTCGACCAGGACGCCGCCGACCGCGCGCGCAAGGCGGGCCTCGACGTCGTCATGGACACCTGCCCTCGCATCGAGTGGCGTGGCGTGCGATCGGCCGGGATGGCGCGCTGAGCGCCGTCCCGGCCGATTGCGTATGCCGCGTGCCTGCGTGGGTGGGTCGGACCCGCCCGGTCAGCAGGGCTTGAGGTTGAGCGCGGCGTCGGAGACGACTCCGGTACCGCCCAGCGCCGTCACCTTCGTCGCACCGAGGCGGGCGATCTCGTTGAGGGTGGTGCGCGGGACGCAGTCCTTCTGGGTCAGCAGCAGCGGGCGGCCGTTCCAGTAGGGGGCGACGGCGCCGCCGGCCAGCGCGTCCGGGTAGGACGTGCCGTTCGCCAGGAAGACCTCCTTGGCCGAGCTGAGCGTGTTGGCCGAGACCTTCGCGGCGGTCTCGTAGCGGTTGGAGCCGCCGACCCGGGTCACCGGGACCGCCGAGCCCACCGTGGAGCGCACCTTGGTGATGACGCCGTTCGAGACGGCGCCGGTGCCACCCAGCACGACGACCTTGCTGGGCTTGAGGCGCTTGAGGGCGCTGGCTGTCTCCGCGGGGAGGCTGGTCGGCGCGGTCAGGAGCATGACGCCGCCGCGGATGGCGGCCGCGGCGCTGCCGCCGAGAGCGTCGGGGAAGGTGGTGCCGCTGGCCAGGTAGACAGGGAGGTTGGTGAGCGGCGGGTCGTACCCGTCCGAGGCGAAGGCCGCCGTGGCGTACCGGTTCGACCCGGCCACGACGTCGATGACACCGGTCTTGGCGTGGCGGTCGAGCTGGCTGACCATCGAGTTGCTCACCGCGCCGGGACCGCCGACCACGATGATCTGGTTGGTCTGGAGGCGGTCGAGCTCGGCGGCCACCGAGCTGGGCAGCGTGCCGTTCGTGGGCACGAGCAGCAGGGGCGCCTCGAGGAGGCCGCCCATCGGACCGGCGGCGAGGGCGTCGGGGAAGGCCTGGCCCGACGCGACCACGACGTAGTCCTGCGGGGCCACGAAGTTGGCCTTGGAGATGGCGACGGCGGTCTTGTAGCGGTCGGCACCGGCGAGCCGGCCCTTGGTGATCGCGGTGGTGGCCGACGGCGCAGCGGGGGCGGAGGGGCTTGCGGTGGCGGGGATGGCGCTCGTGGCGGCCACGAGCGACAGCGCCGCCACGAGGGGCAGGGCGAAACGGAGACGGGGCATCAGGGTGCGTCCTTTGGCAAAGGCGGGGCGGCCGTGGGAAACGCGGCCGAGGGAAGATTAAGCGCGCCAGCGCACCCTGTGGGTGCGTTTTGGCGGAATCCGGGCACAAATCGGGACAAATGACCGATGGGGGCGGCGCGGCTCGGCGCGCCCGCGGTGCCACTCGAGCCCTGGCGCCGGGCCCGCAGGCCGGGTGGCTCGGGCCTGGCGCCGGGCCGCAGGCCGGGTGGCTCAGCCCTGGCGTCGGGCCCGAAGCGCCGCGCCCTTGGCGTGCGCCTGGTCGCGCAGGTCGCCCTGGAAGGCGACCATCTGCTCGCGCAACCCCGCGGCATACTCCCCGTCGCCCGCGGCGAGGACCCGCACGGCGAGCAGCCCCGCGTTGCGCGCCCCACCGACCGAGACGGTGGCCACCGGCACGCCGGCCGGCATCTGCACGATCGACAGCAGCGAGTCCATGCCGTCGAGGTGCGCGAGCGGCACGGGCACCCCGATGACCGGCAGCGGTGTCACCGAGGCGAGCATCCCGGGCAGGTGGGCCGCTCCCCCGGCACCGGCGATGATGACGCGCAGCCCGCGGCCGGCGGCGTTCTGGCCGTAGGCGATCATCTCGTCCGGCATGCGGTGTGCCGAGACGACGTCGGCCTCGAACGGCACGTCGAACTCCTCGAGCGCCTGCGCCGCCGCCTCCATGACCGGCCAGTCGCTGTCGCTGCCCATGACGAGGCCGACGAGGGGCTGCTGCGGGGTCTGGTCGCTCATTCGGTGATCACTCCCGTGAGGTAGTCAGCGGCGTGCCCGGCGCGCTCGCGCAGGTCGGCGAGGTCGGTGCCGGTGAGGTTGACGTGGCCGATCTTGCGGCCGGGCCGGACGCCCTTGCCGTAGAGGTGCACCTTGAGCTCGGGGTCGCGTGCCATGACGTGCCGGTATGCCGGGTAGAGCTCCGGGTGGTCGCCGCCGAGGACGTTGGCCATCACCGTGAACGGCGCGCGGGGCGTGGGGGAACCCAGGGGGAGGTCGAGGACGGCACGCAGGTGCTGCTCGAACTGGCCGGTGACGGCTCCGTCCATCGACCAGTGGCCGGAGTTGTGCGGCCGCATGGCGAGCTCGTTGACGACGTATGCCGGGGCGCCCGTCCCCGGGTCGGTCACCTCGAACATCTCGATCGCGAAAACACCTGTCACTGAGAGGGATTCGGCGATACGCAGGCCGGCTTCGGTGACGACGGCGGCGAGGTCGGGGTCGAGTCCGGGAGCCGGCGCGAGGACCTCGGTGCAGATGCCGTCGGTCTGGACGGTCTCGACGACCGGCCACGCGGCGGCCTGCCCCATGGGGCTGCGGGCGATGAGGACGGCGAGCTCGCGGACGAAGTCGACCTTCTCCTCGAGCAGGATGCCGTCGGCGAGCGGGCCGGTGGTGCCGTCCTGCTGGGCGGCGAGGTCGAGCCAGTCGGCGACGTCTTCGGGTCGGTTGACGACGCGAACTCCCTTGCCGTCGTAGCCACCGCGCGGCGTCTTGGCGATGACCGGCCAGCCGTGCTCGGCGCCGAACGCCTCGACGTCGGCGGCGGTGCGCGCAGGCGCCCAGGCCGGGCAGGCGACGCCGATCGCGGTCATCCGCTCCCGCATGGCGAGCTTGTCCTGGGCGAAGTGCAGGGCGTCAGGGCTCGGGTGCAACGTGACCCCGTCGGCGGCGAGCGCGGCCAGGACGTCGGCCGGCACGTGCTCGTGGTCGAACGTCACGACGTCGCACTCGCGCGCCCACGCGCGGACCGTCTCGACGTCGGTGTAGTCGCCGACCGGTGCCGAGGGGATGACCTGCGCCGCCGCGGCGTCGGGCGCCTCGGCGAGGACCGACAGCGTGATCGCGAGCTCGGCCGCAGGGGCAGCACACATGCGGGCCAGCTGCCCGCCACCGATGATCCCGACGACGGGAAACCCTCCCGGGGCACGCTGCGGCGAAGTCACGCCGCGACGATACCGGCCCCGCAATCCGTCCCCACGACCCGCCCGCGGCCCCTCGCGGCATACCGGCACGGTCGGCGCGTGCGGCGCCCGTCGCACGGATAGGCTCACCCGGTGCCCGGTGCCCCCGCCCTGCTCGACCGCCTGCGCGGGACGGTCGGCGTCCTCTATCGCGAGTTGATCAAGTTCGGGGTCGTGGGAGGGGTGGCCTTCATCATCGACGTCGGCCTGTTCAACCTGTTGCGGCACACCGCCCTCGAGGACAAGCCGAGCACCGCCAAGGTGATCTCGGCCGGCGTCGCCACCCTGGTGGCCTGGATCGGCAACCGGATGTGGACCTTTCGCCGCCGCCGCAACCGGCCGGTGCACCACGAGGCGCTGCTGTTCTTCGTGACCAACGGTGTGGCGCTGCTCATCGGGGTGGGCGTGATCGCCTTCTCGCACTACGTGCTCGACCTCAAGAGCCTGTCCGCCGACAACGTCGCCAACCTCATCGGCATCGCTCTCGGGACGCTGTTCCGGTTCTGGGCCTACCGGACCTTCGTCTTCAGCCGCGAGCCCCTCGAGGACACCTCGCCGCTCGCCGAGCGCTGAACCGGCCGTCCGGCCTCAGCCCAGCACCACGCCCTCGGACTCGCTGAGGAACAGCGCGAAGATCGCCGGCTGTGCCTGGATCAGCTCGAGCCGGCCACCGTTGGACTCCGCCAGGTCGCGGGCCAGCGCCAGCCCCAGGCCGGTGCCCGTCGTCGTCACCGACCGCTCGAAGATGTGCGGCGCAATGGTGGCGGGCACCCCCTCACCCTGGTCGCTGACCTCGACGACGACCGACGGGCCCGACCGGCGGGCATGCACGTCGACAGTGCCGCGCCCGTGGGCCAAGGCGTTCTCGAGCAGCGTCGAGAGCACCTGGGACAGGTCGACCGGCTTGGCCTGCACGACCAGCCCGCGCTCGCCGTGGACCCGCACCGAGCGACGCGCCTGCTCGAATGCCGGCTGCCACTCGCGCTGCAGGGCAGCGATCACGGAGTCGAGCGACACCGTCGCCTTGGCCTCGTCACCGCCCCGACGGCTGCGGGACAGCAGGTCGTCGACGACGCCCGTCAGCCGCTCCACCTGCGCGATGGCGATGTTGGCCTCCTCCTGCACGACCTCCAGGTCGTCGGTGGCGGCGATCTCCTCGAGCCGCATCAGCAGCGCCGTCAGGGGCGTTCGCAGCTGGTGCGACGCGTCCGCGGCGAAGTCGCGCTCCGACGCCAGGCTCTTGGTCAACCGCTGACCGCTGCGCGACAGCACCTCCGACACCTGGTCCAGCTCGGCGATCCCCGAGTGCAGCGGCTGGATGCGGGACTCACCGGCCCCGAGCCGCTCGGCCCGCTCGGCCAGCGCCCGCATCGGCCCGGTGAGGTGATGCGCCTGTCGTAGCGCGACCAGGATGCCGCCGACCATGGCCAGGATGGCCAGGGCGACCACGACGAGGCCTAGGCGCATCGACGTGGCGGACGGTGTCCCCTCCTGGAGCCACTGGGCCACCATGCCGTGACCGTTGGCGCCGGCGTTCCACAGGGCGAACGCGACGGGCGCCATCGTGATGAGGATGGCGAGCCCCACGGCCAGGGCCGTGGAACGGATCAGTTGCTGGCGCATCGCATGCGCTCAGTCGTCGTCGCGCTCGAACCGGAAGCCGACACCGCGAACGGTCGCGATGTACCGCGGCTGTCCCGCGTCGTCGCCGAGCTTTCGCCGCAGCACCGAGATGTGCATGTCGAGGGTCTTGGTCGACCCGAACCACGCGGTCTCCCAGATCTCCCGCATCAACTGCTCACGCGAAACGACCTTGCCCTGCTCGCGCACGAGCACCCGCAACAGGTCGAACTCCTTGGCGGTGAGCTGCAGCTCCTCGTCCTTGAACCACGCGCGCCGGCCCTCGGGGTCGATCCGCACCAGCTCGTTGGAGGCGGGCGCATCGGTCGGGTTGCGCCGCAGCAGCGCCCGCACCCGCGCCAGCAGCTCGGCCAGCCGGAACGGCTTGGTCACGTAGTCGTCGGCTCCGGCGTCGAGTCCCACCACGGTGTCGACCTCGTCGGCGCGCGCGGTGAGGATCAGGACGGGCACGGTGCGGCCCTCGGCGCGGATCCGCCGGCACACCTCCAGCCCGTCGACGTACGGCAGCCCGAGGTCGAGCACGACCAGGTCGGGGTTCTCCGCGGACGCCTCGAGGGCGGCCTTGCCGTCGGCGCGGACATCGACGTCATAACCCTCGCGGCGCAGTGCGCGCGCCAGTGGTTCGGAGATCGCGGGGTCGTCCTCGGCGAGGAGCACTCGGGTCATGGGGGTGATCGTAGGCAAAACGCGGGGTCCTCAGCGACCGGGCCAGCTCGGTCGGCGTTTCTCGTTGAACGCCGCAACCCCCTCGGCCCGGTCCGCCGAGAACGCCGTCGAAGCCCACATCTCGTCCTCGATCCGCAGCCCGGCGGACAGGTCGGTGTCGTACCCCTGCCGCATCGCGGCCTTGGCGTTGCGCACCCCGATGGGCGAGTTGGCCGCGATCGTGGTCGCCAGCTCCAGCGCCCGCTCGCGGGCCGCCCCGGCCGACACCACCTCGTCGACCGCGCCCAGGTCCGCCGCCGCAGCCGCACCGAACCGCTCCCCCGTGAAGATCATCCGTGCCGCCCGCGACCAGCCGACCCGGCGCGTGAGCAGCTGCGTCCCGCCACCGCCGGGGATGACGCCCACCGTCACCTCGGGCAGCCCGACCGTCGCACCCTCGCCACACACGACGAGGTCGCACGACAGCGCGATCTCGAAGCCGCCCCCGAGCGCATACCCGTCCACCGCGGCGATCGCCGGGACGGGCAGGTCGAGGACGCCCCGGTATGCCGCCTGCGCCAGTGGGCGTTGCGCGCGCAGCTCCTCGTCGGTGAAGGAGTTGCGCTCCTTGAGGTCCGCCCCGACGCAGAACGCCTTCGGGTGCGTCGAGGTGACGACCACCGCGCGCACGGTCGGGTCGTCCGCGAGCTCCTTGGTCGCGCGGCCGAGCGCGTGGGCCATCGCGGTCGACACGGCATTCATCGCCTCCGGCCGGTCGAGCACGAGCTCGGCGACGTGTCCGCCCTCCCCGTGCCGCTCGATCCGGACGAGCTGGTCGGACTGGGGTGCGGGCTCGGTCATGAGGTGGCCTCTCTCGTGCTGGACGGCTCCGGTTCGCCTGGTTCGCCGGAGTCGCTTGGTTCGCGGGTGGTGCGGGTGCGTCCGCCGGCGGCGCGGCGCAGCGCGCTGGGCGTGACGGGTCCGATGCCGCGCAGGGTCCGACGGCGCAGCGCGGTGGTCTCGAAGCCGGACATCGTCGCGAGCGCCGTCGCGAGTGCGTCGTCGACGAGCACCTCGCCGGCGGGCGCGACGCTGGTGAGCCGGCTGGCCCGGTTGACGGTGGTGCCGAAGACGTCCCCGAGCCGCGACAGCACCGGCCCGTACGCCATGCCGACACGGACGTCCGGCAGCACCTCGTCCTCCTTCATCGTGTCGATGAGGTCGAGCGCGATGGCGGCAGCGGGCAGCGGTTCGATGTGCACGAACAGGATCTCGTCACCCACGGTCTTGATGACGCGGCCACCGTGCGCCGTGACGATGTCGGTCGCCAGGGCCTCGAACCGCTGCACCAGCACGGCCAGCTGCCGCTCGGTCATGCGGCGCACGAGCGAGGTGAAGTTGACGAGGTCGGCGAACCCCACGACCCGCTGGACACCCTCGGACGACGCGTCCGGGTCGGCGTCGGCGAGCATGCGTGAGATCGCGGCGGTCAGGTGGCGCCGCCACGCGTAGATCAGCAGCGGCTCGAGCTCGTCGACCATGTCGGCGAGCTTGAGCGCCGAGGCGCGGGCCGCCGCGAGGTCGGGAGCGGCGCGGGCGTCCGCCTCGTCGAGGGCGGCCTCGGTGTGGGGCTCCGCGAGCGCCTCGGCCATGAGTTGGGTCTGCCAGACGGCCAGCCGGTCGGTGGTGCGGGCGAACGCTCGCGTCATCGCCAGCGCGGTCTCCTCGTCGAGCTCCTGTTCGCGCACCAGCCGGGCCACGGACTTGAGCGCCATGAGGTCGGCCTCGGTGAACATCGCGTCGTCGTCCTCGACGATCGGGAAACCGAGCGCGTGCCAGAACTTGCGCGCCGACAGCAGCGACACCTCGGCGCCCCGGCTGACGTCGCGTCGCGCCATCGACGCGGGACGCCCGAGCAGCCGCGCCTCCAGGTCGTCCTGGGCGAGGGCCTCGGCGTCGTCGGGACGCACGATGCGGTGCCGCCCGACAACCTCACCGTCGCTCACGCCGCCAACCCTAACGAGCGCGCGGCCTCCTCACCGCTGCGCCTCACGACCGCCCGGCCGCACGTGCACGACGTCGCCGGCGGCGACGGCATACTCACCCGTCGGTCCGGCGACCACGAGCCGCCCCTGCTCGTCGAGGCCGGTGGCGCGCACCCGGCGCACCGCCCCGCCCGCCTCGTGCAGGTCGACCTCGCGACCGATGGTGGTGCAAGCCGACCGGTATGCCGCGTGCGCGGCCGAGCGCTCGCCGGCGCCACCGGAGAGGGCGGCGTGCCAGCGGACGAGGGACCGGAGCAGCGCGACGACGAGGTCGTGGCGCGAGACGTCGGTGGCGCCCGCGAGATGCAGCGAGGTGGCGGTCGGGACGGGTAGCTCGTCGCGGTCCTGGTCGACGTTGAGCCCGATGCCGACGACGATGCCGGCCGGGTGGAGCTCGCACAGGATGCCGCAGACCTTGCGGTCGTCGTCGGCGGGGAGCTGGACGTCGTTGGGCCACTTGAGGTTTGCCGCCAGGCCGGTCGTCTCGGCGATGGCGTCGCGGACGGCGAGCGCGGTGACCAGCGGCATCCAGCCGGCGGCGTTCGGCGCCGACGGAGCCGGGACGAGGGCCGAGAGGGCCACGGACGTCCGGGCCGGTGTCTCCCACGTGCGGCCGAGCCGGCCGCGACCGGTGACCTGGTGGTCGGTCGTGACGACGTGCCACGGCTCACCGATGCGCGCCGCCTCGGCATTCGTCGAGCCGAGCTCGGGATGGACGTCGATGCCGCGCCACGGCGAACCGGGCGTGACCAACGCCTCGTGCAATGGCTCACGCTGGAGGGGTTCGCGCATGGCGCCAAGGCTAGGCTCGCCGGCATGGCGCCAAGCAGTGAACCCCTCGACTCGTTCACCACCACTGGTGGCACGGACGTCCCCGAGGACATCGACATCCACTCGACCGCGGGCAAGCTCAAGGACCTCAAGCGCCGGGTGGCCGAGGTCGCGCACGCCGGGTCGGAGCGGGCCGTGGAGAAGCAGCACGCGCGCGGCAAGAAGACGGCGCGCGAACGGCTCGAGCTGCTGCTCGACGAGGGCTCGTTCGTCGAGATGGACAAGTACGCCCGGCACCGCTCGACCGCCTTCGGGCAGGAGCAGAACCGGCCCTACGGCGACGGCGTCGTCACGGGCTACGGCACCATCGACGGCCGCACCGTGGCCGTGTTCGCCCAGGACTTCACCGTCTTCGGCGGCTCGCTCGGTGAGGTGTTCGGCGAGAAGATCACCAAGGTCATGGACTTCGCCATGAAGGCCGGCTGCCCCGTCGTCGGGCTCAACGACTCCGGCGGCGCGCGCATCCAGGAGGGTGTCGTCTCGCTCGGCCTCTACGGCGAGATCTTCCGCCGCAACGTCCACGCATCCGGTGTGGTGCCACAGATCTCGCTCATCATGGGGCCGTGCGCCGGCGGTGCCGTCTACTCCCCCGCCGTCACCGACTTCACCGTCATGGTCGACCAGACGTCGCACATGTTCATCACCGGACCCGAGGTCATCAAGACCGTCACCGGTGAGGACGTGTCGTTCGAGGACCTCGGCGGCGCCCGCGCCCACAACACGAAATCCGGTGTGGCGCACTACATGGGCAGCGACGAGGACGACGCCATCGAGTACGTCAAGGCGCTCCTCTCCTACCTGCCGTCGAACAACCTCGAGGACCCACCGGCATACGAGGTGGAGAACGACCTCGAGGTGACCGACCTCGACCGCGAGCTCGACACGCTCATCCCCGACAGCGCCAACCAGCCGTATGACATGAAGACCGTCATCGACCACGTCCTCGACGACGGCGAGTTCCTCGAGGTGCACCCGCTGTTCGCGCCGAACATCGTCTGCGGTTTCGGGCGGATCGAGGGCCGCTCGGTCGGCGTCGTCGCGAACCAGCCGATGCAGTTCGCCGGCACCCTCGACATCGACGCGTCCGAGAAGGCCGCCCGGTTCGTGCGCACCTGCGACGCGTTCAACGTGCCGGTGCTGACGTTCGTCGACGTGCCCGGCTTCCTGCCCGGCACCGACCAGGAGTGGGACGGCATCATCCGCCGCGGCGCCAAGCTGATCTACGCGTATGCCGAGGCGACCGTCCCGCTCGTCACCGTCATCACCCGCAAGGCCTACGGCGGCGCCTACGACGTCATGGGGTCCAAGCACCTCGGCGCCGACATCAACCTCGCCTGGCCCACCGCGCAGATCGCCGTCATGGGCGCCCAGGGCGCGGTCAACATCCTCTACCGGCGCCAGCTCGCCGCCGCGGCAGAGGCCGGTGAGGACGTCGAGGCGGTGCGGCAGCGGTTCATCACCGAGTACGAGGACACCCTCGCCAACCCCTACATCGCGGCAGAACGCGGCTACATCGACACCGTCATCACGCCCTCGAACACGCGGATGAACGTCACCAAGGCCCTGCGGGCCCTGCGCACCAAGCGCGAGACCCTGCCCCCCAAGAAGCACGGGAACATTCCCCTATGACCGCGTCGCAGGCTCCGAGCTCAGGGGGACCCCACGCTATGACCTCGGCCGACTCCGGTCCCCCGCTGCGGCTGGTCCGCGGCGACGCGACCCCGGAAGAAGTGGCCGCGGTCCTCGCCGTGCTGGCCGCCGCGGGTGGCGACGCGGGCACCGAGCCGGCCCCGCGGCATACCTCGCAGTGGGCGTCCCGCGAACGCCTCGTCCGCCGCCCCCTCACCCCCGGCCCGGGAGCCTGGCGCGCCTCCGCCTGGCCCCGCTGAGCGACCCGACACACCGAACCCTGACCATCCCCCGTCGGCAAGTCACCCAAATGGAAGATCGTTGACGTCGGTAAGTCACCCAAATGGAAGATCGTTGACCGCCGACTTCACGCCGACAACGCGCGCGTTGCGAAGTGCCGCCGCCATTCGTCGCTGAGGACAGAGGGCACCGGTATGCCGTGCGCGGCGAGTTCGTCGTGAAGCCGGGCAAGGGTCTCGGCTGGCGTCTCGTAGACGTCCTCGGCACGGAGCACGACGAACGTCCACCCCCTGCGTGTGAGTTCGTCGCGCCGTGCCTCATCCAACGCCCGCTGCTCCGGTGTGTCGTGCCAGCGCCCGTCATACTCGATCGCGAGCTGCACGGCCGGGAACGCCAGGTCGAGGCGGTACTCCACGCTTCCGTCGGCCCTCTTGATGGCATGGTTGACGACAGGCTCAGGCAGACCCGCCAGCACCATGAGCAGCCGCACCTGGGTCTCCGATGCCGAGTCGACGCGTTCGCGCGAAAGTTTCGCGGCTCGCTCGGCGAGCGCAGCGCCTTGGCCGCCGTATTGGCGAGCGAACTCGGCGAGGTCGAACGGGGTGGTGACCCGACGCCGGACGAACTGGTCGGCGCATGCCACGAGCTGGACCAGGTCGAGCGGGCGCGCAAGGTGGAGCAACGTCTGTTCGGGTGTCGTCACAAGCAGCCCGTGCCGGCGATGCACAGCGAACTGCCGGGTGAAC
Source organism: Knoellia koreensis (assembly GCF_013041615.1). Taxonomy (GTDB): domain Bacteria; phylum Actinomycetota; class Actinomycetes; order Actinomycetales; family Dermatophilaceae; genus Pedococcus; species Pedococcus koreensis. The sequence continues at coordinate 451,285 of NZ_JABEPQ010000002.1, forward strand.
CTGTGCGTCTTGATGCCGTCGATCCCCGTGCCGACGTCCCGGGCGAAGGCCAGGTGGATGTTCGCGCTGTCCGGGACGACGCCTCGCCACAGCCGGGCGGCGGTGTGCAGACCGAGGACCGCATCGCTTGGCATGATCTTGAGCGCTGCGCGCGACCGGACCACCAAGGTGTCTGGGATCTCCCGCGCGACGTAGACGCCCTTGAACACCTTGCGGAACTCCGGCCCCCGGAGCGCTCGATCGGTGATACCTGCCGACAGTGCCTCCGCGCGGGTGAAGGGTGAGGCGAGGTCGAGGATGTGCATGCGTGCAACAGTGGCGGAACTCAAGGCGGTCGCGAGAGTTGTCCACAGGTTCCGGGCGACGTCTGGTCAACGACCTTCCATTTGGGTGACTTACCGACGTCAACGATCTTCCATTTGGGTGACTTACCGACGGGTGCGGGTGGCCACCATGGCGCGCAGCTCGGCGGCCTCGGTCTCGTTGAGGCAGTCGGCGGCCAGGACCTCCCGGGCCGCGTCGAGGTCGCCCATGAACGCGCGGAACGCGACCGGAACGCTCACCCCGTGGTCGGGGCGCGAGCGCACGACCACCGCGTCACCGGGGCGGATCGTCCCCGGCGCCACCACCGACAGGTAGGCGCCCGTGCGACCTGCGTCGCTGAACCGCTTGACCCAGCCTCGCTCCCCCATCCGCGCGGCAAAGGTCGAGCACGGGATCCGCGGGCCCTCCACCCGCAGGACCACCTCGTCGCCGATCGCCCAATCCTCGCCGAGCACTGCGCCATCCACGTCGAGTCCGGACGTCGTGAGGTTCTCACCGAACATGCCGTCGGGAAGGTCGCGGCCCAGCTCGCGCGCCCACCAGTCGAGCTCCTCACGCGCGAACGCGTAGACCGCCTGCGTGTCGCCACCGTGGTGCTTCGTGTCCGCGATGAAGTCGCCCACGACCCCGCTGCCGAGCCCCCCACGCTTGGGCCCCGGCGCGCGCACCTCGACCGACCGCGCCGGCACCTTGCCGATCCCGGTCGTCCCCACCTTCTTGGCCGCGTTGGGCTGGGGCGACCCGACGTTGACGGACAGCACCTTCCCGGACATGGCGCCAACCCTAGGCGCCCCACCCACGGGTCGACACCGGATATCGGGACGACCCCGGTCGGCCCGCTGGGATACGTTCGCTGTCGTGACGACCGACTCCAACGCCACCGCCCCTCGCCCTGCCACCGACGTCGACCGCATCGCCGACGACTTCTTCGCCAAGCTGGTCGAGCTCAGCCCGATCACGGCCACCTACCTCGGCATCCCGGGCCACGAGGAGGACCTCGACGACTTCTCCCCCGCAGGCCACGACGCCCAGTCCCAGCTGCGCCGTGACACCCTCGAGCAGCTCGACCGCGCCACCCCGACCGACGACATCGACCGCGTGACGATTGCAGCCATGCGCGAGCGGCTCGGCCTCGCCGAGGAGGTGCACGCCGCCGGGCTCGACGAGATGAGCCTCAACGTCATCGCCTCACCGCTGCAGGAGATCCGCGGCACCTTCGACCTCATGGCCACGGCCACCGACGAGGACTGGGGCGTCATCGCCCGCCGCCTCGCCAAGGTCCCGACCGCGCTGGAGCAGTGGAAGGAGAGCCTGCTCGCCGCCGCCGAGCGCGGTGACGTCGCCCCACGCCGCCAGGTCGAGGCCTGCATCAAGCAGTGCGAGGACCTCACCGCCGACGACGGCTACTTCGCCACCCTCGTCGAGGACGCGCGCCTGTCCGACGGCAATGACCCGGGTGAGCTGTCGGAGGCGTCGCGCGCCGCGCTCGCCGAGGCGGCCGGCCAGGCATCCGAGGCGTATGCCGCGTTGGGCGCCTGGCTGCGCGAGAACCTCCTCGACCGGGCCCCGGAGGCGGACGCGTGCGGGCGCGAGCGCTACCAGCTGTGGTCGCGCGACTTCCTCGGCGCCGAGGTCGACCTCGAGGAGACCTACCGGTGGGGCATGCAGGAGGTCGACCGCATCACCGCGGAGATGGAGCAGGTCGCCGAGCAAATCAAGCCGGGCGCGACCGTCAAAGAGGCCATCGCCGCCCTCAACGACGACCCGGCATACCAGCTGCACGGCACCGACGAGCTCAAGGCGTGGATGCAGGAACGGGCCGACGAGGTGATCACCAACCTCGGCAAGGACGACTTCGACATCCCCGCCCCGGTGCGCACCATCGAGTGCCTCATCGCGCCGACCCAGACCGGTGGCATCTACTACACCGGCCCCTCCGAGGACTTCTCGCGACCGGGCCGCATGTGGTGGTCGGTGCCCAAGGGCGTCACCGAGTTCGGCACGTGGAAGGAGCTCACGACCGTCTACCACGAGGGCGTCCCCGGGCATCACCTCCAGGTCGCGCAGACCGTGTTCCGGTCCGAGCTGCTCAACAAGTGGCGGCGGATGGCGGCGTGGACCTCGGGTCACGGTGAGGGCTGGGCCCTCTACGCGGAGCGGCTCATGGAGGAGCTCGGCTACATGGACGACCCGGGCAACCGGATGGGCCTGCTCGACAGCCAGTCACTGCGCGCCGCCCGCGTCGTGATCGACATCGGCGTGCACTGCGGTTTCGAGGCGCCCGAGGAGGTCGGCGGCGGGGAGTGGACCTACGACAAGGCGTGGACCTACCTCAACGCCCACGCCAACCAGGGCGAGGAGTGGCTGCGGTTCGAGCTCGACCGCTACCTCGGCTGGCCGGGTCAGGCGCCGTCCTACAAGATCGGCGAGCGGCTCTGGATGCAGCTGCGCGACCAGGTGCGCGAGCAGCAGGGAGATGCGTTCTCCCTCAAGGACTTCCACCGTCGCGCGCTCGACATCGGTGGGGTCGGGCTCGACACCCTGCGGGCCGCCGTCCTCGGCGAGCTCGCCGACGCCTGACCCGTCACCTGGGGCGCAACCGGCGCCGGGGCGAGGGCTGACCTCGCCCCGGCGCCGCTGCTTTGCGAGGATGCGTCCGTGGAAACTGCCGGCGCGATCGTCGCCATCGTCGCCACGGTCATCCTGGTGGCCGGGCTCGCCCAGCGGGCGCGCATCGCCGCTCCCCTCGCGCTGCTCGTCGTGGGTGTGCTCGTCAGCTACGTCCCGTTCGTCACCGAGCCCGAGCTGAGCTCCGAGGTCGTGCTCCTCGGGTTGTTGCCGCCGCTGTTGTATGCCGCGGCGATCCGGACCTCGCTCGTGGACTTCCGCGCCAACTGGAGCGTGATCCTCGCCCTGTCGGTTGGGTTGGTGCTGTTCACCGCGCTCGGCGTCGGCCTCGTGGTGTGGAAGCTGCTCGACGTGCCGTTCTCGGTCGCCTTCGCGCTCGGCGCGATCGTCGCGCCGCCGGACGCGGTCGCGGCAACATCCATCGGCCGCCGGATCGGCCTGCCGCGGCGGATCGTCACGATCCTCGAGGGCGAGTCGCTGGTCAACGACGCCACGGCGCTGGTGTCGCTGCGCACGGCGATCGCCGCCATCCCCCTCGTGGGGGCCACCGCGGGCGGGCACGCCGAGGCGGTGACGTTCGGCTCGGTGGGCCTCGACTTCGTCCGCGCCGTCGTCGTCGGTGTGGGGGTCGGCCTCGTCGTCGCGATGGTGATCATTGCCCTGCGCAAGCGGATCACCGACGCCGTCCTCGACACCTCGCTATCGTTCATCGTCCCCTATCTCGCCTACCTGCCCGCCGAGCACTGGCACGGCTCGGGTGTCCTGGCCGTCGTCGTCGCGGGCCTGCTCATCGGGCACAAGGCACCCGTCGTGCAGACGGCGTCGTCACGCCTCGGCGAGCGGATCAACTGGGCCACGATCCAGTTCATCCTCGAGAACGTCGTGTTCCTCATGCTGGGCCTGCAGATGCGCCGCCTCGTCGAGGACGCCAGCGACAGCGGCCCCGGATGGGCCCGCCTCATCACGGTCTGCCTCGTCGTCCTCGTCACGGTCATCCTGCTGCGCCCGGTGTACGTCTTCCCGTTCAAGTGGCTCCAGCACCGGTTCCTCGCGGACGAGGGTCGCTTCCGACCGGCCGCGGCCGCGATCATCTCGTGGGCGGGCATGCGCGGCGTGGTCACCCTGGCAGCGGCCTTCACCCTCCCCGCGGAGACACCGCAGCGCGCCACCCTCGTCCTAGCGGCCATGACCGTGACCGTGGGAACCCTTCTGCTGCAAGGACTTTCGCTGCCTGCAGTCGCCCGCGCCCTTGACGTCCGCGGTCCGGACCCGCGCGAGGACTCCCTCCAGGAGGCGACCATCCTCCAGGCCTCGGTGGGCGCCGGCCTCAAGGCCCTCGATGCCGAGCCCGACAAGGACCCCGACACCGTCGCGCTGCTTCGCGACCGTGCCGACAACCGCACCAACATCGTCTGGGAACGGCTGGGGCAGGGACGCGACGACGCAGCGGAGACTCCCAGCGCGGCATACCGTCGCTTGCGCCTGGTCATGCTCGACGCCGAGCGCGGCGAGCTGTTGCGGATCCGCGACTCGGGCACGGTCGACCAGGAGGTGCTCTCGCGCGTCCTCGGCCAGCTCGACATCGAGGAGTCGATGCTCGACCGCATCGACGAGCGCGATGCGGAGGTCGCCGACCGCCCGCTGTTGCCGCCCGACCAGCACACCGACGAGTGCGAGCATCTCGCCGCCTCGCACGAGAAGCTGGCACCCCCGCGGACCCCACAGGGCTGTGAGGAGTGCCTCGCGATGGGCGACACGTGGGTGCACCTGCGGTTGTGCATGCAGTGCGGCCACGTCGGCTGCTGCGACTCCTCGCCGAACAGGCACGCGAGCGCGCACTTCCGCGAGACCGGTCACCCGGTGATGCGCAGCTTCGAGCCGGGCGAGGCCTGGCGGTGGTGCTTCGTCGACGAGCAGCTCGGCTGAGCCTGCGCCCCCGGCGGGCAGGTATGCCGCGGACGCGCCTCCCGCTGCCCCGTCACCGGACGCTCGTGGCAGGCTGGCCCGCGTGACCGTGCCACTCGTCCTCGCCTCCGCCTCTCCCGCCCGCAAGAAGCTGCTCCACGCCGCCGGGGTGGATCCCAGCGTCGTGGTGAGCTCTGTCGACGAGGCCGCGGTCGAGGCTTCGGCGCGCGACCAGTACGGCGAGCTCGAACCCGCCGACGTGGCGCTGCTGCTCGCCCGGGCCAAGGCGGAGGACGTCGCCGGACAGGTGGGCAACGCCCTGGTGCTCGGCTGCGACTCGGTGCTCGAGCTGGACGGCGAGGTGCACGGCAAGCCAGCGGGTGCCGAGCAGGCGCTCGAGCGGTGGCAGCGGATGCGCGGCTCGACGGGCGTGCTGCACACGGGACACTGGCTCGTCGACGCCCGCGAGGAGGGGTCGGGCGCGACCCTCGGCGCGACCGCGTCGACGCTCGTGCGGTTCGGCAACCCGACCGATGCCGACCTCGAGGCGTACATCGCGACCGGTGAGCCGATGCGGGTCGCCGGCGCGTTCACCCTCGACGGTCTCGGTGGGCCGTTCGTCGACGGCATCGACGGCGACCCGAGCAACGTCGTGGGCCTGTCCCTGCCGCTGCTGCGCGGCCTGGTCGCCGAGCTGGGGCTCGGCTGGCACGACCTGCGCGCACCCGGCATACCCACCTGACGCCACACTCCGTGTGGGCGTGCGTGCGCTATGGAGCAGCGTCACCCACACGACTCGGTGAGCGCAGCGCCACTGCGAGCACACCCGCCGCGACCATCGCCGCACCGACGACCCACAGGCCCGTCTTCTGGCTGCCGGTGAGGTCGGCGAGCCAGCCGGTGATGTAGGGCGCGGCGAAACCGGCGGTGTTGCCGACGGAGTTGACCAGGGCGATGCCGCTCGCCGCGGCGGCCCCCGTGAGGAACGCGGTCGGCAGCGCCCAGAACGTCGGCAGTGCACACATGACGCCCACCGCGCAGACGGTCACGGCGACCATTGCTGTCACCGGGCTGCCGAGGTAGAGCGCCACGGGGATGGCGGCCCCACCGATGATGGCGGGCAGCGCGACGTGCCACGTGCGCTCACCGGTGCGGTCGCCATGGCGAGCCCACAGGAGCATCGCGACTGCGCCCACGGCATACGGGATGGCATTGATGAGCCCGCGCTCGAGGAGCGTGTAGCTCGTCCCGAACTGCTTCTCGAAGCCCTTGATGATGGTCGGGAGGAAGAAGCCGAGGGCGTAGAGGCCGTAGACGATCCCGAAGTAGACGAAGGCGAGCGCCCACACCCGCGGCCGCGTCAGGGACTGACGGATCGACACGTGGTAGCGCGCCTTCTCGGCATCGTCCTCGTCGAGCGCGCGCACCAGGGCGTCGCGTTCGTCGTCGGGCAGCCACGCAGCATCCTGCGGCCGGTCGGTGAGGAAGAACCACGTGACGACACCGAGCAGGATGGCGGGGATGCCCTCGAAGAGGAACATCGTGCGCCACCCGCTCATGCCGAACAGCCCGTGGCCGTAGTCGATCAACAGCGACGACAGCGGCGCGCCGATGGCCGACGACAACGGGATCGCAGCCATGAAGAGCGCCGTCATGCGGGCCCGGTCGCGCTGCGGGAACCAGAAGGTCAGGTAGAGGATGATGCCTGGGAAGAAGCCAGCCTCGGCCACGCCCAGCAGGAAGCGCAGTGCCACCAGCCAACCGGCGTTCGGCACGAAAGCCATTGCGGCAGCAACGATTCCCCATGTCACGAGGATGCGGGCGATCCACCGGCGCGCCCCGAACCGGTGCAGTGCCATGTTGCTCGGCACCTCCAGCAGCAGGTAGCCGATGAAGAACACCCCAGCCGCGAACCCGAACGCCTTCGCGGTGAGGCCGAGCTCGTCGTTCATGCCGTTCGGGCCGGCGAAGCCGATGTTGGTGCGGTCGAGGTAGTTGACGAGGTAGAGCAGCGCGAGGAAGGGCGTGAGCCTGCGCGCGACTCGTCTGGTGGCGCGGGCCAACGTCGCGTCGTGACTGTCGTATGCCGCGTGGTCGCCTGCCGTCGTCGTGGCCATCGGGTGCTCCTCGTGTCGTCGTCGGCCCCGGGCAGCCTTGCACAGCACCTGCCTGATCGCCCGTTGTGGGGCGGTCCGTCGCGCCTCCCGTTACGGGAAGTACTTGACATGATGGAAAGTACTTTCGTAGAGTCCTCGCCATGGACCACATGACTTCACAGCAGGCCAAGGCCCAGCTCGCCGCAGCGCAGGCGACAGAGGTCACCACCACCCACGACCGCCGCGTGCACGGGCTGGCGACAGCCGGGTTCGGCGTGGCGATGGGCGCCTATGTCGCGGTGCAGCGAGTCGTGGACGGCACCAGCGCCGAGACACCGCTACTTGCCGTCTACGCCATCGCCCTGCTCGGCCTCGTCACCTGGCAGACCCGGGCGGCCCGCAGCGTGCCGCGCTCCTCGCGACTGGTCGGCTACGTCGGGCTCGCCGGGTCGTTCGTGCTCATGATGGCAACCATCATGTGGCTCAACATCCGTGGCACCGGACGGCTCGGCGGCGTCGAGGGCCAGCCGGAGTCGTGGGGCGTCCTGCTCCTCGCCGGAGTCGTCATCGCCCTGCCGATGCTGGTCGCCGGGGTGCGCATCCTGCGCGGCGGCACCCGGTGACCGCACCCACGCAGCCCGCGGGCAGCACCAGCGGGCACGCGCGGCACCAGCTGGACGAGGTCATCCACGCACCCGTGCGGTTCAGCATCGTGGCAGCCCTCGCCAGCGCCGACGAGGCCGAGTTCGCAGCGGTTCGCGATGCCGTCGAGGTGTCGGACTCCGTTCTCTCCAAACAGGTCTCGACGCTCGAGGCGGCCGGCTACGTCAAGGTCCGCAAGGGCTACGTCGGCAAGCGCCCACGCACCTGGCTCAAGCTCACGCGAGCCGGCCGCGCGGCATACGACAAGCACCTCGCCGCCCTGCGCGCCATCGCCGGCGCCTGACGCACTTCGCCCGTTCGAGGTAATTGGCTACCGCATGATGGTCTGTCTTCGGAAGTCCCTTCAGAAGTCAGACCCGATGCTGGTCGCCGATTACCTCAAACCGGCGACTCTCAGACGGGGGGTATGCCGCGGCGCTTGGCGGAGAAGTGGCGGTCACGCCCGCGGGCGTAACCAACTCGGCGGGGCCCACAACATGCACAGTGACGTCAGGCAAAGCTCGCTGCTCCTGGGACTCGGACTCCACCGGATGATCCCCGCGCTCGCGGGGACAACCCGGTGCCCGGCTCGGGCGCGGTGCCGGTCGGGGGATGATCCCCGCGCTCGCGGGGACGACACGTTCGGCCCCCGCCAGTCCGAGCGTGGCACGGGATCATCCCCGCGCTCGCGGGGACGACAACCGCAGCGGGATCTGCGACCAGCCGTCACGCGGATGATCCCCGCGCTCGCGGGGACGACATGCTCATCGTCGGCGCCGTCGCCGTCAGCAACGGATGATCCCCGCGCTCGCGGGGACGACGGCCTGTCCGTCCTCGCCAGCCAGTTCGTGCTCGGATGATCCCCGCGCTCGCGGGGACGACACCCGGACCGTGCCGACGGTGAGGTGACCTTCGGATGATCCCCGCGCTCGCGGGGACGACAAACCCTTCACCCACGACACGAGCTCCCCGAGCGGATGATCCCCGCGCTCGCGGGGACGACCGTGCGCGAGCGCTGGTCACCGACCTCGCATGGGGATGATCCCCGCGCTCGCGGGGACGACCGCCCCGACGGGGTCGGCGCCACGGACGACGAGGGATGATCCCCGCGCTCGCGGGGACGACGTGGACTGGCAGTCGCGACGCCGCGCAGAGAAGGGATGATCCCCGCGCTCGCGGGGACGACCGCTCGTCCTGGATGAACTGGACCGGCTTGCGCGGATGATCCCCACGCTCGCGGGGACGACCTCACCCTCACCCGCGACGCGGACGACAAGCGGGGATGATCCCCGCGCTCGCGGGGACGACTCGGTGGCCGAGAACTGGCTGTCCGCGCCGAGCGGATGATCCCCGCGCTCGCGGGGACGACATGACGCCGCGCCCGGCCCTGGTGCGCTGGTGCGGATGATCCCCGCGCTCGCGGGGACGACACGTCCAAGGCCGACGTCGGACCGGGCAAGTTCGGATGCCCGCGCTCGCGGGGACGACTCGTCGTAGGCGATGTCGTCGAGCCAGTACGTGGGATGATCCCCGCGCTCGCGGGGACGACCTCACCAACCACGGCCAGCAGAAGGCCGCCATCGGATGATACCCGCGCTCGCGGGGACGACTCGATCTCGTGCTCCGCGGCTTCGTGCAACGCCGGATGATCCCCGCGCTCGCGGGGACGACGCCTGCCCGTCGGGGCAGGTGTAGGTGCCGGGCGGATGATCCCCGCGCTCGCGGGGACGACATCGGGGGCACATCGGCCATCGGTCAGGCGCCCGGATGATCCCCGCGCTCGCGGGGACGACGGGTACAGGGCAGCCCACGCTTCGAGCAGCGACGGATGATCCCCGCGCTCGCGGGGACGACCACTCGATGCGCGGGTGGGTGAGGCCGTACTCCGGATGATCCCCGCGCTCGCGGGGACGACCACTCGATGCGCGGGTGGGTGAGGCCGTACTCCGGATGATCCCCGCGCTCGCGGGGACGACTTCCTCCAGAGCAAGGGCTACAACCCGACGCACGGATGATCCCCGCGCTCGCGGGGACGACGGCACCCCTGTTCAACCGCCCGTCGAGGCCGACGGATGATCCCCGCGCTCGCGGGGACGACTGCACGGTCACCGGCACCTCCTGGCCGGGAGGCGGATGATCCCCGCGCTCGCGGGGACGACCTCTTCGACGAGCGCCCACAGGGCGGCGGCGGCGGATGATCCCCGCGCTCGCGGGGACGACTTCTGCACTTCGGCGAGGATCGCGTCGAGGGTCGGATGATCCCCGCGCTCGCGGGGACGACTACGCCTCGGTGGTGGTGCCGAGAGGCCAGCGCGGATGATCCCCGCGCTTGCGGGGACGACGGAAGCAGACGTGCTCGATCAGCACCACGTCCTGGATGATCCCCGCGCTCGCGGGGATCACACTTGCTGACCAGGCAGTTTCCCGACGTTGACGCGCCACCAGCATCAGTCCATCGAAGTCGACCGGTGACCACCCTTCACGACCGGCTGTGCGAATTGCCCAGCCTTGCTCCGTTACCGCGGGTTCGATCATGACCACTTGCCCATCCCTGATCCGCTCCGACAGCAGCAGCCAGAGACGGTCGCGCATTCGACGGCTGAGTTCGCCGACGAAGACACCGGCCTGGACCTCGATCATCCACCGGGTCAGGTGGCCTCGCAGCCCTGGCGGGGCTGCGACCATCACGATGACAGTCACCAGTCGACCGGATACTCGGGGATATCTGGACCCGTGACCGTTGCGTACCCATGGACGTTCAACTCCTCGAAGCCGCTCCAGTTCATACCACCTGCAACCGTCCCTCCGACGTCCTCCCAGAGCAGGTTGCGATCCAGCTGGTCTTGCGGCTCCGACGAGTCGCCCATTATGAGATCGAAGATGTCGTCGACTACGCGCTTCATGAAGCGCGTCTCCCGAAAATGATCTCGCGTCGCCAGGCGCACATCATCTTCCTCGACCATCTCTTGAGCAACCAGATCGAACGCAATCGGAATGGAGTAGTCGGCCTTGTACAGATCGGCGATGTCGAGAACGAACGACAACGCTCCGCCCGTGTGCACGAACCCCAGTGCTGGACTGGCTCCCACGCCAACTACGGCGGCGTGGCAGGCGGCATACAGGCAGGCGTGTGCCGCCGAAAGGGCCCGGTTGATGTCATCTCCCGCCTCAAATGCTTCGCCCGGCCGGTAGCTTCGCTTGGCCCACGGAACACCAGACCTTTTGCTCTCTGCGCGGTAGATTCGCTTGACGCGGCCCCCTTCCTTGCCTCGCAGCTGCTGCATGGTTGCCGAACTCACGTCCTCACCGGAAACCGCATCGCATACATCCGCCGCGCTACGGCAAGGCGTTCAGTCACATGAGACGCAAGGTGAGCCTGGCGGATCACGAGGTCGGCCCCACGTGAGGGACCAAGCCCCGCGGCATACATCCGCACCCCGTGCTCGCCCACCCAGCTGACAGCCGTGCCTGAGTCGGCCAACAGCCGCATTGCACCGTGCGTGACGCGCGATCCCGGACCAAGCATGAGCGCCGCGACATAGCCGGCCGGGACGCGCACCGTGCGCTCCTTGTTGATGATCACGACAGCGTTCTCGGCGCGGTCGACATGGCTCTTCTCCACGTAGAGAGTCGAGATGCGATCGCTGACCCGGTGCAGGTCGAGCGGTTCAGCGATCCACCACATGGCCATTCACCGGCGCCAACGTCAACAACCCGCACCCGTAGGCCTTCCCGCGCCCCAGCCCCCCGACCAGGACCTCGCGCAAACGATCCGCATCCGTCACGATAAGCCGTCCTTCAAAAGTCGCCCGATCCAGCGTGACTTTGTGCCTGGTTTCTCGCCCCTTGGAAAACGAAATATGTTCTCGCGCAACGAGACTCACGTGGGGATGGTCTTCATCACCTAGGACGGCAAAGCCCCATGCGGTGTCGTCTTCCCGTGTGCGTGCCAGGAACCATTCAAGTTGGTGCCCAGCCGTTCGATGCGCCACTCGTATGCCGCGTCGCCGCAGCCCGTCGTCCAGCGCCTTGCGTTGCGCAGCGGTCGGGCTCTGAGGCTTCGCGACGGAGGTCGTGGGGTTGGCTCGGACCCGGAAGCCGAACTCGCGACCATCGACCACCAGGTCGAGCAATGGGTCGAGACTGCGGACGAGGGGCGCCCCCTCGGGTGTCGCCCAACCTGCTTGCTCGACGAGGTGGGACCAGTCAGGCATCTGCGGTGTCAGCACCAGCAACTCGGGTCGAGCCGGCCCAGCCACCTCCCCCTTGGTCACCTCGTCTCGCCAGAGGACGCGCCCGGATGACCCCGGCGGCATGCCTCCGAGCACGGCCGCATGAGTGCGTTGCGGGTTGGCCAGGAGACGCTGCGTGCCCTGTCGGAGCGGATTCAGCTGGATCTTCGAGAGATAGGGCATTGCTCACCAACCCAGCAGCGCGAATGGGTCATGGTCCCGAGCATCGGCTGACCCGTCCCTGCCGTCGGTCAACGTCACCCAGCCGTGCTGCACCCGACGAGAGACCATCTGCCGTCGCTGCGGGTCGAAGGAGACCGGAACGTCACTCACGACGTCCATTCCCTCGGGGTCGTCGACGGTGTAGGCCATCGACGCGACCCCGTTCTGGCGATTTTGCCATGACTCGGATGCCTGCCAGGGCACGGCGAGAACCACCTCGGCCGCTGCTCCGGGCCAGATCGACTCCCCATCGGGGTTGTCATTCCGGGTCACGAGGAGCGGCCGAGCTGGCGGACACGAGCGACGACCAAGCGCCAGGGGGTAGGCCGGGCGGAGCACCGCCAACGCCAGATCCTCGAGGAGTTGGCGCGGGCCCTCGACGACGGCCACAAAGACCGCGTCCTGGACGTAGTACCGGCTCGTGACGTGGGTGAACTTCTTAGGGGATGTCGATGTCTGCCGGCCTTTCGCGTTGGTGCTTGCGCTCAGCAGCGGGACGCCTCGAATATCACTGACGGTGTGGTAGTCGCGTAGGAGCGAGCCTGGCTGGTCCACGCGAACCGCGAGCCGCAAGCCGACAAGGTCCTCGATCGAGTCAGCTCGTCGCCTCCCTTGCGCCGCCGCGAGCAGCCCGATCACCCCGGACTTGGTCGGCCGGTCCTGCGTCTCTCGACGGTTGAACTGGCTGCGGGCACCCCACGACTGCAAAGGCCCCGCGAGTCTGAGCACCAAGGAGGTCTCAGCCATCGCGGCCGCCAGCGCTCACGCTCTCCGTCACGCGAGTGACGAGGTCCGGCAGAGACGTGCTTTCACCGAATGCTTCCGTGAGGGCGCTGTCACCATTGCCCGACGCGGCATACGAAGCCACGAGCAGTCGTGGCTCGTCACCCCATCGCTCAGCCTCAGAACGGTGATGGCGCGCGAGCCGCTCCAGGGACGCGCCCATGTAACCCGTGCTGTGCCCGTCTTCGAACCGCGGTCGGACCGGCGATTCGAAGGCGCTGACCAGACTGACCGGTTGGTCGTCGCGCACCTCCACCAAGACCAACGCCGGACGCGTGTGCGCCGCGAACGTGTTCTGCTTGCCGGTCGGCATGGACTGCACGAAGGACTCGATGAACTGACCGATGCCTGCAATGGCTTCTTCACGATCGCCCATGTTCTCCACGAGCTGCTCGACACCGACGACGGCATATCGGTAGAGCGTCCCTGAGTTGAACTCGACCGTTCCGATCATGCCAGCGCCGGCTTCGTCCTTCTCCTGCTGGTCGTCGACCGCCGTGAAGTAGTCGAACTGCGTCGGGGCGGCATGGGTTGAGATCGCGTGGGCGACCTGGGCGGCTGCATCCACGTTGAGCTGCGTCATGTCGGCCACCATGCGACCGAAGAGCGCGACGTCGAGTGGGTGGGTCGACCCCAGGATCTCTGCGGCATCGACGGACTTGGCATCGGCGCCATCCGCGGCCAGTGCATCGGCGAGTTCCTCGAGCTGCCTGCGCCCGGCGAAGAGCAGGTACGAGGACTGCGCCTCGTTGTTCCTGTCAGGCGTGATCTTGAGGGTGCCGAGCGATTCCTTGGCCAGCGCTTTGGCTGCCTCGTGGTCTTTGCCTCGATCCTCGAGGGCCTTGGTGAGTATGCCGTGGAGGCGTCGCGTGCGAATGCCCTGAGCGTCACGGTCCATCCGTTCGCGAAAGTGCATCCGGGTGGCCCTTTTCCATGCCTGAGACGAGACCCGCAGGCGGTCTACGCCACCGTAGACCGCCTGCTTGGGCGTTCCGTTGTCGTCACGGTTCAGGTTGGCCGGCGGCACATCCTGGAGCACGTGCACGCAGACATAGGTGTTGCTCATAACGGGCCGTTCCTTTCCGAAGAGTCTGGTGTTGAAGGCTTGGCTGATCCGGGCTTGCGGAAGTAGTCGGCGCCGAGACGCCGTCGCACCCGCAAGCGCCCGTGCGGGCGTTGCCACGACAGGAAGTCGCGCGTCAGCGCGGTGTAGTCCAGGCCTTGAGGCTGTGGCAGCGTCTTAAGCATCGTGACGAGAGAGCGCAGGTGATGGGCGAACTCGTCCAGCGAGTCGGCCGTAGCGCACTGAGCCACCCGCCGATCGAGGGCCGACTCGCTGTAGCGCCCTGATTCCCGCAGGGCCCGCAATGCCTCCCCGAGTCGGACTCCGGGTCGATGCATGGGTGAGGTCTGGCTCTGCTGGTGCACGCCGAAGAGGGCGAGGGCATGATGCTCGGCGCGAAGCTCGGGGCTCACCGACCCGTCTGGTCGGAAAGTGGTGTACATCGGCCACATCAGGGGGATGCTGCCCGGTTCTGCCCCCACCCCTCGCCGCAGTGCTGCAAGGTCCTGACCCGGTGGGACGCCACCCCCCTTCTCGGGCCGGCGCTCCCAGTACGGGGGGGCGACGCCTCCGTCCGTGCTCGACACTGCATTGTCGCTGTCGACGGTCATGAGCGGACCTCCTCTAACTGGATCTCGCGCTGCGGAGCAGATGCCGGCAGTACCTTGTTGAGTTTGCTGCGAAAGAACGCCTCGGCGTTCTGCTGACGGACGGGCCGGTCAGGGTCATGGCCGAGAAACGCTGCAGGGGCAACGTTATTCAGCAGGGGATCGGCGAAGCTCCACGCGTGCGCCCGCAGAATCTGCTCCCATGCCAAAGGGGCATCCGACACTTTCGTCGGATCCTCAGCAAGACCTACCAACGCACGCATGGCGTGCGCCGCGACGGCACCCAGGAACAGCTCGCCGATGCGTTGCCCCGGTCCCACGGGAGCTTCTCTCCCCCCACTGCCCGCCGCAAGTCGTCGCCGAGATCATTCAGGGCTTTGGCGACGTCGTCGGCTTGGCGCGCCATCAGATGCAGCCACTCACGCGCCGGCCCCCCGGCCTAGCGATCCAAAGCGATCACCGGGAGGGGCGTCCGATCGCTGATGACGTCCTCGATGACAGCCGACTGGTTGCCATACTCAACCCCGACCAGGTGGACCGAGATCGGGTGATCCAGCGGTAGGACGCCGTTGTTCACCAGTTGCTCCATCTGGTCGATGACACCTGCGACGGGAGAGCGCTCACCCCCCACGTCCGCTCCCGTGAGCAGGGCCGCCAGGCCGCGCCAGGCCGCGCGCCCAGGCCGCAGGCGTCGGGGGCGCACTGCGGAGGAGCCTTTGTCCGGACGATTCCAGCCCGTGCGCTGCTCGACCCCTTGCGGCCGCGAGGACAGTCGATCACCGGCGGCTACGAGAACCTGAGGGATTCTGAGGTCTCCGTCGACGGTCACCGGATAGAGCCGGACACGCCTCGACTGCCACGTGTACAGGTCGAGCGTTCCCAACGGTTCCCGGCTCGCCCACGTCGCGTCGTGTTCGGCACGCCACGCAGGTCGATCTTCCTCGTGGACCTCACCAAGAGGAAGATTGAGCATCAGGGTCTCGAAGAGGTTCCGGCCAATGAGGGTGACAACACCCAGCTGGCCCATGGCCCCGGTTGGGTTGCCGGTTGTTTTCCCGGACTTGACCTGGGGGTCATTCTTGGCGCCGCTCTTGATCGCCGCCGTGTCCCACGCGTGACAGGCGACCAGCCGTCGGGCAGCATCGGCCGGGCTGAGTGCCGGGGCGCTGGTCTCCGTGGCCGCTGCGAAGATCGGGACGTTGTTCCCTGTCGCAACCTCGGGCACCAACAAGGCCGCTGGCTTCGGGTTGCCGCTCGCGGGTTCGAGCCCGCCGACCTGGAAGAACGGATGATCCGGATGGAACAGGTCGAAGCGGGACGAGTGCTCGGCCCAATGCAGGTCAAAGGCTCCATCCGGGAACCGGCCAGCTGCCCAAAGCCGCGTGAAACCGGCCATGCCCTCGACCCGAAGCGCGTCCTTGACCACTGCGACGAGCAAACTGAGAATCGCACTTGCCTCGAGTGGATTGCCCCAGTCGAGGTCATCGATCGCCTCTGCCTCATCGAGCAGCACCCTTAACGACACCGTGACAGGCCGACCAGCCCGCACGACCCTCAGCCAGGGCCTCTCGATCAACGAGAATTCAGGCTCCCCGGTCATCGAGTCACCTCTTCGTGGTTCATCAGCTCAACGTCCTCTCGATGACTAGGCCAATCTCCTCGTCGTAGGAGGCACTCCCCCACGCCCCGTACGCTCGGCCCTCAGCATCGAGGACAAGGGCGGGGACGCTGCGGAGCAGATCGCTTCCGGCCCACCCTGGCAGGGGTGGAGGGCCCTCCGGCGTCTCGTGCAACCGCTCGGTCTGACGCACCCGCACCGTGTCCGCGAGAACCTCGCGAGCCAACCCGTCATGGTGAGCCCCTTCGCCAGTAGGCCCCAGCACGCGCCCTCCCAAAGTGGTATACCGCTGACGCTCTTCGTCCCAACGCACGAGCGCCACCTCTCGGCTCGGTTCGCCGTCGCGCACGGAGATGCGCTCTGGTCGGCGCTCGACACCCGTTGCAGCGTGGAGACGATCGAGCGTGCGTCCGCCGTCGAGGGCATTGGGATCGGGCTGCAGAACACCTTCACTGGCCCGCAGACTGCGCTCGGCAGCTCGGGAGCGAGCCTCTGCCAGCGCCTCGCCGCCCTCGTTCTTCCAACCACCCGGCCATGGACCTGCCTCGTCGTATGCTGCCGACACCAGGCTCGGAATATCGCTCGGGATCGTCCAGGTCGCACCCGCCCCGATGAGCTGTGCGGTCCGCAGCAGCGAATAGCTGTCGTAGACGTAGCCGAATGCTCGCGGCATACGTGGCGGGCCCGACTCCACGGGAACGCAACCAGTCACCACGACCTTCGGTGCCGCCAGATGAGCTGGGCGCCCGGCGTCGTTGTCCTTATGCCGGTGCAGCCGCCCGATGCGTTGCAGCAGCAGGTCCATCGGTGCGATGTCGGTGACCAACACGTCAGCGTCGACGTCAAAGCTCTGCTCGGCAATCTGGGTGGCCACCACGATCTTGCGCTTCGGCCGGCGCGAGGATCCGCTACCCAGCTCGGCGACGAGGTGTCTTGTCCGGTCGGCTCGCGCCCCGGTGGTCAACCGCCCGTGCAGAAGGGTCGGGTGGCCACCCTGATCACGGATTGCCGCATAAACCTCCTGAGCGCGGCGGACAGTGTTGAGCACGACGAGGACGCACCCTCCATCCTTGCCTTGCTGCCCAACAACATCCGCGATTGCTGCAGTGTCGTCTGGATCGGCTATTCCGGCCCACAAGACCGCGACCTTTTTGCCCGTGGACATGGGTTCCGCGGACGAGGTGGTGACACCGTCGACAGGGTTCCAGCTCGTGATGCACGGATAACCGGAGCTGGGGGGCACTTCGGTCTCGAGGCCTCTCTCCAACCCTTCGGCATAGGCCGCAAGAAGAGCCTGTCGCTGGGCAGGAGGCAGGGTTGCGCTCATCAGCACGACAGGGATTCTCCCGTCGCCGCACCAGCGCAGGAGCTGCTCGAGGTAACGGCTCATGAACACGTCGTAGGAGTGGACCTCGTCGATCACGATGACCTTGCCAATCAGACCGGCATACCGCAGGGACACGTACTTCACCTGGGTCGCAGCCATGAGTGGTTGGTCGACGGTCGCCACGATGCACGGCGACAAGAGCCCCCGGTGGCGGCCGAGGAGCCACTCGGCTGGCGCCGCAGCTGGCGAGCCCGGGACGCGGCTGTTCGTGGCGAGCCCGTAGTCGTCGTCCCCGACGTCGCAGACGTCGTTCAGAAACACCGGAGCCAGCTGCTCGCGCCAAGCCTCGTTAGCCATCGCCTTGCCATGGTTGAGCGACACGATCGGCTGACTGTCGAGTGTCCTGGACCAGGCCCTGCACCGGTCGTACATGGCGTCGGTCGTGCCCTGGGTCGGCATCGCGAAGAGGAACCCGTCATAGCCAAATCGCGCAGCCATGACCTCGACCGCCGCCAGAGCCGCCTCAGTCTTGCCTTCACCCATCGGCCCCTCGACGATGAGCAGACCTGGGGCGCTCATGCGTTCAGCCACGTCGACCACCATCTGTTGCAGTGGACGCGGTGGGACGCCGAACCGCTCGCGGAAGGGCGCCGTTACTCCCGGGAAAGACGTCCTCCCCGCGAGCCCGAGCGAGAGCCACGCCGCGCGAGCCCGTGCCCGGGCGTCATCGACAGTCATCGGCTCGTCACCCATACCCGGGAAGAGGGAGGAGCTCGCAATCCAGTCGGCCATGGAGACCCACCCAGCAGCCGCGAGCTGCAAAGCCCGCGGTGGTGTATCCAGAGCCAGAGAGCCCACATCGACGCCGAACGCGTCGGCGACGCCGCCGGCCAGTGCGTCCTGTCCCGCGAGCCACGTGGCCGCAGCAGCAGACTCGCCCTGCTGCCAGACGCTCCCCTGGTATTGCCGCAGGGACCACAGCAAGAAGGAGCCGTGATGGCCGTGAATGATGGGGAGCAACCACTCGAACCCGCTGGCACCGGCGGCTGACAGGACTCGCTGTGCAATGAGACACCCGCTGGCACCATGTTTGAGCGGCACCCGGGTGTGTGGTGGCATCGTCCAACCGACTCGGGCAGCACTCTCGGCGAGCGCCGAGACCTGCGCCTGAAAGGCGGGCGTGGCCTTCCCGAGGTCGTGCCAGGCGCAGAGCAGGACCAGCACATCTCGTCCTCGGCCCGCACACCGCTCGTTCAGAGCACGACGCGAGGCGGGCGCCATGAACTCGTCCCAGATCAGCTCACCGACGGCGCCGCTATCCAGGAGATGCCCGGGCAGCGAATGCGTGCGCCCGGCAGCGTCAGACTTGGCCCAGAGCGACCACGGTGTCGCTCCCCCTCCATGGAGCATGCCCTGGATACTGGCACCGGCACACGACAACGTCCACCGCAAGCCTGCGCCCCGGCCGGCGGTTGCCCACTTCTCCACTGGAGTTGTGTGGGTGAGCACGCGCCATGACGCGTGCTCACCCACACAACTCGAGATCAGACGGGGGGTATGCCGCGGCGCTTGGCGGAGAAGTGGCGGTCGCGTCCGCGGGCGTAGCGGAGCCGGTGAAGGAGCTCGTCGCGCAGCACGTCGGCCTCGATGATCTGGTCGATGACGAGGTCGGCGGCGAGGCGCTCAAGGTCGACGTCCTCCTCGTACTCGGCCCGCATCTGGGCGACGAAGGCGTCCCGCGCCTCGGCGCCCTTCTCGGCCTCGATCGCTGCGATCTTGTTGGCGTACACAGCATTCACGGCCGCCTCGGGACCCATGACGGCGATCCGTGCGGTCGGTAGAGCAATGGTCGCGTCCGGCCCGAATCCCGGGCCGCCCATGGCGTAGAGCCCGGCACCGTAGGCCTTGCGCACCACGACGCAGAACTGCGGCACGGTCGCCGACGACACGGCCGAGACCATCTTGGCGCCGTGCCGGATGATGCCGCCGCGCTCGACCTCCGACCCGATCATGAACCCCGGCACGTCGGCGAGGTAGATCAGCGGGATCGAGTAGGCGTCACACATCCAGATGAAGCGGGCGGCCTTGTCGGCGCTGTCGGTGAACAGCACGCCACCCTTGACCATCGAGTTGTTGGCCACGATGCCGACCGTCTCCCCCGCCATCCGCCCGAACCCCACGACGAGCTCGGGGGCGAACAACGGCTTGACTTCGAAGAACGACTCGTCGTCGACCAGCCCGTCGATGACCTCGTGGATGTCGAAGGGCTGGCTCTCGCGCTCGGGCACCGTGTGCCGGGTCAGCGGCGCGGCCGGCTCCTCCGGCGCATAGGTCGGCAGGTCGCTGTGGAAGTTCTGCGGCAGGTAGGAGAAGAACAGTCGCGCCATCTCGATGGCTTCGGTGTCGTCGTCGACGAGCAGGTCACCGACGCCCGAGACGGTGCAGTGCATCCGCGCACCGCCCATCTCCTCGAGCGAAACCTTTTCTCCCACAACCATTTCCGCCATGCGCGGGCTGCCGAGGTACATCGACGCGTTGCCGTCGACCATGATGACGATATCGGTGAAGCTCGGGATGTAGGCGCCACCCGCAGCCGAAGGCCCGAACAGGCAGCAGATCTGCGGCACCTTGCCCGACAGCGCGACCTGGTTGTGGAAGATGCGCCCAGCGCCGCGCCGCCCGGGGAACATCTCGACCTGGTCGGTGATTCGCGCCCCCGCCGAGTCGACGAACCAGAAGACCGGCAGCTCCTCACGCAGCGCCATCTCGGTGGCCCGCACGATCTTCTCGACCGTCCGCGCGCCCCATGAACCAGCCTTGACCGTAGGGTCGTTGGCAATGACGATCGCCGGCCGCCCGTCGACCGTCCCCCGTCCCGTGACGACGCCGTCGGCCGGCAGGCCCGGCGCCATTGCGTTGGCGAACCGCCCGTCCTCGACAAAGCTCCCCTCGTCGAAGAGCAGCGCGATCCGGTCGCGCACATAGAGCTTGCCCTGACTGTCGAGCTTCGCCTTCGCCTTCTCAGGAGGCAGTGCCGAGGCGTCGTATGCCGCCGCGAGCCGGCCGCGCACGTCCGTCACCTTCGCGTCGGAGCCGGAGTCGCCGCCCGTGGCAAATGGTGCGGCGCTGGCAGGTGAGGCGGTCTCGGAAGGTGAGGTCACCGGCATACCCTCTCGCAGTTGGCTTTTCGGTTGAAGATCAGTGGCTCGGGGCTCAGGCGTTGGGGAGGCCGAGGCCGCGCGCGATGACCATGCGCTGCACCTCGGAGGTGCCCTCGCCGATCTCGAGGATCTTGGCGTCGCGGTAGAAGCGGGCGACGGGGTACTCCTCCATGAACCCGTTGCCGCCGAAGACCTGGGTGGCGATGCGGGTCGAGGTGACCGCGGCCTCGGTGGCGTAGAGCTTGCAGATCGCCGCGGCCTGCTTGACCTCCTTGAGGGTGCGGCGGCCGGCCTCCATCTCGTCCTTGAGCCAGGCGGCCTTGTAGGTCAGCTGGCGCGACGCCTCGACCATGACGGCGAGGTCGGCGATCTGGAAGGACACGCCCTGGTTGACGCCGATGGGCTTGCCGAATGCCGTGCGCTCACCGGCGTAGCGCGTCGTCTCCTCGAGCATCCGCTGGCTCATGCCGACCGCGAGGGCCGAGATGGCGATGCGTCCGTCGTCGAGGGTCTTGAGGAACTGCTTGAACCCGTCGCCCTCGGCGCCGAGCAGGTTGCCCTCGGGGACGCGGCAGTCGCTGAAGGTCAGGCCGTGGGTGTCGGACGAGTGCCAGCCGAGCTTGTCGTAGGCCGGCTCGACGGTGAATCCTGTTGTGCCGGAAGGGATCATGATCGCGCTGATCTGCGCTGAGCCGTCGTCGTTCGAGCCGGTGCGGGCGGTGACGGTGACGACCGAGGTGATGTCGGTGCCGGAGTTGGTGATGAACGCCTTGGCGCCATTGACGACCCACTCGCCACCGTCGCGGACCGCCTTCGTGCGCGTAGCCCCGGCATCGGAACCCGCGTCGGGCTCGGTCAGGCCGAAGCCGGCGAGCGCGCGGCCGGCGACCAGGTCGGGGAGGAACCGCTCCTTCTGCTCCTGCGTGCCGTAGGTGAGGATCGGGTTGATGCCCAGGCCCACGCCGGCCGACAGGGTGATGCCGATCGACTGGTCGACGCGGCCGAGCTCCTCGATCGCAACGCACAGCGAGGTGAAGTCGGCGTCGGCTCCCCCGAACTCCTCGGGTACGACGAGGCCGAAGAGGCCCAGGTCGCCCATCTTCGGCACGAGGTCGGTCGGGAAGTGGTGCTCGCGGTCCCACTGCGCGATGTGCGGCTCGACCTCGGCCTCGGCGAACTCCCGCACGACCTTGCGGAAGTCCTCGTGCTCCTTGCTCAGCTCGAACATCGTTCTCTCCTTCGTGAGTCCACCCGGCGGGACCCGTTCGATGGGCGCGGCGCGAGGACGGGGCTGGATGGACACGAGTCCCGGCCACGCGGCATACGGACGCTGCTTGACGTTGACGTAAACGTAAAGCAAGAATCGGCGCATGACAACCACGACCGAGCAGCAGACCTGGACCATCCGCGAGGTGGCCGAGGAGTTCGGCGTGACCCATCGGACCATCCGGCACTACGAGGACCTCGGGCTCATCTCCCCCGAGCGCCGCGGCCAGCAGCGGGTCTACCGGCGGCGCGACCGCACCCGGCTGGCACTGATCCTGCGCGGCAAGCGGCTCGGGTTCCCCCTGGAGGAGATCCGCACGATCATCGACCTCTACGACCGGCCGCGGGGCAAGGCGAGCCAGCTCGAGTACGTGCTCTCCCAGATCGACGAGCGGCGCGCCGACCTCGAGGCGCGACGTCGCGACCTCGACGACGCGCTCTCCGAGCTGGACCGCTGGGAAGAGCGCTGCCGCGAGGATCTCGCCAAGCTGTCCTGACTGGCGGACGGCACCCTCAGGACGGGATCGGCCGGTAGCCTGACTCGCGCCGACCACGGCTTGACTATTTGCAATCGCAAACCCTAGATTTGCTTTTGCAAACAAGACAACCGTTCTCGAGGGGGAACCACGATGAGCACCATCAGTCGCGTCACCGCGTCCGTCGCAGCAGTGGGGGTGACGATGCTCGCGGCCGCCGGCGCGCTATTGGCGAGCCCCGTTGCGGCACAAGCGGATCCGACCGCTGACGAGACGCCGGGCAAGCTGCTGCTGATGCTCGACGCATCCGGCTCGATGAAGGCCAAGGACCCCTCCGGGCTGACCAAGATCGCCGCCGCGAAGAAAGCCCTCACCTCCGTCGTCGGCGCCCTACCCGCCGACGCCCAAGTGGGCCTGCGCGTCTACGGCGCCACCCAGCCCGGCGTCGCACCGGGCGTCAAACCACCCGCCAAGGCGTGCACCGACACCCAGCTCGTCGCCCCCATCAAGACCCTCGACAAGCCGGGCCTCACCAAGGCCATCAACGGCTTCGCCGCCAAGGGCGAGACCCCCATCGCCTACTCCCTCACCCAGGCAATGAAGGACCTCGGCAGCACCGGCAAACGCAACATCGTCCTGGTCTCCGATGGCGAGGAGTCCTGCGTCCCCGACCCCTGCCCCGTCATCAAGAAACTCGTCGGCACCGGCATCGACCTCCAGATCGACACCGTCGGCTTCGGGGTGAACGCCAAGGCCCGCCAACAGCTCCAATGCATCGCCACGGCCGGAAAGGGCACCTACTACGACGCCGACAACTCCGACCAGCTCGCGGCCTCCCTGACCAAGCTCTCGCAACGTGCCATCCGCCAGTTCACCGTGTCGGGGACGCCGGTCAAGGCAGCCGTTCGGCCCGAGGACGCCCCGCAGCTCACCCCGGGCCAGTACACGGACACCTTCACCACCGGAGAGGCAGCGCGGTACTACCGGATCACCCGCGCGGCAGGCTCGACCACGATGTTCTCGGTGACCGCTCGGCCCGGCCCGAACCCGGACGACTACAACACTGAGCGACTCGCCGTGAGCCTCGGCCTCCCCGACGGCACGGAATGTGCCAGCGAGTCCGGTCTCCGATTCGGTGGACGCGGCTCGGTCGTCACGGCAGTGCGCGCGAGGGGACCGAAGAAGGCCGACGACACGGAACCGTGCCACACCGCGACCGAGCTCATCGCCAAAGTCACGCGCGAGAAAGGAGCTCCCGGTGCCGTACCGTCGAGGTGCTCCTGATCGAGGAGCCGGCCGTCACAAATCTTGGCTCGCTGCCTGCCGGTGAGGAACCCACGGCGGTCAAGCCGTTGATCGCCCCAGCCGATGGACCGGGCCGCCGCGTCACCGGTGGCGGCAGCTTCTCCGACGCCATCACCCTCACCCCCGGCACCTACTCGGACGTCATCCTCCCCGATGAGCAGATCTTCTACCGGGTGCGTGGCGACTTCGGTCAGCGGCTCGGTTTCACCGTGGACGCACCCACACCCGGCGAGACGATCAAGCTCGGCTCCACGTCCTACACCAGCTTCAACGTGGGCGTGTGGAACCCGTGGCGCTACCCGCTGACCCGTGCCGCGGGTCAGGACCCCGACAACGGAGACAGCATCGGGCCAAGCGGGGAGCCGCTGGTCCTGGGGGAGTTCACTCCGACCATCCAGTACCGGAACCGTGAGGTGTTCGGCAACGGGCGCTACTCCTATGTGCCGCTCCGCGAGGCATCCGTCGCCGGCTACTACTACTTCGCGATCGGCAGGTCCCAGGAGGACGCTGGAGACGACGAGGCTGCCCCCGTCACGGTCCGCATCCGCGTCGCTGTCGAGGGACAACCCACGGGTCAACCGCAGTATGCCGGTGGCGCACCCGCCGTGGTGACCGGCACCTCCTCGCCCAGCGAGACCGCAACGGGGTCGGTGACGACCAGCCCGTCTGGCAAGGACGCGAACGCGAAGGCCGTGTCGCAGGAGACCCGGTCCGAGGGTGGGTTGCCGGTGTGGGTGTGGATCGTCGGCAGTGTGGTCGTCCTGGCCGCGGCCGGTGGTGTCGCACTGGGCGCCATGCGCCGCGGATCCACCACGGGAGGTCACCAATGAGTCACCACACATCGCGCGCCGACGACCCGTCCCCGTTCGGCTGGATCTTCGGGGGTCTGCTCGCCGCTCTCGGTATCGGCGCACTCGTCTCAGGACTGTTGCGCCGCAAGGGAACCCGAGCCGATCGTCTTGACCAGGCGAAGGCTCAGCGACGCACCCACGTGTAACGGCCGTCGTCGTTACGCGTGCACACGACCGGCACACCGTCGGTGGTGGTCTCTCGCACTCCGACATCGCTGAACTCACAGGTCTGCCCGACCCGCGTCACGACCGTGCCGACCCCGACCGACCCCCGCGGCGTCGTGGTCAACGGCGTGGTCGTCGTCGGCGAGCCGGAGGTGGTCGAGGGGTTGGACGCCGAGGACGTCGTCGTCGACGGCGCCACCGGTGTCGACGGGTTCGGCGTGCGTGCAGGGGTCTCGTCCCCCGACCACGGCGACCACACCAGCACTCCGACGACGACGGCCACAGTCGCCACTGCAGCGGCCACGATCGGGCCGAGCCCTTGCCCTCGGGCGGAGTCCGGCACAGACGCCGACCCGGCCGACGCCTCGCGCGCGCCACCACCGTGGTCGCCGGATTGGTCGTCGACCGCTGGCGTCGCCACTGGACGCCGCCTGGTCGTCGCGTCGTCCGACGTCGCCCCAGCCGCCCCGAGGGTCGCCGCCTGGGGCTGGCCCGGGCTCGGCTGGGGCGCGACGGTGACCTCGTCCTCCGGTGGTGCGGCGGTGAGCTGGGAGGTCCCTGCGGGCGGCTGCGGCACGTGCCGCAACACCTCGACGTCGCCGATCGCCTCCGGCGTCCAGGTGAGGGAAGGGTCATCGAGACGACCACGCACCTCGGCTGCATCCTGGGGTCGCTTCGCCGGGTCGTCGTCCGCAAGCTCGATGACCAGCTGCCACAACGCATCCGGTATGCCGGACGGTCGCCCTTCCCAGCGACCGGGCCGCTCGCCGGTGAGCATCGTCAGCCCGACCTGGCCCACGGCATACAGGTCTGCGGTCGGGTGCGGTTCCGCGCCCCGCAACGTCTCCGGCGCGGCATACCCGGGCGTCCCCGACCAGACACCGGTCTGCGTCAGGCGCGGCCCCTCCATGTCGATGGCGATGCCGAAGTCGGTGAGCAGGACGTAGGGGCGGTCGGTGCCGGTGGCTGCGAGCAGGACGTTCGCGGGCTTGACGTCGCGGTGCAGGACCCCCGCCTCGTGCACCGCACCCACCGCCTCGGTCAGCTGGCGCAGCACCTCTGCCACGAACAGTGGCGGCAGGGCCCCGAAGTCGCCCACGAGCGTGGCGACCGATCCCCCTTCGACAACGGGCATCGTGAAGAGCACGCGGTCGTCCTCCCCCGCCCAGCCGACGGGCGTCAGGACGTGGCGGTGCCGCACCCGCATCGCCTGCTCACGCACGAACCGCAGCAACGACACGGCGTCGGACTGGCGCAGCACCTTCGCGGCGACCAGACGCTGCTCGCGGGAGTCCCAGACCCGCCAGACCGACCCCATTCCACCCTCGCCGATGAGGTCGACGAGCTCGTACCGCCCGGCGAACACCTCACCCACGGGCGGCCCCGGCGGCTCGACGCAGCAGCGCTGCGAGGGCGTCCGCACCGGCCACATCAGCCGCGGCTGCGACCTGCGACAGCTGCGCGCCCGTGGCGCTTGCTCCGAGGGCCTGCACTGCCGCCTCGGTGTCACTGTTGTCGCGACTGGTGCCCGTCAACGTGTGCTGCTCGTCGCGGATCGACTCGAGCTCACTCGCGACCTGGTCGGCCGAAAGACCGGAGGCGTTGCGGGACAACGTGATCAGCGACTGGAGGCGGTGCACCACCGACGGGTTGCCGATCTTGACCCGCTGCCCGCTCATGAGCTGGGACAGCATCGGGGCCGAGAGCCCGAGGGTGTGCGCGAGCTTGCCCTGGGTCAGGCCCAGCACCGACATCACCTCGGCAGCCAGCTCCCCCAACGGTGCTCCGTAGAGGGCACGTTGCTGCTCTCGGGCGTCCGTGGTCGTCACGCCGTCCATCCTAGGAGACCCGCTCGGCTCGCCACCGGTCATCGCCCGACGAGGGGTCACGGCTCGCCGACGGTCAGGCAGATGGTTCAGCGCGCCGTGACCCCTCGACCGATCAGCCCGGAGCCACACGGGCGAGGAAGTCGTCGATCTCGGCCGACGTCGGCGCGGTCGCCGGACCGCGCCGAGTCACCTTGATGGCACCAGCGGCGTTGGCGCGCCGCGCTGCCTCGACCCAGTCGGTGCCCCGCGCGCGTTCGGCCACGAGGACGCCGGTGTGCGTGTCACCGGCGCCGTTGGTGTCGACCGCCTTGGCGGGATAACCCGGCAGGTATGCCGTGTGGTCGCCCGCGCGGACGTGGCACCCTTTCGGGCCGTCACGCACGATGGCGACGCCGTCACCGCGCAACAGCTCGGCGACGGCGTCGACCGACGCGGCGGGGTCGGCCACACCGGTGGCGTCGTGGGCCTCGTCGGCGTTGCTGGTCCAGACGTCGGTGAGCGCCAGCACCCGCTCGCGCAGGGGCGCGTCCAGCGTCGCGAACGCGGCGCCCGGGTCGAGCACGACGACCACGGCGTCGTCCAGCGACTCCAACCACTCAAGCAGCGGGTCGCGGGTGCGCCCCACGAGTGAGAAGCCGCTGACGCAGGCGAGGTCACCCGCCACCGGAGCACTGGTCGCCAGCGACTCGGCCGTGGTCTCGCGCTCGGCGCCCTGAGTCGTCACGAACGTGCGTTCCGCGCTCGGCTCGACCAGCACGACGCAGATGCCGGTGTCGAGGTCGGCCACGGGCGGGCTGCTCACCGAGATGCCTTCCGCGGCAAGGGCTTCCCGCACCAGGTCGCCATTCTCCCCCGTGCCCACCGAACCAGCCAGCACCGACTCGGCGCCCGACCGGGCAGCCGCGACGAGGATGTTCACTGCTCCCCCGGCATACCGGTGGCACGACCCGGCCACGGCGTTCCCGCCACGTTCGGGCAGGCCCTCCACCTCCATGACGAGGTCGACCAGCGCCTGTGCCGTGTGGATCACCCGGGTCATGACGGACAGTCAACCGGACATGAGTGCCTGACACCGACCGATAGGGAGTTCTCAGGCACTCAACCCGGCGCAGGTGGAATGCTTCGGACATGGTGACCGGAGCGAAGACCAAGCCAAACAGCACTCCCACGACCCTGCTCATCCTCGGCGCCGGAGGCGACCTCACCCACCGGCTGCTGCTGCCCGGGCTGGCGAGCCTGCTCGTCGCCGAGCGCGACCGCACCGTGCGGGTCGTGGGCGCGGACCGCGCCGACCTCAGCCAGGCCCAGTGGAAGGCCCGCGTCAAGGACTCCTTCGCCACGGTGAAGGCACCCGCGACGGTGACGAACGCGGTCACGAGGCACACGGCATACGTCAAGGCCGACCTGCTCGATCCGCACGGCCTCGCCGACCTCATCGCCGAGTGCGGCGACGGCCCACTCGTCATCTTCTTCGCCCTGCCACCGCAGGTGTCGATGAAGGTGTGCGGTCTGCTGCGTGACATCACCCTCCCGAAGGTCACCCGCCTCGCCCTCGAGAAGCCGTTCGGCACCGACCGTGACAGCGCGGAGGCGTTCAACTCCCTTCTGCACCAAGTGGTTCCGGAAGATCAGGTCTTCCGAATCGACCACTTCCTCGGCCGTGCCACCGTGCTCAACCTCATCGGCCTGCGCTTCGCCAACCGCCTGCTGCAACCCGTCTGGAACGCCGACCACATCGAGCGGGTCGAGGTCGTCTACGACGAGGACCTCGCGCTGGAGGGGCGGGCTGGCTACTACGACGGCGCAGGTGCGCTGCGCGACATGATCCAGAGCCACCTGCTGCAGGTGATGGCGATGTTCGCGCTCGAGTCGATCGCCGTCCTCGACGACCAGGAGCTGAGCGACCAGAAGGCCCAGGTGCTGCGCGCGACCAAGGTCTGGGGCGGTTCGCCCAAGCGGTCCTCGCGTCGCGCCCGCTACACCGCCGGCACCATCGGTCGGCGCAAGGTCCCCGACTACGTCAAGGAGGACGGCGTCGACCCCGGGCGCGACACCGAGACGCTCGCGCAGGTCACCGTCGCGATCGACAACAACCGCTGGGCCGGCGTGCCCTTCGTCCTGCGCAGCGGCAAGGCACTCGGCACCGCCCGCAAGCAGATCATCGTGACGTTCCGCGACGTGGCGCACCTGCCCGGCGGGTTCAGCGCCGCGACCACCGAGCCCGACACCCTCACCCTCGACCTCAAGACCGGCGACGTCGCCCTCGGCCTGACCATGAACGCCGAGGGCGACCCGTTCGACCTCGAGCAGAAGGTCCTCACCACGACGCTCGCACCCGCGGAGCTGCTCCCCTACGGCGAGATCCTGGCCCAGATCTTCGACGGCAGCCAGCTGCTCACCGTCCGCGCCGACGCGGCGGTCGAGTGCTGGCGGATCGTCGAGCCGGTCCTGTCCGCGTGGGCAGCCGGAAAGGTGCCGATCGAGGAGTATGCCGCCGGGTCGGCCGGCCCCGACGGGTGGCAGTGAGGCGGACGCGTCAGGGGGCGACGCGACCGAGCGCAGCCGCGGGTCAGCCGCCGACGCGGGTGCGGACCGTGTAGAGCTCAGGGAAGAACGTCAGGTCGAGCGCGCGCCGCAGGAAGTCGACTCCGGACGAGCCGCCCGTGCCCATCTTGTGGCCGATGGTGCGGGTGACGACCTGCAGGTGCCGGAACCGCCACTGCTGGAAGTTGTCCTCGACGTCGACGAGCTCCTCGCAGGTCTCGTAGACACCCCAGTGCTCATCGGGGGCCGCGTAGACGGCGGCAATGGTGTCGACGAGGGCGTCGTTCTCGCGGTAGGGCTGAGTGACGTCGCGCTCGAGCACCGCCGCCGGCACGGCATACCCGCGCCTGGCGAGGTAGCGCAGGAACTCGTCGTAGAGGCTCGGCTCCGTCAGCAGCTCGGCGAGCATCGCGCGTGCGGTCGGGTCGTGGTCGAAGACCTTGACCATGTCGGCGTTCTTGTTGCCGAGCAGGAACTCGACCGCGCGGTACTGGTAGCTCTGGAAGCCCGACGAGGACGCGAGGAACGGCCGGATCAGCGCGTACTCGCTCGGGGTGAGCGTCGCGAGGACGTCCCACTGCTGGGTCAGAGTGTTCTGGATGTGCTTGACGCGGGCGAGACGCTTGAGCGCCGGGGCCAGGTCGTCGCCAGCCAAAAGCGTTCGGGCAGAACGCAGCTCGTGGATCATCAGCTTGAGCCACAGCTCGCTCGTCTGGTGCTGGACGATGAACAGCAGCTCGTCGTGCTGCGGCGGTTCGCTGCGCGGGTGCTGGGCGGCGAGCAGGGTGTCGAGGTCGAGGTAGTCGCCGTAGGACATCGCCTGGGTGAAGTCGCGCTGCACGCCGTCCTCGAGGGCCCGGACCGCGCGCCGGTCGCTGTCCGGCTGCGAAGGTTCGCTCATGCCGGACACCCTAGGCCCGGTGCCCGGCATGAGCGGGAGCTCCTCCTGCGGGGTCAGGCCCCCATGTTGAACTCGGCCGGGTCGGGGCCGGTGCGCTGTCCCCGGTCGAGCGCCGCGATCTCGCGCAGGTCGTCACCGTCGAGCTCGAACCCGAAGATGTCGAAGTTCTCCTCGATGCGGCTCGGCGTCACCGACTTGGGGATGACGACGTTGCCGATCTGGGTCTGCCAGCGCAGGATCGCCTGTGCCGGGGTCACGCCGTGCTTCTCGGCGATGCGACCGATCACCTCGTCGGCGAGGACGTCGCCACCGGAGGCGAGGGGGCTCCACGCCTCGGTGAGGATGCCGTTGGCCTCGTGGAAGTCGCGCAGCTCGGCCTGCTGCAGGTAGGGGTGCAGCTCGATCTGGTTGATGGCCGGGAACTCGCCCGTCTCGTCGCGCAGCCGCTTGAGGTCCTCGATGCGGAAGTTGCACACACCGATCGCCTTGAGGCGGCCCTGCTCGCGCAGCTCCTGCATCGCGCGCCAGGTCTCGACGTAGGCGTCCTTCTTCGGCACCGGCCAGTGGATGAGGTAGAGGTCGAGGATGTCGAGGCCCAGCTTGGACATCGAGGTGTCGAACGCGGCGAAGGTCTGCTCGCGGCCCTGGTCGGTGTTCCACAGCTTGGTGGTGACGAAGATGTCGCTGCGGTTGACGTCGCTGTCGGCGAGCGCCTGCCCGACGCCCTCCTCGTTGCCGTAGGCCGCGGCGGTGTCGATGCTGCGGTAGCCGGTCTGCAGCGCGGTCGTGACCGCGTCCACGACCTGGTCCTCGGGGACCTGCCAGACGCCGAAGCCGAGCTGGGGGATCTCGATGGTGTCGCCATCGGTGCGGAGCTTGAGGTTTGGAACAGAAGTCATGATCCGACCGTATGCCGCGTGGTCGCCGCGCGCAGCGCGGGCTCCCCGCGCGGTCGACAGTCGAGACGCGAAGGCGCGACCGCGGCATACCCGGGTGTTGTGAGGCCCACACCCGAGCCGGTGAGGTGACCCTGCGGAAAGCGGCTAGAGTCCGGAACCATGGCGCCGACGAAGCCGATCAGCAAGGTCCTCATCGCAAACCGTGGCGAGATCGCCGTCCGAATCGCCCGCGCGTGCAAGGACAGCGGGATCGGTTCGGTCGCGGTCTACGCCGACCCCGACCGGGACGCGTTGCACGTGAAGGTTGCCGACGAGGCGTACGCGCTCGGTGGCGCGACCCCCGGCGACAGCTACCTGGTGCAGGAGAAGCTGCTCGACGTGGCGGCCAAGTCGGGCGCCGACGCGGTGCACCCGGGGTACGGCTTCCTTGCCGAGAACGCGGAGTTCGCGCAGGCCGTGATCGATGCTGGGCTCACCTGGATCGGGCCGTCGCCGGAGGCGATCGACGCGCTCGGCGACAAGGCCAAGGCCAAGCACATCGCGGTCAAGGCGAACGCGCCGCTGGCCCCCGGCACCAAGGACCCGGTCAAGGATGCCGACGAGGTCGTCGAGCTGGCCAAGGAGTTCGGGCTGCCGATCGCGATCAAGGCGGTCTACGGCGGTGGCGGTCGCGGCCTCAAGGTGGCGCGCACCCTCGAGGAGATCCCCGAGCTCTATGACTCGGCGGTGCGCGAGGCCGTGGGGGCGTTCGGCCGGGGCGAGTGCCTCGTCGAGAAGTTCCTCGACAAGCCGCGACACGTCGAAACCCAGTGTCTCGCAGACGAACACGGCAACGTCGTCGTCGTCTCGACACGTGACTGCTCGCTCCAGCGGCGCAACCAGAAGCTCGTCGAGGAGGCGCCCGCGCCGTTCCTGACGGACGAGCAGAACGCCGAGCTGCGCCGCGCCTCCAAGGCGATCCTCAAGGAGGCGGGCTACGTCGGCGCCGGCACCTGCGAGTACCTCGTGGCCCAGGACGGCACCATCTCCTTCCTCGAGGTCAACACGCGTCTGCAGGTCGAGCACCCCGTCACCGAGGAGGTGACCGGCATTGACCTCGTGCGCGAGCAGTTCCGCATCGCGAACAGTGAGGAGCTCGGCTACGACGACCCCGAGCCGGTGCGGCACTCGATCGAGTTCCGCATCAACGGCGAGGACGCGGGCCGGAACTTCCTGCCCGCCCCGGGTGTCGTCGCTGTCTTCCGGCCGCCGTCGGGTCCGGGCGTGCGGCTCGACTCCGGTGTCGTCGAGGGTGACGTGGTCGCCGGTGCGTTCGACTCGATGCTCGCCAAGCTCGTCGTCACCGGCCGCGACCGGCACGAGGCACTCGAGCGGTCACGGCGCGCGCTGGCCGAGTTCGAGGTCGACGGCATGCCGACGGTCATCCCGTTCCACCGGGTCGTCGTCGACGACCCCGCCTTCGCCCCCGAGGGTGATGAGGCGTTCACGGTGCACACCCGGTGGATCGAGACCGAGTTCGACAACCAGATCGCGCCGTATGCCGGGTCGACACCCGAGGTGCCCGAGGCCGGCGATGGCGAGCGCCAGACCGTCGTGGTCGAGGTGGGCGGCAAGCGGCTCGAGGTCGTGCTGCCGGGCGGGTTGTCCTTCGGTGGCGGCAGTGGCGCCGGTGGTGGTGCCAAGAAGAAGGCGCCGCGGCGCTCGTCGGCCGCCAAGGGCGGGGCCGCGGCTTCTGGCGACTCCCTCACCGCGCCCATGCAGGGCACCATCGTCAAGATCGCCGTCGAGGAGGGCCAGCAGGTCGAGGCTGGCGACCTCGTCGTGGTCCTCGAGGCGATGAAGATGGAACAGCCCATCACCGCCCACAAGGCGGGCACCGTGACCGGGCTGAAGGCCGAGGTCGGCCAGACGGTCACGGCCGGCGCCGTCATCGCCGACCTCAAGGACTGAGCAGACGCACTTCGGGCCACTGGGGTGCCGACCCGGGTTGCCGGACCGGACCTCAGTGGCCCGAAGTGCGTTTGGTGGCTTGGTCAGCCCTGGCCGAACGGCGGGAGCTTCTTCTCCCCACCGCCGGGGTTGTCACCGGTGTCGGGTCCCGGCTCGGGCACGGAGGACGAGCCCGGCTCGTCGGTCGGCACCTGCGCGGGTCCATCGGTCGTCGCGTCGCTCGAACCGGCATCGCCCGAGCCGGCGTCCCCGCCGCGGTCCCACGAACCCGAGTCACCAGACCCGGTGTCGCTTGAACCCGTGTCGGCCGAACCCGAGTCGCCACCGCGGTCCCACGAACCCGAGTCGCCAGAACCGGTGTCCTGGCCGGGGGTCAGGGAGCCGTCGTCGGCCGCGGAACCGCCGGGCTGCGGGTCGCCGGTGCCGGGGCTGGGGTTCGGCGCCTCACCGGACGTCGCGTCACCAGACGACCCGTAGTCGCCAGCTCCGCTGTCACCCGAACCCGTGTCGGCAGAACCGGTGTCACCGTCGTAACGGCCGTGGTCGGCCGGTCCGGCTTCGCCGTCGCCGGACCGTGGCTCGTCCCAGCTGGGCCCGTCCTGGGTGGACCCGGTGGTGCTGTCACCGGCCGTCGTGTCGGTCGACGAAGGCGGTCCGGCCGTCGTGTCCGTCGAGGACGAGGGCCCGGTGGGCTCCGGAGCCGTCGGGTCGGATGCCGTCGAGTCGGAAGGGGCCGGTGCGGTCGGGTCCGGCACCGGCGAGTCGCCACCGCTCGGCGCGGGGTCCGGCGAGGGCACCGGGCCGGGCTCCGGGGTGGGCGCCGGACCGGGGTCGGGCGTCGGCACCGGGCTGGGCTCGGGGGTGGGCGCCGGCCCCGGCTCGGGGCCGGGCTGCGGCGTCGGGTCCGGCACGGGCCCAGGGGTCGGGTCGGGCGTCGGCGAGGGACCCGGCTCCGGCGTGGGCGAGGGGATCGTCTGGTCCGACTGCGTCTGGCCGGGTTGGTCACCCGGGACCTGGCCAGGGGCATCCCCCGGCGCCTGCGGGTCCTGCTGGCCCGGGATCCCGAGCTTGCCGCGGATCGCGTCGCCGCCCTTGTCGATCTGCTCCGAGTACTTGCCACCGGTCTTGGAGTCGATGGCGTTCTCGACCTTCTCGATGGCCGAATCGGCCTGTTCCGGATTGCCCTTGACGTAATCCTTGATCTTGTCCATCCAACCGTCGGCCATGATCTGCCTTCCAGTGCGTGTGAACTACAGGGAGACGGTCCCCGGGGTGCCGTCACGGCCGACCCTACTCACCGGTCGCGAGAATTGTCCGTTTCAAGCTTGGCTCGAACCACGCCTGCGGGTCGTCAACGATCTTCCATTTGGGTGGGTTGCCGACGTCAACGATGTTCCATTTGGGTGGGTTACCGACGTCAACGATGTTCCATTTGGGTGGGTTACCGACGTCAACGACGTTCCATTTGGGTGGGTTGCCGACGGCTGGGTATGCCGCGGGCGCGGCTCAGTCGCGGGCGTGGAGCTGGCGTGCCGCCTCGGCGATCGAGCCGGACAGCGACGGGTAGACGGTGAACGTCCCGGCCAGCTGGTCGACGGTGAGCGAGTGCTGCACCGCCAAGGTCACGGGGTAGATGAGCTCGGACGCCCGCGGCGCCACGACCACTCCCCCGACGACCGTGCCCACCCCACGGCGGGCGAACAGCTTCACGAACCCGTCGGTGATGCCCTGCATCTTGGCGCGCGGGTTGGTGGCCAGCGGCAGCATCACTGCCGTGGCGTCGACCGTGCCCTCGTCGACGTCCTTCTGCGAGTAGCCGACCGTCGCGATCTCGGGGTCGGTGAAGATGTTCGCCGAGACGCTGTGCAGGTTGAGCGGTGCCACCGCGTCCCCGAGGGCGTGCGCCATGGCGATCCGCCCCTGCATCGCCGCCACCGACGCAAGGGGAAGGACCCCCGTGCAGTCGCCCGCGGCATACACACCTCGCACGCTCGTGCGGGAGACGCGGTCGACCTGGATGTGACCGGATTCGGCGAGCCGCACGCCCGCCTCCTCGAGCCCGAGGCCGGACGTCTGCGGCACCGAGCCGACGGCGAGCAGCGCGTGCGAGCCCTCGACCTCGCGTCCGTCGACGAGCTTCACGAGCACCCCGGACGCGGTCCGCGTCACCGACTCCATCCGCGACTGCCCGAGGACCTCCATGCCGCGCTTGCGGAAGACGTCCTCGATCACGGTGGCCGCGTCGGCGTCCTCGCCGGGCAACACGCGGTCGCGCGACGACACGAGGGTGACACGGCTGCCGAGCCCGAGGTAGGCCTGCGCGAGCTCGGCACCGGTGACACCGGAGCCGACGACGACGAGGTGCTCGGGCAGGTCCGTCAGCTCATAGATCTGCTGCCAGGTGAGGATGCGCTCGCCGTCGGGCTGCGCACTCGGCATGACCCGCGGTGTCGCGCCGGTCGCGAGCAGGACCACGTCGGCGTCCAGGGTCGAGGTGGACCCGTCGGCGTGGGCGACCTCGACCTGCGAGGCGGACGCGAGCCGTCCGGTGCCGTCGAGGATGGTCACGCCATCGGTCGCGAGCCGGCCGGCGATGTCACGTGACTGCGCCGCTGCGAGCGCCCGGATGCGCTTGTTGACGGCGGGCAGCTGCGCGACCGAGTCGGCGACCTCGTCGCCCTCGTCGTCCTCGAGGTGCACGCCGAGGTCGGAGGCGGTCTCGAACTGCGACATGAAGTCGGCCGTCGAGATGAGCGTCTTGGACGGCACGCAGTCGGTGAGCACCGCGGCGCCACCCACGCCATCGCGGTCGACGACCGTGACCTTGGCCCCGAGGTGGGCTGCGACCAGCGCGGCTTCGTACCCGCCGGGGCCGCCACCGACGATGACGACGGAGGTGTCTGGCGCGTTCACGGCACCCATCCAACCACCCCCGTGGGCCGGTGCGGCGCTCGGCCCGGGCTCGCTACAGTGCGCAGGTGAGCGAGCAGAACGGCCCCACGACGGCCAACCTGGACCTGTCCGACCCGAGCACCGACCCGTTCGAGGTGGCCCGAGCCGCCGCGGCGGTGATCGCTGAGAAGACGGGCGCCGAGCGCCACGACGTCGCGCTCGTCCTCGGCTCCGGGTGGGGCCAGACCGGTGACCTGATCGGCGAGACGCTCGCGACGATCGACAACTCCGAGGTGCCCGGCTTCGCCAAGGCCGCGGTCGCCGGTCACTCCGGCACGATGCGCTCGGTCGCCATCGGTGACACCGGTCGGCGCGCGCTCGTCTACGGCACCCGCACCCACTTCTACGAGGGCAAGGGCGTGCGCGCCGTGGTCCACGCGGTGCGCACCGCCGCCGCGGCCGGTTGCCGGACCATCGTCCTCACCAACGGGTGCGGGGGCCTCAACCCCGACTGGGCACCCGGCACGCCCGTCCTCATCCGCGACCACCTCAACCTCACGGCCACCTCCCCCATCGAGGGCGCCAACTTCGTCGACCTCACCGACCTCTACACGCCCCGGCTTCGAGACCTCGCCCGCAGCGTCGACCCCGAGCTCGACGAGGGCGTCTACGTGCAGTTCCGTGGTCCCCACTACGAGACGCCGGCCGAGGTGCAGATGGCCAAGGTGCTCGGGGGCGACCTCGTCGGCATGTCCACCACGCTCGAGGCGATCGCCGCGCGCCAGGCCGGGCTCGACGTCCTCGGCATCTCGCTCGTCACCAACCTCGCCGCCGGCATCAGCGACCAGCCGCTCTCGCACGAGGAGGTCATCGAGGCGGGCCAGGCCGCCGCCGAACGCTGTGGTCGCCTCCTCTCCGCCGTCGTCGCCCAGATTTGAGAGGACCACGACCATGACGTATGCCGCCCGCCACGGCCGCGCGTCCGCCTCGCCTTCCGGCGGGGCCGACACCGAAGCCCAGGAGCTGATCGAGGCCGCGCAGGCCTGGATCGACGACGACCCCGACCACGACACCCGCGTCGAGCTCGGTGACGTCCTCGCCCGCGCCAAGGACGGTGACGAGGCGGCGCTGGCCGACCTCGCCGACCGGTTCTCCGGCATGCTCGAGTTCGGCACCGCCGGGCTGCGCGGCGCCATCGGCGCCGGCCCCAACCGGATGAACCGCTCGGTCGTCATCCGGGCGGCAGCCGGCCTCACGGCATACCTGCAGGAGACCAAGCCGGAGCCCCTTGTGGTGATCGGCTATGACGCCCGCACCAAGTCCGACGTCTTCGCCCGCGACACGGCGGCGGTCGTCGTCGGCGCCGGTGGCAAGGCTGCGATCCTGCCGCGCCCGCTGCCAACTCCGGTGCTGGCGTACGCGATTCGCTTCCTCGGCGCCGACGCGGGGGTGATGGTGACGGCGAGCCACAACCCGCCGCAGGACAACGGCTACAAGGTCTACCTCGGTGACGGGTCTCAGATCGTGCCGCCGTCGGACAGCCAGATCGCCCGGCACATCGCCCGCGTCTCGGCGGTGGCGGACGTGGCGCTCGCCGACGACGGCTGGGAGACGCTCGAGGACGACGTGCTCGACGAGTACCTCACCGCGACGGCCGCGGTCGTCGCCGACGACTCGCCCCGCGATGTGACCGTCGTGCACACCGCGCTCCACGGGGTGGGTGCGGAGACGGTCAAGGCGGCGTTCCTGCGCGCCGGGTATGCCGCGCCGATCCCGGTCGAGAGCCAGGCACGGCCGGACCCGGCGTTCCCGACGGTGTCGTTTCCCAACCCGGAGGAGCCGGGCGCGATGGACGCGGCGCTCGAGCTGGCCGAGCAGACCGGTCCCGACGTCGTCATCGCCAACGACCCCGACGCCGACCGGTGCGCGGTCGCGATCCCGGCGCCCGGCGGGTGGCGGATGCTGCGCGGCGACGAGGTGGGAGCGCTGCTGGGCGCGCACGTGCTGGCGCGCGGGGTCTCGCCGGACGCGGTGTTCGCCAACTCGATCGTGTCGTCGCGGCTGCTCGCCGCAATCGCGAGCGCGGCCGGGCTCCGGCACGAGGAGACGCTGACCGGGTTCAAGTGGATCTCGCGGGTCGAGGGCCTGCGCTACGGCTACGAGGAGGCGCTCGGTTACTGCGTCGACCCCGGCACCGTGCGCGACAAGGACGGGGTCAGCGCGGCGCTCATGGTGGCCGAGCTGGTGGCGACGCTGAAGGCGCAGGGCCGGTCGCTCGCCGACCTGCTCGACGCGCTGGCGGTCGAGCACGGGGTGCACGCGACCGACTCGTTCTCGGTACGGGTCGACGACCTCGCGCTGATCCCGCAGATCATGGCCAAGCTGCGCGACCATGCACCGGCCGAGGTGGCCGGTGTCGCGGTCACCCGCGCCGACGACCTGTCGGCCGGCAGCGAGGACCTGCCCCCGACCG
Source organism: Knoellia koreensis (assembly GCF_013041615.1). Lineage (GTDB taxonomy): Bacteria > Actinomycetota > Actinomycetes > Actinomycetales > Dermatophilaceae > Pedococcus > Pedococcus koreensis. Next base: position 489,445 of record NZ_JABEPQ010000002.1, read on the forward strand.
ACGGGCTGCGCTACTACCTCGCCGACGACTCACGCATCATCGTGCGGCCGTCGGGCACCGAGCCCAAGGTCAAGGTCTACCTCGAGGTCATCGAGCCGGTCGACGACGCCAGCCGGCTCGGGGAGGCGAAGGCGGCAGCAGTGAAGCGGCTGGCCGGCATACGCACCGACCTGGAGTCACTCACCCGCCTCTGACACCCCGCCCTTGCTTGCGTCTGCGTGAGTGGCGGCTCCAGCAACCGTTCACGCAGACGCACGCGAGCCGGAGGTCCACAGGAAGGGCACAAGGACGGCACAGGGCTCTCGCACGGGGGCGCGGTGTGGTGGTGGTCGACAGCAACCGACCACACCAGAACCGCAGGTGACCTCCGATGCGACTCCTCCCCCGATCCCGAACCCTCACCGTCGCGGCCGCCGGCGCCCTCGCGGTCGGCACCATCACCTTCGGCGGCGCCCAGCTGATGGCGCCCCCACCCGGCCATGCGGCGACCGTCGCGACGACCGCCGCACCGCCATGGGCTCGCGACGGATTCGCTTGGGGCTACGGCGATTCCGCCGCTCAGACGACCACTACCCAGGCGACCACCGAAGCATCCGACTCCCAGCTGACCGGGGTCGTCGACATCGTCACCACGGTGAACTTCGGGCAGGGTGAGGCGGCCGGCACCGGCATCGTCCTCACCTCGGGCGGGGAGGTCCTCACCAACAACCACGTCGTGTCCGGTTCGACGTCGATCAAGGTCACGGCGCTCTCGACCGGCCGCTCGTATGCCGCAAAGGTGGTCGGGACCAGCGCCACCAACGACATCGCCGTCCTCCAGCTCGAGGGGGCCAGCGGCCTGGCCACCGCACCGATCGGCACCGCGTCCGGCCTCGCGGTCGGCGACGAGGTCACCGGAGTCGGCAACGCGGGCAACGAACCCGGGACCGCCGCGAGCCCCGGCACCGTCACCGACCTCGACCAGCAGATCACCGCGAGCGACGGCACCGGCAGCGGTGAGACGCTCACCGGGCTCATCGAGACCAGCGCGGCCATCGCCTCGGGCGACTCCGGCGGCCCGCTGCTCGACGCGGACGGCAGGCTCGTCGGCATCGACACCGCCGCGCAGACCGACCGCACCGGCCAGACGGTCGCCGGCTACGCCATCCCGATCGACCACGCGCTCGACATCGCCAGCCAGATCCTCGCCGGCGCCGACAACGCGACCATCTCCCAGGGCGTGCCCGCGTTCCTCGGGGTGCAGACCAGCGCCTACGGCCAGTGGGGCGGGTGGGCGCCGCAGCAGAGCGCGTATGCCGCCGGCGTCACCATCGCGGGTGTCGTCACCGACTCGGCGGCGGACCGCGCCGGCCTGACCAGCGGCGACACGATCACCGCTGTCGGCGGGACCGAGGTCGCGAGCGCCGACGAGCTCACCGCAGCCCTCGCGCAGCGACAGCCGGGCGACAAGGTCGCGATCACCTGGACCGATGCGACCGGCACCAGCCACACGGCGACGGTCACCCTCGGTGAGGGACCCGCTGCCTGAGCCACCCGGCATACCCCCCTTGCTTGCGTCTGCGTCAACGGCGGCTATAATCACCACTCACGCAGACGCAAGCGGGCGCCGGGAGCGGGCTAGGATCGTCCGGTGAGCACCACTGTTGCCGCGGACTCCGCCGTCGACGCCACCGCGCGGGCGCGAGACCTGCTCGGCGTGACCCGCCTGACCAACACCGCCCTGACGAGCTGGTTGCACGGCCTGCCCGGTGTCGACCAGGTCGGCGCCGAGGCCCGGGCCGCCGCGCTCGGCACCCGGTCGATCAAGACCACCAGCAAGCAGTGGGGCATCGACACGGCGATCTCGATGATCGACCTCACCACCCTCGAGGGCGCCGACACCCCGGGCAAGGTCCGCGGGCTGTGCGCCAAGGCCCTCACCCCTGACGTGACCGACCTGTCGACACCGCGCCCCGCGGCCGTCTGTGTCTACGGCGACATGGTCGAGATCGCCAAGGACGCGCTCGGCGCCGACTCGCGCGTCAACGTGGCCGCGGTCGCGACGGCGTTCCCGAGCGGGCGCGCGTCGATGCCGGTCAAGCTGGCCGACACCCGGTTCGCGGTGGAGGCCGGGGCCGACGAGATCGACATGGTCATCGACCGCGGCGCGTTCCTGGCGGGTGACTACCTCACGGTGTTCCGCGAGATCGCGGCGGTGAAGGAGGCGTGTGGCGACGCGCGTCTCAAGGTGATCATGGAGACTGGTGAGCTCGTCACCTACGACAACGTGCGACGTGCGTCATGGCTGTCGATGCTCGCCGGCGGTGACTTCATCAAGACCTCCACCGGCAAGGTGTCGCCCGCCGCGACGCTGCCGGTCACGATGATCATGCTCGAGGCCGTGCGCGACTGGCTCGACCTCACCGGCGAGATGGTCGGGGTCAAGCCGGCCGGTGGCATCCGCACCAGCAAGGACGCGCTCAAGTACCTCGTGACGGTCAACGAGGTCGCGGGCGAGGAGTGGCTCGACAACCACTGGTTCCGGTTCGGGGCGTCGAGCCTGCTGAACGACCTTCTCCTGCAACGGCAGCGGATCGCGACCGGCGCCTACTCCGGCGCCGACTACGTGACCGACGACTCTCCCAGCCTCTACTGATTCCTGCGTGAGGACCAAGGACTGACATGGCCAAGTTCGAGTACGCACCGGCTCCCGAGTCGCGTGCCGTCGTCGACCTCAAGCCCTCCTACGGGCTGTTCATCAACGGCGAGTTCACCGACAGCGAGGGCGGGTCGGCGTTCAAGTCGATCAGCCCGGCGACCGAGGAGGTCCTGGCCGAGGTGACCGAGGCCAGCCCGGCCGACGTCGACCGCGCCGTCGCCGCCGCCCGCCGCGCGTTCAACGGCCCGTGGGGCCGGATGTCGGGCGCCGACCGCGGCAAGTACCTCTTCCGCATCGCCCGGATCCTCCAGGAGCGGGCGCGCGAGTTCGCTGTGCTCGAGAGCCTCGACAACGGCAAGCCGATCCGCGAGAGCCGTGACGTCGACGTGCCGCTGGCCGCCGCGCACTTCTTCTACCACGCGGGGTGGGCTGACAAGCTCGAGTATGCCGGGCTGGGAGCGGGTGCCCGCCCGCACGGAGTCGTGGGTCAGGTCATTCCGTGGAACTTCCCGTTGCTGATGCTGGCGTGGAAGATCGCGCCCGCGCTGGCGACCGGCAACACCGTCGTCATCAAGCCGGCCGAGACCACTCCCCTGTCGGCGCTGCTGTTCGCGGAGGTGCTCCAGCAGGCCGACCTGCCGCCGGGTGTCGTCAACATCGTCACCGGCGCAGGGACCACGGGTCAGGCCATCGTCGACCACCCCGACATCGACAAGCTCGCGTTCACCGGGTCCACCGGAGTCGGCAAGATGATCGCCCGCTCGATCGCCGGCACCCGCAAGAAGGCCACCCTCGAGCTGGGCGGCAAGGCGGCCAACATCATCTTCGACGACGCCCCCATCGACCAGGCCGTCGAGGGCATCGTCAACGGCATCTTCTTCAACCAGGGCCACGTGTGCTGCGCCGGCTCGCGGCTGCTCGTGCAGGAGTCCATCGCCGACGAGGTCGAGAAGCGGCTCAAGCGGCGCCTCGCCACCCTGCGCGTCGGTGACCCGCTCGACAAGAACACCGACGTCGGCGCCATCAACTCCAAGGCACAGCTGTCGCGCATCACCGAGCTCACCGACGCCGGTGAGGCCGAGGGAGCCGAGCGCTGGGACAACGGATGTCCGTTGCCGGACAAGGGATTCTGGTTCCGCCCGACCGTGTTCACCGGTGTCTCGCAGACCCACCGCATCGCCCAGGAGGAGATCTTCGGACCGGTGCTGTCGGTGCTGACGTTCCGCACCCCGCACGAGGCGGTGGCCAAGGCCAACAACACCCCCTACGGCCTGTCCGCCGGCATCTGGACCGAGAAGGGCTCGCGCATCCTGTGGATGGCCGACCAGCTCCGCGCCGGGGTCGTCTGGGCCAACACGTTCAACAAGTTCGACCCGACCAGCCCCTTCGGTGGCTACAAGGAGTCCGGCTACGGCCGCGAGGGTGGCAAGCACGGCCTGGCTGCCTACGTCACGACGGGAGACACCAAGTGAGCCCCACGGCCCAGCGCACCAGTCAGCGCGCCGACGAGCGCCTCGACGTGCGCAAGACCTACAAGCTCTACATCGGCGGCAAGTTCCCCCGCTCGGAGTCCGGCCGCTCCTACGAGGTCACCGACAGCCGCGGGAAGTTCCTCGCCAACGCCGCGCAGGGCTCGCGCAAGGACGCCCGCGACGCTGTCGTCGCAGCGCGCGGCGCCTTCGCCGGCTGGGCCGGCGCCACGGCATACAACCGCGGTCAGGTGCTCTATCGCATCGCCGAGGTGATGGAGGGACGCAGAGCCCAGTTCGTCGCCGAGGTGCGCGCCAGCGAGGGCGTCACCGAGCGTCGCGCCGAGGCGCTCGTCAGCGCCGCCATCGACCGCTGGGTCTGGTATGCCGGGTGGTCCGACAAGATCGCCCAGGTGCTCGGCGGGCTGAACCCCGTCGCCGGCCCCTACTTCGACATCTCCGCGCCCGAGCCGACCGGTGTGGTGGGAATCCTTGCGCCGCAACGCAGTTCGCTGCTCGGGCTCGTGTCGGTCATCGCACCGGCCATCGTCTCCGGCAACACCACGGTCGTCCTGACGAGTGAGCTGCGGCCGTTGCCGGCGATCACCTTCTCCGAGGCCCTCGCCACGTCCGACGTGCCCGGCGGGGTCGTCAACCTCATCACCGGGCGCACCGCCGAGGTCGCGCCGTGGATCGCCTCGCACCGCGACGTCAACGCGATCGACCTGGCCGGTGCGGCCGAGGCCGAGGGCGTCGTCTGGGGTGACCTCGAGCTCGCTGCCGCCGACAACCTCAAGCGCGTCGTCCGCCCGGCGGGCGTGGGCGCCGACGCGGTCGAGCCCGACTGGACCGCCGACCCCGACCTCTCGCGCATCCAGGCGTTCCTCGAGACCAAGACCGTCTGGCACCCCAAGGGCCGGTGAGTCCCCAGCACCCGACCACCGCGCGGGTCGTCGTCCTCGCCGGGCCGAGCGGTGCCGGCAAGTCACGCCTCGCCGGGCGGCTCAACGCCGCCCACGGGTGGCCGATCGTGCGGCTCGACGACTTCTACCGGGACGTCGATGACACAGGCGACCCGCCGATGCCTCGACAGGCCGAGCTCGGCATCGTCGACTGGGACGACCCGGGTTCATGGAACGCCACCGCCGCGGTCGCGGCCCTCGACACGCTCGTGCGCACCGGGGCCGTCGAGACACCCGTCTACGACATCTCGACCAGCCGCGCGGTGGGCACTGCCGTCGTCACCGCCCGCCCCGACGACCTCGTCCTCGCCGAGGGCATCTTCGCGGCCGAGATCATCGGCGCCCTGCGCGAACGCGGGCTGCTCGCCGGCGCCTACTGCGTGCACCACGACCGGTTCACGACGTTCGTCTACCGCCTCGTGCGCGACCTGTCCGAGCACCGCAAGCCGCCGTGGACCCTCGTGCGACGCGGCCTCGCGCTCATGCGCGACCAGCCGAAGGTCGTGGCGCGCCAGCGGGCCCTTGGCGCAGAACCGGCGCGGCCCCGGACGCTCGAGGCGACGCTCGCTCGGCTCGCCCGATGACAGGTATGCCGGTGCGCCCGGAACCGAGGGTCCGCGACCGGTGCGTCCGTTAGGGTTTCGAGCACGCACACGAGGGGGAGCACGAGATGACGGACCAACCGTGGGTCGCACCGGGTAGCGAGCGCCCGCACCAGCCCGGGCAGTCGCCTGCGCCCGGCCAGTCGCCCGCGTCCGGCTACCCGCCGGCGCCGGCTCCGGCTCCGGCGCCGACCCCGCCACCCGCCCCCGGGCAGCCGCCCTCCTCCGCCACCCCGCCGGCATACCAGGTCCCTCCCCCGGCGCCCGCGCCCGGCTACCGCCCACCGGTCATGGAGTTCCGGCCCGGCGTGATCCCGTTGCGGCCCCTCACCCTCGGCGACATCTACGGTGCCGTGGTCAAGACGATCCGGGGCAACGTCGCGGCCACGATGGGGCTGGCCCTGGTCACCACCCTGGTGTTCCTCGTGCCGACCACTGCGCTCGGCGCCTGGGTCGCGTCATTCGAGTCCACCGACTTCGAGCCCGACGCGACGGGTGGCGAGGCCCTGCCCCTCGTCGGAACCATCGCGCAGTACATCCCCAGCTTCGGCACCTGGCTCTCGACGGTCCTGTTGACCGGCATCGTCGCCTGGGTGGTGGGTCAGGCGGTCATGGGTCGCCGGGTGTCGGCCGGGCAGACGTGGGACGGCGTGCGCGGCCGGCTGCCCCAGGTCATCGGCGCCACCCTGCTCACCACCGCCCTGTACACCGTGGCGTTCGTCGTCATCGCGGCACTGCCGGTGGTCGCCATCGTCAACGCCATCCAGACCAAGGACGACGCATCGATCGGGATCGCCATCGGCGCCGGTCTCCTCGGCCTGCTCGCCCTGCTCGTCGTCATGTTCTTCCTGACCACCCGGCTGGCCTTCGTCACCGCCGTGGTGGTGCTCGAACGCACCGCGGTGGTCGAAGCCTTCCGCAGGTCCTGGCGGCTCACCGGCGGCAACCAGTTCTGGCGGATCTTCGGCATCCGGCTGCTCACGTCGTTCATCGTCGGCCTCGCCGCCCAGGTCGTGGCCGTGCCGCTGGGCATCGTCACGATGGTCCTGGCCGCCGGCGCCGGCGACCTCAGCCGGTTCTACATCTGGCAGGCGGTCGTCACCGGCGTGACCGGCCTCATCACCGGCGCCCTGACGACACCGTTCACGGCCGGCGTCGACTCGCTCCTCTACGTGGACCAGCGCATCCGGCGCGAGGGCTTCGACGTCCAGCTCGTCACCGCCGCCCAGCAGTCCGGCGCCGGCACCCCGACCACCGGGCCCACGGTGCGGTGAACGACACGCCACCCCTCGACCCGACCTCGCCCGAGGCGCGGCAGTGGGTGCTCGACGAGCTGGGCACCGGCCGCTACTCCACGGAACCCCCGTGGTGGCAACGGTTCCTGGAGTGGCTGAACCAGTTCTTCGACTTCGCACCCGGCGGACGAGCGCCCACCACGCTGCTCGTGGTCGCACTGCTCGTCGTCGTTGCGCTGATCGTCCTGGTGGTGCTGCGGCGCGTCCGTCCCGAGTCGCGGGTCGGCCGACGCACGCCACGCGGTGGCGCGGTCGACGACGAAGGCCTGGACGCCGCGGCATACCGTGACCGCGCCCAGCGCGCCCTCGCGCGTGGCGACTGGGACACGGCACTCCTCGACGCCTACCGCGCCATCGCCGCCTCGGCCGTCGAACGCACGCTCCTCGTCGACCTGCCCGGACGCACTGCCCACGAGGTGGCGGTCGGGATCGCACCCGCCTTCCCCGATCACGGCGCGGCAATCACCAGTGCTGCCAATGATTTTGACGACGTCCGCTATGGCCACCGCCCCGCGAGCAACGAGCAGGCGAAGGCCGTTGTCGACCTCGACACCGCGCTGCGTCACGCCCGCCCGGTCCTCACCGACGACTCGACGTCGCCGCAGGTCGTCGCCCGATGACCACCTCCCCCACCGTGTCGGCGACGCTCACCGACCCGGCACCCGCGAAGAGCCACGTGGCACCGCGCGCCACCCGGGTCCGACGCCGGATCGTGTGGGGCCTGGTCGTGGCACTCGGTGTCGGGGCCCTCGCGGCCATCGCGCTCAGCACCGCCGCGCCCGACCGCCTGCTCGAGCCCGAGGACCGCGGGCCGAACGGCGCCAACGTCCTCGTCCGGGTCCTGCAGCGCCACGGCGTCACCGTCGACGTGGTGCGCTCCATCGGTGAGCTCGCCGACGCCGGCATCGGGTCCGGCGCGACGGTCGTCATGGCCAACGGCGAGTACCTCGGCACCAGTGCCGCCGCCACCCTCGCCGAGGAGACCCGCAGCGCCGACCGCGTCGTGCTGCTCGCCCCGTCGACCGAACAGCTCGCGGCGATGGACCTGCCCCTCGCGGCGATCCCGGGCGACCCCACGGTCTCGTTGCGGGCCGACTGCACCAGCACCGTGGCCCGCGCCGACGACCACGTCGAGGGCACCGACGTGCGGCTCGTGCCGGCCGATGGTGCCGCCACCGACGCGGCGGTGCCCTGCTTCGCGGTACCGCCGCCGGACCAGTCGCGTCGCGGGTCTGGTTCCAAGTCCGGCAAGTCCGGCGAGAGCAAGCCCAGTGACCCGTACGCCTACGGGGTCGGCATGGCGACCGTCCCCGCCGGTGCCCGCGGCCCCGAGGTCGTCGTCATCGGCTTCGGCTCGAGCTTCACCAACCGCTTCGTCGACGAGGACTCCAGCGCCGGTGTCGCCGTCCGCGCGCTCGGGACGTCCAAGCGGCTGATCTGGTACCAGCCCGACGTGTCCGACCTCGCCAGCGTCGGCGACGACTCGGCTGGACCGACACCGTGGCCCCGCTGGCTCGGCCCTGCAGTCGCCCTGGCTGCCGTTGCCGTCATCGCGCTGGCCCTCGCCCGCGGCCGTCGCCTCGGACGCCTGGTGCCCGAGCCGCTGCCGGTGGTCGTGCGCGCGGTCGAGACCACCGAGAGCCGCGGCCGCCTCTACCGGCGGGCCCGCGACCGGGGTCGCGCCGCCGTGATCCTGCGGCGCGCCACGCTCGGGCGGCTGGCCCGCCGACTGGCCGCCGACCCGCGCGACGTGGACGCCGTGGCCGCCGCCGCGGCCGGTGCCAGTGGTATGCCGCTGGAGCACGTCCGCGCGCTGCTCGCCGGGGCGGCACCTGAGACCGACACCGACCTGGCGAACCTGGCCAGCGCCCTGACCGAACTCGAGGAGAAGGTCCAGATCCAATGACCGACCAGCCCCACCCGAACCCGGGCGTCGACCAGCCCACCGGCGTGCAACCACCCGCCGGACAGCCGTCCCAACCGGGGGTGACCCAGCCTGTCGCCACTGCGAGCGCACCCGCCTCCGCCGACGGCCCACCCGCGGCCGCGCCGGACGCCCGCGCCGCGCTGCTCGCGGTCCGCGCCGAGGTGGCCAAGGCCGTCGTCGGCCAGGACGCAGCCGTCGCGGGGCTGCTGGTGGCCCTGCTGTGCCGCGGCCACATCCTGCTCGAGGGTGTCCCGGGCGTTGCCAAGACACTGCTGGTGCGCAGCCTCGCTGCGGCCCTGTCGGTGGAGACCAAGCGGGTGCAGTTCACGCCCGACCTGATGCCGGGCGACCTCACGGGCTCCCTGGTCTTCGACGCCGCGGAGAGCGACTTCACGTTCCGGCCCGGGCCGGTCTTCACCAACCTGCTGCTGGCGGACGAGATCAACCGGACACCGCCCAAGACGCAGTCGGCGCTGCTGGAGGCCATGGAGGAGCGGCAGGTCAGCATCGACGGCCAGCCGCACCCGCTCCCACTGCCGTTCATGGTCGCGGCCACCCAGAACCCCGTCGAGTACGAAGGCACCTACCCGCTGCCGGAGGCCCAGCTCGACCGGTTCCTCCTCAAGGTGACGCTGCCGCTGCCGCCACGTGACGACGAGATCTCGGTGCTGCGCCGGCACGCCGACGGCTTCGACCCCCGTGACCTGGCCGCGGCGGGGTTGCGAGCGGTCGCGTCGGCTGACGACGTCGCGGCCGGCGCCGATGCGGTCCGCAGCGTCGAGGTGTCCGACGAGGTCGCGGCATACGTCGTCGACATCGCGCGCGCGACCCGCAACTCGCCCTCGCTCGCCCTCGGCGTCAGCCCGCGTGGCGCGACCGCGCTCATGGCGACGGCGCGCGCGTGGGCGTGGCTCGGCGGGCGCGGCTACGTCACCCCGGACGACGTGAAGTCGCTCGCCCACGCGACCTTGGCGCACCGGCTGTCGCTGCGACCAGAGGCCGAGCTCGAGGGCGTCAGCGTCTCGGCGGTGCTCGACAGTGCGCTCGGGACGGTGCCGGTCCCCCGCTGATGGCCCTCACCCTGCGCGCCGTCGCACTGGTCCTGCTGGGACTGGTGCCCGTCGCCGTGTGGCCGCAGGGCAACACGGTGCGTTGGTGGGTGCTCGCCGTCCTCCTGCTCGTGGCGCTCGACCTGGCTCTCGCCCCGTCGCCAAAAGCCTTGTCCTACAGGCGAATCGGGCCCAACCCGGTGCGGCTGGGCGAGCGCGACAGCACCACGCTCGAGATGACCAACCTCGGCACGCGGCGGGTCCGGGGTCAGGTGCGCGACGCCTGGCCACCGTCGGCCGGAGCCACGCCCACACGGCACCGCCTCGACCTACCCGCGGGCGAGCGCCGCCGGGTGGTGACCTCCCTCGCGCCCACCCGTCGGGGCGACCGGCATGCGGACCGGGTCACCGTGCGCTCCACCGGACCACTCGGCCTGGCCGCACGACAGCGGTCGGTCGAGGTGCCGGGACGGCTGCGGGCCCTGCACCCGTTCCCGGCGCGCAAGCACCTGCCGAGCCGGCTCGCGGTCCTGCGCCAGCTCGACGGCCGGGCCGCGCTGCGCACACGCGGCCAGGGCACGGAGTTCGACAGCCTGCGCGACTACGTCGAGGGCGACGACGTGCGCAGCATCGACTGGCGTGCCACCGCCCGCCGCCAGCACCTCGTCGTGCGCACGTGGCAGCCGGAACAGCATCGGCGGATCGTCATTGTCGTCGACAGCTCACGCACCGCGGCCGGCCGCGTGGGCGACTGGCCCCGTCTCGACGCCGCCATGGACGCAGCCCTCCTGCTCACCGCCCTCGCCGGGCACGCCCGCGACCGGGTGCAGGTCATCGCAGGCGACCGCGCCGTGCACACACGCGTCGGCGGCGCCGACCGGGCCCGCCTGCTGCACGACACCATCAGCAACCTCGCACCCGTCGACGCCCGGCTCGTCGAGGCCGACTGGACAATGCTCGCCACCGAGGTCACGCGGGCCAGCAGCCACCGGGCGCTCGTCGTCCTGCTCACCGCGCTCGAACCCTCCGCCGTCGAGCAGGGCCTGCTGCCGGTGCTCCCGGCCCTGGCCGCCCACCACCGCGTCGTGGTGGCCTCCGTGGCCGACCCCGCCGTCGCCGCCATGCGCAGCGAACGCGGGACGGTCGCGCAGGCCTATGACGCCGCCGCGGCCGAACGCAGCACCGAGCTGCGCGAACGCACCGCCGCCGCCCTGCACCGCCTCGGCGTCGACGTGATCGACGAACCCCCGGACCTGCTGCCGGTGCGGCTGGCCGACCACTACCTCATGCTCAAGCGCCAGGGCCTGCTCTGACGCACTCGCCGCCCCCGCGGCATACCGCCGGGTCAGCCGGCGACGGGGACCGCGTCACCGGCGTCGCGGGACGCCACGTCGCCCGTCGCACCGGCGAGGTGGGCGCGGCGGCCCAGGACGAGGGCGTAGGTGAGGAACGCGGCCTCGGCGACCACGCCGATGCCGATCCGCGCCCACGTCGGCAGGTCTGAGGGGGTGACGAAGCCTTCGATGATGCCGCTCACGAGGAGCACGCACGCGAGACCGAGCGCCATCGCGATGGCGGTGCGTCCCTCCGCTGCGAACGCCTGGAGCCGGGTGCGGCCACCGGGTTCGACCCACGACCAGAACAGCCGCAGTCCGATCGCACCAGCCACGAAGACGGCTGTCAGCTCGAGCAGTCCGTGCGGCAGGATGAGCCCGAAGAACAAACTGCCCCGGTCGTGCGAGATCGTCAGTGCCGCAACGACTCCCAGGCTCTGGGTGTTGGCGAACAGCACGTACGCAACCGGCAGCCCGAGCACCCCGAACGCGATCGCCTGAGCAGACACCCACGCGTTGTTGAGCCACACCAGGGTCGCGAACTCGTGGTGCGGGAACTCGCTGTAGTAGTTCTCGAAGTCGGTGCCGACATAGGCCTGGATCTCCGCCGGCGACAGCTGGCTGGTGTAGACCTGCGGGTTGCGCAGGGTCCACCACGCCACGAGCGCGACGACGGCGAGGTTGACCAGCGCCACGGTGATCCACCACCGACGAGTGCGGTAGAGCGCTGCCGGGAAGGTTCGGGTGAAGAAGCCCAGCACGTCGGACCACGTCGTGGTGCGGGTGCCCGCCATCGCCAACCGCGCTCGCGTCAGCAGCAACGAGAGGTGCGAGACGACCGACGGGTCCGGGCTCGCGGAGCGCACGGCCGACAGGTCGGTCGACACACGCTGGTAGAGGTCGAGCAGCTCGTCGCTCTCCGCCCCGGTGAGCCGCCGCCGCCGGCTCAGCTCGTCCAGGCGCGCCCAGGCCCCTTGGCGTGCGGCGACATAGGCATCGAGGTCCACGGTTGCAGCCTATGCTTCGGGACATGGACGCGGCGGCCGGTTACCGCAGCTACGGGACCGACGACCTGGTCACCGGCGAGGGGGTGGAGGTCGAGCTTCCCATCGCCGGGGTGCCGTCGCGCGCGGCGTCGGGGCTCATCGACCTGCTCGTGGCGGGTGCGCTGCTCCTGGGTGGCAGCATTGCCCTCAGCTTCCTCACCACCGGCGCCTCGGATGCCGTGGCCGGGGCCGCGGGGATCGTCCTGGCGGTGGGGGTCACCGTTGCCCTCCCCACCCTGGTCGAGACCTTCACCCGCGGGCGCACCCTCGGCAAGCTGGCCCTGGGGCTGCGGGTCGTGCGTGACGACGGTGGACCGATCACCGTGCGGCACGCCCTCACCCGCGCCCTCGTGGGATGGGTCGAGATCTACCTGCTGTTCGGGTCCGGTGCGTTGGTGACGGCGATGGTCAACCCGCGCGCCAAACGGCTCGGCGACATGGCTGCCGGCACCTACGTCGTGACCCAGCGCGCGCCCATGCGCATGCTTCCGCCGCCACAGATGCCCCCGGGACTGGCGCAGTGGGCGGCCAGCGCCGACCTCGCCGCCCTGCCGCCGGGGCTGGCGATCGCCGTGCGCCAGTTCCTCGGTCGGGCCCAGACCCTGTCACCGGCGTCGCGTCACCAGTTGGGGCAGGAGCTCCTCGGCGCGGTCCTTCCGCACGTCGCTCCCCCGCCGCCGCCGGGCGTCCACGCCGAGTACGTCCTCGCCGCGGTGGTGGCCGACCGGCGCCGTCGCGACGCCGACCGGCTGGCACGCGAGGACGCTCTGCGCCGGCGAGTCCTGCCCGCCGACCCGCTCGGCTAGCGGCCGCACTCAGTCGAGCAGCGCGGCATACCCGGGCTTGACGACGTCGTCGATGATGGCGAGTCGCTCGTCGAACGGGATGAACGCGGACTTCATCGCGTTGATCGTGACCCAGCGCAGGTCCTCCAGCGACCAGCCGGCCTCCTCGACGAGCAGCCCCATCTCGCGCGACATCGACGTGCCACTCATGAGCCGGTTGTCGGTGTTGACCGTCACCCGGAACCGCAACCGTTTGAGCAGCGAAATCGGGTGCAGCGCAATGGATTCCGCTGCGCCGGTCTGGACGTTGCTGCTGGGCGCCATCTCGAGCGGGATGCGCCGGTCCCTGATGTATGCCGCGAGCCGGCCGAGTCGCACGTCGTCGCCGTCCGCGGCAATCGCCTTGGCGACGTCGTCACCGAACGGGGCGCCCATGATGGTGAGGTCGTCGACGATGCGCACGCCGTGGCCGAGGCGGTCGGCGCCGCACCACTGGATCGCCTCCCAGATGCTGGGGAGCCCGAACGCCTCGCCTGCGTGGATGGTGAAGTGGGCGTTCTCGCGGCGGAGGTACTCGAACGCGTCGAGGTGCCGGGTGGGTGGGAATCCGGCCTCGGCGCCCGCGATGTCGAACCCCGCGACGCCCTGGTCGCGGTAGCGCACGGCGAGCTCGGCGATCTCGGTCGACTTGGCGGCGTGGCGCATGGCGGTGAGCAGTGCGGTGACGCGCATCGGGTGGCCCGCTGCGGCGGCCTCCTCCTCACCCTCGCGGAAGCCGGCGTTGACGGCCTCGACGACGTCCTCGAGCTCCAGCCCGGCCTGGAGGTGCTGCTCGGGGGCGTAGCGGCTCTCGGCGTAGACGACCCCGTCGGCCGCGAGGTCGAGCACGCTCTCGCGGGCCACCCGGCGTAGGCCGTCGGCGGTCTGCATCACCGCGAGCGTGTGGTCGAAGGTCTCGAGGTAGCGCACCAGGGAGCCGGAGTCGGCACTCTCGCGGAACCACTGCGCGAGGCTCGCGGCGTCGTCGGCCGGCAGCCCGGCATACCCGACCTCGTCGGCGATCTCGATGACCGTCTGCGGGCGCAGCCCGCCGTCGAGGTGGTCGTGCAGCAACGCCTTGGGTGCGCGCAGGATCTTGTCCGCCGTGGAGCCGGGCTGTGGAGCGTCGGGGCCGGGCTCGAGCTCGTCAGCGTCGTCGTTTCCCTTGCGGCCGAAGATCATTCGCCGTCCTCCTCGCGGTTGACGCTTTCCGGCGAGAACGCCGGGAGGCACACCGCGACGTACTCCGCACCCTCGCTGCCGGTGGAGTAGCGGATGCGCTCGCCCGCCCGCGTCAGCACGCTCTGCCCCGCCTCGACCCGCAGCTGTCCGCCGTCGTGGTCGACGAGCACCGCACCCGCGAGCACGAGGGTGTACTCGTCGAAGGCGGGCGCCTGGAACGGCTCGGTCCAGTCGGCCGGCGCCTTCATGTGCGCGATCGACACGGCGTCCGTGCCGGTGTTCACCCGGCCGACGTGCTCGTCGATGATCTTGCCGCCGGGGACGGGGATGGTCGTGGGTTTCGCGATGAGCTCTGGCACGGTCTCACCCTAGTGGCTTGTCCGGCTCGAACGGTCGTGCTTTTATTGGGTCATGGGCAAGGGCGAGGAGACGCGTGAGGCGGTGCTGACCGAGGCGCTGGCACAGTCCAGCCAGCTCGGCCTGCGGGGCATCACCATCGGCGGGCTCGCCGACTCGATGGGCATGTCCAAGAGCGGACTGTTCTCCCACTTCGGGTCCAAGGAGGGCCTGCAGACGGCGGTGCTCGACCACGCCGCCGACCACTTCACCCGTGTGGTGATCCGACCCGCCCTCAAGGAACCGCGGGGGGAGCCGCGGCTGCGCGCGCTCTTCGAGCGCTGGCTCGGGTGGGGTGGGTATGCCGAGTACGCACTGCCCGGTGGCTGCATCTTCAGCGCTGTGGCAAGCGAATTCGACGACGCACCCGATGGTCCGGTGCGCACCAAGGTGGTGCAGACCGAGCGCGACCTGCTCGACACGGTGGAGACGATCGTGCGCGGTGGCATCACCGAGGGGCAGTTCCGGCCGGATGCCGACGCGGCTGCGTTTGCGCAGGACCTGCTCGCCATCGTCCTGGGTTACAACTTCACGACCCGGCTGCTGCGCGACGACTCGTCGACGGCCCGGGCCACGGCAGCCTTCGACCGGCTGCTCGACCACATCCGGGCCTGATCGGCCATCACCTCGAGGAGTCCTGACATGTCTCCAGAAAAAAGCACGATCGTTCGTGTTATGCCTCAGCTCGTGTCGCCGACTCGAGCGGCGTCACCTCGTGGCGCGGGGCGGCGCGCGCGGCGCCGGCCGCGACCGTCGGCTGGTGCACAGGCCACCCGGGTGGCCGCTGCCCTGCTTCCCGGGCTCGAGCGCCGCTCCCCCGCAGTGGCCGGACGACTCGCGGAGTGGCTGTGGTTCCGGACGCCGCCCACCGCTCCCGCCACGCATCGTGCGGCCGAGACACCGCCGGGCGGCGAACCCTTCGAGCTGCCGTGGGGTGGCGGCGCCCTGCGCGGTCGGGTCTACGGCAGCTGGGGCGACCCGACGGCATACCTCGTGCATGGCTGGGGCGGGTGGTGGCAGCAACTGGGTGCCCACGTCACGTCCCTGCACCGCGCGGGCCTGTGCGTGGTCGCCTTCGACGCTCCCGCCCACGGCGGCTCCGGCCGAGGCCGCCACGGACGCCGATCGACCGATGTCGTCGAGATGGCCGACGCCCTGGCAGCGGTGGTGCGCGAGTTCGGCCACCCGACGGTCGTCGTGGCCCACTCGCTCGGGGCCCTCGCCGCGGTCCGTGCCCTCGAGCTGGGGGTTCGTCCCGAGGCCTACGCCTTCCTCGCACCGGCCCTCGAGGCCGCGCCGCTCGAGCGCCGCTTCGCCGCCGCCCTCGCGCTCGGGCCGAGGTCGGCCGCCGAGCTGACCCGCCGCGGCGAACGGCGCACCGGAGTCGCACTGGGCGAGGTCGACGCGGTCTCCATCGCATCCCGGCAGCGGAGCCTGCCGGCGCTGCTGCTCGTCCACGACAGGGGCGACCGTGAGGTCCCGATGAAGGGGTCGGTCGAGCTCTCCAGCGCGTGGCACGACGCCAGGCTGATGCTCACCGACGGACTCGGCCACCGACGGCTCCTGCGCGACCCGGCGGTCGTCGAACGCGTGACGGCACACGCGGTCACGGCCGCCGCGACGGTCAGGAGATCTTCTCGATGACCAACGGCAGCAGGTCGGGTCGCGAGCCCTCCGGCGCGATCGTCCAGGCGCCGTCGAGCGCCTCCAGCGCGCGCTCGAACCGCTCGGGGGTGTCGGTGTGCAGGGTGAGGAGCTTCTCGCCGGCGCGCACCGAGGCGCCCGGCTTGGCGTGCATCTCGACGCCCGCACCGGCCTGCACCGGGTCCTCCTTGCGTGCGCGGCCGGCGCCGAGCCGCCATGCGGCGACACCCACCTTGAGCGCGTCGAGCTGGGTGAGTATGCCGTCCGCCGGGGCGAGGACCTCGTGCGTCTCCTTCGCGACCGGCAGGTCTGCGTCGGGGTTGCCGCCCTGCGCGCGGATCATCGCCTTCCAGACGTCCATGGCCCGGCCGTCCTTCAACGCGTCAGCCGGGTCGACGTCGGTGTGACCGGCCGCCGCGAGCATCTCGCGGGCGAGCGCCAGGGTGAGCTCGACGACGTCCTCGGGGCCCCCGCCAGCGAGCACCTCCACCGACTCGCGCACCTCGAGGGCGTTGCCCGCGGTGAGGCCGAGTGGCACCTGCATGTTGGTGAGCATCGCGACCGTCTTCACGCCGGCGTCGGTGCCGAGGTCGACCATCGTGCGGGCCAGCTCGCGGGCGTCGTCGACGTTCTTCATGAAGGCGCCGCTTCCGACCTTGACGTCCAGCACCAGGGCCCCGGTGCCCTCGGCGATCTTCTTGCTCATGATCGAGGAGGCGATGAGCGGGATCGCCTCGACCGTGCCAGTGACGTCGCGCAGGGCGTAGAGCTTCTTGTCGGCCGGCGCGAGCCCGTCCCCGGCCGCACAGATCACGGCGCCGACGTCCTCGAGCTGGGCGAGCATCTGCTCGTTGCTCATCGCCGCCTTCCACCCCGGGATCGACTCGAGCTTGTCGAGCGTGCCGCCGGTGTGGCCGAGGCCGCGGCCCGACAGCTGCGGCACGGCGACACCGCAGGCCGCGACCAGCGGCGCGAGCGGGAGGGTGATCTTGTCACCGACACCGCCGGTCGAGTGCTTGTCAGCGGTCGGGCGCGACAGGCTCGAGAAGTCCATCCGCTCGCCCGAGGCAATCATGGCGGCGGTCCAGCGCGAGATCTCGCGGCGGTTCATCCCGTTGAGCAGGATGGCCATGCCCAGGCTCGACATCTGCTCGTCGGCCACGGCGCCACGGGTGTAGGCGTCGATCACCCAGTCGATCTGCTCGTCGGACAGCTCACCCTTGTCGCGCTTGGTGATGATGACGTCGACCGCGTCGAACTTCTCGCTCATGACCGCATCCTGTCAGACCCGTGCCCCTGCGTGATTGTCGGGCGAGTGGCCGAAAGTTCGGGCGATTCCCGACGCGAAGGGCGCGCTTTCGGGCGAGTGGCCGAAAGTTCAGGCGGGGTGGTCGCGCACCAGGTCGAGGTTGTCCGGACCGAACGCCTGCGGCAGCACCTCGCTCATCGGCAGCACACCCTCGGGCGTCATCAGCAGGCAGCTCGGCCCGCCGTTCTCCCAGAGCAGCTGACGGCACCGCCCACATGGCATGAGCGGCTGGCCGTCGGCGCCGACGCACGAGACCGCGATGAGCTTGCCGCCGCCGGTCGCGTGCAGCTCCGACACCATGCCGCACTCTGCGCACAGGCCCACACCGTAGGCCGCGTTCTCGACATTGCAGCCCGCGACGACTCGACCGTCGTCGACGATGCCGGCGACGCCGACCGGGAAGTTCGAGTAGGGCGCGTAGGCACGCTCCATCAGCTCGATCGCCTTGGCGCGCAACGCATCCCAGTCGACGTGCTCGGCGCCGTGCGGACCCTCGGGGCACGGAGCGGGAGTATGCCGCGGAGCCGGCTCCGCGGCATACCCCTCCTGCTCGTCGCTCACCTAGTGGCCCTCGCCCTTGCGGTAGATCTGCCCGTCCGCGGCCGGCATTCGCAGTCGTTGTGATGCGAAGGCGAGCACGAGGAGCGTGGTGACGTAGGGGGTGGTGCCGGTGAGCTCGGCCGGGACCGCGTCGGTGGCGAAGTACCACCAGGCGACGAGCGCGCCCACGACGAGCGCGAGGATGCCCTGCACCAGCCGGCGGTTGCGCACGATCTGCCACACGCCCACCGCCACGAGGATCACGGCGAAGAGCAGCAGGAACGCGTGCACCGTGCCACCGCCGCGCAGCTGGACCGCGTCGGTGTAGCCGAACAGCGCCGCGCCACCGAGGAGCCCACCGGGGCGCCAGTTGCCGAAGATCATCGCCGCGAGACCGATGTAGCCGCGACCACCGGTCTGGCCGTCGCGGTAGATGTTCGCGGCCACGAGCGCGAGGAACCCGCCACCGAGCCCGGCGAGGCCACCGGAGACCACCACGGCGAGGAACTTGTAGCGGATCACGTTGACACCCAACGACTCCGCGGCGACGGGCGACTCACCGCAGGACCGCAGCCGCAGACCGAACGGGGTGCGCCACAGCGCCCACCACGTCCCCGCGAAGAGCAGCAGCGCGATGATCGTGAGCACCGACATGTTGGTGCAGACAGCGCGCAGCACCGCGGCCAGGTCACTGACGAAGAACCAGTCCTTCTTCTCGATCGTGCCGAGCCCGGAGGAGACACCAGGGATGGTGAAGCTCGGCAGCGGGTCGATCGGCGGCGACTGGGTCGGCCCGCCGCCGGGCAGGCCGGTGAAGAAGCGCGCGGCGAGGTACTTGGCGACGCCGAGGCCGATGATGTTGAGCGCCACACCCGAAACGATCTGGTCGACGCCGAACGTGACGGTCGCGATGGCGTGGATGAGGCCACCCACCATGCCCATCACGATGGCGCCGAGGACACCGGCCCACGGCCCGTAGTGGTAGCCGAAGTAGCCCGCGCCCCAGGTGCCGAGGATCATCATGCCCTCGAGGCCGATGTTGACGACACCGGCGCGTTCGGACCACAGGCCGCCGAGACCGGCGAGGCCGATGGGCACCGCGAGCCCGATGGCGGCGGCAAGGGCGCCGGACGACACGATGTCGCCGGCACCGGTGACCACGCGCAGGATCGAGACGACGACAAGGGCGCCGAGGGCGGCGATGGCCCACTCGCGCGCGCCGAACCTGCGGCGCTTGCGCGGCGCGCCGACCACCGTCTGGGTGCCGACCTCGAGACCGGCGGCGCTCATGCCGGGGCTCCTTCCGTGGCGGGCTGGGCCTTTCGCTGGGCGGCCAGCTCCCGGGCGACCCGCTGCTGCTCGAGCCGCTTGTCGGTGCGGCGGATCAGCTCGTAGGCGATGACGACGGCGAACAGGATGACGCCCTGGATGATGAAGACGATCTCCTGGGCGACACCGGCCGTGATCTGCAGCGCGTTGGACTGGATGTCGAGGAACGCCCACAGCAGTGACGCGAACGCGATGCCGATGGCGTTGTTGCGCCCGAGCAGGGCGATGGCGATGCCGGCGAACCCGAGCCCCGACTGGAAGGTCGTGCCGTAGTTGTGGTCCTGGCCGAACAGCAGCGGCATGCCGATCAGGCCGGCGAGCGCCCCGGAGGCGATCATCGCGGTCATGACCATCCGCGGCACGTTGACGCCGCTGGCCACCGCGGCCGACTCCGAGCGGCCGGTGGCCCGCAGGTCGAACCCGAACCGCGTCCTGCCGAGCACGAACCAGTAGAGGAAGCCGACGACGACGGCCAGCACGATCAGCGTGTAGACCCGGTTGGTCGCGCCGGGGATCAGCTTGAGCCCCTCCAGCTGGGAGGACTCGGGGATCGTCTTGGTGGCGATCGCGTTGCTGCCCTCCTTGCGGTCGGCGACCTTGAGCAGCAGCCAGCTGACGACGCCGGTGGCGATGGCGTTGAGCATGATCGTCGAGATCACCTCGGAGACACCGCGTTTCACCTTGAGGTAGGCCGCGATGCTGGCCCAGAAGCCACCCGCCACCATCGCGACGATGATCGCCACGATGATGTTGAGGAAGCCGGGCAGCCAGGCCTGGCCCGCGAAGACGGCGGCGGCGAACACGGCGACGCGGTACTGCCCGTCGACACCGATGTTGAACAGGTTCATCCGGAACCCGACCGCCACGGCGATGGCCGACAGGTAGTAGACGGTGGCGGCGTTGATGATCTGCACGGTCTGGCGCGGCTTGGGCGCCTTGAGGATCGTCGACCACACCTCGCGGACCGGGTCGCCGAACAGCACCAGGATGATCGAGGTGATGACGAACGCCACGATGAGCGCGAGCACCGGGGCCGAGAGCCCGAGGAGGATGCGGCGCGGGTTCAGCCGGTTCATGCCTGGTCCTCCTTGTCGTGGGCGTCGGTCCTGTCGTGGGTGTGGGTGTCGGTATGCCGCGTGGTCGCCTCACCGTCCCCGTCACCAGTGCGCGGGGCGTCATCGGCGCCGTTCTTGTGGCCGGCACCCGTCATGGCGGCACCGAGGTCCTCGGCCGTGACGGTGTCGGGGTCGAACTCGCCGGTGAGCCGGCCGCGCAGGATGACCTGGATGGTGTCGGACAGCCCGATCAGCTCCTCGAGGTCGGCGGAGATGAGCAGCACCGCCAGGCCTTCGCGCCGCGCGGCCCGGATGTGGTCCCAGATGCTCGACTGGGCACCGACGTCGACTCCACGGGTCGGGTGGGCGGCGATGAGCACCTTGGGGTGGTGGCTCATCTCGCGGCCGATGATGAGCTTCTGCTGGTTGCCGCCAGAGAGCGAGCCGGCGGTGACGAAGATCGACGGCGTGCGGACGTCGTACTCCTTGACGATCCGCTCGGTGTCGGCCTTGGCGTCCTTGGCGTCGATGAGGAAGCCGCCCGCCTCGATGTTCGGCTCCTCGGTCTGGTGGCCGAGGATGCGGTTCTCCCACAGCGGCGCCTCGAGCAGGAGCCCGTGACGGTGCCGGTCCTCGGGGATGTACCCGACGCCCGCCTCACGGATCTCGCGCACGTGCCAGTCGGAGATGTCCTGGTCGCCGAGGAATACCTTGCCGGACGTGGGCTCGCGCATGCCCATGATGACCTCGACGATCTCGGCCTGCCCGTTGCCCTCGACGCCAGCGATGCCGAGCACCTCACCGGCGTGGATGGTGAACGAGATGCCATCCAGCACCGGTCGTCCGGTGCCGCCGCCGAGCACGAGGTGGTCGACCCGCAGCAGCACCCGGTCGGTGACCGTCGACTCCTCGGTCGTGGGCGACGGCAGCTCGGAGCCGACCATGAGCTCGGCGAGCTGCCGCGCGTTGACGGACTTCGGGTCGACCGTGTCGATGGTCGTCCCGCGCCGGATGACCGTGATCGAGTCGGCGACCTTGAGCACCTCGTCGAGCTTGTGGCTGATGAACAGGACCGTGAGGCCCTCGTCCTTGAGCTCGGCCAGCTGGTCGAACAGCTCGTCGACCTCCTGCGGCACGAGCACCGCGGTCGGCTCGTCGAGGATGAGGATCTTGGCGCCGCGGTAGAGGACCTTGAGGATCTCGATGCGCTGGCGCGCGCCGACACCGAGGTCGGCGACGAGGGCGTCGGGGTCGACGCCGAGCTTGTAGGAGTCGGAGATCTTGACGATCTCCTGCCGGGCCGCGTCGCCGATCCCGTGCAGCTTCTCCGCACCGAGCACGACGTTCTCGAGGACGGTGAGGTTGTCGGCGAGCATGAAGTGCTGGAACACCATGCCGATGCCCGCGTTGATCGCGTCCGACGGCGAGTGCAGCTCGACGACCTGCCCGTTGATCTTGATCGTGCCCTCGTCGGGGCGCTGCACGCCGTAGAGGATCTTCATCAGCGTCGACTTGCCGGCGCCGTTCTCCCCCACGATCGCGTGGACCGTGCCGCGCCGCACCGTGAAGGCGATGTCCTTGTTGGCGACGACGCCGGGGAACCGCTTGGTGATGCCCTCGAGCTCGACGGCCGGGGCGGCACCGGTCGGCTGCTGCGCCGCGGGCTGCGTCACTGGTGGTGAGGCGGTGATGGCTCCACACTCCTGGGTCTCGGCCCGCGGCTCTGCGGGGGTTCTTCACGCACGTGCTGGGGCAAGCACACGGCCCGGGTCAGACGCTACCGCGCCGCCCGGGCCGTGCCCATCAGCTCTGTCAGGGAGTGGTGGGAACAGTGATCTTCTTGTCGATGATCTGCTGCTTGTAGTCGTCCAGCTTGGAGGCGATGTCGTCGATGTGGCCACCGGTCTTGGAGTAGTCCACACCGCCCTTGGCGAGGTTGTACTCGTTCGGGCCGGTCAGCTCCTTGCCGTCGGCGGCCGACTTGATGAAGTCGTAGACCGCCACGTCGACCTTCTTGACCATCGATGTCAGGATCTTGTCGCGGACGTCGGCCGGCGCGGTCAGCGCCTGGTCGGAGTCGACACCGATGGCCCACTTGCCGTCGCCGGCAGCCTTGGCCGCGGTGAACACGCCACCCCCGGAGCCACCAGCGGCGTGGTACACGATGTCCGCGCCCTTCTGGTACATGCCCTCGGCAGCGGTCTTGCCCTTGGCCGGGTCACCGAAGCCGCTGAAGTCCGGCGGCTGGGTGAGGTACTGGGAGTCGATCTTGATGTTCGGGTTGACGGCCTTCGCACCCGCGATGTAACCGGCCTCGAACTTCTTGATGAGCGGCACGTTGACGCCACCGACGAAGCCGATGTGGCCCGCCTTGGACTTCAGCGCAGCCGCCGCACCGACGAGGAACGAGCCCTCGTTCTCGGCGAAGGTGATCTGGTCGACGTTGGCGCCCTTGGAGTCGTCCGACGCGTCGTCGACGATCGCGAAGTTGACGTCCGGGTTGTCCTTGGCCGCCTTGCCGACGGACGCGGCATACGCGAAGCCGACGGCGACGATGTGGGTGTAGCCCGCGTCCACGAGCTGCTGGAGACGCTCCTCGCGAGCGGCCTCGTTCTCGCCGTTGACCGCGGCGGCTTCCTTGGTCTCGACCCCCAGCTCCTTCTTGGCCTTGTCGAGGCCGGCAGCGGCGGCGTCGTTGAACGACTGGTCACCGCGACCACCCACGTCGTAGGCCATGCCGACCTTGAGGTCGCTCTTCTTGCCCGAGTCCGAGCTACCGCTTCCGCTGGGGCTCGAGTCGTTGCCCGAGTCACCACACGCGGCCAGCGTCAGTGCTGCCACCGACATGACCGCTGCAACCTTCATCGCGTGACGCAAGGCTGTCTCCTGTTCATTGTCTGTACGAGGCGCACCGATGCGCCGCTAGCCGGTGAGGATAACCCCAGACCAGACGCGACTCGCGCACGATCGTGCAGGACGGTGGGAAACCGTTACCTATCCGCGACGGGATGGCTCAGGCTCGTGGCCCGTCGCCCTTGACAACACCGGCCACGGCTGCTGCGGCCAGCAGCCGCGCCCCCTGCACGACGGAGCCGGGGTCGACCACGAGGTCACCCTGGTGCAGGTCGTAGCTGCGACCGCCCGGTGAGCGGGTCCCGAGTCGCGCCATGGCACCCGGCACGTGCCGCAGGTACCACGCGAAGTCCTCCCCACCGAGCGACTGGAGCGTGCCGAGGGCACTCATGCCGGCCCCGTCTGCTGCCTGGCGCAGCACCTCGATGGCGTCGGGGTCGTTGACGACCGGGGGCACCCCCTGGACGTGCTCGAGGACTGCCGTCACGGCATACGGGGCGACGATGTGCTCGAGCGCCTCGGCGAGCAGCGGGCCGATCGTGGTCCATGCAGTCGCGTCGAGCATGCGCAGGGTGCCGGCGGCGGTGCCGCTCGAGGGGATGACGTTGGCGGCCTGGCCGGCGTGCACCTCGCCCCACACGAGCGCGAACGCCGTGCGCGGGTCGAGACGGCGGGAGAGCACGGCGGGCAGCTCGGTGACGACCTTGGCGAGCGCGAAGGTGAGGTCCTCGGTGAGGTGGGGACGGCTGGTGTGGCCGCCGCGACCGCTGAGGTGCACGGTGACGCGGTCGGCAGCCGCGGTGATCGCGCCCTCGCGCAGACCGACCGTGCCGACGTCGATGCTGGGGTCGCAGTGCACCGCGAAGACGGCGTCGACACCGTCGAGCGCGTCGGCCGCGATGAGGTCGATGGCGCCGCCGGGGATGACCTCCTCGGCGGGCTGGAAGAGCAGGCGCACGGCGATCCCGCGCTCGCGCAGCCCGTCCTCGTGCGCCTTGAGCGCGAGCCCGGCGCCGAGGACCGCGGCGACGTGGACGTCGTGGCCGCAGGCGTGGGCGATGCCCTCGGTGGTCGAGCTCCACTCCAGACCCGTGCGCTCACCGACGGGGAGGGCGTCGAGGTCCGCGCGGAGGGCGAGTCGGTATGCCGGCTGCTCGGCTCCGAGGTCGGCGACCAGACCCGTGACCGGCAGGGGCCGCACGGCGATGCCGGCCTCCTCGAGCCGCTCGCGGACCGTCGCGGTGGTGCGGAACTCGCTGCGGGAGAGCTCGGGGTGGGCGTGCAGGTCGCGCTGGACCTCGAGCAGGGTGGGCGCGAGCTGGTCGACGCTGGCGCACACCTGGTCCAGCAGCGGGTTCGTGGTCATCAGGGTGGAACTGTACCCGCGCCGTCCTCGCCCCCGACCGCGTGTCTTCGGAAGAATGTGTACGTTCCAGCGCACACATTCTTCCGAAGACCCGCAAGCACGCGGGGTGGGGCGAGGTATGCCGCGTCAGAAGGTCTCGCGCGGGACGTAGAGGCCCCAGACGTCGCGCAGCGCGTGGCTGATCTCGCCGCCGGTGGCGCGCAGGGCGAGGGCCTCCTTCATGGGGTAGAGCACGTTGTCGGTGCCGCGGGCGGCCTCGCGCAGCCGCTCGAGCGCCGCCTCGACGGCCTCGTTGTCGCGGTCGGCGCGCAGTGCGGCGAGGCGCTCCCGCTGGTCGATCTCGATCTGCGGGTCGACGCGAAGCGGCTCGTAGGGCTCCTCCTCGTCGAGGGTGTACTTGTTGACGCCGACGACGGTCCGCTCGCCGTGGTCGATCTCGAGGGCGACCTGGTAGGCGGACCGCTCGATCTCGGACTTCTGGAAGCCCTGCTCGATGGCGGCCACCGCTCCTCCACGGTCCTCGACCGCCTGGATCAGCTCGAGCGCCGCCGCCTCGAGCTCGTCGGTCATCGCCTCGACGACATAACTGCCGGCGAACGGGTCGACGGTCTTGGTCACGTCGGTCTCGTAGGCGATGACCTGCTGGGTACGCAGCGCGAGGCGGGCGGCCTTCTGCGTCGGCAGGGCGATCGCCTCGTCAAAGCTGTTGGTGTGCAACGACTGCGTGCCACCGAGCACCGCGCCGAGGCCCTGCAGCGCGACCCGCACGAGGTTGACCTCGGGCTGCTGGGCGGTCAGCTGCACGCCTGCGGTCTGGGTGTGGAACCGCAGCATCTGGCTCTTGGGGTTCTTGGCGCCGAACTCCTCGCGCATGATCCGCGCCCAGATGCGCCGGGCCGCCCGGAACTTCGCGACCTCCTCCAGCAGGGTGGTCCGGGCGACGAAGAAGAACGAGAGCCGCGGCGCGAACTCGTCGACGTCCAGACCGGCCCCGATGGCTGCGCGCACGTACTCCTTGGCGTTGGCGAGCGTGAACGCGATCTCCTGCGCGGGCGTCGCCCCGGCCTCTGCCATGTGGTAGCCGCTAATGGAGATGGTGTTCCAGCGCGGAAGCTCCTTGGCGCAGTAGGCGAAGATGTCGCTGATCAGCCGCAGCGACTCCTTCGGGGGGTAGATGTAGGTGCCCCGCGCGATGTACTCCTTGAGCACGTCGTTCTGGATCGTCCCGGCGAGGCGCGACGCGTCCGCGCCGTTCTCCTCGGCCACGAGCTGGTACATCAGGAGCAGCGTCGATGCGGGCGCGTTGATCGTCATCGACGTCGACAGCTCGCCCAGCGGCAGCCCTCCGAAGAGGGTGCGCATGTCGTCGATCGAGTCGATCGCGACCCCGACCTTGCCGACCTCGCCGTGTGCGATCGCCTCGTCCGAGTCGTAACCCATCTGGGTCGGCAGGTCGAACGCGACAGACAGTCCACCGGTGCCCGCGTTGACCAGCTCGTGGTAGCGCTCGTTGCTCTCCTTGGCCGTCCCGAACCCGGCGTACTGGCGCATCGTCCACGGCTTGCCCGTGTACATCGTCGGGTAGACGCCGCGGGTGTACGGGTACTGGCCGGGCTCACCGAGCTGGGTCGCGGGGTCGAAGCCGTCGAGGTCGCTCGCGTCGTAGACCGCCTTGATCGGCAGGTCGGACTCGGAACGCGCTTCGGGGACTTCGGTGGCCATGCCCGTCACGATAGATCGCCCGTATGCCGCGTGGTCACCGCCCGTGGTCAACCTCACCCGCGCGGGCGGCCAGGAGGAGGCGGCGGACCAGACCGTGCGCGACGAGGTCACCCATGAGCGCCTCCTGTTCCTTGGCTGCGACGTATGCCGGGTGGTCGCCGTGGCGACGCTCCACCTCCTCCAAGATGGTCGCCTGCGCGTCCTCCCAGTCCCGCGGAAGGGGGTCGTCGACGGGGATCTCGGCCGTGTCCTGGACGACGAGGCCGGCGGCCCGGACCATCCGCCCCACCTCCGCCACGGGCGGGAAGACGTTGCCGGTCGGGGCGACGAGAGCCTCGTCCTGCGAGGTCACCAGGACCATCACACCGACCGCTCCACCCGGGCGCACGACCCGCGCCAGCTCGGCCACGAGGTCGGCCTGGTGCGGCGTCGTGCAGAGAACGCCGAGCGACCACACGGCGTCAAAGCCCTTGTCCCGCAACGGAAGACTCTCCGCGTCGGCGCGCGCGACCGGCATACCGAACAGGTCGCCGGCGGCCCGCGCGGCGGCGGGCTCGGGCTCCAGCAGGACGGGTCGCACCCGGTCACGGTCCCGCGCGAACGCGGCCGGCCCACCCAGCCCGGCACCCACGTCGAGGAGTGTCGTGCCCGGCGCCATCGCCATCCGGTCGAGCAGCCAGGTGAGCACCCGCGGACCGCCCGTGCCACGACAGGCGGCCGGGACGGCATACCGGTCGCCGCGCGAGCGCACGGCCTCGGCGACCCACCCGGCCATGGCGTCGAACTCGGCGTCGAGGCCGGACTCCTGTCCGGGGTCGTCGCTCACTCGTCCAGCATCACATGCCCAGCTCGGCCCTGCGCCTCTCCCAGCGCTCGGACAGCGCTGCCATCTCGGCGGTGATGAACTCGAGGAAGGCGACGCTGAGCGCGAGCCGGGCACCGGCGTCGGTGCCACGGCCACCCACCTGGTCGACGCCGTCGCGCAGCGTCTGGGTGAGCGGGGCGTAGGTGGACTGCGAGCTCATCATCACGTCGTGCCACGCGTCGTCGGCCACGACGTAGACGTCGCGCCGGCTGCCGGGCTCGCGCTCCCGGTGGATCATGTTCATCTGCTGCAGCGACCGCACCGCACCGGAGACCGAGGCGGCACTCACCGACAGCGCGTCGCTCAGCTCGGTCGAGGTCATCCGGCCGTCCTCGTCGGCGAGGAGTGCGGCGAAGACCCGTGACGGCAGCCGCTGCATCCCCGCGGCCGTCAGGGCTGACCCGAACCGCTCCACGAACTGGGCACGGTCGGCGGCACGGCTGGCGGCGTTCTTGCGGGGCATGCGACCAGTTTAGAACATTCAGTATTTTCTGAAAAGTGTGTATGGTGATCGGCATGGCACCAGTCATCGAGGCCACCGGCCTCATCAAGAAGTTCGGCCCCACCACCGCTCTCGACGGCCTCGACCTGACCGTCGACGAGGGCGAGGTGCACGGCTTCCTCGGCCCGAACGGCGCCGGCAAGTCGACCACCATCCGCGTCCTGCTCGGGCTGCTGCGCGCCGACGGCGGAACCGTGAGCCTGCTCGGGCGCGACCCGTGGCGCGACGCGACCGAGCTGCACCGGCAGCTCGCCTACGTGCCCGGCGACGTCGTCCTGTGGCCCAACCTCACCGGGGGCGAGGTCATCGACCTGCTCGGCCGGCTGCGCGGCGGCGTCGACGCGGGCAAGCGCGACAAGCTGCTCGAGGCGTTCGAGCTCGACCCGACGAAGAAGGGCCGCTCGTACTCCAAGGGCAACCGGCAGAAGGTCGCCCTCGTCGCCGCATTCGCCTCCGACGTGCCGCTACTCGTCCTCGACGAGCCGACGTCGGGCCTGGACCCCTTGATGGAGAAGGTCTTTCAGCAGCAGCTGACCCAGGTGCGCTCCGAAGGCCGCACGGTCCTGCTGTCGAGCCACATCCTCTCCGAGGTCGAGACCGCAGCCGACCGCGTGAGCATCGTGCGCGCCGGCAAGGTCGTCGACTCCGGCAGCCTCGCCGACCTGCGCCACCTGACCCGCACCAGCGTCGTCGCGACCCTCGCCGACCCGGTCGCCGTCACCGACGCCGCTCACTGGCCCGGCGTCCACGACGCCCGCCTCGAGGGCGACGCCACCAACCGGATCGCCATGTCGGTCGAGACCGACGCGGTCGGCGACGTCGTGGGTCGCCTTGGGGCACACGGCATACAGGCCCTCACCTGCCAGCCGCCGACGCTCGAGGAGCTCTTCCTCTCGCAGTACCGCACCGACATCCGCGAAGAGGCTCAGGCGGTGACGGTATGAGGGACAGCCTGGCCGGCACGGGGCAGCTGCTGCGGCTCGCGTGGCGGCGCGACCGGTGGATCATCGTCGCCGCCGCCCTCCTCATGGCCGCCCTCGCGGCCGGGTCGATGCAGGCGACCTTCGACCTCTACCCCAGCGACGCCGAGGCGGCAGCCGGGGCCGAGGCGCTCACGGCCAACCCGTCGTTCGCCGCGCTCTACGGGCCGCTGCCGTCGGCGACCGCGGCCGGGATCGGGGTCGTCAAGACGATTCTCATGGGGAGCCTGTTCGGGGCGTTCCTCGCGTTCGCGATCGTGCGCCGGCACACGCGGACCGAGGAGGAGGAAGGCCGGTTCGAGCTGGTCGCGGCGGGTGTCGTCGGGCGCCGGGCGCCGCTCGTCGCCGCCGTCCTGCTGGCCGTCCTGGCAGTCGTCGCCTCGGCCGCGCTGAGCACCCTCGGCCTCGTCGCCGTGGGTGCCGACGCCACCGGCTCGATGGCCCTCGGCGTCGTCATCCTCGTCGGTGGGCTGGTCATGGCCGGGGTCACCGCGGTGGCCGCCCAACTGACCTCCACGACTCGCGGAGCCGGCGGAATCGCGTTGGCAGTGCTGGGAATCGCCTTCATCGTGCGCGCCGCGGCCGACACCGCCACGGGGTCCGGGCAGGACCTCGTCTGGCTGTCCTTCCTCGGCTGGGCGGAGAAGGCCAGCCCCTACGGACAGAACCGCCTCTGGGTGCTGCTGCCCGCCGTCGCGGCGCTCGTGGTGCTCCTGGTGGCAGCCGACGTGCTGCTGCACCGCCGCGACCTCGGCGCCGGCCTGTGGGCGGCGCGCCCCGGACCCGCCCGGGCGAACGCACGGCTCTCGAGCCCGCTCGGCCTCGCGTGGCGGCTGCAGCGGGGCTCGCTGCTGGGATGGACCATCGGGTATGCCGTGCTCGGCCTCGTCGTCGGCTCGCTCGCCAAGTCGGTGGCGAGCGCCGCGGACAGCCCTGCGATCGAGGACATGCTGCGCAAGATGAGCGGCGGCGGGGGCAGCATCGTCGACGTCTTCTTCGGCACCGAGCTGCGGTTCATCGCCGTCGGGGCCGCGGCCTACGGCATCACCACGGCACTGCGGCTGCGGGCCGAGGAGTCCGCCGGACGCGCCGAGGTCGTGCTCGCGACCCCGGTGAGCCGCTGGAGCTGGCTCGCCAGCCACGCGGTCATCGCCACGCTCGGGTCCATCTGGCTGCTCGCGGTGGCTGGGCTGGGCGCCGGCCTGAGCGCCGGGGCGGCCAGCGACCGCGGGGTCGGCGACCTGCTGCCCGCCGCGCTCGCGACCTGGCCAGCAGTGGCGGTCTGCGTGGCGCTCACCGTGCTGCTGTTCGGCCTGCTGCCGCGGCTGTCGGCGGCGGCGTGGGCACTGCTGGCGTTCTTCGTGCTGGTCGGCGAGTTCGGGGCGATCCTGTCGCTGCCGGACTGGGCCCTCAAGGCCTCGCCATTCGACCACCTCGGCACCCTGCCCGGCGGTGACGCCAACGCGGCCGGCCTGGTCGGCCTCCTGGTGCTGGCGGTCGTCGTCGCCGCGACCGGTGCCGCCGCCTTCCGCCGCCGCGACCTCACCACCTGACCCCAGGGCCCTCAGGTCAGGTCGGTGCGGCCGTCGGCCTTGAGGGCGTCGACGACCTTCTTGACGTCCTGGGCGCGGTCCTTGGCGACGACAAGCACCGCGTCCGGGGTGTCGACGACCACGACGTCCTCGAGCCCGACCAGGGCGACCGTCCGCCCCGAACCTGGCACCACCACGCCGCCGGCATCGACCACGCGCACGTCGTCGGCCGACCCGAGGACGCGCACACCCGGCATACCGTCGGCGTCGCGCAACAACCCACCCAGGGAGGCGAAGTCGCCCACGTCGTCCCAGCCGAAACCGCCCGGCACCACGGCGACGCGCCCGGCGTCGGCGGCCGGCTCGGCGACGGCGTGGTCGATCGCGATCTTCTCCAGCCCGTCCCAGACGTCGTCGAGCCGAGCCGGGTCGGTCGCGAGCGAGCGCACACCGGCGGCCAGCCCAGGGTGCCACTGGGCGAGCAGGTCGAGCAGCACCCGCGCCTTGACGACGAACATGCCCGCGTTCCACCGGAACCGCCCGGTCGCGAGATAGGCCTCCGCCCGCTCCCGGTCGGGCTTCTCGACGAACTGCACGACCGCGCGCGCCGCACCGCCAGTGGCGAGCGTCTCCCCCATCTCGATGTAGCCGAAACCCGTTGCAGCGTATGTGGGTTCGATGCCGATGGTGACGACGTAGTCCTGCTCGGCGGCGGCCACCGCGTCGGCGACACAAGCCCGAAAGACGTCCTCGTCACCAATGACGTGGTCGGCCGCGAACGAGCAGACGACCGCCTCGGGGTCACGCGCCTCGAGCACCGCGGCGGCCCACCCGATCGCCGCCATCGAGTCCCGCGGCGACGGTTCGGCGAGGAGCTGGTCGGCCGGCAGGGACGGCAGCTGCGAGCGCACCGCCGCCTCGTGCGCGCGCCCGGTCACGACGACGATGCGCGAACCCACCAGCGGCGACAGCCGGTCCCAGGTCTGCTGCAGCAGCGAGCGTCCCGCGCCGGTCAGGTCGTGGAGGAACTTGGGCGACGACGCCCGCGACAGCGGCCACAGCCGCGTCCCCGCTCCCCCGGCCGGGATGATGGCCCAGACGTGCTCGTTCCCCATGGCGCGCAACCGTAGCCGACCACCGCTCCCACACGGCCGCCCCACACTGCCGCGCGCACCGGCTCGTCACCTGCCGCTCACTCGACACACCCCGAGGCGTCGCCAACGCCTCACCGCCGCTGCGGAGGCTGGTGTCGTGCGGATCGCCATCGTCACCGAGTCGTTCCTGCCGACGTTCAACGGAGTCACCACGAGCGTCTGCCGGGTGACCGAGTGCCTCCGGGCCGGTGGCCACGACGTGTTGATCGTGGCGCCCCGGCCGGCACCGGCGTCCTACGCGGGATACCCCGTCGTGAGCGTCGCCTCGGTGACGGTCAAGGACTTCCCCCTGGGTATGCCGTCCGGCGAGGTCGAGCCCGTCCTCGCCGGCTTCGCGCCCGACGTCGTCCACGTGGCGTCACCGTTCGTGCTCGGCGCACGCGCGCTCACCGCCACGAGCAGGCTGGGCCTGCCGAGCGTCGCCGTCTACCAGACCGACATGCCGTCGTTCCTCCTCAAGCACGGCCCGCTGCCGGTGGCCAAGGGTGCATCGAAGGCAGCCTGGCGGTGGGTGCGGCACCTGCACGAGAACGCCGACCTGACGCTGGCCCCGTCGACCGCCGCCCTGGAGGACCTGCGCGCGCACGGTGTGCCGCGCACCGCACTGTGGGGGCGCGGCGTCGACACCGGCCTGTTCCACCCGGGGTGGCGGCTCGACGCCGCGACCCAGCGGCTGCGCTCGGGGCTCGCGCCGCGCGGTGAGGCGCTCGTGGGCTACGTCGGCCGGCTCGCCGCGGAGAAGGAGCTCGACCGGCTGGTCCCTGTCGCCGCGCTCCCCGGCACGAGGCTCGTGCTCGTCGGCGACGGTCCCGACCGGGGCCGGCTCGAGGGCCTGCTCACCGAGGCCGCCACCCGCGCCGGCTCGCCGCCACCGGTCTTCCTCGGCCGCCGGGACGGTGACGACCTGGCTCGGGCGTATGCCGCGTGCGACGTCTTCGTGCACACGGGCACCCGGGAGACGTTCGGCCAGACGCTCCAGGAGGCCGCCGCGACCGGGCTGCCGGTCGTGGCCCCCGCCAAGGGTGGCCCGCTCGACCTGGTGGACCACAGCCGCACCGGGCTGCTGTTCGACCCCGACAGCGCGGACGGGCTACGCGACGCCGTCGCCCACCTCGTCGGCGACCGGGTCAAGCGCGAGGCGATGGGGACCGCCGCCCTCGACCGGGTCCGCGGTCGCAGCTGGGCCGCGCTCACCGACCAGCTGCTCGGCCACTACGCCACCGCCCGCGCGAGCCACGCGGCGGCGACCGCCTGAGCCACGCGGCATACGGCACGGGCCACACCCCACGCGGCACCTGCGGCCACGCGGCCACCCCGCGCGAGCCACGCGGCATACCAACTGGTAACCCGGCCTGTCTGGTTTCTCACAGGCGACCGGTTCGTGAGGACGACACGCCGACCGATAACCTGAGCGCTGGCACGACGGCCACGCCTCCGCAAGGACGAGCGACGCCGTGAACACCTTCGCTCGAAAGGGACGCGCACGTGGCGCAGGCAGCAACGGCCCCCAAGGGAGGGGGCACCCTCTACCGCGGCCGGGAAGGCATGTGGTCGTGGGTCGCCCACCGGATCAGCGGGCTCCTCCTCTTCCTCTTCCTCTTCGCGCACGTGCTCGACACCGCGTTGGTCCGTGTCTCGCCGGAGGCCTACAACCAGGTGATGGAGGCGTACAAGAACCCCGTCGTCGGGCTGGGTGAGGCCGGGCTCGTCGCCGCGGTCATCTTCCACGCGCTCAACGGCCTGCGGATCATCGCCGTCGACTTCTGGTCCAAGGGCCCGAAGTTCCAGAAGCAGATGTTCTGGGGTGTCGTCATCGGCTTCGTCGTCCTGTTCGTGCCGTTCGCGATCCGGCACCTGACCAACGTGTTCACGCACTGAAGGGCGCTGACATGACCGCCACCACCGACCAGACGGCGACCGCCGCCACGTCCGCCAAGCTCTCCCCCTACAAGCGCTTCACCCCGACTCGCGGCAACTTCGAGCTGTGGTCCTGGGTCTTCATGCGCGCCAGCGGGATCCTGCTGCTCGTGCTCGTCTTCGGGCACCTCTTCGTCAACCTCATGCTCGGCGAGGGCATCCACGCGATCGACTTCGCGTTCGTCGCCGGCAAGTGGTCGAGCCCGTTCTGGCAGGTCTGGGACATGCTGATGCTCTGGCTGGGCATGCTCCACGGATTCAACGGGGTCCGCACGATCATCAACGACTACACCGAGCGTGAGGGCACCCGCTGGGTGCTCAAGACGCTGCTCGTCGTCGCAACAGTCTTCACGATCGTCCTCGGCACGCTGGTGATCTTCACGTTCGACCCGTGCATCGACCCGAACTCCACCCTCAGCGTCTGCACCAAGTAAGGACGAGAGACCGAATGCAGATCCACAAGTACGACGTCGTCATCGTCGGCGCGGGCGGTGCCGGCATGCGCGCGGCGCTCGAGTCGAGCAAGCGCGCCCGGACCGCCGTCCTCACCAAGCTCTACCCCACCCGCTCGCACACCGGTGCGGCGCAGGGTGGCATGTGCGCGGCCCTCGCGAACGTCGAGGAGGACAACTGGGAGTGGCACACCTTCGACACGGTCAAGGGTGGTGACTACCTCGTCGACCAGGACGCCGCGGAGATCATGTGCCGTGAGGCGATCGACGCGGTCATCGACCTCGAGAAGATGGGCCTGCCGTTCAACCGCACGCCCGAGGGCAAGATCGACCAGCGCCGGTTCGGTGGGCACACCCGCAACCACGGTGAGGCCGCGGTGCGCCGCTCCTGTTTCGCCGCCGACCGCACCGGCCACATGATCCTCCAGACGCTCTACCAGAACTGCGTCAAGCAGGACGTCGAGTTCTTCAACGAGTACTACGTCCTCGACCTGCTCATGAACACCGGCCCGGACGGCATCGAGCGCACCGCCGGTGTCGTGGCCTACGAGCTCGCGACCGGTGAGCTGCACGTCTTCCAGGCCAAGTCGGTCGTCTTCGCGACCGGCGGCGCGGGCAAGGTCTTCAAGACCACGTCCAACGCCCACACCCTCACCGGTGACGGCATGGGCGTCGCGTTCCGCCGCGGCCTGCCGCTGGAGGACATGGAGTTCTTCCAGTTCCACCCGACCGGCCTCGCCGGTCTCGGCATCCTGCTGTCGGAGGCGGCCCGCGGTGAGGGCGGCATCCTGCGCAACGCCGACGGCGAGCGGTTCATGGAGCGCTACGCCCCCACCATCAAGGACCTCGCCCCGCGCGACATCGTCGCCCGGTCGATGGCCAACGAGGTGCGCGAGGGCCGCGGCGCCGGCCCGAACAAGGACTACGTCCTGCTCGACCTGACCCACCTCGAGCCGGCGCACATCGACGCCAAGCTGCCCGACATCACCGAGTTCGCGCGCACCTACCTCGGCGTCGAGCCCTACACCGAGCCGGTCCCGGTCTACCCGACGGCGCACTACGCCATGGGCGGCGTGCCGACCAACGTCGAGACCGAGGTGCTGCGCAACAACACCGACGTCGTGCCCGGCCTGTATGCCGCGGGCGAGGTCGCGTGCGTGTCCGTGCACGGCTCGAACCGCCTCGGCACCAACAGCCTCCTGGACATCAACGTCTTCGGGCGCCGCGCCGGCATCGCTGCGGCGGAGTATGCCGTGGACGCACCGTGGGTGGACCTCCCCGAGAACCCCGAGTGGCTGGTCGAGGGCATGGTCGAGGGCATCCGCGGCCGCGAGAGCGGCGAGCGGGTCGTCGACCTGCGCAAGGCGCTGCAGGAGACCATGGACCGCAACGTCCAGGTGTTCCGCACCGAGGCCTCCATGAAGGAGGCGCTGGGCGTGATCGAGGAGCTCAAGGAGCGCTACGCAAACGTCGTGGTGCAGGACAAGGGCAGGCGTTACAACACCGACCTGCTCGAGGCGATCGAGCTCGGCTTCCTCATCGAGCTCGCCGAGGTCATCACCCTCGGTGCCCTGGCCCGCAAGGAGTCCCGCGGCGGCCACTTCCGTGAGGACTACGAGGCCCGCGACGACGTGAACTTCATGCGTCACACGATGGCCTACCGGCCGCCCGTGACCGTCGAGGAGGAGTCGCCCAGCGCCCCGTTCGCCGATGAGGTGACGCTCGACTACAAGGCCGTGACCGTGACCCGCTACCAGCCGATGGAGCGCAAGTACTGATGACCGCCACCGCCACCCAGCCCAGCAGCGACGAGCAGAAGGCCGGCGCCGTCCCGACCTTCACGGTCACGCTCAAGGTCCAGCGCTACAACCCCGAGGTCGACGAGGCACCGCACTTCGAGACCTACGAGGTGACGGCGCACGCCACGGACCGCGTCCTCGACGCGCTGCACCAGATCAAGTGGGAGCAGGACGGCTCGCTGACCTTCCGCCGGTCCTGCGCGCACGGTGTGTGCGGCTCGGACGCCATGCGGATCAACGGCAAGAACCGGCTCGCCTGCAAGACTCTCATCAAGGACGTCAACCCGGACAAGCCGATCACCGTCGAGCCGATCAAGGGCCTGCCCCTCGAGAAGGACCTCGTGGTCGACATGGAGCCGTTCTTCGACGCCTACCGCGAGATCCAGCCGTTCCTCATCACCAACGGCCACGAGCCGACGCGCGAGCGCATCCAGAGCCAGGCCGACCGCGACCGCTTCGACGACACGACCAAGTGCATCCTGTGCGCCGCCTGCACGACGAGCTGCCCGGTCTTCTGGAACGACGGCCAGTACTTCGGCCCGGCGGCGATCGTCAACGCGCACCGGTTCATCTTCGACAGCCGTGACGACGGCGGGTCGCAGCGCCTGGAGATCCTCAACGACAAGGAAGGCGTGTGGCGCTGCCGCACGACCTTCAACTGCACCGATGCCTGCCCGCGCGGCATCCAGGTCACCAAGGCGATCCAGGAGGTCAAGCGGGCCCTCCTCACGAGCCGGTTCTGATCCGGGCCCAGCGCCGCCACGAGGCGGTATGCCGCGGACGCCTGCGCAGGGCGGCCGCGGCTTCGCTGTGTGCGGGGGTGGCGCTGCTCACCGCCGTGACGGCCTCGCCGCAGGCCGCGGTGGCGGCGACCACCCCACCACCGACCCCCGGCACCACGACGACGTCCGGCGGCAAGCCGACGACCAGGACGCCGACGCTGCCGGTGCCCAGGAACACGGTGGTGCCCGAGCTCGCCGTCGGTGGCGAGAAGCTCGCGTCCACGGGTGTCGTCACTGACCTGCCCGCCGGTGTGCCGGCACCTCCCGCCCTCAAGGACGTCTCGTGGGTGCTGGCCGACCTCGACACCGGTGACGTGGTCGCGGCCAAGGCACCGCACGCCCGGCTGCTGCCCGCCAGCACGCTCAAGACCCTGACGGCGCTCACCCTGATCCCCAAGGTGCCGAGCACCACGGTCATCAAGGCCACGCCCGAGGACGCGGCGGCCGACGGCACCCGGGTCGGCCTGGTGCCGGGTCTCCCCTACACCGGCAAGCAGCTGTTCCAGGCGCTGCTCATGTCCTCGGGCAACGACGCGGCATACGCCCTCGCGGGGGCCGGCGGCGGGCGTGACCAGGTGCTCGCCGAGATGAACGCGGTCGCGGCCAACCTGGGCGCCCACGACACCGTGGCCAAGGACCCCTCCGGTCTCGACGCCCCCGGGCAGACCAGCAGCGCCTACGACCTCGCCCTGATCGGACGGGCAGCGTTGCAGCTGAAGGACTTCCGCGCCTACGTCACGACCAAGCAGGCCGTCTTCCCCGGCACGCTCAACGCCAAGACGAAGAAGCGCGGCACCTACAAGATCTCCAACCACAACACGCTGCTCTACAACTACCCCGGCACGATCGGCGTGAAGAACGGCTACACCCAGGCCGCGCACCGCACGTTCATCTCCGCGGTGACGCGCGGCGGCAAGACCTACCTGCTCAGCGAGATGTACGGCCTCGACAACTCCTGGCGTCCCCAGGCGGCGATGTACGACTGGGCCTTCAAGTACGGTGCCACGGCTCGCCCGGTGGGCCGGCTGGTCGACCCCGGTGAGGTGCCCACCGCCCCGAAGCCCACGCCGACGGCGACCCCCACCGCTCCGGCGGCCCCCGAGCCGGCCGGCCCGCTCGGCGCGGCCGGGGCCGCCGTCGTGCCGCGGCATACCGACTCGTCTTCACCGGTCACGTTGACGTGGAAGGTGCACCCGGCGTGGCTGGCCGCCCCCGCGGGTGCGCTGGCGCTGCTGGCCCTGTGGTTCGCCGCGTGGCGCTCACGGCGGCGTCGCCACCGCGGACGGCACCGCCTCAGCGGCGCCTGACCAGCGCCCGTATGCCGCGTCGCGCGGTGCCGAGGGCGAAGGCGCCGACCGCGCCGAGCACCGCCCCTGCAGCGAGCGTCGCCCGGTCTCCCGCCCGCGGCCCGAAGGTGGGCAGCCCCGCATCCGTGCGCTCGCGGTAGGTGGCGAGCGGTTCGGGAGCCGGGCCCTCCATCGCCTTGTGCTCCATGCCGTCGCTCGTGTCGCGGCCGGTGCCGGCGTCGAGGTCGTTGGCCGCCCAGGACGCCGACAGCAGGAGCGCCCGCGCGATGAAGTTGAGGTAGACGAGCAGCGCCGCCGGGATCGCGACGGCGGCCAGCGCGTTGTTGTTGAGCGTGCCGGACAGCAGCTGGGTGCTGAAGACCTGGATCAGGGTGAGCAGCACGCCACCGGCGATGGCGCCGTTGCGCAACCCGTCCCACGGCAGTGGGACCCCGGACAGCAGCCGCAGCAGCAGCGCGACGATGAAGGTGTTGAGCAGCAGCTGGGCCAGGATGCCGATCACCGTGAACAGCCAGCCCTGGCCGCTCAGGCCCACGAGGCCGGCCAGCCACTCGGCCACCCCGTTGGCCGCGGTCGAGACGAGGACCGAGACGACGATGCCGAGACCGATGAGGACGAGCACGCCGAGGTCGCGCAGCTTGGCCAGGACGAAGTTTCCCGGAGTCCCCTCGACACCGAAGATCGCCCGGATGCCCTGCCGGGTGCTGCTCAGCCAGCCCAGGCCTCCCCACAGCAGCGTGGCGAGGCCGGCGACGAACGTGATCGACAGGGTGCGACCGCTCGGCACCGAGAGGGTGATGATGCCCTTCGGGTCATCCGGACCCTGCTTGACGAAACCCGGCAGCTGCTCGTTGATCGCGTCGCGGATGTCGTTGATGAGGCCCGGCTGGTCGCGCAGGACGAGCCCGAACACCGCGAACGCCAGCGCCAGCACGGGGAAGATGGACAGGAACGCGACGTAGGAGATGCCGCCGGCGAGCAGGCCGCCGTTGTGGGTGTTGTAGCGGTCCCACGCGCGGTAGGCCGAGGTGCCCTTGAGCCGGGCGAACCACTTCTTGAGCGTGGTCACTGCCCGCCGCCCCCGTGGGACTGCTCGTGGCTGTCCCGGTTGAGTGCGAACGTGTGGGCGGGACGCCAGACGGCGTCGGCACCGTGCTCGTAGAGGTGGAACTCGGTCACGTCGAAGCGGCACTCGAAGTCGGCGAG
This sequence comes from Knoellia koreensis, assembly GCF_013041615.1. Lineage (GTDB taxonomy): Bacteria > Actinomycetota > Actinomycetes > Actinomycetales > Dermatophilaceae > Pedococcus > Pedococcus koreensis. The sequence goes on from NZ_JABEPQ010000002.1 coordinate 528,483, forward strand.
GTCGGTGAAGGCTCGGTCGAGCGCGTCCTCGGGGACGTGGTGGGCCACCGTGACGTGCGGGTGGTAGTAGAAGTCGAGCTCGCGCTCCAGCGGGCCCCGTCGCACGGAGCGCTCCAGCATCTCGCACTCCGCGAGGCCACCGGACACCTGCACGAAGACGACGGGCGACACCGGCCGGAACGTGCCGGTGCCGCGCAGCACCATGGGAAAGGCGTGCCCGGCCTCGGCCACCGCCTGCAGGTGCTCGGTCACCTCGCCCATGGCCGCGTCGTCGACCTCGGTCGGCGGCAGCAGCGTCACGTGCGTGGGGATGGAGTCGGCCAGGGGGTCGCCGTAGGACGCCCGCTTGGCCTGGAGCAGCTCGGCATACGGGGAGGGAATGGCGATCGACACGCCGATGGTCGGCACGGTCGCGACCCTACCGAACAGCAGCGGCGAGCAGGCCGACCCGTTCGCGCACGCGCGTCATCGTCGCGGTGGCGACCTCACGCGCCCGGTCGGCCCCGTCGGCGAGGATGCGGTCGAGCTCGGTCTCGTCGGCGAGCAGCTCGCGCATGCGCTCCTGGAACGGCGTCAGCGCCTCCACGACCACCTCGGCCACCTCCTTCTTGAGGTCGCCGTAACCCTTGCCCGCAAAGGCCTCTGCGACCTGCTGGACCGGCGTGCCGGAGAGCACGGAGTGGATGACGAGCAGGTTGGAGACGCCCGGCTTGGCCTGGGGGTCGTAACGGATCTCGGTGTCGGTGTCGGTCACCGCCGAGCGGATGTTCTTGGCGATCTTGGCAGGGTCCTGCATGAGGTCGATGAGGCCCTTGGGGCTCGAGCCGGTCTTGCTCATCTTCGCCTCGGGCTCCTGGAGGTCCATGATCTTGGCCGACTCCTTGACGATGTAGGCGTCGGGCACGACCAGGGTCTCGCCGAAGCGGTGGTTGAACCGCTCGGCGAGGTCGCGGGTGATCTCGAGGTGCTGGCGCTGGTCCTCGCCGACTGGCACGTATGCCGCGTCGTACATGAGGATGTCCGCGGCCATGAGCATGGGGTAGGTGAGCAGGCCGACGTTGGCGTTCTGGCCCTTGGCGACCTTGTCCTTGAACTGGGTCATGCGCCGCGCCTCGCCGTCGGCGGTGAGGCAGTTCATGACCCAGCCGAGCTCGGCGTGCTCGGCGACGTGGCTCTGGCAGAACACCGCCGACCGCTTGGGGTCGACGCCGCCGGCGATGAACTGGGCCGCCGTCACGCGGGTGCGGCGGCGCAGCACCTCGGGGTCGGTCGGCACGGTGAGCGCGTGCAGGTCGGCGACGAAGTAGAAGGCGTCGAACTCGTCCTGGAGCTTGACCCAGTTGACCAGCGCGCCGAGGTAGTTGCCGAGGTGCAGGCTGTCGCTGGTCGGCTGCATGCCGGACAGGATCCGGGGCAGGGCCGTGGGCGTGGACGATTCAGACATGCCCACCATTGTGTCAGGAGCCGTCGCGCGGATTTCCGGGGTCACCCCTTGGTCGCACCCAGGGTGAGCCCGGCGACGAACTGCTTCTGCAGCAGGAAGAAGATGATGAGCGTCGGCAGCGCGATCACCACGGAGCCGGCAGCCACGAGGTTGTTGTCGGTGAAGAACTGGCCGCGCAGGTTGTTGAGCGAGCTGGTGACCGGGAACTTGTCGCCGGACTGCAGCAGGACCGTCGCCCAGAAGAACTCGTTGTAGATCCAGGTGACCTCGAGCGTGGCGAGCGCCGCCAGCGGCGGCCGGCACAACGGCAGCGTGATCTGGAAGAACTGGCGCAGCACACTGGCCCCGTCGACGACGGCGGACTCGTAGAGCTCGCGCGGCAGCGTCTTCATGTAGTTGGAGAGCACGAACGCGCAGAAACCGGTCTGGAACGCGACGTTGACCGCGATGAGCCCCGAGTAGCTGTTGAGCAGCGTGCCCGACTCGCTGAACCAGAACGGCACCTCGATCGCGCGGAACATCCGGTAGACGGGGATGAGCAGCGCCTGGGGCGGCAGCAGGTTGGCCGCGGTGAAGAGCCCGAGCAGGAACAGGTTGAGCTTGAACGAGAAGCGCGCGACCACGAAGGCGATGCAGCACGACAGGAAGAGGGTGAGGATGACGGCGGGGACGGTGATGTATGCCGAGTTGAGCATCGTGTGCGAGAAGTTCGCCTGCGCCCACGCGTCCTTGTAGTTCTGGAGGGTGAACCCGCCGAACGAGAAGTAGCCGTGCTTGGACGTGTAGTCGTAGTCACGCAGGCTGCCCAACACGGCATACAGGACCGGGAAGAGCCAGACCACGGCGACGACCGCGAGGAAGGTCTGGACCGCCCACCGCGATCCCCCGGAACCGGCGGGTCTGGGCGCGCGGCTCGGCTCGAGCACGTTCTTCCCGGGTGCTGCCGCCTGGGGCAGCTCACTGGCGGCGGTCATCGTTGCTCCCTCATGACGATGCGCAGGTAGATGACGATGAAGACGGACGAGATCAACAGCATCAGGGTGGCCAGCGCCGACCCGAAGCCGATGCGGCTCGCCTCACCGACGATGTTGGTGGTGACCAGCGTCGAGATCAGCTCGAGGCCGTTGCGGCCCTTGTTGATCACCCAGACCAGGTCGAACGCGCGCAGTGACTCGATCACGGTCACGACGAGCACGATGATGTTGATCGGTGCCATGACGGGGAAGACGACCTTGAAGAAGGTCGTGCGCTCGTTCGCGCCGTCGACCCGGGCGGCCTCGCGCAGCGTCGGGTCGACGCCCTTGAGCCCGGCCAGGTAGAGCAACATGATGTAGCCGACGTGGCGCCAGCTGGAGGCGACGAGCGCCGCCCACAGGTTGTAGCGCGGGTCGCCGTACCAGTCGATGGTGCTGCCGGTGAGCTGGTTGATGAACCCTTGGTCGCGGCTGTAGATGAGCTGCCAGATGAAGCCGACGAGGGCCAGCGAGAGCACCACCGGGAGGTAGATCGCCGTCTGGTAGAAGCGCGAACCGCGCATCTGGCGGTCGAGCAGGACGGCGAGGAAGATCCCGAGCGGCGTGGCCACGAGGAACATCACCGCGAGCCAGATCAGGTTGTGCTGCACCGCCGGCCAGAACGGCGGGTAGATGGTGAAGACGTCCTGGTAGTTCTTGACCCCCACCGGCTTGGCCGACGAGAGTGGGCCGATGCCGTCCCAGTTGGTGAAGGACAGCAGCACGGACCCGACCGCGGGGAACCACACCAGCCAGACGACCAGGAGGGTGGGGATCGCCACCATCAGCCCGACGACGATGCGGTCGACGGGGCTGAGGTGGTCGATCCCCTTGTACTTCGAACGTGCCACGAGGTGCTCCGTCGATCGTCAGCTGGTGAAGATGCTCTTCTTCTGGTTCTCGATCGAGTTGCAGAGCCCGTTGATGTCCTTGGGGTTCTTGATGAAGCTCTGGATCGCCGGGATCATCACGGTCGACGCGAAGTCGGGGCGGGTGTCGCGGTCCATGAACTGCGCGATCGACTTGGCGGACTTCACGAACTCCACCGACTTCTTCTGCAGGGCGGTGTAACCGGACTGGTCGGCCTCGGAGCTCGTCGCGATGACGCTGGGGTCGGCCTTGACCGCGATGCCCTGCGCCTCGGGACCGCCGAGGTAGCCGAGCAGCTTCTTGGCGCCGGCCTCGTTCTTCGGCCGCTTGGACATCATGAAGCCGTCGATGGGGGCCTCGATGGCGTCGGCGCCGATGGTGCTGTCGATCTCGGGGAAGTTGAAGAAGTCGAGGTCGTCCTGCTCCGAGGCGTCGAACTGCTGGGCCACGAACGAGCCGAGCAGGTAGGTGCCGGCCTTCTTCTGCTGCAGAGCCTGGGCGGCCTCCTGCCACGTGCGGCCGAGGGCGTCGGGCTGCTGGATGTCGAACAGGCCGGCCCAGGTGTCGAAGACCTTCTTGACCTTGTCGCTGTTCCAGGCCTCTTTGCCCGCCATCAGGCTGACGTGGAAGTCGTAGCCGTTGATGCGCAGGTTGAGCTGGTCGAAGGTGCCCATGGCGGGCCAGCCGTCCTTGTCGCCGAAGGCGATCGGGACAAGCCCGTCCTGCTTCATCTTCGCGCCGAGCGTCTTGAACTCGTCGAGGGTCTTGGGGATCTCGTAGCCCTTCTCCTGGAAGACGCTCTTGCGGTAGAAGACGGCCCACGGGTAGTAGGTGAACGGCATGAAGTACTGCTTGCCGTCCTCACCGGTGGAGGACTTCTGAGGGCGTCGGACATGCCCTTGACGTCCTTCCAGACGTCGCTGATGTCGCCGATGAGGCCCTTGCTGGCGAAGAACTGCATGCGGTAGCCGGCGAACCACGTGAACACGTCGTCGGGCGAACCCTGCAGGTAGTTGTTGATGTTCTCCTGGAACGTGTTGTGGTCGATCGTGTTGATCTTGACCGAGAGGCCGGAGTTCGCCTTGGCGAAGCTGTCCATGACCGCCTGGTATGCCGCCTTGGGCTTGGCGTCGGACTGGTTCGACCCGAAGGTGATGGTGCCGCTCGCCTTGCCACCGGCGCCACTGTCGCCGCCGCCGCAGGCCGCGAGGAGGGCAGGCATGGTGAGCAGGGCTCCCGCACCGGCGGCGCCGCGCAGGAGGGTCCGGCGGCTCAGACCGCGCACGGACTCCGGGGTCAGGCTGGCGAGGTACTCGGCCTCGGATGCGGGGCGGGTCATCACGGTCTCCTTTGACGTGGGCTTCGACCGCCGGTGGTCTCGTCTCACAGAATCGATCAGAAACCACCAACGCAAGAGTGAGAATGTCCGTCTCCGACGAGCCTGTCAAGGGGCTCGCCGGAACGCGGACGGGATATCTCGATCACGGACGGATCGGCTCCTTCCGCTCAACCGCAACGCATTTCACCCCCTGACAGCCAACGCCGAGCACAACTGCGCAGGGCCATCGACACCGCCGACCACCCGTGTTTGATTGTGTTGACAAATGTGTGGGCGTTCCAGACACTGGCCGTCATGCGCTCATGGCCGAGTGACCGGATCGCCTTTGGCGGCGACTACAACCCCGAGCAGTGGCCCCGCGAGACCTGGGCCGAGGACATGGCTCTGATGCGGGAGGCCGGGGTCAGCTTCGTGTCGCTCGGGATCTTCTCGTGGTCCTGGCTCGAACCGGCCAAGGGCGAGTACGAGTTCGGCTGGCTCGACGAGATCATGGACCTCCTGCACGCCAACGGCATCGCTGTCGACCTGGCCACCGCCACGGCGACTCCCCCGCCGTGGCTCTCGGCCGCGCACCCGGAGATGCTGCCGGTCGACCACGAGGGGCACACCCTGTGGCCGGGCAGCCGCCAGGCCTGGTGCCCCAGCTCGCCTGTCTTCCGCGAGTACGCCCTGGCCCTGACCCGCGAGCTCGGCCGCCGCTACCACGACCACCCGGCCCTGGCCCTGTGGCACGTCTCGAACGAGTACGCCTGCCACAACGTCCCCTGCTACTGCGACACCTGCGCAGCCGAGTTCCGGGTGTGGCTGCGTCGCCGCTACCCCGACCTGGACGCGATCAACGACGCGTGGGGCACCGCCTTCTGGAGCCAGCGCTACACCGAGTGGGACCAGATCCTGCCGCCGCGCAAGACGACGACCTTCGCCAACCCCACCCAGCTGCTGGACTACCGCCGGTTCCAGTCCGACCAGCTGCTCGACTTCTACCGCGCCGAGAAGGCCGTCCTCGCCGAGACCAGCCCCGGCGTCCCCGTGACGACGAACTTCATGACCCTCACCAGCTTCCGTCACCTCGACTACAACCAGTGGGCCCCCGACCAGGACGTCGTCAGCACCGACCACTACCTCGTCGCCAGCCTCGACGACCCGGCCGCCGAGCTGTCGTTCTCCGCCGACCTCACGAGGGGCATCGCCGGCGGCCGGCCCTGGATGCTCATGGAGCACTCCACCAGCGCCGTCAACTGGCAGCCGGTCAACCCCGCCAAGGCTCCGGGCGAGATGACCCGCAACAGCCTCGCCCACGTCGCCCGCGGCGCCGACTCCCTCGGGTTCTTCCAGTTCCGCCAGTCCCGTGCGGGCGCAGAGAAGTTCCACTCCGCCCTCGTCCCCCACGCCGGCCGCGACAGTGACCGGTTCCGCGAGGTGGCAGCGCTCGGCGCCCTCGCCGGCCGCCTCGGCGAGGTGGTCGGCAGCACCGTGACCTCGTCGGTCGCCATCCTGTTCGACTACCAGTCGAACTGGGCCGCTCAGGGGCCGTGCATGCCGTCTGCGGACCTCGACCCGGTCACCATGGCGACCACGGTCCACCGGCTCCTGCGCGAACGGGGCATCGCCGCGGACGTCGTGCACCCGGGTGCCGACCTCGCGGCATACGACGTGGTCGTCGTCCCGACCCTGTATGCCGTGAGCGACGAGCACGCGGCGGCCGTCGCCGCCGCGGCGGAGCGGGGCGCGCAGGTGCTCGTCACCTACTTCTCCGGCATCAGCGACCTCGATGACCACGTCCGTCTCGGCGGCTACCCGGGCGCGTTCCGCGACCTGCTGGGAGTGCGGACGGAGGAGTTCTACCCGCTGGTGGCCGGGGACGCCGTCGCGCTCGGCACGGGCACGGGGACGCGGTGGTCCGAGCACCTCACCAGCACCGGAGCAGAGGTGGTGGACAGCTACGCCGACGGACCCCTCGCCGGGCGACCCGCGATCACCCGCCGGCCCGTCGGCTCAGGCGCCGCGTGGTACCTCTCGACCTCACCCGACGACCACACGCTCGGCGCGCTACTCGACCGGATCGTCTCGGACGCGGGCGTCCGGCCGGTCGCCGACGTCCCTGCGGGCGTCGAGGCCGCTCGCCGCAGCGCTGAGGGCGGGGCCTCGTGGCTGTTCCTGCTCAACCACACCGGCCAGGAGCAGGTGGTACCCGCGAGTGGGCACGACCTCGTGGCCGACGCGGCGGTCGACGGCCAGGTGACGCTGGCGCCGGGCGGCGTCGCCGTCGTCCGGGAGGGCTGAGGATGCTGGCGGGCCAGCGACGCAACCACATCGCCGAGGTCGTCGAACGCACCGGTGCCGTCCGGGTTTCGGACCTGGTGTCCGAGCTGGGCGTCTCCGACATGACCATCCGGCGCGACATCGACCAGCTCGCCGAACAGGGCCTGGTCGAGCGGGTGCACGGTGGCGCCGTCGCACTCTCGTCCCGCACCAGCGACGAGCCCGGGTTCCGCGCCAAGTCCACGCTCATGACCCGCCAGAAGCAGGCCATCGGCGAGGCGGCCGCGGCGCTGGTCGAGCCGGGTTCCTCGATCGGCATCTCCGCCGGGACCACGACGTACGAGCTGGCCCGCGCCGTGCGCTCGGTGCCGGACATCACCGTCGTCACCAACTCGGTGCCGGTCGCCCAGCTGCTGCACGAGTCGGGCACACCGGGCCAGACCGTGGTGCTCACCGGCGGGGTCCGCACTCCGTCCGACGCGCTCGTCGGTCCGGTCGCGGTCGCCGCGCTGCGATCCCTGCACGTGGACCTGCTCTTCCTCGGCGCCCACGGGGTCGACCCGCAGGCGGGCCTCACGACGCCGAACCTGGTCGAGTCCGAGACCAACCGTGCGCTCGTGGCCTGCGCCCGCCGCACCTGCGTCCTCGTCGACCACACGAAGTTCGGCGTCGTCGGCCTCAGCACCTTCCTCGCCCTGGCAGACGTCGAGGTGCTCGTCACCGACGACGAGCTGTCGTCGCGGACCCGCGCCTCGGTCGCCGACGCGGTGGGCACCCTGGTCACCGCGAAACGCCAGCGCATCCCCGGCCGCCTGCGGACCGGCTCGTGAGCCATGCTGGTCCGGTGACTGGACACGACAGGGTCGATGCCGCGAACGCGTTGTTCGAGCGCCACCTCGGTGGGACCCCCGACGGCGTGTGGTCGGCCCCCGGCCGGGTCAACCTCATCGGCGAGCACACCGACTACAACGCCGGCCTCTGCCTGCCGATCGCGTTGCCACAGCGGACGTTTGCGGCCGTGCGGCGCCGAGACGACACACTCCTGAAGATGGTGTCCGACCTGGACGGAGCGGTCGTCGAGGTCGACCTGTCCGAGGTCGCACCCGACCGCCCCGGCGGGTGGTCCGCCTACGTCGCCGGAGTGCCGTGGGCCCTGCGCAGGGCCGGGTATGCCGTGGAGTCCGGTTTCGACGTCGCCGTCACCAGTGCGGTGCCGGTCGGCGCCGGGCTGTCGAGCTCGGCCGCCCTGGAGTGCGCGATGGGTGCCGCGGTCAGCGACCTCGTCGACCTCGGGCTCCTGGCCGACGACGACGCGCGCAGCGCCCTGGCCGCGGCCTGCGTCGAGGCCGAGAACACCATCGCCCAGGCCCCGACCGGGGGCATGGACCAGTCGGCGTCGATGCTCGGGCAGTCCGGGCACGCGCTGCTCCTGGACTGTCGCGACCTCACCCACGAGCAGGTGCCGTTCGACCTGGCGTCGGCCGGCCTGGCGCTGCTCGTCGTGGACACCCGAGCCGAGCACGCCCTCGTCGACGGACAGTACGCCGAGCGGCGCGCCAGTTGCGAGCAGGCCGCCCAGGAGCTCGGCGTCCCGACCTTGCGCGAGGTGTCGGTGGACGAGCTCGACAGTGCGCTGCCGCGGTTGTCCTCCGACCTCCTGCGCAAGCGAGCCCGGCACGTCGTCACCGAGATCGACCGCGTCGTCCGCGCGCGGGAAGCGTTGCGGCGAGACGACTTCGACGAACTCGGCCGGTTGTTCCTGCAGTCACACGCCTCGATGCGCGACGACTTCGAGATCTCCGTCGACGAGCTCGACACCGTGGTCGAGGCCGCCGTGGCCGCGGGCGCCCTGGGTGCGCGCATGACGGGTGGCGGGTTCGGTGGCTCCGCCATCGCACTCGTCCGCGCCGACGCAGTCGATGAGGTCTCGGCTGCGGTGTTGGAAGCCTTCTCCCGCAAGGGTTTCCGCGCGCCCGACCCGTTTGCGGTCACCGCGGCCGAATCTGCGCACCGCGACACCTGACAAGCCCGGCACTTGCGCGCGGTTCAGCGCGCGGAGGTCAGGGCCTCACCGGCTGCGAACACGTCGAGCACCACGTTGACGGCACCGATCGCACCGTTGCTCGCCGTGCTGTAGGTCGCCTGGCGTCCGTCGGCCACGACCACGGAGATGCCACCGGCAACTCGGGCCCCTGCGCCCGGCGACAGCGCGACCGCCGTGCCGTCCGCCACGCCGAAGGCGAGCTGCGTCGGGTCGGCCATGGTCGCGGCATACAAGCGGCCCCAACGGTATTCGCTCGTCAGGCTGGGCACGATGCTCGCCGACACGAGGCCGAGTCCGGGCTGCCACTGCGCGTCGTCGGCACGGAACGCTGCGATGCCCTGGTCCTCCACGGTGCTCGAGGTCGGGTCGGCCTTGGGCGACCAGCGGGCGCCGACGGCGGCCGCCATGTGGTCGTCGGCGAGGAAGGCGGGCGCGGTGCGGGCGGCCCCACCCACCCAGCTCCGGAACGACGCGTCACCCATCGCCGGCGCCAACGTGGTCGCGTCCGCGGCGGTCACCACGACACCGGCAGCACCGGCGAGGTCAGGAGCAGTCCAGCCCGGTCCGTAGGTCGAGGTCACGACCGACCCGGCCCAGCCGGCGGTCTTGAGGGCCGCGGCATACGCCTGGGCGGTCGCGGTGTCACCGGACGAGGCCGACACGACGACGATGCGCGACTGCTTCGGCGAGGCGACGCCGGCCGACGCGGTGCGCACGAAGTCGGGCAGCGCACCGTCCTTGACCGCACCGTCGAGCAGCCCACCACCGAGGTAGGTCGTGCCCGTGCCGGGTGCCGAGGGCGCACGCCACCCGGTGGGGGCCGGCGGGGCGACCGGCGCACCGTCGATGCTCGGGGTGCGCGTCGTCATGTCGTATGCCGCCGTGCCCGGCGTGAGCAGGTGGGTGAGGACGTTGCGCGCCGAGAGCAGGGCGAGCGGGCCGACCCACTGGTGGGTGGCGTTCAGGGTCTCGAAGTCGACGACCGCCGCCGAGCTTGCGCCGAAGACGCCGCTCAGGGTGGTGTCGTCGTCGGCGCGGACACCGGTCGCGTAGTCGACGCCGACCCCGAGACGCGACTGACCGGCATACCTCTCGTCGCTCGTGGCGATCGTCGACAGCAGCCGCCCGAAACGACCACGCTGGTAGAAGTGCTGGTCGAAGATCGCGCGCTGCGACCCGAACGACAACCCGCGCTCGAGGTCAGGGTCGTCACCCCACCACATGAGGGTGCTGCCCTGCCGCAGGCCGTCGGCCGGTCCGAGCTTGCCCGTGAACCCGTTGATCATGTTGCGCGACTCGACCGCGGCGCCCGCGCTCGTGCCGCCCAGCGCGACACCGCGGGTCACGGCGCGCTCCATCGCCTGCTCGGCGGGCGAGCCGGCCAGCACCTGCATCGCGATGCCCTGGTCGCCGCCGAGGACGTAGATGCCGTCGGTGGAGGGCGCGTCGAAGATCGTGCTGTTGGCCGGGTTCATCGCGTCCTTGCGGTTCAGCAGGACGGCCAGCGTGGCGGTGCAGCCGGTGTAGGGCGGCGGCACGACGGAGTCGCAGATGGCGTCGATCTGGTCGGTGCGCTGCTGGGCCAGGGCGAGGTTCTCGGCGCGGTCCTTGGCCTTGTCTCCGTAGGAGCTCGGCACGACGACGAGGTCGACGGTCGGGCCGCTCGCCCCCTCGGCGGCGATGCGCGAGAAACCCTCGAGCGAGGGCCGCTCGTAGCCACCGCCGATCGGCACGAGCGTGCCCGTGGGCGGGGCCGCCCCAGCCGGTGCCACGGCGACGACGGCGGGCACCACGAGGGTGACGACACAGGCGGACAGGGCGGTGCGGACGGTGCGCCTCATGAGGGCAACGTAGCCCGGTTCGGGTGCCCGCAGCGCGCTGAGCAGCGACTTTTCGGTGGGCGGACCCGGCTGGTGCGGCCTGCGGCGGGCGGCTCAACCGAGGTCGTAGTCGACGACCACCGCGGCGTGGTCGGACCAGCGCTGGTCGTATGCCGCCGCGCGGCCGGCCCACGCGGTCGTCGCCCGCCGGGCGAGCGGTGCGCTCGCGAGCTGGTAGTCGATGCGCCACCCCGAGTCGTTGTCGAACGCCTGCCCACGCCACGACCACCACGTGTACGGGCCCGGGCCGGGGCCGTGGTGGGCCCGGTGCACGTCGACCCACGCGCCCCCGTCGAACCAGCGGTCGAGGTAGGCCCGCTCGTCGGCGAGGAACCCGGACTTCTTGAGGTTGCCCTTCCAGTTCTTCAGGTCGTGCTCGTGGTGGGCGATGTTGAGGTCGCCGGTCACCACGGCGAGCGCACCTGCCGCGGCCCACCCCTGCAAGCGGGCCGTCAGCGCGTCGAGGAAGCGGTACTTCTCGGCCTGCCGATCGGTGCCGGCCTCCCCGGTGTGGACGTAGGTCGACGCGACCGTCACGATGCCGGCCGGGGTGTCCAGGTCGGCCTCGACCCAGCGGCCGGCGCCGTCGAACTCGACTGGCCCGACCGACGTCGAGACGCGCAGCTGCGGGTCACGGCTGACGACCGCGACAACGGCGCGCCCCTTCGACTCCGCCTCGGTGTGCGCGACGTGCCACCCCACGAAGCCCCCTTCGTCGAGCACCGTCCGCAGCTGCTCGTCGCTGGCCCGCACCTCCTGCAGGCACAGGACGTCGGGTTGCTGCTCGGCCAGCCACTGCAGGCCGCCTCGGCGGGCGGCGGCGCGAATCCCGTTGACGTTGGCGCAGATCAGTCGCACGCCGCATATTCTCCGTGTCGGCTCCAAGCCGCCCGCACTAGGGTGCGGACCATGAGCGACGACGCGGCCGACCGCCCCACCTCCTCGACGCCGACGACCCCCGCGGCGACGGCACCGACTGCGAGCCGGGAGGGCGACACCACCACGACCTCGACCGACACCACGACGGTGACGACGACCCCCGCACCGCCGAAGGACGACCTCGTCACCACCCAGCACACCATCTCGATCGGGCGCCGCAAGCTTCGCTACAGCGCCACGACCGGTCGGGTCGTGCTGCGCGAGGAGGTCTTCGAGGACGACGTCTTCAAGGGGTTGCGTGCGAAGGCCGAGCTCAACCTCACGGCATACGTCGCCGACGTCCCCAAGGGGACCAACCGCCCGGTGACGTTCGCCTTCAACGGTGGCCCCGGGTCGAGCTCGGTCTGGCTGCACCTCGGGCTGCTCGGGCCGCGGCGCGTGGACTCCGGCGACGTCGGCGACCTCACCCCGCCGCCCTACGCGCTCGTCGACAACCCACAGTCGCTGCTGGCCGTCTCCGACCTCGTCTTCATCGACCCCGTCTCGACTGGGTACTCGCGCGCGGTCGAGGGCGGCAAGGCCAAGGACTTCCACGGGTTCACCAAGGACATCGAGAGCGTCGGTGAGCTGATCCGGCTCTGGACGAGCCGCGAAGGCCGTTGGCTGTCACCGAAGTTCGTCGCCGGCGAGTCGTACGGCACCATCCGCGCGTCGGCCCTGGCGGAGCACCTCCAGTCGCACTACGGCCTCTACCTCAACGGCATCATGCTCATCAGCTCGGTCATCGATCTCGACACCGTCGACTTCGAGTACCGCAACGACCGGGCGTACGTCGACTACCTGCCCACGTACGCGGCGACCGCGCACTACCACGGCAAGCACGGCCGCAAGGCGCTCAAGACCGTGCTCGCGGAGGCGCAGGAGTACGCCGAGCGCGACTACCCGTGGGCGCTGGCCCGCGGGTCGCGCCTCACCAGGGCCGAGCGAGCCGAGCACGTCTCTCGGCTCGCCGGCCTCATCGGCCTGTCCGAGGACTACGTCGACCGCGCCGACCTGCGGGTCGAGCACGTGCACTTCTTCACCGAGCTGCTGCGCGACGAGGGGCTGGCCGTCGGGCGCCTCGACTCGCGCTTCACCGGTCCCCTGGCCCACGGCAACGCCGCCACGTGGGACGCCGACCCGTCGATGGACGCGATCACGGGCCCCTACACGGCCGCCCTCAACCACTACCTGAGTGAGGAGCTCGGCTACCGCCAGGACCTGCCCTACACGACCAGTTCCAGCCGGGCCTTCAAGGAGTGGAGCTACAAGGAGTTCGAGGGCAAGCCGGTCGACGTCAGCGGCAAGCTGGCCCGGGCGATGCGCGCCAACCCGCACCTCCAGGTCCACGTGTCCTACGGCTACTACGACGGGGCCACGCCCTACTGGGCCGCCGAGGACGCGATGGCCCACCTCGACATCCCGGCCGAGCTGCGCACCAACCTGCACCACGACTACTACGACGCCGGCCACATGATGTACGTCCACGAGCCCAGCCGGCTCCAGCAGTCCGCCGACCTTGCCGCGTTCGTGGAGCGCGCCAGCAACCAGTGACCCTGGCCGCTCGCCGCGTCTGCGTGAGTGGTGGTCATGGCCGCCATTCACGCAGACGCAAGGAGGCACCGAGGTGAGACGCGGGCGGTATGCCGTGGACGCGATGGGCGTGCGCGTCGTCACCGAGGTGACCGGTGACCGCGCGGACGAGGTCCTCGACCGCCTCCCCGACCTCTGGGACCTCTGCCCGGCCGACGCCCTCCCCGAGGATCCACCCACCGCGACGGTCGAGGTCGTCCACGACACCGACGAGGCGACCGGCCGCGCCGCCGACGCGGCCGGCCAGGTCTCACGGCGGCATACCGATGACCTCCTGCAGGTCCTCACGCAACGCATCACCGTGGCGGCCATCGACGCCCTCGCCGGTCGGCTCCACCTGCTCCACGCCGCCTGCCTCGCCGACCCGGCCACCGGGGCCGCGCACGCGTTCGTCGCCCCGGGCGGCACCGGGAAGACGACGCTCGTGCGCACCCTCGGACCCGGCCTCGGCTACGTGACCGACGAGACCGTCGCCGTCGCCGACGACCTGGCGATCCGTCCCTACCCCAAGCCGCTGTCGATCCGTCGCGCACCGGGCAGCCTGCTCAAGGACGAGACGCCGCCGCGAGCGCTCGGCCTCACCGCACCGACCGGCCCGGTGACGTTGCGCGCGCTGTGGCTCCTCGACCGCCGCGACGACCATGAAGGGCCGCCCACGACCGAGCTGTTCGACCCGCTGGGCGCCGTGGTCGCCCTGACCCAGCAGGTCTCCCACCTCGCCGCGCTGGACCGCCCCCTCCGGCGCCTGGCCGCACTCGTCGACGCCGTCGGCGGCCTGCGGCGCGTCACCTACCGCGACGCGACCGACCTTCGGCCCCTCCTCGACGAGGGGGTGACGCCATGATGGTGCGCGCCGTGCCGCCGACGGACCGCATCGACCACGAGGGTGAGGCGGTGGTGCTGGTCGGCGCGCAGGTCGTGCGCCTGAGCGCCCTCGCCACGACCGTGCTCGACCTCGCGGTCACGTGGCGAGGCGATGGCGAGCTCGCGGCGCGGCTGGTCGCCGCCCACGGCCCGCCACCGGGCGACGCGGACCCGCAGTCCGCCACCCGGGCGGTGCTCGAGCAGCTCGTCGCCCACGGCCTGCTCGAACGGGACGAAACCGCTCCGTGACCCGGCGCGCGGTGCGTCGCCGTGGGCAAACCGGGCAGAGTGCGCCACAGTGGTGGGCGATGCGGGTCGCCCGACGCGCCCGCCAGCGTGGACAAAGGAGCAAGGGCATGAAAACACCCCCGCTGCAGAGGCGACTGCTCGCCGAGGCGCTGGGCACCTTCTGGCTCGTGTTCGGCGGCTGCGGCAGCGCGATCTTCGCCGCGAAGTTCCTGGTGCCGAACATCACCGCGGGTGGCACCGCCGTGCAGCTCGGCATCGGCTTCCTCGGCGTCGCCCTCGCGTTCGGGCTCACCGTGCTGACGATGGCGTATGCCGTGGGTTACGTGTCGGGTGCGCACTTCAACCCGGCCGTGACGATCGGTGTCGCCGTGGCCAGGCGGTTCCCGTGGAAGGACGTGCCGGCCTACATCATCGTCCAGGTCGTGGGCGGCCTCCTCGCGGGCCTGGCGCTGTGGGGCATCGCGCGCGGCGTCCCCGGGTTCGAGGTCACCGGCAACCTCGCGGCCAACGGCTACGGCGACCACTCCCCCGGCGGCTACACGCTGACCGCGGTCCTGGCCGCCGAGGCGATCCTCACCGCGTTCTTCCTCTACGTCATCCTCGGCGTCACCGACGAGCGCGCGCCCTCGGGCTTCGCGCCGCTGGCCATCGGCTTCGCGCTGACGCTGATCCACCTCATCTCGATCCCGATCAGCAACACCTCGGTCAACCCGGCCCGCTCGACCGCCGTCGCCTTCTTCAACGGCAACGGTGCACCCGGACAGCTCTGGGCGTTCTGGCTGGCGCCGATCGTCGGTGCGGCGATCGCCGGTGCGACCTACCACCTGGTCACCGGCGTCGACCGCCGCGCCGAGGACATCGTCGGCGTCTCCGACCCCGAGGTGCTCACGCCGGACGTCACCTGAGCGATCCACACCCTCACGACGACGCGGGTATGCCGCCGTCCCCGAGCCGGGGACGGCGGCATACCTTTGCCTGCCCTCGCCCCGGGCCATAGCCTGAGCGCGCCTGGAGTCCGCTAGGATTTCTCTTGACGTCAAGATAATCCGTCCACCACAGCGAGGAGCGTCGACGCGCACCATGGCCAAGATCATCTACACCATCACCGATGAGGCGCCGATGCTGGCGACCTACTCGTTCCTGCCGGTCATCGAGTCCTTCGCCGGCACGGCCGGGGTCGACGTCGAGACCCGCGACATCTCGCTCGCGGGACGCATCATCGCCGCCTTCGACGACCAGCTCCCCGAGGACCAGCGCATCGGCGACGCGCTCGCCGAGCTCGGCCAGCTGGCGACCACGCCCGAGGCCAACATCATCAAGCTCCCCAACATCTCCGCCTCGGTGCCGCAGCTGAAGGCGGCGATCAAGGAGCTGCAGTCGCAGGGCTACGCCCTGCCCGACTACCCGGACGAGCCGTCCACGGATGCTGAGAAGGACGTCCGCGCCCGCTACGACGCGGTCAAGGGCAGTGCCGTGAACCCCGTTCTGCGCGAGGGGAACTCGGACCGCCGCGCTCCCCTCGCCGTCAAGAACTACGCCCGCAAGCACCCGCACTCGATGGGGGCGTGGACCGGTGACTCCCGGACCACTGTGGCCACGATGGGCCAGGACGACTTCCGCAGCAACGAGCAGTCCGTCGTCATGCCGGCCGACGACACCCTGACGATCCAGCATGTCACCGACGACGAGGTGAAGGTCCTCAAGGACGGCCTCAAGGTCCTCGAGGGCGAGGTCGTCGACGCCACCGTCATGCGGGCCGCCGCACTCGACGCCTTCCTGACCGAGCAGGTCGCCCGGGCCAAGGCCGAGGGACTGCTCTTCTCGGTGCACCTCAAGGCCACGATGATGAAGGTGTCCGACCCGATCATCTTCGGCCACGTCGTGCGGGCGTTCTTCCCCAAGACGTTCACCCAGTACGGCGCCGACCTCGCCGAGGCCGGCCTCTCACCCAACAACGGGCTCGCCTCGATCCTCGACGGCCTGTCGGGCCTGTCGAACGGCGAGGAGATCCGCGCCTCCATCGAGGCCGAGATCGCCGACGGCCCGCGGCTCGCGATGGTCAACTCCGACAAGGGGATCACCAACCTCCACGTGCCGAGCGACGTCATCATCGACGCCTCGATGCCGGCCATGATCCGCACCTCGGGCCACATGTGGGGCCCGGACGGCGAGGAGGCCGACACCCTCGCGGTCATCCCGGACAGCTCGTATGCCGGCGTCTACCAGGCCGTCATCGACGACTGCCGCGCGAACGGCGCGTTCGACCCGACCACCATGGGCTCGGTGCCCAACGTCGGCCTCATGGCGCAGAAGGCCGAGGAGTACGGCAGCCACGACAAGACCTTCGAGATCACCGAGCCGGGCCGGGTGCAGGTCGTCAACTCCGCGGGCGAGGTGCTGCTGGACCACGAGGTGCAGCAGGGCGACATCTGGCGCGCCTGCCAGACCAAGGACGCCCCGATCCGCGACTGGGTCAAGCTGGCCGTCACCCGTGCCCGCGCGACGGGCGACCCGGCCGTCTTCTGGCTGGACGAGTCCCGCGCCCACGACCGCAACCTCATCGCCAAGGTCAAGGAGTACCTCGGCGACCACGACACCGAGGGCCTCGACATCCGGATCATGTCACCGGTCGAGGCCGCGACCCTCTCGGTCGAGCGGATCCGCAAGGAAGAGAACACGATCTCGGTCACCGGCAACGTGCTGCGTGACTACAACACCGACCTCTTCCCGATCCTCGAGCTCGGCACCTCCGCGAAGATGCTCTCGGTCGTGCCGCTCATGAACGGTGGCGGCCTGTTCGAGACGGGCGCCGGCGGTTCGGCTCCCAAGCACGTGCAGCAGCTGGTCGGCGAGAACTACCTGCGCTGGGACAGCCTGGGCGAGTTCATGGCGCTGGCCGAGAGCTTCCGGCACGAGGCCGACCACGACGACAACCCGCGTGCGCGGGTGCTCGCCGACACCCTCGACCGGGCCACCGAGACGCTCCTGAACGAGAACAAGTCACCGGCCCGCAAGGTGGGGCAGATCGACAACCGCGGCAGCCACTTCTACCTCGCGCTCTACTGGGCACAGGAGCTGGCCAAGCAGACCGAGGACGCCGAGCTCGCCGCCGCCTTCGCCCCCGTGGCCGAGGCCCTGACGAGCAACAAGGCCACCATCGACGAGGAGCTCATCGGCGTCCAGGGCAGCCCGGCCGACATCGGTGGCTACTACCGCCCCGACCCGGCCAAGGCGGCCGCCGTGATGCGTCCGTCGGCGACCTTCAACGAGGTGCTGGCCCGGCTGACCGACAGCTGAACGACGCTGCCGGCATCCCGGAGCGTGCCAAAAGTTGAGGCCCGGACCATCGGGGGGAAATGGTCCGGGCCTCCGTCCTGGGCAGGGGGTCTCAGGACGCCTGCGCCAGCCGCGGAGCCAGTGCATCGACTCGGGCTGTGAGGTCTTCGTAGGCCGCGTCGAAGGCGGCGGGCGTGCCCTTGCGCACGGGGTCGGGCACCGACCAGTGCGCCCACCCCAGCCCACCGAGCTCCTCGTGGGCGCGGTCGCAGACGGTGACCACGAGGTCGTCGTCGCGCAGGGCCTGGTCGAAATGCTGCGGCGCCACCTGCGGCAGGGGCAGGCGGTGGCGGCGGGCAGTCGCCACGATGCCGGGGTTGATGCGCTCGCCGGGGTGGGTACCCGCCGAGGCGGCGGCGATCGGGCTCGCCTGCCGCCACAGGGCAGCGGCGAGGTGGGACCGGGCGCTGTTGGCCGTGCACACGAACAGCACCCGTCGGGGCGCGTGGCCTGGCAGGACCGGCGCCGTCGCGAGGTCGAGTCCGGGCATCCGGGCCGCCGGCCCCAGCGCGAGGTACGAGCGGCGCCCGTCACCCTCGGACCGGTGCCGCACCACGAGCCCGGCTCGCTCGAGGGTCCGCAGGTGGAAGGCCAGCAGGTTGGACGGCACGCCCATCGCTGCGCCCGCCTCCGAGGCGGTGAGGTTGCCGATGGTCAGCAGGTCGACGAGCTGCAGCCGGGTTGCGTCGGCCAGCGCGGCGTGCACCCGCACCCGCGCACCGAGGTCGCCCGCCCAGTCCCCTGACATTGCCTCAATGGTGACTGAGGCAATGTGGTCGCGTCAAACCACCCCCTCGGGAAGCCCGCCCGTTTCCGGTGGCAGGATGTCGGAAACCGTTTACGCTCAGGGGGTATGCCGCGTGGAAAACTTTCACAGCCCTCGTCGCCTCGCTCCTCGCTCGCGATCCCGCCCCTCACCCGCCGGGCCGTCCTCGGCGCCGGAGCCGCCGTGGCGGCAACGCTCGTGACCGCGACCGGTGAGGCGTCCGCGAACGGCGGGCGGGCGGCATACCAAGGCATCGGGGGCGCGGCCGCCCCACCGTCGCCCGGCCCACGACACATCGAGTTCCACGCCTGGCGGGGGCAGCACCTGCGCAAGGGCTCCCACGACGGCACCGCGGTCGGGCGGGGCGGCCTCGTCATCGACCGCGCCACGGGCACGAGGTCCTACACCGACCCGTACGGCGACGGCACGGCCGTCGACTACGAGACGGCGACCTGGACCTCGCCGGTCGTGACACCGCCGTTCCCGCTCACCGAGCTCATCGCCTCGTGGAACGCCACCACGCCGGACGGCACGTGGCTCGAGGTGCTCGTGCGGGGCACGGCCGACGACGGCACGCTCACCGGCTGGTACGTCCTGGGCCGCTGGGCCAGCGACGACCCGGCCGACGGCGGCGCCATCCACCGCACGTCGGTCGGCCGGCAGGGCACCGAGCACGCCACCGTCTACGTCGACACCCTGGCCACGCTGAACGACCACGTGCTGCGCGACTGGCAGCTGCGGGTCGTCCTGCTGCGCCGCGTGGGGTCGGCCGCGACGCCCGCGGTGACCCTGGTCGGTGCCGTCGCCTCGAACCTGCCGGGCGATTCGACCGTCGCGACCAGCGCCCCCACCGGGGTGGTGCGCACGCTCGACGTGCCGACGCTGTCGCAGGAGGTGCACATCGGCCACTACCCCCAGTGGGACAACGGCGGCGAGGCCTGGTGCTCCCCCACGTCGACGTCAATGGTGTTGGGGCACTGGGGAGTTGGGCCGACAGCGGCCGACCTTGCGTGGGTCGACCCACCCGTCGACGCCACGGTCGACTTCGCGGCGCGGAACGTCTTCGACTACCGCTACGACGGCGCCGGCAACTGGCCCTACAACACGGCGTATGCCGCGGAGTTCGGGCTCGAGGGCTTCGTCACGCGGCTGCGTTCGCTGGCAGAGGCCGAGGCATTCGTCGCGGCCGGGATCCCGCTCGTGGCGTCGGTGTCCTTCGCGAAGGGTGACATGGACGGCGCCGGCTACGGCACCAACGGGCACCTGCTCGTCATCGTCGGGTTCGCGTCGAACGGCGACGTCGTCGTCAACGACCCCGCATCCCACCTCATCCCGGACAACGACGAGGTACGGGTGACCTACCGGCGCGACCAGTTCGAGAACGCGTGGGTGCCCCACTCCGGCGGCACGGTCTACGTCATGCGGCCGCCCACCGTGAAGCTGCCCAAGGCGCCGCGCGAGGCCAACTGGTGAGGTCGCCGGCCGCGCCGTCAGGCGTTCAGTCGCTCAGCGGCAGCTTGAACCCGGTGTGGCTGGGGATGAACCCGAGGCGCTCGTAGAACCGTCGCGCGTCGGCCCGGACGGCGTTGCTCGTCAGCTGCACCACTCGTGCGCCGCGACTGCGGCTCTCCTGCACCGCCCACTGCACCATCTGCCCACCGAGACCGCTGCCGCGTCGGTCGGCCGCGACCCGCACCGCCTCGATCTGCGCACGCCACGCGCCCTGGTGCGAGATCCCGGGGATGAGCGTCAGCTGGAGCGTCCCGACCACCTCACCGTCGTCGTCGAGGACGACGAGAAGCTGGTGCGGGTCGGCGTCGATGGCGGCAAGACCGCGCCGGTATGCCGCGAGGTCACCTTCGTCCTCGCGGGTCGCCCCCAGCTCGTCGTCGGCGAGGAGGCGCACGATCGCGGGCAGGTCTGCGTCGGTGGCGCGCCGGACCACCACGTCCCGGTCGCCGTCGCGAAACGTGGCGAGCACCCTGCGCTCGGTGCGGTCGGCACCCGGGCCGGGGACGGCGGCATACCGGTCGCCGTCGAAGGTGGCGCGTCCGGTGAAGGCGAGTGCCCGCTCGAGCTTGAGCCGTGCGCTCGGGCCGAGGTCGTCCGGGAGGGAGTCGGGGTCGAACCACGCCACCTCGGTGAGCTCGCCGTCACCGACGGCGGGCTCACCCGACACGTGGCTGCACAGGAAGCAGACGTCGAGGTACTGGGACCGGTCGCCGTTCGGGTAGGTCATCTCGGGCAGGGTCCACACCGACACGACCGAGTCCACGGACACGACGACGCAGGTCTCCTCCTCGATCTCGCGGGCGAGGCCCTCCGCAGGCTGCTCGCCGGGCTCGAGGATCCCGCTCGGGACCGACCAGAGACCGGTGTCGGACCGGCGACCGAGGAGCACCTGGCCGGCGTCGTTGCGCACGACCCCGGCGACGCCGGAGAGGAACAGCAGGTCGGTCCCGATCTTCTCCCGCAGCGACACGATGAAATCGGGAGTGGGCACCACCCCACCCTACGAGGCCATCAGGTCAGGGCCGCGTTCTCGCCGCGACACGGGCGCTGCCGGGAAGTAGCGTCGGGCCATCCGCCGGTCCGCACCCGAGTTCGGAGTCGATGATGCCCACGCGTCGCCTTGCCAAACCTGCCCTCGCCGCCACCGCCGCGGCAACCGTCCTCGCCTCCTGCCTCGTCAGCCAGTCGTCGGCGACCGCCGCACCCCAGCCGGCCGTAGCCGGGGCCACCGGTCCCGTGGTCGTCGACGGCCAGAGCCAGCCGGTGTTCAACGCCGACCCCGCCACGTGGATCCGCCAGGAGCTGTGGGTGGAGACCGAGTCCGACTCCGACCGCGACGGACGCCTCGACCGGGTGCACGTGTCGCTGGCGCGACCGGCCGAGACCGCCGACGGGGTCAAGGTGCCCGTCATCTACGAGGACAGCCCCTACTACGCGGGTCTGGCGAACGCGAGCAACTGGGACGTCGACCACGAGCTCGGCGACCCGCCTTCGTCTCGCCCCGAGACCCCGCCCTTCACCGCCCGCAACACCAGCCCGGTCATCAGCCGCGGTTACGAATCCACTTGGATCCCAAGGGGATTCGCGGTGGTGCACTCCGAGTCGCCGGGCACGGGACTGTCCGATGGCTGCCCCACGAGCGGTGGCCGCAACGAGACGCTCGGCGGCAAGGCGGTCGTCGACTGGCTCGGCGGTCGCGCCAAGGGGTTCGCCAGCCGCGACGCGCAGGAGCCTGTGCCGAGCCCGTCGTGGACGACGGGCAACGTCGGCATGACCGGCACGTCCTACAACGGCACGCTGCCCATCGCCGTCGCGACCACCGGGGTCCCGAACCTCAAGGCGATCGTGCCTGTGTCAGCCATTTCCAACTGGTACGACTACTACCGCTCGCAGGGGCTCGTGCGGGCCCCCGGCGGCTATCAGGGCGAGGACCTCGACGTGCTGGCCGACGCCGTCCTGACCCGTTCGGACCGCCCGGTCTGCCAGCCGGCGCTCGACGAGATCGCCCGGGAGCAGGACCGCGTCACCGGGGACTACTCGCCGTTCTGGGCCGAACGCGACTACATGCAGGACGTCGGCAACGTGCGCGCGGCGACGCTGGTTGCCCACGGCTTCAACGACTTCAACGTCATGACGAAGAACGCCGCCCAGTTCTATGCGGCGCTGCGCGCCCAGGGCGTTCCCCACCAGGTCTACTGGCACCAGGGCGGCCACGGCGGCGCCCCGACGGACACCCTCATGAACAAGTGGTTCACCCGCTACCTGTGGGACGTCCAGAACGGTGTCGAGGGCGACCCGCGCGCCTGGGTGGTGCGCGAGGGCGCCAGCCGGCAGAACCCGACGCCGTATGCCGAGTGGCCGGTGCCCGGGTCGGCGCCCCTCACCCTGCGCCCCGGTGGCAATGGCTCTGCGGTCGGCACCCTGACGACCGGTCCGAGGTCGATGAGCGACCAGCGGATCGTGGACGACGCATCGGTCCGGCTGGCCACCCTCGCCGCCGCCCATGCTTCGCGGAACCGGCTGCTGTTCACCACCGAGCCACTCGCCCGCGACACCCACCTGAGCGGCACCCCGTCGGTCACCCTGACAGCCCGCTACAGCGCTGCGCGGATGAACCAGTCGGTCGCGCTCGTGTCGTACGCCCCGGACGGCAAGGCCACCGTGCTGACCCGCGGCTGGGCCGACCCGCGCAACCGCACCTCGCTGTCGCGGGAGAACCCGGTCAACGCCAACCAGCCGGTGCGCACGACGGTCAACCTGCAGCCCAAGGACTCGGTCGTGCCTGCGGGCTCCCGGCTCGGGATCGTCATCTACTCCAGCGACAACGAGTTCACCGTGCGGCCCGCCCCCGGCGGCACGGTCGACGTCGACCTCAAGCGCACCACCGTCACGCTGCCGGTCGTCGGCGGCCGCCTCTGACCCGGTTGGCTGACGACGCGCCGGCGTTCCCCGGCGCGTCGTCGGCCACCCAGCGGATCGGGCGCCCGCACCCCCGCTCCGGCCCTTTGCTAGCGTCGGGTGAGAGCAGCGACGACGCGCCCACGCGGCATACCCATCGCTGTTGGACCCCACCTCGGCCAGAAGGGCACACCCGTGAGCACAACCCCCGTCAAGGTCGCCGTCACCGGCGCAGCCGGCCAGATCGGCTACAGCCTCCTGTTCCGCATCGCCAGCGGTGCGATCTTCGGCCCGGACACCCCCGTCGAGCTGCGTCTCCTCGAGATCACGCCGGCCCTCAAGGCGCTCGAGGGCGTCGTCATGGAGCTCGACGACTGCGCGTTCCCGACGCTGGCCAAGGTCGAGATCGGCGACGACGCGGAGAAGATGTTCGACGGCGTCAACCACGCCCTGCTCGTCGGCGCCCGCCCGCGCGGTCCCGGCATGGAGCGCGGTGACCTGCTCGAGGCCAACGGCGGCATCTTCGCCCCGCAGGGCAAGGCCCTGAACAAGGTCGCCGCCGACGACATCCGCGTCACGGTGACCGGCAACCCGGCCAACACCAACGCCCTCATCGCGATGAGCAACGCCCCCGACATCCCGCAGGAGCGGTTCGCGGCGCTCACCCGCCTGGACCACAACCGCGCCATCTCCCAGCTCGCGGCCAAGCTCGGCGTCCCCGTCACCGAGATCCGCAAGATGACCATCTGGGGCAACCACTCCGCGACCCAGTACCCCGACCTGTTCCACGCCGAGGTCGGTGGCAAGAACGCCGCCGAGGCCGTGAACGACCAGGACTGGCTGGCGAACACGTTCATCCCCACCGTCGCCAAGCGTGGCGCCGCGATCATCGACGCCCGCGGTGCGTCGTCGGCCGCGTCCGCCGCCTCGGCCACGATCGACCACGTCCGCGACTGGGCACTCGGCACCCCCGAGGGTGACTGGGTGTCGATGTCGGTCGTGTCCGACGGCTCCTACGACGTGCCCGAGGGGCTCATCTCCTCGTTCCCCGTCACCGTCAAGGACGGCGAGTGGGAGATCGTCCAGGGCCTGGAGATCGACGACTTCTCGCGCGGCAAGATCGACGCCTCCACCAAGGAGCTCGCCGAGGAGCGCGAGGCCGTCAAGGGCCTGGGCCTGATCTGAGCCAGACGCGCTTGGGCACAACGGCAGTTGCGCGGCATACCCACCAGCTGTTGCTCGTGGTGTTACCGCGCAAACGCCGTTTCTCGTGACCGATGCGCGGGTATGCCGCGTCGCTGGCTTCCCGGGTCAGGGAAGCGGGCGCAGGTCCACGACGCTGGTGAGGAAGGCCAGGGCCAGGGCGAAGCCCACCAGCACCGTCACGTCGACCAGTCGCGAGCGCACGGCGAGGCCGCCGGCGTCCGCCTTCGGCAGGACCAGCCGGATGATCGCGCCGAGACCGGCGCCCGCGGCGAGCAGGTAGCCGCCGAGCAGGATGCGGTCGAAGGCGCAGGCGAGCAGGCCCAGCGCGAGGATCGGGGCGACGACCCACCACCAGCCGAGCTTGGGCGTCGCCACGGGCGCCTCCGTCAGGCGTCCGCGTCGGCGGCGCGTTCGGCAGCCGCGACGATGTTGGACAGGAGCATGGCTCGGGTCATCGGGCCGACACCGCCGGGGTTGGGGCTCACCCAGCCGGCGACCTCACGCACGTCGGCGGCCACGTCGCCGGCCACCTTGGACTTGCCGTCCTCGGCGACGATGCGGCTCACCCCGACGTCGAGCACGGCGGCACCGGGCTTGACCATGTCGGCGGTGACGAGGCCGGGCTGGCCGGCGGCGGCGACCACGATGTCGGCCTGGCGCACCTCGGCTGCCAGGTCGCGAGTTCCGGTGTGGCACAGGACAACCGTGGCGTTCTCAGAACGCCGGGTCAGCATCAGTCCGAGCGGGCGACCCACCGTGATGCCGCGGCCGACGATGGCGACGCGGGCGCCGGCGATCGGCACGTCGTAGCGGCGCAGCAGCTCGATGCACCCGGCCGGCGTGCACGGCAGCGGCGCCTCCTTGCCGAGCACGAGCCAGCCGAGGTTGGTGGGGTGCAGGCCGTCGACGTCCTTGCTCGGGTCGACCCGGGACAGCAGCGCGAACTCGTCGAGCCCGGTCGGCTGCTGCACCAGGAACCCGGTGCACTCGGGGTCGGCGTTGAGCTCGTCGATGACCGCCTCGACCTCGGCCTGTGGGGTGCCGGCGGGCAGGTCACGGCGGATCGAGGTGATGCCGACCTCGGCGCAGTCCTTGTGCTTGGCGTTGACATACCACTTGCTGCCGGGGTCGTCGCCGACGAGGACGGTCCCGAGCCCGGGGACGACCCCCCGCTCCCGCAGCGCAGCCACGCGCCCGCGCAGCTCGTCCTTGATGGTCGCCAGGACCGCTGAACCGTCGAGGATGCCTGCTGTCACGGTCGCCCATCCTGCCATGCGGCTCCGCGCCGCCCGCTGCCCCCACCGCCTGCCGAGCCGGTGCCGCCTCTCGCCGCGAACCTGCCATGATGGCTGCCGCACGAGCGACGAAGGACGCGTATCAGCGGCGACGGCGACCTGGACTCCGATGCCACCCTCCTCGTCACCGAGCTCTTCGATGCGATCATGAGCACGTGGCGCTGGCTCGAGCAGGCCACCACACCCGAGGATTCCCGATGAGCCGACTCAGCCGGACGCCCGCCGAACGTGACCTCCAGGTGTTCGCCGTGGTGTGCGTCGGCGTGCTCGTCGTCGCGGTGCTCGCCGTGTTCGCACTGCAGCTGCCGTCGCTGGCCAACGACCCGGGCGACCGCCCCAGCGGTCGCTCGCTCCTGGCGTGGCCCTCGATCGTCGCAGGGGCTGCGCTGCTGGCCGTGAGCCTGCGCCTGCCGGTACTCGTGGCGCGCCACCGCTCCGACATCGCGACAACCCCCGGTCTCAAGAGCCAGTACGTCACCGGCGCCCTCCTGCCGCTGGTGTTCGGCGTGTTCGTCCCGCTCTTCTGGTGGCTCGGCCCGGCCGCTTCCCTGGTCGGCCTGGTGGCGCTCGTGCTCGTGCTGCGGGTCAGGCAGGTCTCACGCCGGGCGAGCACTGACGGCCTCGACATCCACTCCCCTAAGGCGTGGGGGTCGGCCGCCACTGGGAGCGGCCTCACCTTCGGGCGGGCGCTGCTGGTCGGACTCATCCTGGGCATCGTGATCATCGGGGCGGTCTTCGCCTGGGCCGCGCTCGGTTCCTGAAAGCCCCAGCCGCGCGAGCGGTCGCGGTCACGCCGCAACTTCTGCGGAATGCACCACCCGAGACCGCCACATCTGTCACAGTTCTCCTGCTCGGTGTCGGCGTGGGCCGGCACGAGGTCAGGGAGGGAAAGTGTCAAAGCTCGGTCGGCAGCTGGTCGCTGCCGCAGTCGCCACCACCGCGCTCGTCTCAGGGGCAGGCTTGATGTCGGCGCAGGCCACGCCGATCGGTCCCAGCACGACCACGCCGAAGCTGCGCACCTACGTGCCGCCGCGCGTGAGCTGGGGAACCTGCTCCGATGCCGGTCTGCGGCAGTCGGGCGCACGGTGCGGACTGATGACGGTGCCGCTGGACTACGCCCAGCCCAAGGGACCGAAGATCAAGATCGCGCTCTCCTGGATCAAGCACACCACCGCCGACTCCTCGGCCCAGGGGCTGATGCTCGTCAACCCCGGTGGCCCGGGCGCCTCCGGACTTGCGCTGTCGCAGATCGGTCAGTGGGTGCCGAAGGGCGCCGGCGACGCCTACGACTGGATCGGCTTCGACCCCCGCGGCGTCGGTGCCAGCCAGCCGCGGCTCAACTGTGACGGCAACTACTTCCCCTACAACCGGCCGGACTACAGCGACCCCGCCCAGGAGCAGGTGTGGCGCGACAAGGCCGCCGGGTATGCCGCGAAGTGTGACGCCGCAGGCGGCGCCCTCCTCGACCACATGACCACCCGGGACTGGGTCCGCGACATGGAGTCGATCCGGACGCTGTTCCGCGCGCAGCAGATCAACTTCTACGGGTTCTCCTACGGCACCTACCTCGGCCAGGCCTACGCCACGGCATACCCCTCGCGGGTCCGGCGCATGGTGTGGGACGGCGTCGTCGACTGGAAGGACGCCTGGTACGAGGCGAACTTCGCCCAGGACCCCGCCTTCGAGAAGAACCTCAACATCTACTTCGGCTGGATCGCCCAGAACAACACCACCTACGGTCTCGGCACGACCGCGGCCGCCGTCCGCGCGAACTGGCAGTCGTTGCTGGACGCGTCGCGGCAGTCCCCGCTCGGCGGCAAGCTCGGGCCGGACGAGTGGCTCGACTCGTTCGTCAGCGCCGCCTACTACGTCTACGACTGGCCCGGTCTCGCGCAGGACTTCGTCGCCGCCAAGAACGGCAGCTACGCGCCGATGATCGCCCGCTACGACGGCGCCAACGGCTCCGGCCCCGGCTCGGACAACACGTATGCCGTCTACAACGCGGTGCAGTGCACCGACGCGCCGTTCCCGGCGGACTGGACCACCTGGAAGGCCCGGACCACCCAGGTTGCCCAGACCGCGCCGTTCCTCACGTGGAGCAACACCTGGTACAACGCGCCCTGCCTCACCTGGGGTGCCAAGCAGGCGACGACCCGACCCACCATGAAGGACGTGGGGGTGCCGCCGATCCTGCTGATCTCCGAGACGAACGACGCGGCGACCCCCATCGCCGGGGCCCGCACCGCGCGCGCCACGTTCCGCAACTCACGGCTGATCGAGGGCCTGAAGGGCACCACCCACGCCTCGTCGTTGTCGGGCGTCCGGTGCGTCGACTACGCGATCGCGGACTACCTCATCAACGGCAAGCTGCCGCCACGCCTGGCGGGCGACGTGTCCGACCTGAAGTGTGGCGCGGTGCCGCCGCCGTCGCCCGCCTCGGCCATGGCGCGTGGCGCGGCCAGGTCCGACCGCCTGCCGGCCGACCTGCGCGCGATCATCACGGACCAGCCGGTGCGCCGCTGACCATCCGCGTCACCGACCGTGCTGGCCGCCGTCACCCACGCCGGGTGGCGGCGGCCAGTGCGTCGAGTGCGGCAGTGAAGCACTCCGCGGGCGGGTTGACCAGCCCCGCGCCCACCTGACCGGTGCCCGCCACTCGCCCAGCCATGCCGGTGTTGATCTGCGGCAGGACGCCGGTGCGCGCGACGGCGGTGACGTCGATGCCGGTGGGCGTGCCGCGGAACTCCAGGATCGGCACCTGGTATGCCGTGTGCTCACCGACGGTGATCTCATACATCGTGCGCGTGGCCCGCAGCGCGAACGGCACGTCACCGCCGACGAACCGGACAATGGCCGGCGCCGCGGCCATGGCGAACCCGCCGATGCCGGCGGTCTCGGTGATGGCGGAGTCGCCGATGTCGGGGTTGGCGTCGTCGGGGCCGTAGTCGCCGAGGAACAGGCCCTCGGGCGTGTTGGCAGGTCCGGTGAACCACCGGTCGCCCGTGCCCGCCGTCCGGATGCCGAAGTCGGTGCCGTTGCGCGCCATCGTGGTCACGACGGTCGACCCGGCGATCCCCTCGGCGGCCATCGTCGAGAGCTTGCACGCCGGCATACCGAGGTTGAGGAAGAAGTGCTCGTTCGCTCCCGAGAAGCGCACCGCCTCGGCGATGTCGACAGACGGCGCATCGGCCGCGATGAGGGCGGGCAGCAGCTCGCGCAGGAGCATGAGTGAGCCGGCACGGTTGCGGTTGTGGCCCTCGTCGCCCATCTGAAGCATCTGGGTGATGATCGCCTTGATGTCGATCGGGCCGGCCGCGCGCACAGCCTGCTGGAGCAGCGGCCCGAGCGTGGTGTTCATCCAGTGCAGTCGGTCGACCACCTCGGACCCATAGGCGCCGTAGCGCAGCACCTTGCCCAGCCCCTCGTTGAGCGAGCACCAGGAGGTGTGGTCGTGCACCTCGTCGCGCAGCTCGTAGAGCCACATCGAGGGCGAGACGACGCCGGCCATCGGCCCGACCGCGTCGCGGTGGTGGCAGGGCTCGAGGGTGTATGCCGCGGCCGCCAGCTGGCGCTCGGCCTCTTCCGCGGTGTCGGCCAGTCCCTCGAAGAGGACGGCGCCGATGAGGGCGCCGCGCATGGGACCGGACGCGCGCTCCCACTCGATCGGCGGCCCGGCGTGCAGGAACGTGCCACGCTCGAGCCCGAGGGCCTCCCACGCGGGACGCACATCGACGAGGTCGGCGCCGGCAGCCGTCATCCGTTGCAGCGCAAGGGCATTCGCCTCCCGGCGTCGCGGGTCGGCGAGGACCTGCGCCAGGTGTCGCTCGGTGCCGGGCAGGGGCGGCTGCCAGTCGGTCTCCGTCACCGGCACCGCTTGGTCGCGCAGTGCATCGGCGAACAGGCTCACGCCGGCAGTCGCGACCACCGGGTCCTCGTCGAGCAGCACTCGCCCAGCGGTTCGAGGTAGTACAGCCCCGGTTTCGGGTGCGTTGTCACCTCGAACCACCGGGTCCACCGCCGGAGCCTGTCCGGTTCGAGGTGAAACGGCGCCGGATCCGGGTGCGTTGTCACCTCGAACCGGGAGGAGGTCGACGGCTCGACGGGTGGCCTCGGCAGCCGACAGGAACACCTCGGCGCCCGCGGCAGCCAGCGCCCCAGCCGTGGACGAGATCCCTTGTGGGTCACCGGTGGTCCCCACCAACGCGACGACGACCGGTAGCTCGCGCCCGTCGGACGCCGCCGCCGCCCGAGCAGCACGGATGGCGTCGGCGAGCTCCGGCCCGGGGTCAGGGTGCGCGCCGTGGCCGAGCACCAGGTCGAGCAGCAGCACCCCGCAGGTCGGGTCGCCCCCCTCTGCCGCGATGCGTTCCATCCGCAGGGTGGGGTCGATCATGGGGTGCGCACGGCCGCGGGTCAGCTCGTCGTCACCAAAGTCGATGACCACATGCCCTTCATCCCGCAGGTCGGGTCCGAGCGCCAGCTCCGGCGACAGCGGGATGTTCGACCGGATCGGGCCCACCCGCTCCCCCGCCACGAGCATCGCCTCGTCGGCGAGCGTGCCGCCGACGAACAGCCCGCGCAGCGACCCGCCGCGCGCCGACTGACTCGGCGAGCCCGACAAGCCCGACGAGCCCGGCGCCTGGTCCGCGTCCGGCGCCTCGGCGTCGATGAGCGGCTTCCAGTGCGGCCACTCCTCGGGTATGCCGTGCCCCAGCTCGGTCAGGGCGCTCGCCACTGCGGTGGTGAGGTCCGGACGACCCGGCCCGAGCGTTGCCCAGTGGACCGGCGTCGCCAGCCCCGCGGCATACCGCTCCAGCGCGGCCAGCACGTCGGGGGCCGGGGGTTTCGAGACGACGAGGATCGCGGTCGTGGCCTCGTCGGCGTCCAGCGCCGCGAGCGCCTGCCGCGTCGAGCGACCGGCGACCTGCGCCGACAGGTCGCGACCGCCCACGCCTAGGCAGTGGCTGACGCCGACGCCGGCCGCGTCGAGCAGCGCCATGACCTCCTGTGCGCCGGTGCCCGATGCCGCGACGATCCCGATCGGCCCCGGCCGGACGACGTTGGCAAACCCCAAGGCCGCCCCGCCGACGACAGCCGTGCCGCAGTCGGGTCCCATCATCAGCACGCCCCGACGGGCAGCCGCGTCCTTGAGCGCGACCTCGTCCTCGACCGAGACGTTGTCGGAGAACACCATGACCGACGCGCCCCGGTCGATCGCGTCGAAGGCCTCCGTGGCTGCGTGCTGGCCCGGCACCGAGACCAGGGCGAGCGTGGCACCGGCCTCCTCGACCGCGCGTCCCAGCGTGCGCGGCGACGACGCCTCTCCAAAGCCCGCCGCCGAGGACCCGCCCGCCCGCAGCCCGGCCAGCGCGTCCTCCAGTGCCGCCCGGCCGGAGGCGAGGCCGGCGTCGGAGTCAGCTCGGATCGCGACGAGCAGGTCGTTGGTGCCGAGGCCGTCGGGGAGGTCGAACCCCATGCCGCGGATCACCTCGAGGTTGAGGTCGGTCGCCATCGCCACCTGCGCCGCCACGACCCCGTCGGCTGCCGCCACCTGGCGCGAGACCTGCATCAGGCTCACCGAGTCGTGGTAGCTCCCGGGGCGCACCTCCACCACATCGGTCACGGGTGTGCTCCTTCCAGGGCGGTCACGGGCCGTGCGGGATCGGCGCCCCCGCCGGCGTCGAGGGCGGCGGTGAACCCGGCCAGCAGGTCGGTGCCCGAGGTGTGCCCGATCGCGCGCACCTCGTCGACGGCCCGGACCGCGAGCGCGCGGTCACCGGCCGCGAGGGCGCGGGCGAGGCGCACGACGGGTGGCACGGCATACCCCTGCGACGCCTCGGTGAGCAGCGACGCGGACAGGGACGTCGTCGCCGCCAGCCACGGCCGCACGGCCCGCCACAGCACCTCCGCCTCGGCCAGTCGTCCGCGCAGCCGCAGCCCCAGGAGGATGCCGCAGAGCACGTCGTCCCCGCTGGGCGTGAGTCCCCCTCCGGCCCCGACGAGCACGCTCACCCGGCCGTCGACCTCGCCACCCGAGAGCAGGGCGTCGACCAGCACCCCGGCCGCCTTTCGCCACGGACCGGCAGCCGCGAAATCCGTTGCCACCGTTGACAAGTGGGCGGTCGAGGGCACGCGCGCGGGCCGCCACGTCCGCCCCCCGCGCACCGTGACACCGGGCAGCTCGACGAGGCCCCGACCGACCCCGAGGTGGTCGCCGGGTTGCACGCCCCAGCCCACGACGCGCGCTGGCTGGGCGAGCACGACGGCGGTCGGCAGGCGCAACGCATCCCTCGCCACCACGGGCAGGACGCGGTCAGCCACGAGCAGGTAGACGGCGGCGGGAAACGCCCCGAGGACGCGGGCCGGCACCGGCTCGGGGGCGCCAACCAGGTCGGCCGAACGCTGCGACACGGCAGCCGGCCACACCGTCGACGCTGGCACGGGCGACCTCCGCGGGTTGGGTTGACCGACGGTGCGACGCTACCCAGTGCGATTACAGTCCCCTCATGGTGAATGTTGCCAACGATCCAGCCCTGCGTGACGCGGAGTTGCCATCGGTGGCGCCCGCGTCCGCCGCCCGCGAGCTCGTCGCCGGGCTGCCGCTGCACCGCCTCCTCGAGCTCCCCTCCCTCGCCTCCGCGGAGGTGCTCGGCGACACCGATGTCGTGGTCACCCGCGCGTCGTCCGACGACCGGTCGGGTATGCCGCGTGCGCACCACCTCGTGTGCGTGGACGCCGCGTCGGTCGAGCCGGCGCGCTCCGGCGAGGTCATCGCGCGGCTGGCCGAGGAGGGCGCGGCCGCCGTGGTGCTGGCAGGTGGCGCACCGGTCACGGCGACGCGCCGCAAGGCGTTGCGCGCGGCCGCTGGGGCCACCGGGGTGGCCGTCGTCGTCACGGACTCCGCCGCCGCCGTGGTCGTGACCGAGGCGCTGGGTGCGCTGCTCGACCAGCAGGCCGGCATCCTCGCGAGGGTCGACGAGGCACACCAGATCCTGGTCGACATCGTCCTCGCCGGGGGTGGCCTGGAGGACCTGTGCGGGAGGCTGGCCGAGTTCCTGGGCGGCGCCACCATGGTCACGTCGACGGACGGGCGCGTCCTGGCCGAGGCCGGGTCGGGGGCGGCGCTGGAGGCCGCGCACGCGCTGGACTGCTTCGACCGGACGGGCCGGCTCATCACCGAGCACGAGCGCGTGGGCATCCGGCCGGCCGGGGCGCGTGACGCCGGGCGGGCACTCGTGCGGATCGTGGCCGGACAGCTCAACCACGGGCTGCTCGTGGCGTTCGTGCCGGACCGTGACCTCACCGCCGACGACGTGCACCTGCTCGAACGCGCAGCCACGGTGGCTGCGCTCGCCATCACCAAGGAGCAGGCCGTCTCCGCGGTGGAGAGCAAGTACCGCGCGGAGTTCCTGCGCGACGCGCTGGCCGGGCGGGCCGGTGCACCGCCGGAGGCGATCCTGCACGCCGCAGCACTCGGGTGGGACATCGACCGGCGGCTGGTCGTGGTCGTGGCCGAGACCGACGAGGACGACGAGCACACGACGCGGACGAGCGAGGAGGTCACCGAGCTGCAGCAACGGTTCTCGCGCGCGTGGAACCAGGCGATGGCGGTGCGCGACCCGCGTGCGCCGGTCATGGGCTTCAGCCAGGAGGTGGTGGCCCTCTTCGCGGTCGCCGACGATGCCGACACCGACGCCGTGATGCGACAGGTGGGTGACGTCGTGCGGGTCGTGCGCGGTGACGGCGGCGGCGGACGACGCACCTTCTCCACCGGCGTCTCCCGGCCGATCGACTCGGTGGCCGACCTGCCCCGGGCCTACGACGAGGCGCTCAGCGCTGTCGGTGTCGGCCGGCAGCTGCACGGTGACTCGGCGCTGACCCATTTCGACGGACTTGGCATCTTCCGGTTGCTGGCACTGGTGCCCGACAGCACCGACCTGCGCCGGTTCGTGCAGGAGTCACTCGGTCCGCTCGCGGACGACGACGTCGCCGAGAACGCCGACCTGCGCAACACGCTGTCGATCCTCATCGACACCAACATGAACGTCGCCGAGACCGCGCGAATCCTGTTCTTCCACTACAACACCCTGCGCTACCGCATCGCCAAGCTGGAGCGGATGCTCGGGCCCTTCACGACCGACCCACAACTGCGGCTCAAGCTGGCCCTGGCGCTCAAGGTCCACCAGATGCGCGGCATCTGAGGTCGCCTCCCCACTCGTTGCCGACCACCCGGCAGATGCACGCCCCGGCCGCCAGAGACGCCGACCCACCGGCAACAGGTGCAGCGGGGCGCGGGAGCGAGCACGCGGCATACCTGCGTCTCGTGCCGCAAGGCACGTCTGTCGACACGACATGCCGGGCCCGATAGCAACAATTGCCCAATGCACCGGGGCGGGAGGCCGCTAGGTTGCGCGTATCGAGCAGGGCTGAGCCGCGCCACCCCCTGACTGCGCGGCCGTGACGAAGGAGTCCGCATGAGCTTGGGCCTGGGTTGGAAGCTGCACGGCGACGGCAACCTCGCCGGACCGGACGACGTCGTCGCTCCCGACGAGCGGCTCGGGTGGGGCAAGACCGTCGGGCTGGGCGCGCAGCACGTGGTGGCGATGTTCGGGGCGACCTTCGTCTTCCCCCTGATCATGGGTCTGAACCCGCAGCTCGCGATCATGATGAGCGGGATCGCGACGATCGTCTTCCTGCTCATCGTGTCGGGTCGCGTCCCGAGCTACCTCGGCACGTCGGCGGCGTTCGTCGGTGGTGTCGCGGCGATCCGCGCCCAGGGTGGCGACTCCAAGGAGGTCACCGGGGCGATCCTGGTCGCCGGACTGGTGCTTGCCGTCATCGGTCTGCTCGTGCACTTCCTCGGCTCCGGTCTGCTGCACAAGATCCTGCCCGCCTCGGTGACCGGTGCCGTGGTCATGCTCATCGGGTTCAACCTGGCGCCAGTGGTGGCCGGGATCTACTGGCCCCAGGACCAGTGGGTCGCCCTGGCCGTCATGATCTTCACGATCATCTTCGCCGTGGCCTTCAAGGGATTCATCGGTCGTATCGCCGTCTTCCTTGCCCTCATCTTCGGCACGGCCCTGTCGTGGTTCCTCGACAAGACGACGGGGCAGATCAACTCGGTCCTCGGCGGAGCGACCAAGGCGACAGACCACTTCCGCACCGACTTCTCGTCGCTGACCTGCTCGGCCGGGGAGAAGCTCGCCAATGGGTCGCTGTGCCCCTCCTGGATCGGCTTCCCGTCCAAGACCATGATCGCGGCGGACGGCAAGGAGGTTGTGGGCTGGCACACGCCAAGCTTCTCGATGGCCGCCATCCTGCTCGTGCTGCCCGCCGTCATTGCGCTCATCGCCGAGAACACCGGGCACGTGAAGGCGGTCGCCGAGATGACCCGGCACGATCTCGACCCCTACATGGGCAAGGCCATTGCCGCCGACGGCATCGGCACCGCCCTCGCCTCGTCCGTGGGTGGGTCGCCGACGACGACGTATGCCGAGAACATCGGCGTGATGGCCGCCACCAGGGTCTACTCCACCGCGGCCTATTACGTGGCTGCGCTCGTGGCGATCCTGTTCGGCCTCTCCCCCAAGTTCGGCGCGCTGGTCTCGTCGGTGCCCGGCGGTGTGCTCGGCGGGATCACCGTGGTGCTCTACGGCATGATCGGCCTGCTCGGCGCCAAGATCTGGAAGGAGAACGGCGTCGACTTCGGCAACCCGATCAACCTCGTGCCGCTCGCCGCGGGCATCATCATGGGCATCGGCAACGTGTCGCTGAAGTTCTCCGACAACTTCTCGCTCTCCGGCATCGCGCTCGGCACGATCGTCGCGATCGCCGGGTACCACCTTGCCAAGGCGGTGGCTCCGCGCGAGCTGCGCGACCGAGCGAACGCGCCCGGTGGGGCCGCCATCACCGTCGGCGGCCGGGAGACCTATGGCGACAGCGACGGCGTGGACGACCTCTACCAGGACGACCGACGGAACCGGTGAGCCGGGGCAGGATGGTTGCATGAAGCCGGCTCCCTTCGTCCACCATGCGCCGCGGTCGGTCGACGAGGCCGTCGCGGTGCTGGGCGAGGTCGGCCACGACGGCAAGGTGCTCGCCGGCGGCCAGAGCCTCGTGCCGATCCTCAACATGCGGCTCGCGTCGCCGGGTCATCTCGTCGACATCAACCAGGTGGCCGGGCTCGACACGGTGGTGGTCGACGACGCCACCGTGCGGGTGGGTGCGCTGGTGCGGCACACGGGTCTGGAGCGTCACGAGGGGGCGTATGCCGCCTTGCCGCTGCTGCGCCAGGCTCTCGCCCACGTTGCCCACCCCGTGATCCGCAACCGCGGCACCACGGTCGGGTCGATCGCGCATGCCGACGCCGCCGGTGAGATGCCGACGATCCTGGCGATGTGTGACGGCGTGGTCGAGGCTGTCGGCCCGGCCGGGCCGCGCGAGATCCCTTGGGCTGACTTCTTTCTCGGACCGTTGGAGACGTCGCTGGCCGAGGACGAGCTGGCGACCGGCGTACGGTTCCCGCGGTTCGCTCGCGGCACGGGCACCGCCTTCCTCGAGCGCGCCCGCCGGCACGGTGACTACGCCCTGGCCGGCGTCGGGGCGGCGGTGACCGTGACCGGCGGCGTGGTGAGCGGGGTGCGGCTGGGCTTCGTCTCGGTCACCGACGTCCCTTCCGTCCTCGACCTCACTGATGCGTATGCCGGTCAGGAGCCTTCCGCGGTCGACTGGGCTTCCAGCGCGGACGCCGTCGCTGACGCGGTGTCGCCGGAGGACGACATCCACGCCACCGCGGCATACCGGCGCATGCTGGCGGTCGAGCTGGCCCGCCTGGCCCTCACCGAGGCCGCCGGGAGGGCAGCATGAGCGAACCCGTTGCCGAAGAGCTGCTCGACGTGACCATCACCGTCAACGGCGTCCCGCACCACGCCCGGGTGCCGGCCCGGCGTCTGCTGTCGGACTTCCTGCGGCACGACCTCGGCCTGACCGGCACCCACGTCGGGTGCGAGCACGGCGTGTGCGGCGCCTGCACGGTGCTCGTGGACGACGAGCCGATGCGCTCGTGCCTGATGTTCGCGGTCACGGCCCAGGCGCACCGCATCACCACCGTGGAGGGGCTCGGCACGATCGACGCGATGAGACCGGTGCAGCGGGCGTTCACCGAGTGCCACGGGCTCCAGTGCGGCTTCTGCACACCCGGTTTCGTCACGACGATCACGGCCTACCTCGAGGAGAACCCCGACCCCACGGCCGAGGAGGCGCGCGAGGCGATCTCGGGCAACCTGTGCCGCTGCACGGGCTACCAGAACATCGTCAAGTCGGTGCTGCGCGCCGCCGAGCTGCGACGCAAGGAGGCGAACGACCAATGACGACAAGCATGTTCGGTGCGCCCGTCGCCCGTCGCGAAGACCCCCGCCTCGTCACGGGCAACGGTCGGTTCCTCGACGACCTGGGCCACGACGCGCTTGCGGCCGCGTTCGTCCGCAGCCCGCACGCGCATGCCCGCATCGTCGACATCGACGTCACCGACGCCCTCGACGTCGACGGACTCGTCGGCATCTGGACGCACGAGGACCTGCCCGGCCGGGTCGGCGAGCCGTTGCCGCTGCTCATCCCCCACCCCACGCTCACCCACGGCCGCACGGCATACGCACTCGCCAAGGACGAGGTCAACCACGTCGGTGAGCCGATCGTCCTCGTCATCGCCCGCGACCGCTACGTCGCCGAGGACGTTGCGCAACTGATCCGAGTCGAGTACGACTTCCTCACCCCGGTTGTGGGCATCGAAATGGCCAGGGACGCAACGGATCTCGTGCACGACGACGTCCCGGACAACGTCTCCGCACACATGTTCCAGGAGGTCGGCGACGTCGACGCCGCCATGGCTGCCGCACCGCGCACCCTCGAGCTCGACCTGTCGATCGAGCGCAGTGCGTGCATGCCGATGGAGGGCAAGGGCGTCTACGCCCGGTGGGACGACGAGAATGGCGAGCTGCGGCTCTACTCCTCCACCCAGACCTCCACCGGCGTGCGAGCGGCCGTCGCCGCCAAGCTCGACCTGCCCCTCGCCAAGGTCGAGTGCATCGCGCCCGACGTGGGTGGCGGGTTCGGGGTCAAGATCAACCACCCGTGGCCCGAGGAGGTCCTGATCCCTTGGGCCGCAAGGCTTCTCGACCAGCCGGTCAAGTGGGTCGAGGACCGTCGCGAGCACTTCACGTCCAGCGCGCACGAGCGCGGCCAGCTCCAGACCGTCAAGGTCGGCTTCGACGACGAGGGTCGCATCCTGGCGCTCGACGTGAAGCTCTGGCACGACAACGGCGCCTACACGCCCTACGGCATCATCGTCCCTATCATCACCTCGACCCAGCTGCTCGGCCCCTACAAGCCGGGCGCCTACCGCGTCGAGTTCTGGTCGCTCTACACCAACACCGTCCTCGTCACGCCCTACCGGGGTGCCGGCCGGCCGCAGGGCTGTTTCGCCATGGAGCGCACCGTCGACGCGATCGCCGACGAGCTCGGCCTCGACCGCACGGAGGTGCGCAGCCGCAACTTCATCCTCCCCAGCGAGATGCCCTACGACCACGGACTGCTCTTCCAGGACGGCCGACCGTTGCGTTACGACTCCGGCGACTTCCCCGCGAGCCTGGACAAGCTCAAGGCACTCGTGGGCTGGGACGACTTCGCGGCCTACCGGGCCGAGGCGGAGGCAGCCGGGCGCAAGGTCGGGCTCGGCATCGGTTGCTACGTCGAGGGCACCGGCGTCGGGCCCTA
Organism: Knoellia koreensis; assembly: GCF_013041615.1. Classification (GTDB taxonomy): domain Bacteria; phylum Actinomycetota; class Actinomycetes; order Actinomycetales; family Dermatophilaceae; genus Pedococcus; species Pedococcus koreensis. The sequence continues at coordinate 566,743 of NZ_JABEPQ010000002.1, forward strand.
CGAGGGCGGCCACATCCAGGTCGAGACGAGCGGCCGCGTCAACGTCTCGACCGGCCTCACCTCACAGGGGCAGGGGCACGAGACGGTGTTCGCCCAGATCGTGGCGAACGAGCTCGGGGTGCCCATCGAGGACGTCCACGTCACCACGGGTGACACGAGACGGATGCCGTATGCCGTGGGAACGTTCGCCTCGCGTGCCGCCGTGATGAGCGGCAACGCGATCGCCCTCGCCGCGCGCACCGTCCGGGCCAAGGCACTGCGGATCGCGGCCGACGCGCTCGAGGTCAGCGCCGACGACCTCGAGATCGTCGACGGCGACATCCGGGTCAAGGGCGCACCCGGCACCCACATGTCGCTCGGCACCGTGTCGGTGATGTCCAACCCGCTGCGCTACGCGTTCGACGAGGCCGCCAAGGCCGCGACGCAGTTCGCCGGCAGCAACGACCCCTCCAAGCCACCTGTGGCCGACGACGACGAACCCGGCCTGGAGGGCAAGGACTTCTACTCCCCCACGCAGGCGACCTTCGCCAACGGCATGCACGCCGCGATCGTCGAGACCGACCCGGTGACGGCCGAGATCCGCATCCTGCGCTACTGCGTGGTCCACGACTGCGGGCCGATGATCAACCCGATGATCGTCGAGGGGCAGGTCCACGGAGGCGTCGCGCAGGGCGTGGGAGGGGCCCTCTACGAGCGGATGGTCTACGACGAGTCGGGCCAGCTGCTCAACGCGTCGTTCATGGACTTCCTGATGCCCTACGCCTCCGAGGTGCCGGTGATCGAGACCGACCACCTCGAGACGCCATCGCCGCTGAACCCGTTGGGAATCAAAGGCGCCGGCGAGGCCGGGTGCATCCCCGTCAGTGCCGTCATCGCCTCCGCCATCGAGGACGCCGAGGGCTTCCCGATCCGCTCGATGCCCATCTCGCCGGTCGAGCTGTGGGAGCTGCGCCAGCGGCACGCGGCCGGTGACTGGCCCTCCCTCCGGCGCCCGCGGCATACCTCGTCATCACCCACCGACACCCAGGAGGACCGGTGAAGATCTCCGGCACGGCTGCCCTCAAGGCCGACCCGCAACAGGTCTACGACGCCTTCCACGACCCCGAGGTGCTGGCCCGCACGCTCCCCGGCTGCGAGACGCTGACCGACACGGGGGCGGGCACCTACGCGATGACCGTCACGGCGGGCGTCGCGGCCATCAAGGGCACGTACGACGGCACGGTCGCGCTGCTCGACCCGCAGCCGCCGAACCAGTTCCGGCTCAAGGCGCGCGGTGCCGGTGGGCCGGGCACCGTCGACGCCGATGTCCTGGTGCGGCTCGCGCCGGGCGCGGGTGGCGGCACCGACCTGTCCTACGACGCCGACGCGGTCGTGGGCGGTGTGATCGGTGGCGTCGGGCAGCGGATGCTCACCGGGGTGACCCGCAAGATGGCCGGGCAGTTCTTCGCCGCCGTCGACGACGACATCGCGGGGGTGCGCCCAGTCGCCGACAAGAAGCCGACGAAGCCCGCGGGCTCCTACATCAGCCCCGGCGTCTACGTCGAGGAGAGCCCCACGGACGTGCGGCCCATCAACTCGGTCGGCACGTCGACTGCCTCCCGTGGACCGCACGACTTCCGTCGCGGCGTGCTCACGGGCGGGGCGGTCGCCCTGGCCGGGGTTATCGTGGGATGGGCGATCGGAGGCCGATAGATGCGCGCATTCACTGCAGCCGCAGTCCAGATCGCGCCGGTGCCCGGGCCGCTGACGCCCGAGACCGTGCGCAAGAACCTCGACAAGTGCGTCGACTTCACGCGCCGCTGCGTCGACGCGACCGGGGCTGAGCTGGTTGTCCTGCCCGAGTCGGCGACGACCGGGTTCACACCCGACTGCACCGCCGAGGAGCTCTGGGACCTCGTCAGCGAGATCCCCGGGCCCGTCACCGAACCGGTGCAGCAGGTCGCGAAAGACCTTGGTGTGTATGCCGTCCTCGGCACCTACGAGCGCGGGCCGGAGCGTGGCATCGTCTACAACGCGGCGGTCCTCATCGACCGTTCCGGCGAGGTTGCGGGCGTCTACCGCAAGACGCACCCGTTCTGCACCGAGCACGTCGACGGCGGCGGGTGGGTGACCCCGGGCGACACCGTCACGGTGGTCGACACCGACCTCGGGAAGATCGGGATGATCGTCTGCTTCGACGGCGACTACCCCGAGCTGTCACGCATCCAGGCCGTCCGGGGCGCCGAGGTGATCGTGCGGCCGTCGGCGCTGCTGCGGTCGGCCGACATCTGGGAGCTGACGTCACGGGCCCGCGCCTACGACAACCACGTCTTCGTCATCGGGGCCAACGCCACTGGTGCCGACCCGGCCGGCGTCCTCTACTTCGGCAACTCCCACATCGTCACGCCGATCGGCCACATCGTCGCCAAGGCCGCGTCGCACGAGGGCTGGGTGTCGGCCGTGCTCGACCCCGCCACGGCCCTGTCGTCGCTGACGCCCGGCTCCAACATCGGCCAGGGCTTCGACCACCTGCGTGACCGCAACCTCGACCTCATCCGGGGCTACCGCGACGACCTCGAACGACCCGCGCAGACGTCGTTCCCCCACTGAGGCGACCACGCGGCATACCTCGCTCGTCGGGGACGGACGATCGCGCACCTTGGCACGGCTCGCGCAGCTGCGGGTGCGCGAGCCGTGCCGAACTGCGCGACCCTGGCACGATCACGCGGCATACCCCTCACCGATGGCGAGAGGTATGCCGCGTGGAGCGTTCGCTCAGAAGGCGGAGGTGCCGTTCGGGGTGCCGAGGCCGGTGGGGCCGTCCCAGCCGGACTTGGCGGTGCACCAGCTGGCGCAGGTGCCGTTGCTGCCGGAGGTGACGTCGAACAGGCCGGCGCTGTTGGCGTAGGGGATGGTGTTGGCGTAGCCGGCCGTGTTGCCGGACAGCGCGTAGACCGCGGCCACGATCGGGGCGGAAAGGCTGGTGCCGCCGTACTGCGCCCACGACGAGCTGGACTTGGTGGTCGGGGCATAGGTGGCGAGGCCGGTGTTCGGGTCGGCGACGGCGGACACGTCCGCGATCGCGCGGCCCGAGCAGGCGGTCATGGCGGTGGTCTGCCCGGCCGGCGCGGCGTTGAGGGTGGTGCAGCCGGATCCTGCTCCGCTCCAGGCGGACTCGGACCAGCCGCGGGCGCTGCCGTCCTTGACCAGCGAGGTGCCACCAACGGCGGTGACGTAGTGCGAGGAGGCCGGGTACGAGCCGCCCTGGTAGCCGTTGTCACCGGTCGAGGCGGTGACGGCGATGCCCGGGTGGTTGTAGTAGCTGCCGTAGCTGCTGTCGGCGAGGTCGCCACCGCCATAGCTGTTGGAGATCGCGACGACGCCGGGCTGCTTGGCCGCCGTGTTGACGGCGGTGCCGAGGTTGGTCAGGGAGGCGCTGCTCGCCTGCACGAGCACGATCTTGCAGTCGGGGCAGGTGGCCGAGACGGCGTCGAGGTCGAGGGCCTGCTCACCGGCCCAACCGACGTCGAAGCGCGGCAGCGAGGTGCCACCGGTCTGGTTGATGATGCGCAGGCAGCCGTTGGCGACGGTGCACGCCGGCAGTCCCCACTGGGAGCGGTAGACGCCGAGGTCGCGCTCGGCGTTGGGGTAGCCGTAGGCGTCGACGATCGCGACGGTCCGGCCGCCCGACGACAACCCGGCCACCTTGTAGGCGCTCTGGATGTCAGCCGGGCTCTTGCCCGAGATGGCGTTGGGGGTGATGGTGCGGCCGCTGGGGCTGACCGCGACGCCCTGGTCGTTGACCAGCTTCATCGAGCTGCACGCTGCGGTGGTCGGCGAGCTGGTGGTGGCGCACACACGGGCGGCGTGGGCCCGTCCGTGGCTCGACGCAGCCGTGGCCGTGGTCGTGGCCCCGGCCGCAAGGCCGATCGCGGCGGCCGACGCGAGGGCGGCCGAAAGGATCTGCTTACGCATTCACTGTCTCCTTGGGGGGTGAGGACGGTGGTGCCGTCGAGTGGCAACCTGTCCCGAGTTCCCTTGTCGCGCAATGGCTTGCGACACCTTCTGACGAGTGCGACGAAGAAATGACGCGTGGTTGGGGAAGAGTTGACGCGAACTCGTGACGGATGTCATGGCGGTCGGCGCGATGCCCGTGCGATGGACGGGCGTTCGCGCACCTTGACACCATTCGCGCAGCGGCGGGTGCGCGAACCGTGGCGAGCTGCGCGATCGTCGCCCTCGAACCGGTGGACCGCGACGGGTGCGAGCACCAGACTGACGCCCATGGACTGGACCCTCGAAGTCGTCGTGCTGCCCGTCTCCGAACTCGACCGCGCGGTCGCGTTCTACCGCGACCAGGTCGGCTTCAACCTCGACCACCACACCACCAACGAGCACATGGACGTCGCGCAGCTGACACCGCCCGGCTCGGGTTGCTCGATCGTCGTCGGCAACCTGCCGTCGCAGCAGGACATGGCGCCGGGGTCGATGCGTGGGCTCCAGCTCGTCGTCGCCGACGCCGCCGCGGCCCGCGAGGAGCTCGTCGGGCGCGGTGTGGAGTGCAGTGAGATCCAGGTGATCGACCCCCGTGACGGCGGCACGTTCTTCGGTTTCGCCGACCCGGACGGCAACACCTGGGCGGTGCAGGAGATCAAGGCGCGGGCCGACCAGCCGCTCATCCCGCGCGAGCACCGCGGCCGCTTCGGTGCCGAGTCCGAGGCCGGGTCGGGCGCCGAGTCCGAGAAGGGCTGACGTGGCGTCCCTCCTCCCGACCAGCGCCCCGTCCGCGCAGGACGTCGACGCCCGCGGCGTCCTGGACTTCCTCGATGCCCTCGAGCGCGACGGCCACGATCCGCACAGCATCGTCCTGTCACGGCACGGCCAAGTCATCTCACGCGGTTGGTGGGCGCCTTACTCCCCCAACCGGATTCAGCTGCTCTACTCCCTCAGCAAGTCCTTCGCCGCCACCGCGGTCGGCCTGCTCGTTGACGAGGGGCGGGTGAGCCTCGACACCCCGGTGTTCGACCTCATCCCCTCGGGCAGCCTCCCCGCAGACGTCACCATCCCCGAGCGCTACCGGCGGCTCACGCTGGGGCAGTGCCTGCAGATGGCGACCGGCCACGACACCGAGGCCTGGCTCCCGGGACCCAACCAGGCGGCATACCTGCCCTCGAGCGACGGCACCGACCCGGTGCTGACGGCCATCCTTGCCCACGAGCCAGAGCACGAACCCGGCAGCGCGTGGGCCTACAACCAGGTCGCGACCTACCTCGTCGCGGCTGCCGTGCGCGGCGTCACCGGTGGCTCGCTGCTCGACCTGCTGCGGCCACGCCTGCTGGCGCGGCTCGACCCCGACTCCCCCGACGCCGCCCGGTGGCACGTGACCGCGACCGGTCGCGAGCTCGGCTTCTCGGGTCTGCACCTCGGCACCGACGCCGTCCACGCCCTCGCGCAGACCTACCTCGACCGCGGCCGGTGGCAGGGCGAGCAGCTGCTCTCCGAGGACTGGGTGACGACGGCGACCACGCCCACCGACCTGCCCAACCGCGAGGAGGCGCCCAACCCCGACTGGACCCACGGCTACGGCTGCTCGTTCTGGGGCGCGCGGCTCGGCTACCGCGGCGACGGCGCCTACGGCCAGTTCGCGATCGTGCTGCCCGAGCAGGACATCGCCCTCGCCATCACCGAGGAGACGACGGACATGCAGGGCGTCCTCGACCTCGTGTGGGAGCACCTCGTGCCGGCCGTGGACCGGCCGGGCTCCGCGGACGACGACGCCGAGCTTGCCCGCCGACTGGAGTCGCTCGCGGTCCCCATGCCGGGCGGCAGCGCTGACGGACCCCTGCGGGCCTCGTGGACGCGCTCGCCCGACAGCACGGTGGCGGACAGGTATGCCGCCGCGGAGCTCACCGCGGACGCCCGCGGCTGGTCGCTGGCGCTCGAGGGCACCGACGACCCCATCGCGATCGGGCACGGGCAGTGGACCGAGTCGGCACTCGTGGTCGGCGACGCGATGCTCCCGGTCGTGGCGGCCGGCGGCTGGCAGGGCGAGGAGTTCGTCGCGCAGCTGCGGCTGGTCGAGCTGCCACACCGGCTGCTGCTTCGAGGGCGACCGGACGGCTCCATGACGCTCGACTGGCACGAGGTCCCGCTCTACGGCACCGATCCGATCGCCCTCGCGGTCCGGACCGCCGAAAAGGCTTAGCCAGACTTAGCCATGTGGCTAGGCTTGCCCCATGCCCACCCAGGTCAACGTCCACGAGGCGAAGTCGCAGCTGTCCAAGCTGATCGAGAAGGTGCTCGCCGGCGAGAAGGTCACCATCGCGCGCGCCGGCAAGCCGGTCGTCGACCTCGTCGTGCACGAGGACGTCGAGATCCAGTTCGGCGTTGAGGGCTGGGTCGGCGTCGAGTATGACTCCGACGTGGTCGATGGGCCCGACCCCGATATCGAGGCGATGTTCGCAGCCAAGGAACCCCGCCAGTGATCCTGCTGGACTCGAACGCGCTCCTGTGGCTTCTGACGGCGGACGCGCGGCTCGGACCCCTGTGCCGACAACGGTTGGGATCTCAGACGCCGGCCTACTTCTCCCCCATCAGTGTCGTTGAGCTCACGATCAAGGAGATGGTCGGAAAGCTCCGGCTCATGGGCTCGCTCCCGGATGGCGCTCGCCGCGCCGGGCTGCGCGAGCTACCCCTGACCTCAGAGCACGCCGGGGCGATCGCGTCCTTCCCCGAGCTCGCTCGGCACGACCCGCTCGACCGGATGCTGCTGGCCCAGGCACGCACCGAAGGCATGCGCCTGCTCACCTCGGACCGCCGATTGCTCGCTGCCGCACCTGAGCTCACCGTCGACGCCCGAGAGTGAGGTGAGGTATGCCGCGTGGCCGGCCACGCGGCATACCTCACCCTCCCTGTGGAGCACGGTTGGCAACTTGTGCCGACGCCCGGCCACGCGCGCGGTCGGTTGAATCGCACGCATGGCGCGGCGCATCAGGATCGGTATCGACACCGGCGGTACGTTCACCGACGTGGTGGCGCTCGACGAGGCCACCGGCGACCTGGTCACGACGAAGACGCCGTCGACATCGAGCAACCCGGCGGACGGGTTCATCGACGGCGTGACCAAGGTGCTCGACCTCATGGGTGCGACCGGTGCGGACATCTCGTCGGTCAGCCACGGCACCACCGTCGCGACCAACAAGCTGCTCGAGGGCAAGGTCGAGCGGCTGGGGTTCGTCACGACCGAGGGCTACGAGTTCATGCTCGAGATCGCGCGGCAGGCAGTGCCCGATGGATATGGCAACTCGTACTTCTGGGTGAAGCCGCCGCGGATCGTCCCGGCCGACCTGGTGCGGACGGTCGGTGGGCGAATCGACTTCCAGGGCAACGAGATCCGTCCCTTTGACGAGGCTTCAGCGGTGGCTGCCGCTCGGTGGTTCCGTGAGCGTGGTGTCACCACAATCGGGGTCTGCTTCCTCCATTCCTATGCAGACGACTCCCACGAGCTGGCGATGCGGGAGGTGCTGCTACGCGAGCACCCCGAGGCCGTTGTGTCGATCTCGAGCGAGGTGCTGCGGGAGTACCGCGAGTACGAGCGGTCGATGACGACGCTCGTCGACGCGGCGGTGAAGCCGAACGTGTCGCGCTACGTGCGCAACATCCACGAGCGGCTCGACGAGCTGGCACCCGGGATCCCGTTCTCCATCATGAAGTCCAACGGTGGCGTGCTGTCCGCCGACGAGGTGGTCAACCAGCCGATCACGACGGTGCTGTCGGGGCCGGCCGCGGGAGCCCTCGGGGCCGGGCTGATCGCGCGCAACGGGGGCTTTGCCAAGGTGCTGACGTGCGACGGGGGTGGGACGTCGACGGACGTGTCGGTGGTGCTCGACGGCGAGCCGACGCTGACGACGGAGGGCACGGTCGGCGCCTACCCGAGCAAGATCCCGATGATCGACGTCGTCACGGTGGGCGCGGGCGGTGGCTCCATCGCATGGATCTCGCCCGAGGGCACGCTCAAGGTCGGTCCCCAGTCGGCCGGCGCCGACCCCGGCCCGCTCTGTTACGCGAAGGGCGGCACCGAGCCGACCATCACCGACGCGCACGTCGTGCTGGGCCGGATCCCGCCGCACCTGCTCGGCGGCGAGATCCCGCTCGATGTCGATGCCGCGCGGGCCGGGATCGAGGAGCTGGCCGCCCGACTCGGGCTCGACCCGACGCGGTGCGCCACGGGCATCCTCGAGATCTCCGCCTGGAACCAGGCGAACGCCCTGCGGCAGGTGTCGGTGAAGCGCGGCCTCGACGTCCGCGACTTCATGCTGACGACGTTCGGCGGGTCGGGGTCACTGCTGGCCTGCCGGCTCGTCGACATACTCGGCTTGGCCGGGGTCGTCGTGCCGCCGAACCCCGGGAACGTCAGTGCGTTCGGGCTGCTGACGGTCGACGTGAAGAACGACTACGTCCAGACCGCAGTCGCCCGGCATTCCGCCCTCGACCTCGCCGCGGTCCAGGCGACCTTCGACGACCTCACCGCCCGTGCTGCGAAAGCTCTTGCTGCAGAAGGGTTCTCGGCCGACGAGCACCAGTTCGCGCGCAGCATCGACCTGCGCTACTTCGGCCAGGCGTTCGAGGTGCGGGTGCCGGCCCCCGACGGACCCGTCGACGCGGCATACGCGGAGGGTGTGGCCGCGGCCTTCCACGAGGCGCACCGGGCGCTCTACGGCTACGACTTCTCCGGCGACCCCACCCAGCAGGTCGAGTGGGTCAACCTGCGCGTCACCGGCATCGGCCCCATCACCCGCCCCGAGCTGCGCCCCCTCGGCGGCGCCGACACTGGCCCCGGCGCTGGCGAGTCTTCGGAAGAATCTGCACGTTCCAGCGTGGGAATTCTTCCGAAGACTCGCGGCAGCCGGCAGGTGTGCTTTGACGCCGACGATGGGTATGCCGCCACGCCCGTCTACTGGCGGCCAGACCTTCGCGCCGGGGACAGGTTTGCGGGGCCGGCGATCGTGGAGGAGTTCGGGTCGACGGTGCCGGTGCACCCGGGGTTCGAGGTGCGGGTCGACGACTTCGGCAACCTCGTGATCCGACGTGAATCCGACTCGCCTGCAACGGAACCCAGCGCCGCAGCGACCCAGGAAGGCACGCACTGATGGTCAACACGGCAGGTCTCCCCACGGCATACGAGCACGGCCACCGCCTCACCGCCGAGGGCACGCCCGTCGACCCGATCCTCGTCGAGATCGTCCAGGGCACCCTCGCCAGCGTGGAGATGGAGGTCGAGACGGCCATCGCGCGCACCAGTCGCTCCCCCATGATCCGCGACGCCCACGACTTCCGCGCGGGCATCCACGACCGGCAGCTGCGCAAGCTCACCGGGCGGTCCTACTCGGCGCTCGTGCACCCCGTGGCGCGCGACTTCCCGCTGGCGGAGATGGCCGAGGGTGACGTCTTCTTCCACAACGACGTCTACGAGTCCGAGGGCGGCATCGGGCACCTGCCTGACCTGTGCGTCACGGTGCCGGTCTTCCACGACTCGGGGAACGGGCCCGAGGTGGTGGCGTTCGTGCAGGCGTTCGGACACCACGACGACATCGGCGGCGCGGTGCCCGGGTCGATGCCGAGCAACGCGACGAGCGTGCACGAGGAAGGTCTCTCGGTGCCGCCGATCAAGCTGTGGGACAAGGGAGTTCCCAACAAGGCGGCGCTGCGCATCATGACCCGCAACAGCCGGATGCCCGACTCGCTCGCCGCCGACCTGGATGCCGAGTGCTCCGCCTGTCTCATGGGCGCGCGACGGCTGTCCGAGCTGTTCGAGCGCTACGGGCGGGCCGAGATCGAGGCGGCGTTCGACGCGATCCTCGACCGGACCACGGAGACCTACCGGCGCGAGATCCTCGCCAAGATCCCCGACGGCACCTACGTCTGGGAGGACTACGCCGAACACGACGGCGTCGACGAGCCCCAGCTGCACACCCAGCGCATCACGCTCACCAAGGTCAGCGACGCACCCGCAGACCCCGAGAACGGCCGACCCGCCGGACCGCGCATCATCATCGACTTCACCGGCACCAGCCCGCAGGCCAAGGGCCCCATCAACCACTGCGGCGACTACGTCGGCGGGAACTTCCTCAAGAAGTGGCTCGCCCCGATCCTGCGCAACCTCGCCGACACGCCCGAGCGGATGGCCGAGCTCGACGTCAACGAGGGCATCGTGCCGCTCATCGAGATGCGGTTCCCCGACAAGGGAACGCTGCTCACGCCGATCTACCCCGCACCGACCAATGCGCGCACGTTCGTCATCCTGCGGCTGCTGGGGGTACTCGCGGGCGTGGTTGCCAAGGCCGTCGACGGTCGGATGCCCGCCGACCAGGAGACGATCCGCTACACCGGCGTCTACGGCAACGACCGCGACGGCAACCCCTACCTCATGCGCGAGGTCCTCGGCGGTGGCTCCGGCGGTCGCTACTACGCCGACGGCGAGGACACCATCCACGTCGTCCCCGACTCCCGCAACCTGCCGACCGAGTTCACCGAGTCGCGCTTCCCGTTCGTGGTCGAGCGGCTGGGTCTGGCGGTGGATTCCGGTGGTGCTGGCCGTTATCGGGGCGGCCTTGGCTACGAGAAGCACATCCGGATGCTCGAGGACGCGCACTTCATGTCGATCGCCGACCGCTCGATCCTCGCCTGCTGGGGGGTCAAGGGAGGCAAGGCAGGTATGCCGTTCAGCGTCACCATCGACCCCGGCGGCCCGTCCGAGCGCGAGGTCGACGCCCTCGCCGATGCCGAGCCGGTCAAGGCCGGGCAGGTCATCCGCATCCGCACGACGGGTGGCGGTGGCTGGGGCGACCCGCTCGAGCGCCCGTACGACGAGGTCGAGCGCGACCTGCGCTGGGGCAAGGTGTCCTTCGAGGGTGCGCGGACGGCATACGGGGTCGTGGCGTCGGGCACGAAAGACAAGCCGAGCATCGATGTCGAGGCGAGCGATGAGCTGCGCGCCGAGCTGCGTGAGCAGCGCGCGGCCGCCGGTGACGTGCCGTTCTTCGACCGCGGACCCGGCTATGCGAGCCTTGCCGATGGCAGGACCGCTGCCGATGTCGACTGGCTGTGAGGGCCGCTTGCCATGACCGCTGATGCCAAAGCCACTCTGCGCAGCTACCTGGACGCCCGCCGCGAGGCGTTGATCTCCAAGGTCGAGGACCTCTCGGAGCGTGAGGCGCGGCTGCCGAGGACGCCGACCGGCACCAACCTGCTCGGCCTCATCAAGCACGTCACGCACGTCGAGGCCGTCTACCTCGGGACGACGTTCGATCGGCCCTTCCCGCAGTCCGCGGAGCTGCTCCCCGACGACGTGGTCGACCCGCAGGCCGACTGGTACGCGACCGAGAGCGAGAGCATCGCGGGCACGATCGACCTCTACCGGCGCGTCATCGGCCACGGCAACGAGACCATCGAGGCCTTGTCGCTGGACGCCGTTGGCCATGTGCCGCACTGGGGCGGTGAGCAGGTCACCCTGCACCAGATCCTGGTCCACCTCCTCACCGACCTGGCCGGGCACGGTGGGCAGGCCGACATCCTTCGTGAGTCGGTCGACGGCAGTGTCGGGTGGCGGGGTCCGTCTGACAACGTTCCGTCTGAGTACGACTGGGCGGCTTATGTCGGCAGGCTCACCGCCCTGGCGGACCGGTTCGACGGGACGCCCTCCGGTGGTGCGAGGTAAGGCTCTCCGCGGTGGCGGCCGGTCTCATCCGAGGCTCTCGGCCAGCGACACGATGATGCCTTCCGGCCCGCGGACGTAGGCCATCCGCAACGCGTTCTCGTAGGTGCCGATGCCGCCCACGAGCCCGTAACCGTTGGCAGCCAAGCGATCCAGGGTTGCCTGGAGGTCGTCGACGACAAAGCACACGTTGCGGATGCCGAGCTCGTTGGCCATGGCCGTGGGCGAGCCCGGCTCGTGGTTGGGGCGCACGAAGGTCGAGAGCTCGACGGTGGTCCCGCCGCCCGGGAGCCGCAGCATCACGATCTCGGTGCGTGCACCGGACATGCCGATGACGGTGTCGAGGAACTCGCCCTCGACCGTCATCCGGTCACCGGCTTCCAGCCCGAGGCCCGTGAAGAACTCCACTGCCGTGTCGAGGTCGGCGACGGTGATGCCGACATGGTCGAAGCGGATGTCGTTAGTCATGGGTGTCATCCTCACCCAGCTCACCGGCCTCGGGTGACTGTTTGGCCCCGCCGATGTCGCCCCATGCTTGGCAGCACCGTTGCGGCGGGCTCGGCTCGCCTCCCGCTGATGTCACCACCTCCCAGACATCGCCGCGCCCTGACAAGATGACGACGTGAGTGCACCGCTGGAGGACATCACCGTCGTTGACCTTTCCCGGGCCCTTGCCGGGCCGCATGCCGCGATGATGCTGGGCGACATGGGCGCCCGCGTCATCAAGGTCGAGTCGCCGGCCGGTGACGACACCCGCGGGTGGGGACCACCGTTCGTCGGCCCCGATGACGATCCGATCTCCACTTACTACCTCAGCGCCAACCGCAACAAGGAGTCGATCACCCTCGACCTCAAGTCCGACGACGGCCGCGACGTCCTCACCAAACTCATCCAGCGCGCCGACGTGCTCATCGAGAACTTCCGTCCCGGCGTCATGGACCGGCTCGGCTTCTCCACCGACCAGCTCCACGAGCTCAACCCGCGCCTGGTCATTCTGTCGATCAGCGGCTTCGGCCACGACGGACCGCAGGGCGGGCGAGCCGGCTACGACCAGATCGCGCAGGGCGAGGCCGGGATCATGTCGGTCACCGGCCCCGACGCCGAGACCCCTCAGCGCGTCGGAGTCCCCATCGGCGACCTGCTCGCCGGCATGTACGGCGCGTTCGGCGTCGTCACGGCACTCCACGAGCGAGAGCGCACCGGCAAGGGCCGCATCGTCCGCACCAGCCTCCTCGCGGCCATCGTCGGCGCGCACGCCTTCCAGGGCACCGCCTACACGGTTGCTGGCCACGTCGGCCACGCCCAGGGCAACCACCACCCGAGCGTCTCCCCCTACGGCCTCTTCCACTGCAAGGACGGCGACATCCAGGTCGCCGTCGGCAGCGAGTCTCTCTGGGTCAGGCTGGCCGAGGCGTTCGGCATCGACCCCACGACACCTGCCCTTGCGACCAACCGGGCGCGCATCGAGCACCCCACCGAGGTGAGGGACGCACTCAACGGCGCCTTCGCGGCATACCCGATGGACGAGCTCCTCCCCCGCCTCGCCGAGCTCGGCGTGCCCGCAGGCGAAGTGCGCACCATCGACCGCGTCTATGACTGGGACCAGACGCGGTCGCAGGGACTCGTCATCTCCGTCGACCACCCCACGCTCGGCCCGATCGAGCTGCCCGGGCCGCCAATTCGCTTTGACGACAACGGGTATGCCGGCGGGCGGGCTGAGCATGACGCCCCGCCTTCGCTGGGCCAGCACGACGAGTCTGTCCGAAAGTGGCTCGACGAGGAGGACTGACGCGGCATACTCCGGCCATGGGGGTGGACGTCCACGAAGCGGCCCCGGGGGCACGACCTGATCGCAGTGTGCGTCGGCGGCAGTTCGTGTGCGCCATCGGCCTGCTCGTCACGGTGAACCTGGCCCTGTGCGCGCTGGGGATCTGGACGGGCAACGGGCCGCTGGGTCCGCCTCGGGGCTATGGCGTCGGCACGACCCGGCCCGTCGGTTCCGAGGTCACCGATGGCAACACGAGCCTCGTCAACCACGGCTGGCTGCCGGTGCACGTCGACAGCATCAAACCCGTTGCGGCGCAAGGGGCGGCGGACGGCCTCACAACCACCGCCGTCGAACTCACGCCGACGGCCGACCCGCGCATCGGCCTCAGCGACGGTCCGGGTTACGGGTTGGTCCCGGCAGCCGAACGAACCGACGCTTCGGGACAGGTCCTGCCCTCGAATCGCGGCGACAAGCCGCCAGGGCTGGGTGTCCCGATCCTCGTGCGCGTGAAGGTCACCAAGCCGGGCAGCTGGCACTACGACGGGTACGAGGTCGTCTACCGCGCCGGGTTCGTGCGGCACCGGATGAGGGTGCCGGTCCAGTTCTGGATCTGCACCGACGTGACCATCGACAGCTGCCCGCCCCCGTCGGACTGACGCGCCCGGGAGCGACCCGACCACTTCCTCCCGTGGGTCGAGCACAGTCGGTGGGGTCAGGCCCGGCGCTGGCGTGTCTCATGTCCACGCCAGCATCGGGCTACCAGAGGCTGACCGGTCCGTAGGATTCCGCAACGACATCGCGGTCGTAGGGGCGTTGGACAATTGGGCTTTGGGCTACCAGTACCCCTCGTCAGTCGCAAGGATCGCGCTTGGAGCCCGAGTCACCTCTCGCGCCCGATCGTGGAAGGGCAACCTCAACGACCGTATTCGGCCTATCTTCATGGCATGCATTTCGCAGACGCGAGCGACGGCGCGTCACTCGCCCAAGGGTGGATCACCGTTGGACTCACGATCGTGCTGGTCGTCATCACCGCCTGGACGACGTACCTAAATTGGCGACTCACGAGGTCATCAGAGACTGCTGCGGAGAGTGCCAAACTCGCCGCAGAAGCGAGCAAGAGCGCGGCATTGGTGGCCGCCTCGACCGCGCGAGTCGACTTCGAAATCGAGCGCGACTACGTACCGCGCGACGTCGTGGTTGGTGACAGCATTGCCACCCTCAGCTATCGAGCGTCCGGGACCAAGAAGGGACAGCCCGGCTACGACCTCCACACCATCTTCGTGTTGCCGCTCGACGCGGCGGTATACGTCCACGGTGCCGTTCTCGTCCGGTACGGGCACCGGTACAAGAAGAGTTCGAGCACCGAATCGGCGACCGAGATTCCTCTGGTAGGGCCCGAAGCTCCAACCTTTGTCCACGCTGGCGAGTCAGTGGCGTTCGGCGTTCCCAGCCTGTTCGATCCGGGCAACGCAGTCGACCTAGTGCTCATGGAGGAGTCGGTAGACCTGGTCGCATGCCGCGTCACGTACTCGTTTGACGGGGTGGGCCCAGTCCGCGAGCGGATGGTGGCCAATTACGACTATGACCGAGGTATCGACATCGACTGACCGGAAGCACTCGGCGTTCTGTCAGGGCGACTTCCGAGGGCGAACGCGTCGAGTGGGACCTCATCCGTGGCAGCTACGACCAGCTCCTCGCGGGGCGGGCAGCCCAAGAACCAGCGTGACTTTGCCCCGCACCCCGCCACTCCTCGGCGGGGCTGCTGGCGCGCACTCGACCATTGGCGGATCGCCCGCGAGGAGCTATCTTGTGTCGCATGGTACCCGGCGACGACATCATCCTGACGCAGCTGCGTCGTGGTGCGCTGGAGTACTGCGTCCTGGCCCTCCTCGAGCGCGAGGCCCTCTACGGCCTCGACATCGCCCGTCGCCTCACCGCCGACGGGGTGCTCCTCGCCAGCGAGGGCACGCTCTACCCACTGCTCGCCCGACTCCGCAAAGCCGGTCTGGTCGACACCAGCTGGCAGGAGTCGACCGAGGGACCACCACGGCGCTACTACGCCCTGACCAGCGAGGGGCGCGAGTCGCTGGCCGCCTTCCGCCGCACCTGGAAACCGTTCCGCGACGCCGTCGACAGCACACTCTCAGGGGGACAGTCATGACCGCACCGACCACGCACCCGCTGGCCGCCGCCTACCTGCACGACCTCGAGCTGCTGCTCCACGGCGTCGAGCCTGGCGAGCGCGCTGAGGTCCTCGCCGGCGTCCGCGAGCACCTCGAAGGAGCAGTCGGGCCCGGCGCCTCCGACGACGAGGTGCGAGCGGCCCTCGCCGAGCTCGGCCCACCCCAGGCCATCGCCGACGAGGCGTATGCCGGCCGGTCGCCCGAACCTGCGCGCGCCCCGTCTGCTCCGCCGGCCCCGGCCAGGGGCGCCATATCGCGGCCCTGGGTTCCCATCGTCGTGGCCTGCATCCTGGGCCTCGGCCTCCTGACCCTCGTGGCCGTGGCTCTCGGCGGCCTGGGCTACTCGACCGAGACCGTCGTATCCTCGGACGGGGAGGTGAAGACACGGGTGACAGAGTTCGACTCCACCATGGTGCTGTTCGCTCTCCCGTGGCACCTGTTCACGGTGGCCCTCCCTGTGGCAGCGCTCACTGTGCCTTCACCGCTGTGGACGCGAGCCGAGCGGATCCGCATGATTGCGGTCGCGCCCCTGTCGCTGGTGCTGATCGCGGGACTGCCTGCCATCGGTTACGCCATCACGCGAACCGAGATCGGGATCAATGTGGGTGCGTGGATCAGCCTCGCGGTCATCATCATCGCGGCCGTCTGGATCTTTGGCCGCGACATCCCCGCCGGTCTGCGTCGCGCAAGCGCCCCGAGCAGCCCCCTCGTCAGTCGGCCGTCATGACCGCACCGACCACGCACCCGCTGGCTGCCGCCTACCTGCGCGACCTCGAGCTGCTGCTCCACGGCGTCGAGCCTGGCGAGCGCGCTGAGGTCCTCGCCGGCGTCCGCGAGCACCTCGAAGGTGCCGTCGGGCCCGGCGCCTCCGACGACGAGGTGCGAGCGGCCCTCGCCGAGCTCGGCCCACCCCAGGCCATCGCCGACGAGGCGTATGCCGGCCGGACGGCTGTCGGGCCCACCGCCCCACGCCCCGTCCCGCGTTGGCAGGCGCTCACCTCATGCGCTCTCAACGTCGTGGGATTCGCCCTTGGCGCGTTCTCCATCCTTGTCGCATCCGGCCCCGCCGGGATCCTGCTGCGAGGCACGGCGTGGGCTCTTCCCTGGTGTGCGACGGTCGCGCTGTCGTTCATGGCCCCGGCCTGGGACCGCCGCGACCAATGGTTGTCAGCCTTGATCTACCCCGCCTGGGTGGCAACGTCAGCCGGACTCGTTGCGTTGTTGACTGTCACGATCGATCCTTCCGTCTTCAGCGTCATCCCGATCGTTGCGCTTTGCGACTTCTTCGTCTGGCGACTGGTCAAGCTCGCTCGGGCCGCAGCCGCGTCGAGCTAGTCCGCCACACCGACGGTTCGAGGTACTCGGCTACCGGTTCCGGGTAGCGGATTACCTCGAACGAGCTGACCCAGGCGCCAGCGCCCGGGGTCAGGCGGTCGCGGAGGCGCGACGCGGCATACGACGGTTGCGCAGCTTGCGACGCACCCGCTTGCCGACGGCCTCGGCCGCGATGCCGACCCGCGAACGCCCCTCCTGCGGGTTGGGCAGCGCCAGCACGACGACCTGCTTCCACGCCGACGCCACCTGCTTGGGCAGTGGCCCGGTCGTGTAGGACAGGCCGTAGCGCGAGCAGATCTCGCGGATCCGCGGGGCGATCTCGGCATACCGGTTGCTCGGCAGGTCGGGGAACAGGTGGTGCTCGATCTGGTGCGACAGGTTGCCGGTCATGAGGTGCATGGCCTTGCTACCACTGATGTTTGCCGACCCGACCATCTGCCGCAGGTACCACTCGCCGCGCGTCTCACCGTCGATCGACTGCTTGGCGAACGTCTCGACGCCCTCGGGGAAGTGGCCGCACATGATGACCGAGTGGGTCCACACGTTGCGCACCGTGTTGGCGACGAAGTTGGCGGCCACGGTCTGGAAGAACGACGGCCCCGACAGCAGTGGGTGCACGAGGTAGTCCTTGCGCGCCTGGCGGCCGATCTTGCGCAGCACCTTCTTGAGGTCGCGCTGGAACGTCTCCTTGTCCTTGCCGCGGCCCTGGAGGTACGCACCGACCTCGAGGTCGTAGGCCGCGATGCCGTACTCGAAGAACACCATGTTGATGAAGTTGACGAGCGGCTGCGTGAGGTACGACGGGTACCACTTCTGGTCCTCGTCGACCCGCATGATGCCGTAGCCGAGGTCGTTGTCGCGGCCGATCACGTTGGTGAAGGTGTGGTGCAGCTCGTTGTGGCTGTGCTTCCAGAACTCGCTCGGGCTCGCGTTGTCCCACTCCCACTCCTGGGAGTGGATCCGCGGGTCGCGCATCCAGTCCCACTGCCCGTGCATGATGTTGTGCCCGAGCTCCATGTTCTCGAGGATTTTCGCGACCGACAGGCCCGCGGTGCCGACGAACCACGCCGGCGGGAAGAGCGAGAAGAGCAGGACGGCTCGCGAGCCCATCTCCAGTCCGCGTTGCCACTTCAGGACCTTGCGGATGTATGCCGCGTCGCTGGCTCCGCGCGAGTCGAGGACTTCCTGCCGCAGGGCGTCGAGCTCGGCGCCGAGCGCCTCGATGTCCTCGGCGGACAGGTGACCGGCCGGGTCGGGCTTGCCCGAGGGCTTGGGGACGAAGCTGCGCTCCTTGGCGGCCACGGACAGGCGCGAGCCGACCTTGGTGGTGTTCTGTGGCGCGCGCGGCGTGCCGGCCAGCCGACCGTCGATCGACAGGTCGAACTGCTCGTCACCCAGGGTGGTCGTCGGTCGGTTCGCAGTGGCAGTCACGGAAGTCCTTTCGTCGCAGCGTAATTCGTCGAAGTCAGTAGCGTTGAGCGGGTCAGAGGTCGATCTCGCACTCGCCCGCGGCGGCCGAGATGCAGGTCTGGATGCGCACGCCGTCACCCTCCGTGGCGACGGTCAGCTCACCGTTGCGCAGGTCGCGCACGGCTCCTTGGCGCAGCGGCACGACGCAGCCGAAGCAGATACCCATGCGGCAGCCGGACGGCATCAGCACGCCGGCCTCCTCGCCCGCGTCGAGGATCGGCGTCGCGCCGTCGGCCTCGACGGTCTTGCCCTGGGCAGCGAAGGTGACGGTGCCGCCCTCGCCCTCGGCGACGACGACCGGGCGGAAGCGCTCGGTGTGCAGTCGCTCGGAGAGGCCCGCCGCGGCATACGCCTCCTCGAAGGCGTCGAGCATGCCCGTCGGCCCGCAGCACCACGTCTCGCGCTCGCGCCAGTCGGGCACCAGCTCGTCGAGGTCGGCGGGCGAGAGCATGCCGTCGGTGTCGGTGTGCCGCTCGACGAGCCGCAGGTCGCCGCGCCCGCCCCACTCGCGCAGTCGTTCCGCGAAGATCACGTCGGTCGGCGTCGGCGCGCTGTGCACGAGGACGGCGTCGGGTAGCTCGGCGAGGTGGTTGCGCAGCATGCCCATGACGGGCGTGATGCCTGAGCCGGCGGTGAGAAACAGTGCCTTCGCGGGGCGCGGTGTCGGCAGCGTGAAGTCGCCGGTCGCCTGGTCGAGGTGGATCAGCGTGCCGGGGCGCAGGTCGCGCACGACGTGGTTGCTGACCTTGCCGTCGGGGATCGCCTTGACGGTGATCGAGATGAGGCCGTCGGCGGCGTCGACCGGGCAGGTCAGGGAGTAGGCGCGCCAGTTGCGAACGCCATCGACATCGACGCCGATCCGGGTGTACTGGCCGGGAACGTGGCCGCGCCAGCCGCGACCCGGGCGGATCACGACCGTGGCGGCGTCGGCCGTCTCGGGCGTCACGGCGACGACGCGACCGCGCAGGTCGGCGCCCGCGCGCAGTGGAGCGATGAGATCGAGGTAGTCGGCTGGGAGCACCGGTGTGGTGACCGCGTGCGCGACGCGCAGGGCGGCGTCACGCAGCCGAGCCATGGGTATGCCGCGCGTCCGGGCCGCGTTCGTGGTGGTGCGCGGGGTCGCTGCAGCGGTCATGGATCAAGTTTCTCCGACAACTTGGCCTAAACTCCTGACCAGTCCGGGTGATCCTGGCGGAAGGAATTGTGCGCAGATGACAAAAGATGGCCGATCGAGGCCCAGCCTTCGCGCGGGCGCGGCGCCTGGCGTGACGACGCCCACATCCGCCGGGCGGGGCGTGGCACCGACGAGCGGGAGGCGCACCGAGGCGATCACCGTCGACCGGGCCGCTGGCCTGCAGCTGCCCGCCCGGGTCGAGACCCGGCTGCGCGAGGCCCTGCCCGGGGTCGCCGAGGACGCCGTTGAGGCCATCATCGAGGAGGTGCCCGCGTATGCCGCGGCGCGCGCCTTCATGGTCGACACCATCGAGGCGGCGGTGCGGACCGCGCTCGGCGGCTTCCTCACCCTCGCGGCCCGCAGCACCGACCCGAGCAGTCCCCTGCGCCCGGCCCAGGCCGCGTCGTACGAGCTCGGCCGCGGCGAGGCGCGCAACGGCCGCAGCCTCGACGCGCTGCTGTCGGCCTACCGCATCGGCGCCCGCGTCTCGTGGCGGGAGCTGTCGGCCGTCGCCGTGGAGGCCGAGCTCGACTCGGCCAGGCTGGCACGGTTCGCCGAGCTCGTGTTCGCCTACATCGACGAGCTGTCCGCCGCCAGCGTGGCCGGGCATGCCGCGGAGCTCGCGACCGCCGAGCGGCACCACCGCCAGCAGCTCGACCGCGTCGCCCGCGACCTGCTGCGCGGAGGCGTCAGCGACGAGACCGTCGACCGGCATGCCGCGCGCGCGTCGTGGCAGCCACCTCGCACGCTTACCGCAGTCCTCGTCTCGGAGGAGCAGCTCCGCGAAGTGCGACCCCTCGTCGACCCCTCGAGCCTCGTCGTCGAGGGCGAGCTGCCCGACGCACCACCGAACGACGACACGTGTGCGCTGCTGCTCCCGAACTTGACCGCAAAGGCACGAAAGACATTGGTGGACAACGGATCACGGCTCGGCCTGGTCATCGGACAAACCGTCCCTTGGCGCGAGGTAGCCGTCTCCTACGACCGGGCACGACGCGCGCAGGCGACGGTGGCTGCGGACGGCGGCCGCGCGGCATACGACACTGACGCCCACCTGGCCGAGCTGGTGGTGGCGGCCGACCGGGAAGCCCTCGCCGACCTGCGCAGACGCGTGCTCGCCCCCCTCGACGAACTCACCGAGACCCAACGGCCGAAGCTCGAGGAGACGCTGCGCGCGTGGTTGCTGCACCGCGGCCGACGCGAGGCGGTCGCGGAGCAGCTGTTCGTCCACCCGCAGACGGTGCGCTACCGCGTGGGCCAGCTGCGCGAGCTGTTCGGCGACAGCCTCGACGACCCCGACACCGTCCGTGACCTCGTCATCGCTCTCGCGGCGCCGAGCGCCGAGTGAACGCACCTGACAACGCAGGGATCCGCATTGGGCATTGCTTGCCAACGCCCGCGTCACCCCGCCCTGCCTAGGCTCGCCGCACCGGCTCATCGACGTGTCGGCCGACCGTGGGAGGTGTGGCATGCGGGTCCTGATCGCGCTCGGTGGCAACGCCATGACCGGCCCCGACGGCAGCGCCACACCACAGGCGCAGCGCGACGCGATCGCGACCGCCATGGGCCATGTCGCCGAGGTCGTGGCAGCCGGGCACGAGGTGGTGCTCACCCACGGCAACGGCCCCCAGGTCGGCAACCTGCTGGTCAAGAACGAGCTCGCCGCCCACGTCGTCCCACCCGTCCCGCTGGACTGGTGCGGCGCCCAGACCCAGGCAACGATCGGCTTCACCGTCCTCGACACGCTCGAGGCGGCGCTCGCGCGACGTGGTGTCGATCGTCCAGTCGCCGCGATCGTCTCCCGCACCCTCGTCGACGGCGACGACCCCGGTTTCACCAAGCCCACCAAGCCGATCGGCCGCTACCTCACCCGCGACCAGGCCAAGCCCCTCATCGAGCACGGCGAGACGTGGGAGGACCGGGGCGAGAAGGGCTGGCGCCGCGTGGTCGCCTCCCCCGAGCCGCTCGAGGTGCTCGAGACACCGACCCTGCGCACCTTGCTGGACGCCGGCTACATCGTCGTCGCCGCAGGCGGGGGCGGGATCCCTGTGTCGCGCAGCGCCGACGGCGTGCTGCACGGAGTCGAGGCCGTCATCGACAAGGACCTCACCGCAGCCCTTCTCGCCTCGTCGTTCGGGGCCGACGTGCTCGTCATCGCCACCGACGTCGCGAACGCCGTCGTCGGCTTCGGGTCGAGTGAGGAGCGGCCGCTCGGCCGGGTGCCCCTCAGCGAGCTCGAGAGGTATGCCGCGTCAGGCGAGTTCGCGTCGGGGTCCATGGGCCCCAAGGTCGAGGCCGCGTTGCGGTTCGCGCGCGCTGGCGGCACAAGCGTCATCACCGCCCTCGACCAGATCGCCGCGGCCGTCAACGCCGTCGCCAGTGGCGAAGGCGACGTGGGCACGGTGGTGAGCGGGCGGCATACCCCCGTCTTGAAGCACGAAACACCAAGCAGCACAACGGAATCAGGAAGGTGACAGCAATGCCAGACGCCATCGAGGTCCGCAAGGTGCCGCTGCACAGCGTCACCGACGCCAGCGAGCTGGCCAAGCTCATCGACGACGGCGTCATCGACGCCGACCGCGTCATCGCCGTCATCGGCAAGACCGAGGGAAACGGCGGGGTCAACGACTACACGCGGATCATCGCCGACCGGGCGTTCCGCGAGGTGCTGGTCGCCAAGGGTGCCGACGCGGCGAAGGTGAAGGAGGTGCCGATCGTGTGGTCCGGTGGCACCGACGGCGTCATCAGCCCGCACGCCACGATCTTCGCGACCGTGCCGCCCGAGAAGGCGGAGCAGACCGACGAGCCGCGGCTGACCGTCGGGTTCGCGATGAGCGAGGTGCTGCTGCCCGAGGACATCGGTCGCACGGCGATGGTGACCAAGGTGGCCGACGCGGTGAAGGTGGCGATGGAACGCGCCGGCATCACCGACCCGGCCGACGTGCACTACGTGCAGACCAAGACGCCGCTGCTCACGATCGACACCATCCGTGACGCCAAGAGCCGCGGCCACGACGTCTTCACCGAGGACACCCTCGCGTCGATGGACGTCTCCAACGGTGGCACCGCACTCGGCATCGCAGTCGCGCTCGGCGAAATCGAGATGCCGCGCGACGAGGACGTGCTGCGCGACCGGACGCTCTACTCGTCGGTGGCATCGTGCTCGTCGGGCGTGGAGCTGGACCGGGCGCAGGTGGTCGTGGTCGGCAACGCGCGCGGCGTCGGGGGGCGCTACCGCATCGGGCACTCGGTGATGCGTGACGCGCTGGACGCCGACGGCATCTGGGCGGCGATCAAGGACGCCGGGCTCGACCTGCCCGAACGGCCGCACACCTCGGACCTGCAGGGGCGGCTGGTCAACGTCTTCCTCAAGTGCGAGGCGAGTCAGGACGGCGCAGTGCGCGGTCGGCGCAACGCGATGCTTGACGACTCAGACGTGCACTGGCACCGGCAGATCAAGGCCGCGGTGGGTGGCGTCACGGCGTCAGTGACGGGCGACCCGGCCGTGTTCGTGTCGGTGTCGGCGGCGCACCAGGGCCCGGACGGGGGTGGTCCCGTCGCCGCGATCATCGACCTCGGCACGGGCGAGCCCACGGGCTACCGCGCGCCCCAGCTCGACTGATCCCACCAGCTGCCGCCGCAAAACGGGGGTTGCGTGCATGAAACGGGGCTGCGGAACCACCGTTTCGTGTCAGCAACCCCCGTTTTGCCAAAGGGCCCGTCGGGGCTGGGGTCAGTGGGCGCTGGGGTCAGTGGGCGAAGTGGCGGGTGCCGGTGAAATACATGGTCACGCCGGCCTGCTCGGCGGCTGCGATGACCTCCTCGTCACGCACCGAGCCACCCGGGGCCACGACCGCGCGAACCCCGGCGTCGAGCAGCACCTGGAGCCCGTCGGCGAACGGGAAGAACGCGTCTGACGCTGCGACGGCGCCGCGCGCCCGGTCCTGACCGTCGGCATTGGCCCGGTTGACCGCGAGGTGACACGAGTCGACCCGGTTGACCTGGCCCATCCCGATGCCGACCGAGGCCCCGTCGCGCGCGAGCAGGATGGCGTTCGACTTCACCGCACGCACCGCCCGCCACGCGAACTGCAGGTCGGCCAGCGTCGCCTCGTCGGCGGCCGTGCCGGCGACAAGGCGCCAGTTCTCCGCGTCGTCACCACCGGTCACGGCGCCGTCCTCACCCGCCACCTTCGCGTCGATCCGGTCGACCGTCTGCACGAGCACCCCGCCACTCACCGGCCGGAACTCGATCGGGTCGGCGGTCTTCCCCATGCCTTCAGGCAGGAGCAGCAGGCGCCGGTTCTTCTTCTCCCGCAACAGCTCCAGCGCGTCGTCGTCGAACCCGGGCGCAACGATCACCTCGCTGAACGTCTCGTTGGCGGCCTTCGCCATCGCCGCGTTCACGGGCCGGTTCGTCGCGATGATGCCCCCATATGCGGAGACGGGGTCGCACGCGTGCGCCGCGGCATACGCCTCCTCGACGGTGTCGCCGACCGCAATGCCGCAGGGGTTGGCGTGCTTGATGATCGCGACGGTCGGCTGGTCGCCGTGGTCGTGCGCGGCGCGTACCGCGGCATCGGCGTCGACGTAGTTGTTGTAGGACATCTCCTTGCCGTGCAGCTGCTCGGCCGAGGCGACGCCGGCGCGCCAGTGGGTGTAGATCGCGGCGCGCTGGTGCGGGTTCTCGCCATATCGCAGCACCGCCTTGCGCTGCCACGTCGCGCCCGTCCACGCCGGGAAGCCGCTGCCGTCCGAGGTGTCGACGTAGGCGTTGCCCATCCAGTTTGCGACCGCGTTGTCGTAGTCGGCGGTGTGCACAAACGCCTGTGCCGCAAGGAGTTTGCGCTGCGCGAGGGTGAACCCGCCGCCGCGCACCGCCTCCAGGACGGAGGGGTATGCCGCGGGGTCCGTGACGATGGCGACGCTCGGGTGGTTCTTGGCGGCGGCCCGCACCATGGTGGGTCCGCCGATGTCGATCTGCTCGATGACCTCGTCCGGCCCGGCGCCCGACGCGACGGTCTCGCGGAACGGGTAGAGGTTCACCACCACCAGGTCGAACGGCTCGACCCCCAGGTCGGCGAGCTGCTGCACGTGGTCGGGCTTGCGGGTGTCGGCCAACACACCGGCGTGCACCTTGGGGTGCAGGGTCTTGACGCGCCCCTCGAGGCACTCGGGGAACCCGGTCAGGTCGGCGACCTCGACCACGGGGACGCCGAGCCCTTCGATCAGCTTGGCCGAGCCGCCAGTCGACACGATCTCGACGCCAGCCTCATGCAGACCACGGGCCAGGTCCTCCAGCCCGGTCTTGTCGTAGACGGAGACGAGTGCCCGCTTCACGGGGCGGACGTCTTGGCTGGGGCCGGGCTTGCTGACAGAGCTCATGGGTTCTCCGCGGTCGGTTGCAACGGTGCGGGACACCCAGGCGGGCGATGTCCCGGCGCGTGACTCCCCGGTGGTGGTCCACCCTCGCCAGTTGTCGCAGCGATTCTAACGGCCCTGCGGACCAGTTCCGTCCACGGTGGGCAGGCTCCGCTCACCGCGCGCGACCTCACCGACGACCTGCACGAGCAGCGGGTGCTCGAGTGCCTTGATGCGGTCGTGCAGCGAGTCCTCGGTGTCGTCCTGCTCGACGGCCACCCGCGCCTGCGCGATCACCGGACCGGTGTCGACACCGGAGTCGACGACGTGCACCGTGCACCCGGTCTCGGTCGCGCCGGCCGCCAGCGCGTCCCGAACCGCGTGGGCGCCAGGGAAGCTCGGCAGCAGCGCGGGGTGGGTGTTGATCACGGTCCACCGCCCCAGGACCTCGGGTCCGAGCAGCTTCATGAACCCTGCCGACACCACGAACGCCGGCGCGTGGTCGTCGATGCGCGACGCCAGCCCGGCATCCCACTCGGCGCGCGTCACGAAGTCGGCCACGCGGCATACAAAGGTTGGTATGCCGGCCGCGGCCGCCCGGTGGAGCCCCGTGATCCCAGCCCGGTCGGCACCTACTGCGAGGATGCGCACGCCGTATGCCGGGTCAGCGGCCGCGTCGATGAGCGCCTGGAGGTTGGTGCCCGACCCCGAGACGAGGACGACGATGCCGGTCGGCTCGGTGGGCGGCGTCGGCGTCGTCACAGGACGACGATAGCGAGGGGGCTCGCGGCCCGGTCAGCAGGCTGGGCGCGCAAGGTGGGTCATGAGGTTCGCAGCCGACGGCGAAAGGTGACCTGCACAGGTCGTCGGCGTACCCGCCGAACTCGCGACGACCAGGTCACCTGCGCGTCGGCTCGTCGGGAAGCCGCGCGAAGCGCCCGGTCTCGTGCGCCTCCCGGATCAGAGACGCGGCCGTGTCCGGATCAACGTCGGTCAGGTAGTCCTCGTTGCTTCCGAGCAGGTAGTAGCGGCTCAACTTCTCGCTGTCCACCCACTC
This sequence comes from Knoellia koreensis, assembly GCF_013041615.1. Taxonomy (GTDB): domain Bacteria; phylum Actinomycetota; class Actinomycetes; order Actinomycetales; family Dermatophilaceae; genus Pedococcus; species Pedococcus koreensis. The sequence continues at coordinate 592,782 of NZ_JABEPQ010000002.1, forward strand.
GCCGGCACGGTCCAGCGTCTGACAGTTGTATTGCGGGCCTGCGGGGTCCCGGCGCCCGAAACTCACACTAGGGACGTCGACCTCGGGTCCATAGGTGATGAGGAAGTACTGCCACTGAGTCATTCGTCGCTCCCAAGAACCCCATGCTCGACCGACTCTGCGGGCTGCATGCTGGCCATCGCAGCCAGGAGCGTCTCCTGAGAGACCTCGGGAACAACCCCGCCGTTCGCCGCGACGCGTTCGAGGAATGCCTGCGGGACCTCGAAGTTGTATCTCTGCACGAAATACGCGTCGGCAAAGGCCCAGAGCCACTCACCGTCCGTCATCATCCCAACCCCCACGACATCCCCGACAGACGCGTCGTACGGGTCCGGTTTGCGCATCCGCCCGGCGAAGACCACGGCTCCATGGTTGAGGTAGTCGACCAGCTGCGGCTCGGGAGTGCCGCCGCGAGAGGATTCCGTCACCTGCAGATGCTTGAACTCCATGCCTGCCTTCTGAGCGGTGAGCAACAACTAACTCATCTGTGACGGCTCGTCCGGGAGCCGCTAGAAGCGCCCATGTCGGTGCGCTTGCTCAATGAGGGACGCAGCCGTATCCGGATCGACATCGGTCAGGTAGTGATCGTTGCTGCCCAGCAGGTAATACCGCTGGAGGTAGTCACTGTCCTCCCACACGCCCGCCCTGCGAAGAGTCTGACAGGTGTAGTTGACGCCGTCGAGATCACGCCGCCCGAACCGGATCCACCCATCGCCGATCTCCGGTCCGGGCGTGATCGTGAAGTACTGCCAGCGGGTCATCTGTCACTCCCCATGAGGAAGGCGAGCCCGGTGAGACCCGGTCGCGTGAACTTCCAGCTCGGCCACTCGCTCAGGTGTCATCGGTGACGACCAAGGGTCAGCGACGGAGCTTCCAGCGGTCCCAGCCGAGAACGAGCGCGGCGCCGATCGCGAGCTCGACGAACAGGGCGGCCGTCATCGCGAGCGCCGGTGCGCCGATGTCGGCGAGCCGACCAGCGCCGAGGGACCCTCCCCCGAGAGCGTCGAGCAGCCCGATCGTCAGTGCGGTCACGACGACCGCGACTGCCGTCACCGTCAGCTTGGTGCGGGCCGTCGACAGCCGCGCCACGGAGCGCAGCGAGCGCCACCCGACGAACGCCCCCACCGCGACCGGCACGAGCACCACCGCGGGCATCACCCCCGGAAACGCCCCCGGCTCCGGCAGCGCCCCGAACACCGGGACCATCGGCAACACCGACGAGCGTGCGCCCGTCCACGTGGCCGACGCGCCCTCCACCGCGGAGAAACCCGATCCCGCCAGGAACGACACCGCCCACAGCGCGAGGTTGGGCAGCACCGTGAGCTGCGCGAGCGCCAGGACGACCCCGCCAACCATCCCGGGCGCCAACTCGGACTGCAGGTTCTTCACTGCACCGAAGTGCAGCACGACCATGAGCACGACCAGTGCGACACCGATCGTGAGCAACGTCGCGGCGCCCTCGAGCCCCGGCCGCACACCGCGCCGCACCGCCTCGGGCAGCCACGAGGGCCGCACCGCGGCCTCCCCCAACAGCTCCGGCCGCCGCGCCACGTGCTGCCGCAGCGCCAACCCGGCTGCGGCCACGGGTACCACGAGCACCGGCACGACCACCGTCCACCACACCGGGTCCGGACCGGCCGCATAGGCGAGCAGCACCCAGACGAGCGCGCACGCGGCATACCCACCGACCCAGCCGCCGAGCTCAGCAGCGAGCCGTCCGTGCACGAGCCCACGCACGTGGACGACCGTGCGGTCACCCGCGGCCTCGGCCGTGGCCCGCGCCGCCGCGCGCCCGCCCAGCCACACCAGCAACCCCAGGAAGAGCAGCGGCACGACCGTCACCGGCAACGCACCGACCGTCACGTGCGCCCCACCACCAAGCAGCCACAACGCGGCGCCCGTCCCGAGGGCGGACGTCCACGACACCGTGCTCTCACTGGCCGCGACCCACACCATCAGCGCCGGCAGGATGAACACACACGCCCCCACCGCGGCCGCACCCGCCCCCGAGAGCACGGCTCGCCGCACTCGCGCCGGGTCGACCGCCCCCCGGTTCGACGCACCGGTCCCCGTCCCCCGCAGCAGCTCCATGACAGTCATGACGCACCCATCGTCGCTGACCGGCCCGCGACTTCCGGCGACCCACGCCGCGCGCCCCGCGATTCACAGCAAAATTCACCCCGAACGCGCCGCAACCCGTCCCGCCCCGGCCGCGTCTGCTGCGGTGTGATGACCCTGGGTGCACGATCAGCAACCACCGGGGAGGTGTCCATGGGCGCGCAGTCCGCCGAGGCGGAGTTCGACGCGTTCTACCGGGCCACCTCCAGGCGAGTGGTGCACCTCGTGTACGGCTTCACCGGTGACCTGACCGTCGCCCAGGACAGCACGCAGGAGGCGTACGCCAAGGCGTGGCAGCAGTGGTCGACGGTCCGCGCGGCCGACGACCCGCTTGCGTGGGTGCGCACTGTCGCCCGCCGCATCGCGATCTCCAACTGGCGCAAGCGAACCACCCAGGAACGCGCCTACACCCGACACGGGACGCACGACACGACCGGCCCGCCGAGCGAGGACCGGGTCGCCATCGTGGCAGCGATGCGTGAGCTGCCCGACCCGGTCCGCGAAGCCGTTGCCCTGCACTACATCGGCGATCTGTCCATCGACCAGATCGCCCACGAGACCAATACCCCCGCAGGCACCATCAAGGCCCGCCTGCACCGGGGCCGAGCCCTCCTGGCCCAGGCCCTTTCGCCCGAGGAGAACACCCATGGCTGACATCGACGAGTGGAACGAGGCGGACGACGCCCTCGTGCGTCGCGCCATGGCGACCCTGCGCCGCGACGTGGAGGCGGCACCCATGCCCGACGTGCGGTTCGTCAAGGCCAGGGGGCGTGCGCTGCGGCGCCGCCGGTTTCTCACCGTGGGTGCCGCCGCCGCGGCTGCCGTGATCGTCGCCAGCGGGGTCGGGTATGCCGTGTGGGGGCCCACCGCCGACCAGTCACCGGTCGTGCCCGCGACCCGGTCGACCAGCTCGTCGTCGTCGGCTTCCCCGTCGCCGACGACGACGGGCTCCCTCGGGCAGGCCAGCCCGCTGCCGCTGCTGACCGAGTGGTCGGACACGCTGGGCCTGCCGAACGGGTCGCGCCTGACCGACCAGGACCCGAAGTCGGATGATTTCCGCACCTTCGACTGCCTCACCTCCGTGCCGAACGGGCTGACCCAGCGGCAACAGATCACCCTCGACAACGGCAAGTTCGAGGGCGGGCAGGCGCTGTTCGAGCTGGGCAGCGGCACCGACCCGTCGACGGTGGCCGACCAGCTGGTCACCGACATCGAGGGCTGCCAGCAGGGGCCCGACTACAAGGCCACCAAGCAGTCCGAGTCGAACGGCGTCACGACCTTGTCGTTCACCGCCGGCGACGCGGGCTCCGGTTGGTGGGCCGTCGTCACCGGCCCCAGGGCCGTCACCCTGATCAGCTTCACGGCCTCGATCGAGTCCGACGCCGAGTACACGCAGCAGCAGGTCGCCGCCCTGGGCGCCATCGCCCGGCAGCGGCTCGAGCGGTACGGCGCCGGAGCGTCGGGCACTGGCACTTCCGCGCCCAGCTCGTCGACGGACGCGACAAGCGCGGGACCCAAGGCGGTCAACGAGAAGATGCCGGTGAGCGGACCAGACCCGGTGCCCTCATCGAACCTGTTCGTCGCGGCCTCGCAGTGGCGTGACCCACTGTTCTACTCGGGCGCCAAGCCCAGTGCGGCATCGGCTGACCCGTTGGCGTCCCTGGCCATCGTCGACTGCGAGACCGACGACCAGCAAGCCGGCATCGCCGGTCGGGTCGGGGTCGTCGCCGTGCAGGCCGGCCCGGACGACTACCTGATCGGCAAGCAGCGCGTCCGCCTCTTCGATGACGCCGACGCCGACCAGCTCGCGGACGCCGATGTCACGCGAGTCGGCGAGCTGGTGATGAAGGGGTGCACCAAGGGCGGCAACAAGGTCACGGCCGAGGCCGGTCCGAAGCCCGGCACCTACCTGCTCACCACCAAGGTCACGACCGAGGCGAGCGGCACGACGTACCAGTACGTCGGCGTCACTCGGATGAGGACCCCGGGCGCGGTGTCGGTCATCACCTTCCACGGCACCGGCGACGGTCAGGGCTTCCAGGGCACCAAGGCGCAGGGCTTCGCCCAGCTCGACCGGCTGCTCGCGCTCGCCCGGCAGAAGTAGGCGACCACGCGGCATACCCGCCGGGGCGTGGGGCTCCACCCGACAAAGAGGCGCTTCACCCGAGGAACGATCTCGGGTGAAGCGCCTCTTTGTCCCTAAACCCGATAACGCGCCGGTCCGGGCGGGGAGGGTCAGGCCTGCTCGAGGCCCTTCATGATCTCGCGCATCAGCTCGGCGGTCTCGGACGGCGTCTTGCCGACCTTGACGCCCGCGGCCTCGAGGGCCTCCTTCTTCGCGGCGGCGGTGCCGGACGAGCCGGACACGATCGCGCCCGCGTGGCCCATCGTCTTGCCCTCGGGGGCGGTGAAGCCCGCGACGTAGCCGACGACCGGCTTGGTCACGTGCTCCTTGATGTAGGCCGCGGCCCGCTCCTCGGCGTCGCCACCGATCTCGCCGATCATGACGATCGCCTTGGTGTCGGGGTCTGCCTCGAACGCCTCGAGCGCGTCGATGTGGGTGGTGCCGATGACCGGGTCGCCGCCGATGCCGATGGCCGTGGTGAAGCCGAAGTCCCGCAGCTCGTACATCATCTGGTAGGTCAGCGTGCCCGACTTGGACACCAGCCCGATCGGGCCCTTGCCCGCGATGGTGTGCGGCGTGATGCCGGCCAGCGACTCCTCCGGCGTGATGATGCCGGGGCAGTTCGGGCCGATGATCCGGGTCTTCTTGCCCTTGCTGTAGTTGTAGAACTCGGCCGTGTCCTTCACCGGGATGCCCTCGGTGATGACCACCAGCAGCGGGATCTCGGCGTCGATGGCCTCGATCGCGGCGTCCTTGGCGAAGGCCGGCGGCACGAACGCCACCGACACGTTGGCACCGGTGGCCTCCATGGCCTCCTTGACCGAGCCGAAGACCGGCAGCTCCTTGCCGCCGATCTCGGCGGTGGTGCCGGCCTTGCGGGCGTTGACGCCGCCGACGATGTTGGACCCGGCGTCGAGCATGAGCGCGGTGTGCTTGGAGCCCATCCCGCCGGTCATGCCCTGGACGATGATCTTGCTGTCAGCGTTCAAAAAGATCGACATTGCTTCAACAGTTCCTTTTCGTATGCCGTCAGCGGATCACTTGTTGGCGGCGAGCTCGGCGGCCTTGGCCGCGGCGCCGTCCATCGTGTCGACCTGGGTCACCAGCGGGTGGTCCAGCTCGTCGAGGATGCGCCGGCCCTCCTCGACGTTGTTGCCGTCGAGCCGCACGACGAGCGGCTTGGTGGCCTCGTCGCCGAGGATCTCCAGCGCGCCCTTGATGCCGTTGGCGACCTCGTCGCACGCGGTGATGCCACCGAAGACGTTGACGAAGACCGACTTGACCTGCTCGTCGTTCAGGATGACGTCGAGCCCGTCGGCCATGACCTGGGCGTTGGCGCCGCCGCCGATGTCCAGGAAGTTCGCGGGCTTCACGCCGTACTGCTCGCCGGCGTAGGCGACGACGTCGAGGGTCGACATGACGAGCCCGGCACCGTTGCCGATGATGCCGACCTGGCCGTCGAGCTTGACGTAGTTGAGGCCCTTCTCCTTGGCCTTGGCCTCGAGCGGGTCGGTCGCGGACTTGTCCTCGAGCGCCTCGTGGTCCTCGTGCCGGAAGTCGGCGTTCTCGTCGAGGGTGACCTTGCCGTCGAGGGCGATGATCTCGCCGTCCTCGGTCTTCACCAGCGGGTTTACCTCGACCAGCGTCGCGTCCTCGTCGCGGTAGACCTCCCACAGCTTCTGCAGGACGGGGATCACCTTGGCCCCGGTCTCCTCGTCGAAGCCGCTGGCGGTCGCGATCTCGGTCGCCTTGGCGTCGTCGATGCCGACGTTGGGGTCGATCTCGATCTTGGCCAGCGCCTCGGGCCGCTCGACCGCGAGCTGCTCGATGTCCATGCCGCCCTCCTTGCTCGACATGGCGAGGTAGGAGCGGTTGGCCCGGTCGAGCAGGATCGAGAAGTAGTACTCCTCGGCGATCTTGGCGCCCTGGGCGATCATCACGGTGCCGACGGTGTGGCCCTTGATGTCCATGCCGAGGATCTCCCCGGCGAGCTGCTCGGCCTCGTCGGCGGACTTGGCGACCTTGACGCCGCCGGCCTTGCCGCGGCCACCGGTCTTGACCTGGGCCTTGACGACGGTCACGCCGCCGGACTTGGCGCCGATCTCCTCGGCAGCGGCCTTGGCCTCGGCGGGGGTGGTGGCCGTCTTGCCTGCGAGCACGGGGACGCCGTGCTTCTCGAACATGTCTCGGGCCTGGTACTCGAACAGATCCACGTCTGACGTCCTCGTCTCGGAAACGGGTGGTGGTTCGGGCCCGAGACTAGTCCCGAGCACGTCGCACGGGCTCCCCGGGTGCGGCCGATGGGACCAATCTCACCGTGCGTGGCGGATGTGACGCGGGCGCGTCCCCAGGCGCCCAGTCGCAGGTATGCCGCCTGGCCGGCGCCCAGCCCATGTCCACTTGTCGCGGGTGCTGGGTCAGGGCGTCGGCGTGCGGCCGGCGAGGACGTCATTGAGCAGCTCGGTGTCGCAGTTGCCGCCACTGAGGACGGTGGCGACGCGCTGGCCCTGCAGCTGCCCGCGGTCGCGCTCCGCGAGGAGCCCGGCGAGGCCCATGGCACCGGCGGGTTCTGGCAGTTGGTGGGTCGTGCGCAGCATGACCCACATGGCCTCGGCCGCGTCGTCCTCGCTCACCTGGACGATCCGGGCGGCGCCGGCGCGAATCACCTCGACCGCCTCGGGCACCGGCGCGCGGCAGGCGACGCCGTCGACGAACGTCGCGGCCTCCGGAGTGGTGACGACCTCGCCCGCGTCGAAGGACAGCGCGGTCGCCGGGGCCCGCTCGGCCACCACGCCGACGACCTCGGTGTCGAGCCCGAGCAGGTCGCGGACGCCGATGACGCCGCAGATGCCCGAACCCATGCCGACCGGCACGTAGACGGTGTCCAGCGGGCCGGCGGCGTCGAACAGCTCCTCGGCGTAGGTCGCTACTCCCGCAACGAGATCCGGGTGGAACGGAGGGACCGCCTCGAGCCCGAGGTCCTCCGCCAGACCCATCGCGTGCTCGCGCGACTCCTGGAAGTCGCGGCCGTGCACGACCAGCTCGGCACCAAAGCCCTCCATCGCGGCGTTCTTGTCCGGGCTGTTGCCCTCGGGCACCACGATGACGGCGCGCACCCCGGCCGCCCGCGCGGCATACGCCAGCGACTGTCCGTGGTTCCCACGGGTCGCCGACACGAAACCCTTGACCTGCGGGCGTTCTCGCCTAGCGCGGTCGGCGTAGACGAGCCCGCCGCGCACCTTGAACGCACCTGTCGGCGTCTGGTTCTCGTGCTTGACCCAGACCTCGGTGCCGACGTGGTCCGACAGCAACGGCCACGCGAACTAAGGCGTCGCCGGGAAGTGACGGCGGACGATGGTGCGGGCGCGGTCGAGGTCGGCGCGGGTGAGCGACATGCGTTAAGTCTGCCCTCGCCGTCGCGGCGGGTCCGTGGGAGTGTCTGGGTATGCCGCGCAGTCCAGTCCTGGTCGCCTCTGGCCTCCTCGTGGGTGCGGCTGCCCTCGCCGGCTGCGCCGAGAAGGCCCCGGACATCCCGGCGGTGAGCAGCACCACCGCGGAGCCTGTCGCGCAGTACCCGATCACGATCTACCGATCGGGCGGCGTCGCAGGTTTCCAGGATGAGCTGCGCATCTCCAGCGACGGCAGCGTCGCGGCGACCAGCAGGAAGCCGATCCTGGAGTGCCGGCTCGACGCGGATGGCCTACGGTTGCTCAACCGTGCCGCGTCGCGCATCCGCCCGTCGGACCTCCCCACCGATGCCCCGGCGACGACGTCGGACGCGCTGACCGTCACCGTGGTGGCCGGGGCGGGTGTCGTGTCCATCGACGACGAACGGATGGCCGAGGCCAAGCCGGTGATCGACCAGCTGCTCGCCGACGTCAACTCCCCTGAGGGGCAACGCAAGATCTGCACCTGACTGGCACGGGTGACGTTCGCGCAGTTTGCCACGGCTCGCGCAGCAGGGGCTGCGCGAATGGTGCCGAAGTGCGCGATCGTCGGCCGACGGCAGCACAGCGGGGGCGGACCCGGCCCGGAGGATGCCAGGTTCCGCCCCCGCTGGTTCGGGGTGGGCTCGTCAGCGCCTGCTCAGCAGGTCTGCGAGCCCTTCGGGACGGCGATCGCGTCGAACGCGCTCTGCACCGACTGGCACACCGCCGAGCCCGAGCCGTAGAGCTCCTTGGCCGAGGCGATCGCTCCCTCGCGCGCGGCTGGGTAGTCACTGCGCGAGGTCAGCTTCGTCGACAGCGTGCGGTACCAGACCTTCTCGATGTTGGCCCGTCCCGCGCCGGTCACCGCCGGGGCACCGCCACACGTCGGGCTGTTGTAGTTGACGCCGTTGATGGTCTTGGCGCCCGAGCCCTCGGAGGCCATGAAGAACCAGTGGTTCAGCGGACCCGAGGAGTAGTGCGGGTCGAGCCGCTTGGTGGTGCTGCTCCAGCAGTCCTGGCTCGCGCCGTCCTTGCTCGGCTGGTCCATGTAGCGCAACGGAGTTCCGTTGCCACGGATGTTGATCTTCTCGCCGATGAGGTAGTCGCCCGGGTCGGCCGCGGTGGCGGCGTACCACTCGACGGCGGTGCCGAAGATGTCCGAGGTCGCCTCGTTGAGGCCGCCCGCGTCGCCGCGGTAGGCCAGCCCAGCGGTGTTCTCCGTGACGCCGTGGCTCATCTCGTGACCGGCCACGTCGAGGGAGGTGAGCGGGCGGACGTTGCCGGCGCCGTCGCCGTAGGTCATCTGGGTGCCGTCCCAGAAGGCGTTGGAGTAGCTGCTGCCGTAGTGCACCCGGCTGCGGGCACCGACGCCGGTGTCCCAGATGCCGTTACGGCCCTGGACGTTCTTGTAGTAGTCGAACGTCTTCTCGGCGCCGAACTGGGCGTCGGCTGCGGCGGTCTGCCGGTTGCCGGGCGTGCCGTCGCCCCACACGTCGTCCGCGTCGGTGAACAGCGTCCCGGTGCCGGTGGTCCCACCGCCAAGGTCGGTCGTGTAGTTCCCCACCGCGTCCTTGAGCTGGTAGCTGCCACCCGACTGGGTCGTGCCCAGCGTCACCGTGCCGGAGTACATCGTGTTGCCGGTGCCCTCGACGACCTCGTCCCACGAGTCGAGGGTCGCACCCGTCGTCGCGTCGACGACCGTGTGCAGGCGGCTCGGCGTCTGGTCGGCCTTGACGCCATCACGCACGACGTCCCAGGCGAGACGAGAACTGGACTCACCGGCATACACGACGAGGGTCGATGCACCGCCAGCGGCACGCGAGCTCGCCTGTGCCCCAGTGAGTTTCGGCCTGGTCGACACGGCGATGGACTTGGCGGCGTTCCACCGCACCGACCTGGTGCTGCCGGCCTTGGAGCGCTCGACCACGAGGTCGCCGCCGATGACCGGCAGGCCCTGGTAGGTGCGGTTGTAGCGGACGAACTGGGTGCCGTCTGCGTCTCTGACGACGCTCTTGACGCTCAGCTTCTGCCCACTGCCGAGCCCGAGGGTGCGGGCCGCGTCGGCGACCTTCGCCTGCTCGGCGACGACGGCACGTGACACGCGACCGGCCGGGTCGGCGGCAGCGGGGGCGCCGGTCGCCGCGGCTCCGGGAGCCACCGCGAGGGTTGCCGCCACGGTGGCGCCGAAGGCCATGCCGGGGATGAGTCTCTTCACAGGGGATCTCCTTTGACTCGGTTTGGGTGCGGCCTGTCAGCCCGCGAGTACCGCGGTGTCGTCGACCACGAACGACGTCTGGAGGGAGGAGTCCTCGGTGGCGAGGAACTTGACGGTGATGCTCTTGCCCCGGAAGGCGTTCAGCGACAACGACTTCTGGGCGTATGCCGCGGTGGCGCCGACGTTGGAGTAGGTCGCCAGCGTCGTGGTCGCGCCGCCGCTGGTCACCTGGACCTTGAGGGTGTCGTAGGCCGTGCTTCCGGTCTCGGCCGTGTCGACACGCAGCCATAACGACAGCGACGCCGAGGTGGCACTGGCCGGGATGGTGATGGTCTGGGCGATGTTCTCGCTGGTGGTGCGGCCGTTGCCGCCGAGCCACGCCTTCCACGTGCCGCTGTGCGCCGGGCGTGACGTGTTGTTCGTGATCGGGCCGGAGGTGCCCGTCCAGGCGACCGCTCCCGACTCGAATCCCGCGTTCTGCAACAGGTTCGAGCCCGTGGGCGGCGGCGTGGACGTGCCGTAGTCCTTGGCCGCGTGCCGGAAGACCAGCGCGCCGATGAGGTCGGCGCCGCGGTCCAGAGACGTGGCGTTGAGGTTGGCCGTCGTGTCACAGGACCGGTGGTAGCAGGGGTCGAACGCCTGCCCCGCCGTGCCACCCCACTTGCTGGCCTGGGCGCTCGACTTGATGCCCTCGGCGCCGCTGAAGATGCCCGCGGTCGGGATGCCGTACGAGCGGAACGCCGCGTGGTCGCTGCGCCCCTGCACGTCGATGTACTCCCACGGGATGCCCTTGGCGTCGTACCAGGCCGTGATCTCGTCGCGCACCGCGTTGCCGGCCGGGTTGTCGTCGTAGACGAAGTAGCCGGGGTTGGGCGAGCCGATCATGTCGAAGTTGAGGTAGAGCCGGATCTTGTCCTTCTCGCTCGCGGGCAGGCTCGCGGCATACGCCTTCGACCCCACCAGGCCGAGCTCCTCGGCACCCCAGAACCCGAACCGCAGCGTGTTCTTCGGGGTCTGCCCGGACGCGGCATACGCGATGGCGGTCTCGAGCAGCGCCGCGCTGCCACTGCCGTTGTCGTTGATGCCGGGGCCGACGCTGACGCTGTCGAGGTGGCCGCCGGCCATGACGACCGAGTTCGGGTCGGAGCCGACCTTGGTGGCGATCACGTTGTAGGACGTGCCCGACGACGTGCTGAAGGACTGCACCTGCGTGCTGTAGCCGGCTGCGTCGAGCTTGCCCTTCACGTAGTCGACGGACGCCTGGTAGCCGGACCGGCCGGTGTAGCGGTTGCCGCCGTTCGCGGTGGCGATCGACTGCAGCTGGGTCAGGTGGGACTGGACGTTCGCGACGCTGATGTCCGGGTCGGCGAGCGCCGCGGCGGGCGCGGCCGGCGCGGCGACTGCGCCCGCGGCGCTCAGGGACGCGGCGACGAGGGCGAGGGCAGCGGTGGGGGCGGCCAGTCGTGCGGTCAACCGGGTGCGGCCGGTCATGGGGGGCTCCTCGGGTGGCGTTCGGGTCACACTGCGGTGCGCTGGCAGCGGCGGGCGTGGGCCGGCACGACGGTGCCGGCCCACGCCGCACTGGTCAGCTGGTCGACAGCGCCGTGTCGTCGACGACGAACGACGTCTGCAGCGACGAGTCCTCGTTCATGAGGAACTTGACGGTGACCGTCTGGCCCTTGAACGACGTCACGTTGAAGGACTTCTGCGTGTACGTCGAGTTGGCGCCCACGTTGGAGTAGGTCGCCAGCGTGGTGGTCGTGCCACCCGCGACGATCTGGACCTTCATGGTGTCGTATGCCGTGCTGCCGGTCTCGGCCGTGTCGGTGCGGATCCAGTAGGACAGCGTGGCCGCGGTGACGGTCGACGGGATCGTGACGTTCTGGCTGATCGTCTCGGTCGAGGTCGAGCCGTTGCCGCCGAGCCACAGCTTCCACGAGCCGCTGTGCGCCGGGCGTCCGGTGTTGTTGGTGATCGGGCCGGACGTGCCGGTCCAGTTCACAGCCCCGGACTCGAAGCCCGGGTTGAGCAGCAGGTTGCCACCGGTGGGCGGCGGGGTGGTCCCACCGTCACAGGCCTCGCTGCCGGCCGGCACCGCGATGGCGGTGAAGGCCGCCTCGACCGACTTGCAGGTCTGGCTGGTGGCGCCGTACAGCTCCTTCGCCGAGGCGATGGCGCCGTTGCGAGCGGCCGCGTAGTTGCTGCTCGAGGTCAGCTTGGTCGAGAGGGTGCGGTACCAGACCTTCTCGATGTTGCTCCGTCCGGCGCCGGTCACGGCCGGGGCGCCACCACAGGTGGGGCTGTTGTAGGAGACCCCGTTGATGGTCTTGGCGCCGCTGCCCTCGGAGGCCAGGTAGAACCAGTGGTTCAGCGGGCCGCTGGAGTAGTGCGGGTCGAGGCCACCGAGCGAGGAGGACCAGCAGTCCTTGGACGCGCCGTCCTTGCTCGGCTGGTCCATGTAGCGCAGCGGGGTGCCGTTGCCGTTGATGTTGATCTTCTCGCCGATGAGGTAGTCACCCGGGTCGGCGGAGGAGTTCGCGTACCACTCGACGGCGGTGCCGAAGATGTCCGAGGTCGCCTCGTTGAGGCCGCCCGCGTCCCCGCTGTAGTTGAGGTTGGCGGTGTTCTCGGTGACACCGTGGCTCATCTCGTGCGCCGCGACATCGATCGAGGTGAGCGGGTGGGTGTTGCCCGAGCCGTCGCCGTAGGTCATCTGGGCGCCGTCCCAGAAGGCGTTGACGTAGGCGTTGCCGTAGTGCACGCGGCTGCGAGCGCCGGTGCCGTTGTTCCAGATTCCGTTGCGGCCCAACACGTTCTTGTAGTACGCGAAGGTCTTCTCCGCGCCGTACTGCGCGTCGACGCCGGCGGTCTGGCGGCTGCTGGCACTACCGTTGCCCCACACGTTGTCGGCGTCGGTGAACTGCGTCCCGGTGCCGGACGTCGCGCCGTTCAGGTCGGTCGTGTAGTTGCCGACCGAGTCCTTGAGCAGCCAGGACGACCCCGACTGGATCGTGTTCAGCGTGACGGTGCCCGAGTACATCGAGTTGCCCGTGCCGTTCTTCACCTCGTCCCACGAGGTGATGACGGCACCGGTGTTGGCGTCGACGATGGTGTGCAGCTTGCTGGGGGTCTGGTCCTTGCGGACTCCCTCGGTGAGGACGTCGTAGGCCAGCCGCGGGGAGCCGCTACCCGCCCAGACGACGAGCTCGCCGTCAGTGGACTTCGCGGCATACCCCGCCTTCTTGGCGCCCGAGGACTCGGCGGAGGCCTCCGACACCTTGGGCGTCGTGGACTTCACCGCGACCTTGCCGCTCGCGTTGTAGATGACGCCCTTCTCCTTGCCGGCCGCCGACTTCTCGACGATGAGCTCGCCACCGAGGACGCGCAGGCCCTTGAAGGTGCGGTCGTACCGGATGTGCTGCGTGCCGTCGCGGTCGGTGACCACGTTGCGCACGATGAGCTTCTCGTCCTGCGACAAGCCGAGCGCAGCATGGTCGGCCGCTGCCGAGTTGGCAGCGGTCGGGGCCGCGGGCGTGGACTGTGGTGCTGCGGACGCAGCCGACAGTGGGGTCGCCACTGCTGCTGCGACTGCGACGCCGAGTGCGGCGCCAGCTGACAGTCGAATCACGAATTCCTCTTCTCGGGCGGGCGCAGGCGTGCGAACCCCTGCGCGGCGTGGGCGGCGCCGTGGCCCCTCCGGCGGGATCGTCCTTGGTCCCAGGCTTCGGGGCGCCGAGGGCGAGACAACTCGCGGCGCGGGGGCGGGTCAACAGTCATGACAAAGACTTGACCAAACCCGTGGGAACCCGCGGATTGGACCGGTCAAACCCCTGTGCTTCCTCAGCAGTTGACCAAGACGACGTCATCGGTATGCCGTGCGGCCAGCACGCGCGTCCGCGGTGCGGACACGTGTGCTCACCATGCGGGCGCGTAACCCGCCCGCCCCGGGCGTCGTTGACAGGGCACCCCCGCGGGACCGATGGCGGCTCCGCGCCCACGAGTGGAGGCCCGATGTCGCGCCCGTCCCGTCGTCTTGCAGCCGTTGCCACGCTGGCCGTCGGAGCCGGTGGCGTCCTGCTCGGACAGGCCAGCGGCCCGGCGGCAGCCGCCCCGGCGGTCGGCACCCGCACGCCGGCCGCGACGTCCCCGCAGACCCTCGACGCGGTCGACACCTACACGGGCCTCACCTTCACCGTCCCGGCGGGCCGGAACGACCTCGGGCAGCCACAGACGTGCACCATCGACGCCGACCTCTACAAGCCGCGCTCCGCCTCGGCCACGAACCGGGTGCCGGCGATCCTCACCACCAACGGCTTCGGCGGCAGCAAGGACGACCAGGCCGGGCTCGGGCGCGCCTTCGCCCAGCGCGGGTATGCCGTGCTGTCCTACACCGGGCTCGGCTTCCCCGACAGCGGGTGCAAGATCTCGCTCGACGACCCCGGCGTCGACGGTGTGGCCGCGAGCTCGCTGGTGACGTTCCTCGGCGGCGGCAGCACCGCGGCATACCAGTCGGGAGACGTGGGCGGCACGCCCGCCGGACCCGGCGCACTCAGCGTCGACTTCACCAAGCTCGACGACCCGGCCACCCACGACCCGCGTCTCGGCATGATCGGCGGCTCGTACGGCGGGCAGATCCAGTTCGCCACTGCCGCAACGGATTCGCGCGTCGACACACTGGTCCCGCTCATCACCTGGAACGACCTGCGCTACTCACTGGCGCCCAACAACACGAGCTTCACGAGCGGCGTGACGTACGCCGACGACAACCCGGGCACTGAGAAGATCGGCTGGGCCGGGCTCTTCTTCGGCATCGGCATCCTCGACGGCATCCAGGGCACCGCCATCGACCCGACCCGCAACGTCGGCTGCCCCAACTTCGTGCTCGAAGCCTGCACCGCCAAGGCCACCCTCGACACCCTCGGATACCCGACGAGCGACACCTACCGACTCACCGACCGCGTCTCGGTGGCCCACTACATCGACAAGGTGAAGACGCCGACGCTGCTCATCCAGGGCCAGAACGACACCCTGTTCAACCTCCAGGAGTCGGTCGCCACCTACGACTCCCTCAAGGCCCGCGGTGTGCCGGTCTCCTTGGTGTGGCAGTCGTGGGGCCACTCCGGCGGCGCCAACGGCAACTCGGGTGCCGCGCCGGGTGAGCTCGACCTCACCGGCCAGCACATCGAGGACACCTACCTGGGGCAGCGGATCAAGGACTGGTTCGACCACTACCTCAAGGACGCGAAGACGCCCACCGGTCCCGGCTTCTCCTACTTCCGCGACTGGATCTCCTACTCCGGCAACGCTGCTCCCGCCTACGCGACGGCTGCGTCCTACCCCGTCGGCACGTTCCGGACGTTCTACCTGTCGGGGGCTGGTGACCTCGTCGACAACCGCAAGGCGGTTCGCACGGGGTCGACCAGCTGGGCGGGCCCCGGGCTCGGCGCGCCGGCCTCTTACAGCGAGGTCTCCGGTCTGGAGGGCCGGGTCGACCTGCCCCCGAACCTCACCACGCCCTACGACACCCCCGGGACCTTCGGCGCGTGGACGACGGCGGCGCTGGGCACGCCGACCACCATCGTCGGGTCGCCCAAGCTCACCGTGCGCTTCGACTCCCCCGCCGTCGCGCTGACGCAAAAGACCGGTCCGGCCGGACGGCTCCAGGTGTTCGCCAAGCTCTACGACGTTGCACCCGATGGCTCGCAGACGTTGGTGCACAAGCTGATCAGCCCCGTGCGCGTCGCGGACGTGACACAGCCGGTCAGCATCGAGCTGCCCGGCATCGTCCACCGGGTCGAGGCGGGACACCGCCTGCGTCTCGTCCTCGCGAGCACCGACGCGGCATACAAGAACTCGTATGCCGTCCAGCCGGTCACGGTGCGGACGTCACCGCTGGCGCCCCCGGCGCTGACGGTGCCGGTGGTCCGCTGACGACTACTGCTGGGTGACGTTGCCCCGGACCCACTCGACGATCTCGGTGGTCGTCGCGCCCGGGGTGAACACCTTGGCGACGCCGATCTTCTCGAGCTCGGGGATGTCGCCCTCGGGGATGATGCCGCCGCCGAAGACCACGATGTCCTGCGCGTCGCGCTCCTTGAGCAGGTCCATCAGCTTGGCGAAGAGCGTCATGTGGGCGCCGGACAGGACGGACAGGCCGACCGCGTCAGCATCCTCCTGGATGGCGGCCTCGACGATCTGCTCCGGTGTCTGGTGCAGGCCGGTGTAGACGACCTCCATGCCCGCATCACGCAGTGCGCGGGCGACCACCTTGGCGCCACGGTCGTGTCCGTCGAGCCCGGGCTTGGCCACGACGACGCGCAGGGGGGTGTCAGTCATAGGGGCAGGGTAACCACTACCCGGGAGTCGGAAGTCATCGATGCCTCGTCCGCTCGCCGTCGAGGACGGGCCGTTCGTCGCGACACGCACGGCACGTGACGCAGAACACCCACCTGATGAGCGTTCAACGACTACGTTCGGTAAGTCATGTCGAGCAGCGCCGGCCGCCCGCACCGACCGCCCGCACCGAAGCGGGCACCGTCGGGCGACACCGCACGTCCGAACGCGCTCACCCGGGCCGCCGGCAAGGTCAAGGCGGTCGCCGGCGGGGCGAACGACGTCGTCGGCGGTGCCGCCAAGGCACTGGCCTCCCCCACCGGCCTCGTGGGCGCCGCCGTCGAGGCCGCGTGGCTGACCACCCACCTCGCGCTCTACCCGTGGGGCCTGCTCGGGCGGCACGGCCGCGGCGAGGACAACCTCGGCTACCGCGTCGAGCACCTGCCACCCATCCAGCGGGGGCTCGTGATCTCCGACGTCGAGGCGGCCGGGACGCCGATCCTGCTCGTGCACGGCATGGTCGACAACCGCTCCATCTTCACGCTGCTGCGCCTCGGGCTGCGCCGCCGAGGCTTCGGCCGCGTGACGTCGATGAACTACTCGCCGTTCACCGGTGACGTGCGGGTCGCCGCCGCCCGGCTCGCGGAGGAGGTCGAGGCGCTGGTCGCGGAGACCGGCTACGAGCGCATCCACGTGGTCGGTCACTCCATGGGCGGCCTCATCGCTCGCTACTACGTGACCCGGCTCGGCGGCGACGAACGCGTCCACACCCTCGTCACGCTCGGCACGCCCCACCAGGGCACCTACACGGCATACGGATGGAACTCCCAGCTCACCCGGCAGCTGCGCCCCGACAGCGGCCTCATGCGCGAGCTGGCCCAGCCCGTCCCCTCGTGCCGCACCCGGTTCGTCGTCTACTGGTCCGACCTCGACCAGATGATCTTCCCGCAGCGGCACGCCGCCTTGGACCACCCCGACCTCGCCGTCACCAACGTCGACCTGCACGGGGTCGGCCACATGTCGCTGCCGATCCTCGGCAGCGTCGTGCACGGCATCTCCTCGGCCCTGGCCCACCTCGACACCGAGGGCCACACGCTCACCCCGGGCGTCACCGAGCTGCGTCCTGCACCGGCTGGCGCCGCGCGGCAGCCCCGCCAGACCCGCTCGTCCCGCCCGGCTCGCACCCGATGAGCTCAGGCGCGAGGGTCATCCGTTCGGACGGGGCGGATTTTGTGTAACGAACTGGTCACGCTACTCTCGGTCACTCCGTGTCCCCTCGCACGTCAGGTCATCACTTCGTGAGCACATCCTCCTACGAGGGCCGTCACCGCGCCCCGGGCCGTCACCGTGCGCCCCGGCGCGGACTGCGGGTACCCACCGGGCTCAAGGCCGGCTTCATCCTCCCCAGCGCCGCTGCGGCGGCGCTCGTGGTGACCGCCTCCGGCGCCACCGTCGCCGACTCCGCACCCGCCGTGTTCGACCTGGCCGGGGCCGGCGCCAAGGCGAAGGAGGCCAAGGCGCAGGACGCCAAGGCCTCCGCGTTCGAGCGCACCGAGGCCCAGCAGCAGCGTGAGGCCCAGGCCACCGCAGCCAACGCCCGCGTCATCGAGGCCCAGCGCATCGCCCGCAACGCCGAGCGCAAGGCCGTCGCCAAGCGGACCGCCAAGGCAGCCGCGCTCAAGAAGGCCGAGGACGCCCGCAAGGCGCGCGAGAAGTGGCTCATGCCGGTCCAGGGCGCCATCTTCACGTCCGGCTACGGCTGGCGCTGGGGCCGCATGCACCAGGGCGACGACCTGGCGATGCCGATCGGCACCCCGCTCAAGGCCATGTCGACCGGCACGGTGATCTTCGCCGGGGTGCAGGGCGGCTACGGCAACAAGGTCGAGATCGAGTACTGGGACGGCACCGTCTCCTACTACGGCCACATGAACTCCATCTCCGCCACGGTGGGCCAGAAGGTCGCACCCGGCGACGTCATCGGCTACTCCGGCAACACCGGCCGCTCGACCGGCCCGCACCTGCACCTGGAGATCCACCCGAACGGCGGCCCGGCCATCGACCCCGGCCCCTGGCTGCAGAACAAGGGCCTGCAGTAGCCCCTCCTCCCCCGAAGCCCGGCGCACCTGACACCCGCCAGGCCGTTGTATCATTTGATACATGATTGCCGTCGAGCTTCGCTCCCCTGCTCCGGCCGAGACGGTCTGGGACCTGGTTGCCGACCTGCCCCGGTGGGGTGAGCGGCTTCCCACCATGGACTCCGTCACGCCACTCGTCGCGGACCAACCCACAGGCGTCGGCAGCCGTTTCGAGGTGCGCCAGCCCGGGCTGCGTCCTGCGGTCTACACCGTGACTCGGTGGGACCCAGGCGCCGGGTTCGACTGGGAGGCAAGGACTTTGGGGGTTCGCACCGTCGCGACCCACGAGGTGACGCGCGACGGCGACGGGTCCCTGCTGGTCCTCACGCTCACCTGGTCGGGGCCGATGGCGTGGCTGGCCCGGCGCGTGTTCGGCCGCAAGGCCGAGGCCATGGTGCGCGAGGAGGCGCAGACGTTCGCCCGGCTGGCGACGGCCGAGCAGGCCTGAGTATGCCGCCGGGAGACTCCTCGTCGCCGCGCGCCGAGCTGCTCGCGCGCGCCATCGACTACTACGCACGGCACGGCGTCCTCGACACCAGCATGCGCACACTGGCCGCCGGCATCGGGACGAGCAACCGAATGCTCAACTACCACTTCGGGTCGCGTGAGGACCTGCTCGCCGCCGTCGTGGAGGCCGTGTGCGAAGCCGAGGGCGATGCGATCCGCGGCTACCTCGAGGCGTCGCAGGACCCGTTCGAGGCCGGGCTCGCCTACTGGGAGCACGTGGCCGCGACCGCCGAGGTGTTCGCGCCGCTGTTCTACGAGCTGTCCGCGCACGCGATGTACGGCAAGCCGTACGCCGCTCGGCTGCGCGACGTGCTGGTCAGCGCGTGGCTCGACGCCTTCACCACGGGCTTCCGCCGGGTGACCGGCACCCCCGACGAGGCGTGGCAGCTGGCCCACCTCAGCCTGGCCGTCGGTCGCGGAGTGCTGTTCGACCTGGCCCTCGGCGGCGACCGCGCCACGGCCGACGCCACCATCGCCGCCTACACGGCCATGGTCCGCCAGCAGGTCGAGAACGCCTGAGACACCGGCCGACGGCGCGACGACTCCGGTCAGGTGACGACCCTGCGGGATGCCAGCCGCGCGGCATACTGCGCCCCTGGCAGCCCGGAAGAGCGCGAAGGCGACCTGTCAGAGCTTCTCGAGCGGGGCGTAGCGCAGCAGGAACCGCTTGACGCCGGTCTCCCCGCCGAAGTCGACGTGCGCCTGCGTCTTGTCGCCCTCGCCCTCGGTCTTGACGACGGTGCCCATGCCGTAGCTGTCGTGGGTGACCTTGTCGCCGGGCTTGAGCGCGATGACGGGGCGGTTGCCGGGCGAGCGCACGCCGGGGCGACCGGCCAGCGTCGCCACGGCCGGGCGCGACGGGCGCCGGACCTCGGTCGCGGCCGCCGCGCGCTGCCAGTCGACGAGGTGTCCGGGGATCTCGTCGAGGAAGCGGCTCGCCGGGTTGTACTGGGGCGCCCCCCACGCGGAGCGCACCGCCGCACGCGACAGGTGGAGGCGCTGGCGGGCGCGGGTGATGCCGACGTAGGCCAGCCGCCGCTCCTCCTCGAGCTCCTTGGGGTCGCCGAGCGCGCGCAGGTGGGGGAAGGTGCCGTCCTCGAGGCCGGTGAGGAAGACGACGGGGAACTCCAGGCCCTTGGCGGTGTGCAGCGTCATCAGCGTGACGACGCCCTGCTCCTCCGCCTCCTCGGTCTCGGGGATCTCATCGGCGTCGGCGACCAGCGACACCTGCTCGAGGAAGTCCTCGAGGCTCGCGACCTCGCCGGTCGACGCGCGTGACTCGTCGAACTCCTGCGCCACGGCGACGAGCTCGGCGAGGTTCTCGATGCGGGTCTCGTCCTGCGGGTCGTGGCTGGCGCGCAGCTCCTTGAGGTAGCCGGACTTGTCGAGGATCGCCTCGAGCAGGTCGGCCACGCCGGCCTCGTCGTCCTCGTGGATGCGGCCCAGCTCCTCGAGCAGCGTGGTGAAGCCCTTGACCGCCGCGACCGAGCGCGTCGCGATGCCGGGTGCGTCCTCGACCCGGCCCAGCGCCGCCACGAACGGGATCCGCTCGCGGTCGGCTAGCGCGGCCACGGCACCCTCGGCCCGGTCGCCGATGCCGCGCTTGGGCACGTTGAGGATGCGTCGCAGGTTGACCGTGTCGGCGGGGTTGGAGATGACGCGCAGGTAGGCGAGCGCGTCCTTGACCTCGCGCCGCTCGTAGAACCGCGTGCCGCCAACCACCTTGTAGGGCAAGCCAACTCGCACGAAGACTTCCTCGAGCGCACGCGACTGGGCGTTGGTGCGGTAGAAGACCGCGACGTCCTTGGGCTTCACGCCCGCCGCGTCGGAGAGCTCGTCGATGGTCTTGGCGACGAACGACGCCTCGTCGTGCTCGTTGTCGGCGACGTAGCCGACGATGAGGTCGCCGTCGCCGCTGTCGGTCCAGAGGTTCTTCTTGCGGCGGCCCTCGTTGCGGGCGATGACGGCGTTGGCTGCCTGGAGGATCGTCTGGGTGGAGCGGTAGTTCTGCTCGAGCAGGATGGTCCGGGCGTCCGGGTAGTCCTCCTCGAACTCGATGATGTTGCGGATCGTCGCCCCGCGGAACGCGTAGATCGACTGGTCCGCATCGCCCACGACGACCAGCTCGGCCGGCGGCACGGCATACGTCTCACCCTCCGCGTGCACCGGCCCGACCAGCTCCCGAACCAGCTGGTACTGCGCGTGGTTCGTGTCCTGGTACTCGTCGACGAGCACGTGCCGGAACCGGCGCCGGTAGTGCTCCGCCACGTCGGGGAACGCCTGGAGGATGTTGACGGTCGTCATGATGAGGTCGTCGAAGTCGAGCGCGTTCGCCGCCCGCAGCCGCCGCTGGTACTCGGTGTAGGCCTCGGCCAGCATCCGCTCCTGGTGCGTGCCCTCGGTGACCCGCGACGCGAACGTCTCCTCGTCGACGAGCTCGTTCTTGAGGTTGCTGACCTGGTGGCTGAACGACCGCGGCGGGTAGCGCTTGGGGTCGAGGTCGAGGTCGCGCAGCACCATCGCCATGAGCCGCTGGCTGTCGGCCGCGTCGTAGATCGAGAACGTCGACTTGAGCCCGACCTTGCCGGCCTCGCGCCGCAGGATGCGCACGCACGCCGAGTGGAACGTCATGACCCACATCGACTTCGCGCGCGGCCCGACGAGGGCGGTCACCCGCTCGCGCATCTCGGCGGCGGCCTTGTTGGTGAACGTGATCGCGAGCACCTGCCCCGGCTGCACCCCGCGCGCCCCGAGGAGGTAGGCGATGCGGTTGGTCAGCACGCGCGTCTTGCCCGACCCGGCGCCGGCGACGATGAGCAGCGGGCTGCCCTGGTGGAGGACGGCCTCGCGCTGGGGCGGGTTGAGTCCCTCGAGCAGGCTCTCGGGGTCGATCTGTGGGTGGGTATGCCGCCCGCTCGCCTCCGCACCCCCGTCACCACCGGGCGCCTCACCGCCGGCGACCGCCCACGCGGGCACGCCGCGGTCGTCGACCAGGGCAGCCCGGGCGGAGCTGACCGTGTTGTCGTCAGGGGTCGGGCTGGTTGCGGCGTCGCCGAAGAGGTTGTCGAAGAGAGTGCTCATGCTGGCGTCCAGCCTACGTGCCGCGAGCGACATCCCGAGCCGCCCATCCACCGCCCGGCGACACACGGTGGGTAGGTTCGGGCGGGTGACCTCCCCCGCCGAGCCGCACCCGATCACGGGGCAGGAGTTCACCTCGCCGGTGCCGCCCGGGTCCGGCTGGCCGGGCGACCCCGCGACACCCGCCACTCCGGTCGCCCACGACGCCGCCCAGGTCATCGAGCTGGCGCGCTCGAGCCGCGACCTGGCCGAGCTCGACGCGCGCACCTCGGTGTGCCGCGCGTGCCCGCGCCTGGTCGCCTGGAGGGAGGAGGTCGCCACGACCGGGCGACGCGCCTCGTTCGCCGACCAGCCCTACTGGGGCCGACCTGTGCCGTCGTTCGGCGACCCGGAGCCCGAGGTGCTGGTCGTGGGCCTCGCCCCGGCCGCCAACGGGGCCAACCGCACCGGTCGCATGTTCACCGGTGACCGGTCCGGCGACTTCCTGTATGCCGCGTTGTACCGTGCCGGGTTCGCCAGCCAGCCCGACGCCACGGCGAGCGGCGACGGCCTGGTACTGCACGGCATACGCATCGCCGCCCCGGTCCACTGCGCTCCCCCGGCCAACAAGCCCACGACTCAGGAGAAGGCGACCTGCGCCGGCTGGCTCGACCGCGAGCTCGAGCTCGTCGGGCCGACGCTGCGCTCGGTGCTCGTGCTCGGGTCGATCGGATGGGACGCCATGCTCGCCGCGGCACGCCGGGTCGGCTGGGAGGTGCCGCGGCCCAAACCGCGGTTCGGGCACGGCGCCGAGGCGGTCCTCACCCAGCCGGACGGGCGGGAGGTGCGACTCGTCGGCAGCTACCACGTGAGCCAGCAGAACACCTTCACCGGCAAGCTCACGCCGGCCATGCTCGACGCCGTGGTCGCGCGGCTGCGCTGACGCGCGGGGCGAGCCCGCGGCATACAGTCGGCTCATGACCGACACCACTGCCACCGCGCTCGTGTGCACCAAGCCTGGCGACTCCTCCGTTCTGGAGGTGCAGGACGTCGAGGTGAGCCCGCCCGGCGAGGGTGAGGCGCAGGTCGAGGTGGCCGCGGTCGGCGTCAACTTCATCGACGTCTACCAGCGCCAGGGCGTCTACCCGATGGAGACGCCGTTCGTCATGTGCTCCGAGGGCGCCGGCACGGTGCGTGCCGTCGGAGAGGGCGTCACGGACGTGGCGGTCGGCGACCGGGTGGCCTGGGCGCACCCGGTGGGTGCGGGCGCGACGACTGCCAACCGCCCCGCCAAGGACCTCGTGCCGGTGCCCGACGGGCTCGACCTCGAGACCGCGGCCGCCGCCATGCTTCAGGGCATGACCGCGCACTACCTCGTCAACTCCACGTATGCCGTGGGGCCGGGGACCGTGGCCCTCGTCCACGCCGCGGCCGGCGGCGTCGGCCAGCTGCTCGTGCAGATGATCACGGCCAAGGGTGGCAAGGTCATCGCGACCGCGGGCTCGGAGGACAAGCTGGAGATCGCGCGCCGGCTCGGGGCGGTCGCGGCGATCAACTACCGCGAGACCGACGACCTGGCCGCCGCCGTCCGAAAAGCCAATGGTGGCAACGGGGTTGACGTCGCCTACGACGGCGTGGGGAAGGCGACCTTCGATGCGTCGCTGGACTCGCTGCGGCCGCGCGGGATGCTGGTGCTGTTCGGCGGTGCGAGTGGACAGGTGCCGCCGTTCGATCTCCAGCGGCTCAACAAGGCGGGGTCGGTCTACGTCACGCGGCCGACACTGGTCAACTACACGGCGACGCGCGAGGAACTGCTCGAGCGCGGCGAGTCGGTGCTGGGCGACTTGGCGGCCGGGCGGCTGCACATCGAGATCGGGGGCCGCTACCCGTTGGCGGAGGCCGCCCGCGCCTACGACGACCTCGAGTCGCGCCGCACCACCGGAAAGCTGCTGCTCATCCCGTGAACCGCTGGCACTGACACCGGCGCCGGGCAGGATGGGGCCATGACCGACGAGCGTCCGTGGGTGCTGCACGTCGACCTCGACCAGTTCATCGCGGCGGTCGAGATCCTGCGGCGGCCCGAGCTCGCCGGCCTGCCGGTCGTCGTGGGTGGTCGCGGCGACCCGACCGAGCGGGCGGTCGTGTCGACCGCGTCCTACGAGGCGCGCGAGTTCGGCATCCGGTCGGGTATGCCGCTCAAGACGGCCGTGCGCAAGTGTCCTGACGCGGTGTTCCTCCCCGTCGATGCACCGGCCTACGAGGAGGCGTCGGCTGCCGTGATGGGGGTGCTGCGGGGTATGCCGGGTGCGGTCGTGGAGGTGCTCGGCTGGGACGAGGCGTTCGTGGGGGTCACGACGGAAGACCCTGTGGCATATGCGAACTCGATCCGGACGGCAGTCTTCGAGGCGACGTCGCTGCACTGCTCCGTCGGCGTCGGCGACACCAAGGTGCGGGCCAAGATCGCGACCGACTTCGGCAAGCCGCAGGGGGTCTACCGGCTGACCCGCGACAACTGGTTCGAGGTGATGGGCGCCCGGCCGACGACGGCCCTGTGGGGCGTGGGCACGCGGATCGCCGCGCGGCTGGCCAGCCACGGCTACCGGACGGTGGAGGACCTGGCCGATGCCGATGAAGCCGTGCTCGTGGCGGAGTTCGGGCCGACCATGGGCCCGCACTACGGACGGCTGGGCCGCGGCGTCAGCTCGGCCACCGTCGACGACACCCCCTGGGTCGCGCGGGCGCACGGCCGCGAGACGACCTACCAGACGAATCTCACTGAGCCGCAAGAGATCTCGGCTGCGTTGCGCGAGCTTGCCGGGCAGGTTGTCGAGGACATCCGCGCCGAGCAACGCCCCTGCATCCGGGTCTTCCTCAAGGTGCGCTTCGCGCCGTTCTTCACGGTCAACCGGGGGCGCAAGCTTGCCGAGCCGACGTACGACCCGGACGTCATCGCCGCCACCGCGGTGGCCCTGTTCACCGCTCTGGAGGACGAGCGCCCGGTGCGGTTGCTGGGGGTGCGGGCCGAGATGGTGCCGCCCGAGGGCGGCTACGACTCACCGCGGTCCACGGGTCGGGGCGGACCGAGTGCCCAGCGGTCCGGCACGGCCGGCGCCACCGACGACGTGGCCCCGAAACCCTGACCCGCGCACCCGGGTGACCCCGCGGCATACGAACTTTGGCCCAAAGTTGGTGGGAGACGGGAACCTTCCAAGCCTTCGCGAACTTTGGCCCAAAGTTCGCCGAGGGTGGACGTCTGGTCAGTGCCAGAAGACGGCGACCAGGGTGTTGAGGACGGCGAGCGCACCGGCGACGGTGACGAGGTTGGGCTTGGGTGCGCCCTTGCGCTCACCGGCATTCGCGATCTCGGCGCACGCCACGACCGCGAGCGCGACGACCAGCTTGACGCCGATCTTGGCGTGGTTGACCGGGTCGTCACCGGACTCGGCGAGGCCGGTGAGGATGAGCCCGGTCAGCAGCTGGATCCGGGCGCCCCACACGAGCGCCGGGGTCGCCTTGCCCCGGGCCACGAAGACGGCGCTGCCGACGATCGCCGCGAGGCCGAGGAGGTGCAGCACCAGGAACAGGTCGCGCAGGAAGTCCATGCCCGAAGCCTAGCCGCGAAACCAGGCGCGCCGGCCACGCGGCATACCCGCGCGCTCGAGGCCTGGACCGGGTCGGGACCCTCAGAGCAGGCGGCGACCCATCGCCCACGCGGTCAGCTCGTGCCGCGACGACAGCTGGAGCTTGCGCAGCACCGACGACACGTGCGTCTCGACCGTCTTGACCGAGATGAACAGCTCCTTGGCGACTTCCTTGTACTGGTAGCCGCGCGCGATCAGCCGCATGACCTCGCGCTCGCGCGCGGACAGCCGGTCGAGCTCCTCGTCGACCTCGGCGATCTCGCCCGCGGCCGCACCGAACGCGTCGAGCACGAAGCCAGCCAGCCGCGGCGAGAACACCGCGTCGCCGTCGCTCACCCGCCGGATCGCGTGCACGAGGTCGGTGGCGTTGATCGTCTTGGTGACGTAGCCGCGGGCGCCGGCGCGGATCACCGCGATGACGTCCTCGGCGGCGTCGGACACCGACAGCGCGAGGAACCGCACCGGCTGCCCGTCCTCGGTCTCGAGCCCGCGCGCGCCGTGCAGCACGTCGACGCCGCCGTTGCCGTTGCCGCCGGGAAGGTGCACGTCGAGCAGCACCACGGCCGGTCGCGTCTCGCGGATCACCGTGACCGCGGAGTCCACGTCGGGCGCCTCCCCCACGATGTCGACGAGCTCGCCGATCTCGGCCCGCACCCCTGAGCGGAACATGCGGTGGTCGTCGACGAGGACGACCCGCACGCGGCTGCGGGGGACGGTGCGCTCAGGCGTGGTCATGACTCTCCTCTGGTGCGTCCGCCGTGACCGGCGGCAGTGCGAAGCTGACTTCGGTGCCGTTCTCGAGGCGGCGCACCCGCGCGCGACCGCCGTGGCGTTCCATCCTGCCGAGGATCGAGTTGCGCACGCCGAGCCGGTCCTCGGGCACCTCGTCAAGGTCGAAGCCGGGCCCGTGGTCGCGCACGAACGCCTCGACCCCCGCGGGGCCGACCTCGAGGTAGAGGGACACGGGTGGCTCGCCGTGCCGGCAGGCGTTGGCGAGCGCCTCACGCACGGCGCGCACGAGCGCCTGCCCGCCGTCCTCGAGCGGTCGGTCACCGGTGGAGACGACGTCGACGGGTATGCCGTGCAGCTCCTCGACCTCGTGCGCCGCCTCGGCGACCGCGGCGGCGAGCGTGACGTCGGGGTCGGTCGGTGCGGCATACAGCCACGAGCGCAGCTCGCGCTCCTGGGCGCGCGCGAGCTGGACGACCGCGGCGGGGTCCTGCGCCTTGCGCTGGATGAGTGCGAGGGTCTGCAGCACCGAGTCGTGCAGGTGGGCGGCGATGTCGGCGCGTTCGGTGGCGCGGGCCAGCTCGGCCTGCTCGCGGCGCAGGTCCGACCACAGCCGCAGCATCCACGGTGCCGCGATGAGGGCGATGCCGGCGAGCACCGCGACGACAGCGGCGCCGATGTCCCACATGGCCGAGATCGAACGGCCTCGGGTCGCCATGATGACGAGCCCGGCGAGCGCGAGAATGCCACCGAAGACGAGTCGCGCGGCGCTGAATCGCTTTGTGCCGGAGTCGTTTCCGAGCCATCGGCCACGCTGCGCATCGTCGAGCTGCGACCACGCGATCACCGCACCGACCGCAACCACCAGCAGCGGCACGAGGATGCGGAGGCGCGCGTTGAACCCGGCGCTCTGCGCGGCGACGACGAGCCCGACGAAGACCATGACCCCACCGACGAGCAGCACGCGCGTGGCGTCGCGCTCCTCGGAGGCGGCCTTGGCCTTGGCGGGGTCGGGCACCCGTGCAGCAGCCTGCGGGTCGGCCGGGTCGATGGTGGTGATGCCGCCACCGATGACCCCGCCGCGCGACTGCGGGCTGAGCGCCCACAGGAACACGTAGGCCACGAGACCGGCGCCAGTGGGGATGCACGACAGCACGAACCCGATCCGGACCCACCGCACCGGCCAGCCGAGGTGCTCCGCCAGCCCGGCGGAGACACCGGCGATGACCCTGCCCTCGGCGGGTCGGGCGTACACGCGTCGCGGCCGCGCGCTGGCGGCAGCGGTCGTGGTCGTTGCGGTGGTGGCGGCGGCCCTCCCCTCGGGTGCGGGTGCGGGCCGCTCGTACGGAGTCGGCATGCACTCATCCTGACGCACGCCGCCGCCGATTCCGAACGATCCCGGGGTCCTCGGGGGTCTCATCAGGGTCGGTTCAGGGTCGACCCTCATGGCAGCGCCGCACGCCCGGCGACACGATGGTTGGCATGACGCAGAACCCCGGGCCCGCCATGGCGCCCACGAACGACACGAGCGGCCTCGACCGCTTCTTCGGCTGGCTGAGGTCGATGGACCTGCGCCGCGACGGCGACGACAAGTGGATCGCGGGCGTGTGCTCCGGCATCGCCCGACGACTGGGCATCGACCCCATCGTGGTCCGCGCGGCCGTGGTGCTGCTGGTGATCCTGGGCGGGCTCGGGTTCACGATCTACCTCGTCGCGTGGGCCTTCATCCCCAATGACAAGGACGAGGTCGTCGCCGAGCGTGCAGTGCGCGGCGGCGACGTCCTGGGCATCATCCTGCTGGTCGTCATCGCCCTGTCCCTGTTCGGCGGGCTCGGGTTCGCCGGCGACAACGGCGGGTTCGTCTGGTTCTGGTGGGTGCTGCTGCCGGTCGGGGTCGTCGTCTGGCTCGTGACCCGCAACCGCCGGCCCGGGCAGATGCGCCACGCGGCCGGCCAGGCAGCCCAGTGGACCCACCAGGCGAGCGACCGCGTCGCCGCCGCGTCGGTCGAGCTCGGCGAACGCGCCGAGCAGTGGAGCGCGAACCGCGGCAGCGCACCTGCCGACACCCCAGCCGGACCGTATGCCGCGCCCCCCTCCGCCGGGCCGGCATACGGTCCACCAGCCCAGCCACCGGCCCCACCGGCGTCCACCGCGCCCGGGTCGCCCCGGACGCCTCCGCCCCCGCGGCCCCCGCGACGCCGGTCGGCCGGGTTCGTCGGAGCCGTCCTCGTCGGCGGCCTCGCACTCGCGGCATACGGCCTCACCCTCTGGCTGCACGACAACGGCAACTGGGCCGGCAGCGACGAGACCGTCGCACTCGCCGTCGCGCTGGGTGTCGTCGGCATCGCGCTCGTCGGTCTGGGGCTGGCCGGTTTCCGTGCCGGTCTCACAGGCTTCCTTGCCGTGCTGCTCGCCCTGACGACCTGGGCCGCCTCGGTGGTGCCGGACCTGAGCTTCGGGGGCGGCGTCGGCGACCGCGTGTGGCGACCGACGGCGACCGACACCACCAAGTCCTACCGGCTCGGCGTCGGGTCCGGCGAGGTCGACCTGAGCAACCTGCCGAACGACCCCACGACACCGGCGCAGGTCAAGGCCAACGTCGGGATCGGTGAGGTGAAGGTGCGCGTGCCGGCCGACCTCACCGTCCAGGTGCGCAGCACCGTCGGCGTCGGTGACATCTCCCAGACCCGTGCCGACCGGACCTTCGACACCGACCCGTTCACCGACACCACCAGCAGCACCGACAGCGACCGACCCAACGTCAGCACCGTGCAGACCTTCGGTGACGGCAACCCCGACGTCGTCGTCACCGCACACGTCGGCATCGGCCAGATCGTCATCGGCAAGGAGTGAGACCCATGACCACCAACAACACCCCGGAGCCGGGCACCCCGGACCACTCGCAGAAGGACGCCACCGAGAGCATCGACGCGACGCACACCGACGCGGGCAGCACCGAGCGCACCGAGCCGCTGGACACCCAGCTCCTCGGTGCGCGCGAGGACGAGGACGCGACCAGCACGCACGACGACGACGCAACGACGTGGGCTCCAGCACAGATTCCCGTGCAGCACAACGCTTCCGGCTCCATGGGCGACGACTCGGCCACCGAGACCCAAACGCACGAGCCGGTGATCGCGCCCGTTCCGGAGCGCCCCACCGGACCCCACCTGCCGCCGCTGCTGCTCGGAGTCATCTGCCTCGCGGTCGCCGGGCTCGCGCTCTGGCAGGAGCTGGCCGACGTGTCGATCGACTGGGGCAACGTGGGCCCGCTCGGCATCGTCGTCGTGGGCGCTGTGCTGGTGGTGCTCGGGCTCATCGGGCTGCTGGGCAACCGCCGCCGCAGCACCACCTGAGCCGAGGTCAGGAGTCGAGCCAGCGGTGCAGGTGCGCCGCGAAGGACCGGGTGAGCGTGTACCGGCCGAGGTCCTCGCGACGCACCCAGGCCACCCCGGCCGTCGACCCACCCACGTCGTGCACGACCGGGTCCGACGGATCGGGGCACCACGCGGCATACACGATCCGCACGGCGTGGAAGTCCTCGAGCCGTCCACTCGGTGCCCGGCCCACCCAGTGCTGGGTGCGGACGTCGATGAGCCGCTCGCCCTCGACCCACTGTCCGCTCTCCTCCCAGACCTCGCGACGCAGGCCGGCGAGCGGTGACTCGCCGGGGTCGAGCCCGCCACCGGGCAGGGTCCAGCGGCCGGGTGCGGAGGTCAGCTCGGAGAGCTCGGTGAGCAGCACCCCGCGCTCGCTCGTGACGACGCCGTATGCCGCGGTGCGCTGGTAGGGCTGCGCCACCTCGCCGGGCTCGACGACCAGGCCCGGGTCGCGTGGGGCAGGCCGCCTCGGCGCATGGACGGGTGTCGCCGCGGTCACGGCATACCGCAGCTCGAGCCCGCCCGGCACCTCGCTGACGGAGTCGACGTGGAGCACCGCCCAGCCGCGCCGCGAGAGCTCGGTCGTCGGGTCGGCGCCGTGGTGCAGCACGAACCGCGTGACCTCCCGTTCCCCCGAGCGCCCCACGACCGTGAGCTGTCGGCCGGCATCGCCCGTCGCGTCCGCCGTCACGTCCGTCACGAGGCACCCGCCCGGCGGTACTCCTCCTCGGCGAGGGCGGCCACCTCGGTCCAGGACTGGGTCGGCGCGACCGACCGGTTGTGGGTGCACAGGCGCAACCGCAGCTCGTGGTCGGTGACGAGGTGGGCCAGGTTGCGGGCGAGCTGGTCGTCGTCGGCGCCCAGCAACCCGTTGACGCCGTCGACGACGAAGTCACCGACGCCCGTGTCACGCCGGGCCACCACCGGCAACCCGCTGGTGCGCGCCTCGAGCGCGGCGATGCCGAAGGCCTCGAGGCGCGCCGGCGTCAGGTAGACGTCGCTGGCCCAGTACCGCTCCTTGAGCTCCTCGCGGTCGACCCGCCCCGGCAGGGACACCCAGTCGCCCATGTCGTGGCGTTCGACGAACCGCTCGAGCCGCCGCCGTTCCGGCCCGTCCCCGAACAGCGTCAGCCGCATGGCGGCGTCGGCCGGCGCGAGCTGGCGGGCCCGGTGGGCGACCCGCAGCACCGCGAGGGGGCGCTTGCGGGCGGCGAACCGCATGGCGGCTACCACCTCGACCGGGCGCGCAGGTGAGGCGGCCGCGGAAGCCGTGTCGGCGGCATACCCCGACGCCTGTCCGGCCATCGGCCGCCGCCAGTGGTCGACGTCGATTCCGTTGGGCAGCACGGAAATTGGGCTCGACCTGCCCACCACCGCACGCAGGTCCTCCGCCGCGATGCTGGACACGGCGGAGACTGCGGCACCCCGCTCGGCCCACCGACGCGCATGCCCGAGGGCGCGGAAGACGGGTGCCGACCGCTCCATCAGGCAGTGCCAGGTGATCGCGGTGGGCAGGCCGATCCCGAGCGCCACACCCGCCAGGTCGGTCGCGAAGGGGCTCACCACACCCATGTGCACGTGCGCCACGTCGAAGCCGCCGGTCTGGAGCCGGCGCCGCACCTCCGGGGGTGCGAGCGGGTTGACCGGCAGCTCCCACGGCAGCCGGATCGCCATGCGGTGCACCGGGATGCCGTCGACATCCTCGATCACGCCGTGGCGCTGTCCCTGGCTGCCGGGGGTCGCGGTGAAGACCTCGACCTCGTGGCCGCGCGCGACGAGGTGGGCGGCGAGGTCGTGCGTCTGGACCTCGATCCCACCGAGGCGGGGGAGGTAACAGTCCGTCAGCAGGGCCACCTTCACGGGGTCGAGCCTGCCATGCGACAGGATGGCGGTGATGACCCGCACGCTCGTGGCCTTCCACGCCCACCCCGACGACGAAGCCCTCCTGACGTCGGGCACGCTGGCGCGCGCCGCCGCCGAGGGGCACCGGGTCGTGGTCGTCGTCGCCACCGATGGCGACCTCGGGCTGACGTCGAGCGAGTATGCCGCGGGCGACAGCCTGGGGGCGCGTCGCCTCGCTGAGCTGCAGCGGTCCGCGGGGGTGCTCGGGGTGGCGCGTGTGGTCTACCTCGGGTACGCCGACAGCGGCTTGGGACCCGAGCTCCTCCCCGACCCGCCGGACCGGGTGCGGTTCGTGCGGGCGCCGGTGGAGGAGGCGGCAGCCCGGCTGGCCGCGGTGCTCGTCGAGGAGCAGGCCGACGTGCTGCTCACCTACGACCGCAAGGGCGGCTACGGGCACCGCGACCACGTGCGCGTGCACGAGGTGGGCGCGCGCGCAGCGGCCGTCGCCGGCACGGCGCGCGTGCTCCAGGCCACCGTGCCGCGCGACACCATCGCGCGGGCGGTGCGGCTCGTCGCGCGGTTCTACCGGTTCCTGCCCGAGTTCGACCTCGAGGGCTTCTGCGCGTCGTTCAGTGCCCGGTCGGAGGTCACCCACCGCATCTCCGTGTGGCGGTATGCCGCGCAGAAGCGCGCGTCGATGCGCGCGCACGCGTCGCAGGCCGCAGCCGACAACGGGGCGGACCGCACGCTGGCCGCGTTCCTGCGGATCCCGCGGCCGCTGTTCGACGTGGTGTTCGGGCGGGAGTGGTTCGTCGACCCGGCGCACCCTGCCGGCGCACCGGTCAGCCACGACGTCTTCGCGGGACTGTCGTGAGCGACGTGGGGGCGGAGATGACGCGCGACGGACGAGGTCTGGGATCCGACCCCGCCGCCGGGCCGAAGGCGTCACGGCTGCGGCGCGTCGTCCAGGCCGTCGTGGGCCTTGGGATCGCGGTGGCCCTGCTCGTGTGGGGCGTGCCGTACTTCGGGCACACGACCTGGCCCGAGATCTGGTCGATCCTGCGCACCGTGCCGACCTCCAGGGCGCTGCTGCTCCTGCTCGGCGTGGTGGTGGGGCTGTACTGCTACACCTTCACGCTCACCGGATCGATGCGCGGACTTCGGCACTGGCAGGCCCTCATCGTCAATGTCGCCGGGTCCTCGGTCGGCAACCTGCTGCCCGGCGGCGGGGCGGCCGGTCTGGCCGCGACCTACACGATCTGCCGCTCGTGGGGGTTTTCGCGCCGTGCCATCTCGACCTCCGCCATCGTCACCGGCGTCTGGAACGTGCTGTCCCGCATGGCCCTTCCCGTCATCGCGATCGTCGGCCTGCTCGCCGGGCGCGACTCCGACGTCCCTGGCGCCCTCGCCGACGCCGCGGTGGGCGCGGCCGTCACGGGCGCGCTGGTACTCACCGCGTTCGTGGCGATCATCGCTTCCGAACGCGCAGCGATCGCCATCGGCCAGACCATCGACAAGGTCGTCGGCCGGTTGTGGAAGCGCCGCAGCATGAGCGTCCGCTCCCTGGTGGTCGACCTGCGCGCCCGGATCAACGACGTCGTCCGCACCGGCTGGCTGAGCATGACGCTCGGGCTCGTGGGCTTCTTCGGGATCTACTACCTGCTGTTCCTCCTGTGCATGAAGTCGACCGGCGTCCAGCTGCCCTACGGCCAGCTGTTCGCGGCATACGCCATCGGCCGGCTGCTCACGGCCGTCGGGATCACGCCCGGTGGCATGGGCGTCACCGAGTCGGCGACGACCGCCGCGCTCGTCGCGTGGGGAGCCGCGTCGACCGAGGCCGCCGCAGGAGTACTCCTTTTCTCGCTGTTCACCCACTTCATGGAGGTGCCCCTCGGCGCCCTCGGCTGGCTCGCGTGGTCGCTGAGTCCGAAGAAGGAACCGGACGAGGAACCCCCATGAGCCCGGACTCGACGGACGGGGACGCCCGCCGCGGGCGCGACGCCGCCGACTGGCAGATCGCGGCGCAGGCCCGACGCCGTGAGCAGGAGGCGGCGCGGGCCCAACCGCTCATCGACCGGTTCGTGGCCGACGCGAAGGCGGCCGGCATCGCCCCGGTCGAGCTCACCGCGCGGCCGTGGTCGGGCGGCGGCCGCTACCGCACCGGCATCCAGGGCTGGTACCTCAAGCGTGACCGGTCCATCGGGATCGGCGAGGACGGCGGCTACTACCTGCTCGTCGTGGCACCGACCAGGTTCGGCCGGTTCCGACGGGTCGACGTGAGCCCGACCGACCCGCCGCTCCAGGTCGGCGAAGGAGCCCGCGACGGCGAGACCGGCCCGCTCGCGGAGTACCTCGCCCTGCGCCTCGCGGCCGGGCCCGACTTTCCCTGAGGTCCGACGACCTCTGCCTGCACCGTCCGCGGCATTCGGCCGCTGGCCCGCGACCTCACACCACCGACAGGCGCCCGCCGCTCACGGCGACGGCCACGCGTGGGCCAGCACCGCGGCATACCGGTCGACGTCGGCCCGCGGGCCGTCGCTGAGGAGACGGAACGTCACCGCCCGCGCGAGGGCCAGTGCCGGTATGCCGTGGCTCCAGTCCGCGAGCGCGCGCACGTCCGCGCCCAGCCAGAGCACGGCATCGAGGACGCAGACGGCCTCGGCCCACAGCGGGGGGCGCCAGTAGGGCGCCAGGTCGATCACGACCGGGGTGCCGCTCGCGTCGAGCAGGACGTTGCCGGCGAGGTCGCCGTGGACCAGCTGGTCGTCGCCGAGCCGCACGTCCCCAACAGCTTCGACGACGTCCGCCGCCACCGCCAGGAGGTTGCTACGCGGGTCGTCCGGCGTTGCGGCAGAACGGATCTCGGCCGGCGTTGCGAACGCGATGCGTTCCGCTTCAGCCCAACGGTCCGTGCGCTGGTCGAGTCCCGCCGGCCGGGTCGGGAAGGCGACGGCGAGCTCGGCGTGCAGCAAGCGGCCGGTCGCGACGAGGACGTCGAGGTCGGTGCAGGCCGTGGTGTCGGGTTCGTAGCGGCTCGCCGCCCAGCCGTCGACGACCCACTCGCCGTCGCGGGCGGGCACCGGCATAGCCAGCCGGAGTGAGCGGCGCGGTCGCAGGTCGAGCCCGACCGCCATGCGGGCCACCGGCGGACACAGCCAGGACGCCGTGGCCGCGTCGCGACCCGGCGACAGGACGAGGTCTCCCGCGACGACGCTGGCTCCCTGGCCGCCGGGCAGTGGCCGGACGTCATCCGGCACGGCGAACAGGTCGAGCACCCGCTCCGACGGTCGTGTCGGCGCGGCCACGCTCAGCGCTTGACGAGCCGGCGCACCTGTCGGGTGCGCGCCTCGTCGGCCAGCCCGTCGTCCTGCGGCACGGGCTCGAAGGGGCGACCGGTGGCGAGCTTCGCGGCATACCCGATGAGCGCGTCAGCGAGCGCGGGGTTGGCGGGCAGGATCGGGCCGTGGAGGTAGGAACCGATGACGTTGCCTGTGCGCGCGCCCTCGGTGCGGTCGGTGCCGTTGTTGCCCTGTCCGGCGCGGACCGTGCCGAACGGCGCCTGCCCGTCGCCGAGAGTCGTTGAGCCGGAATGGTTCTCGTAGCCGACGACGTCGCCGAAATCGGTGCTGAGGACCACCGGGCCGATCATCCGCTTGGCGTTGCCCTGGGTGGTCACGTCGAGGATGCCGAGGCCGGGGAGCCGCTTGCCCTCCACGGTGATGAACGCGTTGCCGAAGAGCTGGTACATGCCGCAGATCATGAGCATGGGTGTGCCCGCGTCGGCCATCGAGCGCAGCCGGTCGGCGATGCGCTCGAGGTCGTCCTCGACCCGCACCTGGCCGGAGTCCTGGCCGCCACCGCCAAGGATGAGGTGCGCCTGCTCGGGGAACTCGCCACCGGGGTGGTGCTGGTGCACGACGGGCACGTAGCCGTGGCGGCGGATGCGGGCGGCGATGGCCCGGGTGTTGCCGAGGTCGCCGTAGATGCTCATCTCGCGCGGGTAGAGGTGGACGACGTGGATGACCCCCTTGCCCTCGTGGTCCGCGTCTGGGACGCGGGCGGAGGTCGCCGGTTCGCCGGGGATGGGGACGTCGCCCGGTATGCCGCCAGGCTGGGTCTCGTCGTGGGCGGTCACTTGGCCTCCTCCCCGATGTCGGGCAGGTCGTAGCGGGCGGCGAGGGTGCGGCGCAGGGCCATCATCGCCGTGTAGGTGCAGAAGATCCGCTTGGGCTCGTCCGGGTGCCGGGCGAGGAAGGCGTCCAGTGCGCGGTCGAGGTCGGTCTCGACCGCGTCGACCGTCACGTCGTCGTAGCTGAGCCGCAGCGCCATGTCATAGCCGCGGACGCCGGAGGTCACCGAGACGCCGCGATCGCGCAGCGACTCGAAGCTGACGTCGTAGAGCCACGACACGTCGCGCCCGTCGGCGTAGTTGTCGTTGATCGCGACCATCGTGGCGACAGGTGTCGACCCGTAGGTGCCGAGGGCGACGGTGAAGCCAGCGGGGTTCTTCACGAGCACCAGCTCGAGCGGCTGCCCGTCCACCATCACGACCTCGCCACGCCCGAACGGTGGGGTGACCGCGGCCAGCGCCTCGGCAGCCACGCGCGGGTCGAAGCAGGTGCCGAGGAGCGAGCGCGCCGTCGTCGTCGCAGCGGTCGCGTTGATCATCGCGGCCAGCCCGCGCTGCTGGAGCTCGAGTGGCCCGACCGCAGCAGATCCGTTCTCCCCGAACAGGATCGAGAACGAGCGCTCGTCGTGAGGCTTGAGCAGGCCGTCATCCGGACCGGCGGTCGGCGGCGTGAAGTCGTCCTCGAACCGGACGTCCTGCTCCTGCAGCTCCGGCAGCCGGTCGGCGATCGACTCGTCCACACCGAACCACGTCACGGACACCCCGCTGGCGACCCGGTCGCGGATGCGGGAGATGAACGAGTCGTCGAGGTTGAGCACCACCCCCTGAGTCGTCTGCTCGGCCAGCGACGCCAGCAGCCCTGCCGTGTGGTCGATCTCGGCGAACCGGTCGAGCTGGTCACGGGCGACGTTGAGCAGCAACGCGTGGGTGGGCTTGACGGTCGCGGCGAACTTCAGCGCGTGGGCCTCGTCGAGCTCGAGGACGGCCAGGTCGGCGCGCAGCCGGCCGTGCAGCGGCAGCTCACCGAGCATCGAGGAGATGACGCCGCGGGTGAAGTTGGAGCCGGTGGGGTTGGTGAAGACGGTGCGGCCGTGCGCGCGCAGCACCGCGACGAGCATCTTGGTCGTCGTCGTCTTGCCGTTGGTGCCGCTCACCACAACGATGCCGTCGCTCACCCGCGACAGCGCGTGGGCCAGGAAACCGGGGTCGACCCGCTCGGCCACCAGCCCGGGCAGCGCCGAACCGCCACCACGCAGCCGCGACGCCATCCGCGCCGCCTTGCCTGCGACCACCGCCGCTCTCGTCCGCACCACGCCCCAAACCCTAACCGGACGGGGCCGCCCTGCCCGTGCACGGCATACCCCGACCCTTGCGCACGGAGGCAATAGGGTCGACGGGTGACCACGAGCGACGCCGTTGCCCCCTTCTCCCCTGACGCCGACTGGCTCGCTGCCGAGCGCACGCGGCTGTGGGAGTTCGCCCGCGGCGCGGTCCACCCGAACGGCGGCTTCGCCTGGCTCGATGACCACGGCCAGCCCGAGCTAGACCGCCCCGTCGAGGCCTGGATCACCTGCCGCATGACCCACGTCGCGGCGCTGGAAGTGTTGCAGGGCAACGAATCCGCGCGCACCGAGCTCGACCACGGCGTCCGCGCCCTGCGCGAGGTCCTGCACGACGACGAGCACGGCGGCTGGTTCTCGGCCGTCGACGCGAAGACGCACGCGCCCGTCACCGGCGACAAGACGGCATACGAGCACGCCTTTGTCCTGCTCGCCGCCGCGAGCGCGACCGCCGCCGGCCACCCCGATGGGCAGGCGCTGCTCGACGACGCGCGCGCCATCTTCGAGACCCACTTCTGGAACGACCGCGACGGCCTCGTCGTCGAGAGCTGGGAGCGCGGCTGGACCACGCTGGAGGACTACCGGGGCATCAACGCCAACATGCACAGTGTCGAGGCGCTGCTCGCGGTCTACGAGGTGACCGGGGACCTCGCCGCACGCTCGCACGCCGCCCGCATCATCGAGCGCGTCGTGCACGGGTTCGCCCGCCGCAACGACTGGCACCTGCCCGAGCACTTCACGCCGGACTGGACGCCGCTGTTCGACTACAACCGCGACAACCCGGCCGACCCGTTCCGGCCCTACGGCGTGACGATCGGGCACCTGCTCGAGTGGTCGCGGCTGGCGCTGCACCTGCGCACCGCCCTCGGTGACGACGCCCCCGACTGGCTGCTCGAGGACGCCGTGGCGCTGTTCGAGCGTGCGGTCGGCGACGGCTGGCACGCCGACGACGCCGACGGGTTCGTCTACACGACCGACT
Source organism: Knoellia koreensis (assembly GCF_013041615.1). Classification (GTDB taxonomy): domain Bacteria; phylum Actinomycetota; class Actinomycetes; order Actinomycetales; family Dermatophilaceae; genus Pedococcus; species Pedococcus koreensis. The sequence continues at coordinate 630,779 of NZ_JABEPQ010000002.1, forward strand.
TCGACGGGGTGCCGGTCGTGCGCAACCGCCTGCACTGGGTCGTCGCCGAGGGCATCGCGACCGCGTGGGCGCTCGGCCGTGAGACCGGCGAGCAGGGCTACACCGACTGGTATGCCGCGTGGTGGGCCTACGCGCAGCGTCACCTCATCGACCGTGAGGGTGGGTCGTGGCGACACGAGCTGGACGCGTCGAACCAGCCGGCGTCGACCGTCTGGGCGGGCAAGCCCGACGTCTACCACGCCTACCAGGCGGCACTGCTCCCGTCGCTTCGGCCGTCGGCCTCGTTCGCCGGAGCGCTCCTGCACCGGTAGCCACCCCGCTACGCTCCGAGGGTGCCAGCGATCGAGGTCACGACACCGGGCCGCCAGCCGGTGCGGCTCCCGGCGGTCTGCGTCAAGACCGGCGAGCCCACCGAAGAGCTGGTGCGGCTGCGCGGGTCGGCCGCGCCCGGCTGGGTGCTCGTGACGCTGCTGTTCGGCGTCATCCCCTACTTCTTCGTCCACGCCATGACGTCCCAGCGGTACGAGCTGGTCGTGCCGCTGCGCGACGAGGTGATCCGAGCCCGCCGCAGGTGGCGACGACGGGGCGCCGCCGTGGTGCTCGGCAGCATCGTCGCGTGGGTCGTGGCCGCCATGGCGAACCTGCCCGCCTGGGCTGGGTGGGTGTTCGTCGTGACCTTGGTCGGGCTGGGCCTGCTCGTGTTCGCCGAGTGGCGGTATGCCGTGGGCGTGCGGTTGGCGCCCAGCGGCGCCTTCGAGCTCACCCGGGTGGATGCCCGTTTCGCCGACGGCGTCCGGTCGACGATGGAGCCGGCCCGGCGCTGAGGTCGCCACAGCGGTCGCCGCCGCGATCGGCGCCGATGCGGCCGGTGTCGGTGGTCGTCGGCAGGCTGCCGCCATGACGAACCCGACCCTCGAGCAGGTGGCCGCTGCCATCAGGGCCAGCTGGTCTGCCGACACCTGCGACCCCACCGACCGGCCGACCTGGTCCGCGGCCAACCCGTCTCGCGGGCAGTGCGGCACCACGGCGTTGGTGCTGCACGACTACTTCGGTGGCGACCTGATGTTCGCGGACGTGTTGTACGCCGACGGCACCAAGCAGGGGCACCACTACTGGAACGTGTTTCCCGACGGCAGCGAGCTGGACCTCGCCGGAGACCAGTTCCTGCCCCACGAGGTGCTCCAGACCGGTCGCGTGGTGGTGCGACCACCGGGGCCCCCGAAGCGCTGCGTTGAGGAGTATGCACTCCTGAGCCGACGCGTCACGGCCGAGCTGAAGCTCGTCACGGCAGCGACAAGGTGACCACGTCTGGCAGGGCCATCGCCTCCCAGAAGCGGGCCGCCGGCTGACCACCCTCGACGTGGCCGACCGACACGAGCCACGCGGTCAGCACCATGCCGTGAGTGGCCATCACCATGGTGTCCGAGCGGTGTTCGGCGATGGCCGCCGCGAAGCGGGCGGCCGCATCCGACGGTGACTCCCAGCCGCGGTGACGCTGGTCGAGACGACCGGCCACCCAGTCTCGCCGCACGCCACGGAAACTCGCATCGACCGGTTCGGGAGGGCGGCATACCTCGCCCAACCGGGCATCGACCATCGCGGGGCCCGGGCACGCGAGCGCGAGGGTCTCGCGAGCCTTGGGCTCGGGTGACGTGAGTCGTATGCCGTCGCGAGGCAGCGCGCGCCCGATCGCCTCTGCGGCGGTGCGGCCCTGCGCACTCAGGGGCCAGTCGGCCGACGGGGCGGTCTCGTCGAGGACGGGCATGGCGTGCCGCAGCAGGTAGATCCGGCTCACGACGCCACGGCTCTGGATCAGGCCTGGGCGGTGGCCTCGGCTTGAGCCTTGAAGTCGGAGGCGTAGATGTCGGCGCGCTCCTGGCCGGACAGGGCGGCGATGCCGTCCATGGTGGCGTCGGTGATGGCGCGCAGCAGGGCGGCCTTCTGGAACTCCTGCGAGAGCCCTGCAACGTCCACCGGCGTCCCGAACTTCACCGTCACCTTGCCGGGGCGGAACCCGTTCGAGCCGGGCGGCTGCACCTTGTCGGTGCCGATGACCGCCGCCGGCAGCAGCGTCGCACCGGTGGCGACGGCCATCCGCGCGACCCCCGTGCGGCCCTTGTAGAGGCGGCCGTCCGGTGACCGCGTCCCCTCGGGGTAGACGCCGAACGCCTCACCACGGCGCAGGACCTCCTCGCCGAGCTCGAGCGACTTCATCGCGGCGCGCGGGTCGCGGCGGTCGACCGGGATGGTGCCCGCAGTGGAGTGGAACCACCGCACCGCGCCACCGCGCAGGCCGGTCCCCTCGAAGTACTCGGACTTGCCGAGGAAGTGCACCTGCCGGCCGCTGGCCAGCGGGATGACGATCGAGTCGATGAACGACAGGTGGTTGGAGGCCACGATCAGCGCGCCGGTCTTCGGCACGTTGCGCAGCCCCACCACGGTGAGCCCGGTCGCGAGCGCGAGCGGCGGGCCGATGAGGACGTGCCGCATCACCCAGCGGCTCGTGGCGTCCTGGACGCCGGCCCGCGTCAGCTGGTGGCGCGCCGGCAGCCGGCCCGGCAGCCCGTCCGGCAGCTTCATCGCCGGCTCACTCCCACTCGATCGTGCCCGGCGGTTTGCTGGTCACGTCGAGGACGACGCGGTTGACCTCGCGCACCTCGTTGGTGATGCGGGTGGAGATCTTGGCGAGCACGTCGTAGGGCACGCGGGTCCAGTCGGCGGTCATGGCGTCCTCGGACGACACGGGGCGCAACACGATCGGGTGGCCGTAGGTGCGTCCGTCGCCCTGCACACCCACCGAGCGGACGTCGCCGAGCAGCACCACCGGGCACTGCCAGATGTCGCGGTCGAGACCGGCCGCGGTCAGCTCGTGCCGCGCGATGGCGTCCGCCGCGCGGAGCACCTCGAGCCGCTCGGCCGTCACCTCGCCGACGATGCGGATGCCGAGGCCGGGCCCGGGGAACGGCTGACGCCACACGATCGCCTCGGGCACGCCGAGCTCGAGCCCGACCTGGCGCACCTCGTCCTTGAAGAGCGAGCGCAGCGGCTCGACCAGCTTGAACTGGAGGTCGTCCGGCAGCCCGCCCACGTTGTGGTGGGACTTGATGTTGGCCGCGCCGGTGCCCCCACCGGACTCGACGACATCGGGGTAGAGCGTGCCCTGCACGAGGAACTCGACCGGGTGCTCGTCGTCGCCACGCGAGCCGACGACATCGCGCGCCGCCTGCTCGAAGACGCGGATGAACTCGCGGCCGATGATCTTGCGCTTCTCCTCCGGGTCGCTCACCCCGGCCAGCGCCGACAGGAAGCGCTCCTTCGCGTCGACGACGACCAGGTCGACCCCGGTCGCGGCGACGAAGTCCTTCTCCACCTGCTCGGCCTCGTTCGCCCGCAGCAGGCCGTGGTCGACGAAGACACAGGTCAGCTGGTCACCGACGGCCTTCTGCACGAGGGCCGCCGCCACCGAGGAGTCGACCCCGCCGGACAGCGCGCACAGCACGCGCGACTCCCCGACCTGCTCGCGGATCGCGCCCACGAGCTCCTCGACCACGTTGGCCGCGGTCCAGTCGCCGGTGATGCCGGCACCCTTGTAGAGGAAGTTCTCCAGGACCCGCTGGCCGAAGGTCGAGTGCATCACCTCGGGGTGCCACTGCACGCCGTAGAGCCGGCGCTCGTCGTCCTCGAACGCGGCCACTGGCGCGCCGGCGGTCGATGCCGTCACCTGCATGCCCTCGGGCGCCTCGGTGACGGAGTCGCCGTGGCTCATCCACACCGACTGCTCGTGCGGCTGCCCGTTGAACAGCGTCGAGGTGGCGTCGGAGACGGTGGCCGGCGTCGAGCCGTACTCGCCGAGACCCGTGTGCGCGACCGTGCCGCCGAGCGCCTGCACCATCGCCTGGAATCCGTAGCACATGCCGAACACCGGCACGCCTGCCTCGAGCACGGCCCGGTCGAGCTCGGGCGCGCCCTCCTCGTAGACCGACGACGGCCCGCCGGACAGCACGATGGCGGCGGGGTCCTTGGCGAGCAGCTCGTCGACCGACGCCGTGTGCGGCACGACCTCGCTGTAGATGTTCGCCTCGCGCACCCGGCGCGCGATGAGCTGGGCGTACTGGGCGCCGAAGTCGACGACGAGGACCGGCTTGCCCTGCAGCGGCGTGGCCGGGGCCTCGACCCGGTCACCCTCCGGCGCCTCGACGCGGTCGTCGTCCTGCGCCTGGGTGATGTCGGAGGTCACGGCGTCGGGGGGCGTGCCGTCGGAGGCAGCGGTGCTGGCGTCGCTCACACGGCAAGGCTACCGGGCGAGCTGGGGCTCCACTTCCGCCGCCACCTTGCGCTCGATGACGAACGCGACGAGCGGGATGCAGGCACCGATGACGATGGCGACCATCTTCCCGAAGCCCCAGCGCGCCTTGAGGCCGAGGTTCCACACGGTGAAGACGAAGACCATGAAGATGACGCCGTGCACGGGGCTCCACCAGGAGAGGACGTCGTTCTCGAAGCCGTACTTCAGCACCATCTCCGCGATCAGCACGAACATGGCCAGACCGGCCACGATCGCCATCACCTTGAACCACGACAGCGCGCGCGCCGTACCGGCCTTGTCCCTGATCTCACTCGTCGTCACGCTGGGCATCATCCCTCACCATCCTGAACCACATGAACAGGGCGAACCCCGCGAAGACCCACCACTGGAGCGCGTATGCCGCGTTGCGCCACTTGAGCCCGCCCGTCACCTCGGGCGGGGGCACCCGCCGCAGGCCCTCAAGTGCCTGGATGCCCGCGCCCGTCGCGGACTTCTCGGCCTGGGCGAAGACGAACGCGTTGTAGAGCTGGCCGGTCCACTGGTTGACGAGGAGCGCGGTGTCGATCGAGCCCATCGCCGGCTTGGGCCACCCGGGCGCACCGCTCGGTGCAGCTGCCGGCGACTCCCCCGGGGCGAGGGTGCCGTCGACCGAGACGCTCCCGGCCGGTGGCGTGATCGGCGCGACGGCCGGTTTGCCACCGGACTCCGTGACGAACCCTCGCACCACGGCGATCCGTGCGCCCGTCTCCTTGACCACGATCGGCGTCACCACCCAGTAGCCCGACGTCCCCCCGAGCCGGCGCGGACCGACGAGGAACTGGTCGTCCGCGGCATACTCGCCGACGGCTGTCACGGCCCGGTTGGACTGCTCGTTCGGGAAGGACTGGTGCGGGCGGATCACGGTGTCCAGCAACACCGGTCGCGCTTCGTGCGCCTTGCGCAACGCCTCCGCGAGCCCCTTGTCGCGCGCGACGTTGAGCTGCCAGAAACCGAGCTGGACGCAGACGATGCCGGCCGCGATGACCACTGCGAGCAGGCCGAGCCACTTGGGCTTGAGGGCGGTCCGCAGCACCCGGTCAGGTTACGGGAAGCCTCGAGTCGTCGAACACGAGGATGCTGCCGCCGTAGCAGGCGACCCACACGGCCTTCTTCGTCGGCTCGTAGGTGATGCCGATCGGGTGCTGGTCGGTCCTGACCTCATCCACCACCGCGAGGTCGGACGTGCGCAGCTTGGTGACCGACGACGACGAGTAGTTCACCGTGTAGATCGCGGCGCCGTCGGGCGAGATGGTCATCGACCGGGGCTCCTTGCCGACCCGCACCACCTTGAGGATCTGCCCGGACTCCCGGTCGAGCTTGGACACCGTGTTGTCGTTGTTGTTGGTGACGTACAGGTACTTGCCGTCGGGGCTCTCGACGATGTGCCGCGGGCCGTCACCGGTCCGGGCGTAGTCGTAGACCTTGCGCGCGTCGAGGTCGACCCGGACGACGCGGTCCGAACCCATGACGGCGACATAGGCCTGACGGCTGTCGGGCGAGACGGCGATGCCGCGAGGGTTGTCTCCCCCCAACGGAATTCGCGCCGTCTCCTCACCCGATGACGCGTCGATGACCGAGAGGTCCATGCTGCACCAGTTGGTGACGAGCACCCGCTTGCCGTCCCGCGTCACGGCCACGTACTTCGGCACGGCACCCACGGGGGTGACCTTGTCGATCTTGTGGGTGGTCGTGTCGACGCGGTAGACGGTGCTCGGCGAGGTGCCGTCGCCCTTGGTGCAGCTGTCGAGCCCTTCCGGCCCGAATCCCTTGCCGTACATCGAGTAGTTGGAGACCCACGCGTAGCGGCCGTCGGGGGTGAACGCCACCTCCACCGGAGAGCCCTTCGACACCCCGGGGTGCCCCTCGATGCCGAACTTCGACAGGTCGACCGAGTCGCCGATCGTCGCCAAGCGGGCACCGTCCGCCCGGAACGCCACCATCGTGTGCGTGTACATCATGTTCTGCGCGAACACCTGACCCGTCGACGAGGCGACCACCGACTTGGGGGTGAGCCCGCCGGTGAGCCGCAGGACCTGCACCATGGCGGTCTTCTCCGACGGCCCCGGATCTCCTTGTGCCTCAGCCGGACTCGGCTTGGGAGCCGGAATGGTCGGCTTGGCCTTGGTGGGCGTGGGCTTGGCCGCCGGGGCGGGTTTCGGTGCGGGTGCAGCCTCGGCGGGCTCGCCGCCGACCAGGCCGAACACCTTGGTCGACCCCAGCACCACCACGGTGAGGATGCCCACGACCGCAAGCAGCGCGATGCGCCGCCGGCGCACGAACACCGCGTCCTGACGGACGACCAGACGATGCTTCCCTCCAGTCCGCACACCATGACCGTATGCCGCGTGGCCGCGCCGTGGGCGGAAGCCACACCGATGAGCCCCCGATCCGTCGGCGACCGCGGGCCCGCGCGCCGAAAACCGGTGTCGGGGAGGCACGCCCGCGGCATACCGTGAGGACCCTCATGCAACAGATGCCCTTTGCCGACCCGGGCCGCCCGGACACCCGAAGCGTCCCCCGGTTCATGCTCTGGATCGCGGGGCAGCAGTGGCGCAGCCAGACGCTCGGGATGATCGCCGGCGCGGCCTGGATGCTCGCGATCGCGCTCATCCCGGCGGCCGTCGGCAAGGGCGTGGACGAGGGCATCGTCCCCGGCAACCCGCGGGGGCTGTTCACGTGGGCGGCCGTGCTGCTCGGCCTCGGCGCGATCTGCGCCGGAACCGCTGCCATCCGCCACTACTTCGCCGTCTCCAACTGGCTCTACGCGTCCTACCGCGGCGCCCAGCTCGTGGCCGAGAGCAGCGAGAAGGCCGGCCCCGCCGTCACCCGCACGATCCCCTCGGGCGAGGTGGTCGCGGTCTTCGCCAACGACGTCATGCGTCTCGGGGGCCTGTACGACGTCATGGGGCGGCTCACGGGGGCTGTGGTCAGCTACGTCGCAGTCGGCATCATCCTGCTCACGGCGTCACCGGCGCTGGGCTGGCTGGTGCTGCTCGGCGGCCCGGTCATGCTCGCGAGCCTGACCCTCATCGTGCGCCCGCTCCAGCGACGCCAGGCCCGCCAGCGCGAGGAGGCCGGGCGGCTGACCACGCTCGGGGCGGACACCGTCGCGGGTCTGCGGGTGCTGCGTGGCATCGGCGGCGAGCAGACGTTCCTGCGTCGCTACGAGGCGCAGTCGGCCCGGGTGCGTGAGCGCGGGTTCCGGGTGGCGGGCATCCAGGCGGCGCTGGACTCGGCGCAGGTGCTGATCCCGGGCGTCTTCGTCGTGCTCGTCACCTGGCTCGGTGCGCGGCAGGCGGTGGACGGCACCATCACGGCCGGCCAGCTCGTGGCGTTCTATGGCTACACCGCCTTCCTCACCATGCCGCTGCAGACGGCCGTCGAGGTCGTGGACCGCGCGGTGCGCGCGCACATCGCGGCGGGAAAGATGTTGCGGGTCATGGCAATTCGCCCCGACCACGACCCTGACGCCGCTCCGCGGGCGCCCCTTCCCGACCCGGCATCCGACCTCGTCGACCCGATCTCCGGCACAGTCGCTCGCGGTGGCCGGCTCACCGCGATCGTGTCGGCCCGGCCGGAGGAGTCGGCCGCGGTGGCCGACCGCATGGGACGCCACGGTCCGGGGCCACACCAGACCACCTGGGGTGGGGTGCGGCTCGACGACCTGGGCATCGCCGACGTCCGACGCAGCATCGTGGTCAGCGAGCCCGACCCGCGGTTGTTCACCGGGGTGCTGCGCGACCAGCTGCTCGGTGCGCATGCAGGTGCAGGGACCTCCGACGCTGCCGTCCTCGAGACCATCGAGACGGCCAGCGCGGCGGACGTGCTGGACGCGATTCCCGAGGGCCTCGACGGCACGGTCGAGGAGCGTGGGCGGTCCTACTCCGGTGGCCAGCGGCAGCGTCTCGCGCTGGCCCGCGCGCTGCTCACCGACGCGCCGGTCCTCGTCCTCGTCGAACCCACCAGCGCCGTCGACGCCCACACCGAGGCCCGCATCGCCGAGCGCCTCGCGACCCACCGCCGCGGCCGCACCACGGTCGTGACGACCGTCAGCCCGCTGCTCCTAAGCCAGGCCGACGAGGTCGTGCTGCTCGAGGACGGCCTCGCCACCCGCTCGGGCACCCACCACGACCTCCTGGCCGACCCGGCATACCGACACGTCGTGCTCCGCGGTGAGGATGAGGACCAGTGATCACCGACCACGCCCGCCGGACCCTGCCGATCGCCGACATGCGCACGGTCGGGGCGCAGACCCGCACCCTCGTGCGCGAGCACCGTGGCCTCGTGAGCTGGGTCCTCGGGTTGCACGCGCTGGCCGCGCTCGCCGCCCTGGCCGGGCCGTGGCTCGTCGGCCGGCTCGTCGACGTCGTCAGCGGGAGCCGGGACACCGGCTCGGTCGACCGGATCGCCCTCGGCCTCGCGGGCGCGATCGTCGTCCAGACCGCCCTGACGTGGGGCGCCCGCCGCATGTCGTTCATCCTCGGCGAGACGGTGTTCGCGCAGCTGCGCGAACAGTTCGTCGGGCGAGCGGTCAACCTGCCGCTGTCGACCGTCGAGCGCGCCGGCACCGGCGACCTGGTCGCCCGCACCACCAATGACGTCGAGGCGCTGTCGCACGTCGTGCGGTTCGGCATCCCGTCGCTGTTCGTGGCGGCGATGACGGTGCTCATGACGATCGTCGCGGCCCTGCTCACGTCGCCGTTGGCGACGCTGCCGATCCTGCTCGGGGTGCCGTTCTACTGGTTCTCGACCCGTCGCTACCTCAGGTATGCCGCGGACGGTTACCTCTGGGAGCGCGCGACCTACGCCCAGCTCAACGGTGTCATCGCCGAGACGGTCGACGGTGCGCGCACCGTGGACGCGCTGTCGCTGACGGGCATGCGGCGCAAGGAGTTTCGCAAGGCGCTGCACGAGTGCTACCGCGCGGAGCGGTACACCCTCGGGCTGCGGCTGCACTGGTTCCCCTCGGTCGTCTTCGGCTACTACGTGCCCACCGCCGGAGCGATCGTGTGGGGTGGCTGGCTTGCGATCAACGGCCACATCACGGCCGGCGCGGCGACCGCGGTCACGCTCTACATCCAGCAGATGACGAACCCGCTCGACGAGGTGCTGAGCTGGCTCGACGAGATCCAGGTCGGTGCCACGTCGCTGGCCCGCGTCATCGGCGTCGGCGACGTGCCGCCGGACCGGCGTGCCACGGGCGAGCACCCCGACGGGTCCGAGCTGGTCGTCGACGACGTCCGCTACGCCTACCGCCTCGGTCACGACGTCCTGCGTGGGGTTTCGCTGGACCTCCAGCCGGGCGAGCGCCTCGCCATCGTCGGTCCGTCCGGTGCGGGCAAGTCGACCCTCGGCCGGCTCATGGCCGGCATCGACGGCCCGCGCGAGGGACGCGTCGACGTGGGCGGGGTCCCCTTGGTGGACCTCGAGCTCGGCGAGCTGCGCGGAGAGGTCGCGCTCGTCACCCAGGAGCACCACGTCTTCGTCGGCACGCTCGCGGACAACCTGCTGCTCGCCCGGCCGGCCGCGAGCCGCGACGACCTCGAAGCCGCGCTGGCCGCCGTGGACGCCCTCGCGTGGGCGCGGGGGCTGCCCGACGGGCTCGACACCATCGTCGGCAGCGGCGGCTACGTCCTCACCGAGGCGCAGTCGCAGCAGGTCGCGCTCGCCCGGCTCGTCCTCGCCGACCCGCACACCCTGGTGCTCGACGAAGCCACCTCGCTGCTCGACCCGCGCGCCGCGCGGCACCTCGAGCGGTCCCTGGCAGCGGTGGTCGACGGGCGCACCGTGGTCGCGATCGCCCACCGCCTGCACACCGCCCACGACGCCGACCGGGTGGCCGTCGTCGAGGACGGACAGGTCAGCGAGATCGGCACCCACGACGAGCTGGTCGCCGCAGACGGCGCGTATGCCGCGTTGTGGGCCTCCTGGCGCGACGAACCCTCGCGCGACACGGCGTCGGCCACCGAAGGCTGACCCGCCGGCCGCGTCCCCGGTTCAGCGGCTTACCGAAAAAGTTGGGAGAAAAGTTTCAGGCGGCGCGTAACCCCCGCCATGAAGCGTCGTTGTTCCGGATGGTGTGACCGGGGACCCACCCCCGGCTCGTCCCCGGTCACACCATCACAAACGCCAGCGGCTGGCGAGGCGCAGGGGTCCTCGCCAGCCGCTGTCTTTTGTCCTCGCGCCGTCGCGGCTGCTCCTCGGTGCCGACCCGGCACTCAGGCGGTCACGGCCCCGAAGCGTTGCACGACCGGCATACCCGCCGGCACCGGCTCGAGCCGCGCGTAGGCCTCGCCCTGCGCGGGTCGCCCATCGACATCGCCGCGGTTCGGCCAGAGCGACATCGCCCGCTCGGCCTGGGCGGTGATGGTCAGCGAGGGGTTGACGCCGAGGTTGGCCGACACGGCCGAGCCGTCGACGACGTGCAGGTCGGGGTAGCCCCAGACCCGGTGGTAGGGGTCGACCACGCCGCGCGACGGGTCCGCGCCAATGACGACACCGCCGAGGAAGTGCGCGGTGAGCGGGATGTTCGCGATCTCGCCCAGCGACCCGCCGGGGAACGCCCGCAGCCCGGTCGCCTCACCGAGCCGGCGCGCGATCGCCTTCATCGCCTCCTGCCCGGCCGGGATGTACGCCGGGTTCGGCTCGCCGTGCCCCTGGCGCGAGGTGAGCGAGCGCCCGCCGAAGCGTCCGCGCCGGCCTCGCACCTGCAGCGAGTTGTCGCGGCTCTGCATCACCAGCCCGATGATGGTGCGCTCGCTCCACCTGTACTGCGACAGCGACCGGACGAAGACCAGCGGGTGCCTGGCCGCCTCGACGACGAACTGCACGGGCCTCGGCAGTCGCCCGCCCGGCACGAGGATCGTGGCGAGCGCACCCATCGCGTTCGAGCCCTTGCCGTACCGCACGTTCTCGACGTGGGTGTCCTCGTCGGGGTGGAACGAGGAGGTGATGGCCACACCGTGGGAGAGGTCGACGTTGCTCGGCACGCGTTCGACCATCGACCCGCCGAGCGCCTCGGAGTTGGTGCGGGTCAGCCGCCCCAGCGTCGCCGACAGCCGCGGCAGCACCCCCTCGTCGCGCATCGCGTGGAGCAGCTTCTGGGTGCCCCAGGTGCCGGCGGCGAAGACGACCTGCTCCGCGCTGACGGTATGCCGGTCACGCCGGACCCAGGCGCCCGTCGCCTCGTGCGTCACGGCATACCCGCCGCCCGGTCGCGGCTCGACCCGCACCACGGTCCGCATCGGCTGGATGGTGACGCCGAGCTTCTCGGCGAGGGCGAGGTAGTTCTTGACGAGGGTGTTCTTGGCACCGACCCGGCACCCGACCATGCAGTTGCCGCACTGGGTGCAGCCCGTGCGTTCTGGCCCCGCTCCGCCGAAGTACGGGTCGGGGACACGGCGCCCGGGCATGCCGTAGAAGACACCGGTGGGCGTCTTGCGGAACGTGTCACCGACGCCCATGTCGTGGGCCGCCGCCCGCATGACGTCCTCGACGACGCCTTCGCACGGGTTCTCGACGACCCCGAGCATGCGGCTCGCCGTCTCGTAGTGGGGCGCCAGCTCCGCCTGCCAGTCGGTGATGTCGGCCCACTGCCGGTCACGGAAGAACGGCTCGGGCGGCACGTAGAGGGTGTTCGCGTAGTTGAGGGACCCGCCTCCGACTCCCGCCCCGGCGAGGATCATGACGTCCGGCAGCTTGTGCACCCGCTGCACCCCGAAGCAGCCGAGCCGCGGCGCCCACAGGTAGTTGCGCACGTCCCACGACGTCTTGGCGAAGTCCTCGTCGGCGAACCGGCGGCCGGACTCGACGACGTGGACGCGGTAGCCCTTCTCGGCCAGCCGCAGCGCCGCGACCGAGCCACCGAACCCCGACCCGATGACCAGGACGTCGTGGTCGAACGCGCTCATCGGCGACCGAGCGACTTCAGCGCACGCAGCGCACCGGTCATCACGCGGGCGTAGGTCTGCTGGTCCATGCCGAACGACGGGGCGATCGGCACGACGTACTGCGCTGTGACGTTCTGCGACTCGGTGTACTTGAGGATGCCTTCCGAGCCGTGTCGCCGCCCGACGCCCGACGCCTTCATCCCACCCATGGGGGCGGCCACGCTCCCCCACGCCGCGGCATACGCCTCGTTGACGTTGACCGTGCCAGCCTGGATGGCGGTGGCGATGCGGCGCCCACGCGCGACATCGCGGGTCCAGACGGAGGCGTTGAGGCCGTAGTCGGTGTCGTTGGCGAAGCGGATGGCCTCGTCGTCGGTGTGCACCCGGTAGATCGACACGACCGGCCCGAACGTCTCGTCGTCGCGCAGGTCCATCGCCGCCGTGACGCCCTCCAGCACGGTCGGCTCGTAGAAGTAGGGGCCGAGGTCCGGGCGCGGCCGGCCACCGGTGAGCACGCGAGCGCCCTTGGCGCGGGCGTCGTCGACGTGGGCGGTGACTCGGTCGAGCTGCGGCTTCCCGACGAGTGAGCCCATGTCGGGCCCGAAGGTCAGGTCGGCGGACAGGCGCATCGCCCGCACCGCCTCGACGAACCGGCGGGTGAACTCGTCGGCCACCCGGTCGTGCACGAGCAGCCGCTCGATCGAGATGCACAGCTGCCCGGCCGAGGAGAAGCACGCCCGCACGGCACCCTCGACCGCCTTGTCGAGATCGGCGTCCTCGGCGACGTACATCGCGTTCTTGCCGCCCAGCTCGAGCGAGTAGCCCACGAGGCGCGGGGCGACGGACGCGGCCACCGACCGCCCGGTCGCGGTCGAGCCGGTGTAGCAGACGTAGTCGGTGAGGTCGACGACCGCCTGCCCCACCGTCGGGCCGTCACCGAGCACGACCTGGAGCACCGACTCGGGCAGCCCCGCCTCGGTGAGCAGCTCGACCGCCATGAGGGCCGTCAGCGACGACTGGAGGTCGGGACGCAGCACCACCGCGTTGCCGGCCATGAGCGCGGGGATCGCGTCGGTGATTGCCAGGCTGAGCGGGTAGTTCCACGGGCTGACGATGCCGACGACCCCGCGCGGGTGGTGGTACTCGGTGCTCTGCGTGAGGACGGGGAAGAGCCCCGCCCTGCGGCGGGGACGCAGGTATGCCGCCGCGGAGCGGGCATAGTGCCGCGCCACGATGGCGACGTCGGCGACCTCTTCGAACGCCTGGGCCCGGGTCTTGCCCGACTCCAGCTGGACGAGGTCGAGCAGCTGCACCTGCCGCTGGAGGACGAGGTCGTGGTAGCGCAGGAAGATGCGCTCGCGCAGCTCCATCGGCGTGCGCGACCACGCCCGCTGGGCGGCACGGGCGGCGTCAACGGCGACCGCGACGTCCTCGCGGGTCGACAACGGCAGCGTCGCGAGGGGTGCGCCCGTGAGCGGAGTGGAGCTCCGGTGCTGCTCGGCCCGCGGCGCGCTCACGACGCGGCGGGCGAGGCGGCGCACCGTCCCCGGGTCCACGGCATACGTGGCGGTCGGGTCGGTCTCGGGATCGGCGATGGTCTCCGGAGCCATGGACCAACACTAGGCGCCGACCCAAATCCTTACCAGAGGTAACTTAGGCGACCCGCGCCACATCACCTCGTGCCGCGCCACACTGGGGTATGCCGCGTGCGCGCCTGGTGTGGGGGACGGCCCTGGTTGCCGTCGTGGTCGCCGTTGCGGTTGGGGTGTTCCTCGTGGTGCGGCCGACGGCGGATGTGGCCGATCCCGGACCGAGCGCGACTCCCGAGCAGGTGGTTCGCGCCTACGTCGATGCGGTCAACGCGCGTGACTTCGCCACCGCCAACCGGATCGCCGGGGTCGAGCACATGCGATACAGCCGGTTCGACCGGGCCGGGCGGTTCGACGACCTGACGATCACGGGGGCGGACCGCATCACGCGGGCGTCCGACGGCTCCCGAAGCTCCGGTGACGACTACGCCCAGGCCTGGCACGTGCGGTTCACCGCGCGGCAGTCGGGCCACGACATCTCGATGGGTCCCGAGGGCACGATCCAGTGGGGCTACGTCGTCGTGCGCAACTCAGGCGCCCAGCCTTGGCGCATCATCGACGCCGGCCACGCCTGACGCTTGATCTCTGGCAGCCCAGTACTGCCCCTGGCCCGGCTCAGCCGGGCTCAGCTCTGCGCGTAGGGGGCGACGACGACCTCGACCCGCTGGAACTCCTTGAGGTCGGAGTAGCCGGTCGTCGCCATGGCCCGTCGCAGCGCGCCGACGAGGTTCGTCGTGCCGTCGGCCAGGCGACCCGGCCCGAAGAGGATCTGCTCGAGCGACGCGACCGCGCCGACCTCGACCCGCTCACCGCGCGGCAGCTCGGGGTGGTGCGCCTCGGAGCCCCAGTGCAGCCCGCGCCCGGGCGCCTCGGTGGCCCGCGCGAGCGCCGCCCCGAGCATCACGGCGTCGGCGCCGCAGGCCACGGCCTTGACGATGTCACCGCTCGTACCCATGCCGCCGTCGGCGATGACGTGGACGTAGCGGCCACCGGACTCGTCGAGGTAGTCGCGGCGCGCGGCCGCGACGTCGGCGATGGCCGAGGCCATCGGTGCGTGGATGCCCAGGGTGCGGCGGGTCGTGTGGGCCGCGCCGCCACCGAAGCCGACGAGGACACCGGCCGCACCGGTGCGCATCAGGTGCAGCGCCGCCGTGTAGGACGCGGCGCCACCGACGATGACCGGCACGTCGAGCTCGTAGATGAACCGCTTGAGGTTGAGCGGCTCCGCGCGCCCCGACACGTGCTCGGCCGAGACGGTGGTGCCGCGGATGACGAAGAGGTCGACCCCGGCGTCGACGACGGTCTTCCACAGCTGCTGGGTGCGCTGCGGGCTCAGGGCACCCGCGACCGTGACGCCGGCCTCGCGCACCTCGTGCAGCCGCTGCGCGACCAGCTCGGGCTGGATGTCCTCGGCGTAGATCTCCTGCATCCGCGCGGTCGCGGTGGCCGGGTCGAGCGTGGCGATCTCGGCCAGCAGCGGCGACGGGTCGGCATACCGCGTCCACAGTCCCTCGAGGTCGAGGACGGGCAGCCCACCGAGGCGACCGAGCGCGATCGCGGATTCCGGCGACATGACCGAGTCCATCGGTGCGGCGATGACCGGGATGTCGAAGTGGTAGGCGTCGATCTGCCAGCCGACGGAGACCTCCTCGGGGTCGCGGGTGCGCCGCGAGGGCACGACCGCGATGTCGTCGAAGGAGTAGGCCCGTCGTCCGCGCTTGCCGCGGCCGATCTCGATCTCAGTCACCGCGCAAGGCTATCGGCCCGCCAGGCATGAGGACGCCCCGCCGTCGGGTGAGGGGGCTGCCGACGGCGGGGCGTCAGGGGGCGTCGCTGCGCCATACGGCTTCAGCCGACGGTTCGTGTGGCGTCCCCTACCCGGCCATAAGACCGTGAACCGCAGGCTATGCGCGAAGGGCGCCCCAGCAACTCCGGCAGATGGCGTATGCCGCGCCGGACGGCCGGCGTCGGCCGTCACCGACCGCCGTAGTTGGGGGCCTCGACGGTCATCTGGATGTCGTGGGGGTGCGACTCCTTGAGCCCGGCCGAGGTGATCCGGACGAACTGGCCGCGCGCCTTGAGCTCGGGGATGGTGCGCGAGCCGACGTAGAACATCGACTGGTGCAGGCCACCGACGAGCTGGTGGACGACGTTGCCGAGCGGGCCGCGGTAGGCGACCTGGCCCTCGATGCCCTCGGGGACGATCTTGTCGTCGCTGCTGACGTCGGCCTGGAAGTAGCGGTCCTTGGAGTAGGACTTCTTGCCGCGCGAGGCCATCGCGCCGAGCGAGCCCATGCCGCGGTAGGCCTTGAACTGCTTGCCGTTGACGAAGATGAGGTCACCGGGCGACTCCTCGCACCCGGCGAGCAGCGAGCCCAGCATGACGCTGTCGGCGCCCGCCACGAGGGCCTTGGCGATGTCGCCGGAGTACTGCAGGCCGCCGTCGCCGATGACCGGGACCCCGGCCGGGCGGCAGGCCAGGGAGGCGTCGTGGATGGCGGTCACCTGCGGCACCCCGACCCCGGCCACCACGCGGGTCGTGCAGATCGAGCCCGGACCGACGCCGACCTTGACCGCGTCGACACCGGCGTCGACGAGCGCCTGTGCACCGGCACGGGTGGCGACGTTGCCGCCGATGACCTGCACGTGCCGGGTGGCGGGGTCGGACTTGAGGCGGCGCACCATGTCGAGCAGCAGCCGCGCGTGGCCGTTGGCGGTGTCGGCGACGAGCACGTCGACGCCGGCCTCGACCAGCGTGGTCGCGCGCTCCCACGCGTCACCGAAGAACCCGATGGCGGCGCCGACGAGCAGCCGGCCGTGGTCGTCCTTGCTGGCGTCGGGGAACTGCTCGGACTTCACGAAGTCCTTGACCGTGATGAGCCCGGCGAGGCGCCCCTGGTCGTCGACCAGCGGAAGGCGCTCGCGCTTGTGCTGGCGCAGCAGTGCCGTCGCTTCGTCCCGGGAGATGCCGACCCGGCCGGTCACGAGCGGCATCGGCGTCATCACGTCGCGCACGCGGGTGGTCGCCCACTCGGCCACCGGCGTGAACCGCAGGTCGCGGTTGGTGATCATGCCGATGAGCTCGCCATCGCCGCCGACCACGGGGAAGCCTGAGATGCGGTACTCGCCGGCGAGCTTGTCGAGCTCCTCGAGGCTGGCGTCGGGGCCGATCGTCACAGGGTTGCTGATGAGCCCGGTCTGGGTCCGCTTCACCAGGTCGACCTGGTAGGCCTGGTCCTCGATCGAGAGGTTGCGGTGCAGGATGCCGATCCCGCCCTGCCGGGCCATCGCGATCGCCATCCGGGACTCGGTCACCGTGTCCATCGCCGCGGACACCAGCGGGATCCGCAGGGTGATCTCGCGCGTCAGCCGGGCGCTCGTGTCGACCTCCGACGGGATCACGTCGGTCTCGCCCGGCAGCAGCAGGACGTCGTCGTACGTGAGCCCCAGCTTGCCGAAGGGGTCGGGCTCGGCGGCCGCCTCCGGGGCCGGCGCGGTGGGCGCGGCGGGTGCCGCCTGGGCGGTGAGGTCGGGCAGTCGGTCGTCCACACCAAGGCTCATGCACCAATGGTAGACCGGCCGGTCACGACGCCCGAACCGGGCGTTCGCGCTCACCTGAGCGGGCGGCATACCAAAATGTGGACAGCCGCGCGAAACGCTGTCCGCGCTTGAACAAGTCCTTACTTCCGCATGGATGTTTCGCAGGAAGCCCGGCGCTAGCGTCCCGAACGTGCGGCAAGGTGCCGCGGGGAGCAGAGGGACGACATGGCTGAGTTGTCACGGCTGCCAGGACCGGTCGCGGACCGGTGGGATTGGCAGCTCCAGGGGTCTTGCCGACAGATCAACCCCGAGGTCTTCTTCCACCCTGAGGGCGAGCGCGGCCCGGCCCGTCGCTCGCGCGACTCGAAGGCCAAGGAGGTGTGCCTCGCCTGCCCCGTGCTGGAGCAGTGCCGCGAGCACGCCTTGCGGGTCCGTGAGCCCTACGGCGTCTGGGGCGCCATGACCGAGGACGAGCGCGAGCGCCACTACGCCGGAACGGGAGTGCGGGCAGCCAGCTGACCGCGCGATACTCGAGGGCGTGAGCACCCTCGAGATCCCCATCCGGGACGAGTCGATCCGGCTCGGCCAGCTGCTCAAGCTCGCCGGTGTCGTCGACGACGGGGCGATGGCCCGCGCCGTCATCGAGAACGGCGAGGTGCGGGTCGACGGCGACGTCGTCGCGCGTCGCGGCAGCCAGGTGCGCCCCGGCCAGTCCGTGGAGTATGCCGGCGAGACGATTCTCGTCGTCACCGGCACCTGAGTGCCGAGTCACCTTCTGCCGCTGAGGGATTCGAGGTAATCCCCCACGCATCCCGGTCGGCCATCACCTCGACCGAGCGGGCGCGGGCACGCGAAAGGGGCGCCCCTTGTGGAGGCGCCCCTTTCGGTCAGGCGCGAGGTATGCCGGGTGGCTCAGTGGCCGTGGCCATGCCCGTGACCGGCGGCGGCCTCGGGCTCCTCTTCCTTCTTCTCCACGACGAGCGTGTCGGTGGTGAGGACCATCGACGCGATCGAGGCGGCGTTGGTCAGCGCCGAGCGGGTGACCTTGACCGGGTCGATGACGCCGGCCTTGACCAGGTCGCCGTACTCGCCGGTGGCGGCGTTCAGGCCCTGGCCGGGCTCGAGGTCCTGCACCTTGGAGACCGCGACGTAGCCCTGCAGGCCCGCGTTCTCGGCGATCCAGCGCAGCGGCTCGGCAGCGGCCTTCTTGACGATCGTCGCGCCGACCTCCTCGTCGCCCTGGAGCGACAGCGAGTCGATGACCGACGCGGCGTGGACGAGGGCGGAGCCGCCGCCGGCGACGATGCCCTCCTCGATAGCCGCGCGGGTCGCGCTGATGGCGTCCTCGATGCGGTGCTTCTTCTCCTTGAGCTCCACCTCGGTGTGGGCACCGACCTTGATGACGCAGACGCCACCGGCGAGCTTGGCGAGGCGCTCCTGGAGCTTCTCGCGGTCCCAGTCGGAGTCCGTGCGCTCGATCTCGGCCTTGATCTGGTTGACCCGGCCGGTGACGTCGTCGGCCGCGCCGGCGCCGTCGATGATCGTGGTGGTGTCCTTGGTGACGACGACGCGGCGGGCCTGGCCCAGCACGTCGAGGTCGGCCTGGTCGAGCTTGAGCCCGACCTCCTCGGAGATGACCTGGCCACCGGTGAGCACCGCGATGTCCTGGAGCATCGCCTTGCGACGGTCACCGAAGCCCGGCGCCTTCACCGCGACGACGTTGAAGGTGCCGCGGATCTTGTTGACCACCAGGGTCGACAGCGCCTCGCCGTCGACGTCCTCGGCGATGATCAGCAGCGGCTTGCCGCTCTTGACGACCTTCTCCAGCACCGGCAGGACGTCGGCGATCGCGGAGATCTTGCCCTGGTTGATGAGGATGTAGGCGTCGTCGAGGACGGCCTCCATGCGCTCCGGGTCGCTGACGAAGTAGGGCGAGATGTAGCCCTTGTCGAACTGCATGCCCTCGGTGAACTCGAGCTCGGTCGACGCGGTCGAGGACTCCTCGACGGTGATGACGCCGTCCTTGCCGACCTTGTCGAACGCGTCGGCGATGATGCCGCCGATCTCCTGGTCCTGCGCGGACAGCGCGGCGACCTGGGCGATCTCGTCCTTGCCCTCGACCTCGCGGGCGGTCTCGAGCAGCTTGTCCGAGACGGCCTTGACGGCCTGGTCGATGCCTCGCTTGAGCCCGGCGGGGCCGGCGCCCGCGGCGACGTTGCGCAGGCCCTCCTTGACCATGGCCTGGGCGAGCACGGTGGCGGTGGTGGTGCCGTCACCCGCGACGTCGTTGGTCTTGGTCGCGACCTCCTTGGCGAGCTGGGCGCCGAGGTTCTCGTACGGGTCCTCGAGCTCGACCTCGCGAGCGATAGTGACACCGTCGTTGGTGATCGTGGGGGCGCCCCACTTCTTGTCGAGGACGACGTTGCGGCCCTTGGGGCCGAGCGTCACCTTGACGGCGTTGGCGAGCGCGTCGACACCGCGCTCGAGCGACTTGCGAGCGGAGTCGTTGAACTCCAGCGTCTTGGCCATGAAAGTCCTTCTCTACCAATTGGTTTCAGCAGGGGTGGGAACAGGTATGCCGTGAGGTCACCACACGGGTGAGCTCACGGCATACCGGATCCGTTGTCAGCCGCAGGTGGGTCAGCCGACGATGGCGAGCACGTCGCGCGCCGACAGGATGAGCAGCTCATCCCCGCCGTGCTTGACCTCGGTGCCGCCGTACTTGCTGTAGATCACGCGGTCGCCGACCTTGACGTCGAGCGGGACGCGGTTGCCGTTGTCGTCGATGCGACCCGGGCCGATCGCGAGGACCTCGCCCTCCTGGGGCTTCTCCTTCGCGGTGTCCGGGATGACGAGGCCGGACGCGGTGGTCTGCTCGGCCTCGACGGACTTGACGACGATGCGGTCTTCGAGCGGCTTGATGGAAACCGACACGATGGTGACCTCCCCTTCGGGAATGTCGGAGTGGACAGGTTGGGGTGGAACTGGTGCACCCGTCCGGTCGCCGTCGCGGGGGTCGACCGAAGTGGCTGCGGGTTAGCACTCGGCGAACCGGAGTGCCAACACGAAATCTAGGCGCCAGTTAGCACTCGGTCAACTCGAGTGCCAAGGTTCCGTCGGCGTTCGCCGAGGGCCGACGGAGAAACCCACTTGTATGCCGCGTGGTCACCGCGCGAGGCTCGCTCCCGTGACCGACTCCTCCCCCGACGCCGACCCCACGGCTGGCCCCGCGGCAGACCCGGCGGCCAACCCCGCAGCCCTCCTTGCGGCCTACGACGAGCAGCTGCGCGAGGAGCTCTCGTCGGCGCTCACCGCCCCGCGGCTCGGCCCGCTGGTGCTCGCGACCTACCTCGGTGGGCGCGGCTTCGTCACCTACAAGAACCTCGAGGTGGACGGGCAGCCCGCCGACGAGGGGTCGGTGCGCGGGCTCGTCGAGGAGACACTCGCGCACTACCGGGCCATGCCCGACATCGTCCGCGTCGAGTGGAAGACCCGCGGCCACGACCACGCGCCAGGACTGCACGAGGCGTTGGTGCAGAACGGGTTCCAGCCCGACGAGCCCGAGTCGGTGATGGTCGGCGAGGCGCGCCTGCTCGCCTACGACGTGGCGCTGCCGGACGGCGTCGTGGTGCGTGAGGTCACCCACGACGACGAAGCCGTCCGCCGGATGCTGGCGATGCAGGCCAAGGTCTTCAACGACACCCCGGAGTTCGCCGCCGAGATGGAGGCGCAGATCTTCCACCGCCTGCGCACGCGCAACGACATGGAGATGTGGGTCGCCGAGGCCGACGGCGAGGTCGTGTCGGCGGGCCGGCTCGAACCGGTCGAGGGCACCGAGTTCGCCGGGGTGTGGGGCGGCGCCACGCTGCCCGAGTGGCGGGGCCGCGGCGTCTACCGCGCCCTCACCTCCGCCCGCGCCCGGTCCGCGATCGGGCACGGCAAGAAGTACATGCACAGCGACTCCACCGAGTTCTCGCGCCCGATCCTCGAGCGCTCGGGCCTGGTCAAGGTGACGACGACGACCCCCTACGAGTGGCGCCGCGACCGCGAAAGCTGACCACCCGGCATACGCCCAAGCTTGCGTCCAGCGCCGCCTCGGCGGGCCCTGACCGGCGGCTGCCACAATGCCGGGCATGGACCTGGCCCTGCTGCGACGGCTCACCACCGGCGAGGGCTGGGGCCTCCTCCAGTCACTGCCGCCCTACGACGAGTCGCAGGCACTCGGCTTGCAGGACCGGTTGCGGGCCGCGGGTTTCGACCCGGACCTGGTCGCGGCCGCGCTCAACCAGAGCCGCCTGCGGGCCAAGGCCGTCGACAAGTTCGGCGAGTTCGCTCGCGGCATGGTCTTCACCTCCGACGGGCTGGAGCAGGCCACCCGGCTCGCCGTCGCGGCCCGCCACGCCCAGCGGTTCCGTGCGGCGGGTGTCTCGACGGTGCACGACCTCGGCTGCGGCATCGGGGCCGACGCCATGGCGATGGCCGGGCTCGACCTGCGGGTGCGGGCGATCGACGCCGACGAGGTGACCGCGGCGGTCGCGGCGGTCAACCTGCGTCACTGGCCCGAGTCGGGCGCGCAGGCCGGCCGGGTCGAGGACTTCACGCCACCCGCCGGTGAGGGTGCCCGCGATGCCGGCGCCTGGCTCGACCCTGCGCGGCGCACACCCGGCGTCGCCGACGTACGCGGTCGCACGCGCCGGGTCTTCGACCTCGACTCGATCTCGCCCTCGTGGCAACAGGTGCAGGACATCGCCCGCCGCCTGCCCGCCACCGGAGCCAAGCTCGCTCCCGCCTTTCCCCATGCCGCGATCCCGGCCGGCGCGGAGGCCCAGTGGACCTCGCTCGACGGTGAGGTCCTGGAGTGCGCCGTCTGGTTCGGACCGCTCGCCCAGACCGCGGGCCGGACCGCCGCTGTCCTGCGCGACGGGGGTGCCGTGCTGGTGACCGAGGCGGGGGCCGACCCCGACCACGCGCGGGTCAACTCACTCGGGGAGATCGGCGCCTGGCTCTACGAACCGGACCGGGCCGTCATCCGGGCCGGGCTCGTGGGCGCGGTGACGGCGGCGGTCGACGGGCACGAGCTGGACGACGGCGTCGGCTACGTGTCCAGCGACGCCGCCCACGACGTGCCCTTTGCCCGCCGGTTCGTCGTCGTCGAGGCGATGCCGTTCAACGTCAAGGCGTTGCGCGGGTGGCTGCGCGACCACGGGTTCGACCGGCTCACCATCAAGAAGCGCGGCGTCAGCGTCGACCCCGACCTCCTGCGCCGCCAGCTGCGCCTGCCCGCCAAGGGGCGCACCGAGGCGACCGTCGTCCTCACCAGGGTGCGCAGCAACCAGGTGGCGCTGGTCGTGCGCCCGGCCTGACGGCACACCCGTCAAACCCCCTTCCCCTCCCACGTCGGTCGTGGCCATGCGGGGGTATGCCGCCGTGCCCGGCGGGGCGTGAGCCTCGCCACGCGCCCCGTGACCTGTTTGTGACCTCGGCGGCCCAGCCGGTACCGTGACCGCTTGGCCCTCGGCCGTCCGCTTGCCAGCTCACCCAGGACTCCCTCCCTCATGACCCAGCCCCCCACGTCCTCAGGTCGTCACCGCGTCCAGCTCCGCCGCAGCCCTGCGCTGCGCGCCGAGCTGACTGCGATGGTGCGTCGACCCAGCCACCGCGGCCTGGTCAAGACGGCGGGGTGCCTGCTGGCGGCCGTGGGGTTCGTGAGCGCCTGGTCGGCCCCCATCGCCAGCCCCGCACTCGCCCTGGTCGACTCGCCGCGTGAGGCTGCCCCGACCACCACGGTGACCGCGCCGGCGGCGGCCGTGGCCCAGCCCGAGACGTTCGGGCAGATCGGGTTCTCGGCAGTCGCCAAGCCCAAGCCGAAGCCGAAGGCCAAGCCCAAGGCGTCCGCCCCGAAGAAGGACACCTCCGCGGCAGGGGCCCTCGCCGACCGCACGCAGGACTCCGTGTCGCGTGGTGGCATCCGGCGCTCCGGCCTGCGCAACGAGCTCGGCCTGACGCCCAACGGCCTGGTCGTGCTCAACGCGATCCGCGACAACTTCCCGCAGGTGACGTCCTTCGGCGGGTTCCGTGCGGGCGACATGGACCACGGCACCGGCACCGCGGTCGACGCGATGGTGTCGAGCCGGGCGACCGGCGACCAGGTGGCGTCCTACGTCATCGCCAACGCGTCCCAGCTCAACGTGAAGTACATCATCTGGTACCAGCGGATCTGGTACCCGAGCACCGGCACGTGGAAGTACATGTCGGACCGCGGCAGCGTCACCCAGAACCACATGGACCACGTCCACGTCTCGGTGAACTGACCCCCTCCGGGCCGGCGTCAGGCCAGCTGCGGCGTGCAGACCCAGTAGTCGAACCGCTGCCTGCCCCGGGTGGTCCCGATCTCGACGGACAACGACCGGGTGACGCCCCGGCGCACGAGGACCGGCTCGCTGAAGATCGGGCCGTCGTGGACGAACGTGTGGTACTCGCCGAGCTCACCGCAGGGGTCGACGTCCGCCGGAAGCGACTCCACGAACTCGCGGTCGACGGGCACCCCGACGCGCTCCGGTCCGAGCACGGCGGCGTCGACGACGACCGTGACGGCTCGCATCCCGGTTGCGAGGAAGCGGTCGATGCATTCGCGAGAGGTCCACTGCCACAACGGTTCCAGGACCTGCAGCCCCAGCGGCCCGAACAGGTCGTCGCGGT
This sequence comes from Knoellia koreensis, assembly GCF_013041615.1. Classification (GTDB taxonomy): domain Bacteria; phylum Actinomycetota; class Actinomycetes; order Actinomycetales; family Dermatophilaceae; genus Pedococcus; species Pedococcus koreensis. The sequence continues at coordinate 654,841 of NZ_JABEPQ010000002.1, forward strand.
GCACCCGGGCTCCCGAGACGGACAGGTCGCCGAACGCGACGGCATCGAAGCCTGCCTCGCGCAGCCGTGCCCCCACCGCGCCGATGCGCTCGGCATACCCCTCAAGCTCAGGCCCGGCCATGGGCACGACCTCCAGCGGTATGCCGATGGACTCCGCCTGCGCTCGCAGCAGGGCCGAGGGCACGTGGTGGACCGTAGCCACCGACTCGTCGGGCGCGACTGTCGTGACCAGCCGCTCGACGCTGATGTCGTCACGGGCCAGGAGGAGGCTCAGCGCCAGGGCCGAGTCCTTGCCACCACTCCACTGGAAGGCGACACGCAGCGGCCGAGTCACAACGACGGATCCGCTTGCGCCCCAACGCGGGTGACCGCCTCGGCACCCGCAGCAGCGGCACGTCGCACGGCCTCACCACGGGTGGACCCCGCCGCGAGCGAGGCTGCCAGTGCGCCGCAGAAGGCGTCCCCCGCGCCCGTGGTGTCGACGACCCGGTCGGCCGGCACCTCCTCGACCGCGAACGGCTCACCGTCCCACGTGCACCCGGCCGCACCGAACGTCACGAGCAGCGACCCCGGCACCACATCACCATCCGCGAGCTGGGCGGCCTCGTGCTCGTTGACGACCACGGGGTCGGCGAGCGCGGCCACGTCGTGCGGGAGGGCGGCATACGGTGCGGCGTTGACGACGACCCTCATGCCGCGACGGTGCGCGTCCCGCGCGGTCTCGGCCACGACGTCGAGGGGCACCTCCAGCTGCACGAGCAGCACGTCACCCTCACCCCAACCCGTCAGATCGGGCTGTGTGGCAACGGAGTTCGCACCCGGCACCACGACGATCGTGTTCTCACCCTCGTCGTCGACCGCAATCCACGCCTGACCCGTCGGCAGGTCGGGCGCCACCCGCACGCGGGTGACGTCGACGCCTCGAGACTCGAGCCGACGCAGGTATGCCGTGCCGTCACCGTCGTCTCCCACCGCACCGGCCATGGCGACATCGGCGCCCGCCGCGACTGCGGCGACGGCCTGGTTGGCGCCCTTGCCTCCCGCGTTGCGGATGAGACCGGGCTCGGCGAGCACGGTCTCGCCAGGGCGCGGATGGTGGCCGACCTGGGCCACGAGGTCGACGTTGAGCGACCCGAGGACGAGCACGCGACCCATCAGCGCAGTCCTCCGGTGACCGTCTGGAACCACAGGGATGCGTACCGTTGCGCGTCGACGTCGAGACAGACGTCGATCGTCGACCGGGCCCGCCCATGCGGGTCGTGGGTGAGGTCGCCGCTCCAGTCGCGACGGTCGACGATGGTGCGGCCCCGGGACCAGGTGCCGGCGAGCTCGACCCGGACCGGGAGGTTCTCGCGACGCACGCCCGCCGGCTCGATGACGGCGCAGACCGCACCGGCGTCGCCGATGGTGGCCGACGAGTCGCCGAATCGCTTGCACTGAAAGGCGATCAGCTGTGCAGCGAGGTCAGCGGCGTCACCCTTTCCCGCGGCAAGCAACGGCTCGATGCTGGCCCGGGTGACGCGCGGCCGGTAGAAGACGTCGAGCCCGTACATCGTGACCGCGATGCCCAGGTCGGCGCACGCGTCGAGGACGATGGCCGCCGCCTCGGGGTCGTGGAAGACGTTGAACTCGGCGGAGGCCGTGGCGTTGCCGTCGGCCGCTGCGCCGCCCATGAACACGACCTCGCGGATGCCTTCGGCGACCTCGGGGTAGGTGCGCAGGAGCAACGCGATGTTGGTCAGGGGTGCGAGCGGGATGAGCGTGACCTTGCGGCCACGGTCCCCAGTGGCGGCGGCTTCGAGCAGCACGTCGCGCAGCAGCTCGACGGCGTTGCGCGAGTCGGGGTCTCGGGTCGACTTGACCCAGTCGAGGTCGCCCATGCCGTCCTGGCCGTGGACGTGCCGGGCATCGACCGGGTCCTCCAGGAGGGGGAGCTCGGCGCCCCGCGCGACGGGCACGTCCTGGCGCTCGGCGGCGTCGAGGACGGTGAGCGTGTTGGTGACCACGGCGTCGACCGGGGCGTTGCCGCCGACGCAGGTGACGGCGCGCAGGTCGAGCGCGGGGTGCAGGGCGGCGAGCAGGATCGCGCAGGCATCGTCGACACCGGTGTCGACGTCGAGGACCACGGGAAGGGCGCCGTTCGCGGCATACGTCCGCACCATGCTCGCGATCCTGCCAGAGCGGGGCTTCAGCCCTCGGAGTCGACCCCGCAGGCCAGGTAGACGAGGTGCTTCACGCCGGAACTGACGTTGTCGTCGAGGCGAGTCTCGACCGTCCCCCAGACGCGCTTGGCCTCCACCTCGACCCGCGGCCCCTCTTCGGTGGTGCGAACCGCGGCGAGGGTCCTTGCGCAGTCGGACACGGTGAGCTGCAGGCGCAGCGGTGCCGAGCTGCCAGGACCGAGCCGCAGCGGTGCCGGTGTCGTCCGCGCCCCGGTGATACCGGGGGCGGCGATGGACACCGAGTCGATCGTCACGGGGACCAGCCCCCGGTTGACCAGGGTCGCCTCGAAGACCACCACCCGCGTGGCGGTGTCTGCCTGTCCCTGCGAGCTGCCATCGGTGGCGACGTGCGGGACCAGGAGACCGGACCACCAGCCCAGGACGGCGAGCGCGATCAGAACCGTGATGCCGATCGCGGTGCGGCGCAACACGATTCGTTCACGTCGGTCGATCGAGTCCGCAGCCGGGGCGATCTCCTGCCAGACCTCGGTCGACACCCACCCCACGCCGCGCCCCTTCGCGCTCAGCTCGCTCATGGTCATGAATGTATCACTGTATTGACACATTGACACAAGCCCTGTGTGTGGTCCACAGTGACGTCCATGGCACAGCTGATGGTGATGGGACTGGTGGTGGCGGTTGCCGTGGCGGTCTGCCTCTACGCAGCCGTCGCAGCCTTCAAGCAACCGGTCAGCCGACCACGGTTGGAAAAGTTTGCCGCGCGTCAACGGCTCAGGGTGACCGCCGACAACGGCCCACTGGTGCTCCACGCCCTGGGGATCACGCAGCGCTGGCGAACCCTCGGGCTGTGGACCGGCATCGCGTGCGGCGTCCTGTGGTCGCTCCGGGAGGGTCGACTCACCCTGGACTTCGCGGCCGCCTTCATCGGGTGGTTTGCCGGCGCCGTCGTGGCCGAGTGGCGGATCGCGGGCATACCGCGGGGTGAGGGTCGACGGGCGGCGTCGCTGGCGCCGCGCACGCTGTCGAGCTACCTGCGTCGCGGCCCCCTTGTGACACTCGCGGTGGCGCTGGCCATCTGGCTCGGCGCCACGATCGCGGCCGCCCTCAGGACCGGGGGCCTTGCGCCCTGGGCCTGGGCCGCGGTCACCCTGAGCGGTCTCGCGCTGCTCGTGCTCACGCTGCGCCGCGTGGTCGACCGTCCCCAGCCACCGGCCGGGGACGACCTTGTCGCGGCTGACGACGCGCTCAGGGCCAGGGCTGCCGCGGTCCTGACGGGTTCGGCGATCGCGGCCCTGGGGCTTCCGACCGCGGCCGTGTTCGAGGTCGCGGGGCGCTCCGAGGCGGTCTACGGAAACGCCTCGTGGGCCGCGATCGGGCTGCTGCTCATGCTGCTCGAGCTCGGAGTCGGTTGGCGGCTCGCCACGGATGCCAGCCCTGCCCGCACCGGCCGAGCTCGACCGGCACCGGCGGCAACCCAGTCGTGATCATCGACATCGACCCCGACGGCGCCGTCCCGGCATACGAGCAGCTGCGCACCCAGGTGACCGAGCTGGTTGCGAGCGGCACCCTGGCCGCCGGCACCCGGCTGCCCAGCATCCGCCAGCTCGCGTCGGACCTCGGTCTCGCGCCAGGCACGGTGGCCCGCGCCTTCCGCGAGCTGGAGGCCGACGGGCTGGTCACCAGCCGGGTCCGCCACGGCACCGTCGTGACCGGGCCGGCCGGCGGGGTGCAGGCCGCCGACCAGGCTGCGGCCGAACGCATGCTGCACGACGCCGCGCGCACCTTCGCGCTGGCGGCCCGCCGGCTCGGCATGAGCGACGACGGCGCCGTCCGGGCCGTCCGCGCCCAGCTCGAGACGCTGCCACACCAGGGCTAGCGCGAGTTTCGCCCTGCTCGGCCGCGCGGGATAGGTTCGGCCGCGTGACCTCGACCCGACTGCTGCGACCGGCCCGCGCCCTCGGCGCGCTCGCCGTGGTGTCCGCACTGGGCGTCGTCACCGCCTGTTCGACCGGCGAACCGGGAGCCTCGCCCACCACCTCGGCCGGCGCGTCGTCCACGACGTCGACGTCCACCACGTCGACGTCGACCGCTTCGGGTACGACGAGCGCTGCGCCGACGACGAGCCCGAGCACGACTGTCACCGCGAGCAGCACCCCCGTCCCGCCGTCCTCGTGCGGGCAGCGGCTCGCCTCGGCGATGACACCGGCTCAGCGGGCCGGGCAGCTGTTGATGGTGGGCATGCAGTCGAGCGGGAGCTCGCGGGCCCTGGCCGCCCAGGTGAAGAAGCAGGGCCTCGGTTCCGTGATCTTCCTCGGCGGGTGGAACGACGGATCCGCTTCCGTGGCAACAGTTTCCAAGCGCCTCCAGGCTGCGGCGGGTGGCGACCTGCTGATCGCAGCCGACCAGGAGGGCGGCCAGGTGCAGCAGCTGCGAGGAGCGGGCTTCACGCGCTTCGCCTCGGCACGCACGCAGGCCCAGTCCTCCCCCGGCGCCGAGGAACGCAACGTCACCGCGTGGTCGCGAGAGCTGCGCAAGGCTGGCATCAACGTCAACCTGGCCCCCGTTGCCGACACCGTCCCCACCGCGCTCGGCGCCGGCAACGCGCCCATCGGGCGCTTCCGCCGCGACTTCGCGCCGGGATCACCCAGGACCAATGCCACGTATGCCGCGGCGTTCGTCCGCGGGTCCCTCGCCGCCGACGTCGCACCCACCGTGAAGCACTTCCCCGGCCTCGGCCGGGTCACCGGCAACACCGACGTCACTGCGAGCGGCATCACCGACTCGACCACGGCGGCAGGCGACCCCTACCTCGCACCCTTCGAGGCCGGCATACGAGCCGGTGCACCGCTGGTGATGATCTCCTCGGCAAGGTATCCGCGGATCGACCCCGACAACCAGGCCGTCTTCTCCAAGGCCGTCATCACCGATCTCCTGCGGGGCGACCTCGGTTTCGACGGCGTCGTCATCACCGACGACGTGGGTGCCGCCAAGGCGGTGGCGGCGGTGTCGCCCGGGGCGCGGGCAACACGGTTCATCGCGGCGGGCGGCGACATCGTCCTCATCGCCCAGCCCGGCCTGGCGGCACCGATGCTGTCGGCGATCGCGCAGAAGCGCGTCTCGAGCAAGGCGTTCGCGGCGCAGGTGGATGCTGCGGCCGCGCGGGTGCTCGACCTCAAGGTCGACCTCGGTCTGGTGCGCTGCTAGGAACTGCCTCACGGCACCGCGTCGACACCACGCGTCAGCGAGTGCGCGGGTGAGCGACCTGCCGGACTTCTACCGCATCCGGGTCCAAGACACCGCGACCGCCAAAACCCTGGCCGACGCCTTCAGCCTGCTCGGGTTTCCACCTGCGGCCTGCCGCCCGGACGAGCACCAGGGGTCTCATGACAGTGGGCGCAGGCACAAGGCAGTTACGAAATTCGTTGTGCTGAAACGAAATTCGTGTGCACAAACAGTTGCATCACTGTTCGAACAACTGTACGATACGGGTATGACAACGACCGCCCCGGGCCGCAGCGCCGTGCAGCAGGTGCAGGACCTGCTGCGCGCCCTGGCCCGGGTGGACGGTGCCGGGATGGATGACGCAGCCCGGGTCGACCTGATCACCGCGATGGAGCAGCTCAAGGGTGCGGCAGCGGCGGCGCAGGCGAGAGTCACGGTCGCCTTCGCCGACTCCCAGCTCGCCGACACGGCGGACGGAACCCTGCGCGAACGGGCGCAGGCCCGTCGGTCCGTGCACGCCCAGGTCGCACTCGCCCGCCGGGTCTCACCCTCGCTGGGTGACCGGTACGTCGGCGCCGCCCGCGCGCTGGTGGCCGAGATGCCTGCCACCATGACCCTGCTCACCGCAGGCACCATCGGCGAGGACGCCGCGGTCGAGCTCGTCACTGCCACCGCCGCCACGACCGTGGAGGTGCGCCGTGAAACCGACCGGCGCCTCGCCGGACCCGGCGGTCCCGCCGGGCAGGTCAGTCCACGCCGCCTTGGACAGCTCGGCCGGGCCGTGGTCGCCGAGCTCGACGCCGCCGGTGTCGTCGCCAGGAACGAGCGCGCGGTGGCGTCCCGTCGGGTCACCTGTCGGCCCGCCCCGGACGGAATGGCCTACCTCACCGTGCTCGGGCCGATGCACGAGACCGTCGGCGCGTTCGCCGCGTTGAAGAAGCACGCCGCGACCGTCATGGCCGGCCGCGACCCCGCGGGCGAACTACCCCAGGGCAGGCACGATGGCGCCATCATGGCCGACACCGCGCTGCGCCAGCTGTCCGGCCGCCGTCTCGGTCAGGTGCAGCCCGTCGCGGTCCAGCTCGTCATGACCGACCGCGCCCTGACCGGTATCGGCAACCCGGACCGGTCCGTCATGGAGCCCGCCCGCATGGTCGGCCACGGACCCGTCCCCGCCCCCACCGCCCGAGCCTGGCTACGCCAGCACGCTCCCACCACGACCAGCAGCCGCGCCCACGACGGGCCTTCCACCGTGCCGGGGACGACCCAAGCGGACGGGGATGCCGACGAAGCGACCGATGTGGCTCAGCTGGCGCACGTCTGGGTGCGGCGCCTGTTCACCGAGCCCACCGGGCGCGACCTGGTCGCTCTCGAGTCCACCGCCAGCCTGTTCCCACCCAAGCTCGTCGACTACCTCGTGCTGCGCGACGATGCCTGTCGCACGCCCTGGTGCGGCGCCCCGATCGCCCACGCCGATCACGTCAACCCGCGCCACGCTGGCGGAAGGTCCGCCGCGGCCAACGGCCAAGGGCTGTGCGCCCACTGCAACCTGACCAAGGAAGCACCCGGCTGGCACCACGAGGTCACCGCCACCGAAGTCCACCACCCCCACGAGGGGCCCCACACGGTCCGGATCACCACCCCCACAGGGCACACCTACCACTCGAGCGCACCACCGCTGCTCGGCCGGAATTGGCACCCGCCCTCCCAGGACCTGGATCAACGACCCGACTGGTGCGACTCTGACTCCGGAGCACCCCTGGACACCGACTGGGCCGAGATCGCACGCATCCAGTACGACCTCTACGGACCATGGGACCGCGTCGCCTGACGGTGCTACCCAGCGAGCTTGGCCCTTAGGCCTGGACCTCGGTCACGGGCATCGAGGAGTCCGCCGGGATGTCGAGCGGCGACGCGTCGCGCCCCTTGAGCACCATCTGCGCACCCAGGGCGGCGACCATGGCGCCGTTGTCGGTGCACAGCCCCGGCCGCGGCACCCGCAGGGTGATGCCGGCGGCGTCGCATCGTTCCTGGGCCATGGCCCGCAGCCGCGAGTTCGCGGCGACGCCGCCGCCGATCTGGAGGTTCTCGACGCCGTTGCTGCGGCACGCGTCGATGGCCTTGCGGGTCAGCACGTCGGTGACGGCTTCCTGGAACGACGCGGCCACGTCAGCCACCGGCACGGGCTCACCGGCCGCCTCCCGGGCCTGCACCCACCGGGATACGGCGGTCTTGAGGCCGGAGAACGAGAAGTCGAACCGGTGCCGCTCCACGTCACGTCCGGTCGTCAGCCCGCGGGGGAAGTCGATCGCGACCGCGTTGCCGTCACGGGCCGCCCGGTCGATGTGCGGACCGCCGGGGAACGGCAGGCCCAGCACTCGCGCCACCTTGTCGAACGCCTCCCCCGCGGCGTCGTCGATGGTCGCGCCGAGCGAGGTGATCTCGTGCGTGACGTCGGGCACCAGCAACAGCGACGAGTGGCCGCCGGACACGAGCATCGCCATCGTGGGCTCGGGCAACGGGCCGTGCTCGACGATGTCGACGGCGACGTGGCTGGCCAGGTGGTTGACGCCGTAGAGCGGCTTGCCGAGGGCCACGGCGAGCGACTTGGCGGCGGCGACTCCCACCATGAGCGCACCGGCCAACCCGGGCCCGGACGTCACGGCGACCGCGTCGATGTCGGCCAGCTTCACCCCGGCATCCCTGGTCGCCCGCTCGATCGTCGGGACCATCGCCTCCAGGTGGGCGCGGCTGGCGACTTCGGGCACCACCCCGCCAAACCTCGCATGCTCGTCCACGCTGCTCGCGATCGCATCGACGAGCAAGGTCTCGCCGCGCACGATGCCGACACCAGTCTCGTCGCATGACGTCTCGAAGCCGATGACAAGGGGTTCGTCCTTGCTCATGCGGTCACCTCCCGGGTCAGGTCGCGGCGCATCACCAGGGCGTCGACGTCACCCGGCTGGTAGTACCGGCGCCGCACCGACAGCACCTCAAAACCGTTGCGGTCATAGAGCTTTCGCGCCGCGTCGTTGTCTGCGCGCACCTCGAGCATGAGGCATGCCGCGTGGTCCGCGCGAGCGCGTGCCACCAGCTCGCCCAGCAGGGCGCGGCCGACTCCAAGGCCCTGGGCGGCCGGCCCCACCGCCACGGTCATCACGTCGGCCACCTCGCCCCCGAGGTCGAGTCCGGCGTACCCGAGGACATCGCCGTCGGGTGACTCATGGACGACGTAGGACCGGCGAGGGCGGCCTGCGAGCTCGGCCCACCAGGTCTGCTCGCTCCAGGCGTCGTCGGCGAAGAGCTCGGCCTCGAGCCGAACCAGTGCCGGGATGTCGGGCCAGGCCATGTCACGCAGGGCGAGGTCGATCATCGTGATGCCCGCTCGGCGGTCGTGAGTGCATCGGGGCGACGCAGGTAGAGCGGCTCCACGGGCATCGGCCGTCCCGCCGCAATGCCCTCGATGCCTTGTGCCGCAAGGGCGCTCGCGTCGACATCCAACACGTCGACCGCTTGCGGAAACAGCTCCGGGTAGAGGACAGGGCCACGCCCCGCTGTCGGCAGCGCCCGCACATCGGCCGGCAGGTCGGCGGGTCGGTCGACGGCCGGGTCGGTGACGCGGGTCGCACGACCGCCATCGACGGCATACCTCGCCCAGTAGACCTCCTTGCGCCGCGCGTCGGTGGCCACGAGCAGGTCACCCTCGACTCCCGCATCCGCCGCCTGCCGGGCGAGCGCATCGAGGCTCACCACGCCGTGCACCGGTATGCCGCGTGCGTGGGCGAACACGAGACCGCTGACGATGCCGACGCGCAGGCCGGTGAAGGGACCCGGCCCGGTGCCGACCACCACGTCGGTGACGTCGGCCGGTGTGTGACCGGTCTCGGCAAGCACCCGCTCGATCAGTGGAGCAACGTGTTCGGCATGGGCTCGGGCGTCGAGCACCGTTGCACTCACAGGATTTTCGCCATCATGGAGGCAGACGGTGATCGCCGAGGTGGAGGTGTCGATCGCCAGCACCAACATCAGCGCACTCCCTCTTCCAGCCCGGACAGGTCGACGTCGTCCCAGCGCGCACCGTGGCTGGCCCACGAGACGGTGCGGGCGTCCTCGCCCTCGAGCACGAGCTCGAGCCGGTCATCGGAGAGTCCCTCGGCCAGGCCGTGGCCCCACTCGACCACAGTCACCGACTCCTCGAGCGAGGTGTCCAGGTCGAGGTCGTCGAGCTCGGCGAGGCCGCCGAGGCGGTAGGCATCGACGTGCACGAGCGCCGGTCCACCGACGAGCGACGGGTGCACCCGCGCGATGACGAAGGTCGGTGACGTGATGGGACCACGCACCCCGAGGCCCTCGGCGATGCCCTGGGTGAGGGTCGTCTTGCCAGCACCCAGACCGCCGGTGAGCACCACGAGGTCGCCAGCACGCAGCAACTGGCCCAGGCGGATCCCCCACGCACGGGTCTCCTCAGCCGTCGGCAGTATCCCCCGCAGGCGTCCCTCAGCCACGGCGTCGGGACTTCCTCGCCTTGGCGACCTCCCGCCGCTTGGCGAGGTCGGTCACCGTGCGCCGCACCCGCGGCTTGCGCGAGACGGCGATGCCCTCGGCAGCCGCTCGTTCCGCACGCTCGACGAGCGACAGGAGCTGCTCGTTCACCACGTCGGGATGCTCGAGCATGATGATGTGCCCGGCCTCCTCCACCACGACGTGCTCGGCGCCGGGCACGATCTGCACGATGGCCTCGGAGTGGTCGGGAGGCGTCAACAGGTCACCAGATCCGTTGAGCACCAAGGTCTCCACGCCGTTGAACTGCTTGAGCGCGGCCCGCTTGTCGTGCACGTTGATGCTCGGCAGGAACTCCGACATCACCGCCAGCGGGGTGCCCATGATCATGTCTGCGGTGTAGCGAATCGTGTTGCGCGACACCGGCGAAGCGAAGCTGTAGTGGTCGACGATGAGGTCCTCGATGTCGCGCCCGACCCGGCGCGCGGTGTCGACGAGCTGCTGGCGCGTGCCGAGGCGCGCGAGGAACCGCGGCCCGAGCCGACCCAGCAGCCGCCCGAGGAACTGGCCGAACCCGAGCGTCACCATGTTCTGCCCACCCGCGCTCGTGGCGACGAACGCCGCCGCGACCACCCGGTCACGCACCAGCTCGGGGAACTGCTCGGCCAGCGACATCATCGTCATGCCACCCATCGAGTGGCCGACCAGCACGAGCGGGCCCTCCGGCGCGACCTCGTCGATGACGCTGTGGAGGTCACGACCGAGCTGGTCGATGGTGGCCGTGTCCGCCGGGGCCCGCTCCGACTCGCCGTGGCTGCGCTGGTCCCACAGGACGACTCGGTAGCCCGCCTCAACCAGCGCCTTGCGCTGGAGCACCCAGCTGCGCAGGCTCAGCGTGTAGCCGTGGGAGAACACGATGGTCGGCTTGCCCGGGTCGGCGCCACCGGTGGGCTCGTCGACCTCGACGTGCAGGGGTGTCCCGTCGTCGGCGACCACGACGAGTTCCTTACCCGGCACGACCGCGTAGACGCCCTCGGGCGCCAACGCGGCATACCGGGCCACGCGGTCGCGGTTGACGCGGCCGGCTGCGACGCCAGCGGCGGTGGCCACACCGGCAGCAGCGAGTCCGACACCGAGCCCGATCAGCCCGCGGTTCGCAGGGCTCACGCGTCCGCCCCGACGTAGACGCGCGGGACCCGTGCACCAAGCCTGGTCACGACCTCGTAGTTGATCGTGTCGGCGGCGACGGCCCAGTCCTGCGCGGTCGGTTCCCCTTCGGCGCCGACTCCGAACAGGACCGCCTCGTCACCGGCTGCCGCCGGCGACTGTGCCCCGAGGTCGAGGACGAACTGGTCCATGCAGACGCGTCCCGCCACGGAGTACCGCTGACCGGCAACCTGCACCGGACCGGCGTTCGAGGCATGCCTGGGTATGCCGTCGGCGTATCCCATGGGGACCAGGCCGAGTCGCGTGTCGGTGGACGTCGTGTACGTGTGGCCGTACGAAATCCCTTGTCCCGCAGGGGCATCCTTGACCAGGGACAGGTTCGCCACGAGGCGCATGGCCTCGCGCAGGCCGAAGTCCTCGGGTGCACCGAGGTCGGGCACCGGCGACAGGCCGTAGACGGAGACACCGGGCCGGACGAGGTCGTAGTGCGCCGAGGGGTTGGTCAGGGTGGCCGCCGAGTTGGCCAGGTGACGCACCTGCGGCCGCACCCCGGCCCGCTCGAACTGGGCGATGATGCCGTCGAACCGCTCCTGCTGTCCCCGCACCGTCGGGTGCTGCGGCGCGTCGGCGTACGCGAAGTGGGAGAAGAGGCCGACGACCTCGACCGCGCCCTCGGCCTGCGCCTTCGCGACGCCCGCGAGCAGCGCCTCGAGGTCGGCGTCCCAGGCGCCGTTGCGCCCCAGGCCCGTGTCGACCTTGACGTGGATGCGTGCCGTCGAGCCGGTCGCGGCAGCCGCCGCGAGCACCTCGTCCAGCGCCCACGTCGAGGCCACCCCGAGGTCGACGCCCTCGCTCACGGCAGGTCCGAAGTCCTGTCCCGGCACGTGCAGCCAGCTGAGCACCGGCACCTCGACACCGGCGCCCCGCAGGGCGCGGCGCAGCTCGAGCGCCTCGGGCAGTTGCGCCACGCCGAGCCAGGTCGCACCGCCCCGCACCGCCGCCAGTGCGCTCGGCACCAGCCCGTGGCCATACGCGTCGGCCTTGACCACGGCCATCACCTCGGCCGAACCGGCGCGTTCCGCCAGGGCGCTCACGTTGCCGCGGATCGCGCCGAGGTCGACCTCGGCGCGTGCGGGAAGGGCCTGTGTGCTCATGGTGCGGAGCAGTCTTTCATGCAGCGCCGGCTCAGCGACGCAGGAGGGCAGCGACCGTGGCCGGCACCGCCATCGCCACGGCCAGCGCGCGCACGGGACCGCCGGGGTTGGCGCGGTCGGCCGCGACACCGTGCACCAGCGCGGCGAGGCTGCCCGCGTCCAGCGGCGAGAGCCCGGCCGCCAGCAACGTCCCGGCGATGCCCGACAGCACGTCGCCGGCGCCCGCTGTCGCCAGCCACGGCGGCGCGTCGTCCTGCGAGCGGACTGGCAGGCCGGAGTCCGAGGGCGGCACGACGAGCGTGATGGCCCCCTTGAGCAGCACGGTCGCGCCGGTGTGGTCGGCCACCGTGCGCGCGTGCCGCAGCGGGGCGGCGGTGACGTCCGTGCGGCTGACGTCGTCGCCGGTGAGCCGGCTGACCAGTGTGGCGAGCTCGCCGGCGTGCGGCGTGAGGAGGGTCGGTGCGTCCCGACGGCCCGCGACGAGCGCGAGCCCGCCGGCGTCGACGAGGAGCGGCAGGTCGCTGTCGATCGCCTCGCGCGCGACCCGGAGCTGTGCGTGCGCGTCGGACCCCTCCGCCTCGACGTCGAGCCCCGGCCCGACGACCCATGCCTGCACGCGTCCCGGACCGTGCACCGCTTCCGGCACCGCTGCGCGCACCAACCTGGTCGGGGTCGGCGGGCCCACGTACCGCACCATCCCGACGCCCGACTCCACGGCCGCCGTACAGCTCAGGACCGCCGCACCCGTGTACGCCTCTCCCCCGGCCACGATCCCGAGCACCCCGCGGGAGTACTTGTCGTCGGCGGCCCCCGGGACGGGCCACAGGGCGGCCACGTCGTCGAAGTCGAGCCGCTCGACGTCGGGTCCGCCCTCGACGTCGAGGCCGATGTCGATGAGCGTCAGCTGCCCCACCGCCGCCTCCGTGGCGGGCAGCAGGTGCACCGGCTTGGCGACCCCGAAAGTCACCGTCTCGTCGGCGAAAACCCCTGTGTCCGTGCCGATCTCACCGGCGGGGTCCTGCCCCGAGGGCAGGTCGACGCTGACGACGTATGCCGTGTCCGGCACCTCGTCGAGCCAGCGCCGGGCCGCGTCGGGCAGCCCCGGTCGGCCACCGATACCGAGGATTCCGTCGATGACGACGTCGGCATCGCCTAGCGCCTCGCGCACCGCCGCCTGGTCACTGCCGTCGACGATGCGCACGCCGGCAGCTTCCCAGGAGTCCTTGTCCCCCAACGGAACTCCGCGCTCGCCCACGACTGCCGACGCGGCATACCCGGCATCGGCGAGGTGCGCCAATGCATAGAGAGCGTCCCCACCGTTGTTGCCCGAGCCGACCAGGCCGACCACCGTGGCGCCACCACGCTCGGCCAATCGGGCGCGACACACCTCGGCGAGGCCGCGCGCCGCACGCGCCATGAGCTCTCCCTCCGGCAGTCCCGCCATCACGGACTCCTCGGCGGCACGGACCCGGTCCGCGGCATACGCCCTCAGCATGGTGACCTCATCCTTCGGCGACGACGACAGCGGAGGCGATACCCGCGTCGTGCGACAACGACACGTGCCAGGCGTGCACCCCGAGCGCCTCGGCCCGCGCGGCGACCGTGCCGCCGATGACGAGGTGGGGCCGGCCGCCCTCGTCCTTGCGCACGGTGGCGTCGTGCCACTCCAGCCCGGCCGGTGCGCCGAGGGCCTTGGCCAGTGCCTCCTTGGCGGCGAACCGGGCGGCGAGCGAGTTGAGCGGCAGCGCCCGCTCCTCCTCGGTGAAGAGCCGGTCGCGCAGGGCCGGGGTGCGCTCGAGCGTCTGCCCGAACCGCTCGACATCGACCACGTCGATCCCGACCCCGACGATCACCGGCGCACCAGGCTCACTCGACCGTGACGCTCTTGGCCAGGTTTCGAGGCTGGTCGACGTCGAGGCCCTTGGCGGTCGACAGCTGGAGCGCGAAGACCTGCAGCGGCACCACGCTCAGCAACGGCGCGAGCAGCGGCGCGGTCTTCGGCACCCGGATCACCTCGTCGGCGAAGGGCACGACGTCCTCGTCGCCGTCCTCGGCGATGACGAGCGTCCGCGCGCCTCGGGCCCGGATCTCCTGGATGTTGGAGACGACCTTCTTGTGCAGCTCGTGCGGGGTGCCCGGCCCGGGGACCACGATGAAGACGGGCTGACCGGGCTCGATCAGGGCGATCGGCCCGTGCTTGAGCTCACCGGCCGCAAAGCCCTCGGCGTGGATGTACGCGAGCTCCTTGAGCTTGAGCGCACCCTCGAGCGCGACGGGGAAACCGACGTTGCGCCCGAGGAAGAGCACCGAGCGGGTGTCGGCCATGAACCGCGCGATCTCGCTGACGCGGTCCATGTTGCCCAGCAGCTCCTCGAGCTTGGCCGGGATCTCGTGCAGCTCCTTCATGACCGCCTGGGCGTCGTCGGCGAAGGTGCCGCCGCGCAGCTGGGCGAGGTAGAGGCCGAGGATGTAGCAGGCGGTGATCTGGGCGAGGAACGCCTTGGTGGACGCGACCGCGATCTCCGGGCCCGCGTGGGTGTAGAGGACGGCGTCGGACTCGCGCGGGATGGTCGAGCCGTGGGTGTTGCAGATCGACAGGGTCATGGCGCCCAGCTCGTGCGCGTGCTTGACCGCCATGAGGGTGTCCATGGTCTCGCCGGACTGGCTGATCGAGACGACGAGGGTGCGCTCGGACGCGATGGGGTCGGAGTAGCGGAACTCGTGCGCGAGCGAGACCTCGACCGGGATGCGGGTCCAGTGCTCGATCGCATACTTGGCCACCATGCCCGCGTATGCCGCGGTGCCGCAGGCCACGATGATGATTCGGTCGACGTCGCGCAGCTGCTCCTCGCTGATCGACATGTCGTCGAGCACGAGGCGCCCGGTGTCGTCGGTGCGCCCGAGAAGGGTGTCGCCGACGGCGTGCGGCTGCTCGTAGATCTCCTTCTCCATGAAGGTCGAGTAGCCGCCCTTCTCGGCCGCAGCGGCGTCCCAGGTGACCTCGTACTCCTTGCCCTGGGCGGGCGTGCCGTCGAAGTTGATGACCTCGTAGGAGTCCGGGGTGATCGTGACGATCTGGTCCTGCCCGAGCTCGAGCGCGTGGCGGGTGTAGCCGATGAACGCGGCCACGTCGGAGCCGAGGAAGTTCTCGCCGTCACCGAGGCCGACGACCAGCGGGCTGTTGCGGCGGGCGCCGACGACGACGCCGGGGCTGTCGGCGTGCACCGCCAGCAGCGTGAACGCGCCCTCGAGCCGGTTGACGACGTTCTTCATCGCCTCGGTGAGGTCACCGGTCGCGGCATACTCCCGCGCCACCAGCTGCGCGGCGACCTCGGTGTCGGTCTCGCTCTGGAAGTGGACGCCGTCGGCCAGCAGCTCGTTCTTGAGCGCGTGGAAGTTCTCGATGATGCCGTTGTGGATCAGGGCCAGCTTGCCGTCCTCACCGGCGCGGTGCGGGTGGGCGTTCTGGTCGGTGGGGCCGCCGTGGGTGGCCCAGCGCGTGTGGCCGATGCCGGTCGTCGAGGGCGGCACGTCGTCCGCCTCGAGGGCCGCCTCGAGGTTGGCCAGCTTGCCGGCCCGCTTCTCGCTGAAGATGCCGTCGGCCGTGTCGAGCGCCACACCCGCGGAGTCGTACCCCCGGTACTCGAGCCGCGCGAGCCCCTCCATGACGACGCCGAGCGCCCGGTCATCGGCGTTCGGGCCGACGTATCCCACGATTCCGCACATGGGCAGCAGGGTAACGGGCGGACGCCCCGATCACGGCATCGCGCCGGTGGGACACAATGGCGCCCGTGAGCCATCCCACCCACGGCCACGGGACGCTGCCGTCGCCGTACGTCGAGCTCGACCGTGACGCGTGGGCGCGGCTGCGCGAGAACCAGCCACTCAGCCTGGGCGTCGCCGACCTGGCCAAGCTGCGCGGTCTCGGCGACCGGATCGACCTGGTCGAGGTCGAGGAGGTCTACCTCCCGCTCTCCCGGCTGCTCAGCTTCTACGTCGACGCGACGGCCGGGCTGCACCGCATCACCTCGAACTTCCTGGGCGAACGGCCGGCCCGCACGCCGTTCGTCATCGGCGTCGCCGGCTCGGTGGCCGTCGGCAAGTCGACCACGGCCCGCCTGCTCAAGGAGCTCCTCGCGCGCTGGCCCAACACCCCCGAGGTAGAGCTCGTCACCACCGACGGGTTCCTCTACCCCAACGCCGAGCTCGAGAGGCGAAACCTGCTGCAACGCAAGGGTTTCCCCGAGTCCTACGACCGGCGGGCGCTGCTGCGGTTCGTCGCCGAGGTGAAGGCCGGCAAGGCGGAAGTCGCCGCGCCCGTCTACTCCCACCTCACGTACGACATCGTCCCCGGCGAGCAGATCGTGGTCCGTCGCCCCGACGTGCTCATCGTCGAGGGCCTCAACGTCCTCCAGGCCCCGCGGGTGCAGGAGGACGGCCGCACCGGCATGGCCGTGAGCGACTTCTTCGACTTCTCCGTCTACGTCGACGCCCACCTCGAGGACATCCGCGAGTGGTACGTCGACCGCTTCCTGCGCCTGCGCGAGACCGCGTTCGCCGACCCCGACTCCTACTTCCACCGGTATGCCGCGTTGTCCGACGACGAGGCCCGCGCCACCGCCCTGCGCATCTGGACCGAGATCAACGAGGTCAACCTGCGCGAGAACGTCCTGCCCACGCGCAGCCGGGCGAGCCTGGTCCTCGCCAAGGGCCGCGACCACGGCGTGCGCCGCGTCCGCCTGCGCAAGCTCTGACGCCGGCGTCGAGCCCCCACGACGGTGAGGTATGCCGCCAGGGCGACCCCGCGGCATACGTCTCCTTGCGCACGAGCGCATGATTGAGACATGAGCGAGCAGGCAGCGAAGCAGGCGACCCGCACCGAGCACGACTCGATGGGCGAGGTGGAGGTGCCCGCGGATGCCCTCTGGGGCGCGCAGACAGCCCGTGCCGTGGAGAACTTCCCCATCTCCGGCCAGGGCGTGCCGCCGGGCGTGGTGCACGCGCTCGCCCTGCTCAAGGCTGCGGCCGCAGAGGTCAACGCCGACCTCGACGTGCTCGACGCAGACCGAGCCGGCGCGATCGCCGCGGCCGCCCGTGAGGTGGCGGCGGGTCGGCACGACGACCAGTTCCCCATCGACGTCTTCCAGACCGGGTCGGGCACCTCGACCAACATGAACGTCAACGAGGTCGTGGCCCGCATCGCCCACCTCGCGAGTGGCTCCGACGTCCACCCCAACGACCACGTCAACGCCGGGCAGTCGAGCAACGACACCTTCCCCAGCGCACTGCGCATCGCGGCCACCCTCGCCGTGCACCAGCAGCTCGCGCCCGCCCTGCTCCATCTCGCAAAGGCGTTGCGCGCCAAGGAGACCGAGTTCGCCGACGTCGTCAAGGCCGGACGCACGCACCTCATGGACGCGGTGCCCGTCACGCTCGGGCAGGAGTTCGGCGGCTATGCCCGGCAGGTCGAGCTCGGCACCGAGCGCGTGCTGGTCGCAGCGCAGGCAACGGCCGAGCTGCCCCTCGGTGGCACGGCCGCGGGCACAGGTCTCAACGCCGCCCCGGGCTTCGCCGCCGCCGTGATCGCCAAGGTGTCCGAGGCCACCGGGGTGGACTTCCGCGAGGCGCAGGACCACTTCGAGGCGCAGTCCGCGCAGGACGCGGTCGTCGAGCTGAGCGGCGCCCTGAAGGTCGTCGCGGTCAGCCTCACCAAGATCTGCAACGACCTTCGGTGGATGTCCTCCGGCCCGCGCAGCGGCCTGGGCGAGATCCACCTGCCGGACCTGCAGCCGGGGTCGAGCATCATGCCCGGCAAGGTCAACCCCGTCATTCCCGAGGCCACGCTCATGGCGTGCGCCCAGGTGATCGGCAACGACACGACGATCACCATCGCCGGCGCCTCGGGCAACTTCGAGCTGAACGTCATGCTGCCGGTCATGGCCCGCGACATCCTCGAGTCGGCCCAGCTGCTCTCGGCGACGACGCGGCTGCTCGCCGACCGCACCATCGACGGCATCACCGCCGACCGCGAGCGCGCCCGGGAGCTGGCGGAGGGGTCACCGTCGATCGTGACGCCGCTCAACAAGTACATCGGTTACGAGGCGGCCGCTGCGGTGGCCAAGCAGTCCATCAAGGAGCGCCGCCCCATCCGCGACGTCGTGATCGAGCGCGGGCACGTCGAGAAGGGTGAGCTCACCGAGGCGCAGCTCGACGAGGCGCTCGACGTCCTCGGGATGGCCCGTCCGCCGCGCTGACGCGGGGCGAGGCGTCCCTGCCCGGCTCAGTACCAGTGCGGGGAGTTGCTCTGCCAGAAGTTCCAGGCGCCGCACGGGGTGCCGTAGGACGACTTGATGTACTGCAGGCCCCACTTGATCTGGGTGACCGGGTTGGTGCGGTAGTCCGGGCCGACGCTGGCCATCTTCGAGGCCGGCAGCGACTGCGGGATGCCGTAGGCACCGGACGAGGAGTTCTCGGCGGTGTGGCGCCAGCCGGACTCGCCGTTCCACAGGTTGTCCAGGCAGCTCCACTGGCTGTCGTCGAAGCCGTAGTCACCGAGCAGCGCGCGGGCCGCGGCGCGGGGGTCCTTCTGGGCGCCGGCGATCAGGGCCTTCTTCTTGGCCTCGAGGGCCTTGCGCGCCTTGTCGCGAGCGACCTTCTCGGCCGCGTCCTTGCGCGCCTTCTCGATCGCCTTCTTGGCGGCGACGGCGGCGAGGCGGTCCTTCTCCTGGACCGCGGCGATGCTGGCGTTGGTGTCGTTGCGGTCGGCGGCGAGCCGGGCCGAGTCCTCGATCTGGGCGTCGGCGAGCTCGTTGGCCTGGTCGATCGCCTCGGTGCTCACCGTGAACGCGGCGGCACCGGTCTGGCGGTTGTCCGCGGCCTGGTAGCCGGCGGCGGTCGTCGCGACGACGGCGAGCAGCAGGCTGGAGGTGACGGCGGGGCGCCGCACGGCCCGGACGAGGGAGGAGGACTTGGAGACCTGCCTACGGTGGCGCGCGCGGTGGCGGCCCTGGTAGGGCTGACTCATTCGTTCCTCCAAGAGAAAGGCCACCGTGGTGGTGGCCTCGTGGGTGCCGGGGGGATGCACCGCCTGGGCGTCGAGCCAGCCCCGGCGTTACCGAACCGAGACTTTAACCGAAGCCGACGGTCGATCTCCAATCCGTCCACCGGGAATGTGACCAATGTGACGGATGAGGCGCCAAATTCGTCCTTTTGGCCTAGGCGAGGTGGGCGCTTGCGCCGCTGACGCGGCATACGTCCGGTATGCCGCGGGGCCGGGTCGGGCGACCCGGCCCCGCGGTCGTGCCCTGACCGGACTCAGACCTCCAGACCCTCGAGCAGGTCGGTGACCAGCGCGGCGATCGGGCTGCGCTCGCTGCGGGTGAGCGTCACGTGCGCGAACAGCGGGTGACCCTTGAGCGCCTCGATCACGGCCGCGACGCCGTCGTGCCGGCCGACCCGCAGGTTGTCGCGCTGGGCGACGTCGTGGGTGAGCACGACCCGCGAGTTCTGCCCGACGCGCGACAGCACGGTGAGCAGCACGTTGCGCTCGAGGCTCTGCGCCTCGTCGACGATGACGAACGCGTCGTGCAGCGAGCGCCCGCGGATGTGCGTCAGCGGCAGCACCTCGAGCATGCCCCGGTCGAGCACCTCCTCGACCACCTCGTGCGAGACGAGCGCGCCGAGGGTGTCGAAGACCGCCTGCGCCCAGGGACCCATCTTCTCGGACTCGCTGCCCGGCAGGTAGCCCAGCTCCTGGCCGCCCACGGCATACAACGGCCGGAAGACCACGACCTTGCGCTGCTGGCGACGCTCCATGACGGCCTCGAGACCGGCACACAGGGCAAGCGCCGACTTCCCGGTGCCGGCGCGGCCGCCGAGGCTGATGATGCCGACGTCGGGGTCGAGCAGGAGGTCGAGGGCGATCCGCTGCTCGGCGCTGCGACCGTGCAGCCCGAAGGCGTCGCGGTCGCCGCGCACCAGCCGCACCTGCTTGTCGGGCCCGACGCGCCCGAGCCCGGAGCCGCGGGGCGACAGCAGGACGAGCCCGGTGTGGCAGGGCAGCTCGGCCGCCGCGGCGTTCTCGACCCGGCCGTGCTCGTAGAGGTGGTCCATCTCCTCGACGGTCACGTCGAGCTCGGTCATGCCGGTCCAGCCGGAGTCGACGGCGAGCTCGGCGCGGTACTCCTCGGCGGCCAGCCCGACCGCGGACGCCTTGACCCGCATGGGCAGGTCCTTGCTGACGACCGTGACGTCGTTGCCCTCGAGCGAGAGGTTCTTGGCGACCGACAGGATGCGGGTGTCGTTGTCCCCCAACCGGAAACCGGCCGGCAGGCTCGTCGGGTCGGTGTGGTTGAGCTCGACCCGCAGGGTGCCGCCGTCGTCGCCGACCCTGACCGGGGCGTCGAGGCGCCCCTCGCGCACGCGCAGGTCGTCGAGCAGCCGCAACGCCTTGCGGGCGAAGTAGCCGAGCTCCGGGTGGTGTCGTTTGGCCTCCAGCTCGGTCACGACGACGACGGGCAGGACGACCTCGTGCTCGGCGAACCGCAGCATGGCGCGCGGGTCGGAGAGCAGGACCGAGGTGTCGAGCACGAACGTGCGGTGCGCTGGTTTCCGGCTGCCGCGGGCCGTTTTCGACCTGGTCCTCGCGGACGTGGTCGGGCGGGACGTGGCAGGGGTCGAGGCGTTAGAGGCCAATGTCTCTCCTCGGCACAGCGCGCCGTGCGGCGCAGTGCGCCTACTCGCGAACCAGGTGCCGGGACCGGGACCACCACGGGCGGTGGAGCCGGGACCGGCCCCCCGTCTCGAGTCGAGCTCGACCCATGTGGTGGACCTCCCGGACGTGGGACGGGTGCCCCGCGTCACTGCCGACGCTACGACTCACCCGGCCGCGCGGGACGCACCGACGCGGTGTGTCGCGCAGGTGTTCACGCGCTGGTCACGAACCTGCCCGAACGGATGAGGCGGGTGTATGCCGCGTGGTCGCCTTCGCGACCGTCGGCAACCGTCAGCGGCCGAAGCGGCGCTCGCGCTCGGCGTACGACCGCAGCGCCCGCAGGAAGTCGACGTGGCGGAAGTCGGGCCAGTAGGCCTCGCAGAAGTAGAACTCGCTCTTGGCGCTCTGCCACAGCAGGAACCCGCCGAGCCGCTGCTCCCCCGAGGTGCGGATGACGAGGTCGGGGTCGGGCTGCCCCTTGGTGTAGAGGTGGGCCTCGATCTCCTCGACGCTGACGTTCTCGGCGATGGTCTCGACCGGCATGCCGAGGGCGCTCTGCTCGAGCAGCATGGCGCGAACCGCGTCCGCGATCTCGCGCCGCCCGCCGTAGCCGACGGCGACGTTGACGTGCAGGCCCTGCACGTCGCGGGTGGCCTCGGCAGACGCCTTGAGGCTGCGGGCGGTCTCGACGGGCAGCAGGTCGAGCGCGCCGATCGGGTTGAGCCGCCACCGGTGCTCGGCGGCGAGGTCGGCCACCGCGGTCTCGATGATCTGCAGGAGGGGGACGATCTCCTTGGGGCTGCGGGCGAGGTTGTCGGTCGAGAGCAGCCACAGGGTGACGACCTCGACGCCGGCGTCCTCGCACCAGTGCAGCAGGTCCTTGATCTTGTCGGCGCCGGCCTGGTGGCCGTCGTGGGTCTCGAACCCGTTCGCCTTGGCCCACCGGCGGTTGCCGTCGAGCATGACGCCGACGTGGCGCGGGGTGGACTCGGGCCGCAGCCGCTTGGCGAGCCGACGCTCGTACGCGGCATACAGGACGTCCGACAACGCCACCGCCCAGCTCCTCTCCCGTGCCGACCCTCGCGGTGGTCACGCTACTCGCCCCTTGCGTGTCGACGCCGGACGTGGGGCCCGGGTTGGGGGGCGCGGCTGGTGGGCTCACGCGGTGCGGCCCGGCTCACAGCGACTTCACGGCCCTACGGGCGAGTAACCTACGGTCCCGTAGGTTATGGTGGTGTCATGACCGAGCACACCACGGCGCAGACCGCGCGCGACGCGAGCCCCGACCAGGGCGCGGTGAAGTCCGTCATGGCGGCCGTCAAGCCCCGGCTGCGCGGCTGGCTGCACGCCGGCATGACCCCGCTGGCCGTCGCCGCGGGGATCGTCCTCATCGTGCTGGCCCCCAACACCACGGCCCGCATCGCGGCGGCCGTCTTCTCGGTCACCGCGTGGCTGCTCTTCGGCACCTCCGCCGTCTACCACCGCGGCAACTGGTCGCCCAGGGTGGCCGCGGTCCTCAAGCGGATGGACCACTCGAACATCTTCCTCATCATCGCCGGCACCTACACGCCGTTCGCGCTGCTGCTCCCCCGCGCACAGGCCGTGCAGATGCTGCTGATCGTGTGGATCGGCGCCATCGCCGGCGTGCTGTTCCGCGTGTTCTGGGTGGGCGCGCCGCGCTGGCTCTACACGCCGATCTACGTCGCGCTCGGCTGGGTCGCCGTGTTCTACATGGGGCCGCTGCTGCACTTCGGCGGGCCGGCCATCGTCACCCTGATCGCCGTCGGCGGCGTCCTCTACACGCTGGGCGCGCTGGTCTACGGCATCAAGCGCCCGAACCCCTCACCGCGCTGGTTCGGGTTCCACGAGATCTTCCACACCCTGACCGTGGCGGCGTTCGTGGTCCACTACATCGCCGCCTCGATGTCGGTCTACGGCGCGACCAGCTAGCTCGCGTCGCCGTTACCGGAGGCCTTGTCCTGCTTGGCCTTTCGCCGCGCGTCCTGCTCGGCCTCGGCCTCCTTGCGCAGCTCCTCCGAGCGGTAGGACATGCGCCGCATGCGGGCGTTCATGTTGCGCATCAGCAGGTAGAGCACCAGGGCCAGCACGAAGAACGCGAGGAAGCCCCAGATCCCAGGGCTCACCGCCGTCGACGGGGTGTTCATACCGTGGCCTCCTTGCGGTTGTCGTAGACCAGCTCGAGGTCGCCCTTGGTCGCGAGCGCGTCCGCGTCGGCGACGTCACCCAGCCCGGCGAACAGGTCGTCCTCGACCGGCACGACGGGCACGTAGGACACCGCCGCCTCGAAGTCCTCGGTCGGCCACACCCGCACCTGCAGGTCACGCGGCACCTGGAACCACGCGCCGTCGGGGTCGATCTGGGTCGCGTGCGCGAGCAGCGCCTGGTCACGCTGGTCGAAGTAGTCGGAGCACTCGACCCGGGTGGTGATGGTCCGGGCCTTGTCCTTGTCCCAGTTCTTCAGCCAGTCGGCATACGGGTTGTCCAGACCCTGCGCCTCCATCGCCTCACCGAACGCGACGTACTTCTCGCGGTTGTGGGCGTTGTAGTAGAGCTTGAGCGGCTGCCAGGGCTCACCCGCGTGGGGGTATGCCGTCGGGTCGCCGGCCGCGAGGAAGGCTGCCATGGAGACCTTGTGGGTCATGATGTGGTCGGGGTGGGGGTAGCCGCCGTTCTCGTCGTACGTGGTCATGACGTGCGGGCGGAACCGGCGGATCTCGCGCACCAGCGCCTCGGTGGTCACGTCGAGCGGCTCGAGCGCGAAGCACCCGTCGGGCAGCGGCGGCAACGGGTCACCCTCGGGCAGCCCGGAGTCGACGAAGCCGAGCCACGTGTGCTGCACCCCGAGGATCTCCTGCGCCCGCTTCATCTCCTCGCGCCGCACCTGGGAGAGGTCGCGCTCGATGTGCGGGTCGCCCTTGAGGTTCGGGTTGAGCACGTCGCCACGCTCACCACCGGTACAGGAGACGACGAGCACGTCGGCGTTCGTCGCGGCATACCGCGCGGTCGTCGCTGCGCCCTTGCTCGACTCGTCGTCGGGGTGCGCGTGCACCGCCATGAGCCGCCACCGCTCAGCCACTGCTCAACCACTCCTGCTTCATCACTGGGTCCAGCCATCACGGACAATGGGGAGCCGTCTCCTGCGGAGACGACCCACGAACCATCCTCTCACCGCTGCGTCAACACCCGGAAAGGTCCTCCTATGCCACTGCCCCGCCCCGCCCCCGGCACCGGTCGCTGGTGGGTCGTCGGCATCGTCGGCGTCGGGCTGGCAACGGCGGTGGCCGTGTGGCTGGCGCTGGCCAACTCGGTCGGCAAGGTGACCTGGACCGACACCGGCTACAAGGTGGTCGACGACCGCAGCGTGCAGGTGCAGTTTGACGTCACGCGACCTGCGAACACGCCCGTCACGTGCCGGGTGGAGGCGCTGGACAAGACCTTCGGTGTCGTGGGCGCGATCGAGGTCAAGGTGCCCGGCACCACGCAGACCACGGTGGGTCGCCGAGAGGTCATCCGCACCGCCGCCCGGGCCGTCACCGGCACGGTCAAGAGCTGCACCAAGGACTGACCGCGGGCGTGTCCACCACACGCAACCAAATGGACCGGGTGCGTACCGGGCGTTAGACTCGACCTTTCACCGAGCGGTCTGGACCTGCACGCCCGATGGGCGGGGGTCCGGACCGCATTGCGTAACACCCCTTGTGCGGCGCTGGGACGCCGGCACGAGACCACAGCCAAGGAGTATCACCGTGAGCGAGACCGCGACCCCCACCGCGAGCTACCTGATCCAGGACGCCTTCGACCGACTGAAGGCCGAGCTGGACCAGCTCTCCGGCGAAGGCCGCACCGAGATCGCCAAGCGCATCGAGGCGGCACGCGAGGAGGGTGACCTCAAGGAGAACGGCGGCTACCACGCGGCCAAGGAGGAGCAGGGCAAGATGGAGGCCCGCATCCGCCAGCTGACGCAGCTCCTGGAGAACGCCGTCGTGGGCGCGACCCCGAAGGACGACGGTGTCGTCGAGCCCGGCATGGTCGTGACCGTCGACATGTTCGGCGACGACGTGACGTTCCTGCTCGGCTCGCGCGAGATCGAGGACTCCGACCTCGAGGTCTACAGCGAGAAGTCGCCGCTGGGTGCCGCGATCAACGGCAAGAAGGTCGGCGACACCGCCTCCTACGAGGCCCCCAACGGCAAGACCATCAAGGTCAAGGTCAAGGACGCCAAGCCCTACACCGGCTGACGCCCCCGCACCTCACCTCGCAAACGGCGGTTGCGCGCCGTCCCCACCAGCAATTGCTGAGGGGTATGCCGCGCAACCGCCGTTTGTCGTGTCGGCTCAGCCGAAGCGCAGCTCGTAGCCCTTGCCGCGCAGCGTCCGCAGCACCTCTTCGCAGTGCTGCTGGCCCCGGGTCTCGAGCTGGAGGCCGATCTCGACCTCGTCGACGGTGATCGTCGTGCCGGTGCGGATGTGCTCGACCTCGAGGACGTTGGCGTCGACAGCGGCGCAGTCGGCGAGCAGCTTGGCGAGGTGGCCGGGCTTGTCGGAGACGCGCACCCGGAACTGCAGGTAGCGCCCCGCCGCGGCCATGCCGTGCCGGATGATCCGCAGCAGCAGCAGCGGGTCGATGTTGCCGCCGGTGAGGACGGCGACGACCGGTCCGTCCATCGGGCGCCCGGCGTGCTTGAGCAGGTCGGCGACCGCGGCCGCTCCGGCGGGCTCGACGACGAGCTTGGCGCGCTCGAGGACGAACAGCAGCGCCCGCGACAGCTCCTCCTCGCTCACCGTCTCGATCGAGTCGACGAGGTCGCGCACGAGCGCATAGGGGACGTCGCCCGGCATACCGACGGCGATGCCGTCCGCCATGGTCGCCATGTTCTCGAAGGCGACCGGCTTCCCCGCCGCCAACGACAGGGGGTATGCCGCGGCCTGCTCGGCCTGCACGCCCACCAGCCGCACGTCGGGGCGTTGGCTCTTCACGGCCACCGCGATCCCGGCGAGGATGCCGCCACCGCCGGCGCTGCAGACAATCGTCTTGACCTCGGGCAGCTGGTCGAGGATCTCCAGCCCCGCCGTGCCCTGCCCGGCGACGATGTCGCGGTGGTCGAACGGGTGGATCAGGACCGCCCCGGTCTCGGCCTCCCACTCCTTGGCCCGCACCAGGCACTCGTCGATGGTCGTGCCGACCTGCTCGACCGTGGCGCCATAGGCCCGGGTGGCGATGAGCTTGGGCATCGGGGCGCCGTGCGGCATGTAGACCTTGACGTCGATGCCGAGCAGCTGGCCGGCGAGGGCGACGCCCTGGGCGTGGTTGCCGGCGCTGGCCGCGACGACGCCGCGCGCCTTCTCCTCGTCGGTGAGGCGCGACATCCGCGTGTAGGCGCCGCGGATCTTGAACGACCCGGCGCGCTGGAGGTTCTCGCACTTGAGGTAGACCTCGCACCCGACCCGGTCGGAGAGGGCGCGGCTGTACTCCAGCGGAGTCGGTCGGACGACGCCGCTGAGCAGGTCCTGCGCAGCGCGGACGTCGTCCAGGGTGACGGACAGCAACGGTGATGCCATGGAGCGCAGGCTAGCGCCCGGTGGCGCGCTCTCCCGCACGCCCCGGTCAGGCGCCCGCGGTCACTTCGTCGGACGGCCGATGAGGCAGAACGGGTGGCCCACCGGGTCGGTGTAGACCCGAAAGCTGCCCTGGTCCGACGGCTGGTGCTCGTGCCGGGTCGCGCCGGCCGCCAGCACTGCCTGCTCGTGGTGGTCGATGTCGCCGGCCCACAGGTCGAGGTGGGACTGCTGCGGGTGCTCTCCGCCGGGCCAGGTCGGTGCGACGTAGTCATCGATCCGCTGGAATGCCAACGACGTCCGGCCCTCGGGGTTGTCCGGGCTGAGCCCGCCGCCCGGGGGCACGAGGGTCGCCCACCGCTCGTCGGAGCCATCCTCGAGCTCCCAGCCGAGCACTTGGGCGTAGAACTGCGCGAGGGCAAGGGCGTCGGGACAGTCGATGACGACCAGGTCGAGCTGGGGGTGGGGCGGTACGGGGAACTTCTCGTCGTCAGCCATCACTCCACGCTAGGACCGACCACCGACCACTGTCGCGGCGAGCTCGCGGGCGGCGTCCGGGTGCGCCTCGCGCAGCAGCCCGACGGCCGCGAGGAGGTATGCCGTGTCCGTCACCACGCGCGCGTCGCGGGGCACCTTCCAGCCGCCGGCGTGGTCGGCGGTGACTGCCGCCAGGACCGCGTCGCGGTCGGTGGGGGCTCCGTGTCGCAGCACGCCGCCGGACCCCACGACGACGCTGACGTCGGCCAGGGGCCGCGGGCTCGACCCGGGCTGGGGCGGTCTGGCGTGGCGCCGCACGGCCACCACGGCAGCGGTCCGCGCCAGGTCAAGGTCGAGCTCCACCTCGTCTCGCCCGGCAGGGAGGTGAGCCGGGTCGGCAGCCAGCCGCGCGGCATACGGGGCAAGGGTTTTCGGCACGTCGAGGTGTTCGCGGGCAGCGGCCTCGACCACTCCTTCGGCGTTCCAGCGCATGCCGAGGTCGGCCTCGACCGTGCGCGCGTGCCACAGCGGCGCGACGACGTCCTTGGCCAGCCCGGCGTCCTCGCCCTGGGGGTTGATGACGGAGTAGACGTCGGTGGTGGCGCCGCCGACGTCGACGACCAGCACGTCACCGTCGACCGCCTCGGCGAGCACCTCGACGCCGGCGAGCACCGCGTCAGGTGTCGCGGCCTGCACCAGCCGAGCGAACTCGGGACCGCGGGACAGGCCCTTGCCGCCGATGACGTGGTGCAGGAAAGCCTGCCGGATCGCAGCCCGCGCGGCATCGGGCGCGATGACGCCGATGCGTGGCAGCACGTTGTCGGTGACGGTGAAGGTGCGGCCCGTGCTCGCGAGGATGGCGGCCACCTCGTCGGCCGCGTCGGCGTTGCCCGCCACGACGATGGGTGCGGTGATCCGCACGTTGGCGAGTCGGGTTGCATTGTGCAGCAACACTTCTGCGTTGCCGCCATCTGTGCCGCCGACGAGCAGCACGATGTCGGGGCGGCTCGCGCGCAGGGCCTTCACCCCGGCGCCGTCGAGCCTCCCGCTCGCGACGTGCTCGACCCGCGCACCCGCCGACAGCCCGACGCGGTGCCCCGCCTCCGCTGTGACCTCGCGCTCGTACCCCACGACCGCGAGCCGCAGGCCACCGCCCGCGCTCGAGCAGGCGACGACCTCGGCCGCGTCGCCGTGGCCCGCCAGCTCGGCGCGGATGCTGCGGTAGCCGTCGAGCACGTCGGTGTCGATCGTCGTCCGGTGGGACGCCGTTGCGACCAGGCCACCACTGCCGACGTCAACGAGGGCAGCCTTGGTGAAGGTCGACCCGAAGTCGACCGCGAGCGCGAGACTCATGGCGGTGTCAGGAGATTCGACTCAGCCGAGCCGGTCCAGCGCCTGCCGCAGGTCGTCGATGAGGTCGTCGACGTCCTCGATGCCGACCGACAGCCGGATGAGGTCGGATGGCACCTCGAGCTCGGTGCCGGCGACCGACGCGTGGGTCATGCGGCCCGGGTGCTCGATCAGCGACTCGACGCCCCCCAGCGACTCGCCCAGCGTCCACAGCTGGGTCTCACCGCAGACCTTGGCGGCAACATCCTCGCCGGCCTTGACCTGGAACGAGATCATGCCGCCAAACCGCTTCATCTGCTTGGCCGCCACCTCGTGGCCGGGGTGGCTCTCCAGCCCCGGGTAGTGGACCGCCGAGACGGCAGGGTGCCCGGTGAGGAACTCGACGACGCGCTCGGCGTTGTCGCAGTGCCGCTCCATGCGCACGGCGAGCGTCTTGAGCCCGCGCTGCACGAGCCAGGAGTCCATGGGCCCGGCAACGCCACCCATCGAGTTCTGGTGGAACGCAACGCGATCCGCCGCGTCGGCATACTCCGGCACGGCGATGTCCTTGCCCACGACGACCATGCCACCGACGACGTCGGAGTGGCCGCCGGCGTACTTCGTGGTCGAGTGCGTGACGATGTCGGCGCCGAGCGACAGGGGCTGCTGGAGGTAGGGCGAGGCGAAGGTGTTGTCGACGACGAGGAGCGCGCCGGCGTCGTGGGCGATGCCCGCGAGCGTCTCGATGTCGGCGATGCCGAGCAGCGGGTTGGTGGGCGTCTCGACCCAGACGAGCTTGGTGCTGCCGGGGCGGATGGCCGCACGCAGCGCCTCGGGGTCCGCGAGCGCAGCGATCGTGTGGTCGATGCCCCACGTCGTGAGCACCTTGTTGAAGAGGCGGTAGGTGCCGCCGTAGGCGTCGGACGGGACGACGACGTGGTCGCCGGGCTTGAGGAGGGCGCGCAGCAGCGTGTCCTGGCCGGCCAGGCCGGACGCGAACGCGAACGCCCGGTCACCGCCCTCGAGCGAGGCGAACCCGGTCTCCAGCGCCGTGCGGGTCGGGTTGGCCGAGCGCGAGTACTCGTAGCCGCCGCGGAACCCGCCGATGCCGTCCTGCTTGTAGGTCGAGACCTGGTAGATCGGCGTCACCACCGCGCCCGTCGTCGGGTCGGGGTCCTGGCCGACGTGGATCGCGCGGGTGGAGAACCCGGGCTCGCGTGCTTCGCGGTCGGTCGACGCCTTCTGCTCACTCATGCCGGCAAGGCTAGCCCGCGCTCCGGGCGCCGCTCAGGGTGCCTCGGCGGGCGTCTCCGGCGCCGACTCGACCACGACCCGGTCGCCGACAGCGATGGTGCCGCCGGACAGGATCCGCAAGACGCTGCCACCGCGGGCATGCATCGCCTTCATGGCCCCTTCGCCGATCCAGTCGTCGAGCAACCGGCAGGGGGCGGCCGGCCGTACCACCTCGAGCAGCACCTCCTCCCCCACCCGCACCCGCGCCCCCGGCTTCCCGGGCAGCGGGCCGCCGGAGACAGTGAGGTTGCGCCGCGTGGCCCCCGCCTCCACCGTCGACCCGAGCGCTTCGCTCGCGGCCGCCAGGTCGGGCGCCGACTGGATCGTCACGTGCCGGTGCCGGCTGCCGTGGTAGCGGTCACCGACCAGCCCCACCCCCGCCTCCGCGACCACCGACTCCACCGGCCTGGTCGGGACCTTCCGTGCCGGTGCCACATGGATCGAGACCACCTCGCCGAGTGACGTCCCCGGTTCGACCGCGACGAGGCTCACCGCAGGTCCTTCTGCCACTCGCGCAGGTAGGCGTCCGTGACATAGCCCACCCGGCGGTTCACCGCGAGCATGTGGGTGTTGTCGTCGGCGTTCCAGGTCCGGATGACCTGCGAGTCCGGGCTCACCTCCATCACCGCGAGGGTGTTGGCGGCCTTCATCCGCAGCCCGAGCGCGTGTCCGCGGTGCTCGCGCATGACGAGCGTGTCCTGTTGGTAGGCGATGCGCGGCTCGTTCCGGGAGACCTGCACCTGGGTGTAGCCGACGACGTCGCCGGTGGCGGCGTGCACGGCATACGTGTCGATGGCGGTGCGGCCCATCGCCTCGATGCGGTCGTACTGTTCGCGCACGCGCGCCTCGTCCCAGACCTCCTCCTCGAGCACGAGGTCGCCCAGCGGGATGTCGGTGCTCATCCGCCGGCTCAGCTCGGCCCGCGCCGCAAGCAGCTCGTCCGGGAGCGGACCCACGACGTTGCGCAGCGTGTATGCCGCGGGCTCACCGCCCGCGGCCAGCTCACCGAGCGCAGCCGAATCCGCTGGCAGCGCAAGGGAACTGCGCAGCACAGTCTGCGCCGCGGCATACCCGTGGCTTGTCGCGAACGCGGCCGCGCTGTCCTCGCCGTCTTCTCGCCACTGGCTCTCGGCCATGAAGATTGAGCGGCCCTCGGCCGCGGACTGGTCCTCGGCGCGCGCGAGCAGCGCGGCGCCGACGCCACGACCGCGGTGGTCGGGGTGGACCGCAAGGTTGATCGCCGCCATCGAGCGGTTGTCGCGCAACGGCAGCACCAGCCCGACCGCACCGACGACCGTGTCCCCGTCGACCGCAGCCCACGCGTAGCGGCGCTTGTCGGTCGCCCGCTCGAGCTCGCGCAGCTGCTCGACCGTCCACGAGGAGTGGTCGTCACCGAACTCGGCGCGGTCGCTCGCCTCGAAGACCCCCGCCCATGCGCGGAACAGCTCGTCCCGGGCCGGGTCGAGCCCACTGACCTCCACGATGTCGACCATGCCCCCACCCTCTCGCGACCAGGCCCCGCACCGCACCGCGGTTTCCGGCCCGCGAACTTTGGGCCAAAGTTCGCCAGTGCCCGGAACCTTCCCAGCGCCCACGAACTTTGGGCCAAAGTTCAGTAGCGCAGGGCACAGCCCTGCGGGGAATCAGCGGGTGGCCGAGGATGGTTGGTACAGGTGCACCCACCGAAACGGAGTCGAGATGTTCTTCAGCCGCGACAAGTCCACGATGCCCACCGCCGAGACCGCCCTGCGCGGGCGCGACGAGCGGCCCTTCCAGATCGCCCCTGAGCACCTCGTCCTGCACACGCCCGTCGAGGGGTCGTGGCCGGAGGGCACCCAGGTCATCTACTTCGCCATGGGCTGCTTCTGGGGTGCCGAGCGGATCTTCTGGCAGCAGCCGGGCGTCGTGACGACCGCGGCTGGGTACATGGGCGGGCTCACGCCCAACCCGACCTACGAGGAGACGACCACCGGACGCACCGGCCACGCCGAGACCGTCCTCGTCGCCTACGACCCCGAGCAGACCAGCGCCGAGCTGCTGCTCAAGGAGTTCTGGGAGAACCACGACCCCACGACGGCCAACCGGCAGGGCAACGACATCGGCACGGCCTACCGGTCGGCCATCTACTGGACCACCGAGGAGCAGCGCCTCGCGGCCGAGGCGACCAAGGAGGCGTTCCAGAAGGTGTTGACCGACAACGGATTCGGGCCCATCACCACCGAGATCCGGTCAGCCAAGGACGCAGGGCCGTTCTACTACGCCGAGGACTACCACCAGCAGTACCTCTTCAAGAACCCCGGCGGCTACTGCAACCACGGGTTCAAGGGCATGACCTGCCCCGTCGGCATCGTCAAGCAGGACCAGCTGCCGTCGCAGCAGGAGGTCCTGCGCGCCGAGTCCGCCGACGAGTGAGCGTGTGCCCGCCGGTCAGCGGCGGGTGACGTAGTACGCCGCGGCCGAGGCGTCCTTGAAGGCCCACGAGTCCTTGAGGACGCCTCGGCTGTCGCGCAGGTAGGCCGTGTCGCCGGTGTTGTTCCAGACGTACCAGGTGCGGTTGTAGTACCGAGTGGTCGAGGTCGCGGTGCCCTTGCCCGTGCGGATCGTGACCGTGGCGCCGGCCTTGAGGGTGAAGCTCGGGAACTTGTACGTGAAGCCCTCCTTGTCCCTGAGGGTCCACCCGGTCAGCGAGCGGGCGGTGCTCGTCGTGTTCTTGAGGACGACGTACTCCGCGTTGAGGCTCGAGTTCCCGCCGCGGTCCGCGCCCGGCGAGTCGTACTGGATCTTGACGATCCGGATCGGCGGGGTCGCGGCACCGGCCGTGGTGGGGGCGGCGACGGCCGCGCCGGAGGCGACGACGGTGACGAGGGCGAGGGCGGCGATGCGGCGGGACATGCGCCAAGACTAGGTATGCCGCGGGCGCGCCTTGGCCGGTTCTCGCACCTTTGCGGCAGAACCGGACCAAACGGACGACCCCGCAAACCCGTTGGCGTCCGGTGCGGGGCCCGGCCTAGCGTCGAGGGGTGCTGATCCGTGACTTCACCGCCGAGGACCTGTCCACCTTCGCGCCGATCTTCCGGGCGATCGTCGAGGACGGCGAGACGTACGCCTACCCCGAAGGCCTCACCGACGAGCAGATCGCCGACCTGTGGTGGGAGCGGCCTCCGGGTCGCACCGTCGTCGTGGTCGACGACGACGGCACCGTGCTCGGCAGCGCCAAGATGGGGCCGAACCGACCGGGCCGCGGGGCCCACGTCGGCACCGCCAGCTTCATGGTCGGGCCGGCCGCACGCGGCAAGGGCGTCGGCCGGGCACTCGCCGAGGACATGGTCCGCTGGCACCGCGACCAGGGCTATGCGGCCATCCAGTTCAACGCGGTCGTGGAGACCAACACCGAGGCCGTGCACCTGTGGCAGGAACTCGGGTTCGAGGTGCTCACGACCGTCCCAGCAGCCTTCGAATCCAGGACACACGGCCGCGTCGGCCTGCACGTGATGTACCTGCCGCTGGGCTGACGGCCCCGGCCGCTGCCTCCTCCGCCGCTCGTCGCTCGGCCGCTCGCTCGGTTGCCCGCTGCTCCCGCAGGTCCCGCCACTGCCGCACCATGTCGTCGACGTCGACCGTGGGTGCGATCAGTGGCGAGGCTGCCCCGACGGCCGGGCGCAACCGGTCGAGCTTGACCCGCCGGTTGAAGTCCTCGAGCACCGCCCGCACCGACTCCTCGGACGTCAGGTCGGCCAGAGACTCGGGGAACGTCGCCTTCTCCTTGCGCAGCGCGATCGCCGGCGGCATCGCACCGGTCAGGTCCAGCTGCTCGCGCTGCACCAGCCCCTTGATCCACCAGTCCGGGTCGTCACCAGCGGGAGTTCCTATGCCCCGCAAGGGTTTTCCGGCGCCGGGCAGGTTGTCGAACTCGCCCCGCTCCTGCGCCTCGCGGATCGCCTTCTCGACCGGCGACTCCCACTGCGGCTGCACCCTTCGACGATAACCCGAGCCCCTCAGGCGGTGTCGGGGTTCGGGTGGCTGAAGCCGGGTCGACCGGCCCGCCCGGCGGCCTCGGTGACGCTGCGACCCACCGCGGTCGCTGCCCGCTCGAGCGGTGTCTGCGGCGCCCCCGAGACGCTCGGTGGCATGACCACGACAGGGCACGTCGCGGCATACACGAGTCGCTGGGCGAAGCCCGGCGCCGACCCGAGGTCGAGCCGCCGTGGGGCGTCGACGACGAGCAGGTCGGCACCCTTGGAGGCCGCGAGCAGTGCCTTGCGCCGACCGCCGGACACCAGCTCGACCTCGATGCCGTGGTCGCGGCCGAGGGCGGCCTCGACATCGGCCTGCAAGTCTGCGAGCGCTTGGTCGCGCGCGGCGTCGACGTCCTCGTGCACCGGGGACGGCGACACCCGCGACGCGGTCTGCGGCGGGGTCGGTCGCCACGCCCGCACCGCGACGACACGACCGTGCCGCAGCTGGGCGAGGTCGGCCGCCCAGCGCAGCGCGGTCGGGGACTTCGAGGTCGCGCTGACACCGACGACGATCGTGTATGCCGCGTTGTCACCTGCCATGACGACCTCCCCTCACGCCCGCGCCGGCTCGAGCGGCGGGTCGTCGCTGACCTTGCTGAGCGGGTCGGCGACGTCCTCGAGCGACTGACCCTCGGCGTTGACGCCGAAGAACCAGGCGACGAGGCCACCGAAGATCATCACGCAGGCACCGAGGATGTAGCCCCAGAACAGCGGCGTGCGGTCGGTGCCGTCGCCAATGAGCGCGCCGTAGATGGTCGGCCCGAACGCGCCGACGACCTGGCCGATGGAGAAGAAGTACGAGATCGCCTGGCCGCGCACCTCGAGCGGGAAGATCTCGCTCACCGTCAGGTAGGCCGACGACGCACCGGCGGAGGCGAAGAAGAACGAACCGCACCACAGCAACGTCTGGGTGGTCGCCGTCAACGAGTCGGCGCGGAACAGGAACGCCGACAGCAGCAGGATCGACCCCGACAGCAGGTAGGTGCCGAAGATCATCTTGCGCCGACCGATGGTGTCGAAGAGGTGGCCGAGCAGCAACGGCCCCAACAGGTTTCCGACGGCGAAGGGGAAGAAGAACTTCTCCGCGGTCGACCCGGACAGGCCGTAGAAGTTCTTCAGCACGAGGATGTAGGTGAAGAAGATCGCGTTGTAGAGGAAGCTCTGCGTCACCATCATCGTGACCCCGAGGAACGTGCGTCTCGGGTACTTCTTGAAGAAGACCTCCTTGAGCACGCTCCACGGCAGGTTCTCCTTGGCCTTGATGAGCATCGCCTTGCTCTCGTCGACCGGTGACAGCTTGACGCCACGCTCCTCGACGGAGTGCTCGATCTCGCTGACGATGCGCTCGGCCTCCTCACCCTTGCCGTGAGTCACCATCCAGCGCGGGCTCTCCGGGATGTGGCGGCGCAGCCAGATGATCAGCAGACCCAGCACCGGGCCGACGAAGAAGCCGATCCGCCAGCCCCAGTTCTCCGAGACCAGCTTCGGGTCGAGCAGGAAGATGTTGGCGAAGGCGCCGATCATCGCGCCGAACCAGTAGGTGCCGTTGATCGCGATGTCGACGCGTCCGCGGTACTTCGCCGGGATCAGCTCGTCGATCGCGGAGTTGATCGCGGTGTACTCACCGCCGATGCCGAGGCCGGCGATGAAGCGCCAGATCCACAGCCACCACACGTTCCAGGCAAAGCCGGCCACACCGGACCCGATGAGGTAGATGGCGAGGGTGATGACGAACAGCCGCTTGCGACCGAGGGTGTCGGTGAGGCGCCCGAAGAAGAGCGCACCCACCACCTGGCCGATGAGGTAGATCGTGCCGGTGAGGCCGACCTCGGTGCTCGACATGTCCAGCGTCTTCTGGAACCCGGCCGACGCCACCAACTGGATCTCGAGACCATCGAGGATCCAGGCCGTGCCGAGGCCCAGGACCACCATCCAGTGGAACCGCGCCCACGGGAGCCGGTCCATACGGAACGGGATGAGGCTTCGCACTGCCCCCGGATCGGTGGGTGAGGCTGCTGTCGTCATCGACAATTCCTTCCTGGTCACCTTGGGCGGGTCGGGTGCGCGCTTGGTTGCGTCACCCACCCAACTGGGCAACGTACGCCCGATCGGCCCAACTCGCAGTTCGAAGCGTTCCGGTGGCTGGCATAGGGTCGTCGAGTGCGGATCGTCTCGCTGCTGCCTTCGACCACCGAGATCCTGTTCGGCCTCGGCGCCGGTGACGACGTCGTCGGCGTGACGTTCGAGTGCGACACGCCCGCCGAGGCCCGGTCGCGCACGATCGTGTCGACGAGCGCGATGCCGGAAGGCTTGTCCCCCAAGCAGATCGACGACTTCGTCGCGGCGGCGATGCGCGCAGGTGAGGACCTCTACCACCTCGACGCGGGCGCTCTCTCCGCGCTCGACGCCGACCTCGTCGTCACCCAGGACCTGTGCGCCGTGTGCGCGGTCGACGTGTCCGTCGTCGACGACGCCCTCACCTACCTCGGGTGTCGCGCGGAGGTGCTCACCATCGACCCGCACAGCCTCGAGGAGGTGCTCGGCTCCGTGGTCACGCTCGGCGCGGCGACCGGTCGCGAGGCACGCGCCGGCGCCGTCGTGGCCGGCCTGCGAGAGCGCCTGTATGCCGTGGAGTCGGCCGTGCGTGGCCGTGCCCGCCCGCGGGCGCTGGTGCTGGAGTGGACCGACCCGCCGTTCGCGCCGGGCCACTGGGTGCCCGAGATGGTGGAGCGCGCGGGCGGTGTCAGCGCCCTCGGGTCGGCCGGTGAGAAGTCGGTGCGCGTCACCTGGGACGACGTGCGCGCGAGCGAGCCGGAGGTCGTCGTCTGCGCGCCATGCGGTTACGGCCTGGACGACTCAACAGCGTTGGCGCACAAGGTGATCGACACCGGCGAGCTGCCGGACGGCATACCCGTCTGGGCCGTCGACGCCAACGCGAGCTTCGCCCGCCCGGGCCCGCGACTGGTAGACGGGGTCGAGGCACTCGCTGGCATCCTGCACCCCGACCACGCCCCGGCCCCGACCGAGTCGATGGCGGCCCGGCTGCGCTGACGCCGACTCATGTGGGTGAGCGTGCGCCATGGCGCACGCTCACCCACACAACTCAGTCGACGAGCGAGACAAGCAGGTCGGCGCGGGTCAGCACCCCGACCGGCTTGCCGTCCTCGACGACCATGATCGCGTCGTGCTTCTCGAGCTCGGCGCGCGCCGAGCTGACGGACTCGCCGGCGCCGACGAGCGGCAGCGGCTGCTCCATGTGTTTCTCGACCGAGTCGGTGAGGTGGGCCGTGCCGTTGAAGAGGGCTTCGAGCAGCTCACGCTCGCTGACCGACCCGGCGACCTCACCCGCCATGACCGGCGGCTCCGCCTTGACGACCGGCATCTGCGAGACGCCGTACTCGTGCAGGATCTCGATGGCGTCGCGGACGGTCTCCGACGGGTGCGTGTGCACCAGGGCCGGGAGGTCACCGGCCTTGCTGCGCAACACTTCCCCTACGGTCTTCTCGCCACCGGCCCGCATGAAGCCGTAGGAGTTCATCCAGTCGTCGTTGAAGATCTTGCTCATGTAGCCCTTGCCGCTGTCGGGCAGCAGCACGACGACGACGGCGTCCTCCGGCAGGTCCTTCGCGGCGCGCAGGGCGGCGACCACGGCCATGCCGCAGGAACCTCCGACAAGCAGGCCCTCCTCGCGGGCGAGGCGGCGGGTCATGTCGAACGAGTCGGCGTCGCTGACCGCGATGACCTCGTCGACCACCTTCGGGTCGTAGGCGGTCGGCCAGAAGTCCTCGCCCACGCCCTCGACGAGGTAGGGGCGACCGGTGCCACCGGAGTAGACCGAGCCCTCGGGGTCGGCACCGATGATCTGCACCCGCCCGCCCTCGCGGTCGGCCGAGACCTCGCGCAGGTAGCGGCCGGTGCCGGTGATGGTGCCGCCGGTGCCGACGCCGGCGACGAAGTGGGTGACCTTGCCCTCGGTGTCGTCCCAGATCTCGGGGCCGGTCGACTCGTAGTGGGACGCCGGACCGTTCTGGTTGGCGTACTGGTTCGGCTTCCACGCGCCGTCGATCTCGCGGACCAGCCGGTCGGAGACGGAGTAGTAGGAGTCGGGGTGGTCGGGGGCGACCGCCGTCGGGCACACGACGACGTCGGCGCCGTATGCCTTCAGGACGTCACGCTTGTCCTGGCTGACCTTGTCCGGGCACACGAACACGCACTTGTAGCCCTTGCGCTGCGCGACCAGCGCGAGGCCGACGCCGGTGT
This sequence comes from Knoellia koreensis, assembly GCF_013041615.1. GTDB lineage: Bacteria > Actinomycetota > Actinomycetes > Actinomycetales > Dermatophilaceae > Pedococcus > Pedococcus koreensis. The sequence goes on from NZ_JABEPQ010000002.1 coordinate 692,731, forward strand.
TGCCCGAAGTCGGCTCCACGATGGTGCCGCCGGGCTTCAGCTCGCCCGACGCCTCCGCAGCCTCGACCATCTTCAGCGCGATCCGGTCCTTCACCGACCCACCGGGGTTGAAGTACTCCACCTTGGCCAGCACGGTGGCCCTGATGCCGTCGGTGACCGAGGAGAGCTTGACGAGGGGCGTGTTCCCGACGAGGTCGGCGATGTGCTCTGCATACTTCACGCCCCCATCCTCTCAGACCCCCGCACGCGCGGTTGTTGCGCCGACAGCGAACCCTCCTCCCCCCGCACCTCGCAGCGGCCTACCGTCGGAGCATGGAACGGTCGACGGTGGTGCGCTTGACCCGCCCCAGCCGCGCCCCGCGCCGGCCCGAGCCGCTGTGGCGGGAAGCCGTCGGCTGGCGACTGCGCCGCCTTCGTCAGCGCCGCGGCGACACCATCGTCGAGGTGGCGGTGCGGGCCGGCATCTCACCGCAGTACCTCTCCGAGCTCGAGCGCGGTCGCAAGGACCCGTCATCCGAGGTGCTGGCCGCCGTCGCCGGAGCCCTCGACGTCACCGTGGTCGAGGTGACGACGCTGGCCGCCACGGACCTGCGCCGCCACCCCGGTGTCGTCACCGGGTCGGTCAGCCGACCGACGGTGATGCTCGCCGCCTGAGGTGGGGTATGCCGCGGGCCGACCCCGCGGCATACCGTCCCCGTCGGCAACCCACCCACATGGACGATCGTTGACGTCGGTAACCCACCCAAATGGACGGTCGTTGACGTCGGTAACCCACCCACATGGACGATCGTTGACGCACCGCGAGCGACAGACTCAGGCGGCGGAGGCCTTGCGGTAACCCACGATCCGGTCGGCGATGCCATAGGCGACAGCGGCCTCCGGCGTGAAGATGCGGTCGCGGTCGGTGTCGGCCCGCAGCGTCTCCAGCGACTGGCCGGTGTGGTGGGCCAGCACCCGCTCGGCTTCCGCCCGCAGCCGCACGACCTCGTCGGCGGCGAGGATGAGGTCGGGGATGGCGCCCTGGCTGCGTCCCGACGGCTGGTGCAGCAGGACGCGGGCGTGCGGGAGTATGCCGCGGCGTCCCGGGTCGCCGGCCGCGAGCAGGATCGCCGCGGTCGAGCAGGCCTGGCCGATGCAGGTGGTCGCGACGGGTGCCTTGACGTACTGCATCGCGTCGTAGACGGCGAAGGTCGCGGTGAGCGAGCCGCCGGGGCTGTTGACGTAGAGGTTGATCTCCTTGTCGGGGTCGTCTGCCTCGAGGTGGAGAATCTGGGCAATCAGGGCATTCGAGACGCCGTCGTCGATCTCGGTGCCCACGTAGACGATTCGCTCGTGGAGCAGGTGGCTGTAAACATCCATGATCCGGTCGCCCCGCGCGTCGGTGCGGACCACGTTGGGGATCGTGTAGGTGCTCATCGTCCGCCACCCAGCCCGGTCGTCGGGCGACCGGGCCGCACCCGGTCGAGGCTGTCGATGACGCCGTCGATGAACCCGTAGTCGAGCGCTTCCTGCGCGGTGAACCACCGGTCGCGCTGCGAGTCCTCGCGGATCTTCTCGAGCGGCTGGCCAGTGTGTTCGGCGATGATGCCCAGGACCGTCTCGACGATGTGCCGCAGATCCTCGGCCTGCAGCTCGATGTCGGCGGCGGTGCCACCGATCCCGGCCGAGCCCTGGTGCATGAGGATGCGCGAGTGCGGGAGCGCCCACCGCTTGCCCGGTGCGCCTGCCGTCAGCAGGAACTGCCCTGCGCTGCAAGCCAATCCGAGCGCAAGCGTCGACACGTCGTTGGGCACCAGCTGCATCGCGTCGCGGATCGCGAGCATCGCCGGCACCGAGCCGCCGGGACTGTTGATCCACAGGCTGATGTCGGCCCGCGGGTCCTGCGCCGACAGCAGGAAGATCGATGAGCACAGTCGGGTGCCGCCCGCGTCGTCGAGCTCGCCGTCGAGGACGAGGATGCGCTGGTCGAAGAGCCGGCTCGACAGCATCTCGCCGAGGGGCAGCGGTCCGGGCGGTCCGTCCCGAAACGCCGGGCGCTCGCCGGGCGTCGCCTGGTCGTGTGGTCTGGTCACGAGGTCTGGGTATGCCGTGTGCATGGCTCGAGCGTGCAGCCGGGCTCCGTTGTCGCCCAAGGGTTTGCTGCTGTGAGCAGACGCGCTCCACCAAACGCCCGATGCCGCCGGCCCGGCCAGCGGCAGACCATCGAGGTCGAGGCGAACGTTGGGGGTGGAAACAATCATGGCCGCTTCACTCGTTACCGTCAGAGAGACCGACGAGAGGGGACTGTCGATGGGCCGGGCCCGGCGCGCACGCAAGATCGCCGCCACCGCTGCGTACGGCGGAGGTGGGGTGGCCGCTGGCCTGACCGCGCTCGGGGCGCTCGGGTACGGCCTGCTCAAGGTCGAGGCGCAGATGGCCCGCAAGGTCGTCGGCCAGCCGTTCGAGGGCGCACCCGACGACAACGGCACCTACGGCTCCGGAGCCGGTGAGCCCGTCGAGCTGGTCGTCCTCGGCGACTCATCCGCCGCCGGGATGGGCGCCGACAACCGGTACCAGACCGTCGGCGCGATCATCGCCACCGGCGTGAGCGCGCTGACGGGCCGCCCGGTGCGGCTCACCAACACCGCCGTCATCGGCGCCGAGTCCTCCGCGCTCGAGCTCCAGCTCGCCAACGCCCTCGACCAGGTCGCCCGCCCCCACGTCGCCGTCATCATGGTCGGCGCCAATGACGTCACCCACCGCATCGACAAGGCGGTGGCGGTCCGCCACCTCGAGCAGACGGTGCGCCGGCTGCGGGCGCTCGGCACCGAGGTGGTCGTCGGCACCTGCCCCGACCTCGGCACCATCCAGCCCATCCCCCAGCCGCTGCGACTGCTCGGCCGCCACTTCTCCCGTGACATGGCGGCGGCCCAGACCGTCGCCGTCGTCGAGGCCGGTGGTCGCACCGTGTCCCTGGGCGACCTGCTCGGGCCCGAGTTCGCCGAGCGCCCGGCCGAGATGTTCAGCAAGGACCGGTTCCACCCGTCACCGGCCGGCTACGCCCGCGCCGCCGCCGTGCTCATGCCGAGCGTGTATGCCGCGCTGGGCGTCTGGGAGGGCGCACCCGCCGAGGGCACCGCCCCGGACAGCAGCCGCGGCGAGGGCGTGGGCCCGGTGGCGGTGGCCGCGAAGGTCGCCGTCAGCGACCCCGGCACCGAGGTCAGCGCGACCCAGATCGGGGGCCAGGCACGCGGACCCCGAGGCCGCTGGGCCATGCTGCTGCGCCGTCCGCGCAACCCCGAGGCGCGCGAGGATCGACCCAACGAGAGCACCGACGATGGCGTCGACGCGGGCGTCGACGCGAGTGCCGACCCGGTCGCCGAGGGCCAGCACAGCGGCCCCGACCACGGCGAGACCAAGCCCACACCCACGGACCCAGCCACACGGCATACCATCGACACTGACTAAGCGGCCGCTTAGAGGCGGCCCTCGACGAGGAGGAACCCCGTGCCCGAAGCCGTCATCGTCTCCACCGCGCGCACGCCCATCGGCCGCGCCTTCAAGGGATCGCTCAAGGACATCCGTCCCGACGACCTGTCCGTGCAGGTGCTGCAGGCGGCCCTCGCCAAGGTGCCGGCGCTCGACCCGACCCTCGTCGAGGACCTCTACTGGGGCTGCGCCGAGCCGTCGGACAAGCAGGGCTCCAACATGGCGCGGGTCATCGCCGTGCTCGCCGGGCTCGACCACCTGCCCGCGTCGACGATCAACCGGTTCTGCGCCTCATCGGTGCAGACGACGCGGATGGCCTACCACGCGATCAAGGCCGGCGAGGGCGACGTGTTCGTCAGCGGCGGCGTCGAGTGCGTGTCGCAGTACGCCAAGTTCACCGGCGCCGGCGGCTCCGAGGGTGACGCCCAGAACCCGCTGTTCGCCGACGCGCAGGCCCGGCAGGCGCAGATGGCCAAGACCAACGAGACGTGGACCGACCCGCGCGAGCAGGGCCTGCTGCCTGACGTCTACCTCGCCATGGGCCAGACCGCCGAGAACGTCGCCACCTCGCGCGGTGTCTCGCGCGAGCGGCAGGACGAGTGGGGCGTCACCTCGCAGAACCGGGCCGAGAAGGCCATCGCCGACGGGTTCTTCGAGCGCGAGATCGCGCCGGTGACGCTGGCCGACGGCACCGTGGTCAGCAAGGACGACGGGCCGCGTGCCGGCGTCACGATGGAGGCCGTGTCGCAGCTCCAGCCGGTGTTCCGCGAGCAGGGCACGGTGACGGCCGGCAACTGCTGCCCGCTCAACGACGGTGCCGCCGCGGTCGTCGTGATGAGCGACACCAAGGCCAAGGAGCTCGGCCTGACGCCACTGGCACGGGTCGTCTCGACCGGCGTGTCGGGGCTGTCACCGGAGATCATGGGTCTCGGCCCGGTCGAGGCGTCGCGGCAGGCACTCGCGCGGGCCGGCATGACCATCGGCGACATGGACCTCTACGAGATCAACGAGGCCTTTGCCGCGCAGGTGCTCCCCAGCGCCGACGACCTGGGCATGGACTTCGACAAGCTCAACGTCCACGGCGGCGCGATCGCGCTCGGCCACCCGTTCGGTTCCACCGGCGCGCGCATCACCACCACGCTGCTCAACGGCCTGGAGGCCCGCGACGGCCAGTTCGGGCTCGAGACCATGTGCGTCGGTGGCGGTCAGGGCATGGCCATCATCTACGAACGCCTCAGCTGACGCTGAAGTTCACCTCCTCTGGTTGGCCGACGACTCGCCGGGATCATCCGGCGAGTCGTCGGCCATCCGTGCGCTGCCGGTGGGCCTCGCACACCTGGTCCATGAACTCCTCGGGCGCGAGACGCAGACCCAGCAGCGTCATCCGCAGAACCATCCTGCGCCCGAGCACCACGGCGTTGCTGCGCAGCGCGTCGTCGGTGGGGGCCAGACCGGCGAAATGCTGGGAACCGTCGATCTCGACGACCAGCCCGATGTCCTCCCACTCGACGTCGAGGTAGATCCTTCCGCGGGGCCCGCGACGCAGCACCTGCCTGGTCGGTTCTGGCAGCCCCCGACGGCGGCACAGAACGGCGAAGTCGAGCTCCCCCAGCGAGTGGGCGCCGCTCGCGATGTCCTGCACGAGCATCGCGACCAGAGCCCGGCGTGAGCGGCCCTTGACCTGATCCGCTGCGAGCACCAGTTGTGCAGGTGTGACGAGGCGTTGTTGCACCGGAAGCACCAGGATGAGCGCCGCCTGTCGGTCGCTGACCGCCCACCGGGCCGCGCGGACTGCGGCGACGGCAGGTCGAACCCTGGGCACGCCGTTGGTCAGCACCTCGTCCTTGACGCGCCGCCTGACGCGGTGGGCAACGACACCGCTCACCGGATGGAAACGAGCCCGGTGGTCGATCGACACGTGGATGTGCTGCTCGACGAAGCCGGTCATGCCGGCGGCCTGCATGGCCGAGACACCGTCGAGAGCGGCAGATGCGCCGGACTCCCAGACGGCCCGCCACTGCAGCGCGCCCGGCGCCAGCGGCCCGCAGTGCAACGCCACGGTCCGACTGCCGTGCAGGGCCCAACGTCCTTGGTTCACCTGCCGAGCGACCGCGTCGCGATCCCATCCCAGACTGGCCAGCTCGGCCCTCGCCAGGACGTCTTCATGGGCAGCTTCGGCCAGCTGTTCGTGGCTGGCGCGGACTGACCCTGACATGGCTCAAGCCTGCCCGTCCACGGCGCTGTCCCCGGAGCGCCATCCACAGGCCAAGCCGGTGGCCGACGACTCGCCGGGATCATCCGGCGAGTCGTCGGCCACTCACGCGAGGGTGCGGCGCAGGTCGGCCAGCCGCCCACCCAGGTCGTCGGCCCGCCCGGCCGCGCACGCGTCGAACACCAGCACGCGCAGCTGGTCCATCAGGGTCGCCGGGCCGAGGTCCGGCACGGGCCCGGCGGCCGGAGCGGTGTGGGCAGCCAGCTCCTCCACCAGCCCGCGCACGACCGGCACATGAGTGAGCGCGCGGTCCAACGGCAGCTGCTGCCACCGTCGGACCACGCGCTCGAGCTCAGTCGAAACCTCTTGCGGCACAGGCGACTTCGGCGTCATGCCCGGCGTGAGGCGATCGGCTCGCTGGTCAGTTGCTGCGCATCCGGCCGAGCAGGCGCAGGATCTCGAGGTAGAGCCAGATCAGGGTCACGATGAGACCGTGTGCGAGCAGCCAGGAGTACTTCTGCGGAGCCCCGGCCGCGATGGCCCGGTCGATCGAGTCGAAGTCGATCGCGAGCATCAGCGAGGCGAGCCCGACCGCGATGATCGAGATGCCGAAGCCGAGCATGCTGGTGCCGCCGAGCCCGAAGGCCTGGCCCGAGAACAGGGCGTAGACCACGTTGATCACGGAGAAGATGGCGTAGCCGATCACGGCCATGAACATCATCCGGCGGAACTTGTCGGTCACCTTGATGAGACCGGTCTTGTAGGCGAGGAGCATGCCGACGAAGACGGCCAGCGTGCCCATCACGGCCTGCGGGACGATCCCCTGGAACGCCGTCACCTGGCCCGGCTGGTCGAACACCGCCGAGTACGAGCGGCTGATCGCCCCCACGAACAGGCCCTGGAACGCGGAGTACAGCACGATCAGCGGCACGCTGATGGTCTTCTTCACGGCGATGGCGATGCCGAGAACCAGCGTCGCGACCAGCCCCACGCCCCAGATGACGATGCCGAAGGTCGGGGCGAGCTGCCAGGAGATCGCGGCCATGACGACGACGATCGCGAGCAGCGCCGCGGTCTTCATGATGACGTCGTCCATGGTGACGCGCCCCATCTGCACGGGGCCGGCGGACGGCTGGTTGTACATGTCCTCGAGCTGGCGCTGCGACATCGCGTCGGTGGCGGCCATGCCGCCCGTCGACGGCGCCTGCGGTGCGCGGCCGAAGCCGGCGTACCCGCGCTGGGACTCCTTGTCGATCCGGTCGAACACCGGGTTGCTGGCCATCTGTGGCTCCTTGCGTGCTGGGGCGGCCCTGCGGTCGGCCGCTCGCTCACCCCAGACTACGTGCTCAGGCGCCTCACGGTTCCCGTTGCACGGGCGGTCGTGGTGCCCCCGACGGGGGTCGAACCCGCACCAGTGGCGATTTTAAGTCGCCTGCCTCTGCCAGTTGGGCCACGGGGGCGGCCCCACTCTAGGGGCCGTCCCCGTTTCCTCCCCCACGATCGACCGGTATGCCGCGTGGCTCAGCGCGTCGTCGTCGGCACCGGTGGCGCGGTGGTGGACATCGTGGGCCGGGGCGCGGGCCTCGTCGTGGTCGGTGACGGCACCGCGTCGGTCGGTCCGGTGGTGGCCGACGGGTCCACCGTCTCGGTCGCCGTGGCAGTGGCCGACGGTTCCGGCGTCGGCGCGAGCGGTGGGATCGCGGTCGGCGGCGTCCAGACGGTCGGGTCGCCGAACGGCCCGTTCGACGTGACGACGGGGGCCGCGTTGGACCAGTCCTTGCCGTAGATGTCGGCCGGCCCCTTGAGCGGGCTACCGTCGTCACCGACGAGGTCCCGGCGCAGGTCGATCGGGTCGCCTCGGTCGGTGAAGACCCGCACGTCGGACAGCGCCTTGCCGTCGCGGTCGTAGACGAACAGGTTGCCCACCGATTGCTCGTTGTAGACCAGTCCGGTCGCCGGCCCACCGGACTCCCCGTAGACGACGGCGTTGGGGTCGCCGGGCGTCGAGTACGAGGCCCACCACCCGAGGCAGGCGACGATCGCCACAGCGTTGAGGGCGAGGGTGAGCAAGCCCGTCGCCTCACCGAGGACCTTCGGGCGCCGAGCCAGCCAGACCGAGGCCACCACGGCCAGGATCCCGAGGGGCAGCAGCAGCGCCCGCACCCCGACCACCGACGCGCCCACCCAGGCGATGACGAGTCCCCGCAGCACCCACCACGCCGGCCGCAGCTTCACGAGGAAGTCGATCACCTCGTTCGCCAGGGCCGAGTCACGGCGCAGGTCGCGGATGTTGTCGTGGAAGACGGCGACCTGCTGCGACCACCACGACGGCGAGAGGCCCGAGCGCGCGGGGAGGCCGGCGGCGCTCCTCAGCTCCGCGGCATACGCGGCCGGTGAACCCAGCCCGGCTAACCCGTCAGGTGCCTCGGCCACCCGCTCAGCGAGGTCGGCCTCGAGGCCACCGGTGAGCTCCTCGACGTCGTCCGGCGACAGGTCGGCGAGCTCCGCGCGCACCTGCGTGACGTAGGCGTTGACCTCGTGCGCGCTGGGCATCTTGATCGTGTTGGTGCTCATGCCTTCACCCCTGCCTCGTCGAGCAGCCCGTGCATGGTGCGGGCGAACTCGGTCCACGTCTTGCCCTGCGTCTGCAGGGTTGCGCGACCCTGCGCGTTGATGCCGTAGTACTTGCGGTGCGGTCCCTCGTCGGACGGGACGACGTACGACGTCAGCGACCCACCGGCATACAGCCGGCGCAGCGTGCCGTAGACCGACGCGTCCCCCACGTCCTCGAGCCCGGCCGACCGCAGCCGCCGGACGATGTCGTAGCCGTACCCGTCCTCGTCGGCGACGACCGCGAGCACCGCCAGGTCGAGGACCCCCTTGACCAGCTGGGTGGTGTCCACCGTCCCTCCCTTCACCTCTTGGTTAGTGTGGATCAGACGGTACTACGCAATCCGCACTACCGCCGACACCGCCACACCAGGCGCGTCGCGTCGAGTGCCTGAGACCTACCCAGGGGTCGGCCTCAGGCACTCAACTCGCGTCAGGAACGGCGTGCGGCGCGCTCGTTGAGGCGGCGGTGGCCGGTGGCCTGCACCTGGATGACGGCACGCGCGACCGGCGGCAGGTAGCGCAGCGCGCGCCAGGTCATGTGCGCGAAGACGCCGACCGGGATCACCGCCTTGTTGCTGGCGAGCCCGTCCACGGCGCGCTGGGCCGTGAGCTCGGGCGTGAGGAACTTGGGCTGGAGCAGCCGCACGCGGTTGCGCACGCTGCTGCCACCGAAGCTGTCCGGGGCGGCATACACCTCGTCGAGCAGCGGTGTGTCCACGAACCCGGGACACAGGACGCTCACCTTGACGCCCAGCGACGCGGCCTCGGCGCGCAGCGCCGTCGAGAGGCCGACGACGGCGTGCTTGGTGGTCGTGTACGGCAGCATCGCGGGCGCGGGGATGAGGCCGGCGAGCGAGGCCGTGTTGAGGATGTGCCCGCTCCCCTGCCGCGTGAGGTGGGGGTATGCCGCCATGACGCCGTTGATGACGCCGCGCAGGTTGACGTCGAGGGCCTTGTCCCAATGACGCTGGTCGAGCTCCTCGAGGAGCCCGCCGACGGCGACGCCGGCGTTGTTCACCATCACGTCGAGGCGGCCGTGCTCGGCGACCACGGAGTCGACGAGCGCCCGGACGGCCTCTGCGTCGGACACGTCGACCTGGGCCGCGCTGGCCCGGGCACCGAGGTCGTCGGCCGCTGACTTCGCCTTCACCTCGTCAAGGTCGGCGAGGACGACATGGCTGCCGCGGCGGTGGAGCTCCCGGGCGATCTCGAGGCCGATCCCCGACGCGCCACCGGTGACGATGGAGACCTTGGGCCGGAAGTCATTGCGCGAGAACATGTTCGGTCTCCTTCTCGGTGGAGCCAGGCAGTGCGGTGGTGGCCGCCGCGTCGGTCGACGCGTCGGTTGTCGGGTTGGTCCCCACGCTCGGCACTGGCACGAGCCCGGCCTTGCCGGCGCGACGCGTGCGCCACCAGTAGGACACCGTCGATCCCGGCCACAGGGTGAAGTTGCGACCCTTGTCATCGAGGTACCAGCTGTGACAGCCGGTCGACCAGACGGTGTGCGACGACCGTTCGCCCATCTCCGTCACGAACCGGTCGACCGCCGCGCGGGTGGTGACCCGCGGGCCGGTGCGGCGCGACTCCTCGATCCGGTCGAGGACGTAGCGGGTGGCCAGCTCGATCATCAGGACGACCGAGTTGTGGCCGAGCCCGGTGTTGGGTCCGAGCAGCAGGTAGAGCTCGGGGAAGCCGTCGACGGTGATGCCGAGGTTGGTGCGGGTGCCGTCGGACCACTCGTCGTTCAGCCGGCGTCCGCCGAGCCCGCGGATGTCCATCCGCTCGTAGCTGCCCTTGACGTCGAACCCGGTGCCGAGCACCAGTGCGTCGACCTCGTGCCGCGTGCCGTCGGCCGTGACCACGGCGGCCGGCTCGACCGCGGTGATCGCCGCCGTCTCGAGCGAGACGTCGGGGCGGTTGAAGGTGCGCCAGTAGTCGTCGGACAGCAGGATCCGCTTGCAGCCGATGCGGTAGTCGGGCGTGAGCTTGGCCCGGGTCTCGGGGTCGGAGACGTGCCGGTGCAGGCGCTTGGTGGCCATCCGCGCGACCAGCTTGGCCGCGCCGGGCACGCGCACGAACATCGGCGCGCGCGCCTCGAGCTCCCAGTAGGTGCGCCAGCGCACGAGCCGCTGCATCCACGGGTACCGGCGGAACCGCTCCTGCCGGGCCACGCTCCACAGGCTGTCGTGCTTGGGCATCGTCCACGCGGGAGTCCGCTGGAAGACCGTGGTGTGGGCGGCGCGCGGCGCCACCTCGGGCAGCAGCTGCACGACGCTCGCGCCGGTGCCGACCACCGCGAGCCGCTTGCCGTCGAGGCCGTCGTCGCCCTCGGGCCAGTTCGCGGTGTGCATGAGCTCGCCGGCGAACGTGTCGAGCCCCGCGATGTCCGGCAGCCGCGGCTCGTGCAGGGCACCGACGCCGAGGACCAGCGAGTCGGCGGTCCAGGTGCGACCGTCGGCGGCCTCGAGCCGCCAGCGGCGGGCGCCCTCGTCCCACTCGGCCACACGCAGGTCCGCCCCGAACGCGATCCGCTCGCGCACGGCATACCGGTCCGCAACGTCACGCAGGTAACCCCAGATCTCCCCCGCCGTGGCGAAGTCACGCGACCAGTCGGGCTTCTGCTCGAACGAGAACGAGTACATCCGCGAGGGAACGTCACACGCGCACCCGGGGTAGCGGTTGTCGCGCCACGTGCCGCCCACGTCGTCGGCCTTCTCGAGGACCACGTAGTCGTGCTCGCCGCGCTGGGCGAGGCGCACCGCCATCCCGAGACCGGAGAACCCGGTGCCGACGATGGCGACGCGGTGATGAGGAGTGCTCATGGGCCTAACTTACCATGAGTAAGTTAGATGTCCAGAGCGGTTAGGATCATCGCGTGAGCCCCACCAAGCCTCCGGCCCAGCCCCGACGCCGCATGCCGCGTGCCGAGCGGGAGGCCCAGATCCTCGTCGTCGCCGAGCAGGTGTTCGCCGAGCGCGGCTACCAGGCCACGACGATGGAGGATGTCGCCGAGCGCGTCGGCGTCACCAAGCCGCTCATCTACGAGTACTTCGGCTCCAAGGAGGGCCTGCTGTCGGCCTGCATCGTCTCGGCCCGCGGTCAGCTGCGCGACGCCACCGAGCGCTCGTGGGCGGCGGTCGGCGACGACGCCGAGCTCATCGACATCTTCCGGGCCGGCGTGCGCGCGTTCTTCGACTTCATCGACCAGCACCGCAACGCCTTCCTCCTCATCCAGCAGGAGGGTGTCATGGCCGCCCAGACCAGCCCGCTCATCGAGAGCATCCGCGAGCAGCAGTCGGCCGCCACCGCGGCCACGCTGGGTGCCGCACCCGGGCTCAGCTCGGTGCCCCCCGAGGTGCTCGAGGGGTATGCCGAGGTGATCGTCGGTGCCTGCGAGCGGATCGCGGTGTGGCGGGGTCGGCGCCCCGACGTCACCGCCGCCGACGCCACCGAGCTCGTCGTGGCCACCGTCTGGAGCGGGCTCGCCTCGCAGCTCACCACCAGCTGACGGTCAGCGCTGGTTGACGGTGGTGCCGCGCAGCATCGGCCCCGCCAGCAGGGTCGTGATCGCCGACGGCGCAGGGTCGTCCGGGTGCAACAGGGCCGAGACCAGCTGTTGCTCGGCGGTCGTCCCGGCCAGCCCCGCGTCGGGGTCCGGGATCGCGGCACCCTTGGCGCCGGCGAACATCTGCGGCAGCGCGGCATACATCGGGTTGGCGCTGTAGCCGCCGACGTTGGACGTGCCGTCGTCGAACTTCTTGCCCGGCAACGGGTTGCTCTGGCTGATCGGCTTGCCGGTGAGGACGCTCTTCATGTCGGGGAGCAGGTTGCAGGTGGCGGCGCGGTTCTCACCCCAGCGTGGCTCCTCCCCCGGCTTGTAGGCCGGGCGCTGGGCCGACGAGATCTCGATGGTGATGTGGAAGGTGTTGTCGCGGAACGCGTCGTCGATGCGCGGCAGCCACTTGACCAGGGCCTCGGTGAAGCACGGGTACTGGGGTGAGTACTTGGCCAGCACCTCCACCGTCGGCCGGTTCACCCGCCCCACCTGGATGATGCGCTGCCCGTTGGCGTCGAGGAAGTCGGCCGTGGTGTTGGCGAAACCCGCCGTCGAAGCCAGGAACCCAGCCAGCGCGTCCTGCTTCTCCACGATCGTCGTGTTCGTGGTGATGAGGTTCTTCAACGCCGACACCAGCTGAGGTGCCGCGACGGCATACGTGCTGGCCAGGTCGGCCAGACCGCTGATGTCGGCCTGCAACACCGGCAGCTTGGGGTTGAACGCCTTGAAGTACCGGTCCACCAGCACGAGGTTCTGCCCCAGCTGGGTGCCCCGACCCTCCAGCGCGGTCGCGAGGGCGTTGAGGGTGGTCGACAGCTTCGCCGGCTCCACTGCGCGCAGCAGCGGCAACAGATCCTCGAAGACCTGCTCCAGCTCGATCGCGACCTTGGTCCGGTCCTGCGGGATCACATCCCCCTCACGGATCGGCCGGACCTTCGCCCCATCCTGTGGCGGCACGAGGTCGACGTACCGCTCACCGAACAACGTCTTCGGCAGCAGCCGCGCCGACACGTTCGAGGGGATGAGGTCGACGGTGTCCGGCTTGAGGGCCAGCTGGAGCCGCGCCCCCTTGCCGATGGTGTGGATCGAGGTCACCGACCCGACGATGATGCCCCGCAGCTTGACGTCGGACGCCTCCTGCAGCTGCGACCCGATCCGGTCAGTCTCGAGGGTCACGTCGACGGTGCGGGTGAAGACCTGCTGGTAGGACGCGATGGCGAGGCCGAGGAGCAGGGCGACGACGACGAGGAAGATGACGCCGTAGGCGTGGTTGGACAGCCGAGCCAGGCCGCCGGTGGCGGGGCCGAGGGGCGAGCGCGGGGTCGTGGGCAGCCGGGCAGCCTCAAGCTGCCCAGGTCGGGTCGCGCTCTCGTCCTGGGGCAGCAGCTCCCGTTCCTCGACCGTGCTCACCACCCTTCGTCGCGTGATGTCTGCCACCGTGGCAACGACGGGGCGCGGCGCAGGTTACGGGCCGGTCAGTGTGCGATGGACAGGGCGATGCCGTCGAGGATGTCGTGCTCGGAGGTCACCACGCGCTCGACGCCGAGGTCGGCGAGCCGCCGCACCACCTGCCGCCAGACGAGCGCCCCGGCACCGATGACGTCGACGCGGCCGGGGTGCATGAACCCCAGCGCCGCCCGCTCGTCGTGGGTGAGGTGCAGCAGCTCGTCGCAGGCGCGCACCACCTGCTCGGGCGTGAGGGTCGCGAGGTGGATGCGGTCGGGGTCGTATGCCGTGAGGCCGAGTGCATGGGCCGTCACCGTGGTGACGCTGCCGGCGAGGCCGACGAGCGAGCCGATGCCGGTGAGGTCAACCACCCGGGCCGCCTCGTCGATGGCTGCGTCGATGTCGCGAGTCGCGACCTCGACCTCCGCCTCGGTCGGCGGGTCGGAGACGAGGTGCCGCTCGGTCATGCGCACGCAACCGATGTCGACCGACCGGGCCGCCTCCACCGACGTCGACCCTCGGACGAACTCGGTCGAGCCGCCGCCGAGGTCGACCACGAGGTAGGGACCTGGCACGCCCGTTGCGCGCAGGTCACCCGTGGCACCGCTGAACGACAGCGCCGCCTCCTCGTCACCACTCACCACCTCGGGCGTGACGTCGTAGTCGCCGAACGCCTCGTGCACACCGGCCACGAAGTCCTGCGCGTTCGAGGCGTCCCTCGACGCGGAGGTGGCGACGAAACGCACCCGTTCGGCGCCGAGCTCGCGGCACTGCGCGGCATACTCGCGTGCTCGCGCCAGCGTGCGCTCCATGGCCTCCGGCGCGATGGCGCCGGTGCGGTCGATTCCCTGGCCGAGGCGCACGATCTCCATGCGCCGCAACACATCTGAGAGCTCACCGGTGTCGGGGTCGATGTCCGCCACCAGGAGACGGATCGAGTTGGTGCCGCAGTCGACGGCACCGACGCGGGTCACTCGCCCGCCTCGGCGTGCCCGTCGGCGCCGGCGATGCAGCAGCCGTCGGCCCACCAGTCGTCGAGCATCGCCAGGGCCTCGTCGCCGAGGGGGTTGACCCCCGGCCCGACGGCGAGTGAGTGGGCGACCAGGACGTGCAGGCACTTCACGCGCGTCGGCATGCCGCCGGCCGAGATGCCGTCGATCTCGGGCACGGTGGCACCGGTGGCCTGGCCCACCGCGGTCCGGCGCGCCAGGTAGTCCTCGTGCGCCGCGGCATACCGCTGCGCCAGGTCGGCGTCCTCGCCGAGGCGCGCCGTCATCTCGGCCATCACGCCCTGGCTCTCGAGGGTGGAGATGGCGCCGGTGAGGCGGGGGCACGTGGCGTAGAACGTCGTCGGGAAGGGCGTGCCGTCGGGCAGGCGCGGCGCGGTGGTCAGGACGTCCGGGCAGCCGCACGGGCAGCGGTGCGCCACGGCGACGACACCGCGGGGCACCCGGCCCAGCTGGGCACGGACGGCGTCGAGGTCGGCCTGGGTGGGGGCCTGCGCCGTGGGGTCGGGGGCGCTCACTTGCCGGTGCCGGCGCCGGCGTCCGTCGGAGCCGTGTCGGCTGCGCGCATCGACTCCCACAGCTGGCCGTACCACGGGTGGTCGCTCGCGGCGGCCGGCGCCTTGGCCACCTGGGTGGCGGACTTGGCGGTGGGCTTGCCGTCGATGACCGTGTAGGACTTCTCGCCGACCTTGACGAACTTGAGCCGCTCCCGGGCCTGCTGGACGACGTAGTCCTTGTCGTTCCAGCGGGCCTGCTCCTTCTGCAGGTCGCTGACGTTCGCCCGCTGCGACGCCACCTGCTCACGCAGGGCGTCGATCTGGCCCTGCTGACGCAGGTAGGACCGCAACGTCGGCACGAGCGTCACCGCCAGCAGCACGAAGATCGAGGCGAGCACCACGACCCGCATCACGCCGCGCGTGGTCTTGCGCTCCTGCCCGACCCTGGACGTCGCCGCGGCCTTGCGCGCCGCACCGGCGGCCGTGGCGCGGGACCGGCCGGGACCGGCGCCGGGGCGCGCGGCCGTGCCGCCCTTGGCTGCGGACTTGCCGGCCGCGGCCTTGCCGCCAGAGGCCTTGCGCGGGGCGGGAGCGCCGCGCCGCGGGGCAGGACGTCGCCCCGGCGTGCCGCCGGTGGGTCCGCGTCCTGTCGTGGCCATCGTGTCGTCCTCGCGTCGTGGTCGTGTCGGTGTCGTGGGGTGGGTCAGGTATGCCGCGTGGTCACGCCTGGTGGGTGAACCTCGGGAAGGCGCTCGCACCGGCATACTCCGCCGCGTCGTCGAGCTCCTCCTCGATGCGCAGGAGCTGGTTGTACTTGGCGACCCGCTCGGACCGGGCCGGGGCGCCGGTCTTGATCTGGCCGCAGTTGGTGGCGACGGCGAGGTCGGCGATCGTGACGTCCTCGGTCTCGCCGGAACGGTGGCTCATCATGCAGCGATAGCCGTTGCGCTGGGCGAGCTCGACCGCGTCGAGGGTCTCGGTGAGCGAGCCGATCTGGTTGACCTTGACCAGCAGGGCGTTGGCCGTGCCGGTCTCGATCCCACGGGCGAGCCGCTCGGGGTTGGTGACGAACAAGTCGTCGCCGACGAGCTGGACCTTGTCGCCGAGGCGGTCGGTCATGGCCTTCCAGCCGTCCCAGTCCTCCTCGTCGAGCGGGTCCTCGATGGACACGAGCGGGTAGGAGTCGACGAGTTCGGCGTAGTAGTCGACCATGTCGGAGCTGGACTTGGCGGCACCCTCGAACTGGTAGGTGCCGTCGTCGTTCTTGAACTCGCTGGCCGCGACGTCGAGCGCGAGTGCGATCTGGGTGCCGGGCTCGTAGCCGGCCTTGCCGATGGCCTCGAGGATGAGGTCGAGGGCGGCGCGGTTGGAGTCGAGGTTCGGGGCGAAACCGCCCTCGTCACCGAGCCCGGTGGACAGGCCGCGCTCCTTCAGGACGCCCTTGAGCGCGTGGTAGACCTCGGCACCCCAGCGCAGCGCCTCGCGGAACGACTCGGCGCCGATCGGGGCGATCATGAACTCCTGCACGTCGACGTTGGAGTCGGCGTGGCTGCCACCGTTGAGGATGTTCATCATCGGCACCGGTAGCACGTGCGCGTTGGGGCCGCCGACGTAGCGGAACAGCGGCAGGCCCGCCGACTCGGCGGCGGCCTTGGCGACGGCGAGGCTGACGCCGAGGATGGCGTTGGCACCGAGCTTTCCCTTGTTGTCGGTGCCGTCGAGGCCGAGCATCACCTGGTCGACGATGCGCTGGTCGCTCGCGTCGTAGCCGACGAGCGCCGGGTTGATCTCGTCGAGCACGGCGTCGACGGCCTGCTCGACACCCTTGCCGAGGTAGCGCTTCTTGTCGCCGTCGCGACGCTCGACCGCCTCGAACTGACCGGTGCTGGCACCGGACGGGACCGCGGCACGGGCGATGGTGCCGTCGTCGAGCGCGACCTCCACCTCGACCGTGGGGTTGCCGCGGGAGTCGAGGATCTCGCGGGCGCCGACTGCGTCAATGCTGGCCACAGACATCTCCATCGTGGTGCGTCAGGGGTTACGCCCCGAGGCTACCCGGCGAGCGGGCGCGCACGGACGAGCGACCCACCCTGCCGGACCACGCGGCATACCCCCGCCTCAGCTTTTCCGCGTCATGCGGGAACCTGAGGTTCGCTCGGTCTAGTAACGCGTGCGAACCTGACACTTCGCGCGTGACGCGGAAAAGCTGTGGTCGCGGGTCAGGACGTGCGCAGGCGTTGGTATGCCGCGGCGATGGCGGCGCCGAGACGCGCGTTGGCGCGCACGAGGGCGATGTTGGTCTCGAGCGAGCGTCCGTCGGAGAGCTCGACGATGCGCCCGAGGAGGAACGGCGTGATGTCCTTGCCGCGGATGCCCCGCTCGTCGCACTCGGCGAGCGCCCGGTCGATGAGGTCGGCGATCTCCGCCGCCGGGATCTCGTCCTCCTCCGGCACCGGGTTGGCGATCGACACCGCGCCCTTGAGCCCGAGGTCCCACTTCGCGGCCATCATCGCCGCGACCTGGTCGGGCGAGTCCGCCCGCAACGGCGCGGCATACCCGCTCGACCGCGAGTAGAACGACGGGAACTCGTCGCTGCCGTGCACCACGACCGGCACCCCGAGGGTCTCGAGCGTCTCGAGGGTGAGGCCGATGTCGAGGATCGACTTCACGCCCGCGGACACGACGGCGACGTCGGTCTGGCCCAGCTCGGTGAGGTCGGCGGAGATGTCGAAGCTCGTCTCCGCGCCCCGGTGCACTCCCCCGAGCCCGCCCGTGACGAAGACGGGTATGCCGGCCAGCGCGGCCAGGCGCATCGTCGCGGCGACCGTGGTGGCGCCGTGGGCACCGGTGGCCACGACGAACGGGAGGTCGCGCAGGCTCACCTTGGTGACGTGCGGGTGGGTGGCGAGCGTCTCGAGCTCGTCGCGGTCGAGGCCGATGCGGGGTATGCCGTCCAGGACGGCGATCGTGGCCGGCGTCGCCCCACCGTCGCGGATGATCTGCTCGACCTCGATGGCCATCTCGACGTTGCGCGGGTAGGGCATGCCGTGGCTGATGATCGTCGACTCGAGCGCGACGACCGGGCGGCCCTCGCGCATGGCGGTGGCGACCTCGTCGTTGAGCTTGAGGCTGGGGTGCGGGGTCATCTGCTTCTCCTGGTCGTGGGGCTGGCGTCGGCTCGCCCGACACCGGTGCGACGCAGCTCGGCGTCGACGAGGCGGGCGGTGAGGTCGGGGCGGACGGTCTGGGGGCACGCCACGGTGAGGGCCGCGGCGGTCTGGCCGAAGCGCACGGCGCCGAGTGCGCTGTCGCCGCGCAGGTGGGCGTGGACGAAGGCGGCGGTCATCGCATCCCCCGCACCCGTGACGTCGACGAGGGTCGTGGGCGGTGCCGGGATGAGGTGCACCTCGGGGCGGCTGCCGGCCTCGGTGTGGGCGCCAGCCACGGCGCGGCTGCTGAGGACGCTGCCGCGCGCGCCCCGACGTACCCAGACGTGGGCCACGCCGCGCCCGTGGAGGCTCGCGGCGGCGCGAGCGATGCCCGCCTTGGTGTCGGGCACGTCCTCGCCGACGATGGCCGCGAGCTCGTCGAGGTTCGGGGTGAGTGCAAGGACGGGGCGGTCGGGCGACAGGATCGTGGCGAGCGGCCGGGCCTTGGCGACCGAGACCGGGTCGATGACAACGGGGACGTCGGCGGCGGCTGCGGTGTCGAGCAGCCAGGTGGTGGGTGCGGCCGGGATGTTGCCATCGACGACGAGCAGGTCGGCGTTGGCGACGAGGTCGCGGACGCCAGTCAGCTGGTCGACGGTCAGCCCGTCGGTGGCGCCCATGGTGGAGACAGCGACGACGAGCTCGCCGTCGGCGTCGAGGACCGCGAGGTAGGTGCCGGTCGGCTCCTCGCCGCGGATGACATGGTCGAGGCCGACGCCAGCGGCTCGGGTGGCGTCGAGGACCTGGTCGCCGAACGCGTCGCGCCCGACCGGGCTCACCAGCTGGGTGGGGCTGCCGAGGCGGGCGAGGTTCTCGGCGATGTTGCGCCCGACGCCCCCCGGGGTGCTGGTGGTCTCGCCGGGGTTCGACGTGCGCAGGGCCAGCGCGGCCCGCGACTGCGCCTTGATGTCCATGTTGGTGCCGCCGACCACGACGACCGCTCCCTCGTCCGGGCGCAGCACGTAGCCGCGGCCGACGATGACGCCCTTGCGGGTGAGGTTCGACAGGTGAACCGCGACGGCCGCCTTGGTCGACCCGACCCGCTCGGCGAGCCCGGCGGCGTCGAGCAGGGGCTCGGCACGCAGCAGCTCGACGATCTCCCGCTCGCGCTGCGTCAATGCCACGTTAGGAACTATAAGGCATCCTTGAACTTCTTAAGCACCACCCTGACTTGTTGCCGACCACTCGGCACCGGGAGCCGATTCAGCCGCCGCATGCCGAGCCACCGGCAACGAGTGGGCGCGGGCGATCAGTCGGTGGGAACGTCGAGGGCGCGCAGGGCGCGGCGCAGCTCGGACTCGGCGTCGACGCCGGCCGCTCTCGCCCGGGCCACGAGGGCCAGCAGCTCGGCGCCGACATCACCGGGTGCGGGGGCGGGCAGCTCACGGTCGGTGCGGGCCAGCCGGGACACCACCTTGTCGGCGGCCACCAGCGCCGGCAACGACGCCGGTATGCCGTGCAGCAGACCTGCGTGCCCGGCCTCACCACCGGCGTGGTCACCCTTGGCGGCCCGCTCCTGTGCCTTGATCCGCTCCCAGGCGCGCTCGACTTCCTCGGGGTTGCTGGCATCCCCGTCGGCGAAGACGTGCGGGTGCCGCCGGACCAGCTTGGCCACCAGCCCCGCCGCGACGTCGTCGATGTCGAACGGCGCCTCTGGGTCCTCCTGCGCCACCCGGGACTGGAACGCCACCTGCAGCAGCACGTCACCGAGCTCCTCGCGCAGGTGGTCACGGTCGCCGGTCGCCACGGCCTCGGCAGCCTCGTGCGCCTCCTCGATGAGGTACTTCACGAGCGACTGGTGCGTCTGCTCGGCGTCCCACGGGCACCCGCCCGGGGACCGGAGCCGGTCCATCACGGCGACCACGTCGAGCAGCCGCGCGCCTTGGACGTCCCACGAACCCACGACGACCTCGACTTCTGGAGGCGACGGCATACGCGTCACCTCGGCGGCCACCGCGTCGGTGAGGCCCGGGTCGCCGTCGGCCGACCCCACCCACAGCACGTGCGCCTCATCGCCGGTGCGCGCGACGAGGTCGCGGGCGAGCGCGGGCACCGGCACGTCCGGCACGGCTTCCACCGGCACACCGGCCTCCACGAGCGCGACCGCGGCCGGCTCGTCGAGGTCACGAGCCAGGACCGCCGCGGCGTCGTCGAGCGCGTGCCAGGCCGAACGACTCAGCAGCCCCGGCGCGACGCGGGGTGAGGTGACGAGCAGGCTGAGGCGACCGGCCACTCCGCGGGTCAGTTCTGCGGGGCCAGCGGGTCGGGCTCGGGCGTGGAGGTGTCGGCCTTGATCCAGTTGGGTGCGCTGGACTCGAACAGCGCGCTGCCCGAGGGCTTGAAGACGCCATAGCGCGGGTTGACCGTGATGTCGGCCTTCCGCGCGAGGTCGACGGCCTGGGCCTTCTCCCCCTCGGTCATCTGGTTGAACGCCAGGCTCGCCTTGACCAGCTCGAGGGTGCTGGGAGCCGGGTCCTGCAGCTGCGGCACCGCGGTGCGGGCGGCCGAGTCGGCGAGGGCCTTGCCGCTCTTCTCCGCGACCTGGTTGATGAACTGCGCCATCACGAGCGACTGCACCGCGCCGGAGGTCTCGAGACCGGAGTCGGGCTGCACCTCACGGATCTGCGCGGCGGCCTCCTGGGCCTCGGCCTCGGTGATGCGGTGGCCGTCGACGACGGCGGCCGTGTCCGCGGTGGCGCAGCCGGACACGGCGAGCACGGCACCGGCCACCGCGGCGACGGCGGTGGCGCGCAGGGCGCGAGTTGCCAACACGATAGAAACCTTCCTGGTCACTCAGCGAGCGGATGCGGCTCCCTGACCGGTGCCGACACGGGCGGCGTCGGAGACGCTCCCGAGGAGCACGGCGCGGATCAGGTCGCTGGCCCACTGCAAGACTGCCGTGTCACGCAGGGGTTTGCCACCCACCCTCGCCGTCGTCGGCTTCGGCACGAGAATCGTATGGGTCGCGTCCTTGACCAACGACCTCGGGTAGAGCCGCTGCAGCCGCAGCTGGGCCGACTCGGGCAGGTCGACCGGCCCGAACCGCACGAAGTTGCCCTGCACCGAGATGTCGGCGACACCGGCCGCCCGGGCGACGGTGCGCAGTCGCGCGACCTCGATGAGGTGCTGCACGGGCTCCGGCGGCGTGCCGTAGCGGTCCTGCAGCTCGGCCACGATCTCGGCGAGCTGGTCCTCGTCGACGACGCTCGCGAGCTTCTTGTAGGCCTCGAGCCGCAGCCGCTCCCCCGGCACGTAGTCGTGCGGCAGGTGGGCGTCCACCGGGAGCTCGATCTTGATCTCCGCCGGTGCCGTCTCACCCTCGCCGCGGAAGTCGGCCACGGCCTCGCCGACGAGGCGCACGTAGAGGTCGAACCCGACCCCCGCGATGTGCCCGGACTGCTCGCCGCCGAGCAGGTTGCCGGCGCCGCGGATCTCGAGGTCCTTCATCGCGACCTGCATGCCGGCACCGAGGTCGGTGTGGCTGGCGATGGTCTGGAGCCGGTCGTGCGCCGTCTCGGTGAGCGGCTTCTCCGGCGGGTAGAGGAAGTAGGAGTAGGCGCGCTCGCGACCACGCCCGACACGGCCACGCAGCTGGTGCAGCTGGGACAGGCCCAGAACGTCGGCGCGTTCGACGATGAGGGTGTTGGCGTTGGAGATGTCGAGACCGGTCTCGACGATCGTCGTGCAGACGAGGACGTCGAACTTCTTCTCCCAGAAGTCGACGACGACCTGCTCGAGCCGCTGCTCGCCCATCTTGCCGTGGGCGGTGGCGACGCGGGCCTCGGGCACGAGCTCGCGGATGCGGCTCGCGGCCTTCTCGATCGAGCTCACCTTGTTGTGCACGAGGAAGACCTGGCCGTCACGCAGCAGCTCGCGCCGGATGGCGGCCACGACCTGCTTCTCGTCGTACGCGCCGACGTAGGTGAGGACGGGGTGCCGCTCCTCGGGAGGCGTTGCGAGAGTGGACATCTCACGTATGCCGGTCACGGCCATCTCGAGTGTGCGCGGGATCGGGGTGGCGGACATCGACAGGACGTCGACGGCGGTGCGCAGCGTCTTGAGCTGCTCCTTGTGCTCGACGCCGAACCGCTGCTCCTCGTCGATGACGACGAGTCCGAGGTCCTTGTACTTGATGTCGTTGGACAGCAGCCGGTGCGTGCCGATGACGAGGTCGATCGACCCGTCGGCCAGCCCCGCGATCGTCTCGCGGGCCTCGCGGTCGCTCTGGAACCGCGACAGGGCCTTCACGGTCACGGGGAACTGGGCGTAGCGCTCGGCGAAGGTGTTGAGGTGCTGTTGCACGAGCAGGGTCGTCGGGACGAGCACCGCGACCTGCTTGCCCTCCTGGATCGCCTTGAACGCCGCGCGCACCGCGATCTCGGTCTTGCCGTAACCGACGTCGCCACAGATGAGGCGGTCCATGGGCACGGTGCGCTCCATGTCGGCCTTCACCTCGTCGATCGAGCTCAGCTGGTCGGGCGTCTCGACGTAGGCGAAGGCGTCCTCGAGCTCACGCTGCCACGGGGTGTCCGGCCCGAACGCGTGACCCGACGTCGCCATGCGCGCGGAGTAGAGCTGGATCAGCTCGGCCGCGATCTGCTTGACGTACTTGCGTGCCCGGCCCTTGGTCTGCTTCCAGTCCGAGCCGCCCATCTTGTTGAGCGTGGGCTGCTCGCCGCCGACGTAGCGGGTGACCTGGTCGAGCTGGTCGGTCGGCACGAACAGTCGGTCACCGGGCTGGCCGCGCTTGGACGCGGCGTACTCGATGACGAGGTACTCCCGGGTCGCACCGCCCACCGTCCGCTGCACCATCTCGACGAACCGGCCGACACCGTGCTGCTCGTGCACGACGAAGTCACCGGGCTTGAGCTGGAGCGGGTCGACCTGGTTGCGGCGCCGCGACGGCATACGCCTCATGTCGCGCGTCGACCCGCCGCCTTGGCCCGCCGTGCCCGTGAGGTCGTTCTCGGTGAGCAGTGCGAACTTGCTTGTGGGACAAAGGAACCCGCTACCGACGGACCCCTGCGCCAGGTGCACGACACCATCGGCGAGGTCGGTGAGGTCGGCATCCAGACGGGCCGGCACCGACTCGCCCGCCAGCACCTCGGCCACCCGTCGCGCCAGACCGGGGCCTTCGGTCACCACGACGACGCGCCACC
Source organism: Knoellia koreensis (assembly GCF_013041615.1). Classification (GTDB taxonomy): domain Bacteria; phylum Actinomycetota; class Actinomycetes; order Actinomycetales; family Dermatophilaceae; genus Pedococcus; species Pedococcus koreensis. The sequence goes on from NZ_JABEPQ010000002.1 coordinate 715,898, forward strand.
CGTCGGCCACCCACTGGCGGAAGTCGGCCACCGCCTCGGGCGTGCTCCCCCGGTAGCGGGGCGCCTCCTCGAGCCCGGTGTTGACGACGACCGCCTCACCGTCCACGACGTCGGCGAGCTCCTCGTCGGCGACGAACGGCGACAGGTCCCACCACGGCATACCGAGGTCGCGGGCGTGCGCCCGCAGGTCGGCGAGCGTCCAGAACGACGCCGTGCCCAACACGCCTTGCAGGTCGATCGGCACGGTGTTGCCGGCGGCCGCGTTGGCCCACCCCGCGTCGAGGAACTCCTGGCTGGTGGCGGCCAGGTCGTGGGCGCGGGTGCGGACGCGCTCGGGGTCGGTGAGGACCACGGCCGTCCGGTCGCGCAAGGTGTCGAGGACGCTCTCCATGCCGTCGACGAGGGCGGGGGCGAGCGACTCCATGCCCTCGACCGCGATGCCCTCGGCGAGCTTGCCGAGCAGGTCGGCGGCGCCGGGCAGCTGCTCGAGCAGCGCGGCGGCGCGTTCGCGGACCGACTCGGTCAGCAGCACCTCGCGGCACGGCGGGGCCCACAGGCCGTGCTCGGCGATCTCGAGGCTGCGCTGGTCGGCGACCTTGAACCAGCGGATCTCCTCGACCGTGTCGCCCCAGAACTCGACGCGCACCGGGTGGTCTTCTGTGGGCGGGAAGACGTCGAGGATGCCGCCGCGGACGGCGAACTCGCCGCGCCGCTCGACGAGGTCGGTGCGGGTGTATGCCGCGGCCGCGAGTCGTTCGACGACGTCCTCGAGGGGCGCGTCGTCACCGGCCCGCAGGGCCACGGGGGCGAGCTCGCCGAGCCCCTGGACGACGGGCTGGAGGACGGCGCGCACTGGTGCGACGACGATGTCGAGCGGCCCGTATGCCGCGTCGCTGGGGTCGGGGTGCGCCAGTCGCCGCAGGACGGCGAGCCGCTTGCCGACGGTGTCGCTGCGGGGACTCAGGCGTTCGTGCGGCAGCGTCTCCCAGGCCGGGAAGTCGGCGACGCGGTCGGCGTCGAGGAAGCAGCCGAGGGCGGCGACGAGGTCGTCGGCCTCGCGCGTGGTGGCGGTGATGACGAGCAACGGCCGGTCGGCGGCGCGGGCCATCGCGGCGATGAGCTCGGGGCGGGCACCCGCGGTGACGGCGAGGTCGGCGACCGGCTCACCGGCACGGGCGACGGCGAGCGCGCGACCGACGCCCGGATCGGCGGCGAGGACGTCGAGCAGTGGCGCGAGCGACACGGGGTGGTTCTCCTTGGCAGGACAGCGCGAAAGCCCCAACAGAAGTATCTGGTGGGGGTGACTCACAGGCTAACGCCGGGCACCGACGGTTGCTTCCGCGTGGTCCGCCCTCCGACGTTTGCATGAGGCGCGGCGCAGGTCTCCCCCCGACCATGGACTGTCGGTTGTGTACGTACAGGGGGACTTGGGGCGCATGAGGAGCGGAATGCCGGGGCTGGCAGCGGTTCGAGGCGATGACATGGTGCGGGGTTACGTGCCCGGCGTCTTCGACCTCTTCCACGTTGGTCACCTCAACATCCTGCGCATGGCTCGCGAGCACTGTGACTGGTTGATCGCCGGCGTCGTGACCGACGACAAGGCGCTGCGCGCCAAGGGCAAGCGACCCGTGGTGCCGCTGGAGGAGCGGGCGGCCATCCTCGAGCACGTCACGCTGGTCGACGAGGTCGTCGTGGAGCACCACCCGAGCAAGCTCGACGTGTGGCGCGAGCACCCGTTCGACGTGATCTTCAAGGGCGACGACTGGCGCGGCACGGCCAAGGGCGAGCAGCTCGAGGCGGACTTCGCCACGGTCGGGGTCGAGGTCGTCTACTTCCCTTACACCATCCACACCTCGAGCACGTTGCTGCGCGCGACGCTGGAGACCAACGCGTCCTGAACCAGGCACCAGAGGCGCCTGAAACCGCCCTGGAGAGCCCGCGGCATACCAGCGAGACACGCACTGGGTCCGTGCGTTTACGTGTGATCTGGCCCACTTCTGGGTAGCGATCCGTGTGCGTTTGTGCGCATTACACCGTATTCCGTTCGTCCTTTCGGCTGATCCTTTCTCCGTCATTTGGTTTACTACCGCGTGGCTGCCGGGCCATCTCGGCACCATCGCTGTCGACGAACCCTCATCGACAGCAACCACGAGCGGATGCAGGGGCCGAAACGGAAAGGCCGACATCCCGTGTCGACAAGCACTCCCCCCACCCCCACGCACTCCACCCCTCGCCTTCGGCAGCACGGCGTGCGCTTGCTCGCTGCCAGCCTCGCGACCGCGACCGCGGTCGTCGTCCTCCCGTCCGTCGACCAGCGCCTCGCCGACACCGCGTCGGCGCGCCCGCTGGGTCCGACCTCCACGACCACCAAGATCACGTGGAAGCGGTCCGGGACCGCGACGAGCCCGACCACGACGACGCCGAGCGCGCCGGTGCCGACGACCCCGACGCCGAGCACTCCTCCGCCGACGACGACCGTCCCGGCCACGCCGACGTCCATCCCGACCTCGGCCACCCAGACGCTGACCCAGTCCAGCGCACCGCCGGCCGGTGCCCTGTTCGTCGCGACGAACGGCGCGGACACCAACCCCGGCACCGCGGCCCAGCCGCTGGCCACGCTGGCCAAGGCCCTGACCCGGGCGCAGGCCGGGCAGACGGTCGTCGTCCGTGGCGGCGTCTACCGGCAGGGCATCGCCGGCCCGGTCGACACCAGCCTCGGCACCACCTGGTCCACGCCGGCCGCCAACGTCACGATCCAGGGCTACCCGGGCGAGACGGCGTGGTTCGACGGCACCGACGCCGTGTCGGGCTGGCGTGCCGACAGCAGCACCCGCTGGTCCGCCCCCTGGTCGACGCCGACGTTCTGCGGCGGTCGCTACTACGAGAAGGCCGTCTTCACCGCGCAGACCATGGCCGGCCCGTGCAGCCACCCCGACATGCTGGTGCCGGGAACCGCCACCGGGAGCCCGCAGATGCTGTTCCGCAACGGTGTGCAGCTCACCGAGGTGGACGCCGCCAGCAAGGTCACGGCCAACACCTTCTTCTACGACCACGGCGCGCGCCGCCTCGTCGTCGGAGCCGACCCGGCCGGCCAGACCATGCAGGCCGCCAAGCGCGCGCAGGCCCTGGCGATCTACAACACCACCGGCCTGACCATCAAGAACATCGGCTTCCGCCGCTACGGCAGCAACGAGTTCACCAACGCCACCAGTGGCGCGGTCGCGCTCAACAAGGTCACCGGCGCCGTCCTCGACGGTGTCGCCTTCACCCAGAACGCCGGCGGCGGCCTCCTCGGCTGGCAGGCCAAGAAGCTCACGGTGCGGCACTCGTTCCTGTCGCTCAACGGCTTCGACGGCATGCTCGCCAACGGGTCGCGACGCGAGGCGCTCGCCAACCCCAGCGCAGGCATCCGCGACGACGTCCTGGTGGAGAACAGCCGGCTCGACGGCAACAACACCGACGGTTTCGGCCCGAACTGCGCGGCCTCCTGCGCCTCGGCCGGCGCCAAGTTCACCCAGATGGTCGGCTTCACCCTCCGGGACAACTCGTTCTCACACAACGGTGGGAACAAGGCCGCCGGCTTCTGGTGCGACCTCGCGTGCACCGAGGGTCGCATCTACAACAACGCCTTCGTCTCGAATGCCGCCGAGGGCCTCTTCTACGAGGTGAGCGACCGCGGCACGATCGCGTCGAACGTCATGGTGGGCAACGGTTTCGCGGTCAAGGGCTCGGGCCTGATGGTCAGTGCCGCCAACACCCGGATCTACAACAACACCATCGCCGGGAACTACAACAACGTCCTCATCTACGACGACACCCGGGTGCCCGGTGCGCAGGTCGGCCCCGACACCGCCAACGTCGTGTTCGCGAACAACGTCGTCACCCGTGGCGCCTCGGGTCGGCCGCAGGTCACCTTCCGCGCCGCGCAGACCAAGCCCAGCGCCTTCATGAAGTTCTTCGACTACAACACCTACCACCGGCCCTCGGGCACGGCGACCTGGTGGCTGAACTGGGAGGAGACGGCCTACGTCAACGGCCTGTACGACTACCCGGCGCAGCTCGCCAAGGCCAGGAGCCCGCTGTCGACGCATGACACCTACAGCACCGTGAGCACGGACCCGTACTTCGTGTCCGCGTCCACGTCCGACTACCGCCTGCAGTCCACGTCGGTCGCGGGAGCGTCCGTGGCACTGCCGAGCGACATCGCCACGATGCTGCACGTCTCGCCGACGGGTGCCGGGCGCGGGGCGCTGCTACCGGCCGAGGCAGCCACGGCCGCCCAGCCGATCGTGCGCTGACCGGACATCCATGGGAGTCCCCCGCGGGGAGGGGCGCGGGGGCTCCTACGGATGACGTAGCCCGTTGGCGCAGCGGCAACCTAGGGTTAACCCATGGGGGCTGACTTCACTTGCCGCGATCGACACGTGGGCTGTGAGGGTGATGACTGATGCGCATCGCCATGATCGGCACGCGCGGCGTCCCGGCGCGCTACGGGGGTTTCGAGACGTGCATCGAGGAGGTCGGCAAGCGCCTCGTCGCTGACGGCCACGAGGTGACGGTGTTCTGTCGGAGGGGACCCGACGGTCCGAGCCCCGACCCCTACCTCGGGATGCGCACGGTCACGCTCCCGGCCCTGCGGGTCCGGGCCGGCGAGACGCTCAGCCACACGGCCCTGTCGGCCCTGTACCTCATGGTGCGTGAGCGGCCGGACGCGGCGATCGTGTTCAACGCGGCGAACGCGCCCTTCCTGCCGCTGCTGCGTGCCCGCGGCATACCGGTCGCCACGCACGTGGACGGGCTGGAGTGGCGTCGAGGCAAGTGGGGTCGCTGGGGCAAGACCTACTACCTGCGCGCCGAGAGGTGGGCGGTTCGCTGGTCTGACGCGCTCATCGCCGACGCGCAGGGCATTGCCGACTACTACCTCGAGAAGTTCGACGCGCGGACCCGCCTGCTCACCTACGGCGCACCGCGGATCAGCGCACGTCCCGAGGCGCTCGAGGAGCTGGGCCTGTCGGCCCGGGGCTACCACCTGGTCGTGGCCCGGTTCGAGCCCGAGAACCACGTGGCGGAGATCGTGGAGGGGTATGCCGCGAGCGACGCCTCCCTGCCAGTGGTCGTCGTGGGCGATGCCCCGTATGCCGCGTCCTACCGCGCGCGGGTGCGCGCGGCCGGCGACGACCGGGTCCGCTTCCTCGGCTCCGTCTGGGACCAGGACCTGCTCGACCAGCTCTACGCCAACTGCTTCGTCTACTGGCACGGCCACTCGGTCGGCGGCACGAACCCGTCCCTGCTGCGCGCGCTCGGGGCCGGTGCAGCGACGTGCGCCTACGACGTCAACTTCAACCGCGAGGTGCTGCGCGAGTCCGGGTTGTACTGGACCACCCCCGCAGATGTCCGCGAGCTGCTGGAGAAGAGCGAGGTCGACCGCGAGCTGACCCTCGCCCGGGGGCGCGCGGCGGCGCTGGAGGCCGCGCGGTACGACTGGGACGACACCACCCGCGGTTACGCAAAGCTGTGCGCCGACCTGGCGTGCGGGCGGGAGATCAGCCCGGTGACGGCATGAGCTTCCGCGACACCCGGACCCAGCTGCGCGGCGTCGGCAAGCCGGCTGCGGGGGCGCCGGCATACTCGCGTTTCGTCAACCGCCCCGCCGGGCGGTGGATCGCCGCCACGGCATACCACCTCGGCCTCACGCCGAACCAGGTCACGGCCATCAGCGGCCTCTTCTCCCTCGGGGCCATCGTCGTCCTCCTCCTGGCTCCCATCACCGTGGCGACCGGGGTCGTCGTGGCCGCGCTGCTCGCGGTGGGCTACGCCTTCGACTCTGCGGACGGTCAGCTGGCCAGACTGCGCGGCGGCGGGTCGCCCCAGGGCGAGTGGCTGGACCACGTCGTCGACTGCGTGAAGATCAGCGCCCTGCACCTGAGTGTGTTCGTGGCCCTGTCCCGGAGCGAGCACCACGAACGGTGGGCCTTGCTGGCCTTGCTGTGGGTCCTCGTGGGCAACACCTTCTTCTTCACCTTCATCGCGACCGACCTGCTGGGGCGGGTCGAGCGGGCCCGCGCCGGCACCGCGCCCCCGCCGCCGCGACAACCGTCGACGGTGCGGTCGCTGCTGTCGGTGCCGACGGACTACGGGCTCCTGTGCGTCGCGTTCCTGCTGTGGGGCTTCACCCCCGCGTTCCTCGTCGCCTACGGCCTGCTGCTGGCCGGGACGGCGGGCTACCTCATGCTCGGTCTGCCCAAGTGGTTCAGGGACATGGGACGGCTGAGGGGCGCGTAGGTGGCCCGCGTGCTCATGGTCCACCCGGGGGCGGAGCTCTACGGGTCGGACCGGATGTTCCTCGAGTCGGTGCGCGGCTTCGTCGAGGCAGGGCACCAGGTGTCGGTCGTGCTGGCCGAGTCGGGGCCGCTGCTGGCGGAGATCGAAGCGGTCGGCGTGCCGGTACGCGTTCAGCCGATTCCCGTGCTGCGCAAGGCCGCTCTGCGCCCTGCGGGTCTGGCCGCCCTCCTGCGCACGGCCGCGGTCACCTGGCTGCCGTCGTGGCGGCTGGTGGGTCGCGGCCGCTTCGACCTCGTCTACGTCAGCACCCTGACCGCACCCGGCTGGCTCCTGCTCGGGCGGCTGCGTGGCCTGCGGGTCGTCTGCCACGTCCACGAGGCCGAGGACGCTGGGCGCCCAGTCGTGGAGACTGCTCTGGTCGCTCCCCTGTTGCTCACGCACCGCGTCATCGCCAACAGCGAGTTCACGAAATCCTATGTGGGGCAACGCATTCGGCTACTGTCCCCCCGCACCACCGTGGTCCCGAACGGCGTCATCTCGACGGCCGACCGGGCACCGCGTGAGCAGCTGACCGGGGGTCTGCGCGTGGCCTACGTCGGACGCATCTCACCGCGCAAGGGCCCGCAGGTCGCCGTCGAGGCAGTGCGACGACTGAACGACACGGGGCAACCCGCCGAGCTGGCCCTCGTCGGCTCGGTGTTCACCGGCTACGAGTGGTTCGACCGCGAGCTCAGGAAGTCGAACCAGGACCTCCTCGACGCGGGTGTCGTGCACCTGGCGCCGTTCGAGCGGGACCCTGCCAGGACCTTCGAGGACTGCGACGTGGCGGTCGTGCCGAGCCTGCTCGCGGAGTCGTTCGGCAACACCGCGGTCGAGGCCATGCTGGCCGGTCGACCGGTCGTCGTGAGCGACATCGGCGGGCTGCCGGAGGTCATCCGCGGCGTGGCCAGCGCGTGCGCCGTGCCGCCCGGTGACCCGACCGCACTGGCGAACGCACTCCGTGCCACGGTGGACACCTGGCCGACCCAGCGGCAGGCAGCCTGGGCCGCGCGTGACCGCGTTCGACAACGGTTCTCCCCCGGCCGCTACCGAACGGCCGTGGTCGAGGCAGCCCTCCCGGAGTGACCCCCTCCGCTAGCGGCGGCCGCCGAGGCGTTGCGCGGCATACTCCTGGTGCGTGTGACCGACCGAGCCGGCAAGCATGCCTGCCCCACGCACCATCGTGCGGGCACCGCGCGCCTGGTGATCCAGTCGCCGGGTGAGCCGGCCCCACGCCAGTCGCCCTGCACCCCCCACCAGCCGCAAGAACCCCCGGGCAAGGACGCCCAACCGGGCCACGGCTTCGTCGCGAGGGCTCTCAGCCAGGCGGCTGGCCACGGTCGCCCGGCTGACCCCCTGGCTCCACGCGCGTCGCATGAGCCAGCGTGGAGTGGTGCGAGCGGGCGGAACCTGGTCATCGGCGATCGACTCGGCGCACCAGACGATTCGACCTCCACGTCTGGTCAGCTGGCGCGTGAACAGCGTGTCCTCACCGCCGCTGAGTCCCAGCCCCTCGTCGAACCGGACCCCGAGGTCGCGCACCTGCGCCACGTCGAGGAGCAGGTTGCCCGTTGCCGCGGCGTCAACCTTCGTCCCCGTCGGCCACCAGACCCGGTCCCAGAAGCCACCCGCTGCCACCCACGGGTCGAGCTCGGTCTCGAACACCGAGCGGACCCGTCCCACGACACCGGTCGCACCGGTGTCCGTCCAGGTGGTCACGAGGCGGCCCAGCCACTCTGGCTGTGGGATCTCGTCGTCATCGATGAACACCAACGCAGCCGAGGACACCTCGTCCAGGGCACGGTTGCGCACCGCCGCGATCCCGGGCTTGGGCTGGCAGACGTACCGAACGGTTCCCCCGAACTCGCGAACCACGGCCTCGGCAGTGCGTTCCGGGTCGTTGTCGATGACCACGATCTCGGTAGCAAAACCCTGCGCCGCAAGGGAATCCGTCTGCTCGGCAACCCGCGGCAGCATGGCCGCCAAGAGGTGGGGGCGGCGGTACGTCGGGATGGCCACAGCCACGGAGGGCGGTTGCCCGCGCCCGGGCCGCTCCTGACCGTCGCCGAGTGGGCGGGTGACCGGATTCAGCGGCCCTCCACCGGGTCGGCCTGCCGACGACGGCTCACCATGGTCCGGTCCGAACGAGTTGCCCGCACGGGTTCAGCCGGGACACTGGTCGAATCGCGACGCTGGATGCCTCGCCGCCAACCCGACGCCTGTGGGCGGGTCCGGTATGAGTAGTAGGGGCTGCGGCCCTTCGACTTGACCCCGTTGAGGACGACGCCGAGCACCGGCGCATCGACCTGGTCGAGCGACTTGAGCGCGTCCTCGAACTCGTGTCGATGGACCATGCCCGCACGGGCCACGAGGACGACGCCGCTCGTCTGCGGGGCCAGCAGCGCGGTGTCGGTGACCGGGAGCAGTGGCGCGGCGTCGAGGATGACGATGTCGTACCTCGACCGGGCCTCCTCGAGGAAGGTGGCCATCTGCTGCGAGCCCAGGAGCACGCTGGGGTTGGGCGGGATTTCGCCGGACGTGATGATGTCCAGACCGTCGGCGCCGTAGGGCTGGATCAGCTCGTTCACGGCAGCCTCACCCATGAGCAGGGTGGTGAGACCGGCGTTGCCGATGAGCCCCAGGTATGCCGCGAAGACCGGCCGGCGCAGGTCTGCCTCCACCAGCAGGACGCGCTTCTTCGCCTCCGCGAGCGCGAGGGCGAGATTGATCGCCGTCGTCGACTTGCCCTCACCGGGCAGGGACGAGGTGACGGTCAGCACCAGCGGGCCCTGGCCCACGCCGACGAACCCGACGTTCGTCGCGACCCGTCGATACGCCTCGGCGGTAGGGCTGTGCGCGTGGTCACGCATGACGACCTTGCCCGTGCCGACCTTGTCGCGACGAACCTCGCCCAGCAGCGGGGTGTCGAACGAGTTGAGGTCCGAGGAGGCCCGCACCCGGGTGTCCAGCCGCGCCCTGGCCAGCACGAGGACGATGCCCAGGGCCAGGCCGCCGATCAGGCCGGCGATTCCGTTGCGCTTGGTGTTGGGCGAGCTGGGAAAGGTCGGCACCGTGGCGTCGGCCGTCACCGTCGCCTCGATGGTGCTGCGGCCCGCGGTGTCACGCGGGGCCAGCGCCACCACTCGAGTGCGGACCTCGCTCGCCAGCTCCTGGGCAATGCGCTGCGCCTTGGTCGCGCTCGGGTCGCTGACGGTCAGGTCGAGCAGCACCGTGTCTTTGTTCGCCTCCGCCTTGATCGTTCTGGCCAGCTTGCTCGGAGTGGTGTCGAGCCGCAGGGTCTCGATGACGGACTCGAGCACGACCGGCTGGGTGGCGAGCTCGGCATACGACAGCATCTGGCTCTGCGTGTAGGTCGAGCCCGAGTTGAGGTCGGTGCCCGACGTCCCGGTGGGCAGGCTGAAGTAGAGGGTCGAGGTGGAGCGGTAGATCGGGGTCGTTGTCATCGACCACGCGAGGATGCCCCCGGTCACGGCCATCGTCACCAAGGCGACCACCCACCACTGCTTGCGCAGCGCCTGCATGTAGTCACGCATGGTCATGGTCGCGATTCCCTCTCACCCACGCAGTCCGTCCCGTCTCACCAGCGCCGGACCTCGCCGACCTGCCCCCCACGGCACCGGCGGCCAACTGCGGCCGTGGCCCATAACTGCTGGTCAGTGTACGTCGCTGGACCCCTTGGCGGGCCCTTTCGTCCCCATTGGTTCGCAGCTGCTGGCTGGTCACCGCCAGGCCGGTACAGAACCACAGGAAGATGGAGTACTGGGTGATGAGGGCGACGCTCAGGTAGGCGGGAAGCAACGCGACGACGGACACCGTCGCAGGCGTGGCCCGGCCAGTGACCGTGCACGCGACCCCGGCGAGGTACAAGGCGGTGACCGTCAGGACCGCGATGGCGCCGTACGTCAGACCGAGCAGGACCACGGCGCTGTCGATCGACCGGAAGCCGGCAAAGCGCAGGGTGCCGTCTGGGCTGATCGCTGCCGAGGGGCTGAGCCCGAACAGGCTGATCTGGGACACCAGGCCGCCGAGGTCCCGCCGGTACGCCGAGCTGTCGGTGGCCTCCGACCCGGCCTGGGCGAACACCCGAAGCACCAACGGCGCGGCGAAGACCGCACCGGTCGCGAGCAGCCCGAGCAGCGTGATGCGGATCCGTGCCGCCAGGTGGCGGGCCTGGGTGACGAGAGTGAGCAGGAGGCCGATGAGCACGCAGCCGATCCCGATGCGGCTGAAGGTGAAGACGGACGCGAGCCCGATGACCAGGACCATGCCGATCCGGATCCAGCCACGGAAGCGGGAGGCGAGGACGAGCGGCACGGCCAAGGCCAATGACGCACCGAGCGCGATCGAGTGGCCGAAGGCTCCCTCGACGCGCAGCTGCCCGCCCCGCTCCTGCAGGGTGCCCCACACGGCATACGAGGAGTCACCGAACGCGAGCAGCACGAAGGGGTTCACGCCGCTCAGGAACTCCAGGACCGCGCCGAAGGCGACGACGGTGAAGATCACGGCGACGGTGTCCTGGACCCACTCGACCCCGAGCCGCAGTGGCATCACCCGCCCGAGCGTGTAGCCGACTCCCCATTCGACGACGGCCAGCACGGCCGTGGTGAGGGTGCCGTAACCGAGCAGGAGCGCGACGACGGCCACCAGGATGAGGAAGGCCACCAGCAGGTCGGCCGGTGAGACGTGGGAAAAGGCGACCGGCAACAGGGCGGCGATGACGAGCAGGCCGACGGCGCTGGCCGGCGAGATGTTGATGAGGATCTTCACGCCGAGCCAGTAGGGCACGAACGCGACCACCAGCAGCCAGCTCACCCCGGCCAGCCGCGGCCAGTGGCGGAAGCAGACGTACGCGAGCGAGGCCAACCCCACGGCGGCCAGGAACAGCGCGAAGGTGTCTGCCTCGAGCAACTTGCTCATGGTTGATGATGGCGCGAGGTCGGCTCCGGCGCGCCCATTCCGGTCCGAAGACCCACGGCTCGGCGGTATGCCGCCGCGTGCAGTCGCCCGCCGAGGTCCCAGTCCCGTGCGGAGAGGTCGGGATCGGCGGGTGGCCATTGCTCGCCCAGCGTCGCCAGGGTGCGGTGCAGGTCCTGCGGCTCGAGCTCGTCGGCGAAGGTGTGGACCCAGCCCGGCCCGACCTCGGCGGAGAGGCGGCGATTCACCTCGTTGTCGGGAACGAGCACGGGCGTCCCGAGGGAAAGGGCCGCGAGCACCGAGCCCGAGTTGTGCATCTCCGGGTAGGGCAGGACGACCAGCTGTGCGGCGCTGACCTCGCGCACCAGGTCGGGGTCGGAGACGAAGCCGACCGTGAGGTCGATTCGCGGGTCGCCGGCCACCAGTGCCCGCAGCTCCGGTTCGTACTCCGGGTTGGACACACGCCCCGCGATCCGCAGCGACAGGCCCTCGTCCGTGGTGGCGCGGAAGGCCTCGACCAGCCGGGGCAGCCCCTTGTAGCGTCGCACGGTCCCGAAGAACAGGATCCGGCCCGGCTGTCGCTCGGCGCGCGGGAACGGCGCGAACCACTGCCGGTAGTCACCGTGCGGAACGACCTCGACCGGCCGGGTGGGGTCGAAGGGGGTCGCTTCGTTGATGAGGATCCGCAGGTCCGTCATGCGCTCGGTCGCCAGGAGCAACTGGCGCTGGAACCGCGAAATCCCTTCTGGCAGAGCCAGATTGTGCATGGTCCGCACCCATGCGACGCCCTTGCACCGCATGCGCAGCACTATCACGGCGAACAGCACCTGCTTGGCCGCTCGACGCAGCCGGTCGCGTCCCGCCATCGCGCTCTCGGGCCAGTGCGCGTGGAACACGTCGTACTGACCGAGCAGCGCCTCGCGCCAGGAGAAGTTGGCGACGCGCACACCTGGGACGTCCGCCACGGCCTCGGCCAGCATCACGTTGTAGGGGTTGCTGGTGACCACGGGAGGCGGGAACGACAGCAGCACCCTGATCGGGTCGCTGGGCCCACGTCGTCGGTCGCGAACCAGACGCAAACCGTCAAGGGTCGCCCGCGCCGCAGTGGCGAGCGGTGAGCCTCGTTCCACCAGGTGCCGCCGACCACCGCGCCGCAGGATGGCCATGCCCTCGCGCAGGCTGCTGCGGGCCCAGTCTCGGCGGCCGGCCGCGGGCAGGTGCCGGGCCGCGAAGAGCAGACGGTTGCGGATGTTGAAGTAGTAGTAGAGCGGGGACAGCCGGTGCGCGCCGCGCTGCGAACCGCCCTCGTCATGGACCGCTGTCGCCTCGGGCAGCACGCGCACTGTCCCGCCGACCGCCTGCACCCGGTAGGACAGGTCGACGTCCTCCCAGTACATGAAGTACTCGGGGTCGAAACCGCCCACCTTCTCCCACAGCTCGCGACTGACCATGAGGCACGCGCCGCTCAGCCACGGGACCACCGCATGCGCCCGGGCCGGGTCGAGACGTCGGGTCGCCTCGATCCGCCCGTCCCGCAGGTGCACGACGTTCCCCGCGAACCAGGTTGAGCCGTCGGGCCGGAGCACGACCGGGCTGACCATCGCCATGGGGTCGGCCGTGACCGCGTCGACGAGCAGGCGCACGCTGTCGGCGCCGATGGTGGCGTCGGGGTTGAGGATGAGGAGCCGGTCGGCGCCGCCCTGCACCGCTGCCGCGGCACCACGGTTGACCCCTTCGCCGAACCCGACGTTGCGGTCGACGAGGACAGCGCGCCAGCCCTGCCGGGAGCACAACTCGCGCACCGCCTCGCGCTCGGCGACGGTGCTGAAGTTGTCCACGACGACGACGTCGAGGTCCGGTGACCCGTCGCTGACGGCGATGAGGTTGGTCGCCAGCAGGTCGTGCGTCCCGTAGTTCACGACCACGACCGTGGTGCCCGTCATCGTGAGATCCCCCTCCTCAGCAGGTGGACGACGTCCAGCGCGTCCGCCCTCCATCGTGGCAGAGCGGCCACGAGGGCCAGGTATGCCGCGGCGCCCGCGAGCGCACCGGTCGCCAGACGCGCCCAAGACGCGTCGAAGGGTGCAAGCGTGCCTGCATACCCACCGGCGGCAACCACGGCCGCCAGGACGACGCTGCGCAGTGCGCCACCGTAGAGGGACCGCAGGGGTAGGTCGGTCTTGCGGGACAGCCACCACAACGAGATCGGCCATGCCAGCGCGGGAGCCAGCGCGAACCCTGCCGCGACTCCCACCACTCCCCACAGGCTGCCGACGGCGATGCAGACGACCTTGACCGCGACCTCGAAGATCGTGAACGAGCGCAGCTGAGCCGTGAGTCCTCGCGACACGTAGACCCAGTAGCCGACGTAGGCGAGGATCTGGAACGCCCCGGCGGCGCCCATGAACCGCATGATCGGCGTGACCGACACCCACCGGTCGCCAAGGGCCAGCTCGACCAACGGCTCTGCGACCCCGATCACCCCACCGAGCCCTGCGCCGAGGGTGAACCCCAACGCCACCTGACCCCGGACGATGAACCGGTCGTAGCGGGCCCTGTCGTCCTGCAGCCGCGACAGGACCGGCAGGGCGACGTTGGTGAGCGGCGCGAGCGCCTGCGACAGCACCGGCATGAGCAGCTGGTAGCCGCGGCTGTACACACCCAACGGTGCCGGGCCGAACCGGGTGCCGATGACGACCGTGTCGGTGTTCTGGCCGGCATACGAGATCAGTCGTGACCCCACGAGGTGCCAGCCGAAGCGCACCAGGTCGCCCATGGGGGCCCCTCGATCCGGCGGCCCCGGACGCCAACGGGACACCAGGGCCAGGCCGAGGGCCATGGCCGCGAACTGGGCCAGCTGCTGGGCCACGATGGCCCAGTAGTGCGCACCGGCCAGGGCCGCGACGACGCCCACGATGAGTCCGATCACCCCGGCGCACAGGTCGACCACCACCATCGCGCGGAACCTCAGCTCGCGGGTCAGGCCCGCCCGGTACTGGCTGGCGAAGCCGTTGATGAGGAAGGCCACGGCGAGGACCCGCGTGATGTCCACCAGTTCGTCGCGGCCATAGGCCAGGGCGACCAGCGGTGCACCCGCAGCCAGCACCGCCATGAGGACCACCCCGGCGCCGAGGTTGATCCAGAAGAGGTTCGACCGTTGACCGGCGGACAGCGACTTGGCCTGCACCGCGGCGGTCGACAGCCCGAAGTCACGGAAGATCTCCGCCACGCCGGTCACTGCGACCACCATGGCCACCAGGCCGTAGTCACGGGGGGAGAGCAGGTGCGCCATGACGACGACAGACGTGACTTGGATGACGAACTTGCCACCCTGGCCGGCCATCGACACGGCCACGCCGCGGACAGCCTGGCCGCCCAGGGAGTCGTCCTGCTGCGTCGCTGCTGCGCTGTCCGTCATGGCAGGGCCCCGGCACCCGCGGGTTCCAGCACCTGCGCCATGACGTTCCTACACCCCTCGAAGGCGACCCCCTGCCGCCGTTGCACCGGACCAGTCTGCCCGGTGGACCTGCACCACACCACCACTTCGGCCGGAACCGCGACGCCCGGGGTCGATGCCCCGAGGCGCCGCGGTCACGAACTAGCCGGCCACGGGCTTGGAGACGAGGTTGTCGACCGTGAAGGCCATCGGCACGGTGGTGGCGAGGGACGACAGGAAGAACCCGACGCCCACTCCCCCGGCGACCTGCAACGAGGCCGTCGAGTCAGTCGTGGTCGTCTGCCACGCCGCCGGCTCGGTGGTGCCGGACTCCCACGCCTTGGCGCGCAACGTGGTCGGACCGGTTCCCTGCACCTGGATCCGCACCACGACGGTGTCACCGCTGGCGAAGACGACGCCCGGCAGCGACGTGCCACTCAGGGTCGTCTCGGTGCCACCCACCACCTTCACGAGGTAGAGGGACGCCGCCCCGGTGGTCGGGACCTGCAGCTTGGCCCGGTAGGCGTCGGTGAGGTTCCCACGACCGATCACGCTGATGTAGGCGTTGCCATCGGGACGCGGGCTCATCGACACCTCCACCGTGGTGTCGAGGTCGGTCGCACTCACCGAACGCAGCGCAGCGAACGCGCCGGCGCCCTTGTCGGCGGTGAAGCGGCCCGTGCCACCGGACACCGAGAACGCCGAGGCCGACGAGCTCAGGCTCCACGCGCCGCCCTGGTCGGCGCTGCCCCAGCCGCCGGTCACGGTGCGACCGAAGGAGTCCTGGGCGAGGAACTGGACCGGCGGCGCCGTCACCGTGACCGACTTCGTGGTCGTGTCCGTCGCGCCGTTGTTGTCGGTGACGGTGAGGGTCACGGTGTAGGTGCCGGCCGCGGCATACGTGTGCGTGGTCGTGGCGCCGGAGCTGGCGGCGGTGCCGTCGCCCCAGTTCCAGCTGTATGCCGCGATGGTGCCGTCGGGGTCGGACGAGCCGGACCCGTCCACGGACGCCTTCAGGTCGGAGGTCGTGGCCGTGAAGGACGCCGTCGGCGCCTGGTTGGCCTTGGCGACGGTGACCGACTTCGAGGCGGTGTCCGTGCCACCCGCGTTGTCCGTGACGGTGAGCGTCACCGTGTAGGTGCCGGCCGCGGCATACGTGTGGTTCGCCGTGGCGCCCGACCCGGCGGCGGTGCCGTCGCCCCAGTTCCAGCTGTATGCCGCGATGGTGCCGTCGGCGTCCGAGGAACCGCTGCCGTCCACGGACAGGGCCAACGCGTTGGCGTCGGTGGTGAAGGCGGCCGTGGGCGCCGTGTTCGTCACCGTCACCGAACGGGTGGTGGTGTTCGTCGCACCCTGGTCGTCCGTGACGGTGAGGGTCACCGTGTAGGTGCCCGCCGCGGCATACGTGTGGCTCGCCGTGGCGCCCGACCCGGCGGCGGTGCCGTCACCCCAGTTCCAGGCGTAAGAAGCGATGGTGCCGTCGTCGTCGGTGGACGAGGAACCGTCCACCGAGACCTTCAGCCCCTGCGCGGTGTTGGTGAAGGCGGCCGTCGGCGGCACGTTGGGCACGCCCGCGAGAGTGCGGCCGCTATCGCGGTAGTGCTTCTGGATCTGGTTGAGCGTCAAGGACGTCGGGTAGACGGCCACCTCGTCGATGGTTCCCGCGAGGTAGCGGTTGCCCGACCAGGTGCTGTCGCCACCGACTCGCCAGTAGCCCACGGTCGGCTCACCGGTGGTGGTGCCGGCGTTGCGGGCGACGCGCACGCCGTCGACGTAGAGGGAGACACCGTTCGCGTCGAGCGTCCCCAGGACCTGGTGCCAGTTTCCGTCGTTGATCCTGCTCGTGGAGCGGGCGATGTACGTCGAGCCGTTGTAGACGCCGAAGTTCACGTAGCCCGACGAGTCGAGGTAGAGGTGGCGGTCGTAGCTCGTGCTGTTGCCCGTCTTGGCGTTGCCGAACCCGATGATCTTGCCGCCGGAGAGCGAGGTGGTCTTGACCCACGCCTCGACCGTGAACAGGTTGGGCGCGAGCTCGGCGGTCTGGGTGGAGGCGAACGCGTTGCTGCCGCTGAACCGGATCGCCCGGTTGGTGTCGTTGTTCAACGCGCCGGTCTGGCCGTAGGTGAGGCCGCTGGTCGCCTTGAGGTCACCGGAGCCCAGCGAGTCCGCCAGCGTCGGTCCGGCGCTCTCACCCAGTCGCCAGTAGTAGTTGGCGCCGTCGTTGACGACGTCCTGGGCGTAGTCGCCCACCTGATCGGTGCTGATGGTCACGGCGTTGGTGGTGAGTGTCGCCGTGTTGCCCAGCGGGTCCTTGACGCGGACCGTGTACGTGTACGTGGCCCCGGGCGTGAGCCCCCGGTCGGTGTAGCCCATGGCGGGCTTCTGCCAGAACGAGCTGGCCTGCGTGGTCGTGTAGACCGGGGTCGCGTTACCGGACCGCAGCACCTCGTAGGTCAGGTTGGTGTTGTCGCGGTCTGCGAGGGCCTGCCACGAGATCCGCGCGGTGCCGGAGATGGCCGACTTCGCCACGGGCGCCGGGGTCGTCGAGGTGACCATCGGGCCCTGCTTGTTCGTGGCCTTGTCCTTGATGGCGAACCGGGTGAGGCCCTGCTGTGCAACGCCGTTCACCCCGCGGAACTCGCCACCGAGGGCGATGTAGTCGCTGTTTCCGGTCACGGACCACGACGCCTGGCCGGACGGGGTGTAGTTGCCCCAGATGAAGTCGGGGTACCAGTGCAGGTTCTGCGACGAAGGCAGGCCGGCGTAGTTCCAGCCGTAGTCGTCCGGCCCGGTGTTCTTGTTCACCGGGTAGGTCGTCTGCGCCAGCTGGTTGTGCTGGTTGATCGACCACGGGTTCGACGACGGGAAGCCACCCTGGTAGTCGCAGCCGTGGACGTGGCTGACGGAGTAGAGCACCTGGCCGATCGGCATGACGTCATAGGTGTCGCCGTGGCAGTCGTTGATGACGTTGATGGCGCCCGTGTCAGGGTTGAGACCGAACGTGCCCTCGAACTGGCCACCCGTGCCGAACGCGAAACCGCTGCCGTAGACCTGGGATCCGTCGTACTTGAGCGAGATGATCGCGCCGTTGGTGTGGTCGATGATCTTGGTGTTGGCCGCCCACGGCTGCACCGCGCCGGAGGTGATGTCGACGGCACCCATGCCGTTGACGATGCTGCCCGACAGGGTCTTCATCTGGCCGCCGACGATGACCTTGCCGCGGTCGGGCAGGGCGAGGACCGCCCAGACATAGCCGTCACTGGCGGTGGGGGCCCATGGCAGCATCGCGCCGTTCGAGACGTTGAACGCAGCCAGCCGACCACGGGCGGCGCCGTTGGCAGACTGGAACTCGCCACCGGCATACACCGTCGTCGGCGTCACCGAGAGGGCACGGACGCGCCCGTCGATCGACGCGGCGAACGACGGGATGACCGCGCCGGTGGTCGGGTCGAGGGCGACCACGTGGCTGCGCGGCTGGCCGTTGACGGCCGTGAAGTCGCCGCCGACGTAGAGCCGCGAGCCGTCGGGGGATGACGTGATCGTCATGCCCTGCGCGTTGAGGCTGGCGGCGAAGGTCGTCACCTGCTGCCCGGTACGGATGTCGTAGGCGACGATGTTGGAGACCGGCGCCTCTCCAGGTCCGCCGGCGGCCACCCCGGGCGGTCGCACGGTCGAGAACTCACCGGTCGCGTAGACCGTGTTGCCGATCATCGTCTGCGACCACACGACCCCGTTGATCTGGATCGTGGGCAGCGCGTCCGCTGACACCGTGGCGGGCGTACCCGTGGCGGGTGCCGTGTCGGCCAACGCCGGCGCGCTCGACATGACGGCTGCGCCGGCCACCGCCAACGCGCCGGCGACCACGAGGGCAACACTCCGACGGAACGAGGAGAGGCTGCGAGTGACCATGGAGTCCCTGCTTCGCGAGAGGCGCTGTCGCGCCGGATGATCGGTGGTTACTTGACCGGGCCACGGAACGTGGCGGCGGCGTGCAGGCCGTCGAAGTCGACGACCATCGTGACGTTCTTCAGCTGGGTGGTCGGCACGGAGAACGAGTACGTCGCGGTCGCGGTCTTGCCGGGCGCGACCGTGCCCGAGAAGTCCTTGGCGCCGCTGCCGTAGGTCGGCCGGGCGACGCGGGCCGGGCTGCCGTAGCGTGCGCTGACGACGACCTGGTCGAGCTTGATCGCCGCCTTGCTGCCGTTGGTGAGGGCGACCGTGATCATGGTCTTCGGGTCACCGGTGAAGGCACCCGGACCCTGCTCCTGGACGGTGCCCTGCTCGACCTTGGTGATCGCGAGCGAGACGCCGTCGGAGTATGCCGCCTTGCCGGAGAACGCGGCCGGCGGTGCCGTGTAGCGGGGGCTGGGCTTGCGACCGCCCCGCAGGACCGGAGCCGCCGCCTTGGCCAGCGGGTCGGCCGGACGGTTCGTCACTGTCCGGCCGGGCTCGTCGGCGCCGGGACCGTCAGCCGCGCCCTTGGTGGGGCCGGTGGTGGCCGGCGGCCCGACCGACGAGACGGGGGCGGCGTCGGCCTTGGCGTCACGACCACTGGCCGTGTCCCCGCCACCTGCGCAGGCAGCGGTCAGCAGGGCGACCGCGGCCAGGCCCGCGGCCGCGGCGCACCCGCGCACGCCGCCCCGCATCAGTACGCCCCGGTCCCGCGCACGACGGCGCGAACGGTGCGGGCGATGATCTGCAGGTCGAGCACGACCGACCAGTTGTCGACGTACCAGAGGTCGAGGCGCAGCGACTCGTCCCAGGACAGGTTGCTGCGACCGCTGACCTGCCACAGACCGGTGAGGCCGGGACGCACGTGGAGGCGACGCACCGCGTCGGACTCGTAGGTGGCGACCTCGCGCGGCAGGGGTGGGCGCGGACCGATCAGCGACATCTCGCCGCGCAACACGTTGAGCAGCTGCGGCAGCTCGTCGATGGAGAACCTGCGCAGGAAGCCACCCACCCGGGTGATGCGCGGGTCCCGCTTCATCTTGAAGAGCACGTCGTTGCCGGCGTCCGCCGTCGCGGTCAGCTCGGCCAACCGGGCCTCGGCGTCGACGACCATGCTGCGGAACTTGAACATGGGGAAGGTGACTCCACGCGCACCGACGCGCTCCTGCCGGAACAGGATCGGGCCCTTGGAGTCGAGCCGGATGGCCACCGCGACGGCAACGAACAGCGGCAGGGCCAGCACGACGATGACCAGCGCGCCGAGCCAGTCGACGACCCGCTTGGCAGCGCGTCGAACGCCGGCCATGACCGGGCGCTCGACGTGCAGCATCGGCATACCCGCCACGGGGCGGATCGACAGGCGCGGTCCGGCGACGTCGAACAGGCCGGTGGCCACGATGAGCTCGACCGCGCGCTCCTCGAGGCTCCACGCCAGCCGACGCAGCTCGCGACCGGTCAGGTCGTGGTCGTTGGAGACCGCCACGACCTCCGCGTCGAGCAGGTCGATGGCGTACATCGCCTCGGCGGGGTAGCCGAAGACCGGCACGCCCTCCAGCTCGGTGGCGAAGTCGCCACCGCTGTCGATGCCGGACACGCAGGCGCCGACGACCTTCATGCCCGCGCCGGAGGCCTTGTCGAGCTGGCGGATCATCCCGGCGACGCTCGCTGCACTGCCCACGACGACGGTGCGCTGCATGTCCAGACCGGCACTGCGGCGACGCTGCAACGAGCGCCGCAGGGCGTTGCGTGCGACGAGGCCGCCGACCAGCAGGGCCGCGAACACGACCAGCACGAGCCCGCGCGAGATCTCCAGGTGCAGGATCCACGAACCCAGCACCAGCGCGGCCACCAGGACCAGTGCCGACCGCGCCACCGCGCGGTACTCCTCGGTCGTCGTGCCCAGGTAGCGGCGCTCGTAGCCGCGGCACACGAACAGCGTCGCGACCCAGACGACCGGCAGCGCGATCGCCACCGCGACCCGCAGCGCCACGGGCGCGTCACCCACGGGCAGCACGACCGCGAGCACTCCGACGACGATCGCCGTCGCAACGTCGACGAGGAGCGCACGGCGCAGGTAGCCCCCCGGCCACCGGACCGCGCCCTCGGCGGCGCCGTCGCGCACCCCGGCACCGTCGAACCCCGTGAGTCCGGGCAGGCTCGCCCCGACTGGTTCCCTCTGCTTCGTCGAGGCGACGCGCGCCCCGGCAAGATCCGTCATGTCCCACTCCCGTCAGTGCCGGACCCCCAGACGGCTGTGGGACGTGGACCACCCCTGTTGGATCCCGCATCACGAGCCGTCGCCAGCACGCACGATGCTTTCAGCGCGAGGGTGCTGACGCGTCCGTCGCGGGAGTGAAGGTGAGCTTGACCAAAGGGACTACAGCATCTGCTGGCTGGCTCTCATACCGATGAGGGAGATCGTCGGTGTTCTCGTGCTCAGAGCGACCCGCGGCAACGCGCCGAAAAGCGTCGCGGGGAGGTATGCCGCGGGTCAAGCACTGGTCAAGATGGCCGCCGCCGGAGACCCCTCAGGCCGGGCTGTGGAAGCGCTGTTGGGCGGCGAGCAGCCCGTCGGTCACGACGGCCTCGACGGCATCGGCCGCGTCGCCCACGAGGAAGGGCAGCTCCTTGCGCTCGACCGAGGAGAAGTCGCGCAGGACGAAGTCGGCAGCGTCCATCCGCCCCGGCGGGCGGCCGATGCCCACCCGCACCCGCAGATAGTCCTTGGTACCCAGCGCCGAGGAGATCGAGCGCAGTCCGTTGTGGCCGCCTTCGCCGCCGCCCTTCTTGAGCCGCACGTCCCCGGCCGGGATGTCGAGCTCGTCGTGGACGACGACGAGGTGGTCGGGATCCACCGAGTAGAACTTCATCAGCGCCTTGACCGGGCCGCCCGACTCGTTCATGTAGGACGACGGCACGGCGATGACCGCCGCCGGACCGGGCGCTCCCCCGGGCGCCGTGCCGATCCGCACGGAGGCGGCGCTGGCGCGGGCCTTGTGCGAGGTCAGCCGCGACGACGTCCGCGCGGCCAGCTCGTCGACGACCATCGCACCCACGTTGTGCCGGTTCCCGGCATACCGCGCGCCCGGGTTGCCAAGCCCCACGACCAGCCAGGTGCCCTCACTCACGAGCGGCAAGTATGCCGGACGGCCGGCTACCAGCCCGCCTCACCCCGAGCGAACGCGCCCCGCCTCGTTGCGTCCGCGTGGACGGTTGCCATGGCGACCGTTCACGCAGACGCAAGAGCCCACACACGGCGCGAGGCCGGGTCCAAGCGGACCCGGCCTCGCGGCATACGTGCGTTGAGCTGGTAGCTCAGGCGTCCTCGGACTTCTCGCCCTCGGCGTCGCCCTCGCCCGACTCGCCCTCGGCAGCCTCGCCCTCGGCCTCGGCGGCCTCGGCAAGCTCCTCGTCGGACTCGTCGCGCTCGATGCCGGCCTCCTCCTCGGCCTCGGCGAGCTCGGCGTCCAGCTCCTCCTGGGAGATCTGCTGGGTGATGTTGACGACCAGGGTCTCCTCGTCGGTGACCAGCGTGGCGCCGGCGGGGAGCTCGACCTCGGAGGCCTTGATCTGCGTGCCGACCTCGAGGCCCTCGACGGAGACGACGAGGTTCTCGGGGATCTTGGTGGCCTCGACCTCGAGCTGGAGGGTCTGGGCGTCGACCGTGACGACGGTCTCGGCCGCGGCCTCGCCCTCGACGTGGACGGGGACGTCGACGGTGACCTTCTCGCCACGGCGGACGATGACGAGGTCGACGTGCTCGATGATCGGCTTGATCGGGTCGCGCTGGACGTCCTTGGCCAGGGCCAGCTGCTCGTCACCGTCGATGACGATGGTGAGGACCGCGTTGGCGACCTTGAGGGCCAGCATGGTGTCGTGGCCGGGGAGGGTGATGTGGACCGGCTCGGCGCCGTGGCCGTACATCACGGCGGGGATCTTGTGGTCGCGGCGGATCTTGCGGGCCGCGCCCTTGCCGAACTGCGTGCGCTTCTCAGCGATGAGCTTGCTGACGTCAGACACTGCGAAAACTCCTGGGGTCAAAGGGAACTCGAGGGCGGTGGGCCTCGACGCGGGGCGCAGCACGGAGGGCTCCACCGCGTCGATCACGGACGGTGCCGACGATCCGCCGTGGATCCGTCGTGCTGTGTCCCTCGCCGAGGCAACCCCGAGAGTCTAGGCGACGCCCGCGGGGAGAGGGAAATCGGTGTCGTCATGGTCGCGGCCACCCGGATCTTCCGCTGCGGCGTTGGCCTCGTCGGCCCGGGCGCGGCGCAGCTCGCCTGCGCGGACGGCGACAACACCGCCCAGGATGAGTAGGCCGCCGGCCAGCTGCATCAGCCCGGGCAGCTCGCCCAACAGGAGCCAGGCGAAGAGCACGGCGAAAAGCACCTCGGTGAGGCCGACGAAGGACGCGATCGTCGACCCGAGCCGTCGTGCCGCGAAGGTGCCGAGGAGGTATGCCGCGGCCGCGGCCACGAGTGCGAGCTCCAGGATCGCTGCCCACCAGGGAAAGGTGGTGCCGCGCATGGTGACGTCGGTGGCGACGAAGGTCATCGGCAGGATGCGGACGGCGCCGAGGACGGCGAGCGCGACCGCGCCGACGGCCAGCCCGAGCCCGGCGAGGGCGAGGGGCGGCAGGTCGCTCTCGTGGGCGGCGACGACGAAGTAGGTGGCCAGCCCGGTGGCGGCGACCAGGCCCCACATCACGCCGACGAGGTCGGGCCGGCTCTGGCCGGTGAGGTCGAGGACGAACACCAGGCCGAGGATGGCGAGCAGGACGCCGACCCCGGTGAGGGCCGCGGGGGCGCGACGGGTCGTGGCCCAGACGAAGAGGACGACGAGGACGACGCCGAGGTACTCCAGGAGCAGGGCGACGCCGACGTCGAGCCGCTGCACCGCGTAGAAGTACGAGACCTGGCAGCCGGCCACCGCGATGGCGCCGTAGGCCAGGACGTGCCAGACGTTGCGCCGCAGGAGGTGCCAGCGGCCACGCATGGCGAGGGCGGTCGGCACCGCGAGCGCGAGGGCTGCCCCGGCGACCCTGAGCAGGACGATGGCGCCCGAGCTCCAGCCCTCGACGAGCAGGCTCTTGGCGAACGGGCCGCTCGTGGCGAAGGTCGCTGCCGAGGCGAGGGCGAACCAGAGGCCCATGGCCGTGGCGCGGCTGCTGGTTTGCATCGGGTCTCCCGGGTCGTCGGCTCACGCTGCGCCGTTGTCAGGGGCAAAACGTCTTATACTCCTGACGCTAGCGAAATCCAGCGTCAGGAGTCAATGTGCTTTTTGCCCATGACACGGAGGTGGCGCTTCGTGGTGCCGCGGCGCTGGTCAACACCGCTGCGACGCTGCCCACCGACACCGACGACCTCACGACCGTCGCCGAGCTCGACGAGTTCGTGCGCGCGTGGGGCTGGACCGGGTCACACCGGCACACCCGGGCCGAGCTCGACGAGGTGCGCGACCTGCGCCCCCGGCTGCGCGAGGTGTGGCTCGCCGACGAGGACGAGGCGGTCGGCATCGTCAACGGGTTGCTCGTGGAGGCGGGCGCGCTCCCCCAGCTGGTCAAGCACGACGAGTGGTCCTGGCACCTGCACGCCACACCGCCGGAGGCGCCGCTGGCCACCCGGATGGCGGTCGAGGCGGCGATGGCGCTGGTCGACGTGATCCGCGCCGACGAGCTCGACCGGCTGCGGGTCTGCGCCGCCGACGACTGCGAGGACGTCGTGGTCGACCTGTCCAAGAACCGGTCCAAGCGCTACTGCGACGGGACGTGCGGCAACCGAGCCAACGTCGCGGCATACCGCGCCCGCAACCGCCCTCCCACCTGACCCAGCTTTTCCGCGTCATGCGCAAAAGCGAGCTTCGCTCGGGCTACTAGCCCGAGCGAAGCACAACCTTCCCGAGCGAAGCGCCCAGGCGGTCCGCCGCGGTCAGGCGCGGCCGTCGAAGAGGCTCGTCACCGAGCCGTCCTCGAAGACCTCCTGGATCGCCCGGCTGATCAGCGGCGCGATCGACAGCACCGTCAGCTGGTCGAAGTTCTTGTCGTCGGCGATCGGCAGCGTGTCGGTGACGATGACCTCCGACGCCTGGCACGCCTTGAGCCGGTCGACGGCCGGGCCGGACAGGATGGCGTGGGTCGCGGCGATGATGACGCCGGCCGCCCCGTCCTCCATGAGCGCGTCGGCCGCGTGCGTGATGGTGCCGGCGGTGTCGATCATGTCGTCGACCAGGACGCAGATGCGGCCCTCGACCTCACCGACGACGCGGTTGGCGACGGTCTCGTTCGGCCGGTTGATGTCGCGGGTCTTGTGGATGAACGCCAGCGGCGCACCACCCAGCCGCTCGGACCACTGCTCGGCCACCTTGATGCGACCGGCGTCAGGCGAGACGACGGCGAGCTTCTCGTTGCCGTACTTCGCCGCGACGTACTCCGACAGGATCGGCAGCGCCATCAGGTGGTCGACCGGGCCGTCGAAGAAGCCCTGGATCTGCGCCGTGTGCAGGTCGACGGCCATGAGCCGGTCGGCGCCGGCGGTCTTGAACAGATCGGCCATGAGCCGCGCCGAGATCGGCTCGCGGCCGCGGTGCTTCTTGTCCTGGCGCGCGTACCCGTAGAAGGGCAGCACCACCGTGATCCGCTTGGCACTCGCGCGCTTGAGGGCGTCGATCATGATGAGCTGCTCCATGATCGCCTCGTTGAGCGGCGTCGCGTGGCTCTGGATGACGAACGCGTCCGACCCGCGCACCGACTCCTCGTAGCGCACGTAGATCTCGCCGTTGGCGAAGTCGTAGGCACTCGTGGGCACGAGGTCGGTCCCGAGCTCGGCCGCGACCGCCTCGGCGAGGGCCGGGTGCGCGCGCCCGGAGAAGACCATGAGGTTCT
This sequence comes from Knoellia koreensis, assembly GCF_013041615.1. Classification (GTDB taxonomy): domain Bacteria; phylum Actinomycetota; class Actinomycetes; order Actinomycetales; family Dermatophilaceae; genus Pedococcus; species Pedococcus koreensis. The sequence goes on from NZ_JABEPQ010000002.1 coordinate 741,421, forward strand.
TCTCGGTGGCCTTCTGGATGCCGGTCACGCGTTCGCCTGCCCTTCGCTCGTGGCGTTGTCGGTATGCCGCGTGCTCGCCTCCGCGTCGCCAGTCGCCTTGTCTCCCAACGACTTTGCGGCGCTCGCTTCCTGCGCGGCGGCGTGCGTCTTGGTGCCCGCACGGGCGCGCTCGACCCAGCCGTCGATGTTGCGCTGGCGGCCGCGGGCAACGGCGATCTGGCCCGGCTCGACGCCGTCGGTGACGGCTGAGCCCGCGCCGACGTAGGCGCCGTCGGCGATGTCCACTGGCGCGACGAGGACGCTGTTGGACCCGACGAACGAGTGCTTGCCGACCGTGGTGTGGTGCTTCTTCACGCCGTCGTAGTTGGCGAAGATGGTGCCGGCCCCGATGTTGGCGCCGGCCCCGATGGTGACGTCCCCGGCATACGTCAGGTGTGGCACCTTGGCACCCTCACCGATGGTGGCGTTCTTCGTCTCGACGAACCCGCCGATCTTGCCGCCCGCCCCGAGGACGGTGCCGGGGCGCAGGTAGGAGAACGGTCCGACGGTGGCGTCGGGGCCGATCTCGGCGAGCAGGGCCTCGGTGCGCTTGACCTCGGCGCCGTCGCCGACCTCGGTGTCGGTGAGGGTGGTGTCGGGGCCGATGGTGGTGCGCTCGCCGATCGTGGTGGCGCCGAGGAGCTGGGTGTTCGGCAGGACCGTCGAGTCGCGGCCGATGGTGACGTCGACGTCGACCCACGTGGTCTCGGGGTCCACGATGGTGACGCCCTCACGCATCCAGCGCTCGGCGGTGCGGCGGTTGAGCTCGCGCCCGAGGCGGGCGAGCTGGACCCGGTCGTTGACGCCCTCGGTCTGCCAGAGGTCGGCGATGAGGTGGGCGCTGACGCGGCCGCCGTCGTCGCGGGCGTGGCCGAGGACGTCGGTGAGGTACTTCTCGCCCTGGGCGTTGTCGGTGCCGACCTTGGCGAGGTTGTCGCGCAGGGTCTGGGCATCGAATGCGTAGATGCCCGAGTTGATCTCGGTGATCGCGAGCTGGTCGGGGGTGGCGTCCTTCTGCTCGACGATGCCGCTGACCGAGCCGTCGGCGTCGCGCAGGACGCGTCCGTAGCCGGTCGGGTCGTCGAGGTGGGCCGTGATGACGGTGACGGCCGACTCCGTGGACTGGTGCTCGTCGACGAGCGAGCGCAGGGTGTCGGCGGTGAGCAGGGGCACGTCGCCGTAGGTGACCAGGACGGTGCCCGTGAGGTCGCCGGGGAGGACGTCGAGCGCGCACTCGGTCGCGCGGCCCGTGCCCTTCACGTCGTCCTGGTCGGCGATGACGGCGTCCGGGTCGAACTCGCTGATGTGGGCGGCGACGAGGTCCCGCTCGTGGCGCACGACCACGGCGAGGTGCTGCGGCGCCAGCCCGCGGGCGGCGGCGATGGCGTGCCCCACGAGGGTGCGTCCGCCGATGCGGTGCAGGACCTTGGGAGTGGCTGACTTCATCCGGGTGCCCTCACCAGCTGCGAGGACGATGACGGCGGCGACGGCGGTGCCGGCCGGGGTGGTGCTCACGCGCGGACGCTCCAGTGGGTCGGGGGCGGCGGTCGGCTCATGCTACCCGCCGGTCGGTATGCCGCTCGCCCGGCTGCTCCTGCGCCCGAAGGCGAGTCGGGACGTCAGGCCGGCCACGCGGCATACCTGCCCATTTTGACCTGGTATGCCGCGTGCCTGGGTGGGGAGCGCGGGCTCGCTGCCCGTCCGGTCAAGTGCGCGAGCCCGAGTCGGGCACGCCCTCGTAGTCGGGCATGTCTGGGCCACCCACCGCGCGCTCGATCAGGGCGGTGAAGGCTTGCATGTCGGGCTCCGGACCGGGCGCAGCTTCCGGGTCGGCCGTGAGCATCTCCACGTGCATCCGGCCGATCTCCTGGTTGGCCTCGACGTAGTCGGTCATCCGCTGTTGGTAGCCGGCGAACCCGGCTGCGGGGTCCCAGCCGGTGGCCGCGAGCTCCCCGGCCAGGAGGTAGGCGCCCACCAGGGCCAGCCCGGTGCCCGCCCCGGACATCGGTGAGGCGCTGAACGCCGCGTCGCCGAGCAGTGCGACGCGACCGTGGTGCCAACGGTCCATCACCACCTGGGCGACCTGGTCGAGGTAGAAGTCCGGGGTGTTGTCGAGGTGGCTGAGGATGCGCTCCGTCTCCCACCCGAACCCGGCCATCTGCTCGCGCAGGAGGCGCTTCTGGGCATCGACGTCGCGGTAGTCGATGTCGAAGGTCGGCGAGGGGAAGGAGAGCATGGCAATCGCCCGGGTCGCGTCGGGGACGGGCCGCAGGCCGGCGGAGCGTCCTGCCTGCTGGAAGTCGAACATCCAGCCGTCCAGCCCGAACTCGTTTGGCACCGTGTAGAAGGCGAGGACGAGTCCGAGGTGCCGGACGAACCGCTCGCGCGGCCCGAAGACCATCGTCCGCAACGGCGAGTGCAGCCCGTCGGCGCCGATCACCAGGTCGAAGCGCCTCCGGTCGCCGCTCGCGAAGCCGACGTCGACCCCGCCCGTGTCCTGGGTGAGCTCGGCGATGCGGTCGCCGAAGACGTACTCGGCGCTGTCCTTCGTGGCGTCGTACAGCACCCGGGCGAGGTCGCCGCGCAGGATCTCGATCTCGGAGATGTACCCGTCGCCACCGTCGTCCTCCGCGCGGAATGTCTCGAGCACGTTGCCGGCCTCGTCCACCCGGTAGGCGCCCGCGGTGTTGGTGCAGGCGGCCCGGACCTCGGCGTCGAGGCCCATCCGCCGAATGACTTCCTTGGCCACGCCGCGAGCGTCCACGGCCTGCCCACCCGGACGCAGCGCGGGAGCCTGTTCGACCACGGTCACCTCGGCACCCCGCCTCGCAAGCCAGTGGGCCAGGGCCGGACCCGCGATACCGGCTCCCGTGACCAACACCTTGACGCTCATGACTGTCTCCTCTTGGTCCGTTGACTTTCTGAGGTGACTGACCCCCGGTGCAGGCGCTTCTCATCGGTCGCGGTTCGTGACGGCTTCGGCGTCCTGAGGCGCACCACGCTTCAGCCTCGAAGGTTGGCGGTCGAAGTGCGGATGCTCGAATCCACCAGACGCTGCACCGCGCGTTTCGCTTCTCAAACGACAGCAGCAAGGTCGTGCGCAGGACGATGCAACAGGTCTTCAGGTTCCGCGATTCGGCGGCGCATCCCTCGTCGGCCTTCGTGGAGCCGGTTGGCCATCCAGTTTTCCGAACAGGGATGGAGCCACGGTTTGTGATTTTCCGTGTGGAGAATGCAAACACGGCCTACCGGTTCGCTCACGACGTCATCAATCACTGCCTCCGCCATCCAAGGTCGCTTGGCAATGAATTCGCGGAGTGGTGCGCTGGCATGCTGGACCTTGTTGCCAAGACCGTTCCAGCGCCGTCGCAAGAAGGTCCGGCTTAACACCTTGGCCGGGTGGGGTGGCAAGTGGCACTGCGCGACGCGCTGATCGCGGCAGATCCGGGCAATCACGGCTCGGCGCGTACCGTTGCCCACCAAACTCTGCCGTCGCCTGCGAGGCCGATCCGCGATTGCCAGGTCAGGGCCTGCATTCCCTCGGTGTCTACCTCGATGAGCACTACTTGCACGAACCGATGTGCGTTGGCCCTGGTCCATAGGGGCTGCGGAAGCTCGCCCAGCGAGAACCTGGCCTCCGGATACCCGTCGACGGGATCGATCACCAGCCAGGAATCGCTCGCGGCATCGCGAACGTCGATCCCTTCGGGAGTTGGGCCGAGCGGGAGCGGCACACGACCTGCCGCAGATCGCAGTCCGACGACTGGTGCCCACTCATCGAGTGATGATCCATTCGCCAGCGCGTCGAGGGCGGCCGCGTCGATTCCAATCATCACTGCTGGATCGTGGTGGTCGTGGAGCAGGCCGAACTTGAAGGTTTGTGGCCCCGCGATTCCGATGCGGCGCTCGATGGGAGAGCTAGCGGCGTAGTGCAAGTCGAGCCGGCCATCGGAGCCTGTTCGCCACCGCGACCGCGCTTCTTGCTCGATGGGGACCCGGAACACCGGTGGCCTGCTCAAGCTGTCCTGTGGCATCTCTGGCCAGCATTCGAGCCGGTGGAGGACGTCCTCGGCTGCCATGTCTAGGACCGTGACGAAAAGCCGTTCCATGGCTGAGTCGCCGCGGTTGAAGCTCCACCTCTGGTTGAGGTCCATGGCAGTCAGGCCGGGATCGCGAACAACGTCGTGCCAGGTGCTGGATCCGATAGCCACCTGCAGCTGGTCGGCTTTGACCCCAGCGAGGGTCGGCGACGACGCCAAATGGTCGTGCGTGGTGAACCCAATCGCGACGTGGAAGTCGAGGTCGTGGGTTTGGATGGCGCCGCGGCCGCTGATCTGGATCACAGCCACGCCCCTATCGGAGACGGACCGGAACGTCCCGCTGCTCCGCTTGAATCCATGCCTGCGCAACACGGGTGCAGCGATATCTCTCACCATGAGCGCCAAGGGCTTCACGCCGCCGAGCATCGCATGCAGAGCTCGACGTGTCAGGGCCTCGCGGTCGGAACTATCGCCGTCACGCGCACTCCGAGCAGCGATGGCGGACGCTACGCGTCCTCCACGCGGCACGAGCGGACGTTAGCCCGCAGAGCGGCCACATACGCGTGAGTCCGCAGCGACGCACCGTCAGCTCGTCGGCAAAAGCATGCGTTGTCGCTAGGGCTATCAGGGCATCGCCCCAGAAGTCCGAGCCAGGTAGGCACTGAGCTGCGCGTCCGCATTGATGCTGGCTTCGAGCTCGAAATACCGGGCTCCCACGTCCTCAAACCGGGCAACGTGATGGCCTCCGCGGTCGATTCCGACCGGCCTGCTAACCCTGCTGTTAGCAAATCCGTGAGCAAGGCCGGCAGGAACGTTAAGGGGCCGAAGAAGCGCTAGGCCGCTGACCTGCCCCTTTGGCTCCCCGGGTAGGAGCCGCGTCTCGGCGCCGGTTCGTACCTCACCGCCGCACGCGCCGCTCCCAAGATTCCTACCCGGGTCGCTCACTCACTTCGTTCGTTTGCTCCCCGGGTAGGAATCGAACCTACGTCGCTTGTCCTGATTCAAAGTCAGGCGGGCCCTGCCAGCAGACCAACCGGGGAACGCCCCGCAAAGGGCAACCCACAGGTTATCGGGGCGCAGAGTGGGTAGATGACAGCCACAGGCGCCGGGGCGACTCACAGCACCCTCTCAGCCGCTGAGGATGACACCTACGGGACCGTAGGTTACGGTTTCGTAGGTTAGGTGAACGCCCCTGGCCCCGACGGAAAGGTCCTCGCCATGACGACCGTGGCCCCCTCCGCACAGACGTCCGCACAGACCGCCGCACCCGAGCGGGTCCCGGACCCGCGCACCGTCGAACCAGAGCACAAGCGCACGGGCGAGCAGGTCACGCTCGCGCTCTTCATCGGCGTCCCGTTCCTCGCCCTGCTCGCGGCCATCCCGGTTGCGTGGGGTTGGGGGCTCGGCTGGCGCGACATCGCCATCGCCGCCTTCATGTACATCATCTCCGGGCACGGCATCACCGTCGGCTTCCACCGCTTCTTCACCCACGGCTCGTTCAAGGCCAAGCGCGGCCTCAAGGTCGCCCTCGCAGTCGCCGGCTCCCTCGCGATCGAGGGTCCGGTCGTGCGCTGGGTCGCCGACCACCGTCGCCACCACGCCTTCTCCGACCGCGACGGCGACCCGCACAGCCCCTGGCGCTACGGCGAGACCATCCCGGCGCTCATGAAGGGCCTGTGGTGGGCGCACATCGGCTGGCTCTTCGACGTCGAGCAGACCCCACGCGACAAGTACGCACCGGACCTGTTGGCGGACAAGGACATCCAGAAGGTCGACAAGGCTTTCCCCTGGCTCGTCGCCACCTCAATGCTCCTCCCGCCACTCATCGGCGGACTCTGGTCAATGAGCTGGCAAGGCGCCCTCACCGCGTTCTTCTGGGGCTCGCTCGTCCGCGTCGCGCTCCTCCACCACGTCACCTGGTCGATCAACTCGATCTGCCACGCCATCGGCGAGCGGCCGTTCAAGAGCCGCGACAAGTCCGGCAACGTCTGGTGGCTGGCGGTGCTGTCCATGGGCGAGTCCTGGCACAACCTGCACCACGCCGACCCCACCTGCGCACGGCACGGCGTCGAGAAGGGTCAGATCGACTCCAGCGCCCGCATCATCTGGGCGTTCGAGAAGTTCGGTTGGGCCCACGACGTCCGCTGGCCCGTCGCCAAGCGCATCGACGCGCGCCGGCTCGCCGCCTGACCGTCACCCCGGCAACAACCTCACCCGACGTCGGCGACCAGCTGGCGGAACCTCAGCACCTCCGGACGCTGCCAGTCCACGTGGTCGTTGCGCCACCCGGCGAGGTCGCGAAAGTCCTTGTCATCATTGGCCATTGCGTGTCCGATGACTCGGTCGGGGGGTATGCCGTACTCCCGCTCCAGCCATGCCACCAGCTCGGCGCCGGCCTTGACTTGGGCCGGCCGCGCCAGCACCTGCTGCGTCGCCCACCGCGGCGAGTTGCCTTGCGACGACTGCACGAACTCAACGCCGATCGCCTCCTGGTTGAGGCCGATCGTGTGCCGGCAGACCATGCTCGGCGGCACCAGCTCGCGGATGGTGCCGCGCTGGTCCACGACGTAGTGCGCGCAGGTGCCCGGCCGCTCCCCCAGGTTCGGCTGGTTCGCCGCGAACACCGACCGCACCGACTCGTACGTGTCGCTCTCGCTGTAGTGCAGCACCACCATCCGCGGCTCGAGCTGCCACGTCGCCTTCCCCGCGTGGCGCTTCAGGTATGCCGCGGTGTCAGCCTTGCGCTCCGGGCCGAACGGGATGTGGTCGCGGACGATCCGTGGCTGGGTGGGTGCGGCCGTGGTGGTGGGCGCCAACGGCGTCGCAGTCACCGACGGCGCCGCAGGCGCGGTGGCAGCCGTCGTCGCGTCGGCATCGACCTTCGGCAGCCGGTCGGACACCACCACCCCACCGGCGATCACGGCACCGAGCAGGGCAGCCGAGAGGGCAGCGCGACGGGCGCCCGCGGCATACCCTTCCCTGCCCTTCACCTGGCCCACGCTACGGCGCAGGCATGATGGACACCGTGACCGACGCCTCCAGCAAGCCCACGTCCTCCTCAGCCCGCTCCCGCATGACGGGCAAGCAGCGCCGCGAGCAGCTCATCGAGGTCGGTCGAAAGCTGTTCGCGGACAAGGGTTTCGAGGGCACGTCGGTCGAGGAGATCGCCGCCAAGGCGAGCGTGTCCAAGCCAGTCGTCTACGAGCACTTCGGCGGCAAGGAGGGCCTGTATGCCGTGGTGGTCGACCGCGAGATCGCGGCCCTCCTGGGCGGCATCACCGGCACCCTCAGCGCCGAGCTGGGCAGCCGCGAGACCCTCGAGCGCGCGGCGATGGCGCTCCTCGACTACATCGAAACCAACACCGACGGCTTCCGGATCCTCGTGCGCGACAGCCCGCCCGGCCAGTCGACCGGCTCGTTCGCGAGCCTCATCTCCGACGTCGCCAGCCAGGTCGAGCACATCCTCGCGGCCGAGTTCAAGCGGCGGAAGCTCGACCCGAAGTCAGCGCCGCTCTACGCCCAGATGCTCGTCGGCATGGTCGCGCTGACGGGTCAGTGGTGGCTCGACTCACCCAAGATGAAGAAGTCCGACGTCGCCGCCCACCTCGTCAACCTCGCGTGGAACGGACTTGCCGGACTGGAGAAGAAGCCCGGCCTCATCTCCGAGCGCTGACCCCGCGGCTACACCTGCTGGAACTCGACGCGGTTGCCCACCGGGTCACTCGTGTGGAAGCGCCGCACACCGGGAACGTTGTCGTCCCACGTGACCGAACCGCCCTGTGCCGCAACAGCTTCCGCCGTGGCGTCGACGTCGTCCACGGCGAATGCCGGATGCGCCTTGAGCGCCGGTGAGAACGGCTCCTCGACGCCGCAGTGCAGCTCCTGGGTGCCCACCCGGAACCACACCCCGCCTCGCGCGGCGAGGACCGGCGGCTTCGGGATCTCAGGCAGCCCGACCAGCTCGCCGTAGAACGCGCGCAGCGCATCCTCACTCCCGGCCGGGCAGGCGACCTGCACATGGTGCAGGCCGACCACACTCATCGGCCACCGTCCGGACGCTGCGCGACGACGAAGAGCCGGCGGAAGGGGAAGATCACACCCGCTTCGCTGCGCGGGTATGCCGTCTTGAGCCTCGCGCCGTACTCCGCCAGGAAAGCCTCCCGCGCCTCGTCGTCGTCACCGAACGACTCGACGACCGGCCGGAGCCCCGTGCCGCGCACCCACTCGAGGACCGGGTTGTCCTGGGCCCCTTCGGGATCCAGCACGTGGAAATAGGTCGTCTCCCACCCGTCCACGTCGAGCTCGGCCCGGGTGAGGACGGCAAGGTAGTCCTCGACCGACGGGACGCGCAGGCGGTCGAGGTCATCGCCCAGGGCGGCCGGTGCGGCATACCCTCGGGCGACCTCACGCATGATGGCGTGCGACGGCGCGTCGATGTTGCCGGGCACCTGGTTGGCGAACCAGCCACCGGGCGCGAGGGAGTCAGCCCACGGGCCGAGGAGGTCCAGGTGACCCGGGACCCACTGCAGGGTCGCGTTGGTGACGAGGACGTCGATGGGCGCGCCCACCGTCGCCGGGTCCCAGGTGGCGACGTCGGCCTCGACCCACTCGACCCGCCCCTCGGCGTCCTGCGTGCGCGCGGACTCGAGCATCTGCGGCGAGTGATCGACACCGATGACCCGGGCGTCCGGCCAACGCTGGGCCAGGGCAAGGGTCAGCGGGCCGTTGCCGCAGCCCAGGTCGACGACGACCTTGGGATCGGTGGCGCCGATGCGACTGGTGAGGTCGTAGAACGGGCGCGATCGGTGGTCGGCGAACTTGGCGTACTGCGTCGGGTCCCAGGTCGTGCTCATCGTCGCGCCTCCTGCTTCGAAATTTATCTTGATATCAAGATACTTGATGGAGAGTAGAGTTGTCACCCATGGAGCCGCAACCCGACGATGTCGACCGGATCGTCGACGCGTGGCGCCGCGAACGACCCGACCTCGACGTCGAACCCCTGCACGTCCTGTCGCGCATCTCGCGCCTCGCGCGACGGCTCGACCTCGACCGGGTGCAGGCCTTCGCGCAGCACGACCTCGAGGGCTGGGAGTTCGACGTGCTGTCGGCGCTGCGGCGCGCCGGCGACCCCTATGAGCTGTCCCCCGGCCAGCTCGTCCGCCAGACCCTCGTCACCAGCGGCACCATGACCAACCGGGTCGACCGGCTCGAGCGGCGCGGCCTGGTCGAGCGCAGCCCCAGCCCCACCGACCGCCGCGGTGTCATCGTGCGGCTGACCGGCGAAGGCGCGCGCACCGTCGACGCCGCGATGGCGGACCTGCTCGCCCGCGAGCGGACCCTGCTCGCCGAGCTCTCCGGTCGCGACCGCACGGACCTCGCCGACAAGCTGCGCCGGTTGCTCGGCCCGTTCGAGACCGAGACCAACCCCGGCACCATCCCCACGACCACACCCGACACCACCACTCCCGACCCCGAAGCCAGCAAGGAGCTGCGGTGAGGCGACTGCGCCACCGGACCACGCGGCATACCCGACGCACGGCGGGCGTGGGCGCGACCCTCGCCGCCCTCGCCCTGATGACCGCAGGCTGCTCATCGGGCAGCGACACCGCGGGGTCACCCGGCACGACCAGCTCCACGACGACGCAGTCCCCGTCGGCCACGCCGAGCACCACCACCTCCGCGGCACCGTCGCCCACCGAGCAGGTCGGGCCACAGGTCCCCAGCCCCTCGGCCACGGTGGCCCCGGGCGACCCGGCCGCGGGTGAGCGGGGGCTCCAGGCCCTCCTGCCCGAGGGCGCGATGAAGAAGGTCGGCTTCAGCTACACCAACCAGCCGACCGCCGGGGTGTGGGCCTGGTACGACGCATGCGGCGGACGGCTGCCGTCGAACGCCCAGATCGTTGGCGGTGCGCACGCGCGCTGGACCGACTCGGTGAGCACCATCGACCAGGTCGTCGCCTACTACCCGAACGACGGGGCGGGCGAGGCCGTCAGCCAGGCGGAGGCGCTGACGAAGTGCGCGAACTGGAGTTTCGCCGACGGCACCAAGGTCACGGGCGTCAAGCCGCACAAGCTCGACAAGGTCGGCGGCCTGTCCGGGCAGTTCAGCTGGTGCGAGAGCATCAAGGCGGTCACGCGCTGCACCGCGGTGGTGTCGGCCGGCAACACCGTCACCCGCCTGTGGGTGCTCGCCAGCCCGGCGACGGAGGCCGAGCAGACCATCAACACCTTCGCGACACTCGCCTCCGCGCGGATCCTCAGCCAGCCGAGCTGACGTCGCCCTTGGCCCACTGCAGCACCGTCGTGGCGAGCGGCGTCCACTGCGGATCGGCGTCGGTGCCCTTGTTCAGCATGCCCCAGCCGTGGCCGGATTCCGTTGCCACGTAACGCTTCTGCTTCGCGGGTGACGCCTTCAACGCGGCCTCGACCTTGGCCGGCTCCATCTCGAGGTCGGTGGTGGCCATGGCGATGAGCAGCGGCACCGTAATGGCGGGCGTTGCCTCGGCGGCCGTCGGCAGGCCCTGGTAGCTGAACGGCCCGGACAGGTCGACCACGCCGTCCGCGCCCGCCTTGCCCCCGGCCGCCAGTGCGGTTGCCCCACCGAGCGAGGCGCCGACGATGGTCACGCGCTTGGCGCCCTGCTGCCTGGTCCAGTCGACCGCCAGCTTCACCTGCGCCGTGGGGTCCTCCGCGAACGCCCCCTTGCACTGCGACTTGCCCCAACCGCAGAGGTCGATGAGCACGCCGCGCACGCCCTTCCCAGCCGCCCACCCGGCATACGACACCCAGCCGCAGAAACCCGAGGGCGCGGTCTGGTGCAGATAGACCGCCGCTGTCTCCCCGTCCCCGATGCTCGCGCCGGTCACCACACTGCCGTCGGGTCCGTCGAGCGAGATGAGCTCGCCCCCGTCGAAGGGCACCTTGCACCGGTCCTGGATCGACGTCACCGTCGGAGTGGGCAGTGGTGTGGGCGTTGATCTCGTGGGCCCGCTGGCCGGGTCCCCGCTGCCGCCACACGCCGCCAGCAGCACCACGACCGCGGCGAGCACCGCTGCAAGACGTTTCATATGTCAACATTGACATATGCCGCCGGAAGCGTCCATCCCCTCGCACCTCGGCTTCGCCATCCTCGGGCTGCTCGCGCGCCGTCAGCGCACCGGCTACGACATCGCCAAGGCGATGGAGCGCCCGGTCGGCTACTTCTGGACCGCGCGGCACAGCCAGATCTACCCCGAGCTGGCGCGGCTCGAGGACGCCGGACTCGTGCGACACCGGGTCGTCGACGGGGCCGGCCCCAGACCGACCAAGAGGTATGCCGTGACGGCGGCCGGCAAGCGGGCGTTGCGCTCGTGGGTGGCGTCCGAGCTGGAACCGCAACCGGTGCGTGACCTCGAGACCCTCAAGCTCTGGTCCGTCTGGCTGGTCGCCCCGGAGATTGCAAAGTCCTTTGTGCGCCAGTCTCTTTCGGCACACAAGGCGCGGCTCGCGGCATACGAGGAAGAATTGGCGGGGGTGGACGCCGACACGGACTCGCGTGACCCCGGCCACCCCCTCTTCGCGAGCCGGCTCACCCTCGAGGGCGGCGTCAGGTCACGACGCGCCGCCGTGGAATGGTGCGAATGGATGCTCGATGAGCTGGACTGGGCCGGTGACCACCACCGATCCGACCGGCACCGCCAAGGTCACGGTGCTCGTCGAGGGACGTAGCGACGCGGCCGTGGTAGGCAGCCTGTTCGCGCACCACGGACTGGCCGACGCCGAGCTGATCGTCATGGATGGCATCACGAACATCGAGCGCCAGCTGGCACTGCTGTCCGCCGACGAGTGGGTGTCCGTCTGCGGGTTGTGCGACCTCGGTGAGGTGGGTTTCGTCGAGCGCGCCCTCGCCCGCCGCGGCATGGAGGTGCGCGACCGCGACGACCTGGCGCGCCACGGGTTCTTCGTCTGCGACACCGACCTCGAGGACGAGCTGATCCGCGCCCTGGGCGCCGACGAGGTCGTGGCTGCCGTCACCGAGCTCGGCGAGCTGGGACGGTTCCGCACCTTCCAGAACCAACCCGAGTGGCGGGACCGCACGACCGAGGACCAGCTGCACCGGTTCGCCGGGTCGGGGTCGGGTCGCAAGCTGCGGCTGGCCGAGGCGCTGGCGGCGCGGCTCACGCCGACCAGCACGCCAAAGCCGTTGCGCCGCTTGGTCGCCCACGTCGAGCAGCTCACTCGATGAGCTCTGCGGCCTCCAGCCACTCGAGCTCCAGCGACTCCCGCTCGTCGGCGATCTCACGCAGCTGCGCATTGAGCTCGGTGATGCGCTCGTGGTCCGTCGCGGCCTCGGTCATGGCCATGTGGATGCGCTCCTCGCGCTCGGTCAGCCGGGACAGCTGACGCTCGACCCGGGCGACGACCTTGCGCGCCTCCCGCTGCTCGGCCGGAGACGCTGCCGACACCGATGCGGGCGGCGCCGACTCGGCTTGTGCGGGGGTTGGCGACGGGGAAGAGGTCGACTGGTGACGCAGCTGGAGGTACTGCTCGACCCCACCGGGCAGGTCACGCACCTTGCCGTTGCCGAGCAGCGCGACCTGCCGGTCGCAGACCCGCTCGAGCAGGTACCTGTCGTGGGACACGACGACCAGCGTGCCGGCCCACCCGTCGAGGACGTCCTCGAGCGACGTCAGCGTCTCGACGTCGAGGTCGTTGGTCGGCTCGTCGAGCAGCAGCACGTTCGGCTCGTCCATGAGCAGCCGTGTCAACTGCAACCGGCGCCGCTCACCACCCGAGAGGTCCGCCACCCGCGTCTGCTGCCGCCCGCCCGTGAACCCGAGCCGCTGAGCCAGCTGCGCTGCGCTGATCTCCTTGCGTCCCAACCGGATTGACGTACGCACGTCCTCGATCGCCTCGATCACGCGCCGGTCGGCATACCGCTCGAGCTCACGCACCTCCTGCGTGAGGTGAGCCAGGCGCACGGTGACCCCCTGCTTGCGCTTGCCGCTCGTCAGCGGCACCTCGCCCGCGAGCGCGCGGAGCAGCGTCGACTTGCCCGAGCCGTTGACGCCGACGATGCCGATGCGGTCGCCGGGGCCGAGCTGCCACGTGACGCGGTCGAGCAGCACCCGGTCGCCGACGGTCACCGAGGCGTCGTGCAGGTCGATGACGTCCTTGCCGAGCCGCGCGGTCGCGAACCCCATGAGCTCGACGTCGTCGCGCGGCGGCGGCTCGTTCTCTATCAGCGCGTTGGCCGCCTCGATGCGGAACTTCGGCTTCGACGTGCGCGCGGGCGCTCCGCGCCGCAGCCAGGCGAGCTCCTTGCGGAGCAGGTTGTCGCGTCGTTCGGCGGTGACGTTGGCCATCCGCTCCCGCTCGGCCTTCGCCAGCACGTATGCGGCGTAGCCGCCTTCGAAGGACCCAACCGACCCGTCGACGACTTCCCAAGTCTGGGTGGCCACGGCGTCGAGGAACCAGCGGTCGTGGGTGATCGCGACAAACGCGTTGTCGGGGCGAGACCGGTGCCTGACCAAGTGGTCCGCGAGCCAGGCCACGCCCTCGACATCGAGGTGGTTGGTGGGCTCGTCGAGCAGCAGCACGGTGGGGTTGGCGACGAGGAGCCGCGCGAGCGCGAGCCGGCGGCGCTCACCACCGGACAACGGACCGACAAGCCCATCGAGGCCGCCGACACCGGGCGCGTCGACCCCACCCAGCAGGCCGTCGAGCACATCCCTCACCCGCGGGTCGCCGGCCCAGACGTGCTCGGGCAGGTCGCCGAGCACCACCGACCGCACGGTCGCACCCGGGTCCAGCACGTCGGCCTGCGCGAGCATCCCGACGGTCGCAGACCCGGTGCGGGTCACCCGGCCCGAATCCACCCCCATGGACCCGGCGAGCACGCGCAGCAGGGTGGTCTTGCCGCCGCCGTTGCGGCCAACGACACCGATGCGGTCACCGCCCTGCACCCCCAGCGAGACGCCGTCGAGCACCTGGGCGGTGCCGAGCGCGAGCGAGGCACGTTCGACACTGATGAGGTTGGCCATGCGCTATCCCGGTCGAGGTCCGCCGATGACATGCGCGCCGTGGGCCGGCCCGGTCGCACGCCGCACGTCCTGCACCGCACCCGAGGCCGTGAGCGCGACCGCGAGGTCGAGCGCCGACTCGGTGTCCTCACAGAGGAAGGCCACGGTCGGACCCGAACCCGACACGATGCCGCCCACCGCGCCGAACTCCAGTCCCGCGTCGATGACGTCGGTCAGCGCCGGCATGAGCGACAGCGCCGCCGCCTGCAGGTCGTTCTGCAGGGCGGCGCCGAGCGCCCGCGCGTCACCCGAGCGCAGCGCCTGCATCATCTCCGGGGTCGGCACCGGGTCGGGCACGGCGACGCTTCCCCGCAGGCGGTCGCACTCGGCATACACGGCAGGGGTCGAGAGCCCGCCCTCGCTCAGGGCGAGCACCCAGTGGTAGGTGCCACGCGCGAGGACCGGCGCGAGGATCTCCCCGCGCCCCGACCCCATCGCCGTGCCACCGCTGAGCAGGAATGCGACATCGCTGCCGAGGCCGCCGGCGATCTCCTCGAGCTCCTGTTTCGTCGTGCCGAGCCCCCACAGGTGGTCACACGCGACGAGGGTCGCGGCCGCGTCGGCGGAACCGCCCGCCATGCCACCGGCGACCGGAATGTCCTTGCGGATCGCGATGTGCACGGGTTCGTCGACCCCGGCCCGCTCGGCCAGCGCCTGGGCCGCCTTGGCGGCGAGGTTTGTGCCGTCGACCGGCACACCGAGCGACTGCGGGCCGCTCACGCTGAGACCCCACTCCTCGGCCGCCGTCACCGTCACCTCGTCGAACAGGTTGACGGCATGGAAGACGGTCGCGAGCGGGTGGTAGCCGTCGGCGCCCGGCGGCCCGACCAGCAGCTCGAGGTTGATCTTGGCCGGCACCCGCACCGTCACCGATGCGCTCGGCGGCAACGCGGCTGAGGTCATGTCGCCACCCTATTGGGCCCCACGGCAGGTCGCTGACCCGGACATCTGCACAGAACCTTCACAGGTTGTGCCCGCCTCCTGACCACACGCCCTCCTACGCTCGGTCCCGTGAGCCACCACACCAGTCCGCGCATCCTCGTGGTCGAGGACGAGCGCACCATTGCCGACGCGGTGACCAGTCGCCTCGTCGCCGAGGGTTTCGATGCGGTCGCCGTGCACGACGGGCTCACCGCCCTGGACCGCGCGCGGGAGTGGTCGCCTGACCTGGTCGTGCTCGACATCATGCTTCCGGGCCTCGACGGCCTAGAGGTATGCCGCCGGCTCCAGTCCGAGCCCACGTCGCCTCCGGTGCCGGTCCTCATGCTCACGGCGCGCGACGACGAGACGGACATGCTCGTGGGGTTGGGGATCGGTGCCGACGACTACGTGACCAAGCCGTTCTCGATGCGCGAGCTGGTCGCCCGCATCCGCGTCATCCTGCGCCGGGTCGAGCGCGCAGCGGCAGCGGCTGCCGACAACGGTGCGAACGGTTCGGGCAGCGACCGCGCCACGGCTCGCGTGCTCGAGGTCGGGCCGGTGCGCATCGACCAGGGCCAGCGGCGGGTGTGGAACGACGGCGACGAGGTGCACCTGACACCCACCGAGTTCGACCTGCTCGCCGCGCTGGCGGCCGAGCCGGGCACGGTGCTCAGCCGCGAGACGCTGCTTGCGGAGGTGTGGGGGTGGGGCGACGCCAGCGGCACCCGCACCGTCGACAGCCACCTGAAGTCGTTGCGCCGCAAGCTCGGTCAGGATCGGTTCCGCACGGTCCACGGGGTCGGGTACGCCCTGGAGACGGGCCAGTGAGCCAGGAGCCGAGGACGCCCTACGGGCTGCGTCCGCTGGACCCGGTGCGGTCGATCAAGACCAAGCTGGGGGCCCTCGTCGCGGTGACCGTCGCCGTCGCCACCCTGCTGGCCGTGCTGGCCACGCGGGCCGGCTGGTCGCCGTGGTTGGTGGTGCCTGTGGCCGTGCTGGTCGGGCTGGGCGTGACCCAGCTGCTGGCGCGTGGCATGACGAAACCGTTGCGAGACATGACGATTGCCGCCGGACACATGGCGCAGGGCGACTACACCCAGCGCGTGCGCACCGACTCCCGCGACGAGGTGGGCGAGCTGGCCCGCGCCTTCAACCGGATGGTCGCCACCCTCGAGCTCGTCGACCGGCAACGCCGCGACCTCGTCGCCAACGTGTCGCACGAGCTGCGCACCCCCATCACCGCGCTGCAGGCCGTGCTGGAGAACCTCGTCGACGGCGTCACCACCCCGGACGCGGCCACCCTGGCCGCTGCACACGCCCAGACCGAGCGGCTCAGCCGGCTCGTCTCCGACCTGCTCGACCTGTCGCGCGTCGACGCCGGCATCGCCCCCTTCCGAGTCGCCGACGTGGTCGTCGCCGAGCTGCTCGAGGACGCCGTCAATCAGGCCCGCACCGACGGCCTGCGGTATGCCGTGCGGGTCGACCCAGCCGACCTCACCGTCCCGGGGGACCCCGAACGGCTGCACCAGTTGCTCGCCAACCTCCTCGACAACGCAGCCCGACACAGCCCCGCGGGTGGTGAGATCCGTGTCGCTGCAACGGTTTCCGGTGATGACGTGGTCCTCACCGTCGCCGACCAGGGCCCCGGCATCGCCCCGGCCGACCGCGAGGCCGTCTTCGAACGCTTCACCACCAGCTCCGCCCAGCACAGCGGCACCGGCCTCGGCCTGGCCATCGCCCGCTGGGTCGCCCAGCTCCATGGCGGCGCCATCGGCGTCGCCGACTCGGCCACGGGTGCGCTCCTGCGCGTGACCCTCCCCCGTGACCACGACCGACCCGTCCGCCACCAGGAGGCACCGACGATGAGCACCCTCACCCCACCCGCACCGATGCCCGCAAGCCCGCCACCGCCTCCCGGTGCGCTCGAGCTCCGGCGGTTCTGGCCGGACGCCGGTGCCGGGCGCCCCGGGATCGTGGCTGCGTGCGCCGTCGCGGGCACCCTGGCGGCGCTCATCATCCCCGACCGCAACCTCGGGTTGGGCGTCGCGATCGTGTTCGCGACCATCGCCGGGGTGGTGCTGTTCGCCGGCAGCTGGCGGCCCTGGACCTGGCTCGACTGGGCCGACGTCGCCCTCGTGACGCTGTTGGTTGCCATGCTGGTCGTGCGCGACGCCGCGTGGATCACCATGCTCTGCCTGCTGGCCGCGCTCGCCCTGGTCGTCGTCAACGTCACCAAGGCCCGCACCGTCATCGGGATGCTGCTCGGGGCGGCCTCCGTGCCGTTCGCCGCCCTGCGGGGTCTGCCCTGGCTGGGCCGGTCCCTGCGCCCCGCCCAGGGGGCGCGCGCCTGGCTCCCCGTGGTCCGCACCGTCCTCGTCACCCTCGTGCTGCTGGTCGTCTTCGGTGCGCTGTTCGCCTCCGCCGACGCGGTCTTCGCCACCTGGGTCGACGCCATCACCCCGAACATCTCGATCGGCGACGTGCCGGCCCGGATCGTGCTGGGAGTCTTCATCGCCGCGGGCACCCTCGCCGCGGCATACGTCGCCCTCGCTCCCCCGGCCGTCGACTCGGTGCGGATCCCCCTCAAGGCGAGCCGTCGCCGGTTCGAGTGGCTGGCGCCGCTCGTGGCGGTCGACGGGGTCTTCGCGGTCTTCCTCGTCGCGCAGGCGACGGCACTGTTCGGCGGCCACGCCTACCTGCGCGAGACGACCGGGCTGACGTATGCCGACTACGTGCACCAGGGCTTTGGCCAGCTGACCGTCGCCACCATCCTCACGCTGACCGTCATCGCGTGGGTCGCGCACAAGGCGCCGGCCGACCTCGTGCGCAACCTGGCGCTCGGAGCCCTCGCCGTCATGACCCTCGTGGTCGTCGTGTCGGCGCTCTACCGGATGAGTGTCTACGAGGAGGCGTACGGCTTCACCCGGCTGCGGCTGCTGGTGTCGGTCTTCGAGGGGTGGCTCGGCGTCGTGGTGCTGCTCGTGCTGGTGGCCGGGGCGCTCGGCCGGGCCGGGTGGCTCGTGCCGACGGCGGTGCGGCTCGGCGCGGTCGGGCTGCTCGGGCTCGCGGTGCTCAACCCCGACCTGTGGATCGCCGAGCACAACCTGGCCCGTCAGGACACCGCCACCGTGCCGGTCGACTACGCCTACCTTGGCGGGCTCTCGGCGGACGCCTACCCGGCACTGTGGAAGCTCCCCCAGCCCGAGTTCGCCTGCGTCACCGGCACCGGCGAGCTGACCCTCCCGGACAGGGGCGACTGGCTGGACTGGAACCACGGCCGGTCCACCGGTCTCGACCTCGCGGCCCAACGCCCGCCGGCGACGACCGCCCAGGCCTCCGCAGCCGGCTGCGACACCCTCCAGCGCTGATGTCGCTGCGAGTCTTCGGAAGTTTCTGGACGCTGGAACGTAGGAAAACTTCCGAAGACTCGCGGGTCAGGGCTGGTCAGGGCGCAGGCAAGACGGACCGGGCGGCGGCGATGGCGGCGAACTGCTCGACGCCGAGCTGTTCGCCGCGGGTCTTCGGGTCGATCCCGGCCGCCACGAGGCATTCCTCGGCGCGCGCGGCCGACCCGGCCCACCCGGCCAGCGCCGCCCGCAACGTCTTGCGCCGCTGCGCAAACGCCGCGTCGATGCACGAGAACGTGTCCTCCCGTGTCGCCCCGACCTGCGGCGGGTCGCGGCGCACCATCTCCACGAGCCCGGAGTCGACGTTCGGCACCGGCCAGAACACGCCGCGCGGAACGTTGCCGGCGAGCCGCACCGCGGCATACCAGGCGGCCTTCACCGACGGCACACCATAGGTCTTGCTGCCCGGGGTGGCGGCCAGCCGCTCTGCCACCTCCAGCTGCACCATGACGAGCACGCGCCGCAGCGTCGGGAACGCCTCGAGGAACGACAGCACGACCGGCACCGACACGTTGTAGGGCAGGTTCGCGACGAGAGCCGTGGGTTGCGGGTCGGGCAGGGTGCGCACGTGCATCGCGTCCGCGTGGACGAGCGTGAGCCGGTCGGCGTATGCCGGCGCGAGCCGGCTCACCGTGTCACCGAGGGCCGCCGCGAGGGTCGGGTCGACCTCGACCGCCGTGACGTGCCCGGCGACGGGGAGCAGGGCGAGGGTGAGGGACCCGAGACCGGGACCGACCTCCACGACCGAGTCGTCCGGACCGACCTGCGCCAGGCGGGCGATGCGCTTGACCGTGTTGGCGTCGACGACGAAGTTCTGGCCCCACTGCTTGGTGGGTCGCAGGCCCAGGGAGGCGGCGAGCTCGCGGATGTGCGCCGCGCCGAGGTAGCCCGAGGCGTGCTCCGCGTCGCCGACCTCCTCACCCATGGGAGGTGACTCTATTGGCGTCGGTGGGCACGCGGCATACCGGCACCGGGCGTTGCCCCGAGAAACGCCGAGGACCGCACGAGCTCAAACCTCGTGCGGTCCTCGAGTGAGGCGCTGTTGCCTCGATGCGTGGGATCAGGCGGCGTGCGCGCAACCCCACGGGCCCAGACCGGCCTTGGCGTAGTAGCGGTTGGCCACGGTGATCTGCTCGGCGCGCGACGCGAGGTCGGCGCGGGGAGCGAAGTCGTCGCCGCCGTTGGCGAGCCACGAGCCGTAGTCGAACTGCAGGCCGCCGTAGTAGCCGTTGCCGGTGTTGATGCTCCAGTTGCCACCGGACTCACACTGCGCGATGCGGTCCCACATGGCGGCGTTGGAGAGGTTGATGCCGGCGCCGGAGGTGTTGCCGGCCGAGGGCTTGGTGCTGGAGGTCGAAGGCTTGGGCGCGGCCGCAACCGGCTTCTTCTTGGTGCCGACGGCGATGACCTGGGCGACCGGCTGCTGGGTCACCTGGGTGCCGACGGCCTTCTTGCTCTCGACCTTGCCGTCGACCTTGGTGATCTTGTAGGTCACGACCTTGGCGCCGTCCGAGCCGGCCTTCACGGTCTTGCTCTGGCCGACGAAGAGCGAGGAGTCGCTCTTGCGGGTCACGGTACGCGCGATGGCCTGGGTGTCCTTGAGCTGCGACACGGTCACCCGCTGCACGGCGATGCCGAGGCCCTTGGTCACCTTGGTGTCCAGGGCCGGCTTCACGCGGTCGTCGGAGTCCTTGGTGATGCCGAGCTCGGCGAGGACGTCGCCGACAGTGGCGCCGGTGGTGGTGACCTGACGGTTCTTGCCATCGGCCTTGACGGTGACCGCCTTGGGGGTGGTGACCGACAGGGCCAGGCCGTCGCGGCCGAGGCTCATCGAGCGCGAGGTCGACAGCTTCGCGGAGTCGGCGCGGATGCCGAGCTCGGCGAGCGCCGCGTCGACCGTGGTGGCGGTCGTCCAGTACTCGCGGGTGGCACCGTCGACGGTCACGGTCAGCTTGCGGCCGTACCGGACCACGATCTTCTGGCCGTCGGCCAGCGGGGTGCCAGGGCTGGGAGCGACGACGTCGTGCTCACCGACCTTGATGTTCTTCTTCTCGAGGATGTCCTTCACGTCGCCGCTGAACGCGTGGACGGTGGAGGTCTTGCCGTCGACCGAGAGGGTGACGGTCTTGTCGAGCTGGGAGACGCCGACGGTGCCGACGGCGAGGGCGGTGACGACGGCGCCTTGCACGATGCGCCGGACGGGACGGGTGATCACAATGCTCCAGTGGTCGAGCTCCCCGGGCATCGGTCCGTGCGACGCGCCCCGCCCCGGCAGCCGGTGCGGGCACCCGCACTGCTGGGAACAAAGGACGAGGGATGCCTGCCCTGGTGCCGCTGGTTCTGCGGCGGACAAGCACCCCTGCTCGCGTCACCCGGAGGTTCCGACCCCGGCCAACAGCCATCAACCATGACGGGTTGCCCGGCAAAGGTCAAATTTTGATAACGACCCCGTAAGCAATCGACCAACTCGCCGGGGCTCACCAGGGGCCGTAGACCGCCTCGGAGTTGGCACTGATCGCCTCGCACAGGGTCGGCACGGCGACACCGAGCACCCCCGCCATCACCCGCACCGTGAGCGGCACGAGGTAGGGCGCGTTGGTGGCTCCGCGCCACGGCACCGGCGTGAGGTAGGGCGCGTCGGTCTCGACGAGGACCCGCTCCAGGGGTGTCACGGCCAGGGCGTCACGCAGCCCAGCGGCGTTCTTGAAGGTCACCGTCCCCGCGAACGACAGGTAGTAACCCCGCTCGACGCACTCGCGCGCCATCTCCAGGTCGCCGGAGAAGCAGTGCATGACGGTGCGGTCCGGCGCGCCCTCCTCGGCCAGGATGCGCAGCACGTCGTCGTGCGAGTCGCGGTCGTGGATCTGCAGGGCCTTGCCGGTGCGCTTGGCGAGGTCGATGTGCCACCGGAACGAATCCTGTTGGCTCGCAAGGCCTTCCGGGCCGGTGCGGAAGTAGTCGAGCCCGGTCTCGCCGATGACGCGGATGCGTGGGTGGGAGGCCAGCGCCTCGATCTCCGCGTATGCCGCGTCGAGACTTCCCTGGGCGGCGAGCCTGGGTGCCTCGTTGGGGTGGATGGCAACCCCGCCGAGCATCTGCGGGTGCAGGTCGACCTGCTCGGCGGTGAACCGGGCGCCGGGCAGGTCACAGCCGATCTGCACGATGCGGTCGACGCCGACCGCGGTGGCGGCGGCGATGGCCGCGGCCACGTCCGGGAGGTCCTCGCCGTCGCGCGCGATGTCGAGGTGCGTGTGGTTGTCCACGACCGGGATCGGGAGCGGGTCGGGCGCGTCGGGGACGCGCCCATGCCCGCTGCGCTGGTCGTGGGGCGTCATGCGATCGAGCCGAGCTCTTCCTCGACCACCGACTCATCGAGCTTGGTGAAGATCGGGGTCGGCTTGGCGACCGGCGCCCCCACC
The DNA here is from genome assembly GCF_013041615.1 of Knoellia koreensis. GTDB lineage: Bacteria > Actinomycetota > Actinomycetes > Actinomycetales > Dermatophilaceae > Pedococcus > Pedococcus koreensis. Next base: position 763,307 of record NZ_JABEPQ010000002.1, read on the forward strand.
GTCACCGGCACGGACTCCCAGCGCGGCGTCTGCGTGTACTCACCCGTGACGATCGGGTAGACCCGCTCACGGTCCCCGTCGTCGAGTCCGTGGACCTCCTCGATCCAGGGCATCGGCATGAACTCGCCCTCGCCCCCGATGGCCGCGTGAACGGCATTCGACGAGTGCGGCAGGAACGGCGCGAGGATGCGGTTGAGGTCGGCCACGGACTGCACGAGCGTGTGCAGCACGGTCGCCAGCCGCTCGCGCTGGTCCTCGCCCTTGAGCTTGAACGGCTCGGTGTCGGTGACGTACTTGTTGACCTCGCCGACAGTGCGCATCGCCTCGGCCACGGCCGCCTTGACCCGCTGCCGCGCGAGCAGGTCACCGACGGTGTCGAACGCCGCGAGCACCTTGGCCCGCACCGCCTCGTCGACCGGCTCGAGCGGCCCGGGCTGCGGCACCTCGCCGAAGTTCTTCGCCACCATCGATGCGGTGCGGTTGACGAGGTTGCCCCAGCCGGCGACGAGCTCGGAGTTGTTGCGCTGCACGAACTCGGCCCAGGTGAAGTTGGCGTCCTGGTTCTCCGGGCCGGCTGCGCAGATGTAGTAACGAATCGCGTCCGGGCCGTAGGTGTCGAGCACGTGCCGGATGCCGATGATGTAGCCGCGCGAGGTGGAGAACTGCTTGCCCTCCATCGTGAGGTACTCGCTCGAGACCACCTCGGTCGGCAGGTTCAGCTCACCGAACGAGCCGGGCTCGCCCCCGCGAGCCCCCTTCCCGGCATACCCGAGGAGCTCGGCCGGCCAGATCTGGGAGTGGAAGGTGATGTTGTCCTTGCCCATGAAGTAGTAGGACAGCTGGTCCTCACCGGTGGCGTCGGCGTTCCACCACTCACGCCAGCGCTCGGGCTCGCCGAGGCGGCGCGCCCACTCGACTGACGCCGACAGGTAGCCGATGACGGCGTCGAACCAGACGTAGAGCCGCTTGGTCGGCTGGTCGCGCCAGCCCTCGAGCGGCACCGGGATGCCCCAGTCGATGTCGCGGGTCATCGCGCGCGGCCGGATGTCGTCGAGGATGTTGAGGCTGAACTTGATGACGTTGGGCCGCCACGTGCCGCTCGCCTCGCGTCCCTCGAGCCACTCGCGCAGCGCGTCGGCCAGCGCGGGCAGGTCGAGGAAGAAGTGCTGCGTCTCGACGAACTCCGGTGTCTCACCGTTGATCTTGGACTTCGGGTCGATGAGGTCGGTCGGCTCGAGCTGGTTGCCGCAGTTGTCGCACTGGTCGCCGCGCGCCTCGGGGTAGCCGCAGATCGGGCAGGTGCCCTCGATGTAGCGGTCGGGCAGGGTGCGTCCGGTGCTCGGCGAGATGGCGCCCCGGGTGGTCTGTTCTACCATGTAGCCGTTCTTCCAGACCTGGGTGAACAGCTCCTGGGCGACCGTGTAGTGGTTGACGGTCGTGGTGCGCGTGTAGAGGTCGTAGGAGCAGCCGAGGTCGGCGAGCTCGTGGGCGATGATCGCGTGGTTGCGGTCGACGAACTCCTGCGGCGTCACCTGCGCCTGGTCGGCGAGGACGAGGATCGGCGTGCCGTGCTCGTCCGACCCGCTGACCATGAGCACGTCGTGGCCCGCCATCCGCATGTACCGGCTGAACACGTCGGAGGGCACGGCGAACCCGGCCACGTGGCCGAGGTGCCGCGGGCCGTTGGCATACGGCCAGGCGACAGCGGAAAGGACTTTGGTCACAGGCGAATCCTATGCGCGCACGGCAAGTCGCTTTCCCGCGCACATCACGTATGCCGCCCGCTCACCTCCGCGACCGCCTCCCCCAGCGCGCCCGCTGCAGCTTTCGGCCACCCGCCCGAAACCTCATCCACCCCCACCGATCGGACTGCAACTTTCGGCCCCCCGCCCGAAACCTCACCGTGCGCGCTGGGCCCGACGGCATACTCGGCTCTGTGGCGAAGCTCGCCGCAGCGCGCGACGTCGTGCGCTGGCGCGGCCCCGACGATGCCTGGCTCGACCATGCCGTTCTCGACGACGCGGATCTCGGCTGGATGGCCCCCGCTCGCCGGCTGACCCTGTGGGCAGTGATGGTCCCGGACGGCTGGCTCGCGCGGCTCCCACGGTTGGAGTGGCTCGACGTTCGAGGTGGCTCGCGGGAGTCGGCCGACTGCGTGCGCGGCTGCGACGGCCTGCTCTACCTGTGCCTCAACCAGATTCGCGGACTGACCGACCTGTCGGCCGTCGCCGAAGTGCGCTCGTTGGAGTTGTTGAGCCTGTACGGACTGCCGCGGGTCCACGATCTCCCGGACCTCAGGAACCTGACCCGGCTCGCCCGGATCGAGCTGGGCTCGATGAAGGGACTCTCGTCCATCGCACCAGCCCTGGCCGCGCCGGCGCTGGAAGAGCTCCAGCTCCAGAACCGGGTCGAGCTCGCCCCCGACGACCCCGAGCTGATTCGCACGCACCCCACGCTGTCGGCCTTTGGCTGGTTTGCCGAAGACGTTCCCTTGAAGGTCTGGCAGCCCGTCGTCGCCCACGTCGGCAAACCGCAGGTGCGGAGCCTGCACCCGCAGGAGTGGTTCGCCGGTCGCTCGTGAGGCGGTCAAGCGGACGGCAGGCTGAGGCTCAGCAACTTTCGGCCATTTGCCCGAAACCTCACCCCACCCCCACCAATCGGGCTGCAACTTTCGGCCACCCGCCCGAAACCTGCGCGGGTGAGGTCGCGTGACCCTGTGGACAACTCCCGACCCGCTCATGGCGAACTCGGCATGGTGGTCAGGTGCCCCGACGAGCCCTCCCGAGACGCAAGTTCAACCCGCGGGTTCCCTTCACGCGCGCTGAGGCGAAGCGGGCGGGTGTCAAGGACCACGCGCTGGCCGGGCCCGGCTACCAACAGGTGTTCTGGGGTGTCCACGTCTCCTCGGACCTGCAGCTCACCCTGCCACTTCGAGCCCTCGCGGCACTGACCATCTCCCCGGCCAAAGCAGTCATCACCCACCACACGGCGGCGCGGCTATGGGGCGCGATCCCACCCGATTCTTCGGCGATCCACATCACGGTGCCACACAAGAACCGCCAGAAAGTGGACGGGATCCGATCGCACCGCGTCGTGAAAATGCCGGCGTCCACGACCCAACGCGGTCTGCCCGTGACGTCCCCGGAGCGCACCTTCCTCGACCTCGGCCCCCACTGTGACCTGGTCGAGCTGGTGGTGCTCGGGGACTCGCTGGTGCGCGCCAAAGCCACCACACCGCGGAAGCTCGCGGCAGCGGCAGCGGCGTGGGACGGCCAGCATGCTCGGCTGCTCCGACAGGCGGCATCGCTGGTGCGCGCCAAGGTCGACTCGCCGATGGAGAGCCGGCTGCGGATGCTCATCGTGTTGGCCGGGTTGCCGGAGCCGGTCGTCAATTTCGAGGTGGTCGACGAGGGCGGCTGGGTGCGGTACCGCATCGACCTGTCGTTTCCCCAGCAGAAGCTCGGCATCGAGTTCGACGGTCGGCACCACATCGAGCGCGAAGACCAGTGGGAGGGCGACCTCATGCGCCGCGAGGACCTCGAGGCGGAGGACTGGAAGTTCGTGGTTGTCGTGTCGTCGCAGGTCTACGGCGACCCGACGCAGGTGCTGACCCGGGTGCGCACGGCCATGTCGTCGCGGGGCATCTGCGTGCCTCGCCAGCTCGAGCCACAGTGGCGACGACACTTCGCCAGCCGAGCCGACATCTGAGCCAAGCGGAGCGCGACTTTCGGCCACTCGCCCGAAAGCTTCCACCCCGGCACCATGGCTGACGCCGCGAAAACCGTTGGTGCGCGGCATACCTGCCCTGTCACCCTCGTCTGCGGCCCGGAGAGTCCGCGGTCACCGACGCACACACGTCCACGAAGGAGGTGCGTCATGCATCAGATCAACACCAAGCTCATCAACTGGGCCTCCGTCCTCGAGGACAAGACCCGAGAGCAGGCCCTGCGCACGTCCACCATGCCCTTCGTGTTCCCCCACCTCGCGCTCATGCCCGACGCGCACCTGGGGCTCGGCGCCACGGTGGGGTCGGTGATCCCGACCGAGCGTGCGGTCATGCCGGCCGCGGTCGGTGTCGACATCGGCTGCGGCATGATCGCGGTCCGCACGCAGTTCACGCGCGACGATCTCGACGGCAAGTCGCTCACTCCCCTTCGGGAGTCGATCGAGCGCGCCATTCCCCTGTCGGCCGGTGCCGCCAACCGCAAGATCGTCGCCACGGCCCAGCCGCGCATCGGCGAGCTCGAGGCGATGGCAACCAAGGCCGGGTTCGACCCCGACCAGCGGGCCGGGCGGTGGCGTGAGCAGCTCGGGACGTTGGGCAGCGGCAACCACTTCATCGAGCTGAGCCTCGACGAGCAGGACGGCGTGTGGGCGTTCCTCCACTCCGGATCGCGGGGTGTGGGCAACAAGATCGCGCAGCACCACATCGCGATCGCCCGGACCCTGATGGACCGGCACTGGATCCAGCTGCCCGACCGCGACCTCGCCTACCTCGTCGAGGGCACGGACGAGTTCTGGGCCTACATCCGCGAGCTGCGGTGGGCCCAGCACTACGCCCTGCTCAACCGCGAGGAGATGATGGACCGGGTGCTGCGCCAGCTCGGCGAGTTCCTCGGGACCGACGTCCAGGAGCACGAGCGGGTCAACTGCCACCACAACTTCACCCAGCAGGAGGACCACTGGGGCAAGAAGGGACTGTGGGTCAGCCGCAAGGGCGCCATCGAGGCGCGGGAGGGTCAGCCCGGGCTCATCCCTGGCTCGATGGGCACCCGCTCGTACGTCGTGGAGGGCCTCGGCAACAAGGTCGCGCTGAACTCGGCACCGCACGGCGCCGGCCGCCAGTTCAGCCGGAGCGCGGCCCGGAAGCGGTTCACGCACGACGAGCTGCGGGCGGCGATGGCGGGCATCGAGTTCCGGGACACGGACGCGTTCCTCGACGAGATCCCCGCTGCCTACAAGGACATCGACCAGGTCATGGCCGACGCTGCCGACCTGGTCACCGTCCGGCACACACTGCGGCAGGTGGTCAACGTCAAGGGCGAGTGACGCCCCGGTGCGTCGCCCACGGCGGCGGGTCGAGAGGTTGGGGGCGTGAGGGTGCGGTTTGCCGCACCCTCACGCCCCCAACCGGCATGGAACCGGCCCGTCGTTGCGCGCGTCTGGGCTGTGCCCGGTAGACAATGACCAGACCGGGCACGTCAGCGCCCCGCAGGAGGTAGCCGTGATCGCCGCACTCACCGGTATGGGGTTGTCCGCAGCAGCGGGACTCAACGCCTACATCCCGTTCCTCATCGTCGCGCTGCTGTCGAAGTTCACCGACGTCATCACCCTGCCGCAGTCGTATGCGTGGATCGAGTCATGGTGGGCCATCGGCGTCGGCGCCGTGCTGCTGCTCGCGGAGGTGCTGCTCGACAAGATCCCCGCGGTGGACTCGGTCAACGACGCGGTGCAGACGTTCATCCGGCCGAGCATGGGCGGGCTGATCTTCGCTGCGACATCCGCGGCCGAGAACATCGACAAGTCGACCTGGATGAGCGACCACCCGTGGGTCGGCATCGTCCTCGGCGTGGTCGTGTCCGGGCTCGTCCACACCGGCAAGACCGCCGCCCGCCCCGCGATCAACGCCGGCACGCTCGGCTTTGGCGCGCCGGTCGCATCCACGGTCGAGGACGGGACGTCGGTGGGGCTCAGCCTCGTCGCCGTCTTCCTGCCGGTGCTGGTGATCGTCGTGCTGATCGCTCTTGCCTGGCTGCTCGTGTGGCTGTGGCTCAAGGTGCGCCGCTGGCGTCGTCGCCGCGGCCGCGACCGCCCAGCCCTCGCCTAGTCGGCCCTCAGGCAAAACGGCGGTTACGCGCTGACCCCGACAGCAATTGCTGGTGGGTATGCCGCGCAACCGCCGTTTTTGCGACCGTGTCGGCTCCGGTCAGAGCACCTCGACCCGCACCTGGCCGTCGGCCACGTGCCAACGGTGGGTCATCGCGAGGTCCTCGACGAGCCGCAGGTCGTGGCTGACGAGGACCACCGTTCCAGTGAACGCTGCCACCGCCGCCTCGAGCTGCTCGATGGCCGCGATGTCGAGGTGGTTGGTGGGCTCGTCCAGCACGAGCGTGTTGACCCCGCGTCCCTGGAACACCGCCATCAGGGCCCGGGTCCGCTCACCCAGCGACAACGACCGCGACGGGCGCGCGACGTGCTCGGCACCGAGCCCGAACTTCGCCAGGAGCGTGCGCACGTCGGCCAGCTTCCACTCCTGCCCGGTCGCCGGATCCGCGCCCACTGCGGCCCGGACCACGTCCGCCACGGAGTCGTCGCTGTCGAGCAGCGCCCGCCGCTGGTCCAGCACGCCGAGCCGCACCCGAGTCCCGAGCGACTGCCGCCCCGACGTCAGGGGCAGCGACCCGAACAGCGCCGCCAGCAACGTCGTCTTGCCGCTGCCGTTGTCGCCCGTCACGGCCACCCGCTCACCCCGCGCGAGGACGAGACTGACTGGCCCCAAACGGAATTCGTCGCGTTCGACGACCGCTTCGGACAGGGTCGCAACCACGTCCGCCGACGGCGCGCCCTCCGTCAGGGAGTACCTCAGCTCCCACTCCTTGCGTGGCTGCTCGACTGCTTCGAGGCGGTCAGCCGCCCGTGAGATCCGCGCCGCCTTGGCCGACTGACGGTCCGCCCGCGCGCGGTGCTTCTCGCGGATGAACTTGTCGGCCTCGCTGCGCGTCCCGGCCAGGCGGTGCGCCGACTCGCGCCCCCGCTCGGCCCACTCACGCCGCTGGCGCGCCTGCGCGACCAATCCGTCGCGCGCCGCGGCATACGCCTCGAACTCCTCCCAGGCGTGCCGCCGGTCGAGGTCGCGCTGCGCCCGGTAGTCGCTCCACCCGCCCGTGTAGTGCGCCACCCGCTGCTGGTGCAGGTCGAGCTCGACCACGTCGGTGGCGACGGCGTCGAGGAACGCCCGGTCGTGGCTGGCGACGAGCACCGGCCCGCCGTGGCCGACCACGAACTCGGTGACGAGGTCGGCCCCACGCCGGTCGAGGTCGTTGGTCGGCTCGTCCAGCAACAGCACGTCATATCGGCTGAGCAGCACCGCGACGAGCGAGGCCCGAGCCGCCTGCCCGCCCGACAGCGACCCCAGCGGCCGCTCCGGGTCGGCGTCGAGGCCGACCCGGGCAGCCACCTCCGGCAGCCGCTCCTCGAGATCCGCCGCCCCGAGCGCGAGCCACCGCTCGAGCGCCACGGCATACCGGTCGTCGGCGCCCATCGCCCCCGACGACATGGCCGCCGTCGCGGCCTCGAGCTCGGCGTCGGCCGAGGTCACGCCGGTGCGGCGCCGGGCATAGGTGAGCAGCGACTCGGTGGCGTCGGGCAGCACCTGCGGCAACCAGCCGATCGTGGCGTCGCGCGGCGCGAGACGGATCGTGCCGTGCTCGACGGGCAGCTCCCCGACGATCGTGCGCAGCAGCGTGGACTTGCCGGACCCGTTGGGCCCGACGACGGCGGTGACGTCACCATCGGCGACGGCGAGGTCGAGACCGCTGAACAGCGGGCGGGCACCGAACGTCACGTCGAGATCGGTGAGGGTGAGGGTGGTGGGCATCAGGTTCCTGGGGACGATGGCGTCCCTTCGCGGCCACGAGGGGGCGGCAAAGGCGGGCACGGGTCGGCTCAGGAGATGTCCACGACCGAGACGGTATGCCGTGTGGGCGCCCAGGTCGAGTCGATTTCCACGGGTTACCCTCACCGCTGTGAGCGTGGACGAGCCCGCGGACCCAGGCGCCGACAGCGCCGACGGAGCATGGCGCCCGCCCACGCGGCGCGACCTGTTCACCGAGTCCGCCCTCGTCCTCGGCGTCGGCCTCGGCGCCTCGGCCGTCTGGTCGGTCCTGTCGCTGGTAAACAAGCTCACCCAGAACGTCGCGCTCAACCAGCAGACGACCGCGATGAACAGCTCGGTCACCCCCGACCGTCCGTGGCTCGACCTCGCCTACCAGCTCGTCGGCATCGCGGTGGCCGTCATCCCCGCGATCCTTGCCCTCTACCTGCTCGGTCGCGACAACGGCCAGGGCATGCGAACTGCCGCTCGTAGCATGGGATTCGACTTCCGCCGGCCCGGCCAGGACCTCTGGCGCGGCACCCTGCTCACCGCCGCCATCGGCATACCCGGGCTTGGCCTCTACCTCGCCGCGAAGGCCCTCGGCTTCAACACCACCGTCGCCGCCGCCAACCTCAGCGAGAACTGGTGGACCCTGCCCGTGCTCGTCCTCGCCGCCGTGCAGAACTCGGTGCTCGAGGAGGTCGTCATGATCGGCTACCTCTACAACCGCTGGCTGCGCGCCGGCTGGTCGCTGCCGGTCGTGATGCTCGTGTCGGCACTGATCCGCGGCAGCTACCACCTCTACCAGGGGTTCGGCGGCTTCATCGGCAACGTCGTCATGGGGCTCGTCTTCGGCTGGCTCTACACGAAGACCAAGCGGGTTGGCCCGCTGGTCGTCGCACACACCTTGCTCGACGTGGTCGCCTTCGTCGGCTACGCGCTGCTGCGCGACCACCTCTCCTGGCTCACCTGAGGCCTTAGCGGACGGCGGCGTCGTAGAGCGCCTTCTTGGACAGACCGGTGGTCGCCGCGACGTCGGCGCACACGTCCTTGAGCCGCTCACCTGCGGCAACGCGCTCCCGTATGCCGGGTAGAGCCTCCTCGACGGATGTCACCGTTGCCGCCGGGGCACCGCTGACGACGACGGTGATCTCGCCCTTGACCCCGTCGGCGGCCCAGGCGGCCAGCTCGGCGAGCCCGCCGCGCTTGACCTCCTCGTAGGTCTTGGTCAGCTCCCGGCAGACCGCGGCCTGCCGGTCGGCGCCGAACGCTTCCGCCATCGCGGACAGCGACGCCGCGATCCGGTGCGGAGCCTCGAAGAAGACCATGGTGCGGCGCTCGTCGGCGAGGGCCGCGAGCGCCCGTGCCTTCTCACCCGGCTTGCGCGGCAGGAAGCCCTCGAAGCAGAACCGGTCGACCGGCATACCCGACACCGCCAGGGCCATGAGCACGGCGCTGGGCCCGGGCACGCAGGTGACGCGCACGTCGGCGGCGACGGCCGCGGACACGAGCCGGTACCCCGGGTCCGACACCGACGGCATACCCGCGTCGGTCACGACGACCACACGGTCGCCCGCGATCAGCCGCTCGACCAGCTCGGGGGTCCGCGCCGACTCGTTGTGCTCGTGGTAGCTCACCACCGACCCCGCGGGCGTCACGCCCAGCTCGGCGCACAACCGGCGCAGCCGTCTCGTGTCCTCGGCGGCCACGACGTCGGCGCTCGCGAGCTCCTCGGCCAGCCGGGGCGCGGCGTCGCGCGGGTCACCGATCGGAGTGGCGGCCAGGACGAGGGTCACTGGCTCATCCTCGCAGCCCCGCAGATTAGGGTGCTCGGCATGACCCGGGTGGACGAGCTGCGCGCCCGCCTGCTCGGGTTCCGGCCGACCGACACCCTGTGGGGCTGGCTCGGGCCGCTGTTCTTCGCGGCGGTCGGCGGGGTGTTGCGGTTCTGGTCGCTGGACCGGCCGCACCAGCTGGTCTTCGACGAGACCTACTACGTCAAGCAGGGCGTCTCGATGCTGGAGTACGGCGTCGAGATGCGCGTGCCCGACACGATCAAGAAGCCCGACGAGCTGTTCACGCGCGGCACCCCGGACGTCTTCGGCACCGAGGGCGACCTGGTCGTCCACCCGCCCGTCGGCAAGTGGGTCATCGCCGTTGGCGAGCAGATCTTCGGGCAGACGTCGTCGTGGGGCTGGCGGTTCTCGGTGGCGGTGCTCGGCACCCTGTCGATCCTCATGATCGGGCGAGCCGCGCGACGGATGTTCGGGTCGAGCCTGCTCGGGACCATAGCGGCCTTCCTCGTGGCGTTCGAGGGGCACCACTTCGTGCAATCACGGACGGGGCTGCTCGACCTCATCGTCATGTTCTGGGCGCTGGCGGCGTTCTGCGCGCTGCTGATCGACCGCGACCGGTCGCGCGAGATCCTCGCCGAGAAGGTCGCCGGGATGTCGGTGCGCCAGCTCGCCACGGGGCTCGGGCCATGGCTCGGGTGGCGGCCGTGGCGGTGGGTCGCCGGCATCTGCCTCGGGCTGGCCGCCGGCACCAAGTGGTCGGGGCTGTTCTTCCTCGTGGCCTTCGGGCTGATGACGGTGTGGTGGGACCTGGGTGCGCGGCGGGCCGCGGGGCTGCGGCACTGGTTCTGGGGCACGATCACCAGGGATGGCCTGTGGGCGGCGCTGGTCATGTGCGGCCTCACCGCGATCACCTACGTCACCTCGTGGGTGGGCTGGTTCCGGTCCGACGGCGGCTACGACCGGCAGTGGGCCGAGCTCAACCCCGGCAAGGGCGTGCAGTGGCTGCCGCCGGCGTTCCGGTCCCTGTGGCAGTACCACACCGAGATCTACGCCTTTCACCGCAACCTTCACGACGACCACCCCTACAAGACCAACCCGTGGTCGTGGGTCATCCAGGGCCGTCCGACGTCGTTCTTCTACGAGGGTCCCAAGCGCGGGGAGGACGGCTGCACGGTGGCGCAGTGCAGCAAGGCCATCACCTCGCTCGGCACCGTGTCGATCTGGTGGCTGGGCGCGATCGCGATCTTCGTCTGCCTCTACTACTGGCTGTTCCGGCGCGACTGGCGTGCCGGGGCGATCGTCGCCGGGTTGGTCGGCGGCTACCTGCCGTGGTTCCCGCTGGCCGAGCGCACCATCTACTCCTTCTACACGGTGGCGTTCGAGCCGTGGGTGATCTTCGCGGTGGTGTTCGTGCTGGGCCTGGTCCTCGGCAAACGCACCGACTCGTGGCGTCGCCGGGAGCTCGGCCTGTATGCCGTGGGCGCGTTCTGCCTGCTCACGCTGGCGTTGTTCGCGTTCTTCTGGCCGATCTACACGGCGCAGGTGATCCCGCAGAGCCAGTGGTCGCTGCGGATGTGGTTCCCCAGCTGGGTGTGACCCGCGTGGCCGGCGGGCAGGTCCCCGGGACTTTCGGCCACTCGGCCGAGTGCGCGGCCCGCCCGCGGCTAAGGCCCCGGAACTTTCGGCCACTGGGCCGAGTTTTCCGCCAGCCCTCGGCCAGGACCCCGCAACTTTCGGCCACTCGCCCGAAAACTCGCCACCGTGCCACGCACCGGGCGCCCGCAACCCAGCAAGGGTCCGGCCGATCCGGAGGGTCCCCTAGCATTGGCCATCATGGGTGAGACCGACGCGGCACGGCCCGGCATGAGGCGGCTGCGCGCCGCCCGCCGCAACCGTCGTCGCCGCATCATCCGGCGCCGCCGGGTGGCTGCCGGGTTGCTGCTGCTTGCCCTCGTCGGGGCCATCGCGGCGACCGTCAACTGGGTCAAGGGCAGCGACGCGGTCGAGCTGGGTCGTGTGGGTGCCGCCGCCGGGCGTTCCGGGGCGCCGGAGTCCACCAGCGACGCGGGCGACGCCACCCAGGCCGGCTCTGCGGTCCCGGGCCCGGGCTCGCCCGGTGGTCCCGGCGCGCCGACGACCGCACCCACGACGGACCAGGCGTCCCTACCGCTCAGCCCGGCGGTAGCCGCCAAGGTGCCGGCCACCTCGACCCAAGTGGTGCTGGTCGAGGGCACCGGCATCGACAGCAACAAGGCCACGGTGCGGTTGCTCCAGCGAGACTCCGGCTGGGTCGAGAAGGGCTCCTGGTCGGCGCACGTCGGCAAGTCGGGCTGGTCGGCCAACCACCGCGAGGGCGACCTGCGCACCCCCATCGGGGTCTTCACCCTCAGCGACGCCGGTGGCCGCCTCGCCGACCCCGGTGCAGCGCTGCCCTACCACCGCTCGAACGCCTTCCAGGCACCCGCGCCGAGCCCCGGTTTCGGCGACTCCGACATCGACGCATTCGACTACGTCGTGGCGATCGACTACAACCGCGTCCCCGGCCGCTCACCCCTGGACTGGACCCGCCCCAAGGGCATGGGCGCCGGCGGCGGCATCTGGCTGCACGTCGACCGCGGCGGCCCGACCCACGGCTGCGTCGCGCTGCCGAAGGCCGCCATGAAGCTGCTCCTGACCGAGCTCGACCCCAAGCGCCGCCCGGTCGTCGTCATGGGCCCGAGCGACTCACTCTGAGCGGTCGCGCCACTCCTCGAGCACCTCACCGAGGCTGACTTCGCGGGCGGTCGGCGGCACCGGCGCAGCCCGTCGGGAGAAGCGTGGCGCAGGTGCAGCCTGCGGTATGCCGCCCGCCTCGGCGATGACTCCCCGCGCAGCCAGGTGCGGGTCGGCCTCGGCCTCGTCCCACGTGAGGACGGGGGTCACGCAGGCGTCCGTGCCGGCATACACCGCGTCCCACTCGTCACGGGTGCGGCTGGCGAACGCGGCCGCGAGCCGCTCCCGCAGCCGCGGCCACTGGTCGCGGTCCCACTGCCCGGGGACGTCGCCCGACTCGAGGCCGAGACCGGCGAGCATGGCGGCGAAGAACTGCGGCTCGATGGCGGCGACGGCGACGTGGCGGCCGTCGGCACACGCGTAGGTGTCGTAGAACGGGGCGGACCCGTCGAGCAGGTTCGTGCCGCGGCCGGTCCGCCACAGCCCCGCGGCTCGCATCGACCACTGCATCTGGGCGAGCGCGCTCACACCGTCGACGATCGCCGCGTCGACGACCTGCCCACGACCCGTGCGCTGCCCCTCCCACAGTGCCGCCAGCACGCCCACGACGAGGAACATCGACCCGCCGCCGAAGTCGCCGACGAGGTTGAGGGGCGGCACCGGTGGCTCGCCCGCGCGGCCGATGTTGTCGAGCACGCCAGTGAGGCCGAGGTAGTTGAGGTCGTGGCCGGCGGTGTGCGCGCGCGGACCGTCCTGCCCCCAGCCGGTCATGCGGGCGTAGACGAGGCGCGGGTTGGCCTCGAGGCACTCGTCGGGCCCGAGCCCGAGCCGCTCGGCCACACCGGGACGGAATCCCTCGACGAGGACGTCCGCGCCAGCCACGAGATCACGCACCTGCGCGAGGTCGTCGGCCGACTTGAGGTCTGCGTGGACGACCCTGCGGCCGCGCAGCAGCACATCGGGCGAGTCGCCGGCGCCGGGCACGAGGTCGGCGGTCGCGCCACGCCGCTCGACCCGCACGACGTCGGCGCCGAGATCGGCGAGCACCATGCACGCGTGCGGGGCGGGACCGATGCCGGCCAGCTCCACCACCCGCACGCCGACGAGCGGCCCGGTCGGGTGGTCGGGTGATGGGGTGCTCACCCTGCAGAGGTTAGGGCGCCGGGGGTATGCCGTGTCGCGGGCGGGCGACCACGCTCGCCGTCCGCGGGGCGGCCTCGTGCTCAGCCGGGCGCGCGAATGCTGACCACGGTCGTCGGCCGGCGGCCCCCTCGGGCGCACGGGGTGAGCACGCGGCATACCTGCTGACCTGCGGCGACATCGACCACCAAGGCCGCGCGCGGACCGGTCCGGACGTAGGGTTGGGGCCGTGACCGCTACCTCGGCGGGGGTTGAGGGACCTCCTCCTGAAGCCGACGAGCTCCTGGCGCTGCTGCGCCGGGTGGTCGGCGCACGCGTAGGCGGGCACCCGGACGCCGAGGACCTGGTGCAGGAGGCCTACCTGCGCGTGCTCGCGGCCTCGGACCGGATCGACCCGGGGATGACGGAGGCGTATGCCGTCACCACGGCACGCAACCTCGTCGCCTCGCACTGGCGGCAGGGTGACCGCTTCAAGCGCCACCAGCACCGACTGGTCGACCTCGACGAGCCTGATGACCCCGTGCGCCGGATGGAGGGCATCGAGGACCAGGGCGCGATGGCGCGGGCGCTCGCGACGTTCACCGACGACGAACGGGAGCTGCTGGTCGCCCACGAGGTCCACGGCACGCCCACCGCCAAGCTCGCCGCGGAGCAGAACTCGACCGCGGGAGCCGTCGCCGCCAAGCTGCACCGGCTGCGCGCCCGGCTGCGGGTGGAGTACCTCCTTGCGCACGAGAACATCGACCTGCCCAGTGACGAGTGCCGCCCGGTGCTCGTGGCCGTGTCCCTGCGGGACCGCCGGCGGCAGCGGGAGACCAAGGCTGAGAACCACCGGCTGCGCTGCGAGGTCTGCCAGGACCTGGCCCTGCGGCTCGAGCAGCAGGAGCCCGAGCGCGACGACTTCGCCCGCATCCGCATCGCCGTCGACGCCGACATCGTCACCGCCCGGCAGAAGGCACGCGAGCTGGCGAGCGCACTCGGCTTCCCCGGGGTCGACCTCACCGTCATCGCGACCGCCGTGTCGGAGATGACCCGAAACATCGTCCGGTTCGCCGGCGAGGGACAGGTCGAGATCGAGCTCGTGAACGGCGAGGCACCCGGCCGACGCGGCGTCCAGGTCATCGTGCGTGACGCCGGACCCGGCATACCCGACATCGAGGCGGCGATGCGCGACGGCTACAGCACGTACCACGGCCTCGGCCTCGGGCTACCCGGCGCACGCAGGCTCATGGACGACTTCGAACTGGTGACCGCGGACGGTCGCGGCACCACCATCACGATGACCAAGTGGCAACAAGGAGCGAAGAAGTGAGCGAGAGCATCAGCACCGACCCGTTCGGCGGGCTCGACACCACGTCCACCGCGGTGACCGACGAGCAGCTCCTGCCCGAGCTCGTGGCCCACCTGCGCGAGCACCGCGCCAAGCTGCGCGACGAGTGGGCGCGCCGCATCCAGGAGGCGCACCTGCTCGAGGCCATGACCGCCCAGGAGATGGCGGTCGAGACCACCTCGGTCTACGACAACTACGTCGAGGTGCTCGAGACGGGCAGCGTCGAGGCGCTGCAGCAGTACGCGCGCGACCTGTCCGAGCGGATCATCCCGCGCGGGGTGGAGACGCACGAGGTCGTCGGCATCGTCCTGCTGCTGCGCGACGTTCTCGCCCGGTCGCTCTTCGAGAAGTACCAGCGAGACTTCGGCCTCCTCAACCAGATTCTCGACGCCTACGAGCCGGCGGCCAACCGGATCGCCAACACCGTGGCGGTCAGCTTCGTCGAGGAACGCGAGCGCGTCATCCGCCAGCAGCAGGACGCGCTGCGCGAGCTGTCGACGCCGGTGCTGCCGGTCCGCGAGCGGCTGCTGATCCTGCCGATCATCGGCGTCCTCGACAGCGAACGCGCCCGCCAGCTCACCGAACAGCTGCTCACCGGCATCCGCACCCACCGCGCCAAGGTCGTCGTGATCGACATCACGGGTGCCCCCGAGGTCGACGCGGTGGTGGCCAACCACCTCGTACAGACCGTCGACGCGTCACGCCTCATGGGTGCGAGCGTCATCATCACTGGACTGTCCCCGACCATCGCCCAGACACTGGTGACACTCGGGGTCGACCTCAGCAAGATGAACACCATTGGTGACCTCCAGGGCGGCCTGGAGGAAGCAGAGCGGCTGCTCGGCTTCACCGTGACCAAGGAGGAGGGCTCGTCCCAGCTGTGAGCACCGGACCGGCGCTGTTTTCGATCCTGCGACAGGGTCAGTACCTCGTCGCGTCGGTCCACACTGCCCTCGACGACTCCCAGATGCTGCGGCTGCAGGGTGACCTCGTCGAGGAGGTCGGCCGGTCCCGCAGCCGCGGGATCATCATCGACGTGGCCGCGCTGGACGTGCTCGACTCCTTTGGCACCAAGACCCTGGGAGCCATTGCGGAGATGGCCCGGCTGCGGGGTGCGACCACGGTGATCGTGGGGATCCAGCCCGATGTCGCCTTCGCGATGGTGCAGCTGGGCATGGGCACAGGGGCCGTCGCCACCGCTCTCGACCTCGAAGAAGGACTCGCCTTCCTCGATGACACGCTGGCTCTGCCGTCCACCGTGCGGCACGGTCAATGACGACCCCGGCGACCGACGACGGGCTGACCCGCAACTACCGGGCGGCCTTCCTGCGCTACCTGCCCCGCCAGGACGAAGCCGCGCTCGCGGCGGCATACGACCTCGGCCGGTCCTCACTTCATGACGGCGTCAGCGTCCTCGACCTGGTGACCGTGCACCACCACGTGCTCGGGGAGGTCGTGCGCGCGACCGTCGTGGACGACGTGGACGACGTGGTGCGGCGGGCCGGTGAGTTCCTGGCCGAGGTGCTGGCGACCTCGGACATGGTGCAGCGCTCCCTGCAACGCGACTGACCCTCCCCCTTTGGGGGGGTGGGGATGCCAGAGGGCTGCCAGAGGCGCAGTATGCCGCGCGGCTGGCATCCCGGAGGACGTGCGTTTGCGCAGGTCAGCGGCGTGGACGCGACGGGCCGCAGCACATGACGCGGGAAACGGCAGCAATTTCTCGCGAGATCCGCTTGCCCAGCCCGCGTCATGCCGGAAGGGGCTGGCGCTCTACTCCCGTGATGGCGGCCAACCGCTGCCACGACCGCTCACGAAGGAGTTACCCATGAACCTCCGTACCACTCTCGTCAGTGGCGCCACCGCCTCGGTCCTCGCCGCCACGCTCTTCGCGGCCCCCGCGATGGCCTCCGCCGCCCCTGCTGCCGCCGCCAAGCCGGCCGCCATGGGGCAGGCCAAGAAGGTGGCGTCCTCGACGGTCCCCGTCACCGGCACGCTCGCCGACGGCTCCGCCTTCAGCGGCGCGCTGAGCGGCCTCAAGACCTCCGTGGTCGACGGCGTCCTCACCATGACCGGCACCGTCACCGGCACCGGGCTGCCGGCCGGCGGCACGACCTTCACCGCCCCGGTCCAGTCCCTCGCCGCCCCGGCCGGCTGCAACATCCTCAACCTCGACCTGGGGCCGCTGCACCTCGACCTGCTCGGTCTGGTCATCGACCTCGCCCCGGTCAACCTGGACATCACCGCGGTGCCCGGCAGCGGCAAGCTGCTCGGCAACCTGCTGTGCGGCATCGCCAAGATCCTCGACACCGGCGGCCCGCTCTCGGCCCTGCTGAACAAGCTGAACAAGCTTCTCTCAGGCCTCGGCCTGGGACTGTGATGTAAAGCGGGTCACAGCTCCCGGTTGGGAAGAAGAGGGTCCCGGCGCCACGCCCCCTCATCGGTGGCGCCGGGACCCGGCCGGTTCATCCCGGTTGCAGGACGAAGCGGGTCGGGCACGCCAGGTGCCCGACCCGCTTTCGCCTGTGCGCCAACGCTTTACGGCTGCAGAGGCGAGGTATGCCGTGTGGTCACCACGCGGCATACCCCGGCTATCGCCCGGCGAGGGCGAACTGGCTGGCGGTCACGGCCGCGCCGCGCGCCCAGTCCTCGAAGGTGAGGGGTTCGACGGTGACGTCGAGCTCGTAGGTTGCGGTGTTGCCGGGGCCGGACTGCATGCGGTCGGCGATCGTCTCGCGCATGGCGGGCCTGCCCGCGACCGGTTCGACGCCTTCACCGGCGAGCAGGATGCGGTCGGTCTGCAGCGCGCCGGCCAGGGTCGCGACGAGGTGGCCGAGGGCGCGTGCCGCAGCATCGAGCAGCCTCGCCGCCCTGCGGTCCCCGTCGGCCGCCGCGGCCACCACGTCGTCGAACGACATGGGGCGACCGAACGACTCGGTCGCCCGCGCCTCGATCTCCCACTGGTCGAGGTAGGAGCTGACACAGCCACGGTGACCGATCCCGCACCGCGGCCCGCGACCGTCGACGGGTGAGTGGGTGAGCAGCTGGCCGTTGTCCACGAGCCGTTCGACGACCACCCCCTCGCGCACGACCCCGATGCCGATGCCTGCCCCCACCGTGACGATGCCGAAGGTCGAGCGGCCCCGCCCGGCGCCGAGCCAGAGCTGCTCGCGGACCAGCGCCGTGACGTCGTTCGTGGTGATCACCGGCACGTCGAGGCGTTCGCGCAGCAGCCGGGTGAGGTCGACGTCGCGCCAGCCGAGGAAGCTGCCTTCCTGCACCACCCCGTCGGGCCGCACAATGCCACCCAGCGAGATTCCAACGGCGTCGAGAGTGCGGTCCCTGGCCAGCTTTCGGGCAAGCCGCGCCACGACGGAGACGACTTTTCCGACGGGCACCTCTCCGTCCGTGTTTGCTTGGGGCAGAGGCGCTTTCGCGCTCGCCAGCACGGTGCCGGCCAGGTCGCAGACGACGGCGTATGCCGTGTCGCCGGTGAGCTTGCAACCCAGGACGGTGCGCGCCGCAGGGTTGATCGAGAGGACCTTGGCCGGCCGGCCTGCCCCCGCTCCGGGGGCTGGCTGACGCTCTTCACCGTTGCCGTTCTCGAGCACGATCCCCAGGTCGAGTAGGGCCCGCGTCAACCGGGTCATCGAGGCGGGCGAGAAGCCGAGCCGCTCCCCCAGGGCGGCCCGCGAGGAGGGCCCGTGCATCAGCAACAGGCGGGTCACGTCGAGCTCGGCATGACTCAGGGGACGAGCTCGGTCGACGGTGGCCACAGACCGAGATTAGGGCACGAACCCTTGCGCGTGGGCCAGTGCACGTTTATTTTCATCCTGAGCGAAATTACTGCAAGGGAGCAGGCGCCATGAATCGAACACCACGCCCGACAGGTCGACGACCGGCCCCCGCCGGGGACGACCGCGGTCAGCGTCGGCGGCCCCGGCGACGCAGCCAGCTGGTGGCCGGCCTCCTCGCCACGGCTCTGGCGGCCGTCCTCGCGGGGTGCTCGGGCGGTGACACGCGCACGACGCTGACGTTCTTCCAGTTCAAGCCGGAGGCGCAGGCGTACTTCCAGGACCTGGCCCGGCAGTTCGAGCAGCGCAACCCGGACATCCGCATCGTCGTCGACAACCCCGCCGATCCCGAGACGGCCCTGCGGACCCGCCTGGTCAAGAACGACGTCCCCGACGTCATGACCCTCAACGCCAACGGCACCTTCGGCGAGTTCGCGACCGCCAAGATCTTTCGCGACTTCCGGGGCGCACCGGCGCTGGAAGGCGTCAACCCGGCATACCTCGACGTGCTCGGCACCCTGGGGCGCGGCGGCGCCGGTGAGGTGAACGGGGTGCCGTTCGCGGCCAATGCGAGTGGGCTGCTCTACAACAAGGAGCTGTTCGAGCAGCAGGGCATCGCGGTGCCGCGCACCTTCGACGAGCTCGTGACCGCCGCCCAGAAGCTCAAGGCAGCCGGCATCACACCGTTCTACGGCATGCTCAAGGACGCGTGGACCGCACAGTCGCCGCTCGCACCCCTGTCGTCGCAGCTGCAGCCCAAGGACTTCTTCGAGAAGCGGTTCGCCGGGCAGACGACGTTCCGGCAGGGGTGGGCGTCGACGGCGGCGGAGCTCAAGACGCTCTTCGAGTACACGCAGCCGGACCCGCTCTCCAAGGGCTACGCGGACGGCACGGCGGCGTTCGCGCGAGGTGAGTCGGCGATGCTGCTGCTCGGCAGCTACGCGGTGCCGCAGATACGCGCCAACAACCCGAAGTTCACGGTCGCGTCCATGGCCCTGCCCGCGACCGACGACCCGGCCCGCACGACCCTGGTCTCCGGCGTCGACGTCGTGCTCACGGCTGCCCGTGAGGGAGAGCACCCCAAGGAAGCCGAACGCTTCATCGAGTTCCTCATGCAGCGCGACGTGATGGCGGCCTACTGCAAGGCGCAGGTGGCGATCCCGACGCTGGAGGGACTGGCCAACACCGACCCGGCGCTGGCCGGTCTGCAGGACTACATCGACCAAGGACGCATCGTGGGCTTCACCGACCACCAGTTCATCCCGGCCATCCCGCTGGCGCCGCTGCTGCAGTCGTTCCTGCTGGGTGGCAGTGAGGCGACGTTCCTCGGGGACCTCGACGCCGCGTGGAACCGGGTGGCCGAACGTCGGACCTGGGGCCTCGGGGCGGTGATCTCATGAGCACCGACAGCTCTCGGGTGCCGCGGCTGCGCAAGCCGAAGCTCTCCCCCACCTACTACTGGATGGTGCTGCCGGCGCTGGCGCTCTTCCTCGTCTTCCACACCGTGCCGGTGGTGCAGGGCATCTACTACAGCTTCACCGACTCCCCCGGCTACGGGCCGTCGAACTTCGTGGGACTGCGCAACTACGCCGCGCTGTTCAGTGACCCGCGGGTCATCCACGCGTACTGGTTCACCTTCCTCATCGCGATCGTGGCGACCGTGGTCACCAACGTGATCGCGCTCGCGATCGCGATCGGACTCAACAGCCGGATCAAGTTCAAGAACGGGCTGCGCGGCATCTACTTCATCCCCAACGTGCTCGCCGTGCTCGTCGTCGGCTACATCTTCAACTATCTGTTCTCGAACTCGCTGCCCGCGCTGGCGGCCAAGCTCGACATCGGGTGGCTGGAGAACAGCCTGCTGGGGCAGGCGAAGACGGCGTGGATCGCGATCGTGATCCTGGCCGTGTGGCAGTCGGCGGCCTTCAACATCATCCTCTACCTCGCGGGACTGCAGACGGTCGAGCCCGAGGTCTACGAGGCATCCGCCCTCGACGGAGCCTCGGCATGGCGGACCTTCCGCAGCATCACGTTCCCGCTGATCGCAGGCTTCTTCACCATCAACATGGTGTTGTCCCTCAAGGGATACCTGCAGATCTTCGACCACATCGTCGCTCTCACCGGCGGCGGACCGGGCACCGACACCGAGTCGATCGCGCTGCTCATCTACAAGGGCGGCTTCCAGGGTGGCGAGTACGGCTACCAGAGCGCCAACTCGGTCATCTTCTTCATCGTCATCGTCACCCTGTCCATGGTGCAGCTGAACGTGCTGCGCCGCCGGGAGGTATCCGAGTCATGACCACCGCAGCAGCCCCTCCGCGGACATCGGGCCCAGCGCCCCGACCCGTGACGGCCCCCAAGCACCGGCCCAAGGTCAACTGGTGGCTCACCGCCCTGCTAATGGTCCTGTCGCTGACGATCCTCGTGCCGCTCTACTTCGCGGTCGTGACGGCGCTGAAGACCACCGCCGAGCTGGGCGGCACCGGCTTCGGTCTGCCGAGCTCGGTGCAGTGGTCCAACTTCAAGGACGCGTGGGAACTCACCAACTTCCCCCGCGCCGCCCTCAACAGCGCGCTGATCACGGTCGGAGCGGTCGTGGTCACGCTGCTGACGAACTCGATGGTGGCCTACGCGATCGCCCGCAACATGGACCGCAAGTTCTTCAAGGGGCTCTACTTCTACTTCGTGTCAGCGCTCTTCGTGCCGTTCCCCATCATCATGCTCCCGGTCGCGAAGCAGACGGCGCTGCTGCACCTGGACAACCGGGCCGGGCTCATCCTGCTCTACGTCGTCTACGGCCTGGCCTTCAACATCTTCATCTACACGGCCTACATCAACAGCATCCCCCGGTCGCTGGAGGAAGCGGCCCAGATCGACGGGGCCTCGACCTGGACGGTGTTCTGGAAGGTGATCTTCCCGCTGCTCGGCCCGATGAACGCCACCGTCGGCATCCTCACCTGCCTGTGGGCATGGAACGACTTCCTGCTGCCGCTGGTCATCCTCTCGGACCCGAACTCCGCGACGCTTCCCCTCGTGCAGTACGTCTTCCAGAGCCAGTTCTCGCAGAACTACCCGGCCGCGTTCGCGAGCTACCTCATGGCCATGGCGCCCATGTTCATCGTCTACATCTTCGCCCAGCGCTGGGTGATCTCCGGAGTCGTCCGAGGAGCCGTCAAGTGACCCTGGAAGTACTGCGTTCGGCGGGCACGGTGCTCGTCCTCGACACGACCGGCACCGGGCTGCCCCGGGTTCTGCACTGGGGCGCCGACCTCCCCGACGAGGCCGTCGAGTCCCTGCCGTTGCTCAGCCAGGGGCCCGTGCCGCCGAACGCCCTGGACGAGCCGTGGCCACTCACGCTGCTCCCCACCTCCGCCGATGGCTGGCTCGGCACTCCCGGGTATGCCGCGCACCGTGGCGGGGGCGCGACCGACCCCCGGTGGCGCGTGGAGACGTCCCGGACGGGCGAGCGCGAGGTGACCTCGACGGCATACGAGGTCGGGGTGGAGGTGCGCGTCACGGTGGCGCTGGACGAGCACGGGGTGCTCACGATCGGTTCGTCCGTCACCAACACGGGCGACTCCACTCTCGACGTGGCGGCGTTGCGTGCCGTCATGCCGCTGCCGTCACGCGCGAGCGAGGTGCTCGACCTGACCGGTCGGTGGTGCCGGGAACGGTCGCCCCAGCGGTCGGAGCTGCAGCAGGGCACCCACCTGCGGGCTTCCCGGCGCGGTCGTACGGGTCACGACGCGACGCTGCTCCTGGTCGCGGGCACACCCGGGTTCGACTTCGGTCACGGCGAGGTGTGGGCAACCCACGTCGCGTGGAGCGGGAACCACGAGCACCTCGTCGAGCGGCTCCCCGAAGGTGCGGGCATGCACGCGGCCGTCCTCGGCGGCGGCGAGCTGCTCGAGGCGGGTGAGGTGCGGCTGGCGCCGGGTGAGACGTATGCCGCACCGGAGGTCGTCTTCGTACACGCCACCGACGGGCTCGACGGACTGTCGCGGCGGCTGCACCGGCGTCAGCGGGCTCAGCGCGAACGCGCCACGGGCGCAAGGCCTTTGGTACTCAACACGTGGGAGGCCGTCTACTTCGACCACGACCTCGACACGCTCAAGCGCCTGGCCGACACCGCGGCCCGGATCGGCGTCGAGCGGTTCGTGCTCGACGACGGGTGGTTCGGCGGGCGACGCGACGACCACCGCGGGCTCGGTGACTGGGTCGTATCCGACGAGGCGTGGCCGGGCGGGCTCGAGCCGCTCGTCGAGCACGTCAAGGGACTGGGTATGGAGTTCGGACTGTGGTTCGAGCCGGAGATGGTCAACGAGGACTCCGACCTCGTTCGCGCCCACCCCGACTGGGTGCTCGGGCCGCGCGCCGGACGTCCACGCGAGTCACGGCACCAGCAGGTGCTCGACCTCGCCAACCCCGAGGCCGCGGCACACGTCGAGGGCCAGATCAGCTCGCTCGTCGGCGAGCTCGGCATCGACTTCATCAAATGGGACCACAACCGCGACCTGCACGAGGCCGTGCGATCGGACTCCCGCGGCACCGACCGCCCGGCGGTTCACGAGCAGACGCTCGCGTTCTACGCCCTGCTCGACCGGCTCCGTGACGCGCACCCGGCGCTCGAGATCGAGTCCTGCTCCAGCGGTGGCGCTCGCGTCGACCTCGGGGTGCTCGCCCACACCGACCGCATCTGGACGAGCGACTGCAACGACCCGCTCGAACGCGCCCAGATCCAGCGCTGGACCTCGCTGCTCGTGCCGGCCGAGACGATGGGCACCCACATCGGCCCGGCGACGGCACACACGACGCACCGCACGTTCGACCTTGGGTTCCGGATGCTCGTTGCGCTGCAAGGACATTCGGGCCTGGAGTGGGACATCACGACGTGCACCGACGATGAGCTCGCCGCGCTCGGGGACTGGTCGGGGCTCTACAAGGAGCTCCGTCCCCTCATCCACAGCGGCGACCTCGTCCGCGACAGCGCCGACGACGGCACCATCCTCGTGACCGGCACGGTCGCGCCCGACCGCAGCCACGCGGCATACACGGTGTTGCGGACGGTCACGGGCCCGCAGGCGGTGCCCGGTCTGGTGCGGCTGCGGGGGCTCGACCCCGAGCGTTCGTATGCCGTGCGCGTGCGTCCCGAGGCCGGCTTGCCGCAGGCGGTGCAGCACGTCGAACCGGGTTGGTGGGCAAGGGCTTTGGCGGGTGAGCTGACGCTCAGCGGTGCGCTGCTCGGTGAGGTCGGGTTGCCGATGCCGGTGCTCGCGCCGGCGCAGGGTTTCCTGCTCGAGCTGACGTGACGGCCGGCCGGCGGGCCTAGCATCGGCTGCATGCTGGTGTACTCGATGGGTCCCTCGGCGGACGGGTATGTCATGGACCGGGACGGCGCCTTCGACTGGGGTGCGCCGGACGCGGAGCAGTTCCGGTTCCACGTCGAGCAGACGCGGGCGCTCGGCGCACACCTGCTGGGGCGCAAGCTCTACGAGACGATGCAGGTCTGGGAGACCGACCTGTCGTTGCGGGGCACTGACGACGAGGCCGAGTTCGCGGAGCTGTGGGTCGCGTTGCCCAAGATCGTGTTCAGCCGCACCCTCGATCGCGTCGACGGCAGCAACGCCCGGCTCGCGGAGGGGTCGCTGGCGGAGGAGGTGGAGCGGGTCCTCGCGTCGACCGACAAACCGGTGGGCATCGGCGGGGCGACGCTCGCAGCCGAAGCGATCGGGCTGGGGATGGTCGAGGAGTTCCACGTGTTCCGCAACCCGGTGGTCGTAGGCGGTGGGACGCCCTACTTCCCCGCGGTCGAGGAACGGATCGAGCTCGAGCTGCTCGAGACGAGGACGTTCGCCGGCCGGGTCGTCTTCGAACGCTACGCCCGCGCCCGCTCGACCTAAGGTCGGGGGCCGTTCAGCCGGGCTGCCGAACAAGTGCCCACGGGCGACAGCGATTGCATGCCGCGTGGCCGCTTCGTCTAACTTGCGCCCCTCAGAGGTCGTGGCGACGTTCGGCCAACTCTGCGCGTCCGCGCGAAACCGAGCGGCGGATCCGCATCGCCAGCCAAACGCCGAGGACCACATAGCCGACAAAGGCCAGGGCGTACCACGCGAGGATGCTCCAATCGGGAACCTTGTGCCGGAGTGGAATGGGGACAGCACACGCAGCGAGAAAGACGTAACCCTACGTGAGGAGGCCGGGCCATGTGGCGCGTTCGCCCCTGTGCCACTCCTCCGAGAGCTGGGCTTCGCGGCGTCTCGCCATCCACCGTTCCTCTCCCTTGAGTCGGGCCCAGCGGGTCCTGGGTGACCTTAGGCGTCACAGTGCCGCACATGAGTGGGCTGCGCCAAGCGTTAGGTCCGTCGCGCCGTGCCCGAACCAAACCCGACCGGACCCGCCCGCGGCCCGGCAGTCGTGCCGACGGGCGACCACGGTCGTAGGCCGCGAGGCCGCCTTGTGCTCAGCGAACCGCCGCTCTGCCCCACCGTGATAGTCCGCCCGCAGCCGCCCTAACAGAAGTCGTCGGGTTCGGACTTACGATCAGCTTGTTCACGTAAGCCTGGAGGTGTCACCGCCCAGTCGCGGCCGGCCGTTTTCTCACCGGAGTGAGGCTGGTGTTACAGTTTCGTCCGCATCAAGGGGCTGTGGCGCAGTTGGTAGCGCGTCTCGTTCGCAATGAGAAGGTCAGGGGTTCGAATCCCCTCAGCTCCACCCATGTGGAAGAGGGCCGGACAACTCGTCCGACCCTCTTCACATGTGTCCGGACGACCAAGGGCCCGCACGGCCGCAAAGAGGACTTCTCCCCATCTGCCTTCTGGCACCATGGAGGCGTGAGTCGAACGGCAACCTTGCTGCGCCGCCTCCGGCGCGCGGAGTGGGCCGTTTCGCTCGTCGCGTCGTTGGGCTTGGCCTACCTCCTGCTCCTCGGCTCGCCGCCTGGGCGGCGCGATCTGGTGATCGGCCTCCTCGCACTGGGGATGGTCTTGGTGTGCGTGGGCGCACTCCTGAAACCCGACCGGGGTGACGAGCGCCCGCGTCACCCCACAGGACTCTGGGACGTCATTGGCCCTCTCTTCTTCCCCGCCCAACTGCTCTTCCATGGTTCTGAACGCGATTGGCGTTACGGACTCGCGGGCGGTGTGACGCTGGCCGCGGCGATCTTGCTCCAGATCGCGAGCAGTCGCGCGGTACGTCGTCCATCCGTCGAAGCGCCCTCGAACGCCTAACGGGTCAGGCCCCCACCGGGCAGGGCGAGGCCCCGGTATGCCGCGTGGTCGCCTTCGCGGGTCAGCTCAAGGCAGCGCGCAGCACCGTCGTGTCCGAGTCGGCCAGGCGGATCTCGAGCGAGCTGATCTGCGCGACGTCCAGGTTGGAGAGGGCCACGGGGTGCATGACCGTGTCGGCCTGGGCGGTCCAGGCCTTGACCTGGGTGCCCCGTCCGGTGCGGTCGAGCACCCAGAGTGAGTACCGCGGCCCTGAACCCACGCCGTAACGCGCATCCGTGCGGGCCACCGAGCCGCTCACCGAGCCGCTCCCGACAGACGCCCCCGTGGAGGTCGGCCGGCTGTCGTCGGCTCCCTTGCCACCGGAACCGTTGCCCGACCGTCCGCTCGAGTCGTCGCCAGAACCTGTCGTCGAGCCATCCGTCGAGTACTGGCACTCGATCCGCAGCTCGGTCCCCTGCCGCAACGGCACCACGTCGACCACGGCCGTCATGGGGATGTCGTCGGCCACGGGTGCAAACGCCATCCGCTGTGGCGCCGCCAGCACGACACCGGACCGATCACCCACACCGGCGCCCTCCGAGCCGCGCTGCGACACGGCATACCCGGCGACACCGCCGATGAGCAGGGCCGCCGCCGCGGCCGCCAAGGGTGAGACCCACCGACGCCGCGCACGCGACCGCGAGCCAGACCGTGACGCCGCCGAGGAGCCGGGCCCCACGACCCGCGGCAGTTCGGGCATCAGCGACGCCGGCGGCCGGGCCAGCACCTCCTCCGGCGACCCGATCGCCAGCGCCTCGCCCGCCGGCACCTGGGCGAGCAGACCCGGCATACCGGCGATCTCGGCGACGGACGCACGACAGGAGGCGCACCCGGCCAGGTGGTCCTCGAAGCGCGCCCGGTCGGCGGCACTCAGCGCCCCGAGCACATAGGCCGCGTCCCAGTCGGCGAACTCGTCACGTGGGGTCATGGCCGGGTCACCCCCTTCTCCTGCAACGCCAGCCGCAGGCTGCGCAGCCCGTAGTGCAGCCGCGACTTCACGGTGCCCTCCGGCACGTGCAGCTCGGCGGCGATCTCCGCAACCGAGCGTCCCTCGTAGTAGGCAGCGGTGATGACGCGGCGGTGTTCGCTCGACACCTGCGCCAGCCCGTCGGCGATGAGCCACCGGTCGAGCACCTCGGTCGCGCGGTCCGGCTCGACCACCTCGGGCGCCTCCACCCCGGCCAGCTCGTGCCGCGACACCGCACTGCGCCACCGGTCGATGACGAGGTTGCGCACGACCGTGAACAGCCAGGCGCGGTGCTGTGGCTCGGTGCGCGCCCCCAGCTGCGGGTCGCGCCAGGCGCGCAGCAACGACTCCTGCACGACGTCCTCGGCAACCTGGGCGTCCCGCGTGAGGCGCAGCGCGAACCGCCACAGCTCGGCGGCGTGCCGGTCGTGCAGACCCTGCAGCACGGCCTCGCGCTGGTCCGCCTCCACCGCCACTCCTTCGCCCGTCACTGCCGCCAGCACCGCCCGGTCACCATCTCCCCGCACCTGATCTTCCCGCCACACCCCTCACCGGGAAAGGACGAAGCAGCCACCCGGAGAGTTCATGGCTGAACCACAGGAGTGCCCGCTACGTTCCCCGGTCATGGAGATCAACGGCCTGCCGGCCCACCCGCTGCTGGTCCACCTCGTCGTCGTCCTGCTCCCCCTCACTGCCCTCGCGGCGATCCTCGTCAGCCTGTGGCCAGCCGCCCAGCGCAAGCTCACCTTCCTCGTGCCGCTGGGTGCGGTCATCGGCGCGATCGCGGTCCCCGTCACCACAAGGGCCGGCGAGAGCCTCGCCGAGAAGCTGGGCAACCCGCCGTTCATCTCCCAGCACGAGGAGTACGGCGAGAAGGTCCTCCCCTGGGCCGTCGCGTTGGCCGTGACGACGACCGCGCAGTGGCTCTACCTGCGTCGTGGCGGCAGCAAGGCCGTGCGAATCCTGTTGTCCCTGGCCGTGATCGCGAGCGCGGCGGGCACGGCGCTCTACGTGTTCCTCACCGGCGACTCCGGCGCCCGCGCCGTGTGGGAGTCGAAGTAGCTCAGGCGCCGGCGACGCGGCGCTCGGGCAGCTCTGCGTCGCTCGCCGTGTCGGCGTACTCGGTGTCGGCATCCCCCACGAGGTCGGCCGAGGTCGGCGCAGGACGCGTGGCGCGCGCCTTCATCGTGTAGGTCGGGCGCGGCACCGGCACGGGGTCCCAGGTGAGCGGGATGTCGTCCTCGTCAACGAGCGGAGCGGGCGGGTATGCCGCGTGCTCGGTCTCGGCGTCCGGGCTCGCCTGGGCGGCGGGTGCCGCCGGCGTGGCTGGCGCGGCAGCGGGAGCCGGCTGCTCGATCGCGTGGATGTCGTAGAGCTCGGTGGTGCGGGCGGCCGGCGCCTCGGGAGCGGCGCCCTCGACTCCGGAAACATCGGCATCGGTCGCGGTTGCACGGGGCGCCGGGACGGCGGTCGCTTCCGGAGCCTGACGACGCACGGGGGCGGGCGCTGCCTGGCGCGGAGCCGGGCGGCGGGCCGCGGCACGGCGGGCGAGCCGGGCCTGCTGGACGGTCTGGCGGACCCACACGAACGAGCCCGCACCCGCAACGAGGGGCAGGGCGAGCAGCCACAGCGGCACGACGGAGAAGATCGCCAGCACCCCGACGAGGACGAAGGCCACGAGCGAGCCGAGCAACGACAGGCCCGGCGCCCGACTGGGGGCAGGAGCAGTAGCAGGAGCGGCCGGCTCCTCCCGGAACCGCCCACGGGGGGACGGCCCCCCGGTCGAGTGGGACAGCGGGGCGGCCGCGCCGACGGACGGCTCGACCGTCTCGGCCGACTCCGTCGCGAAGGCGACCGGGGTTTCGGCCCGCTTCACGAGGATCTGGGGACGCGACGCCCGCGCCGGGCTCACGGCATACGACTCACGGCGTGGGCTCGACAGGTCGGTGGCGGGCAGCGGGCTGCGGCGCTCGAGCACGCGCATCGACTCCGAGAACTGGTCGACCGAGCGCGCGGTGGCGAGGTGTTCGCGACGGCGCACCCAGTACTGGATGAAATAGGCAGCCCAGACACCGATGATGACCACGAAGATGAGTGAACTGAGACCGCCGGGCTGCACGAACACGACGTTAGGTGCCGTTCGTGCTGCTCCCGGGGACGTGCGGCGGTGTGTCGCCAATGTGACTGGTGTGATTGGTGTGCATTCGCTCGACGAGCGTCCGCCCGCCGAGGTCGTCGGTCGTCAGGGCGAACGACCGGTGGTCGCGCCAGCGCCCGGCGATGTGCAGGTATGCCGCCCGCGTCCCCTCCTCGCGGAACGCCAGCTTGCGCACGACGGCGAGGCTGCGGACGTTCTCGGGCCGGATGTTGACCTCGAGCCGGTGCAGGCCGAGGGTCGTGAAGGCGTGGTCGCCCGCCAGGGCCAGCGCGGTCGGCGCGACGTCGTGACCGGCGACCCGCTCGTCGACCCAGTACCCCGCGGCGGCAGACAGCAGCGACCCCCAGCTGATGCCGAAGAGCACCATCTGGCCGACGAGCCGCCCCTCGAACCGGATCGTGAACGGTGCCATCCGCCCCGCGCGCGCCTCGCCGTTGTAGTGGCGCACCAACCCACCGAACGACACCGCCGGCTGCCCCGGACCGGGCGACGTGGCCTCCCACGGACCCAGCCCCTCACGGTTGCGTGAACGCACCTCGACCCATTCGCGCTTGTCGCGACGCCGCAGCGCGTCGAGCACGACCACCTCGCCGGCCGGCGTCTGGCCGTGCAGCTCGACGGGCCAGATCGCCATCAGTGGTCGCCGCCCCGGATCTGCGAGATGGCATGGGGCACAACGGGTTCGAGCACCGCGAGCGCGTCCTTCACGCCACCGCTGGAACCTGGAAGGTTGACCACGAGAGTCGAGCCCGCGAGCCCGGCGAGACCTCGCGAGAGCATCGCGGTCGGCACCCCCTTGGCGACACCCGCGGCCCGGATCGCCTCGGCGATGCCCGGGACCTCCCGGTCGAGCAGGGGCCTAGTCGCCTCAGGAGTCCCGTCGGTGGGCGTGAGGCCGGTGCCGCCGGTCGTCACGACGAGGTCGGGCTGCGTGGCGAGCGCCGCCGACAGGGCCTCACCGACCTCGGGTCCGTCGGGCACCACGGTGGGGTCGCCGACGTCGAATCCCCACTGCCGCAACGCCTCCACGACGAGCGGGCCACCCTTGTCGGCGTAGACACCGGTCGCCGCGCGCGTCGAGCAGGTGATGACGACGGCACGGTATGCCGCGCGGTCGCCTCCGCCCTCCCGCTGACTCACGACTCGCTCCAGTCACCGGAGCGCCCACCGGACTTGGCGGTCACGCGGACATCGGTGATGCGGGCGTGCTTGTCGACGGCCTTGACCATGTCGATGAGCGCAAGGGCGGCAACGGCGACCGCCGTGAGGGCCTCCATCTCGATGCCGGTGCGGTCCGCCGTCCGGACGGTGGCGGTGATGTCGACTCCGTCGTCGGCGACCGCGAGGTCGACCTCGACGCCGTGGACGGCGATGGGGTGGGCCAGCGGGATCAGCTCGGGCGTGCGCTTGACCGCCTGGATGCCGGCGATCCGGGCCACGGCGAGGGCGTCACCCTTGGGCACGTCGCCGCCACGCAGGGCGGCGATCGCGGTGGCGGACAACAGGACTCGTCCGGCGGCGCTGGCCTGCCGGGCGGTGACGTCCTTGGCCGACACGTCGACCATGTGCGCGGACCCGTCGGCCCGCACGTGCGTCAGGTCCACGCGGTCATGACTTCGTGGGGTACTCATGCGGGGTCCCCGCGAAGTATCTGGGGGAGCGAAGCGGAGGAAGAACTTCGTGGGGTCATCACTGCCCCTCCCGTCCGAGCAGGGGCAGGCACTCGATGGGATCGCCGGGCCGCACTTGGGTGACGTCCTCGGGGATGACCGCGAGGGCGTCGGCGGCGGCCAGTGCTCCGAGCATGTGCGATCCCTGACCCCCGGCGAGCCGGGCCTGGTCGTCGTCGAGCGTCACGCGCAGGAACTCCATCTTCCCGGGGACCGAGGTCATCGGCTCGGCGGCCACGGCCGGCACGTAGCCGGGCGGGAAGGACGGTTCGGGTCGCCCGGCCATCGCGCGCAGCGCCGGCGCGACGAACACGTGGAACGACACGAGCGCGCTGACGGGGTTGCCGGGCAACGTGAAGACGGGCACCTTCTCCTCGCCGAGCGTGCCGAAACCCTGCGGCATACCGGGACGCATGGCGACCTTGTCGAACTGCATCGTCCCGACCCGCGACAGCACCTCCTTGACCGTGTCGAACGCGCCCATCGACACGCCACCGGTCGTGATGATCGCGTCGGCCCGCACGAGCTGGCCCTCGAGAGTCTCCCTCAGCTGTCGGGCGTCGTCGCGCACGCCGCCGACGCGGTAGGGCGTGGCACCCACGGCGGTCACGGCGGCGGTGAGCATGACCGAGTTGGAGTCGACGATCTGCCCGAACGCGGGGGTGCGCCCCACCTCCACGAGCTCGTCGCCCGTCGAGAGCACGACGACACGCGGTCGCGGCGCCACCCGCACCCGGGCCACCCCGGCAGCGGCAAGCAGCGCGATCTGGCCGGGGCCGAGCAGGGTTCCGGCGCGCAGGATGACGGCGCCGGACTCGACGTCCTCGCCGACTTCGCGCACGTGCTGCCCGACCACGGAGGCCTTGCGCACCTCGACCCGCACCAACCCGCCGTCGGTGGCCTCGACCGGCACCACGGCGTCGGCGCCGCGCGGCATCGGGGCGCCGGTCATGATCCGCATGGTCTGGCCCGGCACCAGCGACAGAGCCGCGGTGTTGCCGGCCGCGATGTCACCGACGACGGGCAGGACGACGGGCGACTCGGGAGCCGCGCCGGCGACGTCACTGGCGTGAACGGCATACCCGTCCATGGCCGAGTTGGTGAAGCCGGGCAGGGACCCCCGGGCGGTGACGTCCTCGGCGAGGACGCAGCCCTGGGCGTCGAGCACACCGAGCTCGAACGGCCGGATCACGGAGACGGTCGTGAGGATGCGGTC
This sequence comes from Knoellia koreensis, assembly GCF_013041615.1. Lineage (GTDB taxonomy): Bacteria > Actinomycetota > Actinomycetes > Actinomycetales > Dermatophilaceae > Pedococcus > Pedococcus koreensis. The sequence goes on from NZ_JABEPQ010000002.1 coordinate 794,946, forward strand.
CAGGTGCTGTTCGACCGAGATCACGAGACCGAGAGCTTCCCGTCGAGAGTGGCGCCGTCCTCGACCCGGATCGGCTCGTCGCCCTCGACCACGACGTCTCCGACGCAGCGCACACCCGCCCCGAAGGTCGCGTCGGCGTGCACAGTGAGGGAGGTGCAGTCAACGAGCGACGGTGCGCCGGAAGGGAATCGGGAGTCGAAGTCGTCGATCAGCTTGTAGTGGTCGTCGAGGTCGACCCGCGGGTCGGGCCGGTCGCTGCGGGCCACGACGCGGCTCTCGTCATCGAGGGCGAACAGGTCGGAACGCAGCAGCAGCAGCTCGTTGGTCGTCTTCACCGGGCGGAACCGGCTACGCGGCACCTGCAGCGCACGCGAGCCCTCGAACACCTCGATGGCCGCACCCATGGCCGACTCGACCTGGATCACCTTGGGGGTGTCCTTGCGGCTCGGGTCGACGGTCTTGCGGTTGACGATGATCGGCAGGCCGAGGACGCCGTCGCGCTGCTCCAGCGCGGTCGCCAGGACCTCGATGTCGACCCACAGGTTGTTGGCGTGGAAGAGGCGGTGGCGGTGCTCGTCCTGGAAGAAGTGCTGGTCCTCCTCCGGCGTCATGGCGCTGTCCCGCAGGACGAGCTGGCCGTCGGACTTGCGAATGGCGAGGTGGCCGCCCTTGCGGTCATTGGCGGTGCGGTGGCACACCTCGGCGACGTAGGGGATGTCCTCGCGGGCCATCCAGGCCGGGATCGTCGGATCGCACGTGGCGCCGAGGTTGTCCGAGTTCGAGAGGAACACATAGCGGAAACCCTTGTCCTGCAACGTCTTCAGGATGCCGCTAGCAAGAAGGGCGACGTAGACGTCGCCGTGACCGGGCGGGCACCACTCGAGGTCGGGATTCGCCGGCCAGTCCACGGGGGTGAGGTCATCGGCGAGCAGCTTGGGCTCGGCGTTCTGGAGGAAGTCCAGGGGCAGGCCGTCGACGGCGAGGTCGGGGTAGGCATCGAGGACGCGCAGCGAGGCGTCGCGGGTGCGGAAAGAGTCCATGAGCAGCAACGGCACCTGCACGTCGTAGTGCTTGCGCAGCGCGAGGACCTGGCGCGCGATGACGTCGAGGAAGCTCAGCCCGTCGCGGACCTCGAGCACCGACTTCGGACCCGACAGGCCCATGCTCGTGCCGAGGCCGCCGTTGAGCTTGACGACCGCGGTGCGGCCCAGCGCCTCCGCGCGCTCCTGCTCGGTGACGTCGAGGTCGTCGAGGGCCTGGACATCGCCGATCGGGTCGATGCTGGACTCCGGGATGAGGCCGGTGCTGCCCGCCTCGAGCTCGCGGTAGTAGTGCTCGAAGACGCGGATCGCGCGCTCGTCGATGTCGCGATCACGCATGCGCTCCACTGCTGCTGCCAGACCGGCGTCGCTCATGGTGGCAACCCTAGTGCGACGATTCTCGACATGACCGTTCCGTCCCAGCCCAAGGACGCGGTGCGCGCTGCGGGGCGCGAGCGCCGTCGCGAGCTGGTGCCCGGGCGTGACCGCGCGGCCGACGCCTCGGCCATCGCCCGGCTGGGCCTCGATGCCGCGTATGCCGCGGGCGTCGCCCCCGGCGACTGGGTCGCCGTCTACGAGTCGTTGCCGTCGGAGCCACCGACGGGGGCGCTCGTGCAGGCGTTGGAGGCACGCGGCATACGCGTCATGGTGCCCATCACGCTCACCGACTGGGAGCTGGACTGGCGCGAGGTCGGCGATGCGGACGGGACCCCGCTGGGGCTGGACGCCATCGGTCGGGCGCGGGTCGTCTTCGTCCCGGCGCAGACCGTCGACCTGGCTGGCACGCGCGTGGGTCGCGGCAAGGGTTGCTACGACCGGGCCCTGCCGCGCACGTCGGCCCGTGTCATCGCCGTCGTGCACCCCTGGGAGGTGTCCGACGAACCGCTCCCCCACGACGCCCACGACCGCCCCGTGGATGGCGTCCTCACCGCCGACGGGCTGACCCCGCTCGAGCGCACCTGATGGCACCCGCGCGCGGACGTTGGCCGCTTGTCGGCCCGTTGGCCGTTATCCCGACCACGAACGCGAGAACCGACCAGCTTTCGCCGCCGGCGTCAGCGGCCGGGGTCAGTTGCCGGGTGAGGCGGTGGTCGAGGCCGGCACCAGGGTGAGCTCGTCGCCACCGGCCGCGCGGACGGCCTTGTCAGTGAACGGCCACGGGTAGAGCTCGTTGCGGACCCACGCCTTGGTCTGATCCGAGTAGTGGTCGGAGTAGACGTGGCCGCTGTTGCCGGTCTGGTTGACCCACCGCGACGCGTCGAGGTTGGACAGGTCGACGACCATCCGCATCGACGGCGCCCAGTCGACGTCGTATGCCTCGCCGGGCTCGCCGTCGAGGCCCTTGCTGGCGTTCCACCCGTTGGCGTTGACGATCGCCGAGCCGCCCGGCATGTCGAACGGTCCCTGGTTGAACAGGTCGCGCACGAACCCGGGCGCGCCGTCGCCCCCGAGCACCTGGTGCCGCAAGGTCAGCTGGTGCAGCCGTCCCCAACGCCAGTCCTTGGGGTCCTTGCCGAGCTGCTTGGTGAGGTCGAGCCGGGCGTCGACCAGGGCCTTGCGCAGGATCTCCGCCTGGCCCTCGGTCACCCCGGCCGTGCGCTTGTCGTCCCACCACGACGACTTCGGTGTCTTGAGCAGCTGCGTCATGGCCGCCATCCACTGGTCACCACCGTCGGCGCGCAGGTCCTTGGGCAGCTCGTCGTTGAAGGTGAGATCGAGCAGCCGCGCCCAGACCGCGTTGTAGTAGGCGGCACCCGCTGCGGCATCGGAGTCGTCGGCGGGCTGGGTGAAGTTCCAGCCACGCAGCAGGTCCTGGGCCTGCTTGGTGAAGTCGTCGCCACCCAGGTTGACCGACAGCAGCGCCTTGACCAGCGTCGGAGCGAACTGGTTCCGGGTGTCGCCCTGGACGGTCGACATCGTCTCCGTGGTGACCTTGCGGTTGTCACTCAGCAGGTCGCGGATGCGCTGCGCCCGGTAGCCGTAGTCCCACTCGCTGGTGAGGAACGGGCTGCTGCTGCGCGTGACGGCCTGGTTCGCTGTGACGATGAAGCCCTCGGGCGGGTTGTACGACCACGGCAGCTCGTTGAACGGCACGTAGCCCTTCCAGTCCCACGAGGAGACCCATCCCGGTCGGATCCAGTAGCCCGGCGCGGACTCCATGTAACGGGTGCGGATCGGGATGCGGCCCGGGGCCTGGTAGCCGATGTTGCCGGCGGTGTCGGCGTAGATGAGGTTCTGCGCTGGCGCCGCGAAGTCGGCTGCGGCCTTGCGGAACTGCTGGAAGTCCTGCGCGGTGTTGATGGCAAAGATCGCGTCGGCCGTCTTGTTCGGCTCGAGCCCGGTCCACTGGAGGGCGACCTCGTAGGAGCCGGGACTGGTGCGCCCGTTGACCGGTGGCGTGTCACCGGCCTCGGCGACCGGTTGCAGGGCGTCGGAGAGCAACGGTCCGTGGGCGGTCGAGCGCACCGTGATCGTCTGCTCGCCCCCGCCGCCGATCTTGATCGTCTCGGTGCGCATCGTCAGCGGGACCTGCTTGCCGTCGCGCAGGTAGGAGTCGCCGCTCACCTGCTCGAGGAAGAAGTCGGTCACGTCGGGCCCGAGGTTGGTGAACCCCCAGGCCACCTTGTCGTTGTGCCCGATCACGACGCCGGGCAACCCCGAGAACGAGTAGCCGCTCACCTTGAACGGACAGGAAGCCGACACGGTCCGACAGTTCAGCCCCACCTGGTACCAGATGCCCGGAATGCTCGTCCCGAGGTGAGGATCGTTGGCCAGCAACGGTTTTCCGGTCGCGGTGCGGCTGCCGCCGACGACCCACGAGTTCGACCCGATGCCGTCACCGCGACCCACAGTCGCCGGCACGGCGGCCAGCGCCCGAGACACCGCGGCATACGCCGCCTGCACCCCCTTGTCGGTCGGGGACGGGACGGCGGCGCGGGTGGTGACCCCACGCGCGGGCAGCGCCGGGACGGCCGAGTTGGCGCCGCCCGCCGAGGATCCCGGCCAGTCCTGCGGCGACAGGATCGGCTTGTTGGTCTCGAAGTCGTAGGACGGCCACAGCTCGTTGATCTGGTTGATCGGCATCGTGCCGGCGAGGCGGGCCCGCATCAGCTCGGCGTCGTAGTCGCCCTTGAGGTCCCACGCCATCGCCTTCAGCCACGCCAGCGAGTCGGCCGGGGTCCAGTCCTCGACGCGGTAGTCCGGCACTTTCTGCCCGAGGAAGACGTACTCGAGCGACATCTTCGACGGTGTGCCGGCCTGCTTGATGTAGGCGTTGACGCCATCGGCATAGGCCTGGAGGTAGCGCCGCGTCTCCGGCTTGAGGGTCGGCAGCTCCTGCTCGGCGGTGCGCCGCCAGCCGAGGGTGCGGATGACGCGGTCGGTGTCGAGGCCGTCCGCGCCGACGAGCTCGGAGAGGCGCCCGGCCGTGATGTGGCGGCGCAGGTCCATCTCGAAGAAGCGGTCCTGCGCATGCACGAATCCCTGTGCCTTGAACAGGTCTTCGGCCGAGTCGGCATAGATCTGCGGTATGCCGCGGTCGTCGCGAAGGACGGTCACCTTGCTTCCCAGCCCGGCCACCTGGAGCTCACCCTCGATGGTCGGGAACGGCCGCCTCACCCAGGTGACGGCGAGCACGGCAGCGATTCCGATGACCACGACCAGCAGCGCCGCGACTGCCACGGCGATGCGGCGGATGAGTTTCCAGCGCGACACCCTGCGAGACTATCCGCACCGCGACGAGGGAAAGGACGTGACGGGCCGTGCCGACCGGATTCACCTCTGCCGCCAGCGAGTCCTTCACGTTGCACGACCTCACGCCGGCCCTGCTGATCGGCTCGATCGTCCTGCTCGTCTCCGTCGTCGCCGTGCGGCTCTCGGTCAAGTCCGGGCTGCCGTCGCTGCTGCTCTACCTCGCCATCGGCTTGGCCATTGGCGAGTCAGGACCGTTGCTGCACATCGACTTCGAGTCCGAGGAGCTGACCCAGGTCCTGGGCTACAGCGCGCTCATCCTCATCCTCTCCGAGGGCGGGCTGAGCACCCGGTGGGAGGGCATCAAGCGGTCGGTCGCGCCGGCCGCGGTCCTGTCGACGGTGGGCGTCCTCGTGTCGGTGTTCGTCGTGGCGCTGGCCGCCCGGTTCGTCCTGCACCTCGACTGGAACACCGCCCTGCTCGTCGGCGCCATCCTGTCCTCGACCGACGCGGCGGCCGTCTTCTCCGTGCTGCGGCGGGTGCCGCTGCCGCGTCGCATCACCGGCATGCTCGAGGCGGAGTCGGGGTTCAACGACGCCCCGGTCGTCATCCTCGTGACCGCCCTCGCGGCGCGCAGCGCCGACCCGTCGCACGCGGAGCCGTGGTGGCAGCTCGGCATCACCGCGGCATACGAGCTCGCCGTCGGCGCCCTCGTGGGACTCGCCATCGGCTGGCTCGGCGGCAAGTTCATGAAGCGCGTGGCGCCGGGTTCGTCGGGCCTGTTCAGCATCGGTGTGGTCGCGGTGACGGTCCTCGCGTATGCCGCGGCCGCGTCGATCCACACGAGTGGCTTCATCGCCTGCTACCTGGCGGCGTTGGTCCTGGGCAACTCGCGGCTGCCGCACGGGCCGGCGGTCCAGGGCCTGTCGACCGCGCTCGGCTGGCTGGCGCAGATCGGGCTCTTCGTCCTGCTCGGCCTGCTCGCGTCACCGAGCCAGATGGGTGACCAGATCATCCCAGCCATCGTGATCGGCCTCGTGCTGCTGCTCGTCGCGCGACCGCTGTCGGTCATCGTGTCGGTGGCACCGTTCCGCATCGGCTGGCGCGACCAGGCGTTCCTGTCGTGGGCGGGCCTGCGCGGCGCGGTGCCGGTCGTGCTCGCGACCGTGCCGGCGACCGCGGGTGCCGGTCAGGTCAGCTGGATCTTCGAGCTGGTCTTCGTGCTCGTCATCATCTTCACGATCGTGCAGGGCAACACGCTGCCGTGGGTGGCTCGACGGCTCGGGGTGGTCGAGGACTACAGCGCGCTCGACCTGGCCGTGGAGGCCACCCCGCTGGAGGAGCTCGACGCCGACCTGATGCAGGTCGACGTGGGTCCGGCCAGCAAGCTGCACGGAGTCGAGATCTTCGAGCTGCGGCTGCCCGAGGGCGCCAACGTCACCCTCGTCGTGCGCGGGGACAAGGGTTTCGTGCCGGCCAGCAACACCGTCATCCGCACCGGCGACCAGCTGCTGATCGTCACGACCGCCGAGGTGCGCAGCAGGGCGGAGAAGCGGGTCCGCGCGGTCAGCCAGTACGGCCGCCTCGCCGGCTGGACCAAGGGACCGCCGCGCAGTTGAGTGCCTGAGACCGACCCATGGGTCGTCCTCAGGCACTCAACTGGGGAACAAAGCACGGCCGGTTCGGCCTTACACTTGGCACTCGAACGTTTCGAGTGCCAGTCTGCCGGGCGACCCCCGACCGGCCCACGACCTTCAGGAGCAACCGTGCCCACGTACACCTACGCGTGCACCGACTGCGGCCACCGTTTCGACACGGTGCAGTCCTTCAGCGACGACGCGCTCACCACCTGCCCCGAGTGCAGCGGCAAGCTGCGCAAGGTCTTCAGCCCGGTCGGTGTCGTGTTCAAGGGCGGCGGTTTCTACCGCACCGACTCCCGCAGCGGCTCGTCCTCGTCGGTGCCGGCTTCGTCGTCGGAGTCCAAGTCCGACTCCGGTTCGTCGGCGTCATCGGGCTCGTCGGGCTCGTCGGGCAAGGGCGAGTCCTCGAGCAGCTCCGCCAAGGCGACCACGAGCACCGGCGGCTCGGCCGCCTGAGCCGGCCACGCGGCATACCTCACGGCGCTCGTCCTCCACAGGGGACGGGCGCCGTCGCCTTTGTCCACAGGCGTTTTCGCCCGTATGCCGCGTGCTCACCTGCGTGCGTAGGCTGCCGGCATGGCTTCCTCCCCCAGTGACGGCACCGACGGCACCGGCGACCCGCGCGCGACGCTCGGGCTGATCGGCGGCTCGGGGTTCTACGAGTTCTTCGAGTCGGCGGAACGGGTGAAGGTGACGACACCGTTCGGTGACCCGAGCGACGACCTCGTCATCGGCGACGTCGGCGGGCGGCAGGTCGCGTTCATCGCGCGGCACGGGCAGGGGCACCGGTTCCCGCCGCACAAGGTCAACTACCGGGCCAACCTGTGGGCGCTGCGTTCGGTCGGGGTGCGGCAGGTGCTGGCGCCGTGCGCCGTCGGGTCGCTCGTGCCCGCCAACGGACCGGGCACGGTGGTCGTCCCCGACCAGGTGGTCGACCGCACGTGGGGGCGCGAGCAGACGATCTACGGCGAGGAGGGGCAGGTGGTCCACGTCGGGTTCGCCGACCCCTACTGCCCGCGGGGGCGCGCGGTGGCGGTGCGGTCGGCGCGCGAGGCCGGGCTGCCGGTGGTCGACTCGGGGACGCTCGTCGTCATCAACGGGCCGCGGTTCTCCTCCCGCGCCGAGTCGCAGTGGCACCAGGCCGCGGGCTGGTCGATCGTGGGCATGACCGCGATGCCGGAGGCCGCGATCGCCCGTGAGCTGGCGATGTGCTTCACGACCATCGCGCTGGTCACCGACCACGACGCCGGGGTGGAGGGCGGCGACGCGGTGACACACGAGGAGGTGCTGCAGGTGTTTGCCCGCAACATCGACGGGCTCAAGCAGGTGCTTCGCACCGCGTTGACGGCCATGCCTGCCGACGAGACCGATGCTGACGCGACGTGCGCGTGCCGGCGGGCACTGGACGGCATCCAGCTGCCGTTTGCGTTGCCGGACTGAGGGTTGCGGGGGGGTCGTGATGGTGGGGATGGCGCGACGGCTCGTCGCTGCGCTCGGGGCGAGCGGGCGACGGGCCGACTGGCGGCGGCACGTGCTGCGGCGGCTGCTGGCGGCCGGGTGCGCGGTCGTCGCCGTCCTGGCCGGGCTCGCGGTCGTGCGCCAACCGGCGGACCCGACGGTGCCGGTGCTCGTGGCGGCGCGGGCGATCCCGGCGGGGGCGCCGGTCGAACCCCAGGCGGTGCGGGTGGTGCGGTGGCCGGCGCGGTTGGTGCCGGAGGGTGCGGTGCGTGGCCCCGGTGAGGTGCTGGGGCGGGTCGTGGTGAGTCCGGTGGCCCGCGGGGAGACCTTGACGGCGAGCCGGTTCAGCACGCGGTCGCTGCTGGCCGGGCGACCGACCGACCAGGTGGCGGTCCACGTCAGCGTGGCCGACGAGGGCGCCGTGGCGATGGTGTCGGCCGGCGACCGCGTCGACCTCGTCGGCGCCGGGACCGTGGTGGCCCGTGACGTCGAGGTGCTGCGGGTCGACCGGCCGGTGCGCACGGACTTCGGTGCCGTGATCGAGGGCCAGGGGTCGTCGTCGGGGTATGCCGCGGGCGGGCCCGGACTGGTGGTGGCGGCCGACCCGCGCGCCGCCGAGGCCATCGCCGGTGCGCCGGTCGATGCCACCGGGCGGCCGGATTTGCGGGTGCTGCTGCGTCCGCGGTGACCCGCGGTGAGGCGAGCGGTACGGCGAACGGTGCGGTTAGCGGTGTGGTGAGCTGAGCTGTAGTGACCCGAGCCGCGGCCTTGGTTTGGTCCGCCCCTGAACAGGCCATTAACACGCCACTTACGGGAATGACGCAGCACACGCACCAACTTGTGACCGATTCGTGACGACGAAACACCCTGCGTGCATGTTGCGCGGTGGGGCGCATTTGTCGCTACGGTTACTCGCCGTAACGGCATCAACATCGAAAGGGCGGGACAACCCATGAAGGGTTTCAAGGATTTCGTGATGCGGGGCAATCTCGTCGAGCTTGCCGTCGCATTCATCATCGCCACCGCGTTCGCGGCTGTGGTCAAGACCTTCACCGACATGCTCATGGCGCTGATCGGCAAGATCTTCACGACCCCGAACTTCGACACGTACCGCCCCGGCGGCGTGCCGGTCGGTCCGTTCCTCACGGCTCTGGTCGCGTTCCTGATCCTGGCCTTCATCGTCTACTTCTTCGTGGTCAAGCCCTACGAGATGGCCAAGTCCCGCTACGCGACCAAGGAGGAGGACGCCGCTCCCGACGAGGACATCGTCCTGCTCCGCGAGATCCGCGACGCGCTCACCCGCCGCGCCTAACCGAGGCGCTCAGGCATTGAGCAGCGGACGCCGCGCGCGTCCACCGTTCGCCGAAGGCGCCGCATCCTCCACGGGGTGCGGCGCCTTCGTCATATCCCGCACTCGTTGCCGACCGCTCGGCATCCGGACCCCATTTCGCGCCACCATGCCGACTCACCGGCAACGAGTGCTGGTTTGGTTTAGTCGCGGCCCCAGTGGGGCGGGCGCTGCTCACGCAGCCAGCGCTCGTGGGCGGCGTCGTCGGGGCGCTCGCCCCAGCCCTCGTCGGTGTCGTCGCGAGTCTGGTCCGGCTTGGCCTTGCGCTTGCGCCCACGCACGATGCGGCGCTGCCGGGCCTTCTGGTCCGGCTCGGGCGTGAACTCGGGTTCCTCGGTCGGCTCCTGCACTGGCCCCTGCTCGCCGGAGGCGGCCGACTCGTCAGGCACAGGCGGCTCGGATGGTGGCCGGTTCTCGGTTTCCTGGTCGGAGTTCCGGCCAGATTCCGCAGAATCGGCCACAGTCTCGGCGGGCTCAGCCTCCGCCGCCGTCTCGCCGGGCCCGGGCTCGGGCTCCGCCTGGGACGCTGCGCGGATGCTCTCGGCGGCGTTGCGCGCCGACACCGCCTGCTGCACAGCCGAGTGCACCCGGGCCACGTCGCGGGCCGGGTCACGGAAGAGGTCGGTGGACCAGACCCGCACGTGCATCCAGCCGAGCCGACCAAGCTGCTCACCGCGCAACCGGTCGCGGTCGCGAGTGCTCGGCATCGCGGCATACGCAGCCCCGTCGGTCTCGACGGCCACGAGCACCGAGCCGGGTCGGTCGGGATCCTCGACCGCGAGGTCGATCGGGTGCGCCTGCGAGCCGAACCCCTCGTGCACGACCAGCCCGGTCTTGCGCAACCGCTCGGCGAACTCCGCCCGCAGCGGATCCCGTGTCGACGACGTTCCATTTGGGTGGGTTGCCGACGTCGACGACGTTCCATTTGGGTGGGTTGCCGACGCGGCGGGGTCCGCGGCATACGCGAGGAAGTCCCGCAGCATCTGCGCGCCGCGCGCCTTGAGCCGCGACGGGTCGAGGTCGGCGGCGACGAGCGAGGACACCACCGTCATCCGCCGCCGCGCCCGGGTGATCGCGACGTTGAGGCGACGCTCGCCGCCCTCGAGGTTGAGCGGGCCGAACCGGTGCAGCACGCGACCGTGCGGGGTCTTGCCGTAGCCGATCGCCAGGATGATGGCATCGCGCTCGTCACCCTGGACGCGTTCGAGGTTCTTGACGAAGAAGCGCTCCGGCCGGTCCTCGTCGAAGAACTCGGCAACGTCGGCGTTGGCCTCGGCGGCGAGCGCCCGGCGCAGCGCCTCGTCGATGCGGTTTGCGTGCTTGATGCCGAGGGCGATGACGCCGAGGGACTCGTCGGGGCGGGTGCGGGCGTGGTCGAGCACCAGGGCGATGACCCGCTCGACCTCGGCGTCGGTCGACTCGATCGCCTCCTCCCCCGGCTGCACCACGCCGGCGCCCTCGACGGCCTCGAGCCGGACCACCGGCTCGGTCCCGGTGCCCGGAAAGGTCACCAGCGAGCCGTCGTACATCTCGCGGTTGGCGAATGCCACGAGCCGCTCGTCGAGCGACCGGTAGTGCCACGACAGTCGGCGGGTCGGGAGCGCGGCGGTGAGCACGTCGAGCACCGACTCGAACCCTTCGGTCAGCGCTTCGTCCTCGACCGGCGCACTGGCCTCGTCGTCGACCGCGGAGGTGAAGAACGACGTCGGCGGCAGTTGCCGCTCGTCACCGGCGACGACGACCTGACCCGCGCGCGAGATCGCCGAGACGGCCTGCGCCGGCGGGATCTGGGAGGCCTCGTCGAACACCACGACGTCGAACCAGCGGCCCGGCGGCAGCACCGATGCGACGACCAGCGGCGACATCGCCCAGGCCGGCTTGATGGCCGTGAGCGTTTCACCGGCCAAGGGCAGCAGGTCGCGCAAAGCCTTGTGCCGCCTGGATTTTCCGGCCTCCGCGCGCACCAGAGCTTCCTGCTCGGGGTGGTCGGCGAGCACCTCGCGCAGCCGTCGCCCGGCACCGGCGCGCACCCGACCGGCACTCGCCTGGAGGTGCGCGCGGTCAGCCGCGACGTACTCGCGCGCGACCCGCTGCAGCTGCGCACCGTCGTGGGCGCCGTACCGCGGGTCACGGACGGTCAGGTCGTCGGACAGCGAGGCCCACCAGACGAACTCGAGCTCGCGCGCCACGTCGTCGGCCGCGACACCTCGGTCGGCGAGCTCGTCGACGAGCGGGCCGAGACCGGCTTCGCGCAGTGAGTCCAGGGTGCCCAGCACCCGCGGCACCACCGTCAACCGTTCGGGCGTGGCCGCCAGCTCCGCGAGCCGCCTGCGCAGCGCCGGCAGGTCGGTCTCGAGCAGCGCGCCGCCTTCGGCGGTGGTGGCCAGACGCGACCCCAGCCAGGTGAGCTCCTCGGCGAGGGTCCGGTATGCCGTGCGGGCGCGGTCGAGGTCGACCGGGATCTCCGGGCGGCCGCCGGCGCCGGCCATCTGCTGCCACGCGGTGCGCTGGGTCTGCGCGTCGGCGAGGGCGGCGTGCAGGTCGGCCGGCGGGGTGCCGGGGCGCAGCAGCGAACGCGCCTGGCTGCGCAGCCGCCAGCGCGACCACCAGCCGAGGTCGGTGCCGTGCTCCTTGCGGTATGCCGCGGAGCCGGTGGCGGCGACCAGCTCACCGAGCGGGAGGTCGAAGACCTCGGGACGAAAGACCTCGAGGGTGTCGCGGACGCGGCCGACCGTGTCGAGCACGTCGCCCCAGTCGGTGGGTCTGGTGGCCTCGGGGAGCTCGACCTCGGCGAACACCTCGCGCATCGTCTCGGCGACCTCGTCGAGGCCACCGTGGGCGAGACGGGCGGTGATGTCGCGGGCGCGGACGGCCTCATCGGTGGTGGCGATCCGCGCACCGAACCACGGGTCGCGGCTCTCGCCGGTGTCGCTGACCCGGCTGCCGGCGCCAGCGACACCACCCTCCGGGTCGGACCCCGCGGCGGAGCCCGTGGCCGGAGCACTGGCGGGAGCAGTGGCCGGCCCCGACGCCGACGCCGCGTCGGCGGCGCTGTCGTTGCTGCCTGCCCAGGCGCCCAGCGACGCTGCCTCGGTGAGCTGGCGTCCCAGCTCGTCCACCCGCTGCCGGGAGAGGCCGGCCAGCTGTTCGCCGCGCAGCCGCACGCGCGAAGTCGGCGGGTGGGGCTCGGCGCTCAGGCGGGAGATCGCCTCCTGGGCCTGGTGAGCCGAGACGCCCCACGGTTCGCGCACCTCGTGCAGCGCCGCCGCGTGGTCGACGAGCTGGCGCCGCCGGTCGACGAGGGCTCGTTCGAGCTCGCCGGTGTCGGGGTCGCGGGTCTGCACGGACTGGTCCAACGCCTGACCGAACTCGCGGGCGAGGCGCCGCTTGTTCGACGCTCCGTCATAGGCGTCGAGGACGAGGTCGCCGAGCCCGACCTGCTCGAGCCGCGACAGGACGGCGTCGATGGCGGCGCGCTTCTCGGCCACGAACAGGACGCGCTTGCCCTCGCCCGCCAGGGTCGCGATCAGGTTGGCGATGGTCTGCGACTTGCCGGTGCCCGGCGGGCCCTTGATGACGAGGTGGGCTCCCGAGCGCACCGCGTCGATCGCGGCCTGCTGGCTGGAGTCGGCGTCGAGCACGAGCAACTCGTGCGCCGGGTCGGCGTCGACCGGGCTCTGCGGCACCTCCGACCGCACGGCACGCAGGGCGCCGGGGTCGCCCGCGAGCGCAGCCACCACGTCGTGGTCCGCCAGGGCCGGCCCCTGCGCTGCCAGGTCGGCGACCATCGGCAGCTTGGCGTAGGAGAACGTACCGACCACGAGCCGTGGTGAGACGACGAAGTCCGGCACGGACGCGCACAGCCGCGTCAGGGCGGCATACACGGGGATGGGGTCGAAGGCCCCTCCCGCGGTGGCGAGGTCCTCGAGCGCGCCGGAGTCGACGTCGATGCCCTGCTCGGAGCGCAGGTAGTGCGCGAGCACGGGGTTGAGCTCGACGTCGGCCCCGAGGTCGAGGGTGAAGTCCTCGCGCGCCGCGCCGGTGGGCCGCAGCACGCACGAGCGCAGGAGCACGGGCGCGGCCGGGGCCCGGCCGGCGCCCCGGATGGTCCAGGTGGCCATGCCGATCGCGATGAAGCCGACCGCGATGCCGCGCTCCTCGAGGAGCTCGACGCTCTTGGCGCGGATGGTGCGGGCCCGGCGGCGGGCGTCGTCGAGGGCGGCGGGCTCACGCACGAGGTCCGACAGCTTCGTGGGGCGGCCGGCGAGCAGCATGGCGAGGCCGCCCGGGTGGGCGTTGGTGAGGTCGAGGGTGCCGCTGGGGAGGTCGCGGTACCAGAGCAGGGTGTTGCGCCCCCCGAGGTCGACGAGGTGCCGCTGCCAGGTCTTGACCGCTGCCGCGACCCGCTCCCCACGCGGGTCAGGCTCGGCCGAGGGCAGGGGCTGGTCGGACGGGGCACTCACCGTTGCAGGCTAACCAACCTGGCTCTCGACTTCTCCGGGCAACGCGGGCGTGGGACGAATCCGGTTGGAATCATTGGGCCGGATGAGCACGGCCGACACCGTGATGACACACGCGAGCACCGCCGCAGCCGCGCCCAGCACGTCGTAGCCGAGCTGGCCGACGACCACGCCGGCGAGCGCTCCCCCACCACCGGCGGCCAGCCCCATGGCCAGGTCGGACGCACCCTGGGCCCCGGCGCGCTCGCGCAGCGGCACCGACCGCACGACGAGGGTCGAGCCGCTGACGAGGGTGAACGACCACCCGAGCCCGAGCATGAACAGGCCCACCGCGAGACCCGGCGACCAACCCAGCGGCGCCTGCGCGGCGAGCACACCGGCCACCGAGAGGATGAGCGCGCCGGTGATGGCCATCGCGCGGCCGCCCCAGCGGTCGACCGCCATGCCGACCAGCGGCGAGAAGGCGAACATGCCGAGGATGTGGCCGCTGATGACGAGCCCGATGATGCGCAGGCTGGCGCCGCCGTGGTTCATGTGGACCGGCGTCATCACCATCACGCTGACCATGACGGTGTGGCCGACGGCGGTCGTGATGACCCCGAGGCGCGAGCCGGGATGGGCAGCCAGCGCCCGGAAGCCACGCCACACCCCGCCCTGCTGGCGTTCCAGTGGCTCGTCGGCCTCGACCGCGGCGATCCTGCGCGCGAGGAGCAGTGGGTCTGGGCGCAACCGCCAGACGATGAGCAGCGCACCGAGCAGCAGCCCGAGGAGCGAGAAGACATAGGGACCAGCGAGGACGGGTATGCCGAGGGCGCGCGCGATGGGCTCGCCCGGGCCGGCGAGGTTGGGCCCGAGGACGGCGCCGATGGTGGTCGCCCAGACGACGAGGGCGAGGTCGCGGCCGCGGTGGCGTTCCTCGGCGAGGTCTGCGGCGACGTAGCGGGCCTGGTTGTTGGCGGCGTTGGCGCCACCGAAGAGGGTGGTGCCGACGAGCAGCAGGGCGAAGCTGCTCCACGCGGCGGCCAGGATGATCGCGAGCGCGCCGGCGATGCCGATGAGGTAACCGGTGAGCATGCCCCACCGCCGTCCACGGGCGGCCATGACGTGGGCCATGGGGATCGCGACGAGTGCGCCGCCCAGCACCTGGAAGGTCCCGCCGAGGCCGGACAGGTCGGCCGACCCGCTGGTCTGCTCGGCCAGCAGCGCGCCGACGGCCGCACCGGCTGAGACCCCGACGCCCACGAGCACCTGGGTGCCGACGAGGGTGGCCACGGTGCGCCGCTGGACCGGTCGGAGGTCGACCATCTCGTCGGTGAGGGGCACCGGGTCAGTATGCCGGTGGGCTTGGACAGCGATCGCGTCGCCTGCCGGGTCGGGCCGGGTGGCTGGGGTACCGGTCCCGGCGACGCGTGGTGAGGCGGCTCGGGAGGCGAGCGGGCGGCATACCTCGTCGTGCTCTCGGCCCGGCCCGCGGGGGACGGCGGGCCGGACCGAGGTCCTTGGGGCGGCTCAGCCGACGCCGTCGATGGTGAGGTTGAGCGGCGGCGAGGTGGACGTGATGGTCACCGTGCTGGTGCCGGAGCCGTTCGCCAGGCCCTTGAAGGAGAAGGAGGCCGAGGACTGACCGGTCGGGATGACCACCGTGGAGGTCGGCTGGCCGGCTGCGGAGTTGGCCACTGTGATGGAGATCGGTGCGCCGGTGTTGGTGCGGACGTTGCCCCACTGGTCAACCAGCACGATGGTGCCGCCCCACGCCTTGTCGTTGCCCGAGAGCGTCGGGGTCGTCTGGGTGCAGCTCTTCGGTGCCTCGTTGCCACCGGAGCCGTCGGTGCACGAGAGGGCGACCGGCGTGTTGGGCGTGTTGTTGGAGGAGTGAATGACCTGGTCGAGCCGTAGCGAGTAGGCGGGCGCCTGCTGGACCGTGATGGCGGCGGAGCGGCCGGTGACCTGGCCCTGGGTGACCGTGACGGCAGTCGTCTCGGCGGTGTATGCCGTGAGGTTGACCCCCGTGGCCACACCCGCCGTGAAGGTCACCGTGGACGGCACCTGTGGCGCCTTGCCGGACGGGCTGGTCGACAGGCCGGTGATGGTGACGGCCTGGCTGCCGGTGAAGGACGTGTCGGTCGAGCCGTCGCAGGCACGCTTGGTGATGGTGATGCTGAACGGCGTGCCGACGGTGGGGGTTGCGGTCGAGGTGCTCACGACGAACACCGGCGCCGTGGCGCACTGGGTGCTGGCGGTGCCGGGGGCGGACGTGGCGGTCCAGCTGCCAAGGGCCGCGACGAGCGTGTAGCTGTATGCCGTGCCCTGCGTGAGACCTGTGTCGGTGCAGGACCAGGGCGAGCTCGTCGGCTGGCAGATCGTCGTGGTGCCGCGCTTGAGGGTGTATGCCGTGCCGGGGAGCTGGCCGGTGGGCAGGCTGCCGCTGACGGTTAGTGACGTGGCGCTGGTGGACGCGACCGCTGGCGTTGCCGGGGTCTTGAGCGTCGCGGCGGTCGCGGTCGCCGTCGTGGTGACGGTGCCGGCCGACCAGTAGGCGGCTGCCGTCCCGATCCCGGCGACCGTGCAGGCGGCCAGGGCGGCGACGGCGGTGGCACCGCGGCGAGTGAAGGCGTTCACGAGGTCCTCCCGGTTGCCGTGACGGGAAGAGTGAACGTGGTGCCCTGGCAGGCGTTGGACGCTGTCGTCGACATCGAGATGCTCGCGGTGAGGGTGAGCGACCCACCGGCCGGGATGGTGCGAGGCAGGCCAGTCGGGGCCGTCGTCGTGATCGCGGCGGTGGAGCAGCCGTTGGCCGCGGTGACGGCGCCAAGGGAGATCGAGGTGACGTCAACGCCAAAACCGTTGGGGTTGTTGACCTTGACGTTGATCGCCGACGAGCTGCCGGGGTAGAGGGACGCAGGTACGTCGGCCGACGTCGTGAGTGCCACCGTCGTGCCGGCGGTCGCGGAGGTCG
This sequence comes from Knoellia koreensis, assembly GCF_013041615.1. GTDB lineage: Bacteria > Actinomycetota > Actinomycetes > Actinomycetales > Dermatophilaceae > Pedococcus > Pedococcus koreensis. The sequence goes on from NZ_JABEPQ010000002.1 coordinate 811,538, forward strand.
AACCGGCACCGGTGGCCGACCACACGGCATACGCCATGGCGCTCGTCATGGTGAGCGCGGCGGCGCCGGCGACGGCGGCGGTGAGGCGCTGGGTCCAGGGCGATCGGGTCATGACGCGTTGTTCCCCTGGGTCGCCGAACCGCTGAAGGTCAGCGGGAAGGTGACGCTCTTGCAGGCGTCCTGGGACGCCGCGGTGTCCAGCATCATGATCGACAGCGGAACGGTGATGCTGCCCTTGGCCGGGACGACGTAGGTGCGGGCTCCGGGCTTGGTCGACTGGTAGCTGCTGATGACCAGGTTGGAGCTCGCGCGGCAGCCCGGGCCGGCGTCTCCGGCCTTCGCCGACAGGTCGAGGATGCGGTAGGCGATCCGGTCGGGGTTGGTGACGACGACCTCGAGGGTGGAGATGGCACCGGGACGCAGCTGGTCGATGTGACCTGCGGCGGCGAAGGGCGGATGACCGTTGCCCTTGCCGTTGTCGTTGCCGCCGTCGGTGTTGCCCTCGCCGTTGACGTTGCCACCGCCGTTCACGTTGCCACCGCCGGTGGAACCGGTTCCGTTGTGCCCGTTGGTCTTTCGCGGTGCCGCCGCGGAGGGACCGGTGGCGGCGGGCGTTCCCTGCTCGCCGCCGACACCGGCACCCCGGGTCGGGTCAGCAGGCGGCGCCTGCGAGGTGGTGGGCTCGTCGTCCGGCGTGGTCGAGGGAGCCGGGTCAGCCGTGGCGCCGTCGCTGCTCTCGCCGGGGGTGGTCGCCGCCGGGGGCGCCTGGTCGCGCGGGACGATGGTGAGGGCACCCGGCTGCGGTTTCGCGTTGTCGCGCGTGAGCCAGACACCGCATGACCCGAGCAGGCCGAGCAGCAGCACGACGACGGCGATCAGCACGAGCGTGCGGCGCTGACGCTGCTGCCGGGTGTCGGGCATCGGCGCTCCTGGCGAGTCGAGGCGGTGGGTCGACGCGAGGTCGGGGTGGTGTGCCGGCGTGGCCGACGAGGTCGGGCCTGGGCCCGGCGGCGTGCAGGGGGACAGTGACGCCGCCGGGCCGGCTCAGGCCCGCGAGCTCACCGTCAGTTGACGACGGTGAACGTCAGCGGGACGGTGACGCCCTTGCAGTTGTCCTGGTTGGCGGCGCCGTTGACGAGCTGGATGGTCGCGCCGGTCCAGCTGCCCTGCGCCGTGCCAGCGGGCACCTGCGCGTCGACTGCGCCCGGCTGGACGATGTTGAAGTCGGCCGCGGTGCAGGCGGGCTTGGTGGCATCGGCCTGCTTGGAGAAGCCCGCGGAGACGGCGACGTTGACCTTGGCGATGTACACCGAGCCGGAGTTCGGGTTGTCGAAGTTGCCCGAGATGCCCTGGGCCGGGCCGCCCGGGTAGAGACCGGTGACCGCGGTGGAGGTCGCGTTGACGGTGACGTCGCCGACCGTGCCCGTCGAGGCCGAACCGGTGCCGGAGCCGCCGGTGGTCCAGTAACCGTAGGCAACACCGCCGGCAATGAGGGCCAGGGCCGCACCCGTGGCAACGGCGGCGGCGCGCTTGCGCGTGTTCTTGTGCATGGATGTGTTCCTTTGCATGACGTGTGGAGTGCGGGCCTGAATCCGCGGTTGGCCTCCCCTTGAAGCCATCACCGAGAGTGCCGTTGTTGACTGGTCACCCACATCGGCCGTCGAGTCGGGCTGCCGACATCGTTGGTCTGGCAAGGAATCCCCGGTTTGGTTCTGGATTTGGTAAAACCGGCCACGCAAAGCGCTTACACCTGATAGTGGCCAAAGTCCGATTCGCCCTGAAGGTCCGAATTTCGTTGCACCGCACCGGGTTTGGCGACCCGGGGAGCTGACCACGCGGCATACCGGGGCCATGGCAGGTCCACGAAAAGGGGCCCGCGCACCCGGGGAGGTGCGCGGGCCCGTGACGGGGTCTGGAGGGGGTCAGCTCAGGTCGGCGTAGGGCAGGGAGGTGGTGGTGAGACACCCGGCGGCGCGACCGACCTTGGCCAGGCCAGCCTTGTCACCGGCGGCGAAACCGGAGGGACCGGCGCTGCGCAGTGACGGGTACATGAGCTGGCGGGTGTCGCTCACGTGCTGGAGGCCGACCGCGTGGCCGAGCTCGTGCATGACCAGGTTGGTGCGACGCAGCCCGGTGCCGTAGCCGCCGGTGAGCTGGCTGAGCGCCTGTGGGGTGTCGATGACCACGAAACCCCGCTGCGCGGCATACGAGTAGGTCGAGGCGCCGTTGACGGTGCGGCCGGCCCACGCGTAGGAGAAACCGCCCTGACCCGCGACCGACCCCGCCAGCGAGTACTGGGTCTTGCTCGGCGTGGTCCAGGCGATGATGACCTCCGCGCTCTGCCGCGAGGCCGAGCCCGGCTGGGGAACTTCGCTCGTGCTTCCCTTGTAGGAGAACGAGATTCCCGTCGCAGCACTGACGCGGGCGACGGAACCCTGAGTTTCGGAGAGGACCCTCGCCCGGGAGGCGGAGGGCACCGCGGCGAGGTTGACCTTGTAGGTCACGACGCGCTGGCACGGGTTCCAGCGCAGGATCGGCTTGGTGCCGTTCGGGAGGGAGACGGTGGCGAGCTTGTACGTCGCCGAGGCGCCCGATGCGGCCTGCGGTGCCGCCGCCATGAACCCCGCGACCGCGAGCGGCGCGAGGGCCAGCGCGACTGCGCGCCGGCCGAAACGCCGCGCCGTGGCGGCCGACGCTCGCACAGGGCGGGCGAGGGGGTGGACTGGGCGAAACATCGGAGGCCTCCGGGCGGTCTCAAGGGGAGTGACACGTCAGGAACTACTGGGGTCGTGCGGGAGGGTGCTGGTGGCGTGGTGGTGCCGGTGCTGCGGATTCCGTACCTTGCGATCGAGGTCAGGCTCCTCGAGGCCGGGAACGGTGCGGTTGGTCCTTGTTGCGTCGTCCGCCTGCGTTAGCGGCTGACAGGTGTAATCGTGGCTCCGCCGTTTGACGTAGGAGAAGACTTTCCAGTGGAAATCAACCGAACGGGTGAGGCGCTTCGCGTGCGTCCCGGCGGCCGGCTCTGCTAGTCGGTGACATGGAATCCGAAGATTCCACGCGGAACGGCTTCGGGATCCGAAGGTCGGACCTGTCTGGCGGCCCGTTAACCGCAACTTTTGTGCGGGCGGGGTCGCCGAAAAGTTCTTCACTTCCAGGGTGCGGCCGTTCGTCCCTCCGCATCCATTGAGCCAGTCCCGGCGGTCATGGCCGATGCAAAGAGTGGGCACCGGCAGGGACGGTTCGCGCGGGTATGCCGCGTGGCCGGGCCTGGCTGCCCGGTGTTCGGCGGGTTCGGTGTGGGGCTGCTCGGTCGGCTAACCTTCGTCGGGCGTCCTCGACGTCACGCGCGACCGTGGGACGGAAGCGCAAACCCCGCCCTCGTAGCTCAGGGGATAGAGCACCGCTCTCCTAAAGCGGGTGTCGCAGGTTCGAATCCTGCCGGGGGCACCGTTACAAAATCCTAGGTCAGAGGCTGATTTCAGGGTTCGCGACTGGGTGCCATCGCTGGCTGGCACGGGAACGTAGACCCGCGGGGTTCCCAAATCCCGCCGGAGCCAAGAGCATGGTCGACCTCGCCAAGCCGCGCGATCAGCGTCCTGGCACTGAAAGCCCACCCACTACTCGAGGGGTCGGCCTCTGTTGACGGTGCGTGCCCCCTTGTCATCCACCAGTTTGGTGGGCCTCTTCAGCCAGAGCACCAGTACCACCCAGGGGATCAGGCTCAACGCCAGCCAGAACCAATCCATGCTCCCGTAGTAGTGCCAGATCATCCTCGCCACCAGCATCGGTGCGAGGAGATACGGGAAGACGAGCAGCCGCCACTCAGCTATAGAGAGCATCTGCCAGAGCGTCCGCCGCGGCCGGTGCCTCCAGGGACGCGATCTTCCATCGCGGCGCTTCACAGCAGCTCCTCCACGCACCACGAGCCTCAAAGTACAGTCTCGCCGCCGACCCGGCACGCCACTCTCCGCCCACCTCCGGGCTGCACCAAGGGCGCTACGCGTCACTGCGCGATGGACTGCGGGCACCTTTGAAACGACCCCGACCGGCTCCGGTCGCTAGCTGCCCGTGGTCACCACTCCGAGCCCCAAGCAAGCTATCCGCGAGGCGATCAATGCGAGGCCTCGTCGGCGACCTCCGCGCTCCGGGCATGGAATACGGCGCACCTATCCAGAGATGGCTCGCGAGGTCTACGTGTCGGTGTCGCCCCGACCGTTCAGCAGCCTCCAGCCGCCCACCCAAGCGAGCAGTACGCCCACGGCAGTCGCGCCCACGGACCACGCCCAATACGCCCCGCCGATGACCTCGACCGCGCCGCTTCGCAGAATCACGACCTGGACCCTGGTCCCTGGCTCTAGTGATCGACCTGGTTCCACGGTGACACGACGCGCCTCACTGCTGGGCTGCACGATCGTCACTTCACATCGGGTAACGCGAAAGTCGTTGCAGGAGTTGACCTCGGCAGTCCCATGCACGCCGCGCGTTTGATCCCGCAGGCCGCTCACGAGGTCTGTTGAGCCTCCGAGCACTAACAGCAGCCCGAAACCAAACAGCGCAATGCTGATCAGCACCCAGTCGACAGGTTCCCGGCTTATCGTCGAGTTCAGGCGCCTCCAGACTCGTCTAGCACCCGTCACCCCCACATCATGACGTCCCATCGACGACGAGTCAGGCACCTCGCCTGAACGCCGCCGACCCTGGGCCCTACTCTCCGCCCGCCTCCAGGTCGCATCCCTGTCAGATACTGAGCGCAGAGAAGGCAGCGCACCGAGAGTTGCACGTGGAGTGGTTGCGCTCATGCCGTCGGTTGACTGTGCCCAGGGCCGTCAAACACGATGACGCCACCGACGAGGTGAGGAGACCCGTGCGCCCGTTCATGGACAAGGTCGTTCCCGAGGCGTGGGAGGCGGCACGGCACTTCTCGTCGACTGTGGCCCGGGTTGCGCAGGAGCGGGGGCTCACCTCGACCGAGATCGAGCTGGTCAAGGTGCGCGCCTCGCAGCTCAACGGGTGCGCCTACTGTCTGGACCTGCACTGCCGCGAGGCCCGCGCTGCGGGTGTGCCGCAACAAAAGCTCGACCTCCTGCCCGCGTGGCGGGAGACCGCCCTCTACGACGAGCGCGAGGTGGCGGTCCTGGCCGTCACCGAGGCCGCCACCAGACTTCCCCTGACCGAGGACTCGGCAGCCGACCTGGCCGGCGCCCGGAACGTCCTGGGCGACGACGCGTTCATCGCCACCGAGTGGGTGGCCGCCGCGATCAACACGTTCAACCGGATCTCGATCCTCAGCCACCATCCCGTGCGGGCCCGCGACTCCGACGGCAGGATCGTGCGCTGACGATGGACGAGCAGGGCAACCACGACCGAGGAGAAGTCATGGCCATCGAACGCTTCGAAGTACAACACCACCCCGAGGAGTCCCGTTACGTGCTCGTCGACCACGGCGAGGACGGCACCGGCGACAAGGAGATCGGCGAGGAGCTCTACACCGACATCGACGAAGGCGGGAAGCCCGAGCGCATCCTCTTCCACACGGCCGTCTCCGAGGAATATGCCGGGCAGGGCCTCGCGTCCGACCTCGTCCAGACCGTGGTCGACGACGTCATCGCGGGCGGGCGCGCAGTCGTGCCCGTCTGCCCCTACGTCGCCAAGTGGCTACCCAGGCACCCCGAGTATGCCGCCAACGTCGTGCAGCCGACGAAGGCTCACCTCGACGCCGTGCGCGTCAGCCAATCCTGAGCGCGACCGAGCCCAGCGCGCCAAGACACACACAAAACGGGGGTTGCGTGCGCAAAACTAGGTGCGTTGACACCCGTTTTGCGCACGCAACCGCCGTATTGCAGAAGGCGCCCGCGCGGCCGACAGGTCCCGCCGTCTGGAATCAGGCCGACTGCTTCTCGGGCGCCGTCTCGCGGGACACGACGGCTCGGTGTGCTGCGACGGTCGCCCGCGTCATCGTCGGCTCGACCCCCAGCTCCTCGAGGTACCCCGCCGCGTCGTCGACCTCGTGCATGCGGCGCAGCGCATGCGTCTGCGTCCCGGTCAGCAAGCGGTCGATGACGGCCTGCCCGTCACCCGCCAGTGCAGCCGCGACCTGCCCGCGGATCCACTCCTCGTAACCAGCTGCCTGCCCAGCCGCAACGGCCTCACCGATCAGCGACGCGAGCCCCTTCATGAAGACGCTGCGCAGCAGCTTGTGCGCCATCGCAGCACCTGCCGGCTCATCGAGCAGGTCGATCGGCGCACCGAGCGGGCGCAACAGCTCGGCCACCACCGCGCCGCCCGGGCCACTCACCATCAGGGGCGTGGCGACGCCGTGCCATGGCACCGGCCCGAGGATGGCAACGTCAGCGAAGAGCGCACCCACTCCCCCGACCAGGTCGCTCAGCCGACGCATCTGCGAGGGCGCCGACGACGTGAAGTCGGCGTAGCAAGCCTCTTCCGCCAGCGCCGGCAGCGCCTCCTCGGCCACGAGCGGCGCGACCGACGCACTCGTCATCACCAACACCATCTCGGCTCCGTCCACCGCCTCCGCCACCGACCCGACCCGCACGACACCCTTCGGAGTCGGGGTGTCGGCGGGATCGGCACCCACCACGTCGTGACCCGCCTCGGCGAGCGCCGCGGCATACCTGCCCCCGACCTCACCGAGCCCCACCACTGCACACTTCATCGATCGCACCTCTCGTCTCAACCGCGCACCGACGCAAGCGGTGCGGGGATCGCAGCGCGGCGTCGGGCCTCGTCGTCGAACACGGCTTGGGCCGCTTCGGCGACCCTCTCCGCCTCGTCCCGGGCGATCACGGCGACACCGTCGCCGTCACCGACCACGACGTCGCCCGCGTTCACCGAGACCCCGCCGACGGCCACCGGCACCCCGACGCGTCCCGGCCCGAACTTGTACGGCCCGGCTGGCGTGCACGCCCGTGCGAACACCGGCATTCCTATGTCCCCCAACGACTCTGCGTCGCGCGCGGCACCATCGAGCACGAAGCCCGCCACACCACGCGCCAGCGCCTTGGCGCCGATCAGGTCGCCCAACAGGGCCCTGGTCTCGTCGCCCTGGCCGTTGACGACGATGACGTCGCCGGGCTTGGCGATCGCCAGCGCCTCGTGCAGGGCCGCGTTGTCGCCGGCCCGGGTCCACACCGTCAGCGCGGCCCCCGCCAGCCGCGCTCCCGGCCAGATGGCCTGGATCCTCGAGTCCAACAGTCCCAGCCGGTCCATGGCATCGCCGATGTTGGCCACGGGCAAGGCCGCCAAGCGGGACACCACCTCCGGATCGGGACGGGCGAAGTCCGCCTCTGGTGTCGCAACCGTCACGTTGTCATGCATGTCGTTCGCCCTCACTTCTTGGTGACGAGCGGCAGCACGGCCTTGACCGTCGCCTCCTGCTCGCCCCAGTACTTCTCGTAGCCGGCGGCGTCGAGGTAGTTGGTCTGCAGGCCAAGGTCCTTCATCTTCTTCGTCACCGCCGGGTCCTCGATCGCCGTCTTCAACGCGGCCTCGATCTTGGTCGCCACCGGGTCGGGGAGCCCGGCCGGAGCCGAGTAGCCGCGAGCCGTGGCGGACTCGACGTCGATGCCCTGCTCCTTGAACGTCTTCACGTCAGGCAGGAACTCGCTGCGCTCCTGCGACATGACGCCGAGCATCTTGATCTTCTTCTGCTTCACCAGATCCGTGACGTCACTGGCACTGCCGACATAGACCTGCACGTGCCCGCCGAGGAAGGCGGCGAGCGCCTGCGACGCCCCTTCGGAGAAGTGGACGAGCGCGAACTTCGCGCCGCTCTTCTGCTCGAGGTCGGCAACCGCGAAGTGCTCGCCGGTCTGCAGTCCGGTGGTGCTCACCGTGATCTTGCTCGGGCTCGCCTTGGCCGCCTCGATGAGGTCCTGCACCGAGTTGTACGGGCTGTCCGGCGCGACGCCGATGACGGCCGGGTCGATCACCTGCATTCCCAACGGTTCGAAGCTCGACCGCTTGTACTTCGCGCCCCGGCTCGGGTCGAGCGGCGAGACGACGACCGACGGCGAACCCGTGGCACCGATCGTGTATCCGTCCGGCTTGGCACTGGTGAGCGCGGTGTAACCGATCTGGCCGCCGGCACCCGGCTTGTTGACGACCTCGACGTTGGTGCCGAGCTCCTTCTCGAGGATCGGCGCGACGAGCCGCGCGGCCGTGTCGACGGCACCACCCGGCGCGAACGCGACGACCAGCTCGACCGGCTTTCCCTTGCGGGGCCAGTTCTTCGCGGCGGCGGAGTCGCCCTGGGCACTCTGCCCGCAGGCGGCGAGGGAGGCGGTCAGCCCGACGCTGACGACGATGGTGAGAAAAGCTCGGCGACGCATGGTGTCTCCTTGGTGGTGGGGGTATGCCGGGTGGCTGGGTTCCGGGGCGGCGCCCCGGGGGTCGGTGGTGGGGGTTGGCACGGGGGTTGGCATGGCTCAGGTCTCCGGGTCTTCGTCGAGGGCGGCCGGCTTGCGCAACCGCAGCAGCGGGCTGACCGCGATGAAGATCCCGATCGCGAGCAGCACCACCGTGATCGGGCGCGTGAGGAAGATCGAGAAGCTGCCCTGCGAGATGTCGAGCGACTCGCGCAGCGAGCGCTCCATCAGCGGGCCGAGGACCAGGGTCAGCACCAGCGGCGCCAGCGGGATGTCGAAGCGGCGCATGACGAGGCCGACCACGCCGAACGCGATCATCACGAACACGTCGAAGACGCTGTAGTTGATCGTGTACGAGCCGACGACGAGGAACAGCATGATCAGCGGCGTCAGGATGGCCGGCGGGATCCGCAGGATCGAGGTCCACAGCTTGACCAGCGGCACGTTGAGGATCAGCAGGATCACGTTGCCGATGAAGAGGCTGGCGATGATCGCCCAGGCGATCTCGGCATGCTCGCTGAACAGGGTCGGCCCCGGGGTGAGGCCCTGCTGGAGGAACGCACCCATGAGGACGGCGATCGTGGGAGAGGCGGGAATCCCCAGGGTGAACAAGGGAATCAGCGCGCCGTTCGCGTGGGCGTTGTTTGCGGTCTCCGGTCCGGCGACACCCTCGATGGCGCCGTGCCCGAGCTCCGAACGGTGCTTGGAGAACTTGCGCTCCGCGCCATACGACAGGAGGGACGACACCGAGCCCGTCATGCCCGGGATGAGGCCCAGCGCGAAGCCGATCCCGGTGCCGCGCGCGATGGCGGGCGTGCTGCGCCGGAAGTCGGTGCGGCTCGGCATGAGCGCCCGCAGCCCAGGGGCGTGGGGGTGCGCCGGCCGCTCGCCGATGGCGGACATGAGGATCTCGGAGAGGCCGAAGAGGCCGACGATCACGGCGACGAAGCTGACGCCGTCGAGCAGCCGATCGCTGCCGAAGGTGAAGCGCGGCGCGCCAGCCACGGGGTCGATGCCGACCATCGCGATGAGCAGACCCAGAACACCTGAGATCAGCGCGCGGATCATGCTCTTGCCGGCCAGCGCGACGAGCAGCGAGATGCCGACGACCATGAGCGCGAAGAACTCCGGGGGGCCGATCTTGAGACCGAGAGACCCAAGCGGTTTGGCCGCGACCACGAGGCCGACGGTGGCGAGGACACCGCCGACGAAGGAGCCCACGGCAGCGATGGTGAGCGCGGCGCCGGCCCTGCCCTGCTTGGTCATCTGGTAGCCGTCGATGGTGGTCACCGCCGACGCGGCCTCACCAGGTGTGTTCAGCAGGACGCTGGTGATGGTGCCGCCGTATGCCGTGCCGTAGAAGATCGCGGCCAACATGATGATCGCGCTGGTCGGCTCGAGGTTGAGGGTCAGCGGGATCAGGAGGGCGACGCCGGCGACCGGCCCGACCCCTGGCAGCACGCCGATGAGGGTGCCGACGAGGCAGCCGATGAGGGCGAAGAGCAGGTTCTGGGGGGTCAGGGCTGCGGCGAAGCCATTCATCAGCTCGTTGAGAACGTCCACGTCACACCCCCAGCGCGCCGAGGAACGGCAGGCTCGACAGCGGGAGCGGCACCAGCAGCACGTCACCGAAGAGGTGGAACGTGCCCACGCTGCCGACGAGCGCGATGATGACCGAGGCCAGCCAGCGCACCCGGCCGCGGCGCAGGTGGAACAGCAGGAACGCGAACATCGCGATCTGGAAGCCCACGACGTTGAGCACGGCTGCCAGGAGCACCAGGCTGCCGATCGTCACCGCCCCGGTGCGCAGCAACGTCCGCTGCGACGCCGAGGCCGGCGCGACCTGCCGCGGCGTCTGCACGAACCAGACGAGGCTCAGGACGACGAGGAACAGGCCGAGCACGAGGGGGAAGAACCCGGGGCCCGGGCCGGCCTCGGTCCAGACGCCGAGGCTCCGCGAGGCGATCGCGACATAGCCGCCGACCGCCACCAGCGCGGCCTGCGTGGCCCACGCGCCCAGCGGACGCACCTGAACGTCGGGTGCGTCGGCCGTCGGCGCGGTCCGGGTGAGAGTCTCCATTGATTCTCTGCTTTCATTCTATGAAATGTTCTGTCATTGAATGCGCCATCAGAGTGCGCTGCTTCACTCCCGCACGTCAAGGGTTCAGTGCAATGTTCGACAAGAAATCTCATCGTGTGAGAATGTCGAGCACGGCAGCACCAAGGTCAGGGAGGGTCTCGCGGAGTGAGGGACAAGTCATGAGCGACAAGCAACCGGGCAACAACATGCGGTCACTGGACCGAGCCATCGACGTGCTCGAGGTGCTCGAGGACGCGCCCCGCGGCCTGCGCCTCACCGAGATCGCCCGCCGGGCGGGCCTGCACGTCGCCACGACCCTGCGGATACTCAACGCCCTCGAGGCGCGCGGCCGGGTGGAACGCGACGAGACCCACTACCGCGCCGGGGTCGGCCTGCTCTTCGGCGCGCACGCCTACCTCACGACCAGTCCCCTCGTCGCGGCCGCACGCCCGGTCCTGCAGGACCTCGCCAGCGAGACCGGGCTGACGTCGTCGGTGTTCGTGCGCACCGGCTACAGCCGCGCCGTCATCGCCCGGGTCGAGGGCTCAAACCCGCTGCGCTACGAGCTGCCCATCGGCGAACGGCTTCCCCTCCACCTGGGCGCCGGCAAGATCCTGGCCGCCCACCTGTCCGACGCCGACCGCGACGAGCTCTTGTCGCGGGTGGCGCCGTTCGTGACCGCCGGTGGTCGCGAGATGACCGGCGAAGACTTCACGGCCGAGCTGGACGAGATCCGGGGCAGCGGCATCGCCGTCTCCACCGACGAGCGCATCATCGGCGGTCGGTCGGTCGCCGCGGCCGTCCACGACCGTGACGGCGCGGTCACCGCGGCCGTGCAGGTGGCCGGCACCGACGAGTCGGTCTCGGAAGACCGCCTCAAGGCCTTGGCGATCACCGTCCGCAACGCCGCCGACCAGCTCAGCCGTCGCCTGTAGCTCGGTCAGCGGCACGGACACCGGTCCGGGTCCCACCGCTCTCAGCCCGCCTGCTCCAGCATTGCGGTGACGAGCTGCCGACTGCGCAGGGCGTCCGCCTCACGGTCCGCTTCCTCGACGTCGTGGGTCTCCAGCTCGAGGATGTAGGAGCCGGTGAACCCCCGGCTCTCGAGGGCGCGGATGACACCGGCGAAGTCAACCGTGCCCCGTCCGATACCGACGTTGAGGTCGCCCGGGACCGCGTCTCGCAGGTGCACCCGCTCGACCCGGTCCGCGTGGGCTGCCGCCCAGGCGACGACGTCCTCCTCCGAAGCACCGAGGTGGGCGGTGTCGAGGACCAGACCGAAGACCGAGGGGTCCACCATGGCGAGCAGCTGGTCGGCGCGAGCCGTCGTGTGAATCCACCGGCGGTGGTGCAGCACCTCGACCAGCAGCCTGACCCCGCGACCGGCACTGAGCGCCCCGAGAAACGTGAGGTTCTCCCCGACCGCCGCAAGGTCGGCCTCCTCGTCGACGAAGTCTTCCCAGCTCTGCCGTCCGCAGTTGACGATGAGGGAGCCACCCGTTGCCGCGGCGAGCCGCAACAGGGGTTCCGCGCGGACTCGCAGCGCCTCCCGGTCGTAGTCGGGGTCGTTGATGTCACCGATGTCCGCATTCACCGCCCCGGCACGCAACCCGTGCCCCCGCAGCAGCGCCAGATACGGATCCACGTTCCCGTCGAAGGGCACCGGCACGTGGTCGACGACATCGGGTATGGCCCCGAGCTCCGTTTCGACCGCGCCCAGTGCCGCGATGAGCTGCAGTGCCTCGTCCAACGGACGGTGGCGGAACGTGATCGTCGAGACGCCGACGACCTCTGGCCCACGTACGGACATGGCTCCCCTTCCCCTCGCCCTCAAGCGATGTAGGTGCCGCCGTTGATGCTGTGCGTGATTCCCGTGATGTAGCCCGAGTCCTCGCAGGACAACCAGACGAACAGCGCGGCGATCTCCTCCGGCCGTGCCTGCCGCCGCAACGGGACCGCAGCGGCCAGCGCCTGCTCGGTCTCCTCGTCGCTGCCGACCCGGATGTCGGTGTCCACCACACCGGGAGCCACCGCGTTCACCGTGATGCCGTGCTCGGCGAGCTCGCGCGCCATGCCTCGGGTGAGGCCGAGCACGCCCGCTTTCGCCGCGGCATACGACGTCTTGGAGAAGACGCCACCGCCGTGCTGAGCGGTGACCGACGACATGTTGACCACGCGACCGTAGCCGCCCTTGATCATCTGCGGCACGAAGGCCTGACTCAAGAGGAACGGCGCGGTGAGGTTCACCGCCATCACCCGTTCCCACTCGGGCAGCTTGAGGTCGAAGAACGACGACGGGCTCGGTATGCCGGCGATGTTGCACAGAGCGCCCACCGGCGGAAGGTCGGAGGCGGCGACGGCCTCGGCTACCCGGTTGACCGCGTCCGGGTCCGTGACGTCGATGACGTAGGTCGCCGCCTGCGCATCCGGAACCTCTTGCAGCAGTGCGGCTTTCGCTTGCTCGAGGCCGCGCTCGTTGATGTCGAGCAGCGCCACCGCCCAGCCCTCGCGAGCGAAACGGAGACCGGTGTGGAAGCCGATTCCCTTGAGCGACGAGGCACCCGTGACGACGGCAGTCCGGGTGCCGACTCCTGTGTTGAAACCCATGACGATGATCCTTGCTGTGGGGTGGGACGGGACGAGTGGGGTGTCGGGTCAGCGCAGCGCGCCCAGGACCCGGTCTACGACCGACTGCGTGGACAGGCCGTACTTGTCGTGCAGGGTGGGCAGCGCCCCGGCATCGAGGAACTCGTCCGGGAGCCCGATCGGGTTGACCTGCTTGGCGATTCCACGCCGCACCAAGGCGCCGGCCACTGTTTCGAACAGGCCGCCCACGACCGTGTGGTTCTCGGCGGTGAAGGCCGTCCGGTCGGTGTCGAGCTGCGCCACGACCGTCGCCTCGTCGAACGGCTTGAGGGTCGCGCAGTGCACGACCGACAGCTCGACGCTGTGGTCCGCGGACAGCGTGTCGGCGGCGAGCAGCGCCCGCATCGTCATCAGCCCGGACGACACGATGACCGCGTCGTCGCCAGGGCGGACCACCTTGGCCTTGCCGACCTCGAACGTGTAGTCGTACCGGTCGAGGATGCGCGGGACCTGCCCACGCAACAGCCGGGTATACGTCGGCCCCTCGAGCGCGGCCGCGGCGGGCACGATCGCCTCCACGTCGAGCGCGTCGGCCGGGTCGAAGATCGTGAGGTCCGGCATGCCGCGCAGGATGGCGACGTCCTCGGTGGCTTGGTGCGACGGGCCGTAGCCCGTGGTCAGCCCGGGCAGGGCCGCGACGATGTTGACGTTGAGCCGTGGCTCGGCCGCGTCGAGGCACAGGAAGTCGTAGGCCCGCCGCGTCGCGAAGACCGAGTAGGTCGTCGCGAACGGCACCAGCCCGACCGCTGCCATGCCGGCGGCCGCACCGACCATGAGCTGCTCGGCCATGCCCATCTCGAAGTAGCGCTCGGGGTGGGCCGCCGCGAAGACGTGCATGTCGGTGTACTTCGACAGGTCGGCCGTGAGACCGACGACGCGCTGGTCGCGCTCGCCGAGGGCCGCCAGTGCGTGCCCGAACGGCGCCGAGGTCGTCGGCACTCCCGGGTCGGCAATGGAGGCGATCATGGCGGCAGAACGCTTGACGGGCACGGCCTCGGGCGCAGCCGAGGTCGTGGCGTCGGCCGTGGTGGTTGTGGTGGTGGCGGTCATGACTGGGCCTCCCGGTGTCCGGCGGTGAGCTGTTCCTTGGCGATCGGCCACTCCTCGGCAGCGACCCGCAGGAAGTGGAGCTTGTCCTTGGCCTCGAGCACCGGGACACCGTTCGCGAGGCGGGTGTCGCAGAGGATCACCTTCGGAACTCCCTGTGCCGCAGCGGTTTCCGTGACATGGTCGAGCGCGGCGAGCACGGCCTCGAGGTCGTTTCCGTCGACGCGCTGGACGTCCCAACCGAACGACGCCCACCGTTCCTCCTGCGGTTCGAGCCGCAGGACGTCGTCGGTGCGACCGTCGGCCTGCAGCCCGTTGAGGTCGACGAGTGCGATGAGGTTGCCCAGCTGCCAGTGCGAGGCCGACATGGCTGCTTCCCACGTGGAACCCTCGTTGAGCTCTCCATCGGACAGCAGGTTGTAGACGAGCTGGTCGTCGCGCCCCTGCACCCGCAGACCCAGTGCCATGCCGACCGCCTGACCCAAGCCGTGCCCCAGCGACCCACCGGAGATCTCCATCCCCGGTGTGTACGTCTTCATGCCGGACATGGGCAGGCGCGAGCCGTCCGCGGCATACGTCTGGAGCTCCTCCCGGGGGATGACCCCGGCAGCCGCCAACGCGGCATACGAAGCCAGTGCGTAGTGGCCGATCGAGAGGAGGAAGCGGTCGCGTCCCTCCCACTCGGGGTCATCGGCCCGATACTTGAGCTTGTCGCAGTAGACGGCCGCGAGCACGTCCGCGATGCCGAGCGCCTGGCCGACATAGCCTTCGCCCTGCGCCTCTCCCTGCTCGAGGACACCCATGCGGATCTCGTATGCCGCGTCGGCGACCCGGGCGTGGCGCTCGCGCTCGACGGTGGTCCGGTGCTCTTCGACGGTGGTCATCAGTGCATCACTCCTGCGGTGTGCGGTGAGGTGGTCGAGCCCTGGCGGTGGCCGCCATGCGTCGGCGGAGTCGCATCAGAGATGCGCTGCGCCTCTCGTCGCTCGGCAGGCCCCCAGGTCTCACGGGTGACGAGGGTCGCCACCAGGCCGACGGCGGAGTAGGCCAGAAACAGCAAGGCCGGACCGAGCCAGCCGAAGGCCATGTAGAGCAAGGTCGTGAGGAACGGCGTGAGGCCGGAGACCATGGCCGAGACCTGGTATGCGAGAGAGGCGCCGGAGCTGCGGGTGTTGGCCTGGAACAGCTCGGGGAACCACGCCCCCTGTGCGCCGGCGAGAGCGTTCTGGCTGATGCAGTAGCTCACGACGACGGTCAGGACCACCGCGACGAAGAGCCCGGTGTTCGCGAGGAGGAACATGGGGATGGCCCACGCGCAGTTGAAGATCGTCACCCACAGGTAGAGCGGCCGGCGGCCGATGCGGTCGGTGAGGGCGCCCCACCCGAACGTCGCGACGATGCCGATGGCCGACGCGATGCACAGCGCGAGGATGGTCTGCGCCGAGTTGGCGAGGTCGTTGCTGTGCAGGTAGCTGATCATGTAGGTGATCGAGATCGCGTAGCCGGCGGTCTCCGCGACGCGCAGCCCGATGCCGCGCAGGATGTTGCGCCAGTCGTCGCGCAGGACCTGCTTGATCGGGTTCTGGACGAGCTGCCCGGAGTCCTTGACCTCTTCGAAGACGGGCGACTCGGGCACCTTCGACCGGACGACGAGGCCGACGATGACCAAGACGGCGCTGAACAGGAACGGCACCCGCCAGGCCCAGTCGTCCGGAAGCTGCACCGATCCGAGGAAGGCGAGGTTGGCCAGCAGCAGCCCCACGGGGAACCCGGCCTGGACCATGCCGGTGAACTTGCCGCGCCTCAGCCACGGGGCGTGTTCGTAGGTCATGAGGATCGCCCCGCCCCACTCCGCGCCGTAGGCCAGGCCCTGGATGATCCGGATCGTCACGAGCAGCGCCGGAGCCAGCACCCCGACGTGGGCGTACGTCGGCAGGCAGCCGATGAGGACGGTCGCCAGGCCCATGATGATGAGGGAGGCGACGAGGACCGGCTTGCGGCCGATGCGGTCGCCGAGGTGGCCGCCGATGATGCCACCGAGGGGGCGGGCGATGAAGCCGACGCCCAAAGTGGCGAACGAGGCCAGCGTGCCCATGAGCGGGTCCTCGTTGGGGAAGAAGACGGTCCCGAAGTAGAGGGCCGCCGCAGTGCCGAAGCCGATGAAGTCGTAGGCCTCGATGACCGCGCCGGCGGTGGAACCGAACACCACCCGCGTCTGGTCTCCGGTGCCGTGCACGGGGCCGCGCATCCGCAGCCCGGTGGTGGGGGTCGAGGTGGTCATGGCGTGTGCCTTCCTTCGAGGCCGCACTCCAGTGTGCGGCGTCCAGCAATTGTTAACAGTTGACTGCTGACAGTCAAGAGTTGACGACCAACATCTGGACGACGGACAATTGGGCAGGTCGCGCCGACGGCCGTTCCGGACGCACATCAAGGGGCACATCTCGTGGCAATGACAATCGTCAACCGCACCCTGCGCGAGCAGGTGCTCGAGCAGCTCCGCGTGGCGATCCTCGACGGCACCTTCGCCCCCGGGGAGAAGCTGGCCGAGGTCGAGCTCGCAGCCCAGTTCGGCGTGAGCCGCGGCACCGTCCGGGAGGCGCTGCGAACGCTCCACAACAGCGGCCTCCTCGAAGGCAGCGAGCGCAGCAGCCTGCACGTCCGCCGGCTCACCGGGCCCCAGACCGTCGAGCTCTACGACGTGCGCTCAGCGCTCGAGGGGCAGGCCGTCGCGACGATCCTCGCCTCGGATGACCCCGCCGCCGTGATCGACGAGCTCGAGGCCCAGCTGCCCGAAGCCACAGCCGACATGACCTACGCCGAGCGCTTCGAGCGCGACCTCGGCTTCCACGAGGCGCTGTGCCGGCTGTCGGGCAACGCGACCCTGCTCCAGATGTGGACGAGCATCAAGGACCTGATGCGCATCTCCGTGCTGGCCGCCCCCGACCAGGGCTCGAGCAGCCTCATGAGCAAGAGCCACCACCAACCCATCATCGACGCCATGCGCACCGGCGACCCGGAGAAAGCGCGAGGCGTGCTGGCCGCGCACATGGCGACCGCCGCCGAGGTCTGGAGCCAGATGGCCGAGTCGGACGCCGCCGAACGCGCTCGCTGACCTTCGCCGCGGCTTGCCGACCGCCACAGAGGTATGCCGTCAGCGCGGCAGGGTGAGCACCTCGGCGCCGTCCTCGGTGATGGCGATCGTGTGCTCGCTGTGTGCCGTGAGTGACCCCGTCGCGCTGCGCAGGGTCCAGCCGTCGTCGTCGGTCACCAGCTCGTCGGTGTCGGCCATGACCCACGGCTCGAGTGCCAGCAACAGGCCCGGCTGGAGCCGGTAACCGCGACCCGGCCGGCCGGCGTTCGCGACGTGCGGGTCCTGGTGCATCGTCGAGCCCACGCCGTGACCGCCGAACTGGGTGTTGACCGAATACCCTTGCGCCACAAGGACTTCCCCGATCGCGTGCGACAGGTCTCCGATCCGGGCGTCTGGTCGCGCGGACGCGATCCCCGCGGCCAGCGCCTTCTGCGTTGCCTCGATCAGCGCCAAGCTCTGGGCCGGCTGCGACTCCCCCACCACGAAGCTGATCGCCGAGTCGGCGACGATCCCGTCGAGCGACACAGCGAGGTCGAGCGACACCAGGTCACCGTCGGCGATCGCGTAGTCGTGCGGCAGGCCGTGCAGCACCGCGTCGTTGACGGACGTGCAGATGTAGTGGCCGAACGGGCCGCGCCCGAACGACGGCTCGTAGTCGACGTAGCACGAAACCGCCCCGGCCTCACGGATCATCGCCTTGGCCCAGTCGTCGATGTCGAGCAGGTTGGTGCCCACGACGGCTCGGGCCTTGAGCGACTGGAGGATCCCGGCCACCAGCGCACCGGTCTCCCGGGCACGCGCCAGCTCGCTCGCGTTGAGGATCTCGATCATGGCGACATCACACACCCAACCGTGGGCGAAATCGAATCACCGACGACATCACCGGCGAGACGGGCCCCAGCCACCCACGCGAGGTGAGCCCGCACGCGGAGCCGGCCACGCGGCATACCCCTGTCTCGTCGCCCGGGCAAGGCCTAACCAACTGGACGCAGATGCGGGTGGACGAAGGGTTTTGACCCGTATCGTCCGTTCGGCCGGTGTTGCGGTGCACAACCAAACGGCGCGCCCGGGCGCCACTACCTTCGCCGTCATGCCGCCGCTGGCCGACCATGCCGAGCTCCTCGACGAGCTCGACCCCCGCACCCGCAAGATCGTCGTCCACGCCCTCGCCGCCCACCCCGATGGCCGCGCTCCCGGCCGCGAGGAGGTCGAGGACCTCATCGACCGCACCCTCGGCCGGATCACCTTCGAGGAGTATCTGAAACGCGCCCGCGCACGCCGCGCCAAGGCCGCCCGCATGGTCCAGTCCCCGGCACCGATTGGCACCTGAGCCGCCGGGCCCGCTACCGTTTTCCCTGAAAGGGAGTAGTCCCCAATCGCCGTGTCGACACACTGACCCCCGGGTCCGGTGCGGCGAGCCACCCAGGTGGCGGACGAGACTTTCGACCAGTTGACACGACCCGTTTTTGGACGTGCCTGGTCGAAGGGACGTCCACTCCGGCGCTCTCCTCGGCCGGGCGGCTAGGAGAGCCCGTTGTACGCATTCCTGCTCAGCACGGCTGTCATCTTCGTCGCCGAGCTCGGCGACAAGAGCCAGCTGATGGCGATGACTTTCGCCACGAGGTACAAGGCCCGAGACGTGCTGCTCGGCATCACCGCCGCGACCGCGATCGTGCACCTCGGGTCGGTCGCCATCGGTCGGCTCGTCGGAGGCGCGTTCGCCGACAGCCAGTGGATCATCAGCATCATCGCCGGTGTCGCGTTCCTCATCTTCGGTGCCTGGACCCTGCGCGGTGACGAGCTCACCGACGAGGAGGCCCAGAAGGCCAAGCGCAGCAAGGGCGCGGCCATACTCGCCGTCGGTGTCGCGTTCTTCCTCGCCGAGCTCGGCGACAAGACGATGCTCGCCACCATCACCCTCGCCACCAAGGAGGGCTGGCTCGGCACCTGGATCGGCAGCACCCTCGGCATGGTCGCCGCCGACGCGCTGGCCATCGTGGTCGGCGCGGTCCTCGGCAAGCGGCTGCCCGAGAAGGTCATCAAGATCGGGGCCGCCGTCGCCTTCTTCATCTTCGGTGTCATCCTCATCTGGCAGGGCCTCGCCTCGCGCTGACGCTTTTTTCGGTATGCCGCGTGGTCGCGGCGACGACGCGCGTCGCCTCGGTGACGAGGCGGCATACCTGCGTTTGGTGGTCAGGCGAGCGCGAGGAGGACGAGCGCGCCGGCGACCACGTCGAGGACCAGGCAGAAGCGGGCCATCGACGGCACGACCACCCGGCCTGTGCGGAGGTGGTGGGCATCCCACGCCGCGTGCGCGAAAAGCCCTGCGGCGACAAGGATTGCGGCCAGCGTCGGGTGGGCGTCGGCCGCCCACAGGGCGATGGCTCCAGTGGCGAGCATGGCTGCCGACTGCAGGGGAAGGCCCCACGCCGGACGGTCCCGGTTCTGGGCGAAACCGATGCCCGCGAGGACGATCGCCAGGCCCAGCATGACGATCGTCGGGTCGAACCCGTCGACGGCCTTGGCGACGCCGATGAGGACGAAGGTGACGAGGAAGGCGGGCCAGGCGGCCCCACGGCGACCGAGCGCGGCGGCGGTGAGGTAGACGAAGCCCGAGGCGGCGACGACGGGCGCGACGTCGTTGCCGGTTGCCCCAAATGCCGTGGCGCCGCCGACGAGTGCGCCTGCCAGGGCCGGCCAGGTGAGCGACCAGCGGGAGGTCTGGTGGGTCGTGGGGGTGGACGCTGTGGTGGACATGGTGTCGAGGCTGGCGGGCGGGATCTGTGACGGGCAACGGATGGCGTTCGGCATGGCCGAGATGCTGGGGTATCCGGCCAACGGGCCAAAGTTTGCAGCGAGCTCAGGCGTAACGGCGGCGCTGCTCGTGGAGCGGCGCCGCCTGCTGATGAGGGGTCACGGGACCGGCGGGACGGCGAGGCCGACGGACGGGTCTGTTGTTGCGCGCCTGCCTGGCACGGCGACTCTGGGCGAGGGCCGGATCGACGCGACCAGGGCTGGATCCAGTGGACGACATTGCATGCAACCACCGCTTGATATTCGAACTGATGTTCGTTTAGGGTGGACCATGGCCATCGCACCCGCACTCCCAGCAGCACCCCTTCTGGGTGCCGACGCCGGGGTGCGGGAAGTGCTCGCGGTGCTGGATCGCACCGGTTCCCCGCAGGCGTTGGCAGTGGGTGCCGCCGCTGCGGTCATCGCAGACACCGACCGAGCCGTGGCCCGGTTGCAGGCGATCCGGCTGGCCGCGATCGGGGTTTTGGACCGCGCGAGGGTTGCCAACCGCACCGGCCACACCGGCACCGCCGCCTGGCTCGCGTCCCGCACCCGCGGCGACGGCGCCGAGGCCGCCCGCGACGTCAAGCTCGCCACCGCGTTGGATGACGGGTTGCCGGTGACCAAGGACGCGCTGGCACGTGGTGACCTCAGCCCCGCGCACGCCCGCGTCATCGCTCGCACCGCCGAACAGCTCCCACCCGGCATCACCCCCGAGCAACGGGCCAGCATCGAACAACGCATGGTCGCCAAGGCCGCGCACGTCGACCCCGGCCGTCTCGCCAAAGAAGGCAGGCGAGCCCTCACCGAGGCCAACCGCACCCAGCTCGAGATCGACACCCACGAAGACGGAGTCCTGCGCGCCCAAGAAAAAGCCGCGATGCGCGCCACCCGGCTGGTGATGACCGACAACGACGACGGCACCGTCACCGGACACTTCACCGTCCCCGTCCTGGCCGGATCGATCCTGCGCAAAGTCATCCAACAAATGGCCTCACCCCGCCGCTTCGCCCAGCGCGCCGCCCAGGACGCCAAGGCCGAACTGCTCGCCACCACCGCGATCGGCAACCCGACCGGCAGCACCAGCACCGGTGACGACGGCACGGGTGAGAGCGGCGGCCAGATCACCCCGGGCCAGGAGAAGCAGGCAGCGCACGAAGCGGTGCAACGGGAAGTATGGGCCCGGTACCGCGCCGAAGGACTCACCTGGGACCAGAAGTACGGGCAAGCCTTCGTCGAACTCCTCGAACACCTGCCCACCGACCACCTGTCCGGCAAGGTCGCCGCCACCATCGTCGTCAAACTCGACCGCGACCAACTCACCCACGACGTCCGCGCCGTCGGCCTCGACACCGGCCACGACATCTCCGCCTCGGCAGCCCGCCGCATCGCCTGCAACGCCGGAATCCTGCCCGCGGTCCTGGGCGGCACCTCGCAGGTCCTCGACCTCGGCCGCACCCACCGCCTCTTCACCGAAGCCCAACGAGTCGCGACCATCCTCAACTACGAGACCTGCGCCGCCGACGGCTGCGACCGACCCTCCGCCTGGGCCGAGCTCCACCACGAGGACCCCTGGGCACTAGGCGGACACACCAACCAAGACAAAGCAATCCCCCTTTGCGCCCACCACCACCAACGCACCCACGACCCCGACTACACCCACACCATCGCCACCGATCACGACGGCCGCAAACACCTCACCTACCGACTCCGAACCTGACCGGAGAACCAACGGGACACCTGCCCCGTGGTCCCCGTTGCGGCCGGGTCGGCAACGCCGAAAGACTGCACCCCATGAGCCAGACCACGACCCCGCCCCCCACCGATGAGCAGTGGTTCCGCGAGGCGGTCGTCTACCAGATCTATCCGCGCAGCTTCCAGGACAGCAACGGTGACGGCATCGGCGACGTGCGCGGCATCATCGACCGGCTCGACTACCTCAAGACGCTCGGCATCGACGTGCTCTGGCTCTCCCCCATCTACCGCAGCCCGCAGGACGACAACGGCTACGACATCAGCGATTACGAGGAAATCGACCCCGTCTTCGGGACGCTCGCCGACGTCGACGAGCTGATCGAGCAGGCGCACGCCCGCGGCATACGCATCGTCATGGACCTCGTCGTCAACCACACGTCCGACGAGCACCCGTGGTTCGTGGAGTCACGCTCGAGCAAGGACAACCCGAAGCGCGACTGGTACTGGTGGCGGGCGCCGCGGGAAGGCTTCGAAGCCGGGACCCCGGGCGCCGAGCCGACCAACTGGGAGTCGTTCTTCAGCGGGCCGGCGTGGGAGCTCGACCGCGAGACCGGCGAGTACTACCTGCACCTGTTCACCCGCAAGCAGCCCGACCTCAACTGGGAGAACGACGAGGTGCGGCAGGCGGTCTACGCGATGATGCGCTGGTGGCTCGACCGGGGCATCGACGGGTTCCGGATGGACGTCATCAACATGATCTCCAAGGACGTGTCCCAGACCGGTGACCTCGCGGACGGACCGCCCAAACCCGGCAGCATCCTCGGTGACGGCAGCCCCCACTTCATCGCCGGGCCACGCATCCACGAGTTCCTCCAGGAGATGCACCGCGAGGTTTTCGAGGGCCGCGAGCAGAAGTACCTCACCGTCGGCGAGATGCCGAACGCGACCGTCGAGCAGGCCGTCCTCTTCACCGACCCGCAGCGGCACGAGGTCGACATGATCTTCCAGTTCGAGCACGTCGACCTCGACCGGGGCGAGCACAAGTGGGACCGCAGGCGCATCGACCTGCGCGACCTCAAGGCGTCCTTCGGGCGGTGGCAGGCCGCGCTCGCCGAGACGGGGTGGAACTCGCTCTACTGGAACAACCATGACCAGCCGCGGGCCGTGTCCCGGTTCGGGTCGGACGACCCCGAGCACCGCGTGGCATCCGCCAAGCTGCTCGGCACCGTGCTGCACCTGCACCGCGGCACCCCGTACGTCTACCAGGGTGAGGAACTCGGGATGACGAACATGCCCTTCGCCGATGCGGGTGCGTTCCTCGACGTCGAGTCGGTCAACTACTACCGAACCGCGACCGAGGCCGGCGCCGACCCGCAAGAGGTGCTGGCCAACCTGCGGCTCGGCAGCCGCGACAACGCCCGCTCGCCCATGCAGTGGGACGACAGCCAGCAGGCCGGGTTCACGACCGGAGTGCCGTGGTCACCGGTCAACCCCAACTACCCGCAGATCAACGCCGCCGACGAGCTCGCCGATGACGACTCGGTCTTCCACCACTACCGTCGCCTGATCGAGCTGCGACACACCGAACCCGTTGTGGCACAAGGCGACTTCACCATGCTCGCCGCCGACCACCCGACGCTCTATGCGTTCACCAGGTCGTACGAGGGCACCGAGCTGATGGTGCTCGCCAACTTCTCGTCCAATGACCTCGAGGTCACGAGCGACGACGTGCCCGACGTCTCCGGGTGGGAGGACGCCGAGCTGGTGCTGGGCAACCTCGGCGATGCCGAACCCACCTCGACGCTGCGCCCGTGGGAGGCCCGCATCCTGCGCCGCTAAGCTGACATCGACCGGCGCGGCGGGCCGAGTTGGTCGAAACCGCCCTCGCGGCCGACGCTCCTGTGCCACTCTGCCGAGTGTGATCAGGGCAGAGCTTGGACTGGGGATCCTCGGCACCGCGCTGTGGATCTACTGCCTGCTGGACGTGATCATGACCGACGAGTCCCGCATCCGGAACCTGTCCAAGGGCACCTGGGTGTTCGTCGTGCTGGTCACGTCGGTGGTCGGTGCGGTCGCGTGGCTCGTCGCCGGGCGACCCGAGAGCAGCTCGTCACAAGGCCTGCCCTACAAGGGAAATCGGGGTCGTCAGAACGACCCGGGGTTCCCCGAGTACGACCGACCCGGCCGCTACCAGGCAGCCAACCCCGACGACGACGCGGAGTTCCTGCGCAAGGTGCGCGAACGCGCCGAGGCACAGACGGCTGAGGCGAAACGGCAGCGGGCAGAACGCGAAAGGCTGGAGCGGGAGGCGGTGGAGCGGGAGCGCGCGGCGCGCCAGGCCCGCGAACGCGAGCTGCAGGAGCGCCGTTCACCCGGCACGACAACCGGGCCCGACCCGGATGCGCCCCAGCCGGACGGCGACGACGCCTGACCCGTCACCTCACGCTCGCGGCATACCAAGCCATGGGTATGCCGCGGGCTTGCGTCTGCGTGAACGGTTGCCATGGCCACCACTCACGCAGACGCAACGGCCAGACGGGAGCACCGCGCCTCCCCCTCTCACCCGCCCACTTGCGCCCAGAACCGGGTCACGGCTCGGCCGCGTCAGAGGTGGCTTCGCGCAGTGCGGCCAGCACCCGGGCGTCGATGCCGTTGGGTGACAGCCGCGACTCGTAGTTCTCCCGCGACGCCCACGCCTCAAGCGCCACCACCAGCGGGTCGCCGGTGAAGCCGAGAGCAGCCAGCCGCTGCCCGACCTCCGTGCCGAGCGGGCCCTCGAGCGGCTGCACCTCCTCGGGTGCACCGAACAGCAGGGCATTGAGCCCCACGAGCCGGGCGAGCTCACGCGGAGCCTGCGGGTGGTCGTCGATCCGGATGTCGGCGAGCACCCCCGATCGGTCGTAACCGGCACCCGGCGACACGGCATACAGGGCTGCACCCTGGCGCCCGCGGGAGTCGCCGCCTGCGTCGTCTCCGGCCAGCAGGGCGGCGAGGAGCCGGTCCGCGAACGGACGGCCCGCCGACGCGAGCCACGCACGCTCCATCGACTCGACGACCTCGGGTCCGACGAGGATGTTGCCCTGGATCGCGTAGCCGCCGGTGACCACTCCGTCGCGGGTCTCCGGCCGCGCGATGCCGCCGGCCCACGGGAGGCACCGCGACCCGGTCCACGTCGCCTGCGAGGCCACGCCGACGACACCGAGCTGACGGTCGTCTCGTTCGTCATCCGGTTCCGTGCACGCGGCCACGGCATCCCCTGCGTCACCGCCGCCGGAGAGCGCATCGAGCGCCGTCGCCTTGTACCCGACCTTCGCCAACGCCTGCGTCGCAACGGCTCCCAGCCCGAGCCGCACCTCCGGCACGACCGCGCCGACAAAGGGGAACTTGCTCGCCACCGCGACCCCGAACGCCTCACCGTCCCGGGCCACGATCGAGAACGTCATCCGCAGCTCACCCCGTGACCCGCCCAGTTCCCGCTCCCCACACCGCAATCCATGACGCGAGTGTAGGCACGCCCCTCCAGCCGCCATGGACGACGACACGAACACCCGCACGAGTCTGGGAGAATGAGACATGGCCGCGAAAACGACCAGCCCCAGCTCCCAGCCGACCCTCAAGACCTACCTCACCTGGACCACCATCGCGCCCCTGATCGCGTTGGTGCTGTTGGCCATCACCTGGGGCAGCTACGACCTGGGCATCGTCCCGGTCGTCCTCGTCGCCATCGCCCTCGCCGGTGCGGTCCTTGCCGCGGTCCACCACGCCGAGGTCGTCGCCCACCGTGTCGGCGAGCCCTACGGTTCGCTCGTCCTGGCCGTCGCGGTCACCATCATCGAGGTCGCGCTCATCGTGACCCTGATGATCTCCGGCGGCTCGGAGACCTCGACCCTGGCGCGCGACACAGTCTTCGCCGCCGTGATGATCACCATCAACGGCATCGTCGGCATCTCGTTGCTGACCGGCTCGCTTCGCCACGGCCTCGTGGCGTTCAACGCCGAGGGCACGGGCGCCGCCCTCGCCACCGTGACGGCGCTGGCCGTGATGACCATGGTCGTCCCGACGTTCACGACCAGCGAGCCCGGACCGGAGTTCTCCACGCCACAGCTGGTGTTCGCGGCGATCTCCTCGCTGGCGCTCTACGCGATGTTCGTGTCGACGCAGACCCGCCGCCACCGCGACTTCTTCCTGCCCGTCAGCCCCGACGGCCGCCCCCTCAAGGCCGACGAGCACGCCGAACCCCCCACCAACCGCGAGACGATCACCAGCCTGGTGCTCCTCCTCGTGTCGCTCGTCGCCGTGGTCGGACTCGCCAAGGTCGAGTCACCCGCGATCGAGGACGCCGTCGCGGCGGCCGGCTTCCCACAGTCCTTCGTCGGTGTCGTGATCGCCCTGTTGGTGCTGCTGCCCGAGACGATCGCCGCGGTCAACGCGGCCCGCCGCGACCGCATCCAGATCAGCCTCAACCTCGGCCTCGGCTCCGCCATGGCCAGCATCGGTCTCACCGTCCCCGCCATCGCCATCGCCTCGATCTGGCTCGACGGCCCGCTCAACCTCGGTCTCGGCCCGACCCAGATGGTGCTGCTCGCGCTCACCGTCGTCGTCAGCGTCCTCACCGTCGTCCCGGGCCGCGCGACCCGCCTCCAGGGCGGGGTGCACCTCGTGCTGCTCGCGGCCTTCGTGTTCCTCGCCATCAACCCCTGACCGGTATGCCGCGTGCTCACCACGCGGCCCCACCGCACCAGCTGCGTCGACCACCGTCTGCCCCGTCACGCCCGCGACTCGTTGCCAACCACTCGGCATGCGCGCGCCTGATCGCTGCCCGGTGCCGAGCCACCGGCAACAAGTGCAGGCGCGGCAGGCGACGGCGGTCGCGGAGCCGGGCACGCGGCATACGGTGGAGGCATGGCGACGATCGAGGCAGTGGACGGAGACCTCACCACCCAGCAGGTCGACGCGATCGTCAACGCGGCCAACTCGACGCTGCTCGGGGGCGGCGGGGTGGACGGGGCGATCCACCAGGCCGCCGGGCCGCGCCTGCTCGAGGAGTGCCGCCGTCTGCGCAAGACCACCCATCGCGACGGTCTCGACGTCGGCGACGCGGTCGCGACGGGAGCCGGCGATCTCCCCGCGCGCTGGGTGATCCACACCGTCGGACCCAACCGGCACCGCGGCCAGACCGACCCCGAGCTGCTGGCGTCGGCGTTCCGCCGCTCGCTCGAGGTCGCCGCCGAGGTGGGTGCGCGGTCGGTGGCGTTCCCGGCCGTGAGTGCCGGCGCCTACGGGTGGGACGCCGACGAGGTCGCGCGGATCGCCGTCGAGACGGTACGCGACTGGACGGCAACACACGACGAGGTGGAGCTCGTCCGGTTCGTGCTCTTCGGGGAGCGGACCCTCACGGCGTTCGAGCGCGCGTTGAGTGCCTGACAGCGACCCATGGGTCGGCCTCAGGCACGCGACCGGGCGGGGTCGTCCTCCTGCGCGGCGGTGATGAGCTGGCCGATGACCTCGGCAGAGTGGGCGCCGGACAGCGCGACCTTGCGGTTGCCCATGTAGAACGGCACCGAGCTGATCCCGATCTCGCGGGCCGCGCGCTCGTCGGCCCGCACGTGCTCAGCGAACTCGTCACCGGCCAGCACCTCCGCCAACCGGCCACCGTCGAGGCCGGCCTCGGTGCCGAGTCGTTGCAACGTCTCGATGTCGTCGATCGGCTTGCCCTCGGTGAAGTGCGCGACGTAGAGCCGTTCGAGCACGGCGGCCTGCAGCGCCGGACCGCCCTGCTCGAGACCGAGCGCGATGATGCGGTGCGCATCGAAGGAGCTGGCCCGCAGCTGCTTGTCGACGTCGATGACGATGCCGTCGGGGCGGGCGAGGGTCGCGGGGCGTTCGGCCAGCTCGCGGGCACCGTCGAGGTCGGTGCCGTAGCGCTCGGCCAGCCAGCCCAGCACCGTCGTGCCGTCGCCGCGCGGAGCGTCGGGGTCGAGCTCGAACGCGTGGTAGGTGACGCTCACCTCGGCCGGTAGCGCGCTCTCGGCAATCGCCTGCTCGAGCCGGTGCTTGCCGATGAAGCACCACGGACAGACCACGTCGGCCCAGACATCGATCTCCACTGCAGCCATGTACCCATCCAAACACGGCTCGCGCGCCCTCGCCGTGGTCGCCCGTGTCCGGCCGTGGCCGCCCGTGTCCGCCCGTGGTCACCGGGGGCCGCCCGCAGGCGCATGCCACCGGGCGTCGGGCGGCTGGGACGACCCACGCTCGCCGACCGGCGCGAGCTGGCAAGGGCAGGCAAGGCCAGAAGCGCGTATGCCGCGGGCGAGCGCGTGCGATGACCACGCGGCATACGCGAAGGCCCCGCTCCGTCGGTGACGGGCGGGGCCTTCGAGGCAGTGCGTGCCAGCGGTGCCTCAGGGGCGACCGTAGGTGACGGCGCTGGTCCAGATCGAGCGCTTGCTCACGACCGAGCCGGTGCGCGGGCTGTCCCACATCTGGTTGTTCCCGGCGTAGATGCCCACGTGGTAGGCGGGGGCGCCGAAGAACACGAGGTCACCGGGCTGCGGGTCCGAGACCGGGGTGGCGGCCTGACGCTGCGCCTCTGCGGTGCGCGGCAGGCTCTTGCCCACCCGAGCGAAGACGTACTGGGTGAAGCCGGAGCAGTCGAAACCGGTCGACGGGCTGGTGCCGCCGTAGCGGTACGGCAGACCGGCGTACTGCGCGGCGATCGCGAGGACACCACCGGCGGCGGGCGCCAGGTTGCTGTAGTCCTTCGTCGTCGCCGGGGCAGCCGTGCGCTCGGCAGAGCGGCTGACCGTCGCGCTGGTGTCGCGAACGGCGGCCCGGGGCTGCTCCTGCTGGACCGGGGCGGGCCGGACGACCGGCTTCGGCTTGGGCTTGGGCTTCGGCTTGGCGACGGCCTCGAAGCCGATCAGGCCGAAGGAGTCCGTCGCCTGCGGGGCAGCGGTCTCGGGAGCCTGGACGGCGACGGGGGCAGCGGTCGGAGCCGTGGCCTTCGTGGTCAGGGCGCTCGACGCCGGTGCGGCCGAGGCCGGCAGGGCGAAGGAGGCGACCAGACCACCGGAAGCGGCCAGGACTGCGGACGTCTTGACGGCGGGCTGGGCAGCCTGCGCGACGATGCCGCTGATCTCGGAAACGGGGTTGAAACGACCTGGCGCGCGGTGACGGCCAGCAGGCTGAGATGCCACGTGAAGGGTCCTCCGGCGCCTACGAGGTGAGCTGTCGGGTTCGGGTGGAGGTCACCCGGCCCTCGCGGTTGCCACCCGACCTAGCGGGCGCGCGCGTGAGGACTTAACCCCAAGGACCGTCCGGAGACGGCCCACAAGTGGGTCCCCCGCTCCTGCCAAGCGGTGTTGTGCCTTGCGCCCCGATGTGGCGGCAGGACTAGGCGTTGCCACGCGGGACCGGTTCCTCGGGGGTCTGAAGAACCTCGGCAACCGTAACGGATGACCTCCGGAATGTCACGCTCAGGTCACGGGAGTCTCTGGATTCGCCCAGCCGAGGGCAAAAGGGCCGATGCGCGCCGTGCTCAGACGAGCGCGGCGAAGACGTGTTGGGCGACGTCGTCGGGCAGCGACACGCCGGTCGCCTCGGGCGCGTCCTCACGCACCGCGACGACGCGGCCGTCCTCGCGCCGCACCCGCACCCGCTCACCCGGCAGCAGCCGGGCCACGGTGAGCAGGCTCAGCGCCTCGTGGTCGACCTGGACGGGTTCGCCGATGCGGCGCACGAGCACCGTCTCGGGCTCGTCGCCGGCCAGCTCGGTCAGGGTCTTCAGGCCACTGCGGAAGTCCTCGGCCGGGTCGTCCTCGCCGAGCTCGTCGAGACCGGGGATCGGATTGCCGTAGGGCGAGTCGTGGTGGTCCTTGAGCATGGCGAGGATCTTGCGCTCGACCCGCTCGGACATGACGTGCTCCCAGCGGCAGGCCTCATCGTGGACGTACTCCCACTCCAGCCCGATGACGTCGATGAGGAGCCGCTCGGCCAGCCGGTGCTTGCGCATGACGCGGGTGGCGACGAGGCGCCCCTGGGCGGTCAGCTCGAGGTGACGGTCACCGGCGAGGGTGACGAGGCCGTCGCGCTCCATGCGGGCGATGGTCTGCGACACGGTGGGGCCGGAGTGGCCGAGCCGCTCGGCGATGCGCACACGCAGCGGCGGGATGCCCTCTTCCTCGAGCTCGAAGATCGTCTTGAGGTACATCTCGGTGGTGTCGATCAGGTCCGTCACGCTCACAGCCTCTCACTCGCCGCCGACGCGGCGCCCCTTCTTTGGCCGGGATACCCGGCGGTGGATTCAACCATGCGGGTGCCGCCGATATGCCGGTCGTCCCACGACGACAGCGAGGTATGCCGCCTGGCCGGCCACGCGGCATACCTCGCGTCAGTGCCGGGTGGGGTCGTAGCGCGGCACCCAGTAGCCGAGCCAGCCCGTGCCGAGCAGCGCCAGGCCGCCGAGGGTGAGGCAGGCGGCGGCGAGCGAGGCCTGCGCGGTCACGACGCTGATGAGCAGCGGCGCACCGCTGCCCCCGACGACCGACACGAACCGCCACCCGCCGAGGAACTGCGAGCGCCCGATCGAGGGGGCGTTGTCGGCGCCGAGGGTCATGACGATGCCCGAGCCCAGGCCGTTGCCGATGGCGGCGAGCGTGGAGGCGGCCAGGACGGTGGCGGCGCTGGTGGTCAGGGGCAGGAGCAGCAGTCCGATCCCGAGGAGGATGACGCACGGCACCGCGACCCAGAAGCGCCCGAACCGGTCCATGACCGACCCCGCCGGGTAGAACAGCAGCATCTCAACGCCGCCGGTGATGCCGAAGATGACGGCGGTCGCGCTCGGTGAGAGGCCGACGTGCGCGGCCCAGAGGGGCACGAGCACCATGCGGGCCGAGCGGGCCGCGCCGATGACGAGGACGCCGAGGCCGAGGGTGAGGTAGGTGCGCCGGTGGGCCCAGATGAGTCCGAGGGTGCTCCTCGCCACGGGCGTTCCCCGTTCGGCGGCACCGTCGCGCGCGGCGCGTTCGGCGGCCTCGTGCTCCGCCGTGATGTCGGGTGCGAACCACACGAGCAGTGCGGCGGCCACCCCGGCGACACCGGCCACGGCGAACCCGGCCTTCGGCCCCCACGCGTGGATCAGCGGCGCACCGACGAACGGCCCGACGAACAGCCCGATGCGGTGCACGCCGCCGAGGGTCGACATGGCCCGCGCGCGCATCCGGAACGGCACCGCCTCGATGAGGTAGGCCTGCCGCGCGACGAGGAACATCGAGCCGGTGAACCCCATCGCGAACACCGCCACCATGAGCACCGGCAGACTCGGCGCGACGAACGCGGCGAACGACGCGAGCCCGTCGACGGCACAGGCCCACAGCAGTGCGCGCCGCTCTCCCACGCGGTGGACGAGCGCGCCGGCGGGCACGGCGAAGAACAGCTCGGCGACCAGGACGAGCCCTGCGGTGAAGGCCGCAACCGACGGTGTGGCACCGAGATCCAGCGCTGCGAGCGCCACCACTGGGGCCATCGCGCCGGCACCGATCGCGGCGACGACGGTCGGGCCGTAGGCCGACAGCGCGATCGACCGGAGCCGGAACTCCCGCTCCCCCGCGGGCGCCTCGCCCGACCCTCCGGTCGGGGCTGGGCGCGGGGTCGGCGAGCTCATCGCTGTCCATTGTGTCCCCCCTGCCGAGGCGGCGCTCACGTGCCTTGTGCGGGCGATAGCGTCGGGCCATGGCAGCCACCGGTGAGCTCATCGTCCCGGCGCGGTACTGCGGGCCGCCGCACTCGGGCAACGGGGGCTGGGTGTCCGGCACGGCCGCGGCGTTCGTACCGACCGACGACGAGCGCCCCGCCGTCACCGTCCGGCTGCGCACACCACCGCCGCTCGACCGGCCCCTCGCCGTGACCACCGGCGAGGACGGCACGGTCCGCGTCACCGACGGCGACCACCCCGTGCTCGAGGCGAGTGCGGTCGCCCGCCCGGCCGTGGACGGCATACCTGCAGCTGTGTCCTTTGCCGTCGCCGAAGCGGCCGGTGACGGCTACGAGGGGCTGTCCGACCACCCCTTCCCCACGTGCTTCACGTGCGGCACCCAGCGCGGCGACGACGCGCTCGACCTGCGCCCCGGGCGCCTCCAGGACGGCGACACGTATGCCGCGGCGTGGACTCCCGCGGCCGACGTCGACGTGGCGACGGTGTGGGCCGCGCTCGACTGCCCGGGCGGGTGGTCGGCCGGGTTCGCCGGGCGGCCGATGGTGCTCGGCACGATGACCGCGTGGGTCGGACGGGTGCCGACGCCGGGTGAGCCGCACGTCGTCATGGCGTGGCCGCGCGGGGCGCAGGGGCGCAAGTTCTTCAGTGGGACTGCCCTGTATGCCGCGGGCGGTGACCTCCTCGGGCAGGCCGAGGCCACCTGGATCGCGGTGGACCCCGCGGCGATCCGCCCGGCCGGCAGCTGACCACCACCGGCCGCCGATCTTGACCAACTCCTTAACCGGGCAACCACCCACGGTCGCCCGGTCTGCTCTAGCGTCGCGACATTGATCGCGCGTTTGTGAGCAGTTCGGAGGAGAAACAATCATGATCGATCAGCGATTCGCGCAACGGGTCGGCCCGCTGGCCACCGCTGCGCTGGTCGTGGCCGGCCTCGCCGCCGGTGTCACGACCACGGCGAGCGCGGCAACCGCCGCCACCCCAGCCGCTCCCGCGGCAGCCGCGGGCACCTCCCTCGGCGACGCCACCGGCATCACCAAGGTCGGCGACAGCTACACGATCAGCGCCGGCACGGCGAAGCTGCGCGTCACCGCCAAGGACGACGACCTGGTCCGCGTCGAGATGGCGCCCGACGGCACCTTCACCGACCCGGCGAACGACGACCCGGCCGACCCGAACGCACCCGATGCCGACATCGTCGTCAAGAACGACTACCCCGGAGCCGGCTCCACGCTCACCGAGAGCGACGCGGCATACGTGATCTCGACCGGCGACGCGAAGCTCACGGTCACCAAGAAGCCGATCACCCTCCACCTCGCCAAGGCCGACGGCACCAAGCTCATGGACGAGACCGCGCCGCTGTCGTGGTCCTCCGCGGGCACCACGCAGACACTGGCCCAGGGCGCGAGTGAGCAGTACTTCGGCGGCGGCATGCAGAACGGCCGGTTCAGCCACCGCGGCCAGACCATCAAGGTCTCGCGCGACTACAACTGGAACGACGGCGGCAACCCCAACGCCGCGCCGTTCTACCTGTCCAGCAACGGTTACGGCGTCCTGCGCAACACCTTCGCGCCGGGCAGCTACTCGTTCACCTCGCCGGCGTCGACGACCCACGAGGAGCAGCGGTTCGACGCCTACTACTTCGTCGGCGACGCCAAGGCGGCCATCAACGGCTACACCGAGCTCACCGGACGGCCGCTCGCACTGCCGATGTACGCCCTGGAGATCGGCGACGCCGACTGCTACCTGCACAACGCCAACCGCGGCGAACGCGAGACCCTGCGTGACAGCACCGCGATCGCCAAGGGCTACCAGGACAACCAGATGCCGCTCGGCTGGATGCTCGTCAACGACGGCTACGGCTGCGAGTACGAGGACCTGCCGGAGACCGGCCAGATGCTCAGGAGCTACGGCGGCGAGCTCGGCCTGTGGACCCAGCGCGACCTGACCAACCAGGAGTCGGAGGTCGCCGCCGGGGTGCGCGTCCGCAAGACCGACGTCGCCTGGGTCGGCCCCGGCTACCGCTTCGCCCTCGACGCCTGTGAGAAGGCCTGCGACGGCATCCAGGACAACAGCCCCGACCGCGCGACCGTCGTGACGGTCGAGGGCTGGGCCGGCACGCAACGCTGCGGCATACCGTGGTCCGGCGACCAGAGCGGGTCGTGGGAGTACATCCGCTGGCAGATCCCGACGTATGCCGGGTCGACGATGTCGGGTCAGCACGTCACCACCGGTGACATCGACGGCATCTTCGGCGGCAGCGCCAAGACCTACGTGCGCGACCTGCAGTGGAAGATGATGCTGCCGATGACCTACGCCATGAGCGGGTGGGCGGCGAGCGACAAGCAGCCCTGGCGCTATGGCGAGCCGTTCACGAGCATCAACCGCAAGTACCTCATGCTCCACGAGCGGCTGCTCCCGTACTTCTACACGCACACGATGAACGCGACGAAGGACGGCGTCGGCGCCACGCGTCCGCTGTACCTCGAGTACCCGAACGACCCGAACACGTGGGGTGACGCGGCGAAGTACGAGTTCCTCGCCGGCAAGGACTTCCTCGTGGCGCCGGTCTACCAGGACTCGTCGGTGCGCGACGGCATCTACCTGCCCCAGGGCCAATGGGTCGACTACTGGACCGGCCGGGTCTACCAGGGCGGGCAGACGGTCAACGGCTACAAGGCGCCGCTCGACACGCTCCCGATGTTCGTGCGGGCCGGTGCGGTCGTGCCGATGTTCCCCGAGGGCACGATGGACTGGGAGGCCGGCAAGAAGGCCGGCCGGCTCGACCTCGACGTCTACCCCAGCGGCACCTCGTCGTTCACCAGCTACGAGGACGACGGCCGCACCCAGGCGGCCCAGAAGTCGGGCGCCTCGGCGACGCAGAAGTTCGATGTCACCGCGCCGGTCACCGGTCGCGGGCCCGTCGAGGTCCGCATCGGTTCCCTCAATGGCGCGTATGCCGGGAAGCCGGCTTCGCGTTCCTACGGCCTGTCCGTGCACACGGACGTCACCCCCGACACGGTGACCGTCGGCGGCCAGGCGGTGCCGAAGCGCGCATCGAAGGCCGAGCTCGACTCCAGCCCGTCCGGGTGGTTCTTCGACCCCGCCACCGGTGTCGCACACGTCAAGACAGCGTCGCTGCCGACGTCGGCGGCCACGACTGTGCGGATCACCGGGGCCGGTGCGGTCGGCGGGTCGAACCCGTCCGAGCGCAACGTCACGCTGGACGTGAAGACGCCGGCCATCTCGGTCGCCGGCGAGGCGAGCGAGACGACGCTCGCCTTCACCAACAACACCGGCAAGCCGGTCGACGTGACCCGCACCGCGGTGACCGCTCCGGCGGGCTGGACCGTTTCCCCGCTCGGTCCGACGACGGCCACGGCGCTCAAGGACGGGGCCACGTTCACCGCGAAGTACCGGCTGACCGCGGCGACGGGCGCCAAGCCCGGCAGCTACTCGCTCACGGGCTCCGCGGCATACACGGCCCGTGACGTGAGCCGCACCGTCACCGACACCGCGACAACGACGGTCGCCCACGCCAACCTGGCGAACACCTTCAACAACGTCGGCGTGACCCGGTCGGCCGATCCGGCGCCGGGCAACATCGACGGCGGCGGGTCGAGCTTCCTCGCCGAGAAGCTGGCGGAGAAGGGAGTCACGCCGGGTGCGAAGGTGACGGCGAACGGGTTCGAGTTCGCTTGGCCCGCAAGCGAACCCGGCACGAAGGACAACCTCGCAACGGGTGGTGAGACGATCCGGACGAGCGGTGACGGCAACGTCGTCGCGTTCCTCGGGACAGGGACGAGCGGTTCGGCCAGCGGGTCGGTGACGCTGCACTACGCGGACGGCACTTCCAGCACCGGGACGCTCGGCATGCCGAACTGGTGCTGCCTCGCGCAGGACAGCTACGGCGCGAAGGTCGCCGTCCGGACGCTCGGCAAGAACACGCCGAACGGCCCGGCCTACCCGAGCACCGAGTACCGCCTCTACACCAAGACGGTGCCGAAGGACCCGGCCAAGGAGCTGGTCGCGGTGACCATGCCGGCCAACGCCGCGGTGCACGTCTTCGCGATGACGACGGGCACCGAGGAGGTCGTCCCACCGCCGCTCGCGAACGGGCAGTACTCGTTCACCACGGGTGGCAAGGCACTGACCGCGACCGACGCCGACCTGGGCCTGCTGGCCATGACGACGCCGAGTGCGGACGCGGCCCAGAAGTGGGTGGCCACGCAGAACACCGACGACGGGAGCTACCAGCTCAAGAACGCCGGGACCGGCCTGTGTGCCGACGTGCCGTACAGCTCGACCACGAGTGGGCAGGCGGTCGGGTCGTACACGTGCACGGGCTCGGCCAACCAGCGGTGGGTTGTCGTGAAGAACGGCACGTCGCTGGTGCTGAAGGCCAAGCACAGCGGCCTGTCCCTGACGGCCGGTGCCGACGGCGGCGTCACCCAGGCCACCGACACCGGCGCTGCCGGACAGCGGTGGACGGCCACGGCGAACTGACCCCTGGGCGCCCGCGGCCGGGCTGCACCGACCATCGGTCCCGGCCGCGGTTGTCCGCCCAGGGAGAAAGCCGTTGCACGTCCCGACCAGTCCGGCTTAGCGTCGAGGTACACGGAAAGGAGGTGGTCCAGGAAGTGATTTCCCATAGGACGCGTGAGGTGGCTGCGCGCTAGCGCTGACCTCGACTGCTTCGAGGGCGCAACGCGCAATCCCAGCAGTACCACCGCAGCCCGCGGGCCGCGCAGGTCGTCCCCTGCGCATCGCCACCGCTCGATTCGGATGGCAAGGCCCGCGGGCTGTTCCGTGCCCGGGGGCCACGCGGTCGCCATCGCGCAGAGCCGGCCACATCACGGTCTGGTTGCGGTCCCCAACCGGGTGAGGGGCTGGCACGTCGACTGGGATGGAGGACGCGACCCGGCCGGGACCACCGGCCGGCACCACGTCGAAAGGGAAAGGTGACGTCATGACGACCACCCGCCACACGGCACACGGATCGACGCGCGCCCTCGGACTCGCCGGCGCAGGGGTGCTCCTGGCCGCCACGCTCGCCGGCTGCGGGGGCGGTTCCGACACCGCCTCGGGCACCGGCTCCAATGGGTCGACCAGCTCAACCAGCTCGACCAGCTCGGCCGCACCATCGACGTCCGCCGGGTCGGCGACGTCGGCCACTTCGACCGGGTCATCGGGCTCATCGAGCCCCTCCTCCCCGGCGAGCTCGGCACCCAGCCCGAGCAAGGCCACGAACAAGGGCTCGAGCAGTCCCGCACCCGCGGGCACGCCCACCTGCACGGCCGGCATGATGCGCACGCGCGCCGAGGCCCAGCCGGGCGGCGGGGCCGCGGGCAGCTTCGTCGTGCAGATCCTCACGACCAACACGAGCAGCAAGGTGTGCCAGACCCGTGGCTACCCCGGGGTGTCGCTGACCGCGGCAGGCACGGGCAAGCAGCTGGGTGCCGCCGCGGATCGCGAACCGGGACAACCGATCCCGACGATGCGGCTCGAGCCCGGCAAGACCGCCGTGGCCCTGGTCAAGGTCTCCCAGGCCGGCAACTTCGGCTGCCGCGTCACCCGCGCCGCCGGGTTCCGCATCTACCTGCCGGGCGACAAGGCGGCGGAGTTCGCCCCGTATGCCGTGGACGCCTGCTCGAGCGCGTCGGTGCACCAGCTGACGGTGCGCCCGTTCAACACCTGAGGGCCCCCGCACGCGGCGGCCGGTCGCCCCTCACACGACCGGCCGCCGATGTGGCGGGTCAGCCTCGCAGTGCGGCTGCCGCCGCGGCGAGGGACTCGATTCGGGCCCAGTCGCCTTGTGCCACAGCGTCCTTCGGCGTGATCCACGATCCGCCGACGCACCCCACGTTGGGCAGCCCCAGCCAGTCGACAGCCGTGTCGGGCGTGATCCCACCGGTCGGGCAGAACCGCAGCTGCGGGCACGGCCCGGCCACCGACGTGAGGTAGTCGCGACCGCCGCTCGCCACGGCGGGGAAGAACTTCTGCACCTCGAGCCCGGCTTCGGCCAGGGTCAGCATCTCGGTCAGGGTGCCGGCGCCGGCGAGCAGCGGCAGCCCCGAGGCCAGCGCCGACTCGAGCAGCTTCGGGGGCGACCCGGGCGTGACGATGAACTGCGCGCCGGCGTCGACCACCTGCTGCACCTGCTCGGGCCGCACCACCGTGCCGGCCCCGACGACGATCCCCTCGACCTCCGAGGCCACCGCCTCGATGGCACCCAGCCCCGCCTCCGAGCGCAGCGTCAGCTCGATGACGCGTATGCCGCCGCGCAGCAGCGCCTGCGCCAGCGGCACCGCCTGCGCGACGTCGTCGACCACGACGACCGGGATGACCGGCGACAGGGCGAGGACGTCGGCCTCGCTGGTGATGACGGGCTTGGCCGAAACCCCTTGCGAGGCAGGGACATTGGTGGTGGTCGCGCTCATCGGGTCTCCTCCGTCAGGGCAGTCTGGTCGGCGGGCACCGCCGCGGTGTGGTCGAACTCGGGTCCGAGCGCGCCGAACACGTGCGCGCCCTCGTCGGCCCGCCCGACCGCGGAACGCATCGGTGCGAACAGCTCGCGCCCGGTGCCGATGCCGTCCGCGGTGACCCGGGGCTCGGGCAGCCGGGCAGCGAACTCGTCCTCGTCGACCAGCACGTCGAGCCGGCCGGTGAGCGAGTCGACCCGCACGACGTCACCATCACGGACCTTGGCGATCGGACCGGCGTGCACCGACTCGGGTGTGACGTGGATGGCGGCCGGGATCGAGCCGGATGCGCCACTCATGCGTCCATCGGTGACGAGCGCGACGGCATACCCACGCTTTTGCAGCACCCCGAGCGAGGGGGTCAGGGCGTGCAGCTCGGGCATCCCGTTGGCGGACGGCCCCTGCTCGCGGATCACGACGACGACGTCGCGGTCGAGCTCGCGGCGCGAGAACGCCTGGAGGAAGCCGACCTGGTCGGTGAAGACGCGGGCGGGCGCCTCGACGATGCGGTGCTCGGGCGCGACCGCCGAGGTCTTGATGACGGCGTGGCCGAGGGTGCCGCGCAGCACCTTGAGGCCGCCGTCGGGCTCGAACGGGTCGGAGGCGGGGCGCAGGACGTCGAGGTCCCCGGATTCCGCCCCGGCGTCGACGAATTCGAGCCGACCGTCGGTATCGAGAACCGGCCGCTGGCTGTATCGGTGCAGGCCCTCGCCGGCGAGCGTGAGCACGTCCTCGTGCGCGAGTCCGGCCTCGAGCAGGGTGCGGACGAGGAACGGCGTGCCACCGGCCGCGTGGAAGTGGTTCACGTCGGCCGACCCGTTGGGGTAGATCCGGGCGACGAGCGGCACGACGGTCGCGAGGTCGTCGAAGTCCTCCCACGTGAGGTCGATGCCGGCCGCCGCAGCCATCGAGATGAGGTGCATCGTGTGGTTGGTCGAACCACCGGTCGCGAGCAGCGCGACGATGCCGTTGACCACGGCCTTCTCGTCGACGATCTGCCCTGTGCCATAACGGTTCTCGCTCGCGGCGATCTCGATGACGCGGCGCGTCGTGGCGTCGGTGAGCGCGTCCCGCAGCGGGTCGTCGGGCGAGACGAACGCCGCTCCAGGCAGGTGCAGGCCCATGACGTCCATCAGCACCTGGTTGGAGTTGGCGGTGCCGTAGAACGTGCAGGTGCCCGGCGAGTGGTACGACGCCACCTCGCTCGCGAGGAGCTCGTCGCGCCCGACCTCGCCCGCGGCATACGCCTTGCGGGTCTCCGCCTTCTCGGCGTTGGAGCGGCCGCTGGACATCGGCCCGGCTGGCACGAGCGCCGCCGGCAGGTGGCCGAACGACAGCGCGCCCGCGACGAGGCCCGGCACGATCTTGTCGCACACGCCGAGCAGCAGCGCGGCGTCGAAGACGTCGTGGGACAACGCGATCGCCGTTGACATGGCGATGACGTCGCGGCTGAACAGGCTGAGCTCCATGCCCGCCCGGCCCTGGGTGATGCCGTCGCACATGGCCGGCACCCCGCCCGCGACGCGGGCGACCGCACCGAGCTCGCGCGCGGTCGCCTTGACCTGCTGCGGGTAGTGCTCGAACGGCGCATGCGCCGACAGCATGTCGTTGTAGGCCGTGACGATGCCGAGGCTGACCCCGGTCTCGGCGGACAGGACGGCGCGGTCGTCGCCGCCGCACGCCGCGACGGCGTGCGCCAGGTTGGAGCAGCCGAGGTCGGTGCGCGCCGGGCGCAGGCTCAGCTCCGAGGCTGCGCGGGAAAGACGGCCCAGGTATGCCGTGCGGCTGGCGCGGCTGCGCTCGGTCACCCGGGCGGTGACGTCGGCGACGACAGGGTGGATCGCAGTGGGGGTGGCCATGGGGCTCCTGGTGGTCAGGCCCTGGACGGGTCGTGGTCGGCGGTCGGTGTGGACGGACCGCGGACGACGACGATGGCGCACCGCGTGTGACTGCGATCACAGTGTGCGGACGCCCGGGGCGCCCATGTCCACCCGTTCCGGCATACGGACGCGTAGCCATCCGAGGACTCCATCGGGGCGCTTCCCGCAATACGGGGGTTGCGTGCATGAAACGGGTGTTCCTGACCCCCGTTTCATGCACGCAACCCCCGTATTGCGGCTCAGGGTTGGCGGCGAGACACCTGCCAAGCAGCGGCCTCGTCGAGCGATCCTGCACCGACCCGGGTGAACACCAGCCGGTCGTGCAGCCGGTTGCGCCGACCACCCCAGAACTCGACCTCGTCGCACCGGATCCGGTAGCCACCCCAGGCGTCGGGGACGGGCACGTCGTCGGCGCGGCCCCGGTCCGGCCACCGCGCGGCATACCGGTCATAGGCCTCCTCGAGTCCCTCGCGACCCGAGATCGGCTGGGACTGGTGCGACGCCCACGCGGAGATGCGCGACCCCCACGGGCGGCTGCCGAAGTAGTCCGTCAGCTCCTCGCGCCCCAAGGGCTCGGCCATGCCACGGAACCGGATGGCGCGGAACATCGCCGGCCAGGTCAGCGAGGCGGCGATGGCCGGATTCCCAGCCAGCTCAAGGCCTTTCGTCGAGTCGGTGCTCGTGACGAACCCGGGCCCACGCTCGTCGAAGAACCGCATGAGCACGGTGCGAACGTTCGGCCGGCCGGAGCCGTCGACGGTCGCGACCGACAGGGCCGCCGGCTCCGGCACGTCGTCGCGCACCTGCGACCGGGCGATGGCGTCGTCGACCCACCGACGGGCCTGTAGCCACGGGGTCGGCGCCAGCTCGGCCTCCGACAGCCCCTCACCCTCGTAGTCAGTGCGCACAGCGTCGACGCGCAGCACATCATCATCCATGCCCCGAGATTAGGGTGAAGGCAAAGCCATCGGGTCAGGAGGAGCCATGCCGGGCAAGGGGCAGGCCGCAGGTCGCATCATCAAGTGGGGCGTGAAGTACGGCCCGCACGTCGTCGTGCTGGCGCAGCAGGCGAAGGAGCCGGCCATGAAGGCCGCCCAGTCGGCGCTCGACCGGCAGAAGGCCAAGCGTCGCGCCATCGAGCACGCCACCACGGTGCGCGACGGGTCGGTGCTCAAGACGTTCGACCCGACCAACCCGCACGGCGAGCCGGTGTGGGTCGTCTTCTCCGGTGACGACCCGATCGCCGCCCACCCGGCCACGACCACGCCGATCGCGCAGCTCATCGCCAACAGCGACCTGGCGATGCGCACGCGCCCCTCCGACCTCCCGAGCCCGGCGGACCGGCTGCGCCAGCTCCCCAAGAACCTCCCCCGACGCCCCGGCCAACCCAGGCCGTGATCACGGACCTTCCCGACGCAGCACGTCGCCAGCTGGGCCGGGCGGTGCGCTCACGCGTGGCCGGCCCGGACGCAGAGGCCAAGGCCGACCGGATCTGGCGCACCGAGGGCGAGCGCTGGTTCTCCCCCGGCGACCCCATCTGGAAGGTGCACGCGGACGCGGCGATGTTCCCCGCCGGCATACGCGCCCTGCTCCTGCAGTCGCTGCACCCGCTTGCGATGGCGGGCGTCGCCGCCCACTCGGGGTACAAGGGCGACGCGTGGGGGCGGCTGCAGCGCACGAGCGAGTTCCTCGCGACGACGACGTTCGGCACCGTCGACGACGCCGAGCAGGCGATCCGGCGAGTCCGGGCCATCCACCGGCGGGTGCGCGGGACCGCGCCCGACGGTCGCCCGTATGCCGCGAGCGACCCACACCTGCTGCGCTGGGTCCACGTCGCCGAGGCCGACAGCTTCCTCACCGCCTACCAGCACTACGCCGCCACCCCACTCGACGACGCCGAGGCGGACCGCTACGTCGAGCAGGCGGCCCTGGTCGCGGGTTTGCTGGGTGTCGAGGACGCGCCGACCACGGTCGCCGGGCTGCGCGCGGCGATCGAGTCCTACCGACCCGAGCTCGAGGGCACGCCGGCCGCGCGCGAGGCTGCGCGGTTCCTGCTCGTGAGCCCGCCGCTGCCCCTTGCGGCCAGGCCCGGGTATGCCGCGTTGGCAGCGGGTGCCGTGTCGATGCTCCCCTGGTGGGCGCGGTGGCCGTTGCGGCTGCCGTGGCTGCCGGTGACCGAGCAGCTCGTGGGCCGACGGGTCGGCGGGGTGGCCACCAGCGTCGTCCGCTGGGCCATGCAGGCCGAGGACCCGCGCCGCCTGTCCTGACCGGCGGGCGCGAGAACAACGTCGGCGCGCAGCGGTTGTCGGCCCGCTCGCTTGGGTAGCGTGACGAGCATGCAGACCGTCGACGCCGTGGTCATCGGAGCCGGGCACCACGGGCTCGTCTCAGCGGCCGTCCTCGCCGACGCCGGCTGGGACGTGCTGGTGCTGGAAGCCCGGGACCAGGTCGGCGGTGCGGTCGCCTCGGTCGACCGGGACGGCTGGGTGATGGACGAGTTCTCGGCCTGCTACCCGCTCGCGGTCGCGTCGCCCGTGCTGCGCGGACTCGACCTGGAGGCCCACGGGCTGCGCTGGGCCACGCCCGACAACGTCGTGGCCCACGTCGGGCGGCCCGACGACACGGTGGGCGCGCTCCTGCAGCGCGACCCGACCGCGACGGCTGCGGCGCTGGAGGCTGACCACCCCGGCGACGGCGCGGCCTGGCTCGAGCTGGTCGACCTGTGGCGCACGGTGCGCGACCCGCTCCTCGACGCGCTGCTCACCCGGTGGCCGCCCGTGCGCGCCGCCGGCCGGATGGTCGGCAATGTCGGCGGACGCGAGTTCCCGCGCGTGGCAAGGGAGTTCATCCTCCCCGCCCACCGCATGTGGCACCACCGCTTCGGCGGTGAACGCGCCCGGTCGTTGCTGGCCGGCAACGCCGCCCACGCCGACATCCCCCTGTCGGCACCGGGCAGTGGCATCTTCGCCTTCCTCATGACGATGCTCGCCCAGGACGTCGGGTTCCCGTCGCCCGTGGGCGGGGCCGGCGAGCTGGCCACGGCGCTGCGGCGCCGCGCGGAGGCCGCCGGTGCAGTCGTCGAGACCGACGAGCCGGTAGGCCGCGTGGTCACCTCCGCCGGTCGGGTCGCCGGGGTGGTCACCGCCTCCGGCCGACGGATCGCGGCCCGGCGCGCGGTGATCGCCGACACCAGCGCCCCCGCGCTCTTCCAGCAGTTGCTGACGTCGGACCAGGTGCCGCCAGGGTTGTTGCGGGACCTCGAGTCGTTCGAGTGGGACCTGCCGACGGTCAAGGTCAACCTGCGCCTGTCGGCACCCCTGCCGTGGACTGCGCAGTCGGCCCGCGGCGCCGGTGTCGTGCACGTCGGCCGCGACAGCGCGGGGCTCGTGCGGTGGGGCGCCGACCTCGAGGCCGGCGTCATCCCGGACGAGCCGTTCGCCCTGCTGGGCCAGATGACGACCACCGACGCCAGCCGGTCCCCCGACGGCACCGAGACGGTCTGGCTCTACTCGCACCTGCCCCGCGAGGTCACCGACGACGCCAGCGCCAACCGGCTCGCCGACCAGCTCGGGGTGATGCTCGACCGGTTCGCACCCGGGTGGCGCGACCTGGTCGTGGACGGCTGGGTGCAGCTGCCGTCCGACCTGGCCGGCGCCGACGCCAACCTCGTTGGCGGCGCGGTCGGCGGGGGCACGTCGCAGCTGCAGCAACAGCTGGTGTTTCGCCCGACCATCGGCCTGGGCGGCCCTCGCACCCCCGTCGCCGGGCTCTACTTGGGCAGCGCGGGCGCCCACCCCGGGGGCGGTGTCCACGGCGGCTGCGGCTACCTCGCAGCGCGCGCCGCGCTGTCCGACCACGCCTGGTGGGGTCGCCCCCGCGCGAAGGCTGAGCTCGCCGCCCTGCACTGGCTGCACGGCCGCTGACCACCCGGGTGGGGGTATCCGCGCGGCCCACCTGCCTGCAAGAGGCATCGGTGAGCACGCGGCATACCCGTCGCAGTATTTTTCGCGAGTCGATGTCGAAAGCCGCGCTTCCCGCTCGACGTACGGGCACGAAGAGCTCCACCCACCTAGCAAAGGACTGATCGAGATGCCGCGTTTCATGGGATTCGTACGGATGGAAGAAGGACAGGGCAACCCGCCGCAGGCCCTGTTCGACGCGATGGACGAGTACATCGGCAAGGAGGCCGCGGCCGGCCACTTCCTCGATGGCGGCGGGCTCTACGGCACCGAGGACGCCGTCAACTTCGTCGTCAAGAAGGGCGAGGTGACGAGGGTCGACGGCCCGTACGCCGAGTCCAAGGAGGTCGTCGGCGGCTGGGCGATCATGCAGTACGACTCACTCGAGGAGGCCATCGCGGGCCAGCAGGACTTCGCCGAGCTGCACCGCAAGTACTGGCCCGAGGTGTCGATGGTCGCCACGCTGCGCCAGATCCCGGACGAGCCGCCCACGCCCGCCGAGGACTGACGCACCGCCCTCGCTTGCGTCTGCGTGAGTGGTTGCCATAGCCACGACTCACGCAGACGTTGCGGGTATGCCGCGGGGTCACCGCCGCCCCCTACGCTCGCCTCATGCCCGAGGCCAGCACGAGCGACACCGCGACCGCTGAGGCGATCACGGCCACCTGGCGCGCGGAGTCGGCGCGGCTCGTCGGCGCGCTGACCCGCATGACCCGCAACGTCGACCTGGCCGAGGACCTCGCCCAGGACGCGCTCGTCGCCGCGCTCGAGCAGTGGCCAGGCCACGGCATACCGGGCAACCCGGCCGCGTGGCTCATGACCACCGCCAAGCGGCGCGGCATCGACCAGATCCGGCGCGCCGAGACGCTGCGCCGCAAGACCGCTGAGCTCGAGCACCAGGC
The DNA here is from genome assembly GCF_013041615.1 of Knoellia koreensis. Taxonomy (GTDB): domain Bacteria; phylum Actinomycetota; class Actinomycetes; order Actinomycetales; family Dermatophilaceae; genus Pedococcus; species Pedococcus koreensis. The sequence continues at coordinate 856,212 of NZ_JABEPQ010000002.1, forward strand.
CCGGGAGGAGGACCCCATGCCGGACCTCGACGCCCAGGTCGACCACATCGAGGACGACGTGCTGCGGCTGGTCTTCCTCTGCTGCCACCCGGCGCTGACCCCCGAGTCCCGCGCCGCGCTGACGCTGCGGCTCGTCGGCGGACTGACGACGACCGAGATCGCGCGCGGCTTCCTCGCCGCGGAATCGGCGATGGGACAACGGATCTCGCGTGCCAAGAAGACGCTGACCGAGGCACGGGCGGAGTTCGAGCTGCCCGTCGGAGCCGACCGCGAGAAGCGGCTCGACGACGTGATGGCCGTGATCTACCTGATCTTCAACGAGGGGTATAGCGCGACCGCAGGCGACGACTGGATGCGCCCCGACCTGGCGCAGGAGGCGATGCGGCTCGCGCGGATGCTGGCCGATCTCGCGCCCGACGAGCCCGAGGTGCACGGCCTCCAGGCGTTGCTCGAGCTCCAGGGCTCGCGGATGGCGGCCCGCACCGACGAGGATGGCGAGCCGGTGCTGCTCGAGGACCAGGACCGCAGCCGCTGGGACGAGCTGCTGGTCCGCCGCGGGCTCGGCGCGCTGCGCAGGGCCGAGGCGTTGGCCGCGCGCGGCCGCCCGGTCGGCCGCTACTACCTGCAGGCCGCGATCGCCGCCCAGCACGCCCGCGCGGCCCGCGCCGAGGACACCGACTGGCGCGCCATCGCGGGTCTTTACGACGTCCTCGCCCAGGCCGCGCCGGGGCCGGTCGTGGAGGTCAACCGGGCCGTCGCCCACGGGCGCGCGTTCGGGCCGGATGCGGGGCTGGCGGTCCTCGACGCGGTCGATCCCGACGCCCTCGGCGACTCGCCGGCCGTCCCGAGTGTCCGCGGTGACCTGCTGGCTCGCGCCGGCCGGCATACCGAGGCAGTAGAAGCCTTCACCGAGGCCGCGAGCCGCACCCGCAACGCCGGCGAGCGCACCCTCCTCGAGCGGCGGGCGCAGGAGTCACGCGAGGCGCTCGGCCAGGCGGGCGATCCCGGCCCGCAGCTCGGCTGACCACGACCCACCGCCGTGCCCGGCATCGCCGACGACGACGAGCTCGGCGTCGGGCCACCCCTGCGCCACGCGCCACGGGACGTCGAGGGGGCTGCTGATGTCGGTGCGGCCGTGGACGAGGACTCCCGGGATGCCGGCCAGCCGCGGCAGGTCGCGCAGCAGCTGCCCGTCCTCCACGAACCCGGCGTTGGCCCAGTAGTGCGTCACCAGCCGCGCGAACGTCATCCGGAACACCGGGTCGTCGTAGCGCGGGTCGTGCGTGGCGCCCGGGAAGGTTGCCACGTGCGTGTCCTCCCAGGCGCACCAGTCGAGCGCCGCCTGCTCGCGCACCGCCGGGTCGGGGTCGTGCAGCAGACGTGAGTATGCCGCCGCGAGGTTGCCTTCGCGGTCGGCCTCGGGCACCCCGGCGACGAAGCGTTCCCATTCGCGGGAAAGACCCGACCCATGTCGCTGGTGATCCACTCGACCTCGCGGGCGCTGGTGTTGGTGACGGCGCCGAGGGCCAGGGCGGTCACCCGGTCGGGGTGCACCTCGGCGTAGGCGAGTCCGAGCGTTGCACCCCACGAGACCCCGACGACCATCCACCGGTCGACGCCGACGTGCTCGCGCAGCCGTTCGATGTCGGCAACGAGGTGCGGTGTGGTGTTGGTCGAGAGGTCGACGACGGGCTCCGAGGCGCTGGGCGTCGACCGGCCGGAGTTGCGCTGGTCGAACAACACGATGCGAAACACGTTGGGGTCAAACGTCTTTCGTCGCGATGGAGCGCATCCGCTGCCAGGTCCGCCGTGGAGGAAGACGACAGGTATGCCGCTGGGGTTGCCGGACTGCTCGTAGTGCAGCCGGTGCCCGCCCCCGACGTCGAGCATCCCCTCGTCGAACGGCTCGGTCATCGGCCACGGCTCGGGCAACAGGCGGGCTGGCTCGGACACGCCACCATCCAACCAGCCCCCGCGCCTGCGAGTCTTCGGAAGAATGCCGACGTTCCAGCGTGCACATTGTTCCGAAGACTCGAGGGTCAGGGGGTCCGCGAGTCAGGGGGTCGGGTGGCGGGCGTCGTAGCGGACGAAGCCGGGCTGCAGCCGGGCGAGCACCACCATGGCCAGCACACACGCCACCCCGCCGAACAACGCCGTCCGCCCCTCACCGACGTGCGAGGCGAGGAAGCCACCGGCCATCTCGCCCAGCCGGGGCCCGCCGGCGACCACGACGATGAAGACGCCCTGCAACCGACCGCGCAGGTGGTCCGGCGTCGCGGCCTGCAGGATGGTCTGCCGGAAGACCGAGCTCACCGAGTCCGAAGCCCCGGCGACCGCCATCGCCAGCAACGCGGCATACAACGCCTGGGTGCGGGTGAGCACGCCCCCGGCGGCCAGCATCGACGCCCCGAAGCCGGCGATCGCCGCACCCCACCCCACGATCGCCACGAGGATCGCCAGTCCCTGACGGCGGACGACACCCAGCCGACCCGAGAAGAACATCGCGCCGATCCCGCCGACGGCCGCCGCGGCGGCGAGCGCGCCCACAGTCTTGGCGCCGCCGCCGAAGATCACGGCACCCGCGGCGGGGAAGAGCACGCGCGGTTGCGCGAGGAACATCGCCGCGATGTCGGCGACGAAGGTCATGCGCACGTTCGGTCGGGTCGCGAGGAACGACAGCCCATCGAGCACCGACCGCAGGCCCGGCCGCGTCGGTGCCTCGGTCGCGTCGCCGGCCCGCTCCGGTGGCAGGGGTGGCAGCGTCGACAGGCCCCACAGCGCCGCCGTCGTGATGACCGCATCGACGGTGTAGGCCGCCTTGAACCCGCCCCAGTCGACGAGGAACCCGGCGAGCAGCGGCCCCACCGTGAGCGAGGCGTTCATCGCGAAGACCGACAGGGCGTTGGCCGCTGGCAGTTGGTCACGCTCGAGGATGCGCGGGTAGATCGCGGTCCGCGCGGGCGAGGTCACCGCGAACGCGCCGTTCCAGACCGCGACGAGCAGGTAGAGGACCCACACGTGGGTGTTGCCGAGCCAGGCCTGGAGGGCGCACGCGATGCTCGTGACGAAGGCGACAGCCTGCCCCGCCAGGCCCACCACGCGCCGGTCGAAGTGGTCGACCAATGCCCCGCCGTAGAGCCCCATCGCGACCAGCGGCACCAGCGCGAACAGGCCGACAAGTCCTACGGCCGCAGTCGATTTCGTGAGGTCATAGACCTGGAGCCCCACCGCAACGACCGCCAGCTGCGAACCGACGTTGGCGAAGGTGAACCCCGCATAGAGCCGCCGGTATGCCGCATTGACCCGCAACGGGGTCAGGTCCAGGAGCAACGGCACGACAGCGAGCGTATGCCGCGTGGCCGGCTCCGTTTCCGGCGGCGGGGTGGGGCGCCGCTCCCGGCAATTCGGGCCACCCAGCGCTGACGAACCCGGCCACACCAGCACCCCGTGGCCCGAAGTCGCGGGCGCGCGACCCGTCAGAGCGCCAGCAGGGTGCCTCCGTCGACCCCGAGGACCTGTCCGGTCGTGAATCCCGCTCGGGGAGAGGCGAAGTGGGCGACGGCCTCGGCGACCTCGTCGAGCTCCCCGGGTCGGCCCATGGCGACCTTGGCCAGCCTCCTGCGGACCTCGTCCTCGTCGCGCCGTCCGTCCCAGAACCCGGTGTCCGGGACGTACCCGGGCGCGACTGCGTTGACCGTGATCCCCTCAGTGGCGAGCGCCGCGGCCGTGTCGATGACCCAGTTGTTGAGTGCCGCCTTCGCGGCTCCGTAGGCGCCGGCACCCTTGCGACCCGAGACAGAGCTGACCGCGATGATGCGCCCACCGGGCCGCGGCACCATCGGCAGCAACGCCTCGGTGACCAGGACCGCGGAGAGCACGTTGGCCCGGAAGGTGCCGACCCACTGCTCGGCGAGGTCGCCGAGACCGTCGTCGGCGCCGGGCACCAGGCCACCGGCTGCGCAGACCAGGACGTCGACCCGGTCGAGCTGGGCTGCGAGCGCGGCGACGTCGCTGGGGTCACTCGCGTCCGCCTGCACCCAGCGGGCGGCACGGCCCAAACCCCTGGCGGCTTCCTCGATGACGGAGGCACGGCGACCGACGAGGACGACCTCATGCCCGTCATCGACGAACCTGCGCGCACATGCCAACCCGATCCCGGTACCGCCCCCGGTGATGACGACCTGCATCGCTCCTCCATTCCTTTAGCGCTAAAGTATAACCATGGATGAGGTGGTCGACGAGATCCGCACCGGCTGGGCGCGTGTGCGTCCCGAACTGCCGACCCGGTCGGTCGGCGCCGTCTCGCTCATCTGGCGGCTGGCGCGGATGCTCCATGCCGAACGGGCGCGGGTGCTCGCCGGGCTCGACATCGACCAGGCCACCCTGGAAGTGCTCGCCAACCTGCGTCGCAACAGCGGCGAGGAGCCGATGTCACCGGGCGACCTGGCGGCGGCCTGTGGCGTGACCCCCGGGGCGATCTCGCTCCGGCTGCGCCGCGCCGAGCAGTCCGGCTGGGTGACCCGCACCAGCGACCCGGCCGATGCCCGTGGCGTGCTGGTGTCCCTCACCAAGTCCGGTCGCGGCGCCGCGGAACGCTTCGCGCAGATCGTCCTCGAGCACGACGAGGCCCTCGTGGCAGCCATGAGCGACGGCGACCTCGCACGCCTCGAGCGCCTGCTCGAGCGGCTCGAGGGCTCGATCCACGAGGCGACGCGAGACGCGTCACCAGGCTGAGGGCCCGCTCCGCCCGCCACCTCGGACCACTTCACGCGCAAAGTGTGAGGTTCGCTCGCGAAAAGTTCCCGTGCGAAGCTCACTTTCGCGCGTGACGCGGAAAAGCTGTGGCGGGTCGGGGGTCAGTCGGCGACCGTGATGCCCAGCTCGGTGGCGAGCGCGTCCGCCAGGTCGATCAGCTGGAGGCGCGAGACCGTCGCACCCTTGAGCCCGGTGAGCCCGCTCGGCGCCACCAGCTCCGCCCGGGTCAGGTCCACCGACTTCAGCCGCGCCGCGCGGAAGTCCGCCGCCACCAGTCGCGTCCCCTCGAACCCCACCTTCTCCAGGCTCGCCTCGGCGAAGTCCGGCTCCACCAGCTGGCAGTCGACGAACTCGCAGTCGGCCAGCTTCGCCGACCGCAGGTTGAGGAACTCGATCTTGCACCCCTCGAACCGCACCCGCCGCAGCTCCGCCCCGTGCAGCTGCACCGCCCCCAACCGACCACCGGACACCACACAGTCCAGCCACGTCGACTCGGCGAGGTCCACGCCGGCTCCGCGCACGGCATACCAGCTCGTCTCGGCGAACCGCGCCCGCGGCGCCCGAACCTCCGACAGGTCACAGTCGCGGAAGGCGCACTCGAGGAAGCGTGTGTTCTCGGCGTGCTGCCCGGTGAGGTCGCCGGTGAACGTCTCCCCGTCGTGGTCGTCGTCGGGTCGCAGGGGGCCGCCAGCAGCAGAGTCCATACCGCCCATGGTGACCCACGAGTAGGACAGGGCAGAATGGGGCACTCCGCAGCCGCGCCCACCCCGCGCGTGCCCTTGTGTCAGTGCCGACCAGCCACGAGAGGACACCGATGTCCGACAGCGACTTCAAGCCCGGACTGGAGGGCGTCATCGCCTTCGAGTCGCAGATCGCCGAGCCCGACAAGGAAGGTGGGGCGCTGCGCTACCGCGGGGTCGACATCAAGGACCTCGTCGGCAAGGTGAGCTTCGGCCAGGTCTGGGGGTTGCTGGTCGACAACGAGTTCGACCCGGGTCTGCCGCCGGCCGAGCCGTTCCCGCTCCCGGTGCACACGGGCGACATCCGCGTCGACGTGCAGTCCGCGCTGGCGCAGCTCGCGCCGGTGTGGGGCTTCAAACCGCTGCTCGACGTGACCGACGAGGAGGCCCGCGAGCAGCTGGCCCGCGCCTCCGTCATGGCGTTGTCGTTCATCGCCCAGTCGGCCCACGGCCAGAACACGCCGATGGTGCCGCAGAAGCGCGTCGACGAGGGCCGCACCATCGTCGAGCGGTTCATGATCCGGTGGCGCGGCGAGCCCGACCCCAAGCACGTCGAGGCGATCGACGCCTACTTCATCTCCGCCGCCGAGCACGGCATGAACGCCTCCACCTTCACCGCGCGCGTCATCGCCTCGACCGGCGCCGACGTCGCGGCCTGCCTCTCCGGCGCGATCGGCGCCCTCTCCGGCCCGCTGCACGGTGGCGCCCCGTCCCGCGCCCAGCACATGATCGAGGGCGTCGAGAAGACCGGCGACGCCACGGCATACGTCAAGGGCGTCCTCGACCGCGGTGAGCGGCTCATGGGCTTCGGCCACCGCGTCTACCGCGCGTACGACCCGCGCGCGGCGGTGCTGCGCGACACGTGCAAGCGGCTCGGTGCGCCACGCTACGAGGTGGCGCTCGAGCTCGAGAAGGCCGCCATCGCGGCGCTGGCCGAGCGCTACCCCGAGCGCAAGATGGAGACCAACGTCGACTACTGGGCGGCCGTGCTGCTCGACTTCGCCGAGGTGCCGGGCGACATGATGACGCCGCTGTTCGCGTCCGCGCGCACCGCCGGCTGGTCGGCGCACATCCTCGAGCAGAAGCAGACCGGTCGCCTCATCCGCCCGAGCTCGCGCTACATCGGCGAGGGCCCGCGCGGGCTCGAGTCGGTCAAGGGCTACCAGGCCTGACCCGGGCCCGCGCTGGCTTGCGTCTGCGGAGTTGCCCGCCAGCGGGGCAAGTTCGCAGACGCAAGCGCCCCGGTATGCCGCGTGGCTGGTCCGGGTGGTGGACCTCACGTCCCAGCACGCGGACACCGGTGCGAGACTGTCACCCGACAATGGCGTCAGTCCTCTTGACCCGTGCCGCGTCGCCGCGGCTGCCCCCTCGAAGGTGAACCCGTGACCGAGACCGCCGCAGCGCCCACCCAGACGATCCCCGCAGACCTGCTGCCGAAGGACGGCCGGTTCGGCTCCGGCCCGTCGAAGGTCCGCCCGGAGCAGGTCGACTACCTCGCCTCGCTCGGCACCGGCGCCCTGGGGCAGACGGTCCTCGGAACGTCCCACCGCCAGGCGCCGGTCAAGAACCTCGTCGGCGCCGTGCGTGAGGGACTGGCCGAGCTGTTCAGCCTCCCAGAGGGTTACGAGATCATCCTCGGCAACGGTGGCTCGACGGCGTTCTGGGACATCGCCGCGTTCGGGCTGGTCCGCGAGCGCGCGCAGCACCTCGCCTTCGGTGAGTTCTCGAGCAAGTTCGCGTCGGTCACCACCAACGCCCCGTTCCTTGCCGAGTCGAGCGTCATCAAGGCCGAGCCGGGCAGCCTCGCCACCGCGCGCGCCGAGACCGGCATCGACGTCTACGCCTGGCCGCACAACGAGACCTCGACCGGTGTCATGGCCCCCGTCCAGCGGGTCGAGGACGCTGACGAGGGCGCGCTCGTGCTCATCGACGCCACCAGCGGTGCCGGTGGCCTGCCCGTCGACATCACCCAGGCCGACGTCTACTACTTCGGCCCGCAGAAGTGCTTCGCCGCCGACGGTGGCCTGTGGCTCGCCGCCTTCTCCCCCGCAGCTCTCGCCCGCGTGGACGAGATCGCCGCGACCGGCCGCTGGGTGCCCGACTTCTTCAGCCTGCCCACCGCGATCGACAACTCGCGCAAGAACCAGACCTACAACACCCCCGCGATCAGCACCCTCGCGCTGCTGCGCAGCCAGGTCGACTGGCTCAACGCCCAGGGCGGGCTCACCTGGGCGGTCGAGCGCACCAAGGACTCCTCGGGGCGCCTCTACGACTGGGCCGAGAAGACGGCATACACGACCCCGTATGTCGCCGACCCGGCCGCGCGCTCGCAGGTCGTGGCGACCATCGACTTCGCCGACGACGTCGACGCCGCCGCCGTGGCCAAGACCCTGCGCGCGAACGGCGTCGTCGACGTCGAGCCCTACCGCAAGCTGGGCCGCAACCAGCTGCGCGTGGCGACGTTCCCGGCCGTGGAGCCCGACGACGTGTCGGCCCTCATCGCCTGCATCGAGCACGTCGTCGGCTGACGACGCTCGGCGATGTGGGTGACCGGCCGGTAACTTTCCCGGCCGGTCAGGCCGGAACCGCGTAACCTCGGCGTTCGCCGTTCGTTGTACCCCATGTAACCCCCGGGGTGGGACGACGACGTCGAGGAGCCAGGAATGTCGAGGACGACAGGGAGCGCGCGCACGGTGCGTATGCCGTGGCGCCAGCTCGCAGGCGCGCTGCCCGCGGTCGCGCTGGTGGGCAGCGGCGTTGCCCTTGCCCTGACCGGCGGCAACCCGCAGACCCAGATCGTCACCGACTCCGCGCCACTCATCAAGGTGCCGGACAAGCCGCTCGGTGAGGTCGACCCGGTCGAGCTGCCCCCGCTCCCGGCCCTGCCCGCCCCCAAGGAGCTGTCCCCGACGCCGGGCATCGCCCCGGCGATCCTGCCCACCCAGATGACGGTGACCGGCATCCCGGCCCAGGCGCTCGCGGCATACAAGCGCGCGGCCACGCTGGTGGACGCCGCCGACCCGGCCTGCCGCATCGACTGGGCGCTCATCGCCGCCATCGGCAAGGTCGAGTCCGACCACGGCCGCTACGGCGGCAACGGCCTCGACAAAGACGGCACGGTCCGTCCCGGCATCTACGGCATACCCCTCAACGGCCAGAACGGCACCGCCACCATCAAGGACACCGACGGCGGCGCGTTCGACCGCGACGGCACGTGGGACCGGGCCGTCGGGCCGATGCAGTTCATCCCCGGCACCTGGCGCACGATCGGGGTCGACGCGAACGGCGACGGCCGCAAGGACCCACAGAACATCAGCGACGCCGCCACCGCGACCGGGGTCTACCTGTGCAGCGGTCCCGGCAACCTCAGCACCGAGCCCGGTGCGCGCTCGGCGGTGCTGCGCTACAACCACAGCGACGCCTACGCGAGCCAGGTGCTCGCCATCGCCGCCGGTTACCGCGGCGGCTACACGGTGGTCCCCGACAGCGGCCTGACCGAGGCGCAGCGCACCGGCACGCCGTTCCTGCCGACGGGTGAGCCGCAGACGATGGCCAGCTACGACCCGGTGCTGGCCGCCAAGCCGGCGCCGAAGCCCCAGCCCAAGCCGTCGAAGAGCAAGCCTGCGCCCAAGCCGAGCCAGGACGGCACGGTCGAGGCGGGCGGCGCCAAGCCCGGCACCGGCTCGACGCCCAAGCCGTCGACGACCGCCAGCACGGGCCCGCTCGGTGGGGTCGTCGGCGGGGTCACCGGCACCGTCGGTGGCGTGGTGGGCGGCCTGACCGGCCAGACCCCGGCGCCGAAGCCGTCGACGACCACTCCCACCCCGACCGGCACCTCGGCCCCGCAGCTGCCGCTGCAGGTCCTACCGGTGGGCGGCAAGTGCCCCGACGGATACGACGAGGTGCTCGGTGCGCTCGGTGTGGTCGTCCTGTGCACCCTCGCCAAGTGACCCGCTGACCTGACGCTGACGGCGAGGTATGCCGCGGACTCACCCGACTTCGCACGCGAACCTTGCGCTTCGCTCGGGTTACCAAGGCGTGCGAAGCCAGCTTTCCCGCATGACGCGGGAAAGCTGAGGCGGGGTCAGCGCAGGAGGCTGGCGACCACGGCGGCGGCCACCACGATGACGAGCACCGCGATGGTGACGCGGCGCCGGAAGACGGGGGTCACCGGCACACCCCGGTCATCGGGCGGCCTCGGGCACGGGCTCGGGCGGGCGCACGGGCACGGTGCGGATCTGGATCCGCGGGCGAGCCTGGCTCTCGAAGGTCACCTGCACATTCTCGTGGCGCACGAGCCAGAACGACACCACCAGCAGCGTGACACCGACCGCGATGGTGCCGATGGCGATGGTCCAGCGCGGACCCCAGGCGTCACCGATCCAGCCGATGAGCGGGGCGCCGAGCGGGGTGCCGCCCATGAAGATGGCCATGTAGAGCGCCATGACGCGGCCGCGCATGGCGGGGTCGACGCGGGTCTGGACCATCGCGTTGGCCGTGGTGAGCGCGGTCAGCGCCGTGAGACCGGTCGGGACGAGCGCGATCGCGAACGTCGTGTAGGTCGGTGCCAGCGAGGCGCCCGCGGTCGAGACGGTGAACCCGGCGAGGGCCACGAGCAGCGTCCGCAGGCGGGCCTCCCCGCGACGGGCCGACAGGAGGGCGGCGGTCAGTGAGCCGATCGCCATGATCGAGCCGAGCAGGCCGTACTCCTCCGGGCCCTTGCCGAACTCCTTGGTGGCCATCAGTGCCGTGGTGACCTGGAAGTTCATGCCGAACGTGCCGAGCACGAAGACGAGCAGCATCACGAGCTGGATGTCGCGGCGGCTCCGGACGTAGCGCACGCCCTCCTTGATCGCGCCCTTGCCGCGCGCGAGGCGCGGGGACGGGCGCAGCTCCGAGCGGTGGATGGCCCCGAGCGCGATGAGCACGGCCACGAAGGTGAGCGTGTTGACGAGCAGCGTCCAACCCGTGCCGACCGCGGCAATGGTGAGGCCGGCGATGCCGGGGCCGATGAGGCGACCGGCGTTGAACGACGCGCTGTTGAGCGACACCGCGTTGGTCAGCCGCTCACGCGGCACCATCTCGGAGACGAAGGTCTGCCGCGCGGGATTGTCGAATGCCGTCGCCACGCCGGTCCACAGCGCCGCGATGTAGACCATCCAGAGCTCGGCGTTGCCGGTGACCGCGACGAGGCCGAGCCCCAGCGACGACAGGGCGAGCGCGGTCTGGGTGACGGCGAGCAGCCGCCGCTTGGGGAAGCGGTCGGCGACGATGCCGGTCCACGGCGCGAGCAGCAGGAACGGCAGGAACTGCAGGCCGGTGACGATGCCGAGCGCGGACGAGCTGTGGTTGGTGACCTCGGTCAGCACCAGCCAGTCCTGGGCGACGCGACCCATCCAGGTGCCGACGTTCGAGACGAGCGCGCCCGTGGCGTAGATGCGGTAGTTGCGGACGGACAGTGATGAGAACGTGGGGCTCACTCGTTCGCCACCCGGGTGAGGATCGCGGAGGCCTGCTGGAGGATCTCCTGCTCCTGGGGCGTCAGGTGGCTGACGCGCACGGACATCCAGGCGTCGCGCTTGCGGCGGATCTCCTTGAGCAGGCTCACGGCGTCGGGCGTCAGGGACAGGATGACCTGGCGCCGGTCGGACGGGTCGTCGGTGCGCTCGACGAGGCCGCGCTCGACGAGGGCTCCGACGGTTCGGGTCATGCTGGGTGCCGACACCTTCTCGATCTCAGCCAGCTCCCCCGGGGTGCGTGGCGCGTCCTCCAACCGGCACAGCACCGAGAACTGGTGTGGCGCAACGACATGCGTGCTCTCGAACCGCACGCGGCGGGAGATGCGCATGCACGCCAGACGCAGCTCACCGGCGAGCGCGGAGATGGCGGAGGGGGTGAGACCGGTGTCGGCGGCGCGGCTCTTGCGCGCGGGCGGTGGGGTCATGGCTCACTCCTTCGTTGTTTAGCATAACTCATTACCTGTGCTAACGATTTCCGGACGGTCACTTGGTGAGACACCACCTCGGCGCCTCCGCGCCGCCCGGACCAGCCCCCGGTCTCTCGCCCCCCGCGAACTTTGGGCCAAAGTTCGCCGGGTATGCCGTGTGGCCCGGCGGGTACCCACCTCACCTGCGCGCCGGGAGATGGCGCCTAGGGTGGTCCGGTGACCATCCGGCTGCGCCTCCTCGACGAGGTCGCCGTGGACGGCACCGCCATCCCGGGCGAGCGGCCGGCGGCGTTGCTCGCCGCCCTGGCCCTCCACCCGGCCGGGCTGTCGGACACCCGCCTCGTCGACCTCGTCTGGGGTGACGAGCCGCCCGCGCACCCCACCAAGGCGCTCCAGGTCCTCGTGTCGCGGCTGCGCTCGGTCGACCGCGACCTCGTCGCACGCCGCGAGGGCGGCTACCACCTCGGTCTGGGCCGGCACGCCGTCGACGCGTGGGCGCTCACCGACCTCGTCGCCCGGGCAGAGCAGCTGCTGCGCTCCGACCAACCGGCCGACGCCGCGAGGCTCGCCGCCGAGGCGACCGCAACCGCCGTCACCGACGCACCCGACGGCCCGCTGTCCGACCTGCGCGCCGCAGCCACCGGCACCATCGACTCCGCCCGTCGGGTCCACGCCGTCGCGCTCGCCCGCAGCGGTCACGCCGACACCGCACTGCCGCTGCTCGCGGACCTCCACGCCCAGGCCCCGGACGACGCCACCCTGCTCGCCGAGCTGCTGCGTACCGAGGCCCGGGCCGTCGGCACGGCACCGGCTCTCGCCCGCTACGACGCCTACCGCCGCGACCTCGCCGACCGCCTCGGGCGCGACCCCGACCCGGCCCTGCGCCGGATCCACCGCGAGCTGCTCGCCGCCGACTCCCCCGTCCATACCGGCGTCCGCTACGACCCGGACGAGCTGCTCGGCCGCGACGACGACCTCGCCCGGCTCCGCGCGGCGCTGGCGAGCGGCCGGCTCACCACCGTCCTGGGCCCGGGCGGCATCGGCAAGACCCGCATCGCCCACGTCCTGGCCCGCGAAGCCACGCAGCCGCGGGTCCACGTCGTCGAGCTCGTCGGCGTCGGCTCGGGCGACGACGTCGTCGCCGAGGTGGGCGCGGCCCTCGGCATCCGCGGCTCGGTGACCACGCGGCATACCCTCACCCCTGCGCAGGCGGCGGACGTCCGCGGCCGCATCGCCCGCGAGCTCGACACGGGGCCGGCGCTGCTCGTCCTCGACAACTGCGAGCACGTGCTCGAGTCGGTCGCGGGGCTCGTGGCCTACCTGCTCGTCACGACGCGCGACCTCAGCGTGCTCGCCACCAGCCGCGCACCGTTGCGGATCGCCGCTGAGCGGGTCGTGCCCCTCACCCAGCTGAGCAGCGGTCACGCGGCCGACCTCTTCGCCCGCCGCGCCCGGGCGGCGCGGCCCGATGCGACCCTCGACCCCGAGGCGGTCGACGCGGTCGTGAGCCGGCTCGACGGGCTCCCGCTCGCGGTCGAGCTGGCGGCCGCGAGGGTGCGCACCATGTCGGTCGAGCAGATCCGAGGCGCCCTCGACGACCGGTTCGGTTTGCTGCGCAGCCGCGACCGCACCACTCCGGAGCGTCACCGCACCCTTGCCGCGGTGATCGAGTGGTCGTGGGGGTTGCTGTCACCGCACGAGCGGGAGGCGGCCGCGCGGCTCTCGGTGTTCCACGACGGCTTCGACGCCGCGACGGCGACCACGGTCCTCGGGCCCGATGGCATGGACCTCGTCGAGGCACTGGTCGAGCAGTCCGTCGTCACCGTCAGCGAGTCGGGCGGGGCGACGCGCTTCCGCATGCTGGAGACGATTCGCGAGTATGCCGCGCAGCAGCTCCTCGACTCCGGTCACCACGACGACGCGGTCGCGGCCCAGGACCGCTGGGCGGTCGAGCTCGTCGAGGCGCACGGCTCGATCTTCTTCTCCCCCAACCAGATTGCGAGCATCGACGCCATCCTGGCCGAGGAGGGCAACCTGACCGACGTGCTGCGTCGTGCCCTGGCGACCGGCCGGGCCGCGGTCGGTGTCGGGCTGCTCAGCACCCTGGGCAGCCTGTGGACCATCACCGGCAACCACCCCCGCATCTTCGCCGTGGCCGACGCCGCGTCCGAGCTGCTCGCCGACTTGGACCCCACCGGCTCACGCGAGACCGACGCCGCCTTTGAGGCCGCGGCACTGCTGCTCGTGCACCTCAGCTGGATCCCCGGTCGTGACACCGACGCGATCAGCGCGGCGATGACCAGGTGGGGCCAGCCGACGCACCCGTGGGCGCGCGCGACGCAGGCGATGTTCGGGTCGGACGACGAAGAGGACCCGGGCACGCGGATCGCCGCTCTCGCCGATGCCGAGACCGACCCCTACAACGAGGCGATGCTGCTGATGTGGGCGGCGCTCAGCGCCGAGAACCGCGGCGACATCGAGGCGGCCGCCTCCTACTCCCGCCGGGCCCTCGACTCCGGCGGGCTCACGCCCTACATCGAGGCCTCGCTGCACTCCGAGCTGTCGCAGCTGGCGAGCTACCGCGGCGACCACCACCTCGCGGCCCACCACGCCGAGCTGGCCTGGCCGATGATGATGCGGCTGCACGCCGTCGACGACGCCAACTCGCTGCGGTTCACCTCGGCGGCGTCCCTCATCCTCGACCGCGACCTCGACGGGGCGGAGCGCATACTCGACGAGATCGGCGACCTGCCGGAGGGTGGCCAGCTCGGCTCGCGGATGCTGCTGATCGCCGCCCGCTCCGAGCTCGCCCTGGCCCGCGGCGACGTCGAGGCCGGGCTGGCCGGGTTCGACCGGGCGGTGGACGAGGTCCTCGTCGACCTGCCCGGGTGGGCCGGCGGAGTCACTCCATGGGTGCTCATCGCGGCGTCGGAGGCGCTCACCGCCCACGTCCTGCACGCCCCGCCCGGACCCGACCCGCGGGCCGACGAGCTCCGTTCCCTCCTGCTGGAGGGCGCTGGCGGCGGACTCGTCGGAGTGCCGACCGACGACCTCCCGTTGAGTGGTGTGCTCATGGTGGCGGTCGGCGCGTGGGGGCTGCGCCACGGCGATCCTTCAGACCACGAGAACGCGTTGCGCACCATGGCAGTTGGCCACCGATGGCGTTACAACCGGGGTCTGCCGTCACTCACCTGGGAGCCGCTGGCCGCGCTCGCGGAGCGCGTCGCACCGGGCCGGCTCGAGGCGCTCGTCGACGAGTACGCCGACCGGCCGGCCCGGGACCTGCTGGACGAGGCCCGGGACCTGCTGGCGAGCCTGTCCCCCGGCCCACCCGCGGCACACGGCTGAGCCCCGGGGCGGGGGCGCTGGACTGGGGGCACGGGGGTGAGCACGCGGCATACCCGCACCGGCTATTGGGTGGCGATCCACTCCGCGTAGAACAGGCCGAGCCCGGCGATCACGCAGATGCCGGCCACGATCCAGAAGCGGATGACGATCGTGATCTCGGCCCAGCCCACCATCTCGAAGTGGTGGTGCAGCGGCGCGATCCGGAAGACCCGCTTGCCGGTGAGCTTGAAGCTGGCCACCTGGATCACGACCGACATGGTGATGATGACGAACAGGCCGCCGAGGACGACCAGCAGCAGCTCGGTGCGGGTCATGATGGCCAGACCCGCGAGCGCCGCCCCCAGCCCGAGCGAACCGGTGTCGCCCATGATGATCTGGGCGGGTGAGGCGTTCCACCACAGGAACCCGAAACACGCCCCCGCGATCGCGCACGCCACCACGGCCAGGTCGAGCCCGTCGCGGATGTCGTAGCAGCCCACGCCGGGGGTCAGGGAGCAGCTCTGGTTGTACTGCCACAAGCTGATCCCGCTGTAGGCGCCGAACACCATGACCGACGTGCCGGTGGCGAGCCCGTCGAGCCCGTCGGTGATGTTGACGCCGTTGGAGGCACCCGCGATGAGCAGGTTGGCCCACACGACGAACAGGACGACCCCGAGGACGGGACCGGCCACCGCGAGGTCGATCGGGGTGTCCCGGATGAACGACACCGCCGTCGACGCCGCCGAGCGCCCGTGCCCATCCTTGACCAGCAGCGCGAGCAGGGCGAACGCGACCGTGACCACGGACTGCCCGAGCAGCTTCTGCCTGGAGGTGAGGCCGAGGCTGCGCGCCTTGGAGATCTTGATGTAGTCGTCCAGGTAGCCGACGGTGCCCATACCGACCAGCAGGAACAGCACCAGCAGCGCGCTCAGCGAGACGCGGCCCGGGATCACCGGGAACGACCCGCTCGAGCCGACCGCCCACAACACCAGGTGCGAGCCGAAGTAGCCCAGCACCGCGGCGGCGATGATCATGACACCGCCCATGGTCGGCTTGCCGCGCTTGTAGTGGTGGTGGGCGAGGTCGTCGCGGATGAACTGGCCGTACTGGCGCCGGATCAGGGACCGGATGAACATCGGCGTCCCCAGCAGCGCCACGACCATGGCGATCCCGCCCGCGAGCAGGACGTTGACCATCGAGTTCCGTTCGTGGGGGCTGCGGGGACGCCCTCACGCTATCCGGCTGCCGCGTCGTCGTCGCCTACCGACGCGCAAGCGCGGGTATGCCGCCCGCCCGCGTCGGTGCCGGCCGGTCACCGTGGTGACCGGCCGGCATACCCGTCACATCTTGCGGTTGAAGCTACGCACCGACAGGGGCGCGAAGATCGCGACGACGACGGCGCAGCCGAGCACCGCCCAGCCGACCTCGGCGGTGACCTGGCCGTGGTTGGCCAGCTCCCGGATCGCGCTGATGACGTGGCTGACAGGGTTGACGTCGGCGAAGGCGCGCAACCAGCCGGGCATCGTGGCGGTCGGGACGAACGCGTTGGACAGGAACGTCAGCGGGAACATCACCATCAGCGAGATGCCCTGGACGCCCTGCGCGGTCTTGCCGACGGTGCCGAACCAGGTGAAGATCCACGCCAGCGACCAGCCGGTGACGATGGCGAGCAGGATCGCACCGAACACGCCGAGGACGCCGCCGCCGGGGCGGTAGCCCATCGCGATGCCGGTGCCGAAGGTGAGGGTCGAGGCGATGGCGTATCGGACGAGGTCGGCGACCATGGGTCCGGCCAGCGGTGCGATCCGCGCGATCGGCAAGACCTTGAACCGGTCGAAGACACCCTTGTCCATGTCCTCACGCAGCTGGACGCCGGTGGCGATGCAGGCGGTGAGGACGGTCTGGCCGATGAGGCCGGGGATGATGACGGGCAGGTAGTCCTTGACGCTGCCGCTGATCGCGCCGCCGAAGATGTAGGCGAACATCGCGGTGAACAGCAGCGGCTGGATGGTGACGTCGAAGAGCTGCTCGAAGTTGCGCCGCATCTTCATGGTGGCCCGCCACGCCAGGGTCATCGTCTGGGCGACGGTCTGGCCCAGGGATACATGGGTGGCGAGCCGGCGGTCGAGGACGCCGGTGTCGACGGTGACCCGCTGGGTCGCGTCGCCGGGTGGGGTGGTGGTCAGGGTGCTCATGATGCGGCCTCCATGCTCGCGGAGTCGTCGGTGTCGGAGTCGGCGGTGTGCCCAGTGAGGGCGAGGAAGACCTCGTCGAGCGACGGCTTCTGCACGGTGAGGGACTCGATGCCGATTCCCTTCTCCCGCAACGCAACCAGCACGTCAACGGCCTGCTCGCTGCGCTCGAGCGGCACCGACAGGCGGCGCGCCTCGGGCGACGGCACGGGCTCCTCGCCGACGAGGCCACGAGCAGTGGCGGCAGCGAGGACGAGGTCGTCGCGCTCGGCCAGGTGAACGGTGAGCGAGCTGCGCCCGACGGAGGACTTGAGCTCGTCGGAGGTGCCCTCGGCGACCTTGACGCCACGGTCGATGACGGCGATGCGGTCGGCGAGCTGGTCGGCCTCGTCGAGATACTGCGTGGTCAGCAGGACCGTGCAGCCCTCGTCGACGAGCTCGCGGATGGTGTCCCACATCTGCCCGCGGGTGCGCGGGTCGAGGCCGGTCGTCGGCTCGTCGAGGAAGATCAGCGGCGGGCGCGTGATGAGGCTGGCGGCGAGGTCGAGCCGGCGCCGCATGCCGCCGGAGAACGCGCTGATCGGCTTGTTCGCGGCCTCGGTGAGGTCGAACTGCTCGAGCAGCGTGGCCGCGCGGCGCTTGCTCTCGGGCCGCGAAAGCCCCTGGAGGCGGCCGAAGAGCAGCAGGTTCTCGGTGGCGGTGAGGTTCTCGTCGACCGAGGCGTACTGCCCGGTGACGCCGAGCAGCTGGCGGATGACGTGGCCCTCGCGGCTCACGTCGTGGCCGAAGACCTCGGCGCGTCCACCGTCGATGGGCAGCAGGGTGGCGAGCATCTTCAGGGTCGTCGTCTTGCCGGCGCCGTTGGGCCCGAGGACGCCGAACACCTCGCCGCGGCGGACCTCCAGGTCGATGCCGTCGACGGCCCGCTGGTCGCCGAAGGTCTTGACGAGCCCCTGGGCGTGGACTGCGAGTGTGTCGTTCGTGTGCATGCTCCCAAGGATGGGGGCGGCCGCTTTCACCGTGGTTTCACGGCCGGTCCGGGTGGTTTCACGCCCCCCGTCGCCTCGACTTCGGCCCCCAACCACACGGGTATGCCGCGTGGTCACCCCCGCGGGGACCACGCGGCATACCCGTGCGTGGGTCTGACGACGTCAGGCGTCGACGCGCGCCCGCTCGGCCGCGAGGAAGGTGTCGCGCTGCTCGACGCGAGCGCTGCGCGCCATCCGGGCGACGACGACCCACGAGCCGATCGCGGCCAGCACGACCAGTCCCACGACGACCGCGACGCCGGTGACCATGCCGGGCAGCAGCTCGCCCGGGACGGGCTCGCCGCCATCGGCCGCGGCGGACCCGATGATCGCGGTGACGACCGCCATCATCGCTGCGCCACCGACCTGGACACTGGTGTTGACCAGCCCGGAGGCGAGTCCCTGCTCGTGGTCGGCGACACCGGCGGTCGCCTGGCTGTTGATCGACGGGAAGGTCAGCGCGAACCCGAAGCCGAGCAGCAGCATCGTCGGCAACAGGAACGCCCAGTAGGACGCGCCGGGCTGGACCCGCAGGAACAGCGCGTAGGCGAGGACGAACGCGGTGAGCCCGACGGCGATGAGGCGCTGGGTGCCGAACCGGTCGAGCACGCGGTCGATCTTCGTGGAGCTGGCGACCACGAGCAGCCCGGCCGGGAGGAACCCCAGGGCCATGGCCAGCGGCGACCACCCGAGCGAGCTCTGCAGGTAGATCGTCACGAGGAACTGGAAGGCGGCGTAGGCGCCGAACATGGCCGCGCCGGAGAGGTTGGCGTGCACCAGGTGCACGGAGCGCAGGATGCCCAGCCGCACCAGGGGCGCGGGGTGGCGCAGCTCGGTGACGACGAAGGTCGCGGCCAGGGCGGCGGCCACGGCGAACGACCCGAGCGTCACCGGGCTGGTCCAGCCACGCGACGGCGCCTCGACGACGGCATACACGGCGAGCAGGAGGGCACCGGTCACCGAGACCGCACCCAGCAGGTCGAAGTCACGCAGCCGGATGTGCTCCTGCGCGGCCACCCGCGGCACCAGCCGCCACCCGGCAGCGGCGAGCAGCAGCGCCACCGGCCCGGGCAGGAGGAACGTCGCCCGCCAGCCGAGCTCGGTGAGCAGGCCGCCGAAGACGAGACCGAGCGAGAACCCGCTCGCACCGCAGACGGTGTAGATCGACAGGGCGCGGTTGCGCGCCGGGCCCTCGGCGAAGGTCGTGGTGATGATGGACAAGCCGGCCGGGACGGTGAAGGCGGCGGCGACGCCCTTGACGAAACGCAGCGCGATGAGCGCCGTCGGGTCGCTGAGGACCGCACTGACCACCGACGCCAGACCGAAGACGAGGACGGCGCCGAGGAAGACGCGGCGGCGGCCGAGCAGGTCCGAGCTGCGGCCGCCGAGCAGCAACAGGCCGCCGTAGCCGAGGACGTAGCCGCTGACGATCCACTGGAGCGTGCTGGGGGCGAGCTCGAGGTCTGCGCCGATCGAGGGAAGGGCCACGCCGACCATGGAGATGTCGAGGCCGTCCAGGAAAAGGGCACCGCAGAGCACGACGAGGAGGAGCCACGTGGAGCGGGTCCAGCCGGTGCCGCTGGTGACGGTCGCGTGGGAAACGTCCTGCGGCTCAGTGGTTTCCGCGGTGGGAGCGGGAGCGTGGGAGAGGTCATGGATTGACGTCATGTCGCCCATCATGCATGCACTTGCATTCAATGCACAAGCAAATAATGCATGAACAACTTTTGCACCTGCACGTGGTAGGATCACGCGCATGAGCCGAGCCGACGACGACGCCTTGGCCCAGGCATGGCATGACCTGATGGGCCGTTACCAGCGGATGATGTGCACGCTGGACCGCGAGCTGGAGCAGCACGGGCTGAACGCCAGCGAGTTCGAGGTGCTCCAGCAGCTGCACTCCGGCAAGGCCTGCGAGCTGCCGATGAGCGCCCTCGCCGAGCACGCCCACCTCACCCAGAGCGCCCTGTCCCGCCTCGTCTCACGGCTCGAGAAGGACGGCCTCATCACCCGCAAGACGTGCAGCAACGACCGGCGCGCCCAGTTCGTCGCGCTCACCGACGAGGGCCGCCGCCGCTTCCGCGAAGCCAAGCCGACGCAGCGCCAGGTGCTGCGTGAGGGCGCCGTCGACTGCCCCCAGCTCGCCCCCGCCGCAACCTCCTGACCCCTCCCCTGGCGAACTTTGGCCCAAAGTTCGCCAGGGCTTGGAACCTTCCCGTGCCCCACGAACTTTGGCCCAAAGTTCGGTATGCCGCGTGGCCGGGTGACCCGGCCACCCGGCATACCTGACGTCGCCGTCGGCGACCCCCCGCGTCAGCCGACGCCGAGCAGGGTCTTGACCGGGTCGATCGCGAAGTAGATGACGAACAGTGCCGACACGCCCCACAGGAGTGGGTGGATCTGGGCGGCCTTGCCACGCACGAGCTTGATGACGACGTAGACGACGAAGCCGGCGCCGATGCCCGCCGTGATCGAGTAGGTGAAGGGCATGAGGACGATGGTGAGGAACGCCGGGATCGCGACCTCGAGGTCGTCCCAGTCGATGCCCTTGACCTGCTGCATCATGAGGAAACCGACCACGACCAGGGCCGGCGTCGCGGCCTCGTAGGGGACGATCTTGACCAGCGGCGCGAGGAAGGTCGCCAGGAGGAACAGCACGCCGGTGACGACCGATGCCAGGCCCGTGCGGGCGCCCTCGCCGACACCGGCGGCGGACTCGATGTAGGACGTGTTGGACGAGACCGACCCGGCACCACCGGCGACCGCGGCGAGGGAGTCGACGAGCAGGATCTTGTCGGAGTTCGGCGGGTTGCCCTCCTTGTCGAGCAGCCCGGCCTCGCCACCGATGGCGACCATCGTGCCCATCGTGTCGAAGAAGTCGGCCAGCAGCAGGGTGAAGACGAGCAGGATCGCCGAGACCGCGCCGATCTTGCCGAACGAGCCGAGCAGGTTGAAGTCACCGAGCAGCGAGAAGTTGGGGACGTCGAGGACCTGGTCGGGCAGCTTCGGGACGTTGAGGCCCCAGCCGGCGGGGTTGACGAGCTTGCCCGTCGCGTCGGTCTGGCTGCCGATCTTGCCGACCGCCTCGACGATGACGGCGAGGACGGTGGCGCCGACGATGCCGATGAGGATGGCGCCCTTCACCTTGCGCACCAACAGGATCACGATGGTGAGCAGCCCGACGACGAAGACGAGCGTGGGCCAGCCGTTGAGGAACCCGCCGATGCCCAGCTCGACGGGCACGGGTCCGCTGGCCGGGCGTCGGACCACTCCGGCGTCGACGAGCCCGATGAACGTGATGAACAGGCCGATGCCGACCGAGATCGCGGTCTTGAGCTGCGCCGGGATCGCCTTGAACACCGCCTGCCGGAACCCGGTCAGCACGAGGATCGTGATGATGATGCCCTCGAGGACGATGAGACCCATCGCATCGGCCCACGTCATCTCGGGCAGCTTGGCGATGCCGAA
Source organism: Knoellia koreensis (assembly GCF_013041615.1). Classification (GTDB taxonomy): domain Bacteria; phylum Actinomycetota; class Actinomycetes; order Actinomycetales; family Dermatophilaceae; genus Pedococcus; species Pedococcus koreensis. The sequence continues at coordinate 877,669 of NZ_JABEPQ010000002.1, forward strand.
CGTCACGAACGCGTTGAGCCCCAGGCCCGCCGCGATCGCCATGGGGTAGTTGGCGACGATGCCCATCAGCAGGGTCATGACGCCAGCGATGAGCGCGGTGCCGGCGGCGACCAGCTGGAGGGCGCGCGGCACGTCACCCCCGCCGAGGAAGCCGCCCGTGCCGTCGGCCTGGGTGCCGAGGATGAGCGGGTTGAGCACCACGATGTAGGCCATCGCGAAGAAGGTCACCAGTCCACCGCGGACCTCGCGGCCGACGCTGGACCCACGTTCGGTGATGCGGAAGAAGCCGTCGAGACCGGTGCGGGAGGGACCGGGGCGCTGCGCCGGGGGCGCGGAGGAGGGCTTGGCCATGGCCGACAGGGTAGGGCCTGCGTGGGGCCCGGTGGTGAAGGCTACGCTGAGGATCGTGACCGAGTCGGAGCCGCCCGAGGCCGCCCGCGAGAGCGGTGTCGCCGACGAGGCCCGGTATGCCGCGGAGCGCGGCGCCGCGAGCGCGTCACCGTCGGGTCGCGCCGGCACCGGTGCCGAGCTCGAGCCGCTGGCCTGGAGCACGGGCCGGATCGTGCTCGGCGGCATCGCCGCCTGGGTCGTCGCGCTCGTCGTCACGCTGGTCGTGCCGGACCTGCACACCGGCGAACGGTCGTGGTGGCCGTGGTGCTGCGTCGCCGGGATCCTGCTCGGCTTCCTCGGCTACAGCTACGTGCGCCGCGGCCGCGGCAACGCCGCCGACGCCCACTGACCCGCCCACCCGCAAACCCCACGTTGCGCGGCATACCTCTCGCCTGCGCGCCTCCCGCAAACCGGGGGTTGCGTGCATGAAACGGGGGTCATTTCCATCCGTTTCATGTCAGCAACCCCCGCTTTGCCAGCGTGCCGCTCACGCGGCGAGTCGCGACAAGGCGGCCCGGATCCGGCTGAGCAGAGTCGCTGGGTCGGCCAGTTCGTCCCAGGTGATGCGCACGACGGCATAGCCGAGCTCGCGGAGGCGGTCTTCACGTCGCTTCTCGGCGATGAGGACCTCCCTCCCATCCTCGCCGCCGTACTTGACCGCCCCGTCGAACTCGACGATCACCCGGCCGGCCACCAGGAAGTCGACCCGTCCCACGAGGTGCCCATCGACGTCCCGGATCGGCACCTGGCTGTCAAAGGGCAGCCCCAGCGCGGCAAGGATCAGCCGGGTGCGGCTCTCCCCCACTGACTCGCACTTCGGGTCGAGCGCCGCCACGGCGTTGCGCAGCCGTCGTTTGCCACGCAGGCTCGGCCCGAGCCTTTCGGCGGCCTCCTCCAGCTCCTCCACTGAGCAGGCGCCGCTCTGCAGGGCGGCATCTCCAGCGACGACACCGGCTGCGGTGCTGACTGACGAGGTGGTCACCACGGCATCGGGGATGCTCAGCACCCGCAAGCCGTCCAGCTCGACCTCGTCAACCAGTCCGCGCGTGGGCATCACGCGCAGGCCTGACACTGTCGTGCTCTCCTCGACATCTGCGGCCACCACAACCAGGTCCCGCGGGACGTGCCACAGAGGAAGTCCGTGCAGTGCCACAGCAGAGTGATGAGTTGCGTACTCCTTCGCGGTTCGGGAACGAAGGACCGCTTGCACCCGGAGGCGATACTGCTCATCGGATCCGGCTGCTGCCCACACGGTGCTGTCGACAAAGGCACCACGTCGAACTCGCACCAGCAGGCCGACCCTCACCCACTCACGGACGAACCTCGGGTCCACGTCGAGACGGATGAAGTCGCGGGCGGTGACGACCCCGGACTGAGCAGCCAGCACCGCGGCCACGGCGGAGTCAAGCATTGGGTCTGCCATGGCTGGAGCGTGACGAGTGCACGCCCCGCCTGCATCAGCCGGATCGGTCGCCTGTGGACGAACTCTCGGCGGTGGCCGCCCTGTGGATGACGCGCAAAACGGGGGTTGCTGTCATGAAACGGGGTGTATGGACGCCCGTTTCATGCCAGCAACCCCCGTATTGCGGGCGTGGCGCCGTCAGACGGGGTCGAAGGCCAGCTCGTCGACCAGGGGGTCGCCGGCCTCGACCAGCGACTCGGGTGCGGGCGCGTCCACCTCGGAGTGGGCGCCGCAGCCGTGGTCAAGGCTCACGACGCGACCGTCGGAGGGTGACCAGGCGTTGGCGCACACGCCGAAAAAAGACCTCAACGCCCCCGCCATCGGCAGGAAGTAGCCGCAGGTCGAGCACGGAGCCGGCGCCTTCTCGGCCACCTCGGAGTGCGGGCCGTTGTCGCCGTCGTACCACCGCTGGGCCGCGGCCTCGCGACCCTCCGCCGACAGCACGCGCGGCCTCCCGAGACCCAGCTCGAACTCAGCCATCTCGTCGACGTCCTCGTCGCCCGTCGCCTCGAACCCGGGCTCGAGCAGCGGGTCGTCCTCCTTGTAGGGGAGTACGTCGCCGGCGCCGAGGTCACCCGGAGCCAGCCGGTCGGCATACGGCACCCAGGCGGGCGCGAGCAGCGCGCCGTCACCGGGCACGAGGTTGGTCTCGCAGATGGTCGCGACCTTGCCGCGCGGCACGCGCGCCACGGTGACGGCCCACCGCCAGCCCGGGTAGGCCTTGGCCGTGCAGGCGAAGTAGTGCGTCCCCAGGCGCTCCTCGTCCATGGTCATGCCGAGGTGCTCGCCGACGGTGCCGGCCTCGGCAATCTCCTCGGCGGCACCGCGCGCGAGCTCGACCGCAGCCGCGAGGACGGCGTCGCTCTTGGCGGGCTTGGCGGCCGCCATCACGGCTCGATCTGGTCGGCGAGGAACCGCAGGACCTGGGCGAGCTTCTTGCCGTGGTCCTTGTCCAGCCGGCGTCCGCGGCGCAGCGAGTTCGACGCGTTGTCGAGCAGCTTGATGGCGTCCTCGACCAGCGGCGCGAGGTCCTCCGGCGACTTGCGGCTCTGCTCGCGCTTGCCGGCGGCGACGCTCGGCGCGGGCTCGAGCAACGTCACCTGCAGCGCCTGCGTCCCCCGCCGCCCCTCGGCCACGCTGAACTCGACGCGGGTGCCGCCCTTGAGCGTCTGCACCCCGTCGGGGAGGGCGTTGGCGTGCAGGAACACGTCACCGCCGTCGTCGTCGGAGATGAAGCCGAAGCCCTTCTCCTGGTCGTACCACTTGACCTTGCCTGTGGGCACCTGTCGTCCCTTTACCTCGAAGTTCGTGTGCGCGGTCACGCGCGGACCAAGCCTAACCGCCGAGGCGAGGTGCCTGCTCAGGTATGCCCGCGGTGCCCGTCTAAGGTGCCCGCGTCGCCACCCGAGGCAGACGAGGAAAAAACCCTATGGAGGCGTGTCGGTGCACGCTGCGAGGATTGGCCGGTGAGTGGGACGACGACCTCCGGGCACGGCATCCGCGACTTCTGGGCGGCGCTGCCGGTCGAGGGGCGGTGGCTGCTGTCGACGGTCGCCGTGCAGACGCTCGGTCGCGGGCTGACGCTGCCGTTCACGGTCATCTACATGCACGAGGTCCGCGGCATCTCCCTCGACCTCGCGGGCGTCCTGATGGCGGTCATCGCGGTGGCTGCACTCGCCGTCACCGGCCCGGGCGGGGCGCTGACCGACCGCGTGGGGGCACGCCGCATGCTGCTCCTCGCGACCACGGCCCAGCTGGTCGGCTGCGTGGTGCTCGCGTTCGCGACGACGCCGTGGCTGTTCGCGCTCGGGTTCCTCTTCCTCGGCTTCAACTTCGGCATCTCATGGCCGGCCTTCAACGCGCTCATCGCCGCCATCGTCACCGGCGAGGCCCGCCAGCAGTACTTCGGCATCAACTTCGCCCTGGTCAACCTCGGCATCGGGCTCGGCGGCATCATCGGTGGGCTATACGCCGACGTCACCAACCCGACGACGTTCACGGTCATCTTCCTCGCCGACGCGGCGTGCATGCTCGTGCCGATCGGGCTGCTGCTCGGCCCGTTGCGCCACGTCCACGGCCGCGCCGAGCGCCCCGCCGACGGGGGCGACGACTCCGGCTCCTACCTGACGATCCTGCGCCAGCCGGCCGTGCTGTGGCTGACGGCCCTGACCTTCCTCGGGGTGTTCATCGGCTACGGCCAGATGGAAGCCGGCTTCCCCGCGTTCGCCCGGCAGGTGAGCCAGGTGTCGACGGGTGTCATCGGGTTCGCGTTCGCCGTCAACACCGTGGTGATCGTGGCCCTCCAGTTCTGGGTGCTGCGGCGCATCAGCGGCAAGCGCCGCACCCGCGTGCTGCTGGTCATGCTGGCCCTGTGGTCCGTGGCGTGGATCTCGTTGGGGCTCACCGGATTCGTGGCCGGGACGGCCGCCGCGACCGCGGGTGTCATCGTTTTCCACGCGTTGTTCGCGCTGGGCGAGACGATGCTCCAGCCGACGATCCCGGCCATCACCAACGACATGGCCCCCGACCACCTCCGCGGCCGCTACAACGCCGTCAACGCCGGCGCCTTCCAGGCCGGCACGATCCTGGCGCCGGTCGTCGCGGGTTTCCTGCTGCGGCACCACCTGTCCACGGTGTTCATCGCGATGCTCGTGGTCGGATGCGCTGCCATGGTCGCCCTGGCGCTGGCTCTCGAGCGACGAATCAGCCCACGGGTCAACGGAGTTGGTCCGGCAGCGGTCGACGAGGCCACCCTGCCGGAGACGGCTCAGCCGAGCGACGGGGCGATCCCCCAGGTGCCGCTCCACGAGTCGCCGGGAGCGAGCACGACGAGTCCCTGACCCGAGTTGAACGCGTCGGCCGGGCAGGTCATCGGCTCGACCGCGATACCGCGCTCACCGGGTTCGTCGTCGGCCCCCTTGGCCGTGAACACCTGCGTCCACGTGAACGCGTCGTCGCCCCACACGGTGACCGGCCCGCGGTCACGCAGCCCCGACACGGTCACCTCCCAACGGCCGCTCGCCGCGTCCCGCGCCAGCCCGGTGTATGCCGTGTCGAGACTCGTCGTGCCGAGCGCACGGGCGGTGCGGAAGTCGTCCTCGGGCCGGACCGCAACGGTCTCGACCGGCAGCGAGCGCTCGTCGACGAGCACCTCGGTGTCGGCGGGCAGCTCGAGCACGACCTCGGCGAGCGGGGTGTCCCCGATCGCCACGTACGGGTGGGCGCCGTAGCCGAACGGCACCGAGCCGTCCCCGGCATTGGTCGCCGCGCTCGTCACGGTCAGGCCGTCGTCGCCCAGCGCATAGCGGACGGTCAGGTCGAGGACTCCGGGCCAGCCCGACTGCGGGAACAACCGGGTGTTCACCGTGATGGCGTCCTCGCCCCGCTCAGTCACCCGCCACGGCGCCCAGCGCACCAGTCCGTGGCTCGCGTTCTGCTTGGCCGGCTCGGTCAGTGCGAGCTGCCGCTCCACCCCGTCGAAGGTGTACTTCCCGTCGCGGATCCGGTTGGGCCACGGCATGAGCAGCTGCCCACGGCCGTAGGTCGCCACCTCGTCCTCGCCATAGCCCGCGACCACGTCGACGCCGTCCACGGCATACCGGCGCAGGCCGCCACCCACCTCGACGACGGTGGCCTCCTGGCCGCCCCGACGGATCGTCCACTGCTCACCAGAGGGAAAGGTCACGCGGCCAACCTAGTGTCCGCCCGCTCAGCGCACCGGGCGGATGCTGACCGCCTTGGAGCCGTCCTTGGTGGCGAGCACGATCACCCGGTCGCCGACGGCGGGCGCCTGGCCGGGCACCCGGGTCGAGCCGTCCACGGCATACGTCGCGGTGAAGTCGTCGCTGCTGCGGACGGTGACCGAGGTGGCCGACGCCTTGGTGACCTCGCCGCGCTGGACGAGCATGGTGGCCGGCTTCCCGTCACCGCCCTGGGTGGTGAACTCACCGTGCTCGACTGCTCCGAGGCCGGGTATGCCGCCCTTGCGGCCGCCGCCGCCCGGCTCGCCCCCGTTGCCCTTGCCGTTGCCGCGGCCCTGGCCGGGTCCCTGGGGTTGGGGCGGCCCTCCCGGCTCGTCGCCGCGCGGTCCGGACCACTTCCGTCCGTCCTCGTGACCGGCGGTCATGCGCTCGGCGCCACCGTGGCCGAAGGCCGCGCGGGCCACGACGAGCGAGCCGATGCCGAGCGACCCCAGCACGAGCAGCGCGGCCAGCCCGGCGGCCACGGCGACCGCGATCCGCCCACCGGTGGTCGAGGTGGCCTCACGCCAGACACCCGGCTTGCGCGGCGGTGGCTCGGCTGGGGCCGCTGCCCCGGTGGCGGCGGCCGGGGGCAGCTGCTGGGTGTCGTGGGTGGGCAGCTGCTCGGTCGGCCGGTCTGTCGGTCGGTCGGTGGGGCCGTGAGGGGGTGTGGGCGTGGGCATGGCGTCTCCTGTCGTTCCCCCGGTGTCGATCCCACCAGTGTGTGGGCAGAACCTGTGACCGCGCCCGTGGATTGCCTGTGAGAACCCCGCGCCGACCCACCACCGGCGCGACCCCGTGCGTGCGGGACTAGTTTGGTGCGGTGACCGCCTCGTCCCCCTCCGGTGCGTCCGGCGCCGGCGCGCGCTCGATGGCCGACGACATCCGTGGTCGCAGCGACGACGAGCTGCGTGCCCTGGTCACCCGCCGCCAGGACCTCGCCCGCCCCGCCCCGGCCGACCTGTCCGCGCTCGCCGCGCGGGCCGGCACCCGGGCCAGCATCCAGCGGGCCGTCGACAGCCTCGACCTGGCGCACCTGCAGGTGCTCGAGGCGGCGTTGGCGAGCGGTGTGCCGGTGCGGCCCGAGACCGTGACGCGGCTGCTCGGCGCCGACGAGGACGACGCGGAGAGCAGCGGCGTCGACGGCAGCGGCGCTGCTGTCGTGGGGTCGTTGCTCGACGACCTCTGGTCCTTGGGGCTGCTGTGGCGCAGCCCCGAGGGCCTGCACCCGGCACGGGCCGTGACCGAGGTGCTCCCCCACCCGGCGGGGCTCGGTCCCCGGGCGGCGGACCTGTTCGTGCGCCTGCCCGACGACCCCGCGACCACGGCGGACGAGGCACCATCGGCCGCCCGCGCGATCCTCGACCGGCTCGCCTGGGGTCCGCCGCTCGCTGTCCTGCCCGCGGGCAGCCCGGCCCGCGTCTCGGAGGGTGCCCGCTGGTTGCTCGAGCACCATCTCGTCGCATCGACGGGTGCCGACCAGCTCACCCTGCCCCGCGAGGTCGCGCTGGCGTTGCGCGGCGGACGCACCCACCGCGACCCGACCCTGACCGTCCCCGCCCCGACCGGCACCACCGTCGACCAGGCCTTTGTCGACTCCGCCGCCGGTCAGCAGGTGACCGACCTGTTCGTGCTCATCGACGAGCTCGCGGCCGAGTGGGGCCTGCGACCACCGCGGGTGCTGCGCTCCGGCGGGCTGGCCGTGCGCGACCTGCGCCGGGTCGCCGCGCTGCTCGACGTCGACGAGGCACGGGCCGCGTTCGTCGTCGAGGTGGCGTATGCCGCGGGCCTCCTCGCAGATGACGGCGCGCTCGAGCCGTCGTGGGCGCCGACCCCCGCCTACGACGAGTGGCAGCAGCAGCCGGCCGGCGACCGGTGGGCGACGGTGGCACGCGCGTGGCTGGGCAGCACCCGCGCCGCCCACCTCGTCGGCACGACGCCGGCGGGCATGACGAGCAGCGTCAACGCCCTCGGGCCCGACGCCCACTGGCCGCCGGCGCGGGGCCTGCGGGCGGACGTGCTGGGCCAGGCCGCCGCTGCCGGTGAGGCCATGGCGGTCAGTCCTTCGACTCTGGCGACGGCGGTGCGCTGGCACCGACCCCGACGGGTGCCGAGCCAGCTGGACACGGTCGTCGAGGCGGTCCTGCGTGAGGCCGAGTGGCTGGGCGTGACCGGACGCGGCGCGCTGTCGAGCGCCGGTCGGGCGCTGCTGGCGGGTGCCGACGACGACGCGATCGCCGCGGCGATGGCCGCGCACCTGCCCGAACCGGTCGAGCACGTGCTGCTGCAGGCAGACCTCACCGCGGTGGCACCTGGCCCCCTGGCCGGGTCGCTCGCGACCTTCATGCGGCTCGTGGCGGATGTCGAAAGCCGTGGCGGGGCAACGGTTTACCGGTTCACTGCTGACTCCGTGCGACGCGGCCTCGACGCCGGCTGGTCCGTCGACCAGGTGCTCGGCACCTTGGCCGAGGCGAGCCCCACCCCAGTCCCCCAACCGCTGGAGTACCTCGTCCGCGACGTCGCCCGGCGGCACGGCCAGGCGCGGGTCGGCTCGGTCAGCGCCTACGTGCGCTGCGACGACGAGACGACCCTCGGCGCGATGCTCGCCGACCGGGAGCTGTCGGCGCTGCAGCTGCGCCGGATCGCACCGACGGTCGTGGTGTCACCGGTGGCCGCCGACACGGTCCTGGGGTTCCTGCGGGACAACGGTTACGCGCCGGCTGCCGAGACCCCGGACGGTGGTGTCGTGGTGCCGTCGGTGGGTCGGCACCGCACCCCGACGCAACGCAGCCGCACGCCCGTCACGGCCAGCGTCGTCGACGACGACCTGGTGACGACGCTCATCGGCACCATGCGCGCAGGCGAGGAGGCCGCGGCATACCACCGCGACCAGCTCGCGACCCGGCAGGGACCGGCGCTGCCGAGCACCGACCCGACCACGACGCTCGCCGTCCTGCGTGACGCCGCCGCCGACCGGCAGGCGGTGTGGATCGGGTATGCCGACGGCGAGGGGCAGGTGCGCCGGTTGCTGTTCTACCCCGAGCGGGTCGAGGGCGGACGGGTGCACGGGACCGCCGACGGCACCACGCGAACGCTGTCGATCCACCGGGTGACCGGGGCGGCGCCCGGCTGACAACCCTTGCGGCACAATGATTTTCAGTCGGAACCCGCGAGTGCCCGCACGACGGCCGAGGGTGACGGGCGGCCGAGGTGGCCGGCCATCCAGACACTTGTCTGCACGAGCGAGGTGAGGTCGACACCGGTCTGCACACCGGCACCGTCGAGCGCCCAGACGAGGTCCTCGGTGGCGAGGTTGCCCGTGGCGCTCTTGGCGTAGGGACAACCGCCCAGCCCGCCGGTGGACGCGTCGACGACGCAGACGCCGTGCCGCAGCGCGGTCATCGTGTTGGCGAGCGCCTGGCCGTAGGTGTCATGGAAGTGCACACCGATGCGGTCCGAGCCGATGCCGACGGCGTCGAGGGCGTCGAGCAGCCGGCTGACGTGGCCCGTCGTGCCGGTGCCGATCGTGTCGCCGAGCGAGAGCTGGTCGGCGCCGAGGTCCATCATCCGCTGGCAGACGTCGACGACCTGCTCGACGGGCACCGGACCCTCCCACGGGTCGCCGAAGCACATCGAGACGTAGGCGCGCACCCACAGGCCGGAGTCCTTGGCGCGCTCGACCACCGGCCGGAACATCTCGATCGACTCGGCGACGGTGCGGTTGAGGTTCTTGCGGGCGAACGTCTCAGTGGCGGAGCCGAACACCGCGACGGCGCCCACGCCCGCCGCGAGCGCGTTGTCGAGACCTCGCTCGTTGGGGACGAGGACGGGGCGGCGCGGTCCGAGGCCGGCATCACCGAGGTCGGCGAGCACCTCCGTGGCGTCGGCCAGCTGCGGCACCCAGGACGGCGGGACGAACGACGTGGTCTCGATCGTCTCGAGCCCGGCGGCCGCGAGGCGACGGATGAACTCGGCCTTGACCTCGGCGGGGACGACCGACTTCTCGTTCTGCAGACCGTCCCGCGGGCCGACCTCGTAGATCGTCACCCGCTCGGGCAGGTCGGTCGCGGGCTCACGCTGCGGCAGTCCGATGCTCACGCCCCGATCCTGCCACGCCCGGCGCAGGCTGCGGCTCACGCAACCTGAGCGCCCTCTGGGGTGCCCAGGTGGCAGCTGACGGGCGGGATCGCCGGACGGGGGGGCGGGGCGGCGGGATAGATTTGGGTGACGGCGACGACCGACGCCGGGCCGCACGACACCGAGGACGACGACACATGACCGACACACCCCGCGAGGACCCGCAGTTCCGCGACCCGACCGCCCCCAGCGATCACGTGTCGGACGAGTCCACCCCGCACTCCCAGCCCGAGCCCGACGGACAGTCCGCGACGTCGTCGGACTCCGCGACGGACTGGTCGATGGACCCAGCGACCGCTGACCAGACACGACCGGTCGACACCGGTGCCACCCGGGAGGTGCCGCGCGCCCAGGACGCGCCGACGCCCGAGCCCGCGACCCCACCCGCCGGACCGACGCCACCGGGCACGCCGCCCGCCCCGCCGGCATACGGCACGTCCAGCGGTGCCCAGCAGAACCCGTACGCCACTCCTCCGGGTGGTACCCACGGCCAGCAGGGCGGCTACGGCCAGGGCGGTTACGGGAAGCAGGGTGGCGGTTACGGCCAACAGGGCGGTTATGGCCAGGGCGGCTACGGGCAGCAGGGTGGCTACGGCCAGCAGCCGACCAACCCGTATGCCGCCGCGGGCGGCTCGGGTGCGTCGCAGCCACCGGCTCCCCCGGCCTACGGGCAGGCGCCGCCGCCCGGGTACGGCACGCCGTACGCCGCGCCGCGAACCATGAGCGGCAACACCATCGCGCTCCTCGTCGTCACCGGTCTGCTGACCGTCGGCGGCTGCGGCGTCGGCATCATCGGCCTCGTGTTCGCGATCATCGCGGCCACGAAGAACGACCAGCCGGCCGAGCAGGCGAAGTTCACCAAGTGGGGCTGGATCGCCCTGGCCATCACGGTCATCCTCGCCATCGTGGGCGTGGTCGCGGCCATCGCCATCGGCGTCGCGTCCAGTGACGGCTACAGCAGCTACAGCAGCTACGACGGGTCTTGATGCCGGTGCCTGATGGCGCACTGATCGTCCAGTCCGACAAGACTCTCCTGCTCGAGGTCGACCACCCGCGCGCCGAGGAGGCCCGGCGGGCGATCGCCCCGTTCGCCGAGCTCGAGCGCGCGCCGGAGCACATCCACACCTACCGGGTCACCCCGCTGGGGCTCTGGAACGCCCGGGCCGCAGGTCACGACGCGGAGCAGGTGGTCGACGCGCTCGTCACCCACAGCCGCTACCCCGTGCCGCACGCCCTGCTCGTGGATGTCGCCGAGACGATGGACCGTTACGGCCGGCTGACCCTCCTCAAGGACGACGAGCACGGACTGGTCCTGCGCACGACCGACCGCCCGGTGCTCGAGGAAGTGTTGCGGCACAAGAAGATCAAGCCGCTCGTGGGCGAGAAGGTCGACGACGACACGGTGCTCGTCCACCCGTCCGAGCGGGGCCACCTCAAGCAGGAGCTGCTCAAGGTCGGCTGGCCGGCCGAGGACGAGGCCGGCTACGTCGACGGTGAGGCGCACCGCATCGACCTCGACACGTCGGGCTGGTCACTGCGGCCCTACCAGCAGCAGGCGGTCGACGGCTTCTGGCACGGCGGGTCTGGGGTGGTCGTGCTGCCGTGCGGTGCGGGCAAGACGCTCGTCGGCGCGGGCGCCATGGCCGAGGCGAAGGCCACCACGCTCATCCTCGTCACCAACACCGTCTCGGCCCGGCAGTGGCGCGACGAGCTGCTCAAGCGCACCACCCTCACCGAGGACGAGATCGGCGAGTACTCGGGCGCCCGCAAGGAGATTCGCCCGGTCACCATCGCGACCTACCAGGTGCTGACGACCCGCCGGAAGGGCACCTACACCCACCTCGACCTGCTCGACGCCCGCGACTGGGGCCTCATCGTGTACGACGAGGTGCACCTGCTGCCGGCACCGATCTTCCGGATGACGGCCGACCTGCAGGCGCGCCGCCGCCTCGGCCTCACCGCGACGCTGGTGCGCGAGGACGGCCGTGAGGCCGACGTGTTCTCCCTCATCGGGCCGAAGCGCTACGACGCACCGTGGAAGGACATCGAGGCGCAGGGTTACATCGCCCCCGCCGACTGCGTCGAGGTGCGCGTCACGCTCGGTGACGGTGAGCGGTTGGCGTATGCCGTGGCGGAGCCCGAGGACCGTTACCGACTCGCCTCGTGCAGCCCGGCGAAGAACCCCATCGTCGAGCGAATCGTCAAGCAGCACAAGGGAGAACCCACTCTCGTCATCGGCCAGTACCTCGACCAGCTCGACGAGCTCGCCGAGCGGCTCGGGGCTGACGTCATCACCGGCGAGACGCCGGTCGGGCAGCGGCAGAAGCTGTTCCAGGCCTTCCGCGAGGGCGAGATCGACCTGCTCGTGGTGTCGAAGGTCGCCAACTTCTCGATCGACCTGCCCGAGGCGAGCGTCGCGATCCAGGTGTCGGGGACGTTCGGGTCGCGCCAGGAAGAGGCCCAGCGGCTCGGAAGAGTGTTGCGCCCCAAGGGAGATGGACGCACCGCGCACTTCTACACCGTGGTGTCGCGGGACACCGTCGACGCCGAGTTCGCCGCCCACCGGCAGCGGTTCCTCGCCGAGCAGGGCTACGCGTACCGGATCGTCGACGCCGACGACGTCGACGCCACCGCCTGAGGCGACCCGGGCAGCTACGCGGCCACGCGGCATACCGCCGCGCCGTGGCCTGAGTGCCAGGCCGCGTTCGCGAGCCCTGGGGGAGTCCTCCCCATCGACCGCAACGCAATTCGCTGGAACGGTCATGCCCAAGGACGAGGCGCACAGGGCGCCGACAGACACCGAGGGGAAACCGAGATGAAGAAGCTCACCACCAAGATCGCGATCGGCAGCCTGGTCGCCGCCGGCGCCATCGGCGGGGCCGTGGCGTTCGGCACCAGCTCCGCGAGCGCAGCGCCCAACTTCCAGCTGCCGTTCCCGTGCGGGCAGACCTGGTCGGGCCAGACCCGCACCAACCACTCGCCGCCGCCGTCGGTGGACTTCAACCGCGCCGACGACTACGGCGACACCGTGGTGGCCTCGGCGGGCGGCACCGTGAGCCGGGTCGCCAACGAGGGCAACACCTCCTACGGCCGCTGGGTCGAGGTGAACCACGGTGGTGGCTACACCACGCGCTATGCGCACCTGTCGCTGCAGAGCGTCCGCGTCGGCCAGCCGGTCAAGGCCGGACAGAAGCTCGGCAACGTCGGCAGCACCGGCGGCTCCACCGGTCCGCACCTGCACTTCGAACAGCGCCTCAACGGCAGCACCATCAAGGCCCGCTTCAACGGCTCCCAGGCGCTCTACTACGGCATGAAGAACTACACCTCGAAGAACTGTGGCGGCGGCAGCTCGACCCCGGTGAACCCGTACTCGCCGACCGACGTCTGCGGCGCCGGCTCGAAGGTCATCGACAGCAAGGCGATCACCGGCGGCAAGGTCTACCTGACCTACAACTCGCGCAACGGCGAGAACTGCGTCGTCACGCTCAAGACGTCCAAGCTCAACACCGCCACCAGGACCTCCGCCTTCCTCGAGGTCAAGGGTGGGACCCGCAGCACCGACACCGGCTCCTACCAGTCCTACGCCGGCCCGGTGAAGAAGAAGGCCCCCAACAAGTGCGTCAAGTGGGGCGGTTCGGTCGAGGGTGCGAGCTACACCAGCCCGTTCGAGCACTGCGGCTGACGCCAGACCAGCCACGACAACTGAATGAGCGCGGCGCCCTCCCTGCGACGGGAGGGCGCCGCTGCGCGTCACGACTCGGCAGGCCCTACCTTCGGGGCGCTCTCCAGCCCGTCGGCCACCCGCTGCCAGTCGTCGAAGTAGCCGAACGCGGTCTTGATCTGGACCCCCACGGGCAGCTCGGGACACTCGTTCTCGCCGTTGCTGCCCCAGTTCACCCAGCCCGACTGACGCCGCTGCACGATCTGGAAGGCGCCCGAGGGCTGGGAGGTCCACCAGACCATGCACCGCCCCGTCCCCGTGTCGTACTCCGCAGACTTGGACGCCGGCCCGGAAAAGATCGTCTCGTGCTCGGTGCCGGAAACGTCCACAGGTTCGTCGGTGATGACCCAGCTCCGCTCCGGCAGGTCGGCCAGGACGTGGGACGTCTCCCGCACCCGAGTCAGCCGCTCGCGAATCTCGTTCTCGGGCAGCGCTTTCTCCCAAGCACAGAACAAACGCCAGTAGAGGTCCCAGTGGGCGGAGGCGAGGTCTCCGGTCAGCGCCTCCTTGAAGGTGCGGAATCTCTCGCTCTCGGCGGGCGAGGTGGCCAAGGTCTCCTCGACCATGTCCGCCAGAACGCCTGCGTAGGGGTCGCCGGCGCGGTAGCGCGTTCCACCGTGGGCGGCGAACCGGTTGAACAGCAGCTCACCCTGACCGCTCTCGAACTCGTCACCGACGGTGATCTTGTTCGTGACCGAGCGTCCGTTGATCTCGGTCTGGAAGTCGTCCACGGTGTACTGCCGCCGGAAGTACGGCGTTCCGTATGTGAACCACCAGTCGATGCTGAACGCCTTTCCGCGCAGCTCCGGAAGCAGCCCGTCAGGGACCACCCCGTGCATGCGGTAGTGCTTGAGCACCGGTCCGTCCTCCAGGACCTCGATGTCGACGGTGGTGTGCTCGGGAGGGTTGATGAGTCCGTTCTCGGGGGTGAAGAAGGGTCCGTAGAACCCGCCAATGGCGTTGTTCCCCGAGGGCAGCAGGTCGATGCCGTCACTGGTGAGCCGGAAATGCCTGATGCCCCACTTGGAGTTGCCGGTGCCCTCGGCGGTGCCAGAGCACAGCTCGAGATCGAAATAGCCCGTGTCCAGGCGCACGAACGAGTCCTTCTCCACGCCATCGAGCTCGACCATGCCGATGACGCCCTCCGGAGCTCCCGGCCGAACTAGGGTCAGCGTGACTGACTCGGTGAAGGACACCGTGGCCACGAAGCTGGTGGTCCCGGGCGTTGACGCGTCCGGGGCGCCCAGCCGTTGGCACAGCACCTCCTCACCACTGTCGGTCACGGCGATCCACAGGTCGCCGTCGAGCTCCCCCGGCACGGTGAAGTGGACGGGCTCGTGGTTTCGGGAAGTGTTCGGTGCGTCGACGATGGTGACGGCGGCCAACGGTGGTTGTCCTTTCGCTCTAGGGATGGTCTGTTCACTCGGCCGGGACTGCACCGGTGGGAACAGCGTTGGCACGGCGACGGATCGGCCGCTGCTTCAACCCGTCGATGGCGACCGCCAGGATGATGACCGCACCCTTGATGAGCAGCTGGGTGAAGAACGGCACATTCATGAGGATGAGTCCGGTGCTGAGGACGCCGAGGATCACCGAGCCGATCAGCGTTCCGTAGATCCGACCCCGTCCGCCCATCAGCGAGGTCCCACCGAGGACTACGGCTGCGATGGCGTCGAGCTCGTACCCCGTGCCCGCTGTGGGCTGGGCGGAGACCACTCGGGCCGCGAAGATGACGCCGGCCAGGCCGGCACAGGCACCGGCGATGACGTAGACGATGCACGTGACGCGCTTGACGTTGATTCCCGCGAGGCGAGCGGCCTCGGCGTTACCCCCGACCGCGTAGACGTGTCGCCCGAACCGGGTGCGCTCGAGGACGAACCACGCCGCGAGGTAGACCAGCACCATGACGACGACCGGAGCGGGGATCCCCGCGAAGTAGCCATTGCCGATGTCACGGAAGTTGAGGGTGTTCGACACGATCGGCTGACCATCGGTCAAGGTGTAGGCCAGACCACGCAACAAGGTCATGGTGCCCAGCGTGATGATGAAGGCAGCAAGACTCAGGTATGCCGTGAGGGCGCCATTGACGAAGCCTGCGGCCGCGCCTGCGAGGATCCCGACGAGAATCGCCACCGGGGCGGGGGCGCCTGCCAACGCGGTCATGACCGCCACGACCCCGGACACCGCCACGATGGAGCCGACCGACAGGTCGATGCCGGCGGTGAGGATCACGAAGGTGAGCCCGGCTGCCAGGATCGCGTTGATGGAGATGGACCGGGCGATGTTGAACAGGTTGTCCACCGACGCGAAGTTCGGGGCGATGACGGCCATCAGGGCAACGAGCACCACGAGGACGGCCAGGATTCCGACCCGGTCCCACCAGTAGGCGAAGTCGAATCCTGCACCGGCCGCCGTGGGCTTGCCTCGGGTTGTGGTGGCTCCGGACGAGTTGTCAGTCATGGGGGTGCTCCTTGGGTTGCGTACCAGTCGCGTGCGCCATGACCTCTTCCTCGGTGGCGCCCGCGGTGGGCATTTCGTGAACGATCTGGCCTCCCCGCATCACCAGGATGCGGTCACTGATGCCAAGAACTTCTGGCAGGTCCGACGACACGACCAGGACTGCGCGACCAGCCGCAGCAAGGCCGTTGATGGCGTCGTAGATCTCGCTTTTCGCGCCGATGTCGACTCCGCGGGTTGGCTCGTCGAGGATCAGGACCTCGGCGTTGCGCATGAGCCAGCGACCTAGCACGGCCTTCTGCTGGTTTCCTCCGGAGAGTGCACGCACAGGCAGGTTGATGGCATTGGCACGCAGCTTGAGCTTGGACATCTGGGCGGCCGCAGCAGCCCGAATCTGCTTGCGCTGCAACACCCCTCGCGGTGAGAACGCGGAGAGGGAGCTCACGGCGATGTTGTCGACGACGCTGTGGTCGAGGAACAACGCCTGGTCCTTGCGACTCTCGGGCACCATGGCGATGCCGGCGCGGATCGCATCCTGGGGCCGCCGCGGGACCACCGACGTGCCGTTGACGGTGACCGATCCGGTCCTGGGACGGTCGGCCCCGAAAATGAGCCGGGCCACCTCGGTGCGACCCGCACCCACGAGACCGGCCAGGCAGACGACCTCGCCGGCCCGGACCGCGAAGGAGACCGGCCCGATCTGCGCGCCGTCACCCAGGCCGTCCACGTGAAGGACCACCGGGCCCTGGTTCTGTCGGTCGTGCTGGTAGAGGTCGTCCAGGTTGCGTCCGACCATCATGCGCACGACGTCCGGCGGGCTGATGGAGCTCTTGTCGCGGGTGCCGACGAGCCGCCCGTCCCGGAAGACCGTGACACGGTCGGCGAGGTCCCAGACCTCCTCCATCCGGTGCGAGATGTAGATCAATCCCGTGCCGGCAGCACGCATCTCGCGGACGATCCGGTAGAGGTGTTCGGACTCCCCCCGCGAGAGGGAAGCCGTGGGCTCGTCGAGCACCAGGACACGAGCATCCTCACTGACGGCACGGGCGATCTCGACCATCTGCTGCATGCCGACACTGAGCTCACCCAGGGTGCGACGGGGGTCGACATCGGCCCCGATACGGTCCAGCTTGCGTTGCGCGTCGACGACCATGGCCCGTCGGTCGAGACGGCCGAACCGGCCGACCGGTTCGCGGCCCAGAGCCAAGTTCTCGGCAACCGTCATGGAGGGAACGGTGTTGAGCTCCTGGTGGATGATGGCGATGCCGTGAGCGGCCGCCTCCCCGGGATTGCGGATGTCGATCTCGTTGCCGTCCAACAGGATTCGGCCAGAGTCCCGGCCGGTGTTACCAGCGAGGATCTTCATGAGCGTGGACTTGCCGGCGCCGTTCTCACCCATGAGGGCGTGGATCTCCCCGGATCGCAGGTCGAAGTCGACCGCATCGAGTGCACGGGTGGCGCCGTACTGCTTGGTCACGCCTTCCAAGCGGAGCAGCGGGGCTCCGGGTGTGTCAGTCATGTGTGCGTCCTCTCGCGACACGCAGGGACCTGGATGGGATGGCTGTCTGGTCCGGCGGACTCACCAGCCCGGGTACTCGTCGACCTTGTCGCGCTCGACCAGCACGCTGGGGATGAGGATGGTGCTGTCGCTGGGCGGGTTGCCGGCCACGATGTCCTGAGCCACCTTGACGGCCTGACGCACCATCTCGGCCGGGTTCTGCGTAGCGGTGGCGATGAAGGGCGACCCGGGTCGCTTGAGCTCCGCGACGGCCTCCGGGCTGCCGTCCACACCGGTGACCTTGACCTGACCCGCCTTGCCGGCCTGCTCCACAGCCAGGACCGCGCCCAGCGCAGAGGGGTCGTTCATGCCGAAGATGCCCTGTACGTCCGGGGTCGCGGTGAGCATGTCGGTGGTCACGGCCAGACCCGACGCGCGGTCGTTCTTGGAAGCCTGCTGCCCGACGATCTTGATGCCGGGGAACTTCTCCTTGACCTTCTTGCACCCGTCGATGCGGTCGCGGATTGTCTGGATGGGGGTGCCGTCGACCAGCAGCACGTTGCCCTTGCCACCCAGCTGCTCGAAGAGGAACGTGCACGACTTCTCACCGGCCTGGACGGCGTCGGTCATGACGACCGCGTCGGCGCCCTTGGCCGGGGTGTCCACGGCGATGACGATGATGCCGGCGTTCCTGGCACGCTCGATGGCCGGCTGCAAACCGTCCTCGTCCACGGCGCTGACGACGATGAGGTCAACGCCCTGTTGGATGAACGCGTCGATCTGGTTGTTCTGGTTGGCCAGATCGAGTTGGGCGTCCTGGGTGTTGGTGGTCGCACCGATGGACTTGGCCGCCTCCTTGGCGCCCTTGTCCATGGCCGAGAAGAAAGGGTTGGACATGTCCTGGACCATCAGGCCGATCCGCTCGATCTTCTCCGGCTTGGCGGCTCCCCCTGCCGGGTCACCGGAGCTGCAGGCGGCCAGGGACAGCACACACGCGGCCCCCAAAGCCAGGAAACCTGGTGCCGTGAAACGCTTGCGGTTCATCTCGATACTCCTTCTCCGGCTCCGTCGGCCGGCATGTTTCTGCGTGTTTCGGTATGGGTGATCCACGGCCGCCGGTTCTCCGGACGGCCTGTGGGTGGCGCAGTGGGCGCGGCGACCGCCGACAGGCGGCGCCGGGGGCTGGAGGGCTGCTGGGGAGAGGTGGCTCAGCAGCCGCAGGAGGCGCGGATGATGAGATCTGCCGAGGCCACCTGACGGTCCTCGGGAAGGTATTTCGGCTTGGGCGGTCGGCCCTCGGTCTCCGCCCGCACCTGCTCGTCGATGATGCGGCTGAGGATGGTCGCCGCCTCGACGCCGATGGCTTCGCTGCCCTCGTTCACCACGGTCAGTGGCGGATCGAGCAGCGGCGCCCACGGGAACTCGTCGAACGCCACGAGGGCAATGTCCTGCGGGATGCGGATCCCCTTCTCGCGCAGGTAGCGCATCGTGCCGTGCAGCAGCGGGTTGTTGCCCGCCACCACGACGTCGGGCGGCACCCTGCCGGGGGTCTCGAACCAGTCCCGGACCTGGTCGAACGCCGACGCCTCGTCGTTGTCGGTCTCGAGCACGTGCAGCTCGGCGCCGGCCGCAGCTGCCGCTTCGCGCAGTCCCTGCTCGCGCGGCTCGCGGGTTGACCACAAGGTCGGGTAGGCGACGAAGAGCCAGCTCGTGAACCGGTGTTCCGCGAGATGACGACCCAATCGCACACTGGCCGCGACGTTGTCGGTGGTGAGCGACGGCACCTGCGTTGCCTCGGCCGGCGGTGCGGAGTCGACGAAGACCACGGGGATGTCCCAGTCGTCGAGGAGCTTCACGTTCTGGGCGCTCAGGGTCAGGGTGGCGATCACGCCGGCGGTGCGCGACTGGATCAGCTGCTGCACCGTGGCGTCCTCGACGGCCCGGGTGTATCGACCCTCCGCCGCGATGTCTGCCACGACGACCGTTCGCGAGGTGGGGCGTAGGACGCGCTGCACGCCCTTCATGAGGTCGAGGTAGTAGGCGTTGGACGTGCTCGCGGTCAGCACGGTCACCGAGCTGCGCGTGTTCTTGCGCAGCTCCTGCGCCGCGCGGTTGGGCACGTAGCCCAGGGCGTTGGCAACCTGGAGGATCCGCTCGCGGGTGCTTGCGGCGACGTCCTGGCCACCCCCCAGGGCGCGCGACACCGTGTAGATCGACACCCCCGCGTGCTGGCTCACGTCTCGCAGCGTTGGCTTCTTTGCCATGATCGTCCTAAACGATTAGGTCGGAAGGAGTGCCACCACAGCGGCGGCTCCCTAAACGATTAGGGAGAAGGTAGCCGCCGGGCCTCCCCTCGGTCAAGACCCCCGGGTCGAAAACTTTTGCGGTAACGAAACCCGCCTGGTGGCGCGGGAATCCGACCGCGATGAGCCTTTCGGTATGCCGCGGGGCCAGCGCCCAGCTCGACCTCACCCCGGCGTCGGGTGAGAGCCGGAGCGCTTCGCGCGCCCAGACGGCATACAGGAAACTCCCAGCCTGCACGCCGACACTGGACGTCGTGACCACTGCACAACCCGAGGCCAGCCTGCTCGTCGTCGAGGACGAACCCAACATCCGCGAGCTGCTCGCGACGTCGCTGCGGTTCGCCGGATTCGAGGTGCACGTCGCCGGCGACGGTGCGACCGCGCTCAACCTGGCCACGCAGCACGACCCCGACCTCGTGGTGCTCGACGTGATGCTGCCCGACATGGACGGTTTCACCGTCACCCGCAAGCTGCGCGACACCGGACGCCAGCTGCCGATCGTCTTCGTGACGGCGCGCGACAGCGTCGACGACAAGATCAAGGGACTCACCGTCGGCGGTGACGACTACGTGACCAAGCCGTTCAGCCTCGAGGAGGTCGTGGCCCGCATCCGCGCGGTGCTGCGCCGCACCCGCGGCGAGGTCGACGAGAGCGCGGCGCTGCGGTTCGAGGACCTCGAGCTCGACGAGGACTCGCACGAGGTGCGTCGCGCGGGCCGGGTCATCGACACCTCCCCCACCGAGTTCAAGCTGCTGCGCTACCTCATGCTCAACCCCAACCGGGTGCTGTCGAAGGCGCAGATCCTCGACCACGTGTGGGACTACGACTTCCGTGGCGAGAGCGGCATCGTCGAGTCCTACATCTCCTACCTGCGCCGCAAGATCGACACCGACGGCCTGGCGCCGCTCATCCACACCAAGCGCGGGGTGGGTTACGTGCTGCGCAAGCCGCCGGAGGCCTAGTGGCCGCCGCCCCCATGACCTCGTCGCCGACGCCGCGCCCCCAGGACCGTCCCTCCGCCAAGGACCGGGCACGCAAGCACCTCGAGGCGTTGCCGCTGCGGGTCCGTCTCATCGCGATCCTGTTGAGCCTGTTGCTGATCGCGCTCATCTTCACGGCGTCGGCAACGGCGGTACTGATCCGCCAGGACCTCATGCGGCGGGTCGACTCCGACCTGCGTTCGGCGGCGACTCCCGTGGCGAACAGCGCGGTGCGGCTCATCCAGGCCGAGCGCGAGACGGGCCTGCCGACCGGGTATGCCGTCGTGATCCAGACCGAGGACGGCAGCACCTTGCCGATCTACCCCACCGGTGAGTCGCGGCGACCGGACGTGCCGGACCTCGCCCTCACCGACCCGCGGGTGAGGTCGCACGCACCGTTCACGATCGGCTCCACCGACGGCACGCTCAAGTGGCGGGCCGTGGCCGGGCCGGTCGTCGACGAGTCGAGCAAGCAGCAGATCGGCACCTATGTCGTGGCCGTGTCGCTCGGCGGCGTCAACCGCACCATCTCGCGGCTCGTGCTCGTGGAGCTGCTCATCGGCCTGGCCGTGATCACGGCGTGCGCCGCCGCCGGTTGGTATGCCGTGAACCGCGCCTTCCGCCCCTTGCGCCAGATCGAGGACACGGCCGCGGCGATCGCCGACGGGGACCTCACCCGCCGCATCCCGACCCGGACCGCGAAGGACGAGGTGACGTCGCTGTCCCGCTCGCTCAACGTGATGCTGGCGCAGATCGAGCAGTCGTTCGCCGCCCGGGAGGCGTCCGAGGAGAAGATGCGCCAGTTCGTGGCCGACGCCTCGCACGAGCTGCGGACGCCACTCGCCGCGGTGCGGGGGTATGCCGAGCTGTACCGCCAGGGCGCCGTGCGCGAGCCCGAGGACGTGGCCAGCGCCATGTCGCGCATCGAGGGGGAGGCCGGTCGGATGGGCGGTCTCGTCGAGGACCTGCTGGTGCTCGCCCGGCTCGACGACCAGCGACCGCTCGCCATCACCGAGCTCGACCTCACGGTGCTCGCCGGCGACGCCGCGCAGGACGCGCGGGCCATCGACCCGGAGCGGCGGATCAGCGTGGTGGGCCTCGACGGTCCGCTCCAGCCCACGACCACCCGCGGTGACGATGCCAAGCTGCGCCAGCTCGTGGCCAACCTCGTCTCCAACGCGCTCAACCACACGCCCGCCGGGTCGCCCATCGAGATCGCTGTGGGCACAAGGGATTCCGCCGCCGGGCAGGGCCCCGGCGCACAGGCCGCCCGGCGCGAGACCAGTGTCGGCGACACGTCGCCCAGCGGCTCGGGCAAGGGCAGGGCCGGCGACCGGCCGGAGCTGGCCGACGAGACCACCTCGGGCATGCCACTCACGGTCGTCGAGGTCCGCGACCACGGCCCCGGTGTCGACCCGGACAAGGCACGCAAGGTGTTCGAGCGGTTCTACCGCGCCGATCCCTCGCGCACGCGAGGTCAAGGTGGCGGCAACGGTCTCGGCCTGGCCATCGCGGCCGCCATCGTCGCCGCCCACCACGGGCGCATCGGCGTGGCCCGCACTGCCGGTGGCGGTGCGACGTTCGTCGTCGAGCTGCCGGTGGCGCCGCAGTCAGCCACCGTTCCCGGGTCCACAGCAAACTCTCAGACTGCGCCCAGCACCTCTTGACGTCGGTCGGTTTGACTGAGGTCAACAGGACGAACGAGGAGCACGAAGAGCGATGACCCAGACCCACCAGGACACCTGGTCCCGAGGCGGCGGCGACGACCGCACGCCGGACCAGCAGCCCCAGTCGGCTGACCAGGGCACGCCTCAGCAGGCTCACCCCCAGCAGCCCCACCCCCAGCCGGCCCAACCGCAGGCACCGGCCCGCGACCCCTTCGCCCGCCCGACCGAGGGCGGCCAGGCCGATGCCTCCGCCCCGGACGTGACGGCGCCGGTCTGGTACGGCCAGACCCGCGAACTGCCGACCGCGGCGCCGGTCGGCGCCCCGCCGGCCCAGGAGCGCACGGCCTTCGGCACCTACCCGGGCCACCCGGCATACCCCTCGACCACTCAGCCACCGGCTGGGCCGCCCCCCTCCGTCACAGCGCGGGGAGGGGCAGAGCCTGCCCAGCCGGCCAAGCGGCGCCGACTGACGGAACTCACCGCCGTCGCGGTGCTTGCCGCCCTGCTCGCCAGCGGTGGCACCTTTGCCGCGGCCCAGCTGCTCGACGACTCGCAGCCTTCCTCCTCTGCGACGTCGTCCAGCCTGGGCCGCGGCACGACCAACGCCCCGGTGGTCCAGGCCGACAAGAACAACCCCAACTGGACCGCGACCGCAGCGGCGGTCTCCCCCAGTGTCGTCGCCATCACCGTGGCCGGCGCCCAGGGCGAGGGCCAGGGCAGCGGCGTCATCATCGACGCCAAGGGCCACGTCCTCACCAACAACCACGTCGTCAACGGTGGCGGCTCCGGTGCCAAGCTGACCGTGACCCTCAACGACGGCCGGTCGTTCCAGGCCAAGGTCGCGGGCACGGACCCGAGCACCGACCTCGCGGTCATCACCCTCGACAACGCGCCCAGCGACCTGAAGCCGATCGCGCTGGGCGACTCCGAGGCGCTCAAGGTCGGCGACCCGGTCATGGCCGTCGGCAACCCGCTCGGGCTCGCGGGCACCGTGACCACGGGCATCGTCAGCGCCCTCAACCGGCCGGTGACCACC
The DNA here is from genome assembly GCF_013041615.1 of Knoellia koreensis. GTDB lineage: Bacteria > Actinomycetota > Actinomycetes > Actinomycetales > Dermatophilaceae > Pedococcus > Pedococcus koreensis. The sequence goes on from NZ_JABEPQ010000002.1 coordinate 901,060, forward strand.
CAGGCCGAGAGCAACGACAGCCAGCAGCAGGACCAGAACCCCTTCGGCCAGGGCAGCCCGTTCGGTCAGGGCGGTCAGGGCCAGGGACAGCAGCAGCCGCAGACCGGCAGCGACTCCACGGACGTCGTGACCAACGCGATCCAGACGTCCGCGGCGATCAACCCGGGCAACTCCGGTGGCGCGCTCGTCAACGCGGGCGGCCAGCTGGTCGGCATCAACTCCTCGATCGCCAGCCTGGGCTCGAGCAGCGGCGGCCAGAGCGGCAGCATCGGCATCGGGTTCGCGATCCCGGTCAACGAGGCCAAGGACATCGCGACCCAGCTGATCGAGAAGGGCAAGGCCGAGCACGCGATCCTCGGCGTCACCACCCGCGACGGCACCGCCACCGACGGCTCGAGCCAGCGGGCCGGCGCCCAGATCGCCGAGGTCACCAAGGGCTCGCCCGCCGCAGCGGCCGGCCTGAAGTCCGGTGACGTCGTCATCAAGGTCAACAACGACCCGGTCAACTCCTCGGAGTCCCTCGTCGCCAGCATCCGCGAGCTGGGTGTCGGTGACAAGGTCTCCCTCACCGTCCTGCGCGACGGCAAGCAGCAGACCGTGACCGCCACCCTCGCCGCCAAGCCTGCGACGAGCTGACCAGACCTGTCGCACCCGGCACTTCGCTCGGGTCGCGGCACCCGCCGCACGTGCGAGCGGCGGCCCCGTCGCAGGGCGAGCGACGGGATGCGGGCCGGGTGCACCTCCCAACTCCCCTTCCCGGGATGGTGCACCCGGCTTTCGCACGTCGTGGGGCTTGCCAGGCGGCGTATGCCGCGTGGTCACGTCGCGGCATACGCGCCGGTGGTCGCGACCACACGTCAGGCGACGGATAACCCGTTGGTGCGCCTCGGTCCCCGTGGCAGAATCGCTCCTTGTGCCTGACGCCGTGAGCCCCTCCCCCGAACTGGCCCGCGAGCAGGAGCACCTGGCCACGGCCCGGGCCGCGCTGGCGCGGATGCGCGAGCAGACCCTGTCGCTGAAGATCCAGGCCCACGACCCGATCTCGGCCGAGAACCTCGCCCGCACCCTGCACCTGCGGGCCGCGTCACTCCAGGACGACCCGTCGACGACGCTGTTCTTCGGCCGGCTCGACACCGACACCCCCGAGCGGTTCTACATCGGGCGGCGGCACGTCACCGACGACCACGGCGACCCGCTGGTCATCGACTGGCGGGCGCGCATGTCGACCGCCTTCTACCGGGCGTCCCGGGCCGAGCCGATGGGCGTCGTGCTGCGTCGCCGGTTCGGGTTGGACCACGGCGCGATCACGGCCTACGAGGACGAGCACCTCCAGGACCGCGCCGAGCACGACTCGCGCAGCCAGATCCTCGCCGAGGAGATCGAGCGCCCCCGGGTCGGGCCGATGCGTGACATCGTCGCGACGATCCAGCCCGAACAGGACGAGATCGTCCGGGCGGGCGCCGACACCACCATCTGCGTGCAGGGCGCGCCCGGCACGGGCAAGACCGCGGTCGGCCTCCACCGCGCCGCGTGGCTGCTCTATGCCTTCCGCGACAAGCTTTCGCGCAGCGGTGTGCTCGTCATCGGGCCCAACCGGGCCTTCCTCGAGCACATCGGTGCGGTGCTGCCGGCGCTTGGCGAGGTGGCGGTGGGACACACCACGATCGAGGAGCTCGTCGCGTCGGTGCCGATCCGCGGCACGGACCACACCGAGACCGCCGTCCTCAAGGGTGACGCGCGGCTGGCCGAGGTGCTGCGCCGCGCGGTGTGGTCGGGCGTGGGCCGGCCGACGGAGGCGCTCGTCGTGCCGCGCGGGTCGCGCAAGTGGCGCGTCCCGGCCTACGAGGTGGCCGAGATCCTCGACGAGCTCGTGGCGCGCGGGGTGCGGTACGACGCGGCGCGGCAGATGCTGCCGCAACGGCTCGCGCACGCGGTGCTGCTCCAGATGGAACGCGCTGGCGACTCCCCCGATGACCGCGTGCAGGACTCCGTGGCCCGCTCGGCGGTGGTGAAGAAGTATGCCGCCGGCCTCTGGCCGGCGCTCGACGCCAAGGCCGTGCTGTGGTCGCTGCTGTCCGACCCGGCCGTCCTCGCGGAGCACGCCGACGGCATCCTGACCGAGGACGAACAACGAATCCTGTTGTGGGACAACCCCCCTCGCACCAAGGGATCGGCCAAGTGGTCGCTCGCCGACGCAGTCCTCCTCGACGAGCTGGCCGACCACATCAGCCGCACGCCATCGCTCGGGCACGTCGTTCTCGACGAGGCGCAGGACCTCTCACCGATGCAGCTGCGCGCCGTCGGGCGGCGCTGCTCCACCGGAGCCGCGACCGTCCTCGGCGACATCGCCCAGGGCACGACGCCGTGGGCCACCGGCTCGTGGGAGCAGTCGCTCGAGCACCTGGGCAAGCCGGGCAGCCACGTCGAGGTGCTCGACCGCGGCTTCCGCGTGCCCGCGGCAGTGATCGAGTATGCCGCGCGCCTGCTGCCGCACATGGCTCCCGGTCTCGGGGTGCCGGTCTCGGTGCGTGACAACCCGGGACGGCTCGACGTCGTGCAGGCGGACGGCGAGGCGCTGACCCTCGCGGCGGCGGACGCGGTGGCACAGGAGGTGGCCGAGCCTGGGTCGGTCGGCGTCATCGTCCCCGATGCGATCGTGAGCGCGGTGTCAGATGCGTTGCAGGGCAAGGGCATCGGACACGGCATCCTCGGTGCCGACCACGGCGACATCGACCACCAGGTCGACGTGGTGCCCGCCACCGTCGCCAAGGGCCTCGAGTTCGACCGGGTCGTCGTGGTCGAGCCATCCGCCATCGTCGCTGCCGAGCCCGACGAGCGCACGGGCCTGCGCCGCCTCTACGTCGTCCTCACCCGCGCCGTGTCGGCCCTGACGGTCGTCCACTCCGCACCCCTCCCCGCCCAGCTGACCAGCTGACGCGTGGTCGCGCGGGTGACCACGCGGCATACTGGCTGACCGTGCCGGCCCTCATCACCTGGTGGACCCTCGACCTGCGCGAGCTCGCGCCGCAGGCGCACAGCGATGCCGTCCAGGCGGTCGGTGCCGACCTGTTGCGGCGCTGGACCGAGCCGCACCGGCGCTACCACACGACCACCCACCTGGTGGAGGTCTTCTGGGCCCTGGAGGACCTCGAGCAGGCGGGCGTCGTGGACACCCGGGACGCGGCCCTCGGGCGGCTCGTGGGGTGGTTCCACGACGCGGTCTACGACCCGGCTGCGGCGCTCGGCGACAACGAGACGGCGAGTGCCGCGCTGGCGTCCCGTGACCTGCATGCGTTGGGGCTCAAGGACTCTGACGTCGAGACGGTGCGCGACCTCATCCTCGCCACCGAGCGACACGACCTCGCGCCCGATGGGCTCGCCACCGCGTTCCACGACGCCGACCTGTGGATCCTCTCCGCTCCTCCGGAGCGCTACGCCGCTTACACCGAGCAGGTGCGCGAGGAGTATGCCGCCGTGCCCGATGACGCGTTCCGCGCCGGCCGGGCGGCGATCCTGCGGCCCTTCCTCGACCGCGACACCATCTACGCCACGGACCTCGCGCGGGACACGTGGGAGTCGCAGGCCCGGGCCAATCTCGCTGCGGAGCTGACCGCCCTCACCCAGTGAGCTGGCTGCCGATGAGCGGCCACCAGAACCGGTCGCCCGCCCGACGCTCGAACTCTTCGCCACTCACCCACTGCGGGTCGACCGCGTCGTCCTCGACGGCGACGAGCGGTGGCGCCGCGACGGCGAGCCGGGCGGCATACAGCTGCATCGAACCGCCACCGGGGGGCCAGCGACCATGGCCGGTGAGCGGCGAGAAGCGTTCCTGCCCAACGGGTTTGAGCTGATCGGCCGTGAGCACGAGACCGGTCTCCTCGCGCACCTCGCGGATGGCGCAGCCCACCACCGTCTCGTCGGCCTCCCGACCTCCGCCGGGGATGGACCACTCCTGCCGGCGCGGGCTCCAGACCACGCACCACTGCCCGACCGCGTCCTGCAGGACCACCATCGCGGCGAAGACCTCGTCCGCCGGCACCAGCGCATCGTCGAGCCAGAGCTCGACCTGCGCCGCCGAACCGTCCGCGAAGGTGGCCCGCTCCACCCGTTCGAGCAGTCGCCTCACGCGCGGGGGCCGTCCTCGAGGAGGGGCCACCAGTGCCGCGTGCCGAGCTGTGCCGCCTGGTCGGCGGGTTGCAGCCAGCGCCCGGCCAGGACCGTCGCATCCGGGCCCACCTCACGCTGCCATACGGTGAACGCGGCGCTCGGTGTCGGCCACGGGTAGTCGTCATCGGGCTGCTGGACGACGTTGCGGACGTACCCGATGAGGCGCAGGTCGGGCGGCGCGTCGACGCCGGTCACGACCCGGTGCAGCAGGTCGAGGGCCTGCGCGGGCGTGGCGTCACCGACTGGCGCCGAGGGCAGGTCGGGCCCCCCGCCGTCGGACCGGTCGAGGACCAGCACGTCGTCGCCCCGGAACAGCGCGAGCCGCACGACCACGGTGTGGCTCGGCGGGTTCTCCTGCCGGGAGGCGATGACGTCCGCGCGCGACCCCGGAGGCAGCCACGACGCGTCCGGCACCGAGGCGATGACCTTCTCGTGCCGCCGCTTCTGCACGCGCAGACCGCTCGCCTGCAGGAGCCGCACCAGCTCCCGGCCACCCACCTCACGCGCGCCCGCGGCTACCAGCGCGGCATACCTCTCCTCGGGCACGTCGTAGTGGTCACCTTCGAAGCCGCGGCGCGGAATCCCCTGTGCCGCAGCGAATTCGTGCAGCTCGTCATAGGACGTGTCACTGACCAGGTGGGACCAGAGACGCCCGTGGGCCGGCCATGCGGGCGGGTCGATCCAGATGGTCACCTGCCCGACGCTACCCCGGCACCCGCACACTGTGGATAACTCCGCGGCAGGTGTCGCAGAACCGCCTAGCGTCGGGACAGGCGGTGCACGAGGCACCCGATGAGCAGGAGGACGCGATGTCGGCACAGTTCCAGGTGGACACGGACAGGATCCAGGCGGCGTCGGGCGACATCGCCCGCATCTCCGGCGAGATCGACACCCAGGTGAGCGCGATGATGGCGCGCCTGACCGGGCTGCAGGACGCGTGGACCGGCGCGGCGTCGGCGCGGTTCCAGGCGCTGGTCGCCGAGTGGCAGGGCACGCAGAAGCAGGTGCGGGCGTCCCTCGACTCGATCGGTGCCGTGCTCGCCGCCGCCGGGGTGCAGTACGCGGAGACCGAGGCGCAGACGCTGCGGATGTTCCAGTAGTCCCCGCGTCGCATTGCCCGGCGCACCAGCCCCAGGACCGGCGCCGGGTGGCCACCCTTCCCCCGGGTGACCACCTGGCGCCTTCCAGCCCGCTCACCACTGCGGGCGCGGCGGTATGCCGTCCGGCCCGGACGGCATACCCCTCGCCTCAGTCGGTGGTGATGGCGCGCAGGATGTCCAGGCGCGCGGCCCGCCGTCCCGGCCACAACGCGGCCAGCACACCGACGACTCCGGCGAGGACCACGAACAACGCCAGCTGGGGCACGGGGATGGCCAGCACGTCGATGCCGTCGTCCGCCAGGGTGCGCTGCAGCGCCCAGCCGGCACCGACCCCGAGCACCACCCCGAGGACGGCCCCGACCAGGGCGATCGCCACCGACTCGAGGCGCAGCATGGTCCGCAACTGGCGCCGGCTGAGGCCCACCGCCCGCAGCAGCCCGATCTCGCGCGTCCGCTCGATCACTGACAGCGCGAGGGTGTTGACGATGCCGAGGATCGCGATGAGCACGGCGAGCCCGAGCAGGGCATAGATGATGAACAACAGCTGGTCGATCGGCTTGCGCTGCTCCGCTGCGAAGGCGTCCTGGTCCTTGACCGACACCGTCGGCAGGTCCGCGATGACCCGGTTGATGCCAGCCTCGACGCTCTTGGCGTCGGCGCCGGGTGCGCGCAGCACCATCGTCAGCGAGTCCTGTTGTGGCGCACCGGCTTTCGCCGCAGCGGCCTGGGTGAGCATCACTGGAGGCGCCAGCGTCTGGCGCTTGTAGATGGCGGCGAGGACGTACGGTGCCGGCTTGGCCCCCGCGACGGCCGCCTGCACGGTGTCACCCACGGAAGCCCCGAGCTCGGCCGCCTTGCCGTCGTCGACGAAGATGCTGTTGACCTTGGCTCCGGCGAAGGAACCCGCGGTGAGGTCGAGCGGCACGACCTTGGGGAAGACGGCCGGGTCGATGGCTCCGCTGAACGAGCGGTCGCCGTCGATGTTCACGGCGGTGTAGCGCATCGACGCCACCTCACCCACACCGGGGACGGCAGCGACGTCCTTGGTGATCGCCGCGCTGAACGGCTGTCCGATGGCGCTCGAGACGACGTAGTCGGCGGCGAAGTTCTCACCGATCGTCTTGTCGACGCTGGCCTTGGCCGAGGCGCCGAACACCGACATCATCGAGACCAACGTGAGCCCGATCATCAAGGCGGACGCGGTCGCGGCGGTACGGCGCGGGTTGCGCACGGCATTCTGCTCGGCCATCAGCCCCACCCTCCGGAACATCGCGCGGTAGACGGCCCCGAGCGCCACGATGAGCGGACGAGCCAGCACCGGGCTCGCCGTGATGGCGCCGAGGATGAGCAGGCCCACTCCGCCGCCGACCCACCACGGGCGGTGCCCGAGATCGGTGAGGAACACCCCGAGCACGATGCCCTCGAGCCCGAGCACCATGGCGGCGCCGCCCAGCGCGGTGCGCCACGCCAGGCTCGACTCGGGCAGGGCGATGTCGTCACGCATCGCCGCGACCGGCGGCATCTTTCCTGCGCGGCGCGCGGGGAGGTAGGCCGCCACGAGGGTGACGACGAGGCCCACGAGGTATGCCGCGAGGGCGGTGCGTGGCTGCAGCACCAGCGGGGTGCCGCTGAGGTCCAAACCGAAGGTGGCGAAGAGGGACCGGATGCCGATGGCCAGCACGAACCCCAGCCCCAGACCGACGGTCGAGCCGAACACCGCGACGACGAACGCCTCGAACAGCACCGACCTGCTCACCTGTCGCCGGGCCGCCCCCAGGGCTCGCAGCAGCGCCAGCTCACGGCTGCGCTGGGCCACGAGGATGGAGAAGGTGTTGATGATGAGGAAGGCGCCGACGAACAGGGCGATTCCGGCGAAGATCAGCAGGAACGTGTTGATGAAGCCGAGGGCCTGACCGATCCCGTTTGCCTGCTCCTTGGCGACCGAGGCACCGGTCACGGCTTGGTAGCCGGACGGCAGCTTCGCCTGGACCGCTGTGGCGAGCGCGGCCGGGTCGACGCCGGGTCGCGCCGTCACCCAGGCATCGGTGAACTCGTCCTTGCCGTCGAAGTAGAGCTGCTGGGCCGTCTTGGTGTCGAAGAAGGCGAGAGTGGCGCCGACCAGCCCGCCGTCGCTGAACTTCGACGTGCCGACGAGGGTCGCCCGGACCTTGGGGCGGGCACCGCTGGTCACGAGCGTGACGGTGTCGCCGATGCGGTAACCGGCGCGCTCGGCGGTCCCCTCGTCGAGGTTGACCTCACCGCTGCGCTCGGGCCACCGCCCGTCGACCAACGAGACGGGCGGCTTGCCCGAACCGGTCGGCGCGTCGTTGTGGCTGAGGCCCAGCCCGGGCGGCCCACCGCCGCCGATCAGCTTGCCCTGCTTGGAGACGACGAAGGTGCTGGGGTCGGAGACGTTGCCGTCGGCCCGGGCGGCGCCCTCGACCGATGCCAGCTGGCGCACGAGGGATGCCGGCACGGTCTTGGCGGTGGGGGCGCTGTCGATGGTGGAGCTGGCGGTCGCCGGGCGGACGACCACGTCACCGACGACCTCGGTGATGCCGTTGAACGCCTTGCCGAGGGTGTCGGTGAAGATGAACGACCCCGACACGAACGCGACCCCGAGGACGATCGCGAAGGCGCTCATCGCTAGCCGCAGCTTGCGGCCCAGCAGGCTCTTCCAGCTGGCGTGCAACACCGGTCAGTCCTCCGCGCGCGCGGCGGCGGCGTGCGACGCGGCCGTGCTCGCCGAGCCGGCCGACAGCTCGGCCATCCGCTCGAGGATCCGCTCGGCCGTGGGCTCGCGCATCTCGTCGACGAACTGGCCGTCCGCGAGGAACAGCACCCGGTCGGTGTGCGCGGCCGCCACCGGGTCGTGGGTCACCATGACGATCGTCTGCCCGAACTCGTCGACGCTGCGCCGCAGGAACCCGAGCACCTCGGCACCCGACGTCGAGTCCAGGTTGCCCGTCGGCTCGTCGGCGAAGACGATTTCGGGCCGGCTCACGAGCGCACGGGCGCAGGCGACTCGCTGCTGCTGGCCGCCCGAGAGCTGGTTGGGACGGTGTCCCAGACGGTCACGCAGCCCCACCGTCTCGATGACGAGGTCGAACCAGTCCTGCTCCGGCGTGCGGCCCGCGATGGCCAGCGGCAGCAGGATGTTCTCCTGCGCGGTGAGGGTCGGCACGAGGTTGAAGGCCTGGAACACGAACCCGATCCGGTCGCGCCGCAGCCGGGTGAGCGCCTTGTCCTTGAGGGTGGTGATGTCGACGTCGCCGATCAGCACCTGCCCACCCGAGGCCGCGTCGAGACCGGCCGCGCAGTGCATCAGCGTCGACTTCCCCGACCCGGACGGGCCCATGACCGCGGTGAACTCGCCCCGGTTGACGTCGACGCTCACCCCGTCGAGGGCACGCACCTCCGTCTCCCCCTTGCCGTAGACCTTGGTCAGGTCGACGACGCGCGCCGCGATGGCCCGCGCCGTCGTGGCGTCGCCGGTTGGCGCACTGGTCGTGTCGGTCATGGCTGTCATCTCTCCGGCTCCCGGGTTCGAGGGTGAAACCTGTTCGGAGCCAACGCTAGGCAGACACCGCGACCCGCACCCTCAGGTTCGACCCTGAACCCACCCTGAGGGAACCCCGGGACCGCGTCGCGGTCGATGACGTCTGCGTGAACGGTTGCCATGGCGACCGTTCACGCAGACGCAAGCAGGCGGCATACCGAGTCGTCGGCACCCGCCCCCATGGTCACTGGACGGCGAAGTGCGCGACCTCGCGCGCGTGCGGCTCGTCGTAGAGCTCGCCGACGACCTCGCCCTTCTGCCACTCGACCGCCAGCCCCTCGCCGCGCACCTCGAGGATGGCGATGTTGTTGTCGAACCACGGCCCTTCGGTGACGCTCCAGCGGTATGCCGGGTCGGGCACCTTGGACGACGCGCCCGCCACGAGGCGCATGGGCCGCGCCATCCAGCGGGCCGCGAGTGCGTGCATCGCGCGGACCACGCGGGACAGCGGGTTGCGGATCGGTGAGCAGACCAGCTGGAGCACGCGGCTGGAGCCGGGTGCGAGCTGCGCGGGGTCGAGCTCGCAGACGTAGGAGTTGTGGACGTCACCGGACAGGAACGTGATGGTGCCCGGGCGGCGGCCGCGCTTGCCCTCGGCGACGGCAACGACGAGGTCGAGGACGTGGGCGAAACCCTTCTGGAAGGCCGCCCAGTGCTCGAGGTCGACCATGCGACGCACCTTCTCGCCGACCTTCCCCCAGGGCTTGCCCCAGGCGCCGGACGACCACGCCTCGTTGATCGCCTCGAGGTCGTGAATGCCCGGTGCGATGAGGAACGGCAACGACGTGCCGATGAAGAGGTGGTCGATGTCGCCGGTGAGCTGGCCCTCGAGCCACTCCATCTCGTAGTCGTCGAGGATGCTGCGCCGGCTCGGCTCGAGGACCCGTGCGGCCCGCGAGTCGACGACGACGAGCCGCGACTCGCCGAGGTCGCGCGAGTAGCTCCAGCGGTAGGTGTCGGGGTGCCGGTCGACCCGCTCGGCAAAAGTGTCGAGGACGTCCGTGAGGTCCAGCTCACGGTCGTCACCAGAGGAGACGTGGGCCGAGATCCGTTGCCAGATCTCGTCTTCCGCGAGCTCTTCCGGCGAGAGGTTGCCGGCGTGCTGGTAGACCCAGTAGGACGCGAGGCCGCCGACGATGCGCCCGTGCCACCACGGCGTGGCGTTCATCTCGCGCTGCCAGTCGGCGGAGGTGTTCCAGTCGTCGCGGATGTCGTGGTCGTCGAAGATCATCGCGCTCGGCAGCGTCGACAGGAGCCAGCGGTTGAGCGGGTCGGACCACGCGAGCCGGTAGAGGTGGGCGTACTCGACGTAGTCCTTGAGCTCCTCGCCCGGCGGCTCGTCGATGTCGCGCCGGCTCGCGATGAACTCCTGCATCTCGTCGGAGGTGTCGTCGGCGTAGACCTGGTCGCCGAGGAAGCAGACGAGGTGTGGCCACTCGGCGTCGGTGCGGTCTGGCCGGCTCAGGTGGTAGGCGAACGAGCGCAGCGCGTCGACACCGTTGGTGCGGTTGCCGTCGGCGTCGTGCGGGACGCTCGTGCGGCACGACCCGAACGCCATCCGAGTCGGCTCGGTGTGGCGGAGCGTCCGGATGCGGCTCGGGGGCAGGCCCGGGTAGCCCTGGTCCGCCACGGGCTCGGGCCAGACCCGCTCGCCGTCGATGTGGACCTCGTAGTCGCCGACCGCGCCCGGCTCGAGCCCGTCGAGCACCACGAGCGCGTAGTGGTAACCGTGCACGGTGAAGGTCGGTTGCGACCACTCGCGGTCGAAGGCGCGCACCCGCACCGTCGCCCGGTCGCGGGTCTGCACCCACACGGTTGCGGACGTCTCCCCCACGTACCGCAGCAGCGGTCCGAGCTGGAGGGGGCCGGTCGGGAGGTCGTGGCGCACTCCTCCGTTCTACACGGCATACCTGAGGTCTGCTGATCACCACCTGACCGCCCCCTGTGCCTCAGCTTTTCCGCGTCATGCGGGAAAGCTGGCTTCGCGCGGGTTACTAGCGCGAGCGAACCTCAACTTTCCTCAGCGAAGCGCCCACCCGTACGGATGTACTGCGCAACCGGTGACACGTGACCCTGCCACCGCACCGGCCTGGGTCCATAGCGTCGAGATGTCGCCGACAGACCGGCGAACGACCCACCAAACCATCGACCCGAGGGAATCCCATGACCACCCGCCCGCAGACCGCTCCACCCACGGATGGACCCACCACCGGCACGACCGGCGCGACCGGCGCGGCCGGCGCGACGACTGAACCCGCGACCAAGCCCTTGCCCATCTGGTCGACCCTGGCCGCCACGACCGGTGCCGCACTGGTCGCGTGGTTCCCGCTGAGCCGGTTCGTCGACCTCGAGGTGGCCGCCGGTGACTCCACACGCATCGTCGGCGGCGCCTCGGTCGGCATCAGCGCGCTTGTCATCGCCCTCGCCGCCCTGGGCTTCGCGACCGTCGTGCGGCGGCGGGCGCGTCGGCCGCGCCGCGTCTTCACCGTCACCGGGGCGGTGGTCCTCGTGCTGTCGCTGGTCAGCCCGCTGGCCCAGGCCGTGACGACGGATGCCGCGCTCTCGCTGCTCACCCTGCACGTGGTGGTCGGCGCTGTCGTGTTGGGCCTGGTGCCGCGGCGACTCCCCAGTCTGCGCCGGTGACCACCACCGCGCCATGCGCCGTGCCGATGGTGCACGACTACACTGGCTGGCGCCGTCGCCTCTCGTCCGGCCTGCACGGCACGATCCTCGAGCTCGGCGCGGGCGACGGCGCCAACACGGCATACCTGTCCCGCGACCTGCACTGGATCGGGCTGGAACCCGACGCCCGACGCGCGGCCGACGCGCGCCGGACCGCGCGAGGGTGGTTCGCCCACAGCAGCGTGCTCGAGTGCCGCGCCGAGGCGATCCCGCTCGCCGACGCGAGCGTCGACGCGGTCCTGGGCACGCTGCTGCTGTGCTCGGTGCGCGACCAGGCCAGGGTGCTGTCCGAGATCCGCCGCGTGCTGCGCCCGGGCGGGGGGTTCCGCTTCCTCGAGCACGTCGCCGCACCGCGCGGCACGTGGATGCGACGTCTCGAGCTGGCCGCGACGCCGTGGTCGGTCCTCACCGACCACGGCTGCCACCCGGCCCGCGACACCGGCTCGGCCCTGGACGCGGCCGGCTTCGCGACGGTCACCGCACTCGCTTTCACCCGCCCTGGGCCGTGGGGCCGCCGCGTCGATCACCTCGCCGGCGAGGCCGTGACGACACAATGACCGGTATGCCGCGCGCCCCCCTGCCGTACGCCTGGCCCCGGCTTCCCTTGTGGGCCGGGGCGCTGTGGGCGTCCTTGTGGGGTGGCGCCCTCCTCCTTCCCTCGTTCGTCGGGCTGGGCGAGGCGCGCCACCCGGGGTGGTGCGCAGTGGGGCTCGTCGTGGCCTTCGGGCTGTTCGTCGTGACCACGGTCGACGCCACGGCAAGGGCGGGCGCCCGCCGCGCAGACCTGTGGCCGGTCGTGCTGTTGCTGGCGGTCGTGTGCGCTGCCCTCGTCGCAGACGGAGGTATGCCGTGGGGCACGCTGCCCATCCTCGTCGCCGTCGCGGTGGGCACCAGCACTCCGTTGCGCTGGGCCCCGTGGCTCGTGGTGGCGCTGGCCGCGGCGGCCGCCCTGGCGGACGGATTCCGTTCTGGCGCATGGGATGGCGCCATCTGGAGCACCGGACTGGTCACACTGCTCGCCGGGCTGCTCACGTGCGCCTTCGGGTGGCTGGCGTCGGTCATCGGCGAGCTGCGGGCCACGCGTCGTGAACTGGCCCGGACCGCGGTCTCGGCCGAGCGGCTGCGGTTCTCGCGCGACCTGCACGACCTGCTCGGCCACAGCCTGTCCGTCATCTCCGTCAAGGCACAGGCCGCCCGCCGGTCGGTGCGCACGGATCCCGAAGCGGCGGAACGGCATTCGGCCGACATCGAGTCGCTCGCGCAGCAGGCGCTGGCCGAGGTGCGCGAAGCCGTCCAGGGCTACCGCCGCACCGACCTCGACCTCGAGGTGACCCGCGCCGCCCAGGCCCTGCGGTCGGCGGGCATCACCACCGAGGTGGTGCGGGACGACGCCGACCTCACCCCCGACCAGCAGGACCTGCTCGCCTGGGTGGTCCGCGAGGGTGCGACCAACGTGCTGCGGCACGCCCACGCCAGCCATGCCGTCATCCGGACCTCGTCGGCCGGTGGCCGGGCCACCCTCGTCATCGAGGACGACGGCTCGGGGTCGACCGACGCCCCGGCGGTGGGTCCCCACGGCGAAGCGATGCCCGGCGGCACCGGCCTCACGGGTCTGCGTGACCGTCTCACCAGGGTCGGCGGCACACTCGCGACCACCGCGGCCGCAAGCGGATTCCGTTTGACCGCAGAGGTTCCCGCGAAGGAGGCACGATGACGACACTCCTCATCGCCGAGGACCAGGTCATGATGCGCGAGGCCCTGGCCACCCTGCTGGACCTCGAGGACGACCTGTCGGTCGTGGGCCAGGTCGGCCGCGGCGACGAGGTCGTGGCCGCGGTGCTCGACCGCAGGCCCGAACTGGTGCTGCTCGACATCGAGCTACCCGGAGCGTCGGGGCTCGATGTCGCGGCGCAGCTGCGCGACCAGACACCGGACACCCTCGTCGTCATCGTCACGACGTTCGGCCGGCCCGGGTACCTGCGGCGCGCCCTCGACGCAGGCGTGCGCGGGTTCGTCGTCAAGGACGGCCCGGTCGAGGGGCTGGCGGCCGCCATCCGCCGCGTCGCCGCGGGCGACCTCGTCATCGACCCGACCCTGGCCGCCGACGCCCTCGCTGCGGGGCCCAACCCGCTCACCGACCGCGAGCGCGACGTCCTCCGGGAGTCCGCCGACGGCGCCACGGTCGCCGACATCGCCGGGTCGCTGCACCTGTCGGAGCAGACGGTCCGCAACTACGCCTCAGCCGCGATCGCCAAGACCGCCACGCGCAACCGCGTCGAGGCCGCTGCTGAGGCCCGCCACCGCGGCTGGCTCTGACCCATCCGCCACAGCTTTTCCGCGTCATGCGGGAAAGCTGGCTTCGCTCGCCTCACCAGAGCGAGCGAACCTGAAGCTTCGCGCGTGAAGTGCCGCCGCGGCATACCTGCGGGCACGCGAAAGGGGCGGCCCACCTTCCGGTGGACCGCCCCTTCGATGGTGCGTATGCCGTGTGGCCAGCAGGTCAGAGGCTTGGCCTCAGAACCCCATGCCACCCATCTCGTCGCCACCCGGAGCAGCCGGAGCGGCCTTCTCGGGCTTGTCGGCGATGACGGCCTCGGTGGTGAGGAACAGCGCGGCGATCGACGCGGCGTTCTGCAGCGCCGAACGCGTGACCTTGGCCGGGTCGATGATGCCGGCCTTGATCATGTCGACGTAGTCACCGGTCGCGGCGTTGAGGCCGTCGCCCGCGGGAAGGTTCGCGACCTTCTCCGCCACGACGCCACCCTCGAGACCGGCGTTGACCGCGATCTGCTTGAGCGGGGCCTCGATGGCCACGCGGACGATGTTGGCGCCAGTGGCCTCGTCGCCCTTGAGGTCGAGCTTGTCGAAGACGTCCTTGCCGGCCTGCAGCAGGGCCACGCCACCACCGGCGACGATGCCCTCCTCGACGGCCGCCTTGGCGTTGCGCACGGCGTCCTCGATGCGGTGCTTGCGCTCCTTGAGCTCGACCTCGGTCGCGGCGCCGGCCTTGATGACCGCAACACCGCCGGCCAGCTTGGCCAGGCGCTCCTGCAGCTTCTCGCGGTCGTAGTCGCTGTCCGACTTCTCGATCTCGGCGCGGATCTGGTTGACGCGGCCCTGGATCTGCTCCGCGTCGCCGGCACCCTCGACGATCGTGGTCTCGTCCTTGGTGACGACGACCTTGCGCGCCTTGCCCAGCAGGTCGAGCTCGGCGGTCTCGAGCTTGAGGCCGACCTCCTCGCTGATGACCTGGCCACCGGTGAGGATGGCGATGTCGGCGAGCATGGCCTTGCGGCGGTCACCGAAGCCGGGGGCCTTGACGGCGACCGACTTGAAGGTGCCACGGATCTTGTTGACCACCAGGGTCGACAGGGCCTCGCCCTCGACGTCCTCGGCGATGATCAGCAGCGGCTTGCCGGACTGCATGACCTTCTCCAGCAGCGGGAGCAGGTCCTTGATGCCGGAGATCTTGGAGTTCACGACGAGGACGTACGGGTCCTCGAGCACGGCCTCCATGCGCTCGGTGTCGGTGACGAAGTAGTGGCTGATGTAGCCCTTGTCGAAGCGCATGCCCTCGGTGAGCTCGAGCTCGAGGCCGAAGGTGTTGCTCTCCTCGACGGTGATGACGCCCTCGTTGCCGACCTTGTCCATGGCCTCGGCGATCATCTCGCCGATCTCGGGGTCAGCCGCGGAGATCGAGGCGGTCGCCGCGATCTGCTCCTTGGTCTCGACCGGCTTGGCCATCTCGAGCAGCTGGCTCGAGACCTTCTCGGTCGCCTGCTCGATGCCGCGCTTGAGCGCCATCGGGTTGGCGCCGGCCGCGACGTTGCGCAGACCCTCCTTGACGAGGGCCTGGGCGAGCACGGTGGCGGTGGTGGTGCCGTCGCCCGCGACGTCGTCGGTCTTCTTGGCGACCTCCTTGACGAGCTCGGCACCGATCTTCTCGTACGGGTCGTCGAGCTCGATCTCCTTGGCGATGGACACACCATCGTTGGTGATCGTGGGGGCTCCCCACTTCTTCTCGAGCACGACGTTGCGGCCCTTCGGGCCGAGGGTCACGCGCACGGCGTCGGCGAGGGTGTTCATGCCCCGCTCGAGCCCGCGACGAGCCTCTTCATCGAAAGCGATGATCTTGGCCATTCGGGTGGTTTCCTCCCACGCGAAACGAGTTGCGGCCAGCGGGCGCCCGCGACGGACGGCACGGCATACCCGGCTCACGTCGCCGAGCACCCCGGACCTCACCTTGGCTGGCCAGGATTGTCACTCTCAGGGTGAGAGTGCTAACGCCATTATTGGCACTCTCGGGGTGGGAGTGCAAACGCGAGGGGTATGCCGCGGACGCCCCTCGCCTTCGCGCGTCGCCACCGCGGCCCCACCCCTCCCGCACTTCGGGCCACCCTGGCTCGGTCCGGCGCGCAGCACCGGCCCTCAGTGGCCCGAAGTCGCACCCCTCCCGCACTTCGGGCCACCCAGGCTTGGTCCCGCCCGCAACACCGGCCCTCAGTGGCCGGAAGTGCGGGCGTCCTCCGCCTCCGGCTGCTGCCGCTGATCGAGCAGGGCGCGCAGGTCTGCAGCCATCCGGGTCTCGAGCTGCGGCCGCGACTGCCCTCGCACCTCGACCCGGCGGGCGTCCTGAGCCTGACGGCGCTTCACCTCGCCCATCGCGACGCCGATGGCGACGAGCACCGGGAGCACGAACCTCGCAGCGTCGAGGACCGGATCGAGCCACCCCGGCAGCGACCAGTCCGGCCACGGGATCGACGGCAGGTCGATGCTCGGCCACGGGATGTCGGGCAGGTCGATGCTGGGCCACGGGATGTCCGGCCACGGGATGTCCGGCAGGTCCCAGTCGGGCAGCAGGTTGACGACGAACCCGACCCCGAACAACGGCGCGAGCACCTTGACCGTCGCCAGGACGCCCTCCACGACGGCGTGCCGGCGTGGGTGCTGGCGGATCCGCTCCTCGCGCCGCGCGGCCCGCGACCCGGGCTCGGGCTCCATGTCGACCGCACCCTGGCCGACGCTCAGCGTGGCCCGGTGCACCCCGGTCATCGACGCCTTGAGCTTGACCCGGCCGTAGCCGTTGGCCTCGAGCACGGCGTTGTCGTCCGTGGTCTTCGTGCGCGCGACCTCGGCGCCGTCGACGGTCCAGACGATCTCGCGCTGCACGCCGAGCTCGGTCGCCGTCACGGTGTGCTCGCGTCCCCGCACGAGCAGGTCGAAGCGTTGCTGTCCCACGCGTCGAGCCTTCCGCACGGACAAGGCATGGCGCTTAGGCCCCCGGTCGGAACCCGGGTCCGACTTTGGTATGCCGTCGCGGGCGCGCCGACCACGTCGCCGGGAAACGTCCACGACGGCGGGTGCGCACGCGGCATACGCTCGGCGCATGGATCGGGCAGACGTCGTCGCGCGTGTCGACGCTGCATTCGAGACGACGGGCGCTGGCATGACGGGGTGGCCCCCGCCGCGCCCCCTCGACGCGGCACCGCGCGACGAGGAGTACTCCCGGGTGCTGGACCCGGGGAAGTACAGGCTGCTCGGGGCCCGCTACGAGGCGTGGGCGCGGACCCTGGTCGACGTGGGAGCCGCCGTGCGTACGGACGGTGAGCCGTGGGCCGAGGGCGTCCCGAACTACGGCGTCACCCGCACCGAGGGCCTGAAGCCGACGGTGAGAGGTGCCCTGCCGATCACGGTGGGGCACACCAGGATCGAGGACAACGCGGATGCAGGGCTCGTTGTCGGGGTAAGCGCCCCCGCCGTGCTCGTCGCGGCGCTGCCCTACTGCGGGTGCGACGCCTGCGACGACGGCTCGGTCCTGCTCCTTCGACAGCTCGACGACACGGTCTGGCTCATCGTGAGCGGCGCGTTCACCAGGGTCGAGGCGAGGCGCGGGCGGTCGGTGCAGACCACCCCCGAGGGCGGCTGGTCCGGTGAGGGGTTCTCCTCGGCGAGCACGGCGGAGCAGGTGCTGGCGGCAGCCGACTCACCGCGCAAGGGATACACGGTGACGCACGGCGCCAGCTGGTTCGGCTGACGCGACGTCAGTCTCCGGGCAGGAGGGTGCGCAGGGTCGCCTCGGCCTCGGACTCGACGGGCGCGTCGAGGTCGCCGACGAAGACGGCGTATGCGGTCCGCGCGGGGTTGGCTTCGAGGTCGCGCAGCACCTGGGCCCAGGCCGCGGTGTTCGGGTGCTCGACGTCCTCGCACGCGAGGGCCGGCTTGAGCGTCTCGACCACCGTGGACAGCTCGGTCTGCGACAGCTCGTACGTCGCCGAACCGGAGGCGTGCCCCACGACCTTGGCGAGGACCACCGCAGCCAGGCCGGCTGGGGCATCCGGCCCGTTGACGTAGGGGAACTCGAGCTCGGGTGAGCTGGACGCGGGCGTGATTCCCACGGCATACGCCACTGGTGGCTCCCAGCCGTCGATCGTCGCGGCCAGCGCCTCCTTGATGGCCCGCAGGCCCTCGGGCGTGCTCCAGTCCGGCTCGTTCGTCGCGGTCATCGGTCCATCCTGACAGCCGAGGGGTAGGCGTCACGGTAGGAGCGCAGGTCGACGGCGCCGTTGCTGACCGACTCGGCCGCGAGGACGGCGTGGGCGACGGCCCTGGTCATGCAGTCACCGGCCGCGACCATGAGCTGGTGCAGTGCCGGCAGCTCGGGCGCCGGTCGCTGCCCGGACGCAAGCGTGAAGACGGTGTCGCCGTCGAGCAGCGTGTGCACCGGATGGATGGCGCGGGCAAGGCCGTCGTGCGCGAGGCCGGAGACCTTCTGGCACTGCGCCTTCGTGAGCGTCGCATCCGTGGCGATGACGCCGATCGTCGTCGCGGCACCGGGTTGCAGGGGCTGGTTGGCGTATGCCGCCTTGGCGCGTTCGCGAGCCTCCTGCGCCTCCTCGGCGGAAGGCGTTGCCACATGGGCGAACTCGTCACCGAGACCGTGCCGGAGCGCCCACAGCTCGCCGGTCGCCGGGTCGACGACGTCACCCAGGGCGTTGACGGCCACTATCGCCGCGACCGAGGTGCCGTCGTCGAGCACAGCACTGGCCGACCCGAGTCCGCCCTTGAGGCCACCGGCCCTGGCACCCGTCCCGGCGCCGACGTTTCCCTGCGTGACGGCCTCGGCGGAGGCTGCGTCGAATGCCGTCACCCCGTCGGAAGCCGTTGGCGCAGAAGCGAACTCGCCGCCACGGTCGAGGTCGAACAACACCGTCGCGGGCACGATCGGGACCACCTTGCCGGGCTGCCCCATCGGCCAGCCCAGCCCCGCGGCATACAGGCGCTGCATCACTCCGTCGGCGCTCGCGAGGCCGAACGCACTGCCCCCGGTGAGCACCACGGCGTTGACGCGGTCGACGAGGTTGCGCGGGTCGAGCAGGTCGGTCTCGCGGGTGCCCGGCGCGCCGCCACGCACGTCCACACCGGCGACAGCTCCGGCGTCGGGCGGCAGGACGACGGTGGTACCGGTGAGCCAGCCCGGCTCGGTGCGGGTGGAGTGGCCGACGCGGAAGCCGGGGACGTCGACCAGGGTGTTGGTGGGTCCGGGGCGCAGGCTCACGAGGGCTGACCGGGCTCCGCGTCGTCGAGCCCCGGCGCCGCGTCGATGACGCAGAACCGGTTGCCGTCCGGGTCCTCGAGCACGACGAAGTCGACCTCCTCGTCCTTCGGGTAGGGCCAGTCCTCGACCCGGCGCGCCCCCAGGCCGACGAGGCGCTCCACCTCAGCGGCCTGGTCGACGGCATACAGGTCGAGGTGGATCTCGGGAAACTTCGGCGGGTTGGCACCGACGCCGTCGAGCGAGAGGTTGGGGCCGGGGCGGCCGTCGCGCGGCTGGAGGATGACCCAGTCGGGCTCCGGGTCGTAGCGCGGCTCGTAGTCCAGGGCCGGCGCCCAGAAAGCCATCGCCCTCGTGGCGTCGTCCACGTGGACCACGATCGAGCCGATGGTCAGCGGCGGCCGGTCGGGCCTTGTGGCGTCGGTCATCTCAGCTCCATCCGGTAGGCGCTCTCGTCGGGGGTGAACCCGACACGTTCCACCATCGCCCGCGTGTGCGGCCCCGCGCTCATGACCGCCGCGGCGAACCCGCCGTCGCGCGCCCACGTCGTGGCCGCCCGGAGTAGATCCTCGCCGACTCCGAGCCCGCGATGGGTGGGCCGCACGAAGAACACCTCGACCACCAGCTCAGGCGCAATCTCGTTGCGGGGCAACGGCAACGGGTCGACCACGCGCGCCTGCAGGAACCCGCCGTGCTCCTCGCCCACCTCGGCGAGCCACACCGGCAGGTGCCGTTGGTCGGCCAGCCAGGCGCGCGCGTAGCGGTCGAGGAAGCCCGGCTCGCCGCTGCCGCCGCGATGGATCGCGCACTGCAGCACGAGCGCCGCGACGACGAGCGCGTCGTCGGCGCCAGCGGGTCGGATCCGCACCTCGGCCACGGCGGAAGTCAAGCACGCGACACGCACCCTGCGCAGCGTGTCCGTCCGGTCGCGAGGCCGCGACGGCACAATGACCGCCATGTCGTCGCCGACCATCGCACCCCACGTTCCGGCCGACGGGGACACCCCACCACCGCGCCGCCGATCGCCCGCGGCGGCCCTCGGCACCGGCCTGCTCGTCGGCATCGCCGCCGGTGTCGTCGGGCTCCTGCCGTGGTTGACGACCGACCGCCGCCTCCCCCTGCAGAACCTCTGGTCCGAGCAGCGCCTGCCCGGCGAGATGCCGGTGTCGTTGCTG
This sequence comes from Knoellia koreensis, assembly GCF_013041615.1. GTDB lineage: Bacteria > Actinomycetota > Actinomycetes > Actinomycetales > Dermatophilaceae > Pedococcus > Pedococcus koreensis. Next base: position 921,295 of record NZ_JABEPQ010000002.1, read on the forward strand.
CCACTCAGCCAGTACTACGTGGTGCCCGTCCTCGCCATGATGCTCGTCGGCGCCGTGCTGGCGGGACTCGTGGTGCGCGCACTGCCCCGGTCGGGTCCGGCGCTCGGCGGCGCGTTCGTGGGCTGGCTGGTGGTCGCGCTCGCCGCATCCGGGCAGAGCGCGTGGACGGTCGCCGAGGGCATCGAAAGGTCGTCGCGGGGCGAGATCTACCTGTATGCCGTGCTGGGCGCCTTGGCGGCATCGCTGGTCGTGTGCTTCGTGGCCCTGCCGGTCTCGGCCCGTGGCTCGCGCCCGGCCGCCGTGCCGTGGCTCGCCCTGGCCGCGGTCCTCACCGGCTCGTGGCTGGGCGTGTTCGCCACGGGCTTCGGTCACCGGTTCGACGAGAGCTCACGTCTGGCCGCGACGAGCAGCCACTGGGTCGCGGCCGCCCTCGTCGGCGTCACGCTCGCCTGGTGCGCCGCCCGGGGCGGCTGGGGCTCGCTCGCCGCAGCCTGGTTCGTGGGCCTGGCGTTGCTCTGGGTCGTCCCGGCCGCGGTGACCGCCGTGGGTTACGCGGGCGGGTCAGCCCGGTCGGCCCAGCACGCACCCGACCCGATCCGCGACCTGGCCTCCGGCGGGGTGCGCGTCTTCCTGCGAGCACTCGAGCCGAGCAGCCGCACCCTCGGGGACCTCGCCGTCGCCCTCGTGGTCGGAGTGCTCGGCGCCGTCCTCGCCCGCGCGATCACCAAGCGGGCGTAGGGCATCCGGCAGGCCACGCGGCATACCGGAACAGGCGCGAAGCGCCCCCGCCGGCCGAAGCCGACGGGGGCGCCTTGCCCTGCGAGCTCAGGAACTCACTTGAGCTTGAACTGCGCGGTGAGGGTGCTGCCGTCGACGGCGGTCATGGTGACCTTGTAGCAGGAGCCGGCCGCCTTGGGGGTCTGCCAGTTCTGGATGAACTGGCCGCCCGAGGTGTCGTAGCGCAGGCTCGTGCCACCGGTGGTGGTGAGCTCGACGTCATCGACGGTTGCGCCGGTCGCGCAGGTGATCTTGGTCGCCGTGAAGCTGGCGACCGCGCTGGTCGAGGTGATCTCGGTCGAGCCGGAGAACAGCTCGAACTTCAGCGGGACGGTCGAGCCGGCCTTGACCGAGTTCAACACCCCACCCATGTCGACCGGCTGGTAGAAGCCACCGAGGCGGTAGGGGTTGATCGTGAACGAGCCGGTGCCGGTCGACCCGGTGTGGTTGGCGTCGCCCGCGTAGGTGGCGGTGACGGTGGCCGTGCCGGCCTTGGTGTTGTTCGCGTAGGCCAGGTCGGTGACGGCGACGTCGAGCCCGCCGACTCCGGTGGCCCGGGCCGTGCACGGCGTCTGCGCGGCGCCGCTGAACTCCACCGAGGCGGGGCAGGTGACCGCCACGCTCGACGGAGCCTTGGCGATGGCGAAGCTGCCCGTCGCGGTGTCACCGAGGTGGTTGCGGTCGCCGCCGTAGGTGGCCGTGACGCTGGCCGTGCCCGCGTTGACGTTGTCGGCGTAGGTCAGTGTCGTCGCCTTGCTGTCGAAGGTGCCGGCACCGGTGACGGTGGCCGAGCACGGCGTCTGGGCGCTGCCGGTGTAGGTGGCAGCGGCGCAGTCGATGCTGACGGTCGAGGGCGCCTTGGCGATGGTGAAGGTCGCGCTGTCCGAGCTGGCGAGGTAGTCGCCCGAGCCGGCGTAGTCGGCGGTGACGCCGACCTCACCCGCGTTGGTCGTGTCCGCCGTGTATGTCGGGCTGACCGCCTGGTCGAGACCGGCCGGGCCGGTGACCGTCGCCGTGCACGGCTGCTGCGAGCTGCCGTCGTAGGTGACCGACTCGGGGCAGGTCAGCGTGGTGGTCGTCGCCGCCTTGGCGATGGGGAACGTGGCGGTCGCATCGGACGAACCGTGGTTGGCATCGCCCGCGTATGCCGCGGTGGCAGTGGCCGTGCCCGCGTGGACGTTGTTCTCGTAGGAGACCGGGACGCTCTGCTGCAGGCCGCCGACACCGCTGACCTCAGCGGTGCACGGCGTCTGGGCCGTGCCGTCGAACACCGAGTCGTCGCTGCAGGAGAGGGCGATCGTCGAGGTGGCCTTGCCGATCTCGAAGGTGGCCTCGGCACTGCTGCCGACGTGGTTGGCGTCGCCCGCGAAGGTGGCGGTGGCCGTGCCATTGCCCGCGTTGGTGCTGTCGGGGTTGTAGCTGACGCCGACCGCCTGGTCGAGGCCGCCGACACCGGTGACGTTGGCGGAGCAGATGTCCTGGGACCCGCCGGTGTAGACGACGCCGGTCCGGCAGGTCATGGTCGTCGTGGACGCGGCCTTGCCGATGGCGAAGGTGGCGCTCGCCGGCTGCGCGGCCGCGTGGGTGGCGTCACCGGCATACGAGGCACTGGCGCTCGCGGTGCCGGCATTGGTGTTGTCGCCGTAGCCCACGGTGAGGGCCTGGTCGAGGCCGCCGACGCCGGTCACGCGCGCCGAGCAGGGGGTCTGGGCGGTGCCGTCGTAGGTGACGGCGGCCGGACAGTCGAGGTTGATGGTCGACGGCGCCTTGGCGATCGTGAAGCTCACGGACGACGTCGCGGTGAGCCCGCCGCCGTCGGTGTAGGAGCAGGTGGCCGTCTGCGGACCCACGTAGTCGGCGGCGGTGTGCGCGAGGACCGCGGCGGACGTGCTGTTGCCGTCCTCCTTGTCCGTGACCGCGCAGCTCGCGGCGGGGACGGAGCCCCAGGTGTACGTCGCGCCCTCGCTGACGCCGATCACGCTGACGCTCGGCGCGGTGTTGGTGGGGACGGCCTTGGCGACGTTGGCGGTGAACGCCGCGGGCGCGGTGTTGAACGAGCCCTGCGAGCTGTTGGCGGTCTGCCGGAGCGTGACGCTGGAGGTGCCCTCGGCCACGGGCGTCACGGTGAGCGACCGGGTGTCGGAGCACGAGGTGAACGTCACCGAGGCCGGCGACACGGTGGCCACGGCCGGGTTGGACGACGTGACGGCGAAGGTCGCGCTCGTGCCACCGGTGAGGTTGCAGCCGTTCTTGCCGTCACCGCCGGTCGGGGTGACCGACAGGACGGTCGAGCCGGGGGCGCCTCCGGCGGTGAGGCTCATGACCTCGTTCTGCGTGGTGATGTCGTTGACGATGTCGTCGGCGAGGGCGGGTAACGCCCCGGCGAAGAGGGCGAGCAGACAGCTCGCTGCGAGGGCTGGTGCTCGCAGTGCGGTGCGGGTCACGGGGTGCCTCCATGGCGCTGGGTGGGTGGTCCGGGCATGAAGGTAGAGATCGGATCAATTCGGACGCCAGCGGTTCGGGCGAGAATGACTCGAAGATGGCCCGCGCCTGGTCACCCGGTGACTCGGATTACGTACACCAAACGACGTAGACCAGCGTCGGAGGCGGCGGATGGGGCGCGAAACGGGGGCACGCGGCATACGGCCGGAACCTGCGAACCCGGCCGCGGACGCAGCGACGCCCGCCCGGATCGGTCCGGACGGGCGTGCCTTGCTGGGGGTGGGTGCCCGCTAGAGCTGGATGCCGAGGCGGCGGGCGCTGCGGGCGCGCTGGCGTGAGGCGCGCAGCCGGCGCAGCCGCTTGATCAGCATGGGGTCGGCCTCGAGCGCGGCCGGGTTGTCGATGAGGCCGTTGAGCACCTGGTAGTAGCGGGTGGCGCTCATGTCGAAGAGGTCGCGGATCGCCTGCTCCTTAGCACCTGCGTACTTCCACCACTGCCGCTCGAACGCGATGATCTCGCGCTCGCGGTCGGTCAGCTCCCCGGTGTGGACCTGCTCGCGGCTGTGTGCGGCGTTCACTCTCGACTCGCGCCCTTCGATGTTCGACCCGTGCGTTGCAGGCCCACTATACGGAGCGAATCACACGCTTGTCATTCCACTCGCGGAACGCGACGGCGCTGATCGGGCCGCGTGCGGCCCACCAGTCACAGGGGTCACATGGGGCGCACGAGACCTCAGGCCATGGTGTCGAGGATGGCCACGATGTCGTCCTCGCTGGTGCGTGGGTTGACGATCGCGAACCGCGTCAGCGTCTCGCCGGCGTGCGAGGTGGGCACGACGAACGCGAACTCCTCGGCCAGCAACCGGTCCGACCACTCCTGGTACTGACCGGCGCTCCACCCCAGCCGCCGAAACACCACCACGGACAGGTCGGGCTCACGCACCACCTCGAGGTGGTCCCGACGCGCGATCTCGGCCGCTGCGAACCGGGTCACCTCGAGCGTGCGCTCGACCGCCGCCGAGTAGGCGGACGTGCCGTGCGTCGCGAGCGAGAACCAGAACGGCAGGCCCCGGGCGCGACGGGTGAGGCCGACCGAGTAGTCGGTGGGGTTCCAGTCCGGGGCGTCGGTGAGGACGTCGAGGTAGGACGCGTGCTGGGTGTGGGCGGCGCGCGCCAGGGCGGGGTCGCGGTAGAGGAGCGCACAGCAGTCGAACGGTGCGAACAGCCACTTGTGCGGGTCGACGATGAACGAGTCGCAGTGCTCGATGCCCTCGTAGAGGTGACGCACCGACTCGGCGGCGAGCCCGGCACCGCCGTAGGCGCCGTCGACGTGGAACCAGATGCCGAACTCGCGGCACACCTCCGCGACCGACGCGAGGTCGTCGACGATGCCGAAGTTCGTCGTCCCCGACGTGGCGACGACGGCGAAGAAGGTGTCAGGACCGTTCTCCTCCAACACCTTTCGCAGCTCCGCACCCGTCAGGCGCATGTTGTCGTCCACCTCGACGCCGATGAACTCCGCATCCATGACATCGCACGCCGACTGGATCGAGGAGTGCGCGCCGTGCGTCGCGGCAACCCGCCACGGCCGGCCACCGGGACCAGTCACCCCGGCGCGGGCGGCCTTGGCCCGAGCGGTATGCCGCGCAGCCACCAGCGCGGACAGGTTGCCGATCGTGCCACCCGGCACGAAGACGCCACCGGCCTCGGCCGGCAGGCCCACGAGGTCGGCGATCCAGCGCAGCGCCTGGTTCTCGGCATACACCGCTCCCGCACCCTCGAGCCACGACCCGCCGTAGATCGACGACGCGCCGACCACGAGGTCGAACATCGCCGCGGCTTCCGTTGGGGCACAAGGGATGAACGACAGGTAGCGCGGGTGGTCGGTCGAGATGCAGGCCGGCGCCAGCGTCTCGCCGAACAGCTCGAGCGCCTTGAGCCCGCCGATGCCCTCCGCGGTGATCGTGCCGCCCGCGGCGGCCTCGAGCTCGGCCAGCGTGTGCGGCTGGTCCAGCGGCACCGGGTCGAGCTTCAGGCGGTCGGCGGAGTAGGCGAGGATCGCGTCGCCCAGGATCTCGAGCTGCTTGTCCGTGTAGCCGTGCACGGCCGCGAGTCTAGGACCCCGGCAGGAGGGCCTCGGCCAGCTCGGCGGAAGTGCCCACGAGCGCGTCCGGCGCGGTCGCCTCAAGCGCGGACTCGACGCCCGCTCCCCACGTCACGGCAATGGCGCCCATACCCGCTGCGCGTGCGGCCTGAACGTCGACCGTCGCGTCACCCACGTAGACGCACGAGCCCGCGTCGGCGCCCAGTCTCGACGCGGCATACAGGAGGGGCTCGGGGTCCGGCTTGTGCCGCGTCGTCTCCTCCTGGCCGGCCACGACGTCGATGACACCCTCGAGGCCCACGGCGCGCAGGCCGAGGCGCACGGTCTCGGCCTTCTTGCTCGACACGACGCCGGTGCGCGCGCCCGCGTCGTGGAGCCGCCCGAGCAGCTCGGGGATGCCGTCGACAGTGCGGATCAGCTCGTCGTGGTGGGCGAGGTTCCACGTGCGGTAGGTGTCGGTCAGCTCCTGCCCGCGACCTGGGTAGCGCTCCTCGAGCACCGGCTGGAGCGGACGCCCGATCCACGAGCGCACCTCGAGGTCGTCGGCCGCCTCACCGATCGTCCCGATGGCGTGGTGGTAGCTCGCGACGATGAGCGGGATGGTGTCGGCGAGGGTGCCGTCGAAGTCGAACAGCACGACGGGCCAGCGCAAGGTCACGACGAGCAGGGTATGCCGCGTGGCCGCCTCGCCTGCGCGGGGTCCACCGTCGGGGACGGTCGCCACGGCAGACTGTCGGCCATGTTGCAGCTGCGCGTCTCGGCCCCGAGTGCGCTCTCCGCCCAGGTGCGCGAGACGCTCGAGGACGACCCTGCCGTCAGCAGCATCGCGGCCGTCCACGGCGGGTCGATCAAGCCCCCGGGTGACCTCTTCTTCGCCGACGTCGCGCGCGAGGCGGCCAACGACGTCATCGACCGGCTCCGCGAGCTCGGGGTGCAGGAGCTGGGGACGATCCACATCGACCCGGTGCCGTCGTGGCTGTCGCAGCCCGGGCTGGACGCCGAGCGGATCGCGCCCGGCAGTGGTGCCGACTCGGTCGTGTGGTCGGAGGTGACACAGCGGGCGTTCGAGGACACCGAGACCAACTGGACCTTCCTGTCGTTCATGGTGCTCGCGACGCTCATCGCGGCCATCGCGATCGTCCTCGACTCACCCGTCCTCATCGTGGGCGCGATGATCCTGGGCCCGGACTTCGGGCCAGTCGCGGCGCTGGGACTGTCGCTGGTGCGGCGGCGATACTCGTTGCTGCGCAGGGCAATTCGTTCGCTGGTGTTCGGATTTGCGACGGCGATCGCGGTCACGTTCCTCGGCGGCCTGCTCGTGGGTGCACTGGGCTGGGTGACGGCCGACGACCTCGGCAGCCGCAACCGGCCGGACACGTCGTTCATCTACACGCCCGACCGGTGGTCGTTCATCGTGGCCGTCATCGCAGCCTCGGCCGGCGTGCTGTCGATGACGTCGTCGCGAGTGGGCGGCCTCACCGGCGTGTTCGTCTCGGTGACAACCATCCCGGCAGCCGGCAACATCGGCCTCGCACTGGCGTTCGGGGCGTGGCACGAGGTGAAGGGCAGCACCCTGCAGCTGGTCATCAACCTCACTGGCATGGCGTTGGCGGGCTGGGTCTCGCTGGCGTTGCAGCAACGCGTGTGGGCCGACGTCTCGGCCAAACGCGCCCAGCTCGTCAGCCGCATGCGTGGACGCCCAACCCCATCCGACACCTGACCCGACCGCGCCCCGAACTTTGGGCCAAAGTTCGCCAGTGCTGGGAACGTTTCAAGCACGAGCGAACTTTGGGTCAAAGTTCAGCCGGTCACAGGCCCGGGGCCACGCCCAGCTCGCCCAGCAGGACCTCGACTCGCCGCCGGATCTCGTCGCGGATCGGCCGCACCGCCTCGACTCCCTGGCCGGCGGGGTCGTCGAGCACCCAGTCCTCGTACCGTTTCCCGGGGTAGATGGGGCAGGCGTCGCCGCAGCCCATCGTCACCACGACATCGGACGCCTGCACCGCCTCCGCGGTCAGCACCTTCGGACGGGCGGCGGCGAGGTCGAGTCCGACTTCTGCCATCGCGGCGACGACCGCAGGGTTGAGCTGGTGGGCGGGCTGGCTTCCCGCGGAGCGCACCTCGACGGCGCCACCGGAGAGGTGTTCGAGGTATGCCGCGGCCATCTGTGAGCGACCGGCGTTGTGGACGCAGACGAAGAGGACGGAGGGGCGGTCAGACGGCACGGGCGTCCTCCTCGTGTTGCTGTGCTGGTTGGGGTTGGCGTGGTTCGACGACGGCCAGCGCCAGGCTGGCGAGCACCAGACCTGCTGCCTGGGCCGCGACGAACGGGACCACCGAGGCGGGGGCGATGCCCGCGAACGAGTCGCTCAGGGCGCGACCGACGGTCAGTGCCGGGTTGGCGAACGACGTGGAGGAGGTGAAGAAGTAGGCACCGCCGATCCAGGCCGGCACGAGCACGGCGGCCCGGCCGGTCCAGCCGGGCCGTGACACCGCGGCCACGACGACCACCAGACCGGCCGTCGCCACGACCTCGCCGAGCGCGGTACCCAGACCCGCCCGGTCACGCGTCGCCACCGACACGGCGGGCAGCTCGAACATGAGGTTGGCGACGACGACACCGACGCACGCCCCGAGGAGCTGCACCACGGCATACGGGAAGACCTCGCGGCGCGGCAAGAGGCCGCGCACGGCAGCGAAGACCGAGACCACCGGGTTGAGGTGCGCGCCACTCACCGGCCCGAGGACCGCGACGAGGACGCCGAGCGCGGCCACCGTCGCGAGCGCGTTGACCAGCAGCTGGACGGCGACGTCGTCGGTGAGCCGCTGCGCCATGACACCCGAACCGACCACGGCGGCAGCGAGCACGCCGGTGCCGACGGCCTCTGCACCAAGACGACGGGTCAGCGACAACACGCGCCCTCCGCCAGCGGCAGGGCAGACCGATCCCCCACTGCCACAGGGGAACTCGCCGGGTTGTCGTCCTTGACGACGTAGACCTCCCACGGCGCTCCGGCGGGGTCGTGCACCCACACCTTGTCCTGCAGGGCGTAGCAGCAGGTGGTGTCGCGCTCGTCGAAGGTCGCGAGCCCGGCGTCGCTGAGGCGTCCAGTGGCCGCCTCAACGGCCTCGGTGGAATCGACCTCGATACCAAGGTGGTTGAGGGCACCGGTGGTACCGGTGCCGCGCTCGTCCTCGGGCACCTCGATGAGCACGAGCTTGAGGGCCGGGTCGTCGACCGCGAAGTTGGCATAGCCCGGACGGCGCTTGTGCGGCGGGGCGCCGAGGAGGGTCGAGTAGAACGCCACGGACGACTCGAGGTCCGAGACGTTGAGCGCGAGCTGAACCCTGGCCATGACCACTCCTTCATTGACTATCATCGATGCAGCTCAGTGAAGCCACTTCATCGAAGCCTGTCAATATGGAGGTTCCATGCCCGGCCGCGCACTGCCCCTCGCGCCCGCCACGGAGGAGGCCTGCTGCGGAAGCCTCGCCTCCGACGAGGCGATGACGACCGCGGACGCCGAGGCCACGGCATACCTCCTCAAGGCGGTGGCCGACCCGGCGCGGCTGCGCCTCCTGTCCCTCATCCGTTCCTCGAAGGACCAGGAGGCCTGCGTCTGCGACCTCACCCCGGCCGTCGGGCTCTCGCAGCCGACCGTGAGCCACCACCTCAAGGTGCTGACCGAGGCCGGGCTGCTCACCCGCGAGCGCCGCGGCACGTGGGCGTGGTTCCGGCTCGTCCCCGAGCGGCTCGACGACCTCGCCGCGATCTTCCGCTGAGCTCGGCTTACTATTTGCGTATGCACGCAAATACGCAACCACCTGACCTGGACGAGGACTTCGTCACCGTGGCGGTCGAGGTCCTGCGCGTGCTCGCCGACCCGACGCGGCTTCGGCTGGCCGGTGCGCTGCTCGACGAGGAGAAGTCGGTGACCCAGCTCGCCTCCGAGCTGGAGCGTCCCGTGCCGGGCATCTCCCAGCACCTTGCCAAGCTGCGCATGGCCCGCCTCGTGACGACCAGGCGGCAGGGGACCTCGGTTCTCTACCGCGTGGAGAACGGTCACGTGCGCCAGCTCGTCCTCGACACCTTGGGCCACGTGGAGCACCTGCTCGATGCGGTGCCCGCACACCACCGCGGCACCGACGGGACGGCGTCGTGAGTTGCGGCGACCACGGCCGCGCCCACGCGGCATACGACGCGCACGACCACGACCACGACCACGACAGCACCTTCGCGGGGCGGCTGCGACACCTGCTGTCCGAGCTGTTCGGCGCCCACTCCCACGACGCCACCGACCAGGTCGACGCCGCGCTGGAGGCTGACGCGCGCGGTCGACGTGCCCTCTGGATCAGCCTGGGCGTCCTCGCCGTGACGGCTGCCGCCCAGGCCGTCATCGTCGCGTTCACCGGCTCAGTGGCCCTGCTCGGTGACACCCTCCACAACGTCGCCGACGCGCTCACCGCGGTACCGCTGCTGGTCGCCTTCGCCCTGGCGCGCAAGTCGGCCAACGACCGCTACACCTACGGCTACGGGCGCGCCGAGGACCTCGCCGGCCTCTTCGTGGTGGCGATGATCGCGTTGTCGAGCATCCTCGCCGGCTACGAGGCGATCAAGCGTCTGCTCGACCCCCAGGACGTCAGCCACCTCTGGGCGGTGGCGGCGGCCGGAGTCGTCGGCTTCGCTGGCAACGAGGTGGTGGCGCGATACCGCATCAGGGTCGGCCGCCAGATCGGCTCCGCGGCCCTCGTGGCCGACGGCCTGCACGCGCGCACCGACGGCTTCACGTCGTTGGCAGTCGTCCTCGGCGCCGCTGGGGTCGCGGCCGGGCTCCCGTGGGCCGACCCGGTCATCGGGCTGCTGATCGCGATCGCCATCCTCGGCGTGCTCCGGTCTGCGGCTCGGCAGGTCGGGGCGCGACTGATGGATGCCGTCGACCCCGAGCTGGTCGGCACCGCTCGCGAGGCGCTCGGCTCGGCGCGCGGTGTCCAGGCCGTGCGAACGGTGCAGCTGCGCTGGATCGGCCACACCCTGCACGCCGAGGCCGACCTCACCGTCGCAGACGGGCTCACGATCGAGCAGGCCCACGCCATCGCCCACCACGCCGAGTCACACCTCGTCGACCGGTTGCCCAGGCTCGCCGCCGCGAACGTCCACGTCAGCCCGGTGAGCGCCCACCACTGAACCAGTCAGCAGTTCGCATCGAGCATCCCCTCGATCGCGGTCTTCTCGGCCGAGTCGACGGCCAGGTCCCAGAAGTACTTCACGTTGATCCACTCACGCACGTACTCGCACCGCCACGCCGTCCGCGTCGGCTGCCACTGCGCGGGGTCCTTGTCGCCCTTGCTGCGGTTGCTCGACGCCGACACCGCGATGAGCTGGGGCCGGGTGAGGTCGTTGGCGAACGCCTTGCGCTGGTCACTGGTCCACGCGTCGGCGCCCGAGCCCCATGCCTCGGCGAGCGGCACGACGTGGTCGATGTCGAAGGTCGACGGGTCGCTGGTCGAGACACCGTCGTAGACGCTGAACCACGACCCCTTCGTCGCCGCGCAGCTGCTGTCCACCACGACGCCGGTGCCGTCACGCTTGATGACGCTCTCGCGGGTGGTGCAGCCGTTCACGGTGATCCAGTGCGTGAACAGGGTCCGGTCGTAGCCCACGTTGTCCTCCGCACGCACCGCCAGCTGCGTGAGCTGGCTGCGTGAGTCACTCACGCTCGGGGCGGGCGGTGGCAGAGCGGCGGCGGCATCGGCACCAACCGGCACCGCGACGAGGGCGAGGATGGCGACGGCAAGGGCGCGCGGGGTTCTGGCCATGAGCACCGACCCTGCACCTGCGGCGGCGCCCGTGGGCAACCACCGCACCAACGCCGGGTTCGTGTTTGGCACGGGTTGTCCAAGGTGGGGTCAAGTGTGCCGCCAGCGGCGCCCTTGGCTAGTTTTCGGGTATGCCGCCTGCTCCCCTGACCGACCTCGTGCACCCTTCGTGGGTGCCGGCGTTGGAACCGGTCGCGGACACGGTGGCCGAGCTGGGTGAGTTCCTGCGGGCCGAGGTCGCGGCGGGGCGGGGCTACCTGCCGGCGGGCGAGCACGTGCTGCGCGCCTTCGAACGGCCGCTCGACGACGTGCGGGTCCTCATCGTCGGCCAGGACCCCTACCCCACCCCGGGCCACGCGGTGGGACTGTCGTTCTCGGTGGCCCCGGACGTCCGGCCCATCCCCAAGTCGCTCGTCAACATCTACAAGGAGCTCCAGACCGACCTCGGTGTCCCCGCACCCACCAACGGTGACCTCTCACCGTGGGCCGACCACGGCGTGCTCCTGCTCAACCGCGTCCTGACCGTCCGGCCGGGCACGCCGGCCAGCCACCGCGGCAAGGGCTGGGAGCACGTCACCGCCGCCGCCATCAGCGCCCTCGTCGAGCGCGGCGGGCCGCTCGTGGCGATCCTGTGGGGCAGGGACGCGCGCAACCTCGCGCCGCACCTCCACGGCATACCAGCCATCGAAAGTCCCCACCCCTCACCGCTTTCCGCGCACTCGGGATTCTTCGGGTCGCGCCCGTTCAGCCGCGCCAACGAGCTGCTCGCACAGCAGGGCGCCGACCCCGTCGACTGGAGGCTGCCGTGACCGACAACGCCACCCACCTGCCCGAACGCGGCAAGGTCTGGCACCGCTACGTCGCCATTGGCGACTCCTTCACCGAAGGCATGTCCGACGAGGTGCCCGGACAGCCAGGGGTGTATGCCGGGTGGGCCGACCGGCTCGCGGGTCACCTTGCGCAGCTGGCCGGTGGCGACTTCGAGTACGCGAACCTGGCGGTCCGGGGTCGGTTGCTCGCGGATGTCGTTGGGCCGCAGCTGGATGCGGCGATTGCGCTGGGCCCGGACCTGGTCTCGATGGTGGGCGGCGGCAACGACATCCTGCGACCCAAGGCCGACCTCGACGCGATCGCCGGGCAGCTCGAGGCTGCTGTCGTCCGGCTGCGCGAGGCGGGCGCGGACGTGCTGCTCGCGACGCCGACGGACCCGGCCGGCGCACCGGTGCTCAGGCACCTGCGCGGGCGGCACGCGATCCACTCGGCCAACGTGTTCAGCATCGCCCAGCAGCACGGCGCCTACGTCATCAACCAGTGGGGCATGAAGGCGCTGCTCGACTGGCGCATGTGGTCCGAGGACCGCATCCACATGACGAGCGAGGGGCACCGCCGGGTGGCGCTCAACGCGCTGTCGGCGCTGGGTCACGACACCGACCGCGCCGACTGGTCGACGCCGCTGCCGCCTCCGCCGCCGGTGTCGCGACGCGAGTCGGCGGCCGCGAACGCGGAGTGGGCGAAGACGCACCTCGCGCCGTGGGTGCAGCGTCGGCTGCGCGGCGAGTCCTCGGGTGACCGGGTGCAGGCCAAGCGTCCCGCCCTGGCACCGGTCGACCTGCCCGACACGGTGGACCATGACTGACCCGGCATCCGCCCTCGCGCCACGGGTGCAGGCCGCCATCCGGGCCGCTCTGGGTGATGAGTTCGCCGACACCGATCCCGTCATCCGCCCCTTCGCGCTCAAGACCAAGAAGGGGCCTAACACCAAGCAGGACAAGGGTTTCCAGCCCGGTGGGGGCACGGCTGCACCGACGCGGCCAGCAGCCGACCTGCAGGTGAATGCCGCGATGTCGCTGGCCAAGCGGGCGGGGCGTCCGCCACGCGAGGTGGCCGAGGCGATCGTGGCGGCCCTGCGCGAGGCAGGGGTCGACGACCTCGTCGCTGGGCTGGAGGTGGCGGGTCCCGGCTTCGTCAACGTGACGCTGGCCGACGACTGGGTGACCGGCGCGACCCGTGAGCTGCTCGCGGACGACCGGCTCGGCATACCGACCCCGGCCCGTGAGGTCATCCCGATCGACTACTCCTCGCCCAACGTGGCCAAGGAGATGCACGTCGGTCACCTGCGCACGACGGTGGTCGGCGACTCACTCGCGCGCACCCTCGAGCGGCTCGGGCACCACGTCATCCGGCAGAACCACATCGGCGACTGGGGCACGCCGTTCGGCATGCTCGTCGAGCACCTGCTCGAGGTCGGCGAGGACTCGGCCGAGGCGGAGCTGCTCGAGGTCGACCCGAACGCGTTCTACCAGGCGGCCAACGCGAAGTACCGGGCGACGAAGGACGACCCGTCGCCCGACTCGTTTGCCGTGCGGGCGCGACGCCGGGTGACCCTGCTCCAAAGCGGCGACGCCGAGACCTACCGCATCTGGGAGCAGCTGCTCGACCGGTCCAAGGCCTACTTCAACCGGGTCTACGACGAGCTCGACATCACGCTCACCGACGCCGACCTCGACGGTGAGTCCCGTTACAACGACGAGCTGCCCGCCATCGGCGCCGACCTCGAGGAGCGCGGCATCGCCGAGGTCAGCGACGGGGCGTTGTGCGTGTTTCTCGACGGCTACACGGGGCGAGACGGCGCGCGCCTGCCGCTCATCGTCCGCAAGTCCGACGGCGGCTACGGCTACGCCACGACCGACATCGCCACCCTGCGTCACCGGTCGCTCGACCTCGACGCCGACCGCGCCCTCTACGTCGTCGGCGCACCGCAGCACCTGCACTTCGAGATGTCCTGGAAGGCCACCGAGCTCGCCGGCTGGACCCGCGACAAGACCCGCCCGATCCACGTCCAGATCGGCAACGTCCTCGGCACCGACGGCAAGCTCCTGCGCACCCGCTCCGGCGACCTCGTGTCGCTGCAGTCGCTCGTCGACTCCGCGATCGAGCGCGCGGCCCAGGTCGTGGCCGAGTCGCGGCCCGACCTCGACGAGGTGGCCCGCGGCAGCATCGCCCACGCCGTCGGCATCGCCGCCATCAAGTACGCCGACCTGTCGGTCTCGCACGACAGCGAGTACGTCTTCGACCTCGACCGGATGGTCGCGCTGACCGGCAACACCGGCCCCTACCTGCAGTACGCCGCGGCACGCATCCGGTCGATCCTGCGCCGGGCGGCATCGGAGGGCGGCTCCGGCGAGGTGCCGGCAGCCGACCAACCAGTGCTCGAGCTCACCGAGCCGGCCGAACGGGCGCTGGCGCTCCGGCTGCTCGACTACGGACGCGTCGTGGCCGAGGTCGGGGACACGCTCGAGCCGCACCGCCTCGCGGCATACCTCTTCGACCTCGCCTCGGCGTTCACGACCTTCTACGAGCACTGCCCCGTGCTCAAGGCGCCGACCCCGCAGGTGCGGGCCAGCCGGTTGGAGCTGTGCACCCTCACGCTGCGCGTCCTCACCGATGGCCTCGGCCTGCTCGGCATCACCGCCCCCGACGAGATGTGACGCCCTCGGAGCCCCCGCACAAGGCAAGTGAGCGACGCCCCAGCCCCGCCGCGACGATTTAGTTGGACGTCCTAGCAACCTCTACCCTGTGGGCATGCCTGCGACGCGTCTGATGCCCACCGAGGAGGGCCAGGACCTCATCGACCTCACCCGCGAGATCTGCGCCAAGGAGCTCCTGCCGCAGGTCGACGAGGCCGAGCGCCGCGCCGCCACCACCCCCGAACTGCCGGTCGACGCGTTCCGCACCCTCGGCAAGGCCGGCCTGCTGTCGCTCCCCTACCCCGAGGAGTTCGGCGGCGCCGACCAGCCCTACGAGGTCTACCTCCAGGTCGTCGAGGAGATCGCGTGGGCATGGATGTCGGTCGCGGTGGGCGTCTCGGTCCACTCGCTCACCTGCTACCCCGTGGCCCAGTTCGGCACGCGCGCCCAGCAGGAGGCCCTGCTCCCCGCGATGCTCTCCGGCGACCAGCTCGGCGCCTACTGCCTCTCCGAGCGCGCGGCCGGTTCCGACATCGCCTCGATGACCACCAAGGCGACGCCCGACGACCAGGCCGACCCCACGGCATACCGAATCAAGGGCACCAAGGCCTGGATCAGCCACGCTGGTCACGCCGACTTCTACACGAGCTTCGTGCGCACGTCCGACGACGGCGGCCGCGGCCTGTCGTGCTTCGTCGTGCCGGGCGATGCGACCGGGCTGACGTTCGGCACCCCCGAGAAGAAGATGGGACTGCACTGCGACACGGTCAGCGAGGTGCACTTCGACGGGGTCGAGGTCGGCGCCGACCGGCTGGTCGGCGAGCGCGGGCAGGGCATGGCCATCGCACTGTCGGCCCTCGACTCCGGCCGGCTCGGAATCGCCGCTGCCGCAACGGGTCTCGCACAGCGCGCCCTCGACGACGCCGTCGCCTACGCCAAGGAGCGCGAGCAGTTCGGCCGGCCCATTGCCGACAACCAGGGCCTTGCGTTCATCCTCGCCGACATGGAGGCCGCCGTCACGAGCGCCCGCGCGGCCTTCCTCCACGCCGCCCGGCTCCGCGACGCAGGTCGCCCCTTCAGCAAGGAGGCGGCGGTCGCCAAGCTGGTCGCCACCGACAACGCGATGCGCGTGACCACCGACGCCGTCCAGGTGCTTGGCGGAGCCGGGTACACCCAAGACTTCCCGCTCGAGCGCTTCATGCGCGAGGCCAAGGTGACCCAGATCTTCGAGGGCACCAACCAGATCCAGCGGCTCGTCATCGGACGCCACCTCCTGAAAGGCTGAAAACCCTTGCAGCTCAACGACTCCAGCGTCGCGCTCGTCACCGGTGGCGCATCCGGCCTCGGCGAGGCCACGGTCCGCCGCCTCCACGCCGACGGTGCCGCCGTCGTCATCCTCGACCTGCCGTCGTCGCCCGGCGAGGCCCTGGCCGCCGAGCTCGGCGACCGCGTCCGGTTCGCGCCGACCGACGTGCGCGACGAGGCGCAGGTGCAGGCCGCGATCGACACCGCGGCCGAGCTAGGCACGCTGCGCGTCGTCGTCAACTGCGCCGGCATCGGCACCCCCGGTCGCGTCGTCGGCAAGAACGGCCCGCTCGCCCTCGAGAAGTTCCAGTCGGTCATCGACATCAACCTCGTCGGCACCTTCAACGTCCTGCGCCTCGCCGCCGCCGCGATGATCCCGAACGAACCGGTCGACGGCGACCGTGGCGTGAACGTCATGACCGCGTCGATCGCCGCCTATGACGGACAGATCGGACAGGCCGCGTATGCCGCGAGCAAGGGTGGCATCGTCGGCCTCACCCTGAGTGCCGCGCGGGACTTGGCAGACAAGGGAATCCGCGTCGTCACGGTGGCGCCCGGCACCTTCATGACGCCGATGCTGGCTGGCCTGCCCGAGGAGGCCACCAAGGTCCTCGAGACCCAGGTGCCGCACCCGTCGCGACTCGGCCAGCCCGCGGAGTACGCCAACCTGGTGCGCCACATCGTCGACAACGGGATGCTCAACGGCGAGGTCATCCGGCTCGACGGCGCCCTGCGGATGCCCCCGCGCTGACCCCGGCACCGAGTCGTGTGGGTGTGGGTGCCCCATGGCGCACGGAGACCCACACAACTCGTGGGTTAGGCTTACCTAACCATGACTGAAGCAGCCACGCCCGCCCGCGCCAAGCGCACCGTCACCAGCGCCACCGTCGCGCGCACCGAGTGGCTCGCGCCCGACATGGTGCGCCTGGTGCTCACCGGGCCCGAGCTCGCGAACCTGCCCGAGCTCCAGCACACCGACCACTACGTCAAGCTGCTGTTCCCGGCGCCGGGCGCGGCATACCGCTGGCCCTTCGACCCCGACGAGCTGCGCGAGACCCTGCCACGCGAGCAGTGGCCGGTCACGCGGGCCTACACGATCCGGTCCTTCGACCGCGAAACCCTCGAGCTGACAGTCGATTTCGTCGTCCACGGCGACGAGGGCATCGCCGGACCGTGGGCCGCAGCCGCCCAGCCCGGTGACGCGATCGGCTTCTTCGGACCGGGAGGCGCCTGGGGTCCGAGCCCCGTGGCCGACACGTTCCTCCTGGTCGGCGACGCCGCCGCCATCCCCGCCATCGCCGCCGCCCTCGACCGGCTCCCACCGCACGCCGTTGCCCAGGCTTTTCTCGAGGTCGAGGACGCCACGACCCACGTCCCGCTCCCCCAGGGCGACAACATCGCGGTCACCTGGGTGCACCACGCCGACGAGCCCGACCGCCCCGTCGGCGACCAGCTCGCCGAGGTGGTCCGGGCTGCTGGCCTGCCGACCGGTGAGGTCCACGCCTTCGTCCACGGCAACGCGGGCATGGTCAAGGACCTGCGCCGCTGGCTCTTCGTCGAGCGGGGCCTGCCCCGCGACCGGGTGTCGATCTCCGGCTACTGGCGCTCGGGCTTCACCGACGAGGGCTGGCGTTCGGTGAAGAAGGAGTTCACCGCCGAGATGGAGCGCGAGGAGCAGGCCCTCCAGTCCCACTGACGACGCACGGCCGTATGCCGCCCGCTCACCCCCGCGCCGACGCGCCACCGAAGATCGTGGGGGCCACCGCCGCCGCACGCACCTCGCCGGGGGTCATGCCCAGCTCGGTACGGCAGGCCGCCGCGAACGCCGACTGACTCCGAAATCCCACCCGGGCCGACGTCACCGCCACCGAGTCCCCAGCGCGCAGGAACGTCACCGCCGCAGCGAGGCGCACCTTCGTGCGCCACCGCCGGAACGGCATACCCGTCTCGGCGACGAACGCCCGCTGGAGCGTCTTGGGGCTCACGTGCACCGCGCACGACCACTCGACCAGGCTCTCCGGACGGCTCGGGTCGCGCAGCAGTGCGAGTGCGACAGCACGCGCGGGTCCCACCAGCGGGACGGGCGCTCGTCCCTCGTCGCGGAGCAGCACCCCCACCAGCGTGTGCACCCGCGCGTGCGACCTGGTGCGCGCCTCGGCTGAGCCGGCACCCTCCTGGAGCGCCGAACGGACGAGGCGGTCGAGCACGTCGGTGCGCAGGACGGGGGTCGCGACGTCGACCCAGCCGTCGTGGTCCGCGGCCGCGAACCGCAGTGACAGGACCAGGCTGCCGTCGTCGACGTGCACGCGGTGGGCCTCGCCAGCTGGCAGCCACAGGGCCCACTGCGCGTCGACCGGGTGACGGTGTCCGTCGGCCTCGATGAGACCACGCCCGTCAGCGGTCCACGCGAGCTCGTGCTCGGCATGCCTCAGCCACATGCGTCCTCCCACAGGTGCCGGACGACCCGTGACAGCAGCGGCGGCACCCCCGTCGCTGGCTAGCCTAACCACGAGCCGACAGCGGGCGCCTCCACCAGGCGCCGCAGTCGGTGCGGGCGTGAGGGGCAGGCAGGGGACGGCCCGAAACCGCTTGCCGGGCTGTGGTCGGAGGGGACACCGCCCGGCAAGCGGGCGCACGCCGCAGCTGCGCAGAAAGTTCGGACTTCCCCTTGCGCTCGAGCCCGACCTGGGTCAAGATGAGCGGACCTCCTTCGGGAGGCCAGTCTCCTTCGGGAGACAACGAGACCCGGCCAACTCATACTTGGCCGGGTCTCACCTTTTGTAACAGGGCGACCGGGCCCAGCCGGTGACCGACACGCGGCGCGGGCGTGAACAGCGCCCAACGGCTCCTACCCAGTCCTGTGCGCGTCAATCAGGCCGCGACGGCCACCCAGTACCGCAGCTTCCCCGAGCGCTCGTCCTCGAACTTGCCGCCATTCGCCTCGATCACCTTGCGCGAACCCACGTTGTCGGTGTCGCACGTGACGAGCACCCGGTCCAGCGGGTAGTGGGCAGCCACGATGGGCAGCATCGCCGCGAGCATGGCCCTCGCATGACCCCGGCGCCGGTGCTCCGGCGCCACGTCGTAGCCGATGTGCCCACCAAGCTCGCGTAGCCCGTCGGTCAGTGGATACCTCATCTGGATGCGCCCCAGGTACTCGTTCCCGTCGACCCACCAGAGCGTCCACGACGGCACGAAGCCCGTCGGTCTCGGCGTCTCGGGCAGGCGCTCGGCGCGCAACGCGTCGACGTATGCCGCGAAGCCGGGTTGGTCTCGCCAGCGCGGCTCCCACGTCGCGAGGGCCCGTCCGATCGACGACCGGTCATCCGGGCCGCCTCGGCCCTCGGCGCGGAACCCGTCCATCGCCCGAAGGAACGACTCGTGGAACTGGACATCGGGCTCGGCGAGGTGAGCAGGCGGCATACCACCATCCTCACAGCGAAAACGGTTGGCCGCCAATGAGTTTGCACCATCGAGTCGAGTGCCTGAGGCCGGCCTATCGGTAGGTCTCAGGCACTCGACTCGGGTCAGACGGTGGCGGCGAAGGCCTCGTCGAGGATGTCGAGCCCCTCGCCGAGCAGCTCGTCCGAGGCCGACAGCGGCGGCAGGAAGCGGAACACGTTCCCGAACGTGCCGCACGTCAGCGTCACCAAGCCTCGCTCGTGGCAGGCCTTGTTGATTCGGCCGGTGAGCTCGGGGTCGGGCGTCTTGGCCTCGAGGTCAGACACCAGCTCGACCGCCAGCATCGCGCCGCGGCCGCGGATGTCGCCGATGACGCCGTGCTTGGCGGCCAGCGCCTCGAGCCGCGGCCGGAACAGCTCCTCGACCCGCCGCGCCCGCCCGCACAGGTCGTCGGCCTTCATCGTCTCGATCGCGGCGAGCGCCGCGGCACACGCCACCGGGTTGCCACCGTACGTGCCACCGAGGCCACCGGTGTGGATCGAGTCCATGACGTCCGCGCGGCCCGTGAGCCCGGCGAGCGGCATACCACCCGCAATGCCCTTGGCCGTCGTCACAAGGTCGGGCACGACGTCCTCGTGGTCGGACGCGAACCAGTCGCCCGTGCGGCAGAAGCCGCTCTGCACCTCGTCGGCGATGAACAGGATTCCGTGCTCGCGGCACCAGTCGTCGACCAACTTCATGAAGCCCGGCGCCGGCACGATGAACCCGCCCTCACCCTGGATCGGCTCGAGGATGACCGCAGCGGTCTCCTCCTCGCCGACCTGCGCGTGGACCAGCGCCACGAACTCCTCGAACGCCTCCTCGGCGCAGTGCTCCGGACCGGTCGGCCAGCGGTAGGGGTAGGCCATCGGCACGCGGTAGATCTCGGGCGCGAACGGGCCGAACTTCAGCTTGTAGGGGTTGACCTTGGCGGTCAGGCCCATCGTGAGGTTGGTGCGCCCGTGGTAGGCGTGGTCGAACGCGACGACGCCCTGGCGACCGGTGAAGTGGCGCGCGACCTTGACGGCGTTCTCGACGGCCTCGGAGCCGGAATTGAAGAGGGCAGAACGCTTTTCGTGATCTCCAGGGGTGAGCTCGGCCAGCGCCTCGGCGACGAGGACGTACTCCTCGTAGGGGGTCACCATGAAGCAGGTGTGGGTGAAGTCGGCGACCTGGCGCTGCACCGCCTCGACGACGCGCGGGTTGCCGTTGCCGACCGTGGTCACCGCGATGCCCGAGCCGAAGTCGATGAGCTGGTTGCCGTCGACGTCGCGGAGTATGCCGCCCGCGGCCTCCTCGACGTAGACCGGCAGTCCCGTGCCCACACCGGCCGACACGGCGGCCAGCTTGCGCTGCTGGAGGGCCTGCGACCTGGGCCCGGGGATGGAGGTGGCGAGGACGCGCTTCTGCTCGAGCATGCGCCGAGCATAGGACCGCGTCCGTGCGCGCGACTACGGTGGCTGGCATGGCCTCCAAGGCGTCCTCGCCCGCGACCGAGATCGAGGTCGGCGACCGCGACGTGCGGATCAGCAACCCCGACCGCGTCTACTTCCCGGCCCGCGGCGAGACCAAGCTCGACCTCGTCAACTACTACCTGTCCGTGGGGCCGGGCATCCTCAATGCGCTGCGCGAGCGACCCACCATGCTGCACCGGTTCCCCAAGGGCATCGGCGGCGGCGACAAGGTGCACCAGAAGCGCATCCCGCAGGGAGCACCGCCGTGGGTCGAGACGGTGCGCCTCACGTTCCCGCGCTGGAACCGCACCGCCGACGAGCTCTGCCCGACCGAGCTCGCCCAGATCATCTGGGCGGTGCAGATGTCGACTGTCGAGTTCCACCCGTGGAACAGCCGCCGCGCCGACGTGGAGAAGCCCGACGAGTGGCGCATCGACCTCGACCCGGGGCCGGACTGCCCCTGGTCGCGGGTGCAGCGGGTGGTGCCGGTCGTCCACGAGGTGCTCGACGAGCTCGGGGCCACCGGGTGGCCGAAGACCAGTGGTGGCAAGGGAATCCACGTCTACGTGCGCATCAAGCCCGAGTGGGGCTTCAAGGACGTGCGTCGGGCGGCCCTCGCTTTCGCGCGCGAGGTGGAGCGACGTATGCCGGACGACGTCACCACCACGTGGTGGCGCAAGGACCGCGACCCCGCCGACCTGTTCATCGACTACAACCAGAACGCGCGAGACCACACTATTGCGGCGGCATACTCCGTGCGCGGCAACCCGATCGGCACGGTCTCGGCCCCCATCAGGTGGGACGAGGTCGACGACGTCGAGCCCGACGACTTCACCATCGCGACGATGCCGGCGCGCTTCGGCGACCTCGGTGACCTGCACGCCGGCATCGACGACGCGGTCTTCGAGATCGACCAGCTCGTCGAGTGGGCCGAGCGCGACGAACGCGCGGGCGCGGAGGGCCCGGCCGAGCCCGACGACTGACCACCGGCTGACGAGGCGGAACACGCACGGGCCTTCCTGTTCCGCATCTGCGGCTATATGGTCTCATCCATGCCGCTCATGAGGATCAAGGATGCGGCGGCGTTCCTCGGCGTCAGCGACGACACCGTCCGCCGCTGGGTCGACAGTGGCGCTCTCGACGACGAGACCGACGACGCCGGTCGCAAGGTCGTCGACAGCTACCGGGTCGCGCTCCTCGCCCGCGAGCAGGCCCACGCCGTCGCCGACCCGAGCGGTGTCGGTCGCTCCGCCCGCAACCGGTTCGTCGGCCTGGTGACCGACATCAAGCGCGACCCGGTGATGGCGCAGGTCGAGCTCCAGTGCGGGCCGTTCCGGGTCGTGTCCCTGATGAGCAGCGAGGCCGTGGAGGACCTCGGGCTCGAGCTCGGGTCGGTCGCCATCGCGGTGGTCAAGTCGACCACTGTGATCGTCGAGACCCCCGGCGGTGCCTCATGAGGTATGCCGCCCGCGTCCTCGCCGCGGTCGCGGCACCACTGCTGGCCCTCACCCTCGCCGGGTGCGGGTCGGGTGACGAGTCGCCGCGGGGGGGCGGCTCGTCACCCACCAGCTCCGTGACGGCGGGCGGCGGTGAGCCCAAGGGCGACCTCACGGTCTTCGCCGCGGCGTCGCTCAAGAAGACGTTCACGCAGATCGGCTCGCGGTTCGAGCAGGACCACCCCGGCACCAAGGTCACCTTCAACTTCGCCGGCTCCTCCGACCTCGTGGCCCAGCTCCAGCAGGGCGCCCCCGCCGACGTCTTCGCCAGCGCCGACGAGAAGAACATGGCCAAGGCGACGGGCGACTCGCTCACTGCCGCAGCTCCCGTCGACTTCGCCTCCAACACCCTCGAGATCGCCGTGCCACCAGGCAATCCCGCCAAGATCGCCACCCTCGCCGACCTCACCAGACCCGGTGTCAAGGTTGTCGTCTGCGCGCCGGAGGTCCCCTGCGGCTCAGCCGCAACCAAGGTCGAGACCGCCGCCGCGATCGACCTCAAGCCGGTCAGCGAGGAGCAGAACGTCACCGACGTCCTGGGCAAGGTGATCGCGGGCGAGGCCGACGCGGGCCTCGTCTACGTCACCGACGTCAAGGGCGCGGGCGACAAGGTCGAGGGCATCGAGTTCCCGCAGTCGTCCGCTGCGGTGAACGTCTACCCCATCGCCACCCTCAAGGGCGCGCAGAACAAGGCCCTCGCCGACGCCTTCGTCGCGGCCGTCACCAGCGCCTCGGGCCAGGGGGTCCTCGCCGACGCCGGGTTCGGAAAGCCCTGACGGCGCGCCCGTGACCCGCAGCACCCGACCCGGCCACGCGGCATACCCACGCCTCGGCCTGCCCTCGTGGGTGTTCGTGCCAGCGGCGCTCGGGGCGCTCTTCGTGGTGCTGCCGCTCGTCGCGATGCTGACCCAGGTCGAGTGGTCGCAGTTCGGTGCGCTCGTCACGTCCGAGTCGTCACGAGCCGCGCTGGCCCTGAGCCTCAAGACCTCGCTGGCCAGCACCGTGCTGTGCATCGTCTTCGGGGTACCGATGGCGGTGGTGCTGGCGCGCAGCCGGTTTCCGGGGCAGTCGGTGGCGCGCTCGCTGGTGCTGCTGCCGCTCGTGCTGCCGCCGGTCGTCGGTGGCATCGCGCTGCTCTACACGTTCGGGCGGCGCGGGTTGCTGGGGCACGAGCTCGACGTGCTGGGCCTCCAGGTCGCGTTCTCCACGGCGGCCGTGGTGATGGCGCAGACGTTCGTGGCGCTGCCGTTCCTCGTGGTCAGCCTCGAGGGGGCGCTGCGCACGGGCGGGCAGCGGTTCGAGGAGGTCGCGGCGACGCTGGGGGCGCGGCCGACGACGGTCTTCCTGCGGGTGACGCTGCCGCTGGTGCTGCCGGGTCTCGCGTCGGGTGCGGTGCTCGCCTTTGCGCGGGCGCTCGGTGAGTTCGGGGCGACGATCACCTTCGCCGGGTCGCTCCAGGGCGTCACCCGCACCCTGCCGCTCGAGATCTACCTCCAGCGCGAGACCGACCCGCAGGCGGCCGTCGCCCTGTCCTTGGTGCTCGTCGCGGTGGCCACCATCGTCATCACTCTGACCCGACGGTCGCGGACCGCACTGTGAGCCTGCACGCCACCCTTCGGGTGCCCGATCGCGACGTCGACGTCGCGGTCGAGGTCCCCACCGGCCGCACGGTCGCCCTTCTCGGCCCCAACGGCGCAGGCAAGTCGACCACCCTGGCCGCTGTCGCCGGACTCATCCGTCCGGCTGCGGGCGAAGTCCGCTTGGGCGAACGAATCCTGTTCTGCGCCAACGGTTCCTCTCGCTTCATCCCGCCACACTCTCGAGGCATCGGCCTCCTCGCGCAGGACGCCCGGCTCTTCCCGCACCTGTCCGTGCTCGACAACGTGGCCTTCGGGCCACGCAGTGCGGGTATGCCGCGCGGTCGCGCCCGCGACCGCGCGCGGCACTGGCTGGCGCAGGTAGACGCCACCGAGCTGGCCGACCGGCGACCGGGCGCACTGTCGGGGGGTCAGGCCCAAAGGGTGGCAATCGCCCGCGCCCTCGCCACCGAGCCGCACCTGCTGCTGCTCGACGAACCCCTCTCCGCCCTCGACGTCGAGACGGCGCCCTCGGTCCGCCAGCTGCTGCGTCGCGTGCTGGCCGGTCGCACGACCCTCCTGGTCACGCACGACGTGCTCGACGCCGTGCTGCTCGCCGACGACGTCGTGGTCCTCGACGGTGGCCGGGTCGTCGAGCAGGGACCGACGAGCCGGGTGCTCACCCATCCCCGGAGCTCCTTCGCGGCGCGGATCGCCGGCCTCAACCTGGTGCGAGGCGCGCTCGACGGCGATGTCGTCGTAGGGCCCGAGGGGATGCGGGTGGCCGGGCTCGTCGACGACTCCTCGGTGGAGGGCATGGACGCCGTCGCGGTCTTCAGCCCCGCGGCGGTTGGCGTCTATCGCGTTGCGCCACAAGGGAGTCCGCGGACCGAAGTGCGTGCCACGGTGACCGACCTCGAACCCCACGGGCACCAGGTGCGGGTGCACACGGCATACCTGTCGGCCGACATCACCCCCGCGGCCCTCGCCGACCTGGCCCTCACCCCCGGCGACGAGGTGGTCCTCACCGTGAAGGCGAGCGAGGTCGCGATCTACGCCGGCTGAGCGGTGATACTTGTTGCATGGAGGTCGCTCGATGCAGGTGAGCCCTGCCCTGCGCGCCTCCGGACGAGCCCTGGTTGTTCGCGGGTTGGGTCGACCGCCATGGACAACCCGAGGCGGTCGCGCACGGGCTGGACACCCTTCATCGAGCGGATCCGGCCACCGTGCCCCGGTGGGGGCCCCGGCTCGGGGAGGCGCATCGCCTGGCAGGCGCGCAGCCCAAGCTGCGGCAGATCCTCGAGGCGCTGCCGCAGACGCTGTGCCATCACGACGCAGTCGGCGCCAACGTCCTGCGATCTGAGGACCGGACCGTCCTGATCGACTGGGAGTCGGTGGGGCCGGGGCCTGTGGGCGCCGATCTCGCCTCCCTGCTCTTTGCCTCGGCGCGGCGGGGCGATGCGTCCGCGAGGGTGGTGGCCGCCACCGTGGAGGATGCCTTCGAGGCCTACGTCGAGGGACTTCGGGTGGAGCGGCCCGCCGTCGACGTGCCGCTGGCTCGGCGGGCCCTGGATGCGGCGATCGCCCTGCGGTGGAAGCTTGCCGCCGATGTTGCTTCGGCCATCGAGCGCGGTGAGACACCCCGCCGAGGAAGCATGCCGAACGAGTCACCGATGCAGTCCCTCGAGGAGCTCTCGATCCTCGTGCAGGTGCTGCTCGACGCCGCCCACCGCGCGCTCGAGGAGGAGCGCCGGACCGGGCTCGGAGTCGTGGCCGAGGGGCCTCCGCTCGAGGAGTATCCGGACGGTCCGCACTGCGGGCAGGGGCGACGCCCAGCCGCCTGACGAGGCACCCTGAGGGCCACAGGCAGCGTCGCCCGACTCGAAGGACTCAAGACCATGAAGCTCACCGGATTCATCACCGACGGCGAACGGCACATCGGCAGCATCGACGGCGACACGATCCGCGACCTCGGCACCGCGCGCGAGTTCTACGCGGACGTCGTCGCAGGCCTCAAGAAGACCGGCGGGCAGGAGTATGCCGCGGGCGACGTCGAGCTCGCGCCAGCCGTCCCCGAGACGTCCCGCATCTTCTGCGTGGGCATCAACTACGCCAGCCACGCCGCGGAGTCCAAGTCACTCGCCGGCCTCGACCAGCCGCCGGCACCGATGATCTTCGGCCGCTGGGAGCAGTCGCTCGTCGTCGACAGCACGCCAGTTCCCTTGCCTCCCAAGGAGGAGGGCCTCGACTGGGAGGTCGAGCTCGCCGTCGTCATCGGCACCGAGGGTTGGGAGGTCACCCGCGACTCGGCCTACGACCACGTCCTCGGGTATGCCGCGTTCAACGACCTGAGTGCCCGCACCAAGCAGCTCGAGACCGCGCAGTTCACCCTCGGCAAGAATGCCGACAAGACCGGCCCCATCTCCCCGGTCGTGACCGCCGACGAGGTCGGCGACATCTCGCGCGGCCTGCGCGTGACCACCGAGGTCAACGGCGAGGTGATGCAGGACGGCAACACCAAGGACCTCATCAACGACGTGCCGCGGATCATCGAGTACATCACCGACACGGTGACCCTCCTGCCCGGTGACGTCATCGCCACCGGCACACCCGGAGGTGTCGGCGCCGGTCGCAAGCCCCCGGTCTTCCTCAAGGACGGCGACGAGGTCGTCGTGACGGTGGAATCCGTTGGCTCCGTGCGGAATCCGATCGTCCGCCGATGAGGGTGCCGCGCCGAGAACGGATGAGCCGTGTGGGTGGGTCCGCTGCAGGGCGCGGGCCCACCCACACGACGATCGGGGTCAGCTGCGCTGCGGCAGCTGCTGGAGCGACCACTGGTTGCCGTCAGGGTCGCTGAAGTGCGTGAACCGGCCCCACGCCAGGTCCTCGACGGCGGTGGCCTCGACACCGCGCTCCACGAGGTAGTCGTGGGCGGCATCGGCGTCGTCAACGACGATCTGGATGTGCTGGGTCTGCCCCTCGGGCAGCATCTGCAGGTTGGTGCCGAAGCAGAACGACGCGGCCGACCCCGGCGGCGTCACCTGGACGAAGCGCAGGCCCTCGACCGGTGTCTGGTCGTGGTCGATGTTCCAGCCGACCTTCTCGCCGTAGAACTCGCGGGCACGGTCGACGTCGCTGACGTTGATCGGGATGAGCTCGATCCGGAAGTCCATCACTGCCTCTTTCCTCGTGGGGCCGCCACGGTGGCGGCTCTGGGAACGACGCTAGATGGCCTTCCGGCCACTTCCTGACCGGTATCCCGTGCGGTCGCCGGGCGCACTCAGTGGTCGCCGACCGTCGTGGCACGCAGCTCCTCGACGATGCGTCGCTCGCGGATCTGCAGTGCCGGCCGGTCGACCGGTGCACAGACGCGCAGCCGGTCCTCGAGCTCGGACAGCTCGGTCAACAACTGGCGGACGGACCGCCCGGAGACGGGAGCGGTGTCGGTGGACGCAGCCATGGGGACTTCCTCGGTGACGAGTTCGAATGGCCCCACTGCTTGACGCCGGTTCGATCGTCGCCCGACTTGTCCGTCCTGTCAACGCGAGCGCCGCGGCCCGGCCTAGGGTGAACGGCATGGCCGAGGACCTCTGGGCGCGGCTCGCCGGGCCGTTCGCCGACGACGCCTACGCGACGGTGAAGGGGCACGTACGCACCCGGGTGATGCACGCGCACCTGGTCGAGCACCTGCCGGCTCCCCCGGCGCAGGTCCTCGATGTCGGCGGCGGCGCCGGCCACCAGTCGTTCCCCTTGGCCGCGATCGGCTACGACGTCACCCTGCTCGACTCGTCGCCCGCCATGCTCGACAAGGCACGTCAGCGGCTGGAGCTGCTCCCCACCCACGTGCGCGACCGGGTGAGGCTCGTCGAGGGAGACGGGCTCGACGCGGTTGCCGCCGTCGAGGGCGAGCGCTTCGACGCGGTGCTGTGTCACGGGGTGCTGGGTTACCTCGACGCGCCGGAGCCGATGGTCGACCAGCTGTGCCGCTGCGTGGCCGACGCTGGCGTGCTGTCGATCATGACGGGCAACGCCCACGCAGCTGCCGTCCGTCCCGCCATGGAGCAGCGGTGGCAGGACGCCGCGCGGTCCTTCGACGCGCGCACCGAGGTCGGTGTCCTGGGGGTGCAGGGTCGCGCGGACACCGTGGAGGAGCTGAGCGACCTGGTCGCCGAACGGGGCGTGGATCCCGTTGCCTGGTATGGCGTTTGGCTCTTCGTCGACTGGCTCGAGTTCGCCGGGGTCACCCTCGATGCGACCGACGAGGCCACGGTCGCTGCGACCGTCGCGACCGAGCTGGAAGCCAGCCGGCGTGACCCCTACCGCGGGGTCAGCCGGGTCTTCCACCTCGTCGGACGCAAGCCCTAGCCACGAGAGCCGACGAGGGGACTTGAACCCCTAACCCCCTGTTTACAAGACAGGTGCGCTGCCAATTGCGCCACGCCGGCACGACCCCGGCCGAAGCGGCAGGGTCGGCGCACGATGCTACCGGCGCCACGGCATACCGAAAGAACCGGCGGAACGACGTGCAGTCGCCACACCCGGCCGGACGGGCGACGAGGCCCCACGCACGAATGGCGTGGGGCCTCGTCGGCACTGCCAGTCACAGCGCCCGTCAGGCGGGTCCGTGCAGACGTCAGCGAGCGTTGAGGTAGCTCTGCAGCGTGCGGACCGTGGCGCGGTCGAAGGAGTGCGCACCGTTCTGGTGGGCACCGATCTTCTTCTGCAGGGCGCGCATGGTCTTCGGGCCGACGATGCCGTCGGGGGTCGAACCGACCTTGCGCTGCAGCGCCTTGACATCGGTGCGCGACAGCGAACCGTTCGCCGAACCGCCGACCCAGCGCTCGATGGCCGCGTTGGTCTTCGGGCCGCGGATGCCGTCGACCACCAGGTTGACCGGCGTGGCCGTGCGCGACGACGTGGGCGCCGTGCGGACGCTGGAACGCGAGGCGGTCGCCGCGGAGGCGGTCGAACCGGCGTTCACGGCACCACCGTTGGCCTTGGTGAGGCCGGCGCGCTGGCTGCAGACCGGCCACGCGCCGGGGCCCTGCACCTGCAGCACCTTCTGCGCGATGGTGATCTGCTGCGCCTTGCTGGCGAGGTCGGCGCGCGGGGCGTAACGCCCGCCGCCGAAGCCGTTCCAGGTCTGGTTGGTGAACTGCAGGCCGCCGTAGAAGCCGTTTCCGGTGTTGATCGACCAGTTGCCGCCGCTCTCACAGGCGGCGACGCGGTCCCAGACCGTGCCGGCGGCCGAGGAGGACGAGGCGGTGGCCACACCACCGGCGACGGTGGCCGCACCGGCGATGGCGACACCGGCCAGGCGACGTGCGACGGGCTTTCGCTTCCGAGCAGAGTGCTTCGGGGCATAGAACATTGCGGGGGGATTTCCTTCCTGACGGGCGCCTTCGGGGTGAGCTGTCGGGTTCGGGCTGTCAGGTGCCCGGCCGGCCGGAGCCGGCTTCACCCCGAGGCCGCGTGAACGGCCAGAGGTGGGTCCCCCGTCCTCGTCGTGCCCGGAGCGGATCTCCGGCGTGACACTCACCTGACGAGGCTCGGCGCGGTGAGCGTGCAAAAGCGGTTGGGTATGCCGTGTGAACTTGTGAGAGCCGCGCCCCGGGAGAGACGCGACCTCACCACGGTAAGGAGCGAAACCGCAGGTCACAAGCCAATCGGCGAAATCTTCACAAATCACTCGCGTCCCAGGGGTGACGCCTCCCCAGCGCAGACCCAGCCACCGCGCAGCCACCATGGGGCGCCGGTCCAGCCGCCGCCCAGCGGGCGCCACCGGATCAGCGGCTGCGCACCCGCCGTTTCTGCACCATGCGGTGGTCGAACGGGGCGGCGAGGAACTCCCCGAACACGCTCCCCGCCGCGATCGCGAGCAACGTGGCCATCGCGCCGAGCAGGGTGGTGATGCCGCCCTGCTGGGTGAGCGTGCCGGCATCGGCGCCCGACCCGAACAGCTGGTAGAGGCCGCGGAAGATGGCCAACCCGGGCAGCAGCGCATAGCTGGCCGGGACGATGAGCACCATCGCGGGTGCCCCCAACCGCAGCGCCACGAGGCGACCAGCAGCCCCCAGGACGACCGCGGCGACCCCGGCGCTGGCGATGAGGCCCGCCCCCTCCACGCGCGACACGAGCAGCGAGACCACGGTCGCGGCCAGCGACAGCGCACCCGCCGGAAGCACGAGCCGGCGGCGGCTGCGCAGGCTCACCGCCCCCGACACGCCCACGATGGCGGCACCCACCATGGCCAAGGCGAACGGCGCGTCCGCCGCTCGCGACGACAGGATCGACGGCGCGCCCAGCTCCAGGTCGAGCACCCGGCCCAGCTGAAGCGTCACCGCCAGACCCGTGGCGACGCCGAGGATGATCGCGGACGTCGTGAGTAGCACGCCGAAGACTCGCCCCGCCCCCGTCACCGAGTAACCCGAGATCGCGTCCTCGAACGCCGACGCCATGACCCGCCCGGGCAGCAACACGGTGATCCCGCCGGCCACCATGAAGGCGAACTCCGTCGACGACACCGGCAGCCAGCTCTGCGCCCCCACCGCGAAGGCACCCCACGCGAGCACCGTCGCGAGGAAACCGCCGAGGGCCGACTGGTAGAACTCCGGCACCCCGAACCGGCTGAGCTTGCGCACGGCATACCCGATGAGCAGCGACGACACGGCCGACACGACCGCCGCCACGACACCCGCACCGAGCATGAGCGCGATGGCCCCGCTGGTCACCGCTGGTGCGCCACGCACCACCCAGCGCGGCCAGAACCGCGGCGCCCGCCGGATCTCGCGCAGCCGCGCCGAGGCCGCCTCGCGGTCGTACTCGCCGCCCACGAGCTCCTCGACGAACTCGTGCACCGCCACCAACCGGGCGAAGTCGCGTGTCGACGAACGCACCACCCGCAGCATCGTGATGGGCACCCCGGACGGCGTCGTGCACTGCACGAGCAGTGACTGCAGGGTGATGTCGACCTCGAGGTTGTCCAGGCCCGCCGCCGCCGCGACCGCCACGACCGACGCCTCGACCTGGGGCGCGTCGGCACCGCAGCGCAGCATCAGCTCGCCGACCCGTAGCGCGAGGTCCAACGAGGCCCGCGCTTCGCGCTCCTCGGCGACGGCCTGGCGCACCTTCGCGTTGCGGTAGGGCGTGTTCCGCAGCGTCTCGACCATGGGCATGGTCTCGGTCATCTCCTCGCCACGCCAGATGCGGCTCTGGCGCAGGACGGGGCGACGCCGGTGCGGGTGGGAACGGTCCTCGGCCATCAGCCCGCGGTGACCCCAGCCGGCAGCAGGGCGGTGGGCGCCTGGGTGGGCCACCAGTCCGGCGCACCCGCGCGTTGCACGGCCAGCACGACGCAGGCCGCAGCCACGACGAGGAGCAGCCCGACCACGATCCGGGTGGCGGTGGGACCGCCGGCGACACCGCGCACGATGCTGCGCGAGCCACGCCGCAGGCCCGAGCCACCCGGACCCCACCAGGCCATGAGCCCGGCCAGCAGCGCGCCGACCGCGAGGGCCGGGGCTGAGTTCGGGTGCGGCGAACCGCCCGTGAGCGCGACCATGCCGAGGGCGGCGCTGAACACGGCGCACACCCCCACGACGACGGGCAGCAGGGCACTGACGACGGTCGCGAGCGCGCCCACCACGAGGTGCCACGGGCTCGCGACCACCGCGAACGGCACGTCGCTGCGTCGCCTCCCCTTGGCGTACCGCCGCAGCACCAGGGACGTCACGGACCGGTCGGCCGTCCGTGCCGCCCAGCACCACAGCAGCGCGACCGCGGCCGCGACGACCGGGTATGCCGCTGCGGCGGCCACCAGCGCGACGAGCAGCGCGAAGATCGTGCCCGTGCGGTGGGGGCGGCCAATGCGGGGGTCGGGCTGACCGGGGTCGCCGTCCCAGGCAGCCTGCCAGTCGGAGACGTCGCCGCCGTCAGGGCCCTCGCCCGGCCAGGGCTCGAGGTCCTGGCCCGCGGG
This sequence comes from Knoellia koreensis, assembly GCF_013041615.1. Lineage (GTDB taxonomy): Bacteria > Actinomycetota > Actinomycetes > Actinomycetales > Dermatophilaceae > Pedococcus > Pedococcus koreensis. The sequence continues at coordinate 953,150 of NZ_JABEPQ010000002.1, forward strand.
GTGCTGCCACGGCGGCTCGCCCGTGGGCGCACGCGTCGGTGTGGGCGCCGGCGCGAAGTCGACCAGGGGGGCGGGCGCCGCGACAGCGGGTGCCACCGGCGGCCGGTCGAACCGGTTCGTCGCGGGGTGCTCGATCACCTGGGTGTGGCGTGCGGGCGCGCCGACAACCTGGGTCGCCGGCTTGCCCTGCGCGTATCGCTCCAACGCATCGAGCACCTCGTCGGCGTCGGGGCGCTGGTGCGGCTCGGGTGACAACGCGGCATACAGGAGCGGGGCAAGGCGGGGGTCCACGCCGGTGAGGTTGGGCTCGCCCTTGCTCACACGCGACAGCACGAGGTCCATCGGGCCGCGCCCGAAGGGCGGGGCGCCGCTCGCGGCGAAGGCGAGGGTCGCGGCCCAGCCCCACCAGTCGGTGGCCTCGGTCACCGGGGCGCCCTCGACAACCTCCGGCGACAGGTAGCCGGGGGTGCCCATGACGAGCCCGGTCATCGTGATGCGGACGTCGTCGGCGACGTGGGCGATGCCGAAGTCGATGAGGACCGGGTCGCCGTCGACGAGCAGCACGTTGCCGGGCTTGAGGTCGCGGTGGATGACGTCGGCGGAGTGGATGACGTCGAGTGCCTCGGCCAGCCCGCGGCCCAGCTGGTGCAGCTCCGGTCCGGTGATGGGGCCGTGGTCGCGGACGACGTCGTCCAGGGGCGGGCCGGGCACGTACCGCGTGACGAGGTAGGGCCGGTCGCCGTCGAGGTCGGCGTCGATCACGGTGGCGACGCGCTGGTCCTCGATCCGCTGCAGGACCGTCACCTCGCGCGCCAGCCGGGTGCGGGCGTCCCTGTCGTGGGCCACGTGCGGGCGCAGCAGCTTGAGCGCGACGGCGCGCCCGTTCGGGTCGAGGGCGAGGTGGACGACGCCCATGCCGCCCTCGCCCAGCTCCTGGATCAGGCGGTAGGGACCGACGCTCGGGTGCGAGGGCGCGGCCGTGCCGCCGTCCTCGCTTCCCGCCATCGCCTCGGTCGTCACGTTCCTACGGTAAGCGAGGCGGGGCGTCGCGTCGGTGAGGCGTCCCGGCGGCGGCCGGGTTCACCCTGGGTATGCCGCGTGGCCGGCTTACTGCTGGATGTAGCCGACGAGCTGGTCGCGTTCGGCCTGGAGCTCGTCGATGCGGTGCTTGACGATGTCACCGATGCTGACGATCGCCTCGAGCTTGCCGTCGACGACGACCGGCACGTGCCGGATGCGCATGTCGGTCATGGTGCGGGCGAGCTCCTCGACCGGCACGCCGAGATCGCTCGTGCGCACATCCGAGGTCATGATCGAGGCGATCGAGGCGTCGACGACGGATGGGCCGTCGCTGTGCAGGTGGCGCACGATGTCGCGCTCGCTCACGATGCCGGAGACCCCCTCGCCGTCCTCGCTCACGACGACGGCACCGATGCCGTGGTCGGCCAGCAGCTGCAGCAGCGTCCCGACGGTCTCGTCGGGCTTGACGGTCACGACCCCGCCGCCCTTGCGGCGCACCACGTCCGAGATCTTCATGTTCAGACGGTAGACCGGTCGCCGGGTCACCGCCAGAGGGAGCCGCATAGGGTGGGACGTGACGGCCCCCTGCGCCGGGGCGGAGCCGGAGCACCCGTGGAGTTGATGACCCGTGTCCCCCAGCAAACGTGCCTTCGACCTCGTCGTGGCGGCCAACCGGTTGCCGGTCGACCGGGTCGTGTCCGCCGACGGTGAGGTCTCGTGGCGCACCAGCCCGGGCGGCCTCGTCACCGCGATGGAGTCGGTCATGCGCGACCGCGACGGAGCGTGGGTGGGGTGGGCCGGCGAGGCGGGCGAGGCGCCGGAGCCGTTCGAGGAGCAGGGCATGTGGCTGCGGCCGGTGGCGCTGTCCGAGGACGAGGTGAAGCAGTACTACGAGGGCTTCAGCAACGACACCCTGTGGCCGATCTACCACGACGTCATCGTCGGTGCGTCGTTCCACCGGCAGTGGTTCACCCAGTACGAGAAGGTCAACCGGCGCTTCGCCGAGGCCATCGCCGAGGTCGCCGCCAAGGGCGCCACCGTGTGGGTGCACGACTACCAGCTCCAGCTCGTGCCGGGCATGGTGCGCGAGCTGCGCCCGGACGTGCGGATCGGCTGGTTCGACCACATCCCGTTCCCGCCGGTGGAGCTGTTCGCGCAGCTGCCGTGGCGGCGGGCGATCCTCGAGGGGCTGCTGGGTGCCGACTACCTGGGCTTCCAGCGGGTGGCGGACGCGCAGAACTTCGTGCGCGCCTGCCGCCAGCTGCTCGGGCTGCAGACCCGTGGCGACACGGTCAGCGTCTCCCGCGCGGACGACTCCCGCCGCGTGCGCGCCAGCGCCGTCCCGATCTCGATCGACTTCAAGGGCCTCGAGGCTCTCGCCAAGGAGCCCGAGACCAGGGCCCGGGCCAAGGAGATCCGGGAGTCGCTCGGCGACCCGGAGACGCTGCTCCTCGGGGTGGACCGGCTCGATTACACGAAGGGCATCGGGCACCGCATCAAGGCGTACGGCGAGCTGCTGGCCGAGGACAAGGTGGCCCCGCCCCGGGAGGTCTTCGTCCAGGTCGCGACACCGAGCCGGGAGCGGGTCGAGGCCTACCAGCAGCTGCGCGCCGAGATCGAGGGCGAGGTGGGTCGGCTCAACGGCGAGTTCAGCCGCATCGGCGCCCCCGCCGTCCAGTACCTCCACCACTCCTACCCGCGGCGCGAGATGGCGGCGCTGTTCCTCGCGGCGGACGTCCTGCTCGTGACACCGCTGCGCGACGGCATGAACCTCGTCGCCAAGGAGTACGTCACCTGCCGCTACGACGAGGGCGGCGCGCTGGTGCTGTCCGAGTTCACCGGCGCCTTCCACGAGCTGCACCAGGCGTTCGTCGTCAACCCGCACGACATCGAGGGACTCAAGCAGGGCATCATGCGCGCCATCGAGACGCCCGACAAGGAGAAGCGCCGGCTCATGCGCGCGATGCGTCGACGCGTGGCGGACCACGACGTGCAGCGGTGGGCGGCCCGGTTCCTCGAGAACCTCGCCAGCGCCCCCGAGCGCCCCGCACCCGCCGCGCCGTCGTCCCGTGGCGGCCGCTCGTGACCGTCTCGTCGCTGTTGTCGAGCGCCCTGGCAGAGGCGGCTGAGGCCGGATCCCTGCTGGTGGCAACGGATTTCGACGGCGTCCTCGCCCCGCTCGTGCTCGACCCGTCGACCTCGCGCCCCTTGCCCGGGACCGTCGACTCGCTGCGTGGGCTGGCTGCACAACCCGGCACGTATGCCGCGGTGGTGAGCGGTCGTGACCTCGCCAGCCTCGGTGCGCTCACCGGCCTCGCCGACCAGGGCGAGGTCACGCTGATCGGCAGCCACGGCGCGGAATCCACTGCGGCACAAGGCGGCTCATCGATGACCCCCGAGCAGCGCGACACGCTCGACCGGGTCACCGCCGAGCTCGAGGCGCTGATGCCGGCCCACCCCGGTTTCTGGCTCGAGCACAAGCCGACCGCCGTCGTGGCGCACACCCGGCGCATGTCGCCCGACGCCGCCCCCGCGGCCGAGGCGGCGGCGCTCGAGGTGACCACGCGGCATACCGATGTCCATGTCCTGCACGGGAAACAGGTCGTGGAGGTGTCCGTCGTGCAGGCCGACAAGGGCACGGCACTGACCGGGTTGCGCGAGGCGCTCGGCGCCGACGCGCTCGTCTACTTCGGCGACGACGTCACCGACGAGCACGTCTTCACCCGGCTGGGCGACGGCGATGTCGGTGTCAAGGTCGGGGACGGCGAGACCGCGGCCCGCTGGCGCGTCGACTCCCCCGAGGACGTCGCGCAGGCCCTCACCCTCCTGCTCGAGCGCCGCGCCCACCGCTGACGCCCGTCGGTAAGTCACCCAATTGGACGATGGTTGACGTCAACGATCTTCCAAATGGGTGACTTACCGACGCAACGGGCGCCGCGCCCACCGCTGACCAGGCCGGCGACTCACTCAGCGGCGCACCGGCGCAGCCGCCGTCGAGCCGCGCACGACCAGCTCGGGCCGGAAGACGTACTCGCCGCGGGCCACCTCCTGGCCGTCGATCTCGTCGAGCAGGGTCTGCACCGCCGCCTCGGCCATCGCCTGCACGCTCTGGCGCACCGTCGTCAGCGGCGGGTCGGTGAAGGCGATGAGCGGGCTGTCGTCGTATCCCACGACCGACACGTCGTCGGGCACCCGCCGGCCCGACCGGCGCACCGCCCGGATGGCCCCCAGCGCCATGAGGTCCGACCCGCACACGACTGCCGTGCACCCGCGCTCGATGAGCCGCGCGCCCGCCGTGTCGCCACCCTCCACCGAGAACAGCGTCCGCTCGATGAGCTCCTCGACGTCGTCGCGCCCGAGCAGCTCGCGCATCGACCGGCGAAACCCCTCGATCTTGCGGATCACCGGCACGAACCGCTCGGGCCCGACGGCCAGCCCGATCTGCGTGTGCCCCAGCTGCACGAGGTGCGACAGCGCCAGCTCCATCGAGGCCACGTCGTCGTTGCTGATGAACGGCGCGTCGATCGCCTCGTTGAACCCGTTGACCAGCACCAGCGGCAGCCCGCGCTCGCGCAGCGCGGCATACCGCGACGGGTCGGTCGAGACGTCGGCGTGCTGCCCCGAGATGTTGATGATCCCGGCGACGCCGCGGTCGAGCAGCATCTGCACGTACTCGTCCTCGTGCACCCCACCCGGCGTCTGCGTGCACAGCACCGGCGTGAAGTGGTGCCAGGCCAGCGCCGTCTCGATGATCTGCGCGAACGCCGGGAAGATCGGGTTGGTCAGCTCCGGCACGATGAGGCCGACGAGGTCCGCAGTCTTGCGCTTGAGCCGCGACGGCCGGTCGTAGCCCAGGATGTCGAGCGAGGTCAGCACCGCCTCGCGGGTCGCCTCGGCCACGCCCGGTTTGCCATTGAGCACGCGGCTGACGGTCGCCTCGCTCACCTCGGCGTGGGCGGCAATGTCTGCCAGCCGTGGCTTCATGGCCGCAAAGTTAGCAAGGTGCTGCAAGAACTTGCAGGCGACTCCGCGGCATACCTCGCCCTGGTCGCGTGCCGACGAGTACGCGAGGGTATGCCGCGAGCCCGCCTCCGTGCCCACCGGCACGCCCACCTCCGCATGGTGGGCGTGGCTGGCGCTTTCGCCGCTGGTCAGCGAGGATGAGCACACCCGGGGACACCGATGTCGTCGGGGGCACCACCTTTACAACGGATCGTCCGGCACGTTCCTGCCGGTGAAGGAAGAAGGCAAAGACGCCATGGCAACGGTGAAGTACGACGAGGCAACGCGCCTCTACCCGGGCAACGACAAGCCCTCGGTCGACCGACTCAACATCGACATCGAGGACGGCGAGTTCCTCGTCCTCGTCGGCCCCTCTGGAAGCGGTAAGTCCACCGCGCTGCGCATGCTCGCCGGCCTCGAAGAGGTCAACGGCGGCAAGATCTGGATCGGTGACCGCGACGTCACCAACCTCTCGCCCAAGGACCGCGACGTGGCGATGGTCTTCCAGAACTACGCGCTCTACCCGCACATGAGCGTCGCCGACAACATGGGCTTCGCGCTCAAGATCGCCGGCGTCGACAAGGCCGAGATCCGCAAGCGCGTCGAGGAGGCCGCCAAGATCCTCGACCTCACCCCCTACCTCGAGCGCAAGCCGAAGGCCCTCTCCGGTGGCCAGCGCCAGCGCGTCGCGATGGGCCGCGCGATCGTGCGCAGCCCGCAGGTGTTCCTCATGGACGAGCCGCTGTCGAACCTCGACGCCAAGCTCCGCGTCCAGACGCGCACCCAGATCGCCTCGCTGCAGCGCCGCCTCGGCGTCACCACCGTCTACGTCACCCACGACCAGGTCGAGGCCATGACGATGGGTGACCGCGTGGCGGTCCTCAAGGACGGCATCCTCCAGCAGGTCGACAGCCCGCGGCGCATGTACGACCACCCGAACAACGTCTTCGTCGCCGGCTTCATCGGCTCCCCCGCCATGAACCTGCTCGACGTCGAGGTGGCCGACGGTGGCGTCAAGGTCGGCGGGTCGACCGTGCCGGTCGAGCGCGACCTGCTCAGCGGCGCGTCCGGCAACCAGGTCACCCTGGGCCTGCGCCCCGAGGACCTCGAGCTGTCCAGCGACGGCCAGGGCATCCCGGTCACCGTGGACGTGGTCGAGGAGCTCGGCGCCGACGCCTACATCTACGGCTCGACCAAGGCCTCGCAGCACGTGGACGACGACGAGGATGGCGACGCCCCCGAGAAGCCGTTCATCGCCCGGGTCGACGGTCGCCGGCCGCCGCAGAAGGGTGAGACGGTGCACTTCGCCCCCAAGCAGGGTCACGTGCACGTGTTCGACGCCACCACCGGTGAGCGCCTCGGCGACTGAGGACATCAGCTCGTATGCCGCGTGGCCGGCTCCCGCTCGGGAGCCGGCCACGTCGGTTTCCCACCCAAATGGACGATCGTTGACGTCGGTAACCCACCCAATTGGAAGTTCGTTGACGGTCCGACCGCTCCACCGTCCCTGACTGGAGGCCGAGTTCACCATGGCCCTGTCCATCACGGCTTCGCGTCCCGACCCGGCGCTGCTCGACCTCCCGTGGGACACCCCGCTCGAGGACTGGCCGGAGGAGTACCTCGCGGCTCTCCCCCGCGGCATCTCCCGCCACGTCGTCCGGTTCGTCAAGCTGTCCGGTCGCGTCCTGGCGGTCAAGGAGATCAAGACCGTCCTCGCCGAGCGCGAGTACCAGATGCTGCGCCTGCTGCGTCGCCTCGACCTGCCCACCGTCGAGCCGGTCGGCGTGGTCAGCGGCCGGGTCGACAAGGCCGGGGAGCCGCTCGACGCGTGCCTGCTCACCCGGCACCTGCAGTTCTCCCTGCCCTACCGCGCGCTGTTCAGCCAGAGCCTGCGGCCCGACACCGCGACCAGGCTCATCGACGCCCTCGCCGTGCTCCTCGTCAAGCTCCACCTGGCGGGGTTCTGGTGGGGCGACGTCTCCCTCTCCAACGCTCTGTTCCGCCGCGACGCAGGTGCGTTCGCGGCATACCTCGTCGACGCCGAGACCGGTGAGCTGCACCAGTCACTCACCGACGGCCAACGCGAGCACGACCTCGACATCGCCCGCGTCAACATCGCCGGCGAGCTGATGGACCTCGAGGCCGGCGGCTACCTGCCCGAGGGCGCCGACCCGATCGAGATCTCGACCCAGATCGTCACCCGCTACACCGAGCTGTGGAACGAGCTGACCGGGCCGGAGCGCTTCGAGCAGGGTGACCGGTGGCGGGTCGACGAGCGCATCCGACGGCTCAACGAGCTCGGCTTCGACGTCGACGAGCTGTCCATCTCCACAGACTTCGACGGCACGCAGATCCAGATCCAGCCCAAGGTCGTCGATGCCGGCCACCACTCGCGGCGACTGCTGCGGCTCACCGGCCTCGACGTCGAGGAGAACCAGGCCCGGCGCCTGCTCAACGACCTCGACGCCTACCGCGCGGCGAACGACCGGCAGAACGAGGACGAGGAGATCGTCGCCCACGACTGGCTGGCCAAGGTCTACGAGCCGATCACGCGGGCCGTGCCGCGTGACCTCGCGGGCAAGCTCGAACCCGCCGAGCTGTTCCACGAGGTGCTCGAACACCGTTGGTACATGAGCGAGCACGCCGGCCGGGACGTGCCGCTCGAGGACGCCATCGCCGACTACGTGTCGACCGTGCTGCCCAGCAAACCCGACGAGATGGCGGTGGTCGGTGTCGACACGGTCGAGATGCCGGTCGTGGCGATGTTCGACGACGACTGAGGCAATCCCTGACTCCTCACCCCTCCGGTCGCTAGGGTGGCCCCGGCAACTCACCGACCGAGGGGACGACACGTGAGCACCGACGACGAAGCCACCCGCCGCCGCGCGGACCTGCAGCCGGGCGCGCAGGACGCGTTCGCACCGCCACCGCCTGCCGCGCCTTCCGCCGGCGCCGGGCACGAGCAGGGCGGGTATGCCGCGTCGCCGCCGCCCGCATCGTCGCCGCCGGCGTCGCCGGCAACGGCGCCCGCCTACCAGGGCGCCTACGGAGCCGGCGCCCCGCAGTACCAGCAGGCCTACACGCCGACGACGCCGTACGCGAGCTGGCTCCAGCGCGTGGGCGCCCTCCTCATCGACAGCCTGCTCCAGCTGATCGGGATGCTCCCCTACGGCATCGGGATCGCGCTGCTGGTGGCTGGGTCGCCGACCACCGACTATGACAGCTCCTCCGGGACGTCCACCACGCTCGACGACGGCAACACCGGCCTCATGGTGGCCGGTGGGGTCCTGATCGTGGTCGGCTTCCTCGTGATGTTCGGCATCAACTGGTGGAACCGCTGGCTGAAGATGGGCCGCACCGGGCAGAGCGTCGGCAAGAAGGTCATGGGCATCACCCTGGTCGAGGAGCGCACGGGCCAGCCGATGGGAGCCCTCATGGCGTTCGTCCGCGACCTGGCGCACTTCCTCGACGGCATCTTCTACATCGGCTACCTGTGGCCGCTGTGGGACCCCAAGCGGCAGACCTTCGCCGACAAGGTGTGCAGCACCGTTGTCCTGCAAGGAAATCCGGACCAGGTCGTCCCCCAGCGCTGATCCGAAGGGGCGGCCGGCCTCAGGCCGGTGACAGCCAGGTCCAGCCGGGCACGTTGCGCAGCACCCAGAACGCCAGTACGCCTGCCAGCAGGCTGTAGAGCAACCACGCGGGGGCGACGTAGGTGCGGGGTTGCCCCAGCCACCGGCGCCGCACCCACACGACGAACGCGACCGCGAAGCCGACGACGGTCAGGACGGTGAACGGGTTGCGGGCCAGCGCGGTCGCGACATCCAGGTGGGCGAGGGCGTGGATGGCCCGCAACGACCCACAGCCCGGGCACCAGTAGCCGGTGGCGGCGAGGAACGGGCAGGTCGGGTAGTGGCCGGCCTGGTTGGGGTCGACCGCCCCGACGAACGCCACGGCTGCCACGGCTCCCGCTGCGGTGGCCGCGGGTAGAGCGACGCCGCGCCAGCCCCGTGTCGTGGGGGCCGGCGCGGCGTTGACGATCGTCACTGCGACAGTGTCGCAGACGGGCTCACATGGAGCCGCTGGTGTCCAGGTTGGGCAGGACGAACACGGCGTAGATGATGCCGCCGATGAGGCCGACGACTGCCGAGGCGATCGCGAACTTCTTCGCCTTCTCCGAGGAGGCCACGGCGCCCGCGTGGTCACCGGAGGCCCACTTGCCGTTCACCTGGGCCGCGAAGACGATCGAGGCGACACCCAGCGGGAGGCAGCACAGGATCGTGCTGAGGATGGCCCACACGAGGTAGTTCTTCGGCGGCTGGCCACCACCCATGGGCTGGTTGTAGCCGGGAGCCGGCGGCGGGGTCGCCCCACCGGGCGGGGTGGTGCCACCGCCGGGCGGCGGGGGCGGAGGCGTGCCGTAGTCAGACATGGTGTCGAGTCCCTTCGGTTATCGAGCCGCTCCCCCTCGGGCGCGACGCCGCCGAACCTACCGGATCGAAGGCCTCTGCGTGGTGTTACCCCACCGACCGTTGCCGCGCGATCTCGTAGAGGACGACGCCCGTCGCGACGCCCGCGTTGAGCGACTCGACCGCCGACGACATCGGGATCGACACGACCTGGTCGCACGTCTCGCGCACGAGGCGCGACAGCCCCTTGCCCTCCGAGCCCGTCACGATGACGAGCGGTTCGCCGGCGAGGTCGAGCGCGGGCAGCGCCACGTCGCCGTCCATGTCGAGCCCGAGGATGAAGAACCCTGCCTTGCGGAAGTCCTCCAGGGCACGCGTCAGGTTGCTGGCCATGGCGACCGGCACGCGGGCGGCAGCGCCGGCCGACGTCTTCCAGGCACTCGCGGTCATGCCGACCGAGCGACGCTCCGGCACCACCACACCGTGCCCGCCGAAGGCCGCCACAGACCGCACGATCGCACCGAGGTTGCGCGGGTCGGTGATGCCGTCGAGCGCCACCACGAGCGGGATGCCGGGTGCCTCCGGGTCGATGAGGTCGCGCGGGTGCGCGTACTCGTACGGCGGCACCTGCACCGCAAGCCCTTGGTGCACAGCGCCATCGGTGAGCCGGTCGAGCTCACCGCGCGGCGTCTCCAACACCGGTATGCCGCGTGACGTGGCCGTCGCGAGCGCCTCGCGCACGCGGTCGTCGGCGTCGATCCGCCCGGCCACGTACATCGTGGTCACTGGCACCTCGGCGCGCAGCGCCTCGACGACGGCGTTGCGCCCGGCGACGACCTCGCTCGAGTGCTTGCTCCGCCGGCCGCCGCTGCTGCCGCCACGCCCACCCGAGCCACGCGAGCCAGTACCACTGCCGGACCCCGCGCGCTTGGCCGCGGCCTTCGCCTGCTTGTGCGCCTTGTGGTACGGCCGGTCCTCGGCCCGCGGTGTGGGGCCCTTTCCCTCGAGCCCACGGCGCCGCTGGCCACCGGAGCCGACCGTGGCGCCCTTCTTGCTGGTGCCCTTGCGGACCGCGCCCTTGCGCTGGGAGTTCCCTGCCATCAGCTCGTCTCTCCGTCGCGTCGCGCAAGCGACCAGTTGGCCCCCGAGGGGGTGTCCTCGATCTGGATGCCCGCGGCCGCGAGCCGGTCACGGATCTCGTCGGCCGTGGCGTAGTCGCGGGATGCGCGCGCCTGCGCCCGCGCCTCCAGCTGGGCCTGCACGAGCGCGTCGAGGGCGTCGAGCCCCTCGCCCGCACCCGCGTCGTTGCCGCCGCCCCACTGGGGGTCGAGCGGGTTGATGCCGAGCAGGTCGGTCATCGCGAGCACCGCCCGGTATGCCGTCGCCAGCGCCTCGTCGTCGCGCTCGTCGAGCGCGGTGTTGCCGGCGCGCACCGTGTCGTGGACGACCGCGAGCGCGGAGCTCACGTTGAGGTCGTCGTCCATCGCCGCGGCATACTCCTCGGGCACGTCGGCGGGGTCGGGCGTGGTGGACGTGCCGTCGGGCAGCGCCCGCAGGGCGCGGGTGAGGAAGCCCTCGATCCGCGCCACGGTCGCCTCGGCCTCACGCAGCGATCCCTCGTGGTACTCGATGGTCGAGCGGTAGTGCGCGGCCGTGAGGTAGTAGCGAATCGCCAATGGGCGCGCGACCTTCGTGACCTCGGAGATCAGCAGGCTGTTGCCGAGCGACTTGCTCATCTTCTCGCCGCCGACGGTGACCCAGGCGTTGTGCAGCCAGTAGTTGGCGAAGCCCAGACCCGCCGCGTGCGACTGAGCCTGCTCGTTCTCGTGGTGCGGAAACCGCAGGTCGACGCCGCCGCCGTGGATGTCGAAGGAGTCCCCGAGGTACTTGCGCGCCATCGCCGAGCACTCGAGATGCCAGCCGGGGCGACCATCGCCGAAAGGCGTTGACCACGAAGCGGATTCGGGCTCGGACTCCTTGTGCCCCTTCCACAGGGCGAAGTCGCGAGGGTCGCGCTTGCCCCGCGGGTCGGCGTCCTGCGCGGCCTCCATGTCGTCGATCTTCTGGTGCGTCAGCGAGCCGTACTCGGGGAAGCTCTGCACGTCGAAGTAGACGTCACCGCTGTCGTCGCGCGCCGGGTAGGCGTGGCCCTTCTCGACCAGCGTCTCCATCAGCGTGACCATCTCGGGGATGTGCCCGGTCGCGCGCGGCTCGTAGGTCGGGGGCAGGACACCGAGCGCCCGCAGCGCGGCCGAGGTCGCGACCTCGTTGCGGTAGGACAGCGCCCACCACGGCTCGCCGGCGTCGGCCGACTTGGTGAGGATCTTGTCGTCGATGTCGGTCACGTTGCGCACGAGCGTCACGTCGTAGCCGTAGCGCCCCGCCAGCCACCGGCGCAGCACGTCGAACGCCACCGCGAACCGCACGTGCCCGATGTGCGGCTCGGCCTGGGTCGTGAGCCCGCAGATGTAGATGCCGACCTGGCCCTCGTGCAGTGGCTCGAAGGTGCGCAGCTCGCGCGCGGCGGTGTCATAGAGGCGAAGACTCACGCGCGCAAGGCTACCTGCGCGGGGGCGCCCTCACCGACGGCGCGGGTATGCCGCGTGGCCGGCCGGGCGACCACCCGCGCCACCGGGCGGGTTCGCCGACTGTTCACCTGATCCGTGACACCTGTCATGGCTGAATCCGCAGGTCAGGGCCACGGTGATGCACAGGTGCGCAGCCAGTGCACCCCGACCCAGGAGGACACCCCCGTGACCAGACGCACCACTGCCGTGCTCGGCGCCCTGGTGCTCGCGGCAGCCGGAGCCGCGATCCCCGCCGCAGCCACGGCCGCGACGCCCACGCACGCGATCGACCCCAAGCCGCACGACAAGCCGGGCGCCCTGCCCGGCGGCTACACCAACCTCGTGGTCATCTACGAGGAGAACCACTCCTTCGACAACCTCTACGGCGGCTGGGGCAAGGTCGGCGGCGACCGCGTCGACGGCGCCACGGCACCCGCGGTGACCCAGGTCGCCCAGGACGGCACGGCATACAACTGCCTCCTGCAGGACGACGTGAACCTGACGTCGCCCCCGCAGGCGAACACCTGTCAGGACGCCGGCCACGGCATCGCCGCGAGCGCGTTCACCAACGACGCGTTCACCATCGACGACTACATCACGCCCACCGACACCACGTGCCCGCCCGAGGGTGTCTACGCCCCGAACGGGGTCCCGAAGGGCACCGGCGAGCCCGGCGGCTGCACCCGCGACCAGGTGCACCGCTTCTACCAGGAGCAGTACCAGCTCGATGGCGGCAAGCAGGACCGCTACGTCACCGGCTCCGACGCCGTGGGGCTCACCATGGGCCGCTACGACACGACGGCGCTGCCGATCTGGAAGTACCTCCACTCCCCGCACGCGCCGAACTACGTCCTGGCCGACCGCTTCTTCCAGGGCGCCTTTGGCGGGTCGTTCCTCAACCACCAGTTCCTCATCGCCGCGCGGGCACCGCTCGACACCTCGGCCGGTGCGCTCGGCGCGAAGAACACGGTGCTCGACAGCAACGGCATGCCGACGAGCTACCCGCTCTACCAGGCGACCAGCGCGACCGTCGACGGCCAGCTGACCCGCAAGTGCGCCGACCCGTCAGCCAATGACGCGACCGCCGCCTGCGGCAACTTCGCCGTCAACACCGTGCAGCCGTCGTCGGCGCCCGCCGGCAACGGCGCGAAGATCCCGCTCATCGACGACGCGGCATACCCGAACATCGGCGACCGGCTCTCGGCCAAGGGTGTCTCGTGGAACTGGTACGCCGGCGGCTGGGACGACGCGGCCGCGGGCAACCCGGGCAAGAACTTCCAGTACCACCACCAGCCGTTCAACTACTTCGCCAACTACGCGGTCGGGGCGCCCGGGCGCTCGCACCTGCAGGACGAGACGAAGTTCATCGCCGCCGCCAAGGCCGGCACGCTGCCGCAGGTCAGCTTCGTCAAGCCGTACGGCTCGGAGAACGAGCACCCCGGGTACGCCAGCGAGCACGGCGGCAGCGACCACCTCGTCGACCTGCTCAAGACCATCACGAGCGGCCCGCAGGCCAAGCAGACGCTGGTCGTGGTGACCTACGACGAGTTCGGCGGCTCGTACGACCACGTTGCCCCGCCGAAGACCGATGCCTGGGGTCCGGGCACGCGCATCCCTGCGCTCGTGTTGTCGGCCGGCATGCAGCGCTCGGGTGTCAGCCACACGGCCTACGACACGACCTCGATCCTTGCGACGATCGAGCACGCGTGGGGCCTGGCTCCGCTGTCGCCGCGTGACGCCGTGGTGTCCGACCTCGCCCCCGCGGTGTCGGTCGGGGGTCGCCACGTCGACTCACGTCATTGGAAGCGTTAGGGCCCAGCCCTCGCCCCGGCGGCCGGTCGCCCTTGCGGGTGGCCGGCCGTCGCGCGTCTCTCCCATTTCCCCGGTATGCCGCACGGTTGGGTGCCGCGGACCCCTACAGTGAAGGGCCACACGGGTTCGGGGAGGCGTCATGTGGGGACTGAGCTGGATGTGGGTCGTGCCCGTCGCGGCCAACCTGGGCATCCTGCTGACGGGCATCGTGCTCGTCAGCGTGCGCGGGGCGTCAGCTCGATGGGGTCGGCTGGCCCTGCTGGCGCTCGGGCTCATCACGCTCGCCACGCTCTCCAACGTCGGGCTGACAGGGGCGATGGTCCAGGGCGCGATGCGGCCGTGGTCGGAGAACTACCAGCTGCTGGGCCTGGCCACCACCGTCACCCAGCTGCTGGGTTTCGGGCTGCTCATCGCTGCCCTGGTCGCCGACCGCACCACGCCGCCAACCCCAGCCCTCGAACCGCGTCCCTGGCAGCAGCCCTGGCCCGCTGACGACGAGTAGCCGCCACACTTCGGGCCACCCAGGGCTCATCACAGCCGCAGCATCGACCCTCAGTGGCCCGAAGTCGGGAAGACCCTCGCACTTCGGGCCACCCAGGGCTCATCACAGCCGCAGCACCAAGCCTCAGTGGCCCGAAGTCGGGAAGACCAGCGCGGTGGCGATGGCGGCGAGGCCCTCGCCGCGGCCGGTGAGCCCGAGGCCGTCGGCGGTCGTGCCGCTGATGGACACCGGCGCACCGGCCGCCTCGGACATCACGTCCTGCGCCTCACCCCGCCGGGTGCCGACCTTGGGCCGGTTGCCGATCACCTGGACCGCGACGTTGCCGATCTCGAAGCCGGCCGCACGCACCAGCCGGGCGGCCTCGGCCAGCAGCACCTCCCCCGAGGCGCCCGCGATCTCGGGCCGATCCGTGCCGAAGTGCGCACCCAGGTCGCCGATCCCGGCCGCGGAGAACAGCGCGTCGCAGGCAGCGTGACAAGCCACGTCGCCATCCGAGTGACCCTCCAGACCCACCTCGCCCGGCCAGAGCAGCCCGCCGACCCACAGCTCGCGGGCCGACCCTTCCGCCGCGAACCCGTGCACGTCCACTCCCACGCCCACCCGCGGCATACCGGCTCGGTCCATGCCCCCAATCCAACCACCACGAAACCCGGGTGAACGCCCCGTCACACCCCGGCTAGCGTTGCGGCGCATGAGCGACACCCTCGACATCCCGGTCCTCAGGGGCGACCTCGTCACGCTGCGTCAGCACACCGAGGCAGATGCTGAAGGCGTGCGCGAGCGCGCCGTCGACCCCGAGGCGGTCCGCTACACGACCGTGCCGCTGGACTACACCCGCGAGATGGCGGTCGAGTACGTCACGAAGTTCACGGCCCCGTCGCCAGACCAGGTGTGGTGGGCGATCGAGGTCGACGGCCGGTACGCCGGCACCATCGACCTGCGCCGGATGGACGTCGAAGCCGGGGCCGGGTCGTTGGGCTTCGCGACGCACCAGGACTTCCGTGGTCGCGGCGTCATGACCGAGGCGGTCAGCCTCGTCCTCGACCACGCCTTCGGCACGCTGGGGTGGCAGACGGTGCGCTGGGAGGCCCACGGGGGCAACTGGGGCAGCCTGAAGTCGGTGTGGCGAGCCGGTTTCCCGGTCCCCGTGTTCGTCCCCGACCTGCTCGTCGAGCGCGGCAAGCTCGTCGACGGCTGGATCAGCACCCTGCACGCCGACGCCCCACGCGAACCGGTCTGCGACTGGGACGAGCTGCGCGCCACCCTGCCGGTGTCGGGCTGACTCAGACCTGTTCGCCGGGCTGGAGCGTGTCGGCGCCGTCCGGGGCCATGTGCGGCTCGCGCCGCGCGCTCACGAGGTGCAGCAGCCACGACCCGAGCCCGGCCGCCACGAACACCGCCGAGACCACGGCGAGGCTGAACACCGAGCGCGTGGCAAACGGTGCGAGCGCGAACGCGCTGACCCCGTTGAGGATCAGGGTGAAGAACGTGAACATCGACACCGCCGCCCCGCGCGACGCGGGGAACATGTCGAGCAGGACCAGCTGGAGAGTCGGGTATGCCGCGGCCGTGCCGACCGCGATCAGCGCCGGCCCGATCACCGCCCAGGGCAGCGTGGCCGCGGTGGGCAAGGTGCCGAGCACGACGTTGACCAGCGCGCCTGCCATCGAGAAGAGAAGCGCGGCCGTCACCAGCCTGCTCGGTGAGATCCGGCCCGCGGCGCGACCACTGAGGAACGAGCCGAGCATGACGCCGCCGATCATCGGCACGAAGAACATCCAGAAGTCGAGCTCGCCCTTGCCGAGCAGGTCGACCACGAAGATCGGCGCCGACCCGATGTAGAGAAACTGGCCGGCGAACGACAGACCAGCCGCCCACGCCACCCGGTGGAACGCACCGGCCCGCGCCACCTGGCCGAGGCTTCCCACCAGAGACCCGAACCGGAACGGCAGCCGGCGCGCCGGCGGGTGCGTCTCCGGCAGCAACAGCGCCACCAAGACGATCAGCAGCAGCCCCACTCCGGCCATGAAGTAGAAGACGACCGGCCACGTCCCGACCTGCAACAGAAGCCCGCCGACGATCGGTGCGACGGCCGGCGCCACGGCGAAGATCATCATGACCCGACTCATCAGCCGCTGCGCCTGGGGCCCCTCGAACACGTCACGGATCACGGTGCGGCTGACGATGACGCCACCGCCGGCGCTCAGCCCCTGCAACACCCGGAAGGCCAACAGGACGGGCAGGCTCGGCGACAGGGCGCACCCGATCGACGCCACGGCATACACGGCGACACCGGCGAGGATCACCCGCCGGCGCCCCAACGCGTCGGACAGCGGCCCGTGGAACGGGCTCATCAGCCCGAACGCCACGAGGTAGGCGCTCACGACGAGCTGCATCTGCTCGGTCGTGGCGCCGAGGTCAGCACCCATCGCCTTGAACGCAGGGAACGGCGTGTCGATCGAGAACGGGCCCAGCATCGACAGGCCCGCCAGCAGCACCGGCACGACGACCACGAGCCGCCGCTGGTGCGCCACGTCCACCGATGGTGCGTTGGCGGCGTCGCTCACGGCGCGAGCGCGCGCTCGGCCGCCGCGAGGTCGGCCGCCGTCGTCACCTTGAACGCCAGCGGGTCACCGTCGACGACCCGCACGTGGCCACCCGCGCGCTCGACGAGTGCGGCGTCATCCGTCGCGCCACCGTCGGCTCCGGCATGCGCGTGCTCGAGCACCTCGCGCAGGAACGCCTGCGGCGTCTGGATGGCGCGCAACGTCGCCCGGTCGGGCGTCGCCACGACCCGGCCCGACGCGTCCACGGCCTTGATGGTGTCGGTGACGGGTATGCCGGGAATGACGGCCGGGTGCCCCGAGCGCACCTCGTGCACCAGCCGGCTGAACAGCGAGGCGGGCGCGAGCGCCCGGGCCGCGTCGTGGACGAGCACGATGCCGTCGTCGGGGCGCAGTGCCGCCAGACCCGCCGCGACGGAGTCGGTGCGCTCGAGACCTCCGACCACCACGTCGACGTCCTGCGGACGGGCCGACCGGGACGCGATCGCGCCCGCCTCCCGCTGGTGGGAGGCGGGCGCAACGACGACCACGTGGCTGGTCTCGGGTGCCTCGAACGCCCGGCGCACCGCATGCTCGAGCAGCGGGACACCGCCGAGGTTCACGAACGCCTTGGGCTCACTGGCACCGAGCCTGGTGCCTCGTCCACCTGCGACGAGGACGACGGCAACGCTCAGGAGGCGAGCACCTCGTCGAGGATGGCCTCCGCCTTGTCCTCGTTGGTCTTCTCGGCGAGCGCGAGCTCGGAGACGAGGATCTGCCGGGCCTTGGCGAGCATGCGCTTCTCACCGGCGGACAGACCACGGTCCTTGTCACGGCGCCACAGGTCACGAACGACCTCGGCCACCTTGATGACGTCACCGGAGGCGAGCTTCTCGAGGTTCGCCTTGTACCGACGCGACCAGTTGGTCGGCTCCTCGGTGTGGGGGGCACGCAGCACCGCGAAGACCTTGTCGAGGCCCTCCTGGCCGACCACGTCGCGGACGCCGATGTCCTCGCAGTTCTCCGCAGGAACCTCGATCGTCAGGTCGCCCTGGGCCACCTTGAGCTTGAGGTAGATCTTCTCCTCGCCCTTGATCGTGCGGGTGTTGATTTCTTCGATCAGTGCCGCCCCGTGGTGGGGGTACACGACCGTCTCGCCGACCTTGAAAACCATGTGCTGTTTTCCCCTTTCGCGACCTCCAGAATAACACGACACGCCGACGGCGGAAAGCCGAGCATCCGACGTTTGTGCTGGTCAGGGGTGGTGGAAACCCTTGGGCGCCAACGAATTCGGTCTTGACAGGAGCGGCCCTTCCGTGCAACGCGCGGGGGTGCGCGCGTTCATGACGGAGGCCGGTAGGCTGTCCGTCGTGATGAGCCGCCTGCCGCTTGCCGCCCGCCTCGAGGGCCGCCGACCGTCCCCGCGCCGACTGCTTCCGGTGGCCGTTCTCGGTGCCGCACTGGCTCTTTCGGCCTGCCAGACCCAGTCGCCGATCCAGACCGACGTGGCCTACCAGCCCGCCGACGGCGTGCCCGTCGACCTCGGCCAGGTGCAGATCCGCGACCTCGTGATCGTCAGCGGCGGCAAGGACAAGGCCGGCACCCTGTCGGGCGCGGTGAGCAACACGAGCAACCAAGAGGCGCGCATCGCCTTCGCCCTCCCCCAGGCCCAGCCGGTCTACACGACCGCCGCACCCCACAGCGAGGCCCGCCTCACCGGCGACAAGCAGCTCCAGCTCCCGGCAGTGCCGACACCGGCCGGCAGCACGGTGACGCTCACCGTGCAGTCCCCGACCGCGCCGACCACCGTGGTCGTCGTGCCGGTCGTGGCCGCCAACCACTACTACGCCACCCTCGCACCCACCCCGCAGCCGAGCGGGACGGCGACCCCGAGCGCCACCGCCACCCCCTGAGGTGAGTGACGTCGGTATGCCGCGTGGGCGGCATACCGAGGTCATCGCACGCAGGTGCGCGGGGGCTCAGTCGCTCTCGAACTTGTAGCCCAGGCCGCGCACCGTGACGATGTGCCGCGGATCGGCCGGGTCGGGCTCGATCTTGGCGCGCAGCCGCTTGACGTGGACGTCGAGGGTCTTGGTGTCGCCGACGTAGTCGCTGCCCCAGACGCGGTCGATCAGTTGCATCCGGGTGAGGACGCGACCGGTGTTGCGCAGCAACATCTCCAGCAGCTCGAACTCCTTGAGCGGCAGCTGGGTCGGCTCACCACCGACGGTGACGATGTGGCGCTCGACGTCCATCCGCACCGGGCCGGCCTCGATGGTCGCGGGCAGCAGGTCCTCGGGCTCCTGGCCGCGGCGCAGGACGGCCTTGATGCGGGCCAGCAGCTCGCGCGAGGAGTAGGGCTTGGTGACGTAGTCGTCGGCGCCGATCTCGAGCCCGACGACCTTGTCGATCTCGCTGTCCTTGGCGGTCAACATGATGACGGGGACGCTCGAGCGCTGGCGCAGCGCACGGCAGACCTCGGTGCCGGACAGGCCGGGGAGCATGAGGTCGAGCAGCACCAGGTCGGCGCCGTTGCGGTCGAAGTCGTCGAGCGCCTCGGGGCCGGTCTCCGCGACGGCGACCTCGTACCCCTCCTTGCGCAGCAGGTACGACAACGGGTCGGAGAACGAGACCTCGTCCTCGACCACCAGGATGCGGGTCATGCGTGCGGTGCTCCTTGCGTGCGGCTGGTGCGGTTGGTCCGGTCGGGGCGGGCAGCGGCGAGGCGATGGCCCGCGGGCGAGGTGGGGGGCGTCGTGGCGTTCGCGGGGCGCGAGTCGGCTCGGGAGTCGGCGCGGGCGCCGGGGCGGCCCGGCGCATCGGTGGCGGCCGGCTCGGTCGTGGCCCCGGCGGTGGTGTCGTCGGCGGCGGGCAGACGGATCGTGAAGGTCGACCCGCGACCCTCCTCGCTCCAGACCGTGACGTCGCCGCCGTGGTTGGCGCAGATGTGCTTGACGATCGCGAGGCCGAGGCCGGTGCCGCCGGTGGCGCGCGACCGGGCGGCGTCGACGCGGTAGAAGCGCTCGAAGATGCGAGCCTGCTCGGCCTCGGGGATGCCCGCACCCTGGTCGCTGACGGTGATCTCGACCATGTCGCCGCTGCGCCTGCCACCGATCGCGACCCGCGACCCGGCGTCGGAGTAGGTGACGGCGTTACCGATGAGGTTGCGGACGGCCGTGACCAGCAGGTCCTCGTCACCGAACACCTTGAGGTCGGCCGCGGTCGCCTCGGTGAGGCTGATCTGCTTGGCGTCGGCGGCGACCCGCGAGTAGTCGATCGCCTCGTGGACGGCGGCGGTCACGTCCACCAGCTGCGGCTCGTGCAACGTGTCGGCGACCTGCAGCCGGGAGAGGTCGACGATCTCCTTGACGAGCTGGGCCAGGCGGTGGCTCTCGATCTGCATCCGCGACGCGAACCGCTCGACCGCCTCCGGGTCGTCCTTGGCGTCGAGGATGGCCTCGGCCAGCAGCCCGATGCCGCCGACCGGCGTCTTGAGCTCGTGGCTCACGTTGGCGACGAAGTCGCGCCTGACCTCCTCGACGCGGGTGGCCTGCGTGTGGTCCTCGACGAGCAGCAGGACGTGGTTGCTGCCCAGCGGGGCGACCCTGGCGCGCATGACCGAACGGGCCTGGCCGAGCGGTCCGCGGGCGAGCTCGAGGGTGGCCTCGCGGATGACCCCGTCGCGTCGTACCTGCCGGGCGAGGTGGCGCAGCTCGGAGTGGACCAGCTCGGTGCCCTTGACCAGGCCGTAGGCGACGGCGGGCGGGGAGTTGTTGATGACCTCGTCGGCGGAGTCGACGACGATCGCGCCCGAACGCAGGACGGCGAGGACGTCGCCGACGCCGGGCGGCAGTCCCTGGACGGCGGGCGTGGTCTCGGGCACCGTGGTCTGCTGGCGTTCGGAGTACCGCACGGCGATGACCGCGAGGGCGCCGAGGATCAGCCCGGCAAAGCCGGACAGCACGGCGACCTGCGTGGTATCCACACGTCAAATGTACGGTCCACGGCATACCGACACCGACCGCGACCGCCTGTGCGCGCACGCCACACCCCAGATGTTCACCTGAGTTCACCCGATCGTTCACTGGTCCGTGGGAGCCTCATCGCGCACGCACCACCGGCACCCCCGTGCCCACATCCCAAGGGAAGCAATGCGCGACGCCTTTCACGAGGACCTCGACACCATCTCCGACCGGCTGGTCGAGATGACCCGCCTGGCCGGGTCCGCCATGTCCCGCGCGACGACCGCGCTGCTCGACGCGGACATCCAGCTCGCCGAGTCGGTCATCGCGGCCGACAAGGAGCTCGACACGATGCGCGAGGACCTCGACGCCCTGTCGATCGACCTCCTCGCCCGGCAGCAGCCCGTGGCCACCGACCTGCGCATGGTCGTCACGAGCATGCGCATGAGCGCCGACCTCGAACGCATGGGCGACCTCGCCCGGCACGTCGCCAAGGTCGCCCGGCTGCGCTACCCCGACTCGGCGGTGCCGGCCGACGTCCGCGCCACCATCCTGCAGATGGGGCAGGTCGCCGAGCGCATCGTCGCCAAGTGCGGCCAGGTCATCGCGGCCAAGGACGTCGAGGACGCCAAGACCCTCGAGCAGGACGACGACGCGATGGACGACCTGCACCGCGAGCTGTTCAGCCACCTCAACGACGGCACGTGGCAGCACGGCACGCAGTCGGCCGTCGACCTGACCCTGCTGGGTCGCTACTACGAGCGGTTCGCCGACCACGCGGTCTCCGTCGCGCACCGCGTCGTCTACCTGGTCACCGGTGAATGGGATGTCGCCGAGGACCACGAGGAGCAGGAGGATCGCGCCACGTTGCGCTGACCCTGCTTCCTGGAGGGGCCCGGTATGCCGTGGGGGCGGCGCACCGGGCCCCTCGCCTTTTCGGATGGCCCCCCATTTCTCCCAGCGGTTCGAGGTGATCCCTCACCGGATTCCGGAGCAGAAATACCTCGAATCGCGTGGGGATGCTTTCAACCTCGGCGACACTGGGTCGCGTCTAGGGGTGCATGAGCACAGTCGTCGTCGGGGGGAGGTCCACCGTGGAGGCCGAGGTCGGGTCTGCCGAGGAGGACTTCGCCCGGTTCGTCCGCACGCGGTGGGATCAGCTGGTGCGCACGGCATACCTCCTCACGGGTGACCGGGGCCGCGCGGAGGACCTCGTCCAGACCACGCTGGTGAAGGTGCACCGCCGCTGGCGGCACATCTCCGGCGAGTCGCCCTACGCCTACACGCGGGCTGCGCTCGCCAACGAGTCGGCGTCGTGGTGGCGCCGACGCCGGGTGGCCGAGTCGCTCGGCGAGGTACCCGTGGGGGCCGACCGGGCGCCCGGGGACGCGTATGCCGCGGTCGACGCCCGCGACGAGCTCGCCCGAGCGGTCGTGCAGCTGCCGCCGCGGATGCGGGCGGTGATCGTGCTGCGCTACTTCGAGGACCTGTCGGAGGCCGACACTGCTGCGGCCCTGGGGGTGTCGACGGGTTCGGTGAAGAGCCAGGCGTCACGGGGACTGGAGCGGCTGCGGGTGGTGCTTGAGGCGCAATCCGGCTCTCAGACAACGGAATCCGACCGAGGCGAGAGGAGCCCGGCATGAGCATCGAGACCCAGCTGCGCGAGGCACTGACCGCGCGGGCGGACGAGGTGGGCGGCAGCACCGGCGACCCCTACGAGCGGGTGAGCGGCGCGGTGCGAAGCTCGCAGCGGCGGCGTCGGGCAGTCGTTGGTGGCGTGGCGGTGGCGGCCCTGGCCGCGGGAGTCCTCGCGCCACAGGTGCTCGGTAACCAGGGCGACCGCGGAACGACCCCGGCGACTCACACCCAGACCCTGCAGCTGCCCGCCCCGAACAACCCGGCGTGGCAGAAGCTCTCGACGTGGCCGACCCGTGGCTCGCTCGCGGGTGACAAGGGCTTCATGACGGCGGTCCTGGCTCGCTTCGACGGCGAGGCGCCCCGGATCCTCTTCGCCGGTGACGTCGAGGACCGGCGCGTCGTGCTGGCCTTCCAGCGCATCGCCGTACCCGTCGATGGGCCGGCCGGGGCAGGCGTCGACGAGCAGATCCAGGTGCTCAGCGGGCCGCGCGGCGCGCGCATCGACCAGCTGGAGATGGGCTCGAACAACTCCCCGGGCGACGTGAACACGCTCGTGGTGCGCCGAGACCAAGGACCCGACGGGTGGCTGATGGTCCTCGCCCCGCGCGACGTCCGCACGGCCGAGGTGTCCGCCTCGGTGTCGATCTCACCCTCGGGGACGGTTTCGCGCACCTGGTCGTCGCTCCCGCTCAGCGACGGCGTGGGCGTGATCCAGCTGCGCAACGCCCCGGTCGCCGTGACGCGGGTTCGAGCTGGTGGCTACGACGGGAACCTGCAGGTGCTCGCAGGAAACACCGACCAGGAACAACCCAACGCGGCGGCCTTCTGCGGCGGCTGCGGCGACTCGTTCTACGCGAGCGGACTGGACGCCGCGCGCGACGCAATGGCCACGGCCCTGGGTCTGCGTCCGGACCAGGTCGAGGTCAGCGCCCAGGTGCAGGGCCGTATCGACCGCGCGCTGCAGGGGAAGGACGGCACCCTCGGGGGGCCGGGCTCCGTGGGTCGGGTGCTGGTGGTCAACGGGCGGATCCCCGGTGGCGCCGTCGTGCGCACCGTCGCGGTCAGTGTCACGGAGAAGGACGGCTCGGGCTCGGTCTACCAGGCCGAGGACATCGTGCCCATCGACGCGGCCACGGCGGACCGCCGTCCGTGGGCCACGTGGGTCGACGACCCGGCGGGACAGGGGCTGGTCGTGCAGGTCTTCGCGCCGGGGGCCGCGTCGGTCCAGATCAGGTCCGAGTCTGCGACGATCTACCCCGGCAGCTCCCGGGCGCCGGTGAAGAACGGGTCCGCGGTGGTCGACATCGCCTCGGGGCAGAACGCCGTGCAACACCTCAGCGTGGTGACCTACGACGCGGCGGGACGCGAGCTGGGGACCTGGCCGCTCCAACCGACCAACCTCGGCGACCCGCTCGACCTGAGCCCCGACAACTGAGGCGGACCACCCACTGGTTCGAGGTATCGCCGCGCCGGATTCCGGTGCGGTAATACCTCGAATCGCGGGGTGGGTGGGTCAGCGGCCCTGGTTGGCGACGGCTGCGGCGGCCTCGGCGGCGGCCTCGGGGTCGAGGTACTCGGCCGGCTTGGTCGGCATGAAGTCCTCACCCAGGGTGTAGACCAGCGGCTGACCCGTGGGGATGTTGAGGCCGGCGATGTCCTCGTCGCTGATGCCGTCGAGGTGCTTGACCAGCGCGCGCAGCGAGTTGCCGTGGGCGGTCACGAGCACCGTCTCACCAGCCTCGAGGTCGTCCTGGATCGGCCCCTCCCAGTAGGGCATGAGCCGGGCGATGACGTCCTTGAGGCACTCGGTGCGCGGCACCTCGATGCCGGCGTAGCGCGGGTCGCTGCTCTGGTCGAACTCCGACCCGACCTCGATCTCCGGCGGCGGGGTGTCGAACGAGCGCCGCCACAGCATGAACTGCTCGTCGCCGTACTTCTCCCGCGTCGCCGCCTTGTCCAGCCCCTGCAACGCGCCATAGTGACGCTCGTTGAGCCGCCAGTCGCGACGCACCGGGATCCAGTGCCGGTCGGCCTCGTCGAGCGCGAGGTTGGCCGTGTTGATGGCCCGGCGCAGCACCGACGTGTGCACGACCGTGGGCAGGATCCCCTTGTCCTTCAACAGCTTCCCGCCGTTGACTGCTTCGGCACGTCCCTGGTCGTTGAGGTCGACGTCGACCCATCCGGTGAAGAGGTTCTTCGCGTTCCACTCGGAGTGTCCGTGGCGCAGCAGGATGAGGGTGTAGGCCATGCGACCAACCCTAGCGAGCGTCCTCCCGCGGCGGGTCACCGTCCCGCTGGAGGATCGACCGGAACGCCTCGAGGTTGCGCAGCGACTCACCGCGCGAGACCCGCCAGTCCCACTCCTTGCGCATCGAGGTGATGAAGCCGATCACGAGCAGCTCGTTGAAGTGGGCATCCGCGGCTTCCAGCAACGCACCACACAAAGCGTCGAGGTATGCCGCGTCGACGGCCGCCAGCGGGACGCGTCCGGTGACGTAGACGTCGCCACTGGCGTCGACGGCATACGCGAGTCCGGGCAGCCGGAGGTTGCGCCGCAGGAGGTATCGGTAGAACTCGAGGTGGTTCTCGTCGGGCTGGCGGATGACGAAGGCGGACACCGAGAGTGCGTCGGCGCCGACGACGAGCGAGGCGACGGTCTTGAGCTTCTTCTCCCCCGGCAGCGTCAGGACGTACTCGCCGTCCCGCGCGCCGGGCTCCCACTCGATGCCGGCGTCGGCGAGGAAGGCCTCGAGGACCGCGGCCACCGACTCACGCGTGGCACTCACGGTGTCACCGCCGCGGGCACACCGACGAGCGAACCCGTCGGCGAGGGGCCGTCGAGGCCACGGTTGCGCGCCCGGCACGCCTCGACGTAGACCTCGTAGAGCCGTTCGGTCGTGCGACCCCACCCGAACAGTGCGGCATGGTCGACGGCTTTGCGGGACAAGGCTTTTCGCGCCACCTCGTCGACTATCAGGCCCTCGAGGGCGTCCGCCCACGTGGCCGGGTCGTGTCCGGGGACCAGCAGCCCGGCGTCGCCCACGGCCGTCGGCAGGCCACCGACGTCGGCCGCCACGACAGGCGTCCCACACGCCTGCGCCTCCACCGCTACGAGCCCGAACGACTCCGAGTAGCTCGGCACCGCAACGAGATCCGCTGCGCGGTACCACTGCGCCAGCTCGGTGCGCGGCACCGGCGGGACGAACCGCACCTGCGGCGTCACGCCCAGCCGCGACGCCAGCTCGGCGAGCGCCTCGGGGTGGGCCAGACCCGACCCGGACGGTCCCCCCAGAACCGCCACGACCAGCTCACCGGCCCAGTCCGGGTGGCGGGCCAGCAGCTCCGCGGCAGCCTGCACCAGGACCTCGGGCCCCTTGAGCGGCTGGATCCGCCCCACGAACAGCAGCACCTTGGCATCGTCCGGCAGCCCCACCGAGGCGCGAGCGGCACGCTGGTCGCCCGGGCTGAACAGGTCGAGGTCCACCCCGGGAGGCACGACGACCACCTTGTCGGGGTCCGCGGCATACAGGTCGATGAGCTCGCCCCGCTCACCCAGGGTGTTCGCGATGAGGCGGTCGGCCGCCTCGACGACCTGCACCTCGCCGATCTCCCGGCCACTCGGCTCGGGGGTGTCGCCCGCGGCGAGGTGGAGGTTCTTGACCCGCGCCATCGTGTGCATGGTGTGCACGAGGGGCACCTGCCAGCGGTCCGCCGCCAGCCAGCCGACCTGGCCCGACAGCCAGTAGTGCGAGTGGACGAGGTCGTAGTAGCCCTCCGGATGGTGGGCGCCCGTGCGCATGACCCCGGCCGCGAACGCGCAGAGCTGACCCGGCAGGTCGTCCTTGCCCAGCCCCTCGTAGGGCCCGGCAGTCACGTGCCGCACCAGGACGCCGGGCTCGAGCTCCACCGTCGGCGGCAGGTCGGCGGACGTGGTCCGCGTGAAGATCTCCACCGCCACGTCCCGCTTCGCCAGCTGCCGCGCGACCTCGACGACGTAGACGTTCATGCCGCCCGCGTCACCCGTGCCGGGTTGCTCGAGGGGCGAGGTGTGGACGCTGAGCATGGCGACGCGGTCGATGCGTTCGCAGCTCATGCTGTCGAGTCTGCCACCACCGGCGGCTACCCCTGCGGTCGGGCGCGGGAGGAGACCGTGAGCGACGCCGCGTCGGACCACACATGCACGTCCACGCGCCCCTCCGGGCGGGCGTCGACCCCACGGGCCACGCGTTGCGGGCCGACGCCGACGTCGGTGCCCATGGAGGAGGTGTATGCCGCCTGGCCGTCCAGCGCGCCGGGGTCCAGCCAGCGGGCGGAACCACGCAGGTTGACCGCGGGCAGCGCCGGCGGGAGCCCGGTCGTGAGCGGCCGGTGGTCGAGGTGCCAGATGACGCCGTCGGCACCGTTGATGTTGACGCCGAGCCGGATGACCGGTCCGGCGAGCTCGACCCGCAACGTGAACGGCAGGCTGCGGTGGCCGTCGAAGACCTCGCCGAAGTAGGTGGCGCGCCCGGGGAGGAACACCAGCTCGTCCACGCGGATGTTGTCGAACCGTCGCTCGATGCGCTCCTGCCGCTTGGTGCCCGAGCCCTCGACCCGGCCCTGGACCGCCGACAGCATCGACCCGCTGATGACGGTCTGGAGCAGCAGGTCGTCGCCGCGCATGACCCGCATGCCGTCGGAATAGAGGCTGACCGTCACCCCACCGCCGAGGGTGGCGACGCCGCGGGCATCGCCGCCGACGACGAGCAGACCCGGTGTGACGTTGTCGAAGCCGTTGTCACCGCGCAACCACTGCGGCACATGGGACACGAGCCCGAGCAGCGACAAGGCTGCCAGGGAGGCCACGAGCGCGACCATGCTGCGGCTGATGTCCCGCTCGCGCCACCACCACACGGTGCCACCCTACGGTCGTCGCCCCCTGCCGCTCGCTTGCGTCTGCGTGAGCGGTTGCCATGGCCGCCGTTCACGCAGACGCAAGCACCCGGGGGAGGCGCATAGGCTGCCGGGGTGCCCGCCCCACGACCGGTCGGCGCCATCACCCGTGGCACCACCAACCCGAACCGGCTCCGCAGGGTCGACCGCTGGCTGGCCGGGCCGCAGGCGTGGCGGTTGCGCGCCCCCGACGAGCCACCGGTCGTCGTCGACCTCGGCTACGGCGCGTCGCCCGTCACCGCGGTCGAGCTCCGCGACCGGCTGACCCGCGTGCGCCCGGACGTGCAGGTGGTCGGCGTCGAGATCGACCCGGCCCGTGTCGCCGCCGCCAAACCGCTTGAGCGCCAAGGCCTTTCGTTCCGCCTGGGTGGGTTCGAGGTGCCTCTCGATGACGACCGGCGACCGCAGGTGGTGCGCGCCTTCAACGTCCTGCGCCAGTACGACGAGACCGAGGTCGCCGCGGCGTGGCGGACCGTCCAGGACCGCCTCGCACCGGACGGCCTGCTCGTCGACGGCACCTGCGACGAGCTCGGCCGGCTCAGCACCTGGGTGGCGGTGGACGCCGACGGTCCCCTGTCGCTCAGCCTCTCGTGGCGCCTGCGTGGCCTCACGACGCCCTCCGACATCGCCGAACGGCTCCCCAAGGCACTCATCCACCGCAACGTCCCGGGCGAGCCTGTCCACGGGTGGCTCACCGCGCTCGACCAGGCGTGGGCACGCAACGCACACCACGCGGCATACGGTGTGCGCCAACGGTTCCTGGCCGCCATGGGCGCCCTCCGCGCGGACGGTTGGCCACTGCTCGACGGGCCGGCGCGGTGGCGGCTCGGCGAGGTGACGCTCGCCTGGTCGGCGGTCACTCCGGGCGGGGACCCCGCCCAAACGCCTCAGCGGGCGTAGTCGTCCTCGAGGCGCACGATGTCGGCCTCGTCGAACTCACCGAACGCGACCTCGAGGAGGCGCCCCGGCTGGTCACCCTTGTTGGCCATGCGGTGCACGGCGCCCACCGGCACCCACACCGACTCGCCCGGCTCGGCGCTCCAGGTGCGGTCGCCCACGGTGACCTCGATCGGCACGTCGAGCACCTGCCAGAACTCGCCGCGGTGGTCGTGGGTCTGCAGCGACAACCGGTGCCCGGGCTCGACGGTGATGATCTTGACGGTGACGCGCTCGTTGGACACGAACTGCTGGAAGTTCCCCCACGGCCGCTCGACCCGGAAGATCCCGTCTCGCGGGTCGGCGAGCTGCTCGAGCTGGTCGGTCTGCTGGTCTGGCATTGGTCTCCCCCTGCGAGAGTCGGCGCCACCCCGTGTGGTCGCCGTGAAGTCGTGGTCCTCGTTCACCACGGCCCGTAGGGTCCCATGCGCTGGCCCCCACGGCCCCCACTCACCTGACGTAGAGCCGGTCTCACATCAGCGAGGTAGATCGCGGCGCCGACGAAGCCGATCAGCCCGATCGAGAACAGCAGCCCGCTGTTGATCGACACGAAGCCGAACACCGCGGCGAGCGCCGTGACGATGGTCCAGAACTTCTTCGTCCGCTTCCCGGCGGCGACGAACGCGTCCGGCCGGTTGCGCAGGCAGTCGACGAGCGCGAACAGCTCCGCCCCGAAGGCGGCGAGGCTGAGCAGCAGGACGACGATGCTCTGGGCACTGCCGATCGCGGAGAACATGGCGTCAGCCTAATGGGGCCCGCACACTCAGACGTCCACCACCAGCGTGACGGGGCCCTCGTTCACCAGGGCGACCTGCATCATTGCCCCGAAACGCCCGGTCGCCACCTCGACACCACGCTGGCGCAGCGCCGCCACGACGGCCTCCACGAGCGGCTCGGCCACGGGGCCGGGCGCGGCGGCGTTCCACGACGGGCGCCGGCCCTTGCGGGTGTCGGCATAGAGCGTGAACTGGCTGACCACGAGCACCGGTGCACCCTCGTCGAGGACTGACCGCTCGTCGTCCAGGATGCGCAGCTCGCTGATCTTGCGGGCCATCGTCGCCACCTGCTCGGGCCCGTCGTCGTGGGTGACGCCGACGAGGGCGAGCAGGCCGGGGCGCGTGATCTCGCCGACGACCTCACCGTCGACGGTCACCGAGGCTCGGCTGACGCGTTGCAGCACCGCGCGCACGGTTGCGGCCCGCCTCAGATGCCCACGGCGACGATCGCGCCCACGGGCTCGCCGTGGCCGAGCACCGGGGAGTCCTCGAGCTGGGCCAGTGCCGCCGACTCGACCCCGAGCCGGCGCAACGCGGCGGCGAGGATGACCGGCTTCGCCCGCTGGTAGCCGTCGGCCACCTTGAGGGCGATGCCACGACCGTCGGCCAGCCCCACGGCGTACACCGACTCCGCCCCGTCCTTGGCGATGAGGCCGGGCGTCGCCTCGATGAGCGCCGTGACGTCGCGGCCGGTGCCGCCGAGGTATGCCGGGTGGCTGCGGATCGCGTCGGCGACCTGGCCCTCGAGGGTGTCGGGGCCGGCGGACGCGAGGCGGCCGAACGCGCGGGCCAGCCCGGAGAGGGTGACCGCCATGACGGGGGCACCACAGCCGTCGACCGCGGTCGCGGCCACGGTGTCGCCGGTGAGCTCCTCGAGCGTGTCCTTGATCGCGACCTGCAACGGGTGGTCGGGCTCGCGGTAGCTCGCGGTGTCCCAGCCGCCCACGACGCAGGTGGCGAGCATGGCGGCGTGCTTGCCCGAGCAGTTCTGGGTGATGGGGAGCTTGCCGCCGCCGCTGCGGATGACCTCGAGCTTGGCCTCCTCGTTGACCGGGTAGTCCGGCGTGTTCTGCAGCGCACCCTCGGTGAGCCCGACCGAGGCGAGCATGGCGCGGACGGCCTCGACGTGGAAGTCCTCACCCGAGTGGCTGGCGGACGCGAGCGCGAGGTGCTCCGGCGGCATGCGCAGGCCGTGGCGCATCATGGCCAGGGTCTGGATCGGCTTGTTCGACGACCGGGGGAAGATCGGGTCGCGCGTGTTGCCGAGGTCGAGCAGGTGCTCACCGTCGGGGGCGGTCGCGACGACCGACGCGCGGTGCGCCGACTCGATGAAGCCGCCCCGGACGTAGTGCGCGAGGACGGGCGCGTCGGCGAGGACGGCAGGGGTTTGGGGGTCCACGGAACTCACCCGCCGACCCTATCGACCCCCCGCGCCCCAGCTTTTCCGCGTCATGCGCAAAAGCGAGCCTCCCTCGGGAACATTTCCCGAGGGAGGCTCACAGTTCCCGAGCGAAGCGCGCGGACTGCGCTTCACGCCCGAGTGAGGACCAGGCTCAGTCGCCGACCTTGGTGGCGGCGGCCTTGGTGGCCTTCTTGCTGGCGGCAGCGGTCTTGCGGGCACCGGTGGTGGTGCTCTTGGCCGCGGTGCGGGTGCGGGCCGCGCTCTTCTTGGTGGTGGTGGCGGTGCGCTTGGCCGCGGTGCGGGTGCGCTTGGTGGCGGTCTTGACCGCGGTGGCGGCCTCGGCGGTCTCGTCGACGACGGACTCGGCGATGGCGTCGGCGGCCGCGACGGCCTCCTTGCGGCCGGTGGTCAGCGTGGCCTTGGCCGAGCGCTGGATGTCGGAGGCCGACTTGCGGGCGGTGGTGACGGCACCCTTGCCGAGCGCGAAGGTGGCCTCGGCCTGAGCGATGAGGTCCTTGGTCGACTTCTGGGTGCGGACGCGCTTGACCAGCTTCTCACCGCGGGCGGCGATGGTCTCGTACTCGTCCTGGGCCTTGCTCGCGAGCTCGAGGCTGCGGTTCAGGGCCACGGCGGGGAGCTCCTTGACCTGCTTGGTCGCGGCGTCGATCGCGGTCTCGGCCTTGGCCTGCAGCTTGGCGGGCTTGAGCTCGGCGCGACGGGCCTCGGCGCGGTCGCCCGCCTCGCGGATCTTCTCGACCGCGAGGTCGGTGAGGCCCACGGCGTAGAAGACGGGGGTCGTGTCGGTCACGGTCTTGCGGATGTCGGCAGCCAGTGCCATGGGGATCTCCTTGATCATCGGGTGGTCTTGCTGGAACGCCCGCCGGTGGCCGGCTTGCGAGTTGCCTTGGTGGGCTTGGGTTTCGGCGCCTTTGCCGTCTTGGGTGTTGCCGTCCTGGGTGTTGCGGCGCGGTCGGCGGCGGCCTTGGCCAGGTCGCGTGTCGACTCCCGTGTCGAGGCGGAGTCACCGGCCTCGACGAACGAGTCGTAGATGTCGATGAGGGTGCGCCGCTGCCGGTCGGTGAGGGCCGGGTCGGACTTGATGACCGCACGGGTGTCGAGCGGCCCGACCCCGGAGCCGTGGCGCTCGTCGAGGATGCCGGCTTGCACGTAGAGCGACTCGGCGGAGACCTCGAGGCCCTTCGCGAGCTGCTGGAGGATCTCGGCGCTCGGCTTCTTCAGCCCGCGCTCGATCTGCGACAGGTAGGGGTTGGAGATGCCGGCGAGGTCCGCGAGCTGGCGCAGCGAGAGCCGGGCGGACTGACGCTGCTCGCGCAGGTAGTCACCGAGGCTGTTGCTGCCCAACGGGTTCAGCGGGATCCGGCTCACGCCTCCATCATGCTTGCTCTAGTTAGCAGGATGCAAACTCAAGACAGCGTGATGGTGACCACACGGCGTATTCAGGCGGCGGAAAAATCGCCTTGTGTGGGCGGTAGCGACGCGAGGGGCGGCGCCAACGTGCCTTTTGCGGGGTCAGCGACGGGGCTTGATGGCCAGGAGGGTGCGCGCGTCGTCGGTGGACATGGCCGGGCGCTGCATGACCTCGGCGAGGTGGGCGGCGCGCTCCACGAGCTGGGCGTTGTGCTCGACGGGTATGCCGCGGGCGAAGACGACGTTGTCCTCCATCCCCACGCGCAGGTGGCCGCCGGCGGCGAGGGCAGCGGCGGCGATCGGCAGGTGGGTGCGGCCGATGCCGGTCGCGGACCAGGACGTCACCTCGGCCGGCAGCATCGCGACGCCCGCCATCAGCGCAGCCGGTGTGCCCGGCATACCTCCCGGCACACCGGTGACGAAGTCGACGTGCACCTTCCCACCGAAGGGGAGGCCGTGCTTGTCGATGAGCCGCGCCAGCGACGCGACGTGCCCGAGGTCGAACAGCTCGAACTCGGGGACGACCTCGCGCTCCTGCGCCTGCACGTAGAGGTCGGACATGAAGCCCGACGGGTTGAGGAACACGTCGTCGCCGAAGTTGGTGGTGCCACAGGTGAGCGAGCACGAGTCGGGTTCGGCGTCGAGGACGGTCAGGCGCTGCTCGAGCGGGTCGTGGACCGAGCCACCGGTGGAGAGCTGGATGACCAGCGACGTCTGCTCGCGCAGCGCGTCGACCGCGGCCTTGAGGTGGCCGTGGTCGAGGGTGGGCCGGTGCTCGCCGTCGCGGATGTGCAGGTGGATCATCGCCGCGCCTGCGGCCTCGCACCGCTGCGCGGTCTCGACGAGCTCCTCGAGCGTCGTCGGCAGCTGCGGGAAGTCCGCCTTGTCGAGCTCGGCGCCGGTGGGCGCGACGGTGATCAGGGTGCCGGGGGTGGTGGCCATGGGCGCCATCATGGCAGCGAGCCGGCGGCAGCCGAGCACCGGTCAGGGCGCGACCACGACCTCCTGCGCGGCGCTGACACCACCGGCGTCGAGCGTTGCGTCGACCGGGGTGTTGCGCTTGACCACGGCGAGCGCGATCGGCCCGTCCTCGAAGTGGCGGGCCACCGTGGTGAGCCGCCCGACCTCGCGCCCGTCGAGGCTGACCGGCGCACCCGCCTCGGGCAGCGTGTGCCCCGAACCGTCGAGGTGCAGGAACACGACCCGGCGCGGCGGACGGCCGAGGTTGTGCACCCGCGCGATCGTCTCCTGCCCGCGGTAGCAGCCCTTGTGCAGGTGCACGGCCGTGCGCAGCCAGTCGACCTCGTGCGCGATCGTCCGGTGGTCGGTCTCGAAGCCCAGCCGCGGCCGCCAAGCCGCCACCCGCAGCGCCTCGCTGGCCCAGGTGCCGGCCAGGTCGCGGTCCCCGACCGCGTCGACGAGGGACTCGCGGGGCACGAGGACCTCACGCCACCGTCGCCCGTGTGCCGGGTGGCCTTCGACCGGGCCGTATGCCGCGGTGTCGCCGACGAGCCCCGGCCACGGGTCGACCCACGCGACCGGTTCGCCGGGCTGCGACTCGTTGCCGACGGGTTCGCCGAGGACGGCGATGTCGTCGGTGCGATCGGTCACCTCGACGCGCAGCATGAACCGCATCGAGTCGAGCCACGCGGCGAGCGCCGGAGCGGTGCCGGGCTCGACGGTGATCCAGGTCGTCTCGCCGTCGTCGACGACGTGCAGGTCGTGCTCGACATGCCCTTTGGGGCTGAGGACCAGCGCCTCGGTGGAGGTGTGCGGCGCGAGGCCGGTGAGCTGCTGGCTGGTGATCGAGTGCAGCCACGAGAGCCGGTCGGGGCCGGTGACGGTGACGACGCCTCGGTTGGACAGGTCGACGACGGCCAGACCCTCGGACAGTAGCCGCTGCTCGCGCAGCGGGTCGCCGTAGTGGGCCGCCACCCCGGCGTCGGCACCCTCGGCCTCGACGGCGCCGGCGCGCTCCAGCAGCGGCGAGCGCCGCGCCGCGCCGGTCTGCTCGACGGTCGCCTCGGTCGACTCGCCGGTCGGCGACTGGGTCGGCTCGGTCATCGGCTGCACTGCGCACACTCCCCGTGGACGGCCATGTGGGTCATGTCAGCGACAAAGCCCCTGGCCCCCAGAACATTCCCCACGAACGTCTCCGCCAGCTCACGGGGACACTCGTCCACCCGGCCGCACACGCGGCATACGAGGTGGATGTGGGTGGCGTGATCGGCAAGGTGGTAGCTGGGCGCCTTGTGGTCGAGGTGGGTGTGGGTGACCACGCCCAGCGACTCGAGCGCCTCGAGCGCCCGGTACACGGTCGAGGCGGCGAGGCGCGCACCACCGTCGGCGGCGACGAGCTCGACGACCTGCTCGGGGGTGACGTGACCCGCGCGGCTCACGGCGTCGAGGACACGCTGGCGTTGCGGCGTCATCCGCCGCCCCTGGGCCCGCAGCCGGTCACCGACGTCCTGCATCCGTCCACTGTACGGAGGGTGGGTCGAAGCCGGCACGGCACACAGGAACGCCCACCTACACTGTGCGCGTGCTGGACGACTTCGAGGACACCGAGACCCGGGCGACCGAGCCCCCCAAGCGACGCCGGCGTCGTCGAACGATCGTCGTGGCGCTGTCGCTGGTCGCCCTGCTCGTGGTGGGGGTGGCCGCGGGCTACCTGTTGCTCCTTAACCAGACCGTCGCGAACAACGTGCAGCACGAGAGCCTGTTGCCCCAGCCCGACGCGGGCGGGACACCCGGTCCCACCAAGAAGCCCGGCACCAAGGACGCCCAGAACATCCTGTTCATCGGCTCCGACGCGCGCGCCGGGCTGGCCGGCGCCCGCTCCGACGTCATCGTGCTCATGCACGTCGCCGGCGACCGCAAGACCGTCACGCTCATCCACTTCCCCCGCGACCTCTACGTGGACATCCCCGGACGCGGCAAGGACAAGATCAACGCCGCCTTCGCCTACGGTGGCTCGCCGCTGCTCGTGCAGACGTTGCAGAACCTCGTGGGCGTTCCGATCGACCACGTCGCGATCACCAACTTCGACGGGTTCAAGCGGATGACCGACGCCGTGGGTGGGGTGAACGTCTACGTCGAGGAGCCGAGCACCAGCGGCGGCTACACGTTCACCAAGGGCTACCAGCAGATGAACGGCGCGCAGGCCCTCGCCTTCGTGCGGGAGCGCAAGCAGCTCAGCGAGGGCGACATCTCCCGGGGTCGCCGTCAGCAGGCGTTCATCAAGGCGCTGCTGCTGAAGTCCCTCAGCCGCGACGTCCTCACCAACCCGGTCAAGCTCGCCCAGTTCGTCGACGCGGGCACCCAGAACCTCATCGTCGACCAGCAGTTCTCCGTCGGGCAGATGCGTAGCCAGGCTCTGTCGCTGCGCAACCTGCGCGGCAAGGACGTCCGGTTCATCACTGCGCCGTTCACCGGCTTCGGGACCTCACCGCAGGGGGCCTCGATCGACATCCTCGACGAGCCCGGCATGCAGGCGCTCGGCCAGGCGCTCCAGGACGACGACCTGGCGAGCTACCGCGACAACGGCTGAGCACACGGCATACGCCGCCTGCGTCGAGCAAGGTATGCCGCGGGGTCGCCGAGGGCCCGCCAGAAGACTCGCCCAGTCGGCCCGCGCCGGCGCGACCGCTCAGGCGACGCGCTTGAGCTCGGCCGACACGTGGCTCTGCAAGGGCTCACCCATGGCGGCCATGTCCATGGCCCACATGAGGTTGGAGTTGACCAGGCCGTAGAGGCGGTGGCCGGCGTTGTACTCCTTGGAGTTCGGGCTGCGCAGGACGCCGTCGGTGCGCAGCTCGATCTTGGCCGGCTCGGCCTTGCCGTAGTAGAGCTCGACGATGCCCGTCGGGTGGCTGAGCAACAGCTCGACGTCACCGTCCTCGCCCGGCCGCCAGAACCCGAGCTCGGTCGCCAGGGGGCGCACCTTGGTGCCCGCCTCGTCGAGGAGCCAGGAGCGGCTCTCCCACTGCAGGAACGGGCGCCCGTCGTGGGTGCAGACGATCTCCTGGCCGAAGTTGGCCGACTCGATCGTGGGATAGCCCACGACCCCGGCGCCCTCCCAGGTGCCGACGAGCCAGGCCAGCGGTGCGAGCTCCGGCGCGAGGTCGGTGTCGATCGTGAAGACCATCAGCGCGGGGTCTTGACCAGGCGGTAGACGACGAAACCGGCGAACCAGGTCACGACGACCGCGGTGGTGACGAGCAGGGCGATGAAGAACGTGTGCACCCTTCAGATCGTAGCCTGAGGCCCATGACCAGCTCCCCCGCCGACCCCGCCCGCAGGCTCGTGATCAAGGCCACCTCCGGCGTCGAGGCGCTCGAGCGGCTCAACCAGGCCCTCACCGTCGCGGCCACCGCCGCGGCCAGCGGTGTCGAGGTGAGCCTGTGGCTCACCGGTGAGGCGACGTGGATGGCGGTGCCGGGTCGCGCCGAGCAGGTCGAGCTGCCCCACGCAGCACCGGTGGCCGACCTGCGCGAGGCCGTGCTCGCCACCGGCACGGTGACGGTCTGCGGCCAGTGCGCTGCCCGTCGCGACCTCACCGAGGACGACCTCGTCGAGGGGGTCGTGATCCGGGGTGCGGCGGCGTTCGTCGAGGAGGTCATGGCGCCGGGCGCGCAGGCGCTCGTCTACTGACCGGCCGCGTCCTGGGCGGGGCCGGTATGCCGTGTGCGCGCCAGCCGTCGAAGGCCGCCCCGGCGCCGGGTCAGCGGGAGAAGATCGGCAGGAAGACCACCGTGAACACCACGACCCCGGGCAGCAACGAGGACGCGGCGGCCGACGCGAGCTGCGAGCGCGGGTGGGCCGCGGCGGGCAGGGGCGCCAGCACCCGACGGGCCGCGTGCGACACGGCTGCCGTCAGCAGCCCGAGCAGCGCACCGAGGGCCGGCGACGGACCGCCGCCGAGCACTGCGACGGCCATGGCGGCGAGGCCACCGGCGAGCATCGCGATGAACAGCGCCCACTGCCGGGTGCGGTGCACCGCGATAAGGGGGTCGGCGAGGGCGCCGACCCCAAGGCCCGCCATGGCACAGGCGAGCGCGTGGGAGCCGTCGAGCGCATGGGGGACGGCGGAGTATGCCGTGCCGGCGGCGATGATCGCGAGGCCGGCGATGCTCGCGGCCATGGACTCGGTGAGGCGCGGGCGACCGTCGCGACGCAACAGCTGGTGCAGGAAGGCCCCGA
Source organism: Knoellia koreensis (assembly GCF_013041615.1). Taxonomy (GTDB): domain Bacteria; phylum Actinomycetota; class Actinomycetes; order Actinomycetales; family Dermatophilaceae; genus Pedococcus; species Pedococcus koreensis. The sequence continues at coordinate 990,281 of NZ_JABEPQ010000002.1, forward strand.
TGACGGCCACCGCGAGCGCCGCGGGCATCCACCGCAGCCAGGGGTCGTCCGGTGTCAGCAGCACCGCCGCCGCGAGCAGCAGGGTTCCGGCCGCGAGCACACCCGTGGTGCCGCGGGGGCTCGGCAGCCCGAGCAGCCAGGGCCAGCCCCACGCGAGGACGAGCCCCCCGAGCGCCACCGCGAGGACGACGAACCGCGGGCTGGCGTAGCCCGTCAGGGCGATGAGAGCCGCCAGGGCCACCGTCCCGGCAATGGTCAGCGGCCTGACCGCGGTCGCGCGGCGCGGCAACGGGACACGCCCGTGCGCCGCCTCCCGGCGCTCTCGCCGAGTCAGGGGCAGGACCGGCGACGGCTCCTGCTTCTCCTCTGACACAAGGGGCATCCTTGCATCACCCTCCGGCAAACGGTGGCAGTACCTCGACGACGGCGCCGTCGGGCACGGCAGCGTCCCGCTGGGCGCTGCGCCCGTCGAGCAGCAGGCTGCTCACGGCCGCCACCGGGGCCAGCTCCGGGCGCAGCGCGGTGGCCGCCGCGACGACGTCACCGACCGTCGCGCAGCCGGTCACGACGTCGCTGTCGACACCGGCCGCAGCGCGCGCAGCCGCCCAGTAGCGGACGGTGACCGCACCGCCCTTCGGGCCACCCGGCATACCGGCTCCTCGTCGTCGTGGTCGGCGTCGGAAGACGCCGCGTTGGTGAGACAACGATCTCACCATGCGTCGGCACCCGCTCCGACGGGCCCCGCCCCGTACCCTTGGTGGGCATGGCTCGTCTCCTGCTGCTGACGAACACCCTGGCGCCCAGCGCCGAGGTGCTTCCGGCGCTGGGCCTGCTGAGCCACCACGTGCGGGTGCTGCCCGCCGAACCCACCGCCCTGGTCGATGCTCCCCCGGCCGACGCCGTCATGCTCGACGCCCGCCGCGAGCTGGCCGTCGCGCGGTCGCTGTGCCGGGTCTTGCGCGTCAGCGGCATGTCCGTGCCGCTGCTCGCGATCGTGACCGAGGGCGGCCTCGCCGGCCTCACCGCCGAATGGGGCGTCGACGACGTGCTGCTCGACTCGGCCGGTCCCGCGGAGGTCGAGGCGCGGCTGCGGCTGGCCACCGGCCGGCTCGCCGAGGCGACCGAGCCCGAGGACGTCCAGATCACCGCCGGCGACGTCACCATCGACGAGGCGACCTACTCCGCGCGGGTCAAGGGGCGGCTGCTCGACCTGACCTACAAGGAGTTCGAGCTGCTCAAGTACCTCGCCCAGCACCCCGGCCGCGTCTTCTCGCGCGCCCAGCTGCTGCAGGAGGTCTGGGGCTACGACTACTACGGCGGCACGCGCACGGTGGACGTCCACGTGCGGCGGCTGCGCGCCAAGCTCGGCACCGACCACGAGGTGCTGATCGGCACGGTCCGCAACGTCGGCTACCGCTTCGTGCCCGCCGAGGAAGCCCTCGCGGACAGCTGACTGCGGCGCACCTCAGCTTTTCCGCGTCATGCGGGAACTGTGAGGTTCGCTCGGTCTACTAAGGCGAGCGAAGCCAACTTTCGCGCATGACGCGGGAAAGCTGTGGCGCGGGGAAAAGGCTGCGGCGCCTCCCCGACGTGGTCGGGGAGGCGCCGCCTTCGTATGCCGCGTGGCTACCGGGAGTGCCCCGGCGTCAGTTGGCGGTGATCCGGGTCAGCGGGCCCGGGGTGTAGGGCGAGTTCGCCTCGAGGTAGTTGGCGAACGCGTCGATGTCCAGACCGCCGTAGTAGACGTTCGTGCCCTTGGCCATCGTCGCAAACCCGTCGCCACCGCCCTGCAGGAAGTTGTTGGTGACGACCCGGTAGGTCTGGGTGTCGACCAACGGCTGCCCATTGACGGTCACGGCCCCGAGGGTGGTGCCGGAGTAGCTGTAGTTGAACCCGGCGTTGACCTGCAGGATCTTGCGACCGGTGCCAGCGTTGGCGCCACTCCACTGCTCGTTCAGCACCTGCTTGATCTGCGCTCCGGTGAGGTCGAGCGAGACGAGGTAGTTGTTGAACGGCTGGACCGTGAAGGCCTCCTCGAACGTGATGTCGCCGGGCGCCTCACCGTAGGGCGAGTTGGCGTACGTCAGGTCGGAGCGGATGCCGCCGGGGTTCATGAACGCGATGACGGGCTTCTGGCCGTTCGTCACGACCGACGGGTCGGCGAGCTGGGCGTCGGCGATGAGGTCACCGAGCTGGGACTCACCCGCGGAGTTCTGCGTGCGCGTCACGTCGGTGTTGACGTGGCCGATGACCCGGCTGGCGATGGGCTTCACCAGCTCCTTGTAGGTGTTGATGATCGAGGTCTGCGTGGGGTCCTTGGGCACCTCACGCGAGACGATCATGTTGGCGCTGCTGACCGAGGTCCGCACGATGTCCTGGGTGCGACGGTCGTAGGTCAGGTTGGTGTCGGTGAACAGCCGGCCGAACGACGAAGCCGAGGTGACCATGCGCTGCTGGCCCTTGGGGTCCGGGACGTTGCAGACGTAGGGCTGGTGGGTGTGGCCGGAGACGATCATGTCGATGGCCGGGTCGAGGTTCTTGGCGATCGGAAGGATCGGGCTGTCGGCCGCGAGGGTCCCGCCCTTGGCGCAGGTGTAGTCGTACGTCGGGTTGACGGTGTACGGCTTGTTGTCCGGGCCGTACCAGACCTGCTGGTTCGGGACGCCACCTTGGTGGATGAGGACGACGATCGCGTTGACGCCCTTCTTCTTCAGCTCGGGCACGAGCTTGTTGGCGGTCGTCACCTCGTCCTTGAACTCCAGCCCGGCGACACCGGCGGCGGTGACGATCGAGGGAGTGTCCTTGAGGGTCATGCCGATGAAGCCGATCTTGGCGCCCTTGACCTTCTTGATCGTGTAGGCCGGCAGGATCGTCTTGTCGGTGCCGGCGTAGTCGACGTTGGCCGCGAGGTAGTCGAAGTTCGCGCCGGTGAAGGTCTTGCCGCCGGGGCAGGAGTCCTGGTTGTTGGCGCCGGCACCGTCATCGATGCAGCCGCCGTCGGCCATGCGCTGGAGCTCCTTGTAGCCCTCGTCGAACTCGTGGTTGCCCACGGCGCTGGCGTCGAGCTTCATCGCGTTGAGCGCCTCGATGGTGGGCTCGTCGTGGAACGCGGCCGACAGGAACGGCGAGGCGCCGATGAGATCACCAGCGGCGACGGTGAGCGAGTTGGGGTGGCCCTTGCGCGCGTTCGCCAGGTTGGTGGCGAGGTACTCCGCGCCACCCGCGTCCTTGGTCACGTCCACGGCCTTGCCCGTGGCGGGGTCGAGCCGGTGGTCGACCGTGACCCGGCCGCTGGAGCCCGACGGCGGCTCGAGGTTGCCGTGGAAGTCGTTGAAGCTCAGGAGCTGGATGTCCATCGTCGGGCCGTTCTTGGCGGCCGTGGCGGTGCCACCGGCGGTTGCGGCGACGGTCGCAGCGGCGGCTGCGACGGCCACCACGCCCACCAGCCGGCGAGTGCGTGAGTGCGTCATGTGTGCGTCCTTGCAGGTCAGAGCCGGCCTGGCGTGGCCGGACCCGTGCACGCTAACGGGGCGCGGGCCTTTGCGGAAGATGCATGGTGCAATGCTTCCGTGTCCTCACCTGACGTTCGCCCGGCCGACTCACTGACCCCGACGGAGCAGGCCGCCGTCGCTTCCCTGCAGGAACGTGCGGTCGCCGCTGATGGCGTGCGGCCGCTGTCCGAGCAGTCGGTGCTGTCGCTCACCTCCCCGCCCGGCCGGGTCAGGCACTTCCTCGGGTATGCCGCGGACGACCTCGTCGGGTACGCCCAGCTCACCGGGTCGGCCGGCGCTGGCCCGCGCGTCGGGTCCGAGGGCGACGCCGGTGAGGGCGAGGAACCACCGTCGGCCGAGCTCGTGGTGGACCCCGACACCCGGCTCGCCGGCCACGGCAGCGCCCTGCTCGCCGCCGTGCTGGACGAGGCGCCGTCGGCGCGGTTGTGGGCCCACGGCGACCTGCCGGCGGCCCGCGCCTTCGCCGAGGCCAAGGGACTCCAAGCGGTGCGCGAGCTGCACAAGATGTCGCGCGCGCTCGGGCCGGCCGACCTCGAGCCGGCCACGGTGGCCCTGCCGGAGGGCTTCACCGCACGGGCCTTCGAGCCCGGCCGTGACGAGGAGCCCTGGCTCGCCACCAACGCCTCCGCCTTCGCCCACCACGCCGAGCAGGGCCGGCTCACCCTCGAGGACCTGCACGACCGCATGAGCCAGCCGTGGTTCGACCCGACCGGCTTCATCGTCCTCACCCACGAGTCCGACCCGGACGCCATCGCCGCCTTCCACTGGACCAAGGTCGACCCCGAGCAGGAGTCCACCCTCGAGCCGGGCAGGACGGCCGGTGAGGTCTACGTCGTCGGCGTCGACCCGGCATACCAGGGACGCGGCCTCGGCCGCCCGCTCACCGCCCTGGGGCTCGCCCACCTGGCCCGGCTGGGACTGCCCGAGGTCGTCCTCTACGTCGACGGTGACAACACGGCGGCGATACGCACCTACACGGGCCTGGGGTTTCGCAGCATCATGGTCGATGTGATGTATTCGCGTGCCGTTCACCAGCCACTGTCAGGATGACCCCATGAGCGTGACGACCCGCACCCACGACGCGGACTCCGACGGCGCCGACCTGCCAGGTGACGTCTCGATCGCGAGCGCCCAGCCGCGCGGCGCGAACGGGCGGTTCATGCGGGTGGTGCGCCAGACCGGGGAGGACGAGGACGGCCTGCCCGCCGACCGGTTCCTCGACCGCGAGATCTCGTGGCTGCAGTTCAACGAGCGGGTGCTCCAGCTGGCCGCCGACGAGAGCGTGCCGCTGCTCGAGCGCGCCCGGTTCCTCGCGATCTTCACGTCCAACCTCGACGAGTTCTTCATGGTGCGGGTCGCCGGGCTCAAGCGGCGCATCGCCACCGGCCTCGCCGTGCGCTCCGCCTCCGGGCTCGAGCCGCGCGAGGTGCTCGACCAGATCGCGCTGGTCGCCCACGAGCTGCAGTCGATGCAGACCACCGTCTACAAGGAGCAGGTGCAACCCGCCCTCGAGGAGGAGGGCATCAGCATCGTGCGCTGGGACGAGCTGAGCGACGACGAGCGCGCCCAGCTGTCGGAGTTCTTCGTCGACCAGGTGTTCCCGGTGCTGACCCCGCTCGCGGTCGACCCGGCCCACCCGTTCCCCTACATCTCCGGACTGTCGCTCAACCTCGCCGTCCTGCTCCTCAACCCCAAGACCGGCAAGGAGCACTTCGCGCGGGTCAAGGTGCCGCCGCTGCTGCCACGGCTGATCCACATCGAGCCCGAGGCCGGCGAGCCGGTGACCGCCGACCTGTTCGACACCCGGTTCGTGCCGCTCGAGGACGTCATCGCCGCCCACCTCGACAGCCTCTTCCCGGGCATGGAGGTGCAGGAGCACTTCACCTTCCGCGTCACCCGCAACGAGGACCTCGAGGTCGAGGAGGACGACGCCGAGAACATCCTCAAGGCGCTGGAGAAGGAGCTGACGCGGCGCCGGTTCGGCCCGCCGGTGCGGCTCGAGGTCGACGAGACGATGGACGACCACGTCCTCGACATGCTGGTGCGCGAGCTCGGTGTGAGCGACAGCGAGGTCTACCGCCTGCCGGCACCCCTGGACCTGCGCAGCCTCAACATCGTCGCCGACATCGAGCGGTCCGACCTGCACTACCCGCCGTTCCGCGGCCAGACCCACCCCGACCTGGCACCGGCCGAGAGCTCCAAGGCCGCCGAGGTCATCCCCGTCATCCGCGACAAGGACGTGCTGCTGCAGCACCCCTACGACTCGTTCTCCACCTCGGTGCAGGCGTTCATCGAGCAGGCCGCCGCCGACCCGCGGGTCCAGGCGATCAAGCAGACGCTCTACCGCACCAGTGGTGACAGCCCGATCGTGGACGCGCTCATCGACGCCGCCGAGGCGGGCAAGCAGGTGCTGGCGCTGGTCGAGATCAAGGCGCGCTTCGACGAGCAGAACAACATCAGCTGGGCCCGCAAGCTCGAGCACGCCGGCGTCCACGTCGTCTACGGCATCGTCGGCCTCAAGACGCACGCCAAGCTGTGCATGGTGGTGCGGCAGGAGCAGGACGGCACGCTGCGCCGCTACTGCCACGTCGGCACCGGCAACTACAACGGCAAGACCGCCCGCCTCTACGAGGACTTCGGCCTGCTCACCTCCGACCCGCAGGTCGGTGAGGACGTCGCGAAGCTGTTCAACCAGCTGTCCGGGTTCGCGCCACGCAGCCGGTTCAAGCGGCTCCTGGTGGCGCCGCGGTCGGTGCGCAGCGGTCTCATCGAGCGGATCGACGCCGAGATCGCGCACTCGAAGGCCGGCAAGAAGGGTCTCGTGCAGTTCAAGGTCAACTCGATCGTCGACGAGCAGGTCATCGACGCGCTCTACCGCGCCTCGCAGGCCGGCGTCCACGTCGACCTGTGGGTGCGCGGCATCTGCGCGCTGCGTCCCGGGGTCGAGGGGCTGTCGGAGAACATCACCGTGCACTCGATCCTCGGCCGGTTCCTCGAGCACTCGCGCGTGTTCCACTTCGGTGGCGGCGGGAAGCCGGAGGTCTTCATCGGCAGCGCGGACATGATGCACCGCAACCTCGACCGCCGGGTCGAGGCCCTCGTCAGCGTCTCCGACCCGCGCCACCTCCAGCAGCTCACCGGCCTGCTCGCCAAGGGTGCGAGCGGCGACTACGCCCACTGGGACCTCGGCCCCGACGGCCGCTGGGTCCGCGTCAGCACCGCCGAGGACGGCACCCCCCTGCCCGACCTGCAGAGCACCCTCATCGAGGAGCACACCAAACGCCGGCGCAAGGCACGGCGTCGTTGAGGACGCCCATCCCCGCCGCGGGGACCGTCCCGTGGCGCCGCCGTCGTGGCCAGCTCGAGGTCGGCCTCGTGCACCGGCCGAAGTACGACGACTGGTCCTGGGCCAAGGGCAAGCTCGACCCGGGCGAGGAGTGGGCGGTCGCGGCCGTCCGCGAGACGCTGGAGGAGACCGCGCTACCGGTCGGGCTCGGCCGCCCGCTCCCGACGGCGGAGTACACCGTGCTCGACGGCTCGGGCCGGCCCGCGACCAAGGAAGTCCGCTACTGGGCCGCCGAGGCGACTGCGCCGGCGGGCAAGCTCACCAACGAGATCGACGAGGTGGTCTGGCTCGACGTCGTCAGCGCCTCCGACCGCCTCGACTACGCCCGCGACCGGGAGCAGCTGCGGGCGCTCGTGCGTGCCGACAAGGCCGGCACCCTGACCACCTGGCCGCTCGTGGTCGTCCGCCACGCCCACGCGGTCGGCCGATCCGCCTGGGACGACGACGACCGGCTGCGCCCCCTCGACCAGGCGGGGCGCGAACGCGCCGACGCCCTCGTGCCGCTGCTCGCGGCATACGGCATCTCGCGTCTCGTCAGCTCGCCCTCGGTGCGGTGCACCGACACGGTGCGCCCCTATGCCGCCCACAGGTCCCTGCCCGTGCGCACCAAGGACGGGCTCAGCGAGGAGGGGTATGCCGCGGACGCGGCACGCGCGGCCCGTCACCTCGAGCGGCTGCTCGAGCGCGGGGTGCCCGCGGTGCTGTGCAGCCACGGACCGGTGCTGCCCGACGTGCTCGGTCGGCTGCGGCACCTCGTCGACCGCTGCGAGCCGGGGGCGGGCGTCACGACCGAGCAGCTCTGGATGGCGCAGAAGGACAAGATGTCCAAGGGTGAGGCGCTGGTGGCGCACCTGGTCGGCACCGGCGCCCAGGCCCGCGTGGTGGCGGTGGAGCGGCACCATCCGTGAGTGCCGCCTGACCGTTCGCTGACCGGCCGTTCACCCGGCGCTCGACCCCGGGTCGAGCGGGCGCCGCCCAATGTCTGGGTGGTGTTCACCGTCCGTTCACCCACGACGGGCCGCCGCGTCACCCTCCCTCCCTACTTTCGCTGTGGTCGGGCACTCACGCCCGCCCAAGACTTCCATTGTGGAGAGGTTTGAACACCGTGAAGATCCAGCGTCTCGGCCTCGTGGCCAGCGTCGCCCTGGTCGGCTCCCTCGCGCTGAGCGCTTGCGGCTCCGACAACAACGCGTCCGGCAGCGGCTCGTCGGACACCGCCTCGGGCTCGTCCTCGAACGCCTCGGCTGCCGACTGCGGCCCCGACGGCGGCGGCACCCTGAACGCTGAGGGCTCCTCGGCCCAGAAGAACGCCATCGAGGAGGCCATCTCCAGCTTCCAGGACAAGTGCTCGGGCACGACCGTCAACTACAACCCGAGCGGTTCGGGTGCCGGCATCAAGCAGTTCATTGCCGGCCAGGTCGACTTCGCCGGGTCGGACTCGGCGCTCAAGAAGACCGAGAAGGACGGCAAGATCGAGGCCGACGAGGCTGCGAAGTACTGCGGCTCGCCCGCCTGGAACCTGCCGATGGTGACCGGCCCGATCGCCGTGGCCTACAACGTCAAGGGGGTCGACAAGCTCGTCCTCACCCCTGAGGTCACCGCCAACATCTTCAACGGCAAGATCACCACCTGGAACGACCCGGCCATCGCCAAGGTCAACTCCGGTGTCACCCTGCCGAGCCAGCCGATCAAGGTCTTCTTCCGCTCCGACGAGTCGGGCACCACCGAGAACTTCACCAAGTACCTCAAGGCCGCCGCGCCCAACGCGTGGACCGCCGAGCCGGGCAAGGCCTGGACCGGCAAGGGCGAGGGCAAGCAGAAGTCCGACGGTGTCGCGGGTGCCGTGAAGTCCACCGAGGGTGGCATCACCTACGCCGAGTGGTCCTACGCCAAGGACAACAGCCTGGGCATCGCCCAGATCGACAACGGTGCGGGCCCGGTCGAGCTGACCGGTGACTCGGTCGGCAAGGCCGTCGCGGCCGCGAAGCCGGACGGCGAGGGCAACGACCTGCGCCTCAAGCTCGACTACGCGACCAAGGAGGCCGGCGCCTACCCGATCCTCCTCGTCACCTACGAGATCGTCTGCTCCAAGGGCAAGGACGCGAAGAAGGCCGAGCTGACCAAGGCCTTCCTCAAGCACTTCGCCTCCGAGGAGACCCAGAAGTCCCTCGAGGAGATCGGCTACGCGCCGCTCCCCGCCGAGGTGCAGGCCAAGGTCGAGACCGCCATCGGCGCCCTCTCCTGACCGTCGCCTGACTGACGCAGCACCTCGTATGCCGCGGGGCTGGGACCCAGCCCCGCGGCATACGCACTCCCCCAGGTTTGAACCCACATCCCATCCCACACCCCTGAGGCATCCCACGTGTCAACCGTGACCGGCGTCTCCGTCGCCGACACCCCAGGCCCCGACGACCGCGGCCCCCAGGGCGACCGCGCCAGCACCGGCCGCGCCGGGGACCGCGTCTTCAGCGGTCTCGCGACCGGGTCCGGTGCCCTGGTGATCGCCCTGGTCACCCTCGTCGGCGTGTTCCTGCTGTGGCAGGCCATCCCGGCCATCGCCGACGACAAGGACAACTTCTTCCTGTCGCGCGCCTGGGACGTCAACGACACCAGCAACCTGCGGTTCGGCATCGTCGAGCTGCTCTGGACCACGGTCGTCGCCTCGACCATTGCGATGCTGATCGCGGTGCCGGTCGGCGTGTGCGTCGCGCTGTTCATCACGCAGTACTCACCGCGCTGGCTCGCCCGGCCGGCCGCGAGCCTGGTCGACCTGCTCGCCGCGGTGCCGTCGATCATCTACGGCTTCTGGGGAATCAAGACGTTCGGGCCGAAGTACCAGCCGTTCCAGGACTTCCTGCTCGACAAGCTCGGGTGGTTCCCGCTGTTCTCCAAGACCTCGGTCAGCGGCACCGGCACGATCCTGTTCATCGGCATCGTCCTGGCCATCATGATCCTGCCGATCGTCACCGCCCTGTCCCGCGAGGTCTTCGCGCAGACGCCCGTGGCGCACAAGGAGGGCGCGCTCGCGCTCGGCGCCACCAAGTGGGAGATGATCCGCACCGCGGTGCTGCCGTTCGGACGGCCCGGCGTCATCTCCGCCGCAATGCTCGCGCTCGGGCGCGCGCTCGGTGAGACCATCGCCGTCACCATCATCGTCTCGGCGCTCGCACCGGGGACCAAGTGGTCCTGGTCGCTCCTCAACGGTGGTGAGACGTTTGCGTCGCGGATCGCCAACAATGCCCAGGAGTTCGACTCGCCCGCCAAGACCGGCGCCTTCATCGCCGCCGGCCTGGTGCTGTTCGTCCTGACCTTCGTCGTCAACGCCATCGCCCGCATCGTCATCGAGCGCAGGAAGGCGTTCACCGAATGAGCAGCAACACGGTCCGCATGACCGATGTGGCCATCGTCGACGAGCCGCGCTCGACCAAGCCGGCCGGCGCCACCGACGGGCCGGCCACGGCCGACTCCGGCGGCTCGGGCGGGCGACGGTCGCCGAGCCCGGTCTTCGGGCACCCGGCGCGCGCCCGCGAGGTGAAGGACCACCTGGCCCGGGTCGTGATGTGGCTGGCGTTCCTGTTGGCCCTGGTGCCGCTGGTCTGGATCCTGTGGACCGTGCTCTCCCAGGGCTACCACCTGCTGCTGCAGTCGGAGTGGTGGACCAACTCCCAGAAGGGGATCACGTCGCGGCGCGAAGGCGGGGGCGCCGTGCACGCGATCCAGGGGACGCTCATCCAGGGACTCACGACGGCGGTCATCTCGGTGCCGATCGGCGTGATGACGGCGATCTACCTGGTCGAGTACGGCCGCGGGAAGTTCGCCAAGGCCGTGTCGTTCATGGTGGACATCCTCACCGGTATCCCCTCGATCGTCGCCGGCCTGTTCATCTATGCCGTGTGGGTGACCACGCTGGGCCTGCAGCGGGTGGGCTTCGCCGTCTGCCTGGCCCTCGTGATGCTCATGGTGCCGGTGATCGTGCGCTCCACCGAGGAGATGCTCAAGCTGGTGCCCAACGAGCTGCGCGAGGCGTCCTACGCCCTCGGGGTTCCCAAGTGGAAGACGATCATGAAGGTCGTCCTCCCGACGGCGTTCTCGGGCATCGTCACCGGCGTCCTGCTCGGCCTCGCCCGCGTCATGGGTGAGACGGCACCGCTGCTGATCCTCGGGCCCTACACCAAGGCCATCGCCACCGACCTGTTCGGCGGGTACATGGCGACCCTGCCCACGATGATCAACCAGGACCGCAGCGAGAGCCTCCAGCCCGCCGTCGACCGGGTCTGGGCCGCCGCGCTCACGCTGATCCTGCTGGTCCTGCTCCTCAACATCGCTGGCCGGGTCGTCGCCCGGTTCGGCTCCGTCCGCAAGTAGCCGGCCACGCGGCATACCTGCCCCTCATCCCCGCCGACATCCCCAGCGAACATCCCACGCACGAAACCCAGTAAGGACGAATCCCACTCATGGCCAAGCGAATCGACGTCAGTGACCTGAACGTCTACTACGGCTCCTTCAAGGCCGTCGAAGGCGTGACGATGACGGTCGAGCCCCGGTCGGTGACGGCGTTCATCGGCCCGTCGGGCTGCGGCAAGTCGACCTTCCTGCGCACCCTGAACCGCATGCACGAGGTGATCCCCGGCGGGCGCGTCGAGGGCAAGGTCATGCTCGACGACCAGGATCTCTACGGCTCGGGCGTCGACCCGGTGGCGGTGCGGCGGACCGTGGGCATGGTGTTCCAGCGGCCCAACCCGTTCCCGACGATGTCGATCTACGACAACGTGGCGGCCGGGCTGAAGCTCAACGGCATCAAGGGCAAGAAGAAGCTCGACGAGGTCGTGGAGAAGTCGCTGCACGGCGCGAACCTGTGGAACGAGGTCAAGGACCGGCTGAACAAGCCCGGCGCGGGGCTCTCGGGCGGTCAGCAGCAGCGGCTGTGCATCGCGCGGGCGATCGCGGTCGAGCCGCAGGTGCTGCTGATGGACGAGCCGTGCTCGGCGCTGGACCCGATCTCGACGCTGGCGATCGAGGACCTGATCTCCGAGCTCAAGAGCAAGTACACGATCGTGATCGTCACGCACAACATGCAGCAGGCGGCGCGGGTGTCGGACCAGACGGCGTTCTTCAACCTCGCGGCGACCGGCAAGCCCGGCAAGCTGATCGAGATCGCCGACACCCAGAAGATCTTCAGCAACCCCAGCGTCAAGGCCACCGAGGACTACATCAGCGGCCGCTTCGGCTGACCCTCCGCTCCCCTCCCGCCACTTCGGGCCACTCACGCTCGGTGTGCGGTCGTTCTTCAGGCCTCAGTGGCCCGAAGTCGAGGGGTGCGTGGCACTTCGGGCCGCTCACGCTCGGTGTGACGCGGGTCATCAGCCCTCAGTGGCCCGAAGTCGAGGCCGTGAAGCTCGTCCATTCGCGCAGGGGTTCGTCCTCGTCCACCCGCCAGAGGCATCGGATCTTGTCGGGAGCTGCGCGCCGACGGGCGGCCTGCAGTTCCGCCACCATCGCTTCACCGTAATTCCGCAGGCCGGACGTGCCCCACCGTCCGACGGCGAAGCCGATCTGCTCCAGACCACGCTCGCGTTCCCGTTCAGCAACCATCACGGCAGCCGCAGCCTCAGCGTCCCACTCGCCCTCGGCAAACTCGCCCTGGTACTTGCCGCGACCATCGCACTCGCCGATGACGCCGGCACTTCGCCACAGCAGGTCGACTCGTGCGACGAACTCGCCTTCGAGCGTGTGCAGATGCACCTGGCTCTCGGGCGTGCTGAACCCGCGCCTCGACGCAACCGCAACCGAGGCCGACTCGAGCCAGCTCTCCCGGCGGCCGTCGGCAAGCGCGAGCCCCTCGTCTGCCAGCCTGATGCCGGGCCACCGCTTCTGGAATGCGCGCATCTCGCGGAGCTCCTCGACTGTGGTCAGCCCCGCCCGCAGAGCGCCGTCCGCAATGGCCAAGGCGTTGCGGAGCCGGTGCTGTCGAAAGCAGTCGACCACCGTGCGGGCGGGCGTGGTGAGGGGTATGCCGTCCAGCTCGGCGATGTGCTCGTCCGGCAGGGCTCCGTGCAACACTCGGCGCCAGTCATCCGGATAGCTCGTTCGCGAGGTTTTGTGCGAGGTCTTGTTCACCGTCAGTGAGACCTTTCCCAGTGGCCCCTGAGGAGCGGGAAAGCCATGGAGGACTGCGGCGCTGGCGTGGCTGACGACGGACCCGGCCACGAGCTGTTGAGCCGGGCGCGTCAGGGCTCGGTGCGCATCCTTCGCGGTGAGCTCCAGCCATGGCTCGCGGGCGGCATACAGGGAAGGGGCCACCCTGATGACATGTCGCCTCCGGATCGCGCCCGCGAGGGCGGTCTTGCCGAGTCCGGCTGCCAGCGCCTCCGACGGCAGGAATGGTTGCGGCAACTCCACCCAAGCGCTGATGTGTGCGGCTCTCATGGTGTGACCGTGACCCGCCCGACTGTTGGCCGTCCAGGTGCCCCGTGCGCAGCTGTGGACAAGGCACCGATGCGCGGGCCCCTGTGGACAGCACTCGTGGCCTCACGCCTGACCAGCCAGGGCATACGAAGTGGCACAGGCCCCCGACTTCGGGCCACTCACGCTTGACCAGCCAGGAAATACCAAGCTCGGGTGGCCGCAAGTGCCACACGCTCCCGACTTGTGGCCACACAGGGCTGAAGAGCCGCGGCGCATCAGGCCCCAGTGGCCCGAAGTCGGGGTGCGGGCCGGAACGACGGGTGAAGAGCAGGCGTGGAGGCGCGGGTCAGACGAAGAGGTTGATGAGGAAGTAGGAGATGACCGCGACCAGGCCGGCGCCGGGGAAGGTGAAGATCCAGGCGCCGATGATGTTGCCGGCCACGCCCCACCGCACCGCCGACAGCCGCTTGGTGGCGCCCACGCCCATGATCGCCGACGTGATGGTGTGCGTCGTCGAGATCGGGGCCCCGAACGCCATACCCGCCACGTAGAGGATGGCCGCCGCCGTGCTCTCCGCGGCGAACCCCTGCGGCGGGTCGAGGTGGATGATGCGGCGGCCGAGGGTGCGCATGATGCGCCACCCACCGGCATACGTGCCGAGCGAGATGACGATCGCGGCCATGAGGAGCACCCACAGCGGCACGTGGTCCCCGGAGTGGTAGCCGCCCACCGACAGCGCGAGCACCACGACACCCGCGGTCTTCGCGGCGTCCTGGAACCCGTGCCCGAACGCCATGGCCGCCGCCGACGCGGTCTGTGCGTAGCGGAAGCCGCGCTGCACCCGCCCCGGCTGGGCCCGGCGGAACGCCCACAGGATCGTCGTCATGACAAGGTAGCCCAGCACGAACCCGACCACCGGCGACGCCAGCATCGGGATGATGACCTTCTCGAAGATGCCCTGCCACTTGACCGTGGCCCCGGCAGCGAGCGCCGCACCACCGAGCCCGCCGATCAGGGCGTGCGAGGAGGACGACGGCAGGCCGTACCACCAGGTCAGCAGGTTCCAGCCGATGGCCCCGATGAGGGCGGCCGCGCAGATCACCAGCCCCTGGGTGCCCTGCGGTGCGTCGATGATGCCCTTACCGACCGTCGCCGCGACCGCGCCGAACTTGTAGACGATCAGGCCACCGGCGAGGTTCGCCACGGCGGCCATGGCCAGCGCGACCCGCGGTGTCAGCGCACGCGTCGACACCGAGGTCGCGATCGCATTGGCGGCGTCGTGAAAACCGTTGGTGTAGTTGAACCCCATCGCCAGCGCGATGACGATGCCAACCGGAAGCCATTCCATGGGAGGGCTCAGGACTCCTTGACCGCGATGCTCTCGACCTTGTGCGCGACCTTCTCGAACGCGTCGGCCGCGGCCTCGAGCTCCTCGACGACCTCCTTGAGCTTCATGATCGTGATGGCGTCCGACCCGAAGTCACCGTTGAACAGCCCGGCCAGCAGGCGGCGGTAGGTCTGGTCGGCCTGGTTCTCGAGTCGGTTGATCTCGATCCAGTACTCCGACAGGTCCTTCATCGACCGCAGCCGCGGCATCGCCTCGGCGGTCAGCTCGGACATCCGCGACAGCACCTCGACCTGGTCGGCGACGCCGGCCGGGAGGTCGCCCACGCGGTAGAGGACGATCAGGTCGACCGCGGCATCCATCATGTCCATGCAGTCGTCGAGCGCGGACGCCAGGCCGTGGATGTCCTCGCGGTCGAACGGCGTGATGAACGAGCTGTTGACCTTGCGGATGATCTCGTGCGTCGACTCGTCTGCGTCGTGCTCGATCTCGCGCATCCGGGCCGCGATCGAGTCGCGCTCCCCGATGTCGGCGCCGAGCATCTTGGTCAGTTCACGCGAGCCCTCGACGAGGTGTGACGCAGACGTGGCGAACAGGTCGTAGAAGCTGTTCTCCTGGGGGGTGAGGCGAAAGCCCACGGTTCTCTCCGGTCATGCGGGGGATGGCCGGGGACGATGCTACGGCCAATTGGCGCCGCGGATGCAACTCGGGGCCACCTTGCGTGCACGCGCCGGTCACCTGGGCGCCCGCCGCCGTCCACCCGGGCCCGCGGCATACCGGTGTCGCCCGCAGGGCGTCGACCAGCAGGTATGCCGTCCGGCCGGCTCACGCACGCACGTCGCCGACGCGCCTGCTCGCGAAGTCTCAGACGCGCTATGCCTTGGCGGCCGCGCCCTCACGCTCGTCGTCGTGGGAGACCCCGAGGACCTCGTCGATCTCCTCGTCGGTGAGCGGCCGCTCACTCGCCGACGCGGCCACCACGAGCTCACCGACGAGCTCGATCTCCCCCTGGAGAGCGTTGTCGGTGAGGTCGCCGGAGGCGGCCGGATCGGACGTCATGGAACGACGCTAACGGAGTTCTGGCCATCCATGGCAACGACCTTTGCCATTCCTTGACCCCCACGCGCAAGAACCACCCGTCCGGACTATGTGTGGGCCTTGCCTTCTACTGCGCGGGTGCTATGGCAGATGATGGAGGTATGCCGCGTGAGCAGCCGGGTGCTCCGGCGCCGGTGCCCCCACGGGTCGAGGTCGTCGAGTTGGGCTCCTTCGCGCACGGCACCTGCCTGGTGTGTGGGTGGAAGGGGCCCGGGCGGCGGGCGCGGCGGCTGGCGCGGGTGGACGCCCAGACCCACGACGCCACCTGCGGTTCGAGGTAAAAACGCCCGGGAATCAGGGGCGTTTTTACCTCGAACCGGGAGTTCTGTGCGCCGGGCCGGGAGCGCCTCACGGCGCGTGGCCGCTCGTAGCGGCTTCAGTTGGGACCCGGGGCTACCGCGGCCCGACGCACGAAAAACTGTAACCCGCGAAGGGGCCACCGTGTTCCCGAGTCCACAGGCCGCGCGTGGCGCAAGACCCGAACGGCCGACCGGGCGCGGGGCATGAGGTGCCGGTCACGGAGGTGACGGCCGCGCCGTCAGTGACCACGCGGCATACCGCTCAGAGCAGCTCGCCGGCCTGCCAGAGGCGCGCACTGGCCTCGAGGTCCTCGGCCGTGGTGAGCATCGACGCGGCGCGGCGGGTCTGCGCGCCGGCGGCCTCACGGTCGGACGCGTCGGTGGTGTGGGCGCGTTCGGCGCGGCCCGCGGCGACGACCCGGCAAAAGGCCGCGGCGCGTTGCAGCGCAAGGGAGAAGTCGCCGTTGAAGACCCCACGCAGGACGGTGTCGGTGAGGCCCTTGAGCTCCTCGGGTCCGGGCGGTTCGGCGACCCCGGCGACGGCGTGGTTGACGTCGGTGAAGCGGATGCCCTCCGCGTAGTCGGCGCTCGCCTCCTCGGGGTTGCGTTGCACCCACTCGCGCAGGGCGTACAGCCGCCACAGCGCCCCCGGGAGGCTGCGGGCGGGGCGGTCGGCCCACAGCTCGGCGACGGTCGACAGGCCGAGCTCGTCGACCAGGGCGATCAGGCGGGCGGTCAGCTCGGGGTCCTGCGCCGCGCGCCCGCGACCGACGAGGACGGCCGCGGTCTCGTGCGCGATCTCGGTGACCTGCGCGGGGTCGGGGACGGTGCCGCCCCGGGCCTCCATCGCCGCGGGGCTGAAGAAGGCGGGGCGGCGCGGGTTGTCGCGACCACTGGGTTCGTTGCGCATCGGTCCCATTGTGACCCCTCCCCCGCGCCCCAGCTTTTCCGCGTCATGCGCGAACTTGAGGTTCGCTCGGGTTACTGGACCGAGTGAACCCCAAGGTTCGCGTGCGAAGTCGCGCCGTTCGGTCAGCCGAAGAGGTCGCCCAGGAAGGACGACTTGCGGCGCCCGCCATGCCCGCCGTAGCCATAGGGCGCCTTGGACGTGGCACGGTGCTGCACCGGGTAACCCTGCGCCGGCGGCTGCTGCCACTGGCCCTGGCCCTGCTGCTGGTAGCCCTGCTGGTATTGCTGCTGTTGCTGCGGCGGCTGGTGCTGCTGGGCGCTCCAGGCGTTCTCCGCCGCGACGAGCGCCTCGAGCTCACCGCGGTCGAGGAACAGCCCGCCACAGCCGGTGCACTGGTCGACATGGACCTGGTTGCGCTCGTAGTTGCGCATCTCGGATCCGCACTTGGGACAGGTGAGGGTGCTCATGTCGGGCCAACGGGCGGGGTGGTGGCCGGGTTCCGCTGGCCGCGTCCCGTTACGCTGTGGCGCGGTTCGACCACGCCGGTATGCCGCGTGGCCGACTGAGGGCCTCTAGCTCAATTGGCAGAGCTGCGGACTTTTAATCCGTAGGTTGTCGGTTCGAATCCGACGGGGCCCACCACGCATCACGGCAGGTCAGACGGGTTGTCGGTCGGGAAACGAGAGGACCGATGGACGCCCTGAGGCCATGTTTGGTGCAGTTGACGGTGCAGTTGCGCGACGCACTGAGCCGTAGGGACACAATGAGGCGCCTCCGGGAGCACGGGGGCTCATCGAGTCGCAGAAGCTGTCTCCCATGGCTCATGGTGACCACCAGCGCCAAACCGGTGGCGTTGGGTGGTGTGACCGAGATGACCACCTCCGAGGTTCGGTTGATCGCCGAGCGGATCGAGGCGCGGCTGGCCTCGATTGCCGAGCACGAGGCGGCCATTCGCAGCGACCTGGAGGCGCTGGCGTCGTTGACTTCACCAGCAGCTGACGACCACCTCTTGGACGTTGCCGCGGCCGCGCAGTGGCTGGGAGTGTCCCGGGCCACCATGTTCCGCCTGCTGCGTACAGACACCCGGCTGCTCCATGTCAAGGTCGGCAAGCGCACTCTGTTCCGTCCCGATGACCTGCGGGCCTACGCCGCTGGTCAGGTCGCCTCGTGAGCCGGACCCGGTCTGCCAACGGCCGCTCCTCGATCTACAAGGACTCCGCCGGGACCTGGCACGGGTGGGTCACCATGGGGCGCGACGACAACGGAAAGTTGGTGCGCAGGCACGTCCGAGGTCGCACCCGAGCCTCCGTGACCGAGCGAGTCGCAGACCTGGAACGCGAGCGTGCCAGCACGTCGGGGCGCGCGGCGGCGAACGGTCGACAGACCCTCGGGGACTGGCTCGAGGAGTGGCTCGTGCTCATCAAACGCAGCCGCAAGCCCAGGACGTTCAGCACCTACGACGCCCTGATCCGCACCCACTGCCAGCAACTGAAGAAGGTCAAACTGCACGATGTCACCGTTCGGCAGATTGATGACCTGCTAGACCACGTCGCCACCACGGTGAGCGCGACCACCGCCGGCAACCTTCACCGCACTCTGCGCGCCGCATTCTCCGTCGCGGTTCGTCGCGGACTCGTGGCGTCAAACCCTTGCAGGTACGCCACCGTCCCTCGGGTGTCGCACACCGAGGTTCACCCGCTGAGCGTGCGGGAGGTGCATGACCTGCTCACAGTCGCGTCCGGTGCCCGCAACGCGGCCCGGTGGTCGGTGGCTCTCGCCCTGGGGTTGCGGCAGGGCGAGTCGCTCGGACTCAGGTGGGAAGATGTCGACCTCGAGAGCGGAACTCTCGCGGTACGTCGCCAGCTGCAGCGCCACCCCTGGGAACACGGCTGCGCGGAAGACCAGCCCGGGCACACTGCCGCGAAGTGCCCGCGCCGCCACTCAGGCGGCCTACGGTTCGACGACACCAAGACTGGAGCCGGTCGACGGGTTCTCGCCATCCCTCCGCAGATGCTCCCCCAGCTCCTCGACCACCGCCGCGCCCAAGCTGCCGAACGCCTCAAGGCTGGGTCCGATTGGCAAGACCTCGATCTCGTCTTTCCTCGACTAGACGGCTCCCCGACGGATCCCCGCCACGACCACCGCGCGTGGAAGAGCCTGCTCGCGCGCGCGGGCATCCGCGATGCCCGGCTCCACGACGCCCGCCACACAGCCGCCACCCTGCTGCTGGCCCAAGGCGTCGACGGCCGCGTCGTCATGAGCCTTATGGGCTGGAGCCAAGCCGTCCTGCTCACCCGCTACCAGCACGTGATCGACACCATGCGGATCGACGCCGCCCTCAAGATCGGCAGCGCAATCTGGGGTGAGTCAGGAGCCTGAGCGAAACGGCCGGCATAGGACCATCCGGGCACTCTCCGGCGGATTTCGGGCACCCGAGCTCGGTCTGTCACTGAGGCCGCCATGGATCACCAGGACTTTGGAGGCTACCGCTCGCAGCATGGACCCGGCTGGTCTGTTCTTGCGCTCACGAGGGTTCGGTCCTCGAGCGGTCTGCCGACGCGTGTGCTTGGTTCACCGCCGTGCTGGAGTTGCGATGTAGTGGTTCCGAGTTGGGCGCCCGCGCTCATGGCCGCCCCGGCCGCGTCGACGAGCGCGCCGCTGGCGTCAACCACCTCGGCACGGACAACGACAGGGAGTAGGACGGCTCGGTTGGCCAGCAGGTCCTGAGGCGTGACAGTGGCTTTGTGGGGGCTGTCGTCGATTATGACGGGTGTGTGTGAGCTCTGACGGCGTGCGGCGATCGCCATGGTGTTGACGGCTCGCGCAGCGCCGGTCATCCTCGGATCTTCGGCGACGTCGTCGACGAGGTGCGCCAGGTCGAGGTTCGCAGCCAGCACCTGTCCCACGAGCGAGGGGACGCGGTTGATGTCGGTGCGCTGGGCCATGACTGCGGCGGACGACGCGACAGCGCCGTCGACGAGGACCTCACGTAGGGCGGCCCTGACTTCCCCACTCGCGCAAGCCAGCTCGTGGTCCGTGCGGCGGTGGGACACAGGCGTGAGCTTCGCCCATATGCGGGCGATGGACTCCCACCGCGCTTGCGCGATGACGAGGGCGGGATCGAGACGATCTCGGTAGTGCTCCTGCTCGACGTGTCCCGCGGCGACCGATCCCCGGAGCAGGGCGTTGCTCCCGGCCAGGATCAGCGCCTGTGTACGCGCGGCGAGCAGCAGGTCCGCCGTGTGCGTGCTGTCGACGAGGACCCGGTGACTGACGATGTCCCAGTCGGCGACGGCTTGTGCGAGGCGCCCAGCGGCTGGCGGATCCCGGTGCTCTCCGGTCAAGTCATTCGGGTAGGTCCGAGAGACGACGCTTCCGGCGAGCTGCTCGAACGCGGCAGTGTGCTCGAGCGCGGCGCGGACCTGGCGCAGCGACTTTGCGGCTGGCACGTGACCGCTGCCGGCTAGCTTCGCCTCCAGTTCCCGCAGGTGGCGGCCGACGGCGACATGGACTCCGTGGGAGCCGATGTAGAGGGTGTGCATGATCCGGGTCCTGGCTGCGGCCAAGTCTGAGAGCTCAAGTGCGTTCAAGGGTGGCTCAGGAGTGCGATGCCGAGTGATCAGATCCTCGGCGCGAGCAAAGCCAGCGGCGATGTCGAGGTGACGCTGGTCCGCCGGGCCCTCACCTGGCCATCCAGTCCGGTGCCGTCGATGGTGCGCGTCGGCCATGGCCTGGAGCCGCACCACTGTCAGGTCGTCATCGTTGAGAGTCCGCTGCTCGGCGCCTGGCTGAGGAGTCGTGGGCGCAGGCAGCGCGTGCCACAGCTCGGCGGCGGCCTGGACGACCTCGCCCCACGTCCGCAGCATGGTGGCTGCGTCCATCTCGTCAACGTCGATCAGGACCGCGCGAGCAGTGTGGTCCGCCTCGAGAAGTAGCTCGCCGACGCTGCGCTGGTCGACGCCCGTCATGTGACGTGTTCCCCGACCAGGTCGCAGACGGCGACGACCAGCTGCGACGAACCAACGGGAAGGTCCTCGATCGGGCACACGCGCAGAGCCCTCTCGGCCGAGCGCATCAGCTCGAGCGGGTCCTCCACGGCCAGAGCGGCGACGGGCACGGGACTGATGCCCACGGGCGTGAGCTCGAGGGCCCGGGAGGCGGCCAGGTCCAGCCCCAAACCTCGAAAGCGCAGCTGAGGGTCGGGGTCGGTCTGCGCCTGGGCCCAAGTGAGGTCGGCCGCGCGCGCCAGGAGCACGGCCGCGGTCGCCAGGCAGGCAGCGGGGCTTGTGCTCTCAGTCAGGGCATCGGTGCGCATCATGGGGTTCTCCTCGTCGTCGAGATCGTCGTGTCCATCCCTGCAGGTCTCGGCGCGGGCTGACAGGCCTGAATTTCAGCCTGTGGATAAGACGGCAGGGCCTGTCGTAGGTGCGGACGACACTTCTCATGGGCCTTAAGGCCCCGGTGCTGTCGTGGCGGTCAACACCGTCGACAGTCGAGATGTCAGCACTAGTGCATCGCATGGACGGGAGAGGAGAAGACCGTGACGACGTCGCTGAAGAAGGTGCTGGCGTGCGGGCCGGCTGTCGTGGTCAGTGTGATGCTCACGTTCGTCTTCGGCTCTGTGCTGCCGCCGCTGGCAGGGTTGGCGGCATTCGTTATCGGGCTGGGCGTGATGCTCGCCTTGCTGGTGGGCTGGGGCGAGCCCTTGGCCTCCCGACTCCTGTTCCATGCGCGAGCGCTAAACGAGGCCGAAATTGGCACCCTAGCGCCGGCGGTGGCGATGCTGTGCCAGCGGGGCATCCCGATGGGTCGCCTCGATGTGCGGGTGAAGCGCAACGCGGTGCCGATCGCAGCCGTGGGGGTGGGGCGTCGAACCGTTGTGGTCTCGGGAGGCTTGATGGGCGCGATTCGAGACGAACAGCTACCGGTCGACCAGGCGGCCGCGGTGCTGGGACATTGTGCCGGCGTCGTGCTCAGCGGCGCTGTGCGGTCCGACCCTGCCTTGGCGTACTGGACTCTGCCTTGGCAGCTCACCCGGGCCTTGGTCGGTGCACTCGTGCAGCCCTTCCGAAGGCTGCCGCTGGCGGCCCTTGCCTGGAGGGGCCGCTTCGTCGTCGCGCTGGTCGCCGCGGTGCAGTCGGTAATCGCCGAGCAGCTGGGAGTTGCCGGCGCCTTGGTGACGCTGTGCGCCCTGTCCTACCTGCTGGGTGCGGGCGAGGGGGCCTGGGCAGCCACCTTGCGTGAGATCGGTGATGACCGCGTACGCCAGGCCGGTCTGGCCGACGCACTCGCCCGCCTCCTGCTGCGGTGCTCCAGCTCGGCAGCGACGCACGAACGCGTGCATGCGCTGACTGGTCCGCACAGGTGCCACGGCTGGCACTGGTGACATCGCCGGCGTAAGGCTGGCCGAGGCGATGCTCTCGGCCACCGGGTCATCGGGAAGCCGTCATCGTTCGGGCGTCGAACGCCAACGGATGGCTCCCGTGGTGGTGGGCGTGTGAGACCTCGTCATGCGCCCCACAGTCGAGTGTCATCACAGGTGCGCGTCGTCGTCTGGATTGACGACGCTCAGCAGCCGATCCAGGCGTTCGGCCGGGACATGGCTCGGGTCGAGCAGCGGAAGGCATCGGCTGCACAGGTCGACGCCGGTGTCGGCGCAGACCCAGTGGCACCCGTCGGGACACGCGTGCGCGTCAGTGCACCCGCAGACGAGACAGACCCGGTGGCGAGGGAGCCCTCCCGCCACCACGGTCTCTATCTCCGCAGCGAGATCGGCAGCCGCGACAAGGAGCCGCGCCGCTGCGGCAGGGTGTCGAGTTCGGCGCAGGATCTCTGCCGATGCCTTGGTGGCCACCTGCTGGTGCTCGAGCCTGACCACAACGTCCGCCGTAATGGCCGGCTCTCGTGTCCACGACTGCATGATGACCACCTCTCCCCGCTTCCTCGCACTCCCCAAGGGCTGCGGCCTACCTCCTGGTGGACATGTCGTCGCAAGGGGTCCTGTCCACTCAGCCGACATCCCGCGCTTAGGGCTACGACGAGTCGTCGACGAGCAGTCAGGGGTGGCCGTCATGAGTTCCAACAAGTCCTGGGATGTTGCGTACAGGCGAGACCGTGCCCGCGGGCAGCGGCGTTACGTCGCCGCTGACGCCACCCGGAGCCGGCTGAAGGACCTGGTCGACGCCCACGTCCCTCTTCGCGCGATCGCCCGAGCAACGGGCCTCAGCGACACCGCGATCGGCCACATCGTCGCCGGCCGCCACGAGCTCGTCCAACGCACCACGGCAGAGCGGATCGCGACCCTGTCCCTTGCCGACGTGCTCGAGCAAGCGGACGGAAACGTGCCCAGCATCGGTGCGACGCGCCGGGTCCAGGCATTGATGGCGATCGGGTGGCCCAAGGCCGATCTCGAGGCTGCGGGGGTGCCCTCCGCGCAGCTCGTCACGCGGGCTCGGGACCTGGTCAGTGCCGAAGGTTGGCGCCAGACGCGTGACGTCTACGACCGGCTGAGCATGACCCCTGGCCCCTCTCAGAAGTGTCGGGACCGAGCCCGGGCCCGCGGCTACGCACCGCCCCTGGCGTGGGAGGAGGACACGCTGGACGACCCCCGCGGCACCCCGCAGGTGGACTCGTCGACGCCCGCACCAGTGGACGTGGTTGCGGTCGACCGGGTGGTGGCCTCCGCCCGCGCCGGGTTGGGTTGCGATACCAGCTTGCGGCTAACTCGGCAGGAGTATCTGGCGGCCACCCGGGAGCTCGCCGCGCACGGAGCCTCTGATGCCGAGATCTCCGAAGCGTTCGGGGTCTCGAGCCGAACCGTGCTTCGCTTGCGGCACCGCAACGGCATCGCCTCGGGCGTGCGGGCCGACCACGTGGCCGAAGACTCCAGCAATGCCGACCTGGTCGGCTCGGCCCGGCTCCGCCGAGCCGTTCAGCTGGGGAAGTCCTCGGGCCATTCCGGAGCGGAGTTCGCGGGGCCGGTGCCCGCGGTGGGTGCCTGACCCCTGCTCGTCGCCCTCGGGCCCTAGGAGGCCCCGTCTGAACGATGGACCAGGCGGTCGGGTGTGAGCGGGACGCTGGCCGTCACCTCCAGCGATGGGCCAGTTCGGGTTTCGAACGCCGCCAGGACGTGACCGGCGCCAGAGGCGGATGGCGCCAGGACACCACTGAGGCCGAGGAACCAGGCGGCGTGCCCGACGGCTTGACAGGCGGTCCAGTCGTCGTCGGCGATGTCTGCCTCCCCAATGCCGACGTGCGCCAGCGCACTGGCGTCTCGCAAGTCGAGGATGGCCAGATTAGTGACCTTGACCGTGTGCAGCTTGTACGGCACCCGCAGCAGTTCAGCTGCGGTGTTGTTCTGCGAAACGGCCAACCGTTCCAGCTCGGCCAGGCAGGTTTCGATCGGCGTGGCGAGGTAGATGGTGGCGAATATGTCGGGAGGGTTCCAGCGGCCGCCGTTGAGGCGCGCGCCAGCCCCAGAGAGGGGGTCGCGGCGAGCGGTGGTGTACCGGTAGGTGGTGCCGGACCAAGCCGACGCCCCGAGCTGGTCGACCCGCTGGACCAGCTCGTCGTCGAGGGGCATCAAACAATGACCCCTTCGGCGATGGCCTCGATCAGGTTGAGCACGTCTCGGTACTGCCCTGCGTGAATCCGTTTTGCCGGCGTGTCATGGTCCAGGAGCCGGTTGGGGGTGAAGATCCAGACGTTGGCGCGGTCGCTGGGCAGTACCTCTGACACGGCTTCCGCGACGTAGGCCAGTTCGAGCAGCCGCTGTTTGTTCAGCCGTTGCGGGACCACCTCACCGCTCGACCAGCGGGCGACGGATCGGGCGGTGGCGTCAACGATGCGCCCCACTTCGTCCTGCGTGAGCCCAAGATGATCGAAGATGTCCGTCACCTTGTGCGCCAGCGCACCTCTATCGGCCATTGCACTCATCGGCGTGTCCCAACTTTGACGGGTCTTTTGTCATCTACTATGCCACTAGTTTGGCGCAACGGAGGACATCGGACATGAGTGTCGAGTTTCAGCTTGATCACCAGGACCACCACAAGGTGGAGGACTTCCTGGCCCGTGGCTCGAGCGGCGTCGCGGCCATCGCCCTGCATCCCAAGGCCGCAGCGCACCAACAGGCGGCGGCGGAAGCGGCTATCGCGGCTGGCATTGACGTCCTCTACGACCCGCGCACCGAACGCCTGGCATACCCCGGCCACGGCTTGGACCGCCTGCCCGGCTACGTCGGCGCCCCCTTCGACATTAACCAGCTCGCCCTCAACCTGTCGCACCGGCAGAGACTGGTCGAGGCGGTGGTGACGGCGCACCCCGACTTCAGCACCGTCTTGACCCCGCCGCACTTCTACGTCGATGGGATGCGGGCCGGTCGCCTCAACCTCGCATTGGCCGAGGCCACCATCCTGGCAACCGACAAACCCGTGCGGCCCGTGCTGATGCTCAAGTCCCGCTTCTCGCACGACGACGCTGGCACCCTCGCCGCCGAGTACTCCGACGCCGGCTTCACCCAGATCGACTTGCGGTTCACCCCCCTGGGCGGCGAGGGCGACGGCATCCCCAAGATCCGCAGCGCGTTCAAGGTCGCGGACATCTTCCGAACCGCCGGCATGAGGGTGATCCTCGGTCGCTCCGGAAACATTGGACAAGCCGCCTTCGCACTCGGGCACGTCGACGGCTACTCCATGGGTATCGGACAGATGGAGCACGTCAGTCACGCCGCGGACATCGCCCGACAGAAGCGACCCCCCGTCCTGGACCAGGACGGCAAGAGGAAGGGCGGCATTTGGCAGGGTGTCTACCTTCCGGGCCTCGCGGCCACGGTCAGCATGAAGCGTGCACGCCAGCTGCTCGAGAACAGCGACGTGCGGACCCGTCTCGGATGCCGTATCGAGGGATGCGCGAATTCGCTGCTCGGTCCGGTCATCGACCATAAGAGCCACTACCTGCACTCACGAGCAAGCGACGCCACCCGTTTGCTTCAGACGCCACCGCACTGGAGACCCAAGTTGGAGACCGACCGGCTCCGGCGAGCGCTAGAACTGCGCGAGCTCGTGAACGAGAGCTACCGCGCCCCTGAGTCTCCGGCGATGCCCACCCGCACACTAAGGAGCCTTCTCGACGGCATCGAGGAGGAGCGGGCTACATCCGTCGCTTGATGAGGAGGAGGGTTCAGCCCGGTCACTCCTGCCGCAGCGCGGCGCGCGAGTCAGCTGGTGGACCACGGTGATTACCACACACCCCAATCCACGGCTCCGTCAGCAACCGGCTGCGTGCCGTGGCCGATCACGAGCCCCCAGGGCCCGGTCTCGGCGGACCATCCGACCGACCCGCAGACCTTGCACTCCCGCACCACGACCGGAATCACCGACGTGGTCTCAACGGCCGACGGAGCGCATCCGCGACCCGGACCCTGTTGTGCCAGCTCGTCGACGGCGACCCGCACGGCATACGTCGCCGGTGGGTGAACGACCAGCGTTCGATCCAGAGACCGCGGGCCGTCGTAGGGTCCTTCGCCGGCGAAAGCCGGGACGACGGCACCCGCGTCAGTTAAAGCCGTGCTTCGAACACCAGCGTTCGATGAAAGTCCTCGTCTGGCCGTCGAGGCCAAACGCGGTTCAACCGGATCGCGTGGGCTGAGTGGCCGGTCGCCCTGGATGTCAAGGTCGGGAGGACTTGTCCAACCGCCACCTCGAGCGCTCGGGCAAGACCGGCGTCGTCGAGGGCTGTGCGGACCTTGTTTCGAGCGTCGGTGAACTTCGTGATCATCGTAAGGTCGACGGCGGCCGCGACCTGTTCAGCTTGGGCTGCCAGCTGGGCGATCGCGATGTGCTCTGGGATGGCGGGGTCGAAGACCGGGAACGGGACGTGGAAGACGTACTTGTCGAAGTCACGTGGACCAAACAGCCCCTTGGTCTGGAGTGGCCGGACCCGCTCCAGCAGTGTGTGGCTGTTGAGGATCGCCTCGAGGTACCGTCCCTCGTCGGCTGATCCGACGGCCGCCCAGTACAGCTTGTGGTCGATCACGGCCGCGCTCGATGCGATGCGAGCTGCGGCGAGCGAACTGCCAGCCTTGCTGTAGACCACCCGATGCGTCGCAAGGGGAAGCTGGGCGGACAGCTGGCTCTGGTAGTCGAATCGTTCAAGCAGAGGCAGCGTCTCGGTCGGCTTTCGCCCGGTTTCCCAGGCCGCCTCGACGTCCGCCCACCACCGGCTCGCACCTGGCAGGGCATCCACCTCGGAGCGCGTCATGATGCGATCCGTGGCGAGGGGAAGGACCGCCCGGCGGGGCGCGAGTGGGCGATACGGGGCCATGTTCTCCCCCAGGTAAACGTCGCGGATCATCGACCACACCTTGCTGGTGCTCACCGCGGAGGCGATCGCCCACGCGGTCGTCGGGTTCGACCTGGTCGCGGACCAGCTGACCGCCGCCGAGGTCACCCGCGGAACCCGGTTCCGCGAGGCCCAGATCTATGGGGTCGTCGAGGAGGACTTCTTCGACTGGGTCCTCAGGCAGACGGTGGTGAGACGTTCGTGCTTGACCTGGTGCGTCGGATCGCGCGCTTTGACTGAACAACTCTGGGTCGTCGTCGAACGCGGAGCCGAACGCGGTCCTCAGCAGCTTGGACCACAGGTCTCGCTTGACGGCCACGCCCGGCATGTTCTTGCTGCGCTCGTAGAGGTCCGCAAGTGTGGTGTGGTCGAGCTTATGACCGGGGGACTCTGCGCCGAGTCGTTCGCGGATTGCGGATGGCGTCGGTGGGATGTGGTGCTTGGTAGCAAACACCGACTCGAGCCAGATCAGGATGTCGTCATGGTCGGCGCGGTTCGCGTCGAGCACCCTTCTTGACCTCGATGCGGCAGTGCCCGACCTGGACGTCGAGCCGACGGCGAGTTCCGTCCCCCGTCTGCACCTCCAGTTTCGCGACGTCGCGCTCAAGGTCGCAATGGGCTACGTCGGCCCCGACGCGGAGCGGCCTATGCCGGGGCCTCGCGCGAGCGGCTATCGGCTGGTCGTCGACGGACTGCCGGAGCGTCACGGTAACCGGCCCCGAACCTACGATTCGGCGCGATTTCATGATCTCTGGCTCGCCGGTGTCAGCCGCAAAGAGATCGCCGAGGAATTGCGACTCTCAGACGCCTACGTCGCCTGAATCGCCAAGAAGGCATGGCCACCACTGTGGAGAGCAGGCGACGTCACCAAGCATTCGGGTGGACCCGCGCCAACTACTGGCTCCGCCTACGAACGGGCCACTTCCCCGAACCCGACGGCATCGAAGGCGCCCACCGCTGGTGGTGGCCCGAAACGACAAACGCGTGGACCTCACGGCAGAACCTACACAGCTGCCCCGACTGCGGTGCTCTTGTCCAGCGCCTGCAGCAACATCGCGTACGCCACCGTCGCGCCGATTGACGGGCGACGAGGCCGAGCAGCGCCAAACCCTTTCATCCAGTCGACGAGCACCTACCAGCGGCCTCAGTCGGCCCGGTCCTCGTCGGACGCCGTCGAGCCGTCCGAGTCGGCCAGCGCGCACAACCGTGCCACCTCCCTACGGCTTAGCCCCTCCCCGCACCACTGGATCGCCTCGTCCACGCTCAGGCCTTCAGCCGACGTCATCGCGAGCAGCGCCTCCCCCGCGCGCTGCTCGTAGCGACGAACGAGCTCGTCCCGCTCGCCCAGGGCCACCATGACCTCGACTCCTCGGGCACTGAGCCGCTTCTCCCGGGCCACCCGCTGCTCGCGTATTTTGGCCTGAGCATCCAACGCCGCCCGCCGGGCCAACTGCCGGACACTCTGCGCCTGGCCCCTGACCGGCTTGTCCTGCGTCTGACTCATCGCGTGTGTGCCTTCCGAATCGCGGAACCTGTCACCCGGCTAAGGCCGCGACCACTCCCCGAGTGGACACCGCGCCACCTTCAACCACCGACCGACCCGACGTACCCCCGTCGAAACAGCCGAACTCCGAGTGCCACACACCTCATGCATTCCCGGTGGAAACGTGTCGAGTCCCGGCTCGCGGGACTCGCCACTTCGGTGGTCGTGCAGTGACACCTCCCGGGGAGTCCGGAGACTCGGTTTGGTGTTTCACCCCGCCTCGGGCAGGGCGGTGACGTGATCGTAGTGAAGCTTCTCGGCCTCGAGGGGAGTGAGGTCCTGGAGGTACTCGTGGGGCCGGATGGTGTTGAAGAAGTCGACCCACTCGAACGCGGCGACCTCGACCGCGTTGATGTCACGCCATGGCCCGTTACGGTTGATCTGCTCGGTCTTGAAGGAGCCGATCGTGCTCTCGGCCAAGGCGTTGTCGTAGGCGTCGCCGACGGACCCGACGGAGGGGTCGATGCCGGCGTCCAGGAGCCGCTGGGTGAAGGCGATCGAGACGTACTGGCTGCCCGCGTCGGAGTGGCTGACCAGCCCGGACAGGTCGGTGACCCCTTCGTTGGCGCGGGTGAAGATGGCCTGCTCGAGCGCGTCGAGGACCAGCGCGGTCTTCATCGAGGTCGCGGCTCTCCAGCCGATCACCCGTCGGGCGAAGGCGTCGACGACGAAGGCGACGTACACCATCCCGGTCCACGTCGGCACGTAGGTGAAGTCGGCGACCCACAGCCGGTTCGGCGCGACCGGGGCGAAGTCCCGCTCGACCCGGTCGCGCGGTCGCGCGGCGTCCTGGTCCGGGATCGTGGTGCGAGGCCGCTTGCCGTACCGGGCACCCTCCCACCCGTTGACCCGGTACAGCCGCTCCACGGTGCAGCGGGCCACCTCGTGCCCGGCCCGGCGCAGGTGCAGCCACATCTTGCGGCTGCCCAGCGCGGCGACGAGCCGGGAGCCGGCCCGCTCGGCGACGATCAGCTCGGTCAGCTCCTGGTCGCGCAGCTGACGACGGGTTGGCGCCTTGCGCACCCACTCGTAGTACGTCGAGGCGCTGACCGTCACCCCGTGTTCGGACAGGACGGCGCACAAGGGCTCGACACCCCAGCGCAGCCCGTCGGCCACGCGGTGGTCCTTGTGCTCGGTGATGAAGGCGATCACCATCTCCCGGGCCGGTCGAGCTCGGCCGCGAAGAAACTCGAAGCAGCTTTGAGGATCTCGTTGGCCCGCCGCAGCTCGGCCACCTCCCGTTTGAGGGCCTTGACCTGCTCGTGCTCAGCCGTGGTCATCCCCGGCCTCGCGCCAGCATCGATCTCGGAGCGGCGCACCCACTTGCGCACCGTCTCCGGTGACCCCACCCCGAGCTTGGCTGCGACCGAACGGATCGCTTCAAACTCCGAGGGGTACTCGCCCCGCTGCTCCTGCACCAGCCGGACCGCGCGCTCCCGAAACTCCTGGGAGTACTTCGACGGACGTCCCATGACCTGCATCCTTCCAACGAATCAGGTCTCCGGACATGCCGGGAGGTGTCACAGGTCAGCACGGGTGCGGGCATTCGGCGCGCGATGACACGCCGGGGCGGCCTTCGGGACCAGCAAAGCGTCGGAGCAGGTCAGGCGCCACGGCCGCTTCCCATATCCCGTTTAACGGGATAATCTCCCGCCTATCGGGATCTAGAAAGGTGGCGATCATGGCCGATCGGCGTGAGAGGCCGGCCGGAGCCGCGCTCACCCTGCTCGCGGACGGCGTGGGCCTGTTGCATCCTGACGCGCGGGTTCTGGAGGCGATGCTGACCGGTTGGGAACAGCAGATGCTGGCCCGGAACTTGGCCCCGACGACCATCCGGACCCGCACCCGGCAGGTCCGGGCGCTGGTCGCGCATGCTAACGAGTCCCCGTGGTGTTGGACGATGGCCACCGCCGATGAGTGGTTTGCCGACCTGCGCTCGGTCAAGCACTGCAGCCTGTCCACGATCCGTGGCCTGCAGGTCACGATCCGTGGGTTCTGCGACTACCTGATCGACCCGGCGTATGAGTGGGCCACGGTGTGCCAGGAACGGTTCGGGGTCACCCCGGTACAGATCATCAACGAGGCCAACGCCGCGGCGCACGTCGCCGACTACGAGGGCCAGCCGACCCGTCGGGCGTTCACCCGGTCCGAGCTGGTGATGTTGCTGGAACACGTCGACGCCAGGGCCTCGACCCGGCAAGGCCTGGGGGTCAAGGGCTGGGCGTCGGTGTTCCGTGACTCGGTCATCTTGAAGGTGGCTTACGGGTACGGGACGCGGCGCAACGAGACCCGGATGCTGGACCTGACCGACTTCTCGGCCAACCCGCACGCCCCGGAGTTCGGCAGCTACGGGGTGCTCAATGTGCGGTACGGCAAGGCCCAGCGCGGGTCGCCACCCAAGCGGCGCAGCGTGCTGACCGTGTGGCCGTGGACCGTTGACGTGCTGCGTCAGTG
Source organism: Knoellia koreensis (assembly GCF_013041615.1). Classification (GTDB taxonomy): domain Bacteria; phylum Actinomycetota; class Actinomycetes; order Actinomycetales; family Dermatophilaceae; genus Pedococcus; species Pedococcus koreensis. Next base: position 1,021,531 of record NZ_JABEPQ010000002.1, read on the forward strand.
GGTTGTGGAGGTCCGCCCCTTGTTCGAGCACGCAACCGGTCCGGCGTTGTTTCCCAGCGAGCGGGGCGACCGGGTCGGCGCCGGCACTCTGGACCACCGGCTGCGCGGCTACTGCGGCGAACTCGGGCTGGACCCGGCGTTGAGCTTCCACTCGCTGCGCCGTTCCTACGTCACGCACCTGTTCGAGGACAACTGGGACCCCCGGTTCGTCCAGGAGCAGGTTGGTCACGAGCACGCCTCCACCACCAGTCTGTACACGTGCGTGTCCTCGGACTTCCGGGTCCGCACCTTGCGCAAGGTCCTGAACAACACGGCCGCCGCGGCCCTGGCGCTGGGGCCCGATACCTCGACCGGAGGAGATCACTGATGGCTCAGTTCTGGCAGGTGACCTACACGTGGCGCCTGCGGGAGGTGATGGCCGCCAACGGCATGTACGCCACCTCCGACATCATCGGGCACCTGGCCGAGCACGGGATCACCCTGTCGACCTCCCAGGCGCACCGCCTGGTCACCGGCACCCCCGACCGGCTCAACCTGACCGTGCTCGCCGCGCTGTGCCACATACTCGGGGTGACCACCGATGAGCTGATCGACACCAACACCCACCTGGTCGGGGTGAAACCACGGGCCATCGGCGACACCGAACGGCACCCGCGACGGGCCCGCAACGGGCCGGTGATCCGCCCGGTGCGGGCGGTGATCACCCCGCCGCCCGGCGCCGACGACCAATGACCCACACCAGCGCCGACCGGGCGGTGTGTGCCCGCTGCCGGCGGCCGCTACGACCGCCCTCGCCACCGGGTGGACCCCGGACCCCACGCGTGCGGGGCGTGGTCGTGGCCGTCCGCGCCTGGCCCGAAGGCCCCATCTGCTCCGGCTGCTACGCCACGGCCTGCGAGACCTACGGCACCTGCCCCGGGTGTGGAACCGACCGGCTCCTCCCCGGACGCGACGCGCAGGCCCGACCGGTCTGTACCGACTGCGCCGGCGGCATCGGCAACTTCACCTGCACGCGGTGCCGCCTCGAAGGCTGGAACCATTACAAGGGCGTCTGCGGCCGGTGTGTCCTGCGCGAGCGGCTCACCCCAGCGCTGCACGACGGCACCGGGAAGGTCAACCCCGACCTGGTGCCGCTGCTGGAGCACCTGTGCGCGATGGGCCGCCCGCGCACCGGCCTGTTGTGGCTCACCAAGCCGCACACCATGCGCCTGCTGCGCGCTCTGGCCGAAGGGCAGGTGCCGCTCACTCACGAGGGCCTGGCCGCCCTGCAGCCGTACAAGGCGGTCGCCCACCTGCGCCAGCTGCTCATCGCCGCCGGCGTGCTCCCCGATCTGGACACCACGTTGCGCCGCATTCAGGAATGGACCACCGCGTTCCTGGTCGCCATCCCCGATGCCGACGACCGGCGGACCGTGGAACAGTACTTCCGTTGGCAGCTGCAGCGCCGCCTGCACCAGGCCGCTGCCCGCAGCCGGCTGCACGCGTACCGCGACCAGGGCAACCGGTACCTGCTGCGCCAGGCCCTCGAGTTCCTGGCCTGGCTGCGCGACCAAGACCAGAGCCTGCACACGCTAGGCCAGGCCGACCTGGACCGGTGGGTCACCGTGGCCACCGTCGGGCAACGAGCCGCCGTCGGGACCTTCTTACGGTGGGCTGCACGAACCGGCCGCGCACCCGGCCTGCGTATTCCGCCCCAGCACCACCCCGAGGGGATACCGCTCCGTCAGTCCGAGCGGCTCTCCTGGCTGCACCGTGCGGCCACCGACGATCGACTCGACGGCCTGGACCGCGTTGCCCTGACCCTGCTGCTTCTCTACGCCCAACCCATCCCGCGCATCACCCGCCTGACGACCCAGGACATCCGGCGCGACCGCACCGGCCACCTGGAGATCCGGCTCGGGCAGCCGCCCGCCCCGGTCCCGGCACCCTTCGACCAAGTCCTGCTCGACTACCTCGAGAAGTCTCGACGCGCCACCGCCGCGAACCCGGATTGCCCATGGCTCTTCCCCGGCCGGCACGGCACCCTGCCGTTGCATCCGACCAGTCTGCGGCTACGGCTGGCGACCTTGGGGCTGCAGCCTCGAGCCGCGCGCAGCCTCACTCTGCGACAGCTCGTTGCTGAGGCACCGCCAGCCATCATCGGAGAGATGCTCGGCTACCGCACCAGCACCACCGAACGGCATGCCAAACAAGCCGGCACAGCGTGGTCCCGCTATGCCGCCCTGCGTATCAACCAAGGCTGAGCCGGCCTCGCAGGGTTCAGCCCGCTGCTACCCGCTTAAGTGCCTGGCGAAGGTCTCGCAGGCCGGGCACACCAGCCAGTCCATTCGGGGTGGAATACAGCCGGCACGCCAACCCGACCGCAGCCGCCGGCACGGCGAACGGGTCGACACCGTCGAGCAGGATCGTTGGCGAACCGATGAAACCGCGCTGCTGCGCCTGGTCCTCGCTAACGATCGTCGTGCGGGTGATGGTGGCCCGCACGCCCGTGTCCGCCACAGCGGTCGCGATCAGCGCGGCAGCGGCGGCCTCGTTCGGGCAATCAGACACGACGAGCAGCTCGATATCCATGGTCATGGCAGGTACTTTCCCAGCCAGCGCAGCCGGCCGCCGATAAACCGGTTCTGATGCCACCCCCGGCGCATCACCTCGGCACGCAGGTTGCGGAACCTGTCTCGAGCGAAAGCCGCTGGGCCACCTCGACCTTCGTCCTCGATCTGCCACGCCTGTTGGTGCACAAAATGGGCGCATCGCAGGCACAGGTGCACCTCAGGGTGGTTACCAAGGTGGACCATCCGGTCCGGGACGTCGCGGGTGTCGCAGCACCAGCACCCGACGCTCCCGTCATCGTGCACATCGCTATCGGTGATGACCGGTTCCGCGCTCATGAGTCCAGTGTGCGCGCCCGTCTCACGGCCCGGGAAGCAATGCCCCCCACACACATGCCTACGTCGTGAGCCCGCCGCCACAACGGCGGCAGACACGATCACCCCAGCCGCCCGACCCCGCGGCTTCTGGATACCTATGAAGCCGACCCCCCACCAGCATTGAAGGTGCAACTACTGTCCACCAGCGCGGCCTAGCGAGGCTTTCTACAGGTGTGACCATGTCCATCCACAAGCTGACGGCCGGGAGCGGGTACGACTACCTGACCCGCCAGGTCGCTGCCCAGGATGTGACCGAGAAGGGGCACACCGGCCTGGCCAGCTACTACGCCGCCAAGGGCGAGGCGCCGGGTCAGTGGGTCGGGTCCGGGATGGCCGGCATCGACGGACTGTCGGCCGGTGACGTCGTCACCGCTGAGCAGATGCAGGCCCTGTTCGGGTCGGGCCACCACCCGCTCGCGCAGCAGCGCCGCGACCAGCTGCAGGGGCCCGACCTGACCGACAAGGACTACCAAGCCGTCACCCGGCTGGGCGTCCCCTACAAGGTCTACAGCGGGGACGTGTCCGCGTTCCGGCTCGAGGTCGCCCAACGCATCGCCGAGCTGAACCTCAGCCGCGGCGTCACCGGCACCGCGGTCCGCGAGGTAGCCGTCTCGGTCGAAGAGCGGGCCCGGATCCGCTCCGAGGTCGCGGTCGAGTTCTTCCGCAAGGAACACGGGCGGGACCCGGCCGATGCCCGAGAGATCGCCGCGACGATCGCCAAGCACTCCCGCCCTCGCACCACCGCGGTCGCCGGATACGACCTCACGTTCTCTCCCGTAAAGAGCGTCAGCACTCTGTGGGCGATCGCCGACCCGGCCACCGCCGCACGCATCGAACGGGCTCACCAGGCGGCCATCAAGGACGCGCTCACCTTCCTCGAGGAGCACGCCCTGTTCACCCGGTTGGGCACCAACGGTGTGCGGCAGGTCAACGTGAGGGGTCTCGTCGCGACTGCCTTCACCCACCGCGACTCCCGCGCCGGCGACCCCGACCTGCACACCCACGTGGCGGTGGCGAACAAGGTCCAGACCGACGACGGCCGGTGGCTGAGCATTGACGGCCGGGTCCTGTTCAAGGCCAACGTGTCGGCCAGTGAGCAGTACAACACCTCCCTGGAGAAGCACCTTCGGGCCGACCTGAGTCTGCGCTTCGAGGATCGGCCGAACCCCGATGCTCGCAAGCGTCCGGTGCGGGAAGTCGTCGGGGTCGACCCACGCCTGAACGAGCGCTGGTCCGCCCGGCGAGCCAGCATCGAGGCCCGGCGTGCCGAGCTGGCACAGCAGTTCCAGGCCACCCACGGCCGCCCGCCCACTGAAGTTGAGTCGATCCAGCTGGCGCAGCAGGCCACCTTGGAGACGCGGGAGGCCAAGAAGGCCCCCCGCAGCCTGGCCGAGCAGCGGCAGTCGTGGCACCAGCAGGCGGTCGAGGTCCTCGGCGACGAGTCGGCCCTCGCGTCCATGGTGCGCTCGACGATGGCCTCGCACGCGCCCGCGCCGACGACGCTCGACGAGGCCTGGATGACCGGCACGGCCGAGCAGATCGTGGCCACCGTCGAGGCTCGCCGCAGCACCTGGCAGGTGTGGCACGTCCGGGCTGAAGCACTGCGGCGAGCCCGGTCCGCCGACCTGCCGGCAGCCGACGTCGACAGGGTCGCCGACGCCTTGGTCGACCAGGCACTGCGCCGCCACTCGGTGCGACTGTCGCCCGACGGCGACGGGATCTCCGCGCCGGCACAGCTGCGCCGGCGCGACGACCAGAGCGTCTACACCGTGCACGGGGCCGAGCACTACACCTCCTCACGGGTGCTCGCCGCCGAACAGCGACTGGTGGCCGCGGCAGGACGCGCCGATGGGCACAGGATCAGCCTCGAGGCGGTCGACCTGGCGCTGCTGGAGACGGCCGCCAACGGAGTCACCCTGAATGCCGGGCAGGTCGCACTGGTCCGCGGGATGGCCACCTCCGGCGCCCGCCTGCAGCTGGCGATCGCTCCGGCAGGAGCCGGCAAGACCACGGCTATGAGGGCCCTGGCCAGGGCGTGGGAGAACGGCGGCGGCGTCATCATCGGGCTCGCCCCCTCTGCCGCTGCGGCCGCGGCCCTGCGCGACCAGATCGCCACGGACGCTTCCGTGCACACCGACACCCTGGCCAAGCTCACCTACGAGCTCGCCAACGGCCAAGTGCCCGAGTGGGCGACCCAGATCGGCCCGGACACCCTCGTGGTGATCGACGAGGCCGGCATGGCCGACACCCTCTCCCTCGACGTCGCCGTCGACTGGATCACCGCCCGCGGCGGCAGCGTCCGCCTCATCGGCGACGACCAGCAGTTGGCCGCAATCGGCGCCGGCGGGGTGCTGCGTGACATCGACGCCACCTGCGGCGCGCTGCGTCTCACCGAGCTCATGCGGTTCGCCGACGCCGCGGAGGGGGCCGCCTCACTGGCCCTACGCGAGGGCCAGACCGACGCCCTGGGCTTCTACCTCGACCACGGCCGGGTCCATGTCGGCGACCTCGCCACGATGACCGAGGACGTCTTCACCGCCTGGGAGGCCGACCGGGCAGCCGGCCTCGACGCGATCATGCTCGCGCCCACCCGTGACCTGGTCTCAGACCTCAACAGCCGTGCTCGTGCACACCGACTCGAGCACGCCCACCCGATCGAACGAGCATCCCGCGCGGTGGCGTTGGCCGATGGGAACCAGGCATCCGTCGGGGACCTGGTCATCACCCGCGCCAACGACCGGCGGCTGCGGGTCACCGCATCCGACTGGGTCAAGAACGGCGACCGCTGGACCGTCCTGGGTGCCCACTCCCCCGCGGCCGGGGCCGGGTCCCTCACCGTGCAGCACACCCGCAGCGGCCGGATCATCACCCTCCCGGCCGACTATGTGGCTACCTCGACCGAGCTCGGCTACGCCACCACCGTGCACGGCGCCCAAGGCGTGTCGGTCGACGCCGTCCACGGCCTGGCCACCGGCCAGGAATCTCGACAGCAGCTGTACACGATGCTGACCAGGGGACGGCTGGCCAACCACGTCTACCTGGAGGTCGTCAGCGACGGCGATCCGCACAACGCGATCCGCCCGGACAGCATCGCCCCACCCACCGCGACCGAGCTCCTCGAGCGCGTCCTGGCCCGAGACGACTCCCCGTTCTCCGCAACCACCTTGGCCCGGCAGGCAGCCGACCCGGGCACCCAGCTCGGTCAGGCGACGACCCGCTACACCGACGCGCTCTATGTCGCCGCCGAGGAGCTGCTCCCCCGCGAGACCCTCAAGGGTCTCGAACGAGCCGCCGAGGCCGTGGCTGACGGCCTGACCGGCGACCCGGCGTGGCCCACCCTGCGCGCTCACCTGATCCTGCTCGCCGCCACCGGACCCGACCCGGCAGTGGCCCTCGCCAACGCCGCCCACGGTCGGGAACTCGACACGGCCGGCGACCGGGCGGCCGTCCTGGACTGGCGGCTGGACGACACCGGGCTCCGCACCTGCGGGCGCGGCCCCCTGCCGTGGATCCCCGCCATCCCCCCGCGCCTGGCCGAGCACCCCCAGTGGGGTCCATACCTGCGTCAGCGCGCCGACCTGGTGTCCGACCTCGCCGCCCGCGTCCGCGCCGGCGCCGAGGCGGGGCCCACCGCTGCCTGGGCACGGCAGGGCGCGGCCCGGCCCGAGGCGACCACCCTCGGCGACGTCGCGGTCTGGCGCGCCGCGATGCAGGTGCCCGAAAACGATCGCCGGCCCACCGGCGCACCCCAGCTACAGAAGGCTCCGGCGCGGTGGCAGCAACGCCTGGACAGCGCCGTCGTCGGCGACCGCTCCCCCGCCCTGCAGGAGTGGGGCGAGCTGCTTCGCCGCACCGCCCCGGCCGCGGCCGGGGACGACTTCGCCCCGCTCCTGGCCGAGCGCTTGGCCGCGATGTCTCGGGCCGGGCTCGACACCCGGCGGTTGCTGGGCAACGCCATCCGTGAAGGTGCCCTGCCCGACGATCACGCGGCCGCCGCCCTGTGGTGGCGGATGAGCCGGCACATCGCACCGGCCGTCGCTCAAGAGGTCGACCGGGCACACAACCTCTCCTCGGACTGGGTCTCCGACCTCGCGGCAAAGGTGGGTGCCACCGGCCTCGAACAGTTCCGGAGCAGCAGCTGGTGGCCAGCGCTGGTCAGCTCTGTCGACCAGGCGCTGCAACGTGGCTGGTCCTTGGAGGCCCTCCTGGGTGTGGCTGTCGTCGACGACAGTGACACCGACCCCGCGCAGGCCATGGTCTGGCGTCTGTCTGTGCTGACGGACCCGCCACCTGCGGCCGAGGACCTCGACATCCCGCACCCCGATGACGACGCCCCGCACGACATCTGGGACGTCGATCCGGGCGCGGAGGCACCGCACCCGGGGTCGCCCGAGGCATGGCTGCCGCCGGAGGGCGGCGGCACTGAACCCGGCCTCGCACCGCTTGAACTCCTCGAGCCCGAACTCGAGGACCTCGAGGAGAACCTGGCCCTCGTCGACCAGCCGGAACTCTCCATCGACGCCCAGCTGCAGCTGGCTGCCCTAGAGCGATCCGTCATGCGCCCACTGCAGCCCAGCGACGCCGAGATCGAACTCCAGGTGGCCCGTGCCGCCGAACTCCACTTCGCGCCCGTCACCGCCGCACGGATGCTTGAGATCAACCAGCTGACGCTGGACTACTACCGCCAGCGGTACGACGGCAGCTGGGCGCAGCAGTACCTGACCGAACGACTCGGCCAGGATCCCGCCCGGACACCGGGTCTGCGGCCCGGGTACGCACCTGCCGGGTGGACCAGCCTGGTCGCGCACCTGCGCCGCCTCGGCGTCACCGATGAGGAGATGACGGCGGCCGGCGTCACGGCCGCGGCACGGACCGGACGGCTCATCGACCGGTTCCGCGACCGGGCCGTCATGCCGATCGTTCACGAGGGAGATGTCCTCGGGTTCGTCGCCCGACGCAACCCCGGGTTGGAGGACGACGACAAGTCCGGACCCAAGTACCTCAACACCGCGGATACGGCCCTGTTCCACAAGGGTGCGCAGGTCTTCGGTCTCGTACCCGAGCTGGACTCGGCCGTCGCGACGCTGGTCCTCGTCGAGGGTCCTCTGGATGCCTGGGCGGTCACCCTCGCCACCGGCGGCCGCCACATCGGTGTCGCCCCTCTGGGGACGTCGCTCACCGATGAGCAGGCGGCCCAGATCGCCGCCATCGGCCGGCCTCTGGTCGTGGCCACCGACGCGGACCTCGCCGGACGTGTCGCCGCGGAACGCGACTACTGGCTCCTCACCCAGCACGGGCTGGACCCCGGCGCGGCCACCTTCCCGGCCGGCCTCGACCCGGCCGGCATCCTCGCGCGTGATGGTGCGGCGGCCCTCGAGCGCGCGCTGGTCACCGCGAAGCCACTCGGCGACATCCTGCTCGACGAGCGACTCACCCACCTCGCCGGCGACGTCACGCTCCACGACGCCGCCCACGTCCTCGCCGCCCGACCGGAGCAGCATTGGATCCCCGGCATCGACGCCGTCGCCTCCCGGCTGACGCTGTCCCCCGCCGCGGCCCGCTCCCGGCTCGCGGCCAGTGTCCTGGAATGGAACCGCGACCCGCGGGCCGCGGCCCGGGCCCGGCTCGACGACACCGCCCGCGTCAAGGATCGCCTGACCGCCGCGCTCAAGGAGACCCCGACTCAGCGCTGGGCAGCACTCGCCTCCGAGGTCGACCCGCGACTGACCTCCCAGACCGACTGGCCGGCCCTTGCCGCGATGATGCAGCTGGCCCACAACGACGGCCACGACGTGCCCGCCACGGTACGGCGGCTCGTCGACGACGAGCCCTTGGCGGAACTGCCCGCTCAAGACCTGCGCTATCGGCTCGTGGCCACCCTGCCCATCGACGTCGCGCCATCGGCCCCGCCATCCGTCCCGGCGCGTCCGCCAGGCCCTGACAAGGAGCACGCCGACCGGGCAACCAAGAGCCAGCGTCGACCGGAACCACGCCCACCCCGCCGCTGACGGGGCGGCGCCGACACCGTCGGGTTATCTGAGGTTCACCGCCCAGTCGGCAGTACTTCGGCGAAGCGGACCCACGATCACATGTGACTGACTTTCGAACCCTTGGGCATGCACGTCGCGGGCTTGCGCCGATTCGACGTCGTACCGCCTGTCGGCGTCCTGCCCCACTCGAATTTGCGCAACTCAGGTGATCGCGTCCGCGATGCCGAGATCCTCCAACACCGTTGTCAGGTCCTCATCGTTGTCTGCAAATTGGTCCCAACTGAAGGGCTCACCTGAATCGAGCCTGTGGCCAATGATCTCGACGTGCCACGCCGGCGGAGTGGCATCTGGGTAGACATAGACGTCGGCTCCGGCCCAAGGGCCATGTACGGCAACCGATCGATATTCGCGTCGGGCGATGGGAGTCACCGGAGGGGCCTGTGCCTTCCACGATAGGGCGAGCGGTCCACATGGTAGTTGTTCGTCCAGCGGCCCTTGCTGCCACTTCGAGACTCGTAGTTGGCCTGGGTCCGCCGACTCTTGTGCTTGTATGTCATACGACGCCATTGGCGCGTGCCATCACGGCTGATGCGACCAGCGCCGTTGGACATGGCCCGTGACCCACGGCCGACCCACATGCGACCAGCAAGCCAAGACGTTGCCCGAGTGGCCCGGATGCCTCCAGCCATTCCGCGCGCGGCTCGAGCAGCGCGCACGATCCGGTATGCCCGGTAGGCCCAGATAGCGCCCCCCGCCGCTGGTACGGCAAAGCTCACAGCGGTGAGCGCGATGTCCCACTTGTACTTCCACGCAAGCTTGGCAGCCTTCTTCAGCCAGCCCCAGTGACCGTCGAGGTCGTACATGTTGATGGGGTCGTTGGGGTAGTTGTATGCGGTGGTGTTGCCGCCGGGTTCGGGGTCGAGGCTGGTGAAGCGGCCGGTGGTGGCGTTGTAGAGCCGGTCCCCCATGAGGGTGAGACCGGCGGTCTCATCCGTGGTGGAGCGCTGCTTCGCCCCGAGCCACCCGTACCCGACCGCGCCACCAGTGACTGCCGTCGACGATCCTGCGCGGGGTGTGCCGTATTCGGTGTAGTCGGACCAGCCGTCGATGCCGTTGGCCGCGTCGCCGGAGGCGGCGGTGGCGGCGATGGGGATGGTGGTGACGATGTCGCCGTGCAGGTTCGCCACATTGAGGCTGGCAGATCCGTCTTCGCCGATGCTGGCACCGAGGTCGCCACCGATGGACTCGGCGTACCTGGTCGTAATCGCTTGTCCAAGCGCGTCGGTGGCGACTGTCCAGGCGGGGTTGTCCGAGCCGTCGGAGTAGTGCCGCACCAGGCTGGACGTCGTCGTGGTCGTGCCGTCGGTCACTGTGGTGGTGGCGGTGGAGCGGCGACCGCTGGAGTCGAGGGTGAACACGGTCGAGGTGCTCGTCCCGGCGACGGTCTGGGTGACCGATCGGGGTAGGTCGTCGTCGAAGTACCCGAGGCTGATGTCACCGATCGTGCTGTCAGCAGGGGCGGCGGATCGTGCCGGGCTGTCGACGGCGGGCATGGTGGTTTGGCGGCCGAGGGCGTCGTAGATGTACTGGCCGGTTCCGCCTTGGCCCTGGGTGGGGCGGTCGGCGGTGTCGTAGTAGTTGAACGATGAGCTGGTGGTGACGTTCGTAGTGCCGTCACAGATCCCGTCGGCATGGGTGGCTGTGCCGAGGCTGGTGCGGCGCCCGTTGGCGTCGAAGGCGTAGGTACGGACCAGGCACGGGGACGCCGCCAGGTCGGCGCCGTGCTCGGCCGCAGTGTGGTCCGCCACGCTGACCAGGCGCCCGGCCGCGTCGTAGCCGTAGGAGCGGTCGTACCCGATGGCCCTGCCGGTGTCGTACCCGGTGATGTCGGCCGGGTCGCTGACGCCCGGGTTGCCGTCGAAGCCGGCGGAGGGGCCGGTGAGCTCGTTGGTGACCCGCCCTTGGGCGTCGTTGGTCACCGACCACGCCAGCCAGGGCTGGTCGGCCAGGGCTGCCCCGTCGGGGTCGTAGACGGGGTTGCCGTCGGCGTCGGTGACGGGGACCTGCTCACCGGTGTCGGGGTCGAGCTCGGTGCGCAGCTTGACCGGTTGCACGGTGCCGGAGTAGGTCAGGTCGACGGGTTCGCCGGCCTCGTCGTACCCGGTGGTCTGAGTGACCTGGCCGGGCAGCTTCTGGACGGTCATCTTGCCTTCGGCGTCGTAGGCCGCCTTGAACGTCAGCGCCCCACCCGAGCCGGGGCGGGTGACGGTTTGGGTGGTGACCAGTCCGCGGGCCTCGGCCTTCCCGGCGGCGTCGGTGCCGTCGTAGCTGTAGCTGGTGGTGCCCTTGGCGTCGGTGACGCTCGCAACGCTGCCCGCGCCCGGGGTGCCCGGAGCGACATAGCTGGTAGTCCTGGTCTCACCGAGGTCGTTGACGACCGTCAGGGCCCGGCCCCACGCGTCGAACGTGGTAGTGGTGCGGGCCGAGGCGTCGGCGTCCGTCTTGCCGGCATTGAGGTTGCCGCTGTAGTCAACCAGGCCGTCAGTGGCCCGGTAGTGGGTGTAGGTGCCCGGGCGGGCCGTGGAGCCGCTCAGGCCGGTCACGTCGGTCCAGGTGGCGGTGGTGCGACCGGCCGAGTCGTACCTGGTGGTCGTGGTGCGGACCACGGACCCGGAGGTCTCCACCTCTGTCAGGGGTTGCAGCCAGGCGTTGAACGCGGTCGTACGCGAGTCCGGCACCGTGGTCGCGCCACCGGCCCCGGCGGTCGGGGCGGCTGCAGCCAGGGTTCGGCAGACCAGCCCGGCCCATTCGACCTTGTTCCCGCACGCGGCGGTGTTCGGATCGGAGGAGCCGTTGGCGTAGGCGGTGTAGTAGATCGTCTTCGCCGTGCCCGCGTCCGACCCGTTGGACAACGGTTGTCGGGTCTCGGTGGTACGGCCTTCGGTGTCGTATCGGGTCGTGGTGGTGATGCCGCCGGTGGTGACCTTGGTCGGCGCGCCAAGAACCCAGGGGTCGCCCTCGGTGGCGTCGGCGCTGTTGAGCTTGGCGTAGCTGTTGACGGTGGTGTAGCTGGTCTCGAGGTCGGCTTCGCCGGGGGTGGCGTCGGAGGATGCGACACCGGTGGTGATGGTGGTGGGCAGGCGCCAGGGTTCGTCGTTGGCCGGGTTGAGGGAGACTCCGCCCACGACCTTGGTGGCCGGTGCGTTCTGGTCGTAGGTGGTCTTCACGTGCGGGCGAACTGGGCCGACGTCGCCGGGGCCACCGACGACCCCGTCGCCGTTGAGGTCAGCCTTGACCGAGGCGTTCCGGGCAGGACCGTAGGTGTCGGTGACCAGGGTGCCCGCTTCGGTGACGACCTTGCCGGTGGAGTCCTTGATGTCGGCGTTGTAGATCGTCTGGGTGGACAGGGCGTCCACCCCACCGGCGTCGAGGGGGTCGCCAGCGGCGTTCGCGTCGCGGACAGCCTTCGTGGCTCCGGCGTCGAGCTCGCGGATCGTGTTTCCCTTGGTGTCGTAGTCGGTGGCGGTGACCTGCCACGCCCCGGCACCGTAGGAGGCGGTGTTGACGGTGTAGCCCTGGTCGTCCGCGTACTGCAGGTCAGCGCGGGTCCAGTCGACCCCGGTGCCGCTCGTGGGGCCGGTGTAGTCGGCGCCGAACACTGCGTAGCCGGTGACGGGGTTGCTGTCCTGGTCCCACAGCCGCACCTGGTCGGTGGCGGCGTCGGAGGTCAGGTCGGGCAGCCCGGTCCCGGACAGGGGCACGGAGTAGTTGAACCTGGCCAGGGTGACGGCGGAGCCGGAGCCGGCCGGGTTGTCCCGGGTCACGGTCGCGACCCGCGGGGTGGCCGGGGTGGTGTCGTAGGCCAACCGGTACGCGGCCAGACCGGAACTCTTGACGCTGGCGAGGCGGGTCGAGGATCCGTCCCACGTGTAGTCGGTGCCCATGGCCGCGCGGGGGTCGGTCACGTTCACCAGGCGCCCGGAGGTGTCGTACTTATACGTGGCCACCGGGGTCGTGCTCATGGCGCTGGTGGCGGGGTCCCACAGGGTCGCGGTCACGTTCTTTACCCTGCCGGTGTAGTCACCCGGCGTGGTCGACGTCGCGGTCGTGGTGGCGGCGTAGGTGATGTCGAGGCCGCGGCAGCCCTTGACCAGGGCGCCGGAGGCGGGGCACGTCACTGCGGCCGCGGGCGGGGTGGCACCGTTGGGCGGGACCGCGGCCACGATCCGGGTGACACGGCCGGTGGCGTCATGCCCGTACGTGGTGGACCCGACCTGGCCCGGTTCGTTCACGCTGACCGGGACCCAGTCGGTGTCTGAAGCGTTCGGGAAATCGTGCCGCCCTCAGATGGGCTGCGGCTCGAGGTTGAGCGCAGCGTAGTGAGTCCTTTCGAGCTCGGCGGGTGGATCCATTCCAATGCTGGAATGAAGTCTGGTGGTGTTGTACCACTCGACCCAGCCGGCTGTCGCGAACTCGATGTCGGCGAGGGTCTTGTAGGGCCCGTCGTGGAACACGGTGGTGCCGATGCACTCGGTCTTGTACAGGCCGATGATCGACTCCATCAGGGCGTTGTCGTAGGCGTCGCCCACGGTGCCGATCGAGGGGGTGATGTCCTCGACCGCCAAGTGCTCGGTCAGCCGCACCGACGTGTATTGACCGGGTTCAACCGGTGGATGCAACACCGGCTTGTTGGAGCAACAGTAGATGCTCATTGAACGCCTCGGCGGGAGTCTTCCAGCCGAGGGTCTTCCTCGGGCGCGCGTTGAGGGCGTGTGCGACGGCCTCGATGTCCTGGGCTGACCACCGGGACAGGTCGGTTCCCTTGGGAAAGTACTGGCGGGCCAAGCCGTTGGTGTTCTCGTTCGTGCCGCGTTGCCATGGTGATTGTGGGTCGGCGAAGAAGACCGGGATGTCGGTCTCGACGGTGAACTGGGCGTGGGCGGACATCTCCTTGCCGCGGTCCCAGGTCAGCGACCGCGCCAGCTGCGTCGGCAGGCTGCACATTGTGTTGGCGAGGGCGTTCTTCATCGTGATGGCGCCATAGCCCGCCAGCGCGGGCCCGTTCTTGGGCGTCTCCTTGTGCCGGTAGCCCTCCTCGCGGGGCAGGTGCACCAACATCGTGAAGCGGGTGGTGCGTTCGACGAGCGTGCCGATCGCTGAGCGTTCCAAACCGATCAGGAGATCTCCTTCCCAGTGCCCTGGAACGGCACGATCATCGACCTCGGCGGGGCGTTCGCTGATCAGTGTCTGCGGGGTGACGTGTGCCCAGGTCTTGCGTCGTGAACGCTCACGCGGCGCGCGTAGCGCGCGTCCGGTGCGCAGGCACCAGACCAGCTCGCGCTTGAGCGCTCCACGGCCCTCGATGTACAGCGACTGGTAGATCGCCTCGTGGCTGATCCTCATGGACTCATCATCGGGGAAGTCGATCTTGATCCGGTTCGCGATCTGCTCCGGACTCCAGGCCAACGACCAAGGCCGGTCCTTGCGGTGAGGCTTGTTCCGGCCTGTGAACCTCGGCGCCTGAGGTCCGGCGACAACGGTGCCGTCGGGCCCGCTGATTTGACCGGCCAACCGCTCCTGGACGTAGTCGTGCAAGCGCGGGTTCGCGACCAACTTCGCGGTCTTCGGCCGCCGCGCAGCCATGTCGGCCTTCCACTGAGCCACCGAGGCCCGGTACCCGCTACTCCCGTAGCGAGTAGCGGCGTTGCGGCGCAGCTCGCGTGAGACCGTCCCGGGGTCGCGGCCGATCGTGCGAGCGATCTCGCGCACGCCCTTCTCCTGAGCTTTGAGGAGCGCGATCTCCTCACGCTCAGCGAACGATAGGTACCGGCCCGTGGGTTTGAACTTCAGGTCGAACGGTGGCATGCCGCCAGCGTTGTGGAACCAGCGCGCCCCGACCGGCTGCGACACCCCCACCACAAGCGCGGCTTCCTCGGGCAACAGGCCCGTGGCGATCTGCTCCCAGAACGCCGCTTCGACACGGCGCTGGAACTTCGGATGGCCAGGCGACCTCAACTTCGCACGGATCGCCCGATCTGCTGCCTGCTGTCGACGAACCACTCAACACCTCCATGTTGAGGTGTTGCGACGACCGGTTGAATCCGCCTTGAGACCCGGCGTCCGAATGATGGACAAGTTCGCCACGTTGGACCGGGTGGCCCTCGTGGTCGCGCAGCCACAGCGCCATCCGCAACGGGGTCATCACCAAGTCGGTCGCCTTGTTCGTTTGCGCGTGCCAGGCCACGATCCGCTGCGCGAACACGTCGACGACGAACGCGACGTACACAAACCCGGCCCAGGTGCGGCAATAGGTGAAATCGGTAACCCAGACCAGGTTCGGCGCCGGCGCGGTGAAGTCCCGGTTCAGCAGATCACCAGCACGGGTGCCGTCCTTGCCTGGAACCGTGGTGCGATGCCTGCGTGCCCGACGGATGCCGTTGTGGCCCAACGCCGCCATCGCAGTGTGGACCCGCTCGTAGGAGGCCCGTTGCCCGGTCCGGGCCAACAGTGCGGTCATCTTCCTGCGCCCGTACAAGCCCTCCGGGCGCAGCCGGAACCCGGCCGTGGCCGGGTCCCACACGTAGGCCAAGGTGAACACCGCGTTCATCAGGTACGCCAACCCCAACGCCCGCGAACTGACCGTGCGGCGCCCCGCCCAGGCCCGATAGGTGCGCGCGGCGACCTGCACGCCCAGCCCACGAAGGACCCGGCAGGTCGACTCGACCGCTCGCCCCTGCTCCTGCTGGGCACGAATGAAGTCCATGATCATCGGCTGCGGGGGTCGAGCGCCCCCGCAAAGAAAGTCGCCGCCGCCTGCAGGATCGAGTTGTCCTCCTCCAGCCGGCGCACCTTCGCCTTCAGCGCCTTGATCTCCTCCCGCTCGGCGGCGCTCAACGCCCCACCCGCAGCCGTGGCGTCCGGCTCACGCCGGCACCACCCACGCACCGTGTCCTTCGATAACCCCAATCGGGCACCCACCGCCGCACACGTCTTCGTCAGCGACCCCCCAAACTCCGGCAGCTGCTCCTGGACCATCCGGACCGCCCGCTCCTTCGTTGCGGCGTCGTACTTCTTCGGCATGCCATGCATCCTTCCTGATCGGAAACCATGCGGCACGAATCCCCGAACGCTTCAGTCCGCGGTCGCCGAGTAGGCCACGGGCGCCCAGGTGGTGACGGTGCCGTCCTCCTCCGTCAGCGTCATCGTCATGGTTGCGCCGGGTGCCGCGGTGGTGTTGGTGATGACCAGGTCCGCCGCGGCGGCAGTGGTGTCGGTGGTCGCGGGCAGGTACGGCCACTTCGCGCTCCCGGTCTGGGTGACCTTGTAGGCGCGGTTCTTGCTCGGCGTCTGGTAGACCAGCGGCTCGCCCTCCTCATCCACCAGGACGATCGTGCCGTCGGTGCGGGTGTTGTCGATCACCTGCAACCCGGCCGCCCCCGCGTCGGGGCCCTCGAGGGACGCGGTCCAGCCGGGCCCGAATACCCCGGTCACCGGGTCAGTGGGCCAGCCGGCGACAGTTCCGTCGCCGTCGAAGCTGGTGTGCGACCGCGACAGCGCAAGGTCACCGGAATACCCCGGCACCGACACGTCCGTGGCCGAGGTGTTGAACTCACCGGTGAACAACGCCACCTGACCCGGGCCGGCGTCCGAGGTCGGGTAGCCGTTACCGAAGGCGTGCGGAACCCGCGTCACCGAGCGGGCGGTCTGGGACCAGGTGCACTGCGGGGTAGACACCCCGGCGTAGCTGAAGCACACCTGCACGTCCAGCAGCACCGGAACCCGCGAGTTCAGGTCCGCCGCCGCGCCGGCCTCACGCACCGCCGAGGCCAGGGCGAAGGAGCCGCTCACCTTGACCGGGTCGGTGGACGCCAGGGTGGGGCTGCCGGCGTTGTTAGTCACCGTCAGGGCCGGGCCGTCGGTCCACCCGGTCGCCTCGCTCCCGGACCCGGCGACCCGCCACTGGATCTTGCCGGACACGCTCGCGGCCGTCCCCCGGGGCGGGCCGCCCGCGGCGATCGCGACCTTGCCCGAGGAGGCGGTGCCCGCCGTCGGCAGGGTCAGGGACGCGCCACCCCACCCGAACGAGTACGTCGTCGCCGGTGCCGGCTTGAGGGTGCGGGCGACCGCGGTGGCCTTGATCGTGTGCGCACCGGCGGCGGTCTTGGGGATCGTGACCGTGGTCGCCACCACCGCCGGGTCGTTGGTGGGGGTGACCTTCAGGCGCGGCTTGGCCACACCGTCGACGACCAGGTCGACGTAGCCGGGGGTGGACCAGTCGTTGGTGATGCCGGTGGCCTTGATGCTGCACACCACGTCCGCCGTCGGGGCGGTGTCGGTCCAGGACCCGTTGCCGTACCCCGGGCAGGACACGGTCGCAGCGGGCGGGGTGTTGTAGGCGGTGCCGAACTTCGTCCAGGCCGACCAGGTGCCGTTCCACAGGCCGCGGTCGTCGCGCACCGCGGCTCGCGCGTAGTAGTAGGTGTTGTTTGCCAGCGCGGTCGTCGGGGAGCAGTCCACGGACGCCCCGGACGCCCCGGCCGCGGTCTCGCACGAGGCCACCTTGGACGCGGTCGTGCCTGCGGTGGAGTTGTGCACCTCGAACGTGACCCGCACAAGGGACCCGTCCGGGTCGGTGGCCTTGGAGTAGAACCGCGGCGTCGAGTCCGTGGTGAACAGGTAGGTCAGGTTGTCCCGCGGGTCAACGTACGACGGGGTGTACGCGGCCTCCATCGTCGGCGCCGACGCCGCGTTGGGCTTCCGGTTGTACGTGAACGTGATGTACGGGTCCTGGGACGACTCCACCGAGTAGAACTTCTTCCACCCGTAGCTGTCGGTTTCCGACGCCGACAACCGCATGGCACCGGTGGACGCTGATGCCCCGGACCAGGTGTCGATGAGGCTGGTGATCGGCACCGACACCCGGCCGGCGGCACAGGACGACGAGAAGCCCTTGGCCACCGAGGCTGAGCCCCACGCAGTGGTCGGGCTGGGCGACGGCTGGTTGGACCAGCTGGTCGAGGAGCTGGTCGGGGCCGTGGAGTGCACGTAGAACGGCTTCGCGGTGCACGACCACGAGTGGAACTCGTACAGCGACAACGACGCCGAGGTGATGTCCTTGCCCTTAAAGGACGCCAACGGGAAAGACAGGAACGAGCGGTACTTGTCCCCACCGCCGTTGTACGTGCCAACCCGCAACTCGGTCGCGGTCGAGTACGTCGCGGTCGAGTACGCACTGGACACGTAGGTGTCGAAGCTGGTGCCCACGTTGCCGCCGCCGGCGTACGTCGGGTCGATCGTGACCGGAAACACCCGGGAAGGGTCGAGCAGCCAGCCCTGGTCCGGGGTCAAGGTCAGCACCGCCCGCCCGGCGCCCTTCTGGGCGACGGTCATGGTCACCGGGGACTCGTTGACCCGGTTCCCACTGTGCTCGTCCACGACGGCGTCCCAGGCGACCGGGGCAGCCACGTGGGAGGTGACCTGCCCGTCGGCGTCCACGAACGACACCGACCCGTCCTTCTCCGCGCGTGCGGTCAGACCCTTGGTCTTGACCGGGATCGACCACGACACAGGCCCGCCCTTGGCGTCCACCTTCAGAGCTGCCAGAGCCTGCGGGGTGTTGATGATCAGGTGCGTCTCGTACCCGCTGCGGCGGGCATCCACAACCAGGTCGACCCCGGGCTTGACCGACTTGTACGTGGCGGTCGTCCCGGACAGCACCGGGGTTCCCAGCTTCCCGCCCGGCCAGCCGAGGGTGACATCCCGGTCCTGTTTGTGCTTGCCCTTGCCCTGCTTCGCCACAGCCAGGTCGGTCTCGTCGGTGCCCTTCGCCACCCCACCAGCGGCCTTGGTCGCACCCGCCAGGGACAACCGGCCCGGGTGACCCTTCGGGCCGACCGTGCCGTCCGCAGCCTCGGCCATGGTCAGGTCCACGTCTCGCCACGCGCCGGAGTCGTCGCGGTACCGGATCGGGCCGCCATGAGCCTGGGTGGTCATGGTTCCGTCGGGGTTCACCCACGTCGTCGACGTCTCATCCCGCAGGGACTCGACCTCGACCCGGGAACCCTGCGCTTTCGCGGTCACCCGCGCCGACACCAGGTCCGGTCGCGAGGTCACCGTCTTCGCCGCCGCTGGCTTCTTCGCCGCAGGTGTGGTGGCGGAGGCAGGTTCCGCCGCGACCAACGTGACCGTCAGGGCCGCGACCACCGCCATTGCGGACGCCTGCAGTGAGGGGCGCAAACGACCCCGGGTGAACCAGCCCGACATGAAACTGGACGACTGTGACTCGACCATGACCAAGACCCCACGATCCCCCGAGCCCTCCGCGATCGAGAGCAACCGGCAGAACTGTGGACCTTCGTAATGGTCGTGCTTGCCGAATCCGTCAATCCTTGAAGAAGTCTTTACTCTTGGGCCCGCGCCAGCGCGGGCCGCGTCAACCTGTATGTGGCCGAGGACGGGCACGCGGTGGGTCAGGTCTCACCGCTGACGTCGAAGCCAGGCAAAGCCGTCGCCGCGCAGCGCCTGAGCCCCCTAGAGGACGGCGCGTTCCGCCAGCTCGCGCGACCGCGATGCGTTCTCGAGCCAGCCCCCGACAATCCGTGTCGACATCCACCGCCACGATGCCCGAGCAGTCCTCAGCAGACCGCAGTTGCTGCGTCCAGCGGCCGAGCATGAGACAGTGACGAGGTGGCGGTGACTACCGACGGCGCGGATCCTCGGTGGCTCAGGCTCGCCAACGTCCAGGAACTGCCCGGCCGTTGTCCGGTCACTGGTCCGCGACGGCGAACTGCCCGGTCACCGCTACGGGCCGCAGGTGCGGGTCTTCGCGGTGGACTTCGAGCGATGGGTACAGGCCCCTTACGCGCAGACCGGGGCTGATGTCGGCCGCACCTGGGGCAAGGCCGACGCCGCCACTCCCCTCATTCGGCAGTTCCATCCCATGGTTCGGCGAGCAGCATCGCACACGTGCGTGTGCATCCACCACAGGCAAACGACGACAGTCGATCACATCACCCTCGATAATACGTGATCCACGACTGGTGCCGAGGCCTCTCGGCATCGAGCACCACGTGGATGACAGCCCCCGAACCGCCCAGGTAATTTAGCGCGACTCTCCCGGACCGGTCGCTGCCGGGGACGTAGCCGTGGTCGCACTACCTTGACCCGCATGACCACCGAGGCCGCGGCGCTGCTCATCTCCGCGGTGTCACTGCTGCTCGCTGGCCTGTCCCTCGGGTGGCAGATCGCGCAGTGGCTTCTCTCGGCGGGTCGCCCGAAAGCCGTTCTCATGCATGGGGTCTGGCAAGGAGCCGGCGCATACGTCGGCCCGGTCACAGCTGACCGGAGTCCACTTGACCTCAACACGCTGAGACGGCAGGGCATCGACGGACTCGAAGTGGTCGGCATCCGGGTCACCAATCACGGCCGAGCGCCGGTGTCAGTCGAGTGGGTGGCGGTCCACTGTCGGGGCGGGACGATGGTGTTCGTTCCCGAGGCTGACCGGCTCGGCCCTGGGCTGCCCTATCGGCTAGAGGCAGGGACCAACACCAGCTGGTACGTCGACGTGGACAGGGCGACCCGGCTGGCAAGCAGCTCGCGCGAGGTGCTGCGAGAGCCGGTCACCGGCGTCTACATGACGGCTCAGCTCGGTACCGGAAAGACGATCGAGACCTCGGGGACGCTCCGTACGTAGCCCGACTATCGAGCGCCTGCCGATACACCGATCTCGCGGTCCTAGTCGTCGACGACCTCGCCGGTCTGGGTGTCGATGGTCTCGCCGTCGACGACTCGCAGCCGGGGCGCCGGTTGCTCTTCGTGCTTCAGCTCTGGCCGCTGGTATGCGGCGGTGTCCTGCGCGAAGGCGTGCTGGCGCTGCGCCGTGGTTGGCTCGGCGAGATGGCGCGAATGGCGGCCCTTGGCCGGCCACTGCTGGTGTCCGTCCTCGCAGTGGTTCTTGACCCGCTGGCGCATCCGGTCAACGAACGCCGGGAGGGCGTAGCGGTGCCACTCCTCGAGTGCGTCGCTGCCCAGCGCCAGGGCTGCTCGTCGACGCTGGTCGGCCAGCACGGCGAGCTCCCGCACCAGGTGCGGGTGCTGGGGCCAGCAGTATGGGACGACGCCGGAGACGTCCCACATGTGCTCGGTGTTGAGCCAGACCGTGAAGGCCTCGAGCCAGTCCCAGAGCTCGCGCCGTAGCTGCGGCCGGGTGAGGCTGTCCGGGTCCCATGGCCGGGGGAGCATCTTGAGGCTGCCCAGCGCCTTGCGCTGTTCTTCGGTCCCGTTGAGGGCGAGGTCGAGCTCCCGGTAGGCCTGCTCAAGCTGTCGGCCGGGATGCGGGAGCGGCGCCACCATTGGGCTCGGGGGCCGGTCCGGGCTGCTCATCGGCTTCATGGTCGTCTCCTGGTCAGAGAGCGTCGTTGGACAGGCCCCGCCGGCGGGCCTCGACGAGGGCGGCGGTGCGGCGGGCGTCGGCCGACACCGTCGTGGCGTGCCGGCTGTGCCCGATTAGGGTTCTGGCGTGCTCCTGCTGCGCCAGGAGTCCACGTCCCGCGCGGCCGTCGATGCATCTGGTGAGCCGGGCGATCATCGGTTTGCCGTTCTCCGAGACGACGAGGGCGTGGCGTTCCTTTAGTTGCCGGACCTCGGCGCCGGTGAGGATGGGGATGTCTTCGGCCGTGGTCGACCGCCCTCCCATCTGCCCGGTCTGCCAGCTGGTGCGCGAGATCCGCACCGGGCCGAGCAGGTCGGAGATCTCCTGGTTGAACGCCACGTCCTTGGAGCCGCCGAACAGGACCAGGTTGTTGGTGAGACCGAGCAACGTGCGGGCCTCCTGGTCACCGAAGATCGCCGACAGCTGTGGCCGCGTCTGCGCCGCCCAGATGAAGGAGATCCCCAACGCGCGCTCGTTGGCCATGCGGGTGCGCAATGTCGGCAGCGGCGCCGTGGAGGGAAGCTCGTCGAGGCAGGCCAGCAGGGGCGGGCACTGTCGGCCCCACGGGGAGGTGTTGGCGGCGACCAGGGCGGTGTCGAGCACGTGCTCGGCCACGGCGGTCATGAGCGGCGAGGCGCTGGCGTACGGGTCTTCTCGGCCGAGCAGGTAGATGGTGCCGCCGCGGCGGATCACATCCGCGATGTTGGTGACTGGTCGCCCGGGACCCGGGGTGCACCGTCGCCGGATCGGTTCCTGAAAGAACAGGCCCAGCGCCTGCTGGACAGTGGTGATCGTGTTCCCCGCGGTGCGGTCGTCGCCGTGCAGGGCCCCGTGCAGCAGCCCGTGCCAGAACGGTGCGGCGTGCGGGTGTTCACGCAGGATCTCGGTGGGGTCGGTGGCGCTGAGCGGGTTGGCGACCCAGCGGAGCACGTCCTCCAGGTCGCGTCCGGTCAGGGCTGCGGCGTGGAAGTACGCCTGGATCACCTTGGCTGCTTCGGCGGCGTAGAAGCGGGCCGCGTCGTCGCCGTGCCCGCCGGCCACGGCGCCCTTCACGGTTCCCGCGGTGAAGGCCTTGGCCCGGCGCTCGGCGACCATGGGGTCGACGCAGCCGTCGATCGGGTCCCATACCAGCTCGGGCAGGCCGACGGCCAGGCCGAACGGGTCGAGGACCACGCACGGCCGCTGCTCGTTCTCACCGGCCCAAGGTGCCTGCCTCGAGGTGAAGCTGAGCAGGAGGTCGTCGACCTTGGTGAGGGTCACCAGGGCGGCTCCCGGGGCGCACAGCAGGGCGGGGATCAGCAGGTCGAGGGTCTTGCCGCTGCCCTGCGGACCGATGACGCCGGCGGTGCGGTCCCAGGGCACCCACAGCTCGACACCGCGGGGCTCACGGCCGCGCCCCAGACGCCACCCAACCTGTTCGGGTCGAAACGGCGTCCTCGAACGGCCCACTCGTAGTGCCACCTCAGCGTCCCTTCGCGTACAGGTCGGGCCGGACGACGGCGGCGACCTTCCGCAGCCTGCTGCGTCCGAGCAGCTTCTCGGCCTCCTCCCGGGTGGCCATGCCGTGGATCCGTCCGGGCCCCCAGCGCTCGAGGCAGACCTTCGCCACCCAGCCCGTGAGGATGAGGACCAGGACCTCGACGACCGCGACCCACACCCGAACGGCGGTCGACCCAGCCGGGCCGGCGGTGCCGCGGCTGAGGCCCGCTCCCGCATCGCCGCCGAGGATGCCGGGCACGCTGGTGAACAGCGTGTCCCGTGACGGCAGCGTGAGACCGCCGCCGGCGAGGAGGTTGGCGACGGTCCGACCGGCTTGGACTCCGAGGACTAGCACCAGGACGACGGCGACGACCGCCGCGACGGGGATCTCCCAGGTGTACGGGTAGGGGTTGGTTCGGCGTGCTCGTTGCATGTGATGCTCCCTTCCTGCCCCCCAATGCCCTGACGTCCCCTTCGGGTGGTCACGGCGTCCGCCTCAGGCATCCCCGGGGCTGGTCCTCGTCGACGCCTGTCTCAGGCGGCCGATCGGGTGGGCTGATCGGAGACGTTTCCGACCCGCCAAATCTCGAAGATGTTCTTGGTGCTGGCCTTCCCGGCGTAGCTGCCGTAGGTGACCCCGCGATCGCTGCTCATCGCCTCGACCGTGCTCTGCTTGCTCGGGTCGAACACCATCGCGACGTGCCCGATCGTGTTGGGTCCGAGGTAGGAGTCGTAGAAGATCAGGTCGCCTGGTCTGGCCTGCTGGGGCTGGACCCGGAAGCCGTTGCCGGCCGCTAGCCAGTCGCGCTGGGCCCCGGCGGTCCGAGGGGTGGTGATGCCGATCTGGGCGTACGCGGTCTGCGTGAACGAGGAGCAGTCCCAGGCGTCTGGGCCGTTGGCCCCCATGACATACCGGTCGCCGACCTGTCCGACGGCCCAGGTGAGGACCGTCCGCAAACGGTCGTTGGTGAGCGGCGGAAGGTTCGGATTCCCCTCTCCCGGGCCGCATTCGGTGGCGCTCCCCAGGACGGTGCCGCCGCCGTAGGCCGCCGCGTAGAAGAGGACGTCGTTGACGTACCAGTCGGCGTGGTTGTAGGCGAAGACGGCTGCCCGCACTCCCGCCAGGCCGCCGGTGACCCCGGCCTTGGCGAGGTAGTTCGCCGCGGACATGACGCTGTCGGCGTCGTTGGTGATGTCGGCGCGGCCGTCACCGTCGCCGTCGACGCCAATCGTCGCCCAGGTCGCCGGCATGAACTGCATCACGCCCTGCGCGCCGGCGGAGCTGGCGCCGGTGAGGCGGCCATGGGCGGTCTCTTCCATCCCGATCCCGGCCAGCAGGGTCCACGGGATCTTGTATCGCGCGGCGGCCGCGACGTAAAAGCCCTTCATCTGGGCCGGGATCGGCTGCGGCGGGTTGCGCAGCGATGCCTGCCCGGGTGAGCCGGGCGGCGGCAGGGGGAAGCCGACTCCGCCCTCTTGAACCTCCTCGCCGGGCTGCGGCGTCCAGCCAGCGACGGCGTTGCCGTTGAGCGGGGCGCCGTGAGCGAGCATCCAGGGCACCGGGTCGACCGGTGCCCCGCCGATGCGGATCTCGAAGTGGAGGTGGTTTCCGGTGCTGTCGCCGGTCGATCCCTCGACCCCGAGCTGCTGCCCGGCCGCGACGCTCTGGCCGGCGCGGACGCTGAGGGAGGCCAGGTGGGCGTAGCGGCTGAGGACGCGCGCCCCGGCGGCGTCGACGTGCTCGACGTCGACGACGTTGCCGTACCCAGCTCGGGTGCCGGCGAAGGTGACCCGGCCGGGCCCGATCGCCACGACCGGTCCCGGGCCCGGCTGGGACACCAGGTCCTGCCCGGTGTGCATCCGCCACTCGTGATAGGTCGGGTGGAACTCACGACCAAAGCCCCGCTGCCCCACGGTGTAGGCCTGCTCGAACGGTGGGCGCCAGTCGCCGGTGATCGGTGTGATGCCGCCGCACGCGACCGTGCGCAGCTGCTCGGCGGCCGCCGGCGCGCTCATCGTCACCACCACCAACGCCACCGCCAAGGGCAGCCCCAGCATCAGCACGAGCGCCGGGACGAGGACCAGCGCGAGCTTCTTCATCAGCTGGCCCCGGTCAGGCCGCGCCGGCGATGGCCTGGTTGGTGAAGGTGAGCTCCCGCTCGACGGGGTGCAGCACGGTCCGCACCTTGTAGTGCTGCTCCCCCACGCACCACAGGGCCCTGCCCTTGCCCTGCATCGCCCACCCGGTCACCAGGTCGCGCGCCATCGGCCCCAGGCCGAGCATGTTCTCCAGCTCACGGGCCACGCCCAGGTCTTGGCCGTGCAGGATCTTGACGTCGGCCAGGTGCAGGAGGTCCTTGGCGATCGCCACGGCCTGGGATCCGGCGTCGCCGGCCGACAGCAGATCGGATGGCTTGTGAGCGACGGCGAACTGGACATCTCCGTCCCGCCGGGACAGGCGCAGGTCGGCGTCGAACGACTTGACCGCTTCGGGGCCGAGCCGCAGCTGCTTCCAGGATTCGTCACGCACAACCACGCGCAGGTCGCCCGGGGCCGCCATCTCGCGCATGCCGCGGCCCCAAGAGTTGAGGCAGGTCAGCGCGATGCCGATCGCCTCATCCCCCAACGGCTCGAGGCGGGACAGGCTCAGGGACTGGATGGGTGCGGACCAGTCGACGTCGATGGTGGTGTGGTCGTCGAACAGCCCCGCCAAGGCTCCGCCGACGAGCTGGCCGAGCGCATCGCGCAGGAGCCTGGTGTCGTCGAGGAAGTGACGCTCGTCGGCGTAGCGGCAGGACGCGATCAGGTCTGGGGTGGGGTTGTCCAGGAGGTGCCAGAGCTGCGGGATCGTGGTCTCGGCCAGCTGGGACTGGCCCACGGTGTACCCGGTGAGGGTTTGCAGGGCCGCCTTGACTACCACCTCGTCAGTCGGCCCGAACGGGACCCGCTGGTCCCCGATCCGCTGGCTCCCGACGAGGCCGCGGACCAAGGTCAGCCACCGCCCGAAGACGACGGCGGCGCGACCCTGCGCCTGCGCGGCGCCCAGCTCCGACCACCCTTGCAGCAACGGTCCGAACGCCAGCGGGTTGATCCGGGTGGGCAGCCCGTGGCCGATCGCGAACGGCTCGACCCCGAAGAACCGGCACAGCCCTTCGTATTCGTCCTTGGGGTCCCCAAGCACGAGGATGCGGTATCCGAAGTCGGTCATCCGCAGGCAGAACGCCTTGGTGTTCGCGGACTTCCCGCGGCCGGGCTTGCCGAAGCTGAAGACGTTGGGGTTCGTGACCGGGACGTCGTCGTCGAGGACCCAGCCGTGCGGGTCGGCGTAGAACGCGCCCCCGGAGAGCATGTCGATCCCCATCTGGGCGCCCGTCGGCGGGAGCCCGGGAGTGGAGATGAACGGCCACAGCGCCGGCGCCTGGTCGGAGGTCATGCGCCAGTTGGAGACCGGTGCCGCCGCGGGCGCCCAGCCGGCGTCGCGCCGGCGGGTTCCCCGCCGCGACGCGCGCCGGAACAGGCGCGGCTCCTTCGCTCCCGCTTCCGCCACTGGGGCCCCGGGCAGGTCGTGGCCGAAGTCGGCCAGGAGCCGGGAGACGGTGCGCCCCTCGTCCCGGCGTCGCGATGTGCGGGCTGCTCGATACATGGGTCAGTCCGCCTTCCGGGTGAGGCTGACCCCCAGGGGGACGGTCGAGGCGGCGAAGCCGAGGTCCTGGGCGAGGTCCAGACGCAGCGGCGCGAACCCGGCTCGCCGCACCGACGCGTCGAGCCGCCGGCCGAACTCCGAGACCCTCAAGGTCTTAGGCACCGTGACGGTGCAGACGGCATACGGCCGGGTCAGGGAGTTGCCGCGGGCGAGCTTGGTGTCCAGTCGCCGCACCTTCTCCGCTTCGTCCCGCGCCTTGGCGTTCTGCTTCACCTTCGCCTTGGCCCGCAGCTCTTCACCGATGTCGGCGGCCCATTCGCTGGTGGCGCTCTGTCGGCCGGCCGCCGACTGGCTGAGGATCGGGTAGGCCACCAGGAAGGAGCGCCGCTCCCCCGGCTCGGTCGGGGTCAGCACGGGAAGCAGCGCTCCCATCGCGGCGCCCTTCACCGGGAGTTTGATGGTGGAGCTGACGCTGTTCCACGCGTCGTGGCTGTAGTGCCTGGCCGCCGGGTCAGCACCCGAGGGTCCCGCCATGGCCCACGGGACCTCGGCGTTGACGGCCGGGTCGCTCTCGCGGGCTCCGAGTGCGTCGATGATGCCGGCACGGTCACCGGGAGCGAACCCTGTGCGGGAGGCCAGCGCGAGCTCGGGACTGGTCAGCCACTTGACGCTGGCCATGCCCATCCCGCCACGAAGCTGCGCCTCGATCTCGCCCAGCACGCCATAGATGACGCGGGCGCGACCTTCCAGCCCGCCACCTGACTCCTTGGCCTGCTTGCCCAGCCGGCCCTCGCCGATGACGACCGTCACGAACGACTCGGTCCGCACGCTGGCCCGGGTCAGGGTCTGCTGAAGCTCGTCGTTGACCTGGCGGACACCGCGGGAACTGCCCGGGCGACGATGCCGGGCGAGCCACTGGTCCCGCTCGGCGCCGTCCTCGGGCACGGTGCGGACCAGGAGCAGGATCTCGTCGATCAGCTCGGTCTGGGAGGCCATGTCCAGCAGCTCGCTCAGGCCCCGTCCCTGCCGCTGCCGTTCGTCGATCTCGCGCAGCCCGATTCCCGGGTGGACGACGGCGGCGGTCACTGCCCAGGTTCGAGTGCTGTGGTTCTGGATGATCGCCACCCGTGAGAACGATCCCCCCTGCGGTGGGCCGTCGTGGATCTGCACGCCGCCCAGGGCTCCGGGCAGGTCTGCGTCCTGCAGGGAGTCCACCTGCCCCCTCGTTGCCTTGGAACGGAAGCGGGTCCACCCCGCCAGGCCACCGGTCGCGAACGACAGCGACGCCGCAACCCACCCGAAGGTGGACCGGCCCCGCACCGGGGTCACGGTCACCGCGGTGATCGTGACCCAGAGCAGGAGGAACAGCGCCGCGCAGATCCACGCGCCGGCCCGGATGGACCAGAACACCGGCATGGTGGAGAGCGCGACGACGGCCAGCTGCCATCCGGAGAGCCCGAAGAACCACCCGATCCGGGCCCTGCTGTAGTCGCTGTAGATGACGCTCATGGGACTCTCCTAAAGGGTTGGGGTGGGTGATCAGACCGGGACGATCGGCACCGCGGCCGCTGCGCCGGCCGCTTCTCCGCCTGCGGCCCCGGCTCCTCCTGCCGGCCCGGCCCCACCGGGGCCGCCCGGGCCGGCGGCACCGCCTGGGGAGGCGGTGGGCGCCGGCGCGATCCCGGCTGTGGAGGGCGGAGTGATGCCGATGTCGGGGGTGGGGTTCGGGCCGGAGCCGTTGATCTCAGGGTTGTCGTGGTCGGCCTGCTTGCTGCCGCGGTTCTGGCTCGAGTTCTTCTTGGCCTTGCTGAAGTCCGGGACGTAGTTGTTGTGACCGACACCCATCTGGTTGGTCGCGTCGGCGGCGACGGCTGCTCCGCGTGATCCGATGCTTTCCATCGCCCCCATGCCGGCACCGGCGGCCTGTCCGAGGGCGCCGCCGAGTTGGCCCATGAGGCCGCGGGCGCTGGAGCTGAACCGGGCGCTGGTGGAGTCCTCTCCGAAGCTCTCGCCTTGGGATCGGCCGTTGGCGTCGGTCCTCGACGCGGCCTCGGAGCCGCTCTGGCCCTGGCCACCGCCGAGCAGGCCGCTGAGGCCGCCCTGTGCGGCCAGCCCGGCCCGGAGCGCGGATCCCGAGCTCGTGCCGGGGTCGACGAAGGCGAGGAGCTTGAACAGGGCGAGGGGGCTGAAGCAGCCGATGCAGATCAGGACCACCCCGGGCACCGCCGTTCCGATGGCCTTCTGCAGGCTGTCGGTCATGCCGGTGGCGACCCCTGAGGTCATCTGCACCCCGATGCCCAGCACCAGGATCATCACCACGGGGGTGAACGCCGCGGCGATGAACCAGCGCAGGCTCTTCCAGAACCAGCTCTGCCCGGCATCGCTGACCAGCCCGCCGGCGGCGATGGGGGTGGTGGCGGCCAGCACCATCAGGGCGCCGGCTCGGGTGAGCATGACCAGCAGGTGCCCGATCGCGGCGAACACCATGAAGATCCCCATGAAACCCAGGACGGTGGCCACTGTGCCGTCGCTGATGTCCTTGGTGGAGATCTGGGTGCCGAGCGGGTTGAAGTGTGCCCACTTGTCGATGTGCAGCAGCTTGGACATCAGCGCACGGGTGAGGCCGCCGCAGGCGGCGACGATGAGCACCGCGAGGGCGATCCAGCCGGCCCACACCATGACGAACTGCCCGGTTCCGACGAGGACCCGGGCTAGGGACTTGCCGTCGCGCCGGGCTGCGGTCAGGGCCAGCTGGACCATGGCGAGCAGCAGCATGAGGGCCCCGGCGATCCAGAACGTCATCTGGTACACCTGCGCGCCGGGCCCTCCCTCGCGCAGGTCGGGGACGGTGAAGGCGTCGACGATGGTCAGGACCAGCTTCAGCAGCCACAGCCCGGCGTTCCAGAGGCCGAGCATGGCCGCGGTCCAACCGTCCGCGACGACCTTGCCGGCGGCCGAGCCGAGATAGGTGAACGGGTTGAGGAGGTCCATAGGTTACTTGCTCCCGGTGTCGTCGCTCGCCCAGGTGCGCCAGCCGGCCTTGAAGGCGATCTCGGTTCCGGGCCAGGTCGACGGCGCGGTCGCTGCGGGCGCGCCGGGCGCGATCATCCACCGGCCTGCGGTGGTGTTCTCGCGGGTCGGCTCGGGGTGCCATTGCATGCGTTCGCAGTACCCGTAGCCGATCCGGGTCTCTGCGGTGATCGTGGCCCTGACGTCCAGCAGGACGCAGGCCACGACCCAGTTCGGCCCGTCCGTGGCCTTGACCTGCCCGGCTGCGGGAGTGGCGGTCACGGCCACGGTGGGGTCCTTGCTTTGGCCCTGACCGGCGCTGGCCAGGAAGCTCTGGACGTTCTTGGTCAGAGGCCAGGTGGCGACGTCGGGGGCGCCGGGTAGGGCCCACTGTGCGTGGACGTCGTTCGCCTGGGGGATGGACATGGCCTGCAGGACGGTCGTCTCGATCGCGGCCAGCTGGGCCAGCGCCCCCTCGGGCGTGCGCGGGAACCCGGTCGGCACCTGCACAGGTCCCGCAGCAGTGGCGGGCGGGACCTCGATGACCGGCCCGGTGACGGCGGCGGGGACGCCGTGTCGGGCGTCGTCGGGGGCCACCTGCAGCATCGGGGCGGCCGCTGCTTGGTCGCGGTAGCCCGGTCCGCTGCCCATGGTGGTCGGCTTCGATGTCGTCGCCGGCGTGGAGCTGGCGTCCGCGCTCTTGAGGCCGTAGTAGAGCGCAAGGACGAGGCCGGCGACGAACAGCAGGGCCGCGGCGGCCCCTGCGGCGAGGGTGGCCAGCAGACGTGACCGGCCCCACGCGTCGGTGGCGCTGTTCTGGCCGGCGCGGCTCATCAGACGCACCCGGTCCCGGTCATGGCGCGCACGATGCCGGGAAGCACGAGGTAGCCGATCACGGCGAGGAAGACGACGACCACGCCGACGATCCCGGCCTTGGACGCGTGCGGCATGCCGAAGATGCGGCCGGCGACGATCGCGCCGATGCCGACGACGACCCCGAGCACGAACAGGATGATCGTGCCCCACAGCACGTAGCCCATGAGCTGGTCGGCATACCGCTGCGCCCCGGGCGGTGCGACGGGGCACACCTGCGGGAGGGTGGCGAGCTGGCCAGTGAGTGTCTTCATGACGGGTTTCCCTTCGTGGTGTCTCCAGCGCCGCTGGCGTGGAGGATGTTGTCCGCGGCGACCAGCAGCGGGGTGGGCAGTGCTTCGGAGTCCAGGCCTCGCACGGCGAGGCCTCGGTCCACCGGGAGGACGTGGAGTGCTCCGTGCTGGTCCAGCTGGCGTGTCAGTGCGCCGAGGCTGTGCTCCACGCCGCGGGGCCACTTGCGTCGTGGTGGCCCGAGGACGGCTCCGATGACCGGGCTGCCCTCGAGCAGGGCCAGCGCCCCTTCCAGGCGCCGCAGGCCGGGAATGGTGGCTGTGGTGACGGCCACGACTGGGCCGGGCTGGAGCACCCGGTCGGCGAGCCAGTTGGGACTCGCGAGCAGCTGACCCAGTTCCCAACCCACGTCCAGGACGGTGAGGCTGGTCGTGGCGGCTGCGTCCGTGGGAGGTGGCACTTCGTCGGGGCCGATGAAGATGTCGCTGCCCCGCTCGAGGAGGACCTCCCCCCGTGTGCCTTGCAGCCACCCGCCGGACGGGTGCTGGCCCAGCTCCGCGGTGGAGGCCGGGGCGAGCCCGGAGGCGGTCACCGTGCAGCACTCGATCACCCGCGCGCCCATGCTGGCGCCGGCGGTAGCGAGGCTCAGCGCCAGGGTCGTGGCTCCGACTGATCCCGCGCAGCCGATGACTGGGACCACGACCTCGTGCGGTTCCCACGCCCGCGCGTCGCTGGGCTGCCGTCGGGCCGAGGTGGTCGCCCGGGGCGCGGCCTCTGGGTGTCGCCGGTAGTCCCCGACCTGCACGGCCCGCCAGGCTCGCTTGAGTTCGTCGACGCCGACCGCGGCCCGGGGCGTGCCCGGATGGGTCGTGTGCGCGGTCACGGGACGCTTCCCTGCCCCAGCGCGGACCTTCTGGCCTCGAGGGCTGCGCGCAGGCTTGGGGCGTCCAGGCGGGCCAGGGCGGCGCGCGCGGCGCGCACCTGGTGCAGCCTGTCCACGCATCCGGCCAGGTCGGCCAGCGCCTCGCCTTCGCTGCCCGCCACGTCGAGCAGGCGGCGCAGGTCGGTCTCGTCGGTCACGGTCATCACCTCGTGGCCCAAAGCCGGCACGTCGACAGCTGATGGACGCCTCACGCGAAGGCCCGCTGGTGGGTGCTGCCGCACACGGTCCGCAGCGCAGACACGGACCGGGCGGCGCGCCGGCGGACGGTGCGGGCCGAGACGCCGCGGTCGGCGGCAACGGCTTCGGAGGCCGCCGGCGCCATCAGTCCGGCGTGGCCTCGACCACAGCGGGCCGGGCTCGCCAGGTCAGCGGCGTGCGCCAGGTCCAGCAACAGGTCGCCGTCGGCGACGGTCACTGCACCCCTGCTCGTCGCGAGCTCGAGGATGTCCTGCAGCTCGTGTTCGGGTGTGGGTTCGGCTGGCTGGCGGTCGCGCGCGGTGTCGGTCCACACCTCAGCGGTGGGCGGGAAGGGGATGGTCCGGTCACTGAGCTCGCCGAGCCCGAGGTCCCGGATCACCCCCTTGCGGGTGTTCATCAGGATGTTGGCGGCCACCTTGTGTCCGCGCTTCCACGGGAAGGTCCGGGCTTCGACCCACAGCTGGGCGGCGAGGATCTCGTCGATCCTTTGGCTGAGCCGGCCCAGGCGGAAGGCGAGCAGGCTGGCGCCGGGCAGCAGCACCCAGGCCAGGGCTCCGGTGGCCGCCACGTCGTCCCCGCCGTCGGGTGCCGACAGCTGCGCCAGGGCGAGCAGGACGCGGTCGGCGTCGGACCAGTCGGCTGCCCGCAGCCAGGCCGGCAGGTCGGCCAGCTCGTCGACGACCCGAAGTTCGGGGTGGGTGACCTGCCAGCTGGCCCAGCGCTGCCCGGCGAGGGCCAGGACCTCGCTGTCCGGCTCGTCCAGCCCCAGGTGTGTTGCGACGCTCATCTCGAGTTCCTTCCGCCGTGTGGACACGGCCAGAAGGTCTCGGGCGGACGTCCCCCAACTCGTCCCCGCCGGCGCCGTGCGATGGGGGGTACATGGCCCGGGATGGTGGGGGTACAAGCCGCTGACCTGCGCTGATGCTTCGTCCCCCAACTTCTTGAAGTTCTTTCTGCTGGGGGGCTCGCGTTCGTGGTCGCGGGCCGCGTCGGGAGCCGTTGTCAGCCGCGAGGCGCACACTCCGGAGCTATGCAGGCGACCACTCCTCCCCCGCCGCGCCGGCCGGGCGTCCCCTTGGGTGAGCGGCCCGTGGCGGGGCGGCAGGGCCTACCGGTCGAGGGCCTCTCGGCGCTGAAGGCGACGCGGCGCCACTGCTGGGTGCAGGGGCCGCCTGAGGCGCCCGGTCCGCATCACGGCCTGGTGGTGGAGTGGCGGCAGGCCGGCCCCGGGTGGAGGGCCTTGGTGATCTACGTGGTCGAGGGCGAGGCCGGCGAGGTGACGACGGTTCAGCAGTGGGTGGCGCGGTCGCTCGTCGAGCCGGCCTGAGTACCGCTGGAGCCCTCTCGTCCACACATGGCGCAGCCCCGACCCGGGGGATGGGGTCGGGGCTGCGCCGGCTTCGGGGCGGGTCAGCTGGCCTTGCGGGTCCGCTCATGCCGGTCACGGGTGGCGATGACTCGCTGTGTTCGTTCCGAGAGCTCCGGTGGGGCGCCCTCGTCGTCGGTGCGGTTGCACACCTCGTCCCGCAGGATGCGGTCGGCCTCGCCGGGGTGGCCCTCGGCGTCCGCGACGGCGGCGAGGTCCAGCCGTGGGATTTCCTCGTCCGGGGCGGCGAGGGCGGCGGTCTCGGCCGCGAGCCGGGCTTGGCGGGTATCCCCGGCCTGCAGGCTGTAGGTGGTGAGGAGGTGCGCGACGTCGACGATGGCACAGATCATGTGTTGGTCGAGGCGGTCACCCTCGGACAGGAAGGACCATCCGCCGTCGCGCAGCCGGTCGAAGGGGCGGCCCTGCACCAGTCGAAGCGCCTTGTGCAGGTCCTCGACCCCCTCGGGTCCACGTGACTCGCCTCGAACGCGGAGTCGGCGGAAGAGGTCGGCGTCGACGAGCAGGTCGAGGACCTGGTACACGCCGACGCCCCTGGCGACCGCGGCCGGAGCCTTGCGCGCGTCGGGCAGGTGGTCTTCGCCGGTCCGGGGGTTGGTGCCGAGCCAGTCCCGCACGATGCGGACGTAGTCGCGGGCCTTGGCGGCAGTGATCGTGAATGCGTCAGCCAGCTCCTCGGGGGTTGCGCCGTGCGCCCGGGTCGCCAGGTATGCAAGCACCTCCGTGTAGTAGGGCTTGCGCTTGGTGACCGGGGTGCCCCGGGTTCGCGCGCCGACGGGCCCGAGCAGGGTCAGCCGGGGCAAGGGGCAGTTCTCGTCCCACCACATGGTCAGGTCGTCGTCGAGGGTGGGGTCGGCGTCGGCCACGGCCGTCCGCACCCGCTCAGGCACCTTGGGGGCCAGGGCCTCGAGGTCGTCCTGTGTGGTGGCGCCGTTGCGCAGGTAGTCCTCGTCGTCGTGCTCCAGGAGCGAGATCGCCTGGTCCTCGACCTCGAGGGCCAGGTCGTGACGGGCGATGGTGTGCTCTTCCCGCAGGGCGCCGGCCTCGTCGGACCAGGCACGCCAACCCTCCAGGGCGCTCTGGTCGACCGGCATGGGCGCGTCGTCGAGGGTTTCGCTTTGGGCCAGAAGGGCGGCACAGCCTTGGGCCTCATCACTGGTCAGGCCGACGGCAACCAGGTCGAGGCCGGCGTGCGGGAGGCTGACCCGGCCGTTGTCGGTGACGTGCAGGACCAGGCCCGGGGTGCCCTCCAGGTCGCCACGCACGACCACGGAGGTCCCCGTCTGCCCGGCGTGCTGGTAGACCGTCTCGAGCAGCTGCTCGAGGGTGGGCAGCGAATGGCTCGCGGCTTGCCCGGGCTGGTTGGCGGCGTCGACCAGAAGCAGCCGCGCCGGCCAGGTGTCCGCCCCAACCTGGCGGGCGCGGGCGGTGGTGACGTCGGTACCGGCGTCCACGCTGCGGTCGATCATGGTGATGGCGTCGGCCAAGACCTCCGCCGCCGGGTCGCTGTCGACGTCGGTGTGGACGTGGATCCGGTCGGTGTTCATCGGCGCGACTTCGTGGGCGACTCCGAGCAGGTCGACGCGGACCCCGTGCGACCACGGGTTGCAGGCGATCTCGGCGGCCAGGTAACGGGCGAAGTCGCGGCCGAACGTGGTGTCACCGGTGATGCTCAGGTCGAGGTCTTCGATGTTGAGCAGCCACACGTGTCCGTCGTCGCCGGCGCCGATGGTGACCAGCAGCGGGTAGGGGGCCGGCTGGTCGGGGGCGAGATCTCCGACCTCGCGCAGGTCGGTCCCGGCGGGCAGGGTCCAGTGCAGCTGGTCGACGCTGGCGACCCACGGCGATCCCAGGGGCGCCGGCGTGAACAGGTGCAGGGTGAGGGCGTGCTCGGCGAGCTCCACGGCAGCGAGTTCCGGCATGGGCGCTGCGCCCGTGGCGAGTCGCCGTAGGGCTTCGTCCATGACCTCGACGTCGATGCTGGCGGGCCCGCCGGCCGCGGTGAGTGTCTTCTCGACGGGCGCCAGCAGCGGCTCTGGCGCGGCGATCGTCCGTCCCGGGCGGCGTGCCCGGAACTGCGCCCGGCGGCGGCTACGGAGCGCCAACAGCATGGCCCCGGCGAGCATGGCTCCCCCACCGGTCAGGCCCGTCAGCATCCAGGGCGCCATCTGGTGATCAGCGTCCGCCGTGGACTGGGCCTCGTCGCTGGCGGCTGCCGGGGCCGGGGCCGGACCTGGTTGCTCCACGGCAGGGCTTGCCGGTGGTGGGGCCGGTGTCGCCGGCGGGACGGAACTGGGCCCGGCTGGGGCGGGGGGCTGCGCAGTTGCGGGCTGCTTCGGGACCGCCGGGACGTCAGTCTCGTGGGCGGCTGGCGCTACTGACGCGTGATGTGTCGGGATGGACAGCTCCCAGCCGGGCAGGATCAGGTCGGGGTCGCTGAGGTGGCGCCCTCCGGGCTGCACGGTGTCCTTGGATGCCTCGAAGATTTCGGGGTACTTGGCCGCGTCCCCGAGCTCCTCCTCGGCAATCTCGGACAGGGTGTCGCCGCGTTGCACGGTCACCCGGTGGCTCTCTGCGTGGTCGCCTTCGGTCTGTGGCGTGACGGGTATCTGGAGGACCTCTCCGACGCTGAGGAATCCGGGGTTGGGTCCAAGGACGTCCTGGTTCAGTTCGGCTAGTTCGTGATAGCGGCTGCCCTCCCCCAGGTGCTGCTCGGCGAGGGACCACAGCGTCTCCCCGCGCTCGACGACGTGCTTGACCGTCGCCGGGCGGGCAGGTCCGGGTGTCGCCTGCGTTGACGCCCGGCTGGTGACGCGTGACGGCTCCGGCGCGGGAGTCCGTTGGTCGACGTCGACTGTGCCGGAGTAGGCGGTGGCAGTGGCGACGGTTGGGGCCGTCAGCTCCGCGGCGTGGGCGGGGGTTCCGGTCAGGGGGGCTGCCGCGAACAGCAGGATCGCGGCCCCCACGAGCCCGTGGGCAGCGGCCTGGGGAGCGTGCAGGCCTCGCAGCCGCGGCACGGTGACGCCGCGGACGCGGGCAAGGACCTCCAGGGCGATGGCCCCGGTGAGGAACGCCCATGCGGCCCATCCGAGGATCTTGAGGGCGGCCAGGGCGAGGGTCCCGTCGTCGGGGCTGGTGAGCGCCGCACGAGCCTGCTCGAGGGAGGGCCAGGCCTCCGGCAGGGGGTTGCCGCCGACGGCGAGCAGGGTGATCGGCAGGGCGATCACGATGGCGACGATGGCCAGGGTTGCGGTCAGGCCGGTGAGCCGGGTCCGTAGGGTCATCGCTGCACCCCTTCCAGTGCTCGGGTGATGGTTGCCTGTGCGTGGCCGGTCACGGTCACACGGTTGATCCCGATGATGCTCAGGAACTTGGTGCTGTAGACCGAGCTGGTGGTGACCTCGATGGTGTCGCCACCGGTGACGTGGGCGCTGCCGGTGACGTCGCTGGCCGCGAGGTAGGTGCGGGCCGCCTGGGCTGCGCGGGCCGTGTCGGCGATGGCTCCCTCGCCGCGGATGGCTGGTGCGGCTTGGAGTTGCTGGCCGCCGACCCGTGCTGCTTGGCGGGCGACGTCGCGGGCGTGCTGCTGTGCGTACACCTGGCCGCCCAGGTCCACGGCCATCCCGACGAGCACGATCATGATGAAGGCCGAGGTGACGATCCAGATGGTGATGGACCCGCGCTCGGATGTGGCGGCGTCGCTGCGGATCCGGCGGGAGAGGTGTGCGACCTTCGCCGCTGTGGGCTGGCGGGCCGAGTCGCCGCGCCTGGGGTGGGTGCGGGGCATGTCCTCACCGTTCCCGGTAGGTGTCCAGCGGCGAGGACATGCTCGCTGAGATGGTTCGGGTGCCTGGTACTCCAGGCACGGACAGGTCGGAGAGGTTGACCATGCAGGTGACGGTGGCCCGGATGCTGGCAGGGGTTCCGACGGGGGCACCGAAGCCGCTGGTGTCGACGTCGACGGAGACCCTCAAGCAGTCGACCTTCTGGTTGCTCAGGGCTTGCGCGGCCGCGGCGCGTGCCGTGTCGGTGGCTTGCCCCTGGGTCCGCGAGATCGACGCCGACCGTGCGGCCTCCGTCGCGGCCGAGCCGACGGCCTGATTGGCGATGGCGACCCGGCCGGCGAACACGATAAGCCCGACGAACAGCATGAACGCGGGCACCCCGATGACGGCCTCGATGACCGCCGATCCCCTCTCGCTCTGGATGCGTCGGCGGCAGCGCCGCAGGCGCCCTGCGCGGCTCACTGGGTGATCCTCTCGACAGGAGCGCTGGCGCTCTGGGTGACGGTGGGAGTCCAGCCGGGGATCACGCTGAGGGAGCGGCCGGTGACGGAGACGGTCGCGTTGGTGGTGCTGCGTGAGCTGCGAACCTGGGTGCCTTGGAGCACGTCGTCACCACCTGCGTCGGCGACGAACGCGTACGCGTCCCGGGCGCCGGCCGACCCGGAGCCGCCCAGTCCGGCGGCCGTCCGCACGCCCTCCTGAGCGGCAGCCAGTGCGACCGTGCGGGCGTGGTAGAAGAGGGCCCCCTGCATCCCAAGGAACATCACCGCGAACAGCGCCGGCATCAGCAGCACCATCTGGATCGAGGTCGAGCCACGTTCGTGTTCCGTGACCGCGTGGGGGCGGTCACGGAACACGAACCTCTGGGGCCGGCGCATGCGAAGGGTTACCGGATCTCCGCGGCCTTGTTGCGGACGTAGTTGGTGATCGCGAGGACCACGATGCCGACGATGGCGATAACGGCCACCGCCCAGATGACGTTCTCGATCGTCACCGAGCCGCGCTCGGGGTCCTTGGTCGCCTTCCTGGTGGCGGTGTCGCGCATCTGGACGCCGAGGGTGTGCAGTGTGGCTGCGAGGTAGTACATGGGCTTCTCCCCTTGGTTCGGTCGGGCTGCGGGCCGCGACAGGTGTGGTTTGGTCGGTCTGGTCGGAGGGCTGGTGATGTCCTCAGGTGGTGCCTCCGATCACGCGCAGGAGGGCCGGGGCGACGAGGATGGCCAAGAAGATCACCCCCAGCAGGCTCATCGGGATCGACATCTTTTCGCCGACCTCGTTGGCCTTGCCCTTCTCGGTGGCGAGCATCGCGCTGCGCATGCCCGAGGAGCGGGCGCGCAGGCTGCGATAGATCTGAGCGCCCTCTTCGCCGGACAGGCGCATGATGTCGGCGAGGTCGTCGAGCTCGGGCAGGCCCAGCTCAAGGGCCAACCCGTGCAGGGCGTCCCACGGTGTGAGCCCGGACCAGCGGGTGCGGGCGAGCTCCTCGCTGAGCCGGCGGAACACCCAGGAGTCGCCGACATCGGCGGCCACCTCCATGGCCTGCCGTGGGCCGGCTCCGGAGTTGCGTTCGAGGGCGACGAAGTCGATGTAGCCGCCCAGCGCGCGGCTGAACTCCTCCCGCGCCTTCTTGGCGTCGTCGCGGACGTTGTAGTTGGGCAGGAAGAACATCACGGTTGCCAGACCGAGGGTCGCGACGGCCGGGATGAAGATCGGCAGACGTGCACCCAGGAGGGTGAAGAACGTGGTCAGCAAGGGCGGGATCGCCAGGCCGAGCAGCGCGAACATGATTTTCTCGCCGTAGTAGCGGCTGATCGGGATCCGCAGGATCGCCAGCTCCTTGACGGGGATGGTGCCCCACGCGCCGGCCGGGAGTGTCTTCATGCCCCAGACGCCCAGCCGTTCGCGGGTGTCGCTGGCCGTGTGCGTCGCCTCAACGGAGCGTCGCTTGGCGTGCTCAGGTGAGAGTCTCTGCAGGGCGTCGCCCAGATCGGGGTCAGCGGGCGCAAGGCGCCAGACCAGTAGCGCCACTCCGAAACCGACGAGAGCGCCTGACACGATGGCAAGTTGGAGTCCGGTGGCCGTCATCGTGCCGCCTCCTTGGCGGTGGCTCCGATGAACCGGGGTAGGGGCTTGCCGGTCGACATCTTCCGCATCCACAGCAGGGTGGCCACGTACAGGCCCAGCAGCAGCACCAAGAGCATTTGCCCGATGGGGGTGCCGTAGGGGCGGACGTAGTCGCCGGTCAGGGCCAGGACGCCCAGCACCGAGATGGTGATGAGGGTGACCCAGCGTGCCGTCGACCGAGGCTTGGCCCGGTCGGACTCGATCTCTCGCCGCGCGGCGACGTCGGCCGCCGTGGACTCGGCCAGCGCTTCTAGGACGCTGGCCACGCCCGCGCCGCGGCGGCGGGCAGCGAGGATGAGGTTGCCGGCGATCAGGTCTCCGGTGGCGTCGTTGAGCTCGTCGGCGAACGCGCGCAGGGCGTCCTCGGTGGCCCAGCGTGCCCGGAGCCGTGAGGCCAGGCGGGTGACCTCGGGGCGGATCGCCTCGGGGGTCGAGCGGAGGGTGGAGATCAGTGCCTGTTCGAGGCCGACGCCGGCGGTGAGGATGCCGGACAGCGAACGGGTCCACTCTTCCATCGCCTCGAGCCTGGGAATCTTGCTGGCCGATGGTGGTGCGGACAGCAGGATGGGCAGGCCCGCGGCCGCGGCCGGAACGAGCGGGATCGCGATGATCCACCCGGTGAGCAGCGCGACCACAACCCCGACCGCCGCACCGACGCCTAGGAGCAGACGGGTTCGTCGGTCCAGCTTCGTGAGGCGACCGAGGACGGACCCCTTCGCGACTGTGCCGCGCTTGGGTGATGGGGGTGGGACCGGGCGGGAGCGCAGGCCGGCCACCGCGCCGAGAAGTCCGGCGACGACCAGCGCCCCGGCCACTGCCGGGATGAGCGGGGTCACGACGCTGCCTCGCTCTGCCCGTAGAACTCCTCGAGCGCGAACCCCCAGGCGGCCAGGTCCCGGTACTCATCGGGAAGAACTCGTGGTTCAGCCTGCCGCCCTCCAGGCGGTGCAAGGAAGACCTGCTGCACGGCATACCCCTTGTCGCGCTCTCCGGGCGTCAGCGTCAGGATCTCGGCGACCCAGCGGGAGCGCTGCGCGGTGCCATCGGCCAGCGGCGTGGTCTCCAGGTGGACGTGCACGATGATGTCGATGCTGGCGGCGATCGCGCGCACGGCGTAGTCGTGGGTGATGTGGGGGCCGGCTTCCATCGCGCAGGTCACCAGCTTGCCGATCGCCCCCTCGGCGTTCTTGGCGTGGGTGGTGGAGATCGAGCCGGACCCGGACTCCATGGCCTTGAGCATGGCCAGGACCTCCTGGCCGCGGACCTCGCCGACGATCTGGCGGGACAGGTCGAAGCGGAAGCTGTCGAACAGGGCTTGGCTCAGGGTGAACTCGCCGGCTTGGCTGCCGTCTGCGGCCCGCTCCCCTGACCCGGGTCGCGCCTCCCAGGGGAACACGTAGGGGTGCTGTTCCTTGAGCTCGTGCAGGTGGAGCTCGTATTCGGTTTCGAAGGTGCCGATGATCTCGTGCTTTGGGATCTCCGCGCACAGCGCCCGGACGAGGGTGGTCTTGCCGGCGCCCTGGGCTCCGGAGACGACGATGCTGCGACGGGACTTCACGGCCGCGGACAGGAACGACGCCGCCAGCTCGGTGAGCGTTCCCCGGTCGACCAGGTCGTCGAGCGTGACCTGCCGCAGCCGGTGGCGCCTGATGACCACGGACGGCCGCGGGGTGACCCACGCGGCCGCCGCGAGCCGGGCGCCGCCGTCCAGGCGCAGGTGCAGCCGCGGCTGCGCCTCCGAGAACGGGCGAGCGTTGACCTCCGAACGCGAGGCCAGGAACACCAGGAAGTCGATCAGCTCCTGATCCGAATCGGCCACAGGCGGCCCCGGAATCAAGCGGCCGTCGGTGAGCTCGAGGAACACCGAGTCGCAGCCGAAGATGAGGATGTTCTCGACCCGATGGTCGTCGACGAGCAGTTGCAGGCGACCAAGCCCGAACAAGGAGTCGTCGATGGCCTTGGCCAGGGCGCCCTGCTCGGCGGCGTTCCACGCCTCTTGGCCGGCGCTCACCCGCTCGTCGTGCTCGTTGTTGAGCAGGTCGAGGATGATCGCCCGGCCACGCTCTCGCTGCGCGCCCGAGCTCAACCGCCCCCGTTCCTCCCCGAGCGCGGCGCTCAGCCGGTCCGAGGCCTGCCCCCGGAGTGCGGCGACCAGACCCCAGTCGATGTCCGCGCCATGCCGATGAATCCGAGGCATGCCCAGGTCACCGCCGTCCGACTCTTGCGGCGCGGGAGCCGTCTGCGCCCCGTCGGCGGTGGGAGTAGGCGACATGCTGAACGAACCCCGCACGCGACCGGGGCGGGGCCGGCGCCGCGACTCCACAGTCGCGGAGAACAGGGGAAGTGACGTCGGGTCGGAAGGATCCAACCATGCGCCGCGCTCAGGCGTTGTGTCGCCGCTCATGACAGTCCTCCGGTCGTCTGGGTGGCGAGTTGCTCGCGGTTCGCGGTCACCGCCGACTGGATCGATGTCCGAGCCGCGATGAGGCTCCGAACCAGACGCGAGGAGTCGAAC
The DNA here is from genome assembly GCF_013041615.1 of Knoellia koreensis. GTDB lineage: Bacteria > Actinomycetota > Actinomycetes > Actinomycetales > Dermatophilaceae > Pedococcus > Pedococcus koreensis. The sequence goes on from NZ_JABEPQ010000002.1 coordinate 1,063,061, forward strand.
CGGCGAGGCGCCTTGGCGCCCTTGGCGAAAACGTCTGCGGCGGCTGGGTCCCAGGCAAGGGAGGCCGTCACCGGGATCTGCAGGACCTTCTGGACGTCTCGAGCAGAGTAGGGCTCCCCCTCCCCCACAAGCAGCAGGCCCAAGGACGAGCCGCCCCCGACCCCCTCGAACCCGGTGCGCAAGGTCTCGGCCCACGAGCGTGCCGCCGACAAGGACACCAAGTCCGTCCTGGTCACCAGCAGAGCAAGATCCGCCGCATAGATGAGCGGTTCCGGACTCCCGGCCAACCCGAGCCGGCCCGCGTCGACGATCACGTCCTGACCCGTAGCTTCGAGCGCCTTCAGCTCCGACGCCAGGGTCTCCCACATGGGCGTGAGGCTGCGCGCCTGCCCGTGGGCTCGGGTGCCCGGCAGAAGCGAGACCGCCGAGCCGGGCGGGCCCGGCATACGAACGGTGGCGTCGGCGATCGCCTCCGTCAGCTGCCCGTGTCGCTGTGCCAGCGCCAGATCGATCAGCGAGTTGGGCGGGGCCGACTCGGCACGAAGGTAGCCGGCGAACACGGCGGACCCGCCGGTTGGGTCGCCCTCGACCAGCAGCACCGGCCGCGACCAGGTCAGCGCCAGACCCAGGGCTGACGCGGTGACCCCGGGCGAACCGGAGGCAGAGGACAGCGCGATGAGGGCCATGGATCAGCGCTCCCGGCTGTCCAGAACCAGCGCCACCTTGCCGGTCGCCGCACGTGCCGCCAGTTCGGCCGCCTGACCCTCTGGCACCTCGAGCGAGACGACGGTCTGCCCGTTCTCGGCGTTCGGGTAGAGCCCGACGACGGTCGCCGCGATCGACGCGGGTGGCTCCTGTCCCACGTCGCCCTGCTGTCCGGGCGTCGCAATGATGCGCACCCGATCGCCGGCGAGGAGAGCCTCTCCGGGCATCAGCGAGGGCGGGAGCGCGACTCCCACCACTGACATGCCTTCGGCCGGCAGGACCTTCTTGGTCACGTTCTCGCCCGTGATAAGGCTGCCGGCGGCCATGTCCATCGCCGCGCGCTGGCCCACCAGGCTGCTCATCCGGTCGCCCGGAATAGTCCTCAGCGCGGGATCCAGCCCGACCTGGACCGTCATGAGGTCGCCCTGGGTGATCGTCTCCCCGCGGGTGACGGTCTGACGCAACGCAACCACCTCATGGGTGTTACTCGTCGACGACCAGGCCCACGCACCCAGCAAAGCGCCGAGGATCACCGCGGCGATCGATGCGGCAACTAGTACCGGTCGCCGCCGAAGCTTCGGCGCGGGTGTCACAGCTGCCTGGTCCGCGGCGGCGGCCTTGCCGCGCCGTCGCCGGTCCGGTCGCACCCCTCCTCCCCCGCTCACGGAGGTCGAGTCGGCCTTCTCGGTGGTCATGGTCATGGTTCCCCCTCGAGCTGCTCAGCTGTTGAGCACCTGGGCCTCGCCCATGGTGATCGTGGTCGTGTCGGTGAAGTTCAGCGGGATCGTGCCGCTCTGGCCGACCCCGGCCCAGGTCACGACCCAATAGGTCGTCGCCCTCACCGTGTAGGTCCCCTGCCGGGTGTAGGTGTGCCCGCACGTCGGCGACGACTTCTTGCCATAGGAGTCGGCGTACGGGGTCCCCGGGCCGGTGCAGGTGACTGTGTCGCCGTCGCCCATCGTCCAGACGGTCCGTTGCGCCTTGGCGGTTGCCGTGACCATGAACCCGCCCGCCGAGGCCGTCTGCGTCTGCGGCCCCCAAGTCGTCGTACCAGGGTTCTCGGCCCACATCCACGTCGGCATCCCGATGATCCCGATACTGACCGGGCCTGGCTCCGGCACGATGCCGATGGTGATGGCGCGCAGGTTCATTCGAGCGATGGCCTGCTGGGCCAGTGCGCGCGGGTCAGGTGGCGCTCCGCCCGGCGGGGTCGCCAACCAGATCCAGAAGACGACGCCCCACCCACCCGGCACCGGCCTCAAGCATTCATAGACCTGCCCAGTGGTGTTCCCCTCCCACGCTGGGTCACTCAGCGGCGGCTGAGGGGCCAGAGCCCTGCAGTAGGCGTTCTGCCCGTTGGACCACCAACCCTTGTCCGAGCTGCACGGGACCTCGCCCGGTGGACTGACTAGACTGTTGATGCACTTCTGAACCACCACCGGGTCCGTGTCGCCACCATCGCCCGGATTCCCAGGATCGCCGGGGTTCCCGGGATCGGTGACGACGATGATGCACTCGCCCGTCCTCGGCGACGGCTCCGTCCCGGGGGGACAGATGATGGGCGGATCCGCCGCAACCGTCTGGGCTGCGCCGCCCATCACGATTCCCCCAGTGGCCAACGCAACCACCACGAGCCTTCTCAGCATGGTTTCCCCTTGAGTGTGTCGACCGTGACGAAGAACCCCTGCGGCACCTTGGAAACGGTGTAGGTGTACTCCTGACGGTCCGGACGTCCGGCCTTCACGACGGACGTACCCGCTGTGTCGACGACATCGACGCCGCTGACATCAATGCACGCCACCACGGCGAACGCCTTGCCGTCCTTCGTCGTCGCGGATGATGACCGCACCACCGATTGGCCGACCTGAGTCCAGCCCTTCGCTTGGAGAGCCCCGAGCTCGACTCGCGACTGGCTGGCTGCCTGACCACGGGCCACCGTCGAGATGAGGTTGAGGCTCTTCTTCGGATCGGCGGCTAGCTGGTCGAGGACCCTCCAGTAGCGGCCGATCGTCTCCTCGGCCGACTTGATGTCCCTCTGGGCAGGGTTCAGGGGTGTCGGCGTCGACGTGGACGCCGTCGACGTGGACGTGGTGGTGGTCCACGAGCTCGTCACGGGCGGCTGTGGATCGGGGTCGTTGCAGGCGGAGATCAGCACCATCACGGCGACCAGGCTCGCTGCACTGCCGAGGGCGCGGGTTCGGCTCCGGGTCGTCATCTGCTTCTCCTCGATCTCATTGGGCTAAGGCTTGGATCAGTCCTGCGAGGGGACACTAGCTGCCGAACTTGATACAGCCAGACTAGTGCATCTATCTCGCTCAGGCATCTCGGCGCGCGCCGAGGGCCGCCCTGTGGGCGGATGCATGACGTTGTCTGCTGTGGTCAACCTGCTATCCCGTTGCACTTCTGTCCGTCCGCCGATGAGAGGCGTGGAGGATCGCGGATACGTTGCAGGGGACCAGGCCGATGGGTTCCTAGCGCTGACCCATCCCGAGATCAGAGAGTCCCGGGCGCAGTAGGGAAAGGATATTCGATGTTTCGTCTGGCATCCATCGGAGGCAAGTCGATGCGTTCGCGTCGTGCGGTGGTGACTGGGGCCGGTGGAGGTATCGGCGCAGCGTTGGCGACTCAGCTCGCCGCCGCGGGGACCGCCGTGGTCCTAGTCGACAACAACCCCGACGCGCTGTCGCGGGTGGCGGATCGCTGCAGGGACCTAGGTGTCCCTGCGAGCAGCTGGGAAGTCGACGTCGCCGACCATGGTGCTGTCGTTGATGCCGCCCGGCAGGTCGTCGAGGACGACGGCCCACCGGATGCGCTGTTCAACGTCGCCGGCCTGATCCATCATGGCCCGCTCGTCGACTCCGACTTCGCCGACATCCAGCGGGTCATCCAGGTCGATCTGCTCGGCACGATCTCCTGCTGCCAAGCCTTCCTCCCGGCGCTGTCTACGCATGCCAGGGCACGGATCGTCAACGTTTCCAGTGCGTTCGGGCTGGTGGGCGTGGCTGGGTACAGCGCCTACAACGCTGCGAAGTTCGCCGTCAGAGGGTTCACCGAGGCACTGCAGCAGGAGACCCCCGCCAATGTGACGGTGAGCTGCGCATTCCCGGGTGGGGTGCGGACCGACGTCATGCGTAACGGGCTCTACGCAACGGCTGCCGACCGAGCAGGCATCGTGGAGCGATTTGACGACGTCATAGCGCGTACCTCCCCCGATGCCGCAGCCGAAGTGATACTCCGGGGATCTGGCCTAGGTCGTCGTCGCATCATTGTCGGCGCAGACGCCCAGGTTGCGAACGCGTTGTCCCGGATCGCCGGCAGCCGGTACCAGGTCTTGACCCGCCGACTTGGCGCTGGGCGCACCTAGACTCTCAAGGGTTTACGAAGGGGATGCCATGTCCAACCGCTGGCTCTTGATCGAAACCTTCGGAGGGGATCTCCCCCCGAGCATCATCGGGGTCGGTTCGACCCCGAAGCGCATGGTCCCGCTGCGCTCGGTCCTGGGACGGGGTCGATCGCTTCGAGCTGTCGAGGAGATCGTCGCCGAGGTGACGGAAAGCGGCAGAGCTCAGGAGCTCGTGACCCACGATGGGGGCCGTCGCGTCCTGGGCTACCCGCTGCATTCCTACCGGGGCGACGTGCACGGCGTGTGGGTATGGACGGGTCAAGTCGACGAGACAGCCCCGGAACGCGGCCTGGCCGGCGCCTGGCACTTCAACCTCAGTACCGACACCATCGGCGGCAGCGACGACCTGCTCGACCTGTACGGGGTCGAGCCCGAGGACCGGCAGACCGAGCGTGCCACCGCAGAGGCCTTCACCCGCCTCGTCCCGAACACCGACGATGCCGCAGCACTGGCCCTGCTGATCCGGTCAAGGCCAGGCGACGAGCATCAGGCGGTCTGGGCCATCCGCCGCGACGACGGCGAGATGCGAGCCGGACACCTGTCGTGCCGCGCCGTCGAGGAGCTCCGGGACGGCCGCGTCGAAGTCGTGCTTCGAGGCATCACCCAAGACATCGGCCCGGCCGAGGCGACCCCTGCCGCCCCTCCCCCGGTCGTGTTGGAGCAACGAGTGCTCGAGAGCATGGCGCGGCCTGGCGAACACCGCGCCCTGTTCAACCTCAAGAACCTCAGGATCCTGCGCTGGATCGACCAGCCGCTGCCGGGCCTGCACTGGACCCTGGACCCAGCGCATCCCGACGCCAGGTGGATCCACCCCGACGACGAAGGCGTCGCCGAGCAGATCTCCGCCTCCCTCCGCACCGGGCGCACCACCGGCCGGCTCCGAATGGCGGCCGAGGGAGGCGGCTGGATCACGGTCGACGTGCTCGCCAACATCGTGCTGCTCGACCAGCACACCACCGCCGGCCTGTTCACTCTCCGCCGCGTCGAGCAGCCGTCAGAGCGGCCCTGACCTCGTCAACGCCAACTCCCAGCACCTTGGCCAGCGCCTGCAAGGCGACCTGTGACGGCATACGGTCCAGCTGACCAGACTCCCAGCGCGCATAGGTCGGAACGGACACGTGCGTCTCCTCGGCGACCTGCCGTGCGCTGAGACCGGCCAGGACTCGCAGCCGTCGAAGGTCTGGGTCCCCCGTTGCGGGGACGAGCAAGTCCGCCGACGTGACGTTCAGGACGTCGGCGATCCTGTGCAGGACCTCCGCTCGGGGGACCGACGCGCTCCTCTCCCACCTCGACACCCGCTCTCCTCCAGCCACTCCCACGAGGCGTGCCAGTTCGTGCTGTGTGAGGCCGGCCTTGACGCGAGCATCACGCAGCGCCTGAGGGTCCACCAAAGGGTCGGTCTGCATCACCGCGCACCCTACGGCCCTCATCGAGCCCAAGACCAGACGGGCAACCCACCCGCGAGAGCAGCTCGATGCCAACTCGGGCGGCGGCTCGAGCTCCCGGGGTCCACTTTCCTCTGTTCTGGCACCAGCAGAGCGGACTCCCCCGCACCAGCACGCTCAACGTCGAACTCAACTACGTAGAGAGGATCCATGGCTCACCTGACCGATGCGCCTTGTGCCCGGGGACACTCCGGCAGAGGAATCGGCTCGGCGACCGGATTCTCGAGGCCTCCACGAGCCCGCCGGGCGAAGGAATACAGTCCTACCCATGGGGCGGATCAGGGGTCACTACGAATGGGACGACGACGACCTGTCCCCCGGCCAGAAACGGGAAGGCGGCCTCCACCAGAACCTCTACGACCGCGACGGCCATCTGCAAGGGAGTGCTCGATTCATTCCCGACGATGGCACCGACTCCGACCCGCTCGTCGTCACCCAGAACGTCTACATCACCGTTGAGCAGCGACGCGAAGACCAAGACGAGGACGAACTCGCCCAAGCTGTCGCGGCCGTAGTCCTGCATCTCCTAGGCCGCGGCCTCATCGCCGCCCAGCCGCACATTCAGCAATGGTGGCGCGAGTCCGGACGATCAGCCGTCCAAGCGCGCCGCGACAGGCTGGCCGCACGCGTGCCGCTATGGATGGTGCGCAGGTCGCGCACTATCGACGCCACCGTCGCCGACCCCGGCCGACAAATCGCCAATTCACCACACGAAGGCCGCCCCGATATGTCCCGCGCGGAGGCGCAAGCGCGCTACCTCGCCGCCCTCGCGGCCAAGGCATACAGCGACGAGCAGATTCGCCTGGTGGCCAAAGCCCACATCATCGACACCGACGGTCTCGAGCAGTTACAACGCTCCATCGCCGAACTGCCACCAGCGCAGCTCAGAGGACTCCTGGAAGCGATGGCCCTCAACCCGAGCCTCCTCAGCGACGAATCACTCGCCGAACTCGCCAGCCTTCTGGCCCGACGCGAACTGCAATGACACCCGACGATCGCGCGCGCCGACCACTGAGCACCCGCGAAGGGGACTGCTGAAGGTTGGCTCTCGGGACTGCTGCACGGATTGGGGACATCGAGTTTGGCTAGGGCGAGGGTCCTGGCTGGAAGGATGTTCATCGTGGCTGGCAGGTACCCAACGGAGTTCAAGGAGGACGTGATCCGGGTTGCCCGCGATCGCGGACCCGGGGAGACACTCGAACAGATCGCGCACGACTTTGGTGTGCACCCGGTGACGTTGTCTAAGTGGCTGCGTCAGGCCGACATCGAGGACGGTGCCAGGGCTGGAGTGACCAAGGAGCAGGCCGGCGAGCTGCGTGAGGCACGTCGTCGGATCCGGCGCCTGGAGCAGGAGAACGAGGTCCTGCGCAGGGCCGCGGCGTACCTGTCGCAGGCGCATCTACCGGGAAAAGGTTCTACCCGCTCGTGAGAGACCTCGTAGCGAGCGGGTCCCGGCGGTGGTGTCGCTCGAGGTCCTTGGGCTGGGTCGGTCGCCGTACTACCGGTGGTTGGCGACCCCGGTCACCGGCAGCGAGCTGACCGAGGCTTACCTGTCGAACGCGGTCTTCGACGCCCACCGCGACGACCCGGAGTTCGGGTACCGGTTCCTGTTCGACGAGGTCACCGACGCCGGCCACGTTGCCAGCGAACGGACGATGTGGCGGATCTGCTCGGACAACGGCTGGTGGAGCGTGTTCGGCAAGAAGAAGCGCGGCAAGCGGGGCAAGGTCGGCACCCCGGCCCACGATGACCTGGTGCGGCGCGTGTTCACCGCCGATGGCCCGAACCGGCTGTGGGTGACCGACCTGACCGAGCACCGCACCGGTGAGGGCAAGCTGTACCTGTGCGCGATCAAGGACGTGTGGTCCAACCGGATCGTGGGCTACTCCATTAGCGACCGGATGGAGTCCAAGATCGCCGTCGACGCCCTCAACAACGCGGCCTCCCGACGCCGGATCGAGGGCCTGACCGTGGCCGGCTGCACGCTGCATTCGGACAGGGGCTCGCAATTTCGCGCCCGGAAGCTGCAGCAGACGCTGTGGCGCCACCAGATGGTCGGCTCCATGGGCCAGGTCGGCTCAGCGGGTGACAACGCCGCCATGGAAAGCTTCTTCGCCCTCCTGCAAAAGAACGTCCTCGACCGGCGTCGATGGGATACCCGCGACGAGCTGCGGATCGCGATCGTGACCTGGATCGAACGGACCTACCACCGACGCCGACGACAAGACCGCCTCGGCCGGTTGACGCCCATCGAGTACGAACTCATCATGAGCAAGGCCGCCGATCAGGCAGCGTAGAAATCAGTCCCCTGATCGTGCAGCAGTCCCGTCCTTCGCGGAACCGCCCTGCTCAATCTGTCCGAGCAGGTCCGTGCGACCCAGCCGAGCGTCAAGCGCGCAGGGCGCGCGGCAGGCTCTGCGGGTTTCTTCATGGTTGGACCTCACCCGGCCTAACGAGGGGACGGGCCATTGGCGCGGGACGACGGCGCACAGGCGCAGAACGCGCCATGCGCCGTTCTAGCCGGTGCGGGGCGCCTCGGCGGTTCGACAACGACGATGCGCTCGCCCTGCACGGCACGTGCACAGGGCGTTTGTCAGGCGAGGGTGAGGAAGAGCTTTTCCATGGTGGCCTGGTCCTCGGCGTTGATGCCGTCGGGGGAGGTGAGGCATTCGCGCATGCCGGAGGAGACGATGGCGAACCCGGCTCGGTCGAGGGCGCGGTTGACGGCGGCGAGCTGGGTGACGACATCGCGGCAGTCGCGGCCTTCTTCGATGAGCCGGATGACGCCCCCGAGCTGGCCTTGGGCGCGGCGTAGGCGGTTGATGACGGGGGTCATGTCGTCGGTGTTGAGGGTGACCATCGGTGTGCTCCTGGGGCTCGGTCTGGGCGAATGGCGAAACAGGGTGTTGACGTGCGTCAGACGGTGAGAGAGTTGAGTGCCGCGGTCAGCCTCTCGCGAGCGTCGGCGGTGACGTCGGTGAGGTTCTCGTTGCGGGTCATCGTGACCATGACCTTGGGGTCCATCGCTTCGACGAGGGTGGTGTCGTCGTCGATGGAGCGCACGACGACGTTGCACGGCAGGAGCAGCCCGATGGACGGTTCTGCCTGGACAGCGGCGTAGGCCAGTGGTGGGCGGCAGGCGCCGAGGATGACCTGCGCGGGGATGTCGGCGTCGGGCTTGGCCTTGAGGGTTGCGGCGAGGTCGATCTCGGTCAGGACGCCGAAGCCTTGGTCGGCCAGCGCCGACCGCGTCGCGTCCAGCGTGGGCGCGAAGGGCTGGTTCACGGTGGTGCTCAGGGCGTAGCTCACGACGGGTGCCCTTGGTCAGTGCTGGCGTTCACGTGCTCGGTATCGCGGGTGCGGACGTTTAGGCGGGCTGGTTCTGCTGGGCGAGCTGGGTGCGGATGGCGTCCATGTCCAGGGCGCGGACGCCGTCGATGACCTGCTCGAGACCGGCAGCCGGGAGGGCTCCCGGCTGGGAGAACACCAGGATGCCGTCGCGGAACGCCATCAGGGTGGGGATGGACGTGATCTTCGCGGCGGCGGCGAGGGTCTGCTCGTCTTCGGTGTCGACCTTGCCGAACACGATGTCGTCGTGGGTGACCGAGGCGGCCTCGAATACGGGCGCGAACTGGCGGCACGGGCCGCACCAGGACGCCCAGAAGTCGACCAGGACGATGCCGCCGGCCGTGATGGTGGACTCGAAGTTCTTTGAGGTGAGGGTCTGCGTGGCCATGGGTTGTGCTCCTGTGCATATGGTTGAGGAAAAATACCTGGTGGGGTATCAAGCGATGCCCGTCTGACATTCATTCCCAACGCGACTTGCGCTCCGACCACTGCCGGTCGGGGCTTAGCTCGGCAGCCCCGGGCTTGACGGGAATACCCCCGAGGGTACTACGGTTGAGCCTACTCAGATACCCCTGTAGGTATCTCACCCCCATCGTGAGGAGTTCTGGAATGTCCGAGGTCACCCTCGACGCCTTCGCCGACGCCCTGGCCGACGGGGCCACCGTCATCGACGTCCGCGAGCCCGGCGAATACGTCGGCGGACACGTCCCCGGCGCCGTCCTCATGCCGATGGGCGAGCTGCCATCGCGAACCGGCGAGCTCGACAAGTCCCGCCCCGTCTTCATCATCTGCGCCTCCGGGAACCGATCCGGTGCCATGACCGACTACCTGCGGCACAACGGGTTTGACGCGCGTTCCGTCGCCGGTGGCACCTCCGGCTGGGTCCACACTGGCCGTCCCGTGGTGACCGGCACCCGGCCGAACGCCGCCTGAGTGGCACTAGAACAGCCCACCATTGCGCACGACCGACCCCGACTGCGAAGGAACCCCATGAGCACCCCCACGACGACCACCCCAGTCATCGTCCCCATCGACACCCCCACTCTCGGTGACCGCTCCTACCTCGCCCATGACGGGCAGGTCGCTGTGGTCATCGACCCGCAACGCGACATCGACCGCGTCCAGGCCCTCGCCGCAGACGCCGGCGTGCGCATCACGCACGTGTTCGAGACCCACATCCACAACGACTACGTCACCGGCGGCCTTGCCCTCGCGGCGGCGACCGGTGCCAGATACCACGTCAACGCCGCAGACGACGTCGCGTACGACCGCTCGCCCATCAGCGACGACGACGTCGTCGAGGTGTCCGCCACGATGCGGGTCCGCGCCATCGCCACCCCTGGCCACACCTACACCCACCTGTCCTACGCCCTCGAGGCAGCACCCGCTGCTGGCGCGGCGTTCGAGCCGGTCGGCGTCTTCACCGGCGGGTCACTGCTGTTCGGCGGCACCGGCCGCCCGGACCTGCTCGGCCATGACCACACCCACGAGCTGGTGAACCACCAGTTCGCCTCGGCGCACCGGCTCGCCGAGGAGCTGCCCGAGCACACGCACGTCCTGCCCACCCACGGCTTCGGGTCGTTCTGCTCCGCCGGTTCCACCGGCGACACGACCGCCTCCACCATCGGACAGGAACGCAAGCAGAACCCCGCCCTGACAGAAGGCCGGGAGCGCTGGGTCGCCGACACCCTGGCCGGCCTGGACGCCTACCCGGCGTACTACGCGCACATGGGCCCGGCCAACGAGGCCGGCCCGAGCGCGCCCGACCTGAACGCGCCGCAGGCGGCCGACAGGGACACCCTGGCCGCGCGCATCGCGGCCGGTGAGTGGGTGGTGGACCTGCGCACCCGGACCGCGTTCGCCGCGGGTCACGTCACCGGCACCCTCAACTTCGGGCTCGACGGCCAGTTCGCCACATACCTCGGCTGGCTCATCCCGTGGGGCACCCCGCTGACCCTTCTCGGAGACAGCGCAGAGCAGGTCGCGGACGCGCAGCGTGAGCTGGTGCGTATCGGCATCGACCGCCTCGAAGGTGCCGCGACCGGCACCCCGGACGACTGGACCGACGGCGACCTCGGCACGTTCGAGCGGGTCGCGTTCGCCGACCTCGCCCAGGTCCGCCACCACCGCCCCGTGCAGGTCCTCGACGTGCGCCGGGCCTCGGAGTACGACGACGGACACATCGACGACGCCACGAACATCCCGTTGCACGAGCTGCTTTCCCGTATCGGTGACGTCCCGGCCGGCGAGGTCTGGGTGCACTGCGCCGGCGGGTACCGCGCCTCCATCGCTGCGTCCGTCCTGGCCGCCCGCGGCATCCTCGTCGTGGCCGTCGACGACAGCTTCGCGGAGAACGCCGCTGCGGCTGGACTTCCCATCGCCACCGCCGCCTGAGGCACCACCACCGCGCCCGTCGCCCACCACCTCAGACCCACGACGCCTTTCACCACCCCACCTCGAAGGAGAACTCACCATGTGCCGTCCCGTCAACTGCAAGATCTGCGGCAAGACCACCTGGGCCGGCTGCGGCCAGCACGTCGACCAGGTCATGGCCGGCATCCCCCGCGCCGACCGCTGCCCCGGCCACACCGACGCCGAGAAGCAGGCCTCATCATCTGGCTCGTTCTTCGGTCGACTGTTCGGCCGCTGACCCGCTACCCCCTCAGCGGGGGTCTCCGACACGCCACCCCTCACGCGCGACCACCGATCCCCTGCCCGCCACCCGGCCCCGGCAGGTACCGCGGGCATCGTCCGGGGTCGGGTGCCGCCGCACCCCGGCGCCCGACCCCTGAGCTCGCACTGCCCTCGCTCTCCCCCTGGCGGACCCTGCCTGCCGGCCCGCACCAGAGTTGACAGTGTGGTTGGGTGGAGAATCAAGCGGAGGAGAGGGCGATGGAACACTTCACGGCTACGTGGCTCATTTACGGGTTGATCATCATCGTGATATTCGGCGTCGGTTTCTGGTTCATGGGCAAGAGTCGGTCTGGCGCTAAACCACCGAAGGACCCCGGCAGCAAGGAGGGTCATCGCGCCGGCCGCGACGACTGACGCATGCACACCATGGACGTACCTCCCGGGGGGGCTAGGTCGCTGAATCGCGGCTACGGCTCCTGTTGCGCTGGAATGTGTTTACCCTGCGCAGGGCAACCGCCGCTGCAATGACGGCGACCGCCAACGGCGCCGACCAGAGCGGGACATCAGCAACCGTGCGAGTGACGGCGTTCTGCGCCGTGACCTCGAGGTCGCTCGTATCACCGATGCCAAACCAGGCTGACACACCGGCCGTTCCATCGAATCGGAGAAACAGGTACCCGATGACGATGAAGAGGACTCCTGAGACCAGTGATGTTGTGTGCAGCTGTAGCCGTCCGACTGGAAGCGAACGTCCCCGTAGCCAGCCTCGTTGTCCCAGCTTGAATCTGTCCCACAGCGCGGCGAGGACGAATAGAGGTGCTGCCATGCCCAACGCATAGACAGCGAGCAGCAGTCCGCCTTGGGTGGGATTGGGCTGGGTGGCAGCAACCGTGAGGATTGCGCCAAGGACCGGTCCTGAGCAGAACCCGGCGAGACCATAGATCGCGCCCAGCACCAGGGTGGAGCCGTATCCCCCAAGCCCGCTCTGTCGGCGTTGGGTCCACGCCTGCAGTCGTCCTACCCCGGGTATGGAGAACCCGAGACCAAGGATTTGAGCCAATCCCAGAACGATGATGGTCCACCCGGCACCGGTGATGACCGCTTCGCGGTGTGCGTAGAACAGGCTGGATACGGCCGCTGCGCCTGAACCCAGTGGGACCAAGGTTATCAAGAGGCCTAGGTAGAACACTCCGGTCCTGGCCATCAGCGCCGTCCGGCTGGCAAAGGCATAGGCGAAGAAGGAGGGCAGGAGAAGGGCGCTGCATGGCGACAGCAACGACAAGGTTCCAGCCGCCAGCGCCGCAAGCAGGTTGACTTCGGTCATCGCTTGGCGGCGTCCTCGATCGCCTTCTCGAAGACCTCCGTCGGCTGGGCGCCGATGATCGGCTGTCCATTGATGATGAATGCAGGGGTTCCAGTGACCCCTATCGACTGTCCTTCCCGAGCATCGGCGTTCACGGCTTCGGTCAGTTCTGGACGTTTCATGTCCGTCACCAGCTTGGCGCCATCGAGTCCAGCCTTGTCGGCGACGGATCCCAGGTACTGGGGAGTCAGCTTGCCAGCATTGACCGGCTGCTGGTTGTGGTAGAGCGCATCATGGAAGGCCCAGAATCCACCCTGCTTTGCCGCGGCCCGGCCCGCCAGGGCCGCAGTCATCGACTCCTGCCCTAGATACGGAAAATCGCGCCACTCGATGCGGAGGACCCCTGAGTCCACGTACTTCTTCACCAGAGTCGGCTGAGTGTCTCGAGCAAACTTTCCGCAGAAGGGGCATTGGAATTCGGAGTAGGAGATCATCACCACCGGGGCGTCCACCTTGCCCATCGCCAGGGGGTCGTTCGGCGTGCGTCTCGCCAGTCGTACCAGTGGGTCATTCTCCGAAGCCGCGGGCGCAGACGGCGATTGTCCACCGGATGCCGTCGCGGACGACGACCTGGCAGTCTCGTTCGGCCGACTCGCGATGAAGGCGACAGCAGCCAACAGGACGGCGACTACCGCTATCACCACGGGGACTACCGGCGAGGAGCGCGGGGAGGTGCTTGCAACCATGACGTGTTTCCCTTCAGACGTTGTGCGGAACGTGTAGCGGGCTAGGTGGTGGGTACGGGGCATGATCGGGAGGCCGCCAGCCGTCCGCGCAGCGCCCAGGCCAACAGGGCGATGCCGGCGGCTTGGAGGATCGGCTGGAAGGGTTCGAACCAGGTGATGGCACCGGTGTACCCCAAGGCCAGCAGGACGAGCTTGTTGCACACGGGGCAGCCGACCGCGAAAAAGGTCAGGAACGCCCCGGCGTAGCTGCTGACCTGCCGCTCAGCGGCTGCTGCACCCTCTGCGTTCCCGCCTTGAAGTGTCGGACCGGCGGACTTGTCGTCAGCTACGTAGGTTCCGACAAGGAGTCCCACCAGCACTGAGCTGATCACCAGTGAGGGCCAGGCCCACCACGTTGGCGGGATCTCACGGCTGAACGCAGGTGTGTCGATCAGGTCCGTGGGAACGGCGACGGCGATTCCGTAGGCCAGGGCAACCAGAGCTGCCGTCGACCACTGCCGGGTTTCCCATCCAGCCAGGACCTGTCTTGCCGCGGTCACCGGTGGCCGACCGCAACGGGCAGGCCTGCAAGACGCCACTCCAACATCCCGTCCTGCAGACGCACTGCCTCACGTCCCATGGCGTGGATCAGGGTGACTGCGTCGTGCGCCATGACGCAGTAGGCGCCACGGCAGTAGGTCACTATTCGAACCGCTGGATCGATGTCGCCCAGCCGCTCATTGACCTCCTCCAAGGGCATGGAGATCGCCCCCGCAATGTGCCCACTGGAGTACTCGCCGTGGGGCCGCACATCCAGCAAGGCGATGTCTTCGCGTCGCATGAGGTCAAGCAGCTCGGCCCGACTGACCTCGTCGACCTCTAGGCCACCGGAGCCGAGATATGACTCCAAGGCGAACTTCACGTCAGGAGAGTGGCGCTTAGCCACTGCCCCGAGGGCGGCGTGCAACTCAGCCACATCGTGGTCCGTCAAGCGGTAGATCTGACGCGTACCCATCCTGCGCACGCGAACCAGGTTCGCGCCCCGCAGGATCTGAAGGTGGGCAGACACCGAGCTCAGTCCTTGGCCTGTTGCCTTGACGATCTCGTCCACCGAGTGCTCGGACTGGGCGAGCAGCTCAATGATTTCCAGACGTCGCGCACTGGCGAAGGCCTTGCCCACCACCGCGAGTTCGCCGAACACCTGGTCTCGTGACTCTGACACTGTTCCTCCAAAGATCTTTGGACTAACGTACATGCGTGTTCCGACCAAGAGAAGTCTTCGATGAGAGGTAGATGCCGGCGATGAGCACAGCGACAACCCGAGCAGAAGACGAGGTCGGCGTAGTGATCCACCTCGATGAGGACACGAGCGGCAAGTTCGAGGCAGTCCTGCGCAACGTGGGCCACCTTCTCGACGAGCTGGACCGTTCGCCAGTGGAGCTCGTTGCTCACGGACCCGGAGTCGCGGTGATGCTGCGAAGCAATCCTCACGCGGGAACGGTTCAGGATCTTCGCGACCGGGGGCTCTCCTTAGTGGCTTGCGGAAACACGCTGGCACGCATGGACATTGCCCCCCAAGAACTCGCACCGGGCGTGTCGGTTGCGTCGTCGGGGTTGGGGCAACTGGTTCGTCGGCAACGTCAGGGCTGGTCCTATGTCCGCCCCTAGAGCTTCGGTGACGTACTTCTCAGCTGGTTCGTTCGACACGGTCCTCGACCTTGGTGGCGACCCCGCGGCTTGCGACTTGGCGGTCTTCTTCGCCGGCAACCAATTCATGGTGGTGCCAACCCTCATCGACGCCTTCGTAGCGCAGCATGATGCAGTCTCCAGCGTCTTCTACGAGACCTTGCCACCCGGGATCGTCGCGGATCAGGTACGCACCGGGAGGCTGCAGGTCAATGACCTCGTTATCAGCACCCCGCCCGACGTCGTTGCGCTCAGCCCCACCACCCTTCTCGAGCTGCGCGACGAGGGTCTTGTCGGGTGCGCCAACGCCTACGCGTCCAACGACCTGGCGCTTCTCGTGCAGCGCGGCAACCCGCTGGCGATCACCGGGTGGGAGGATCTGGCTGCGCCAGGGATCCGCGTAGCGTTTCCCAACCCCGCAACGGAAGGGATCGGGGCCCTTGCCGCTGAGACCATCGAGCGTGTCGGCGGATTGCGGCTGCGCGAGCGAATCATGGCCGACAAGCACGCAAGCGGCGACACAATCCTGACGGACATCCACCATCGCCAAGGCCCCGCATGGCTGGCCGAAGACCGAGTCGACGTCGCCGTTGTCTGGACCACGGAGGCGACATGGCACACCAGCCGAGGGGAAGGATTCACGGCCATCACCCTTGACCCTGCCGAGCAGGGGGAAGGGCACTATGCCTGCGCTGCGGCCACCAAGTCGACTCACCCTGACCTGGCGGAGGCTTTCGTCGCCTTCATGACGAGCACCCAGGCGCAGGCCCTCTACCGGAGTCATGGGTTCAGCACCCTCTCATAGGCCATCATCGCCGCTGAAGCCTCGTCCCGCGCTGCGCCCGCACACCCGTGAGTTGGTCACGGCGGAAGGTCGCTTGCTCAACCGTCCTGACGGGTCCAAATGCCTGCGATCCTGTCGTGTCGAGGCACGAGCGCTCCGACGCGTCTTTGGTAATCGGCATACCCCGGGTAGAGCTGCCGCAGTCGACTCTCCTCAAAACCGATCTTGCCGACGAGGACCAAGACCAGCGCCAGCAATGCGCCCAGGTGCACCCACGACCCACCCCGAAGGGCCAGCCCTGCGCCGGCGAGCAGCACTCCGGCATACATGGGATGGCGAACCCACCCATAAATGCCGGTTTCGCGCACCCCCGCCCCAGGCTTGGGCACAGGAGAGACCGTCAGAGCGTGACCCAGCGTCGGTACAGCCACGAGCGCCAACGCAGCGCCACTGACCAGTAGGAGCCAACTCAGAGCGTGGAAGGGCGACGCGCGGAGGGCACGACTGGGCCAGAGCGCCAAGACGATCAGGAGCGAGAACTGCGCACTGACCAGGATCGCCGCCCACCGGTCGGCGCCTCCTGGAGACCGAGGTCGACTCACCTGCATGGCCCTTCCACCGTCGCAGAGCTCAGTCTCGCTCCTCGTGAAACCGAGGGTGCAGGTCCGAATCATACGAGCCCGTGACATGCCCGTCCGAGGTGGGGGCCTCAACCACGACCCCGGTAAGGACACCGGGATCTGCGCGAAGGGCGGACGTCGGGGCCGCCTCGGGGTGGTGCAGGTCGAACGCCGGACGCTCCGAGCGGATGCGCGGGATGGTGTCGAAGTTGTGCCGCGGCGGCGGGCAGGAGGTCGCCCACTCCAGGGAGGCACCCCAGCCCCACGGGTCGTGGGTCTCGACCAGTGGCGCGGTGCGCCACGTCTTCCACACGTTATACAGGAACGGCAGCGTCGAGGCGGCGAGCAGGAACGCCCCGTACGTCGAGACCTGGTTCATCCAGGTGAAGCCGTCCTCGGGCAGGTAGTCCGCGTAGCGGCGGGGCATGCCGTCGATGCCGAGCACGTGCTGGATGAGGAAGGTGGTGTGGAACCCGATGAACAGCATCCAGAAGTGGATCTTGCCGAGGGTCTCGTCAAGCATGCGCCCGGTGAACTTGGGCCACCAGAAGTAGAAGCCGGCGAACATCGCGAACACCACGGTGCCGAAGACGGTGTAGTGGAAGTGGGCGACGATGAAGTAGCTGTCGGACAGGTGGAAGTCCAGGGCGGGGCTGGACAGGATCACCCCGGTAAGACCGCCAAACAGGAACGTCACGAGGAAACCGATCGACCACAGCATCGGCGTCTCGAACGTGAGCTTGCCGCACCACATGGTGCCGATCCAATTGAAGAACTTCACCCCGGTGGGCACGGCGATGAGCATCGTCATCACCGCGAAGAACGGCAGGAGCACCTGGCCGGTGGCGTACATGTGGTGGGCCCAGACGGTGACGGACAGGGCAGCGATCGCGATCGTGGCGAAGACGAGGGTCTTGTAGCCGAAGATCGGCTTGCGCGAGAAGACGGGCAGGATCTCGGAGATGATGCCGAAGAACGGCAGGGCGATGATGTAGACCTCGGGGTGCCCGAAGAACCAGAACAGGTGCTGCCACAAGATCGGGCCGCCATTTCCTGGATCGAAGATGTGAGCGCCGAAGCGACGATCTGCAGCCAGGGCTAACAGTGCGGAGGCCAGGACCGGAAAGGCCATCAACACCAACAGTGACGTGATCAGCACGGTCCAGGTGAAAAGTGGCATCCGGAACATCGTCATGCCGGGGGCGCGCATGCAGATGATCGTGGTGATGAAGTTGACTGAACCCAAGATGGTGCCGAATCCCGACAGGGCCAAACCCATGACCCACAGGTCACCTCCGATACCTGGACTGTTGACCGCGTCCGACAGGGGCGCGTAGCCCGTCCACCCGAAGGAGGCGGCACCGGTCGGCGTCATGAAACCTCCAAGGACCATGAGGGCGCCGAACAGGTACAGCCAGTAGGCGAACATGTTCAGGCGTGGGAACGCCACGTCGGGGGCGCCGATCTGAAGCGGCATGATCGCGTTGGCGAAGGCGGCGAACAGTGGCGTCGCGAACAGCAGCAGCATGATCGTGCCGTGGATTGTGAACAGCTGGTTGTACTGCTCAGGGTTGTCGACGACCTGCAGACCCGGCTCGAAGAGCTCGGCGCGGATCAACATCGCCAGCAGGCCGCCGACCATGAACAGGGTGAAGGACGTGACGAAGTACCAGTTGCCGATGACCTTGTGGTCGGTCGTCGTCACCCATTTCACGATGGCGCGGCCCCGTGCGCGCCTGTGGGCGGGTGGTGCCTGGCGTTCGGTAGCGCGAGGCGCCTCAAGAATGGCCATGGTGTCGCTCCTCGGGTTTTGGGTTCCCGCCAGTCGCTCTACAGCCGACTGGCGGTGGTGATGTCGTCAAGAAAGTCGGCGCGCATCTGCTGGGTAACAGTTGGTCGTGTCGCCCCGATCACGCGCAGGTAGTCATCGGTGGTACCGCGGCATCGCTGGCCTGAGTCGATGCTGCACTCGAAGACTTCCTGGGCCACGGTTCGCGCTGCGTGCGCGATATCCGCCGGGGTCAGGCCGTCGCTTGCGAGCGACAGCGCCCTGACGTCCACTTCGGAGGACTGAGCGGACCTGAGGTGGTGGGCCCACATGGCCATGCGAGCTTCTTCGTCAGGTGGCCCCACGGGCAGAACAAAATCGAAGCGGCCGTGCCGCATGAACGCCGAGTCGAGGGACCGCACGGAGTTCGTGGCGCAGACGAGCAAACGCCCCGGCTCGTCGCGAAAGGCCACCAGCGACTTGAGCAGCTCATTCACCACACCGATCGAGCTGGAGGTGCCACCCTCCCGCGCGGCCGCGATTTCCTCGATCTCATCGATGAACACCACCACACGTTCGAGCCGACTCAGCTGATCGAACGCCAGTCTGATACCTGCGGGAAGACCCCCGTCAGTGGTCGCCAGGCGGGACGGGAACAGCTCGACGAAAGGCCACGCCAGTCGTGAGGCCACCGCCTTCGCGAAGGTTGTCTTTCCCGTTCCCGGCGGGCCGAACAGCATCACGGCGCGTGGTGGTTGCACTCCGTGGCCATGAGCTTGTTCGGGCTGCGACAATGGCAGGACGATGCGCCGCTCGATGAGGGACTTCTCGGCCTGCATTCCCGCTACTGCCTCCCACAAGCCTGCGGCAGGGATTGAACCGCCAAGATCTTGCAGCAAGGTCGCGGTCTGCGCCGTCACCGTCTCGGTCTTCTCGAAAAGGGTGAGCCCGTCACGGCGCACGAAACCGCTGTTCACGAATGCCTGGGAACCGGTCTCGTTGGCCGGAAGCAAGGCCCGCACCTTGCGTACCCCCAGCATCGTCAAGCGGTGCTCGAGCGCCGAGAGCAGCGCGCTACCCAGACCTTGGTCACGCCACTGTGGGTCCAACGCCAACCGCACCACCCACGCTCGATCAACCTCGATCCTGCTCACCGCTGAGCCGACCAGACCACCACCCACGACCGCCACCACTGCGGGATGTCTACCATTCAGCGCCGCCACCACATCGGCCATGGCAAAGACCGGGGACTCAGACGTTGTGGTTGACCGTTGATCAAGGAGCACGGCGGCTTCGAGATCCTCAGGCTCGAAGTCACGCAGGTGCCATGCGGTCACGGCAACACCCTCCCCTTGGCGACGTCAATCCCAATACAAGCGGCTGGTCTGAGGCCGCGTATGGCAAATGTACGTACATCTTGAGCAATTCGCGGGCTCTTTCGTCAACTGGAATGGGGACATGTCATCCTCGTTCCATGGACACACTGACGGGCGCGTGCAGTGGCTAGTGACCCGATTGCGCGGCCGAGACGAATGCACGAACCGCTGCACGGACCTCAGGCCGAAGTGGGCGCGGCACGCGTTCCCAAGTGGGAGCTGCTGCATCGCGAACTGCTGCAGCGGATCGGTGAAGGGGAATTCTCTGATGGGTTTCCCGGCGAGCACGAACTCTCCCAGACCTACGATGTGTCTCGACACACCGTGCGCGAGGCTCTTCGCCGGCTGCGGGAGGCCGGGGTGTTGGACAGCGCGCGGGGACGAGTCACGCAAGTTCGACCCAGAGCCATCGAGCAGAATCTTGGAGGTCTCTACTCGCTGTTCCGCGAGGTCGAGGCTCAGGGGCACGTGCAGCGCAGCGACGTCATCACGATCAGTCTGACGACGGAGCCTTTGGCCGCGCATGCACTTGGAATGGACGTCTCGACGCAGTTCTTTCACCTCGAGCGGCTTCGACGCTCTGATGGTGAGCCCCTGGCACATGACAAGGTGTGGATACCGAGCGCGATCGCAACCCCCTTGATGGAGGCTGACTTCACCCACGCGGCTCTGTATGACGAGTTGACTCGACGATGTGGTGTGAGGCCGACCGGCGGCTCGGAGCGAATCGCCGCCGTGGTGCCGACCGCCGCTCAACGAGGCTTGCTTGGGCTCGAACAGGGTATCGCCTGTTTCGAGATTGAACGGCATGGCAGGGTAGGAGACCAACCGCCGATCGAGTATCGCCGCTCGCTTGTGCGAGCGGACCGCTATGCGCTCCTCACGTCCTGGACGCCCAATGGGTTTCGCTTGGGAGCCATTGCTGACGCCCCGAGCTGAGACGAGACGACGGTCGGCCCGTCCCATACCCGGTCAGGCCAACCCCTTGAGCATGAGGTTCCAGTACAGGGCCGGAAGGCCGTACTTCTTCAGGTACCACATATCCCGCCGCTCCTTCGTGGTGTCAATCATCGGAATGGTGGGGTGGGGCTCCATGGTGTAGTCGAACTCGGCCAGCAGCATCGTCTTGCGTGAGGTGGTCAACGGGCACGAGGCATACCCGTCGTACTGCTCCCGCGCCGACTTACCGCGCAAGACCGACTGCAGGTTTGCCGCTACCACGGGGGCCTGCTTGCGGATGGCTGCTCCGGTCTTTGAGTTGGGGGTGGAACCCGCATCGCCGAGAGCAAAGACATTGGAGTACCGCGTGTGCTGCATGGTGTGCTTGTCGACCTGCACATAGCCGCCGGGGTTGTCCGGGTCGGCCAACGCCGTCTGCTTGACCCAGTCGGGAGCCGACTGCGGTGGAACCAAGTGCATCATGTCGTAGCTCAGCGTCTTCGTCTCGCCTGCTCGGCCAGCCACGCCGGCCAGCGTGGCCTTCCTGGCGTCCACATCGACCTCGACAACCTCGGATTCGAAGTGGACGGTGATCCCGTACCGCTTCACCACCTTTTCCAGTTCGCGCGCGAACACGGGCACGCCGAACATCCCGGGCGTCGGCAGCACCATGTGGACATCAATCTGGTCGAGCACCCCTTGGCTGCGCCAGTAGTCGCAAGCCAGGTAGGCAATCTTCTGAGGTGCTCCAGCGCACTTGATCGGTCCGGAGGGCATCGCGAAGATTGCCGACCCCGACCTTGTCGCCTGGATGAACTCCCACGTCTTGGGCGCCAAGTTGTACTCGTAGTTTGTCGAGACCCCAGCCTTGCCCAACGCTTCGCGGGCGCCACCGATCTTGTGCCAGTCCAACTGGATCCCCGGCGCCATGACCAAGTACTGGTACGTGACGATGGTCCCGTCGCGCAGGACCACCGATTTGGCATCCGGATCGACGTCCGTCACCGCGGCCTTGATCCACTTGACCCCCTTGGGCATCACGCTTTCTTCGAGCCTGGCGCTCTTCTGGGGCTGGGCGCACCCGCCACCCACGAGAGTCCACAGTGGTTGGTAGTAGTGCGTGGTTGCCGGATCAATCACGGCGATGTCCTTGACACCCGACCGGTGAAGCCGCGCCGCGACCGAGATACCGGCGCTGCCTCCCCCAACGATGACTACCTCGTGGGCCTGCGACTGCATAGCACTTCTCCCTACTCAGTGGTGCGTGCGCGACTGCACCGATAGGCACCGTCGCCGGTCTCGACGCTATAGGATGTCCGTACATTTGACCATGAAATCGCGAACCCCGGAAGGTGCTGACATGACCGGCATAGACGTCAGCGAGGCATTCAGACGTACTTGTGAGGGGTCCGCCGTGTTGGTGGACGTCCGTGAGACTGAGGAGTATCTCGCCGGTCACGCCCGCAACGCGCAGTCGCTACCGCTGTCCTCACTCTCTTGTACGCAGCTGCCAGCTGGCATCGACGTACTCATGATCTGCCGCAGCGGAAAGCGCTCAGCCAAGGCCGTCGAACGGGCACGTCAAGCCGGCGTTCACGCCATCAACGTCGACGGGGGCACCCTGGCGTGGCGCGAGGCAGACCTACCCATGGACGCCTCCGGCCCCCCACCTCCCGAGGTGGCCTGAGTTGGGAATTGTCGCCGCAGGACTCGGACTCCTGGTCGGACTCGCCCTCGGGCTGCTCGGCGGCGGAGGGTCCGTACTCGCGGTCCCCAGCCTCGTCTACATTCTCGGGGAGTCACCCCACGAAGCAACCACAGGTTCGCTCATCATCATCATCGCCTCATCGTTGTCGGGGGTAGCCGCGCACGCGAGGGCAGGGCGGGTGCAGGTCAGGGCGGGCCTGGGCTTTGGCCTCGCAGGACTGGCGACCTCGATCATCAGTGCAGCACTGTCCAAGGGTCTCCCCGAGACGGTGGTTCTCGTGGGGTTCGCCGGCGTCATGCTGACAGCCGCCGCGATGATGTGGCGATCCGCCAAGGCCCTCGATCATGGTCCCGTTCCGGGGCGGCAGGGGACTGGCGGCCTTCGAACCATCCTCGCGGGGGCCGGCGTAGGCGTCCTCATCGGTGTTTTCGGAGTGGGTGGCGGATTCCTCGCAGTGCCCGCCTTGGTAGCCGTTGCAGGCTTCACCATGCCTAATGCCGTCGGCACATCGCTCCTCATCATCGCCCTCAACTCCAGTGCCGCACTGGCCACCCGGGTCGCGGGATCACATGTGGACTGGGCGGTCATACTCCCCTTCGCCGCCGCCGCGAGCGTGGCGGCAGTGGTCGGCCAACGCGCCTCCAGCCGGTTCAGGGCAGCCACCCTCCAGCAGACTTTCGCGGGCCTCCTCGTGCTGTTGGCAGGCTGGGTCCTGCTGGACCAACTGGTGCTCCACACGTCAAGCAACTGAGGCCTCATCTACGAAGGGCGCGGTCAGCTTCCCACCGACCACTCAGCAGGAATGGCCTCGCCGCACAGGACCGACTGCCCATCTCCACCAGCCCCTTGAGAGGAATCCAGATTCATGGCCACCATCATCACCATCGAAACGCCCACCTTGGGCGATCGCAGCTATCTCGTGCACGACGGATCCCGCGCCTTTGTCGTAGACCCGCAACGAGACATCGACCGTGTGACAGGCCTTGCCGAGGCTGAGGGCGTACACATCACCGATGTCTTCGAGACCCACATCCACAACGACTACGTCACCGGAGGGTTGGCTCTCGCCGAGCGCACCGGCGCGAGGTACCACGTCAATGCAGACGACGAGGTCGCCTACCAGCGAAATCCCATCCGTGACGGCGACACCGTTCGCGTGTCTGAGAACCTGAGTGTCCGTGCAATCGCCACGCCGGGTCACACCTTCACGCATCTCGCGTTCGCGGTGCATGAAGGTGACCAGGCCATCGGCGTCTTCACAGGGGGCTCCCTTCTCTTCGGTGCCACGGGGCGACCGGACCTCCTCGGTGAGGACAACACCGACACCTTGGTCCGTCACCAGTACTCGTCGGCGCAACGGCTCGCCGCCGATCTACCGGAGGACGCCAAGGTGCTGCCGACCCACGGATTTGGGAGCTTCTGTGCCGCAGGTGGTACCAGCGGTGGCGATGCCTCGACCATCGGGGAAGAGAAGCGCATCAACCCGGCTTTGAACCTTTCCGAGGAGCAGTGGGTCGCAGATACCCTCGCTGGGCTCGACGCCTTTCCGGCGTACTACGCTCACATGGGCCCGGCCAACCAGGCCGGACCGGCAGCTCCTGACCTCGCACCCCCGGCACCGGCCGACAGGGCCACCATCGCACAGCACATCGCAGACGGGGACTGGGTCGTTGACCTGCGCAGCCGCACCGCCTTCGCTGACGGGCACGTCCGCGGAACGCTCAACATCGGGCTGGACGGCCAGTTCTCCACCTACCTGGGTTGGTTGATCCCGTGGGGTACGCCTCTGACCCTCCTGGGTGACACTCCCGACCAGGTAGCAGAGGCGCAACGCGAACTGGTCCGCATCGGTATCGACGAACTCGAAGGCAGCGCCACCGGCGAGCCAAGCGCATGGACGCACGAGGAACTAGAGGAGTTCCGTCGCGCGACATTCGCAGACCTCAAATCCGTCCAACACCACCGTGCCGTCGAGATCCTGGACGTGCGCCGGACGCCCGAGTTCAACGATGGCCACATCGAGGGAGCGAGCAACATCCCTCTCCATCAGATCCTTGCGCGGATGGCGGAAGTGCCGCACGGAGATCTCTGGGTCCACTGCGCAAGCGGCTACCGGGCATCGATAGCCGTCTCGGTCTTAGCAGCCAACGGGCACACCGCCGTGCTCATCGACGACAACTTCGATGAGCACGCGAGCGAGTCTGGACTCGTCATTACCGAGCCCAGATTCGCCCAGCAGCACGACTGACCATCCATTCTGACTCACATCTCGCACCAAGCACAGGACACACATCATGATCGAACCCCGAAGCACCTCACACCGACCGCCCGTACTTGACGCGCACGGTGTCCGAGAATGGATGGGTCAGGCAGATGCGCCACGGATCCTCGACGTTCGAACTCCGGCCGAATTCCGTGGAGCGCACATCCCGGGCTCGTACAACGTCCCCCTTGATCTGCTCAAGGAGCACCGCGCCGAGCTGGCAGCCCACCTCGACGAACACGTCGTGCTGGTCTGCCGGTCAGGAGCACGTGCCACCCAGGCCGAGCAGGCACTCAGTTCAGTACCCTCCGCCCTACCCCAGCTGCACATTCTCTCCGGCGGCCTCACCGCCTGGGAGCAGGCCGGAGCTCCCGTCTCGCGAGGCGAGGCGAAGTGGGAGCTGGAGCGACAGGTCAGGCTCGTCGCCGGATCGCTTGTCCTGCTCTTCATCCTGCTCTCCACGATTCTGCCTTGGACCAAGTGGCTTGCCGGCCTGATCGGCGCAGGGCTGACCTTGGCGGCTCTGACCAACAGCTGCCTGATGGGCATGATGCTGGCGAAGCTTCCCTACAACCGAGAGAAGTCGCCTGACATGCGCGATGTCATCCGTGACCTCACCAAACCGTGAACTCGGCTGAGAGCGTTGGTCGGCCTCAGCGCGCAACTCGCATCTAGGACAGGCTCGGCCGACGAGGGCTCGGCTGGGCATTGGCACCGGCGGGTGCCAATGCCCAGCCGTTCGGTCATGTATCTCTTTGAGGGCTCGCTACGTCCATGCAACGACAGAACCCCCCAACACCCGGAGATCTCCGTGAAGCTCAACATGGGCACCCTCGACCGACGCCTACGCCTCTTCCTCGCCGCCCCCGCACTAATCCTGGCGGGAGTCCTGATCGGCCCAGGAGGGGTCGTCTCCATCGTGCTGTACGTTCTCGCAGGCCTGATGGTCGCCACCTCCCTGGCCGGGTCGTGCCCGCTCTACACACTGCTGGGAATCCGCAGCTGCCCCATCTCCAGCGAACACACTCCCGCCACCTCCGGCCGGTCGTCGGCGTGACCTACAGGTCTGGCAAGTGATCGACGCGGACACACTCGTTGCTGAGGTTCCCGGGCTGATGCGCTACGCACGAACCATCGTCCGCGATCAGGCGTTGGCAGAGGATCTCGTGCAGGAGACCTTGGTGCGGGCACTGGAACGGGGGCACTCGTTCCGGGGCGATTCGTCACTGGCCACCTGGCTGCACCGCATTCTGCACAACGCGGCCGTGGACCACTCGCGCCGTCACCGAGAGGAGCCGACCGAGGACGTCACGACGCTCGTCGAGGAGAGATGGCGCGACGAGCGCTACTCGGTGGACGCCTCTGTCGTGACAGCCCGCGCCGAGACCGTCGAAGCGCTCAAGGACTCTCTCCTACGACTACCGCTGATCTACCGGACCGCTCTGGTGCTCCACGACATGGAGGGACTCACGATGCCCCAGATCGCAAGGATCCAGCAGGTCCAGCTGCCGGCCGCCAAGCAGCGACTGCGGCGTGGGCGAATGTTGCTGGTCACTGCCCTCGCCAGCCAGTGGGAACGCCGCGTCGCCATAGCCGGCGTGCCTTTGACATGTTGGGACGCTCGCTCCAGGGTCTCGGACTACCTGGATGACACCTTGGCAGCGCGTGAGCGACACCTTGTCGAGACCCATCTGGCCGATTGCCCGACCTGCCCACCGTTGTTCGATGCCCTCGTCCAGACCCGCCGCTGCGTCGGCCTACTCCGCGACCCCGACTCCACAATCCCTGCCGACCTCGTCAAGAGAATCGTCGAGGCCAGCCGTGCCTCGTGACGCAACCGTCGCGGCCGCTCCGTGCCTTGATGCCGTGGTGCTGCGGGCGCGGTGTCAACATGATTCAAATTGGCGTCAACATCGTGCCCATCGAAGTGCCTGCTGCACGAACACGTGACCGTTCTCGGTCAAGCCTCCCCGCTGGATTGTTTCGCGCCGACCGTGGGCACGGGCGTGATTGTGTTCGTGAGGCCATGCTGGCAGGGCGGTTCGTCGATCGCCGTCTGGGCCGTGGCAGCGGGCGTAGCCCCCTTCCGACTGCCAAGGTGCGGTGGAATCGTCCGACAAACGCGCCTCAGTGGTGGGTCCAGTCGGCTGATTGGGTGAGTTTGAGGAGGTACACCAGCGGCGGCAGCACGACGATGCCGGCGAGGGCGACAACCACGAGGAGGCCGATCAGAGTCGCAGGGGCAGCGGCGGCGTCGTCGATTCGGACTTCGTCGACCAAGAGCCATGGGTACTGGCCCAATCCCCACCCGCTGATGACGGATGCGACTGCGAGGACCGCCGTCACTCGCGCGGGCTGGTATCTCCGGGCAGCGATGAGGGCCAGGGTCGTGGCTCCGGTCAGCCCGGAGATGGCGATCAGGGGTGCGGCTCGGCCGGTCAGTCCGGCGGCCAAGGTCGGGGCGTCCCGCAGGATTGGGATCAGCGCGGCGAAGACCACAGCGCCGGTGGCTGCCCCGACCACGAGGGTGCGTCGCCGTAGGGAGGTGACCAGATCGATTCGGCCGCCGCGGTAGGCGTCGGCGGTCAGGAATGTTCCGGCGAGGAACGCGCAGCTGCCCACGGCGATGGCACCACCCCATAGGGAGGTGGGGTTGAGCCACGACGTCCAGAGGTCCCCTCGACGCGTGGCCGGCACACGGCCCGAGGCGATAGCGCCGGCGACGGTCCCAAGGAAGAAGGGGGTGATCAGTGAGGAGGCGGCGAAGATCGCGCCGTACAATCGTGCCTGGGTGACCGTGGGCGCGAACTTGCGGAACGCAAACGCCGCTCCGCGCAGGACGATGCCGAGCAGCGCCAAGAACATCGGAAGGATGAGCGTGTTCATGGCGGCGGCGAAGGAGGCGGGGAACCCAGTCCACCACATGACCAAAACGTAGATGAGCCATACGTGGTTGGCTTCCCAGACCGGTCCGATGCTGTGGTCGATGAGGGTGCGTACCGCGGCGCCACGACGGGTGCCGCCAGCCGTGAGGTCGTAGAACCCGGACCCGAAGTCGGCGCCGCCGAAGAGGGCGTAAATCACTACTCCGGCGAACAGGGCCGCGGCCACTGCGGTCTCAAGAGTCATGGCGTGGTCGCTTCGCGGTCGGTGGGGGGTCGACTTCCACCAGCAGCATCGGATTGGGGGCCGTAGGGGCTGGGCAGGTCTTCTTCTCCGGCGCGCCAGCGTCGTGCCATGGACCGCAGCACGAGTGCCGCGCCAATGGTGAGCCCGGTGTAGAGGACCGCCGTGGCGACCAGGAGGATCCAGATCTGGGGGTTGTCGCCGGCGGCGTCACGAGTGCGTAGGTAGCCGTAGACGACCCAGGGTTGGCGCCCGACCTCGGTCGCGACCCATCCCAGCTCCATGGCCAGGACCCCAAGCGGGCCGGCCAGGACCGCGAAGCGCAGCGCCCACCGGTTGCTGAGCAGGTCGCGTCCTCGCCAGCGGGCGAACCAGTAGAGGGCCACGGCGAGGAAGAGCAGGGTGCCGATGCCGACCATGGACTGGAAGGCGACGTGGGTGATGTTGATGGGAGGCTCATCGGTTGGCGCAATGGTGTCCAAGCCTTGGACAGGCGCGGTGAAGGAATTGCGGGCGATGATCGATCCCAGACTCGGAATGTCGAGGGAGTAGCGCACCTGACCGTTGATGAGCAGGCCGCCCAGGCGGAGCGGGGAGGGGCTCTCGGTGTCGGTCGCGAGTTCGAAAGCGGCTAGCTTGGCCGGTTGCGCCTCGGCGATACGTAGGCCCAGAACGTGCCCGACCAGGGGCTGGACCAAGGCGCCCGCGCTGGCGAAGACGAGGGGGATGGTGAAGCCCAGTCGGTGGTGGCGGTCGTAACGGCCGCGCAGCATGCCTGCGGCATACACCCCGGCAACAAGAAATCCGACGATCATGTAGGCGGCGACCCACATGTGCGCGAACTGAAGGATGGCTCCGGGGTTGAAGAGCACGGCCCACGGGTTCACGTCGACGACCTGCCCGTCCACGAGGCGGAAACCGACGGGCATGTTCATCCAGGCGTTGACCGAGATGACGCAGTAGCTGCCCACCACGCCGGCTGCGGCCATCGGGACCAACATCAGCAGGTGCCGTCTGGGTGGGATCCTTCCCCAGCCATAGAGGTACAGGCCGAGGAAGATGGCCTCGACGAAGAACGAAAGCCCCTCGAACGCGAAGGGCAGGCCAAGTACGCCGCCGTAGCGGCCCATGAGCCCGGGCCAGAGCAGTCCCATCTCAAAGCTGAGCACCGTCCCGGACACCGCGCCGATGGCGAAGAGCACGGCCGAGACCTTCGCCCAGCGTTGGGCGAGACCCAGCGCGACGTCGTCCCTGCGGTAGACCCCCCGCCAATGCGCGACCAGAATCATCGCCGGCCACGCGACCCCGAACGATGCCAGGATGATGTGCCAACCCAGCGACAGCGCCATCTGGTTGCGCGCCGGTAGCAAGCCGGCTGGGTCGTCGAGAACTAGTGCTTGAACGGCGTGCAGCACGGACATCCTTAATAGTTCGGTGTACGCCACAAGACTCTAGGCGAAGGTCGATGGGTCGGCTGCGGGATCAGCCGCGGTTACGACTTGACCGAGCCGTATCCGGATAAGCGAACCGGGCGTCCTCGTCTTTCACGGCGAGCCCGAGGATGACCTCCTGACCTGGCGTCCAGTCTGCTGGGGTGGCCACGGACCGGTGGCAGAGACCTGCAGGGCGTCAATGGCCCGCAGGATCTCGGCGAAGTTGCGGCCGGTGGTCGTCGGGTACAGCAGGATGAGCTAGGCCCTCTTGGCCGGGTCGACGACATGGACCGCCGCACCGCCTGGGCGTCGTTCACTCCGGGGTGGATCATCCAGTACAGCTGGAGACCTTGCCGTCGACGTCGGCGATCAGCGGGAAGTTCATCTCGGTTCCTTGCGTCTTGCCGGTGGCTGACTCCCACGCGTGGTGGGACTCCACCCAGTCCACGGACAACCCCAACAACTTGACGTTACGGGCGTCGAATTCCGGCCACAGCGCGGCGGCCACACCCAACTCGGTCGAACAGACAGGGGTGAAGTCGCCCGGGTGCGAGAACAACACCCCCCAGCTGTCGCCGAAGTAGTCGTGAAACTGAACCAACCCCGAACACCGGTCATCCCCAATAAGGCGATAAGCCTGATCGTCGTCGCCGCCACGCTCGCCGCACGGATGCTGTCCATCCCCTTCGGAGCCCCATTGGCATATCGTCGCGACCTTGCTTACCGGCAGCCTCCTCGTAGCGTGGGCGGGCGCGACTTGGGTCACCCGGATGCCCTCCAGTACCCTTAATCAGGTCCTGCCCATGCTGCTGGTGCTCATCGGGGCGACGCTGGCCTGGACCACGCCGCCAACGTCAAACCCCCACCCTCATCCCGCCACTCGCACCGCCCTCGACGTGGGAGCCGGAGTCGGCATAGGGATCGTCGCCGCCCTCATGGGCGTCGCCCCCGGCGAACTGCTCATCCTTACGATCGTGCGGCTCTTCGCCGTCGACATTAAGACCGCCGGCAGCCTCCCTGGCCGTATCCCCCGACTAGGCCCGTCGCGTTCAACCGCTACAGGCGTGACAACAGTTTCCCCGTGCTCGCCGCCAACCAAGCCTTTCTCCTCACCATGACCGCCGGGTCCATCGCCGGGACCCCGCTCGGCGATCTGCTCCTCGGCGCCGCCCCCGACACCATCCTCATCCCGTCCCGGTCGCCCTGCTCCTAGCCTCCGCCGTCAAGGTGTGGAACCACGACTAGCTCTCATCCGGAACCAGATCAGGGCGTCACTCGGCCAGCGCAGGGCGACCGAATCAACGTTTGCGATGCACGGTCACGGGTACGTCACCCCCGGGTCGCACCGGCTCTGGACTGACGAGGGAGGCATCATGGCGATCGACTCGGGCAAAGCGGCTGCGCTGGCGCGGCAAAGCCCTCGAGGCATTCGGCTACCCGGCACCGTCCTGGGCATCGGGCTCGGCGGGTTCGTCGACGGCATCCTGCTGCACCAGATCCTGCAGTGGCACCACATGCTAACCAGTACCAACACCGACAACATCGGCGTGCAGTACTACCCAGCCAACACGGTGCACGGCCTGCAGATCAACACCATCTGGGACGGGCTGTTCCACACCTTCACCTGGCTCGCCGTACTTGTCGGCCTCGGCCTGCTCTACTCCCGCGTCACCCACTCCCGTGGCCGGGCCTGGACCTCCCGGGTGCTGTGGGGTTGGATCCTGGTCGGCTGGGGAGTGTTCAACCTCGTCGAGGGCATTATCGACCACCACCTCCTGGGCATCCACCACGTCCGCAGCGGCGAGTACCAGACCTGGTGGGACATCGGCTTCCTGGTCTTCGGCGCGTTCCTCGTCGCCAGCGGGTGGCTCCTCCAGCGCACCGGCACGCCGCTCGATATCACTGGAGACGCCGAGCGGCCGGCGACGACGCGATGATCCCTGCGCACGAGCCACACGCCCACACCGAAAGTGGTCTCGAGACGCTGCTACCGCTCGTGGGCCTCGCCCTGGTCGCGACCATCTACCTGGTGCTGGCCGGGCGCCGCACCCGCGAACCGCGGGGATGGAGCGGCTGGCGGTCCGCCAGCTTCCTCAGCGGCCTCGCCCTGCTGGCGTTCGCCCTGACCCCGCAACTGTCGCTGTTCCCTCCCGGGGACTTCCGCGGGCACATGAACCAGCATCTGCTCATTGGCATGTACGCCCCGCTCGGGCTCGTCCTCGGCGCCCCCGTCACCCTCCTGCTGCGGTCGATCCCTCCTCAGCGCGGCCGAGTCATCGGGCGGGTCCTACGCTCCCGCCCCGCCCACTTGATCGCAAACCCCCTCACCGCGCTCATCCTGAATCTCGGTGGGCTCGCCGCCCTCTACTTCACGCCGCTGTACGGCGCCACGACCACCAACCCCGTCCTGCACCACGCGGTCCACGCGCACTTCCTGGCCGCCGGCTACCTGTTCGCTTGGGTCATCGGCGGCCCTGACCCCGCCCCCAGACGTCCGTCCGTACCGGCCCGCCTCGTCGTTCTCGGCGTCGCGATCGCCGGCCATGCGATCTTGTCCCAGCTGCTCTACGCCGGGGCGCTCGTCCAGATCGACGTCCCCGCGGGAGAGCTGCGCGGAGCCGGTGACCTCATGTACTACGGGGGCGACATCGCCGAACTCCTGCTCGCCCTAGCCCTGGTCACCACGTGGCGGACCCGCCGACAGACCCGGCAGCAGATGCCCAGCCTCAGGACGACCGCTTCCCACGATGATCACCGACCCGTCGAAGTGGACCGGCCGGTGCGGGCGAGCAGCGAGGACGCCGAGTTCGCGACGACGATGAGCAGCGAGGCCCCATCCTCGTGCTGCATCGGCAGGCCGAGGATGATGACGAGGGCAGTCGCGATGACGAACCCACCACCGACCCCGAAGAAGCCGGTGAGGATACCCACGGCCAGGCCGGCCACCACGGTGACGGCCCACGACGGCTGACGGTCCTCGTGGGCGGTGGCCGGTGGGGTGGGAAGCGTCCTCAGGCTCGTGCTCCGCGTCTTCGTGGTAGAGCCGGCTGGGCTCGGGCCCGTGCCTGCGACGGCGAAACGTTCCCGGTCCTCGCGCGTCCCATCCTCGGTGCTGAGGCGACCGGGTCGGTCGGCCATGGCGACAGCCGCTATGACCATCAGGACGAATAACTCGATCAGCAGGTATTGCTTGTCGACGCGGTGGTTGAGCAGGGTCACAAAGGAAGGCCGCCGGGATGCCCGTCACGCCAACTCCGACGCCGACCTCCTACCGGACCTGACGTGAGGACACGGGCTGGGTACCCCGACGAGGGCGGTGAGCCCGACGATGACCAGCCTTCTGGTGGTCGCATCCTGCGCGGGCTGGCCGACGACGTAGACCTACTCCGGCACGGTGGGGATCGCACCGCGGCCACCGCCGTCGGTGACCACGGCGTACCCGGCTGCGGCCCAAGCCTTCATGCCCCGCGACGTTCTCCACGGTGCGGCCGGCTGGGGCCAGGGCTTCGGCGGCCTTGGAGGACCGGTTCCCGGACCGGCGGAGGACAAGGATCCCGCGATCAGCAAGGTACGTCGTGGGGTCGAGCTCGCCGAGCGGGACGTGCTCGGCGCCGTGTATGTGGCCCGCCGCCCACTACGCGGGCTCGCGCACGTCGAGGAGGAGCGCTCCGGCAGCGAGGCGCTCGCGTGCGGTGTCGATGTCGGTGTCGCGCACGCCCGAGGCGTCCGCGCCGGTGCTGATGCGAGCCCGCGGAGGATGAGGTTCCAGTAAAGGAAGGGCAGGCCGTAGCGCTTGAGTTACCACATGTCACGCCGCGGCTTCGTCGTGTCGATGACCGGCAAGCTCGGGGCGGGTTGCATGGACTAGTCGAACTCGGCCAGCAGCATCTTGTCCCGCGCCGTAATCAGGGGCAGGACGCGTAGCCGCCGTAGGACGCCTCGAGCGGCCGGGCCGCCTGCTGGGACACGAGGTTGGAAGCCAAGGGCAAGAACGTGACCATCATCGGCCTCGACGGCGCCAGCCAGGAATGGCACAATCGACTGGCAGGACACCTTGCAGGAGCGCACTGACATCGCGGGCGACTCGGCAATGCCCGCGGCTACTGTTCAACGGTGAACCGCATGTCGCAGGCTGAGGCCACCCACCCGCGTTCCATCCCAAGGCTGACCGCGTCCTGGGCGTTTGCCGGTGGGGCAGTTGTGGGGCTTGTGGGTGGGCTGGTGGGCCTGGGCGGGGCGGAGTTCCGACTCCCGTTGCTGTTGTCCGTGTTCGGGTTCGCAGCCCTGGCCGCGGTCATCGTCAACAAGGCGATGTCGCTGGTCGTGGTGATAGCCGCCATCCCCACACGGCTAGCCGCAGTGCCACTGACCGAAGTGGCTTCGCACTGGACCGTGGTGCTCAACCTGCTCGCTGGAAGCTTGCTGGGGGCGTGGGTAGGAGCGTCGTGGGCCACCCGGCTGGCCGCAGCCACCCTGTACAAGGTCCTGGCAGCGTTGCTGGTGTTCTTGGCTGTCGTGTTCGCGGCCGAACGCATGGGCACCCTCGCCGCCCTTCAACTGGCGGAGCCGGTGCAGATTGTCGCCGGGGTTGCTGCAGGGTTCGGCATCGGGGTGGTCGCGGCGCTGATGGGCGTAGCCGGCGGCGAGCTGCTCATCCCTACGCTGGTGCTGCTGTTCGCCGTGGACACCAAGCTGGCGGGGTCGCTGTCGCTGCTCGTTTCGCTACCGACGATGCTCGTCGCCTTCTTCCGGTACAGCCGGGACCAAGCGTTTGCCGTGCTCGGGCAGAACCGCCGGTTCGTGGTCGCGATGGGGGCCGGGTCGGTGGCCGGGTCGGTGACCGGTGGCCTGCTGCTCGGCGTCGCGCCCGAGGCGGTGTTGGTTCCGCTGCTGGTCGTGCTGCTGTTGGCGTCCGCCGTGAAGGTCTGGCGTCACACCTGAGTGGCGGGCCACGCGCTGAAGCCGACCAGCGGGCCGATGAACGCGGGATCCGGTGAACCCAATGACGAGCCCTGCCCGGCCGGGTCCGATACTCCCAGCCCGTGCGTTCCTTCTCGGGAGACCGGCGGTGCAGTTGTGGTGCAGTTGCCCAAGCTTTCAACCTGAGCGTCCGGGGCGTATATTGGGCGCGTCTGAGCACAACTAGCGACCGCACGAGCCCGTCTGAGACTGGGTCCCGAGACCTTTTAATCCGTAGGTTGTCGGTTCGAATCCGACGGGGCCCACAAGCCTGCAGGTCAGAGCGCTTTCTCTCGTAGAGAGTCATTCCAGGAGCGCCGCGCAATTGCACCACCCGATAATCTGCGGCGCCCTCGTTCGTCTCATGATGTCTCAGCCCGTTCGGCGCTGCAGTCATCCAGCCCCGACTTTTGGGGGCTACGGTCCGCGGACGTCCGTAAGGTCGCCCGCAGATGTCGAGGGCCCGTGGACGCTTAACGAACTCCCGGGCGTTGTTCCTTGCCACTTCAACGCCTTTCGCACCTGCCGTAATCGCGGGATCTCTAGGTCAGATGCAACGCCGCCCCCACGATGTACATCCCGCCCTCATTGTCGAGACCCTCGCCGTCAGCGACACCGTCGCCGGTTGTGTCCTGCCACTCGGGCCGATCGGGATGGGCATGCAGCCTCGCCCGACGGGGCGACAGGGAGCGAGACGCCCTAAGTAGGCACACGCCTGTCGCCGGGAATGAGTGCACACCTACAAGCGGCCATGACTGGGCTTGGGTCGCCTCAACTCAGAACACGACGCGTGGGCGAGGGTCCAACGACGGTTCCAATAAGCGAAGGACCTCCGCCAGCGGGAGGCCGGCGCGCTGCGCGAGCTCCTCAACCGTCACGCCCTGGCTCGCCGTTGCTCGAACCGCCGCTGGCAACAGCAGGGGCGACTCGGGGGGCCCAAGATCCGCAGGCTCGTTCTTGCGCCATCCACGGGCGGACATCACCTTCAGCGCCTGCACATAGGTTTGCTCCGACATCACTCCCAGGCTCTTGGCTCGGTGCAGGAGCGCACCTAGGGAGACATGCCATGTCTGCTTCAGCTCCAACAGCACTCGCCAGTCCGGCCGCGTGGGAAGCAAGGGCTCGATTTCTGTTCGCGGCAGAAGGAATGCTGCAGCGAACCGATGAGCTTGGTTCTCGGCCAGTCTGGTCCCTGCCTGGTCGGGGCGATGAAGGAGCAGATGGCCTAGCTCGTGGGCTGCGTCGAATCTGGATCTGTCACGCAAGCCCTTGTCCGAGCCGAGAATGACGACGGGTCGGTCGCGGTACGGGACGCTGAACGCATCGATCTTGTCCGCACCGACGCGCAGTCTCGCCGTGACGACACCAGCTCGTTCGATGTGCTGGACGACGTTACCGACGGGCCCCGGCAGCACTCCCAGGTGGCCTCGAGCCCGAGCGGCCAAGGTCTCGAACATCTCGAAGCCCGCGTGCTCGTCCACCCCTGACGGCCCAGCCAAGTCAGGCAGATCTAGGTCTGGGAGGGTGACGTGGTTCTCTATCTCGGCGACGAATTCGTGCACGAGGCCAGCTAGGGCGCGCGACCGGCGCCGGTCCGCGGCCGATGTGGAACGCAGGCTGCGAAAGTACGGGTCCGGAACGGGGGCGGTCGCGTGTGAGCGCCGCTGGAAGAACTGGACCGGAACACCGAGCGCCGCCGACACCTTCTGCAAGGTTGCTGCACTGGGATTGGTGTGACCCCTCTCGAACTGCGAAATCGACGCCGCGGTCAGCCCGGTCACGGTCCGCGCGAGTTCGACTTGGCTCATTTCCCGCAACTCACGCGCCGTCGTGAGTCGGGACGGGTCAAAGACAAGGGCAGCCTGACGAGCCTCAGCCGTGCTCACATCTATCGACGCCTTCCGCGCTCCGCGCCGCCCGCCGACGCGTTTCATGGGTTTAGAGTGGCCCGCCGCGCCGCTATCGCGTGGCCGCGACACGCCACCAGCGGGATGCGACGGTCAGTTTCCCTAGACAGGAGGGAACTTTCTGTCCGATAATGAGGTGCTCGCTTGGGTCTGACTGATTGATTCAGTGTGACTCTTGGAGGCCGTCGGGGCAAGACGTGAACGTTCCGGCAGCACGGAAAGTCGTTGCGTTGACGGGGTGCGCAGCCCCACGAGGCCGGGAAGCCGGCGAGGAGGTCGCCATGAGCGGTCAGTCGAACAAGAACTTCCTGGACCTCACCGTCAGGTCCACCTCCGGCACACTCACCGACAGGTGGAACCGGAACAACCCGGCCCGCAAGGTTTTCGACGACGCGCTGAAATACTTCCGGCTCAGCACGGGCTCCGGGACGACCTATGTGCTTCGACGAGAGCGCGACAACCAGCCGCTTCCGCTCGGCGAGAAGCTGGGCGACCTCGGACTGCAGGACGGTGACGTGCTGCTGCTGCAGACGAACCAGGCTCAGGACGGCTAGACGTGCACCCCGTCGATGTCGCCGAGCACGTCGCCCACGGGGTGGCCGAGCTGCGGCGATACTTACGGGAATACCCAACGCTCGCCGTCGGTGAGCCCGAGCTGCAGACCGCCACGGACCTTTTGGTCAGGTTCGAAAAGGTCGACCGCACGTTAGTCAGGCAGGCGGTGCCAAGCACCTTGCTGCGCGGCGGGCCCGGACCCGAGCAGGTGGCGTTCATCCACGAAGTGCCGCTCGTTGAGGCTGAGCCGAGAACGCGGCAGCTCGTTCTCCACCTGAACTTCGACGACTACGACGGGCAGCCCCCCAGTGCTGAGCTGCGGCACCCGGACCTGACTCCTCTTGCGCCGAACGAGTGGCCGAAGGCCCTCAACGGTCCCCGCGGCATCATCCGGAACCACCCGGACTACCAGCGGCCCTTCTTCTGCCGCCGCGGGTTGCGCGAATACCACAGCCACCCGCAGCATCAGGACGACCCGTGGGACAAGCATCGTGAGGAACTACGCCTCGATGCGCTCGTCCTCGAACTTCTCGTCGACCTGAAGACCCGATGGATTGGACGCTGATGGCCAGCGTCCCCACGACCCTGCAGCGATACATCGTGCCGGGCGGCGTCCTGTCCGACACCGGTCATCTGCTTCGCGAGCGCGGCCAGCGCGGACTCGAGGCAGTCGTCTTGTGGGTCGGCACAGTCGAGGACGACACGACGGCAACAGTCACCCACGCCATCCGCCCGGGCCAAGTCGCCTACCGTGACGCTGGCGGCGGGTGTGCCGTCGAGGTGCCACCGGACGCACTCAGTGACGTCATCCGGACGCTGCCCTCCAACCACTTCGTCCTGGTCAGAGTTCACACTCACCCTGGTCCCGCCTACCACTCCAAGGTTGACGACACGAACATGCTCATCGGTCACGAAGGGGCCATCAGCATCGTGGTCCCCGACTTCGCCGCCGCTGCGATGGAACTCAGCGCCTGTTCGGTGAACCAGCTGACGCACTCGCGCGGATGGGTGGAGCTGACACCAGCACAGGTGCGCGCGCGGTTCGAGGTGCTCGCATGAGCACCACCGAAGCCGACGCAGAGGCCAGCGTCGACGAGCGGTCGCTTCCTGACCGCCGCCTGCGGCTCATCGCCGGTTCAGGGGAGGACGCTCAGGGCCTCCTGACGCTGCTCGACACGACCGAAATCACGGTTCACCTCCCACCAGAGCAGCCGTCCTGGCGACACCAGGTACTGGCCCTGACCATGGTCGACCTGCTCGGCCGCCTGTTTCCCCGGCAGAACATCGTCTGCTCCCCCGAGGCTGCCAGCGACCCGGCGCTTCCTCCCGGACCGGACCGGCTACTCGACCGGCTCCACGCCGCCGCCGACCACGGCACTCTCCACCGACCGACCCAGCCCCCCACCCGCAGGCTGACAGTCGTCGTCGGCGGCTCGGAGCCGCATGAAATCCCCGCGACGGCGACGCAAGGGCAAGCGTTGTACGTCGACGGCGGCGGTTGGCAGTCGTACACCGGGACTGTCCCTTCACGCCTGCCGGACGCGTGGCCGCAAGTACCGATCGGCGCCATGGCAGCCGCATGCCGCGCCGCCGGAATTCTCACCGCGAAAGCGCTGGAACCAGTCGCGGGGAACGCACCGGTCGAGGCCAGCGTGTACGCGTCGGCCTTGACACACACCGCGGGTGCGGACCCCATTGACGACGAAGGTGACGACGCGGCGTCTACGACTTGGACCGCCCCTCATATCGACGCAGTTCTCGCTGGCGCAGGTTCAGTCGGAGGCGCCGTCGCCTATGCTCTCGCCATGACCCCCGGCCTGAGTGGCCGCCTGGTCGTGTGCGACCCCCAGGCGTTGGAGGGCCAGAACCTCGACCGTGCCCTACTCGCAACAGCCGCCGACACCGAAGCCGAACTGCCGAAGGTCGAGGTCGTCGAGGCGGCGCTGGCCCACCTCGGCAACCTCGACGTCCAACCCCACCAGGGGAAGGTCGCCGACTGGATCGCCAGCCACCCTGAACCGTTTCCGCTGCCTGTCGTGCTCATCACGGTCGACGCCCTGGAGGAGCGACGCGCCATCCAAGACGGCCTTCCCTTGGACGTGCTCAACGCGGCCTGCAACGCCACCGAGGTCATGATTTCCGGGCACCGCACCGGGACCGGGCCGTGCGTCTGCTGCCTGCACATGGCGATGGTCCTCGACGCGGAGAACGTCAAGGCGGCGATGATCTCACGCGAGACCGGCATGCCGAAGATCGCTGTCGAGCAGCACCTGACGAGTCGTCCGCCAATGCCGGCCCCGATGCTCCGCCAGATAGAACGGCACCGAGACCTGGCGGAAGGCTCGCTGGCCCAGTACGAGGATCAGACGCTGCACGACCTGTGGGATGGGTACCTGCTGTACGGCTCCACGCAGGTGCAGTACGGCCAAGCCACCGTGGCTGTTGCCGCACCGTATGTCACCGCGCTCGCTGGGACGCTGCTGGCCGGGGAGCTGCTGAAGGCCTCGACTCCTGGTCTGGCCAGGTACCGGTTGGGGCCGTCCGGGTCGTTCGCCAAGTACGAGGAGCGCGTTACCGCCAGCCCGCTGAACGCGATCCTGACCAACCCTGCCAGGTGGCCGGGAGCGGAGTGCCTGTGCCGGTCCGCCCGCCGTCAGCGGCTCTTGAACGCCAGATACGGGCTGGAAGAGGTCTGACCTGAAACGGCCCAGACGGGCCCGCCTCGCGGTAACGTCACGCTCGTGACCGCCAAAGCTGCCGCAGTCGTGTCCTTCCGACAGTACGCCGGCGACCCGACCACGTTCGCCGGAATGCTGACCCAGCCGTCGGTCCTTCGGGAAGGTCACTTCCAGCTGCTCAGCGGCGTACACACGGACACCTTCCTAGCCTTTAGCGGCATAGCCCACGACGTTCATCAGCTCGACACTGTTGCGGCCTGGCTACAGCCCACCGTCGAGGCGTGGACGCCAACCGTAGTCCTGTCACCGTCCACGGCTGGTGTCGCACTGGCAGCCGAACTGGCACGGAACCTGTCCATCCCGCTGTGCATGGCACTCCAGGACGATTCAGGCAGGCCCGTCGGCCTTGTCGGCAAGTCCTTCGCCGCCGATGACCGCGTCCTTCTCGTCAATGACGTCACCACCACCGGGAGATCCATAGAGGCCCTGGCGAGTCTTTCTCGCGCCACCCCCGCCTCCATCGCTGGCGCAGCCTGGTTCGTCTCCCGAGACCCCAATGCGCTCAAGGCGGCCACATATCCCACCGTGCGCGTGGCCGACATCGACCTACCCTCCTGGTCCCAGAAGGACTGCCGCGCCTGCTTGGCTGGCCAAGGCACCGCCGAGCGGGCCATCGACCTCAACTAAACTCGAGGGGGTCTGCCCGGGGCTCAATTGGAGCGCCCGTGGCCGAATTGGCTCGGAGGCCCTCCGCTGGCTGCGGAGTAACCCCACAAGATCGGCCTGCTCGAGTGGCTGGCTCGCAACGTCGCCACGTCGGCTACGACGTCCGGCCAATACCCGCAACAGGCCGCGACGGGCACAATGCTGCCATTCGCAGTGGTCGACCTTCTTGACCCATCCCCGAAGTTGCCGTCGAGGTCCTGCGCGTTGATGGGATCGACGGGATATGTGTAGGTGTTCGGGTTGCCGCTATGGCCGGGGTCGGTGGTGAGGCTGCGGCCCGGTTCGCGGTTGTAGAGCCGCACCCGGGGTACTGCGGGGCCTTCGTTAATCGGGCAGGTCGCTTCTCGTGCCTTCTTGCACCTTGATTTGGTGCGAAGGTTGCGTACGGCTGCGCAAGATCGCGCATTGGGCAATTACCCATCCTCCGGATTCACCGGTATCGGCCTGCGGCGCCCAAACTTCTAAAGGCCCGACGGTGGAGCTTTTGACTTCCCGAATGCGATGCACGACTGCGGACTTGTCTCGCAAGACTCCGAGCGACGTGAGGGTGCCTTCGTGGAATGTCACCTTCGAGCGGAGGCTGAACAAAGTCAGTATGCCGGCTGCCAACGCACTGAGGGCATGCGCAGTTGCTCCAAGCGTTGTTCTCGCGTCGAACGCCGCGACGACATTCACGATGAGGACTCCAACCCATGAGAGGGCGGCAAGGCGGCCCCAGACTCTGGAGCGTCGTTCCAACCGTGAGGCCGAGGGTTGACTCCAGGCGCGCACAATCGGAGATGGGGACCGCCCTTGAGACCGTTGACTCGCATCCACCGCCGGAACGGTCCATCTCTGCACGACCACAGCTACCGCGAGACAGCCGACGACAATCGTGGCATGGGTCTGCTGCACGATCAGGTGACAGGTGGGGTCACGCGGCCTGACTGGCCGGTGCGGTCATGATCGTCTCGAACTCGATGGGGGTCAATCGGCCGAGGGCGTCCTGTCGACGTCGCCGGTGGTAGGTCCTTTCGATCCAGGTGACGATGGCGATCCGGAGCTCCTCGCGGGTGACCCATGACCGCCGGTTGAGGACGTTCTTCTGAAGCAAGGAGAAGAAGCTCTCCATGGCGGCGTTGTCGCCCGCGGCACCAACGCGGCCCATCGATCCGATCAGGTCGTGACGATTCAGTGCGCGGACGAACTTCCGGCTTCGAAATTGGGCGGGTTCAACCAGTCGTTGCAACACCGGCTTGGTTGAGTGAGCGTAGTTGCTCCTCGAACACCTCGGCGGGTGTCTTCCAGGCGAGGATCTTGCGGGGCCGGTTGTTGAGGGCGTGAGC
>NZ_JABEPQ010000003.1 GCF_013041615.1 Knoellia koreensis
TCGATGAGCAAGCAGACCGACCTGGTGATGATCCCGCTGCGGATGGCGCTGTGGCAGCGCGAACGCGACGGGCACCCGGTCGTGGCGGGTGAGCTGATCCACCACTCCGACGCCGGCAGCCAGTACACCTCGATCCGGCTGACCGAACGGCTCGACCTGGAGCAGATCGCCGCCTCGATCGGCTCGGTCGGCGACGCGTACGACAACGCCCTGATGGAGTCCGGCAACGGGCTGTACAAGACCGAGTGCATCCGCACCACGATCTTCCACGACGGGGCCTACAAGAGCCTCGTGGACGTCGAGTACGCAACCGCCGGATGGGTCGAGTGGTACAACAACAGAAGGCTTCACTCGGCGATCGGCTGGCAGAGCCCAATCGCGTTCGAGAACGCCCACCACGCTGCACTCAACCTCGAGGAGCAGTTCGTTTAACAAGCGGCGGCGAACCCGTGCCGCTTCACCTCGGTGGTCTTCATGAGATCACCCGCC
Source organism: Knoellia koreensis (assembly GCF_013041615.1). GTDB lineage: Bacteria > Actinomycetota > Actinomycetes > Actinomycetales > Dermatophilaceae > Pedococcus > Pedococcus koreensis. Next base: position 490 of record NZ_JABEPQ010000003.1, read on the forward strand.
CCGGTGATCCGCGCACCACACGCCGCTCATCCGCCACCGGCTCCACGGACGTGTGCGGTGCGGGCTGGGTGGTGCGGTAGGCGGAGCGGATCGTCGCCATGATCTCCCGCACCCCCAGCCCCGCATGCTCCGCCGCAGGCCCCAGCGCGTCGAGGGTCGCGTCGGGTGGGGTGCCGGATTCTGCGAGTCGGCACGCGGCCCAGAACAAGCCCCGGTTCCGCTCACCCTCACCACGCCCCGCCACCCAACCCGCGAGCACCTTCACATCCGACCCACGCCGCTCAAACCGATGAGAGCTGGCGCGCGCACGGTCGAGAGGGATCGGGGTGCGCGGGTCCAGGAACTCGCGCAGCCGCGCCGCATCCACCGGCACCGGAGTATCGCCTGATGCGACGATGAGCCGGTACGGTGCCCGCACCCCACCAGGGCGCAGCACCTTCGACGGCGGCGCGATGATGTAGCCGCCCTCAGCCCGGAAATCGACATGCGCCCGCGCTGCCTGCCACGACGACTGCACACGATCCGCGTGCGCCGGGTAGTAGGCGTGGAGCCCACCGGAGGGGGTGCGCACGAGCGCCGCCCACCCCACCGCATGGCCTTGACGGTGCGCTTCGCGGAAGGCAGGGAATCCGGTGCCGGTCGGATGCACGTCGACATCGACGACCTCCACCCCGGACATGGCACCGGTGGGGATGCCGATGTTCGCGGACGGCCACCTCGACCACCATCCCGCAACCTGCCCTGGATCAGCGGACGCGTCATGGAAGCCGCGGAGCACCAAAGGGCGCTTCTCACCCGGCACACACGGGAACACCGGCACCCCGGCCGCAGCAAACCGCGCCGCCGCCTCCGAAAGCGGCAGCCCGCCGACTTCGGCGAACAGATCGATCGCGCCCATCACAGGCTCCTCACCGATGCCGCCACCGCGCGGCGCGGCTCCTCAGTGAGCGGATCGCCCACGGCATCCGCCGTCGGCGCGGGTTGCTTCCGTGCTGGGGCGTCGCGGGTGAGGCCGGGCGGGTCACCGTCGCCGATTTGCACGGTGGGGAGCTGATCGAGAATGCTGGCTGAGGTTTTGCGGACTCGTTCGCCGGTGGCTTGGACGACTTCGACCGGGGACTTCTCCGGCACCGTCGCCGCCCACCCCGACACATACGGGACCGTGTAGTCGCTGGTGTCCATGCCGTGCGCTGCGGCGACCATCAACGCCACCGAATCCGCCTCCACCTCACCAATCCCGCGATGCCCCGTCGCATCCGGATTGTCCGGGCCGTGCAGAAGGACGTGGGCGAGCTCGTGCACCAGGGTCTTCACCTGTGCCGCCTCGGGCATGTTCTCCCGCACCGCCACCGTCCGCGCACCGAAATCGGTGAGGCCGTTCGCACCGTGGATCATGCCCTCATGCGGCACCCGCAACACCGTGAACCCCTCCGCCTCCACCAGACGCGCGATGCCATCCCAGAGCCCGTCGGGGGCTTCACCTTCCAGCAGCCGAGGTGACGGCGGCCCGGGGATCGGGTCACCGGCGGTTTGGGAGACATCCCAGACGTAGGCGGGGCGGACACCGACCATGCGGGAGCGCACCGCCTCACCCGGTTTTGGTTTCTCGAACCGGCCGAGCCGGCGCCACGACTCCACCACCTTCGGCGTGAACGACGCGAATCTGCCCGTCACCGGGGCGAGGATCATGTACCCCGACTGGCCCTTCTCGACCTGCCGGCCGAGCGCCTGCCACTGTTTGAACCCCGCCACATACGACGGCACTGGCTCCGGCACTCGGCCTGCCTCGAACGCTGCCTGATGCTGCACGAAGATCAGCAGCGTGTTATTGAACGAACGGGCACGGAACCGGGCCGCGAACTCTAGCGCCTGCTTCCAGTCCTCACCCGACACCAACGACTCGACCGCGCCGGTGAGCTGTTCATGGAGGGCATCGAGCTTCGCATCCCGCGCAGCCCGCGCCTCTTCGCTGGTCGCCATCGTCGTCCTCCTTCCGCAGGTACCCGCAACACGGCGGGTGACCTCTGCGACCAGAAGGTGCGCGAAGGGACTCAGGAAACGCAATCGAGACGGACGACGGACAGAAAGTGAGCGACCGCCAGGTGCATCACTGAACCCGACGTGGTCAAACTCGGTCTAGCTCATTCGGGAGAGTCCTGGTGATCCGTGCGCAAAAAGATGAGCGTTTCACCCGGCAAGACGCGCGTTCACTCAGGGTTGAAGGGCGCCGGGACAACCTCGCTGATTCTGCGGTACTCGCTGGGGGAAACGCCGACACTCCGGCGGAACTGAAGTGCAGCAAAGTCAGGGTCCCCCCAGCCCACCTGGGCCGCGATCTCAGAGATGGGCGCGTTATCCACACGCAGTAGGTGAGCCATGCGCTCGGCACGAAGCATCGTCAAGTAGGAGATCGGCGACTTACCAAAGGCCTCGACGAACACCCGCCGCAACTGAGACACGGACAAGTGCGCTCGGGCTGCGAGCTCAGTCACAGTCCAGTGCCGATCCAGCTCCGCACGCAAGACCTGCGCGACCTCAAGAACCTCTGGACGTACCGGACGGAATTGACGATGACGTGGCACGGTGGGCGTCGATGCACTTCGCCGCGCGCCAGCTGTCCCTTCATTGGCAACCACAATGAACGGAACCAGAATGTCGAACACGGCGGAGACGAGCGATTGCGCTCGATAGAACCGATCAGGAGGAAGGCCGTCTACGCTCAATGCAACCAACTCATCGAGCCATGGCATCATCAGTCCCGCCCTCTGCCTACCGATACGGACCACCTGGGTGGGTTCTGCGTAATGGGCGTCAAGGAACTGACTGGCGTCGAGCCGCTCATGGAACCGGGACGCGTACTGCCAGAACACTTGATCGATGACATAGTCTCGGTCAAGGTAGAGCGTCGTGGTCGAAATCCACCCCTCGGGCTCAGCGCCACAGAGGGTGTTCGCTGCCAGAATCACAACGTCACCCATGCTGACGAAGTGCACGCCAAACTCACTGAACAGTCGAGCTCTGCCCGCGCGAACGACGATGAACTTGAGACAGTCAAAAGCGATCGGGTCAACCGGCGCGTGTGCGACCTGGGTTCGGGCGAGGAGTGGCGAAAACGTGGCCACCGGCGCCAACGACACACCGTTGGGCCTCGTGAATACGTCCTGTCGACCATCGACCGTCATACTCGCTAATCGAAGGCTAGTCGCCGCCGAGAATCGAGCACCCCTAACGGTACCCATACGATGCGGGCCGAGAACCCTAACGCTGACCTCGCACTGGACTCACAGAATCGAAGGTTGAGTCGGGTCTGTCACCAGAACATCGGGAGAAGTGACGCAAGGAACCCTACTACTGCGGTGCTGAGCATGGTGATCGCGAGAGTCCAGCATAAGCGCTCAGCGTGGGAGCGCTTATGAAGTTCAAGTCTCTCTGGATCGCGTTCTGATACGAAACCTGTGACGCTTGTCGATTCGCGGTCACGGATCTCGTCGCGTGCTGTCAGGGGGCGCGTGTAGGTGCGGTCCTGCACGCTCCACATCGCGATCGGTCTCTGGTCGAGGTCCTCGACGATGGTGACGTTCGTGGTGAGGCGGGGCCCGTCGATGGCGCGGATGATGAGGGCGGCGATGGCGAAAGGGACGCCGATGATCGCACCGATCCAGGACAGCAGCTCACCGATGATGCCGATGGTGTCGAGGATACTCAAGGTCGCGTCGGGATCCCGAAGGTCAGGTGGTCATGCCGTCGAGACGGTAGCCCATACCCGGCTCGGTCAGGAGATGCACCGGACTGGTGGGGTCTTCTTCGAGCTTGCGTCGCAGTTGGGAGACATAGAGGCGGAGGTAGCCAGTGTCTTCGGCGTGTTCGGTGCCCCAGATGGTGGTGAGGATTGTTTGGCGAGTAACGAGCTTCCCGGCGTTGCGGATGAGGATGTCGATGAACTGCCATTCCGTGGGGGTAAGGCGTATCTGCTTTTGCCCGTCGGGAGTGTCACGGGTGACGCTGTGCGCGGCGAGGTCGATGGTTACCGCACCGAGGTGGACGACGGGGGTGGCGTCTTCTGGGGGGACTCTGCGGGTAAGGGCGCGGATACGGGCGAGGAGTTCTTCGACGGCGAAGGGCTTGGTGATGTAGTCGTCCGCGCCAGCGTCGAGCGCTTCGACTTTGTCAGCGGCGCCGGCACGTCCGGAGACGACGAGGATGGGTGCCTGCGACCAGCCGCGGATGCCGTGGATGACTTCGATGCCGTCGAGTTTAGGCATGCCGAGGTCGATGAGGAAGATGTCGGGGTGGTGGTCGATCGCGGCGGCGATAGCTTCGGCACCGTCTGCTGCGGTGAAGATCTGGTAGCCCTTGGCGGTGAGGGTGATGCGCAGGGCGCGGAGGATCTGCGGGTCGTCGTCGGCGATCAGGATTCTCATGATTGCTCCTGGCTGGTGCTGGTGGTGTTGAGGGAGATGACCATGGTGAGCCCGCCACCGGGGGTGTCCTCGGGCGTGAGGGTGCCGTGCATTGCTTCGATGAACCCGCGGGAGAGGGCCAGGCCGAGACCGAGGCCGGTGGTGTTGTCGGTGTCGCCGAGGCGTTGGAAGGGCAGGAAGATGTCGTCCAGTTTCTCGGGCGGTATGCCGGGGCCGCGGTCGATGATGCGGATCTCGAGCCGGTCACCGAAGGTGCTGGTGCTGACATGGATCGGTGTGCCGGCCGGGGTGTAGCGGTGGGCGTTGGCGAGGAGGTTCACCAGGACTCGTTGCAGGAGTACGGGGTCGGCGTGGGCGAGCGCGTCGCCGTGGGCGAGGTTGAGGGTGACGTCGGTCGGGCCGAGGTGGAGTTCGTCGAGGGCGGGGGCGATGGTTTCTGCCGGGTCGGTGGGGATGTCGGCGATCGTCAGGACCCCTGCTTGTAGGCGGCTGACGTCGAGGAGGTCGGTGACGAGAGCCGCGAGGGCTGCGAGGCTCTCATCGGCGGTGTCGAGGAGTTCCTTCTTGTCTGTCAGCGCCAGGTCGGGGCCTGCCGCCTTCAACCCTCCGACCGCCGCGGCTGCGGCTGCAAGGGGGCGGCGCAGATCATGGCTGAGAGCGGAGAGAAGGGCGCCGCGTACCCGATCCGATGCCGCGATCGGTTCGATCTGCTGCGCCGTCTGGGTAAGGTGCTGGTGTTCGAGTGCGGCGGTGAGTTGGGCGGTGACGACCGCGAGGAGGCGTTGTTCCGCCGCAGCGAGGTCGGGGCCGTGCAGTTCCAGAGTGGTGTCGTCGGTGACGCGAATGCTGGTGTGGTGATTGTCGGGCAGCGGTTCCCCCGACCGGGCGAGCACGTCTTCGCCGCGCATGAGGCGGACGCCGGGAAGTTGGAAGGCTTCGCGGGTGCGGTCGATGAGCGCTTGGATCGCGTTGTCTGCGCGCAGGACGCTGCCGGCGATGGTCTGGATGAGTTCGGATTCGGCGGCGGATCTGCGGGCGGCGCGGGTGTAGCGGGCGGCACGGTCGACGATGAAGCTCACCAGACTCGCGATCACCACATACAGGATGAGAGAGAGGAGGTGGTGGGGCTGGTGGATGTGGATCGTGTAGAGCGGTTCGATGAACAGAAAATCCAGGGTGATCCCGGACAGCACCGCGGCGAACAGGGCCGGCCAGATTCCTCCGACCAGGGCGACGATGACGACGAGGAGCTGATACGCGAGGACGTCGGTGGTGATGGAGTCTTCGCTGCGGAACAGGGTCAACAGTGCGGTGAGCGCGGGCCCGCCGAGGAGGGCGACGACGAACCCGAGGATGCGGCGTTTGCGGGTGAGTGCCCCGGTGAGCGGGGGCAGGGTGAAGCGTTTCCCGGCGGCGGCGTGGTTGACCATGTGCACGTCGATGTCGCCGGATTCGCGGACCACGGTCGCACCGATGCCGGGGCCGGTGAACGCGGAGGTGATGCGGCCGCGTCGGCTGGCGCCGAGGACGAGCTGGGTGGCGTTGACGGAGCGGGCGAACTCCACCAGCGCGGTGGGGATGTCTTCGCCGATGACCTGGTGGTAGGTGCCGTTGAGTTTCTCCACGAGTGCCCGCTGCTCGGCCAGGGTGGCGGGGTTGCCGGTGCGGAGCCCGTCTTGGCTGGTGATGTGCACGGCGATGAGTTCGCCGCCGGCGGAGCGGGCGGCGATGCGTGCGCCGCGGCGCAGGAGTGTTTCGCCTTCGGGGCCGCCGGTGAGGGCGACGACGACGCGTTCGCGGGCCTCCCAGGTGCTGTCGATGCCGTGGTCTTTGCGGTACCCCTTCAGCGCTTGGTCGACTTCGTCGGCCAGCCAGATGAGGGCGAGTTCGCGCAGCGCGGTGAGGTTCCCGAGCCGGAAGTAGTTCGACAGGGCGGCGTCGACGCGTTCAGCGGGGTACACGAACCCGCCGCTGAGTCGGTCCCGGAGGGCTTGGGGGGCGAGGTCGACGACCTCGATCTGTTCGGCGCCGCGCAGGAAACTGTCCGGAACGGTCTCGCGCTGCGGGACGCCGGTGATCTGCTCGACGACATCGTTGAGGGACTCGATGTGCTGAATGTTGAGGGTGGAGATCACATCGACCCCCGCCGCGAGCAGCTCCTCCACGTCCTGCCAGCGTTTGTCGTTCTTCGACCCGGGTGCGTTGGTGTGGGCGAGCTCGTCGACCAGCGCGACGGCGGGCTTGCGGTCAAGCACCGCGTCCAGGTCCATCTCCTCGAGCGTGACGCCCCGGTGTTCCACGCGGGTGCGAGGCACACTGGGGAGCCCTTCGGTCATGGCCGCGGTGGCGGCACGGCCGTGGGTTTCCACGATCCCGACGACGACGTCTTTCCCGTCTGCGAGCAGGCGGCGACCGTCTTCGAGCATGGTGAAGGTTTTGCCGACCCCGGGGGCAGCCCCGAGCAGCACCCGAAGCTGCCCCCGTTTCGGCATGGTCAGCCCTCCAACTCGTCCACGGCGATGTTCAGTTCCAGAACGTTCACCCTCGATTCTCCCAGGTAGCCGGCGTCCGGCCCCTGGGTGTGCGCTGCGACCAACTCCCGCAGCTGCTCTGCGGGGATGCCGCGGGCGTCGGCAATGCGGTCGATCTGGATCGCCGCGTACTCGGGGCTGATGTGCGGGTCAAGCCCCGAGGAGGAGGCGGTGACCGCGTCGACGGGCACCTCGTCCTCGGTGACCCCGTTGAACTCCGCCACCTGAGCCTTGCGCTCCGTGATCGCGGCGATGAGGTCCTCGTTCTCGGGGCCGTAGTTCGACCCGGACGAGGCGCCCCCGTCGTACCCGTCACCAGCGGCAGACGGGCGCGGCTGGAAGTACTCCGGCAGCGGGTTCCCGTCCTCGTCCGTGAACGACTGACCGATCAGCGCCGACCCGACCGGGTCGCCGTCCTGGTTGGTGACGATCGACCCGTTCGCCTGGGCGGGGAGAGCGAGCTGTCCGATGCCGGTGATGAGGAGGGTGTACCCGACCCCCAACGCGAGGGTGAGGAGGGCCATGGCGCGGGTGGCGACCCAGATGGTGCGCCCGACTCCGCGAGCTTGTGTATTCATGATGATCTCTTTCTCAGAAGGCTCAGAAGCCGGGGATGAGGCGGACGACGAGGTCGATCACCCAGATCCCGATGAAGGGGGCGATCACGCCGCCGAGGCCGTAGACGGCGAGGTTTCGGCCGAGGATGCTGGACGCGTTCCCGGGCCGGTACTTCACCCCACGCAGCGCCAGCGGGATGAGGAAGACGATCACGATAGCGTTGAAGATGATCGCCGACAGCACCGCCGAGGCCGGCGAATGCAGCCCCATGATGTTGAGGGCGGCGAGCTGCGGGAACACGCCCATGAACATCGCCGGGATGATCGCGAAGTACTTCGCGATGTCGTTGGCGATGGAGAACGTCGTCAGCGCCCCACGGGTGATCAGCAGCTGCTTCCCGATCCGCACCACGTCGATGAGCTTGGACGGGTCACTGTCGAGGTCGACCATGTTCCCGGCCTCTTTCGCAGCCGAGGTGCCGGAGTTCATCGCGACACCGACGTCTGCCTGCGCGAGCGCAGGGGCGTCGTTGGTGCCGTCACCGGTCATCGCGACGAGGTTGCCGCCCTCCTGCTCCTTGCGGATGTAGGCGAGCTTGTCCTCGGGGGTGGCTTCGGCGAGGAAGTCATCGACACCCGCCTCTTTCGCGATCGCGGCCGCGGTGAGGGGGTTGTCGCCCGTGATCATGACGGTCCGGATACCCATCGACCGCATCTCGGCGAACTTCGCCGGCAGCCCCTCCTTCACGACATCCTTCAGATGCACGACGCCCAGGAGGGTCCCTTCCCCGGCGGTGTCCTTGGTCGCGACGACCAGCGGGGTGCCGCCGGACTGGGAGATGCGTTCGACGTACTCGTCCAGCTCGGCGAGCAGGGACGACGGCAGCCGCTTCCCGCCTTCTTCGAGCCAGGCGATGACGGCCGAACCGGCACCCTTGCGGATCTGGGTGCCATCAGGCAGGTCCAGGCCCGACATGCGGGTCTGCGCCGTGAACGGCACGATCTCCCCGGTCGTGTTCCGGTCGAACTCCCCATGCTCTTGCTCGGCGAGCTCGACGATCGACACACCCTCCGGGGTCGGGTCTGCCAGCGAAGACAGCGCCGCCGCGCGCACGAGGTCCTGTTCGCGCACCCCGCCGAGGCGCACGAACTCGGAGGCGCGCCGGTTGCCGTAGGTGATGGTGCCGGTCTTGTCGAGCAGCAGCGTCGTGACATCTCCGGCGGCTTCGACCGCACGCCCGGACATCGCCAGCACGTTGCGTTGCACGAGCCGGTCCATGCCCGCGATGCCGATCGCCGACAACAGGGCACCAATCGTGGTCGGGATGAGGCACACCAGCAGCGCGACCAGCACCGTGACACTGACCGGGGCGGCCGCATAGGACGCGATCGGGTTGAGCGTCAGCGCGACGACGACGAAGATGATCGACAGCGACGCGAGCAGGATGTTCAGCGCGATCTCGTTCGGGGTCTTCTGCCGGCTCGCACCCTCGACGAGGGCGATCATCCGGTCCACGAACGTCTCACCCGGCTTGGAGGTGATGCGCACCACGATCCGGTCCGAGAGCACCCGGGTGCCGCCGGTCACCGCGGACCGGTCACCGCCGGACTCACGGACCACGGGTGCGGACTCGCCGGTGATGGCCGACTCGTCCACCGACGCGATACCCCACACGATGTCGCCGTCGCCGGGGATCAGCTCACCCGCGGTCACGACCACCACATCTCCCAGGGCGAGGTCCGAGGAGGAGATCTGCGTGGTCGCAGCCCGCTCAGCGGCCGCATCGGTGGCCGGGTCGTAGGAGGCGACCCGGTTGGCCATCGTGCTGGTGCGGGTCTTTCGGAGCGTTTCGGCCTGCGCCTTGCCGCGGCCTTCGGCGACGGATTCGGCGAGGTTCGCGAACAGCACGGTCAGCCACAGCCACACCGCGATCGCCCATGTGAACTGCCACGGCACGACCGTGCCGCCAGAATCGGCCGGCCCGCCGATGAACGGCTCGCTGATCGCGAGGACCGTGGTGAGGGCGGCGCCGACCCAGACGAGGAACATGACGGGGTTGCGCCACTGCTCTTTGGGGTTGAGTTTCCGGAACGCGCCGGGCAGGGCTGCCCGGACCTGTTCCCAGGTGAACCCGCCCTTCCGGGTGGGGGCCTCCGCCGGCTTGGGGCGGGGTTCAGTGATGGTGGACATGGTTTACATCAGCCCTTCCGCTAGAGGTCCTAGCGCGAGAACGGGGAAGAAGGTCAGTGCGGTCACCAGGATGGTGACCACGGTGAGCAGCCCGATGAACATCGGACGGTGCGTGGGCAGGGTGCCGGACGTGGTCGGGACCTTGTCCTGCGCGGCGAGGGAGCCGGCCAGGGCGAGGACGAACACGATCGGCACGAACCGGCCCAGCAGGATCACCACACCCAGTGCGGTGTTCAGCCACGGGGTGTTCGCGGTCAGGCCCGCGAACGCGGATCCGTTGTTGTTGGCTGCGGAGGTGAACGCGTACAGCACCTCGGACATGCCGTGGATGCCGGGGTTCCAGATCGACGTGTTCTCCACGTCTTCCCGGATGCCGGGGATCGCGAAGCTCATAGCAGTTCCGGCCAGTACCAGGGTGGGCATGACGAGGATGTAGAGCGCAGCGAGTTTGATCTCGCGCGGTCCGATCTTCTTGCCCAGGTACTCCGGTGTGCGTCCGATCAGCAGACCCGAGATGAACACGGCGATGACCGCGAGGATCAGGATCGCGTAGATGCCGGAGCCGACACCACCGGGGGTGACCTCGCCGAGCATCATGTTCAGCATCGGCATCATGCCACCCAGTGCGGTGTACGAGTCGTGCATCGAGTTCACTGCACCCGTTGAGGTGCCGGTGCTGGTCGTCGCGAACAGGGTGGACCCGAGGATTCCGAACCGCTGCTCCTTACCTTCCATCGCCCCGCCCGCAAGCTCCGGGGCGGTGCCCATGCCTGCGGACTCGAGCGCGGTGAGGATCGAGAACGATGCGACGTACAGGATCGCCATGACGGAGAGGATCGCGTAGCCCTGACGGTTGTCGCCGACGATGCGGCCGAAGGTGCGGGGCAGGGAGAACGGGATGACGAGCATCAGCAGCACCTGGAACACGTTCGTCCACGCGGTGGGGTTCTCGAACGGGTGAGAGGAGTTCGCGTTGAAGAACCCGCCACCGTTGGTGCCCAGCAGCTTGATCACTTCCTGCGATGCGACCGGCCCGCCGGGGATGGTCTGCGTGGCACCGGTGAGGGTGGTGACAGTGGTGAATCCGTTGAAGTTCTGGATCACCCCGCCGATCATCAGCACGATCGCACCGATCACCGCGATCGGCAGCAGGATGCGCAGGGTGCCGCGGATCAGATCGACCCAGAAGTTCCCGATCGTGCCCGAGCGGCGGTACGCGAAACCACGCACCAGCGCGATCGCGACCGCGATACCCACGGCGCCGGAGACGAAGTTCTGCACCGCGAGACCGGCGAACTGGACCGTGTACCCGACGGTGAGCTCCGGCGAATAGGACTGCCAGTTCGTGTTTCCCACGAAGGAGGCCGCCGTGTTGAACGACAGATGTTCACTGGGGGCGGGAAGCCCCAGGGAGTACGGCAGCCACTGTTGGAGGCGCTGCAGGCCGTAGACGATGAGGAGGCCGATCGCGGAGAACGCGAGCACGCTGCGCAGGTAGGCCTGCCAGGTCTGTTCGGTCTTCGAGTCGACGCCGATGACCTTGTAGATGCCGCGTTCGACTTTCCAGTCTTTGCGGGACGTGTACACCCACGCCATGTAGTCACCGAGCGGACGGTAGAGGACGCCAAGAATGATGGCGACGGTCGCGAGCGCGAGGAGCGCGTACACCCAGGTCATCAGAAGCGCTCCGGTTTCACGAGAGCGAACACGAGATACACGATCGCCGCGACCCCGAGGCCGGCGGCGAGAAGTTCAAAGACGATCACAGCTTCTCCACCGCCTTCCCCAGCAGCCCGACGACGACGAACAAGGCGATCACGCCGAGCACGTAGACGATGTCAAGCACAACAAGCTCCATTCGGAGAACAAGCGACAGCAGGACCACTAGCCGCACGACCCGAAAACGCGGGCGCAACTCCCGATCAAACACGCGCCGCACCCTGTGAAACAGGCGTCCTAACGGAACCCATACGAGGATCCGCGCAACTCTGACATCCCGCTAACACGACACCCCGGTGCCCCACCCCGACGCCTCCGAGGCGGGTCGCGGGCGAATCCGGCCGGTCTTGTTAGGGTCTGCCGGTGTGGGCGCATGAGTTCTGTGAGGGACCATTCCGTACCGGTCGATGCCCGCGTAGGACTTGAGGCATGACTCTCACCGCGATCCTGCCCACCCTCAGACGCAGCATCCCCGACCCCCTCGAACCTCGACATTGGCCGGAGCACACCGTGCCCACGATCTCGGACGTCGTGGTGGGCGGGGTGTCCTTGACGAGGCTGGTGGAGATCACCGGTACCCCGGCGCTGCTCACCGGAGACCTCCCGCACCCCAAGCCGGCACGCGCGCGCGCCCACGGCATCGGAAACGACGTGACCGTGCTGGTTTTCCGGATCACCCTCCGCATCGACACCGAAGCGGGCAAGCAGGTTGCGCTCACCGACTGCGCGTTCGACCGTGTCACCCCTCGCTGGGACCAGTGCCGGCTCATCGGACGCACGTCGATCGCGAAGAACACCACCATCGAGCTCATCCCCGGTGAATCCGGTGCCGCTCCCTGGCCGTACCCGATCGTCACCCTCCCCGGGGATCTCCACCAGGGCGACCTGCTCGCCGTTCCCTGCGCCGGCGCTGTCGCTCTCTGCGACGTACGCCCGCAACTACCGGTGAAAACCGTCGCCGCCCCCGCCCCGCGCATCCTTGAACTCGCGAGTGCCTCATGAGCGTCATGCACACCCTGATCTCATCCCGAGCGATGGCGCTCGCCGAGCTATACCAGGACACCCCGACTTGGCCGGCAGGAACCACGTTCACCGACAATGACATCACCGTTGGTCAGCAGTCGCTCACGAGTCTCGCGGCTGAACGCGGCACCCCGTGCGTGCTGATCGCGCCCAGCGGAGCACGTCAGGCGGGTGAGGAGTACCGCACCGTCGTGGTCGCTACGGTTTTGTCCTGCACGCCACGTTCCGGATGGCGGCACCCGATGGAGGTCACCATCGACTGTGATCTCCGCGCCCTCGACGGCCGAGTCCTCGACACCCTGCTCCTGCAGCACCCGAACGCACGACACCGCAAAACGGTCCTCGTGCACGCCCCAGGCCAGCAGACCACGATCCGCGCCTGGCTCCCCGAGACTGCGGCCCCCGGCGACCTCCTCGCCCTCACCGTGGCCGGGACGATCGCGTTGGGACAGGTCATGTCCCACCCCACCCGCCCCGCTACAGGAGAAGACAATGACGAGCAATGGCAGGGCAGGTGCCTGAAGTAATGAACTCCATCCGCCCCGCCACCGGCCACACCTCCCTCGATAAGCGCGCTCCGTCACCGGTGCCCGTACTGCTGTGTGGCGACCCGCTCGACTGCCTCGGGCAGCTCGTCGTGCACGACTCAGAGGCACGGGACGCGCTGGAGCGTCATCGAGCCCGCGCGATCGTCATCGGCATCCACATTCCTGACACAGACCGCTCCCGCAAGGCGGTGAAGTACCGACTGCGGAACGCGCACGACACCGTCAACACCCACCTGCGCAGGCACCCCCTCGTCCGCCACATCATCTACATCGTCCACCCCGACTCCGGTCAGGGCGCACCTGATACGGCGGTTAGGCTCCTGTCCGGGACCGTGGGCGCGCACCATGCCGAAATCGAAATGCGCCACGGCCGAGATGTCTGCATCACCGGGATCGTGACCTCCGTCCACACCAGCCCGGTGGCCCTCACGGAACGCGTGACCGACAGAATCAGGACCACCCCGATCGAGGGGTCCTACGCAACCACATGGGATGAGATCGCCGACAGGCCACTCGCCGCCGCAGCGGCAGAAGCGCTCCTCTAATCGCTCACCCGAACCGAAACCCGCTTCGTCTCAATGCAAATGGGACAGTGGTTCATCCCTGGGGTGAAAAGTTCATCGCTGCGATTTGCTTGGCTGATCGCCAGCAGCCAGGGCATACGTTTCCTCGTACACCGCCATCCACACTCGTTCATAGACCGATCGAGGAATCCGCCCGTGACGAAGATCATCCGTTGCCTGCTGCATCAGCAACGACAACTCCATGATCATCTCCTCACGTTCATCATCATCCCGGCTAGGCCGCAGAACAGAACGGCTCGACCATGCTGTGGCTACCCGACCGCGAAGGGGGCGGGCCCTCCACCACAAGAACACCCCGATCGAAGTACCGACGATCGCGAACCCGAGCGCAGCCCCCTCGGGCGACAGTCCCGCCGCAACACACAGCAACCAACCCACCACCCCAGCGCCCAGCCCTACCGGAGCGAATGCGCCCGATAGCCACGCCCGGAACCGTTCACGGTCAGAAGACACAGGCGAGTACACGACCAAGCGGGAGGTTCCCACCCCATGACGCGAGACAAAATGAGAAAGGTGGCCCCAGCGCACAGGACGGGGCAGCTTGGATCCGCCACCCAACGTCGAGTCGCTGGCGCCAGAACGAACAAGGGGCATGATCCGATAATCGCGAGATCGGCGCAGCTCCGGGAGCACGCATAACGAGATCCATGCGACAGAGCCGCTGATCCGAGGTCTTTCCTGACGCGATCCTCATGACCTCATGCGGTGCTGACTCTTCAGTGCAGAGCAATCGACGTCAATAGGCGGTGGTCGAAGGACCCACTTCCCAGACTGTATCGAGTGCGAGTGCGGTATCGATGAGCGCCAGCCTGGAGTCCCGCGGGGTGGTGGTCTTTCGGGCCCGCGGCGTCGTGACCGCGACGGGGTGAGCCATCGTGCGATGGTCAGTGAGAACGACCAAGAACTCACACAGAAAGACGACACCGCACGATGGCTCTTGACCAGTCTGCCCTCCTCGAGCTGCTCGGGGAACTGAAGCTCACCGGCACCACCGACCGCATCCGAGCCGCGACCGAGCGGCTCTACCAGGAGCTGATCGACGCGGAGACAGCCGCATTCATCGGCGCCGCCCCCTACGAGCGCACGAGCGAGCGCACGACTACCCGCAACGGTTCCCGGCCGCGGGTGCTGTCGACCACGGCTGGGGATCTGGAGTTGCGGATCCCGAAGTTGCGGCAGGGGTCGTTCTTCCCGTCGCTGCTGGAGCGGCGCCGCCGGGTCGACCAAGCCTTGTTCGCGGTCGTGATGGAGGCCTACCTCCACGGCGTCTCAACCCGGAAGGTCGATGACCTCGTCAAAGCGCTCGGCGCTGACACTGGCATCTCGAAGTCCGAGGTGTCCCGCATCTGCCAAGGGCTCGACGCCGAGGTCGCATCGTTCCGCGACCGCTCGCTGTCTGACATCGCCTACCCCTACGTGTTCCTCGACGCGACCTACTGCAAGGTCCGCATCGACCACCGTGTCGTGTCCCAGGCGGTCGTCGTCGCGATCGGCGTCGCCGCTGACGGGCGGCGGGTCGTGCTGGGCTTCGATGTCGGAGACAGCGAGACCGAGGAGTTCTGGAAGCAGTTCCTGCGCTCGTTGAAGACACGAGGTCTGGGCGGGGTGAAGCTGGTGATCTCCGACGCCCACGCCGGACTGAAGAAGGCCGCAGCGACCGTGTTGCAGGGCGCCGCCTGGCAGCGCTGCCGCGTCCACTTCATGCGCAACGTCCTGACCGCCCTCCCGAAGGGCCGGCAGGAGATGGTCGCCAGCGTGATCCGCACGATCTTCGCCCAACCCGACGCCGAGCACATCGATGCCCAGTTCGACGAAGTCGTGCGCATGATCGAGCGCGTCCACCCCAAGACCGCCGTGATGCTCACCGACGCCCGTGACGACATCCTCGCGTTCAAAGCGTTCCCCGCCCGGCATTGGCGACAGATCTGGTCCACGAACCCGCTGGAACGCCTCAATCGGGAGATCAAGCGCCGCACCGACGTCGTTGGCGTGTTCCCGAACAACGCCGCCCTGCTCCGCCTGGCCGGCTCCGTCCTCGTCGAGCAACACGACGAATGGGAAGCCGCCGACCGCCGCTACTTCTCCGAAGCCTCCATGACCGAGCTCACCGCGACCACCCCCACCATCGACGAGGCGGTGATACTCCCCGAGATCACCGCCGCCTAAACTAACGACAGCTGATCATCGCAACGAAGCGAAAGACCACCACTCAAACGGACGCGGCCAGCGCCAGTCCGTCGAGGAGCTCGAACCGAGCCGACAGGTTGGCGTTACCTAAGGTCGGTTATGGTGCGCAAGAAGGCATGTGTGGAGAGCGGTCGTCGCCTGCCGTGGAAGCACTCCATTCCCCAGCGCTGTGAGCTGCTGGTTCAATGTAAGGCCGTGCCTTTCATCGGTGACCCAGCCCGTCGGGAGACCCATAAGCCATTCCACGAACGCCGGTGTCGGACGCGGTCCAGAAGCATCGCTAAGGAGTGCGGGGGCTGGCGCTGGACGGCCCACAATCTGCTCCCATCGGATCACTGCTTCGGCGTATCGTCCCCATCGTTGAAGAGCTGCCCGATTAGCGTCCACAGGGTGTCCGGCTCCTCTGGTTGCGGGTACCCGTTCGGTCCGTGGAGGGCGAGGTCGATGATCTGATGACTCAGCGCGATCGTGCCCCGGCGTGCCTTGACCTGTTCCAAGCTCTCCCCTCCACGGGAGGCATCGGAAGCGAGTGGGGTGCGGAAGAGCGCGGCGGGCGAGGATGAAAACACGGAATCTTGGATGAGGTGCACCAATGAGGGATGCGGGTAGACCAATCCATTGCGCGTCATACCGGAGGTCGGCCAGGTCTCCGAGAACTGCTCCTGCTGCCCGAAGAGGTCGAGTTCCGGTTTCTCCCAGATGCCACGGGTCGGGTTCCATATCGCGAGGGGTTGCATCGGTGGTGGATGCATGTTCGGGGTTGCGTTGCTCATTGTCGTCTCCTTCGAGGTTCGTGCGGATTGCGGGTGCAGACAGTAGCCCGCGGACGTTCTCGATCACGACCCACTCGGGTTGCAGCACGTCGATCGCAGCAGCCATGTGTGCCCAAAGCCCGGAGCGGGTGCCAGGTTTCAGGCCGGCCATCTTCCCGACGGTGGACACGTCTTGGCAAGGGAACCCACCGCAGAGGATGTCCACCGGTGGCACGGTGTTCCAGTCCATGGTGGTGATGTCGCCGAGGTTCGGGGCGTCGGGCCAGTGGTGGGCGAAGACGCGGGCGACGGGTTCGTTGATTTCGGAGAACCAGATCGTGCGTGCTCCGAAGGCTTCCTCGACGGCGAGGTCGAGTCCGCCATAGCCGGAGAACAGCGACCCAACACGCAGCGGCGTGGCCGGGTCGGTGAGGGTCTGGTCGGCCACGGGCGAACCTCCTAGAACGGTGATCCCCGGAGTCGTGCTGCCACTCCGAGTTGGTCACCAGCCAGGTGCACCAGCCACCCCCACCCGCCGCCGCTCAGCCGACGCCTCCCACTCCGCACCGGCCGCTGTCGACGCGCAGCGCTGCCGACCTCCGCGGTTCGCTCCAACGGGTTGTCACGCGTCTTGCAAGCGAGGTTCGCCGCCTCCCGAAAGAGCCCTCAGAAGTCACCGCGCCCGCGGGCTATGGAGCTCACCTTCGGGGTGAGGAGAGGCGGTTCCTGGTGACGGTTTCGATGCGAGTGATGTCCGCAGGCGACGGCTACCAGTACCTCCTGCGCTCCGTTGCTACCGGCGACGGTGATCGGGTGCTCTCCACACCGTTGACGAGGTACTACACGGAGGAAGGAACACCACCGGGCCGATGGCTCGGATCAGCCGTCACCGCACTCGGCGGCGGAACGATCACCGTCGGTGACGAGGTTTCCGAGCTGCAGCTTCAACGTCTGATCGGGCAGGGCCGCGACCCGGTGACCGATCAGGCGCTCGGCAGTCCGTATCGGAAGTACCCGACGGTGACCGAGCGCATCGAACACCGCACGTCGAGGCTCGACGCTGACCTTCATGTGACCGAGCGTGCGGAAGCGGTCGCTGCAATCGCGGCTGAGGAGAATGCTCGTGGGGTGCGGAAGGCAGTTGCTGGGTTCGATTTCACGTTCTCGATTCCGAAGTCCGCGTCGGTGCTGTGGGCGGTGTCGGACGCGGGGACGCAATCGCTGATTGCGGAAGCGCATCAGGCGGCGGTTGCGGAGATGGTTGCGTTCATCGAGCGCGAGGTTGCTGCAACCCGCGTCGGCGCGGTAGGACGCAATGGGGCGGTTGCACAAGCCGATGTGTCTGGGGTGATCGCGACCGCGTTCGATCATTACGACTCACGGGCGGGTGACCCGCATCTGCACACGCATGTGGTGATCTCGAACAAGGTGCAGACCGTCCACGACGGCAAATGGCGCTCCCTCGACGGCCGCCCCCTCCACGCCGCGACCGTCGCCCTCTCTGAACTTCACGAGGCCGTGTTCGCTGACCACCTCACCCGCGCCTTCGGCGTCGAGTGGGAGGCGCGCGACATGGGGCGTGACCGCAACCCTGCGTGGGCGATGACCACGGTGCCTGAGCGACTGGTGGCGGAGTTCTCATCGAGGTCCAGGCAGATTGACGAGGAGAAGAACCGGCTGATCGCCGAGTACGTTGCGCGTCACGGTCGGCAGCCGTCGCTGGCGACGGTCATCAAGTTGCGGGCGCAGGCGACGTTGGCGACCAGGCCGGAGAAGCAGGTCCGTTCTCTCGCGGACCTCACGAGTGAGTGGCGGGATCGTGCGTCGCACCTTCTCGGTGAAGACGCCACCCGCTGGGCCCGCACCGTCACCGCCAACGACACTCCGATGCTGTTACGCGCTGACGATGTGCCGTTGGATGTGATCGCTTCACTCGGGCGCAGCGTGGTGGAGGCGGTCGGTGAGAAGCGGTCGACCTGGCGGCGCTGGAACCTCACCGCCGAAGCCGCACGACAGACCATGCCGTACCGGTTCGCCACCATGCAGGATCGTGAAGCTGTCGTCGGGATGGTGGTCGATGCCGCCGAGCACGCTTCGATCCAGCTCACCCCGCCCGAACTCGCGTCCAGCCCTGCCGTGTTCCGTCGGGCTGACGACAGCAGCAGATTCCGACCCGTCGCATCGACGGTCTACTCCTCGCCGGACATCCTCGCGGCGGAAGACCGGCTCCTCGAGCGCGCCCGCACCATGACCGCACCCACCGTGCCGGTTGAGGTGATCGAGAAGGTCACCCGTCGCCCGGACCGCGACGGCCGGCTCCTCTCCGACGACCAAACAGCCGCCCTCACCGGGGTCGCGATCTCTGGGCGGCCGGTCGATGTGTTGGTCGGCCCGGCCGGGGCGGGCAAGACGACGGCGATGCGCGCGTTACGCACGGCGTGGGAGCGGGATCACGGGCGCGGCAGCGTCATCGGGCTCGCGCCGTCCGCTGTCGCAGCGCAAGTCCTCGCCGATGATCTCGGTATTCGGACGGAGAACACCGCGAAGTGGTGGCAAGACCACCAAAACGCAGGCGCATCGTTCCGCAAAGGTCAGCTCGTGATCGTGGACGAAGCCTCTCTCGCAGGCACCCTCTCACTCGACCGGATCACCGAACACGCGGCGGAGGCGGGTGCGAAGGTGCTGTTGGTGGGTGACTGGGCGCAACTGCAATCCGTCACCGCAGGCGGCGCGTTCTCCCTCCTCGTCCACGACAGAAGCGACGCCCCCGAGTTGGTCGACGTGCACCGCTTCGTCAATGACTGGGAGAAGACCGCCTCCCTCGACCTTCGCCACGGCCACACCGAGGCAATCGACACCTACGCCGCCCACGGCCGCATCACTGGTGGCGATACCGAGGGCATGATCGACGCCGCCTACACCGCCTGGCGCACCGACACCCTCGCCGGGGTTTCGACGGTGTTGATTACGGACTCGACCGAGTCCGTCCATGCTCTGAACCAGCGCGCCCGCGCCGATCTCATCCTCGACGGCACCGTGAACGCTCGCCGCGAAGTCGCCCTCCAAGGCGACGCCCGAGCAGGGGTCGGGGACACGATCATCACCAGGAAGAACGACCGCCGCCTCCACACCCCGCGGGGCTGGGTACGCAACGGGGACCGCTGGACTGTCACTGACGTCCGTGATGACGGATCACTCGCTGCCCGTCGCGCGAACAGACGCGGCACGGTCATCCTCCCGGCCGACTATGTCTCCGATCACGTTGATCTGGGATACGCAGTGACGGCGCATAGGGCACAGGGCATCACCACGGACACCTCTCATGTTCTTGTTGATCCGTCTACGACGAGGGAGAACCTGTACGTTGCGATGACCCGCGGCAGGCAGTCGAACCTCGTCTACGTCGCGACCGATCACCCCGACGGCAACCACACCACCGCACACCCGGCGGATGATCCGGATGCGACCGCGCGGAGCGTCCTCTACGGAGTCCTGCAGCACGTCGGCGCCGAGCTCTCCGCGCACGAGACCATCACCGCCGAACAAGAAGCCTGGGGGTCGGTGAGTCAACTCGCGGCCGAGTACGAGACGATCGCGCAAGCCGCACAACACGACCGCTTCGCCACCCTCATCCGCGAATCCGGCCTCACCCCAGAGGAAGCAGAAGACACCATCCACTCCGACGCATTCGGAGCCCTCACCGCCGAACTCCGCCGGGCAGAAGCGAACCGCCACAACATCGACGGCCTCATGCCGCGCCTGGTCGCGGCGCGCGGATTCGGCGACGCCGACGACATCGCCTCCGTCATTCACCACCGCCTCGCCCGCGCCACCGAGAGGCCGGCTGGTTCTGGGCGCACGCGCAAGGCAGCCCGTCTGATCGCCGGCCTCATTCCCGAAGCAACCGGACCCATGTCCGCCGAGATGCGGAAGGCCCTCACGGAGCGGCGAGAGCTGATCCAGCAACGTGCCGAAGCCGTCCTCGACCAGGCGATCGCCGGGCGGCAGGAATGGGTGCTCGCGCTCGGAGGCGCACCGGCAGAGACGAGAGCCGCGGCAGCGTGGAAACGGCAAGCGCGAACCGTCGCCGCGTATCGCGACCGTTACGGCATCACCACGCGCACTCCGCTCGGTCCGGCACCCGATAGCGATGCGCAGAAGATCGACGCGGCACGAGTGAAAGCCGCGCTTGCGAGGCTCCGCGACTTCGCCAGCGTCGAGGGCAGCGATGATCTTTCACGGACAGCACGGCGTGAGGGTGCGAGCCGGGGCCTGTGACCGGGTGGCCTTCCGAATGTCGCCGGTGCGTCGTACCCTTGAAAGTGAGGCGGATTTCTCCTTGATATGACGCTCCTCGGGGCAGGCCGCAAGGCCACTCACACACGCACCGCCTCCGACACTCTGTCGTGCATGTGAGAGGAAACCCCGTCATGATCCGCCAGCTCTGGACTCTCAGCGTCCACACCCGCGCATTCCTGCGCCGCTACATGCCCACCAACATCCTCCTCGACGCCATCCGCACCCGCCGAGGACTCAAATGGGGCGTACCCGCGATGCTCCTCGCCGTGCCCTACCTCCTCGCCGCGAGCACACTCACCACCCTCATCGCAGACGGCGGACCCGGATGGCTCAACCTCCTCGTCCTCCTCTGCCTGTGGAACACGATGAAGTTCATCATCATGGGACCTGTCAGCGTGTTCCTGCTCATTCGAATCCGCGCGAGTGAGGCCGTTGCCCTCCACGCGCAACGGCGATCTGCGACCGAGCTCGCCAAGCAGGCTGCTTGAACGACCGTTCAGGTCAAGCGCGGCCCCGTTCACATCATCAGGGAGTTCCGCAGAGATTCATGCACCGCAATGGGCGGCGGCGATGCGCGATATCTGGTGAATCTCCACGCAAAGTGGCCTGCGCAGCAGCCATGCTTATCCTTCGGGCTGGACCGTGACTCTGGAACGGACCTGAGCTCGCACCTGGCTATAAACGTCGACGTTGAGTGCAGGTGCGACCCAGAGGGAGAGCGCGACGGCGAAGTCAACTCTCTCGCCGAGTAGTCCGCCGGCCTGCTCGTAGCATTTGACCCGCACCTTCATGTTTGATCCTTGCCCGGATGCGAAAGTGCTCTGCAACTCCCACGACTGACGTTGCAGGGTTGTCGCTCCACGCGTAGTGGCGTCTGAGCTGAGTCCAGTTGGTGTTCCGAGCCTCGGAATGGCGCCCTCAGGCTTGACGAAAGACAACGCAGCTTTTCGGTATTGCCGATGCCGCCAGTTGACAGGAGTGAGCCAAGCGAGGGTCGCTTCGATACGTTTGGTCTCGCGTACGTTGAGGCCATCGGGCAGTGGGAAGAGCAGTTCCTGTTCCTCGTTCGCGCCGATCGACCCGATGAAGAGCACGACTGCCTCGTTCGAGGCGCAGCCGTCCGCGTAGTCGCGTGTCGCCGCGCCGTTCCCGAAGGCGTTTTCACCAGGGATCGGATCGTGTTCCGAGTGGTCCGGGGATGCTGCTCCGTGCACCAGAAGTGCTTTGATCGCAGACGCTCGTTGTCTTGTGGTGATGGGCAACCCGGCGGTGATGTCGGAGACCACGTCGTGGAGGCGCGCTGCTCTTCTGGCGACGAGTGCCGCGGCCGGGCTCGTGCCGGAGATGTGTGTTTCTTGGAACTGGCTCGGGGTTGCAACCCGGATACCTGGTCCGAGCGCCGAGATACCAGCGAATGAGATCGTTTCCTGCGCGGTGATGCCGTCCCTGAAGAACACGCGGCCACCGTTGGCTGCGAGGTCTGGTTTAACGCTTCGACGGTATCCACTGCCAGTCGGAGATATGGGGCTGATGGCCGGAAGCCCATCAGTGGGATCGACGGCATATCCCTGCGGATCGACTGTCGATGCGTCGCCATGAATCGCGCCGACGCTGATCGCGTTCACCGATTCAGCGGGGGCAAGGAGTCGTCGCTTATGCTGCTGACGGGCGATCGCATCGAGGGTCGCCCGTCGTCGGTCATCGCCTTGGAGACCAGCGATCTCGGTAGAGGACGCCGGGCTGAGAACGAGGCTCTGGTGATTGCCCGCTGAGACGATGATGAGCACGCCGTATTGATAGCTGAGCCAGTCGATGATGCGTGCCCAAGACGACAGGATGGTTTCGAACGGTGAGGCCGGGTCACCCACCGAGATGTTGACGATCGCGATCGTCTCGCCCGCTGCTGGCTGCGCGTCTGTCCCGTCGAACAGTTCCCGGAACGCGCGCCACATGAGATCCGGCACGAGTTCCTCGGCCGGGAGCTCTTCGATTCTGTTCTCAGTATCGTCGGCAGGGGTCAGGATCGGGCGGACGAGTACCGGTCGTGCCGCGGGGGCCTCGTCGAGGCCGCGGTCTCCCCAGACGGCCACTGACGACATCCAGGTGCCGTGCCGGAGTTCATCCACGGTTGCCTTTTCGAGCAGGTCGTCGGGATCGTAAACCTCCACGCGTCCACGCAGCAGCGGGTGGTTCGCGGCAGGGACTCCATCAAGCATGCAGAGAACCGGATCGCCCGTGGGCAGGTCACTATCGATCTGTCCTTGTGTTTCGGTGGGCGGGCTAACGACGGGGAGGGCTTGTCCTGACACGCGTAGATACATGACGTTCGCGGAACGGACGACACGAACCGCATCGTGGTTCCCAGACGCCAGATCGCGCAGTACCTGATTCGGCACGGTGCACTTGAGTCCGTGATAGCCGATCTGGTCAATGATCGCCGATGCAGTGACACGACCACCGGCCTGTTCGACCAGAGCGATTACCTCCTGCTGACTCTGTCGCCTCTTCTGATCGCTCCGGCGATACCACAACTCGATCTCGATGCTCTGTGGGCGGTCATCAATGTGCCCGGCGAAGTACTCGTCCCAGTCGATGGCCCGCAGACGATCTTGCGGCCCCCACGGTCGGAGGTCCTTCAAGTGGGCGAAGAGGTCCCGAAGTTTCGAGTATCCGTAAGGAAGACCTTCCGTAACTCTCCACATACGCCAGAGCGAAAGCAGATTGTCGAACGCCGTCTGGTTCGCGCACACGGCATGCAGGCAGGACCCGATGTACGGGTTCCGTGGTTCCTCGCTAACGAGCTCGAACTCATCGGTGGGCGCGATCGCGCTCTCAGCCTCGATGAGGATTTCGATACCAAGGTTGGTGGCTACAGCGGACAAATCGATCTGCTCATCGAGTGCTTCGAAAACAAGCACGAGCTGAGGGTCAGCAGCATGGATCGAATTCGAAATCTGAACCTGATCGCCGATCGCGGCTATCGCCTCATCAAAACGTGCATCGATCCGCCGCGAACGTTCCTCCGGATCGGTGAACCGAGCTCGTCCACCCCCACCACGCCGCCCTGGAATCGTGCGCGGCGAGGTAACTCGTCCCAGAATGACGGGCCGCTCCGTTGAGGCCCGATCCTCCGGAGGCACTACTCCTCGCTAACGTGGGCGCGACTGGACCACTGCTTGAGTAACTGCTGCACGACCGTCGTCGCGTCGGGCTCCGGCCCCGAGAGGATAGAGCGCCTCTGAACGTCCAGGGCAAACTCTTCGAGCTCAGCAAAGCTGACCCGGCCGAGACGGTCGGCAATCGTCCGCGGAGAGAGCCCCAGGGGCACTCCGCTCCGAGCCGACCATGCTTGCAGCCACTCGATTTTTCCAGCTCGTGTGGGGTTCGGCAGGTCGAGTCGAAGTTGCATGCGCCGCCAGACCGCACGATCCAGAAGCTCGGCATGATTGGTGGCTGCAATGACGATGACGTGACTCGGAAGCCTGTCCACTTGCAGCAGCAATGAACTCACGACCCGCTTGATCTCACCGGTCTCGTGAGTGTCGCCACGTTCTTTGGCGACAACGTCGAACTCATCGAAGAAGAGCACGCACGGCCTGACCCTAACCGCGTCGAACAACGCCTCCATGCGGGACGCGGTCTCACCGAGGAAACTGCCGATCAGACCTTCATAGCGAACGCTCAACAAGGGAACGGCTAACTCAGTCGCGACCGCCTCAGCGAGTGAGGTCTTACCGCCGCCGGGCGGCCCGACGAACAGGAGGCGATGACGAGGCTCGACACCGTGACTGCGCAGGAGATCACGGCGGTGATGCTCTTCAATGAGCTGACTGACTGCTTGGCGGGCCTCGATGGGAAGAACCAACTCCGACAGTCGCCGCTCGGGCTCCTGCTCGTAGAACAGCCCACGAACAGCGTCATTCCGCGCGAGCGAGGTGACGTTGGCAGCCGGGGTGGACCGCCGCGTGCGCAACGCGTCCGTCAGTTGCGAAGCAAGCACATTGTGCTTCTTGTTCTCTTCCTCAGCGATGATAGCCTCGGCCGCACGCCGGAAGGCGAGGTCATCACCTCCGGCGCCCGACTGAACGAGAGCCAAGAGCAGGTCTCCACGTGCCATGCCTCACTCTCCTCTGCGTTCGTTCAGTCGACATCCCTCCTCTATCGTACCGAGTAGCCATTGGTGACCGTCCGTGTGCCGCGCCGTCGACGGGTATCTATCGCCCTGGACGGTCGTTGCTGCGAGCGCGGTGATCTTCAGGCTCGGTCCTGCATTGTTCGTTCCAGACCGTTCCGAGCCGACCAACTGGAGGCAACCCTCACGCTCGGTTTCGCCCTCACATCCATCCCTGCCATGGCTTGAGTCGCTACACGCAACCCTCGCGCTACACCTGCCGTTCTACTTCGTGTTCGCGTGAGCCGGCCGGCGACCTTGCGGACGCAGAATGCCACCTTCCTGGACCACAGCATTGCGAACCGTCTTGTCATCAACACCAAGCCTCTCGGCGACCTCTTTCAGGGTGAGCCCATCCGCATAAAGAGCAGCTGCGCGGACACGGTCAGCCCCACTGAGACCAGGAGTCCGCAGAGCGCCACCAGACCCAAGCACGAACTTCGGGATCGTGCCGCGATGAACTCCGTACTTTGCGGCTATCGAGCGAACGGGTATCCCAGCCTCGTAGTCGGCGACGAGTTCGGCCCGCCGCCCAGCGGTCAGTCGTGTTTGAGACTTTGCCGGATTTTTCGCGACCGGGCCCCGGGCATCGCGTCGTTTTGAGGTTCGGCTACGAGATTCGTGCCCCTCAGCTCCCCTCAGAACACGGTGGATCAAGGATTTCAGCGCCGGGCGCTTGTTTGAGAATCGCTTGGGAAGGTCCACCACACGTTTGCGCATGTGGGCGCTCCATTCCCACCCTGTGGCACGACCTCGGAGCCTCGAAAATCAACGCGGAGTGATATGCCACAAATGGGCCACACGCGTCCAGCGGCCAATCACAGCACAGCACACAAACGCGCCGCAGGAAGGCGCGAGCTCGCCAAGCGAACGCGTGCTCGTGTTCGCGGACCTACTCGCTCCTTGAACTCGCATCTCGCGACCTGACCAGCGAGTCGACGTGGAGCTCTAGCACCGGGCGGCCGTGCTGGTTGCGCAGTCCGCCGGCGATGGTCACGAGGCATCGCCCGGCCCCCGCCAGCTCCCTGGACTGGATGGTGACGGTGCAAGTGAGCACGTCACCGGCGCGAACGGGGCGTAGGAAGCGCATGCCGTGGATCTCCTTGCCGGCCACGACGTCGTACCGCTGGTACATACCGGTCGCTGCGAGCCTTTGGAAGATCGAGGCCGTGTGCAGGCCGCTGGCGATCAGTCCGCCGAAGTCGCTGTGCGCGGCGAGGTCGGGGTCGACGTGAAAGTACTGCGGGTCCCAGGCCGAGGCGAACTCGACGATCTCGTCCTCCGTGACCTGGTAGGAGCCGCATTCGATCTCCTGCCCGACGGGCATGTCTTCGGCGGGCAGGAGCAGCGGTGCGGCTTGTTGGACGTGGGGGCGGGTCATAGGGCTCGGGCCACCAGTTCCTTCATGATCTCGTTCGTTCCTCCGTAGATTTTCTGGACGCGGGCGGCGGCGAACATCCGCGCGATCGGGTATTCCATCATGTAGCCGTAGCCCCCGAAGATCTGCAGGCAGCGGTCGACGACCTTGTTCTGGATGTCGGTGCACCAGAATTTGGCGAGCGAGGCCCCGGCGGCGTCGAGATGCCCGTCGATGTGCCGGGTGATGCAGCTGTCGACGAGGGTGCGTGCGGCGAGGGCGTCGGCGGCGCATTCGGCGAGGACGAATCGGGTGTTCTGGAAGGACAGGAGGTTCTCCCCGAAGGCCTCTCGCTCCTTGGCGTAGGCGATCGCGTGCCGAACGGCGGCCTCGGCGGTGGCTGCCGCGGTGACGGCGATGATGAGCCGCTCCTGCGGCAGCTGCTCCATGAGCTGCTGGAAGCCGCGGCCCTCGACGCCCCCGAGGAGGTTGGCGGCGGGGACACGCATGTCGACGAACGAGAGCTCACGGGTGTCCTGGCCGTGCATGCCGATCTTCTTGAGCACCCGGCCGCGTTCGAAGCCGGGCAGTTCAGCCGCTTCGGCGACGATCAGGGACAGGCCCTTGCCGCCCGGGTCATCGCTGGTGCGGGCCACGATGACGATGACATCGCAGTGGGTTCCGTTGGAGATGAAGGTCTTGGAGCCGTTGATGACGTAGTCGTCGCCATCGCGGACAGCGCGCGTGCGGACCCGCTGCAGGTCCGAGCCCGTGCCCGGTTCGGTCATCGCGATCGCGAACACCAGGTCACCCGACGCCGCGCCGGGCAACCAGCGCTGCTTCTGCTCCTCGGTGCCAAATGCCGCGATGTAGTGCGCGACGATGGTGCTGTGCACGCTGTTGGCCCAGGCATCGTCGGCGACGCGCGCCTGCTCGGTGGCGATGACCGCTTCGTGCGCGAAGGTGCCTCCGCCACCGCCGTACTCCTCGGGAATGCTGATGCACAGCAGTCCGGCCTGCCCAGCCGCGCGCCAGAAGTCGCGGTCGACCATGTGCTGCTCGGCCCACCGAGCCTGGTTCGGCACGGCCTCCTTGTCGAGGAAGGTGCGCGCGAGCTGCCGCAGGTCGTCAAGGTCCTCGGTCAACCAAGGTGACCGGTAGTCGTCCAGGATCATCTGAGTCGTCCCTATCTGCCGGAGAAGGCCGGCGTACGTCGGTCGGTGAAGGCGGCCACGCCCTCGTGGGCGTCGGACGTGCCGAGCGCGAGGAGGAAGTTGCGGCGCTCGTGGGCGAGCCCTTGCTGAAGCGGCAGGTCAGTGACCCGGCGAGCCGAGTCAGCGGCATACGCCACGGCCCGTGGGGCGTTCGTTGCGATCTGCGCGGCGAGCTCGAGGGCGCGGTCGAGTACCTGACCGTCCTCGACGAGGTCCGCGACGAGGCCTGCCGCATAGGCCCATTCGGCATCGACGGGTGCCCCGGTGAGAAGCATCCGCATGGCCTTGGCCTTGCCGATGGCGTGGACCAGCCGCTGGGTGCCGCCGGCGCCCGGGATCACCCCGAGCTTGACCTCGGGTACGGCGAAGCGGGCCGAGCGCCCCGCGACGGCGGTGTCGCAGGCCAGCACGAGCTCGCAGCCGCCGCCGAAGGCGAGGCCGCGGACCGCGGCGATCGTCGGGACGGGCAGGGAGGCCATGGTCTCGAAGAGGCGATCGAAGGGGAGGGCGTCGAGCGGGGAGGCGCCGACCATGCGGGGGATCTCGCCGATGTCGGCGCCGGCGCAGAAGGCCTTGTCCGACCCGGTCAGGACGACGGCGCGCACGGCGTCGTCGGCGGCGGTCTCCGCGAGGCGGTCCGCGAGCTGGTCGACGAGCGCCCGGCTCAGCGCGTTGAGGGCGGCGGGCCGGTTGAGGGTGAGGACCAGGGTGGTGCCGTGGGCTTCGGCGGACACGAGTTGCTCAGGCATTGGCCTGCTCCCCTCCGTAGGCGCCGGCGTAGGCCGCGCGGATGCGCTTCTTGTCGAACTTGCCGACGCTCGTGCGGGGAATCTCGGAGACGATCTCGATCGCGTCGGGCAGCTGCCAGTTGGCGAACGCGCTGGCCAGGTGGCTGCGCACCTGCTCGAGGGTGATCGCCTGCCCGGGTCTGGGGACGATGAGGACGAAGGGCCGCTCCTGCCACTTGGGGTGGCTCAGCCCGACGACCGCGGCCTCGGCGATGGCCGGGTGGGCCAGGAGCAGGTTCTCCATGTCGATCGAGGAGATCCATTCGCCGCCGCTCTTGATGACGTCCTTGACCCGGTCGGTCACCTTCAGGTAGCCATCCGCGTCGATCGTGCCGACGTCGCCGCTGCGCCAGTAGCCGTCGTGAAACCGGCCGGCTCGGTCGTCCTCGGCCATGTTGTGGTAGGTCGTGGTGATCCACGGGCCACGCATGCAGATCTCGCCCTGGGTGACGCCATCGAATGGGACGTCGTTGCCGATGCCATCGATGAGCCGGATGTCGACGCCGGTGACCGGTAGGCCCTGCTTGCGCTTGAGCTGGAAGAGCTCGTCCTCGCTCAGGCGTTCGCGCACGCTCGGCTTGTACCGGTTCATCGTCACCAGCGGCGTGGTCTCGGTCGCGCCGTAGGCGTGGACGATCTCCGCGCCGGTCAGGTCGTGGAAGCCGCGCATCATCGTCAGCGGCGGCTCGGTGGCTCCGGACATCATCCGTAGCCGGGACAGGTCGGGTTTCTCGTCGAGGGTCTCGATGTAGTGGAGCATCGGTAGGAAGATCGCGGGTGCGCCGTTGGTGACGGTGACGCCTTCGGCGATGATTGCGTCGGTCAGCGGCTTGGTGTCCTCGGCCATGTAGCGGCCGGGAAGGACGATCTTGTTGGCCATCAGCGTCGCTGCCTGGGGCAGGCCCCAGGCTTGGCCGTGGAACATCGGGGTGATGAGCATGGTGCAGTCGTCCAGGACCATGCCGATGTTCGTGGCGATGGCGTACGAGTGCAGGTAGATCGCCCGGTGCGAGTAGTAGACGCCCTTGGGCCGCCCGGTCGTGCCGGTCGTGTAGCACGCGCCGTACGCGGAGCGCTCCTCGATCTCCGGCCAGACGATGTGCGGGCTCGCCGCGGCGACGAGGTTCTCGTAGTGGTGCACGTTGGGCAGGCTGGTCTCGATCTCTGAGAGCGGCTTGTCGGTCATGACGACCCAGGCGCGAACTCCGGGCAGCAGGGGGGCCACGGCCTCGGCGACCGGCAGCAGCGTCTCGTCGACGCAGATGACCGACGTGCCGCTGTCGTCGATGACGAAGGACAGGTCCTCCGGGCCGAGGCGCAGGTTGAGCTGGACCATCACGGCGGCAAGGCCCGGGATGGCCCAGTAGAGCTCGTAGTGACGGCGGCTGTTCCAGTCGAGGACGCCGACACGGTCCCCGGGTTCGACGCCGAGCCCGCGCAGGGCGTTGGCGCCACGGGTCACGCGCTCGTAGGCGGCGCCATACGTGTAGCGGTCCCAGCCGCCGTCGGGGAGGCGGTAGACGATCTCACGCTCGGGGTGCGTGCGCGCCGCGTGCCGGATGAGCGTGGTTGTGTTGAGCTGGACGTCGTCACCCATCGTCGAGGGGTAGCCGGTGACGATCGGGGTGTTCGTCGAAGTCGTTGTCATGGGACTCTCTCCTTCAGCGGGCGGCCATGCGCAGGGCTCCGTCGAGGCGGATCACCTCGCCGTTGACCATCTGGTTCTCGATGACGTGGATGACGAGGGCGGCGTACTCGGCCGGGTCGCCCAGCCGCGGTGGGAACGGCACCTGCTGACCGAGGGACTCCCGGGCCGCTTCGGGCAGCTCGCCCATCATCGGGGTGAGGAACAGACCCGGCGCGATGGTCGCCACGCGGATCCCGTACCGGGCGAGCTCGCGGGCGATGGGGAGAGTCATCGCGACGACCCCACCCTTGGAGGCCGAGTAGGCGGCCTGGCCGATCTGGCCGTCGAAGGCGGCGGCCGATGCGGTGTTGATGATGACGCCACGCTCGCCGCTCTGGCCCGGCTCGGCGTCACTCATCGCGGCGGCGGCGAGCCGGATCACGTTGAAGGTACCGGCGAGGTTCACCTCGAGGACCTTCATGAAGTCCTCCAGGGCGTGCGGCCCGGACTTGCCGAGCACCTTCTGGGCCACGCCGATGCCGGCGCAGTTGACCACCCCGGACAGCGGTCCCGGTTGCTGGGTGGCGACCTCGACCGCGTGGGCCACCGCGCCCGCATCGGTGACATCGGTCTCGACGAAGACGGCGCCGCCTGGCACTGTCCCGGCGCGGTCGGCGACGACGACGTGCGCGCCGCGCTCGAGCAGGGCGGCGGTGGTCGCGCCACCCAGACCGGATGCGCCTCCGGTCACGAGGAAGGTGCGGTTGCTGATCTGCATGGTCGTTGCTCCTTCAGGAGATGCGTTCGATGATGGTGGCGTTGGCCATGCCGCCGCCCTCGCAGATGGTGAGCAGGCCGTACCGGCCCTCGCGGCGCTCGAGCTCGTTCACGAGCTGGGTCAGCAGCCGCGCGCCGGTCGAGCCGAGCGGGTGGCCGATGGCGATGGAGCCGCCGTTGACGTTGAGCTGGTCCTGCGGGTAGCCGAACTCCTCGCGCCACAGCAGCGGGACCGGCGAGAAGGCCTCGTTGACCTCGACGAGGTCGATGTCGCCGACGGTCAGGCCGGCCTGGTCCAAGGCCTTCTGGCTGGCCGGGACGATGGCGGTGAACTGGAGCACCGGGTCGTCCGCGGCGACGGCCATGGATACGATCCTGGCCCGGGGCCGCAGCCCGGCCGCCTCGGCGGCGCCGCGCTCGGCGACGAGGAGGGCGGCCGCGCCGTCGCTCATCTGCGAAGCGTTGCCGGC
This sequence comes from Knoellia koreensis, assembly GCF_013041615.1. Taxonomy (GTDB): domain Bacteria; phylum Actinomycetota; class Actinomycetes; order Actinomycetales; family Dermatophilaceae; genus Pedococcus; species Pedococcus koreensis. Next base: position 31,706 of record NZ_JABEPQ010000003.1, read on the forward strand.
CGTGATGACGCCGTCCGGGGAGAAGACCGGCTGGAGGGCCGCGACGCGGGCGGGGTCGACGTCGGCCCGGATGCCCTCGTCCCGGGTCATCGGCGCGACCAAGCCGTCCTTGTCCGTGCCGTCGACGGGCACGAGCGCGGAGGTGAAGTGCCCGGCGTCGGTGGCTGCGGCGGCGCGGCGGTGGCTCTGGACGCTGAACGCGTCGAGCTGCTCACGGGTGAATCCCCACTTGGCGGCGACGAGCTCGACCGATGGCCCTTGGGCGGGCAGGTTGCCGTCGAAGCGGGCCAGGGCCCGCTCGCCGTACCAGTCGCCCTGGCCGCCGCCCGGGACGAACAGCGGGCCGAGATCGACCCGGCTCATGGACTCGACGCCGGCGCCGATGGCGAAGTCGTACTCGCCGGACTTGATCGCCTGGGCGGCGAAATGGACCGCCTGCTGACCGGAGCCGCACTGTCGGTCGAGCGTCGTTCCGGGCAGCGAAACGGGCAGCCCAGCACCGAGCAGCGCGTTGCGGGCCAAGTTGCCGCTCTGCTCGCCGCGCTGGAGGGCGCAGCCGACGATGACGTCGGAGAGGCGGTTCGTGTCGAGGCCGGTGCGCTCGGTCAGGTGGGACAGGGTGTGCGCGAGCAGGTCGACGGGGTGCCAGTGGCGCAGCTGGCCGCCGCGCTTGCCGACCGGTGTGCGGACGGCGTCGACGATGACTGCTTCACGGATCATGGCTGGGCTCCTTGGTGGCGGGTGCGGAAGTCGTTCAGGGCTTGGTGGAACTCGGGGGTGGAGGCGTTGGCGACCTGTGCTTCGGCTTCGCGGGCGAGCGCTTCGGTGAGGGCCGCGGTGCACGTCAGGTCGAGCAGGTGCTTCGTGCGGGCTTGTGCAGCGCGGGAGAAGCCGGCCAGGCGGCGGGCCAGGGCGGTGACCGCATCATCGAGCTCGTCCGCCGGCACGCAGCGGGTGATGAGTCCGACCTGCGCGGCGGCGGGCCCGTCGAGGTCGTCGCCGAGCAGCGCCAGTTCTCGCGCCTGCCGCAGCCCGACGAGCCGTGGCAGGACCCAGCTGCCGCCGAGGTCGATGGACAGGCCGAGGCGGGGAAAGATCTGGGTGAACCGCGCGGTCTGGTCGGCGATGACGAAGTCGCAGGCGAGCGCCAGGTTGCAGCCCGCGCCGACGGCGGCGCCGCGAACCTTCGCGATGACCGGCTGGGGCAGGTCGCGCAGGGCAGGGATGATCTTGTTGAACTCGACCATGGCCTCCCCGAGCCGGTCGGGGTCGAGGTCGGTCAGGTCGGCTCCGGCACAGAAGCTCCCGCCCGCGCCGGTGAGCACGATGACACGGACGTCCTGGTCCTGCGCGACGTGGGCAAGGGCTGCGAGCAGGTCCTGCGCCAGGCGAGGGTTCAGCGCGTTGCGGCGTTCTGGCCTGGTCAACTCGACCGTGGCGACCGGTCCATGGACGGTGAGGCGCAGGGTCTGCGGAATCATGGACGCACTGGCGGTGGATCCGCTACCGCGCTCATTCGGAGTGTCAGGCATTGAGCTTCGCCCGGATCCGGTGCTTGAGGATCTTGCCCGACGGGTTGCGGGGAATCTCGTCGATGATGAGCTCGCGCGGCAACTTGTAGCTCGTCAGGTGTCGCTCGCCGTACTCGCGCAACTCCTCAAGCGTGGGCGCAGCCGCATCCCGCGGCGTGACGACTGCCACGACCCTCTCGCCGTACTCCTCGTCCGGGCGCCCGATGATGGCAATGTCCCCGACCGCTGGGTGACCGGCCAGCGCGCTCTCGACCTCGGCCGAGTAGACGTTACGGCCACCGGTGATGATCATGTCCTTGAGCCGGTCGACGAGCGTGATGTAGCCGTTCTCGTCGATGCTGGCGAGGTCACCAGTGTGCACCCAGCCGTCTCGGACGGTCTGCGCGGTCGCTTCGGGCTGGCCCCAGTAGCCCTTCATCATCGTCTCGCCGCGCATGATCATCTCGCCGACCCCGCCCGGCGCCGCGTCCTTGCCGTCGAGGTCGACGATGCGCACCTCGGTGTTGGCGATCGCGCTGCGTCCGCTCGCGCTGGGGCGTGCGAGAACCTCGTCATGCTGCAGGAGGATGCCCCCTGGCCCGCCCTCGGTCTGGCCGCACGCCTGGATGATCGACGCGCCCGGCAGCGCTGCCACCAGCGCCTCGGCAGTCGTCGCCGGCATCGGAGCAGCGCCGTACATGCAGACACGCAGGCTCGACAGGTCGCGCGTGGCGATCGACGGTGTGCGCAGCAGGAAGGTGTACATCGTCGGGACCCCGAAGAAGAAGGTGGTCCGCTCGCGCTCGATGGTCTCGAGGACCGTCTCGGGGTCGAAGCCGGGCAGGATGACGTGGGTGGCGCCGTACATCACCCCGCCGATGAGGAGCATGTTGAGGCTCGCGGAGTGATAGAGCGGCGCGACGTGCAACATCCGCTCCCCCTCGTGCAGTCCGAGGCCGAGGGCCGTGTTGATGCCGACCCACAAGATGCGGTGCTGGTCGAAGAGTGCGCCCTTGGTCTGCCGGTCGTGCCCGAGGTGTAGATGATGACCGCGTCGTCGTCTTCGGCGACCTCGATGTCGATCGGCTCGACGGACTGGCCGGCCGCGGCTGTGAGCACGTCCTCGAAGCCCTCCGCGGCACCCAGCGCGAGGGTTGGGATGCCGCCTGCGCGCTGCCCCGACTCCTGCCAGGCCCGGACGGTATCGACCAGCTCGGGACCGAAGAGCAGCAGCCTCGCCCGCGAGTCGGTGACGAAGTGGTCGATCTCGGGGGGCGCCGAGCGGGGGTTGACCGGTACGACGATGGCGCCGAGGCGTAGCCCGGCGTAGAGCGCGACGACGAAGGCGTCGCTGTTGCCCGAGAGCAGGAGCAGGCGGTCGCCCTTGGCCAGGCCGCGATCGGACAGCTCGCGGGCGAGCTGGTTGACGCGCGCGTCGAGCGCGGCGTACGTCATCGAGGTGGAACCGAACTGGACGGCGACCCGGTTGGGGACGCGGCTGGCCGTTCGGGCGAGGACCTGGGCGAGGCTGGGCATGGTGGGCTCCTGGGTATTTCGGGGGATCAGGCGAGGGTGTGGGACGGGACCGGCGTGAGGCCAGCGACGGCGGCACGGGGGTCATGAACTGCAACGAGGGGGATGTCGAGCGAACGGCCCAGCGACTCCCAGTGGGCGCTGGACTCGGTGCCGAAGCGGGCGGCCAGCTCCTCACGCGTGCGCCCGACGGCGTCGGCGAGCCGGCCGGCGAAGTGCGGCTCGATCGCGCCCACGGCGACGTGCCCGTCGGCTGTCGCGTAGATGCCGTAGGTGGGCAGGCCCCCACCGAGGACGTCACCGGGACCCGTCAGGCCGTGGCGCACCGCGGCCGATGCGTGGAAGGCCACGTCGTCGAGCACAACCCGCTCGCGCACGTCCGTTTTCACGGAGGCCCTCCGGCGCAACCCGGCCAGTGCCGCGCTCACCGCCCGTTCCGCTCCGAGCACGTCGACGAGCGGCACGAGGGGCATGGTCGGCGGCAGGAGCGTGCCCTGCGCGGCCTGGTAGGTCAGGTCATGGCCTGCCTCGTCGGAACGCTCCCCGTCGTAGCCGACGACCTCGACCAGGACGAGACCATGCCGCTCGATGCTCTCCACCAGCCCAAGGCGCGCCAACGCTGACGGGCGCATAGCCGTCAGCAGCACGTCGGCATCCACGAGCCGGTCCTCGAGCGCTGTCCGGCCGGCCGGGTCCTTGAGGTCGAGCGTGACAACCTCCTGGCCGGCGACGAGCTCGTCATACCAGCCCGGGGCCACCGTCTGGAGCGGATCCCCCGACGGCGGCTCGACCTTGGTCACTGATGCCCCCATCGAGGCAAGGCGGGCGGCCGCCAAGGGTCCGGGGAGGTTCACGGCCAGGGAAACAACGCTGACACCCGCGAGCGCGGTCGCGTCTGTCGTCCTCGACACGTGGAGCTCCTTTGCCATCAACCAATCTCTGTACAGTTGTATAGTAAGGCGTACGATCGTGCAATAGCTAGGATCGGACCGATCTCAGACAGCGGACCGAGGAGGCACGAGGAGGACATGGCGCAACGACAGCCCGGTGTGTCACTTCGCGCGGACGACCTCACGGCGAAGGCACGGATCCGGAACGCCGCACTGGACCTCTTTGCAGCGCACGGCGTCGACGCCACCTCGCTACGCGCGGTCGCGGCAGCCGCAGGCGTCACGGTCGGGCTCATCGTCCACCACTACGGGACGAAGGAGGCACTGCGCGAAGCCGTGGAGTTCGCGATCGTCGAGCAGTTCGCCGAGACGATTGCATCCGTCCCGCTCGGCAGTTACCCGCCGGACCAGATCGCCCCCGAACGCGACCGTGCTGTCGCCGCCATGCTCTCGGCAAACCAGGCGATCGTCGACTACCTTCGACGGGCCATCCTCGATGGCAGCGCCGAGCGAGGCGACTTGGTCAGTCGGCTCAGCCGCCTCTCCGCCCAGCAGGTCCACGACCTCCGGGAGGCCGGCGTCGCCTCGACGAAGCACACCGTCGGCGAGCAGGTCGTCACCATCATGGTGCGCCAGCTCGGACGCCTCTTCCTGCAGCCGCTTGTCGACCGCATCGCCGACGAGTTCGCCGATGACACGGCCGCGTCGACGAGGCCGCACCTCGTCGTGGACGTGAGCCACTGAGACATCACGCACGAGCATCACCGGTGCCCAGCGGACGTGGCCCGGCTGTGGCTCGGCTCCGCGGCCGAGTTGACTCGCCATGGGCTTCGTAAGGGTTGCGGTCGGCTCGACCTTCTCGGCGCGTGTCTGCACCCAGCCGCCGCTATCCACAACACCGCATCGCCGGCGGCCAGCGGCTCGGCGGCTGCCACCGCGGATGTCGAGCGGCTGGCCAGTCCCCGTCACGACCGGATTCTGAGGCGTACCAGCCGACCATCAGCGCCCTTCGTCTGGCCCTGCTCATGTATCAGGGCTCCGCTCACGGAAGGCCCGTGGGGGGCCCTGGGTGAGAAGCACGGACACGGGGCTCAGCCGCTGTCCAGGCTGCCCGCCCCAAGGGCCGGCAGAAGTTGTCGCTTGGAGTGAGCACGAAGACACCGCTTGACGCCTTATGGGGATAGACGACAACGCCAGACGTCGTCACCGCACCAAGGAGCCAACGCCGGCAACGAAAGGACCAGCTCGTGATACCGACCGCACACACGCGAGACATCCACGAGTTCGCGGCCACAGCGATCAACCGACTCATCGGTCTTCCGGAGAGCGCGCTTGACCGGTGGGCGCAACCGCCTGTCCCACCGCGAGCACGGCCGATCGACCACGCACAGGGTTCGGAGGGCGAGCTCGTGACCGCCGACGTGCTGTACCAAGCAGCAGCCTGGGAACGTCATGGCTGAGACCCCGAACATCGTGGCGCAGGCCCCGGACCCTGCCTACCGACCGTTGCCGCCTGACGGTTGCGTCCTGACCACGGCAGAGACAGCTATGGTTTTGCGCATGCCGGAGAAGACGCTGGAGTGGTGGCGCCGCGAGCGGCGCGGACCAATCCCCATGCGCATCGGCCGGCACGTTCGGTACCGCAGCGAGGACGTCAGGACTTGGCTGGCTCAACAGGCTGAGGCCGGTGAGGGCTGGATGGCTTCCTGATGGCGCGGCCCCGCATCCCGATCGGTGGGCACGGCGAGGTCTGGACGTCACCGTCACCCGTTGGTTGGCGCGCCCGGACGCAGACCCGTGATCGGGACGGCCGGCTCCGCATCGTATCTCGTCAGGCCAAGACGAAGGGCGCCGCCAAACGCGCCCTGGAGCGGGCCCTCGAGGACCGCGCCGACCCGTCAATCGCTGGTGTTACGCCCACCATGACGTTGGGACAGCTCGGCAACTTCTGGCTCCGTCACCGCGAGACTCACGGAAAGGTCCGTTCGGGCGAGCCCCTCCAGCCTCAATCGTTGGCGGCTTACCGCACCGAAGTCGAGGTCGTCACCAAGGCGCTCGGCGGTGTGAGGGTCTGCGAGGTGACTGTCGCTCTGCTCGACTCTGCTTTGGGGACCATCGGCAAGGGCGAGCCCTACGGACATCTCGAACCTCATCTGGACCGTCACGGAGACCCTAAGTGGCGCTCCACAGGCCAGATGCGTGCTGTCCTGAAGGGGATGCTCGATCTGGCGGTTCGGTATGGAGCGCTGGAGGCCAACCCGATGGCCTCCGTGGCGCGCACCGCGCGACGTCGGAAGAAGGATGTGGACCACCTGACCGTCGAGCAGGCAATCCACCTGCGTCACCTCGTCCGTCCGGAGGTGCAGCGGGTCCCCGGCAAGCGCGGCCCAAACCGAGACCTGATGGACGTCATTGACTTCCTCCTGGGCACCGGGTGCCGCGACGGCGAGGCATTGGGTGTCCGTTGGCGCGATCTCATCGACCTGGGCGGCGATCACCCGATGGCGCACGTGTGTGGCACGCTCGTTGAGCCCCGCAAGGGCTACGTGGAGAAGCTCTTCCGCCAAGACCTCACCAAGTCGGGCGACGACCGCACCCTGCTCCTCCCCGACCACGTGGCCAAGATGCTGCAGGAACGGCGCAAGGCCTCCCAGTGGCGAAGCCTCGATGACCCCGTCTTCGCGTCCCGGACTGGGAACTGGCTCAACCCTTCGAACATTCGCACTCGGCTTCGGAACGCCACTCTCGGCGCGGAGGAGTTCGGGCTGCCCTCGGACGAGGGACTCTCCCCACATGACCTTCGGCGGACCGTCGGCACCCTCATCGCGCACGAGGTCAGCCTGGATGCGGCCCGGGATCAGTTGGGCCACTCGGACGGCTCCACGACCTACCAGCACTACGTGGGCAAGCGACCGATCAGTCCCGACGTTCGCGCGACGCTCGACGTCTTCTTCGGCGGCCTTCCCGACGCGGTGCCGCCAATCGCACACGAAGCCTGAGTAGGCGCTCCTGCACGACTCTCGCAGCCTGGCTGCGGGGGTTTCGCGTCCATTCACGTACCTAAGATGTACATCAACCGCAGATGGCCCCAAACGCGAACCAGCCCCTGCCAGCGTTTGTGCTGGTCAGGGGCTGGTTTGTCGGAGCCGCCTATCGGAATCGAACCGATGACCTATTCATTACGAGTGAATCGCTCTGGCCGACTGAGCTAAGGCGGCATGTGCCCGAGGGCACGGACGACGAGTATACGGATGGGTCCGCGGATTGCCGAAACGGGCAGGGCCGGCGCCGGCGCCGGGACTCCAGGCGTCGCACGCCCACGGCATACCCACGGGTCGCGACTCAGCAGTCGAGCTTCTTCGGTGGCGCCTTGCCCTCGGTGTAGTAGTCGTTGACCGCGTTGTCGACGCACGAGTTCGAGCGACCGTATGCCGTGTGCCCGTCACCGTCGAAGCTGATCAGCCGCCCGTTCGACAGCTGGTCGGCGAGCCGCACCGAGTTCTCGTAGGGCGTGGCGGGGTCGCGGGTCGTGCCGATGACGACGATCGGCCCGCTGCCGGGCGCGCTGACCTTGTGCGGCTTGACGTCCGACTTCACCGGCCACTGCGCACACACCGCACCACCCCACGCCATGAACGCACCCCACGTCGGCGCCTTCTGCGCAAACGCCTTCGCCCGCTCCTCGTAGGTCGAGGCGTCCGGCGAGTCGGGGTTGTCGAGGCAGGAGATCGCGAAGAACGCCTCGAGCAGGTTGCTCGTGTACTTGCCGTCCGGGTCACGCGACGCGTAGGCGTCGGCGAGGCCCATGAGGTCGGTGCCGTCGCCCTGCTTCACCTTGGCGATGGCGTCGGTGAGGGTCGACCACTGCCCCTGGTCGTACATCGCCTGGGCCACACCGGTCGAGGCCCACGCCTCGGTGAGCTCCTTGACCCGGGCGTCACCGCTCACCGGCACCGGCTTGGCGTCGAGGTCCTTGAACATCTGCCGCATTCCGGCCATCACGGCGTCGACCGAGTTGCCCAGCGGGCAGTTGCCGCCGTCGACGCAGTCGGCGGCCCAGGCGCGCGTGGCCCGCTCGAACCCCTCGGCCTGGCCGAGCGCGTTCTCCTCGGGCGTGGTGTCCGGCGGCAGCACACCGTCGAGGACGAACCGCCCGACGAGCTTCGGGAACAGGTCGGCGTAGATCGCACCGAGGTAGGTGCCGTAGGACTTGCCGAGGTAGTTGAGCTTCGCGTCGCCGAGGGCCGAGCGCAGGATGTCCATGTCCTTGGCCGCGTCGATGGTCGAGATGTTGGCTGCCAGGTCGCCGCTGAGCTGCACGCAGCCGTCGCCGAGCTTCTTGCCCTCGGCGAGGAAGCCCTGCGCCTCCGCGGCGTCGTCGGGCGTCTGCTCGCTGCCGAGGAACTCGTCCATGCCGGCGTCCGACAGGCAATCCACCGGGTCGGACCGGCCCACGCCGCGCGGGTCGAACCCGACGATGTCGAACCGCTGCCGCACCGGCTTGCCCACGATGAAGTCCGCGGCCCGCGCGTAGTCCACACCGGACCCGCCCGGACCACCCGGGTTGACGACGATCGAGCCCTCTCGCTCGTTCGGCCTGGTGGCCCGCATCCGCAGCACCGAGATCTTGACCGTCTCGCCGTCCGGCTTCGAGTAGTCAAGCGGCACAGTGAGATCGGCACACTGACCGACCCCGCAGCCCTTCCACGACAGTTCCTGGGAGTAGAACTTCGCCAGCGCCTCCGACCCCGGCGGCGGTGTGCGCTTGATCGTGATGCTGGGCTCGGGCGCCTTGTTGGGGTCGCCCTCGAGCACCGAGCACCCCGACAGCCCCACGGCCAGCGCCACCGCGCCCGCCACCACCGCCCACGATTTGCGCATGGCTCGACGCTACAGGGCGGTTCAGTGAGGGACGCGCAGCGATATCGCCATGGCCTCGAGCGCGAGCAGCGGCGCGACGTTGAGGCCGATCCGCTCGCGGGCGGTGCCGATCGCGTCCATCGCCGAGAGCAGCTGCTCGGGCCGCATCGACCGGGCGAGCGCCTGTACCGCCGACAGGTTGTCCTGGTTGACCAGGCCGAGGCTGGCCCCGCTGTGCAGCACCAGCGCATCTCGGTAGATCGACAGCAGGTCGACCAGCGAGCGGTCGAGCACGTCACGGGAGTGCCGGGTCGCGCGCGCCTTCTGCTCGCGCTCGAGCGCGGCGAGCTGGCTGCGGATGTGCGGTGGCTGGGTGCGCGCCGACGGGTCGACGCCGAGCACCTCCATCAGCTTGGTCTTCTCCGCGGCGTCACGCTCGGTGGCCGCGGCCGACGACTCCTCGTCGGCGATCGACACCAGGTCGGCGGCGGCACCGATGGCGTCGCCGACGCCGTGGATGCGGCCCGCCAGCCCGACCACGTCGCGCCGGCGGATCCGCGCCCCCTCGTCCCGCGCCAGCCGACGCGCGAGGCCGACGTGGCTCTGTGCCGCCCGCGCGGCATACATGGCCATCGGCATCTCGATGCCGTCGCGCCGGTGGAGCAGCTCGGCGACGGCTTCCGCGGGGGGCGTGCGCAGCCGCACGTGGCGCGAGCGCGAGCGCAAGGTGATGACGACGTCCTCGACCGACGGGGCGCACAGCACCCAGACGGTGCGGGCGACGGGCTCCTCGATCGCCTTGAGCAGGGCGTCGGCCGCGCGCTCGGTGAGGCGGTCGGCGTCCTCGACGATGATGACCCGCCACGGCCCGACCGAGGGACGCAGCGCCGACATCTGCGCGAGCTCACGCGCCTGCTCGACCTTGATCGACAGGCCCTCGGTGGCGATGACGTCGACGTCGGCGTGGCTGCCGTCGAGGGCGGTGCGGCACTCACGGCACTCACCACAGCCGTGCTGCGGGCACTCGAGGGCCGCCGCGAACGCCCGCGCCGCCACCGAACGGCCCGACCCGGGCGGCCCGGTGAACAGCCACGCGTGCGTCATCGCACCGGGCACGGTCACCGCCCGCTGCAGGGTCGCGACCGCGGGCTCCTGCCCGATGACGTCGCGCCAGACCGTCACGACAGCACCCCCATCACCCGCAGCCGCTCGACCACCCGGTCGTGGATCTGGTCGGGTGCCAGCGCGCCGTCGACGACGAGGTAGCGCTCCGGGCTGCCCTGCGCCATGGCGAGGTAGTGGGCGCGGATGGCCTCGTGGAAGTCGTCCTGCTCGGCCTCGAGCCGGTCGTGGACCGCACCGCGTCGCCGGCGTCCCTCGGCCGCGGTCACGTCGACGACGACGGTCAGGTCGGGCACGAGGTCGTCGACGGCCCACATGTTGAGGTCGTGGATCTCGCGGGCGCCGAGGTCGCGGCCGGCGCCCTGGTAGGCGACGGCGGAGTCGGTGTATCTGTCGGTGATCACGACGTCACCGGCCGCGAGCGCCGGCCCGATCACCTGCTCGACGTGGTGGGCCTTGTCGGCGGCGAAGAGCAGCGCCTCGGCGCGCGGTGCGACGTGGTCGCCGTGGAGCACGAGGTCGCGGATCTGCTGGCCGAGCGGGGTGCCGCCGGGCTGGCGCGTGAGGAGGACCGTGCGGCCCGACTTCTCGAGCGCGTCGCGCAGCAGCCCCACCTGGGTGGACTTGCCGGCACCGTCGCCGCCCTCGAAGGCGATGAAGAGTCCGTCGGTCACGTCGCGAGCCTAGGCCAGCGCCGTGACAGCCCACAGCGGGCGGTATGCCGCGTGGCCGGGCCGGCCACGCGGCATACCGTCCGCGCTGGTGTGGTCGTGCGTCAGCGGGTGACGCGGCGGCGGGCGACGTGGGCCGCCGCACCGAGGACGAGCAGGCCGGCCGCGAGGGCCGCCATCGGGCCGTTGTCGGAACCGGTGTTGGCCAGGACGGGCGTGGTGGAAGCCGGCGGCGCGGTGGCGGTGCCGGGGGCGACGGCCGCAGGCAGGACCGTGAACTCGGCGAACCCGAACGCGGTCGGGAACTCGTCGGTGTTGCTGCCGTCGAGGACGTCGAGGCTCCCGACACCACACAGGACGAAGGCGGCGGCCTTGCCGGGCTCGACCCCCGTGCGCGGCACGGTGCCCGTGTAGCGGACGGTGCCATCGGCGGCCGGGGTGACGGTCTCGGCCAGGAACGGCTCGTCAGCGTCCTCGGTGCCGGCGGCCACGACCGCGACCTCGGTGCCGGCGGGGCACTGGCCGGTGATGGTGAGCTGCTCGCCCAGACGCACCTTCGACGGCGACACCGTCACGTCGATGATCGGGCTGTCGAAGGTGATGACGTAGATGTCCGTGGACGCGCTGCCCGTGGGGCGCTGGTCGGCGTAGGCGAAGCAGTCGACGGTCACGGTGGCGTCGCCGTCCCCGGCGTCGGAGATGTCGAGCTCCGCCGACCAGGTGCCGTCGGCCGCGACGTCAACGGCGTCCGTGGCCACCACGTCGCCGCCCTGCTTCACCGTGACGGTGGCGGAGGAGTCGGCCCTGACCGGGCAGGTGCCCGACGCCATGAGCGGGTCCTCGGAGAAGACCACGCCCTCGTCGGCCGGGTCGGACTCGACGGTGATCGTGGCCCCGTCGGCTGCCTGGGCAGCTCCCGCGGTGAACAGGATCCCTCCCAGCGCGACGACGGCAGCAGCGGCGCCGAGGCGCAGGCGGAATGACGGCATGGAGACCTCGCAAGTGTGTGGTGGACCCTTCGAGGCCGAAGACTAGGGGGACAAAAGGTTCCGCGGGGGCGAATCACGCGACGGTTGTGGACGAGGTCTGCGGTTGTGCCCGAAGGGACTACGCGCGGCAGGAGTCGCTGGTCAGCGGCTCGAGGGTGGCGCGGGTCTGGTCGGTGGGAAAGGCGAACGGGACCGCGGTGGACGTGTAGCGCGCGGGGACGGTGACGGCGCGGCGGGCGCCGACCGCGTCGGACAAGGCGTGGCCGAACCGGGCCAGTCCCACTGGGCCGAGGTCGTCGCCGCGCCGCACCCTCGGGCCGGCGTCCCATGCGACCCGCTGGATCGTCACGGGGTCGTCGAGGGCGGCGGCCACCTGTCCGAGCACCTGCTCGGCGTGGTCGCTGCGCGAGGGGTCGGCCGCTGGGTCCGGTACCCACCGGCCGTCGACCAGCTGCTCGGGGTGACGCGAGCGGACCCACGCCAGGGCTTCGCGGCCGTCGAGGCGCTGCTCCCCGGGCGTCGGCAGGTCCAGCCTGGCCCTGCCGTCGCGCAGCGGGCGGTCGATGCGGATCGTGACGCCGCCGACCGCATCGACCGCCGACACCAGGGCATCCATGTCGGCGACGACCACGTGGTCGACCCCGATCCCGAGGTCCTGGCACAGGGAGTCGACCATCGCCTGCGGGCCGTCCTGCAGGGCGAGGCCCAGCCGGTGGGGGCGGTTGCGTTCGGTGCCGACATAGAGGTCGCGCGGCACGGAGTAGAGGGTGGTGCGGCCGCGCCCGTCCTTGCGCAGCAGCAGGACCAGGTCGGCGCGCTCCCCCTTGCTCTGGGCGCGGTCGGCATACAGGTCCTTGCTGGAGGTGGAGAGCCGGTCGCGGGAGTCGGAGCCGAGGACCAGCCACGTCGTCCCGCCGTCGGAGCCAGGCGTGCGGACCGCGACCTGAGGCATGCGCCCGACCACGACCGCTGCGTCCACCGCCCCGGCCACGACGACCAGCGCCACCACGCCGAGCGCGGTGAGGGTGGCGCGTCGGGCGCGCGAGTGGGCGCGCGGCTGGGCACGCGGGCGGCGGGGCATGGGTGAGAGTGTGGCGCAGGTGGCGAGCGCAGGTGGCGTCTTCGCACTGCAACCGAAAGGTTGCATTCTTGCGGGCACTCTGCAACCATCTGGTTGCATGGAGAACATCGAACGCAGCGTCGACATCAAGGCCACCCCGACCGCCGTGTGGGCGATCATCAGCGAGCCGGGCTGGTGGGTGAACAAGGGCGAGGAGCTGCGCCCGCACCGCATCGAACCCACCGACCACGGCACCGTTCGCGTCCACGACGACGAGACGGGCACCTTCGAGATCGAGGTGGTCGAGCAGGACGAGCCGAGGTATGCCGCGTACCGCTGGCACCCGACGTCATCCGACGACCCGGCGACCCTCACCGAGTTCTGGCTCGAGCCCCATGACGGCGGCGTCACCCTGCGGGTGGTCGAGTCCGACTTCGCCGACCTGCCCGCGGACAAGCTCGCCGACTTCCTGCGCAACAACTCCCACGGCTGGGAGCAGGAGCTCGGGCTGGCCAAGGCCCGGGCCGAGTCGTGAGCCGCCGCGACGGCGACGTCGTCGAGGTCTTCGCGGCCCTGGGCGACCGCACCCGTCAGGACCTGCTGGACCTGCTCGCGCGGGGCCAGGGCTCGAGCTCGGCCGCGCTCGCCGAGCCACTCGGTGTCACGCGGCAGGCGGTCGAGAAGCACCTGCGGCTGCTCGAACAGGTCGGGCTCGTGACCGCCCGCCGCGACGGTCGCCGGGTCGCGTGGGCCGTGCGGCCCGAGACGGTGCGCCGGTCGGCGCAATGGCTCGAGGCGCGCAGCGCCGAGTGGGAACGCCAGCTGGCGCTGGTCAAGGCGGCGGCCGAGAAGGCGGACGGCGCGTGACGCGCGAAAGGTGACCACGCGGCATACCGAGGCTTGGTATGCCGCGTGGTCACCTTGGTGACGTCAGTTTCCTTGTGCCGCAGCGCGACTGCTCCTTCGCGGCCCGTCACTATCGTCGGTCCGGTCCTCGCTTCGCTGCGATCCTCCCCCGCCGTGACGGTCCGCGTTGGCGTGGATCGCGTCCCGGACATACTGCGCCAGCCCCGGCTCCTGGTCGTCGTAGGACTTCGTGAACCGCGGATCGGCGATGTACATGTCGCCGAGGTTGCGGTGGAACTCGTGGTCCAACGAGTAGAACCGGTCGTGGATGTGGCGACGGTGCGCCTCCGCGGCATCCATCGCCCCGGGCGAGTCGGCCGGCAGACCGGCCCGTTTGGCCGCGACGAACGCCTCGTTCACCGCGTCGGTCTCGGCCTTGACCGCGGCCCAGTCCTCCTTGGTGTACTGGCTGGTGCGCTGCTGCGACTGCTTCCACGCATCCGTGTCGCCCCAACGCTGTTCGGCCTCGGCGGCGTACTCGTCGGAGTAGCTCTCGCCGAACAGCTCCTTCTGCTCTTCCTTGGTCAGCTTCATGCCTGACCCCTCCTTCTCCAGTGCTCGGTCGATGGCGTCGACGAGCTCGCGCATCTCGTCCAGCCGGTGCATGACCGCCGCGCGTTGGCGGCGCAGGTGCTGTGCAACGTTCTCGGGCTGGTCGAGCAGGAGACGGATCTCCTCCAGGGCGAACCCGAGCCGCCGGTAGACCACGACGTGCTGCAGGCGCGTCAGGTCGTCCTCGGTGTAGAGCCGGTAGCCGGCGGCCGAGCGTTCGCTCGGCACGACCAGCCCGATCTCGTCGTAGTGGTGCAACGTGCGCACCGTGACGTCGAGCTGGTCGGCCACCTGTCCCACGGTGAGCAGCAGCTGCTGCGCCTTTGCGGTCATGGCAACCACTGTGACGGCTCACGCGGCGTGAGGGTCAAGTTCCTTTGCGGTGTCATCGTGGACGACCTCGTCACCGCGCAGGAGCCAGCCGGTCAGGAGCGCCATGGCGAGCATGACGACGCCGGCGAGGACCTCGGTGACGCGCATGCCGGACAGGTATGCCGTCCGGCCGGCATCGAGGACCGCGTTGCCGAGGGTGCCCGGCAGGTGGGTGGCGGCGACGAGGGCTCCGGCCAGGCTGTCGTGGGCCTGGGCGCTTGCGCTCGGGTTGAGCCCGGGTGGCAGGAGGTCACCGACCCGCGAGCGGTAGCCGGCGGCGAGCACGCTGCCGAGGATGGCGATGCCGAGTGCTCCCCCGAACTCGCTCGTGGTCTCGAACAGGCCGCTCACCGCGCCGGCGCGCTCCGCCGGCGCGACGCCCAGGACGTAGTCGGTCACCAGGGTCAGGATCGCGACGGTGCCGCTGGCGACGACACCCGCGCCGACCAGGACCACCCACAGGGAGCTGCCGCGCGAGACGGTCGCGAGAACCGCGAATCCGGCTGCGGCCAGGGCGAATCCGAGCGCCATGACCTTGGCGCGCCCGACCTTGCCGGACAGTGCTGCCGCGGTGGGCGCCGCCAAGCCGACTGCAACCGATGGCACGAGCCCCCACAGGGCGGCCCGGAGCGGGCTCATGCCGAGGACGCTCTGGAGGTACTGGGTGAGGACGACTGCGTTGCCCATGACGCCGAAGGTGCCAGCGATGTTCACGGCCACCGCCCCGCCGACGCGTCGGTCGCGGAACAGGGTCGGCTCGACCATGGGGTGTGCTGCGCGGCGCTGACGGATGACGAACAGCGCGCCGACGACGATGCCGACGATCCCGAGGACGGTCGCGCGGGCCGACCAGCCGTCGGCGGCGGTGGACTTCACGGCATAGATGAAGGGCAGGACTGCACCGAGCGAGAGGACGACGCTGGGCAGGTCGAGCGGGCGCCGCTCGGTGGCTCGCGATTCCGGGAGCAGGACGGGGCCGAGGACGAGCAGCAGCACCATGGCGGGCACGTTGACGAGGAAGACCGAGCCCCACCAGAAGTGCTCGAGCAGGACGCCGCCGAGCACTGGGCCCAGGCCGACGCCCGCTGTCAGGACCGCACTCCAGACGGCAACCGCCTTGGTGCGGTCCGCCTCGTGCGGGAAGAGGTTGCGCACCAGGGCGAGGGTCGAGGGCATGAGGGTCGCTCCCCCGATACCGAGCAGGGCGCGGGCACCGATGAGCACGACGGCCGAGGAGGCGTATGCCGCGGCGAGCGACGCGGCGGAGAAGGTCGCCGCTCCGAGCAGGAGGAGTCGGCGCCGCCCGATCCGGTCGCCGATCGCGCCCATCGTGAGGAGCAGGCCGGCGAGCACGAAGCCGTAGACGTCGAAGATCCAGAGCATCTGGGTCGCCGACGGGTCGAGCTCGCGGGCGATGAACGGGACCGCGAAGAAGAGGACCGAGACGTCCATCGACGCGATGAGGAGCGGGAGGCACAGGACCGCGAGGGCGATCCACTGTCGGCGACCCGCTCGAGCAGGTGAGCTGTTGGTGGTGCTGATGGTGGTGTCAGTCATGGTGGCCTCACTGTGTATGTCGCATACTGTGAATGCGATACACGGAAAGGTAGACCGTAAATGTGTATCTGGCAAGCAGTTATTGGGTAGGGTTCTCGACATGGCCCCGACCACGCCTCCCGTGCCGCTCCCGCGCTACCTGCAGCTGATGTGGGGCGTCGAGACGGGTGGACGCCGTGGCCCCAAGCCGGGGCGGACGATCCAGGACATCGGCGCGGCTGCGGTCGCGGTCGCCGACCGCGACGGGCTCGCGGGGGTGTCGATGAAGTCGGTGGCCGCGGAGCTGGGGCTGACCACGATGTCGCTCTACCGCTACGTCGACTCCAAGGACGAGCTGTACGCGGTCATGCTCGACACGGCATACGGGCGACCGGACCCGGGGCTCACGACCCGCGGGAGCTGGCGCACCCGGCTCGAGCGGTGGGCACGCGCGATCGCGGCGGTGCGACTTGAACACCCGTGGACCGTCACCGTCCCTCTCGGTGAGCCACCGGCCACCCCCAACACGGCGCGGTGGACGGAGGCGGGGCTGGGTTCCTTCACAGGGACCAAACTCGATGCCCAGCAACGCTTTTCGTCACTGCTGCTGATCGACGGTTTTGTCCAGCAGCACATTCGGCAGTCGTTGACGCTGGGGTTCCTCGGTGAGGGCGGGCAGACGCTGGCCGGGTCGGACTCCTACCCGGAGAACCTCTACTCGGTGGCGGATCCGAAGGAGTTCCCGCTGCTGCTCGCCGGCGCCGGGGAGGCCCTTGCCGACGAAGCGCCCGACGACGACTTCTTCGCCACCGAGCTCGACTTCGGCATCCGGACGATCCTGGATGGCATTGCCGTGCAGGTCGAGGCTGCCTCGCGCTGAGTGCTCGCGGGGCCCGCGGTTAGCGGGCCTTTGCGCCCGCGCTCTTCTTGCTTGTGCGCTTGGCGGCGGGTTTCACCGTGCGGCGCATGACGCAGTTCTTCAGCCCTTTGGGACGGATGTAGTCGAAGCCGAGGCGTTCGTACATTCGGCGGGTGCCGTTGTAGAGGAAGGACGCCGACATCTTCTTGCCGGGGTCGACTTCGTGCGGGTAGCTCTCGACGACTCCGCCACCGGCCTGCGCGATGAGGTCGATGGCGCCTTGGGCCGCGGCCTCGGCCAAGCCGTTTCGGCGGTATCGGCGGTCGACGAAGATGCAGGTGATCCGGTAGTCGGGGATGAGGTCGGCCTCGGCCTCGTACTGCTTTCGGTGGTGGATGCCGGGGAGCTCTTCGGGGGTTCCGTACTCGGCCCAGGCAATGGCCTCGTCCGTGCCGGTGCTCGAGTCGATGACGAGTGCTGCGTGGGCGATGCCGTCGCGGACCCACTGTTCCTTGAGTGCGCGGTTGCCTTCGGAGGTCTGGCCGCGCTCGGCGCAGTCGGGGTGGAACCACGTGCACCAGCAGCCGCTGAAGATGCCGTTGTGTCGTCCAGCCAGTCCCTCGAACAGCTCCCACGTGTCCGGGGTGAGGGCCCTGATCTCGTACCCGTCGTTGGCGCTCATGGAGGTCACGCTACGACCGATAGCGGACGATCTGCGTCCGCGAGAGGAGACTTCCAGCCCGGTGGGCGGTGGCAGTGCGGGGCTGCGGGCGACTTAGAAGGGTGGTGGGTCGTCGGCGTTGGGCCGGTGGCGGGTGGGGCGGTGGCTGGCGAGGTGGGTGGCGTATTCGTCGGTGAGGTCGACGGTCCACAGGCTGCCGGGGGTGATCAGTTGGCCGATGGGTTTGCCGTACTCGTCGCAGATGTTGCGGTGTTGGGGGCCGAAGCGTTCGCGGTGGTCGGTGAGGTACTCGAGGTGTTCGTCGAGCAGTGAGGGGAGCTCGACCGGGCGGTCTGTTGCAGCGCCGGTGTCGTCAGCGAGGGGTCGGCCGGTGGGGTCGAGCCAGGGTTCGGGGTCGGGGTCCAGGTGGTTGACCGGGTGGGTGGTTCGGGTGCGGCCGGTGGGGTCGGTCCATTCGACGACGGCGCCGGGGAGCATGCGTACGGACCAGCGGCGGAGTTGTTTGGTGCGGTGGTGTCGTCGGCACAGGCAGATCAGGTTGCTCACCCGGGTCAGGGTGGTGCCTTCACGCCAGGGGGTGATGTGGTCCAAGTCGCAGAACGTGGCGGCGACGGTGCATCCGGGGAACCGGCAGTGCCCGTCCCTGGCTTTGACGGTGCGGATCATGGCTTCGGTGGGTCGGTACCCGATCACGACCGGTTCCGGCACCGCGCACCGCCGCACCACCGCATCGGCCAGGACCGCTTCGGTGTCCCGGGCATCGTTCGTGTCACTCGAGTCGTTGACCTTGTGCGTGTTGGTCGGTGTGATGGTCCAGCTGCTGACCGGGGTGGAGGTGTAGGCGCCGGTCGACTCGTCGCAGGGCAGGATGTCGATCCGCACCCGCCGAGGAGCCAGCGCCGGCAGCGCCACCGGTCGACCATCTCTTGTCGTGGTTGCGCGGGTTGCATCGGCGGCACGCAGCTTCTTCCTCTTGCGGCCTTTGCCTTTGCCCTTGCGGTTGTCGTTGCCGAAGCCGATGGTGTTGTCTCTATTGGCTTGTGCGCCGGGTATCCGAGCGCCGGGCGTCCGGTCGTCGGGTTCGGTGAGGGCTGAGGGCCCTGTGACTGTGGGTGGCCTGGCTGCGGTGCAGGCTTGGCCGATGCCGGTGTCCCGCAGCACTTGCCGCACCCACGCGTCGAGGTCGGCCGTGACAACCGCCGCGTCCTCTGCGCCGGTCGCAACTGGTGATGCATCCGTGTGTCCGACTCGCTCGTTCGCGTGGGCACCGGAAGTACCGGTCAAGCGAGCCTGTCGGGTCTTGGGCGGGTCTTGCGGCTGTCTCGCGGACGGTTCGGTGACGTTTGCCAGCGCACCATGGAGCCGGGACTCGGGCACGGCGACTTGGATGACGTACTCGGCGCGGGTGTTGCCGTCGATGAACGCGAGCATCGCGTCCGCCCGCGCCTGCTCAATGCACGTGTTGTGTCCGGCGCGCACGTACTCGCGGGCGAGGGTGTCGATCGCGGACCACGCCTTCTGCGACTGCTCCACCGGCAACGACGCGACCCAGGTGTCGACCCCGGGCCCGTCACCGGGCCAGCGCTGCAGCGACCGCTCCTTACGCGCTTGGGCGGCTTTCTGCCGCAGGAACTCGGCCGCGACCTGTCCCAGGACGCGGCGCACGCGTTGCCGCAACCGCCCACCCGTCTCCTTGCCGAGGTGGGGTTCGATCTTGGCCAGCACCGCCTCAACGGCGTCGTCGGGGGCATCGGCCAGTTCGTGTTCGATGATGCTGGCCCGGTACGGGTCGATCCGTCCCTGACCCATCGCTTCGAGCACGCACGGGTACCGCCCCGCCAGCTGGGCTGCGACCCCGACCCTGGTCTCCGCACCACGGGCGGTCACGCCCAGCTCGTCGCTGACGAGGGCGGCGGCGTCCATGCGGTGGTGGCCGTACCCGCGGAACTGCTCGACGACCTCACCGGTGCCCGGGTCGACGACGTCCTCGATCGCGGACACGTTCGCGATCGCCACCGTCTGCACGGCCTGCACCATGCTGACCAGGCGCTGGGTGTCACCGACGAGCTGGACGAAGTCGTCGATCGACTCACGTCGTGGGGCATCCGCCAGACGGGCAGCGTCAGCGCTCACCGTCCGCAACAGCCCCACGATATCGATCATGTGTTCGATTGTACTCGGATTCACCGACAGCGACAAGAACTTGTCCACACCGAATCCTGTGTATTTCCAAGAGAATTCGTTCACAAGCCCGGCAGCCGCCGAAGGCCGCGCAAGGCCCTTCGACGAACGCACGCCACGGCACCCAAGCCGGCCGCGTCACGAGTAGAAGGGGCACGGACCAGCAACAGCAGCGCGCACGATCTGCCGGTCCTTCCCAGCGCCTTTTCAGCCCAACCACACCCCAAGGTGCGCCGCGCCGAGACCCGGCCACGCGGCATACCTGCGCCTGAGACCGGAGCAAGGCCCAAGGCGACCCCGCGAACAATGCCCAGTCGGCCAACGACCACCGCTGAGAGACGCCGGCGCCGCCCAAGTCACCGGCAGCCAGGCCCAACGTCCCAGCCCCTGAAACCGCACCGAGACTTCAGGTGAGCCGCAATCCACGCCCGGCCAGCCGATGCCGCGAGCAGGAGTCACCCACGCGGCATACCAAGGGGCACAACGATACCCACGCGCAAGTCGACGCCGACCTCAGTCGCTGCGCGCCCCTTGCCGACGCTTGCGCAGCCACGCGTTGATGCCGTTGCGCGCGGTGCCCCAGATGCCGTGACGGAAGGCGAGCACGATGACGACGAAGATGGCGCCGGTGATGATTCCGGTGCCGTTGAACCCGGACGACGCGAGCTGGTCCTCGAGCGAGACGACCAGTGCCGCACCGAGTACCGGCCCCCACAGGGTGCCGATGCCACCGAGCACGGTGATGAGCACGACCTTGCCCGACGTGGTCCAGATGAGCTCCTGCAACGACGCGAACCCGTGGCTCACCGCGAACACCCCACCGGCGAGCCCGGCGAGCCCGGCCGACAGCACGAACGCCATGATCTTGTAGCGCTCCACGTCATAGCCAAGCGCCCGAGCACGTGCCGGGTTATCCCGGATCGCCACCAGCACCCGACCGAATGGCGAGTTCACCGTCCGCCAGGCGATGAAGACACCGATGAGGATGATCGGCAGGGCCGCGTAGTAGAAGTAGAACGAGTCGGAGTTGACCAGGTCGGTGAGACCACCGAGGTTCTTGGGGATCCCTTGGAGCCCGTTCTCGCCACCGGTGACGCTGCGCCACTGGTTGGCGATGAAGTAGATCATCTGCGCGAATGCCAGTGTCACCATTGCGAAGTAGATGCCGGTGCGACGCACGGACAGATAACCGATGGGCACCGCGAGCAGCATGGCGACCACGGCGCCACCGAGGATGGCGACGGGGAACGGCAGCCCGGAGTTGATCGCGATGAGACCGGTCGTGTACGCCGACGTCCCCCAGAAGGCGGCGTGGCCGAACGACAGCAACCCGGTGTACCCCAGCAGCAGGTCGACCGAGATCGCGAACAGCGCCCATGCGGCGATGTCCATGGCGACAGGGGGATAGACGAACCACGGCAACGCCAGGGTCACGATGAGCCCGACGACCAGCATCGCCCACCGCACGACGGGACGACGACCCACGGCGGACGGCTCGGTGGGCAGCTCGACGTCGACCCGTTGTTCCAGCTGGGCGCTCATGCCGCTTCCTCCCGTCCGAACAAACCTGCGGGCCGGAACAGGATCACCAGCGCCATCAAGACGAAGATGAGGACCTGGCTGAACTGCCCCACATAACCCTGCCCGTACGCCTCGACCAGCCCCACGAGGAAGCCGGCGACGACCGCACCGAGGATCGACCCGAGACCGCCGATCACGACGATGGCGAACAGGATGATGACGAAGAACGACCCCATGTCGGCGTTGACCGACCGGGTCGGCGCCGCCAGCACACCGGCCAACCCGGCCAGGGCGATCCCGAACCCGAACACCGGTGTCACCCAGCGAGCGACGTTGATGCCCAACGCCCGTGACCGCTCGGCGTCCTCGGTCGAGGCGCGGACGATCATCCCGACTCGCGTCTTGGTCAGCACCAGCCACACCACCACACACACCAGCACGGAGAACGCGGCCGCGAAGATCTGGTAGACGGACAGCTCCACCGACCCGAGGGACACCCGTCCGCCGAGTCCGGCCGGCACCGGGTAGGCCAACGACGACACGCCATACTGCCGCTTGACCAGGTCGACGGTGAACAGCGTCAGCCCGAACGTCAGCAGGAAGTTGTACAGCGGGTCGAGCTTGAGCAGCCACTGCACGAGCAACCGCTCCATCAGCACCCCGATGAGGAACATGACCAGAGGCACCACCACGAGCGCCACCCAGAACGTCATTCCGGTGTCCCGCAACAGGATTGCGGCGATCATGGCGCCGAGCATGTAGCACGCGCCGTGACTGAAGTTGACCACTCCGAGGACGCCGAAGATCACGGCGAGGCCGAGGGCGGCCAGGGCGTAGAACCCGCCGGCCGCCAGCCCCTGGAGCGTGTACTGGATGAATGCGGTCAGGGCTCAGCCCTCACATCTTGCAGTCAGGCGACGGCGGTGCGTACGCCTCGCTCGCCGGGACGGTCTTGAGGACCTCTTCGTAGTCCCACTCCTCCTTGACCTGGTCCTTGCTCTTGACCTTGACCTGGTAGACGTCGTGGGTGACGTTGTGGTCGGCCGCGCGGACCTCGCCGTTGCGCAGGAAGACGTCGTTGATCTTCTTGCCCTCCAGCTGCTTCACGACGGCGTCCGCATCGTCGGTGCCGGCAGCCTGCACGGCCTCGAGGTAGTTGAACGCCGCCGAGTAGTTGCCGGCGTGCGCGAACGACGGCCGGGTGTTCGTCTTCTCCTTGAACTTGTCGGCCCACGCGCGGTTCTGGTCGTCGAAGTTCCAGTACCACGCGTCGGTGAAGACGGTGTTCTTGAACGCCTCGACGCCGAGGCTGTGGATGTCGGTGATGAACATCAGGCCGACGGCCAGCCGTGCCTTGTCGGCCATCCCGGCCTGGTTGTACTGCTTGACGAAGTTGATGAGGTCACCACCGGCCGCCATGATGCCGACGACGTCGGGGTTGGTGGAGCCGGCCTTGGTGATGAACGTCGCGAAGTTGTCGTTGGGGAACGGGGTCGCGATCTTCTGCTGCACCGTGCCGCCGGCCTTCTCGACGGCGGCGCTGAACGACTTGGTCATGTCCTGCCCGAATGCGTAGTCGGGGTAGACGATCGACCAGTTCTTCCCGCCGTCAGCGACGAGCGCGCCACCGGTGCCGGCCGCGAGCATGCCGGTGTCGTAGGCCCAGTGGAACGTGTACTTGTTGCACTGCGCGCCGGTCAGAGCGGTGGTGCCGGCACCGATGTCGATGAAGAGCTTCTTCTTGGCTTTTGCTTGTGTCGCAACGGCAAGCGCAGCCGACGAGGTCGGCACGTCGAGGATGATGTCGGCCTTCTGGCGGTCGTACATCTCCTGCGCCTTGGTGTTGGCGATGTCCGGCTTGTTCTGGTGGTCGGCGGTGATGATCTCGATGTTCTTGGCGACGGCCTTGTCGCCGTACTTGGCCTTGTAGTCGTCGACCGCCATCTGGATCGCGACCTTGGAGTTGGGGCCGGACAGGTCCTTGTAGACGCCCGACTGGTCGTTGAGCAGGCCGAGGACGACCTTGTCGTCGCTGATCTTGCCGCCGCCGGAGCTGGGCCCGCCGGACCCGCACGCTGCGAGCACGAGACTGCCTGCGACGGCAGAGGCCGCGAGGGCCAGGGACTTGTTTCGGTGCATGTCCACTCCTGGTTGGGGATGCGTTCTTTGGCAGGTATGCCGCGTGGCTGGGTCTGTGCGGCCGGCCGGTCGGCGCCCGGTCGGCGTTGGTCCGTTACATGCCGAGGTACTCCAGCAGCTCGGTGGTGCGTTCCTGGAACGAGTCGTTGTCGAGGGACTCGACCACCCGCCCCTGGGCGAGGAGGTAGTGCCGGTCGGCGACGGTGGAGGCGAACTTCACGTTCTGCTCGACGAGCAGCACGGACACGCCCTGGTCCTTGATCTGGCGGATGATCTCGCCGATGCGCTGCACGATGACGGGGGCGAGGCCCTCGGACGGCTCGTCGAGCAGCAGCAGCCGTGACCCCATGCGCAGGACGCGGGCGATGGCCAGCATCTGCTGCTCTCCACCGGAGAGCTTGGTGCCGGGGAAGTCCCGGCGTTCGTGCAGCACCGGAAACTGCTCGTAGACCTGCTCGACACTCCACGCATCCGACCCGGTGACCGGTGGCAGCTGGAGGTTCTCGGCGACCGAGAGGGTGGAGTAGATGCCACGGTCGTCGGGCACCCAGCCGATGCCGGCGCGGGCCCGCTTATCGGGGGACGCCTTGCCCAGGTCGGTGCCGTCCCACGAGACGCTGCCCTGGACCTGCCGGTGCAGGCCCATGACCGAACGCAGCAGCGTCGTCTTGCCCGCGCCGTTGCGGCCCACGAGGGTGACGACCTCGCCCGGGGCCACGGTCAGGTCGACGTCGGACAGGACGCGGGCCTCGCCGTACCAGGCCGACAGCCCGGACAGCTCCAGCGTGGAACCCGTTGCAGCAGTGCGCTTCTCGGTCATCGTGATCATCCCGCCTGTCCGAGGTAGGCGGTGACGACCCGCTCGTCGGTGCGCACCTGGTCGTAGGTGCCCTGCGCGAGGACCTTGCCCGACTGGAGCACGGTGACGGTGTCGGCGAGCGACCCGACCACGTGCATGTTGTGGTCGACGAAGACGACGGTGCGTCCGGCGGACACCTTCTTGACGAGGGCGATGGTGCGGTCGACGTCCTCGAGCCCCATGCCTGCCGTGGGCTCGTCGAGCAGCAGCAGCTTGGGGTCGAGGGCCAACGCCAGCGCCAGCTCGAGGGCGCGCTTCTGCCCGTAGGCGAGCGACCCGGCATACGCACCGGCTCGGTCGGCCAGGCCGACCTCACCGAGCAGCGCCATCGCGCGCTCACGGAAGCGACGCATCTGCCCGGCCGAACGCCAGAACCGGTAGCCGAGTCCGGTGGGTGAGGCGAGCGCGAGCTCGACGTGGTCGACGACGCTCATCTGGTCGAACAGGCTGGTGATCTGGAACGAGCGCGCGACGCCCAGGTGGGCGATCTGCTCGGGCTGCTGGCCGGTGATGTCGCGGCCGTCGAAGCGGATCGTGCCCGACGTGGGGGTGAGAAACCCGGTGAGCAGGTTGAACAGGGTGGTCTTGCCGGCGCCGTTCGGGCCGACGAGCGCGTGGACCGTGCCCTGCTCGACGGCCAGGTCGACCTCACTGACGGCCCGGAAGCCGCGGAACTCCTTGGTGAGGGCGCTGGTCTCCAGCAGCGGGGACACGCGTGCGTCCGGCACCGGCACCTCCTCGTGCGGCAGGGCGACGAGCAGGGGGTCCCGTCGCGGTTCTGCGCAACCCTAGGCCCGCCGGGTGGTGGGCGCACATGGAACGAGCACCCACACCCTGCGCAAGTTAGATGTCTGAGGACTACATGCTCTGGGCAGCCATCCGGGGCCCTAGAGGTACGGCGCCCAGCCACTGCTCACGGTGACCGCCGGGGCGAAGGTGCCGTTGCCGCGACCCTTGTAGATGCGCAGCTTGCCGTCCATCGTGATGGCGCCGAGGTCGCCGCGGCCATCGCCCGACAGGTCCCGCGCGTAGAAGAGGCCGCCCAGGCCGCCCCACCCGGCCGACACCTTGCGGCGGGTGGAGAAGGTGCCCTTGCCGGTGCCCGGGTAGATCCACAGCACCCCTGCGGCGTCCACCGCGAACAGGTCACTGCGGCGGTCGCCGGTCACGTCCCCGCTGGCGAAGACCGACTGCATGGTCTGCCACCCACGCCCGACGAACACGCCCTTGGAGTACGACGCCTCGGTGGAGGTGGACCGGTAGAGGTAGAGGCTGCCGGTCGAGGTCACGGCGACGACGTCGGCGCGTCCGTCACCGGTGAAGTCCGCGCTGCCGTCGATGAAGCGGGTCGGCCACGCGCCCTGGGGACGCACCCCGACGCCGAAGGTCGACCGGCCGGTGCGCTCGACCACGACGCCTTCGAGGCCGTTGTCCCAGGAGCGCTGGGCGAGGAAGGAGGTCTTTCCGAAGTACTTGTACCCGGGGTACACCCGGTAACCGGCACCGTACTCCGAGACCCTGGTGTACGGCGCGAACGTCATCGCACCCTTGCCGCGGTACAGCCGCTCCTCGCGGTTCGGCAGCTGTGCGAACAGGTCCATCTTCCGGTCACCGTTGACGTCACCGGCGGCGAACACGTTGCCGGAGATGAGGGGGGTCGCGGATGCGCTCCTGCCCGGCCCCGGACCCACGCGGCTCTGGGCGACCACGGTGAAGGTGTATGGCGTGGCGTTCTTGAGCCCGGTGACGACGACCGAGCGGTCCGCAGACCCGATGCCGGGTATGTCGATGACGCGCCCGCCCGGGTTCACCGTGACCTTGTACCCGGTGATTCCCGGCGCCTCGTTGGTCCCTACGGACCAGGAGACGACCGCGGACTGCGGACGTGACCGGGCGACGACCGTGGGCGCATTCGGGGTGACGGTCAGGTCCAGCGCGGCGAGGTCGAGGGTATGCCGTCCGCTCACCTGCGTGCCGTAGATGCGGATCGTGCCGTCGCGCCAGTACTGCGCCTCGACGCCCTGCCCGTCCATCACACTGACCTTCTCCGCGGTCAGCTGCCCGGGCCACCCGCCGTCGCTCAGCCGCGCGGAGAACGACCCCGCCAGCGGAAGCGTCGACGCGCCCAGGTCAGGGCCCCAGGAGTTGTCGGTGCGGGAGTAGCTGATCGCGACTGACTCGAGGCCAGCGGCGTCGTCCTCCACGGCATACGACGTCTTGATCAGCTCTGCGGCGCGCAGGGTCTGCCGGTCCACGGAGATGGACTTCAGCACCGGCGGGGTCGCGGCCGTCGCCGGAGCGGCGGCGACGAGGCCGGTGAGCAGGGCAGCGGCAAGTGTCGCTGCCAGCGCGCGCAGACGTGACATGGTTCCCCCAGTGTGCGGATGTTGAGCGCACCCTAGGCCCTGGAGGCCCGGTCGCGCGCGCGATCGGGGAAGAACCGCCCGAACGGCTCAGTGCCAGCGCTGCGGGTCGACCCCACCCGGCACGTCAGCCTCCGGGTCGTACGGCGTACGGGTGAACCTGAACGACCCGAGGTCGAGGTGGCTGACGCTGCTATCGGGTCGGCGAACGACCTGCAGCGGCTCACCCTCGTGGTAGCCGTCGAGCCCGACCCAGCCGTCGCCCTCCGGCCGGAACCGGGACCCGCGCGCCGTGCCCGGCTCGCCGAGGACGAGGTGCCCTTCGGGCGCCAGTCGCAGCCGGTATGCCGTGGTGCCCCAGTACCAGTCCCCCACCAGTTCCAGTGTGGTCGCCTGCTCGGCATCCGGGACCCAGGGTTTGGGCCGCACCGGCTCGTGCTCGCGCAGGATGGTGAGCAGCTCGGACGACAGGTTGGGCGACATGCCGGAGGTCGCGTTCGCGAAGACCACGACGCCGTCACCGGTCTCCCGGTCCACCCGCAGCCCGGCGAGGAAGCCGGGCATCGAGCCGCCGTGGCCGGCATACCGGCGCCCGTCGAGGTTCCACACCTGCCAGCCGAGGCCGTGCGCGGACGTCCACGCCTGGCCGGGACTGTCGTTGACCGCGATGGGCAGGAGCATCTCCTCCAGGGTCGCGGCGTCGAGCAGCCCCTCGGTGCGGCCCCCGAGGAACGCCGCCCAGCGGGTGAGGTCCTCCACCGTGGACCACAGTTGTCCTGCCGGAGCCATCGACACCGCGTCGTGCTCCGGCTCGACGTGGAGCAGGTCGGCGAGCGGGTGCACGCCCCACCCTGCCGCAGCCGGTGGCACCGGGCGCGGCGTCGTGCGCGACATGCCCAGCGGCACAAGGAGACTCGTCCGCACCGCCTCGTGCCACGGCACGCCGCGCAGCCGGGCTACGACCTCGCCCAGTACGGCATACCCGACGTTGGAGTAGTGGAACCGCGCTCCGGGACGGAACCGCAGCTCCGGCCGGCTCGCGAGCAGGCTCTCCCAGTCGCCGCCCTCGACGCGTTCCCACCACGGCCCCGATGTCTCGGCTGGCAGACCTGAGGTGTGTGAAAGCAGCTGTGCCGCAGTGCAGTTCGCGAATGAGGCACCCGAAGTGTCAGGCAGCACCGAAGACACCGGGTCATTCAGGGCGAAGGCACCCTCGTCCCGTAGCCGCATCACCTCGACCGCCACGAACGTCTTGGTGATCGAGCCGATCCGGTACTGCGTGCCTGCGTCCACCGCCTCCCCGTCAGCCCGACCGGTCGTGGTGCCGACCGCATCGGACCACACCAGCTCACCGTCGCGCACCAACCCGGCGGCAACGGACGGAAGTCGTTGTCCCGCTTGCTCCTTCGCCAGTCGCAGACCGAGCCGGTCCACGACGTCCGGGCGCAGCGGCATACGGCTCAGGCCTTCTTGGTTGCGCTCTTGGTGGCCTTCTTCGCCGCCGACTTCGCGGCCTTCTTGGCCGTCTTCTTCGCCGTCTTCTTGGCTGCCCGCTTGCGGGTCGTCGGGCCCTTGGCACGCTTCTCCGCGAGCAGCTCGGCGCCCCGCTCCGGCGTGATCGACTCGGGGTCGTCGGCCTTGCGCAGGGTCGCGTTGACCTCACCGTCGGTGACGTACGGGCCGAAGCGACCGTCCTTGACCAGCATGGGCTTTCCGCTCACGGGGTCGGGGCCGAGTTCCTTGAGCGGTGCCGCCGCGGCGCGACCACGCTGCTTGGGCTGGGCGTAGATCGCCTGCGCCTCCTCGAGGGTGATGTCGAAGAGCTGCTGCTCGGTCTGCAGCGAGCGGCTGTCGGTGCCCTTCTTGAGGTAGGGACCGTAGCGGCCGTTCTGCGCGGTGATGTCGACGGTGGTGCCGTCCTCCTCGGTCACCGTGCCGACGACACGCGGCAGGCTGAGCAGCTGGAGCGCGGTCTCGAGGTCGATGCTCGCGAGGTCCATGTCCTTGAAGAGGCTGGCCGTGCGCGGCTTGACCTTGTTCTTGCCCTTGAGCGCAGCGGTCTCCTCGTCGAGCACCTCGGTGACGTAGGGACCGTATCGGCCGGCCTTGGCGACCACGTCGCGGCCGGTCGACGGGTCCTGGCCGAGGACGCGCCCGTCGTCGGCCGACTGGGCCAGCAGCTCACGCGCCTTCTCCGGCGTCATCTCGTCGGGCGCGATGTCGTCGTTGATGGTGGCGCGGCGCGGGGTGTCGCCCGCACCGTCCTTCACCTCGCCGGTGATCTCGCCCGTCGCCGGGTCCACGCCCTGCGGCACCGTCTCCTCGACGTAGGGGCCGTAGCGACCGACCCGGACGACGACGCCGTCGCCGATCGGGATGGTCGAGATCTCACGGGCGTCGATCTCGCCGAGGTCGTCGACGAGCTCCTTGAGGCCCTGCCCGCCGGCCGGGAGGCCGTCGCCGAAGTAGAACCGCTTGAGCCACTGCCCCCGGTGCTCCTCACCACCGGCGATGCGGTCGAGGTCCTCCTCCATGGAGGCGGTGAAGTCGTAGTCGACGAGCTCGGTGAAGTGCTCCTCGAGCAGCCGGGTGACGGCGAACGCCAGCCAGGTCGGGATCAGCGCCGAGCCGCGGGTGTTGACGTAGCCGCGGTCCTGGATCGTCCCGACGGTGCTGGCATAGGTCGACGGGCGGCCAATCCCCTTCTCCTCCATGGCCTTCACGAGGGTCGCCTCCGTGTAGCGCGGCGGCGGGCTGGTCTCGTGGCCATCGGGGTCGGCGCGCACGACCGTGAGGTCGACGCCCTCGCTGAGGCGCGGGAGCCGGCGCTCCTGGTCGTTGTCGGAGGCGTTGCGCGTCTCGTCGCGACCCTCCTCGTATGCCGCAAGGAAGCCGCGGAACGTGATGACCGTGCCCGAGGCGCTGAACTCGACGCCGCGGGTGTCGCGCAGCTGGCCGGCCAGCTTGACCGTCGCGGTGGACCCGCGGGCGTCGGCCATCTGCGACGCGACGGTGCGCTTCCAGATCAGTTCGTACAGGGCGTACTCGTCGCCGCGCAGCTCACCGGCGACCTGCGCCGGGGTGCGGAACCGGTCACCCGAGGGACGGATCGCCTCGTGCGCCTCCTGGGCGTTCTTGACCTTCTTCTCGTAGCGGCGCGGCGCGTCCGGCACGTACTCGGCGCCGTAGAGGTCGCGCGCCTGCTGGCGGGCTGCGGTCAGCGCGGCCTCCGACAGCGTCGTGCTGTCGGTACGCATGTAGGTGATGTAGCCGTTCTCGTAGAGCCGCTGGGCGACCCGCATGGCGTTCTTGCTCGACAGCCGCAGCTTGCGCGACGCCTCCTGCTGCAGGGTGCTCGTCGTGAACGGCGCACTCGGGCGACGCGTGTACGGCTTCTCCTGCATGCCGCTGACAGCCATCGCGGCCTCGCGGACCTGCTCGGCGATGGACTCGGCAGCGGCCTGGTCCAGGTGGGCGACCTCGGTGGACTTCAGCCGTCCGTCGTCGCCGAAGTCGCGGCCGCTGGCCACCCGGCGTCCATCGACGGCGGTGAGGCGGGCCGTGAACAGGTTCGTCTCGCTGTCCGGGGTGAAGTCACCCTCGACGTCCCAGTGCGAGGCGCGGACGAACGCCATCCGCTCGCGCTCGCGCTCCACGACCATGCGGGTGGCCACCGACTGCACGCGGCCGGCGGACAGGCCCGCCTTGACCTTGCGCCACAGGACCGGGCTGACCTCGTAGCCGTAGAGCCGGTCGAGGATGCGCCGCGTCTCCTGGGCGTCGACGAGCTCCATGTCGATGTCGCGGGTCTGGTTGACCGCGCGCTGGATCGCCTCGCGGGTGATCTCGTGGAACACCATCCGCTTGACGGGCACCTTGGGCTGCAGGACCTCCTTGAGGTGCCAGGCGATCGCCTCGCCCTCGCGGTCCTCATCGGTGGCGAGGTAGAGCTCGTCGGCGGACTTCAGTGCGCGCTTGAGCTCGCTGACCTTCTTCTTCTTATCGGCGTCGACGATGTAGTAGGCCTCGAAGTCGTGGTCGACGTCGACGCCGAACCGCCCGAACGGGCCCTTCTTGATGTCCGCCGGCATCTCCGACGGTGTCGGGATGTCGCGGATGTGGCCGACCGAGGCCTCCACCTCGTAGTCGCTGCCGAGGTATCCCCCGATGGTCTTTGCCTTCGCCGGCGACTCGACGATGACCAGCTTGCGCCCCGTGCTCACAGCTCTACCTGCCGTCCTGCTCCCATGTGCAGCGGATTCGTCGCTACTCGGACATGGCAACGCCACAGACGGTAACCCAAGGCGTCAAGTGCGCCGCCATCGGGAGCCGGCCACGCGGCATACCCGTCTTGTCGCCCTGACCGTCCGCCACGGTATGCCGCGCTCTGACGACTTCGTGACCAACGCCGGGGGCGTTGTTCTCCCGGCATTCACCCCCGGCCGGTGACCGCGCCAATGTTCCGAGTCCGTTTCCTCCCCGTTTGCCGGTTGGGCGACACCTCGTGGCCGGCCCGCTCGTAGGTTCCTGACGCGGTTTTCACCTGGTCAGGAGGCGGGAGACGGACATGGGACGAAGCACGGCAGTCCGTGCGCGCGCGGTGACCAAGACGTTCGGGGACGTGGTCGCCCTCGATGCCCTCGACCTCGATGTCGAGGCCGGCCAGATCCACGGCCTGGTCGGACCGAACGGGGCCGGCAAGACGACGCTGCTCGGGCTGCTGCTCGGCCTCGTCTCGGCGGACTCGGGCAGCCTCGAGGTGCTGGGCACGTCGCTCGACTCCGGCCTGGCCACGGCCGACGGGGTCGCGGGCTTCGTCGACGGCCCCGGGCTCTATCCCTCGCTCACCGCACGCCAGAACCTGCGCTCGGTGGTCCAGCTGCGCGGGCAGCGCGACCGACACGGCGACGTCGACGACGCCCTGGCGCGGGTCGGCCTGCAGGAGGTCGCCGACGATCCCGTGCGTGGCTTCTCGCTCGGCATGCGCCAGCGGCTCGGCCTGGCCGCGGCGCTGTTGAGCGACCCGCGGCTGCTCGTGCTCGACGAACCCGCCAACGGGCTCGACCCGGCCGGCAAGCGCCAGGTCCACCGCGTGCTGACCGACCTCGCCGAGGCGGGCACCACGGTCGTGCTGTCCAGCCACCGGATGGACGACCTCGCCGCACTGTGCACCGACGTCACGCTGCTGGCGACCGGACGCATGGTGTTCTCCGGACCGCCGAGCAAGCTGGCGGTCGAGGGAGGCCTCCTCGACTACCGCCTCCTCACCTCCGACCAGGAGGGCGCCCGCCGGGTCGCGGAGGCGACGGCCGGCCTGCGGGTGGTCAACGCCCGGGAGACGTTGGGACTGGCCGACCTCCGCTCACTCGTCGTCCGGGGTCACGAGTCGGCGCTCGACACCCTCATCGTCGGCCTCGTCAACCAGGGCATCGCGATCCGCGAGCTGGCGCCGACCATCCCGCCGCTCGAGGCGGCCTTCCTCGCCCTCACCGGTGCGGACACCAGCGACTACTTCCCCGAGGACGACCCCGCCGGCGCCGCCGACGCCACCGGTTCCCCGAGCACCAGGACCCTCGAAGGGGCTGCCCGATGACGACCACCCTCGACAACCGCACCACCAGCAGCGGGGGCGGCAGTCTCCCGCCCGCGCGGGTGGCCCACGTCACCCTCGCGCAGGTCTACCGGTTCGAGTTGGTCAAGCTGCTCGCCCAGTGGCGGCTGCGCGCGGTCTTTCTGGCCTGCCTGGTCGCGCCCGCGCTCTACACCGCCGTCGTGAGCAGCCAGACGTCGCTGCCCGCCGACTTCGTCTTCGGGCGGTGGATGAACCAGACCGGCTGGGCCGGGTCGCTCGTGGTGCTGGTGTTCACCGGCACGCTGGCCCTGCCATTGGTCACCTGCGTCATCTCCGGGGACATCTTCGCCGTGGAGGACCGGCTCGGCACTTGGCGGCACCTGCTCGTGACGGTGCGCTCGCCGCGGCTCATCTTCGCCGGCAAGGCGCTGGCGGCCCTGACCGTGACCCTGGCGCTGTTCGTGCCGCTGGTGCTCTCGTCGGTCGCGGGCGGGCTGCTCGTGGTCGGCAGCCACCCGATGCCCGGGCTCGACGGCCACCTCATCGGCTCCGGCGAGCTGGCCCGGCTCGTCGCACTCTCGTGGGTCAGTGTGGTCCCTCCGACCCTGGCCTTCTCCGCGATCGGACTGCTCGGCTCGGTCGCCTTCGGCCGCTCACCGCTGGGCCTGCTCATGCCGGTGGCGTTCGCCCTGGTGCTCGAGCTCGTGCACATGCTGCCGGTCCCCGTCGCGCTGCGTGCGGCCACCCCGACGAGCCCGTTCACGACCTACCGCGGGTTCTTCACCGACCCGCCCCAGCTGGGGATGTTCGGCATCGGGCTCGTCGTGAGCGCGGCCTGGATCGCGCTCGCGACCTACCTCGCCCAGCGCATGTTCGTCCGGCGCGACTTCACCGACCTCGGTGGTGACGGGTCGAGCCGGCGGTTCGCCCTCACCGGGCTGCTGCCGCTCGTCGCCCTGCTGGCTGTCACGACGGCCGTCGTGGCCGCGGTCACCGGCGTGACCGGCACGGGTGTCGACCGCGCGAAGGTCGAGCGTTCCCTCGCGACGTCCTTCTCCCACCTCTACGTCCTGCAGACGAGGGAGCTGAACCGCCCGGCGGTCACCGAGTCGCAGCTGAGGACCACGGCCGAGTGCGACAAGGGCGGCAGCCGGGTCGAGGACGTCGGCCCCGGCAACGACTGGCGCTGCGTCGTCACGTGGACCGTGCCCGGAGCCGACGGTTCCGCCAACGCCATCTACCAGCTCGATGTCCTGCCGGACGGCCGCTACACGGCCGACGGCGACGGACCCAAGGAGGTCAACGGCTACTTCCTGGTCCGCACCAAGACCGGGGACGCACCCAATCCCCTGTGGCAGTTCGACGGTCTCGTCGACCTGCTCACCCAGTAGTACCCGCACGAAGTCGCATCGCCTGAACACACAACTGCACAGACAACTCAAGAAGGGGTAACCATGCACGTCACCCGCAACCGCGTGGGCACACCGGTACGCCGCCGGGTCCCACGCCGCACCACCGCCGTCGTGGCCGGGTCGCTCGCCCTGGTCGTCACCGGCGGCGTCGCCTACGCGAACACCGGCGTCTTCGGGGAGAACCTCGTCGGGACCGAGTACGCCGACGGCCTGCAGATCTCCTCGAACCAGATGATCAAGCCCCTCGGTGAGCGCCTCGTCACCGAGTACGGCAAGTTCATGGGTTCCACCGTGAGCCCCGACGGCCGCTACCTCGCCACCACGGCCAACGACCGCTCCATCTCGCTGCAGATCTTCGACCTGCAGACCTACAAGCTGATCTTCCGCGCCGGGACCGCGGCCGGCGCCAACCTGCGCCCGACGGACAACACGGTCGGCCAGGAGGGACCGGCATACTCCCCCGACGGCAAGTTCCTCTTCATGCCCAACGCGACCGGCTTCACGCGCTTCCCGGTCAACGCCGACGGGACGCTGTCGGCCGGCACCAAGGTCACCATCGCGACCCTGCCCTCGCCGAACCGCCAGGCGCTCACCGCGGGCATGGTCTTCTCCCGCGACGGCAAGACGATGTATGCCGCCGTGAACGGCCAGAACACGGTCGTCGCCATCGACCCGATGACGGGCACGGTCCAGCGCACCTGGGAGGTGGGCATCGCACCGCGCCAGCTCGAGCTGGTCGGCACCAAGCTGTACGTCTCCGACGAGGGCGGCCGCCGCGCCAGGGCGGGCGAGACGACGATGGAGTCCTACGGGACCCAGGTCCCGGCGGACCCGGTGCTCGGCAACTCGACGAACGGCATACTCAGCGTCATCGACACCGCGTCGGACGCCGCGCCCGCCACCGTCGAGGTGGGGCTGCACCCCACCGCGATGTACGTCGACGGCACCGTCCTCTACGTCGCGAACACCAACGACGACACCATCTCCGTCGTCGACACCAGGACGGACAAGGTCGTGCAGACCATCGAGACGCGCCCCTGGGCGAGCTCGAAGGTCGGCTACGAGCCCACCGGCATGACCGTCAAGGACGGCCGGCTCCTCGTGACGCTCGGCCGCGCGAACGCGGTCGCGGTCTACAAGCTGGGCGCCAGCCCGATCGAGCCGGTGAGCTACATCGGGCTCGTACCAACGGATTTCTACCCCGAGGACGTGTTCGACGTCGACGGCAGGCTGGTGGTCGCCAACCGTCGCGGCATCGACGCCCGCGGGCCGGAGATCACCTACAACATGGGCTATGGCACGACGCCGGCCAAGGGACATGGCACGCACTCGACGACGGCGTCACTGACGCGGTTCTCGCTGCCGAATGACCTGGAGATCCGGGAGACCTACACGCCACAGGTCTTCAAGCAGAACGGCTGGGGCGGCGCGGACTCCGACGTCAAGCGTTCCGACGGCGACCGGAACGTGCCGGCGGTGGCGGTGCCGAAGCGCATCGGCGACCCGTCGACGATCAAGTACGTCTGGTTGCTGGTCAAGGAGAACCGCACCTACGACCAGATCCACGGTGACATGCCGGAGGGCAACGGCGATCCGTCGCTGGCGCAGTTCGGTGAGCAGGTCACGCCCAACACCCACGCGCTGGCGCGGCAGTTCGGCCTCTACGACAACACCTACGACGTCGGCACCAACTCCGCCGAGGGTCACAACTGGCTGATGCAGGGCGACAACCCGGAGTACACCGAGTCCAGTGCGGGCGAGTACGTCCGTTCGTACGACACGGAGAACGACGTGCTGGGACACCAGCGCTCGGGCTTCCTGTGGACCGCGGTTCAGGCCGCCGGCAACACGGCGCGCAACTTCGGCGAGTTCTCCTACTTCGAGAACAAGCCGGCCGGCGCGACCTGGCAGAAGTACTACTGCGCGGTGAAGGACGTGTGGGCTGGCGGCGACCCCGCCCAGCTCACCGACCCGTCGCTGCGCGTCAACCAGGTCTCGCCGATCCCGTCGCTCAACGCGATCAGCAACCACGACGCCCCGATGTTCGACACGAACATCCCGGACATCTACCGGTACGAGATCTGGAAGAAGGAGTTCCAGGAGAAGGGCCCGGCCAACCTCAACATGATGTGGCTGTCCAGCGACCACACCGGTGGAGCACCCGACCCGCGGGCCCAGGTGGCCGACGGTGACCTCGCGGTCGGCAAGGTCGTGGAGACGATCAGCAAGAGCAAGTACTGGAAGGAGTCGGCGATCTTCGTGGTCGAGGACGACAGCCAGAACGGGCCCGACCACGTGGACGGCCACCGGGCGCCGATCCAGGTGATCAGCCCGTATGCCGTCCACGGCAAGACGGTCTCGACGTACTACTCGCAGATCAGCATGATCCGGACCATCGAGCAGATCCTCGGTGCCGAGCCGCTCAACCAGAAGGTGGCTGCTGCGACGCCCATGTTCAAGGCGTTCCAGACCAAGCCCGACCTGACGCCGTACACCGCCAAGCCGAACCGAATTCCCTTGACGGAGAACCTGAAGACGCAGCCGGCGTGTGGCCCCGACCAGGTGGCGAATGCTCCCGCAGCCCCCACCGTGGCGCCGGCTCAGGTGTCCGCGGCGGCCGAGTGGGAACAGTGGGCGCAAAAGCAGCACTTCAGCGGCAAGACTCCCCGGGCCGACTTCGCCCACCCGGAGCAGATGAAC
This sequence comes from Knoellia koreensis, assembly GCF_013041615.1. Lineage (GTDB taxonomy): Bacteria > Actinomycetota > Actinomycetes > Actinomycetales > Dermatophilaceae > Pedococcus > Pedococcus koreensis. The sequence goes on from NZ_JABEPQ010000003.1 coordinate 67,996, forward strand.
CGGTACACGTGGTACCAGACCCACAACTGGACCGTTCCCTACCCCGGCGACTCGAAGATCTACACCCCGGACCAGGTGCCGGGCGCGGCCCTGCCGGGCAAGGACACCGACTGACCGCCCTGACCCAGTTGGCCTGAGCGCCAACGAGATTCGCCAGTGGCGGCGGCCCACCGAGCAGTCGGTGGGCCGCCGTCGCGTGTCTCCCCGCGGCATACCTCGGCGACATTTTATTGAATGTTCAACTCTCCGCCGCGTATGCTCTCGGCATGGACGCGAGCGATACCCGGCAGCCGGTGCTCTACCTGAGCCATGGCGCCCCGCCGCTCGCCGACGACCCGGTGTGGACCGCCCAGCTCGCCGACTGGTCGAGCCGGTTCGGCAAGCCCCGCAACATCCTCATGGTGTCGGCGCACTGGGAGGAGGCGCCGCTGTCGCTGTCGGCCACCTCGGGGGACGTCCCGCTCGTCTACGACTTCTGGGGCTTTCCGCAGCGCTACTACGACGTGACGTATGCCGCCCCGGGGGCGCCCGAGCTCGCCGCCACGGTCGAGCGGCTGGTCGCCACCGGTGAGACGCCCGTGCATCGCGACGAGACGCGCGGCCTCGACCACGGTGCCTACGTGCCGCTGGTCGAGATGTACCCCGACGCGGACGTGCCGGTGCTGCAGATGTCGATGCCGACCCTGGACCCGCGGACGCTTTTCGACCTCGGCCGACGACTCGCGCCGCTGCGCGATGAAGGCACGCTCATCGTCGGGTCAGGCTTCACGACCCACAACCTGCGGTGGTTCAACCCCTCGGGCGGCGCGGACGGCGAGCCACCGGCCGCGTCGAGCGAGTTCGACCACTGGGCGGCGGAGGCCCTGGCGCGCGGTGACGTCGACGCGGTCCTCGACTTCGAGCACAAGGCGCCGGCCGCGCACGAGGCGCACCCGCGCACCGAGCACTGGGCGCCGCTCTACGTCAGCCTCGGCGCGGCACACGAGTCCGGGTCGCTCGACAACGAGTCGGTGATCGACGGCTTCTGGTACGGCCTGAGCAAGCGCTCCTGGCAGTTCGCCTGACCGGGCGCCCCCGCGTTTGGGGGCACAAAGGTGCGCGATACGGCACCCTTGGGTCAGTGGGCGCCCGGGCGACGGCTGGGGCCCGGTCGAGTGGGGTCGTCCTCGACGAGGTCGACGTGCTCGGGCACCACGATGGGCCGCAGCCTGGCCCAGGCGAGGAAGAGCACCGACCCCACCACGAGGGCCAGCCCGGCCCAGAGGTTGGCATTGATGCCACCGGTCTTGGCCTTCTCCGGGTCGAGGAAGAGACCGGCGAGGACGAGCACGACGCCATAGATCCCGAGCAGCAGCCCGATGATGTTGCGGATGTCGAAGGCGCCGGCGGTGTGCCGGGCACCTCCGGTGCCGTTGGCACGCGTGTCTGCATCGGGCAGGTCATCTCCGGGCCGGTTGTCGCCGGGGACGCGGTCGTCGGGCACGCGGTCGTCGGGCTGGTTGGGGTGCGGGTGGTCGGTCATGACTGGCTCCTCAGAAGCTCACGTTGAGGATGATGACGAGGACAAGGGCGATCCCGGCGAGTGGCAGGGTGCGCTGGTACCACGGCTGGCTGGCCTCCTCCGGGTCGACGAGGTCCTCCTTGGGTGTCTCGGAGTAGACGAGACCCTTGAGCTCGCTCGCCGGTTTCGGCACCGTCGCGAGTGACACCACGATGCTCAGGACGATGTCGACGACGAACGCGGTCGAGGCGGCGACGAAGCTCGCGCCCTGGCCCGACAACGGGATCACGCCAAGGCTGGCCGAGCCGAACGCGTCCTCGGACAGGAACGCGACGGCGACCGCCGACAGCGTGCCCGCGACGAGACCGACCCAACCGGCGGTCGGGGTCATCCGCTTCCAGAACATGCCGAGGATGAACGTCGCGAACAGCGGTGCGTTGAAGAACCCGAACAGCGTCTGCAGGTAGTTCATGATGTTCGAGAAGCTGCTGGCGAACCCGGCGGTGAAGATCGCGATGAGGGTCGCGGCCACGGTGGCCAGGCGGCCGATCCGCAGGTAGTAGTCGTCGGTGTGGTTCTTGCGGATGTACCGCTGCCACAGGTCGTAGCTGAAGACGGTGTTGAACGCGGAGATGTTGGCGGCCATCCCGGCCATGAACGCCGCGAGCAGGCCCGCGATCGCCAAGCCCAGCAACCCGTTCGGGAGGATGTCGCGCATCAGGTAGAGCAGGGCGTCGTTGTAGGCCACACCTTCACCGGACGCACCACCGGGCACCTTCTCGCCCGCCTTGATCCGCTGGATCTCGGTGACGAGGACGGCCGCGATCATGCCCGGCAGGATCACGATGAACGGTACGAACATCTTCGGGAAGGCACCGATGATCGGCGTCTTGCGGGCCGCCGAGATCGACTTGGACGCCATGGCGCGCTGCACCTCGACGAAGTTGGTAGTCCAGTAGCCGAACGACAGCACGAACCCGAGCCCGAACACGATGCCGATCACCGACAGCACCGGTGAGCTGAACCCGGTGAGCGCCTGCCCCGGCCACGAGTTGAGCTGGTCCTGTGCCGAGGGCACCTTGTCGGAGTGCTGCTCGGCGAAGGCGGTGAGCTTCTGCTCGACGCCACTCCACCCACCGGCCTTGTGCAGCCCGATGAGCGTCAACGGCAGCAGCGAGGCGACGATCACGAAGAACTGCAGCACCTCGTTGTAGATCGCCGCCGACAGGCCACCGAGGGTGATGTAGGACAGCACGATCGCCGCGGCGACGATGAGCGCGACCCAGAGCGGCCAACCCAGCAGTGCGCGGACGATCGAGCCGAGCAAGAAGAGGTTGACGCCCGCGATGAGCAGCTGGGCGATGGCGAACGAGATGGCGTTGACGAGGTGGGCGCCCTGACCGAACCGGCGGAACATGAACTCGGGGACCGAGCGCACCTTGGAGCCGTAGTAGAACGGCATCATCACGACGCCGAGGAACAGCATCGCCGGGATCGCGCCGACCCAGAAGTAGTGCACCGTGGGGATGCCGAACTGGGCACCGCTCGCGGACATGCCCATGATCTCGACCGCGCCGAGGTTGGCCGAGATGAAGGCCAGGCCGGTCACCCAGGCGGGTAGCGAGCGACCGGACAGGAAGAAGTCGATCGAGTCGGACACCTGCCGCCGGGCGAGGAAGCCGATGCCGAGGACAAAGGCGAAGTACACGGCCACGAGCACGTAGTCGAGCCAGTTGGCGTCGATCAGCGTGTCCGCCGCGGGGACGAGCACGGGTGCGGCTGCTAGGGACATCGGCGGCTCCTCGGTCGGGGCGGGCGCGCACTTCGTGCACCCCAAGCCAACCTAGGACGTATGCCGCGTTTCAGCACCCGGACGTCTCGGCGGTCGGTGCCGGCACACGATCGGTATGCCGCGTGGCCAGCTCGGCCACGCGGCATACCCGAGGTTGGGGGTCAGCTCCCGGCGGTCGCCATCTCGGGCACCGGCGCCTCACCGGTGTCGACATCGACCGCCGCACCGCGGAACTGCGCCTGGTAGAGCTCGGCGTAGGCACCGCCCCGGGCCAGCAGCTCCTCGTGCGACCCCTGCTCGACGATCGAGCCGTCACGCATCACGAGGATGACGTCGGCGTCGCGGATCGTTGACAGCCGGTGCGCGATGACGAAGCTCGTGCGGTCCTGCCGCAGCGCCGACATCGCCTGCTGCACCAGCAGCTCGGTGCGCGTGTCGACCGACGAGGTGGCCTCGTCGAGGATGAGCAGCGCGGGGTCGGACAGGAACGCCCGGGCGATGGTGATGAGCTGCTTCTCGCCCGCGCTGATGTTGCCACCCTCGGCGTCCAGCTTGGTGTCGTAACCGTCGGGCAGGGAGTGCACGAACCGGTCGACATAGGTGGCCTGCGCCGCCTCGAGGACCTGCTCGTCCGTCGCGTCCGGGTTGCCGTAGGCGATGTTCTCGCGGATCGTCCCGCCGAACAGCCACGTGTCCTGCAGGACCATTCCGATCTCGCTGCGCAGGTCGTGTCGGCTCAGGTCGGTGATGTCGACCCCGTCGAGGGTGATGCGGCCGCCGTTCAGCTCGTAGAACCGCATGATGAGGTTGACCAGGGTGGTCTTGCCCGCCCCGGTGGGCCCGACGATGGCGACGGTCTGGCCCGGCTCGACGGTGAGGTCGAGGTGCTCGATCAGTGGCTTGTCCGGGCTGTAGGAGAACGACACGTCCTCGAACTCGACGCGGCCGTGCGGATCCTCCAGGCGCACCGGGCTGGCGGCCTCAGGCTCCTGCTCGGGCGCGTCGAGCACCTCGAACACCCGCTCCGCGGAGGCAACACCGGACTGCAACAGGTTGGCCATCGACGCCACCTGGGTGAGCGGCTGGGTGAACTGACGCGAGTACTGGATGAACGCCTGCACGTCACCGAGGCTCATCGAGCCGTTCGCCACCCGGAGACCACCGACGACGGCCACGATGACGTAGTTGAGGTTTCCGATGAACATCATCGTCGGCATGATGATGCCGCTGATGAACTGGGCGCCGAAGCCGGCCGAGAAGAGGTCGTCGTTCTTCGCCTTGAATGCGGCCCGCGACTCCTGCTGACGACCGAACACCTTGACCAGCTGATGACCCGTGAACGTCTCCTCGACGATCGAGTTGAGCTCACCGGTGCTCTTCCACTGCTGGATGAAGTGCTTCTGCGACCGCTTGCCGATGGCGGCGGTGACGAACATCGTCACCGGGATCGTGACCAGCGCGATGAGCGCCAGCAGCGGCGAGATGTAGATCATCATCGCCACCATCGCCACCACCGTGAGCAGCGAGTTGAGCATCTGGCTCAGGGTCTGCTGCATGCTCTGGGCGACGTTGTCGATGTCGTTGGTGACACGGGAGAGCAGCTCGCCGCGCGGCTGGTTGTCGAAGTACGGCAACGGCAGGCGGTTGAGCTTGTCCTCGACGTCGCGACGCAGGGTGAAGATGGTGCGGTTGACGGCGCCGGTGAGGATCCATCCCATCGCCCACGACAGCAGGCTCGCCACGACGTAGATGGCGAGCACCCACAACAGCACCTGGCTCACCGCGCCGAAGTCGATGCCCTGGCCGGGCACCAGGTGGTCCATCTTCGCCACCATGTCGGCGAGCTGGTCCTGCCCGCGCGCCCGCAGGCCCTGAGCCAGCTGCTCGGCCGTGGTGCCTGCAGGCACCTGCCCACCGACGCTCTTGCCGATCACGCCGGCGAAGATCAGGTCGGTCGCCCGGCCGAGGATCTTCGGCCCGACGGCGTTGAGGGCCACGCTCGCCACGGCGAGCGCCAGCACGGCATACAGCTGGGTGCGCTCGGGGCGCAGCAGGCCGAGCAGTCGCTTCGCGGACGGCACGAAGTTCTGCGACTTCTCGGCCGGCACGCCCACCCCGGCCATCGGGCCGTGCCGCTGCCCCGCCCGGGAGCCGGGCCCGCGGCGCGCCTCGGCGGCCTTCTCCTCCTCGGTCTTCACACCTTCGGCGCTCATGCTGCCGCCTCCTCTGCACTGCGCTGCGACTCGACGATCTCGACGTACGTCGGACACGTCTCCAGCAGCTCGTCATGGGTTCCTGTGCCGACGACCTTCCCGTCGTCCAGCACGATGATCTGGTCGGCGTCGACGATCGTCGAAACTCGTTGCGCCACAACGATCACCGTCGCGTTGCGGGTCACTGGCCGCAGCGCTGCGCGCAGCCGCGCGTCGGTCGACAGGTCGAGCGCCGAGAAGCTGTCGTCGAACAGGTAGATCTCCGGCTTGGCCACCAACGCCCGTGCGATCGCGAGCCGCTGCCGCTGCCCGCCGGACACGTTGGTGCCACCCTGGGCGATCGGCGAGTCCAGCCCGTCGGGCATGGCCCGCACGAAGTCCTCGGCCTGTGCGATGCGCAGCGCCTCCCACAGGCCCTCGTCGGTGGCTTCCGCGTCGCCGTAACGCAGGTTCGAGGCCACCGTGCCGGTGAAGAGGTAGGGCTTCTGCGGCACGAGGCCGATCCGGTCCCAGACGTCCTCGAGCGCAGCGTCTCGCACGTCGACGCCGCCGATGCGCACCGCACCACCCGTCACGTCGTAGAGGCGCGGGATCAGCGACAGCAGCGTCGACTTGCCCGCACCCGTGCTGCCGATGATCGCCGTCGTGCGACCCGGCTGCGCGACGAGTGAGACATCTTGCAACACAGGCACATCGGCACCCGGGTAGGTGAACTCGACATGGTCGAGCGTGACCGCGTCCTCGGTGCTCGGCAGCGAGACCGGAGTGGACGGCTCGACCACGGTGGAGTCGGTGTCGAGCACCTCGACGATGCGTCCGGCGGACACAGTGGCCCGCGGGATCATCATCGACATGAAGGTCGCCATCATGACCGACATGAGGATCTGCATCAGGTAGCTCATGAACGCCGTCAGCTCGCCGATCTGCATCTGGCCGCTCTCGACCCGGTGCGACCCGAACCACAGCACCGCGACGGTCGAGGCGTTGAAGATCAGCATGACGATGGGAAACACCATGGCCATGAGCCGGCCGACGGCCAGGGCGGTACCGGTGTACTGCGTGTTGGCCTCGGCGAACCGTGCCTCCTCGCGCTCCTCGCGCACGAAGGCCCGCACCACCCGGATGCCCGTGATCTGTTCGCGCAGAACGCGGTTCACCCAGTCAACCGATTCCTGCATGAGCCGGAACTGCGGGATCATCTTGCGGATCACCAACGCCACCGACAGGGCCAGGAGCGGCACGGCCACGGCGACCAGCCACGACAGCCCCACGTCCTCGCGCAGCGCCATGATGATGCCGCCGACCATCATGATCGGAGCGGACACCATCATGGCCGCCCCCATGAACGTCACCGTCTGCACCTGCGTGACGTCGTTGGTGTTGCGCGAGATCAGCGTCGGCGCACCGAACCGGGACACCTCCTGGGCGGAGAAGTCACCGACGCGGGCAAAGATGCCGGCCCGCAGGTCACGACCGAGGCCGGCCGCCGCCTTGGCACCGAGGTAGGTCGCCGCGATGGTGGCGACGATCTGCACGAACGAGATGGCCAGCATCCAGCCACCGGTGCGCAGGATGTACCCGGTGTCGCCGCGAGCGACCCCCTGGTCGATGATGCGACCGTTGAGGCTGGGCAGGTAGAGCGAGGCGATCGTGCCGGCGAGCTGAAGCAGCACGAGCAGGGCGATGAGCCCGCGGTAGGGCCGCAGGTACTCGCGCAGGATCCGGATGAGCACTTACTTCTTCCCCCTCGGGTTGGACGGGTTCTTCAGGGCACCCTCGAGGAGGATGGCGACGAGCTCCTCCGCGCTGGCGTTGGTGCCCTCGAGCATCGGGTGGACGCTGGAGAGCGTGAGCATGCGCAGGTAGGCGAGGAAGTCCTTGGCCGGGATGCGCAGCTGCGAGGCGTCGGACCCGATCAGGTCGACGAACGCGGCGTCGAGCTCGGCCGAGGCCTCCTTGCGACGCCGCTCGGCTTCGGCGTGGTCGTGCCGCTGGAACGGCCGCCCGCTGGACTGGAGCACCACCATGAGGTTGAACAGCTCCTTGAGGTGGTCCTGCATGATGCCGACCGCCACGGCGAGCCGGTCACGCAGCGCGAGACCGCGGTCGACCTCGCCGATCTCGACCACGAGCGCCTTGTTGTCGAGCACCTCCCGCAGGCACGCATGGACGATCTCCTCCTTGTTGTCGAAGACGCGGAAGATCGTCCCCTCGGCGATACCGGCCGCCTTGGCGATCTCCTTGGTGCTGACCGCCATTCCCTTCTCGCGCAACAGCGGCAGGGTGGCCGCGACGATCGAGGCCCGCCGGTCGGCGGGTGACATGGGGCGTGCGCGTGACATGCCCTCAAGATTAAGTGAGTGAGCACTCACTCACAAACGGGTTTTCGACGTGCGCAAATGCGCCCCGAGATGACATCCGTCCTGCCCGTCACTCACTCGCCGCCTGCCCGGGAGCGCGCCCACAGCGGGGTATGCCGCCGGCGGCCGAGCGCGCGCGGGTGGACTCTCAGACGAGGAAGCCGTCGGCCACGAGGGCACGCAACAGGGGCACCAGCTCGGCGCGCAGCGACTCCTCGTCGACCTCGAGGATCGACCCGATCGCGGTCACTGCGGCCGCCGCCGGGAGCGACCCGTCGCAGACGCTCGCCAGCGCCGCCCCAGCCGTGCCGACCCGCACCACCCGACGCAAGCCACCACCCTGGCGCAGCAGGATCACCTGCGGGTCCGCCTCACCCGGACGCCCGTGGCGCTCCTCGGTCACGTCGTCGGCGAGGCTCCACGCGACCGAGAGCAGCTCGTCGTCGGTGTGCTCGGCCAGCCACGTCCGCGCGCGCAGGCCGGCCAGCACCGCCGGGCCCATGGGCGTCTGCACCGGCCCGGAGGCCTCGGACAGGTCGAGGAACGGCTCGCGCTCCCCCACCGGCTTCTGCAACGTGATGACGCCGAAGCCGATGGCGCTCACCCCGCGGGAGGCGAAGTCGTCGAGCCACGCGGCATACATCGTCGCGAACTCCCTTGTGGCACTGTGGTGCCCACCATCGCGAGCCCACGTCTCGGCATACTGTGCCGGGTCCTGCACCTCGCGCTGCACGACCCACGCATCGAGCCCTGAGCCGGCCACCCACTCGCTCACGCGGTCGCGCCAGTCGGCGTCGCCCACGACCTCCCAGTTGCCGAGGAACTGGGCAATGCCGCCGGGTTCGAGGTGCTCACCGATCGACCGCACCAGGTCGGCGACGAGGGCGTCGCCCGCCTGCCCGCCGTCGCGGTACTCGAAGAGCGGGACCTCGGGCGAGCGCGGAGTGATGACGAACGGGGGGTTGCTCACGATGAGCTGGAACTGTTGTCCCGCAACGGGTTCCAGCATCGAACCCTGCAACAGCTCCCAGTCCGACCCGTTCAGCTCGGCGTTGAACGCGGCATACGCGAGCGCCCGCTCGGAGATGTCGGTCGCCGTGACGGACGACGCGTGGCTGGCGAGGTGGAGGGCCTGCACGCCACACCCGGTGCCCACGTCGAGGGCGCGCTCGACGCGGGGCCGCGGCGTCCACGACGCGAGGGTCGTGGAGGCGCCGCCGATGCCGAGGACGTGGTCGGGCGAGAGGGGCGCGCGGGTCGCGAGCTCGGACAGGTCGGAGGCGACCCACCACTGGTGGTCCTCGTCGGCATACGGCCGCAGGTCGCACGTCGCGACCACCCCCGGCCCCTCCTGACGCACGAGACCGAGCCGCCCGGCACCCTCGACCCCCAGCTCCGGCAGCGCGGTGGCCGCCTCGCTCGCGTCGACCGGGTCACCGAGGGTGAAGAGGCGCACGAGCGTCGCGAGCGGCGTGCCCGCGGATGCCGTGACACGTTGCGCCGGAAGGACCTGCTCGCGTCCCAGGGCCGCGGAGGCGAGCGGGCCGAGCAGCTCCTCGACGGAGTCGACGGTGTATGCCGCGCGCTCCAGGTCGGCGCGCAGGCGCGCCACGAGCGCGGGTTCGGCGCTGGGAACCGACAGGCTCATCGGGGCCCGGTCACCCGTCGAGGAGCCCGCCGAGGTTGAAACCGCCGCCGCCCCCACCCTGTGTCTGCGCCGGCGTCCACTCGCTCGGCTGGACGATGACGAAGCCGGGGCCGTGGAAGGCGTACTGGAACGCCTCGCCGGTGCCCCCACGCAGCATCGACTTCATGTTCATGCTGGAGACGACCTGTGGCACGAGGTTCGCCGACCAGCCGACGCACGCCTGCACGTCGACATAGGTCGGCTGGTGGCTGCAGTCGAGGACGACCGGCTGCCCGACGGTGTGGATCGCGACGGTGCCGGTGCCCTGGAGCATGGTGTTGAACAGGCCGCCGCTCATCATGCCCGCGCCCTGCACCCGCCGGATGTCCCACTCGATGCTGGAGTCGAACGCCAGCAGGTTGCGCGCGTTGATCGACAGCGCGTCACCGGCCAGGTCGACGAGGTAGACGAACCCGGCATCGGTCGCGAAGAACACGTCGCCCTCGCCCGAGACGCGCATCAGCGCGACGTCCTCGCCGGTGACGACCTTCTTGAACAGCTTGCCGACCGACCCGGCCTTCTCGTGGTCGAACCGGATCTGCCCCTGGAACGCCACCATCGCGCCCTTGACGGCCAGCACGTCGCCGCCGAGGTGGACGCGCAGCATCTGCGGGTTCTGCAGCGCGAACCGCTGCGTCACCTCGACCTCGAGGTTGGACTGCTCGAACAACGGACTCTGCATGCCGCCAGCGTAGGCCCAAGGCAGGGCGACATCCCACGCGCGAGGGCCCGCGCACCTTGGCTGGTGCACGGGCCCTCGTGGGTATGCCGCGTGGTTGCGCGGGCGGTCGGCCTACCGCTGGGTGGGCCGTACCTCCTCGACCTCGATGACCTCGACCTCCTCGACGACGACGGTGTCGTCACGGTCGACCGCACCCGAGTCGGGTGCGGAGGCACCGAGCGGCGTGGCGCCCTCGCCGTCGTCGTCGCCACCGATGGCCAGGTCGCGCGACTTGGAGACGGCCACGGCCGCGACCACGATGACCAGCGCGGCGGCGGCGATGCCGTAGCGGATGGCCTTGTTCTCGTCGGGCCCGATCGACAGGGTCACGATGGCCGGGGCGATGAGCACCGACACGAGGTTCATGACCTTGATGAGCGGGTTGATGGCGGGGCCGGCGGTGTCCTTGAACGGGTCACCGACGGTGTCACCGATGACGGTCGCGGCGTGGGCGTCGGTGCCCTTGCCGCCGTGGGTGCCGTCCTCGACGATCTTCTTCGCGTTGTCCCACGCACCACCGGAGTTGGCGAGGAACACGGCCATCAGCGCGCCGGAGCCGATCGCGCCGGCGAGGAAGCCGGCGAGCGGGCCGATGCCGAGACCGAAGCCGACGGCCACCGGCGTGAGTGCCGCCAGCAGACCCGGCGTCGCGAGCTCACGCAGCGAGTCCTTGGTGCAGATGTCGACGACACGGCCGTACTCGGGGCGTGCGGTGCCCTCCATGATCCCGGGGATCTCGCGGAACTGGCGACGCACCTCGAAGACGATCGCGCCCGCGGCCCGGGTCACGGCGTTGATCGCCAGACCGGAGAAGAGGAACACGACCGAGGCACCCAGCAGCACGCCGACGAGCACACTCGGCGTGACGATCTGCAGGTCGAAGCTCGTGGCGAGCTGCTTCTGGATCCGCTCGATCTCGGCCTGGCCGATGGCGCCGGTCTGCGCCTGCTGCTGGAGTCCGTCGATGATCGGGTTGAGCTTGGCCTTCCAGGCGTCGGAGTAGGACCCGAACAGGGCGGTCGCGGCGAGCACGGCCGTCGCGATCGCGATGCCCTTGGTGATGGCCTTGGTGGTGTTGCCGACCGCGTCGAGGTCGGTGAGGATCTGCGCGCCCTCCTCGTCGACGTCGCCCGACATCTCGGCGATGCCCTGCGCGTTGTCGGAGACCGGCCCGAAGGTGTCCATGGCCACGATGACGCCCACCGTCGTCAGCAGGCCACAGCCGGCCAGCGCGATGAGGAACAGCGACAGCACGACCGACCCGCCACCGAGCAGGAACGCCAGGTAGACGGCGCCACCGATGATGACGGCGGTGTAGACGGCCGACTCGAAGCCGACACCGATGCCGGACAGGACCACAGTGGCCGGACCGGTCAGCGACGTGCGGGCCACGTCGCGCGTGGGCCGCTTGTCGGTGCCGGTGAAGTAGCCGGTGAGCCACAGGATGATCGCGGCCAGGACGATGCCGATGACGACGGCAGCGATGGCGATCCAGCGCGGGTTGCCGTCGAGACCGGCGATGGTCTGGTCCTCGACGCCGAGGCCGCCGAAGGTGTCGGGCAGGTAGAGCCACGCAGCGACGCCCGAGAGCACGGCCGCGATGGCGGCCGAGATGTAGAAGCCCCGGTTGATGGCGGACAGGGCGTTCTCGCCCGGCTTGACCCGGGTGATGAACACACCGAGCAACGCGGTGACCGCGCCGATCGCCGGAACGATGAGCGGGAAGACGAGGCCGTAGGTGCCGAGGGCCGCGGAGCCGAGGATGAGCGCGGCGACGAGCATCACGGCATACGACTCGAAGAGGTCGGCGGCCATGCCGGCGCAGTCACCCACGTTGTCGCCCACGTTGTCAGCGATGGTCGCCGCGTTGCGCGGGTCGTCCTCGGGGATGCCCGCCTCGACCTTGCCGACGAGGTCGGCGCCCACGTCGGCGGCCTTGGTGAAGATGCCGCCGCCGACCCGCATGAACATCGCGAGCAGCGCGGCACCGAAGCCGAAGCCCTCCAGCACCTTGGGCGCGTCACCCTTGTAGATGAGCACTACGACCGCGGCACCGAGCAGGCCCAGGCCCACGGTGGCCATGCCGACGGTGCCGCCGGTGCGGAACGCGATCCGCATACCGCCGTCGCGGTCACCCTCGCGGGCAGCGGAGGCGACACGCACGTTGGCCTTCACCGCCAGGCTCATGCCGAGGTAGCCGATCGCCGCCGAGAACAGGGCGCCCACCACGAAGAAGCCGGAGCGGCCCCACCGGATGCCGGTGGTGTCGGCCGGAAGCAGCAGCAGGAGGAAGAAGACCAGCACCACGAAGATGCCGAGCGTCTTGAACTGCCGGGCGAGGTAGGCCTGCGCCCCTTCCTCCACTGCGGCGCCGATCTCCTGCATCTTCTCGGTGCCGGCGTCGTGCTTGAGCACCTGCTGGCGGAAGAACACACCCATGACGAGCGCGATGACCGCGATCACGGCCACCACGATCACCAGGGTGAGATTGGAGCCTTCCAGCGGGATATCGCTGGCGGCTGGCGCAACGCGCAACATTCCATCCTCCTCGATGGGAACCTAGGAAAACCGCCCACGGGCACACGCGACCGTGCGCCGCACGAGGGGACGATGCTGGCGAGGGTAATGCACGTCACACCGATATGCGTCGCGGGTGAGCATCGTCACAGCGAATTGCCGCCGAATCCCCGGTGGCTGGCGACCGGCCGCCGTCAGGCGGTGGTGCCCGCCGTGGCCTCCTCGACCGTGGGGAAGATGTGGAACACCTTGTCCAGTCCGGTGATCTTGAAGACCTTGAGGATGCGGTCCTGGGCGCTGACGATGCGCAGGCTGCCGTTCTGGCCGCGGACCAGCTTGAGCCGGCCGACGAGGACCCCGAGGCCGGTGCTGTCCATGAACGTCACCTGCTCGAGGTCGACGACGAGGTCGGTGCGCCCGGCGGCGATTTGCTTGTCCAGCACCTCACGCAGCAGGGGCGCGGTGTAGACGTCGATCTCACCGGCGACGTGCACGACGGTCGACGCGCCGCGCTCAGTGCTCGAGACCGACAGATCCACGAGGGTGCCCTTCCTTGCTGCGTCACGATGTGCGGGCGCGGATGCCGGGACATTGCTGGACATTGCTGCAGACCACGGCGTCAGCGCTCGGCATTACCGTAGCGGCAATGTCCATCCCCAACCCCACCGGTCCCGTCGCCGGGGCGCCGGACGGCGGTCCCGGTGCCGCGTTCGACCCGGTGGCGGTGCTCGACGCACTCGCCGCCGCCCAGCCGGGCCGGCTGCGGCACGTGCACGAGGTGCCCGCACGAGAAGCGTCGCTCACGCCGTGGCCGCAGTGGGTCCACCCGAGCGTGTATGCCGCGTGCACCGGGGCCGGGATCACCTCGCTGTGGTCGCACCAGCGCGAGGTGGCCGACCTCGCGTGGTCCGGTCGCCATGCGGTGGTGTCGACGGGCACGGCCTCGGGCAAGAGCCTGGGCTACCTCCTCCCCGTTCTCTCCGCGGTGTCCGACGGCCTCGAGGCGCCGACCGGCCGTGGCGCCACGGCGCTCTACCTGTCCCCCACCAAGGCGCTGGCCGCCGACCAGCTGGCCCGGATCGAGTCCTGGGCGCTGCCGGGCGTGCGCGCGGCCACCTACGACGGGGACACCCCGACCGACGAGCGCCGGTGGATCCGCGACCACGCGCAGGTCGTGCTCACCAACCCCGACCTCGTGCACCACTCGCTGCTGCCGGGTCACGAGCGCTGGGCGCCGTTCCTGCGGGCGCTGCGCTACGTCGTCATCGACGAGTGCCACGTCTACCGCGGGGTCTTCGGGTCGCATCTGGCCGCGTTGCTGCGGCGGTTGCGGCGGGTCTGCGCCCGATACGGGGCAGCACCGACGTTCGTGCTCGCCTCGGCGACCGTGCGCGACCCGGGCGCCCACGCCGAGCGCCTCGTGGGTATGCCGGTCACGGCAGTCACGCGCGACGGTTCGCCACGCGAGGCCATGACCTTCGCCCTGTGGGAGCCGGGTGAGCTGCCCGACGGTTCCGGCCGGCGCAGCGCCACGTCGGAGGCGGCCGACCTGCTGGTCGAGCTGGTCGAGCGACGCGTCCAGAGCGTGGCCTTCGCCCGGTCGCGTGCAGGGGTCGAGGCGCTGGCGACGAGCGCGCGGCGCGCACTGCGCGAGGTGAGCCCCGCGCTCGAGGCGAGCGTCGCGGCATACCGGGGCGGTTATCTGCCCGAGGAGAGACGGGCACTCGAACACTCGCTGCGCACCGGCGAGATCGTCGGGCTCGCGGCGACCAACGCGCTCGAGCTCGGGGTCGACGTGACCGGGCTCGACGCCGTGCTCCTGGCCGGGTGGCCGGGCACACGGGCGTCGCTGTGGCAGCAGGCCGGGCGGGCCGGGCGGGCCGGCACCCGCTCGCTCGCGGTCTTCGTGGCGGCCGACGACCCGCTCGACACCTACGTGGTGGGACACCCGGAGGTGGTCTTCGGCCAGCCGGTCGAGGCCGCCGTGCTCGACCCCGGCAACCCGTATGTCCTCGGACCCCACCTCGCCGCGGCGGCGGCCGAGCTGCCGGTGCGCGAGGACGACCTCGAGCTGTTCGGGCCGGGTAGCCGCGGGTTGCTCGATGCCCTTGTGGCCCAAGGGATCCTGCGACGTCGACCCAACGGAGGCTGGTACTGGGCGCGGTCGGACCGCCCCGGCGACCACCTGTCGCTGCGGGGGATCGGCGAGGTCATCGGCATCGTGGAGCGCTCGACGGGGCGGGTGCTCGGCACCATCGACGAGGCGAGCGCCCACACGCAGGTGCACACGGGCGCGGTCCACGTGCACCAGGGCGAGACGTGGGTCGTGACCGAGCTCGACCTCGAGTCGGCCACGGCCACGGCGGTGCGGGGCGACCCGGGCTGGAGCACGTTCGCACAGTCGGTGAGCGCGTTCGACATCGTGGGGGCGCAGCGGTCCCGGCGGTTCGGGGAGGTCGAGCTGTCGTTCGGGTCGGTGAAGGTGCACACGCAGGTGACGTCGTTCCTGCGCCGCCTGCCCGGTGGCGAGGTGCTCGGCACGCACCCGCTGGACCTGCCCCCACGGACCCTGGCCACCAAGGCCGTCTGGTGGACCGTTCCCGAGCAGTGGCTGACGGACATCGGGGTGGCCGAGGCGGACGTGCCCGGCGCGCTCCACGCTGCCGAGCATGCCGCGATCGGCATGCTGCCCCTCGTCGCGACGGCCGACCGGTGGGACATCGGCGGGGTGTCGACGGCACTGCACCCCGACACCGGGCTGCCGACGGTCATGGTCTACGACGGGCACCCGGGCGGGGCGGGTTTCGCCGAGCGCGGCTACGAACGCATCGGTGAGTGGCTGTCCGCCACGCTCGACACCGTGCGGCGCTGCCGCTGCGACGACGGCTGCCCTGCGTGCGTGCAGTCGCCCAAGTGCGGCAACGGCAACGAACCGCTGGACAAGCACGCGGCAGCGGCCGTGCTGCACCGGCTCGTGACCCAGCTGCCGAGGTCTGAAGACGGTGCCGCGCGTGGTGCGGAACACGGGGGCGAAAGCCGCGAAACGGGCGAGGTCGCCTAGGCGCGACTAGGGTCGGAGGGCAAGGCGCACACGGCGCCCCCTCACTTGGGAGGTCTTCCTCGTGATCGTGCTCGGACTCATCCTGGTGGTCGTGGCCATCGCAGCCGGCGTGCTGCTGTTCCTCGCCACCCAGTCCATCACCACGTCCACGCCCCTCGAGACGTCGATGGTCGACATCGGTCTCACCCCACTCGGCTTCCTCATCGCCGGTGCTGCGGTGATGCTGCTGCTCTGGCTCGGTCTGGCCCTGCTGCGCGGCAGCGCCAAGCGCCGCGCCCGGCCCCGCCGCGAGGCCAAGGAGGCACAGCGCCAGGCCGAGTTCGAGGAGAACATCAGGGCCGACGAGCGGGCCCGCGCCGACGAGACGCACCAGCAGGCCATCGCCGACCGCGACCGCGTGCGGGACGAGGAGTTCGAGTCGCGCTGGCAGGAGCGCGAGCGTGAGCGCGAGAACGAGTGGCGCGCCAAGGAAGACGAGTGGAAGACGCGCCTCGCCGATGACGAGAAGCGGATCCGCGCCGACGAGCGCAGCGTCGTCGAGCGTGAGCAGCGCGAGCACGCCGAGCGGCTGCGCACCCAGCAGGTGCAGGACGACTCGCAGCCGGGGCGTCAGGCCGACGCCGCGGTGGCTGGCGGGGCCGGCGCGGCAGCAGGCGTGGCCGGTTCCCACGCGGGCAGCTCCGAGCCCTACGACCGCACCCAGGACGAGTTCAGCGACACCACCCGGCAGCGGCAGGGTGCGGGGTACGACTCGGGCCAGGAGACCGGCCGAGACTCTGGGCAGTACGCGGGCGCCCACGAGGGCCACGCGACGACCGACCAGGGCTACGACCAGCGCGGCGACGCGACCGGGGACGGCTACCGGGGCGACGCGACCGCGAGCAACCAGGGCTACGACCAGCGCGGCGACGGCTACGACCAGCGTGGCGACGCGACCGGCGACGGCACGCACGCCGACCAGCGCGGCGATGGCCAGCCCGGTGATGGCAACACCGACGAGCGCGGCGACCGCGAGCAGTCCGGTTTCCGCACCGTCGCCGACAAGCTCATGGGTCGCTAGGCCCAGCCCGGGCCCGAGCCACCGCACCACCACCGCTCCCCAGGAGCGGCACCCGCACCGGCACCGTCGTCGTCACGATGACGGTGCCGAGTGCGTTCGCGCTACAGTCCGTCAGCACACCACCGTTGCGCCGCGCCAGGTCCGCCGACCGCGCGCAGGCCGAGGCCGGGCTCGCGCCTTGCGCCCATGAGCTCGCACCCGCCAGGGCCGCCAGGTCTGCGGCCGCCCGTGACCGGTGCATCGCCGACACGACCGCGGTCAGGGTGAGCCCACCCCAGGTGAGGACGAGCAGCACCGCGACGGCCGCGGTGACCAGCACGGTGGCGGACCCCCGCTCCCTGCGCGAGTTGCTCCGCCTGCGCCGCAGACTCCGAGGACGACAGCCGTAGCTCATGGCTGCGCGGCCTGGCCCGAGGCGTCGAGCTCGACCTGCGCGACCGCGCGACCACGGGGGACCGCCCGCTCCCCCAGCCACCGCAAGGCGGGGGCTGGTGAACCTCGCACCTCGACCTCGACCAGCTCCATTCCTCGTCGGATGTCGATGCCTGCGCCCGGTGGAGCGAGCCGACCCCCGACCATCCGGGCCGCACTGGTGTCGTCACCGCGGGCGACCGCCCGGGCAGCGGCACGGGCGGCATCGACGCACCGGACCTGGTCGAGCACCGTCATGACGGCCGACAGGGACAACACCAGCACCAGGGCCACGGCTGGGATGGCGACCGCGAACTCCGCGGTCGCCATCCCACGGTCACGTCTCACCCCGCGGTGCCGAGCGCCGTGGTGATGATCGACGCGAGCGCCGACTTCACCCCACCGGACCGGACCACGGCGAGCAGCACCGCGGCGAACGCGCACGCCGCGAGCGTGCCCACGGCATACTCCGCAGTCGTCATGCCCCGCTCGCAGCCGTGCCTCACGCCGCGCGTAAACCGTCGCATCGTCTTGACCATGCCGTCACCTCCCGTGCAGGACCTTCCTGCGCGAGACCAGCGAATCGCGTTCAACACCAAGGCATCCAGCCCGCCACCACAGCCTGTGGACAACCCCTCCGGTCGGGGCGGCTGTGGACGAACGGCGGTACGGTCAGGCCGGTTCGTACCAGGCGGGCAGCTCCGACGGCTGGAGTGCGGTGTCGTCGCCGGGGCGCGTGAGCGTCAGGACGGCCCGCACGATCGTGGGTGACGACTCGAGGTCGTCGGAGATCGCTGCCAGCCGGGCCGCGACGTCGGACTCGATGGCGTCGCCGACGAGGTCGACGGCGACGACCACGTACATCTGGTCGGCGCCCACCCACTCCATGCGCAGGTAGCTCACCCGCTCGACGTCGCGGTGGTCGAGGATCGCCTGCAGGACGCGGTTGCGGGCCAGCGGGGTCACCGCCTCGCCGGTGAGGAAGTCCATGTTGCGGCCGATGAGGAACAGGGCCACCGCGGCGAGGATGACGCCGACGACGATCGAGCCGATGGCGTCCCACATCGGGTTGCCGGTGGCCTGGTGCAGGCCGATCCCGAGCGCCGCGACGATGATGCCGATGAGGGCGGAGAGGTCCTCGGCGAAGACCGCACGCAACATCGGGTTCGACGTCAGCTTGATGTAGCGCAAGGGGCGCAGCCGGCGCTCGACGGCTGCGGCCCGCGCCTGCCGGGTCGCCTGGAGGAACGAGATGCCCTCAAGCACGAACGACACGGCCAGCACGGCATACGCCCAGACGTAGTTGGGTGTCTCGGTCTCCTGCGCGGACAGCGAGGTGATGCCGTGCCAGATCGACACGGCGGCCCCGACGGTGAAGAGTCCGAAGGCGGCGAACATCGACCAGATGTAGCCGGCCCGTCCGTAGCCGAGGGCGCGCTCGTCGTCCGGCGGCCGCGCGCTGCGGCGGGCACCGATGAGCAGGAACACCTCGTTGCCAGTGTCGGCCCACGAGTGCGCGGCCTCGGCGGTCATCGATGCCGAGCCGGTCACGAACGCGGCGATGCTCTTGGCGACGGCGATGAGCAGGTTGGCCGAGAAGGCGACGATGACGGTGAGCAGGCTCTCGCCTCCGGCGTTGCTCTCGTCGCCGGCGGCAGGTGCGGTCTGGTCAGCGGCGGCCACAGGCGAAGACTAGTCGCGGCGAGGCGGCTCGGCCCGCCGGCTCAGGCCCGGGTGAAGACGCCCGCCACGAGGTTGATGGTGGCCGCCAGGATGACGGTGCCGAAGACCCACGAGAGCAGGCAGTGGCGCAGCACCACGGCGCGGATCGCCGTGCTCGACACGTTGGTGTCGGACACCTGGTAGGTCATGCCGAGGTTGTAGCTGAAGTAGAAGAAGTCGCGGTAGGCCGGCCGCTCGTGGGGGTCGTTGAAGTCGATGCCACCCACCGGGTCGATGTAGTAGAGGTGGGCGTACCGGGCGGCATACATCAGCTGGAGCATCGCCCAGTTGAGGAATACGCCGATCAGGCCGATCGCGGCGGCGGCGACCCTGGCCACGCTGCCGCCCATGACCTGCAGCAGGATGATGCCGGCGAGGCTGCCGATGGCCACGCCGATCACGAGCACCTCTTCGAACTGGGGGCGAAAGTCCTCCCGGTTGGATCGCGACCGGGTGGCCTCGGCGTCCATGGGCCACAGCACCCAGACCCCGCCGAACACGAACATGGCGGGCAGGACCGCGAGTCCGCACAACAGGCCCAGGGGGACGCTGGTCGTGAGTCCGACGACGGCGCCCACGAGGACGGCGACCGCGATGGAGACCGCAAGGCGGATCTGCGCGGACCACGCCACCATGCCGAGCTCCCGTCGTTGCCGTGTGCGGCACACGTTAGGGCACCGGAACGCCGGACTCGGCGCAAGCCACACGGGCGACGGTCAGCCCTTCGCCAGCACGTCGCCGGCGAGCGCGAGCACCACCGGGATGACGGCCGTGCAGGCGAAGGCCGGGAGGAAACCCAGTCCCAACGGCAGGACGAGCAGCACCCCCGCCCTTGCCGCTCGACGGCTGCGGTCGGCCTCGTGCTGCTCGCGAACCCGGCGCGCTGCCGCCTCCAGCAGCGACGACGGTGACGCCCCGGTTTCGGCCGCCATGGTGAAGGCCAGCGCCGCCGGCCGCCAGACATCCCCGAGCCCGGCCCACGCATCGACTGCCGACGCGCCCCACGCCAGCGCCGCTACGACCTGCGACAGGTCACGGCGCACGGCACCCGACGACGACTCGGCCACCCGGCTCACCGACTCGGTCACCGACGCCCCCGAACGAAGCGCCAGCACGAGCAACACCAGTGCATCCGCCACGGCCTGGGCCGACGGCGCCGGACCGCCGTCGCGCATCGCGACCGGCCCCAGGTGTGCGTCTGCGTTGGCGGGGCGCCCGCTCGGTCCCGCCCAGGGGGCACCGGCCGGGTCGCGCCCGGCTGGAATGCGCCCGGCCGGAATGCGCCCGGCTGGGATGCGCCGGAGTCGGCGGGGCCACAGCAGGACCGCGGCGGCGACCGACACCAACACCACCCACCCAGCCACGCCGGTCACGGCTGCACGCTCATGCCGCGCCGCGCAGGATCCGGCGGCTCCACCACAGCGCGAACCCGGCCAGCACCAGCCCGGTGACCAGGCTCAGGGCGGCTGCCGGCGTGCCGAGGTACAGCTCGCGTACCCCGATGCCGCAGGCCAGCCCGACCAGTGGTCCGGACAGGGGCAGCAGGCACAGCACCGCCATGGACGCCCGCGGACCAGCCACCGCCGCCGCCAGCCGTTCGCGGGACCGGCGCCGCGCCTCGAGCACGGCGACGGCGCTGTCGAGGGCATCGGCGAGGGGCGCGCCGGTGCGTTCGCTGAGACCCCAGGCCTGCCCCACGAAGGACAGCTCGGCGCTGCCGAGGCGCTCGCTCCAGCGTGACCACACCGGCGCCAGCGGCGCTCCAGCCAGGGCCTGCTCGACGAGCTCGGCCAGCAGCGCACCCCAGGCGCCGTCGCGCACCGTGGTCCTGGCGGCCTGCAGCGCCCGGCCCGGCGGCACCCCGGCGCGCACCGGTGCGCTCACCAGGGACAGCACATGGACCAGGGCCGCATCCTGCGCACTCCGTCGGCGCCCGGACCACGCGGGGACCCGGCTCTGGAGACCGTCCGTATGCGCCGGCCAGCCCGCGGGCGCCCGCGGCCACAGCAGCACCGCGAGCGCGACACCCAGCAACAGCACCGTCAGCATGCCGGCGCACCCGTCAACTGCCCGTGCTCGAGCCCCAGCAGCTTGCTCAGGGAGTCCCACCCCGGACCGGTCCGGCCGGTGCGGCAGTCGAGCGCCAGCTCCGCCGCAGGTTCCCCACCCGAGCGGGTCGACAGCACCGAGACCGAGGCCGCGCGGCGCCGGCCAGGCACCCGTTCGACGTGCACCACGACCCGCACCGCACTGGCGAGCTGGGCGCGCACGGCCTCACGCGGCATACCGGCCAGCGCGCCGAGCGCCTCGAACCGCACGGGGACATCGGTCGCAGCATTGGCGTGGATCGTGCCCGCGCCGCCCTCGTGACCGGTGTTGAGGGCGGCGAGCATCTCGCGCACCTCCGCCCCGCGCACCTCGCCGACGACGAGGCGGTCGGGACGCATCCGCAGGGCCTGGCGCACCAGGTCGACCAGACCGACGGCACCCTGCCCCTCGACGTTGGCCCCGCGCCCCTGCAACCGCACGACGTGCGGGTGCACCACGACGAGCTCGCGCACGTCCTCGACGAGGACGAGGCGTTCGGCCCGCGACACCTCGGCCAACATGGCCGCGAGCAACGTCGTCTTGCCGCACCCCGTGCCACCGGAGACCACGAACGACTGCCGTGCCCGCACGAGAGCGCGCAGCACCTCCTCGGTGTGGGCGTCGACCATCCCGACCCGGCGCAGTGCCGCCAGCCCGTCGGCCCGCACCCGCGGGATGCGCAGGCTCACGTGGGCACCGTCATCGACCAGCGGCGGCAGGATGGCGTGCAACCGCACGCCGCCGGGCAGAAGTCCGTCGACCCATGGCTGGCTCTCGTCGAGCCGGCGTCCCGCGAGGCCCGCGAGCCGCACCGCCAGCCGGCGGGCCGCATCGACGCCCTCGAGCCGCAGGCCCGCGTCGACCACTCCGTCGCCGCGGTCGACCCACACCGAGGCGTCACCGTTGACGAGCACGTCGGTCACGGAGTCGTCGGCGACCAGCGACTCCAACGGGCCGAAACCCAGCACCTCCGCGGCCAGCCGGTGGCGCGCCTCGTCGACACCACCGGTGCCGAGCACCGCCACGTCGGCCCGGGCGGCGTCCGCGACGCCACGCCGGTCCGGCAACCGTCCCTGCCTGATCTGCGCATCGATGACCGCCTCCCGCCTCATCGCCCCTCACCCCTCATGGCGTGTCACTCCGTCACGCCCCGACCCCGTATGCCGCGTGGCCCCGTCCCGCGACCAGGTCGAGCAGGCGGTCGGCGGCGCCGGCCACGACGCCACGGGCCCGCGACCCCGGCATCACGGCCCGCACCTCGTCACGGCGCACCCGAGGGTCGTCGCCGAGCACGCCCGCCAGCGGCAGGCCGAGGTGGTCGGCCACCTCCCGGGCGGGAATGCCCTCGCGTCCGGTGGTCCGCAGCACCACCAGGGACCGGCCGAGGTCGAGCACGCCGCCGCGGCACAGCGCGGTCGCGTCTGCCAGCTGACGGGCCGTGGTGCCGCTGACCACGACGACGTCGGTGCACAGGTCGACGAGGTCGAGGTGACGCCCCAGGTCGAGCACGGTGAGCGCACACACCTCCGCGAGAGCAGCCACCACCTGTCGCCGGGTCGCCGCCGGCGCCTCAGCGAGCGCGCCACGCTCCAGCCCGCTCTCCACCGACCCCGGCGCGCGGGCCACTCCACCACCGGACAGAACCCGCACCGAGTCCTGCCCGGGAAGGTCGGCCAGCAGCGCCGCGCCGTCGACGCCGCCCCGGGACGCGGCGAGGTCTGGCCAGCGCAGCCCCGGAAGGTGCTCCACGCCGGCGGTGACGTCGAGCCCACCGTCCGGTTCCGCATCGACCGCCACGCACAGCCCCGACCGCAGCGACGCCCGCACCGCGAGCGCGACCGCCAGGGTCGACGCCCCCAACCCGCCGGACGCGCCGACCACTCCCACCACCGTGTGCACCATGACGCCACTGTCGCGACCCGACCGGACAGCCCGCGAGGGCCCAGGCGCACCCTGTGGACAACACGGCATACCGGCGCCGCCTGTGGAAAACCGCTGGTCACGGCCCCACGGCGGGGAGAAAGGGGACGGCCCCGGTCGGGGGGACAACCGGGGCCGTCGACGCGCCATGCTCCGGGGGGGGAGGAGCCGGTGCGCCGATCCGCTCGACCCCGAAGGGGAGCGGACTTCTTCATCGTGGACTATTCACTCTTCAATCGCAACTCGCCTCCGGTGTGTCGCAGGCGACATGCCCTGATTGGGGCAGGTTTTTCCCCGCCGGCTCAGGGTGATGGCACCCCGCACCGTGGGGCGCGGGGTGCCATCTGCCGCGGCCCGCCTCGGGTGACCAGGCGTGCATTCGTGTTGTCGCAGTGGGGCCAGCCCGCCACGATCGGTCCATACGTGGACTGCCCGCGCGTGGGTGCCCGATGGGGTCACGGTGGTCGTCGGACTCGCGTACGTCGACTTGCCTTCATGTGTACTCCCCCCGGGCGGCCAAGTGAACCCTTGACTTTGGCGCCGACGAGGGGGTGGCTCAGGTGAGCCGGCCCGCGCGGACCGCGTCGCAGACCTGCTCACCGGCGCGGGCGGCCGCGACGAGGGAGTCGGCGCAGTGCTCCAGCCAGAGGCCGAGCCCCTGCGGGGAGCCGGTCGAGTATGCCGCGAGCGCACCGAGGTACGCCGGCCCGCCCTGGGCGGCGTGGCCGGCTTCGAGGACCGCCACTCCGGTGGGGTCCAGACCACGCGCCTGGACGACCGCACGGGCCAGGGCGCGGGCCACGATTCCGTTGCCGCGCAAGAACGGTCGCACCGTCGCAACCTCGGCGTGGGCGATGGCTGCGACGACGAGGGCGGGCACGGCGGGGTCGGCCGTGAGCACCTGCGAGAGGGCGTCGAGGCGGGCGCTCACCTCTGCCGGAGCGGGGGCGGGGCCGAGGTCGGTGAACTCGGCGCTGCCCTCCTCGTCCCTGCGGGGGCGACCGACCTGCTCTGTCTCCAGCAGGTGGCCGGCGGCCGCGACGTGGAGCCGGGCGAGGGCCTGCAGCGGCGCGGTGCCGACGAGGCCGCGCACGTGCTCGGACTCGGCAGTCGCCTGCACCGCTCCTCGCGCAACCAGCTCGACCGGGTCGGGGTCGGTCGGCCACTGGGCCGCGCCGCGCATCACGTCGCGGACGACCTCGACCGGGATGTTGGCCCCCTCCAGCGCCGCGCTCGCCTGGGCTCCGCGGACCCGCGACTCGGCGGCCGCCTCGGGGATGCGGCGGCGCAGCGCCTCGTGCCAGCGCAGCTGGGTCAGCGCCGCCCGCGCGGCATCGATCTTCTCCGGTATGCCGGGCAGCTCACCGAGCGCGAATAGCGAGGAGTCGACGTCGGGCACGCCGCAACTCTAGGGAACCCGGCATCTAGAGTGCGCACATGTCGGGCAGCTTCCACCTCCCCACGGCGATCGTCGTGGCGGGCGGCATGGTGCTGCTGTGGGTGCTGCTGCGGCTGGTCCGCCACGGCCGCAGCGCCCGCCGCGGGTTCGTCTCCGACGTCGACGAGGCGACGTACCGCACCCTGCACACCGCATCCCTGGCGGCCCGGCACCTCCAGGGCGGCCTCTCCCCCGACAGCACGGCCCGCGCGGCCCGGCACCTGCGCGGGCTGCTCGGGTCGCCGGCCCTGGCGGTCACCGACAGCACCGGGCTGGTGGCCTCGGACGGGCTGCCGGACGTGCACGTGCGGCAGGCGCACGACCACGCGGCCGAGGTGCTGCGCACCGGCCGGACGATCGTCCTGGGCCCGGACAAGGTGCAGTGCTCCGACCCGGACTGCCCGGTGCGCACGGCCGTCGTCGCACCGGTGGTGACCGACGAACGCGTCGTCGCGGCCCTCGCGGCCTACGGACCGCAGGCGAGCGCCGGGCTCGCCCGGGCCACCGAGGAGGTGGCCGGCTGGATGGCGACCCAGGGCGAGCTGGCCGAGCTGGGGCAGCAACGCAGCCGCGCGATGGAGGCCGAGCTGCGGGCCCTGCGTGCGCAGATCAGCCCGCACTTCATCTACAACGCGCTGGCGGCGATCGCGTCGTTCGTGCGCACCGACCCGGACCGGGCCCGGGAGCTGCTGCTCGAGTTCGCCGACTTCACCCGGTACGCCCTGCGTCGTGGTGGGGCGTTCACGACCCTGGCCGAGGAGCTGCGCAACGTCGAGCGCTACCTGGTGCTGGAACAGGCGCGGTTCGGTGAGCGGCTGCGGATCTCGCTGCTCATCGCGCCGGAGGTGCTGCCGGTGACCGTGCCCTACCTCGCGATCCAACCGTTGGTGGAGAACGCCGTTCGGCACGGGCTGGCCGGCAAGGAGCACGGCGGGACGGTGCGGATCGTCGCCACTGACGACGGCGCCACCGCCACCATCACCATCGAGGATGACGGTGTCGGTTCGGACCCGACGGTGGTCCGGGCGGCCCTCGACGGCCGCCCGGACGCCGACAGCGTGGGGCTCGGCAACGTCGACGCCCGGCTGCGGCAGGTCTACGGCGACGACTTCGGGCTCGTGGTCGAGACGGAGGTGGGGGCGGGCACCAAGGTCACGTTCCGGGTGCCGAAGTACGCGCCAGGGGTGCACGTCTCGACGTAGGCTCAGACCTGATGGTTGGTGCCCCGCCGGACGTACCCGGATCCGTGGGCCCGCAGGACAACGCCAACGACGGTGCCGCGGGCCGTCCGCTGCGTGCGCTCGTCGTCGACGACGAGCCACCCGCCCTCGAGGAGCTGAGCTGGCTGCTGCGCCAGGACCCACGGGTGGGTGAGGTGCGCACCGCCGGGTCCGGTGCAGATGCGTTGCGGGCGTTGGACGCCGGACCGGTCGACGTGGTGTTCTCCGACATCTCGATGCCGGGGCTCGACGGCATGGAGCTGGCGCGCGTCATCGCCCGGTTCAGCGAGCGCCCCCAGGTCGTGTTCGTCACCGCCCACGACCAGCACGCCGTCGACGCGTTCGCGGTGGAGGCCACCGACTACGTCATGAAGCCGGTCCGCGCCGACCGGTTGGGCGAGGCGGTACGCCGCGTGGTCACCGCCCGCGAACCGGCCACTTCGACCCGATCGTCGCCCGCATCGGAGGAGACGGCGGACGAGACGATCCCGGTCGAGCTCGGCGGCGTCACCCGCTTCATCAGCCGCAGCCAGATCCGTTACGCCCAGGCCCAGGGCGACTACGCCCGGCTGCACACGGACAAGGGTTCCCACCTCGTGCGCACCCCCTGTCGACCCTCGAGGAGCGTTGGGCCGCAGCGGGATTCGTGCGGATCCACCGCAGCACGCTGGTCTCGCTGGGTCACGTCAAAGAGGTCCGGATGGAGCACGGGCGGTGCACCGTCGTCCTCGACGACGTCGAGCTCCAGGTGAGCCGGCGCCACACCCGCGAGCTGCGCGACCGGCTGCTGCGCGCCGCCCCGCGGTCGTGAGCCACGGGTGATCGAGCGGCCATGAGTGACAGCCCGCAGGAGTCGCCGCCCGCGCGGGTCCGGGTGACCTCCACCCGCCGCGACGCACCGACACGGCGCGCGGTCCGGCCACTCACCCGCGATCTCGACGAACAGAGCACCCTCGGTGAGGTCTACCTGTCCGGGCTGATGGGCGCCCAGCTGCGACTGGGTTTGCAGGTGCTCGCGTTCGGCGCCGTCGGACTGGGCGGGCTGCCACTGCTGTTCCTGCTCGTACCGGCCACGCGAGTGCTGACCATCGCCGGGGTGCCGCTGGCATGGCTGGTGCTGGCGGTCGTCGTCTACCCGGTGGCCCTGGTCGTCTCGCGCTTCTACGTCCGGGCGTCCGAGCGGATCGAGGCGGAGTTCAGCCGAGCCGTGGAGCGCAGCCCGTGAACACGGCATACGGTCTCGTCGCGATCGTCATCGTCTGCGTGCTCACCCTCGCCGTCGGCGCTTTCGGCCTGCGCCTGTCCCGCACGACGAGTGACTTCTACGTGGCCGGGCGCACCGTCACGCCGTACCGAAACGCGAGCGCCATCGGCGGCGAATACCTTTCTGCTGCAAGCTTTCTCGGCATCGCCGGACTCATCTACACCGGCGGCCTCGACATGCTCTGGTTCCCGGTGGGATACACCGTGGGCTACGTCGTGCTGCTGGTCCTGGTTGCCGCACCACTACGCCGCTCCGGCGCCTACACCCTGGCCGACTTCGCCGAGGCACGGCTCGAGTCACGCGCGATCCGGCGCATGTGCTCGTTCCTCGTGGTGGGCATCGGCTGGCTCTACCTGCTGCCGCAGCTCCAGGGCGCAGGGTTGGCGCTGCGGGCGGTCACCGGCTCCCCGTCCTGGCTCGGCGGGCTCGTCGTCGCGGCCGTCGTCGTCGCCAACGTCGCCGCCGGTGGGATGCGGTCGATCACCCTGGTGCAGGCCGTGCAGTACTGGCTCAAGCTGACGGCGATCGCCGTGCCGGCGTTCGTGCTGCTGGCCTTCTGGGCCGGTGACGGCGCGCCCGGTCCGGCCGTCCTGACGACCGACCCCGGGTGGGCGCAGCCGTTGCATGGCCTTGGAGGACAAGGACATCCGGTCTACGCCACCTACAGCCTGCTGCTCGCCCTCGCCCTCGGCACGATGGGCCTGCCGCACGTCCTCGTCCGCTTCTACACCAACCCCGACGGGCGGGCGGCTCGGCGCACGACCCTCACCGTCATCGCCCTGCTCGGCACCTTCTACCTGTTCCCGCCGGTCTACGGCTTCCTCGGTCGCACCTACCTGCCCGAGCTGCCCCACGGCACCGCCCCGGACACGGTGATGCTGAGCCTCCCGGGGCTCATGGCCGGGGGCACGCTCGGCGACATCCTCTCAGCCGTGCTCGCCGGTGGCGCCTTCGCGGCATTCCTCTCGACTGCGTCCGGCCTCACCATCTCGGTTGCCGGAGTCCTCGACCAGGACGTCCTGCGTGGCTGGCTCGCGCGGCTGACGGCGCAGGACGCGACGGCCGTCCAGGGCTTTCGGCTCGCCTCCGTGCCTGCAGTGCTCGTCCCGTATGCCGTGTCGCTCGTCGTCGAGCCCGTCGGCCTCGCGACCATGGTGAGCCTCGCGTTCGCCGTGGCGGCCTCGACGTTCTGCCCGCTGCTCGTCCTCGGTGCGTGGTGGCGTGGGCTGTCGACGGTTGGTGCGGGGGCCGGGCTGGTCGTGGGCGGGTTGCTGGCTGCGATCGCGGTCGCGGCCACGGTGCTGGCCGGGCCGATCGACGGCTGGCCGGGCGCGCTCTTGGGTCAGCCGGCCGCCTGGACGGTGCCGATCGCCTTCGCCACCGCCGTCGTCGTGTCGCTCGCGACCCCCGGCCGGATCCCCCGCAACACCAGCCGCACCCTGGTGCGGCTGCACTCCCCCGAGGACCTCGCCCTCGAAGGCCGTGCGGATCAGCCCGCGCCGCCGCGCAACCGCTCGACGATCTCCGGCAGGTCGTAACGGCCCTCGGCCACCGCCATCACGAGGTCGAAGGCGTCGTCGTCGGAGAGGTCGACGTCGACGCCGTTGACGTCGAGGAAGACCACCCAAGTGAGCCAGCCAAGGCGCTTGTTGCCGTCGACGAGCGCGTGGTTGCGCACGATCGAGTGCAGCAGGGCGGCCGCCTTGGTGTGCAGGTCGGGGTAGGCGTCTTCGCCGAAGACGCTGGACCGTGGGCGGGCTGCGGCCGCATCCAGCAGGCCGATGTCACGCACCGGGCCGGCGCCGAGGTCACGGGTGAGGGTCAGCAGGTCCTCGAGCGTGAGGTAGCGGACCTGCGCCATCAGACCGTGCCGAGGCGGTCGAGGACATCGGCCCACTTCTCGCGCAGGCGGGAGCTGCTCTCACCCACGATCTCGACGTGGACCATCTGCTCGTGCCGATCGATCACGGCACGACGGATGACCTCCTGCCGAGAGGTGCCCTCCGCCTTGACCAGGGCGTCCAGGGCTGCCTCGAGCTCGCTGTCGGTGCGCAGAGTGAGTGCCATGCGTCGATGGTATCACCGTGATACCGGACGAGCTCGGCCGTTCGGCGCGGCACAGCGACCGCTCGGCGCACCGACGGTCACCACCCGCCGAGCGGCGCCGCCGTACGGCGCGCACCCGCGCGGCATACCTGCCCCTGCGGCCCACCACGCACGACAGTGACTGGCGGCAGCGGGTCCACCCGCCGCCTGCTTGGCCCGTCCCCTCATCCCCGGAGGTGCCCGACGTGAGCAACGACGCTCGCACGGACCGCGACCCATACGTCGAGCTGCAGAGCTCGACGGAGTTCGCCGAGCTGCGAAGCCGGTTCCGCAGGTTCGTCTTCCCCATGACCGCGCTGTTCCTGGCGTGGTACTTCCTCTACGTGCTGCTGTCGACCTACGCGCACGACTTCATGTCGACCAAGGTCTTCGGCAACATCAACGTCGGCCTGATCTTCGGCCTCGGCCAGTTCGTGTCGACGTTCGTCATCACGATGCTCTACGCCCGGTGGGCCGACCGTGAGTTCGACCCGCGCGCGGAGGCGTTGCACGCCAAACTCGAGTCGCAGGGGGTGGACGACTGATGGCAGCAAACCTGGCCCCCACGCTCGTCCCGGCCGCCACCGACGTCGGCAGCCCGGCGCTCAACATCACCATCTTCGGCATCTTCGTCGTGATCACGCTGGCGATCGTCATCCGCGCTTCCCGCAACAACCGCAGCGCTGCTGACTTCTACGCCGGCGGCCGCGCCTTCACCGGCCGGCAGAACGGCATCGCCATCGCCGGTGACTACCTGTCGGCGGCAAGCTTCCTCGGCATCGCCGGCGCCATCGCCCTCAACGGCTACGACGGCTTCCTCTACTCCATCGGCTTCCTCGTGGCCTGGCTCGTCGCGCTCCTGCTCGTCGCGGAGCTGCTGCGCAACTCGGGCAAGTTCACGATGGCCGACGTCCTGTCGTTCCGGCTCAAGCAGCGCCCGGTGCGGATGGCGGCGGCGATCTCGACGCTCGCGGTCTGCTTCTTCTACCTGCTGGCCCAGATGGCCGGTGCCGGCGGCCTCGTCGCTCTCCTGCTCGGCATCGAGAGCAAGAGCGGGCAGTCGCTGGTCATCGCCGTCGTCGGCGTGCTGATGATCGCCTACGTGCTCATCGGCGGCATGAAGGGCACCACCTGGGTGCAGATCATCAAGGCGGTGCTGCTCATCATTGGCGCCGCGGTGATGTTCCTGTGGGTGCTCGGCAAGGCGGGCGTGAACCTCAGTGCCCTGCTGGGCGATGCGGTGACGGCCTCGGGTGGCAAGCCCGTGCTCGACCCCGGTCTCCAGTACGGCAAGACCGGCACGACGAAGCTGGACTTCATCTCGCTGTCGCTGGCCCTGGTGCTCGGCACCGCCGGCCTGCCGCACGTGCTGATGCGGTTCTACACGGTGCCCTCGTCCAAGGAGGCCCGCAGGTCCGTCGTGTGGGCCATCTGGCTGATCGGCATCTTCTACCTGTTCACCCTCGTCCTCGGCTACGGCGCGGCCTGGCTCGTCGGGCCGAAGGCCATCGCCGCGGCACCCGGAAAGGCCAACTCGGCGGCGCCACTGTTGGCGTTCGAGCTGGGTGGCACCCTGCTGCTCGGCATCATCTCCGCCGTCGCCTTCGCGACGATCCTCGCCGTCGTGGCGGGCCTGACCATCACGGCCAGCGCCAGCCTGTCGCACGACATCTACAACTCGGTGGTCAAGGAGGGTAAGGCGTCCCAGGCCGACGAGGTGCGGGTCGCGCGGATCACCGCGGTCGTGATCGGGCTGGTCGCCATCGTCGGCGGCATCATCGCCAACGGCCAGAACATCGCGTTCCTCGTCGCCCTCGCGTTCGCCATCGCGGCCAGCGCGAACCTGCCGACGATCCTCTACTCGTTGTTCTGGAAGCGGTTCAACACCCGCGGCGCCCTGTGGTCGATCTACGGCGGCCTCGCCACCGCCCTGGTGCTGATCATCTTCAGCCCCGTGGTGTCCGGCAAGCCCGTCGACCCGGCCACCGGGAAGTCGCTGTCGATGCTGCAGGGCGTCGACTTCCACTGGTTCCCGCTCGACAACCCCGGGATCATCTCGATCCCGATCGGGTTCCTGCTCGGCTGGATCGGGACCGTGACGAGCAAGGAGTACAACGCGGCGAAGTTCGCCGAGATGGAGGTCCGGTCGCTGACCGGTCACGGGGCGGAGAAGGCGGTCGCGCACTAGCAGGGGATGCACGAACGCCTCACCGAACCACGGTGCCGCGTCCCCGCAGAGGGGACGCGGCACTGTGTCGTCTCCGGGCCGTTCAGGCCCCCAGGTCTGCCGCCTTCGGCGACTCGTCGGTATGCCGTCGTGTCAACCCAGGTGCCCAGCCTCGCGTCAACGTGGTGTCCGGGAAGGAGGACACCATGAACACCAACGCAATTCGTCCCAAAGCGGCCATCCGCTCGCTCGTCGTCGCACTGGCGGCCGGGGTGCTCCCCGTCGCTGCCGCCACCACCTCTGCCGACGCCGCGTCGTCCTGCGGCATCCGGTGGGGCTCCACCCCCAAGAGCGCCGCACCCATGGTCGCCGGCCCGGTCACGGGTGTCCGCGCCGGACGCCACGCGTGCTACGACCGGCTGGTCATCGACCTGCGTGGCCGGGCGCCCGGCTACTCGGTCCGCTACGTCGACGCGGTCCGCACCGAAGGCGCCGGCACGGTCGTCCCGTTGCGCGGTGGCGCCCGATTGCAGCTCGTGGTGAAGGCGCCGGTGACCACGGCAACCGGCCAGGCGGCATACCGGCCGGCGAACCCCCGTGAGGTGGTGCCGGTGACCGGGTGGACGACGTTCCGTCAGGTCGCGAATGCCGGGTCGTTCGAGGGCCAGACGACGTTCGGCGTCGGCGTGCGGGCACGACTTCCGTTCCGCGCGTTCACGATCCAGGACGCCACGGGCACCCGGCTCGTGGTCGACGTCGCCCACCGGTGGTGATGAGCGGGGTGGTGGTCAGCGGCGGCTGCGCGCCACCCGCACGACAACGATGACGATGGCGACGACCACCGTCAGCCACAGCCAGGAGGCGACGTCACCCAGCAAGTCTGTGGTGACGTCGCCGGCGTGGGCCTGCAGGTGGTCCCACGCCCGGGTGAAGAAGGCACGGAGCTGTTCGCGAAAGGACGGGCCACCCGACCGGGCCGGAACCGCGTTCCAGCCCTGGTCGACCGCGGCCGCGAGAAGACCAGCCACCAGGTAGGTGGCGACGACGCGCAGCAGGCCGATCACCGTGGGCGCCACCCGCTGCCAGCTGGCCACGGTGAACGGGAGCGCGAGGGCCACGGCGGCGAGGGCACCGTGCGGCCAGGTCGCGGGTGTGAGGCCGGCGACGACGGCGAGGGTGCCGGCCGTGGCCGTGGTGGCGCGCGCACCCCGCTCACCGAGCCATGTGCCGATGATGGCGCCGACCACGAGGGCGGTGATGACGATCGCCCGGCCGCGGCTGTCGGTCACCGCAGGCGAGCTCGTGAGCCAGGCGAGCACGGGGAAGCCGGCGACGATCGCGAACCGGGGCCACGGCGAGCGCACGAGCAGCCCGGTGACGGCCGCGGCGGCGAGCGACCCGAGCAGCAGGACGTCCGCCGTGGGCACGCTGATGGGCAGGCGCAGCCAGTCGTCGCGCCCCCAGAACCCGGCCGGCCACCACAGCACGGCCGCGAGGAAGATCGCCAGTGGGGGCCACCCTCGACGGAGCAGGGATAGCACGGTCGGGGTCGACTCGGGTGCCGCCTCGGCGGCGCTGCTGGACGCGGCCGAGGCGCCTGACTTGGTGGTGCTGGGGCTCACCTACCCGAGAGTAGCCTTCGGCGCCGCCCCTGTCGCCGGTCCGCGTCGGCCGATCCCGGCAACCGCCCGTCTCTGCGGGCCGTCCGCCGGTCGACGCACCCGCCCGCTCACCTTGAAGGCCGACCCCGAAGGGGGTTGGCTGTTAACCACCAGCGCGTCTCGCTGCCGAGCGCGCCTTGCCGATGCCGCCAGGAGGTCCATCCGTGTCCCAGTCATTCGCGCCGAGCCCCGAGTTCGCTGCCCAGGCCAACGGCAAGGCGGAGCTCTACGACGAGGCATCCACCGAGCACGAGGAGTTCTGGGCCAAGCAGGCGCGCGACCGGATCACCTGGGCCAAGGACTTCGACCAGACGCTCGACTGGAGCGACGCGCCGTTCGCGAAGTGGTACGTCGGCGGCGAGCTCAACGCGGCATACAACTGCGTCGACCGGCACGTCGAGGCCGGCAACGGCGACCGCGTCGCCATCCACTTCGAGGGCGAGGGCGGGGACACCCGCACCATCACGTATGCCGACTTGCAGAAGGACGTGGCCAAGGCCGCCAACGCGTTGGAGTCACTGGGTGTCGCCAAGGGTGACCGGGTCGCGATCTACCTGCCGATGATCCCGGAGGCCGTCGCGACGATGCTTGCCTGCGCGCGGATCGGTGCGCCGCACTCGGTGGTCTTCGGCGGGTTCTCGGCGGACGCGCTGCGCACCCGGATCGCCGATGCCGAGGCGCGTGTCGTGGTGACGGCGGACGGGCAGTTCCGGCGCGGCAAGGCGGCACCGCTGAAGGCGGCCGTCGATGCGGCGCTCGACAGCGGCGACAACCCGGTCGAGAAGGTCCTCGTCGTCCAGCGCACCAAGGGTGACGTGGAGATGAAGGAGGGGCGCGACGTCTGGTGGCACGACGTCGTCGACACCGCGAGCGACGAGCACACGGCATACCCGCACGACAGCGAGCACCCGCTGTTCATCCTCTACACCTCCGGCACGACCGGTAAACCCAAGGGCATCTTCCACACGACGGGCGGCTACCTGACGCAGTGCGCCTACACCAACTCCGTCGTGCACGACCTGCACCCTGAGACCGACGTCTACTGGTGCACCGCCGACATCGGCTGGGTGACCGGGCACTCCTACATCGTCTACGGGCCGCTGGCCAACGGCGCGACCCAGGTGATCTACGAGGGCACGCCGGACACGCCGCACCAGGGTCGTTGGTGGGAGATCGTGGAGAAGTACGGCGTGACGATCCTCTACACCGCGCCCACCGCGATCCGCACGTTCATGAAGTGGGGCGACGACATCCCGGCGAAGTACAACCTGTCGTCGCTGCGGGTGCTCGGGTCGGTCGGTGAGCCGATCAACCCCGAGGCGTGGCTGTGGTACCGCAAGAACATCGGCGGCGACAAGGCACCCATCGTCGACACCTGGTGGCAGACCGAGACGGGCGCGATCATGATCAGCCCGCTGCCGGGCGTCACCGACCTCGAGCCCGGCTCGGCACAGAAGCCGATCCCCGGCATCAGCGCCGAGATCCTCGACGACGAGGGGCAGCCGCTGCACGACCCGGAGGCCGTCGGCTACCTCGTGCTGACCAAGCCGTGGCCGTCGATGCTGCGCGGCATCTGGGGTGACCCGGAGCGCTACAAGGAGACGTACTGGAGCCGGTTCGGCGACAAGTACTACTTCGCCGGCGACGGCGCGAAGTACGACGAGAAGGGCAACATCTGGTTGCTCGGCCGGGTCGACGACGTCATGAACGTCTCGGGCCACCGGCTCTCCACCGCGGAGATCGAGTCGGCGCTGGTGTCGCACCCGACGGTGGCGGAGGCCGCCGTCGTCGGTGCGTCGGACGAGACGACCGGTCAGGCCGTGGTGGCGTTCGTCATCCTGCGTGGCGGCGCCGAGGACCACGGCGACGACACGGTGCAGGAGCTGCGCAACCACGTGGCCAAGGAGATCGGCCCGATCGCCAAGCCGCGCTCGATCATGGTCGTGCCCGAGCTGCCCAAGACCCGCTCCGGGAAGATCATGCGCCGCCTGCTGCGCGACGTCGCCGAGAACCGCGAGGTCGGTGACGTCACGACCCTCGCCGACGACTCGGTGATGAACCTCATCAAGGACGGCATGAGCTCGGGCAAGGACGACTGAGCCGGCTCTGTTGTTGGACCCAAATCCGTTGCGGCCGTATGTCGCCGGTGACCGGGACGCGCTCTACGACGTGTGCCTGCGCACCGGCGACAGCGGCGGCGACGCGACATCGTTGTATGCCGACGGGAGACTTCCCGGCGAGGTCTGGGTCGGCCCGTACGTCGAGTTCGAGCCGTCGCTGGCAGCGGTGCTCGACGACGGCTCGGGCGTCGGCGGCTACGTGCTGGGCGCGTTGGACACGCGCGTCTTCGAGGCGCGGTGCGAGCGTGAGTGGTGGCCGGCGTTGCGGCGGCGGTATGCCGCGGGGTCGGCTCCTGAGGGCGCGCGCGACGCGCGCGTCATCGCCCTGATCCACGACCCCCCGGTGGCGCCGGACCACGTGGTCGCCGAGCACCCGTCGCACCTGCACATCGACCTGCTGCCGAAGTGGCAGGGCGGCGGCTGGGGGCGGCGCCTGCTCGAGGGGCTCTTCGCACGGCTGGCCGCAGCCGGGTCGCCAGGCGTGCACCTGGGGGTCGGCCGGGCGAACACGAACGCCATCGGGTTCTACGAGCGGATGGGGTTCACGGTGCTCGACGACAGCTCAGCCGACGCCCTGTTCCTCGGCCGCCGGCTCTGAGGTCTCGGCACCAGACGCGGGCGGACGACCACGGTCGGCGTGGTCCAGCCACCGCTGAGCACGAACAGGGCCTCAGGTCAGCGATCGTGGTCGTCCGTCCACCGAGGCCGCGCAGGCCTGTTCGCCCTCAGTCAAAGGGAATGCCGTGCTCGACGGCCACGGCGCGAACACTGGCTGCCGACGATGCCGAAGCTCGCCTCGATATCAGCATCGGTCCAAGGCCTCCCACGATGGCCATTGGCGGCTCTATGTTCAGTGCGGGCGTGGGAAAGGCTTCGAACCACGCCCCGTTCCGCGACCATTCCGGCAGGAGCGTCGACCGTGTCACTGTAAGGCGCTGGATTGCCGACCAACGTATCCATCGCCGTGGGCGCCCGTGCTGACACAGCACCAGGTGGGTCGGTGTGCTCACGATCGAGCGGGCAGCCATTCCCCTGTCCCAGAACGCGACACGGAGCAACGAAAGTACGAGCAACACCCCACCGGACACCAACCCGGGCAACGGCTTGTCTGAGTTCACTCCGGCCCACCAGAGCACCAGGCCGATCACGCCTGACGGCAGCGCCGCGCGCCACAAGAGATGTCGTTGTGCCCGGACGACCAGCACTGCGTCGTCGAGCGAGGGTGGAGCGACCGCGTGCTGCCCCCATCGGTTGCCATCGTCGGTCACGCCCCAAGACTTCCACGGCGTGAACCCTGGTTGTGCAGGTGCGTCGCGGGGAGCCAGACGTGGGCGGACGACCAAGGTCGGCGTGGTCCAGCCACCGCTGAGCACGAACCGGGTCTCAGGTCAGTGACCGTGGTCGTCCGTCGACCTCATGGTCCGGTGGTAGTGGCCGGGTGCCGGTGGTCATCGGGAGCCATTGGTCGCGGGACACGAGTACCTCGCGCAGCACGTCCGGCCGGTCGGTGATGATGCCGTCGACACCGGCATCGAGCAGGCGGGTGATCTCAACCGGGTCGTCGACGGTCCACACGATGACGCGCACGCCGATGCGGTGCGCGCCTGCCACCAGCCGCTCGACGAACACCGGGAACCGCCCCAGTCGCAACGGCACGTGCGCGAACTCGGCGGTCGCGAACCGGCGGGCACACGGCATACCGGCCCGCGCAGAGGTGATGAGCGCGGTCAGGGACCGCCACCCCAGGGCCGTGCGCACGCCCGGCGCGTGACCCCGCAGCTCGGCGAGCCAGCCGTCCCAAGCCCCCGCGACACAGACCCGGTCGCGAAAGCCAGGGTCCTGCAACAGGTCAGCCAACGGGGCTATGGCGTCGCGGTCCTTGAGGTCGACCGTGAAGTTGGCCCCGGGGAACGCCTCGAGGGCCTCACGCAACGTCGCAACCGGCTCGCCGCCGACCCGCGTGCGACGCAGCGAGGCGAGGGTATGCCGCCGCACGGGCCCTCGCAGGCCGGTCACCCGGTCGAGCGTGGCGTCGTGGAAGCAGACCAACTGTCCGTCAGCGGTGAGGCGGACGTCGGTCTCGAGGTAGCGGTAGCCCAGGGCCACCGACCGGCCGAACGCCGCGAGGGTGTTCTCGGGCGCGAGCGCCGCCCCGCCGCGGTGGGCGAGGGCCAGCGGCTCGGTCTGCGCTCCGTAGGCCATGGCACCAGCGTGCCCGTCCGGCAACTCGCCGGACGACGAAAGCCGCTGGCATCACGGACAGTTCACGTGAGGTGCCCCGATTGTTAGTCCCCAGCTCGCAGCTGCGCGGCAATCGCCGCCGCAGCCTTGTGCAGCGGTCCGACCGCGCGCTCGATGAAGTCGTCGGTCATGCGCGGCAGCGGACCGCTCACCGACAGGGCGAGCTGTTGCGGCACGTCCGGCACCGCGACCGCGACGCAGCGGACCCCTACCTCCTGCTCGCCCTCGTCGAGCGCGTAGCCACGCTTGCGGGTGGTCGCCAGCTCCTTGGCCAGCGCGTCGGGCGTGGTGATGGTGTGCTCGGTGCGGGCCGGCATACCGGTGCGCTCGACGATCGCCCGCACCTCGGCCGGGTCCATCTCGGCGAGGACGGCCTTGCCCACGCCGGTCGAGTGCGGCAGGACGCGACGCCCGACCTCGGTGAACATGCGCATCGAGTTCTGCGAGGCCATGACCTGGCCGACATAGACGACCTGGTCGCCGTCGAGCATGGCGAGGTTGACCGACTCACCGAGCTCGCGGGCCAGCGCCTCCATCTGCGGGCGGGCCCAGCGCCCGACCATCCGCGAGGTGGTCTCGCCGAGGCGAATCAGCCTGGGCCCCAACGAGTACTGACGCGACGCCTCCTGCCGGACGTAGCCAAGGTCGACCAACGTCCGGATCAGCCGGTGGATCGTCGGCAGCGGCAGCTGGGCGTCGGACGCGAGCTGCGACAGGCTGATGACACCGCCCGCGTCGGCCATCGTCTCGAGCAGCATGAACGCCCGCTCGAGCGACTGGACGCCACCGGTGCGCCCGGCGGCTGCGTTGGCCTCGGCGCTCATATATCTCCCCGTCCGGGATTACGAATGAGAAGACAATTCCGTATCATGGAACTATCGTAGCCACGCGGAGCGCACTTCCGCGACCGCCCCGCCGACATCCGACCACCGATCCGAGGACGACATGCCTGACCCGACCGTGACCGTGGACGCCCCGCACGACGTGGAGCGCAGCGAGGAGATCCTCACGCCGGAGGCGCTGGCGTTCCTAGGCGAGCTCCAGCAGCGGTTCGGGTCGACCCGCGACGAGCTGCTCGAGGCGCGCCGCACCCGTCGCGCCGAGGTCTCCCGCACGGGCCGGCTCGACTTCCTCGCCGAAACGGCAAAGGTGCGCGGCAGTGAGTGGCAGGTCGCGCCGGCGCCCGCCGACTTCCAGGACCGGCGGGTCGAGATCACTGGACCGACCACCCGCAAGATGGCGATCAACGCCCTCAACTCCGGCGCCAAGGTCTGGCTCGCCGACCTCGAGGACGCCAACACTCCCCACTGGGACAACGTGATCGGCGGTCAGGTCAACCTCTACGACGCCGTCCGCCGCACCATCGAGCTCACCACCCCCGAGGGCAAGCACTACGCCCTCAAGGACCCGAACGGCATACCCGTCATCGTCCCCCGCCCCCGCGGCTGGCACTTCGACGAGGCCCACCTCACCCTCGACGGCACGCCGCTCGTCGGCGCGCTCGTCGACTTCGGGCTCTACTTCTTCCACAACGCCGCCGAGCTGCTTGAGCGCGGCAGCGGCCCCTACTTCTACCTGCCCAAGATGGAGAGCCACCTCGAGGCGCGGCTCTGGAACGACGTCTTCACGTATGCCGAGGAGCGGCTCGGCATCGCGCCGGGCACGGTGCGCGCGACGGTGCTGATCGAGACGATCCCGGCGGCGTTCGAGATGGAGGAGATCCTCTACGAGCTGCGCGACCACGCGGCCGGGCTGAACGCCGGGCGCTGGGACTACCTGTTCTCGATCATCAAGTACTTCAGGGACTCCGGGCCGCAGTTCACGCTGCCCGACCGCAACGCGGTGACGATGAACGCGCCCATGATGAAGGCCTACTCCGACCTGCTCGTGTCCACCTGCCACCGCCGGGGAGCATTCGCGATCGGCGGCATGGCGGCGTTCATCCCGAGCAAGGACGAGGCGGCCAACGAGGCGGCGTTCGCCAAGGTGCGCGCCGACAAGGAGCGTGAGGCCAAGGCCGGTTTCGACGGGTCGTGGGTCGCGCACCCGGGCATGGTCGAGCTGTGCAAGGAGGTCTTCACCTCGGTGCTCGGGGACCGCCCCAACCAGCTCGACGTGTTGCGTGAGGATGTCGACGTCGAAGCCGAGGACCTGCTCGACGCGGGCGCGACGCCCGGCGAGCGCACGCTCGACGGACTGCGCGGCAACGTCGACGTGGGCATCCGCTACCTGCAGGCGTGGCTCGCGGGCAACGGCGCCGCGGCGATCCACAACCTGATGGAGGACGCCGCGACCGCCGAGATCTCACGCAGCCAGATCTGGCAGTGGCTCAACTCGAGCGCCACCCTGTCGTCGGGTGAGACCGTCACCCGCGAGCTCGTCGACCAGGTCGTGGACGAGGCGTATGCCGCGTTGCTGGCCGAGGCGGGCGACAACCAGACCGCGCGCGAGTCGTTGGAGACGGCGCGAAAGCTGTTCGTGGAGTGCGCGATCGACCCCGACTTCCCCGACTTCCTGACTCTGCCGGCCTACGAAGAGGTGCTGCGCGCCGAACGCGCCTGATCGCCTCGGCGTAGTCGGTCAGTGGCTGGGCGGCATGCGCCAGCGGCCGGCGGCGATCTGGTCACCGCCGACCCACACGCCACCGATGTCCGAGCTGGTGCCGAGCGCGAACACCTTCGAAAGCGCATCCTCGGGTGACTTGGCGTTGCCGAGGCCGACAGCCAACGGGTCGCCGGCCTCGGGCAGCAGCCAGATCGCGTCGAACGCCTTGCCCACCGACAGGTCACCGACCTCGTCGCCGAGCCCGAGCGCCTGGGCGCCCGCCGACGTGCACAGCCACAGCAGGTGGGTCGACGTCAGCGGCAGGCCTTCGTCGCCGAGAAGACGCTGCATGAAGTAGGCCTGCAGCCCCTCCTTGAGCATCGAAAAGCCTGTCCCCGCACCGACATCCGATCCCATGGCAACGTGGACGCCCGCCTCGTGGTGCCGGCGCAGGGGGAAGAGTCCGGACCCGAGTGCGGAGTTCGACGTGGGGCAGTGGGCGACCGAGGTATGCCGCGTGGCCAGGGTCGCGAGCTCGGCGTCAGTGGGGTGGACGTCATGGGCGAGGACGGACCGCTCGGTCAGCAGGCCGAACTTGTCGTAGGTGTCGACATAGGAGGATCCACCGAAGAGGTCGCGCACCTCCTGCACCTCGCGGAGGTTCTCGTTGACGTGCGAGGTGAAGAACGCCCCGTCGACCTCCGTGAACGTCTGGCCACAGGACTCGAGGATCGCCTCGCTGGCGGACAACGAGAAGCGCGGCGTCACGGCATACCGAAGGCGGCCCTTGCCGTGCCAGCGGGCGGCGAGCTCGGCCTGCTCCTTGAGGGCACGCTCGGGCGTGGTGAGCAGCGGCTCGGGCAGGATGCGGTCGGAGGTGACGAGGCCGGTGGTGACGCGCAGGCCCCACCGGTCGGCGGCCTCGAACATCACGTCGACGGCCGACGCGAAGTGCGAGCCGAAGACGAGTGCGGTGGTGGTGCCAGAGTCGACGAGGCCGGTGACGAAGTCGCGCGCGACCCCGCGGGCGTAGTCGACCTCG
The DNA here is from genome assembly GCF_013041615.1 of Knoellia koreensis. Taxonomy (GTDB): domain Bacteria; phylum Actinomycetota; class Actinomycetes; order Actinomycetales; family Dermatophilaceae; genus Pedococcus; species Pedococcus koreensis. Next base: position 108,831 of record NZ_JABEPQ010000003.1, read on the forward strand.
CCCATCCGCACCTCCTCGGGGAGGGCGCACTGGTCGAGCCAGTCGAGCAGCGGCATGCCGAGCCCGCCGATGACGCGCACCTGCGGGAAGTGCACGTGGGTGTCGACGAGGCCGGGCAGGACGATGCCGTCACGCAGGTCGAGCACCGGCTCGTCGGGGTTGGCGGCACGCACCGTCTCGAACGGGCCGCGGGCAGCGATCAGACCGCCCTGGACGAGGATGCCGCAGTCGTCGTCGGACCGGAGCTCACCGCCCGTGAACGGGTCGGCGGGCGTGTCCATGACCCGCGCGCGAAAGAGCGTCATCGCGAGACCTCGGGTGCGGACTCGGTCTGGAACACGCGCAGCAGGTCGGCGGCGACGGCCACGGCGATGGTCGCGGGTTTCTTGCCCGCGATGTCGGAGAGGCCGATGGGGGTCTGGATCCGGTTCAACACCTCGGGCGAATGTCCTTCTGCCGCAAGGCGTTTCTCAAAGCGGCGCCACTTTGCACTCGACCCGATCAGCCCGATCGACCCGAGGTGGCCACACCGGAGTGCGGCGTCGCAGAGCGCTGCGTCCTCCGCGTGGTCGTGGGTCATGACGAGCACGTGGGTGCCGGCGGGCACCTGGCCGAGGACGAGCTCGGGGACGGGGGCGTGGTGGACGTGGATGCCGGCGACCGCGTCGTCGAGCACTCCGAGCCGGTCGCGGCCGAGCTGGTCGGCGCGAGAGTCAACGAGGTGGAGCTCGACGTCGTGGCGGGCGAGCACACGGGCGAGCTCGAGGCCGACATGACCCATGCCGAAGATGGCGACGGCCGGCACGACGCGCAGGGGCTCGAGAAGCAGCCGCACCTCACCACCGCAGCACTGCTGCCCGTGCTCGGCAGGCGCCTTGTCGTTGAGCGCGAGCTCGAGGTCGACGGGGTCGGCCGAGCCGCTCTCGAGCAGCCTCCGCGCGCGATCGACCGCGGTCGCCTCGAGGTTGCCGCCGCCGACGCTGCCCCAGGTCGCGTCGGCCGACACGACCATCTTGGCCCCGGCCTCACGGGGCGAGTGCCCGCGGACGGACACCAGCGTCACGAGGACGCCCGGCTCACGTCGCTCGCGCAGCCGCTCGACAGCGGTGATCCAGCGCATCGTCAGGCTCCCGACGAAACCCGTTGGGCGCGTTCGGATCTCGGCTCGATCGGGTGGGCGCCGTTGCCTGGCTGGTCGGGCACGACACCGGTGCCGCCCTCGACCATCGCGGTCATGTGCGGCGGCTCGGCACCGCCCCGCGCCTCTTGGATCGCCCACCACACGGCCTCGGGTGTAGCCGGTGACGCGAGGTCGATCGACGTGCCCGCCGGACCGAACGCGGCAGCCGCCTGCCGCAGCGCCTCACGCACCGAGAAGGCCAGCATGAGCGGCGGCTCGCCGACGGCCTTGGAGCCGTAGACGGCGCCGTCCTCGTGCGCCTGCTCGAGCAGCGCCACGTTGAACTCCTCGGGCATCTCCGAGAAGCTCGGCAGCTTGTAGGTGCTCGCCGCCTGGGTGGCCAGCCGTCCCCGGTTCGGTCCGTCGGACTCGTCCCAGCGCAGGTCCTCCAAGGTCAGCCACCCGGCGCCCTGTACGAACCCGCCCTCGACCTGGCCGATGTCGACCAGCGGCGACAGCGAGTCGCCGACGTCGTGGACGATGTCGACGCGCCGCGTGCGGTAGGCGCCGGTGAAACCGTCGACCTCGACCTCGGTCGCCGCGACTCCGTAGGCGAAGTACTTGAACGGGGAGCCCTGCATGATGCTGGAGTCCCAGTGCAGCCCCTCGGTGCGGTAGTAGCCCGCCGCCCACAGCTGGATCCGGTTGAAGTAGGCGAGGTTGACGAACTCGGCCCACGGCATGCTCTCGCCGCCTCCGCTGACCATCCCGTCGCTGAACGTCACCTCGGCGGGCGCCACCTCGAACCGCTCCCCCGCCAGTGAGCGCAGCCGCTCGGTGATCTGCTCGCACGCGTTCTTCACGGCTCCGCCGTTGAGGTCGGCGCCAGAGCTCGCCGCAGTGGCCGAGGTGTTCGGCACCTTGTCGGTGCGCGTCGGGGCGAGCCGCACCATCGACAGCGGCACCCCGAGGGCGGTCGCGGCGACCTGGAGCATCTTGGTGTGCAGTCCCTGCCCCATCTCGGTGCCGCCGTGGTTGATCAGCACCGAGCCGTCCTTGTACACGTGCACGAGCGCGCCGGCCTGGTTGAACGCCGTGAGGTTGAACGAGATCCCGAACTTCACCGGGGTCATCGCCAGCGCCCGCTTGGAGTGCTCGTGGATCGAGTTGTATGCCGCGATCTCGGCCTGGCGGGCCGCGACGTCCCCGGTCGTGAGCACCTGCTCCCAGCAGGTGACCGCGCGCTCGGGGTGCCGGACCGGCTGGCCGTAGGGGGTGGCTTGGCCGTGGACGTAGAAGTTGCGACGCCGCAGGTCGATCGGGTCGAGCCCGAGCAGCGGGGCGCACCGACCCAGGATGTCCTCGATGACGAGCATGCCCTGCGGCCCACCGAAGCCGCGGAACGCGGTCTGGGAGGTCTTGTGGGACTTGGCGATTCGCCCGTTGACCCGCACGTTGGGGATCCAGTAGGCGTTGTCGATGTGGCACAGGGCCCGCGCCAACACCGGCTCGGACAGGTCGAGGCTCCACCCGCCGTCGGCCGTGAGCGTCGCGTCAAGCGCCACGAGGTGGCCGGTGTCGTCGAACCCGACCCGCCACTGCGCATGGAACCCGTGCCGCTTGCCCGACATGGTGATGTCCTGGTTGCGCGTCAACCGGAGCCGCACCGGACGCCCGGTGAGGGTGGCCCCCAGTGCGGCGATCGCGGCATACCCGTGGGGTTGCATCTCCTTGCCGCCGAAGCCGCCGCCCATCCGCAGGCACTGGACGGTGACCGCGTGGCTCGGCGTGCCGAGGACGTGGGCGACGATGTCCTGGGTCTCGGTGGGGTGCTGGGTCGAGCACTGCACGAAGACCTGGCCGTTCTCGTCGACCTGGGCGAGCGAGCAGTGGGTCTCGAGGTAGAAGTGCTCCTGCCCGGCGAACTCGAACTCCCCTGAGAACACATGGGTCGCGGCCTCGAAGCCGGCGTCGATGTCGCCGCGCTCCATCCGCGGCTGACCGCCCTGGAAGCTGTCTGCGGCGATAGCGTCCTTGACGGTGACCAGTGCCGGCAGCGGTTCGTAGTCGACCTCGACGGCCAGGGACCCCAGCCGGGCTGCCTCGAGCGTCTCGCCGAGCACCCAGCAGACAGAGTGGCCGTAGTACATGACCTCGCTGGGGAACAACGGCTCGTCGTGCTTGATGCCGGCGTCGTTCACGCCCGGCACGTCGTCGGCGGTGAGCACCCGCACGACACCCGGGACGTCGTATGCCGCGGACACGTCGAGCCGGGTCACGCGGGCGTGCGCGTGGGGCGCCTGCACGGGGTGGGCGTGCAGCGTACCGGGGAGGCGGCCCACGAGGTCGTCGGTGTAGAGCGCCTGGCCCGTGACGTGGAGCGAGGCCGCTTCGTGCGGGAGGGACTCTCCCACAACGGGATTCGTGGGACGGTCGGACAGTGCGCTCATGCGGGCACCTCCTCGGTCTGGGTCTCGGTGTCGTCGGCGTGCAGCTTGAGGAGTGCGGTGCCGAGCATGGCCTTGCGGTATGCCGCGCTGGAGCGGTGGTCGTCCAGGGGCGTCCCCTCGCTGCGCATCACGTCGGCCGCCTCGCGGACCACGTCGGCGGTCCATGGTCGGCCCTCGAGGGCGGCCTCGGTGGCCAGGGCTCGGATCGGGGTGGCCGCGACGCCCCCGAGACCGATGCGGGCCTTGGCCACCACACCGTGACGGACGTCGATGGCGAACCCGACGGCCACGCTGGAGATGTCGTCGAACCGCCGCTTGGCGATCTTGTGGAACGCGGTGATCCCGCTGAGCGGCAACGGGATCCGCACCGCCCTGATCAGCTCGCCCGGCTGGCGCACCGTCTGGCGGTAGCCGGTGAAGTAGTCGGCCAACGGCACCTCGCGCTCGCCGTCGCGTGAGGCCAGCACCAGGGTCGCCTCGAGGGCCAGCAGCGCGGGTGGCGTGTCGCCGATCGGTGAGCCGGTGCCGAGGTTGCCCCCGATCGTCGCGCCGTTGCGGATCAGCCGCGAGGCGAACTGCGGGAACAGCTGCGCGAGCAGCGGCACCCGGCCGGCCAGCAGTCGCTCGACCTCCGACAGCGTCAGGGCGGCGCCGATCTCGACCCGGTCGTCGCCGAAGTCGAAGGTGCGCAGCTCGGGCACGCGGTCGATACCGATCGCGTAGGCCGCCCGCGACCCCTTGATGTTGACGTCAACGCCCCAGTCGGTCGAGCCCGCAACGAGCACGGCCTCGGGCTGGGCGGCCAGCAGGTCGAGGGCCTCGGCGAGGTCGGCTGGGCGCGCGAAGGTGCCGGACGTCCCGGCCAGCCGCGTCGAGGCGGCGACGGGCGCCGGGGAGCTGCGCCGCGCGGCATACCCGTCGTCGTCGCTCGGTGAACCCAACGCGAAGGCGGCGTCACGGATCGGGCGGTAGCCGGTGCAGCGGCACAGGTTGCCGGACAGTGCGTGCAGGTCGAAGCCGTTCGGCCCGTGCTCGTGGTCGGCGCCGTGGCCGTTGGAGGCGGCTGGCTCGGAGCGGTCTGCGCGGTAGTACTCGGCGGCCATGGAACAGACGAATCCCGGTGTGCAGTAACCACATTGGGAGCCGCCGCGCACCGCCATCTCGCGCTGCACCGGGTGCAGGTCGTCGGGGGTGCCGAGCCCCTCGGAGGTGACGACCTCCTGGCCGTCGAGCGCGGCCGCAGGGATGAGGCAGGCGTTGATCGCGGTCCAGCGCGTGCCGCCGCCCTCGTCCGGGCGGGCCACCATGATCGAGCAGGCGCCGCACTCCCCCTCGGCGCACCCCTCCTTGGCGCCGGTGAGCCCGCGGTCGCGCAGGAAGTCCAAGGCGTTGGTCGCCGGGTCGGTGCCGGCGAGCGAGCAGGTCTCACCGTTGATCGTCAGCTCGTGGCCATCGGCAGCCATGGCGACCTCCTCACCCCGACGTTGGGGCTCCCATCATCCACCAGCGGCGACCGCAGTGGGCATGGTTCGCGTTGCACGACACCGCCGGTTATCCATGCGAACGACGGGGCGCGAGGTTCGGACCACGGTAGCCCTCAACAAACTGTTGAAGCAAGGGTTTCGGATAAGAAGTTTCGCGATGTGGAATACAGGGTCAGACGAGCTGCCGCGACAGCACGGCGTGCCGGTTGACGTCCTTGTAGAGCAGGTAGCGGAACCGGCCCGGTCCGCCGGCGTAGCAGGCCTGCGGGCAGAACGCGCGCAGCCACATGAAGTCACCTTCCTGCACCTCGACCCAGTCGTTGTTGAGCAGGTAGACCGCCTTGCCCTCCAGGACGTAGAGGCCGTGCTCCATCACGTGGGTCTCAGGGAACGGGATCGCCCCGCCGGGCTCAAAGTTGACGATGTTGACGTGCATGTCGTGCCGCACGTCGGTGGGGTCGACGAACCGCTGCGTCGTCCACGCCCCCTTGGTGCCGGGCATCTCGATCCCGGGGACGTCGGACTCGTGGGTGACCAGCGGCTCGGGCAGGTCGATGCCGTCGACCCGTTGGTAGGACTTGCGGATCCAGTGGAACGACGCCGGTTCGCCGCCGCGGTTGTGCAGTTTCCAGCGCTGCCCGCAGGGCAGGTAGGCGTAGCTGCCGGCGGTCAGCTGGTGCACCTCGCCGTCGAGGTCGAGCTCGAGGCTGCCGCCGACGACGAACAGAACGCCCTCGGCCAGCTGGTCGATCTCCGGCTTGTCGGATCCGCCACCCGGTGTCACCTGGACGATGTACTGCGAGAAGGTCTCCGCGAAGCCCGACAGTGGCCGGGCGATGACCCACATCCGCATGCCCTCCCAGAACGGCAGGGCGCTCGTGACGATGTCGGTCATGGTGCCGCGCGGCAGGACGGCATACGCCTCGGTGAAGGTCGCCCGGTCGGTGGTCAGCTGCGTCTGCGGAGGCAGTCCACCCTTGGGGGCGTAGTAGCGGGTCTCGTTGTCGCTCATGGGTTTCCTCTCCTGATGAGCTGCCCCCGCGGGGCCGCCTCGAGGTCGACGGGTATGCCGTGGAGCCAGGTCTGGCGGACGACTCCGGTCAGCGTTCGGCCGGCATAGGCCGACACGGGGTTCTTGTGGCGCAGGTGGGCGACGTCGACGGTGAACTCCTCGTCCGGAGCCAGCACGGCGAGGTCGGCCTGCGCACCGACCTCGATGCGCCCGCGGTCGGAGAGCCCGACCTGGTCGGCGGTGTTGGTCGCCATCCAGCGCACGACGTCGGCGAGCGTCAGCCCGCGTGAACGAGCCTCGGTCCACACGGCCGGCAGGCCGAGCTGCACACCTGCGATGCCGCCCCACGCGAGCCCGAACTCGCCCACGTCCAGCCGCTTGAGGTCCTCGGTGCAGGGGCTGTGGTCGGTGACGATGGTGCCGATCGTCCCGTCCCGCAACGCATCCCAGAGGTGGTCGCGGTTGTCGGCCTCGCGGATCGGCGGGCAGCACTTGAACTGGGTCGCCCCGTCGGGGATCTCCTCGGCCGTGATCGTGAGGTAGTGCGGGCACGTCTCGGCCGTGACCCGGAGTCCCTCGGCCTGTGCCTTGGCGACCAGCGGCGCGGCGTCGGCGTCGGACAGGTGCAGGATGTGCGCCCGGCCCCCAGTCTCGCGGACTGCGTCGACGACGGCAGTGATCGCCACCTCCTCGGCCGCGCGCGGTCGCGAACCCAGGTACGCGGCATACGAACGCCCCTCCGGTTCCGGGGCGGAGTCGATGGCCTCGGCATCCTCGGCGTGGACGATGACCAGGGCGTCGAACTTCGTTGTCTCAGTGAGTGCTTCGCGCAGCTCGTCAGCCGTGAGCGGGGGGAACTCGTCGACCCCGGAGTGGATCAGGAAGCACTTGAACCCGAAGACGCCCGCGTCGTGCAGCGGCTGCAGGTCGAGGACGTTGCCGGGCACCGCGCCACCCCAGAAGCCCACGTCGACGAACGCCTGGTCGCGGGCGATGGCGCGCTTCTCCTCAAGCGCCGCCACGGAAACCGTGGCAGGGATCGAGTTGAGCGGCATGTCGATGATCGTGGTCACGCCGCCAGCTGCCGCAGCACGGGTCGCGCTGGCGAAGCCCTCCCACTCGGTGCGACCGGGCTCGTTGACGTGGACGTGCGTGTCGACGAGCCCGGGCAGCAGCACCTCGTCGTCGGCCAGCTCGACCACCCGGGTGTCACCAGTGGGCGCGTCGTAGGTCTCGATGGCGGCGATGCGACCGTCGGCGACGAAGACCGTCGCCGCGACCTCCTCACCGTCCACGACTGCGCGCCGCGCGCGCAGCACGACGTCAGCGTCCACGTGCCACCTCCACTTCGACGCGACCGGTCGCCGGTGCGTCCAGGACCTCACGGTACTCGCGCGCGATGCGCGCGCCGATGCGTTCGAGGAGAGGCCCCGGGGCGGTGAACGCCTCGTCCCGGCTACCCGCCTCGTCGATGAGTCCGTATGCCGCGTCGAAGCCGGCCTCGCGCAGCGTCGCCTCGTCGAGGGCGACCCGACCGGCCACGGCCACGACCGGGATGCTGTGTCGGGCAGCCAGGGCAGCCACGGCCGCTGGGGCCTTGCCGTGCAAGGTCTGCGCGTCGAGCGACCCCTCACCGGTGACCACGAGGTCGGCCGCGGCGACGGCCTCGGGGAGCCCGGACAGCTCGCCGACGAGCTCCGCGCCCGGGCGCATCGTGGCGCCCAGCACGGCGAGCAGTGCAAAGCCGACACCGCCAGCGGCGCCCGCGCCAGGCGTGTCGCGCAGGTCGCGCCCGGTGGCTTCGGCCACGACGTCGGCCCAGGCGGAGAGCCCGATGTCGAGCGCCTCCACCTCGTCGGGGCCAGCGCCCTTCTGCGGGCCGTAGACCGCCGCTGCACCAGTCGGCCCGGTCAGCGGGTTGTCGACGTCGCTGGCCACGACGAGCTCGGCATCGGCCAGGCGGGGGTGGAGCTCGGCGAGGTCGAGCCCGACGATGTCGACGAGGGAGCCGCCGCCGTCGCGCAGGGCCCTCCCGCGCCGCCCGCTCACGCGGGCCCCCAGTGCCCGCAGCAGTCCGACACCGCCGTCGGTGCTCGCACTGCCGCCGATTCCCACGACGATGCGCCGGCAGCCCGCGTCGAGAGCCGCCGCAATGAGGTCACCCGTGCCGCGGCTGGTGGCGCCCAACGGATCCGGCCGCCCGTCGGGCAACCTCGACAGACCGCTCACCTCCGCCAGCTCGACCACCGCCTCGGTGCCACGGCGCGCGAAACTGGCCGTGAGCGGCATACCCGTGGGTCCCGCCGCACGGACCGCCACCAGGTCGAAGCCGGCGGCCTCGGCCGCCGCCAGCGTGCCGTCGCCGCCATCGGCGACGGGCACGGTGGCGACCTCGACCTTGGTCAGCACCGACCGCAGCCCGACCTCCAGGTGCGCCGCCACCTCGGCGGCGGTCAGCGTGCCCTTGAACTTGTCGGGGGCGAGCAGCACACGGGGCATGGGCGCAGACCTCAGTCCAGGTTGGTGAAGAGCGCGGTCGGGACGTCGGCGCCGGCCTCGGCCAGCTCCTCGAACTCGGTGACGCCGTCGATCGACAGTCCCATCGAGACGTTGGTGACGCGCTCGAGGATGACCTCGACGACGACCGGCACGCGGTACTCCTGCGCCAGGCCCTTGGCCTTCTCGAGGGCGGCCTGGATCTCGGAGGGGTCGAAGACGCGAATTGCCTTGCAGCCCAGTCCTTCCACGACCTTGACGTGGTCGACGCCGTATCCGTTGACCTCAGGCGCGTTGATGTTGTCGAACGACAGCTGCACCTGGAAGTCCATGTCGAACGCGCGCTGGCTCTGCCGGATAAGGCCGAGGTAGGCGTTGTTCACCAGGACGTGGACGTAGGGGATGTTGAACTGCGCCCCGACCGCGAGCTCCTCGATCATGAACTGGAAGTCGTAGTCGCCGGAGAGCGCGACGACGGTCTCGTCGGGGCACGCGGTGGCGACACCGAGCGCGGCGGGCACGGTCCAGCCGAGCGGGCCGGCTTGTCCGGCGTTGATCCAGTGCCGGTCCTTGTAGACGTGCAGCAGCTGCGCCGCCTGGATCTGCGAGAGACCGATGGTCGAGACATAGCGGGCGTCGCGGCCGAACGCGGCGTTCATCTCCTGGTAGACCCGCTGCGGCTTGACCGGCACGACGTCGAAGTTGGTCTTGCGCAGCAGGCTCGCCTTGCGGTCGCGGCAGGACTGCGCCCACGCCTCGCGGTCGGCGAGCCGACCCGCGTCGCGCCGCTCGCGGGCGGCCTCGACGAACAGCTCGAGCGCGGCCTTGGCATCGGAGACGATGCCGTAGTCGGGCGCGAAGACCCGCCCGATCTGGGTCGGCTCGATGTCGACGTGGACGAACTTGCGCCCCGTCGTGTAGGTCTCAAGGTCGCCGGTGTGGCGGTTGGCCCACCGGTTGCCGATGCCGAGGACGAAGTCGGACTCGAGCATGGTGGCGTTGCCGTAGCGGTGCGACGTCTGGAGCCCGACCATGCCGGCGTTGAGCGGGTGGTCGTCGGGGATCGTGCCCCAGCCCATGAGCGTCGGGACGACCGGGACACCGGTCAGCTCGGCCAGCTCGACGAGCAGCTCGGCGGCGTCGGCGTTGATGATGCCGCCGCCGGCGACGATGAGCGGCTTCTCACTGGCGGCGAGCAGGTCGAGCGCCTTGTCGACCTGGGCTCGGGTGGCCGCCGGCTTGTAGACCGGAAGCGGTTCGTAGGTCTCGATGTCGAACTCGATCTCGGCCATCTGCACGTCGATCGGCAGGTCGATGAGCACCGGTCCGGGCCGACCCGACCGCATGAGGTGGAACGCCTGCTGGAACGTGCCCGGCACCTGCGCCGGCTCCAGCACGGTGACCGCCATCTTGGTGAGGGGCCCCGCAATCGAGGCGATGTCGACCGCCTGGAAGTCCTCCTTGTGCAGCTTGGCCACCGGCGCCTGGCCGGTGATGCACAGGATCGGGATCGAGTCGGCGCTGGCCGAGTAGAGGCCGGTGATCATGTCGGTGCCGGCCGGGCCGGACGTGCCGACGCAGACGCCGATGTTGCCCGCCTTGGCGCGGGTGTAGCCCTCGGCCATGTGGGAGGCGCCCTCGACGTGGCGGGCCAGCGTGTGGTGCAGGCCGCCGTTCGTCTTCATCGCCTTGTAGAACGGGTTGATCGCCGCACCGGGCAGCCCGAAGACGTTGGTGACCCCTTCCTTCTTGAGGATCTCGACGGCCGCCTGGGCCGCGGTCATGCGTGCCATGGTTCCTTCTCCTGAAACGAATGCAGGTCTGCGGGTTGCTTGCGTCTGCGTGAGTGGTGGCTATGGCCACCGCCGGCGCAGACGTTGTGGGTATGCCGCGTGGCTCAGTCGGTCTTCTGGCCGGACAGGCGCTGGACGCCGCGCAACAGCGCGGAGTGGTCGAGGCTGCCGTCGCCGTTCGCGCGGGCGGAGGCCATGAGCTGGGCGACGAGGCCGCCCAGCGGGACGACGACGCCGGCCTCGCGCGCGGCGCTGGTGACGATGCCCATGTCCTTGTGGTGCAAGTCGATCCGGAACCCGGGCTGGAACGTCTTGTTGGCCATGTTGTCGCGCTTCTGGTCGAGCACCTTCGACCCGGCGAGCCCGCCGCCGAGCACGTCGAGAGCAGCGCCGAGGTCGACGCCATAGGCCTCGAGGAAGACGACTCCCTCGGCCAGCGCCTGGATGTTGGCGGCGACGATGAGCTGGTTGGCGGCCTTGACCGTCTGCCCCGCTCCGCTGCCACCGACGTGGACGATGGTCTTGCCGACCGCGTCGAACACAGGCTTGGCGGCCTCGAAGTCAGCCGCGTCGCCGCCGACCATGATCGACAGCGCGGCGTTCTTGGCGCCAGCCTCGCCGCCGGACACGGGGGCGTCGAGCAGTCGGAATCCCTTGTCCTTGGCCGCCTTCGCGAGCTCGACGGTGACGTCGGGACGAATGCTGGAGAAGTCGATGACGAGCGTGCCCTCCTTGGCGGAGGCGAAGACACCCTCCTCGCCGAGCAGCACCTCCTGCACGTCCGGGCTGTCCGGCACCATGACCGCGACGATCTCCGCGTCACGGACCGCGTCGGCCACCGAGTCGGCCGCGCGCCCGCCCGCGTCCACGAGCGGCTGGGTCTTCTCGGGCGAGAGGTTGTAGCCGACGACGTCATGGCCGGCGTTCTGCAGGTGGACGGCCATCGGGCTGCCCATGATGCCGAGGCCGATGAAGGCGATGGTGCTCATGTCGTTCTCCTTGCTGCGGTACTGCGGGTCTGGTGACTGCTTGCGTCTGCGTGAATGGCTGCCATAGCCACCGTTCCCGCAGCCGCAAACAAGCCGGGGGCTGGGGTGACGTCAGGCGTGGAGCCAGCCGAGGCTCTCGGGGGTGGTCGCGGTGGTGGGCTTGTACTCCAGGCCGACCCACCCGGCATACCCGCGGGCCGCGAGGTCGGCGAGGTGCCGGTCGAGGTCGAGCGAGCCGCTGCCGGGCTCGCCGCGGCCGGGCGCGTCCGCGATCTGCACGTGCGCCACGCGGTCGACGTATGCCGCGATGGCGGCGTCGATGTCGTCGCCGTTGTTCGCGAGGTGGAAGAGGTCGAGGAGGAACCCGACATTCGCGTTCCCCGTGGCGCGGACGTCGTCGACCACGGCGACCGAGTCGGCGGCGGTGCGCAACGGGTAGGGCTTGGGCCCGCTGACCGACTCGACCAGCACCGTGGCACCGATGCGGTCGGCAGCCTTGGCCGCGGCCGCGATCGACTCGCGGCCGAGCTCGTCCTGTTCCTGCGGGCTGGCGTCGTCGACACGGTTGCCGAACAGGGCGTTGAACCCACTCACGCCGAGCCGCTCGCCGATGCCGACGGTGACGTCGATGTTGTCGCGGAACTCCTGCACCCGTGCGGGGATCGAGAGGACCCCGCAGTCCGGACCGGCCAGGTCGCCGGCGAAGAAGTTGAGACCGACGAGCTGCACCCCGGCGTCCTGCACAGCGCCGACGAAGGCGTCGACGTCGCGGTCACCCGGGACCGGCTGGTCCGGCCAGGGCCACCAGAACTCGACGGCATCGAAGCCGGCCGCCTTCGCGGCGGCGGGGCGCTCGAGCAGGGGCAGCTCGGTGAACAGGATCGAGCAGTTGGCCTCGTACCGCAGTCCGTGGTCGCTCATGGGTATCGCTCCTTGATGTTTCCGTATCGTGGAAACTTGTTTCCAATATGAAGAAGAGTAGAGGCGACCCCGAGTTGGGGTCAATGCGATCCGCCGTCCGTCTCAGTGGGTGGCGGCGATATATCTGCCGCGGCCGGCCCGCTCGAGCAGCGCGCTCGACGCGGTCATCGCCGCGCGGGCCAGCTCGGCCTCGTCGCGCGTCACGAGGCGGTCGCCCTCGACCACCGGGCGACCGGCGACGAGCAGCAGCTCCAGCGGGGGCCGGTCACCGAGCACCAGCCCGGCCACCGGGTCGGCGAGCCCGGCGTGCGCCAGCGTGTCCATGCGCCAGACGGCGATGTCGGCCTGCTTGCCGGGCTCCAGCGACCCGATCTGGTCGTCCCAGCCCAGCACCCGAGCGCCGCCGATCGTGGCAAGCGCCAACGCATCCCGCACACCCATCGCCGTCGGGCCGCCCTTCGCGCGCGCGAAGAGGAGTGCGTGCCGAGCCTCCTCGATGAGTGAGGTCGCCTCGTTGGAGGCGGCGCCGTCAACCCCGAGACCCACCGGCACGCCGGCGTCCACGAGGTCACGGGTGCCGCAGATCCCGGCGCCCAGCCGGGCGTTCGACGACGGGCAGTGGGCGACGCCGGTGCCCGTCGCACCGAGCACCGCGAGCGAGGCGTCGTCGAAGTGGATGCCGTGGGCAAACCACACATCCGGCCCTACCCAGCCCACCGACTCCATGAACTCGACCGGCGTCATGCCGAGCCGCTCACGGCAGTCATCGAGCTCGTCGACCGTCTCGGCCAGGTGGGTGTGCAGCCGAACTCCCTTGTCCCGAGCCAGGATCGCCGCATGCTCGAGCAGGTCGCGGGTGACCGAGAAGGGGGAGCACGGGGCGACACCGATGCGCAGCATCGAGTCGTCCGACGCGTCGTGGTGGGTGTCGATGGCCTCGGCCGTGGCTACAAGGATGGCGTCGAGGTGCTCGACGACGTGGTCCGGCGGCAGGCCGCCGGAACTCTGTCCCAGGTCCATCGACCCACGGGTGGCGAGGAACCGCAGCCCCACTCCCCCGACCGCGTCGATCTCCGCACCGAGCACGTCACCGCCGTCGGCGGGAAAGACGTAGTGGTGGTCCATCAGCGTGGTGCACCCGGTGCGCGCCAGCCACCCCGCACCAGCCGCGGCCGCAGCGCCGACGACGTCCTCGTCGATGCCGCCCCAGACCGGGTACAGCTCGGTCAGCCAACCGAAAAGCGTTGCGTCGACTGCGAGTCCGCGCGTCGCCCACTGGTAGAGGTGGTGGTGCGTGTTGACCAGGCCGGGCGTCGCGACGCAACCGGTGGCGTCGACGATGCGAGCCTCCCCGCGGTCGCCCGACGCGGCTGACGCGGCATACCGACCCTCGCCGACCGAGGCGATGCGTCCGCCCTCGACGACGACGTGTCCGACCGCGTGCTCGGTGCGCGCCGGGTCCATCGTGACGACGGTGCAGCCGTCGAGCACGAGCCGTTCGGCGGGCACGTCAGCTCCCGCGGTAGGTCGAGTAGCCGTACGGGTTGAGCAGCACCGGCACGTGGTAGTGCTCCTCGCCGTCGCTGACCGTGAAGACGATGACCACCTCCGGGTAGAAACCGTCCACCCCCGACGCCTCGAAGTAAGCGCCCGAGGCGAACCGCAGCCGGTAGTCGCCGGGGCTCAGCCGGGACGGACCGATCGACCCGACGCGACCGTCGGCATCGGTGACTCCGGAACCAATGCCTTCTCCTGCAACGGTTTCCAGCGTGACCTCGATGCCCTGCGCCGGGCGACCGACGGAGGTGTCGAGGACGTGGGTGCTGAGCGTGCTCATCGAACCGGCTCCTTCTCCCCCGCCAGGTCGCGCAGCCGCAGCAGCGCGATCTCGCGCAGCTGCGTCACGGTCTCCTCGCGTTCGGTCGTGTCGTCGTTGCCGAGCCGCCGCCGGAGCTCGGCCAGGATCTCCGGCGCCGTCCGACCGGCCGCCCGGATGATGAACACCCGGTCGAACCTTTCCTCGTATGCCGCGTTGCCGGCGGCCAGTGCACGCGTCACCTCCGCGTCGCGCGGGTCCACGCCGGCCTGCTCCCGAGCACTCGCGGCGGCGTTGTGCCCCGCGCCCGCCCGCTCGCCGATCCGCGGGTGACCCGCGAGCGCGGCGACGAGCTCGTCGTCGGTGAGCTGTGCCGCCGCGGCAGCCGCCGCGGCCTCGAGAGCCGGCCACGCGGCATACGGGCGCCCGTCGCTCACCTCGGCCACCCACCGAGGCACGGGCAGGCACTCTGCGAGCGCCCGCTCGGCCTCGGCAGGAGGCAAGGCGTTGAAGGACTCGAGGCTCACGACCCCTCCAGGAACCGCGAGCGCGCGGACAGGATCGGGTTGGCGTCGGCCACGAGGTCATCAAACCGGTAGCCGGCGATCTTCGCGATCTCGACCAGCGCGGCAGCGTGCTCCTGGGTAGGCGAGTTGTTGAGCCTGTCCCACCCGGTGCGCAGCATCTCGTCGAAGGAGTCGCGGTCGCGCACGCACAGCACGAGGGGGAAGCCGAACCGGTCCCGGTACTGCGAGGTGAGCTCGGCGAGCTCGTCGTGCTGGGCGTTGTCGAGCCGGGTCAGGCCGAGCGCCGACTGGTCCTTGAGCGAGTCCTCGCCCTCCTCGCCCTGGGCGACGCTGTCGGCGCCGAGGGTCGGGTAGGTGTCGATGAGCTGCTTCTGCTCCTCCTCGGTGGCCGAGAAGAGCGCCTCCTGGAACGCCCGTCGGAGGTCGATCGTGTCGGTGAAAGGCCTTGAGTCGTAAGCCCTTTCGACCACCCACTGCGAGCCCTGGAACAGGCTGCCGAAGGTCTCCACGAACTGCTCGCGCGACATGTCGTTGACCTCTGCCAGGCGCACGAGGCCAGCGCCCGGGGCGCCCGCCACGGCCGGACCGCGGCTGCGGCCCACGTGGTGGAAGAGGAAGTTGAGCACGATCGCGGTGATCGAGCCGAGGGTGATGCCGGACCCGAGGATGATCTGCGCCCAGTCGGGGACGGCCTTGGCGACGTCGGGCTGCGCGGTGACGTACATCGCCAGGCCGACCGAGGTCGCGACGATGACGACGTTGCGGTGGTCGTGGAAGTCGACCCGCGACAGCGTCTGGAAGCCCACGACCGCGACGGTGGCGAACATCGCGAGCGCCGCACCGCCGAGCACCGGGTGCGGGATGCCCGCGACGATCGCGCCCGCCTTGGGGATGAGGCCGATGACGATCATGATCGCGCCGGCGGCCGCCACGACGTAGCGGCTCTTGACCCGGGTGAGGCGGACGAGGCCGACGTTCTCGGCGAAGCAGGTGTAGGGGAAGGAGTTGAGGACGCCGCCGATGGTGGTGGCGAGGCCGTCGGCGCGCAGTGCGCGGGCGATGTCCTCCCGACCGACCCGCTTCTCGACGATCTCACCGGTGGCGAACACGTCACCGGTCGTCTCGACGGCGGTGATGAGCATGACCACGATCATCGAGATGATCGCCGCGATCGAGAACTTCGGCCAGCCGAAGAAGAACGGCGTCGTCACGCCGAGCCAGCTCGAGTCACCCACGCTGTCGAAGTGCGCGTCACCGAGCACCCACGCCACCAGGGTCCCGACGACCAGGCCGACGAGCACGGCCACCGTGGCCATGAATCCCTTGAACACCCGCTGGATCGCGACGATGAGGAAGAGCGTGCCGAGGGCGTAGGCGAGGTTCTTGCCGCTGCTCGGGTCGAGGTCGGGCCCGGCGCCGCCCGCCGCGTCGGCGGCCGCCACGGGCAGCAGCGCGAGGCCGATGATCGAGATCACCGAGCCGGTCACGACCGGCGGGAAGAACCGGATCAGCTTGCTGAAGTAGGGCGCGATGAAGAAGGTGAACAGACCCGCGACGATGACCGCGCCATAGATGACGAGCAGGCCGTCGGTGCCGCCGCCGGCCGCGAGGCCGATCGCGATCATCGGCGACACGGCGGTGAAGGTGACGCCCTGGAGCAGCGGCAGCCGCACCCCCACCTTCCAGAAGCCGACCGACTGGATGATCGAGGCGATGCCGCAGGTGAACAGGTCGGCGTTGATGAGGTGGATCAGCTGCTGGGTGTTGAGCCCGATCGCGCTGGCGAGCAGGATCGGCACGATGACCGCGCCGGCGTAGAACGCCAGCACGTGCTGGAAGCCGTAGATCGCGAGCTTCGGTGCGGGCAGTACCTCGTCGACGGGGTGCTTGGAGGCACGCTTCGACGCGGGCTTGGGCGAGGGCGAAGGGGCGGTGTTCTCGGTGGTGGCGCTCATGATGTCGTCCCCTTCCTCAGCAGAAACCCGGGACGGTCAGCCAGGCATCGCCGGCGTCGGAGCCGCCGTCGCGCTGCACGGTGGCCTCGATGAGGCCGTAGGGCCGGTCGGCCGCGATGAAGACCTCGCCGTTGTTCTCGGTGCCGAACGGCGAGAGGTCGACGAGGAAGTGGTGCTTGTTCGGCGCCGAGAACTTGATCTCGGCGACCTCGGGGTGGGCGTCGAGGACGGCCGACCCCATGGCGTAGAGCGTCTCCTGCAGCGCGCGGCTGTAGGTCGTGGCGAACGCCTCGAGCATGACCCGTTTGATGTCGTCGTAGGACTTGTTCCAGTCGACACCGTCAGTGCTCTCGTACCGCCAGCGCGCGACGAGCGAGGTCGCGAGAATCCGGTCGTCGGTCTCCTGGAGCGTCGTGTACTCGTCCTTGAGGTAGCCCTTGAACTCCGAGCCGGTCGACTTGAGGACGACGAGGTCCTTCAGGCCGGACACGACCCACGCCTGGCCGCTCGCGCGGTCACGGGTGACGACGGTGGTGCGCACTTCGCCGCCCCGACGGGCGAACGCGTGGTCGTGGCCCTGGCCGTCGACCTCGATGCGGTCCCACGCGTACTCCTCGACCTCGATCCGGCTGCCGGACGCGGCCTCGCAGGCGTCGAGGAAGCGGGCGCCGAGAGCCAGCGCGTAGTCCTCGGGCGAGGTGACACCGTGCTCCTTGGCGAACGCGAAGGCGGTGTTCTTCTGGGTGTCGGTTGGCAGCACGGCGGCCTGGTCGCCTGTCGTGTGCGCGTCACCGAACTCGCCGCGCAGCGCGGTCGAGACATTGAGGTCGCGGATCTCGTGCCGGGCGGTGTCGCGGTAGATCCGCACCACGCGGTTCTCCGCCTTGCCGTACTGGTTGGGTCCGAGGACATAGCTCATGGGTGCGCTCCTTTGCGCCGGTGGTGAGCGAGGGGGTGCCGATCCGGGGCGGCCGCCGGCGAGTGGGTGTGCCTTCGCCGTATGCCGCGGGCGCGGGATGAGCGCCTCAGTCGCGTTTCCGGATCGTGGAAACCTGTTTACGAATGATGGAACGGTACGCCTGCGGCGGGCGTCCGTCAACAGTTTGTTGAAGTTCGACTTGAGTGCCTGAGACCGGCCCATGGGTGGGTCTCAGGCACTCAACTCGACTAGTGGAGCAGCTTGAGGCCGATGACGCAGCCGACGATGCCGAGGATCAGCAGCACCTTGGCCAGTGACGCCGGTTCCTCTCCGGTCGCCATCGCGAACGCGACGGTGAGCGCGGCACCGATGCCCACCCACACGGCATACGACGTCCCGACGGGAAGGTCGCGCATCGCGTAGGCGAGCCCGCCCATGCTGAGCAGAATGGCGACGCCGAAGACGATGGTCGGCCCCAGCTTGCTGAAGCCCTCGGACTTGCCCAAGGCGGTCGCCCACACGGCTTCGAGCACACCCGAGACGACGAGCACGATCCACGACATGACGACTCTCCTTGGCGTCGTCTTGTCGAGGGACCGGGTACGACACCGCTCGTCCGGGGACCGATCGAGGTCCTGGCCTCAGGCTCTCAAACGCGAGCGCCGGGAGCAAAGCCAGCGAGCCCATGGTGACGAATCTGTCACTGCGACAGGTCGATCCAGCGCGCAGCGGCCTCGTAGCAGTCGGTCGGGGTGTCGTTGAAGGCCATGGCCGCGGTGGGCGCGTGCCGGCGGACGAGGTGGTGCGTCCGCTCCCGGCTCAGGCATCGGCGGCGGCCTCGCGGATGCGGTTGAGGTAGTTGTAGACCGTGAACCGGGTGAGGCCCATCGCCTCGGCCACAGTCTCGGCGCTACGGCGCATCTCGAAGGCGCCCCGCTCCTCGAGGAGTCGCACGGCGTGCTGCTTCTGCGGCCGGGAGAGCGTGTCGAGCGAGCCACCCAGCTCAGCCTCGACATCGGCGATCAGCCTGCTGAGTCCGTCGGTGAGATCCGTTGCGCCAGAGGGGGTCTGGACCGACTCGGCCAGGTCCGGCGCATTGACGTCGGCCAACGTGAGGGTGACTCGGGTGGCGCCGTTGGCCAGGGCCGCCTTGAGGGCGGCACCCACCGCGTCGACGACCGCGTCACAATCCCCCGCCACCGAGGTGCCGAGCGGCCCCAGGTCTGGCGACAGGCCGGCATACTGCAGCGCGTCGGCGGCGGCGGTGACGTGCGCGGGCAGCGCGTCGTCCTCGCCGTGGAACGGCTCGGTCGTGAACTCGGCGCGCACCCGCATGGGCGCGACGCTACCCCTTCGGCTGGGGAGCGCGGCGAGCGATGACGTCGATCGCGGCCCGGTCGAGACCGGTCAGCTCGCGCACCTCGGCCTCGTCGACGGCACCGCAGTCGAGGCCGCGGACGATGAAGTCCGACAGCGCCCGCGCGGTCGCCGGCTCGTCCATGACACCGGCGTCGACCTGGCCGACGTAGTTGCGCAGCCGCTCGGCCGCGGCCGGCAGGCCCTCGCGGAAGAACGCGTAGGTCGCGGCGTACCGGCTCGGCAGCTGGGCGGGGTGCAGGTCCCAGCCCTGGTAGTAGCCGCGTTCGAGCGACCGCCGCACGAGCCGGGCGTGCAGCGCCCAGGCCGCGCGGACCCGCTCGGTCGAGCCGACGGGCAGGATGTTGGTGGAGCCGTCGGAGAGCCGCACGCCCGTTCCGGCGGCCGCCACCTGCATGACCGCCTTGGCGTGGTCGGCGCCGGGGTGCTCCATCGACTGGTAGGCCGCGGCGATGCCGAGCGAGGCGGAGTAGTCGTAGGTGCCGTAGTGCAGCCCGGTGCAGCGACCGGCCGACGCGTGCACCATCCGGGCCACGAGCGCGGTGCCGTCGGGGCCGAGGATCGACTGCGGCGTCTCGACCTGGATCTCGAACTCCACCGCCCCGGCCTTCAAAACCAGGGACTCCTCGATCCGCTCACAGGCGACGACCATGGCCTCGACCTGCTCCACCGACGTGACCTTGGGCAGCGTGACGACGAATCCCGTTGGCAGCGTGGCGGTTTCGCGGTCGGCGATGGCGGAGAGGAAGGCCACCAGCGTTCGTATGCCGCGGGCGCGCGTGGGTGCCTCGAAGGACTTGAAGCGGATGCCGGTGAACGGCGCGCCGCTGCCGCGGTCGGCGGCCTCACGCAGCGCGGCCACCGCGGCCTCGACCGCGGCATCCTCGTCGGCGTCGGGTCGCGCGCCGTAGCCGTCCTCGAAGTCGACCCGCAGGTCCTCGACCGGCTCGGCCGCGAGCTTGGCCCGCACGCGCCGCTCGACCTCGTCCGCGAGCTCGGGCTCGAGGCCGACGGCCTCGGCGAACGCGCCGTCGGCGCCGTGCTCGTCGAGGGCGGCCAGCGCCTCGCTCCCCCACCGCGACACCAGGTCAGGGGTCACCTTGTCGGCGGGCACATAGACGGTGTGCACCGGCTGTCGGGTGGGTCGCTCGCCCGGGAACTGTCGCGCCAGAGCGGCATCCGCCGCAGCGAGGCGCTGGTCGAGCTCGCCGGTCAGGGTGGTCAGCAGGTCGTTCTCCACGGTCGTCACCGCGTCTCCTCGTCGTCGATGGTGGCGTCGGCGTGGCCGGAGTCCTCGGCTGCCCGGCGAACGGCCGCGGCCACCGCGGGTGCCACCTCGGAGTCGAAGACGCTCGGCACGATGTAGCTCGCGTTGAGCTGGTCCGGGTGGACGCAGTCGGCGATGGCCGTGGCGGCGGCGATCATCATCTCGCTGGTGATGTCACGGGCACCCGCGTCGAGGAGCCCGCGGAAGAACCCCGGAAACGCCAGCACGTTGTTGATCTGGTTCGCGTAGTCGGACCGACCGGTCGCCACCACGGCCGCCGTCCTGCTCGCCGCCACCGGGTCGACCTCGGGGTCGGGGTTGGCGAGCGCGAACACGATGGCACCGGGCTCCATCGTGGCGATGTCGTCACCCGTGAGCAGGTTGGGCGCCGAGACCCCGATGAAGACGTCGGCGCCGGCAAGCACCTGCTTGAGGGTGCCGCTCACGCGACGGGGGTTGGTGTGACCCGCGATCCAGCCTCGGAACTCGTCGCTGTGCTGGGTCGCCGGGTCGGGGTCGAGGGCTCCGTGGCGGTCGCAGCCGACGATGTCGGTGTACCCCTGCGCGTCGAGCAGCCGCACGATCGCGTGGCCTGCCGCGCCGACACCGGAGACGACCACCTTGACGTCCTCGGGCTTCTTGCCCACGACCCGCAGCGCATTCGTCAGGGCGGCGAGCACCACGATCGCGGTGCCGTGCTGGTCGTCGTGGAAGACGGGGATGTCCAGCTCGTCGCGCAGCCGCTGCTCGATCTCGAAGCACCGCGGCGCCGAGATGTCCTCGAGGTTGATGCCGCCGTAGACCGGGGCGACCGCCTTGACCGTGCGGATGATCTCCTCGGTGTCCTGGGTGTCGAGACACACCGGCCAGGCGTCGACCCCGGCGAACTGCTTGAACAGAGCGGCCTTGCCCTCCATCACGGGCAGGGCGGCCTCGGGGCCGATGTTGCCGAGCCCGAGCACTGCGGATCCGTCGGTGACGACGGCCACCGTGTTGCGCTTGATCGTGAGCCGCCTTGCGTCGTCAGGGTTTTCGGCGATGGCCATGCAGACGCGAGCCACGCCCGGCGTGTAGGCGCGGGACAGGTCGTCGCGGTGCTTGAGCGGCACCGTCGGCACGACCTCGAGCTTGCCGCCGAGGTGCAGCAGGAAGGTGCGGTCGCTGACCTTGCGCACGGTCACGCCGGGGACGGCGGCGATCTTCTCGGTGATCCGGTCGGCGTGCTCGGCGTCGGAGGCGTTGCAGGTGACGTCGACGACGAGGCTGCCGGCCCTGGACTCGACGACGTCGAGAGCGGTCAGTGCACCGCCGGCCTCCGCGACGGCGGCGGCCACCACACCCGTCGTGTCGACCGCGGCCGGGGCCTGGACCCGGACGGTGATGGAGTACCCGGGGCTCGGAGCCGCCATGACAGACCTCGCACTTCCACGATACGGATTCTTGATTCTGACAAGTGGAAGGGTAGGCCGTGGTCCGCTTCCCCCACAAGCACCGCACGGCATACGAGACGACGTCGCCCGCCCGGCCCCGCACGAACCGTGCGGTTACTGTGCGACCCGTGACGATGAGCGAGCTCACCGGCGCCCCCGACCGCGGGGCGCTGCCCCCACGCGCCCTCATCATCACCGTCCTCGGCCTCTATGTCCGCGAGGCCGGCGGGTGGATCAGCGTCAGCGCCCTCATCCGGCTGATGGCCGCGACCGGCGTCGACGAGCAGGCCGTCCGCTCGGCGCTGACGCGGCTCAAGAAGCGCGGCATCGTCGAGGCCGAGCGCCGCGGCGGCGCCGCGGGCTACGCCCTGTCGGCCTACGCGCGGCAGGTGCTCGAGGTCGGCGACCGCCGCATCTTCGCCCGTCCCGGCAGCGACGACCGCGACTGGGTCGTCGTCGTCTTCTCGGTGCCCGAGTCCGAGCGAGCCAAGCGCCACGCGCTGCGAAGTCGCCTGTCCTGGTTGGGTTTTGGCACCGTCGCCAACGGCGTTTGGATCGCGCCGGCGCACATTGCCGACGACACCCGCGAGGTGCTCGTGCAGGACGGCCTCGAACCCTACGTCGACCTCTTCCGTGCGGAGTACCTCGCCTTCGGCGAGCCTGCTGCGAAGGTCGCGCGGTGGTGGGACCTCACGACCCTGCAGGACCTGTATGCCGCGTTCGAGGCGGAGTACGCCCCGGTCCTGCGGCGGTGGGTCGCCACCGGCGCCGCAGACAGCACCGACGCCCGCGCGGAGGCCTTCGGCGACTACGTGCGGGCCCTGACAGCCTGGCGCCGGCTGCCGTTCCTTGACCCCGGGCTGCCCGCCGACCTGCTCCCCAGCCCCTGGTCGGGCACCGCCGCCGCCGAGACGTTCTTCGCGCTGCGCGACCGGCTCGAGGCGCGGGCCCACGACTACGTCACCGAGGGGCAGGCACCCGCAGCCGCTCGTCGGGGATGACGGCGACGCCCATGATCTCGATGAGCGCCTCGGGCTGCCAGAGGCCGGTCGTGCCGATGCCGGCCATCGCGGGGTAGACCGGCCCGGCCAGCTCACGCCATACCTTCCCGATCTCGCGCCCGTGCGCCTGGTAGTCGGGGATGTCGGTGAGGAAGATCGTGATGCTCACGAGGTCGCTCGGCACACCGCCGGCTTCGGCGACGGTGGCGAGCACGTTGCCGAACGCCTGCCGGAACTGCTCGACGATTCCCCCGGGCACGATCTTCATGTCGGCGTCGAGGGCGGTCTGCCCGCCGAGGTAGAGCGTGTTGCCCGAGAGGGTGCCGTGGGAGAAGCCGCTCGGCACGGGCAGCGTCGCCGGGTTGACGGTCACGGGGGTCAGCGGGTGCGTCGTCATGGACCGAGGGTAGCCCACCTATTGACGTTTGGCGACGATCGTGAAAATCTCGCTATATCCGAACGCAAGGGAGCGCGAGATGGAACCGGACTTCAGCAAGTACCAGCTCGAGGGCGACCCCTCGATGTACGCCAACGAGTCCGGGCTGGTGGTCCCGTTCGTGACCCGCGCCGGGTCCGAGGAGGGCAACACCGGCCAGTCCGACGGCGCGAGCCGCATCTCCGGCGTGAGCATCCAGCACACGCCCGCCACCAAGCTGTGGTTCGGCAAGGTGAGCAACGACGCCGGCTACCGCTCGGTCCCCCACCACCACGGCGAGGCCGAGACCGGCGGCTACGTGTTGTCCGGCCGCGCCCGCATCTACTTCGGCGAGCGGTTCGAGGACTACCTCGACATGTCCGAGGGCGACTGGGTGTTCGTGCCGCCGTTCATGCCCCACGTCGAGTGCAACCTCGACCGCAACAACCCGCTGACCTGGATGACGACCCGCACGCCCGAGAACATCGTCGTCAACCTCCCGCAGGTCAGTGACGACGACCTGCGCGACTGGAACAGCCGCCCGTGAGGCCGTCCGCGTCGTCACCGACCTCGGAGGTCTTCACGCGGGCCGTCACCCTGACGCCCGCCGACCCCGAGCTGTTCGACGTCGCGTTCACCGCCACGACCCAGCCGTGTCCCTGGCCCAAGGCCTACGGGGGCGACATGGTCGCGCAGGCCGCCGCCGCCGCGATGCGCACCGTCACCGACGGCAAGACGCTGCACTCGATGCACAGCTACTTCATGCGCCCCGTCGACATCGGCGCCGCCGTCACCTACGAGGTCGAGCTGCTGCGCGACGGTCGCGGCTACTCCACCCGCCAGGTGCGCGCGATCCAGAGCGGCAAGGTCGCCTACGTCTGCCTCGCGGGCTTCGCCGCCGGGGAGAAGAGCAGTGGGTATGCCGCGTCCGCGCCGACCGAGGTGCCGTCACCGGAGTCGTTGCCGAGCTCCGCGGCCTACCTGGCGGACATCGCGCCCGGCGACGGAACGACGATGACCGAGGAGTCCAAGGAGTACTGGTCGAGCGGGCGCAGCTTCGACATGCGACACGTGCCGGGTCCGATCTACGTGTGCGTGGACGGCGGGGCGACACCGCAGCAGGCGTTGTGGGTCAAGGCCTTTGACGCACTGCGGCCTGTTCAAGGCTTAGCGGACGACCAGCGCGACCTGGCCGCGCTCGCCTACGTGTGCGACTACACGATCCTCGAGCCGGTCCTGCGCACGCTCGACCTGGCCTGGGCCGATCCGGGCCTCGTCACCGCGAGCCTCGACCACGCCATGTGGTTCCACCGGCCGCCCGCGCCGGGTGACCTCGACGGCTGGCTGCTCTACACCCAGGAGGCCGTCGCGGCCGATGCCGGTCGTGGGGTCGGCCTGGGCCGGTTCTTCACCCCCGACGGACGCCACCTGGCCACCGTCGTGCAGGAAGGCATGATCCGCCCCGCCACGAAAGGCCAGTGATGACAACGGAGTCCACTGTCACCCTCACCCCGAGCGGCTACACCGACACGTTCGCGCGCGACCACCTCCCGCCGGCCGCGCAGTGGCCCACGCTGGAGTTCACGACGCCGGACCTCCAGTACCCCGAGCGGCTCAATGCGGCCGCCGAACTGCTCGACGTGGCCGTCGACCGGTGGGGTGCCGACCGGCCGGCGCTGAGGACGCCGGATGGTGCGGAGTGGACCTACGGCGAGCTCCAGCGCAGGGTCAACCAGGTCGCGCAGGTACTCGTGGAGGACCTGGGACTGGAGCCCGGCAACCGGGTGCTGCTGCGCTCCCCCAACAACCCGTGGACCGTCGTGTCCTGGCTCGCGGTCCTCAAGGCGGGCGGCATCGTCGTCACCACGATGGCCGCGTTGCGGGCGCGCGAGCTCGGGCCGATCGTGGCCCGGACCAAGCCCGTGATCGCGCTCGTCGACCACCGGTTCATCGAGGACGTGGCGGTCGTGCGCGACACCGAGGCGCCCGACCTCGTCGTGGTCGCCTACGGCGGTGAGGTCGAGGACGACCTCACTCGTCGGGCCGAGGGGAAGTCCGGCGAGTTCGTCGCCGTCGACACCGCGGCCGACGACGTCGCCCTGTTCGGCCCCACGTCGGGCAGCACCGGCGTCCCCAAGATCACCACTCACTTTCACCGCGACGTGCTGTCGATCGACAACACCTTCGGCAGGCACGTGCTGCGGCTCGAGCCCGACGACGTGGTGTCCTGCACGGCTCCGTTCGCCTTCACGTTCGGGCTCGGGATGTTGGTCGTCTTCACGCTCCGGGCCGGGGCCAGCGCGCTGCTCACCGAGGCGGCGACGCCGGTCGAGCTCGCCGATCTCGTTGCGACACAAGGGGTGACGGTGCTCGCGACTGCCCCCACGGCATACAAGCAGATCGTGAAGTCGGGCAACCTCGACAAGCTGCGCGGCCTGCGCGCGGCGGTCAGCGCCGGCGAGCACATCCCTCAGGAGCTGTGGGAGACGGTCCGCGACGAGCTCGGGCTGCGCATCATCGACGGCATCGGCGCGACCGAGATGCTGCACATCTTCATCTCGGCCGCGGGTGACGACATCCGTCCGGGCGCCACCGGCAAGCCCGTGCCCGGCTACCGCGCGACGATCCTCGGCGACGACGACCAGCCGGTGCCTGCGGGCACCGAGGGGCGGCTTGCCGTGATCGGCCCGGTCGGTTGCCGCTACCTCGACGACGACCGGCAGCGCGCCTACGTCGTCGACGGGTGGAACGTCACCGGTGACACGTTCCTCGAGGACGAGGACGGCTACTTCCACTACCGCGCGCGCACCGACTCGATGATCGTGTCGTCGGGCTACAACATCGGCGCACCCGAGGTGGAGGCCGCGATCGACGGCCACCCCGACGTCGTTGAGGCCGGTGTCGTCGGCGAGCCGGACCCCGAACGCGGCTGCATCGTCAGCGCGTTCGTCGTGTTGCGCGAGGGTGTTGTCGCCGACGACGCCAAGGTCAAGGAGATCCAGGACCACGTGAAGTCGACCATCGCGCCGTACAAGTACCCGAGGCGGATTCGGTTCGTGGAGGCGTTGCCCCGCAACACTTCTGGCAAGCTCCAGCACTTCAAGCTGCGCGAGCTGACCACGCAGGAGGAGCAGTCATGAGGATCGCGATCGTCGGCGGTGGCCCGGGCGGGCTCTACCTCGCGGCCCTGATGAAGCAGCTCGACCCGACCCACGAGGTGACCGTCTGGGAGCGCAACGCCCCCGACGACACGTTCGGCTTCGGCGTGGTGTTCTCGGACGAGACACTGGGCGGCATCGAGAGCGCGGACACGGCGATCTACTCCGCGATGGAGAGCCGGTTCGCGCGTTGGACCGACATCGACGTCGACGTCGACGGACGCTCGTTCACCATCGGCGGCCAGGGTTTCGCAGCGATGAGCCGCAAGGAGCTGCTGCACATCCTCCAGGCGCGGGTCGCCGAGCTCGGCGTCACCATCCACTACCGCACCGAGGCACCCGATCCCGACGAGCTGCGCGCCACCCACGACCTGGTCGTCGCCGCCGACGGGCTCAACTCGGCCGTGCGCACGCGCTACGCCGACGCGTTCCGCCCCGACCTCGACCGACGCCACAACAAGTACATCTGGTTCGGCACCGACCTGGTCTTCGAGGCGTTCCAGTTCATCGTCAAGAACACCGAGTTCGGCACGATGCAGATCCACGGCTACCCCTACTCCGACAAGGGATCCACCTTCATCGTCGAGATGCACGAGGACGTCTGGCGCCGGGCCGGGTTCGACCGCACCGAGGACGAGGTCTTCCCGCCGGGGGTGTCGGACGAGTATGCCGTGGAGCGGGTTGGTGAGATCTTCGCCCGCGAGCTGGGTGGTCACCAGATCCTCACCAACAACTCCAAGTGGCTGAGCTTCACCACCGTGCGCAACGAGAGCTGGCACGACGGCAACGTCGTCCTCATCGGCGACGCCGCGCACACCGCCCACTTCTCGATCGGCTCGGGCACCAAGCTCGCGATGGAGGACGCCCTCGCGCTGGCCGCCTGCCTCCACGAGCACCAGACCGTGGAAGCCGCGCTCACGGCATACCAGGAGGAACGCAAGCCGGTCGTCGAGTCGACCCAGCGCGCCGCCCAGGCAAGCCTGGAGTGGTTCGAGAACATCGGCATGTATGCCGACCAGGACCCCGACCAGTTCGTCTTCAACCTCCTCACCCGGTCGCGGCGCATCACGTTCGAGAACCTCAAGGACCGTGACGCCGCCTTCGCCGCGCGCACCCAGGCGGCCTTCGCCCGCACCGAGGGTGAGGGCGACGAGTCGGCTCCGGCGATGTTCCAGCCAACCCACATCGGCCCGTTGCGGCTGAAGAACCGGATCGTGTTGTCTCCCATGGACATGTACGTCGCGGTCGACGGTGTGCCGGGCGAGTTCCACCTCGTCCACCTCGGGTCGAAGGCGCTCGGCGGCGCCGGGCTGGTCATGACCGAGATGACCTGCGTCTCCCCGGAGGGACGCATCACGCCGGGCTGTCCGGGCCTGTGGACCGACGAGCAGCGCGACGCGTGGGCGCGGGTGACCGAGTTCGTCCACAGCCGCAGCACCGCGAAGATCGGGCTCCAGCTCGGCCACTCCGGCCGCAAGGGGTCGACCAAGCTCATGTGGGAGGGCATCGACGAGCCGCTCGAGGACGGCAACTGGGAGGTCATCGGGCCGTCCGCGCTGGCCTACGGCGACGGCTGCCACCTGCCGCGCGAGATGACCCGCGCCGACATGGACAAGGTCGTCGCCGACTTCCGCGAGGCGGCGCGGCGCGGCGTGGACGCAGGCTTCGACCTGGTCGAGGTGCACGCGGCCCACGGCTACCTGCTGTCGTCCTTCATCTCCCCCATCTCCAACCAGCGCACCGACGAGTACGGCGGCTCCGTCGAAAACCGGCTGCGGTTCCCCCTGGAGGTCTTCGATGCTGTCCGTGAGGTCGTGCCCGCCGCGATCCCTGTCACCGTAAGGATTTCCGCCACCGACTGGGTGCCGGACGGCAACACCGAGCACGACGCAGTGGTTATCGCTCGGGCCTTCGTCGAGCACGGCGCCGCGGCGATCGACGTGTCCTCCGGCCAGGTCACCAAGGACGAGCAGCCGGCCTTCGGCCGGTCGTACCAGACGCCCTTCGCCGACCGCATCCGCCACGAGGTCGCCCAGCCCGCCGGCGTGGCCGTCATCGCGGTGGGCGCGATCTCGTCCTACGACGACGTCAACTCGATCCTGCTCGCGGGTCGCGCCGACCTGTGCGCGCTCGGCCGGACCCACCTCTACGACCCCCAGTGGACGCTGCACGCGGCCGCCGAGCAGGAGTATGCCGGTCCGGCGGCCGAGTGGCCCGACCCCTGGGCCGCAGGACGGCGCCGTCCGCCGACGGCTCGCACCGACAAGATCCCACCCCGGCTCGCGCTCCTGCGCGACGGAGATCAGGACGAGGTGCACCTGCGCTGGCGCCCGAACTCCTTTGAGGGGCAAGGCGATCCGCGCGGCGTCGACTTGGCGTCGTCCGTCTCGGCATGAGGTCCGCCACGCGCCGGTCGACGGTCCAGTGGGTCGATACCGACGCAGCAGGCATCCACCACAACACCCTCGTCAACCGGCTGGTGGAGGCCGCCGAGGCCCAGCTCGTCCAGCATGCCGGCCTCGACCTCGGCGCCTACTTCCCGGTGACGCCCCGGGTGCGGTTCGAGGCGGACTACGAGGCGCCGCTGTTCTTCAGCCAGGAGGTCACGACCACTCTGTCCGTCGCGGCCGTCGGTACCTCGTCGCTCACCTACGAGTTCGAGATCTGGGGCGAGGCTTTCGACGGCCACCACCGACGACGCGCTGCGAAGGGTCGCTACGTCGTCGTCCACCTCGACGAGGCCGACCACGGCGCCGGTGCCGCGAGCAGCCCCTGGCCGGACGAGTGGCTCTCAGCGCTCGGCGACGCCGACTGACCAGGGCGACCACACGGCATACCCGGGGCAATAGCCTGCGGCCATGACCCAGCCGCGGCTCTCCGTCGTCATCGCCAGCACCCGCCCCCACCGCATCGGCCACCACGTCGCCGACTGGGTGACGAGCCAGGTGCCGGACGGCTTCGACCTCACCGTCCACGACCTGCGCGAGTGGGCGTTCCCCCTGCTCGATGAGCCGGAGCAGCCGTCGACCGGCATCTACACGCACGAGAAGACCCGCGCCTGGTCGGAGGCGATCCGGGCGACCGACGCGCTCGTGCTGGTCATGCCCGAGTACAACCGCGGCTACAACGCAGCGCTCAAGAACGCGATCGACTACCTCTATGCCGAGTGGGAGGGGCTGCCGGTCGGGTGCGTCGGGTACGGCTGGTACGGCGCGAGCTATGCCAAGGAGGCGCTGCGCCAGACGCTCGAGCGCGTGAAGATGACCGTCGTCGACGGCCCCGGGCTGGTGTTCGAGAAGACCCTTGGCCAGGACGGTGAGGTCCGGGCGGGCGCCGAGGACGAGACCGCGCTGGCCGCCATGTTCGCCGAGCTGGACGCGTCCGCGAGGACTCCGCTCGACCGGTAAACTGGGCCTCGACATTGTTGTTGTGGTGAGCCGGGAAGCCTGGTCGGCGGCGTCTTTGACGTCTGCTCCGTAGTCGACCGTGAAAGGCCCGACGTGACCATCACGCCCCGCCCCCGTCTGTTCGCCCGCTCCACGTGGGCCGAGACCCAACGCGTCACCGCTGCGCTGCGCACCGAGACCGTCGGTGGCGCCCTGCTGCTCGTGGCCGCGCTCGCGGCG
Source organism: Knoellia koreensis (assembly GCF_013041615.1). GTDB lineage: Bacteria > Actinomycetota > Actinomycetes > Actinomycetales > Dermatophilaceae > Pedococcus > Pedococcus koreensis. Next base: position 138,587 of record NZ_JABEPQ010000003.1, read on the forward strand.
CTGGTGTGGATCAACTCCCCCTGGCACACGGCATACACCGACCTGCGCGACCTCACGATCGGTCCGGCGTCACTCCACCTCGACCTCACCCTCGGCCAGTGGGCGTCCGACGGGCTGCTCGCGATCTTCTTCTTCGTCGCGGGGCTGGAGCTCAAGCGCGAGTTCATCGTCGGCGAGCTGCGCAGCCCCGCCAAGGCGGCGCTGCCCGTCGCCGCCGCGCTGAGTGGGGTGGCCGTGCCGGCGGCCCTGTATGCCGCGACCGTCGCCTTCATGGGTGGCGACTCCGAGGCGATGCGGGGCTGGGCGATCCCGACGGCGACCGACATCGCATTCGCGCTGGCGGTGCTGGCCGTGATCGGCACGCACCTGCCGTCGGCGCTGCGGTCGTTCCTGCTGACGCTGGCCGTCGTCGACGACCTCGTGGCCATCACGATCATCGCGATCTTCTACACCGACAGCCTCGACCTGCGCGCGCTCGGGCTGGCGCTCATCCCGCTCGCGGCGTTCGCGTGGCTGGCGCAGCGGCGGGTGGCGCGGTGGTGGCTGCTCGTACCGCTGGCCGTCGCGACGTGGGTGCTCGTGCACGAGTCCGGCATCCACGCGACGGTGGCGGGTGTGCTCCTCGGCCTGTCGGTGCCGGTGAAGCCGCGCGAGAGCGTGCCCGAGCGGCTCAGCACCCTCGACGCCGACACCGACGTCGCGCACCGGTTCGAGCACCGACTGCGGCCGCTGTCGGCGGGGGTCGCCGTGCCGGTGTTCGCGTTCTTCGCCGCGGGAGTGCGGGTCGTGGGCGGCGGGTTCGGCGAGACCTTGGCCGACGAGGCGGCGATCGCGATCGTCCTGGGGCTCGTGCTGGGCAAGCTCGTGGGCGTCTTCGGCGGCACCTACCTCGTGGCCCGGTTCACCCGCGCCGAGCTCGACGACGACCTGTCGTGGTGGGACGTGCTCGGCATCTCCCTGCTGGCCGGCATCGGCTTCACGGTGTCCCTGCTCGTGGGCGAGCTGGCTTTCGGGGCGGGCAGCGAGCGTGACGACCACGTCAAGCTGGCCGTCCTGGTCGGGTCCTTGGTGGCTGCGGCGCTGGCGGCGATCGTGCTCCGTGCCCGCAACGTCGTCTACCGGCGGATCGAGCAGACCGAGACCGAGGACCTCGACGGCGACGGCGTGCCCGACTGCTTCGAGCCGGTGGAGGCCGGCCAGGCCAGCCGTGGTTCGGCCGGTTCCGGTCCGGCCGGTCAGGCCAGCACGAAGTAGCGCAGGACGAGGTACAGCCAGGAAATCGCGACCGTGACTGGCGCGACGACCAGGCCGTACTTCGTGAACTGCCAGAACGAGATCGGGTGCCCGTTGCGGGCCGCGATCCCGAGCACGACGACGTTGGCGCTGGCACCGACCGCGGTGGCGTTGCCGCCCAGGTCGGCGCCCAGGGCCAGCGCCCACCACAGCGCCTGCCCCTGCTGACCTGCTCCGCCGGCGAGGTCGTTGATGATCGGCGCCATGGTGGCGACGTACGGGATGTTGTCGATGACCGCGGACAGTCCCGCCGACACCCAGACCACGACCGAGCTGGCGAGCAGGTAGCGGTCACCGACGGCGTCGCCGAGCGCCCTGCCCAGGTCGTCGACGACCCCGACCTTGACGAGCCCGCCGACCATGACGAACAACCCGGCGAAGAACACCAGCGTCGGCCACTCGACCTCCGACAGGTAGTCCTTCGGCTCGAGCCGGGTGATCGCGACGAGCGCGCCGGCGCCCAGCAGGGCGACGATCGACGGGTCGAGATGCAGCACCGAGTGCAGGACGAACGCGAGCAGCACGAGCGCCAGGACGGCGAGTGAGATCACGAGTAGCCGCGGGTCCTCGATGGCTTCCTTCTCGTCGAGGCTCATCACCGCCTCGGCCCGCTCGGGGTCGTAGCGGAACGCCGACCGGAACAGCACCCGGCACAGCCCGATGAACACCACCAGCAGGACGACGACCACCGGGGCGAGGTGGAGCAGGAAGTCGTTGAAGGACAAGCCCGATCGCGCGGCGATGATGATGTTGGGCGGGTCGCCGACAAGGGTCGCGGTGCCGCCGATGTTGGACGCCATCGCCTCAGCGATGAGGTAGGGGATCGGTGGCGCGTTCAGCCGGTCACAGACGAGGAAGGTCACCGGAGCGACGAGCAGCACCGTCGTGACGTTGTCGAGCAGGGCCGAGGCCACGGCGGTGATGACGACGAGCATCACCATCACCGCGAACGGCCGCCCGCGGGCCCGCTTGGCCGCCCAGATCGCCAGGTACTCGAAAACGCCGGTCCGCCGCAGCACCGAGACGATCATCATCATCCCGAGCAGCAGGAAGATGACGTTCCACTCGATCCCGGTGTCGGGACTGAAGAACGCCGACTCGGCGTCGACGACCCCGAGCAGCACCATCGCGGCCGCGCCCCAGAGCGCGGCCGCCACCCGGTGGATCCGCTCGGTGGCGATGAGCACGTATGCCGCGACGAAGGCGGCGATCGCGAGGAACGTGATCATGGCGTGGGCATCATGGCGGGGGCGTCAGCCAGTTCACTCGTCCGGCAGCAGGAGGCGCAGGAGACGGCTCACGGTGATGACACCGATGACCCGTTCCTTGTCGGCGACGACCGCGATGGGGCTGCGCATGCGGGCCATGACCGCAGCGACCTCGATCGAGGTGGCGTCCGGGTCGACCACCGGGATCTCGTCGTGGTCCTTGCGGTCCGGCAGCAGGTCCTTGACCTGTTGGTCCCGCAGCCGGCCGAACAGCTCGTCGGCGGTCTTCTCGTCGTAGACCCGGCACAGGGCCGGGTCCTCCTGGACGTAGCGGGGGATGACGAACCGCAGCACCTGCGACCCGGGGAGCACGGTCCGGGGCCGTCCGTCATCGTCGAGCACCACGATGCCGGGGCGACCGGCCTCGGCCATGGCACGGGCCGCGACCAGCGCGCTGTCCGACGCCCGGACGTGCGGAAACTCCTCGGCCAGCTCGCGGGCTCTCATACCGGGCAGCATAGGAGCCCCGGGCCCGCGGGGCGCGGGCTGGACGCGGGCACCGAACGCGCTCGCGCGGCATACCGCCGCTAGGGTTGCTAGCGCGCACCACCGGAGCAGGAAGGCGCAGGTGAACCGGATGACCACCCCGAACGGCACGCCCGAACGAACCATCGGACAGCTCGTCGCCGACGCGACCCACGACGTGTCCACGATCGTGCGCAGCGAGATCGCCCTCGCCAAGGCGGAGGTGACGGCCGACGCCAAGAAGGCCGGCGCCGGCGCGGGCATGCTCGCCGGAGCAGCGTTCGTCGGCGTCCTCGGGCTCATCTTCCTGTTCCACACGGTCGTCGCCGTGATCGACATCTGGCTGCCCGAGTGGGCCGGCTACCTCATCACGACGGCGCTGTTGTTCGTCATCGCGGGCATCCTCGCGCTCATCGGCCGGGCCCAGCTGAAGAAGATGCGCGGCAAGCCGGAGCAGACGATCCGCAACGCCGAACAGACCATCGACGCCCTCAAGGGCAACGGCCACTGACCGGCGACCACGCGCCCGCGACCACGCACACCCGCCCGGCCACGCGGCATACCCCGTCATGACGCTCGACGCCTCGATGGCCCTCGTCGACGGACCCTGGGAGCACCGGTTCGTCGCCGCCAACGGCGCACGGTTCCACGTCGCGGAGCTGGGTGAAGGGCCGACCGTCCTACTGCTGCACGGGTTTCCGCAGTTCTGGTGGGCGTGGCGCCATCAGATGGAGGCGCTGGCCGAGGCGGGCTACCGGGCGTGCGCGATGGACCTGCGCGGCTACGGCGCGTCCGACAAGCCGCCACGGGGTTACGACACCGTCACCTCCACGACCGACGTCGCGTCGGTGCTGCGCTCGCTCGGCGCCTCGCGCGCGACGGTCGTCGGCCACGGCTGGGGCGGCTGGATCGCGTGGAGCATGCCGACCTACCAGCCGACCGTCACCCGCGCCATCGCGTCCCTGTCGATGCCGCACCCGCTCGTGCTGCGCCGCGCGTCCTTGCGCGACCCGAAGCAGCTGCGCGCCAACGCCTACCTCGCCGGCTTGCAGCGCCCGTTCGTGCCCGAGCGGCAGATGACGGTGCACGGCGGGTACGTGCAGCGGCTGCTGCGCGAGTGGGCCAGCCCGAACGGCATCTGGCCGAGCCCGCTGGAGGCGCGGTTCTACTCCGACGCGATGGCGCTGCCGTTCGTCGCGCACTCCGCCGCCGAGTACTACCGCTGGGTGGTGCGCAGCCAGGTGCGCCCCGACGGTTGGCGGTATGCCGCGAGGATGAAGACCCCGATCACGGTGCCGGTGCTCCAGCTGCACGGCCGGGACGACGGGGCGGTCGTGGCGGCGTCGGCCGGTGGGTCGGGCGAGTTCTGCGACGGGCCGTTCGAGCGCCACCTGCTGCCGGACGTCGGGCACTTCCTGCCCGAGGAGGCGCCGGACGCCGTGAACCGGCAGCTGCTCGACTGGCTGGGTCGCGTCACGTCCTGAGGTATGCCGGACGGACGTCGGTGTGGGTGAAGGCGTCACCGGTGAACAGCAGCGGCTGGCCCGTCGCTCGGACACAGGGTCAGCCGGTGACGCAGGCTCCGGTGTCCACGGGGGTGGAGGCGCTGGTGGCCGCGTCGAGGACTGGTCGGGCCTCGGCCATGGTCAGGGCATAGCCGGTCTGGTCGTCGTCGAGCGACTTGGCGAAGACGACGCCGACGACCCGACCGTCGGTGGACAGCAACGGACCGCCGGAGTTGCCGGGACGCACCTGGGCGAACAGGGAGTAGACCTCGCGGCTGGTGCCCGGGCGGCCGTAGATGTCGGACCCTCGGGCGTCGACGACCTCGCGGACGCGGGCGGCGTCGAGCCGGTAGGGCCCGTCGAGCGGGAAGCCGGCCACCACGCCGCTGTCGCCGCGAGCCAGGTCGGGGCCCTGCCGCAGCGGCTGGGCGGGCAGACCCGGCACGGCCAGCACGGCGAGGTCGCGCTTGTCGTCGAAGATCACGACCTGCCCCGTGTAGGACCGGCCGGTGCCGTGGATGCGCAAGGTGGCCCGCTCCATCCCGGCGACGACGTGGGCGTTGGTGACCACTCGCTCGGGCGCCACGACCCAGCCGCTGCCCTCCTGGCCACGGTTGCAGGCGTCGGCGACCCCGGTGATCTTGATGATGGAGGACGCCGCATCCCGCACGCCGGGGGTGAGCGCGACGTCCGGGTCGGGTGGGGCGACCGGGCTGATGCGCTCGGCCTCGAGCCCGTCGAACACCCGCGGGAAGCCCTCGCGGTCGAGCACCTCGCGGAAGCCCGCGAACAGCCGCGACGTCTGGGGCGGTACGACCCCGTCGATGGTGCGCAGCACGCGCGACTCACCGATCGCCTTGGCGATGGGAGCGGGTGCGCCCCCGCGCAGGGCGCCGGCGATGAACCACACGAGCACCGCGGCCGAGGCGACCACGACGAGCGCACCGGTCACCGCGTCGAGCGCCCGCACCGGGCGCCGCTGCAGGTGGCCGCGCAGCCGGGCGCCCAGCATCACGAACAGCGCCTGCCCCAGCGAGGCGAGGATGAACACCCCGGCGATGAGCACGACAGACCGCAGCAGCAGCGCGTTGTCGAGCGCCGCCCACTCGTTGAGCGCCAGCGGCACCAGCCACATCGCGAGCGCCCCACCCGCAAGGAACCCGAGCAGCGACAGCACGCTGACGACGAGTCCCTGCCGGTACCCGGTGATGGCGTAGCTGATGAAGAGCAGGATCAGCAGGACGTCGAGGACGGTCAGTCCGAGGAACATCTAGGCCCGGCCTTCCGTCGCGGTCTGGGTGAGTGCGTCACGTCGACCACCGGGTCGGTAGGTGTCAGGCAGCGGACGTTCGACGCTACGGTCCCACGGAACCGTCAGCCCGCCGAAATCGAGCACCGCCGACAGCAGCCCTGCCGTGAAGCCCCAGACGAACAACCCGTCGACCTCGAACCCGGGCCCGCGGTAGCCGCTCGGGTGGGTCACCGTGAACCGGGAGGCCGGGTCGAGCAGGTGCGACAGCGGCGCCCGCACGGCCCGGTGCACCTCGCGCGGGTCCACCGCGTCGACGGTGCCCGGCTGCCGCCACCAGCCGAGGACCGGGGTCACGACGAAGGACCGCGGGGCGAGGTAGATCTGCGGCAGGTCGGCGACGACGTCGATCGTCGCCGGGTCGATGCCGACCTCCTCCTGCGTTTCGCGCAGGGCGGCCGCGGTGTCCGAGGCGTCCGTCGGCTCGCGCTTGCCACCGGGGAAGGACACCTGGCCGGGTTGGCTGCGCAGGGTGTGCGCCCGCTCGGTGAGGACGACGTCCTCACCCCCGCCGTCGGCCGGCCCGAAGAGCAGCAGGACGCTCGAGTGCACCCCACCGGTGGACGGTGGTGCGAACTGGGCGAAGAACCCCTCGTCGGCCGCCCGGACGGCCGCGGCCGCACGCTCCAGCCACGACGGACGTGCCCACTCGCCGGCCGGAGCGCTCACGAGGCCCCGGCGTCCGCGGCATACGGGAAGTCGGCCCCCGGGGCGAGCTCGAACTTGAGCAGCTTCTCGGCCTTCACCGGGTCGGTCTCGCCGATGCCGTAGGACGGGCACAGCTCCCAGACGGGGCAGGCCCCGCAGGCGGGCTTCTTGGCGTGGCAGGTGCGGCGGCCGTGGAAGATCAGGACGTGGCTGAGCATGGTCCAGTCCTTGCGCGGGATCAGCTTGCCGACGACCTGCTCGACCTTGACCGGGTCCTCCTCGGTGGTCCAGCCCATGCGCCGCACGAGCCGCCCGAAGTGGGTGTCCACGGTGATGCCCGGGATGTCGAAGGCGTTGCCGAGCACGACGTTGGCGGTCTTGCGGCCGACACCGGGCAGGGTCACGAGGTCCTTCATCCGCGGCGGCACCTCGCCACCGAACCGCTCCACCAGCTCGGCGCCGAGCTTCATGACCGAGTTGGTCTTGGCGCGGAAGAAGCCGATGGGCTTGAGGATCTGCTCCATCTCCTCGCGGTCGGCGCCGGCGAGCGCGGCCGCGTCGGGATAGCGGGCGAAGAGCTTCGGCGTCACCTTGTTGACCATGACGTCGGTGGTCTGTGCGGATAGGACGGTCGCGACGAGCAGCTGCAGCGGGTTCTGGAAGTCGAGCTCGGCGTGGGCGTACCAGTAGCGCTCGTGCAGCAGCTTGTACATCCTGCGCGCACGGCGGGTGCGGGCGACCGGCGTCTCCGCCGCGAACTTGGCCGCGCGACGCTCGGCGGGCGTCATGCGACGGCGCGGCTGGGCGGACGGGCTGGCCTGCGGGGATGCGGGTCCGGACACCAGCACAGACTACGGGGCGAAGCCGACAGCGGTCGTGGCACACTACGGGCGTGGACCAGGACGTGGTGAAGAAGGCTCCGCTGTTCGCAGCCCTCGACGACGAGGCGTCGGCGACGCTCATGCAGTCGATGACCAACACGCGGCTCGAGCGCGGCGACGTGCTGTTCCACGAGGGCGACCAGGGCGACCGGCTCTACGTCATCCGCGAGGGCAAGATCAAGCTCGGGCGCCGCGCGCCCGACGGCCGCGAGAACCTCATCGCGATCCTCGGTCCCGGCGAGATGTTCGGCGAGCTGTCGCTGTTCGACCCGGGCCCGCGCACCATGACCGCCACCGCGGTCGCCGAGACCCAGCTGCTCGGCCTCGGCAACGAGGACCTCAACGGGCTGCTCGAGGGCCGCCCCCAGGTCGCCAAGGTGCTGCTCGCCGCGCTCGCCCAGCGCCTGCGCCGCACCAACGAGAACCTCGCCGACCTCGTCTTCACCGACGTGCCCGGCCGCGTCGCCAAGGCGCTGCTCGACCTGTCCGCGCGGTTCGGCCGCCCGGTCGAGGAGGGCGTGCTCGTCGCCCACGACCTCACCCAGGAGGAGCTCGCCCAGCTCGTCGGCGCCTCGCGCGAGACGGTCAACAAGGCGCTCGCCGACTTCGCCACGCGTGGCTGGCTGCGGCTCGAGGCCCGCGCCGTGCTGATCCTGGACGTCGACCGCCTCAAGCGCCGCGCCCGCTGACCCCAGCTTTTACGCGTCAAGCGGGAAAGTGAGGTTCGCTCGCCTTAGTAGGCCGTGTGAACCTCCAGGTTCGCGTGTGAAGTCGCGGCCTCACCAAGGCTGGCCCAGGTAGTCGAGCTGCGCCCGCACGCTCTGCGCGGCGGCCGGCCAGACCTCGCGGGGCACGGCGGCATACACCGTCTCGACCACCGCCTGGACCACGTCGGGCGCCTGCGCGGCCCCGTCGGCGAGCGCCTGCCGCACCTGCTCGAGCCGCTCGGCGCGGTGCACGCGGTAGAAGTCGACCATCGCCTTCGCGTCGGGGATGGTCGGGCCGTGTCCGGGGAGGATCGAGGTGACGTCGCCGCCACCGGTGAGTGCCGCGATGCGTTCCAACGACGCGAGGTATGCCGCGAGCTCACCATCGGGGTGCGCCACCACCGTCGTGCCCCTGCCGAGGACGGTGTCGCCGGTGAGCAGGGCGTGGTCGGCGGCGAGCGCGAAGGACATCGAGTCGCTGGTGTGGCCCGGGGTGGCGACGACCCGCAGGTCGAGGCCGCCCGTGGTGATCTGGTCGCCGTCGGTGAGGTCGTCGTGGCCGCGACCGACGGCCCGCGTGGGTGCTCCGGTGAACTCGGCGAACCGTTCGGCGCCCTCGGCGTGGTCGAGGTGGCCGTGGGTGAGGATCGTCAGGCCGACCCGAGCCCCTTGTGCCGCAACGGAATCCACGACGCCGCGCAGGTGGCCCTCGTCGAGCGGACCGGGGTCGATGACCACAGCCTCGCTCGAGCCAGGCTCGAGCAGCACCCACGTGTTGGTGCCGTCGAGCGTCATCGGGCTCGGGTTGGGCGCGAGGACGCACAGCGCCCGCTCGGTCACCTGTCCGCCGCGCCACTCGCCCGGCGCCGCCGACGGCGTCGGAGCCACCGCGGGAGTCATCGGGGCAGCTCCACGCGCATCACGGCACCGTCCGGGGTGTCGACGATCTCGGGCTGCACGGGTGCGATGACGGGACGTTCGGCGACGAACTCCCCGGCACCGGCAGCCGCCGCGACCTCCTCGACGCTCACCACGGTCGGCGGCAGCATCAGCGCCTCACCGGCCCGCCACGACTCGAGCAGTTCGGACGGCACCACCCAGTCGGCGACGTCGGCCTCGCTGGTCTGGTCGTCGGGGCGCTGCCCGGCCGGCACCAGTGCGGAGAAGAAGCGCGTGTCGTAGCGCCGCGCCTCGAACTCCGGGGTGATCCAGTGGGCGCGGTAGCCCAGCAGGTCCGAACGCAGCACGAGGTCGTGCTCGCGCAGGACCTCCGACAGCGACGCCTCGCGGTCGAGCAGCCGGCGCCGCTGCTCCTGCCAGTGCTCGCCACTCACGTCGGCCACGACCTCGTCGGCCGACGGGCCCGCGAGCAGCACCCCGCACTCCTCGAAGACCTCGCGCACGGCCGCGGCCACCAGCTCGCGGGCGTGCGCCTCGTCGACCTGCATGAGCCCCGCCCACTCCGCCGGGGTCGGGCCCGCCCACGGCAGCGACTCGTCCGCGTCGCGCGGGTCGACACCACCGCCGGGGAACACCATCATCCGTGGCGCGAACTTCATCGTGGCCACCCGGCGCAGCATGAACACCTCGACCCCGCCCGGCCGGCCGGAAGACGAAGGGGCGCCGTCGCGCACGACCATGACGGTCGCGGCATACCTGGGGGTCACGATCTCCCGCGCGCCCGCGGCGCCGCCCGCGTCGAGCCAGGCCCGCGCCCGCTCGCGCAGGATCTCGGCGACCGCGAAGTCACGCGTGGTCACCATCCCGGGCCCCTCCGGTTCGAGGTAAAACCGCCGGTGATCCCCGGCGGTTTTACCTCGAATGGAGCCGGCAACGTCGCCCGGCTCACTCGTCCTTGAGCGCGACGAGGACCTCGACCTCGACCGGCGCGTCGAGCGGCAGCGCAGCGACACCGACGGCCGAGCGCGCGTGCGTGCCCGCGTCACCGAAGGCCACCTTGAACAGGTCGCTCGCACCGTTGATGACGCCCGGCTGCCCGGTGAACGACGGGTCCGAAGCCACGAAGCCCACGACCTTGATGACCTGCGCGACCCGCTCGAGGTCACCGACGAGCGCCTTGATCGCCCCGAGGGCGTTGAGCGCACAGACCTCGGCGAGCTTGTTCGCCTGCTCGGGCGACACCAACCCGTCGCCCTCGCCGACCTTGCCGGTCTGCAGGAGGCTGCCGGCCGCCATGGGCAGCTGGCCGGAGGTGTAGACGCGGCGGCCGTCCTGGATGGCGGGCACGTAGGCACCGGCCGGCGCCGGGGCGTCCGGGACGGTGAGGCCGATTGCGGACAACCGGAGCTCGATCTGGTTCATCAGGCCTTCTCCCGCTTCAGGTAGGCGACCAGCCCGTTACCGTCGGGCCCGGTCAGGACTTGCACCAGCTCCCAGCCGTCCTCGCCCCACTGGTCGAGGATCTGCTTGGTGGCGTGCACGATGAGGGGCACGGTGGCGTACTCCCACTTGGCGTTGCTCATGCCCGGCAGCCTACTGCCCCCTCCACCACCCGGATTGGGGGCCAGAAGGTGCGGCCGGAGCCACCTTGCGACCCCCCAACGCGAGGAGCAGGGCAGGATCACACCCATGGCCCGTGACCCCATCGAGGTGCTCGACGAGCGCGCCGCCGCGCCCACCCGCACCACGCCCTACGGCGACGACCCGGCGCAGGTCTTCGACGTCCGCCTCCCCGAGCGCCCCACCCGCAACCTGACCGTCGTCGTGGTGCACGGCGGGTTCTGGCGTCCCGAGTACGACCGGGCGCACGCGAGCCGTCAGGCGCAGGCGTTCGCGGACGCGGGCTACCCCACCGCTGTCGTGGAATACCGACGACCGGGTATGCCGGGCGGCGGCTGGCCGGGGACGGCCGACGACGTGCGCGACGCCATCGCCGCGATCCGCCGCGACCCGGCGGTGGGCCGCTCCCCGGCGGTCCTCGTCGGCCACTCCGCGGGCGGCCAGCTCGTCACCTGGGCCGCCGCGCAGCCGTGGGCGCACGGCCTGCGCGGGGCGGTCAGCCTCGCGGGAGTCCTCGACCTCGCCCGCGGGGCCGCGACCGAGGTGGGTGGCGACGCCATCCCCACGTTCCTCGGGGGACCTCCCACCGACGTCCCCGACCACTACGCCGTGGCCGACCCGGCGCGGCTCGCACCCGGCATACCCGTCGTGCTCGTCCACGCCCGCGACGACGACGTCGTGCCGTTCGAGCTGAGCGAGAGGTATGCCGCGGCGCACCGCAGCCCGTCCGTGCGCCTCGAGGCCGTGCCCGACGGCGGTCACTACGGACTGATCGACCCCGAGCACCCGGCCTTCGACCGGGTCCTCGGTGCGACCGACCTGCTCGCCTCCTAGGGTTGTCCCATGCCCGAGGCGTCCCCCGACCTGTCGAAGGTGCGGCTGCACGTGGTGACCGGGAAGGGCGGCACGGGCAAGACCACGGTCGCCGCGGCGCTCGCGCTGGCGCTGGCCAGACAGGGCAAACGGGTGCTGCTGGCCGAGGTGGAGGGGCGCCAGGGCATCGCGCAGACGTTCGACTCGGCGCCGTTGGGGCACACCGAGACCCGCATCCTGCACGACCGCACCGGCGGGGAGATCTGGGGCCTGTCGGTCGACGCCAAGGAGTCGCTGCTGGAGTACCTCCAGAAGTTCTACAAGGCCGGCCGCGCGGGGTCGGTGCTGGAGAAGTTCGGGGCGATCGACTTCGCGACGACCATCGCGCCGGGGGTGCGGGACGTGCTGCTCATCGGCAAGATCTACGAGGCCGCCGGGCGCCGCGAGGGCGGCAAGCGCGGCTCCTCCGGTGAGCCGGTCTACGACGCCGTCGTCCTCGACGCGCCCCCGACCGGTCGGGTCGTGCGGTTCCTCAACGTCAACGCCGAGGTCGCCGACGTCGCCAAGATGGGCCCCATCCGCAACCAGGCCGACTCGATCACCCGGATGCTGCGAAGCCACACCACCGCCGTCCACGTCGTGAGCCTGCTCGAGGAGATGCCGGTGCAGGAGACCGTCGACGCGCTCGCCGAGCTGCGCGCCGCGTCGCTGCCCCTCGGGGCGATCGTCGTCAACCAGCTGCGTCCGCCGCTGCTGGACGCCCGCGCGCTGCGCTCGGTCCAGGCGAAGTCGACGGCCCGGCTGCGGGGTACCGTTCGCGGCGACCTCGAGACGGCCGGGGTGCGCGTCACCGACGCGCTGGTCGAGGGTTTGGTGGCCGACGGCGCCGACTACGCCGACCGGGTTGCGCTCGAGCAGCGGCAGGACGCCGTGCTCGAGGAGCAGGGCCGGATGATGGTGCGGCTGCCCCTGCTGCCCGAGGGCACCGAAGGCGGCGGCATCGGCGTCCTCGCCACCGCGATCGACGAGCAGGGGATGGTCTGATGGCCGGGACGTCCGCCGCGAAGGCGACCGGAGCGAAGACAGCCGGCGGAAAGGCAGCCGGCGGGAAGGGAGCCACCGCCAAGGCGACCGCGCCCAAGGCGGGCGCCACGCTCGACGTCGCCGGCCTGCTCGAGGACCCCGGCACCCGCATCGTGGTCTGCTGTGGCTCCGGCGGCGTGGGCAAGACGACCACGGCCGCGGCCCTGGGCCTGTGGGCCGCCGAGCGCGGCCGCAAGGTCGTCGTCCTCACCATCGACCCGGCGCGCCGGCTGGCCCAGTCGCTGGGGCTGAGCGAGCTGGACAACACCCCGCGACCGGTCGTGGGTTTCGACGCGGCAGCCGGTGGCTCGCTCGACGCGATGATGCTCGACATGAAGCGCACCTTCGACGAGGTGGTCGAGCAGCACGCGACCCCCGAGAAGGCGGCGCAGATCCTCGCCAACCCCTTCTACCAGGCCGTCTCCAGCTCGTTCGCGGGCACGCAGGAGTACATGGCCATGGAGAAACTCGGCCAGCTGCGCGCCGAGGCCGACCGCGACGGCCGCTGGGACCTCGTCATCGTCGACACGCCACCGTCGCGCTCGGCCCTGGACTTCCTCGACGCCCCCAAGCGGCTCGGCTCCTTCCTCGACGGACGGTTCATCCGGCTGCTCGCCGCACCCGCCAAGGCCGGTGGCCGCGCGGGCCTCAAGGTCTTCAGCGTCGGCGTCAACGTCGTCACCAGCACCATGTCCAAGCTCCTCGGCGGCGAGCTGCTGCGCGACGTGCAGACGTTCGTGGCGGCGCTGGACACGATGTTCGGTGGCTTCCGCGAGCGCGCCGACCAGACCTACGCGTTGCTGGGGCGCCCCGAGACGGCGTTCGTCGTGGTCGCGACCCCCGAGCGCGACGCGTTGCGCGAGGCGTCGTTCTTCGCGGGGCGGCTGGACGAGGAGGGTATGCCGCTCGCGGGCGTCGTCGTGAACCGTGTGCAGCGCGTGGGGGCACCGTCGCTCAGCGCCTCACGGGCCCTGGCCGCGGCCGAGCAGCTGGGCGACCTCGAGGAAGCCGGCGCCTCCAGGACCGGCGGCTCGGCGGCGACCACGGAGGGACTGCTGCGGTTGCACGCCGTGCTCGCCGAGACGGCCGGGCGGCAGCGACGGCTGGTCGAGCGGTTCACCGCCGGCCACCCCGGCATCCCGGTCGTCGAGGTGCCGGCGAGCTCCTCGGACATCCACGACCTGGCCGGCCTGCGCGAGGTCGGCCGAGCCCTCACCGCCTGACCAGCCACGCGGCATACCTGCAACAAAGCCCCCGAGCTCAACGGCTCGGGGACTTTGTCGCGGGGGTCTTTGGGGTGGCGCCTCAGGCGGTCTGGGCGGCGCGGGCCTGGGCGAACAGGGCAGCCCAGGACGGGACGTTCGGACGACGCTTGAGCAGGGCCCGACGCTCGCGCTCGGTCATGCCGCCCCAGACACCGAACTCGGTGCGGTTGTCCAGCGCGTCGGCCAGGCACTCGGCGATGACCGGGCAGCGCTGGCACACGATCTTGGCGGTCTGCTGCGCGGCACCCTGCACGAAGAGCGCGTCCGGGTCCGACTTGGAGCAGGCGCCGCGGGGGGCCCAGTCCTCGACCCAGGCGGGCGTGACGGGTGCGCTGGGGACGCTCTGGGCGGTGGTGGGGCGCTCCGGTGCGATCGTCATGGCGGGGTCCTCCGGGACTGCTGGGGTGGCGCGGTACTCGTGGTTCGGGCGCATCTCCGTGCGCCTTATGTCCGTATCGACGTAGGAAAACGATAGGAATCGGCAGCCTTTCGGCACATGGCCCATTCGTGTCGTTCTGGAATGACCAAAGGGACTAGTCATTGCGAGCCAGTCCGTCTCGCAGACACTCCTTGGCCTCCGGCGGCAAACCGGGGGAAGCGGTGGCGGGAAGGCGGGGTTCTCAAGGTTCGGCAGTTACCCTGACTCCATGCCTGGACGTGCCACCAACCTCGGGAACGTCGTCAGCCTGCTTGGAGCCTTCGTCGCCACGGCGATGGTCATGGGCCTGCTGGCCGCCGGCCTGCTCATCCCCGCCGTGGGGGCGACCGGGTCGACGGCGAACGCCGGCGTGAAGGCGTTCGACGACCTGCCGAGCGAGTTCACCACCTCACCGCTGTCGCAGCAGTCGCGGATCATCGACGCCAACGGCAAGACGATCGCGACCCCGCAGGAGGAGAACCGCATCATCGTGCGGCTCGACCAGGTCGCACCGATCATGCAGAAGGCCCAGATCGCCATCGAGGACGACCGCTTCTACGAGCACGGCGGCGTCGACCCGCGCGGCATCACCCGTGCCGCGGTCTCCAACCTCAAGGGCAACGACGTCCAGGGCGCGTCCACGCTCACCCAGCAGTTCGTGAAGCTGACGCTGCAGGAGAACGCGCTGCGCAACAACGACAAGCAGGCCGCCGAGGCCGCGGTCGAGGTCAGCGCGGCCCGCAAGATCCAGGAGATCAAGTACGCGGTCACCCTCGAGAAGGAGATGACCAAGGACCAGATCCTGCAGGGCTACCTCAACATGGCCTACTACGGCGACCGGGCCTACGGCGTCGAGGCGGCCGCGCAGCACTACTTCAGCGTGCCGGCCAGCAAGCTCTCCCTCTCGCAGGCCGCGCTGCTCGCCGGCCTCGTGCAGAACCCCAGCAAGACCGACCCGTTCAACAACGGACCGGAGAAGGCGCAGGCCCGCCGCAACGTCGTGCTCGACCGCATGTACCAGCTCGGCATCATCAAGGCCAAGGACTGGAAGGCCGCCAAGGCCATCCCGGTGTCCAAGATGCTCAAGCGCAAGGACCCGCTCAGCAACTGTGACGCATCCAGCGAGCCGTACTTCTGCAACTACGTCATGGACTACCTGACCGACCCGGCGAACAAGGCACTCGACGCGCTGGGCAAGTCCGGCCCGGAGCGGCTCAAGAACATCACCCAGGGTGGCCTGACCATCCAGACCACGCTGGACCCCGAGGTGCAGCGGCAGGCCCTGAAGGACCTCACCAAGCGCGTGCCCACCGACAACAAGGCGCTGCCCAGGGCGCAGGGCGACAAGAGCAAGCAGGGCAAGTCGCGGATGGTCGGAGCCGCCGCCACCCTGGTCGAGCCCGGCACCGGCAAGGTCCTGGCGATGGTGCAGAACTCCAAGTACCCGCGCACCGCCAAGGAGCGCACGGCATACGGGTTCACGCAGGTGAACTGGAACGTCGGCACCAACTACGGCGGCACCGCCGGGTCCCAGTACGGCTCGACCGCGAAGATGTTCGCCATCGTCCGGGCACTCGAGACCGGCACTCCGGTCAACGGCACGGTGCCGTCAAAGTTCGCGAGCACGACGCAGTCGGCGATCTACCCCCTGTCGGAGCAGGGAAGCTCGTGCAAGGCCGACAGCGACTGGAAGGTCAAGAACGACTACCCCGTCGGCGGCAAGCCCCTGCCGTTCCGGAAGGCCACGGCGGACTCGATCAACACCGCGTTCGCCTCGTTGACGTTCAAGCTCGGCACCAAGACGGTGTTGGACACGATGACGAAGATGCACGTCGTCGACGGCAACGGCAAGCCCATGCCCTGCCTTCCGAGTGCGGTTCTCGGTACCGGCATCGTCACGCCGATCGACCTGGCCAGCTCGTACGCGATCCTGGCGAACGACGGCAAGTACTGCCCCCCGAACCCGATCCTGTCGATCACCAACGCCGACAAGAAGCCGGTGAAGATCGGCGCCACCCAGTGCCAGCAGGTCATCGACAAGGACGTGGCGCGCGGCACCACCGAGCTGCTCAAGGGCGTCCTCAAGGACGGCACGGCGCGCACCTCGAACCTCGGCTCACGCCCCGCCGCCGGCAAGACGGGCACCACCGACGAGCATGTGGAGTCGTGGTTCGTCGGTTACACCCCGCAGCGGGCCGCGGCCGTCTGGGTGGGCACCCCGGAGTCCCAGACGCCCATGAACCGCATCACCTTGGCCGGTCAGTGGTACAAGGGCGTGTTCGGTGGTGACATCGCGGCGCCGATCTGGAAGGACATCATGACCGAGGCCAGCTCGGGCCTTCCGGAGCGTGACTTCGGCGAGCCGTCGAGCAAGATCATGAACGGCGACAAGGTCGCAGTTCCCTACGTCGGCGGCATGTCGGTCGGCGAGGCCACGGCCAAGCTCAAGGACGCCGGCTTCAACGCCCAGGTCGTCGGCCAGACCACCAGCAGCTGGTCGTATGGCCTGGTCGTCTTCACCGACCCCAGCGGCACCGCCAACCGCGGCAGCACCATCGGGCTCTACACCTCGACGGGCTATGTCCCGCCGCCGCAGCCACGCGTGACTCCCAAGTCGACCCCCAAGCCGAAGGGGACGCCGACGACCAAGGCCACGCCCAAGCCCACCCCGACCAAGCCCAAGAAGAAGGGCTAGCCAGCGCCCCTCGAGCAGCGGGCAGCGCGGCCCTGGCTCTCCCTCAGCGGGAGGTCAGGGCCGCTTTCACGACCGCGGCGACCCGACCGCCGTCGGCGCGTCCGGCGACGACCGCCTGGGCGGCCTTCATGACCTGGCCCATCTGCGGCATACCGGTCGCGCCCGTGTCCTGCACCGCCTTGGCGACGATCTCCTCGAGCTCGGCGTCGGAGAGCTGCGCCGGCAGGTAACCCTCGAGCACGGCATACTCCGCCTCCTCGCGCTCGGCCAGCTCGGGCCGGTTCGCGTCGCGGTATGCCGTGGCGGCCTCCTTGCGCTTCTTGGCCTCCTTGGCGAGCACCTTGAGAACCTCGTCGTCGCTGAGCTCGCGCGCCTCGGTGCCCGAGACCTCCTCGTTGGTGATGGAGGTGAGCGCGAGGCGCAGCGTGCCGGCCCGCACCTGGTCGCGCTCGCGGATCGCGGTGGTGAGGTCGTGCTGGACGGTGTCCTTGAGGCTCTGCTCGCTCATGCCCCCAGTGTGTCAGGGCGGGGCAACCGGTTTGGCAGGATGGCCTGATGTTGCGGACCGCGGGCAGGATCGTCGGGGGCGCCGTCGCGCTGGGCGCGGGCGCCGTGGGGTACGCCGCGCTGGTCGAGCGGAACTGGTTCGCGCTGCGCGAGTATGCCGTGCCCGTGCTGGCTCCGGGGTCCACGCCGTTGCGGGTGCTGCACGTGAGCGACCTGCACCTCGTGCCCGGCCAGCAGCGGCGGATCCAGTGGACGCGGGGGCTCGCCGCGCTGCGTCCGGACTTCGTCGTCAACACCGGCGACAACCTGGCCGCGCTCGACGCGGTGCCGGCGGCACTGGAGGCGCTGGAGCCGCTTCTGGGCTTCCCCGGGGCCTTTGTCACCGGGTCCAACGACTACTTCGCGCCGGTGCCGAAGAACCCGGCCCGCTACCTCACGCGGCGCCACGCCGAGGCGCCGAAGGGCCGGGTGCGGCTGCCCGTCGACGAGCTGCGGGCCGGGATGGCGGCGGGCGGGTGGGTCGACCTCGACAACGCGCGGACGGTGCTCACCGTGGAGGGCGACCGCGTGGAGCTGGTCGGCACCGGCGACGGCCACATCGGACTCGACCGGTATGCCGCGGTGTCGGCTCCCGCCGCCCCGGACGTCGCCGTGACGATCGGGGTGACGCACGCGCCGTACCAGCGGATCCTCAATGCGATGGTCGCCGACGGCGCGTCGCTGATCATCGCGGGGCACACCCACGGCGGGCAGCTGGCCGTGCCGTTCTACGGCGCGCTGGTCACCAACTGCGACCTCCCCACCGACCGCGTCAAGGGCCTGTCGCGCTGGTGGCAAGGGGCCGGCGCCCCGTATGCCGGGGTGCCCGGCTGGCGTCAGCGGCTCGCCTCATGGGGTGGCGGCACCGGCATGGTCGGGGGCGCGCGGGCACCCGAGGAGGCGCCGGAGGATGCCGCCTGGCTGGAGGTGTCGGCCGGGCTGGGCACGTCGCCCTACGCGCCGGTCCGCTTCGCCTGCCGCCCCGAGGCCACCCTGCTCACCCTCACCCCCCGCGCCCCAGCTTTTCCGCGTCAAGCGCGAAAGTGAGGTTCGCACGGGTTGCTGGACCGAGCGAACCTCAACGTTCGCGAGTGAAGTCCGCCGACCGGCATACCGATTGGGATCGGCGCGCGGTGGTGGGCTATCCTTCACTGTCGCTGCTCCGCACTGGCGGGGCGGCGATTGCCACGGGGTGTGGCGCAGCTTGGTAGCGCGCTTCGTTCGGGACGAAGAGGTCGCAGGTTCAAATCCTGTCACCCCGACACAATGTGAGGCCGGTCCGCGTCAGCGGAGCCGGCCTCATTTGTGTCGGGGACATGATGCTGGGAGCCGGAGCGCGTGGGCGACGAAGGAGACCAGACGCGACGGCGGCTCCTGTTACCCCCCACTGCGTCACCCACACTGCGCGATGCGCCGATTCAGAACAGGCCCAGTTGGTCCAGCAGCCCTTGTGCGGCAGTAAGAATCACGGCGGCCTGTTCGACGGCGTCGTGTGCTTCGTTGACGTCGGCGTCGTCGTCCGAGTGCTGCGGGTACTCAAGCTCGTTGCGTCGCCGCCGCAACGCGCCAAACTGGCGGAATCCCTGCCCGAACTGCGCCCGCACAGCCTGCTCGACGGCATAGTGCCCGCCCTTGGTCGTCGGACGTAGGCCTTGGTGCGCGAGCAGGGCGGTCAGCGCCTGACGGGCCGCGTCATAGGCGAGTACGAAAGCGGAGTCCGGGTCGGATTCGATGGCAGACCTCGCCGTCGCCAACGTCCTGGATGCCTTCGCCAGCAGCCGCTTCCCGTCGGCAGCCTGCCCCGTCAGTCGCTGGAGCTCCCCGCCGGCCAAGAGGGCTTCGATGTCGGCCTGGCCGATAGTCCACCTGGCCATCAAGCACCCAGCGTCTCAGGCGTGCCCAGCACCGCGGCGTGCGCGGATGCCTTGATCTGCTTCACGAGCGCGTCTTCGGGGTCGGCCCACTGCTTCGCCGATCGCACAACCGGATTGACCTGGATCCCGAGTCGCGACGATGCACGGTCGGCTGCCTCGTAGACATCGGCGCGATCGACCTTCCCAACCACCAGCACATCAACGTCATGCGGCGGTGGTCCAGCCTCCCCTGCGAAGCGGGCTGCCCACGAGCCGAAGATCACGACCTGCCTCGCACCTGGGATTGCGAACTCCTCGGCGATCACCGCGCGCGGACCGAAGGTGACTTCCAGCAACTCGGTCAGCGGCTTCGCAGCCGGATGGTCCGCGCTGGCGCGGACCATCCGGTTACGGCCAATGGTCCGGCTGGTGATGAGGCCGGCGTCGTCGAGGCGGACCACCTCGCGGTGCAGGGTCGACAGCGGGACACCCAGCCGGTCGGCGAGGTCACTGACGCCATACTCACTGTCGGGATGCAGGTAGAGCCACATCAGCAGTTCCGCTTGATGCTGAGACCGGAACACCGGTAGCAGCGCTGGCCCATCGCTACGCATTACTCGAATATATTTCCCACCTATCGGTAACGTCAACAGTGCTCAAGTCACCTCGTCCAGCCCCACTGGCATGGTGGTTGGGTTTCGCGGTCTGCAGTTGTGGCAGGTCGTCCGAGGAACCGCCCGCACCGCGGTGCCGTCCACCCGAGGTGAGGATCCGGACGCGCGCAGCGGTGGCCATCTCCATCCTGGTGGTGATGGCGTCCGCCGCGTGCACGCGTGAAGCTGCGCTGACGGCTACGCCCACCGTCTGGCCGACCGCCAGCGGGGCCAGCTCTGCCGGCGGCGGCCACACTTGCCTTGTCACCGTGCCCGACGCCACCACCACGGACCGGGGCGACCTTCCCGATCGGCCAGCAGGAGCGAACGTTCTCTGGTACCCCGGTCTCAACGCCACCGCATGCCGGACGTGGCACACCACCATCGACGCCGCCACGGCCCGCGCCCTGGTCGCCGACCTCAAGGCCCTGCCCCGCCGGGAAGGGAACTTCAACTGTCCGATGGACGACGGATCCTTCGCGCAGGTCTGGTTCGGGGTCGACGACCACGCCGTCAGTTTCCGGATCGGGTTGCGGGGCTGCGCCTTCGACGTCCCGTCGGACCTTGGTCACCTTGGTGCGTGGCCCGACGGTATGCCGCGCGCACACTGAGCCACACGGCATACCCCACGCTCGTGGCGGCGAACTAGGCTGCCGGCCATGAGCCGAATCTTCACCACCAGCGTCGCGTCGGTCTACCCGCACTACGTGACCAAGGTCGAGAAGAAGGGGCGCACCAGGGCCGAGCTCGACGAGGTGATCGAGTGGCTGACCGGGTTCGACGAGGCCGAGCTCAAGGGGCACTTGGACGACGAGACAACCTTCGAGGACTTCTTCGCGCAGGCCCGGCTCAACCCGAACGCCACCCTCATCACCGGCAGCGTCTGCGGGGTGAAGGTCCAGGAGGTCGAGGACCCCCTCATGCGCAAGATCCGCTACCTCGACAAGCTGGTCGACGAGCTCGCCAAGGGCCGGCCCATGGACAAGGTCCTGCGCGCGGGCTAGCTCCGGACGCGGAGGACTGTCACCCGCGCGGATCCTGTCGAGCCGCGCTGCCATGACAGCGCGGGCGGACGAGGTGAGCGCGGGTGTTGGTCGAGCCTCACCTGGGTGCCCCGCATAGGGTCGAGGTATGCCGCAGACAGTCAAGGGAGTCGTGTCGCGCGCCAAGGGCGCGCCCGTGGAACTGGTGGACATCAGCATTCCCGACCCGGGGCCGGGCGAGGCGGTCGTGCAGGTGCAGTCGTGCGGGGTGTGCCACACCGACCTGCACTACCGCGAGGGCGGGATCAACGACGACTACCCGTTCCTGCTGGGCCACGAGGCCGCCGGCGTCGTCGAGTCGGTGGGCGAAGGTGTCATCGAGGTCGCACCCGGCGACTTCGTGATCCTCAACTGGCGCGCCGTCTGCGGGCTCTGCCGCGCCTGCGCCAAGGGCAAGCCGTGGTACTGCTTCAACACCCACAACGCCACGCAGAAGATGACGATCGCCGAGGGCGACGACGCCGGCATCGAGCTCTCCCCCGCCCTGGGCATCGGTGCGTTCGCCGAGAAGACCCTCGTCGCGGCGGGCCAGTGCACCAAGGTCGACCCGGAGGCCGACGCGGCCGCTGTCGGGCTGCTGGGCTGCGGAGTCATGGCCGGGTTCGGTGCGGCGGTCAACACCGGTGGCGTCGGGCGAGGTGACTCCATCGCCGTCATCGGCTGCGGCGGGGTCGGCAACGCGGCCATCGCCGGTGCGAAGACCGCCGGGGCCACCACGATCATCGCTGTCGACGTCGACCCCCGAAAGCTCGACACCGCAACGAAGTTCGGCGCCACCCACACCGTCAACGGCAAGGACGAGGACGTCGTCGAGCGCATCAAGGAGCTCACCGGCGGCTTCGGCGCGGATGTCGTCGTCGAGGCCGTCGGCCGGCCCGAGACGTACGAGCAGGCGTTCTACGCCCGCGACCTCGCTGGCACCGTCGTCCTCGTCGGCGTTCCCACCCCGGACAAGCAGGTCACCCTGCCGATGATCGAGATCTTCGGACGCGGCGGTGCGCTCAAGTCCAGCTGGTACGGCGACTGCCTCCCCAGCCGTGACTTCCCCATGCTGGTCGACCTCTACCGGCAGGGTCGGTTCGACCTCGACGGCTTCGTCTCCGAGCGGATCGGCCTCGGCGACATCGAGGATGCGTTCACCAAGATGGAACACGGTGACGTGCTGCGCTCGGTGGTGGTGCTCTGATGGCCGCCCTGCCTGAGCTGCAACCGTCCAAGGGCGGCGTGCGCGTCGAGCTCGTCGTCACCTCCGGCCAGTTCGAGCTCGACGGCGGCTCGTGGGACGTCGACAACAACGTCTGGGTGGTCGGCGACGACTTGGAGTGCGTCATCATCGACCCGGCCCACGACGGGCGACGCATCGTGAAGTCAATTCCTCACGAGCGCAAGGTGATTGGCGTCATCGCGACTCACGCCCACAACGACCACATCAATGCGCTCGGCGAGGTGTGCGACTCCACGCGCGCCCCGGCATACCTCCATCCGGACGACCGGGTCCTGTGGGACCAGCTCTATCCGGTCACCCCCGACCGTGAGCTCGCCGACGGCGACACGCTCACCGTCGGCGACGTCGACCTGCACGTCATCCACACGCCCGGCCACACTCCCGGGGCCGTCAGCCTCTACGCGCCACAGCTCGGCGTCGTGTTCACCGGAGACACGCTCTTCAGCGGCGGCCCCGGCGCGACGGGCCGCTCCTACAGCGACTTCCCGACCATCATCGACTCGATCCGCGACAAGCTCCTGACGCTGCCCGACGAGACGGTCGTCCTCACCGGGCACGGCGACTCGACCGTCATCGGCGCCGAGGCACCGCACCTCCAGGAGTGGGTCGACCGCGGCCACTGAGGCCCGCGGGGGCGAACCGCCGAGGGAGCCCTCAGTCCAGGTAGTTCTCGACCGTCGAGGCCGACCGCACCTGCGCGTCGTCGGGGTTCTCGCCGAACTCGCGCCGCGCCCGACGCTGCCGCAGCAGGTCCCAACACTGGTCGAGCTCGACCTCGATCGCCTGGAGCCGCTGGTGCTCCTCGCCGGGCGTGATCTTGCCCTCGCCGAGCTGACCCCGCAACGAGTGCTCCTCGTCGATCAGGCCCTGGATGCGCTGCTGGATGTCGGTGTCTTCAGCCACCCGTCCACTATCCCACTGGGCTCTTCCCGCGGCGAGGCCAGACTGCTTTCATGGACGCGTGGCACCCGCAGGTGTCGGCAGCCGGGCGTCGCTGGCCTGCGTCGTGGCCAGGGGCGCCTCCGTCGCGGGTCTGCCCGGTGCCGTTGATCGGCTGGCGCCGACGCTGCACGGCACCGCGGTGGTCCTCACCCGTCTGAGCCCGCCGACACCGGCCAGTTCCGCCGTCGTGCACGCGGTCGTCGAGCTGCTCCACGAGCGTGGCTGCGACGAGGTCGTCGTCGCGGGTCGGCTCACGGTCGCCGACCGCGACCGTGGGCACCAACGCTTCGGTGACCTCGTCGCAGGTGCCGGACTCCTCGGCGTCACCTCGCACGGACGCCGGTATGCCGTCGCCGACCTCGACGCGGACCTCGCTGACGCGCCTTTCGCGCCCACGAGCGTCCTCCACGGGCGACCGTGCAGCCTCACCTGGGCGACGGCCGACTGTCGCGTCGTCGTCGGACGAGCCGTCACCGACCTCGTCGACGGGTATGCCGCCTCGCTGGCAACGGTCCTCACCGCCGTTCCGGACGTGGCTGGCGCCGAGGCCGCGGACGTGTGCGTCGACCTGCTCGGGCACATCCCCGTGGACCTGGTGGTCGTGGACGCGCTCGAGCCATCGGTGGGAGCCGACGGGGCGCGACTGAGACGGGTGATCCGGGACGAATCTCTCGTGGTCGCAACGGATCCGGTGCTTGCAGACACTGCCGCGGCGGCCCTGCTCGGCCAGGACCGGTCCGCCTCCCGACTGGTCGCGCGTGCGGTGGAACGGTTGGACGCCAGCAACGGCGGCACGGTCGGCGACCTCCGTCCCCTGGCTGGCACGGGTGTGGCCTCCCCGTCGCCCAGGCTGCGCGCGGCCGCTCGCGCGGTGTGCGCCGAGCCGCGGCTGGAGCGCGTGTTGCACGCGGCGGTTGTGCCCACCGGGGAGGATCCGACGGATCGGGGCGACCCAGTGCTGGCTGCGCTGCGCGGGGTCCTCACGCCGCTGGTCGAGGGGGCCGGCGACGTTGCAGGAGAGGTTGCCCTCGAAGGCATCCTCGCCTTGGTCCACGGACTCGCGCACTCCCGTCAGTCGTGGGCGACGAACCTCGACAAGGAGGCCGTGGACCGGCGTGAGGTGCCGCTCGGGTTCGACCCCGCGGCATACGCGCCCGATCTGTATGCCGGTCTGCCCGACTTCCTCGCACCCTTGGAGGACCTGCTGGGTGACCTTTCGGCGAACCAGGACGGGATGCGCTGGCGACTCGTCGATGGCGCGACCGTGTTCGCGATCGAGCGACACGTGCGCGCTGACTTCGACGCCTGGGTGGCACGGGTCGACGTGGGGGCCGGCATCAGCCTCATGGCCGACTACCTCGGCGGCCGGCGGGTGCCGGTCGACGGCGCCCCCGACCCAGACGTCACGTGGCAGGCCGAGCGCAACCTCTACCTGCCGCAGCCCAACTACCTCGCACCGTGGGGTGCCCACCCCATCGACGTGTGCAAGATCGAGCAGGTGGAACGACGCGCCGACCTCCACCGGCTCACTTGGCGAACAGTCCACTCCCCCAACGGATCTGCCACCTTCGACGATGGCAGCCTCACCTTTGCCCGCACACCGG
This sequence comes from Knoellia koreensis, assembly GCF_013041615.1. Lineage (GTDB taxonomy): Bacteria > Actinomycetota > Actinomycetes > Actinomycetales > Dermatophilaceae > Pedococcus > Pedococcus koreensis. The sequence continues at coordinate 163,323 of NZ_JABEPQ010000003.1, forward strand.
ACGGGGTGTGCATCACCGTGTCTGGGCGCCAGCAGTTCTCCCTCCCACCCGCGTGGGCGGGCGTCGACCTCGACCTGTGGCCCGAGGTGCGAGACCCCTTGCTGGAGGAGGCCTACCGGAGGTTCTTCACCTCCACCTTCGACAACCTCGAGGCCTGCTTCGAAGGACGCGAGTTCCGCATCGGCAGACCGCCGCCCGAGCCGGACGAGCCGCTGCTCACGGCCTCGGTCAGCCTGCTGCTCGCGGCCGCGCAGGAGTGGCTGGCCGAACGTTCCGGCAGCAGCGCCACGCAGGACGACGAGAGCCTGCTCGACGCCGACGGCTTCACCCATGTGCGAGGCGCGCGATGAAGGTCGCAGTCACCGGGGCCACCGGGCTCGTCGGCCACCAGGTCGCACGCGCCGCGCTCGCCGCTGGGCACGACGTGGTCGCCATCACGCGCGAGCGTGGTCCCGACGTCATGACCGGTGCCGGCAGGGCCCCGCGCAGGGTGGCGGCACTGACCGACGCCGAGGCCCTTCGTGAGGCACTCGCCGGGGTCGACGGTCTCGTGCACTGCGCCGCGGTCTACGCCTACGGGCCGGCGCACGCGGCCGAGGTCGACCGGGTCAACACCGAGGGCACGGCCACACTGCTGGCCGCGGCGGCCCGGGCCGGCGTCGCGCGCGCGGTGGTCACGTCGTCGAGCGTGACCTGCGGGTCGAGCGTCCCTCCGACACGACGCACCGAGCACGACCACCTCGCCGACGAGCCCGCACCGGCCTACTACGCGAGCAAGGTGGCGCAGGAAGAGGCGGCCCTCGACGCCTCCCGCCGGCACGGCATACCCGTCGTGCTCGCCCTGCCCACCGTCGTGCTCGGCGGGCCATTCGCGAGGCTTGGTCCGAGCAACGCGATCGTGCTGCGCTACCTGCTCGACCCGACCCGCAGCACCTTCCCCGGCGGGTGCAACGTCGTCGACGCCCGCGACGTGGGGGCCGGCCACATGGCCCTCCTCGAGTCCGGTGCGGCCGGCGAGCGCTACCTGCTCGGTGGTGACGACCTGACCTGGCGCGCCATGCACGGCCTGGTCGGCGAGCTGGCCGGGTTGCCCGGGCCGTTCGCCGAGCTGACGGCCGGCAGCGCGTGGGCTGTCGCGGCCGTGACCGAGTGGTGGGCGGGCGTCATGGAGCGAGATCCGTTGTCCACCAAGGAAGAAGCGAGCACCGTCGGGCGCCACTACTGGTACTCCAGCGCCAAGGCGCAGGAGCTCGGGTATGCCGCGCGGCCGGCTCGCGAGGCCGTGGCCGCCTCGTTGGCGTGGCTGGCGGTGTCACCCGACCTGCCCCGCTGGGTGCGCGAGACCCTGCGCCTGCACGGGGACGTGCGGACGGCACGTGAGCTGGTCCCCCACCCCTGACGCGCGCCGCTTTCCCTGATGGGGACCAGCCGGTCAGGCGACGACCTCCACGGTCACGTCGAGCAGCGCCTCGTCGCCACCGGTGACCTGGAGCGTCCCCTCGTAGCGGTCGCCGACGGCAGCCTGGGCGGGGTCGAGGTCCACCTCGAGCCGGACCTGGAACTCCTCGCCGGGCGGGATCGTGACCCGCCGCGGGTCCACCCGCAGCGTGGCGTCGACGACCAGGCCGTTGGCGTCATGCAGCTCGCTCGGGGTCAGCTCGACGCGGCGTGCGCGCGGGTGCCGGTTGACGACGGTGACCGTGGCCTGGGCCGTCTGGCCGAGCACCCCCCGCACCACGACCGCCGAACGGCGCGACGGCTCCTCGACCTCGACGTCAGGTGGGGCCGAGGACGTGCCGTGCGTGGTCGGACCGGATCCGTGGGCGGTGGATCCCCTGGCCGGGCGCGATCTGCCGGCGGTGCGCGTCTCGCTGAGGACCCGTGCGGCACTGCGTGTCCCCAACGCCATGAGCTCCGTGGCGTAGTCGATCCCGAGTGCGCCGACTTCCTGCCAGTAGCGCGCACCCTCTCGGGCTGCGGCGTCGAGGTAGGCACGGCTCGTCGTCGTGCGGTCGACATCGCCCGACAGGGTCGCCCGCCCGAGCTCGAACGACTGCTTCGCGAGGTCGGTCTGGCTCTGGAGGGCCCGGCGGGCCAACTCGGTGATGCGGGCAAGGGTCTCGTCCGTGCCGGCGTTGCGCTCGTCCATGGCAAGGCCTCCTAGCAGCAGCAACCGCAGTCGCAGCCGACGTCGACGGGCTCACACTCGGCAGGCAGCACCACGACCGCCACCCGTTGCGGTTTCGCGCAGCCCTCGAACCGCACGTCGGCATATGCGCTCGCGCACGACTCGACATCCCCACCGTCATGCGGCAGGCGCGCTGCGGCCCACTGCTCTTGCGCGGCGTCCTTGGCCTGCTTGGCAGCTGCCCGTGACGGCTTGGGTGGTGGGCCATCCTGGCCCTTGGTGTTGGTCGTGGCACGAGGGCTGACCAGCAACCGCACGATGCGGTCCTCACACGGTCGCAGGGTCAGCTCGGTCTCCTCCAGCCGCGCCCGCACGTCGAGCCCGTCCCCGTCGCAGACCTGCCACGGGCCGACCTCGAGGGTGACCTGCCGTTCCCGTCGCCACGGGTTGTGCAGCCGGAACGGCACGACCCGCACCTCACCGGCCCGCGCCATCACCACGACGTCGGCATCGGGCACACAGCAGTCACAGGCGTCCGGCAGCAGCCACGCACCTCGCCCTGGCCGCCGCAGCCGCAGCCGCACTTCGACGTCCCACTGCCGGACTTCCCACAGCCAAAACCAGTTTCGTCACCGTCACCGTGCTTGTGACCGTGGTGGCGGTGGTGGTGACCGCCGTGGTGCGGTTTCGCGCCCGGCTGGGCACGCGGCATACCCAAAGCGCTCGTCCCGGCCTCAGCAAGAGGTGACCAGGCCTGCGCCCACTGGTCCCACGCGGTGTTCGACTGGTCCAGCCACTGCTGAACGGCCTCGGCGAAGCCGTCGCGCAGGGTGGTGAGGTACTCCGGTGCGATGGTGCTCATGTGCGCTCCTCGGGTTGGGTGCGGGGCAGGATGATGACCTCGATGTCGGCCGTGCCGACCGGCATTCGGGCGAGGTGGCGGCGCGTCGGGTCGAGGTCCGGCACCGTGAGCTCGGAATCGACGGCCACGGAACCGCCCGGAGGGACGACCGGCGCGTCGGGGACGGTCAGCGTGACGTCCGGCCCCGGGTCGGGGCCGCCGTCATCCGTGCGGGCGAGGGTCGTCACGGCCAGGGGGATCGGGACGTTCCCGTCGTTGACGACGACCAGGGTGAAGGCCAGCGCGCCCGGGGCTGCGAGGAGCCGACGCGGGCTCACGCGGACCGCCGGCTCGGGCTCGACGATGAGCCGCGCCGGCCGGCGGATGCCGCCGACCTCGAGCTCTGCGGCCTCCTCCCCCGGTGCAGTCGTGCGTGCCAGTCCGAGGGTGACCGGCACCGCCGCGGTCGCCCCGGGTGGGATGAGCGCGGTCGCTGTGCCCGACAGGGTCGGCTCGCCCTCGCGGTGCAGCACCGCACCGCGGACGGCGACGCGTTCGTCGACGGCGTTCGCCACCGTCACCGTGCCGCGGAGCCGCCCGGGCGGACCGACGAGGATGAGCGGCTCGTCAGGTGGCGACGCCGGCGTGGCCGGCTTGCGCTTCGACGAGGCGGCGGCCTTCGAGCGGCGGGTGGCCGGTGTGCGGCGGGCGGTCGGCATGGGTTCAGCTCACAGGTCGATGACGACGGGGCCGTGGTGCTCGGGCCGGATGTGCGTGGTCGTGGACCCGCGCACCGTGATCGCGAACAGCTCGAGGCCGAGGACGGTCAGGCCCCACGTCTGCTCGTAGGGCGTGCAGACCTCCGTGGCCGGTGGCGGCCCGAGCTCGAGGCGCACGCAGGTGTCGACCGCGACCGGTTTCAGGTCGACGCTGGCCGTGGTGTCGACGCTCGAGGTGCTCGTCAGGGACGCGGTCGTTGTCACCGGTTCGAGGGTGATGGTGGCGTCCGAGTGGACCGTGTTCTCACCGTTGTTGGTGTTGGTCGTGCCGCCGGCCACCGTGAGCTTCATGGCGTCGAGACCGGTGAGCGTGGAGGTGACGTCGGCCGTGACGTCGTGGCTGAGGGTGCTGCCGCCGAAGACGGTGCTGTCGATCGTGTAGTCGGCCATCAGGATGCTCCTGCGCTCTGGTCGGAAGTGATGGATGCGTCGGCCTGCGGTGGGCTGACCAGGTAGGAGTGGTGGAAGCCGAGCCGCGGGTCGCCGAACGAGCCGAGGCGGGAGTCGAACTCCTGCAGCTCCGGCATGACGATGCGGTCGCGGACCTCCAGCGACGGGTAGTCGTAGACGGTGATGTGGTTCTGGCCGCGGTTGGCCGTGAACAGCAGGCTCTGGTCGGCGGACAACTGACACGCGTAGATGCCGTCGACCAGCGCGCCACGGCTCACCCGCAACGACTCGGCATACAGGTGGGCGTTGCCGAAGACGTTGCCACGCATGAAGGACTCGGTCAGCGTGTTGGCCGACTGCCGCGTCAGGGCCAGGCTCTCCAGCGCGCCGGGGTGCTCGTCGATGAGCCGGTGCTGCGTGAGGGTGAGCAGGTCGACGAGGACCACGGTGTGGCTGCCGCCGGTGCAGAAGATCAGCTCCGAGTCGGAGATCGTCACGTCGGAGTTGACGTGGGCCGGTACGTCACGGTCACCCACCCAGTGCCGCACCACGCGCCCGTCCTCCGCGTCGATCTCGAACGCGTACTGGCGCAACCACGCCATGCCCCAGTGCTCGTAGTCCGTGCGGTCGGCCGGGTGCACACGGAACGAGATCGCATAGAAGACATCGAGGACCGGGTGGCACACGACGTGCCAGCAGGTCGTCGGCAGCGCCACCCGGCGCACCTCACCGGTGACCGTGTCGAGGATGCCGACCTCCTTGGCCTCCCCACGCGTCGGGTGGTCCATGCCGCCGTAGACGATGTAGCGACCCGACGCGGTGCGCTTCATGGCATGGGGGATCTTCAGCGCGTGGGGCGCGACCTGCTCGGCCTTGGTCAGCCGGTTGAGGTCGAACTTCCAGAGGTGCTCACCGATCGAGGTGACGAACTGGGTGTCGTCGAGCCAGACCAGGTGGGTGCTCCCCTTGACCGTCGTGTCGGGCACCTCGAACCGCAGCGTCGACACCCGGTCGGCCTCCTCGAGGGTGGCCAGGTCGTAGAAGAGCAGGTGCTGGCCGGTGTTGCCGAGGAAGCCGATCCGGCGACTGGGGTCGACGTTCGGCGCGTGCCCGCCGGAAGCGCCCGGGTAGTAGGTGACCTTGTAGGCGTGGTCACCGGTGGCGGGGTCGTACCGGAACAGGCACACGCCCGCCCGCCCCTCGAGCCCGTTGAGTCCGTTGCCGTCGAGGGCGATGTGGAAGGCGTATGGGTAGGTGCGCACGACAGCCCCCAGGCCCAGTTCCTGCTGGTGCACGCGCGGTCCCGGCAGGACCGTGGCCACTCACGCTACCCGTCGCACCGGGTGGCGGACAGGCCCAAAAGGTGCCGATTGGTCGCCACCGCGCGCGATCTGCGATTGCTTTGAGTGGTATGCCGGAATTATCCGAATTCGTTTGCGCCTTAAGGGATCTCAGGTGTCGGGCCAGATCATGGCCCACCGCGACGCGAGCGCCTTGCGGGTGCGCGGGGTGAGGGCGAGCGCGACGATCTCCTCGATCGTCCACCACAGCGCCGGCGAGTCCTCACGACGCTTCATCGGCTCGGCACCGCACTCGAAGACCAGGTGCACGACGTGGGCCGAGTCCTGGACGACACTGTCGAGGTCGATCACCTCGACGCGGGTCGCAGGCACCGCCCCGGCGGCCACGACGAGCCGCCGCGCGCACACGGCCGGGTCCTCACCCGGCTCGGCGACGGCATGCGGCATACCCCACTGCTGTGGGCTCACCTGGCGCACGTGGTCGAGCAGCACGCGGCGTTCGGGGTCCACGGCCAGCACGTGGACCGCGATGCGCGTCGTCAGCGGCATCGCAGTGACCAGTCCCGGCATCTCGGCTCCCTGCACGTCGGCACGATCGGCCCTGTGGCTCGTGAAAAGTGGACCCTTCAATGGTCCACCGGGGGCCGATTCTGACGGAGGAAGCCGGAAATGTCCTCCCGCACAAGGCTGAGAAGACCGGTCAGGCGCGAGCGGCCTTGAGCTTGCGCCAGCCGCCGGCGCGGTTGTCGGCGACGAGCTGGCGCAGGAAGGCCAGGAGCGGTTCCCGACGGATCGGGTCACCCTCGTGGAAGCCGATGGTGCGGGCCGTCTGGTTGTCGTGACCTGCGGTGATGAGGCCATCGGGGTCGGGGACGATGCCGCCGTCGTAGACGAACAGGTTGAGGTGGTCCTTGGCGGACAGGAAGGCGCAGACGTTGCCGTCGAGTACGAAGTACGGCTGCACGGTGCGCTTGATCGTCTCCTGCATCTGCGGATCCACCGCATGGATGAGATCTCGCAGCTCCCGGCACAGGTCGGCCTGCCAAGCCGGGAGCGCGTCGATGTAGGCGTCGACGCGGGGGTCGCGGTCGTAGTCACTCATGCAGGGGCAGACCTGTGCGGCGCGCCGGACTCATCGCTGGGAGCGCAGCTCGGGGAACTGGTCGTCGCGGAACTCCTCGGAGATCGACTGCCCCTCGTCGAAGGCCCGCTGCTCCCGGTCGCGCAGCTCGACCCGGCGGATCTTGCCTGAAATGGTCTTGGGCAGTTCGTAGAACTCGATCCGCCGCACCCGCAGGTAGGGCGCGAGGTGCTCGCGCGCGTACCCCAGGATGGACTTGGCGGTTTCGGCGTCCGGCTCATGACCGGCCGCGAGCGCGACGTAGGCCTTGGGCACTGCCAGCCGGGTCGGGTCGGGGGCGGGCACGACCGCGGCCTCGGCCACCGCCGGGTGCTCGATGAGCACCGACTCGAGCTCGAACGGCGACACCTTGTAGTCGCTGGCCTTGAACACGTCGTCGGTGCGCCCGATGTAGGTGATGTAGCCGTCCTCGTCACGCTGGGCGACGTCGCCGGTGTGGTAGTAACCACCCGCCATGGCCTCGGCCTGGCGTTCGTCGTCGCCGAGGTAGCCGGTCATGAGGTTGACCGGGTGCTGGCTGAGGTCGAGCACGATCTCACCCTCGTCGGCCGGCTCGTTCGTCAGCGGGTCGACGAGTGCCACCGGCACGCCGGGCATCGGCCGCCCCATCGACCCGGGCTTGAGCTGCTCACCGGCGATGTTGCCGATCTGCAGCGTCGTCTCGGTCTGGCCGTAGCCGTCGCGGATCGTCAGGCCCCACGCCTTCTCGACCTGGCTGATGACCTCGGGGTTGAGCGGCTCACCGGCGGCGAGCAGCTCCCGGAGCGCGCCTTTCCCTTCTGTCCCACCGAGATCCGCCTGGATGAGCATGCGCCACACGGTTGGTGGCGCGCAGAACGTCGTGACCTTCGCGCGCCGGATCTGCTCGAGCAGCGCGACCGCGTCGAAGCGCGTGTAGTTGTAGACGAAGATCGTCGCCTCGGCGATCCACGGTGCGAAGAAGCACGACCACGCGTGCTTGGCCCACCCGGGCGAGCTGATCGCGAGGTGCACGTCGCCCGGTCGCACCCCGATCCAGTACATCGTCGACAGGTGCCCGACGGGGTAGGACACCTGCGTGTGCTCGACGAGCTTGGGCTTGCTGGTCGTGCCCGACGTGAAGTAGAGCAGCAATGGATCCGCTGCGGCAGTAGTCGTTTCGAAGGGGTGACCTTCCACGGCATACGCATCGGCGTAGCTGTGCCAACCCTCGGCCGAGCCGACGACGACCCGCACGTAGTCGCCGGGCACCTCGTCGAACTTCGCTGCGTCGCTCTCGCCGACCACCACCGCTCGGGCACCACCGCGGTCGACGCGGTCGCGCAGGTCTGCCGGCCCGAGCGCCGCCGTCGTCGGCATCACGATGGCCCCCAGCTTGAAGACGGCGAGCATGGTCTCCCACAGCTCGACCTGGTTGCCGAGCATGAGCAGCACCCGGTCGCCCTTGCCGACGCCCAGCGACTCGAGCCACGTGGCGACCTGGTCGGAGCGCTGCACCAGCTCGTCGAACGTCAGCTTCTGCTCGGAGCCGTCCTCCTCGACGATCCACAGCCCGGTCGCGTCGTTGCCGCGCGCGAACGCGTCGAACCAGTCGATCGCCCAGTTGAACCGCTCCCCCACGTCGGGCCAACGGAACTCGCGCACCGCGTCGTCGTGTCTGCCCGCGAGGGAAACGAGGGTGTCACGTGCTTCCCGGTATGCCGTGGTGCTGGGTGAGGGTGCGCTGGTCGCCGAGGATGCCATGCACCGACCCTGCTACGACTGACCGATCTCGGCAAGGAGTTCGGTGAACCAGCCCACGGTCGGGTCGAAGGCCTTGCCGCCCTTGATCCGGTCGAACTCGATCGCGCGCAGCTCGTCGCCACGCTCCTCGTCCTGGCCCACGACGCCGGCGTCGCCGCGCAGGGCCGCGTCGACGGCATACGTCGTGCACTCCTTGATCAGCGCGAGGTCGGCGGCGTTCGCCGCGGCCGACCGCGAGAAGTAGCCGCTCTTCTGCACCAGCACCTTGTCCGCGCCCAGCTGCTCGGCGAACTGCTTGGCGAACCACTGGCCCGGGTTGACCTTGTCGAGCTGCACGTGGCCGAACGGGTCGCGCGGCACGTCCTGCCCGTCGGCCTCCATCGCCGCGACGATCTCGGCGACGCCGGCGCCCTCGGAGATGAACAGGTTGACGCCGTCGTGTTCGTCCATGATGGCGCGCAACCGCCCGGCCTCGGCGGCGATGTCGAACGGGCGCTCCGGCACGAAGACCCCGTGGACGTCCCACGTGATCGGCGAGTTCTCAAGCCAGTCAGCGAAATCGGCGCCCTTGACCCAGTCGTGGTGGGCACGCGCCGTGGCCGCCGTGAGCCAGCCACAGTTGCGGCCCATGACCTCGTGGACGATGAGCATGCGCGGGTTGGCCGAGTGCTCGGCGATGACGTTGCGCGCGAAGATCGCACCCTGCTCGGCGGCCGTCCACGCCCCCAGCGACTGGCGGATCGGGATGACGTCGTTGTCGATGGTCTTGGGCAGGCCGACCACCGTGAGCTCGTAGTCGTTGCGACCCAGGTATGCCGCGAGGTCGGCCGCGGTGCCGTTGGTGTCGTCGCCGCCGATGGTGTGCAGCACGTCGACGCCGTCCTTCGTCAGCTGCTCGGCGGCCACCTGCAACGGGTCCTGGCCGGCCTGCACGAGCCCACGCTGCACGAGGTCGTCGACGTTGGTTAGCTTGACCCGGCTGTTGCCGATGGGACTGCCTCCGAACGCGTGCAGCTTGTGCGCGTTCGCACGCACCGCATCGGTGACCTCCACCGAGTCGCCGGTGAGCAACCCGGCATACCCATTGCGGTAGGCGAGGATCCGCACGTCGGGTGCGACCTCGGTGTAGCGCTCGATCAGCCCGCCGACGGCGGACGACAGGCAGGGGGCGAGCCCACCAGCGGTGAGCAGGGCAACGGTCTGGACAGCCACGGGTTCCACTCTGCCGCACCCAGGCCGCGGCCCGCTGCCCCAGTCCCAGATGTCGTCAGCTGGAGCAGGGGCGCGCCACGGTCGGCGTGACCGGCTTGGGCCGCGGCGGCAGCGGTGGCACGTCGGCTTCCGGCACGAGCTCGGTGAACTTGTTGCCGATCACGAGGTCGACGGAGGCGTCGGCACGGGCGTCCTTGACCAGCTCGGCGTCGGGCACGTGACCCTTGAGCAGTGCGGCGTTCAGGTCACCCCGCTCGCCGTAGCGGATGACCGCCGTGCCCAGCTGCATGGTGCGCAGCGGGTCGTTGGCGACGTCCTTGACCTTGAAGCCGCGCGCCTTGACCTGGTCGGCGACCGTCTTGGCGAAACCGGTCTTCCACGTCGTGTTGTAGACGTTGACCGTCACCTCGGACGGGATCGGCGCCAGCCGCGGCGGCACCGGGACCATCTCCTTGTAGCCGAGCCCGACGACGACGTCGACCGAGGTCCCGTCGCGACCGTCCTCGAAGAGCTTGGCTCCGGGGATCTGGCTCTGTGCGAGCAGCGCCTGGTCGAGCCCCTTGGGGCCGTAGTGGACGACGGCCGGCTGGGTGACGTACCAGGACTTGGGCGCGTTGCTGATGCCGACGATCTTGAAGCCGCGCTTGCCGAGCCCGGCGGCGACCTCGGACGCCACGCCCTGCTTGCCGGTGGCGTTCATGACGTTGACGGTGAAGGAGCTGCGCGCCGGGGCCGGCACGACGTCGGGCGTGCATGCGGGCTTGGGCGGGGGCGGGGTGAGCAGGCCGCTGGAGTATGCCGCGGTGATGCTCGCGGTGCCCAGGAGGACTCCCGGGATGGTCACGAAGAGGAGGATCTGGCGCAGTCGCTTCTTGCGCCAGATCTGGATCGGTGTGAGGTTCTCGTCCTTCATGTCGGCCCCCATTGAGCTTCGCGTCCTTCGAGTCACAATCGTCACATCAGTCACAGCAGTAACGCCGGCGTGGCGCGCCGCAATTCCGGTTCGTCACCGAGTCGTGACGCTTCCGTGCCCCCGCACCCCGCACCCCGTACTCAGGCCGTGACGAGCTCACGGGCCACGAGCTCGGCGACCTGCACCATGTTGAGGGCGCCGCCCTTGCGCAGGTTGTCACCGCAGATGAAGAAGTCGAGGGTGTTGGGGAAGTCCAGCGCCTGCCGCAGCCGGCCGGCGAACCGCGGGTCCGACCCGACCGCGTCGGTGGGAGTCGGGAACTCCAGGCTCTCGGGGTCGTCGAGCACCACCACGGCGGGGGCCTCGATCAGCGCCTGCCGGGCCTTCTCGAGGTCGATCCGCCGGGCGAAGGTGGCGTGAACGGCGACCGAGTGGCTGGTCACCACCGGCACGCGCACGCAGGTCGCGGAGACCTTGAGCTCGGGCAACCCGAGCACCTTGCGGGTCTCGCCCCGGATCTTGAGCTCCTCGGTGGTCCAGCCGTCCTCGTCGGCGCGACCGATCCACGGCACCACGTTGAGCGCCAACGGCGCGGGGAACGGCGAGTCCTCCCCCAGCTCGGACTCGATGAGGCGGCGGACGTCACCGGGCTGGTGACCCAGCTCGCGGTGCCCGGCCACGACCTCGAGCTCGTCGAAGAGCCGCGCCATCCCGACCCGGCCCGCACCGGAGGCCGCCTGGTAGGACGCGACCACCAGCTCGGTCAGCTCCCACCCGGCGTGCAGCACGCCCAGGGCGTCGATCATGGTGAGCACGGTGGCCCCCGGGTTGGCGATGATTCCCTTGGGGCGGTTGCGGATCTGTGCGGGGTTGACCTCGGGGACGACCAGCGGGATGTCCGGGTCGCTACGCAGCGCCGAGCTGTTGTCGATGACCACGGCACCACGGTCGGCCGCGATCGGCGCCCACGCGGCTGCCACGTCAGCGGGCAGATCGACCAGGGCGATGTCCACCCCGTCGAAGAACGCGGGGGTGAGCTGCTGCACCTCCACCGTGCGGCCGAGGACGGTCAGCACCGTGCCGACGTCCTCTGGTGCGGCACAGGCCCGCACCTCGCCCCAGATGTCCTCGCGCATGGCCAGGACCTGCTGGGTCACCCGCCCGACCGCGCCCGTCGCACCCACCAGGGCGAGGGTCGGACGCGCGCCGGACGAGGCGAGTGAGGTCACCGCCCGGTGCCTCCGTAGACCACGGCCTCTCCCTCGGACGAGTCGAGCCCGAAGGCGGTGTGGACGGCGCGCACGGCATCGTCGAGCACCTCGGAGCGGGTCACGACGGAGATGCGGATCTCGGAGGTGGAGATCATCTCGATGTTGACGCCGGAGTCGGCGAGCGCCTTGAAGAACGTCGCCGAGACACCGGGGTGCGAGCGCATGCCCGCACCGACGAGCGACAGCTTGCCGATCTGGTCGTCGTACTGCAGCGAGGCGAACCCGACCGAGCCCTGCACCTTCTTCAACGCGTCAAGTGCGGTGCGGCCGTCGGACTTGGGCAGCGTGAACGAGATGTCGGTCAGACCCGTCTCCGTCGCGGAGACGTTCTGCACGATCATGTCGATGTTGACCTCGGCGTCGGCCAGGGTCTGGAAGATCTCGGCGGCCTTGCCGGTCTGGTCGGGCACGCCGACGACGGTGATCTTGGCTTCGCTGCGGTCGTGGGCGACACCGGCGATGATCGGGGCTTCCACGGTGTCTCCTTCGGGGTGGTCCGTGACGATGGTGCCCTCCTTCGCTGAGAAGGAGCTGCGGACGTGGATCGGGATGTCGAAGCGGCGGGCGTACTCGACGCTGCGCAGGTGCAGCACCTTCGAGCCGGAGGCGGCGAGCTCGAGCATCTCCTCGTTGGTGATGGTCGAGATCTTCCGGGCCGTCGGGACCACGCGCGGGTCGGCGGTGAAGACACCGTCGACGTCTGTGTAGATCTCGCACACGTCGGCCTTCAGGGCGGCTGCGAGTGCAACCGCGGTCGTGTCGGTGCCACCGCGACCGAGCGTGGTGATCTCCTTGGTGTCCTGGCTGACGCCCTGGAAGCCGGCGACGATCACGATGTGGCCCTTGTCGAGCGCCTCGGTCACGCGACCCGGGGTCACGTCGATGATGCGCGCCTTGCCGTGGCTCGCGTCGGTGATGACGCCGGCCTGGCTGCCGGTGAACGACCGCACGGAGTAGCCGAGGTCGTGGATCGCCATGGCCACCAACGCCATCGAGATGCGCTCACCCGCCGTGAGCAGCATGTCCATCTCGCGCGGCGGCGGCTGCGGGCTGACCTCGTTGGCGAGGTCGAGCAGCTCGTCGGTGCTGTCACCCATGGCCGACACAGCGACACAGACGTCGTTGCCGGCGCGCTTGGCCTCGGCGATCCGGCGAGCCACCCGCTTGATGCTGGCCGCGTCGGCAAGCGACGAGCCGCCGTACTTCTGGACGACGATCGGCACGGTGGAACTCCCGGTGGTGGCGCGGTGGGTGCGGCGCGGTCAGTCTAACGGTGGCTCACCTGCCGAGACGCACCGGTCGTATGCCGGACGGCGCGCGTGCGCCCCGCCCCTCACCTTCCCCGCGCTGCCGCCGGACTTGCTGCCCGTCAGGTGCGACCCTGGCCGATCTTGGGGGCGCGGTGGCACCTCACGAGCAGCAAGCCGAAGGCGTCAGGGGTGGAGCGCGTCGAACTCGGCCTTCGCCCGCCCCTCTCGCCGAAGGTGCCGCCGCTCCCTCGTACACGGTGCCGAGACCCTCCGACCTCGACCGTGCCGAACCCGTTCGAAACCCCGACCAGGCGACCACCGATGGGTCAGGAAGAAGGGCTCGCGCCTAAGGGTGGAGCGCGTCGAACTCGGCCTCGGAGATGGTCTCCTCGTCGGCGTCGAGCCGGATGTGGCCGAGCAGCGACTGCAGCGCCCGCAGGGCGGCGGCCGCCCGCTCGCCCCAGTCGGAGAGGTAGCTGAACTGCCACCACCACAGGGCCTCGGTGATGCGGCCCTCGTCGTAGTGGCGCAGGCCGTGCGCGAGGGCACCGGCCACGCCGGCGACGTCGCTCGAGATGGAGCCGGTGGTCAGCTCGGTGGAGGTCAGCGGGTCGACCAGGTCGGCGTACTCGTCGAGGCCCTCGAAGAGGTTGGCGATGCCAGTGCGCAGCGGGTCGAGCTCGGGGTCGACGATGTCCGGCTCGAACCGCTCGGTGGGCACGACGTCCTCGATCGCCCCGAGCCGGGCGCCCATGACGAGCACCTGCGACAGGGCGAGCAGCGTCATCGGGATCGCGGCGTCGGGTGCCGAACCGGACGCCACCTCCGTCACGGTGCCGAGGTAGGCGCGCGCGTCCTCGGCGGAGACCTCCGCGAGCCGGGCCAGGTCGTCGGACATGTCAGACATCCAACAGCCTCCGGCCCTCGAACGCACGACCAAGGGTGACCTCGTCGGCATACTCCAGGTCGCCACCGACCGGCAGGCCGGACGCGAGCCGCGTGACCTTGATGCCCATGGTGCGCAGGAGTCGCGCGAGGTAGCTGGCGGTCGCCTCGCCCTCGAGGTTGGGGTCGGTGGCGATGATGACCTCGGTGACCTCGCCGGACGCGAGGCGGGTCATGAGCTCCTTGATCCGCAAGTCGTCTGGGCCGACGCCTTCGATCGGGCTGATCGCGCCGCCCAGCACGTGGTAGCGGCCGCGGAACTCGCGGGTGCGCTCGATGGCGACGACGTCCTTGGGCTCCTCGACCACACAGATCGAGGTGCCGTCACGACGCGGGTCGGCGCAGATCTTGCACTGCTCAGCCTCCGCGACGTTGCCGCAGGTCTCGCAGAACCGCACCTTGACCTTGACCTCGGTCAGGGCGTCGACCAGCCGCTTCACGTCGACCGAGTCGGCCTGCAGCAGGTGGAACGCGATCCGCTGCGCGCTCTTGGGGCCGACACCGGGCAGCCGCCCCAGCTCGTCGATCAGGTCCTGGACCACGCCTTCGTACACCCGATGAGCGTACGTCCTCGGTCCGACGGCAACCGCGCCCCCACGCGGGACCAGCGCCGGGATCAGCCCTCGTCGATGACCTTGCCGCCGAGGATGCGCTCGATGACGGGCCGCCCGACGTCGCCGAGCTCCTCGATCTCCTCGTCGTCGTCACTCACCACGCTGTCGTCGGCGACGTGCTTGGGTGCGTCGGGTGGCGACTCGGCCGCGACCTGGGCCTGGGCCCGTGCGAGCGGTGAGGCGACGGGGGCCGGGCTCGCCGACCCGGCCGCCTCGGCGGGGTCGGGCGCCGCCCACGAGGGGCCGCTGTCGGGTGCCGAGGGCGCGTCGGCCCAGCTGCCGCTGCTGCCGTCGGCGCCGGCCGTCGGCGTCGAGGGCACGCCCACGTCGGGTATGCCGCCGCCCGCGGCTCGCGGACCCGCGTCACCGCCCGCTCGGGGGGCGTCACCGGACTGGCCACCGCTGGACTGGCCGCCGCGCGGGCTGGTGTCCTCGGGACGGACCACGGGGTGCGACTCACCGGACGGCCTGGAGGCGTTCGCATCGGGCACGGGGATGCCCTCGACCCGCGCCTCGACGCCGAGCACGTCGATCAGCGCCTGCCGCACCAGGTCGGCGTGCGGGCCGTTGCGGAACGTCTGCGCGATGCCGACGGTCGAGATCGCCAGGGTGACCTTCGACCCGTCGTAGTCGTGCACCTGGGCGTGCTCGGACAACAGGGTCCAGGTCGTGCGCTTGTGCTTGAAGATCCAGCCGAGGATGTCCGGCCAGGACCGCCGGATCGCCGCGGTGTCGATGCCGCCGGTGGCACGCGCAGGCTCGGCAGCGGCGGCCGCCGGCTCGAATTCGCCTGCCGCACTGGCGGATTCGTCGACCGTGTCGGACGGGACGCTGTCGCCGTGGGCGTGTGCGTAGTCCTCCGCCTGCTCGCGCATCGCCTGCGGGTCCGGTCGCTCGGCGACCGGTTCGCCGACCGCAGCGACGTCGCCGGCCGGGACTTCGGCGGGCTCAGAGGTAGACCGCGTGGCCGGCTCGGACGCGCCGGACGACGCACGCTCCTGCGGCTCGGGGGCCCGGGCCGGACCAGACGCCGGCTCACCCTGGGGCGCCGCTGCCGGTGCGGCGGCGGGCGACGGTTGCGACTGCCGTGGTTCGGGATGCTGGGCGCGCGCGGCCGGGGCCGAGGTCGCGGTGCCCGCCCGGGTGACGGAGGGGACGCCCTCGACGTCGAGGCGACGTTCGATGCGATCGAGCCGCGCGGCATACCCGGTCTCGCCGGAGGCGGCGGGGATGAGCACCCGCGCGCAGATCAGCTCGAGCTGGAGCCTCGGCGCGGTGGCGCCGGTCATCTCGGTGAGGCCGGCGTTGACGATGTCGGCCGCGCGCGAGAGCGCCCCGCCGCCGAACGCCGCGGCCTGCTGGCGCATCCGCTCGAGCTGGTCCTCGGGCAGGCCGCGCAGCACCGACGAGGCGCCGTCGGGCACGGCCGCGACGACGATGAGGTCACGCAGCCGCTCGAGAAGGTCCTCGACGAAGCGGCGCGGGTCGAGCCCGGTCTCGATGACCCGGTCGACCTGGTGAAACACGCCTGCGGCGTCACCGGCAGCGAACGCGTCGATGATCGCGTCGAGCAGCTCGGCATCGGTGAAGCCCAGCAGCGCCGCGGCCGACTCGTAGGTGAGCCCCTCGTCGCCCGACCCCGCGATGAGCTGGTCGAGCACCGACAGGGAGTCACGCACCGAGCCACCACCAGCGCGCGTCACGAACGACAGCACGCCCGGGGCGACGGTGACGCCCTCCTGGTCGCACAGCTTCTGCATGTAGTCGGTGAGCTGACCGGGCGGCACCAGCCGGAACGGGTAGTGGTGGGTGCGGCTGCGGATCGTGCCGATGACCTTCTCGGGCTCGGTCGTCGCGAACACGAACTTCACGTGCTCGGGCGGCTCCTCGACGATCTTGAGCAGCGCGTTGAAGCCCTGCGGCGTGACCATGTGCGCCTCGTCGATGATGTAGACCTTGAACCGGCTCTGGGCCGGGCCATAGCTCGCCCGCTCACGCAGGTCACGCGCGTCGTCGACACCACCGTGGCTGGCCGCGTCGATCTCGATGACGTCGACGCTGCCGGGGCCGCCGCGGGCGAGCGCGACACACGAGTCGCAGGTGCCGCACGGCACGTCGGTGGGGCCCTGCTCGCAGTTGAGACAGCGGGCCAGGATGCGGGCGCTGGTCGTCTTGCCGCAGCCGCGCGGGCCGGAGAAGAGATAGGCGTGGTTGACGCGCCCCGTGCGCAGCGCCTGCATGAGCGGCTCGGTGACGTGCTCCTGCCCGATGACGTCGGCGAAGGACTCGGGCCGGTAGCGGCGGTAGAGGGCGGTGCTCACCTCGTGAACCCTAGTCGGGCCTCGTGACAGCCGGTATGCCGTGTGCCCGCCGTGTGGACGACCCTCTCGACCGCTCCGGCGCGGGCGGGCGTCAGGCGACCACGCGGCATACGGCCGGGTTGTGGCGAAACCGGCAGGAATGAACCTGCCGCAGGCCGACCGAGGTGCATTCCTGCCACTTCCGGCACATCCCGCCGCGCGACGGCGGGCAGACACACGAGGACACCCCGCGTACCTGGAAGAGCTCTCCTACCCTTGCTGCATTCCTGCCCTGGGGGAGTTCGGAGAGGTACCACCACGCGGGGTGCCGGCTGCAGTCTAAGGGGCGCGCGACACCAGCGACGAATCCGCACGGGAAGAAGTGCGGCCCCAGTCTCGTCAGGGCCTCGGGATCACCACGCCGCCGGTGAGGCGGGACACCTCCGCCGCCGCGAGCCCGCCGAGGATGCCCACGACCAGCTGCACGGCGAACCCCTCCCAGCCGGACCAGCGTCGCCGACGCGGGACCGCCCCGCTCTCGGCGCCGACCGCTTCAGGGGCACGCGGGCGCAGGAGCTCGCCCACGGCATACGCCACCACGCCCCAACCCCACAGCAGGCCGAGCACCCAGAACCAGAACCAGCGCGTCCCCCGCGTCGGCACCGGTCCGCCGATGATCGCGAGCAGGGTGACCAGCCCGAGCGCCAGGGCCACCGCCTGTCCGGCGTCGCTGGGTCCGTCGAGGGCGGTGTTGGGCGGGACGTCCGCCTGGTGCAGCGCGGCGATGCGTTCCTCGACGGGCACGGAGTAGTCGTCGACGATGCGGATGCGGCCGATGGGGTTGTCGGTCCAGTACATGACCGTGATCGAGCCTGCGTCCTCGACCGGCGGGAGGAGCCGACCGGACGCGTCCGTTGCCGGTATGTCGTAGTCGATGGGGTCCTCGGCCCAGCGGCCGTAGCCGCCGCGGACGTTGGACACGGCCCGGAACGCCACGATGTCGCCCGCCTCGAGGTCCGTGGTGAACTGCTTCACGGAAACCTCACGCGCCTGGGTGACGTAGGTGACGGTGGCCCACGCGAGCCAGCCGCCGATGAGCAGGGCGGCGAGCAGCGGTCGCCCGACGCGCCGGACGCGGGCACGTCGGTCGCGGGGTGCGGGCGCGCGCGACACGGCCGTGTGCGTCAACTGCGGCGTCCCCGGCTCCCCCACCATGGCTCGAGTGTGGCACCGGTGACCGGGCCGTGGGGAGGCTTTGCGACCATGGATGCTCGTTCTTGCCGAGCCTTTGTGCCGAGCCCTTCGGAGGGGTCATGTCGCCGCAGTCGTTGTTCCGCCGGGTCGCGATCGCCGAGGCGGTGACGTGGGCGCTACTGCTGATCGGCATGTTCCTCAAGTACGTCACGAGGACCACCGAGCTCGGCGTGCGGATCTTCGGGATGGCACACGGCGTCGTCTTCATCGCCTACTGCCTGGCGGTGTTGTTCGTCGCGGTGAACCAGCGCTGGTCGGCGCGCATCGTGCTGCTCGGGTTGGTGAGCGCGGTGCCGCCGTTCATGACGGTGTGGTTCGACCGGTATGCCGAGCGGCGGGGTCTGCTCGCGGGTGGCTGGCGGTTGGTGGCCGGTGGGGAGACGCCCCGGTCAGCGCCCGAGCGGGTGCAAGCGTGGATGCTGCGTCGGCCGGGTCTGGCCGTCGTGGTGGCGGTGGTCGCGGTGGCGGCGCTGACGGGCCTGGCACTGGCGGTCGGCCCGCCCGTGCCGGCGAAGAGCTGACGGATTTCTTCGGGCACTTGGCCGTCGGGTAGCCTCCTCCGCGGAGGATTCGCATAGTGGCCTAGTGCGCACGCTTGGAAAGCGTGTTGAGTGAAAGCTCTCAGGGGTTCGAATCCCCTATCCTCCGCCACATGAGATGGGCCCCGAGCTTGCGAGGGGCCCTTTCTCATGTGCGGAGATAGGCGATGACGGGAGGAGGAGCGGGCGGCGAGGAACGAGCCGACCGCAACGACGGCTCCCCTATCCTCCGCCAAAAGACATGGCCCCCAAGCTTGCGCGGGGGCCTTTGTCGTTGGCGAGTGGATAGGTGATGACGGGAGGAGGAGCGGGCGGCGAGGAACGAGCCGACCGCAACGACGGCTCCCCTATCCTCCGCCGTGACTCACCCGACTTCGGGCCACAGCGGCTCGACCAACCTCGCAACACCGACCCTGGGCGGCCCGAAGTGAACCCACCACCGGACTTCGGGCCACAGCGGCTCGACGCGGCCCACCACACCAACCCTCAGCGGCCCGAAGTCGGGGACGGCACGAAAGCGGGGTATGCCGCGTCCCCCTGCGCCGCGGCATACCCCACCGTCGTGGGCGCCTCAGGGCGGTGGCGCGGACGTGGTCTTGAGGGCGACGGCGACGGATCCGTCGGCGGCCGCGAGCGCGGCCCGGGCGGTGGCGGCGTCGATGTCGGCGAGCAGCGACAGCAGCGCCGGCTTCAGCTCGCCGTCGGCGGCGTCGAGTGCCGTGCGTGCGGTGGTCTCGTCGGCGCCGCTGGCTTCCTGCAGGATGCGCACGACGCGGCCGCGGAGCTTGGCGTTGGTGGCGACGACGTCGACCATGAGGTTGGACCAGGTGCGGCCGAGCCGGATCATGAGCGTGGTCGAGAACGCGTTGAGGACGAGCTTCTGCGCGGTCCCGGCCTTGAGGCGGGTCGAGCCGGTGAGCACCTCGGGCCCGGTGTTGGGGGCGATCAGCACGTCGGCCAGGGGTGAGAGCTCGGCGTCGGGGTTGGACGTCACGAGCGCGGTGACGGCGCCGACCTCGCGGGCGCAGGCGAGCGCGCCGCCGACGTAGGGGGTGCGACCGGAGGCGGTGAGCCCGATGACGATGTCGCCGGGGCGCACCTCGGCGGCGTCGGCGCGGCCCTGCACGTCGTCGTCCTCGACATTCTCGACCGCGCGCAGCAACGCCTCGGGCCCGCCGGCGTGGTGCGCGACGACGAGGCCCTCGGGCATGTTGAACGTCGGCAGCAGCTCGGCGGCGTCGAGGACGGCGAGGCGACCGGAGGTGCCTGCCCCGAAGTAGTGGATGACCCCACCGGCCCGCACCGCTTCGACGGCCCGGTCGACGAGCAGAGCCAGCTCGGGCAGCGTCTCGGCCACGGCCGGCGCGACCAGGGCGTCGTCGGCGTTGATGCGACGAAGGATGCCGAGGGTGTCCTCGGTGTCGATGCCGGCCGTGTCGGGGTGGCGCTGCTCGGTCGGTGCGCTCACACTCACGTCACTGGTCACGCTGTGAGGTTAGTTTCCTACATGTATGCCGTCAACGACGTGAATGAGTAACGCTGACTGTGGGCGTGGTCGCCGTCGGCGACGACCCACCAGCCCGACGAGGACCCGGCTGCTCAGGTGCGCACGTGGTGGCTCGACACGGCGTCCCGGGTCTCCTGCACCGCCTTGCGCGCCCGCGACAGATTCCGTTGTGCCACAGCGAGATACAAGCAGTCCACCACGGTGAGGGCCGCGATCCGGCTGGCCGTGGCGCCCGAGCGGAGGCTGGTCTCGCGCGCGGCGGTCGACAGGACGAGGTCAGCCTTCGAGGCCAGTGGTGACACGGGGAAGTTCGTGATCGCGACGGTCGTGGCGCCACGCGACTGGGCTGCCTCGAGGGCCTCGATCGTCTCCTTGGTGGTGCCGGAGTGCGACAGTCCGATGGCCACGTCGCCCTTGCCGAGCAGCGTGGCGCTGGTGAGGGCGATGTGCGGGTCGTTCCACACGAAGGCGACGACACCGATGCGATGGAGCTTCTGCTGCAGGTCGATACCCACGATGGCGCTGGCCGCGATGCCGTAGATGTCGACCCGCTTGGCCGAGCCGATCGCCTGGGCTGCCGCGGCGAGGGCGTCGTGGTCGAGCTGCTGGGCCGTCTCCTCGACGGCGCTGGAGTCCGCGAAGGCGACCTTGGCGACGATGTCCGCGATGGTGTCCTTGGCGCTGATGTCGGTGTCCTGCGCCTTGGCCAAGCGGGGCTGGACACTGGCCTCGGCCAGCCGGAGCCGCAGCTGCGGGTAGCCCCGCAGGCCGAGTCTCCGACAGAACCGCAGCACCGTCGTCTCCGAGGTGTCGGCGGCGGTCGCCAGCTCGCTGATCGTCAGGTCCGCGGCGGCACCCGGGTCGGCCAGGACGCGTTCGGCGACGCGGTCCTCGGCGGGAGACAGGGATGGCCGGATGCCCCGAAGGCGAACCAGGAGCGGGACGGAGGAGTCAGTGGCTGACTCGTCGGCGGCAGACATGGGGACACCGTAGACCCCACGGTGGCGCCGACCTCGTAGATCGGCGCCACCGAAAGGATCGCTGCGGCTGCTACCGCGTGGCGGGCGTCCAGCCCTGGGCGGTCAGCGTGCTCGGGTCCTTCTCGGAGTCGAGCAGTGCGCCACCGGTCGTCGCCACCTTGATGGCGTCGACGTAGACGCCGCGGCCGAGGTAGAGCGCGTCGGTGGTGTAGCGCCAGCGCAGCTGCTGGGTGCCGGGTGCCAGGTCGGCGTTCGCCTGGGTCCACAACCGCTCTCCTGCACCGGACACCGTGCCCTTGTCCGCGGTGGTCGTCGTGCCGCGGTCACGCACCGTGAACGGCTGCGGCTCCCACGTCCGGCCGCCGGCGGTCGACCGCTCCAGGACGAGCAGGTCCGTCTCCTCGGTGTCGAGGAAGAGGTCGAACGACAGCCGCGCCCCGGAGGCCGGCACATCGAGCGCGGCTGTCGTCAGCGTGGTGGTCGCGTTGTTGGTGGCACCGCCGAACCAGGCGGTCGCCCCCTTGGACGGCCGCACCGCCATCGCCTGCGCCAGTCCGCCCGCCCACTCGCGGCGGGCCGGGTTGTTGCTGCCCCAGTTCCGGGACGGGTGGACGCGGTTGGTGAGCAGGATGGCGAACGACCTCGATGCGAAGTCGATGACGATCGACGTCCCGGTGTAGCCCGTGTGCCCGGCGGTGCGGGGACCGGAGAGGGCGTCCATGTACCACCGCTGGTCGAGCTCGAACCCGAGCCCGTGGGAGTCACCGGGGAAGGCGGTGTTGAAGTTGGTGATGAGGGAGTCGACGCTCTTGCGCGTGAGGACCCGGTTGCCCTTGTAGGTGCCACCGTTGAGCAAGGCCTGCGAGAGCACCGCGAGGTCCTGCGCCGTGGAGAAGACCCCGGCGTGACCGGCGACCCCGCCGAGCGACCACGCGTTCTCGTCGTGCACCTCGCCCCAGACCATGCCGCGCGGCGGCGATGCCTGGTACTCGGTGGCGGCGGTCCGCTCCTTGTTCGTCGGGTTGTAGCCCGTGTCCTTCATCCCCAAGGGCTTCGTGATGCGTTCTGCCACAACGCGATCCAGCGGCTCACCCCGAAGGCGCTCGACCATGACACCGAGGGTGATCATGTTGAGGTCGCTGTAGAGGTAGGTGCTGCCCGGCTCGTTGACGGGCGGCTGGTCCATGACGGCCTTGATCCGCGACTCCTTGTCCGGGTACTTGCTCCACAGCGGCAGCCAGGCCGGGAAGCCGGACGTGTGGGTGAGCAGCATGCGCACCGTCACGTTCTCCTTGCCGCCTGCGGCGAACTCGGGGAGGTATGCCGCGACAGGGGCTTCCAGGTCGACCTTCCCCTCCTCGATGAGCTGGACGACGGCGATGGAGGTGAACAGCTTGGAGACCGAGGCGAGGTCGAAGATCGTGTCGTCCTGCATGGGCACCCACTGGTCCCGCGGGAGCTCCTGGGTCTCCGTCGCGTAGCGCAGCGCGTAGCCGCTCGTGTGCCTCGCGGCGATCTTGCCGTCGTGGCCCATGACGGCGACCGCTCCGGCATACATCGGCTTGCCACCGGGAGGGGCCGTCTCGTGGCTGCGCACCAGCTCGCTGGCCCTCGCGATCGGCGCCGGGTCGAGGCCGACGGACTGCGGGCTCGCGTCACGCAGCACGGTGTTCGCGGGCATGTAGCCCATCCTCGGCTTGCTGAAGTCCTCGGCGCTGGCCGGGCCGGCCATGACCACCCCGCTCACCATCGTGGCGGCCACCGTGGCCGTCACCCATGCGGACCTGCGTCCAGTTCGCATCGTGTCTCCCCTTCGTCAGTTCGCTGGTCCGCGATAGATGAGGTACTGCTGGCGCCGCGCGTCGAACGCGGCGAGCTCGGCCTTCCAGGCGCCGATGACCTCGTCGGCCGAGGCGCCTGCGGTGATCTGGTCGCGCAGGCGGGTCGAGCCCGAGAGCTTGTCGATCCAGTAGGGCCGCTGGGGGTCGTAGCTGTCGTAGCGCCACTGGAAGTCCGAGTAGAGCGACTTGGCCGCCACGAGCACCTCGACCGCGACCCGCAAAGGGTCGAACGTCGCAGTGTCGGTGATGTGCACCTGGACGCCGCCACACACGAGGTTGGCGTGCTTGTTGAACGTCGGCGTGAAGTAGGCCTCGCGGAAGCCCACGCCCGAAATCCCGCGCCCCGCAAGGCGTTCCGCCCACTTGTAGTCGACGTAGGGAGCGCCGATCAGCTCGAACGGCCGCGTCGTCCCACGCCCCTCGGACAGGTTCGTCCCCTCGAACATCCCCGTGCCCGGGTAGACCAGCGCGGTGTCCGGTGTCGGCATGTTGGGACTTGGCATGACCCAGGGAAGGCCCGTCGCGGCATACACGACATCGCGGCGCCAGCCACTCATCTCGACCACGGTGAGGTCGCGCAGGCGCCCGCCCGCGTCGGCCGGCAGGAACTCCGCGTCGAAGAAGCGCGCGAGCTCGCCGACACTCATGCCGTGCGCCTGGACGATCTCCTTGGCCCCGACGCCGGAGGTGTATGCCGTCGTCATCATCGGTCCGCGCGCGGTGCCACCCGTGGGGTTGGGCCGGTCGAGGACGACGAAGCGCGCGTCCGTGGCGACGGCGGCGCGCATCGCCGTGTACATCGTCCAGATGTAGGTGTAGAAGCGCGCCCCGGCGTCCTGGATGTCGAAGACGACGGTCTCGACGCCCGCCTTGCGGAAGAGGTCGGTCATCTTCGTCACGCCCGCGCCGTAGGCGTCGTAGACGGTGAGGCCGGTGCGCGGGTCGGTCGTGGTGCCCTCCGAGCCACCCGCCTGGGCGGTGCCGCGGAAGCCGTGCTCGGGCCCGAAGACGCCGACGATGTCGACCGTGCCGGCCTCGTGCATCTCGTCGACGATCGAGCGCAGGTTGGTCAGGATTCCGGTGGGGTTGGTGATGATTCCGACCTTCTGGCCGCGCAGCTCGCTCCACCCCTTGGCGGCCTGGACCTCGGCACCCGTGGTGACCTTGCGGGACGGGTAGTTGGTGGCCGCGGGCGTCCCAGCAGCATTGGCGGCCGCGGCAGCGGCCGGGACGGCCAGCGCGGAAACCCCTGCTGCAGTGAGCAGTTGGCGACGGTTGAGGGCGGACATGCGGATCTCCTCCGGTGGGCGGGATGGTCAGGGCGCGGTGGTGCGCGGCAGCACGGGCTCGAGCACCGCACGGCGACCGCCGGTGGCGCTCGTGGACACGTCGGGCCGGGGCAGGAGCAGAAGGGGGCCGCACCCGATGGGTTTGGACATGACGCCTCCAGCGACGTGAACGATTCACAAACTTCGTCCTAGTCGCGCAACTTACCTACATCTCCGGGGTCCGGCAACAGATGACCGGGTATGCCGCGTGGCCGCCTCCCCGACCGGCCCTCAGGCCCCGAACGGGCCCAGGGCCACGAACACCTTCCGTGAGGGTTCGAGCGTCTCCCACACCCCGCTGAACCCACGCGGCACGAAGAACGCCTCACCGGCGCCGAACTCGCGGCGCCGGCCGTCCTCGTCGACCAGGGCCACTCGGCCCTCGAGCATCACGCACACCTCGTCGTAGGGGTAGTCGGGCAGCCGCAGCGTCCCGGTCGAGCCCTCCCACATGCCGCCGTAGAAGCGGCCGCCCGCCTCGTCGCCGAAGCTGCGCCACTCGGTCTCCGCCCACTCCGCACTGGCCTCGCCGGGCGGCCACACCGGTGAGACGGGTTCGCCCACCCCGATGGCGATGTCGCGGACGTCGTCGACGCTCACTGGTCGTCCCCTTCCCCAGCCGGCCGGCCGGCATACCGCCGGAGCACGGTGTGGGTGATGGCCTCCGTGTAGGGGTCGCGCAACCGCAACCCGTTGACCCACTCGGTGCTGCCGGCACAGAACACCTCGCCGTCGCCACGCGTGAAGGACGCGATCATCCCGGAGCCGTAGTTCTCGCCCTGGAACCGGTCCGGGACGTCCTGGCCGAACATCGCCTCCACGAGGCCGCCCCACTCGGCGACGGGCGCGCCGAGCGGAACCGTTCCGCCCCAGCGGTCGATCTCGCCGCGGGTGGCCGGCGCCATCGCGACGATCTCGAGGTTGTCCGGCGCGCCGTCACTCCCGGTCGCCACCGGCAACCCGCGGTGCATCGTGAAGTCCGCGCCGTCCACCTCGAACGCCGCGACGCACACCGGCGCGGCGCCGAACACGTCGCCGTAACCCAGGTCGGTGTCGGCGAGCGACCAGTGGTTCGGCCGGTAGATCGTGAACCCTCCTGAGGCGCGCGATGCCGCTGAGCCGTAACGGATGTAGCACCCGGAGAGCCCGGACAGGCCGAACGTCGAGCCGGGCGGCCGCTGCAGGCCCGGCGCGTCCCACGCCGTCGTGACCAACGTGGGGTCGCTGTCGCGCAGCGGGTCCAGAGCCGGGTCCTTGTAGCAGGCCTGGGTGTGTCCGTCGTCCTCGATCCGCACCTGCCAGACGAAGTTGCCGCCGAACCGCGCCACCCGCCCGCCGCCGTCGACATAGGCGTCGACGACGTCCCTCATCTCGCGCGACCAGTACTCGTCGTGGCCGACGAAGACCACGCAGCGGTAGCCGTCGAGGGCGCTCGGGTCGTGGTGGAGGTCGTGCTGGGTGAGGTAGTCGAGCCGGTAGCCGTGTTCTTGCGCCCAGACGACGAAATGCCTTTCGTACGTGGCCCAGAACGCGTCGGCGTGGTGCCGTGAGAAGCCGTGCACCATGGCCCACTCGTATGCCGGGTGGCGGGGCAGCTCTCCCGGCTCTGGCGTGTGCGGGTTGGCGCTGCGTGGCGCGGTGTCGGGCTTGCGGAGCATGCCCCGCGCCACGGGACGCTGCACAGCCGAGAGCGGCGTCGGGATGTCCGTGTAGGGGTCGTCACCGAGACCGCGGTAGTGGTTGGCGCCGCCCCAGTCGTTGTAGGCGAGCAGGGTGGAGGTGGTCAGGACCAGCGCGATCGGCGCCGGCTCGGCGTCGGCGGCCCGGCGCACGACGGCGAAGTGCTCTCCCTCGTAACGCCTTCCGTCGCGCTCCATCCCGACGACGATGAGGTAGAAGCCGCTCTCCCACCCGTCGGTCTCGATGGTGAGGGCGACCGGCCAACGACACCCCACGGCATACGCGTCGTCGGGGGTCTCGTGCGCCTGGCCCGGCAGCCCCTCGGCGCGGAACACCTCGCGCGGCCGGGCGCCGTCGAGCATCACGCTGACGTCGTAGGTGTCCGCCGTCGTGTGGACGTGAAGGTCGATCGGGTCACCGGGTGAGTAGGCGAACTCGTCTGTGTAGCACCAGATTTCGGGCTGCTGCGGGTCGCCTGACGGCCGTTCGATGGGAAATCCGGGGATCGACCAGGCGTAGCGGGGAGCGGAAGTCACGAGTAGGTCTCCAGGGCGAGTTCGGTGCGGTCACGGTCATCGAGCTGGCCGGCGGACACCGGTCCGACGCTGGCGCCGCGGACGGCGCCGACGACAGCCGCCACCACCAGGGGAACCATGATGAGCAGGTTGCCACCGACTCCGAGAGCCGTCAGCAGGGACAGCTTTGCGCAGACCAGCACGAGCACCGCCAGGAGCGCGATGGCGGACAACGCAGGGGCCACCAGCCGGTGCCACGCGGACTCGCCGCGGGGGTTGCGACGGAAGAAGACGACCACCGCGATGCTCGTTGCGATCTGCAGCACCAGCACGGCCACCAGCGTCGGGGTGTTGGTCCAGATCACGACCTGGAGGTAGGGGTCGAACCCGCCGACGGCAAAGGCGGCGATGGCTACGAACACGATCACGGTCTGCACGACCACGGCCGTCGCGGGGCTGCCGGTGCGGGGGTGCGACCGCCCGAGGGCACGCGGGAGCAGCCCGTCCCGGCCGAGGGCGAAGAGGTAGCGCGAGCTGGCGTTCTGCAGCGCCAGCACACCGGCGAAGAAGCTCGTCACGATGAGCACCTGGAGCACGTCGGTGGCGGCCGTGCCGAGGTACTGCGTGTTGACGTCGAAGACCACGGCCGACAGGTCGCCGGCGAGAACCTTCTCGAGGTTGCTGGCCCCGATGCCCATGAGGATCATCCACGAGATGAACGTGTAGACCACCGCGAGCAGCACGACCGCCACATAGGTGGCGCGGGGCACCGCCGTGCGCGGGTCGTCGCACTCCTCGCTGTAGACGGCGGTCTGCTCGAAGCCGATGTAGACGATGAAGGTGAGGACGAACAGCGGCCCGAGCGCCGACAGGGTCCAGCTGCCGGGGTTGAAGCCCGCCAATGACAACCCGTCCGGGGCGCCCTTGACGAGGATGGCCGCGGCGAGCACGAAGAGGATGCCGATCTCAGCGACGAGCAGCACGGCCAGCACCCGGGCACCGACCTCGACCTTGGCGTAGGCCAGGGCGCCGACCGCGAGCGCGATGACGAGGGCGCAGATCCCCCACGACACCTTCGCACCGGTCACCAGCTCGACCAGGTTGCTCGCGAAGAGGCCCGCTGCGGCACAGAACCCGATCTGCCCGAGGGCGTACCCGGCATACGCCAGGAGCGCGGCGGCCCCACCCGGGACGGCGCCGAGGCCCGCCCGGATGTAGCCGTAGAAGGCGCCGGTGTTGCGCACGTGCCGGCTGATCGTGGTGAAGCCGACCGCGAACAGCAGGTAGACCAGGCCGGCGACGAGGTAGCCGACGGGCGCGGTCTGGCCGCCGACGAGGAAGGCGAGCGGCGCGAAGCCGGCCAGCACCGTCAGCGGCGCAGCTGCGGCGACGACGAAGAAGACGAGGTGGCCGGTGCGGACGCTGCCGGCTCGCAGGCCGGTGGCCTCGGTGGTGGGGTTGCTCATGACTGGTCCTGTCCTGACGTCGTTGTCGGGGAGGTGGGTGCGGAGGTCGGCTCGGAGGACTGGCGCCCTCCGGCGTGGAGCGCGTTGACGGCGAGCACCGACAACAGCTCGTAGGCCACGTGGGCGGCGGCGATGCCGGTGATCTCGGCGTGGTCGTAGGGCGGGCTGACCTCGACGAGGTCGGCGCCGACCAGCTGAGCCCCGACGAGCCCGCGCAGGGTGCCGAGCAGCTCGCGGGAGGTGAGCCCGCCGGCTTCCGGGGTGCCGGTGCCGGGGGCGTGGGCGGGGTCGAGGACGTCGATGTCGACCGAGACGTATGCCGGGCCGTCGCCGAGGCGCCGCCGCATCGCCTCCACGACACCGGATATCCCGAGGGTCTCGTAGTCGTCGGAGGTGGTGACCCGGAAGCCGAGGGCCTCGTCGCTCGTGAGGTCGCTGGCGGCATACAACGGCCCCCGGGTGCCGATGTGCAGGCAGCGGCGCGGGTCGAGCAGGCCCTCCTCGGCCGCGCGCCGGAACGGTGTGCCATGGGTGACGGGGGCGCCGAAGTAGGTGTCCCACGTGTCGAGGTGGGCGTCGAAGTGGACGACGCCGATGGGTCCGTGCCTGCGGGCGGCGGCACGCAGGAGGGGCAGGGCGATGGTGTGGTCGCCCCCGATGGTGAGCAGGGTCGTGTCCGCGTCGGCGAAGGAGTTGGCGGCGGACTCGATGGCGACGACGGCGTCGTCGATCGAGAACGGGTTGACCGCGAGGTCGCCCGCGTCCGCGACCTGGTGCACCCCGAACGGCTCGACGCGCAGCGCCGGGTTGTAGGGACGGATCAGCTTGGAGGCGGCACGCACGTGGGCGGGCCCGAACCGGGCGCCGGGTCGGTAGCTCACACCCGCGTCGAACGGAACCCCGAGCACCGCCACCGCGGCCCGGTCCACCTCGTCGAGCCGCGGCAGCCGCGCGAACGTGTCGGGGCCCGCGAACCGGGGAACGGCGGACCCGTCCACCGGACCGCGCGGTGCGGTGGTGCCGTCGTGGGTTCCGCTCATGGATCCTCTCCTCGTCGAGTGAGGCGAGACGCTAGTCCGGCGGAGCACCGCGGCCGATGGCCGTGGTGGACAACGGTGCGGTCAGGACTGGCCCAACCGTCCATCGCGGAGGTCGCCGCGCAGGCGGACGGCGAGATGGAGGTGGAGCCGTCCCTCCGCCGAGTCGAGCTGGGCGCCGGTGAGGTCGGCGATGCGCTGGAGGCGGTTGCGCACGGTGTGGCGGTGGACGTCGAGCCGCGAGGCGGTCGCGTCGACCGATCCGGCGTCGAGCCAGGCCGCGAGGGTCGCGAGCAGGGTGCCGTCGGCGTCGGCCCGCTCGAGCGGTGCGAGCACCGTGTCGGCGTAGGCACGCACCGCCTCCGGGGCCGAGACCGTCGCGAGCAGCGTGTCGAGCGGGTCGTCGTGGTGCTCGACCGGTTCACCGGTCGACCTGCTGACGAGCATGGCGGCGCGGGCCTGCCCGACCGTGTCGCGCAACCGGTCAAGCGGCATGGGGCGACCGATGCCGCAGGGGCGGCCCGCGGCGAACCGGCGTGCCACCGCCGCCAGGTCGGTGCCCTCGTCGGCGAGCACCACGAGCTCGCCGCCGTGGTGGCGGACCAGCCCGGCGCTCGCGACCAGGGCGAGGTCACCGGCCAGCTCGGCCGCTTCGGGCAGGTCGGTCACGTCCACCACGAGTGCCCGCACCGACTCGCCACGCAGGCCGGCGTCGCGCAGGTGCCCCCAGACCGGTGCGCCGGGGGCCGCGTCGAGGGCCCGGCCGACGAGGGCGGAGCGGGCGCGACGACCGGCGTCACCCGCGAGGTGTCGCCGCTCGAGCTCGGCCGAGAGCAGCGAGACGAGGGCGGCCACGGCGACCGGGTCGGCCTCGGCTCCGACCGCACCGTCCCCGACCGGGGTCTGCACGACGACGAAACCACGCAGCCGGTCGACACCCAGCGGCTGCACGTCGACCCGGGCCCGGTCGGTGACGTCGCGGGCGCTGCCGTGCAGGCCTTTCTGCTCGACCGCCGCGAGCAGGTCGGCAATCCCGCTCGGCGGCGGGCTGCCGGTGGTGTCGAGGGACCGGCCGGCACGGTCGAGGACGAACACGGTGGTGCCGGTGCCGCGTTCCCAGGTGCGGGTCATGGCCGTGAGGGGGTCGGTGCCCGTCGCGGCGCGGGTGAGGTCACGCAGCAGGTCGACGGCGTGCTGCATCGCCGCCTGCTCCTGCGCCGCGAGCGCTCGGAACACCGCCTTGGTCACGGCGATGAACGGCACCTCGTCGGGAACGGTGAGCAGGGGTATGCCGTGGCGCCGGGCCGCGGCCACGAGCGGCTCGGGCGCCTCCTGGTGTGGCAGGCCGTGACCGAGTCCGAGCGCCAGGGCGGCGGCACCACCGTCGCGCACGCTGCGGACATACGCGTCGCACTCGTCCTCGGTGACCTCCAGCAGCAGCCCGATGGTCATCAGCAGCTCGCCGCCCTGGAGCCACTCCTGCGGCCGGACCAGCTCGGACACGTGCGCGGCCACGATCCGGACGTCGTCGGTGGTGGCGGGCACGACCACGTCGAGGTGCAGCGCGGGGTCGCGCACGAGGTCGGCGAGGAGCACGCGAGCAGTATGCGGCAACGACCGCACGACGGCTGCAAGGATGGGGCATGGCCAGGTCGATCCGGTTGCGCGGAGTCCTCAGTCCCGACGGGCCCGCTGACGGGCAGCGTGAACGGGGGACGTGGCGCCCCACCGAGCCGCTCACCCCACCCCGCTCGACCGTCGAGGCGGTGCGCGCGATGCAGGTGGGAGCGGTCCTGAGCCTGCTCGAAGTGGTGCGCGCCGTCCTCACCCGAGGCCAGCTCCGCGCCGCGTTCGACGCCGAGGCGCACAGCCAGAACAGATCCCTCAACGCCCACGACCTCGACGCCGTGGTCACCGTCGGCCTGTCCGTCTCGGTCGTGGTCGGCATGCTCGGAGCTCTCGTCTGGTGGTGGCAGTCGCGGGTGACGGCTCGCGGTTCGAAGTGGGGACGCATCGCCTCGTGCGTGCTGCTGGCCGCAGCCCTCGTCGGCTTCTTCGGCGGCCTCATCCCTACGGCAGGCCCGTTCGCCCGCATGAGCGCGATGCTGCTGCTGGCCGCCGGCGTCTTCGCCGTGGTGCGGCTGTGGCATCGCGACTCGTCCGCCTGGATCAGCTACCAGAGCACCCCGCAGGACTGAGCGGTCGACCGTTCGGCGCTACAGGCCCCCGGTTTGTCGAGCTGTAGCCGAGGTGCGCTGGCGCCACCGGTCCCCGCCACCGACGATGGGGGCATGAGCGACGGCGCCTACCACGCGGCATACCAACGCAGTCTTGACGACCCGGACGGGTTCTGGGGCGAGGCGGCGAAGGCGATCGAGTGGGTGACGCCGCCGCCGCGGGTGCTCGACGACGACCGGCCGCCGTTCTACCGGTGGTTCACCGGCGGCACGCTCAACACGAGCTTCAACGCACTCGACCGGCACGTGCGCGACGGACGCGGAGAGCAGGCGGCGATCCACTACGTCAGCCCCGTCACCGACACGAAGCGCACCATCACGTATGCCGCGTTGCTCGACGAGGTGGCGCGGTTCGCCGGCGTGTTGTCCTCGTTGGGTGTCGAGAAGGGCGACCGGGTCGTCATCTACATGCCGATGGTGCCCGAGGCCGTCGTCGCGATGCTGGCGTGCGCGCGGATCGGTGCGGTGCACTCGGTGGTGTTCGGCGGGTTCGCGCCCGCCGAGCTGGCCGCGCGGGTCGAGGACGCGAAGCCGGTGGTGGTCGTGTCTGCGTCGTGCGGCATCGAGCCGTCGCGGGTGGTGGAGTACAAGCCGCTGCTCGACGCGGCCCTCGATCGCAGCGAGCACAAGCCCGAGGCCGTCATCGTGCTCCAGCGCGAGCAGGCACCGGCCGACGTCGGGGTGCGCGACACCGACTGGGAGGAGATGGAGTGGGACGACGTCATGCGCGACGCCGAGCCCGCCGACCCGGTCACCGTCGACGCGACCGATCCGCTCTACATCCTCTACACGTCAGGGACCACGGGGCGGCCCAAGGGAATCGTGCGGGACAACGGCGGGCATGCGGTCGCGCTGCGCTGGTCGATGCCGAACGTCTATGGCATCAACCCCGGTGACACGTGGTTCACCGCGAGCGACGTCGGCTGGGTCGTCGGCCACTCCTACATCGTGTATGCGCCACTGCTCACCGGCGCGACAACCGTTCTGTACGAAGGGAAACCGGTCGGAACGCCGGATGCGAGCGCGTTCTTCCGGGTGATCTCCGACTACGGCGTCAAGGCCATGTTCACCGCCCCCACGGCATACCGGGCCATCAAGCGCGACGACCCCTCCGGTGAGCTGCTCGGCTCGCTCGACCTGTCCTCGCTCGAGACCCTCTTCCTGGCGGGTGAGCGGCTCGACCCGGACACGTGGGAGTGGGCCACCGAGCGGCTCGGCGTGCCCGTCGTCGACAACTGGTGGCAGACCGAGACGGGGTGGCCGATCGCGTCGAACCTGCGTGGATTGGAGCCGATGCCGATCAAGCCGGGCTCGCCATCGGTCCCCGTGCCGGGGTATGCCGTGGAGACCCTGGGCGACGACGGCCGCCCCGTGCCTGCGGGCACCGAGGGTGCGATCTGCATCAAGCTGCCGATGCCCCCGGGGACGCTGCCGACGCTGTGGGGCGACGACGAGCGGTACGTCTCGGGGTACCTGTCGGCGTTCGACGGCTACTACCTCACCGGTGACGGCGGCATGGTCGACGAGGACGGCTACCTGTTCGTCATGGGGCGCACCGACGACGTGCTGAACGTTGCGGGACACCGGCTTTCGACCGGTTCGATCGAAGCGGCGTTGGCGGGGCACGAGGCCGTGGCGGAGTGCGCGGTGATCGGCGTGGCCGACGACTTCAAGGGCCAGGTGCCGCGCGGGCTGGTGGTGCTCAAGTCCGGGGTGTCGGCCGAGTCCGACGGCGAACGCATCCGGGCCGAGCTGGTGCAGCGGGTCCGTGACGAGGTCGGGGCCGTGGCCTCGCTGCGGCAGGTCGACATCGTCACTGCCCTGCCCAAGACGCGCTCAGGCAAGATCCTGCGCAAGACGATGCGCGAGATCGCCGACGGCAAGACCCCGACCGTGCCGTCGACCATCGAGGACGCGACAGTGCTTGAGACCCTGACGCCGGTGCTGCGCCCACCCGCCTAGCCTGTCGGGCGTGCAGGGAGTCATCACCGGGTTCGTCACCATCGGCGTCGTCATCGGCGTCGGCGCCCTGCTCGCGCACCTGCGCATCGTCGATGCCGGGGCCCAACAGGTGCTGTCACGCATCGCGTTCTTCGTTGCGAGCCCGGCGCTCATGGTCACCACGCTCGGCCGGGCCGACGTGCACCAGGTGCTGTCCGCCAACCTCGTCGCCTCGGTGGCCGGCGTGGTGGTGGCCGCCGGGATCTACATCGCCCTGGCCCGCCTCGTGTGGCGAAGGCCGTTGGGGGACACCACGATCGGAGCGCTCAGCTCCGCCTACGTCAACGCCGGCAACCTCGGCATCCCGGTCGCCAGCTACGTCCTCGGCGACGCGGCATACGTCGCTCCCACCCTGCTCCTCCAGCTGCTCGTGATGCAGCCAGTGGCGCTGGCAGTCCTCGACTCGGATGCTCGAGGAGGGGGTATGCCGTGGTGGCAGTTCGCGTTGCGCCCCCTGAAGAACCCACTCACCGTCGGATCATTGCTCGGTGTCGTGCTGTCGGTCACCGGGTGGACGCTGCCGACGATCGTCGAGGACCCACTCGTCCTGCTCGGGCACATGGCGGTGCCGAGCATGCTCGTGGCCTACGGAGTGGCGCTGCGCCTCGGGCCCGGGCTGGGACGGGCCGGGTCGGTCAGCGAGCTGGCGACGACGTCGACGCTCAAGCTGCTGGTGCAGCCGGTGGTCGCGTGGTTGGTGGCGAGCGTGGTGCTGGGCGTCGAGGGGCACGCCCTGCTCGCGATCGTCGTGACCTCGGCGCTGCCCACGGCACAGAACATCTTCGTCCACGCCACCCGCTACGACCGGGCCACGGTGCTGGCCCGCGACACCATCCTCATCACGACGATCGGCTCGGTGCCGGTCATCCTCCTGCTCGCCTGGCTCCTCGGCTGACGCGCTTGCGAGTCTTCGGAAGAATTCCGACGCTGGAACGTCGGAATTCTTCCGAAGACTCGCGGCAACGCAGACGCAACGCGGTCAGCGGCGGCGGCGCGAGGTGACACACCCGACGGAATAGTTGTGTGACTGAAGTACTTGGCAGTGGCATGAAGATCGAGATCTGGTCCGACGTCGCCTGCCCGTTCTGCTACCTCGGTGAGCGCCACCTGGCGCTGGCCCTGGAGTCCTTCGAGCACCGCGACGACGTCGAGATCGTGCCGCGGGCGTTCGAGCTCGACCCCACCGCGGCGCCGCACGAGCACCGTCCCATGGTCGACGCGCTGGCCGCGAAGTTCGGCACCACACCGGCCCAGGTGACCGCCATGCAGCGCGGTATTGCCGACAAGGCTCACGCGGTCGGCCTGGAGTTCGACACGACGAAGGCCAGTGTCACCAACACCTTCGACGCCCACCGGCTCGTCCACCTGGCCCGTGAGAGCGGGCTCGACCGCCAGATGCTCGCCGCCCTGATGCGCGGCTACTTTGCCCGCGGCCTCAAGGCCGGCGACGTCGATGAGCTCGTCGCGGTGGCGACCGAGGTGGGACTCGACGAGGACCGGGTGCGCGAGGTGCTGGCCGGTGACGAGTTTGCCGATGCCGTCCGCGCCGATGAGTCGAAGGCGCAGTCGATCGGCGTGAGCGGCGTGCCGTTCTTCCTCATCGACGGCAAGTACGCCGTCTCCGGCGCGCAGCCGGTCGAGACCTTCCGGTCCGCCCTCGACGAGGTCTGAGCCAAGGAGCATCCGATCCAGGTCGTCGGCGGCGACGCTGTCGACGGAGCCGTGTGCACCGACGACTCGTGCGCCCTGCCGGAGCCGTCGAACCCCTGACGCCGCCGTCAGCGGCCGAGGGTGTCGCGCACCGGCGCGATGACCTCCGCGCCGAACCGCGCGATCGTGTCGAGGTTGATCGAGCCGTTCTCGTCGAGCACCGCTGCGTTGAAGCCGGCAATGCCGTGCGCCGACACCGCCCCGGTGAGCTCCTCGACCCACTGCCGCGCCGAGCCACCGACGAACCGTCCGTCCGGTCCGCGCGTCTGCGCCACGTCGGCCGCGGTCAGGATCGGCGTGCCGAGGTTGACGACGGTGATGATCTCGGCGGGGTCGCGACCGGCCTCACCGGCTGCCGCGTCGATGCGGGCGCGGCCCTCGCGGTAGACCTGCGTGGTCCAGTCTGCGCCGCCCGGCGGGATCCACCCGTCGGCCTTGCGGCCGGTGATGGCGAGGGCTCGCGGACCGCCGGATCCGGTCCAGATCGGCGGCGTCGGCACGGCCGACGGCGCCAGGTGGTCGGCGCGGTAGTGCTCACCCTCGAAGTCGACCGGCCGCCCGGGCCCGCCGGTGAGCCTGCGCACCACGTCGATCGCCTCGTCGAAGGCGTCGACGGCCTGCCGCGGCGTCAGGTGCGGCACCCCCATCCGCGTGATGTGCTCCCAGTAGCCACCGGAGCCCAGACCCAACGCGAACCGGCCACCGGACAGCGATGCGATCGATGCGACGGTCCGCGCCAGCATCGGCGCGGGACGCAGCGGAAGGTTCGTCACGCCGACGTAACCCGAGATGCGGCTGGTGCGACCCAGGAGGTAGGGAACGGCGGCATACGGCTCGAAAGACTGTGCGCCGTAAGGGTGGTCGGTGATCGAGAAGAGATCGAAGCCGGCCGCCTCCGCGGCCTGGACGACCGCCTCGGCCGCGGCGCCCTGGCCGAATGGCACGTCGGCCGCGAAGCCGAACAGGGGCCGGGTCTGCAAGGTCATGTTTCCTCCATCTCGATGAGCGAGCGCAGCCGGCCGCACTGGCCGCCGTCGAGGCGACCCACGACGGGCGCCCCGTCGACCACAGCCGGAACCAGCTTGGTGCGCAACGCTTTTCCCTTGGTAGTGAGGCACAGCTGACGGGCCCGGCGGTCCGTCGGATCGGGCTTGCGGGTGAGCAGGCCGGCGCCCTCGAGCTGGTCGGCGAGCGCGGTGAGGTGCGAGGGCTCACAGGCGGTCGCCTCGGCGGCCTGCTGCATCCGCATGGGTTCGGACAGAGTGACGACGAGCCTCGCCTGGGGTGCGCTGATCCCGAAGTCGTGCGCCACCGTCTCGACGTGCCGGCGCAGCTCCATGCCGAGCCGGAGCAGGCTGTCGAGCGCGTCGAGCCGCGCCTGGTCGTCGCCCGTGCGAGCGGGGGTATGCCGCGTGGCTGCCATGGTCTGCTCCTCGCCTCCCAGAATACTTGGTTGAATGAAGAAATAACTTCACTAGGTGAACCGTTGTGAGGTCTGTTGTCTTCCCGCACCTGTGTCTTCACACACTTCACCACGGAGGTTCCTCACGTGACCATCACCACCATCATTCTCTCCGCCCTGCTCGGCCTGGGCTTCTTCCTGGCCGGTACGGGCAAGCTGCGCCGGGCCGAACCCGTCACCGGCACCCTCGAGTCGCTGGGCGTCACCCCGAGCCTGCAGAAGACCGTCGGCGCCCTCGAGGTGCTCGGCGCCATCGGCGTCGTCATAGGCCTGTGGCTCCAGCCGCTCGGCATCGCCGCCGCCATCGGGCTCGTCCTCATGATGATCGGCGCGCTCGTCTTCCACGTCCGGGCCCGGGACACGTTCAAGGGCAGTGTGGGCGCGCTCGTCCTGCTCGTCCTGGGCGCCGTCGTCCTGGCCTTCCAGTTCGCGACAGCCTGAATCGACGGCCCTGATGTTCCGCTCCGTTCCCTACAAGTGGCTGGTGGCCACGGCGTTCGTCATGGCGCTGTTCATGGAGATCCTCGACATGACGGTGCTCAACACGGCGCTGCCCATCCTGGGCGAACACTTCGACGCCGAGACCTCGACGCTGCAGTGGCTGGTCACGGGCTACCTCGTGAGCCTCGCGGTCTTCATCCCCGCCTCCGGCTGGGTGGCTGACCGGTTCGGCGACAAGAACACGTTCGTGCTCGCCCTCGCCATCTACACCGCGGCCTCGTTGTGGGCCGGTTTCGCGAACTCGGTGACGGAGCTGCTCATCGCCCGTGTGACGCAGGGCGTCGGCGGTGGTCTGCTGACGCCGGTGGGCACGGCCATGTTGTTCCGTGCCTTCCCGCCGCATGAGCGCGCCCGCGCTTCCGCGGTGCTGGCCATCCCGACGACGCTGGCACCGGCCCTCGGCCCGGTGCTCGGCGGCTGGCTCGCCGACAACATCTCGTGGCGCTGGGTGTTCCTGCTCAAGGTGCCGATCGGCATCATCGGCCTGGTCTTCAGCGCCGTCGCCCTCAGGAAGGGCGTGCGGACGGCCCGCGAGCGCCTCGACGTACTCGGGTTCCTCACCGGCGGTGCCGGTCTGGCGACCCTGCTCGTCGGCCTCGAACGCGGGGCGCGTGAGGGCTGGTCCGACCGTCCCACGCTGGCGCTCGTCAGCGCCGGCGTCCTGCTCGTCATCGCGTTCGTCGTGACCGAGCGGCGCGTGCAGTTCCCGATGATCGACCTCAAGCTGCTCGGCAACCGGATGTTCCGGCTCGGCAACATCATCATGCTGCCGGCTGCCGGAGCCACGATGGGTGCGCTGTTCGTCGTGCCCCTCATGGTGCAGACCTCGATGGGACTGTCCGCCACCGAGTCCGGCCTGCTGACCATGTGGCAGGCGATCGGGATGCTCGTGGTGCTGCCCTTCACCAACCGCGTCTTCCAGCGGGTCGGTCCACGCCGGATGCTCGCGGGCGGGTTTGCCGTCATCACGCTGAGCCAGGTCGGGTTGGCGCTCGTCGAGGCGGAATCGAGCCTGTGGCTCATCCGCAGCGCGATGTTCCTCATGGGCATGGCCGGCGCGTTCATCATGGTGCCGGTGCAGGCCGCGGCCTTCTCGAGCATCACCCCGCTGGAGACGGCTCGCGCGAGCGCGCTGTTCTCGACCACCCGCCAGGTCGCCGCCAGCGTCGGTGTCGCCCTGCTGGCCACCACGCTCACCGTCCGGATGACGTCCCACCTGGCCGACCTCGCGGTGGACGCCTCGGCGACCACACGCACGGCCGCCGCGTTCGCGGCATACCAGGACGTCTTTGTCGTCAGCGCCCTCATCGCCGCCTTCGGCGTCGCGGTCTCGCTGCTGGTGCGCGACCATGAAGCGGCGGCCAGCCGCGGCCCTGCGCCCGTGCCCGCCGACCCGATCGAGCCAGCCGTCGAGCCCGTGGAGGCAACGTCATGAACGACTACGGACGACCGGTCGAGTTCGGCTGGTTCATGTCGCCCGACGCCGACCGTCCCGACGTGCTGCTCGACGCGGCGCGCGTGGCGGACCGGGCCGGTCTCGACCTGATCGGTGTGCAGGACCACCCCTACAACTCGGGCTTCCTCGACACGTGGACACTGCTGTCCGCGGTCGGGGCGGTCACCGAGCGGGTGCGGCTCTTCCCCGACGTGGCGAACCTGCCACTGCGGCCTCCCGTGATGCTCGCCAAGGCAGCCGCATCGCTCGACCGGATCACCGGTGGACGCGTCGAGCTGGGGCTCGGCGCCGGGGCGTTCCCCGACGGCATCCGGGCGTTCGGCGGCACGGTCGGAGAGCCACGCGAGAAGTTCGAGGCGGTCGCCGAGGCGATCGACGTCATGGACCTCTTCTGGTCGGGACGACCGGCCTCGTATGCCGGGAAGCACTTTTCGATGACCGGCGCCCACCCCGGGCCGCGCCCGTTGCACGACATCGGCATCTGGTTGGGGGCGTTCAAGCCGCGCATGCTGGATCTGTTGGGGCGCAAGGCAGATGGATGGCTTCCGTCCCTGGCGTTCGTCCCACCGGACCAGCTCGGCGGGGCCCACGAGCAGATCGACGAGGCCGCGCGCTCCGCCGGACGTGACCCCGCAGAGATCACCCGCATCTACAACGTGTGGGGCGACTTCTCGACCGGGCAGTGGGTCGACCTGCTCACCCAGGTCACGCTCGACCACGGCATGAACGGTTATGTCTTCGGCGTGCCGCCGGTCGAGTCCGCGCTGCGCCGCATCAGCGACGAGATCGCCCCTGCCGTGCGCGAGGCGGTCGCGACCGAACGCAACCGCCGGTCAACCTGATCTCCCCGCGCGTGCTTGCGTCTGCGTGAACGGCTGCCATAGCCACCGTTCACGCAGACGCAACGCGGT
Source organism: Knoellia koreensis (assembly GCF_013041615.1). Lineage (GTDB taxonomy): Bacteria > Actinomycetota > Actinomycetes > Actinomycetales > Dermatophilaceae > Pedococcus > Pedococcus koreensis. The sequence goes on from NZ_JABEPQ010000003.1 coordinate 202,555, forward strand.
CAGCGGCGGCGGCGCGAGGTGCCGAAGATCGAGCGGGTGATCTCGCGGCCAAGGACGGTGCCCGCCGACCGCAGCGCGGACTTGAACGCGCTCGACGTCACAACCTGCTCGACGATGCCGGGCTGCTCCTTCGGGGCCCGCGGCGGCTTCGCCGCCTCGCCGCCACCCGCCGGAGCCGGCGCGGGCTGACCCGGGGCCGGCTGCGCCTGCGCCGCCTGCTCCTTGGCCTGCAACATCTCGAACGCGGAGTCGCGGTTGGTCGCGGTCGTGTACTTGGGCGCCAGCGACGACGCGGCCACGATGCCCTTGATCGTGGCGTCGTCGGAGGGGGCCATGAGCGACTGCGGCGCGATCATCCGGGTCCAGGCCACCGGGGTCGGTGCGCCCTTCTCGGACAGCACGGTCACGACCGCCTCACCGGTGCCGAGCGTCGTGAGCAGCTCCTCGAGGTCGTAGCCGCTGTGCGGGTAGGTCGACACGGCCGCCTTGAGCGCCTTGGCGTCCTCGGGGGTGTAGGCCCGCAGCGCGTGCTGCACCCGGTTGCCCAGCTGGGCGAGGACATCGGCAGGCACGTCCTTGGGCGACTGCGTCACGAAGAAGACACCCACACCCTTGGACCGGATCAGCCGCACCGTCTGCTGGATCGCGTCGAGGAACGCCTTCGAGGCGTCGTTGAACAACAGGTGCGCCTCGTCGAAGAAGAACACCAGCTTGGGCTTCTCGGGGTCCCCCACCTCGGGCAGGTCGTGGTAGAGGTCGGCGAGCAGCCACATGAGGAACGTCGAGAACAGCGCCGGCCGGTCCTGCACCGCGGGCAGCTCGAGGAGCGTGACCATGCCCTTGCCGTCGGCCCCCGTCCGCAGCAGGTCGGCCGTGTCGAACTCGGGCGTGCCGAAGAACGCCTCGGCCCCCTGGTCGGCGAACGTGATCAGCTCGCGCAGGATCACCCCCGCGGTCGCGGACGAGAGCCCGCCGAGCTCCTTGAGGTCGGCCTTGCCCTCGTCGGACGCGAGGAACTGCACGACGGCTCGCAGGTCCTTGAGCTCGTCGAGCCACAGCTGCTTGGAGTCGGCGTAGTGGAAGACGAGGCCGAGGCTGGACTCCTGGGTTTCGTTGAGCCCCAACACCTTTGCCAGCATCGTCGGACCGAACGACGAGACGCTCGCACGGATCGGCACCCCGTTGCCCTGACCTCCCAGCGAGAGGAACTCGGCAGGGTATGCCGTGGGCTGCCAGTCCTGCCCGACCTCCTGGGCGCGCGCGGTGATCTTGTCGTTGGGCTGGCCCGGGCTGGCCATGCCGGACAGGTCGCCCTTGATGTCGGCGAGGAAGACCGGGACACCCTGGCCCGCGAGCTGCTCGGCCATGAGCTGAAGGGTCTTGGTCTTGCCGGTGCCGGTGGCGCCGGCCACGAGGCCGTGCCGGTTGAGGGTGGCGAGCGGGATCTTCACCGGCGCGTCCGGGTATGCCGTGCCGTCGACGACCGCGGCCCCGAACAGGAGCGCACCCCCCTCGAAGGTGTAGCCGGCGCGGATCTCGTCGATCTGCGCGTTGGACGTCGCGGGCTTGGCCGCCGCCTCGTCGGACTGCTCGGGCTGCTCGGGCTTGTCGGGCTTCGCGTTCTCGGTCACGGTCGGCACTCTAGTGCGACGTCCACCCCTCGGGCAGGGCGAGATTCACGCAAACGCGCGCACGCGGCATACCTCTAGGGTGGGCAGGTGATCTTCAAGAAGGTGGGCGAGGGGCGCCCCTATCCCGACCACGGCAAGCAGTCGCCCCGCGACTGGGCCGACGTGCCGCCGCGGATGGTGCGGCTCGAGCAGCTGATCACGACCAAGCGGACCCTCGACCTCGGTCACCTGCTGGCCGAGGACTCGACGTTCTACGGCGACCTCTTCGCGCACGTCGTGGAGTGGGAGGGCGACCTCTACCTCGAGGACGGCCTGCACCGCGCCCTGCGCGCCGCGCTGCAGCAGCGACCTACGCTGCACGCGCGCGTGCTCGTGCTTGACTGACCTCTCAAGGGATTCGCGGCCGCCGAGGGTGACGGCCACGGGCACGGAGGTTGGCGTTGAGCTACGTCGTGGAGTCGGGCGCCTCGCGCGGGCGACGTGAGCGACGCCGCCGTGCCCTCATCACCTTGGCCATCGTCGCGCTGATGCTGTTCTTCGCGTTCTGGTACGCCTACTCCTACTACCGTTCCGACCGCGCCAAGCCGGCCGCCGTGCCCACCCCCACCTGCACGACGACGGCCCCCATCGCGCCGAAGTCGGTGACGGTCAACGTCTACAACTCGACCGAGCGCAACGGCCTCGCCGCCAAGACCGCCGCAGATGTGAAGAAGCGCGGGTTCACCGTGCGCACCGTGGCCAATGACCCGCTCAACAAGAAGGTCGCCGGCTCGGCCGAGGTCCGGTACGGCACTGCCGGCAAGGACCGGGCCAACCTCGTGCTCGCCCTCGTCAAGGGCGCCAAGGCCGTCCCTGACAAGCGCACCGACGCCACGGTCGACCTCGTCCTCGGGGCCAAGTACACCGCGCTGGCGCCACCACCGAAGGCCGCAACTGCAGACAACGCCAACGCAACCAGCAAGCCCACCGGCAAGACCGCCCCCACGACCAAGGCGTCCGGCGGCTGCTGACCGCCCACTGGTCGGCGGGTGACATCCGCGCCGCCTCCTGCGCACAATCGTCGGCATGGAGGTCGACGGCGTCCGCTCCGAGGTGGCCGACTCCTGGCTGCGCTCGGCCGCCGCCGGCGTCGACACCGATCGAGTCGAAGCGCCGATCACCCTCCCGCAGGACGCACTGCGCGACCACCGGCAGGCCCATCCCCTGGCCCAGGTGTTCCCCCTGCTCGACGACGTGCTCGGCCGCGCCGCCCGCGAGTGCGACGCGATCATGGCCGTCTCCGACGCAGCCGGTCAGCTGCTCTGGGTCTGTGGCACCCCGAGCGTGCTGCGCAAGGCCGAGTCGATCGGGTTCGTCGAGGGCAGCAACTGGGACGAGCGCTTGGCCGGCACCAACGCGCCGGGCATGGCACTGGCCCTCGACCAGTCGGTGAGCATCATCGGCGCCGAGCACTTCCGGGCGAGCGTACGCGGCTGGAGCTGCGCCGCCACCCCGATCCACGACCCGTCCGACGCCTCGCTGCTGGGCGTGCTCGACATCACCGGCGGCGATGACATCGTGGTGCCACAGACCAACGCCATGGTGCGTGCCGCAGCCCGCATGGCCGAGGCCGAGCTCGCCCGCGAGCTGCTCCAGCGGCGGGACGAACCGGCGCACCCGCACGGCCCCACGGTGCGGCTGAGCCTCCAGGCACTGGGCCGGGCGGAGGCGTTGGTGACGATCGACGACGGTCGCGCTCGACGCCACACGCTGCGCCTCAGCCCACGGCACAGCGAGATCGTGCTGCTTCTCGCCTCGACACCACGCGGGCTCTCCGGCGACGAGCTCGCGGTCCTGCTCTACGAGGACGACGTCAGCGCGTCCACGCTGCGCGCCGAGCTCAACCGGCTGCGCTCCCTCCTCGGCGAGGAACTGCTCGCCTCCCGCCCCTACCGCCTCACCGCAGAGGTCACCGGCGACTGGCTCGCGGTCGAGGCGCACCTCGCCGCCGGCGCCGTCGACTCGGCCCTGCGGTCCTACCGCGGGCCGCTGCTGCACACCGCGACCGCTCCCGGGGTCGTCCGCCTGCGCTCCAGCGTCGAGGGACAGCTGCGACGCGCGGTGCTCACCACCGGCGAACCCGACCTCATGTCGACGTGGACCCGGTCGGCGTGGGGCGCCGACGACTACGAGATGTGGAGCGCCCAGCAGGCGGCCCTCGCGCCCACCTCGCCGTTGCGTCCGCTCGTGGCCGGCCAGCTCGCCCGGCTCGACCGGGAGCTCGGCGCCCCCTGAGCGCACGGCGAGGTATGCCGCGGGGCCGAGCCCGCGGCATACCTCGTGCAACGTGGTCGCAACGTTGCGCTGCCTAGCGTCTGGCGCACCCCGAAAAGGGGCCACCACCAAGGACGTTGGGAGCATCGCATGACCGTCTACGCACCCCCCGGGACCGAGGGTTCGATCGTCCCGGTCGAGCCGCGCTACGGCCACTTCATCGGCGGCAACTGGGTCGAGCCGAAGAAGGGCGAGTACTTCGAGGACATCTCACCCGTCACCGGCCGGCCGTTCACGGAGGTCGGCAGGGGGACCGCCGAGGACATCGAGGCCGCACTCGACGCCGCCCACGCCGCGGCACCGGCCTGGGGACGCACCAGTCCGGCCGAGCGCGCGCTCGTCCTGAGCCGCATCGCCGACCGGCTCGAGGAGAACCTCGAGGTGCTGGCCGTGGCCGAGACGTGGGACAACGGCAAGCCCGTGCGCGAGACGCTGGCGGCCGACCTGCCGCTCGCGATCGACCACTTCCGCTACTTCGCCGGTGTGCTGCGCGGGCAGGAGGGTGGCATCTCCGAGATCGACGAGGACACCGTCGCGTACCACTTCCACGAGCCGCTGGGCGTTGTCGCGCAGATCATCCCGTGGAACTTCCCGATCCTCATGGCGACGTGGAAGCTCGCCCCCGCGCTGGCCGCCGGGAACGCGGTGGTGCTCAAGCCGGCCGAGCAGACACCGTGGTCGATCCTCAAGGTGATCGAGCTCATCGGCGACCTCGTGCCGGCGGGAGTCGTCAACGTGGTCAACGGTTTTGGCGTGGAGGCAGGCAAGCCGCTGGCGTCGTCGAACCGGGTCGCCAAGGTGGCCTTCACCGGTGAGACGACCACGGGCCGGCTCATCATGCAGTACGCCAGCCAGAACATCATCCCCGTCACCCTCGAGCTCGGCGGCAAGAGCCCGAACATCTTCTTCGAGGACGTCGCCAGCGAGCGGGATGCGTTCTACGACAAGGCATTGGAGGGCTTCACCATGTTCGCCCTCAACCAGGGCGAGGTGTGCACCTGTCCGTCGCGGGCGCTGGTGCAGGAGTCGATCTACAGCGACTTCGTGGGCGACGCAGTGGCGCGGGTCGAGCAGGTGAAGCAGGGCAACCCGCTCGACACCGACACGATGATCGGCGCGCAGGCCAGCAACGACCAGCTCGAGAAGATCCTGTCCTACATCGACATCGGCAAGCAGGAGGGCGCGAAGGTCCTCACCGGCGGCGAGCGCAACGTGCTCGACGGCGACCTCGCGGAGGGCTACTACGTGACGCCGACGGTGTTCGAGGGCACCAACGACATGCGGATCTTCCAGGAGGAGATCTTCGGGCCGGTGGTGTCGCTGACCGGGTTCGCCGACGAGGCCGATGCCCTGCGGATCGCCAACGACACCCTCTACGGGCTCGGCGCCGGAGTCTGGTCGCGCAACGGGTCGCAGGCCTACCGCGTCGGGCGCGAGATCAAGGCCGGCCGCGTGTGGACCAACTGCTACCACCAGTACCCCGCACACGCGGCGTTCGGCGGCTACAAGCAGTCCGGCATCGGGCGCGAGAACCACAAGATTATGCTCGACCACTACCAGCAGACCAAGAACCTCCTGGTCTCCTACTCACCCGACCCCCTCGGCTTCTTCTAGGCCGATGACAAGCGAGGTCACCCGGGTCGACCTCACCGGTGAGGCGGCGGACCTGCTCCGTCGCCTCACCGGCCGGCACGGCCCGCTGATGTTCCACCAGTCCGGCGGCTGCTGCGACGGCAGCGCGCCGATGTGCTACCCCGTCGGCGACTTCCTCACCGGCGACGGTGACGTGCACCTGGGGTCGCTCGCGGTCGACGGCCTGCCGGAGCCGGTCGAGTTCTGGATGTCGGCGCCGCAGTACGAGTACTGGAAGCACACGCATCTCACCGTCGACGTGGTGGCCGGCCGTGGGAGCGGCTTCTCGGTGGAGGCGCCGGAGGGCGTGCGCTTCCTCATCCGCTCGCGCCTCATGACCGAGGAGGAGCTGCGCACCTTCGCACTCCTGTGAGCCGGCGCCATCCCCCGTACGCTCGAACCATGATCAGCGTCGAGCTCGCCCGCCAGCTGGCGCAGGCTGGCGTGCTCTGGGAGCCCAGCCCCGGTGACCGGTTCACCATCGACCAGCCGAACGTCGTCGGCGAGGTGTTCTGGATCAGCCACCTGACGATCGACGTGCACACCTTCCAGGGCCAGCCGCTGATCGGCTTCAACGGCACGACCGAGTGGGCACTCGACTCGGTCACCCTCGACACGGCCCTGTGGCTGCCGCGGGAGGACCAGCTGCGTGGGCTGCTCGGTGACCGGTTCGTCGCCCTGCGCAGTGGCGCCGACGGCTGGGTCGTGGACGTGGTCGACCCCAACCTCGGCCCGGCCAGCTTCATTGACCCGGACGCCGAGAGCGCCTACGCCTTGGCGCTGCTCAGCTTCGCCTGAGCTGTCGAGGGGTATGCCGCGTGCGCGCCTGAGCGCGGATGGCACCTCACGCGGTGGTGTTCACCGGATGCCGTAGAGGTGCTCGAGCGCGAGCTGGTCCAGCCGCTCGAAGGCCATGCCGCGGGCGGCGGCCTGGTCGGGGTCGAACGCGTCGGTGTCGGCGCGCAGCGTGGCGAGGTCTTCGCCGTCGTCGAGCGTCGGCCGGGCCAGCTCGTCGACGCGCGCGGCACGCAGCGCCTCCTGGACCTCGGGGTCGGCACGGAAGGCGCGGGTCTTCTTCTCCAACACCAGGTAGTTGCGCATGCAGCCGGCGGCCGACTCCCACACGCCGTCGAGGTCCTCGGTACGCGGCGGCTTGAAGTCGAAGTGACGCGGACCGGCATACCCACCCTGCTCGAGAGTGTCCACGGTCCAGAACGCGCCACGCGCGTTCCCCGCCCCGAAGCGCAGGTCCTGGTCGAAGCGGGGACCGTTCTGCCCGTTGAGGTCGATGTGGAAGAGCTTGTCGTGCCACAGCGCCTGGGCGATGCCGTGGGCGTAGTTGAGGCCCGCCATCTCCTCGTGGCCGACCTCGGGGTTGAGGCCGACGAGGTCGGAGTGCTCGAGCTCGTCGATGAAGGCGAGGGCGTGGCCGACGGTGGGGAGCAGGATGTCGCCCCTCGGTTCGTTCGGCTTGGGTTCCAGGGCGAAGCGCAGGTCGTACCCCTGCTCGACCACATGGTCGCCCAGGACGTCGAACGCCTCCTTGTAGCGGTCGAGGGCGGCGCGGACGTCCTTGGCCGCACCGGACTCGGCGCCCTCACGACCGCCCCAGGCGACGAACGTCGTCGCGCCCAGCTGGGCCGCGAGGTCGATGTTGTCGGCCACCTTGCGGATGGCGAACCGGCGCACGTCGCGGTCGTTGTTGGTGAAGCCCCCATCGCGAAAGACGGGGTGGGAGAACAGGTTCGTCGTCACCATCTCCACCACGACACCGGTGTCGGCGAGGGCCTTGCGGAAGGGGGTCAGGTGCTCGAGTCGCTGCTCGGCCGTCGACCCGAAGGGCATGACGTCGTCGTCGTGGAACGACACACCCCACGCGCCGAGGTCGGACAGCCGGTGGACCGCCTCGGCCGGGTCGAGCGGTGGACGGACGGCGCCGCCGAAGACGTCGACCCCCTGCCACCCGACCGTCCACAGCCCGAACGAGAACCGGTCCTCGCGGGTGGGGGTGAAGTCACCCTCAGCCATCACGGTCACCCGAGCTGAACGCCGCGTCGAACGCCGCCTCCGGACGGTCGAAGGCAAGCCGGCGCACGAAGTCCACCGCCTCGGCCGCACCCACCAGGCGGTCCATTCCCGCGTCCTCCCACTCGACCGAGATGGGCCCGTCGTACCCGATCGCGCCGAGCACCCGGAAGCAGTCCTCCCACGGCACGTCGCCGTGCCCGGTGGACACGAAGTCCCAGCCGCGGCGCGGGTCAGCCCACGGCAGGTGCGACGACAGCCTTCCGTTGCGGCCGTTGCCGATTCGCATCCGCACGTCCTTGCAGTCGACGTGGTAGATGCGGTCCTGGAAGTCCCAGATGAACGCGGCCGGGTCGAGGTCCTGCCACACCATGTGGGACGGGTCCCAGTTGAGGCCGAACGCCGGGCGGTGGCCGATCGCCTCGAGCGTGCGCACCGTCGTCCAGTGGTCGTAGGCGATCTCGCTCGGATGGACCTCGTGGGCAAACCGCACCCCGACCTCATCGTAGACGTCGAGGATCGGGTTCCACCGGTCGGCGAAGTCCTGGTAGCCCGCCTCGATCGTCTCCGCCGACACAGGCGGGAACATCGCGACGTACTTCCAGATCGCCGAACCGGTGAACCCGATGACCACGTCGACACCGAGCTTGGCGGCGGCGCGGGCCGTGTCGGACATGCGCGTGGCGGCCCGCTGCCGCACGCCCTCCGGGTCACCGTCACCCCACACGTCTGGCGGCAGGATGTCCTTGTGCCGCTGGTCGATCGGGTCGTCGCAGACGGCCTGCCCGACGAGGTGGTTGGAGATGGCCCAGACCCCGAGACCGTGACGCTCGAGGATCTCGCGTCGGCCGGCCACGTAGTCGTCCTCGGCAAGGGCACGGTCGACCTCGAAGTGGTCGCCCCAGCAAGCGATCTCGAGTCCGTCGTACCCCCACGAGGCGGCCAGGCGGCATACCTCCTCGAAGGGAAGGTCGGCCCACTGCCCGGTGAACAGCGTGATCGGTCGCGCCACGGTCTTCTCCTCTCAGGCCCGAAGGGCCGCCATGTTCTGGTAGCTGAGCCGCGAGAAGTCCAGCGACTGACCGGGGTTCGCCGCGCCTCCCGGCGCATTGTCCTGTTCGTACATCGGGTTGTGGTACCCACGCGCACCGGTCTGCGACAGGAACGTGCGGTAGTCGATGTCGCCCGTGCCGAAGGGCACCATCTCGTAGCCCGCCGGCAGGTCGGGACGCGAGTCGCCGTCCTTGGCGTGGAAGAGCGGGAAGCGGATCGGCTGTCGCTGCACCACGGCGAGCGGGTTGAAGACCGAGGTGACGGTCGAGCCGTCGGGAGCCGTGTAGGTGCGGAATCGGAACTGCGCGACGTGCGCCCAGTAGATGTCCATCTCGAGGAAGACGTAGGCGGGGTCGGTGCGCGTGAGGAAGTACTCGAGCCGGCGGATGCCGGACGAACGCGTCGGACGGCCTTGTGCGTCAAGGGGTCCGCTGTCGAGAAGGAAGTTGTATGCCGTGTCGTGGTTGTGCGTGTAGAGCTTGAGCCCGTGCCCGGCGGCGCGTCGTCCGAGGACGTTCCAGCGCTCGGCGGCGGCGTCCCAGTCGGCCTGGTAGGCGCTACCCGTCGGGTCGCCGCCCGTGCCGATGTGCCCGAGGCCGAGGATGTTGGCGCGTTCACAGGCGGCGTCGAATGCCGCGAGCGAACCGGCGCTCAGGTCGCCCGGCACGCTGCCGTGGTTGCCCTCGGCCTCGAGCCCGTTGTCGTCGAGCCACTGGCGCAGGAGGTGCGCACCGGCGACGGTGTCGGTGTCGCCGCCCGGGGCGTTCGGGTGCTGGCGGTAGCCCGCGAACTCCACCTGCTTGTAGCCGATGCGGCCGAGCTCCTCGAAGACCGCGCGGAATCCCGATGCGTAGGGGGTGGTCGCGGGGTCGCGCGAGATCGCGTCCCGGACGGTGTAGAGGATGATGCCGCGCTTTCCCGGCGGCACGACGACGCCGCTCGCGGACGCAGCCGCGGGGGCGGAGGCCGCGGAGGCTCGCCCGGCCAGCGGGCCTGCGAGGGTCGCCGCCGCCATGCCGGTCGTAGCCGCCAGGAACTGGCGGCGGCCCAGGCCGAGCCCCTTGGCGAGGGCGGGGGTGTCGGGTCGGTCGGTGGTGTCCATGCTGCTCCTTTGCTCGTGCCGAGATTGGTGCGATGGGGTCGTGCGAGGTCAACTCATGAAGGCGGGGCGATCGGCGTCCAGGCTGCGCCAGAGGCCGCGCTGCGCTCGACCGCGGCGAGCACCGTCTGCACCTGAAGGCCGTCGGCGAACGAGGGCGTGGGGTCGGCGCCCTCGGCGACGGCGGTGAGGAAGTCGGCCGCCTGGTGGGTGAAGCCGTGCTCGTAGCCCAGCAGGTGGCCCTGCGGCCACCAGGGCGCGACGTAGGGGTGCTCGGGTTCGGTCACGAGGACGCGGGTGAACCCGCCGTCGACAGCCGGCACGGCTGCGTCGTGGAGCCAGAGCACGTTCATGTTCTCGAAATCGAACGCCAGGCTGCCGCGAGAACCGTTGACCTCCAGTCGAATCGCGTTCTTGCGGCCGGTGGCGAACCGGGTCGCCTCGAAGGTCGCCAGCGCGCCGCCAGCGAGCCGCCCGACGAAGATCGCCGCGTCGTCCACCGTGACCTGGCCACGGCCCTCGGAGACGTCCGCCGACAGTCCCCGCGCCGTGTCTCCCGGGAGCGGCCGCTCCTTGACGAAGGTCTCGGTCAGGGCGCTCACACCGGCCACCGACTCCCCTGTGACGAACTGGGTCAGGTCGATGATGTGGGCGCCGATGTCGCCGAGCGCCCCCGACCCGGCGCGCTCCTTCTGCAGCCGCCACGTCAACGGCGCCTCGGGGTCAACCAGCCAGTCCTGGAGGTACTGCGCACGCACGTGCCGCACCTCGCCGATTCGCCCGTCCTGCACCAGCTTTCGCGCATAGGCGATGGCGGGCACGCGACGGTAGGTGAAGCCCACCATCGACCGCACACCCCGGTCGCGAGCCGCGTCGGCCGCAGCCGCAGCCATCGTCGCGGCCTCCTCCACGGTGTTGGCCAGCGGCTTCTCGCAGAGCACGTGCTTGCCGGCGGCGAGCGCGGCCACCGCGATCTCGGCGTGGGTGTCGCCCGGCGTGCAGATGTCGACGATGTCGACGTCCGGGCGGGCGATGAGCTCCCGCCAGTCCGTCTCCACCGACTCCCATCCGAACCTGTCGGCCGTCTCCTGGGCTGCCGCCGCATCCCGACCACCGATCGCGACCAGCCGAGGCAGCGCGGGTGGGTCGAAGAAGCTGTGGGCGCCCCGCCAACCCTGGGAGTGGGCGCGACCCATGAAGGAGTAGCCGATCATGCCGACTCCCAGGGTCGGCTTGTCCTCTGCCGCCATCAGGACTCGAAGCCCAGCGGCAGGTACTTGTCGACGTTCTCCTTGGTCACCACCGGCGCGTTGAGGACGACGCGCTTGGGCACCTCGACCTGGACGAGGTCGGACAGGCCCTTGTCCTGCGCGAGCAGCCGAGCGAGCTTGATGCCGTCGGCAGCCTGCGTCGGCGGGTAGAGGACGGTGGCCTCCATCTTGCCTTCCTTGATCCACCGCATTGCGTTGGCCGACCCGGCGCCACCGATGAAGGCCATCTCGTGCCGGTTCGCCTGGTCGAGCGCGGCCATGACGCCCACGCCCTGGTCATCGTCGTGGTTCCAGAGGATGTCGATCTTCTTGGCGGCCTGGAGGAGGTTGGACGCCTCCTTCTCACCGGACTCGACGGTGAACTGCGCCGCGACCCGGTTGTCGACCGTCTGCCCACAGGCCTTCAGCGCGTCGGCGAAGCCCTTGCTGCGGTCCTGGGTCAGCGGCAGCGAGTCGATGCCGGCGATCTCGGCGATGACCGGGTTGCTGAGCTTCTTGTCCTTGACGACCTTGCAGGCGTACGTCCCGGCCGAGACCCCCATGCCGTAGTTGTCGCCGAGGATCGTGGTGCGGGCGGCGAACGGGCTGGAGAACTCGCGGTCGACGTTCACCACCGGGATGCCGGCATTCATCGCCTTGGTCGCGACCTCGGTCAGCGCCGCACCATCGGTGGGCAGCAACACGATCGCGTCGACCTTGTCGTTGATGAAGGTTTCGATCTGCGCGATCTGCTGGCTAGCGTCATTGGTGCCCTCGACGGCCTTGAAGTCGATGTCCGAGTACTTCTTCGCCTCGGCCTGCGCGGAGCTGTTGATCGCGGCCAGCCAGCCGTGGTCGGCAGCCGGGCCCGAGAACCCGATGGTCACCTTGTCGCCCGGAGCGTCGTTGTCGCTCGCGGCCTTGGGCGCCGCCGACGAGTCGTTGCTGGTCTGCTGGGGGTCGTTGCTCGTGCACCCGGCTGCCACGAGGGCGAGGGCGCCGGCGATGCCGACGGCGGCGAGGCGCCGGGAGGTGATGGTGCGCTTCATTCGTTTCTCCTTGGTGGGGCGGTATGCCGCGTGCGGATGTTGGGTGGTGTGGATTCCCCTGGGCGAGTTTGTGTTTCAGGCCTTGGCCGACTCGCGATGTCGGGCGGCCACGCGTTGCTGGAGCAGCACGGCGGCGATGATGATGGCGCCCTTGGCGACGGCCTGGGTCGAGGTGTCGACGTTGTTGAGCGTGAACACGTTGCTGAGCGTCGTGAAGATGAGGACACCGAAGACGGTGCCGACGATGGTGCCGCGACCGCCGCTCAGCAGCGTCCCTCCGATGACGACGGCGGCGATGGTGTCCAGCTCGAGCAGGTTGCCGTGTGTGGACGTGCCCGTGGTCGTGCGCGCCATCAGCATGACCGCGGCGATGCCGCACGCCACCCCGATGAGGACATACAGGTATGCCGTGTGACGCTGCACGCGGATCCCGGCCAGCCGCGCGGCCTCCGGGTTGCCGCCGATGGCCAGGGTTCGCCGGCCGAACGTCGTGCGGTTGAGCAGCACCCAGCCGATCACGGCGACCACGGCGAACATGATGACGAGCACCGGGATCCCAAGGACGCTGCCACCGAAGAAGTCGATGAAGCCGCGCTCGCGCACGATCTGGGTCTTGCGCTGGGCGATGATCTCGGCCAGCCCGCGGGCTGCCGCGAGCATGGCGAGGGTGGCGATGAAGGGGGCGACCTTCCCGTAGGCGATCAGGATCCCGTTGACCAGCCCGCAGGCCGCCCCGACCACGAGCGCGGTGAAGACCATGACGATCCAGTGGAAGTCCGCGGCCATGGCCTGGGTCGCCAAGGTGGTGGCCCACACCGACGACAGGGCGACGATCGCACCCACCGACAGGTCGATGCCGCCGCCACAGATCACGAAGGTCATCCCCACCGCGACGACGCCGGTGACGCTGGCGAGGCGCAGGATCGTCATCGCGTTGTCGAGGCTGCCGAACCGGTCGCCGGCGGTGACGAGGCCGACGACGCACAGCACGAGGAGGGCGATGACCAGGCCGAGGTTGCGCCCAGCCGCGCCCGCGACCAGTCCACCGAGAGGGCCCGACCGTCGGGCACCGTCCCCCTCGGTCGCGACGGCGCTGGTCTCCTGTTTGGGCAGGCCGGACGCCGATGCTTCCTTCTCCTGGCCCGTGGTGGGGCCCTTGGACGGGTCCCGTGACGGGTCCGGCGTCGTCGCCGGGGCTTCGAGGCTCACGCGGCGTCTCCTCTCATGACGATGTCGAGCACTCCACGTTCGTCGAGCTCACCGCTCGCGGCCTCGGCCAGCACGGCTCCGTCGCCGATGACGAGGACCCGGTCGGACAGGCCGAGCACCTCCTCGATCTCGCTGGAGACGACGACCACGGCGACACCGCGGTCGGCCAGGGTGCGGATGAGACCGTAGATCTCGGACCGGGCGCCGACGTCGACGCCGCGGGTGGGTTCGTCGAGCAGCAGCACGCGGCAGTCACGCAGCAGCCAGCGCGCCAGCACCACCTTCTGCTGGTTGCCCCCGGAGAGGGTGCGCATCTCGCGGCCGATGTCCGGCGGCCGCACGTCGACCGAGCGGGCGATGTCGGCGGAAGCACGCCGCATACCCCGCCCGTCCAGCACGCCACCCTTGGCGAACCGCGTGAGGCTCGCCAACGAGATGTTGGTGGCCACGGAGTCACCGAGGAGGAGCGCCTGCGACTTGCGCTCTTCGGGGCACAGCCCAATGCCGGCAGCGACCGCCGCGTCGACCGAGCCCGGCCTCAGGGCCTTCCCGCCCACGCGGACCGTGCCGCGGTCGGCCTTCCGGGCGCCGAAAACGGTCTCGAGGATCTCCGAACGGCCGGCCCCGACCAGTCCGGCGAACCCGACCACCTCCCCGGGTCGCACACTGAAGTCGACATCCGCGAACTCCCCTGCGCGCGAAAGGCCCTCGACCTCGAGCAGCGGCTCGCCCGGCGGCACGCCCGGCCGCGGTGGGAAGACGTACTCGATCGACCGCCCCGTCATGAGCCGGATGACCTCCGCCGTCGGGGTCTCCTTGGCGGGCAGGCCCGTTGTCACCGTGCCGCCGTCCTTGAGGACCGTCACCCGGTCGCCGATCGCGCGGATCTCCTCGAGCCGGTGCGAGATGTAGACGACGGCCACGCCCTCGGCGGTGAGGTCGCGGATGACCCCGAAGAGTCGTTGCACCTCACCGGCGTCGAGCACGGCGGAGGGCTCGTCCATGACGATGAGGCGGGCGTCGCGCGACAGGGCACGCGCCATGCTCACGATCTGCTGACCGGCTGCCGACAGGCTCCCGACCTCGGCCGTCGGCGAGATCTCGCTGTGGCCGAGCCGGCGCAGCAGGTCTGCGGTCTCGCGGGCCGCGGCCCGCCGCTGCGAGAAGCCGTACCGCGCACGCTCGTGCCCGAGGAAGATGTTCTCCGCGACCGTGAGCCCCTCGACGAGGTCGAGCTCCTGGTAGATGGTGGCGATGCCGAGGTCCATCGCGGCCTGTGGGTGCGAGAGCCGAACCTCGGTGCCGTTCCACGTGATTCGGCCCTCGTCGGGCTGGTGGACTCCCGCCAGCACCTTGATGAGGGTGGACTTGCCGGCGCCGTTCTGGCCCAGGAGGCAGTGCACCTCACCCGGCTCGACCTCGAGGTCGACGCCGCGCAGGGCGACGACGCCGGGGAACCGTTTCACGATGCCGGTCATCGCCAACAAGGGCGAGGCTGCGTTGCCTCGGGTCATGCCGGCAGACGCTAGACCTACTTTTGTATGCCGGTCAAGCAAAAGTTTGATGTCAAGGATCCAGATCTGCCGCAGGTGCCTCGAGAAGTCCCCTGTGGTTCACTTCCCCCGTGGACACCGCAGGACCCCTCACGACGGTCAACGGGTCGTCGGGTGCCGGTGACCTGCTCCAGCTCATGCGCGACGGCAAGCCGCGCACCCGCGCCGAGCTCATCCAGCTCACCGGGCTCGCCCGGTCGACCGTCGGTGCGCGCGTCGACGCGCTCCTCGGCACGGGCCTCCTGGCACCTTCGGGCGAGGCGGCCAGCACCGGTGGTCGCCCACCGGCGAGGTTCGCCTTCAACCCCGACGCCCGGGTGGTCATCGGCGCGGATCTCGGTGCGACACATGCGATCGTGGCGCTCACCGACCTCAGCGGGCGGGTCATTGCCGAGCGCGCCGAGCCGCTCGACATCACCCTCGGTCCCAAGCCCGTGCTCGACCGGGTGGTGCGCACCGCCAAGGCCCTGCTCCGTTCGGCGGGGCGGCGCCAGGACGAGCTCGCGGGCGTCGGCATCGGCCTGCCCGGCCCGGTGGAGCACTCGAGCGGGCGACCTGCCCTGCCGCCGATCATGCCCGGCTGGGACGACTTCGACGTGCCCGGTCATGTCTCGTCCCGCCTCGGCGGCTGCCCGGTCCTCGTCGACAACGACGTGAACATCATGGCGCTGGGCGAGCACGCGACGATCTACCCCGAGGTCGACCACCTGATGTTCGTCAAGGTGGCCACCGGTATCGGCGCCGGCATCATCAGCGACGGCCGGCTCACCCGTGGCGCCCAGGGGTCCGCGGGCGACCTGGGGCACGTCGCCGCTCCCCACGGGGGCGACGTCCGCTGCACCTGCGGCAACGTCGGCTGCCTCGAAGCGGTAGCGAGCGGACCAGCCATCGTGAGATCCCTTGCAGCACAGAGCGTTGACGCGGGCGACAGCCGGGGACTGATCTCCCTGGCCAAGTCCGGCGACACGGTCGCCACGGCCGCGATCCGCGACGCCGGCCGGGAGATCGGTGAGGTGCTGGCCACCTGCGTGAGCCTGCTCAACCCGTCGGTCATCGTCGTCGGCGGCATCCTCGCGCAGGCGGCCGAGAGCCTGCTGGCCGGCATCCGCGAGGTCGTCTACCGCCGCTCGCTGCCGCTGGCGACGGGCGACCTGCAGATCGTGGCCGCACGCACCGGCGACCACGCCGGCGTGATCGGCGCGGCCACCATGGTGATCCAGCACGCCCTGTCAGCCGAGCAGGTCGAGCTCGCCCTCACCTCCTCGGCCTGACCTCAGGCGACGTCGCGACGCCGCACGACCGCCACCATCGCGACCGCCGCCACGAGGACGTATGCCGCGACCGTCACCAGTCCCCGGCCGCCACCGACGGCGTCCTGGACACCGGGCGGCAGCGGACCCGTCTGGGCCGGGATCACTGACACGATGAGCGACCCGGCGTTGACCCCGGGGAGCACGTCCCGCAATGGCTTCAGCGCCTCGAGCGAGGTGCCGGCCACTGCGGAGATGAGGTTCTCGATGCCGAGGATCCACACGACACCCAGCCCGATGGGCAGGGCCACCGACCGCAGCAGGACGCCCAGCGCGGCCCCGATCGTCGCCCACATCGCCATGACGAGCCACCCGCTGCCGAGCCCGGAGGCAAGCGCACCGAGAGTGGGCCAGTCCATCGGCTGGCCCTCGGCCAAGGCGATGCCGGCACCGGAGGCCGCGCACGTCGCGAAGAGCACCAGCACGCCCACCCCCGTGGCGACGACCAGAGCCACCACCTGCGCGCCGAAGACGGCGGACCGCCGGGGTCCCTGCGTGAACAGCGTCTTGACCGTGTCTCCGGTGAACTCGGTGCCACTGACCAGGGCGCCCAGGACGAGGGCCAGCGCCCCGGCGAAGACGGGGAACGCGCTCGTGGTGTTGGTGACCACCTCCGCGGGGAGCGTGCCGGCGAGAAGCTGTTCGGGGGTCTGGCCGTCGGTCATGGGAGCGCCCGGTCCACTGCGGTAGGACAGGTAGGGGATCACGTATCCGAAGACCTGGCTGAGCGTGACCGCTGAGGCGAGCAGCACCCACGAGGCCGGTCGGCGGACCAGCTTGGTGAGCTCGGCACGGGTCATCGCGACCATGGAGGTGGCGGAGTTGTCAGACATGGGAAGGCTCCTGGGTGGCGTCGGAAGCGCTGCCGGACTGGCTGGTGAGGTCGAAGAAGACGTCCTCGAGCTGGCGCTCGGTACGTCGCAACCCGGTGACGGCGACACCGGCGGCCACGAGCTCGCGGGTGACGTCCGCGGTGTGCCGGGTGGGCACGGTGACGACCAGGTGACCGCCGTCGGGACGCACGGACTCGACGTAGGACAGTGCGCGCAGGGTCGCCAGGGCGGTGTCGGAGGGCGTGGCCCGCACCTCGAGGTCCGGCTGCCCGCGGAGCTCCTCCACGGTGCCCACCGTGACGATGTGCCCGTGGTCGATCACCGCCACGCGCTGGCAGACGGCCTGCACCTCCTGCATGAGGTGGCTCGACAGGATGACCGTCCGCCCCTGGTCGCCCAGATCGGCGATGAGCGCGCGCATGTCACGCATCCCTTGCGGGTCAAGGCCGTTCGTCGGCTCGTCGAGGATCACCAGCTCGGGGTCCTTGAGCAGGGCGGCCGCGACCCCCAGACGCTGCTTCATGCCGAGGGAGTAGGAGCCGAACCTGTCGCCGGCCCGACCGGCCAGGTCGACCGCCTCGAGGGCCGGCATGACCCTGGAGGCCGGCACTGCGGCATACCTGGCCATGAGCTCGAGATTGGTGCGCCCCGAGAGGTAGGGGTAGAAGCCCGGCCCCTCGATCAGGGATCCGGTGCGCCGCAACGCATCCGGGTCCCCCGGCGGACGACCGAGGATGCTGGCCCGGCCACTGCTCGGGCGCACCAGCCCTAGCAGCATGCGCAGCGTGGTGGTCTTCCCGGCGCCGTTGGGGCCGAGGAAGCCGAACGCCTCGCCACGGCGGACGGTGAGGTCGACACCGTCCACCGCGACGACCGAGCCGTAGCGCTTGGTCAGCGCCTCAGCCGAGATGACGGCGTCGGTGCTCACGCCGGCCCCATCCGCTTCAGCGTCGTCAGGCGACGCTCGTACTCCTGCTCGTCGATCTCGCCGGCCGCGTAGCGCTCGGCCAGCCGTGCCTCACCGGCCCGCTGGGCGCTCTGCGCGTGGTAGCGACCCCAACGACGACGCCCGAAGAAGCCGAACGTGGCAAAGACCGCGACGATGAACAGCAGCCACAGGAAGGGGAAGATCGGCCACCACGGGCCGGGACCGTCCCAGCGGTCGTGGGCCGCGATGGCTGTGGTGATGGTGGTCAACATGGTGACTCCTTGATCGGACCGGCTGCTTGTCACCGGTCGGTTGGTGTCACCCATGCTTCGCCGCGCGGCCCGCCCGCGAATCCCACCGCAGGCGTCAGTTCCGTTGCGCCCGACGGAGTATGCCGCGTGGCCCAGCCTGCGGCGCGAGGCTCAGTCGCCCGACCAGCCGGGCCGGACGAGGCCGCTCTCGTAGGCCAGCACGACCAGCTGGGCCCGGTCACGGACGTGGAGCTTGACCATGGCCCGGCTCACGTGGGTCTTCGCGGTCGCTGGGCTGACGACGAGGCGTTCGGCGATCTCGTCGTTGGACAACCCCTCCCCGACGAGCGCGACGATCTCGCGCTCCCGCTCGGTGAGGCGTGAGAGCTCTTGCACTGCAGGTGCATTCGTGCCGCGGCTGCGGTTGGCGAACTCTCCGATCAGTCGGCGCGTGACGCCCGGGCTCAGCAGCGCGTCTCCGCCGGCAACCGCCCGGACGGCGCGCACCAGCTCGGCCGGTTCGGTGTCCTTGACGAGGAAGCCGCTGGCGCCGATGCGCACGGCCTCGAAGACGTACTCGTCCAAGTCGAACGTCGTCAGGACCACCACCCGGGTCCCGGCCAGCTCGGGGGCGGCGACGATGCGGCGCGTGGCCTCCAGTCCGTCCGTGCCCGGCATACGGATGTCCATGAGGACCACGTCGGGAGCTGTCTCGCGCACCAGCTCGACGGCCTCGGCGCCGTCCGACGCCTCTCCGACCACCTCGATGTCGTCCTCGGCGTCGAGCAGGGCTCGCAGGCCCGCACGCAGGAGCGCCTGGTCGTCGGCCAGCACCACCCGGATCACGCGGCACCACCGGTGGGGATGCGAGCCGTCACGCGCAGCCCACCGCGCGCCGAACGCCTGAGCTCGAGGTCGCCTCCGAGGGCTCTGGCCCGCTCGGTCATGCCGTGAATTCCGTTACCCCGCTTGAGGTTCTCGACCGAGGGGCCGCCGGTGCCGTCGTCGTCGACGCTGATGGTCAGCACCTCTTCACCGTAGCCGAGGACGACATCGGCGGACCTGGCGTGGGCGTGCCGCACGACGTTGGTGATGGCCTCCTGCACGATGCGGTAGGCCGCGAGCTCGACCGCGGCGGGCAGTGGCCGCGACAGCCCGGTGACGGTCTTGGTGACCTCGAGTCCGGCCAGCCGGCTGCGGTCCACGATGTCGTCGAGGGCGGCGATGGTCGCGCCGGGCGACCGCGGGGCGGGCCCGTCCTCGGTGCGCAGCACGTCGATGAGCGAACGCAGCTCCCCCAGCGCCTCCTTGCTCGAGTCCTTGATGGCCTGCAGCGCCGGCTCGACCTGCTCGGTCTGGTTGCGCTGGGCCAGGTGCAGGGCGACCCCGGCCTGGACGTTGATGAGGGACATGTGGTGGGCGACGACGTCGTGCAGCTCCTGGGCGATCCGCAGCCGCTCCTCCCCCGCGCGACGACGCCTGGACTCCATGGCCGCGGCGCGCGCGGCGGCGACCCGTTCGCGCCAGCCGCGGAACACCTCCGCCAGAGACAGCACCACCACGGTCCACGCGACGGTCCCTCCGATCGAGTTCCACGACAACGTGTCGAACCACGTCAGCCGGCCCACGAGGTTGCCCACCAGGACCAGCGCAGCACCGGCCCACGCCACCAGCCGGTGCCCACGCACCACCGTGGCCACCAGCATCACCGCCAGCCCGACGAAGACCGGGCCGTACGGGAACGCGAGAGCCAGGTAGGTCGCCACCGCCGCGGCTGTCGCCGCCATGGCTGCCCTCGGCGCCCTCCGGGCCACGACGATCGCGACCGGCGCGACGAGCAGCAGCAGGACCCCGATGAGGCTCAACGGGCGGCTGCCCGGCTGCCAGTGCGCGGCACCTCGCGTGCCGCCGAGCTGCACCACGAGCACGACGACAGCGACGACCCACCGCAGCGCAGGCGGAGGGCCCGGCCGCCCGGCACCGGGACCGCGCTCGCCCCAGGCCCACGGCGGACCCCACGGGCGCGGGTAGTCGGGCGCGTGCATCCCCTCAGCGTAGGGACGACGCCGCCGGCGCCGCGTCACCCGGCGGCGGCAACACGGCATACTCCCTGCGGCGTATGCCGCGCGCCCACCCAGCTGCCCCATCTCGCCGCCCGCGGAACGCAGGTGACCAATCGGACACCGGCGCTGATACTGGTCGCATGAAGCCCGCGATCGTCATCGCCTCGCCCAACCACGCCGACTTCCTCCTCGACGAGCTCGGCCGCTACACGAGGGACTACGCGCTCCACTCGACCCGGAGTGCCGAGGGTGCGCTCGAGATCAGCCGGCGGCTCAAGAGCGAGGGCGTGCCGGTGGCGCTCTACGTCGCGGAGTCGCGGTTGCCGGACACCATGACCCTCAAGGCTTTTCACGACCTGCGAGCCATCGTGCCCACGGCCCGCCGCGTCGTGGTGTCGCCGTGGGAGACGTTCCGCGAGGACTCCGCCAAGCTGCGGCCCGGACTCGCCAAGGGCAAGTTCGACGCCATGCTGCTCATGCCCCGCGGCGTGCGCGACGAGGAGTTCCACACCGCCCTCACCGAGCTCCTGTCCGACTGGGGCTCCACCGTGGCCGCACCAGTCATCGAGACCCTGCGCATCGTCTCGCCGGGCCGAGACCGCGTGACATCGGAGATCCAGGAGCTGGTCGGCCGTATCGGCATGCCGACCCGCACCTACTCACCCGACTCAGAGGTGGGGCAGGACGTCATCGCCCGGTTCGACGGGCCCGTGCGCTTTCCGCTCGTCGAGGTCGTCGGCAGCGGTGAGGTGCACGCGCCGGCCTCGGCACGCGAGGTCGCGGCCCTGCTCACCGGCCGACCCGACGAGGTGTCCGTCGACACGGTGGTCGACCTGTGCATCATCGGCGCCGGCCCTGCCGGTCTCGCCGCCGCCGTCTACGGGTCCTCGGAAGGGTTGAGCACCATCGTCGTCGAGTCCGACGCCATCGGAGGACAGGCTGGGACGAGCTCCATGATCCGCAACTACCTCGGCTTCCCGCGCGGGATCTCCGGCATGAGGCTGGCGCAGCGGGCCCGCAGCCAGGCGATCCGGTTCGGCACGCGGTTCTTCACCGGCTGGGAGGTCAACGCGCTCGAGGCGTGCGAGGACGGCGAACACCACGTTGTCCGGACCGACGGCGGTGACGTCCACGCGCGGTCAGTCGTCATCTCGACCGGCGTCGCCTACCGGCGGCTCGGGGTCGACAGCGTCGAGGAGTTCACCGGCCGCGGCGTCTGGTACGGCTCGGCCATGAGCGCTGCCCGCGAGACCGAGGGGCAGGACGTCATCGTCGTCGGCGGCGGCAACTCGGCCGGGCAATGCGCGATCCACCTGTCAAGGTTCGCCAAGTCCGTGACGATCATGGTCCGCCGCGACGGGCTGGAGGCGACCATGTCGCAGTACCTCATCGGCGAGATCGAGTTCAACCCGCGCATCACCGTGCAGACCCGGGCCGAGGTGTGCGAGGCCGGTGGCGACGGCCAGCTCGAGTGGGTCGACGTCCGCGACACCACGACCGGCGAGGTCACCCGCCAGGGCGTGGGCGCCCTGTTCCTCCTGCTCGGTGCCGAGCCCCACTGCGACTGGCTGCCAGGCACCGTGGCCCGGGACGCCCGCGGGTTCGTCCTGACGGGCCGCGACGTCGCCCCCGACGCCTGGGTCGACGGCCTACCTCCGGCCAACCTGGCCACGACGCTGCCCGGGGTGTTCGCCGCCGGGGACATCCGCGCAGGGTCGATGAAGCGGGTCGCCGCCGCCGCCGGCGAGGGCTCGTCGGTCGTGCCGCTCGTGCACGCCTACCTCGACCCCGGCCCCGCCTGACGCACACCCTTACCCACTCGTTGCCGATCGCTCGGCATCCGGCGTCGAAACCGGGCCCACACGCCGTGTGCTCGGCAACGAGTCGGTATGCCGCGGGGCTGGGTTGGGTGCGTCGCTCGCCGGGTGGCGGAGGGAGCCGTCACGCCGGGGCGCTTCGCGCCGAGGGGTTCCTCCACAAATCCCACATGCCCAAGCAACAACTGAACGAGGACCCCGACGAAAAGCGTGTCGGGGTCCTCGTTCAGTTGGCGGTGGCGGAGGGATTTGAACCCTCGGTGGACTTCCGCCCACAAACGCTTTCGAGGCGTTCTCCTTAGGCCGCTCGGACACGCCACCGCGGAGCAGGTTACCCGAGCACCCACCCCCGGCCGAAATCGCCCCGGATGGCACCCGAGCCAGCCACGCGCGCTACGCGCGGAGGCGACTACCCGGCATACGGGATGCGCTCCCAGCTGAGCACCCGGTCGGCGCCCGGCCGGTTCACCGTGACCTTGAGCCAGTCCTTGTTGTTGTCCGACCCGTCGACCGTGATCCGCTCCAACCCGGCCGCCGAACCGGTCACGCCATAGCGCGACAGCCACACCGACCCGGGCGCCAGCGGACGATCCGAGTTGTAGATGTGCGAGTCGCCGTTGACGAGGTAGACCTCTCCGTCGAACGCGTTCGTCTCGTCGACCAGCGCCTGCACCAGCGGTCGGAACGCCGAGATGTCCGACTCCTTCGGCACATACGTCGGGTCGAACATGTCAGCCTGCTGCATCAGCACCACGGCCCGGTCGTTGCGCTGCCGGGCATCCGCAAACGCCTTGCGCACCAACGCAATCGACGCGTCCATCCGCGCCTGCTCCTCAGTGACCTGCTCGGGTGTCGCCGTCGTGTTCCCGATGCCAGTCCAGGGCGCCAGGTCGTTGTTCGAGCCGACGACGTGCAGCATCCCGAAGGTCACGCCGTCGCGGCGCAGCATCACGTTCTCCGGGAAGGCGGCGTTCGGCACCGTCACCGTCGCCTTGCGGCCCAGGGTCACGCCGGGGCGGTCGAAGAACACCGAACGGTCGAAGGCCAACCGCTCCAACGGGTTGTACGAGCCGTTGTTGGCGCGGTGGCAGTCGGTCCACTCGTTGTCGCCCGGCGTGTAGACCAGCGGGTCGGTGAACCGGTCGAACTGGGTGCGGATCATCCGGTAGTAGGCGTCGTCGCACCGCGTGGACCCGTTCTTGATGTCACCGACGTGGAAGACGGTCGACACGTCGGGGTCGGCGTTGATCTGGTCGATCCAGCGCGGGAACGCCTCGATCTGCGCGGCGCCATAGGGCACGTCACCGATGACGGCGAACGTCTCGTGACCGGGCTTGTCCTGACCGTCCGCCGCGTATGCCGCGGGGCTGGCGAGCGTGGTGGCGCCGACTGCCGCGAGGGTCGCGGCGAGCGCGAGGGCACAGGTGGGTCGCATGGGTCCTCCTGGGGACGGTGGGGGCGGGCTGACCACGTCGGTTCTGCCCGACCGGGGTGAACACCACCCGCACCGGCAGGCAACGGGGCGGTGAACACGTGCTGAGAGCGCCCGGATGGCGGAATGCCGGGAATGCCAGCCCCCGCCGCAGCCTTGTCCCTAGACGTGACTCCTGCTCCCCACGCTGCCATCGGCCTTCGATCCGAACGTGGCCCGGTGCTGCTGGCGCTCATGGTGTCTACCGGGCTCATCGCGATCGACGCGACGATCCTCGCGACCGCGGTGCCATCGGTGGTCAGGGACCTGGGCGGGTTCGCCCAGTTCCCGTGGCTGTTCTCGGTCTACCTGCTGGCCCAGGCCGTCTCCGTGCCGGTCTACGCCAAGCTGGCCGACGTCTTCGGCCGCAAGCCGCTCATGCTGCTCGGCATCGGCCTCTTCCTCGTCGGCTCGCTCCTGTGCGGCTTCGCGTGGAGCATGCCGGCGCTCATCGCGTTCCGCGCCATCCAGGGCCTCGGCGCCGGCGCGGTCCAGCCCATCTCCATGACCATCGCCGGTGACATCTACACGGTCGCCGAGCGCGCCCGGGTACAGGGCTACATCGCCTCCGTCTGGGCCGTCTCCTCGGTCGTCGGGCCGACGCTCGGCGGCATCTTCTCCCAGCTGGGCATCTGGCGCTGGATCTTCTTCGTCAACGTCCCACTCACGCTCGTCGCCGCGGTCCTCATCCTGCGCAACTTCCAGGAGCGGGTGCAGCGTCGCGAGCACCGCATCGACTACCTCGGGTCGGTGCTGCTCACCACCGCCATGACCCTGCTGATCCTCGGCGTCCTCGAGGGCGGCCAGGCGTGGGCCTGGACGTCACCAGTCTCGATCGGCATCTTCGTCGCCGGCCTGGTGCTGCTCGCCGTGTTCGGTCTGGTGGAGCGCCGCGCCGCCGAGCCGGTGCTGCCGCTGTGGGTGTTCTCCCGGCGGCTCCTCGCGACCACCACCCTGCTCGCCCTGGGCGTCGGCGTGATCCTCATCGGGCTCACGTCGTTCGTCCCGACCTACCTCGAGAACTCGCTCGGCGTCGAGCCCCTCACCGCCGGACTCGCACTCGCAGCCCTCACCATCGGCTGGCCGATCTCGGCCACCCTGTCAGGACGGTTGTTCTACCTGCGCCTGGGCTTTCGTCCCACGGTGCTCATCGGTCTCGCGCTCACCGTGGTGGGCACCGGCGCCCTCGCACTGCTCGCCCAACACCCGTCGGTCGCCGTCGTGGCCGCCGCGTCGTTCGTGACGGGCCTCGGCCTTGGTCTCGTCGCGTCCCCGTCGCTCATCGCCGCCCAGGCGAGTGTCGGCTGGGCCGAGCGTGGTGTCGCCACCGGCACGAACATGTTCGCCCGCTCGATCGGCAGCGCGGTCGGTGCCGCGATCTTCGGTGCGGTCGCCAACGGGGTCATCTCCGCCTCGGGCCGTCCCGAGACCGACCCGGCAACCGCCACCGACGCTGGCGCCGCGGTCTTCGTCGCCGTCGCCATCGCCGCCCTGCTCACCGTCGCGGCGGGCGTGTTCATGCCGCAGGTACGCGCCGACCAGGCCACGCCTGCACCCGAGCCGGAGACCGCAACGGAGACCGCCGCGGCCTGACGCTCGGGCCCGACTCAGGCCGGACCGGCGCTGCTGCCGTCATCGCGGGCCGGGTCCGAAGCCTTCCGCCCAGTGCTTGCCGCGGTGTCGTCACGGTGCTCGACGCGACGCCGCCGCACCGCCCACACCGCCAGCGCGACGACCACGATCACCGCGAGCAGCACGGCTGCGCCGGTGCCGAACCACTTCTCCACCCGCTGGTAGGAGTGCCCGGCGAGGTAGCCGGCCGTCACCACGGCGGTGCCCCACGCGATCCCGCCGAGCGCGTTCCACGGCAGGAACGTCCGGTACGGCATCCGCGACAGCCCCGCCAGCGCCGGCATCACCGCGCGCAGGAACGCCGTCCACCGGGCGAGGAACACCGCCGAACCGCCTCGCCGTCGCAGGAAGTCCTGCGCCCCCTCGATCCGCTTCATCCGCTTCTGCAGGATCTTGAGCTGCAGCACCTTGGGGCCGGCCAGCCGCCCGATCTCGTACCCCACCGAGTCACCGATGACGGCGCACAGGATCACCACGGCCAGCACCACGGGATACGAGGTGTGCCCGATGCTCGCGGTGACGCCACCGATGATGGCCAAGGTCTCGCCCGGGAGCACGAACCCGACGAACAGCGCGTCCTCGGCGAACACCACCAGCGCCACGATGAGGTAGACGAGCCACGGCGGCGCCGACAGCACCGTGTTGACGATCGAGTCGACGACCCCACTCACAGCACAGGCTCCGAATCCCTATGTCCCGCAAAGAAGTCCAACAAGACCTGTGACGCCTCCTCGGCCCGCACGTCCCCCACCACCTCGACGAAGTGGTTGGCCCGACGGTCGCGCACGATGTCCCACACCGACCCCGTCGCCCCCAGCTTGGGGTCCCAGGCGCCGAGCACGAGCCGGCCCACGCGGGCGAGCAGGAGCGCACCGGCGCACATGGGGCAGGGTTCGAGCGTCACCACCAGAGTGTGCCCCTCGAGTCGCCACGAGCCGGTATGCCGCGCGGCCTGGCGCAGCGCGACCACCTCGGCGTGGGCGGTGGGGTCGCCGTCGGCCTCGCGGCGGTTGCGCCCCTCCCCGACCACCTCACCCTCCGGTGAGACGACCACCGCGCCCACCGGCACGTCACCATCCGCCGCCGCCTCGGCGGCGAGCTCCAGCGCACGACCCATCCACGCGGCATACCGGGGGTCGGGCAGCGGGCCACGGGTGGAGGTCACGCGCTAAGTTTCGCCTATGCGCGTCCACGTTGCCGACCACCCGCTCATCACGCACAAGCTGACCTACCTGCGCGACAAGCGGACCGACAGCCCCACCTTCCGCCGGCTGGCCGAGGAGCTCGTGACGCTGCTCGCGTACGAGGCGACGCGGGACGTGCGCGTCGAGCCCTACGAGATCGAGACGCCGGTCGCGCCGACGACGGGCATCAAGCTGAGCAACCCCAAGCCGCTCATCGTGCCGATCCTGCGTGCCGGGCTGGGCATGCTCGAGGGCATGGTGCGGCTGCTGCCGAGCGCCGAGGTCGGGTTCCTCGGCATGCAGCGCAACGAGGAGACGCTCGAGGCGATCACCTACGCGAACCGGCTGCCCGACGACCTGTCCGGCCGGCAGTGCTACGTGCTCGACCCGATGCTCGCGACGGGCGGGACGCTCGCCATGTCGATCCAGTACCTCGTCGAGCGCGGTGCCGACGACATCACCGCGGTCACGCTGCTGGCCGCGCCCGAGGGCATCAAGTACGTCGAGGACGAGCTCGCCGGACTCGACATCCCCGTGCACCTCGTCACCGGGGCGATCGACGAGAAGCTCAACGAAAAGGGCTACATCGTCCCCGGCCTCGGGGACGCGGGCGACCGCCTCTACGGCGTCGTCTGAGAGGGCACACCTCCCGGCCCCGGGTGGTCGGCGAGCAGGTCCGCGCTGGCCTTCTCGGCCACGAGGTAGACGGCCGAGGCGATGAAGAACCCCGGGATGTCCGGGAAGACGCTCGCGTCGACGACCCGCAGCCGGTCGACGCCGCGCACCCGGAACTGCCCGTCCAGCACCGCCATCGGGTCGTCGTCACGTCCGATCTTGGCGGTGCCGCACGCGTGGTGTCCCCATGCCGCGTCACGCACGAACTGGCGCAGCTGCTCACGGGTCGTCACGTCGTCGCCCGGCACCACCTCGTGGTCGACCTCGACGTCCTGGAGGTGGCGCACCACGTCGCGGGCGATCTCGATGCCGTCGACGACTCCGTCGAGGTCGGCCTCCCACCCCGCGGCGCCCTCCTCGAAGTAGCGGAAGGCGATCTCGGGGACGTCGGTCGGGTCGGTCGAGCGCAGCGTCACCGACCCCGCCCGGTTGCCGGTGTGGCCCTTGAGCACCAGCACCGAGAGGTTGTCGTGCGTGCGCACCGCGTCCTTGGCATATCCCGGGTAGTAGCCGTGGAAGTCGCTGGGCAGTGAGAAAATGATGAGGTCCGAGTCTGCTTGGGAGACAGAGGATTTCGCGATGATGGCTGCCAATGAACCATTGGTGGAGTATGGCCCGAAACGGTCATCGCGCCACTCGCGGTAGAGGTCGTCGGCGGACTCGTCGTCCGGTGGCACGTCGAGCGCCGATCCCTCGAAGATCGGGTAGTCGCGGGTGACCTTGCTCAGCACCGACACCTCGTAGCGGTCGTGCAGGTTCTCCCCCACGCCCGGGAGCTCGCCCACAACGTCGATGCCCTGCGCGGCCAGCTCGTCCGCGGGCCCGATCCCCGACAGCTTCAGCAGCTGCGGCGTGTTGAAGGCGCCGCCCGCCAGCACGACCTCACGCCGCGCGCGAAAGGTGCGACGCTCCCCTGGGTCCGACCTTCGGGAGGCGGCCTCGGTCGCACCGCCGGGCACGGCGGCATACACCCGTGGTGCCGCGAGGGTCTCCACGCCCACGGCCGTCGCGCCCTCCATCACCACGCGGGTCGCGAGGTGGTTGAGCGCGATGTCGAGTCGCCCGCCGGCGGCGGGTGCATCGCGCCGGGCCTGCAGCACGCGCTCGCGCGCACCGTTGCGGGCACCGTTGCGCACGGCCACCGGGATGAACGCCATCCCCTGGAAGTCGCCGGGGGTGTCGGCCGCATTGGGGTCGCGCGGCAGCGACACGTCCTCGGGGATGCCGAAGCGGTCGCGACTGGTGCGCTCCATCGCCCCGATGATGTCGAGGAACATCGGCTCGCGGCCGCCGATCTGCGGGTTGGCCCGCGTCGTGCCGAGCCAGCCCTCGTGCCCGTGCGCCGCCTTGGCGTCGCGGGTCTGCTCGTCCTCGCCCGGCAGCGGCTCGGGGTCGACGCCCTCCCAGTCCTCCATGCGCCGGAACAGCTCGCGCATGCGGGCCGGGGCCCAGCCCTGGTCACCCGTGAGGTCGGCGAGGCGCTGCCAGTCGCTGTCGTGCGGGTAGATCGTCACCATCGCGCTGATCGCGGTGCTGCCGCCGAGCGTGCTGCCACGCGGGTAGAGGACACCGCCACGGTCGGCCACGTCCTTGGGGTCGCGAGCCTGCTGCTGCGGCGAGTCCCAGTGGTGCACATAGAAATCCCACGCCAGATCGGGGTCCTCGCTCGCGTACGCCTGCATGATCGGGATCTCGTAGGAGGGGCACGTGTGGTCGTCGCCCGCCTCGATGACGAGCACACTGTGCCCTGCCAGCGCGAGGTTGGCGGCCAGCGGCCCGCCACCCGCGCCGGAACCCACCACGACGAAGTCGTACTCGTCCGCCAGCTCACCCCGGTTGTCCACCATGTACCGACCCTACGAGCCACACCCGCGCGGCGCGCCTCCTCGGCCCGGCACGCCCAGTCGGGCACAGTGATCCACTGAGGTGTGTCGCCCCGGCACGCCCCACCGACCCGGAGGAGCCGACATGCAGCGCGTCAAGAAGATCCTGCTGTGGGTCGTCCTGGCGTTCGCCGTCTACGCGATCATCGTCTCCCCCGAGCAGGCGGCCGACATCCTCAAGACCTCCGGGTCGATCCTCGCTGACGGCGTGCGCAGCATCGGCACGTTCTTCGACGCGCTGCTCGGCCGACGCTAGCCGGGACGTCCCGTGCCGCTGCCGGAGCGCCACCACGCCGAGCTGGACCGCTACCTGCTCGACGGCGAGCGGGTGGTCACCGCGGTGCACCAGCACTGGGGCAAGGTCGCCGAGCCGGTGGGCTCCGCCATCGTCGGGCTCGTCATCGCCCTGTGGGTGGACACCAAGGTCGACCCGTCGTTCGGCTGGTTCAGCACCCTGGTGTGGTGGCTGTGGTTCGGGCTGGTGCTGCGCATGGCCTACCGCCTCGCGGAGTGGCGGCACGACTGGTTCGTCGCCACGGACAAGCGGCTGCTGCTCTTCTACGGCTTCATCACGCGCAAGGTGTCGATGATGCCGCTGATGAAGGTGACCGACATGTCCTTCGAGCGCTCGGTGCCGGGTCGCATCCTGGGGTATGGGCGGTTCGTCATGGAGTCGGCCGGCCAGGACCAGGCCCTGCGCGAGGTCAACTGGGTGCCGCAGCCCGACCACAACTACCGCGCGATCTGCGCCGAGATCTTCGGCGTGGCCGACCGTGACTCGGTCGACCCTGACGACGCGGACTCGACGTGGCACCACGACGACCGTTGGGACGACAGGGACTTCGACCACCGCCACGGGGGCGGCGAGGCACCACGGCCGCCACGCGGCATACCTGATCCGTATGCCGGGTGGGACGACGCACGCTTCGGCGGACAGAACGGACCGGGCGACGACGGCTCGGTCTACCGCTCCCCCGACCTGCGCGCGCGTGACCGTAGCGCCGACACGGGCCCCATCCCGATCCGCCCACGGCGCGACGTCGGGGATGACTAGGGCTAGTTTGGCGGGTGCGTAGTCGCGCCGAGGCGGCTGCGGGAGAGCCCGGAGGTCGCCCATGTCCGTGATGCGCACCAAGTCGATCGAGCAGTCGATCCGCGAGACCGACGAACCAGACTTCGCCCTCAAGAAGTCACTGGGCTGGCTCGACCTCACCGTCTTCGGCATCGGCGTGATCATCGGCGCCGGCATCTTCACCTTCACCGGCAAGGCTGCGCAGGCGTATGCCGGGCCGGCCATCGCGATCTCGTTCGTCGTGGCGGCGGTCGTGTGTGGACTGGCGGCGCTCTGCTACGCCGAGTTCGCCTCGACCGTGCCCGTGTCGGGGTCGGCGTACACGTTCTCCTACGCCTCGCTCGGTGAGATCGTCGCGTGGATCATCGGCTGGGACCTCCTGCTCGAGCTGGCGCTGGGAGCCGGCGTGGTGTCGCAGGGCTGGTCGCACTACGCCAACCTGCTGCTCACCGACATGGGCATCAACCTGCCCGACGCGCTCGCCCCCAAGAGTGACTCCAACCCCGGCGGGCAGTTCAACCTGTTGGCGTTTCTGCTGATTGCGGCCCTCACCGCACTCGTCGCGTGGGGCATCAAGGAGTCGATGCGGGTCAACATGGTGCTCGTCGGGGTCAAGCTGTTCATCGTGCTGTTCGTGATCTTCGCGGGCCTGGCCTATATCAAGAGCGCCAACTACACGCCGTTCATCCCTGACGCCATCGCCGGAAAGCAGAGTGAAGGCATCAGGCAGCCCCTGATCCAGTGGCTGTTCGGCTTCACCCCGACGACCTACGGGCTCGGTGGCATCTTCACCGGCGCCTCGATCGTGTTCTTCGCCTACATCGGCTTCGACGTCGTGGCGACCACCGCCGAGGAGGCCAAGAAGCCGCAGCGCGACCTGCCGATCGGCATCATCGCCTCGTTGGTGATCTGCACCATCCTCTACGTCGCCGTCGCGTTCGTCATCACCGGCATGGTCAAGTACGACAAGATCAACCCCGACGCAGCCCTCGCGACCGCGTTCACGGATGTGGGCAAGAGCGGCTACGCCACCTTGATCTCCTGCGGTGCCGTCGCCGGTCTCACCACCGTCGTCATGACGCTCATCATCGGCGCCACTCGCGTGCTGTTCGCGATGTCGCGCGACTGGCTGCTGCCACCGGCCTTCGGCCGCACCAACCCCAAGACGGGCACGCCGGTGCGGATCACGCTCGTCGTCGGCCTCATCGTCGCCTTCATCGGGGCGTGGCTCGGCAACCACATCGACCTCGAGGAAATGGTCAACATCGGCACCCTCGCGGCATTCACGCTCGTGTCGATCGCCGTGCCGATCCTGCGGCGCCGACGCCCCGACCTGAAGCGAGCGTTCACCGTGCCGTTCTCCCCAGTGCTGCCGATCGTGGCCGCGCTGGCGTCGATCTACCTCATGCTCAACCTGTCGATCGAGACGTGGCTGCGCTTCCTCGTGTGGATGGCGCTCGGGTTCGTCGTCTACTTCGCCTACAGCTACCGCAACAGCCGCCTGTCCGGCCGCGCCAAGGAAGGCGAGGTCCCCAGCCTCACCAGCACCTGAGGTACGCCAGCCGCACTTGCTTGCGTCTGCGAGTTTGCCCACCAGCGGGGCAAGTTCACAGACGCTGCAGCCAGGCGCTTGCTTGCGTCTGCGAGTTTGCCCACCAGCGGGGCAAGTTCGCAGACGTTGAGGTATACCGCGTGGTCAGGGCTGCCAACCTCGCGCCACCAGGAGCCGGCGCAGGGCCGCGAAGAACGGGTCCGGGTCGCAGCGCAGGGTGAGGACGGACAGCGGAATGGCCGCGTCCCCAGCACTCTGTAGATCAATCAGGCGAACCTCATCACGCAGAGCGACATCGAGCGCCTCGTGCCCTGCACCGTTGACCTCCAAGGCCACTCCGTACTTGTCCCACCTCACATCCAGGTAGACCCGCCCTCCGCTCAAACGGCACACGTGCTGACGGGACGGTTCGGGCAACCCACGCAGACGGCATTCCTGAGCGAAGTCGAGCTCATTGAGCGAATGAGCTCCATCCGCGATGTCCGCCAACACCGCCTTGAGGACCCGCCGGAACTCGTGGCGTCGAACCTTCTCGAACTCCTCGATCACATCGCCCACTCGAACCAGTCGCTGCTGAATCGGCATCACGAGGCACAGGGCTGCCTGCCGCGTGGACCGGGCCCACAGGGCCGCCTGAACCGTGGCCACGGCCCGTGTGGAACGAGGGATGCCGACCTCCGTGCTGTCGGTCGTCGACCATCGACGGCTTTCGTGAAGGCGAATCTGTAGGCCACTTAAACCTGGCCGTCCCTTTGTACCCAGGGTGGCTGGCGGCGTCGCCTTCTGGAACCCCTTGGGGACCCACAAGTGCGTCACGGGCTCCTCGAAGCCGCGAAGCCCGTCCACCTCCAGGGCGCTCACACCACCAAGGCGTGCACCCGGACCGACCTCGATCAGGGCAGCTCGGAGGGCCGCTTCCCCTGTGAGCGGTCCGTTATGCGTCACCACCCCACGATGCGGGACTGTGCGCCATCGACCCGCCCGGATGTTCGCACGACGGACCCGCCTTGGCACTTCTGCCTGAGCGAGTGTTCGCAGCGGCAGGACGCCAGCGAGGTCCGCAGCAAGTCCCCTGAGGTCGTCATCGTCAGTCACCCGGCCGAGTGAAGCCTGTTTGGGGCGTCAGGGTCAGGCCCCCGTCATGCGGGTGTGGATGATGAGAACCAATCAATGCACCCTGTGGAAACTGCTGAGCATCCACAACGTCTGCGAGTTCGCCCCGCTGGTGGGCAACAACGCAGACGCAAGCAAGCGGCATACCGCAACGTCTGCGAACTTGCCCCGCTGGTGGGCAAACTCGCAGACGCAAGCAAGTGCCGTGGGACTCACAACGCCTTGATGATGTCCTCGACGCGTTCCTTGGCGTCGCCGAAGAGCATTTGGCTGTTGTCCTTGAAGAACAAGGGGTTCTGCACACCGGCATACCCGGTCGCCATCGAGCGCTTGAACACGACGACGTCCTTGGCCTTCCACACCTCGAGCACCGGCATGCCGGCGATCGGGCTGGTCGGCTCCTCCGACGCGGCCGGGTTGACGGTGTCGTTGGCGCCGATCACGAGCACCACGTCGGTGTCGGGGAAGTCGTCGTTGATCTCGTCCATCTCCTCGACGATGTCGTAGGGGACCTTGGCCTCGGCGAGCAGGACGTTCATGTGCCCGGGCAGCCGCCCCGCGACCGGGTGGATGCCGAACCTCACGTCGATCCCGCGCTTGCG
This sequence comes from Knoellia koreensis, assembly GCF_013041615.1. Taxonomy (GTDB): domain Bacteria; phylum Actinomycetota; class Actinomycetes; order Actinomycetales; family Dermatophilaceae; genus Pedococcus; species Pedococcus koreensis. The sequence goes on from NZ_JABEPQ010000003.1 coordinate 235,755, forward strand.
CAGCTGCGAGGTCAGCTCCGCGACCGGGTACTGAGCCTGCGCCACCGCCATGCCGTAACCCGGTGTGATGACAACGGATTTCGCGTCCTTGAGCAGCTCCGCGACATCCTCGGCGTTGGTCTCGCGGTGCTCGCCGTAGTCCTTGTCGTCGCCGAGCGATACCTCCTGTCCGAACCCGCCGGCGATGACCGAGATGAACGACCGGTTCATCGCCTTGCACATGATGTAGCTCAGGATCGCACCGGAGGACCCGACGAGCGCGCCCGTCACGATGAGCAGGTCGTTGCCGAGCATGAAGCCCGCCGCGGCGGCCGCCCAGCCCGAGTACGAATTGAGCATCGACACCACGACTGGCATGTCGCCGCCGCCGATCGAGGCGACCAGGTGCCACCCGAACGCCAGCGCAACCACCGTCATCAGGGCCAGTGGCCACAGCGCGTGGGTCTGCACGAAGACCACGAGCAGCACCAGCGACACGATCACCGCGAGCAGGTTGAGCCAGTGTCGCGCCGGCAGCATCAGCGGCGAGGACTTGATCCGCGCCGACAGCTTGAGGAACGCCACGATCGAGCCGGTGAACGTCACGGCACCGATGAACACCCCGAGGAACACCTCGACGAGGTGCACCGTGAGACCCCCGGTGAACTCGCTGGACTCGCCGAAGGAGTTGAACCCGACCAGCACCGCCGCCAACCCGACGAACGAGTGCAGCATCGCGACGAGCTCGGGCATCTGGGTCATCTCGACGACCCGCGCCCGCCACAGCCCGATCGAGCCACCGATCGCCATCGCGACGAGGATCAGCAGCAGCGTGACGATGCCGTTGTGGGCCTGCGACACCGCGAGCCAGATCGTCGCGAGCAGCGCGATGACCATGCCGGTGACGCCAAAAGCGTTGCCCTCCTTGGCCTTCTCGTGTTTCGAGAGGCCAGCGAGGGAGAGAACGAAGAGGACGGCGGAGACGATGTATGCCGCCTGGACGACGTTCGTGGTCGCGGTGCCTGCCATGGTGGTCGCCTCAGTCCTTCCGGAACATCTGGAGCATGCGGCCGGTGACCGCGAACCCACCGAAGATGTTGATGCTCGCGATGACGATGCCGACGAACGCGATGACCTGTACCACCGTGTTGCTGCTACCCACCTGGAGGATCGCGCCGACGAGGATGATGCCGCTGATCGCGTTGGTCTCCGACATCAGCGGCGTGTGCAGCGCGTGCGCGACGTTGGAGATCACGTAGAAGCCGACGATCACCGCGAGTGCGAACACCGTGAAGTGGCCGAGGAAGACGGCCGGCGAGTTGGCCGCGACAAATGCGAACAACAGCGCCGCCACCGCCATTACGGCGTACTTCACACGCGGGTCGCGCGGCTTCTTCTCCGGCTTCTCGGGGGCGCCGGTCGGCGCAGAATCGGCGGCCGCACCCGAAGCGGCCGGCGCCGGTGCTGCACTCACCGCCACCGGTGGTGGCGGCCACAGGGTCTCGCCGTCGCGGCATACCGTCATGCCCCGCTGCACGGGGTCCTCGAGGTCGAGCACCACCCGGCCGTCCTTGCCGGGCGTCAGCAGCTTCATGAGGTTGACGAGGTTGGTCGAGTAGAGTTGGCTGGCCTGGGTCGGCAGCCGGCCGGGCAGGTCGGTGTAGCCGAGGATGATGACGCCGTTCGGCGTGACCACCCGCTCGTCGGGCAGCGACCCGGCGACGTTGCCGCCGTTGGCCGCAGCCATGTCGACGACCACCGACCCGGGCTTCATCGACGCCACCATCTCCTCGGTGATCAGCCTCGGCGCCGGCTTGCCGGGGATCAGCGCGGTCGTGATGACGATGTCGGCGACCTTGGTCTGCTCGGCGTAGAGCTCGGCGGCCTTGCGGTTGAAGTCCTCGCCCATCTCCTTGGCGTACCCGGTCGCGGAGGGGCCCTCATCCTCGAGCCCCTCGATCCGCAGGAACTGCGCCCCCATGGACTCGACCTGTTCGGCCACCTCCGGCCGGGCGTCGAACGCCCGCACGACCGACCCCAGACTTCCGGCGGTGCCGATCGCCGCGAGCCCGGCGACACCCGCGCCCACGACGAGGACGTTCGCCGGGGCCACCTTGCCGGCCGCCGTCACCTGTCCGCCGAAGGTCGCGCCGTACTCGTTCGCGGCCTCGATCACCGCGCGGTAGCCCCCGATGTTGGCCATCGACGACAGCACGTCGAGCGACTGGGCGCGCGAGATGCGCGGCACGGCGTCCATCGCGAGCGCGGTGACGCCGGCTGCGGTGAGCCGCTCGACGAGGCCGGGGTTGATGGCCGGCGAGATGAGGCAGGCGATCATCGTGCCGGCCTGCAGCAGCGCGATCTCGTCGTCGCTCGGCGGGTTGACCTTGAGCACGATGTCGCTGCGCCAGGCATCGGGGCCGGCGACCACGGAGGCGCCGGCCGCGGCATACGCCTCGTCACTGAACGCGGACTGCGCGCCCGCACCCTGCTCGACCGCCACGTCGTAACCCAGGGCGAGCAGCTGCTCGACCGTCTTGGGCGTCGCGGCCACCCGGGTCTCACCCGGTTTGGACTCTGCTGGGACACCGATGCGCACAGCTGCTCCCGTCGTTGGAAGGTGCGTGTCGGTCACAACCTATTGGTTCGGCGGCGCGGCCTCGTGTCGATGTGAGCACGGTCGCGCCCGCCGTCCCAGGTGGTGGACGGCGGGCGCGAGGTATGCCGTGTGGCCGGCGACCGAAAGCGGGTCGCCCGACGCTGGTTGCAGCGTCGCGGGGATACGCCTCAGAAGAGGCCGAACACGATCAGGGCCATCAGGGCGATGAGCGTGATGGCTCCGAGGAACAGGCCGCCGCCGATGTCGCGCTGGGACTCGGCGTAGGGGCGGTCGCTGTGGAGGTAGTCGTGGGGGTAGCGCTTGGCGCGGTCGGCCGCGCGGGTGCGAGTCGTGGAGTTGGTCACTGGAACTCGCCTCCTTTCATTACGATACGCACCGTATCGTATCGCATCCCTGAATGCAATGGGGGGCGCAAGGGTGCCGAATGGGGCACTCCTGCGCCCCCGATCGCCGGGACGTGCGGAGGGGTCAGGCGGTGGCGCCGCCCACGTCGCCGTGCGGCACGGGCTGACCGAGCCGTCCGGCCTGGAAGTCCTCGAACGCCTTGGCCACCTCGGCCTTGGTGTTCATGACGAACGGTCCGGCCCAGGCGACGGGCTCGCGGATCGGCAGCCCGCCGAGCACGACGACGTCGAGCCCCGCGGCATACCGCTCCTGCTGGGTCTGCGCGGCCGACATGCGGATCGCGTCGCCGGCGCCAAAGACGGCGAGCTGGCCCGGGCCGACCGGGGTCTGGTCGGGACCCACGAAGCCGTCGCCGCTCATGACGTACACGAGGGCGTTGAAGTCGCGGCGCCACGGCAGCACGAGCTCGCCGCCAGGGGCGACGGTCGCGTGCACCATGGCCATCGGCGTGTGCGTCGCGCCGGGACCGGAGACGCCGCCCACCTCGCCGGCGATGACGCGCAGCAGCGAGCCGCCGTCGGCCGACGCGACGAGGCCGACCTCGCTCGAACGCAGGTCCTGGTAGGCCGGCGGCTTGAGCTTGTCGACCCTGGGCAGGTTGACCCACAGCTGGAACCCGTGGAACAGCCCACCGCTCACGACCAGGTGCTCCGGCGGCGCCTCGATGTGCAGGATGCCCGAGCCGGCCGTCATCCACTGGGTGTCGCCGTTGGTGATGGAGCCCCCGCCCCCGTAGGAGTCCTGGTGGTCGAAGACGCCGTCGATGATGTAGGTGACGGTCTCGAAGCCGCGGTGCGGGTGCCACGGGGTGCCCTTGGGCTCGCCCGGCGCGTACTCGACGGCTCCCATCTCGTCCATGTGGATGAAGGGGTCGAGGTCACGCAGGTCCACCCCGGCGAAGGCGCGCTTGACCGGGAACCCTTCTCCCTCAAAGCCTTCCGGCGCGGTGCTGATCGCCTTGACCGGTCGCTGCTGCGCCGCGGAGGACACCGCGGGGACGCGGGGCAGGACGGTCAGGTCGGGGACGGTTACTGCTGGCATGACTCGCTCCTGAGATCGTTTCAGTTTCAACTATCCTCGGAACGCGCCGCCGCGTCAAGCCATTCCCGCCCACCGTCAGAGGCCGAGCTCGGCGACCGACTTCTCGCGCATCTCGACCTTGCGCACCTTCCCCGTCACGGTCATGGGGAACTCGTCGACGACCATGACGTAGCGCGGGATCTTGTAGTGCGCCAGCTTGCCGGTCGCGAACGCGCGCACCGACTCCGCATCGAGCGGCTCCGCGCCCTCACGCATCCGGATCCAGGCGCACAGCTCCTCGCCGTACTTCTCGTCCGGCACCCCGATCACCTGGGCGTCGAGGACGTCCGGGTGCGTGTAGAGGAACTCCTCGATCTCGCGCGGGTAGATGTTCTCGCCGCCGCGGATCACCATGTCCTTGATGCGACCGGTGATCTGCACGTAGCCGTCCTCGTCCATGACCGCGATGTCTCCGGTGTGCATCCAACCGTCGATGAGCACCTCGTCGGTCTTGTCCTGCTGCTCCCAGTAGCCGAGCATCACCGAGTAGCCCTTGGTGCAGAACTCCCCCGGCGTGCCGTGCGGCACGGTCTCGCCGGTCACCGGGTCGACGACCTTGATCTCGAGGTGCGGCATGACCCGCCCGACCGTGCCGACCTTGCGCTCGAACGAGTCGTCGCGCCGCGTCTGCGTCGACACCGGGGACGTCTCGGTCATGCCGTAGCAGATCGTCATCTCGTCGATCCCGGCGTCGATGAGCTTGCTCATCATCGTTGCGGGACAAGGGGATCCGGCCATGATGCCGGTGCGCACCGACGTCAGGTCGTATGCCGCGAGGTCGGGTTGGGACCACTCGGCGATGAACATCGTGGGGACGCCGTAGAGGCTGGTCACCTTCTCGTCGGACGTTGCCTGCAGTGTCGCGGCGGGGTCGAAGCCCGGCGCCGGGATCACCATGACCGAGCCGTGGGTGGTGGCCGCGAGGTTGCCCATGACCATGCCGAAGCAGTGGTAGAAGGGCACCGGGATGTTGATCCGGTCGTTCTCGGTGTACCCACAGATCTCGCCGACGAAGTAGCCATTGTTGAGGATGTTGCGGTGCGACAGCGTCGCGCCCTTGGGGAATCCCGTGGTGCCCGACGTGTACTGGATATTGATCGGCTCGCTCGCGTCGAGGCTTCGCTGGACCTCGGCGACCGACTCGCTGCCGACCTCCTCGGCACGCACGAGCAGCTCGTCCCACGAGGACTGCCCGAAGACCCACGCGTTCCGCACGTCCGGCACCGCACCCGAGTCGCGCACCTCCCCCAGCATGGCGACGTAGTCGCTGGTCTTGAACGACGGCGCCAGGAAGACGTGCGCGATGCCGGCCTGCTTGAGCACGTACTCCAGCTCGTGGGTCCGGTAGGCGGGGTTGATGTTGACGAGGATCGCGCCGATCTTCGCCGTCGCGTACTGCACGACCGTCCACTCGGCGCGGTTGGGCGACCAGATGCCGACGCGCTCCCCCTTCTCGACGCCGGCGGCGAGCAGCGCGCGGGCGAGGCGGTCGACCTCACCGGCGAACTCGGCATACGTCCAGCGAATGCCCTGCTGGACGTCGATGAGCGCCTCGCGGTCCCCGAACCGCGACACCGTCGCGTCGAGGTTGTCCGGGATCGTCTGCTCGAGCAGTGCTGGTTCGGTCTCGCCCACGGCGTGTGACAGCGTCGTCATGGCGACATTGGACCCCGGTTCGGCGTGGGTGGCAATGGTCGGCCCGGCCAGTGGAGCGGCTGTGGGGTGGCCGGCAGGGAGAAGTCGACGAGCGGCTCAGACGGCCTCGGCGGTCTCGTCGCGGCGGTGCCGCGCGAACCACGCGAGCACCAGCCCCGCGACGAGCAGGCCGCACCCGAGCAGCAGCATCTGGAGCAGCTCGACACCGGTGAACGCGAGCGGTCCGGCCGAGCCGGTCGAGCCGGCCGAGCCGGGGTGCTCGACAGTGCCGCCACCCGTGACAGGGTCAGCAGAACCGCTCGGGTCATTGACGATTCGCACTCCACCGGTCGCGTCGGCCTTCTCCGTGCGGCCGTCCTGGAGCACCCGCACCCGGATGGGCTCGCCCGAGGCGACGTACCCAGTCGGCGCCGTCGTCTCGAGCAGCCAGTAGCTGTCGGTGGCCGGGCCGTCGTTCTGGAGGTCGTTGACGTGCAACCCGGGAAGCTGGGTCATGCCGTCGGCGTCCGTGGGCGCGGAGACCGCGACCGGGTTGCGACCGGCGCGGGCGTCGGCCTCGGTGCGGTATGCCGTGAAGCGCGCGCCGGCGAGGTCGGCCCCTGTGCTCGCGGCGACCTTGTGGATCCTCATCGTGGAGAACACCGTGCGCACCGTGTTGCTGGCCACCCCACACGAGGCGACCGACGCCAACGGTGCCGCGCCCCCAGACGCGGCGCCGACCGGCATACCCGTCGTGCAGGCAACCGCCGTGTTGGGCAGGGTGAGCACAGGAGCGGCACCGCCGCGGGCCAGTTCACGGGACGCCATCGTGGTCGTCTCAGTGACCGACGCCTTCACGCGGGCCTGGAGCGTCAGCCGCACCACAGCCCCGGGGTCGAAGGCCGACAGCGTGGTGAGCCGGGTCAGCCCCGACGCGGTGAAGGCCGCGGCCACCGAGCTGCTCGTGCGCTCGAGCACGTAGTCGCAACCTGTCGTGGTGCCCTCCGCGCAGGCCACGAGCGGGCTCGTCGCGGCCCCGACCACCGCGAGCGTCACCGCACCGGTCCACCCAGCCCCACTCAGCTCGAGGTAGTCGCTGGTGTGGCGAACCGGATTGCTGCCGGGCACGACGGCCGTCGCGAGGTCGTCCCTGACTGCGAACGCCGGAAGGGCCACGCCACGCGGTATGTCGGCGTCGATCGTGTAGGTAAGGACGTGTCCGGCGACCGGTGCATCCTGCCCGGCGACGCCTGCGTTGCCGTCCGCGACCGTCTTGGTCACGCCGAGTTTGCTGTTCTTCGGGTAGACGTTGACGTCGTAGCTCCACGACGTGCCGCTCGGCGCCACCATCGGGATCGTGACGAGGAAGTCGGCCGCGCCGAGGTAGCTGGGGTCGGGGCTGCCTCCCGGGCCCATGACCCCGACCTCGTGGACCAGGTAGAGCCCCACGGGCAGGTCGCCCACGACGGTGACGCCGTCACTGCCGGTCGGGGCGGCCTTGACCGTGGCGCCGAGGTTCGCCCGTGCGGCGGTGAGGTCTTCCTGGTAGGCCTGCACCTGCTTCCAGCCGTCGGTGGTGCGGACGTCGACACCGTCGACGCGGGTGACGGTGAAGACCGCGCCCGCGATGGCGCGAGCCTCGTCCGGCAGGGTGAGTGCCGTGCCGTCCGCCGGGTATGCCGTCTGGTCCAGACCCGCTTGCAGGTGCTTGTGGATGACGAGGCGGCCGGTGGCGTCGGCCGGGATCTCGGTCGGGTCGACGGGGGTGAATGCCGACGGAGCGGCCGTGGGCGCCGCAACCGCGGGCGCCGCAGCTGCGAGCGGCGCGGCCGTGGCCGGCACGGCCAGGCTCAGCTCGCACGCCAGCGCGAGCAGGAGCATGCCTGCCCAGCGCAGTGCCATTCTCGTTCGCACGGTGGACTCCGTCAGACGTCTTCGGTCGGGGTGGTCGGGTTGTTCTTGGTCGCGCGGGCTGCCGCCAGCGCCGCACGGCGTCGGGCGCGCCGGCGGTCGCCACGGATCCACAGGGCGACCATCACGAGCAGCACCAGCAGGCCGACGCCGGCGCCGATGAGCCGCGGCCACATCCACGACTCGATGCTCCAGTCCATGCCGGTGGCGACCCGCGTCGGGTCCGCGGCGGGGTCGTAGGCGACGCGGTGACCGCGCACGAGCAGGCGGTGCGTGTTCACGGCATACGGCGTGCAGGTGACGAGGGTGACCTGGTCGGCACCCGGCGTTCGCACGAGGTCTCCCAGCTGGTCGGGGAGGACCACTTTGACCTGGTCGACCTCGTAGGCGAGCGTGCGCCCGTAGACGTCGACGTAGAAGCGGTCGCCGACCTTCACCTGGGGCAGGTGGTCGAACATCGTCGCGTTCTCCAGCGAGCTGTGCCCCGTGAGGACCGCGTGGGTGCCGGGGCCGCCGACCGGAAGGGTCGAGCCGTAGAGGTGGCCGATGCCGCGGGCGAGGGTCTCGTCGCTGGTGCCGTGGTAGACGGGCAGGTCGACCTTGATGGACGGGATGCGGATGCGCGCCATCGCGTCGAAGAGGTTCAGCTGGGCGAGGTAGGCGCGGTGCTGGGCGTTGGTGGCGGCCTGCTCCGGCTTCCAGGGGTCCTGGAGCTGGCCGGGCGGGAGGGCCGCGTTGTACTGCTCCGCCTTGGCCAGCGCCTCGTTCAGAGTGACGGGTGCCGTCTTCTCCGTCTGGTCCTGGTAGCGCTGGGCGAACTGGCGCTGGTGGTAGTTGTTCCAGTACGTCGCCCCCACCGGGTAGAGGATCACCGCGATGCCCGCCAGCACGAGCAGCAGCGGCACCACGCGGTGTCGCCACTCGCTGCGCCGGCGCGGGGCGCGGGCAGCGGGCACCGGCGCGGGGGCCGGTCGCTCGAGCAGGGTGGTCATCTCAGGTGTCCTTGGTGGTCCGTGGTGGGTGGCGGTGCTGGTGGCGGGAAACCCTTGGAGGGAAACGGGTTTCCCGCCACCAGGTCTTGCTCGTCAGGGCAGTGACGGCTCGGTGGTCAGGCGACCACTCAGGCGTCCTGCTCCTCCCGACGACGGTTCTTCATGGAGTAGGCGACACCGCCACCGACGAGGAGCAGGCCGAGGGCGCTCATCGCCGCGACGCCGGAACCACCCGTGAGGGGCAGGCTGTTGCCGAAGTTGGCCTGCTCGTTGGCGACCCGCTGGGTGACCGAGGCGGGGGCCGTAGTGCTGCCGGTGGTGTAGTCGATCGTGATGTAGCGCGGCGCGGCGTCGAGGTTGTAGCCGGCCGGCGCCTTGGTCTCCACGAGGCAGTAGGACAGCCACTTGGTCTGGTCCGCGACCGGTCCGCCGTTGTAGAAGTTCGACGTCTGCAGGCCGGTGAAGGTGGCCTTGTTGTTCGAGCCGATGGTGGCGGTGTTGATCGGCGTGCCGCTCACGTCGCTCGCCGAGCAGGTGTTGTCACCGGGGGTGGCGTCGGCGTAGATCGCGAAGACCGCACCGGCCAGGTTGGCGCCGGAGTTCTGCGGGTCGTACTTGTCGACCACTACGGTGCCGTACTTGCTCTCGACGACCGGCGACGGGGTGCCCGGCACGGTGCCGGGCGGCGTGGTGGCCGGGGTCTCCGGGTTCACACCGGCGGTGCCGTACTGGTCCCACCAGTTCTGGTTGGGGACGAACGAGGCCTTGTTGGGGATGACGCCGTCCGCGTCGAGGGCACCGACGGTGGTGTGCAGCGTGGTGACGACGTTGAGGCTGCGGTTGGCCTCGAGCTTGGCCAGGCCCGCGTCGGTGAAGACGACGGTGACGAGCGGGCCGTTCGCGACCGAGCCGGAGGTGTATGCCGTGGCCGGGGTCGTTGCGTTGGGGGCCGTGTAGACGGTGTAGTCGGTGCCGGCGACCAGGGCGGTGCCGTTCGACAGCTTGAGGTCGGCGCCGGTGAAGGTGAGGGCCGGGTCGAGGTCGTCGTAGACGACATACATGCCGAGCGGGTTCGTGCCGTCGGTGATGGAGCTGGTGACGGTGTAGTCGACCGCGTGCGAGCCGGTGTTGCCGGCGTCACCGGTGGTGGTGCCCTTGTCGGTGGCGGCCTTGGCGATCGAGTCCGACTGGTTCTTCGGGTAGACGTTGACGTCGTACATCCACCGGGTCGGGTCGCTCGGGTTGGTCATCGGCAGGGTCACGAAGAACGGCGCGGCCGGGGTGACCGTGCTCTTGTCGATCGTCGTGCCGTTCGAGGTGAGCGTGCCGGAGGTCTTCAGGTTCTCGGCCACGAGGTAGAACCCGACACCCGTCGGCTTGGTGAACGTCGCCGAGCCCGAGGCGTCGGTGGTGACGGTGGCCGACTTGGCGATGTAGTAGGTCTTCCCGTTGATCGTGAAAGAGCCAGCAGCGATGTCGGCCGAGCTCGGGGTGTAGCCGGTGATCGCAGACGCGTCGGTCCAGCCCTGGTTGGTCGTGAGGTCGACCTTCTGGGTGTGCGCGGCGTCGTAGAACACCTGGTAGACGTCGAAGTTCACGCCCTGGAGGGGCGGCTGGTTGACCGTCTGCTCGGTGCCGTTGTTCGGCTGGCCGGTCTGGACACCGAGGTACTTGTGGATGCTCAGCTGGACCGTGGCGGTGGGGTTGATGAGGGCCTTGTTGGACGTGTTCTCCTGGGAGACACCGCCGACGGCGTAGGGGTTGCCGGTGTCGGCGAGGGCGACCGTGGCGGGGGCCAGGGTCAGTGTCGCGGCAGCGAGGACAGCCGCGGCGTAGGCGTAAGAGCGCTTGCTCATGGGGACGTGCCTTTCTGAAAGTGATTGTGGTTGTTCGTTATTCACTTGTCCGGGGGGTCTCGCGGCTGCTTGCCCTATCGGCCCATCCGGTCTCCGGTGTGCTCCGGCTCAGGAGGTGAGTCCCGGAGCGCGTCGACCGGATGGTCTTCGGGTGTATGCCGCGCCGAGCGCGACGATGAGCAGGCCGAGCAGCGTGGTGCGCAGCGGCCCGTGGCCACCTGCTGCCGGCAGTCGGCCGGCCTTGCTGTCGACGACCTGGATGGTCGTGGTGCTGCCCGGGGCGAGCATGACGCTGGTGGGCGCGCCCACGAGGGTGATGCCACTCGAGCCGAGGGTGAAGCGGATCGGCTGGGCCAGCAGCTCGTACCCGCCCGGCGACTTGGTCTCCACCAGCCAGTAGGTGCCGGGGTAGGCCAGGGCGGCCGAGGTGAAGGCGGCACCGCCGGTGACGTCGGCGGTGATGCCGTTCGCGATCGGGGTCGCGCCCGCCTGGCTCGGGTCGGTGGCGTAGATGGCGAACGTCGCGCCGGGCAGCGGGCAGGTGGTCGCACCACCGGCGCAGGTGGTGCCGAGCTTGTTGACCTTGACGACCTGGGTCGGCTTCGTCACCGGCGCACAGGCGTCGTTGTTGGCCGACCCGTCGGAGTCACCCACCATCGACACCAGGTTGAAGAACCCGCCGGCCGAGGGCGTTCCACCGCCGGTGGTGTTGCAGGTGGCCGCCTTGGTCCAGTCGACGGCGGTGAGGTCAGCGGCCTTGCCGTTGACGACGATGCTGTAGCTGGCCGTCCCACCGGGCGCGATGGTTGCCGCCGAGGCCGGGATGGCGAACGAGCCCCCCGTGAGGGTCTGCGCCGTGCCGCCGACGGTCACCGACGTGACCGCGAAACCCGTGGGGAGAGTGACGGAGTCGGTGATCGCCGGGTGCTTTGCGGCGACGCTGCCGGTGTTGGTCACGATGACCGTGTAGGTGACTGAGGCTGTGCCGTCTGCGGCGGTCTGCACGCTCGTGCCCGTGCCACCCGCGGTGCCACCCTGGGCGAGCTTCTGGATGCCGAACCGCGGCGGCGGCGCAGTGCATGCACTGTTGTTGGAGGTGTTCGACTCCTGGCCGGTCGGTAGCGCCACGGAGTTGTAGAGCCCGGTGCCCGGGCCGCCACACAGGGCCGCAGCGGAGGCGCCGCTGTAGGTGAAGGTGACGGACACGGCATACGTGTCAGTCGCCCCCGCGGCGAGCGCGGTGGTGCCGTTCGGCCCCACCGTGAAGGTGAAGGGGCCGGTCGCCCCGAACGTCGTCGTGCCCGTCGCGGCGCCCTTGGTCCAGGTGGCGGTCTTCGGCGTGAGGTTCGGGTCGAAGCCGAGGGTGTCGGTGACGGGCCCATAGCTGCCCGCGCCGGTGCCGGTGTTGGAGACCGTGACTGTGTATGCCGCGGTGTAGACGCCGTTCGCGTCCGGCCCGGTCAGTGCCCCAGCCGTCTTGGCGACGTCGAGCGTCGGGAACAGGACCGTGAGGTGGGCCGTGTCGGTGGCGGTCGCGGAACGGTTGGTGGTGAGGCCCGTGCCGGTGGCGGTGCCGACGTTGTCGACGCTGTTCGCGGGCGCGGTGGCGGCCGACCAGTAGAGCCACGTCTCGCCCGGGTCGAGCTGGTTGTTGGTGTTGGTGTCGCCGGACTTGTAGCCGGCCGGTGACGCGAGGCCCGAGATGGAGCCCAGCTTGTCGTCGGTGACCGTGACGGTCCTGACGGGCTCGGTGTACCCGGTTGGCAACGACACGGCATACACGTAGACGACCTGGTCACCCCGGTTGACGGTGAGGCTGTCGACCCCGTTGCCCGACCCGGAGGCGAGACGCACGTTCTTGACCACGTTGATGGCGGGGGCCGGGTTGACGCACGCGCTGTTGTTGGTCGTGGACGCGCTGGCACTCTCGCCGTCGGCGCCCACCGTGTTGTAGAGACCGTTGCCGGCGGTCCCGTTACACAGGGTGAGCGTGGAGGACGCGGTCGGTGCCTGCTTGACGACCACGGTCACCGTGTAGATGTGCACGCCACCTGAGTTGATCGAGGTCCCGGCCGTGCCGAAGGTGTAGCTGCCCGTCGCGTCGGCGGTGACCGCGGTCGCAGGGGCGCCGGTCGGCCCACCGGCCCAGCTGAAGCTCACGATGGAGACGCCGCTGCTGAAGGCAGGGGTGTCCACGAGCGGGCCGTACAGTCCCGCGATGGTTCCGGTGCCCGTGTTCCTCACGGTCACCGTGTAGGACGCGGTGTAGTTGCCGTTCCCGTCCGGACCGGTGACCGTGGCGCCGCCTGCCGCCTTGGCCACGTCGATCTTGGCGTCAGAGATGCACGTCTGGGCACTCGAGGTGTTGTTGGCCGGCACCGGGTCGGCCTCGTTGCTGCCGGTCACCGTCGCGGAGTTGGTGATGCACTGGGTCGTGCCGGGGGCCTTGGCGGTGATCTGGACGTCGTAGCTGTCGCCTGGGTTGAGGACACCGTTCTGGCAGGTGACCGTGTTGCCGGAGACCGCGCAGTTCGGGTACGCGGTCTTGTCGACTGTGACTCCGGTGTAGGCGGACGGGACCACGTCGGTGACGAAGCCGCCGGAGGAGATCCCGGGGCCGTTGTTCGTGACGGTGAGGGTGAAGGTCACTGTGCCGCTCGGCGCCACGGTGGGCGTGGCGGTCTTGAGCACGGCCAGGTCGACATTGTTGTTGTCGACGCAGCTGGCGCCGTCGTTGTTGCCCGAGGTCGGGCCGGTGCGGCTGCTGACCACGGCGCCGGCGGTGGTGACCTGGGCCATCTTGTTCTGGGTGTTGGCGTCGAAGCCGAGGTTGCCGTTGCCGTAGGTCCACGCCGCACCGTAGATGTCGCTGGGCAGTCCGGTGTTGGCAACGGAGCTCCAGGTCTTCGTGGTCGTGTCGAAGGCGTAGAGGGTGGAGCTGCTGTTGTTGATGCCGTAGAGCTTGCTGTCGACGAAGGCGAAGTCGTTTGTCCGGGGGATGGCCGAGCCGTCGTAGAACTTCGTCGCCGAGACGTTGGCTGGCGGCACGCTGGGCACGGCGGGGACCGAGGCGAGGTTGATCGTGTAGATCGCCCCGGTCGTGCTCATGTTGGAGAAGTAGAAGTCGCCGCCCGAGATGGCACCGGCGTTGATGCCCCCGGTCCCCGTCAGGGTGCCCGCCGCCCTGTCGGCAGTGGCGATGTTGTCGATCGCGCCGAGGTCCTGGATGGTGCCGGAGCCGTCGATGCGGAGCAGGTGGTTGGCCAGGGTGACGCTGCCGGAGTTCCAGTTCGAGACGGCGTAGAGGTAGTGGTCCGCGGGGTTGTAGGCCAGTGCGTTGTAGCCCCACGTGGTCTGGCTGTCCGCCGGGATGAAGTCGGACGACGTCGACGTCGTGTACTGCTGGAACAGCGTCGTGTACGGGTTGGTGGTCGGCTTGTTCTGGGCGACCCAGAAGGTCGGGCTCGTGCAGTCGATCGGCACCAGCGAGGTCGCCGTGACCTGCACCGTGACGGCCTGGGACACGGTCGAGGTGCCGGTGCAGGTGAAGAAGACGTTGCAGGTGTACGTGTACGTGTAGCGGGCCGACGCCGTCGACGTGGTGGTCTGGTTCCGGGTCGTCGTGCAGGTGAACGTCTGCGATGCGCCGGGCGCCAGGTTGGTCGCCGTCGGGGTGATCGGCGAGCAGCTCGGGTCGTTGATCGCCGGGCTGCCGGGACGCAGCGTGGTACCGGCCGTGAGGTTCTTGACGGTGTAGGTGTACGTCACCGACCCGCCCTGGGTGACGGTCGACGGGGTGGCGGTCACGCCGAGGCTGAGCCGACCGTCGGCCGACGTGGTCGGATTCGCGGCCATCGCCGGTGCGAGGACGTCGATGCTGGGGCTGGACAGCGCCGCGACGAGAACCCAGAGGAACGCCAGACCGGCTGCGACGACCGTGCGCGCCGCCACGACTCGACGCACGCCGGAACGCCGCGCATCGGCGCGCCCCACTCGGGTCGGCGCGGGCCGACGTTGGCCGGCCCCCCACTGGTGTTTCCTCACGGCGCCAAGAGTCGGTAAAGACTTGGTAAAGAGCAATCACCTGGCTGAGCGTTCAACTATCTATGCGTCAAGCTCCCGCCGAGCGCCTCACGAAAGGGCAAAACCGCAGGTCAGAGGCCCTGTGCGAGGGCATTTCCGGCCCTCGCGACCAAGTGCGCGCACCGCCTCATCAGCCCCACAGAGGCACAAAACCGGCATAAAATTCATCCGGCGCTGAACCCGAGTCCGACCGTAGGAGGGAGACCGGGTGGCCAAAAGGACTACGCGCCGGTAGGCCGTATAGGACGTTTGTGCTGTTGACGGGAATGTTCAGAGGAACAGGTCTGGGGCCAGGCCCTCGTCCCGGCCCGTCATGGAGTAGACCGCGAAGTCGGTGGCCCCGCGCTCGCGCAGCAGCTCCTCGTCGATGAGCGTGCGCCCGTTGAGCGCCTGACCCCCGGTGGTGAGCACCTCGTAGGCGGCGTCGGCGACGATGTCGGGCCTGCGGCTGGCCGCCACCATCTGGTCGCCGCCGGGCAGGTTGCCGATGGCGTCCGTCGCGACCAGGGTGGCCGGCCACAGACACGTGGACGAGACACCCTTCTGGCCCAGCTCGTGTGCGAATCCCGTTGCGGCGAGGGTCATTCCATACTTTGCCATGGTGTATGCCGGGTGGCCGGCAAACCAGCGCGGGTCCAGGTTGATGGGCGGGCTGAGGGTGAGGACCTTCGGGTCCGGGCTGGCGAGCAGGTGCGGGATCGCGGCCCGGGTGAGCATGAAGGTGCCGCGGACGTTGACGTCCTGCATGAGGTCGTAGCGCTTGGGCTCGAGCTGCGCGGTGCCGCTGAGGTTGAGCACGCTGGCGTTGTTGACCACGATGTCGATCCCGCCGAACTCGCCCACCGTTCGCTCCACCGCCTCGGCGATGGTCGCGTCGTCGCGGATGTCGCCGACGACGGCGAGCGCCCGGCCGCCGGCCTGCTCGATCGCCTCGGCCGCGGTGTGGATCGTGCCGGCCAGGCGCGGGTCGGGCTGGTCGGTCTTGGCGATGAGCGTGATGTTGGCGCCGTCGCGGGCGGCTCGCTCGGCGATCGCGAGGCCGATGCCCCTGCTCCCGCCGGACATGAGGATCGTCTTGCCTGCCAGGGTCGTAGCCATCCCCGCAGCCTAGTTACCGATCGGTAACCACGGCCACCCTCCGGCGCCGTGGGCCATCTCACGACGCGCCGAGGCCGACGCTGTCCCGCGCTCTCCCACGGCATCCCGCGGTTCGAGGTGATCGGCCGCCAACCGGGGCCGGCGGGTCACCTCGAGCCGCGGAGGTGCTCAGTCGTTGACGCGGCGGGTGGCTTCCAGCCGCGCGGCGGCGATGATCTGCTCCGCCTCGGCGTGGGCGGCCGCGACCACGCGGTCGGCCGTCGACTGCGAGCTGCGCAGCAGCGTGAACTCCAGATCGTGCATCGGCTCGGACGCCGGCTCACCGGCGTGCCGGCCCTGGGGCTGCTCGAGCCCTTCGAGCACCCGCTCGAGCTGCACGTGGAACTGCCCGAGCGCCGCGTCGACGTCACGCCCGAGTGCGCGTACCAGGTCCTTGGCCTCGTCGAGCGCCCGCTGACCCGCCTGCGACGAGCCACGCACGTCGAGCTCGGCCGAAGCGAGCACGTCGAGCGCCGCGAGCGCGGTCAGCTCCTCAGCCTCGCGCGGCGACGAGCCCTGGTCGAGCACCCGCACGCCGGGTTCGCGCACATCGACGTCCTGGACCTGGGGCTGCCGGCCGGGCCCAGGCTCAGGTGCGAGGGGCGACTCGTCGGCCAGCGCCGCCACTGTTGCGGCGTCGGTGGGCGCGCTGGCACCCGCGGCGGCCTCCGCGTTGGCGGCGACCTCCTCCGACATCGAGACGGTCGTGCGGAGCTCGGTCTCGCGGACGAAAAGGACTGCCACGAAAGCGATTGCGGCAAAGACCGCGCCGATGAGGAAGATGTGCCCGGTGGCGTCGCCGTAGGCGGCACGCACGATGCCCTGGATCGGGCCGGGCATGTCCTTGATGTCGAGCGTCCCGGTACCGCCGCCCTGCTGGGCTGCAGCCGCGGCCGCCGGGCCGAGCTTGGCCAACCCTGCCGCGATGTTGTCGCGGACACCGTTGGCGAGGATGGCGCCGAGCACCGAGACGCCCATCGCACCACCGAGCGTGCGGAAGAACGCGATGCTCGCGGAGGCGGCGCCGATGTCCTTGACGTCGACCGAGTTCTGCACGGCGAGGACGAGGTTCTGCATCATCGACCCCATGCCGATGCCGAGTAGCGCCATGGCGGTGCCGATCTGCCACAGCGGCGTCTGGTGGTCGAGCTGACCGAGCCAGACCATGCCGGCCGTGAGGAAGACGCCGCCGACCACGATCAGGCCCTTCCACCTACCGCTCTTGCTGACGTACCGGCCACCGAGCGTCGAGGCGACGAGCAGCGCGCCCATGAGCGGGATCGTGAGCAGCCCGGCATGGGTCGGCGAGTAGCCACGCGAGACCTGGAAGTACTGCGTGAGGAAGGTGGTGCCGCCGAACATCGCGACGCCGACGGAGACGCTGGCGATGATGACCAGTGCCGTGGTCACGTTGCGCAGCAAGCGAATCGGGATGATCGGCTCGGCCGCGCGCAGCTCCACCGCGATGGTGAGCACCAGGCCGAGGAGCGTGCCGCCGAGGTACCACGCGGTCTCCATGGACCACCAGGGGAAGTCGTGGCCGGCGAAGGTGACCCACAGCAGCGGCAGCGACGAGGTGATCGCGATGAGCACGGCACCGAGGTAGTCGATCTTCGGCATCCGCTTGGGCGTCGTGATGTGGAGCGTCCGCTGGAGCACCACCATGGCGATGATCGCGAGGGGCACGCAGACGTAGAAGGTCCAGCGCCAGCCGAGTCCGCTGTCGACGATGAAGCCACCCAGGAGGGGACCACTCACGGTCGAGACGGCCATGACGGCACCCATGTACCCGGCATACCGACCGCGCTCGCGCGGGGCGATCATCGCGCCCATGATCGACTGGGTGAGGGCCGTGAGCCCACCCATGCCGAGGCCCTGGACGACGCGGCAGGCGATGAGGAAGCCGACGCTGTGCGCGAGGCCCGCGGCCATCGAGCCGACGACGAAGACGGCGAGGGACAGCTGCACGAGCAGCTTCTTGCTGAACAGGTCTGACAGCTTGCCCCAGATCGGGGTGCTGACGGTCGTGGCGAGCAGCGACGCGGTGATGACCCAGGTGTACTGACGCTGGGTGCCGTTGAGGTCGCCGATGATGGTGGGCAGGGCGGTCGAGACGATCGTGCTGCTGATGAGCGCGGTGAACAGGCCCGCGAGCAGACCCGTCATCGACTCGAGGATCTCGCGGTGCGACATCTCCCCCGATTCCTCAGGGGTGCGCGCAATGGTCGCGGTGGGAGCAGTGGCTGACATCAGTGGCTTTCCGTGGTGGACGTTGCGTGGTGGGCGGGGAGGCGCTCGGCGCGGGCGATGGCCTGCTCGAGCTCCTGCAGGAGGTGCGGCATCCGGTGGAGGTCCTCGGCCGGTATGCCGGCGAGCTCCGGTGCGAGCCGGGCGGCGGCTTCGCGGTGGACGTGTTCGAGGTGTGCAGTGCCCGCGTCGGTGAGGGCGATGTGGCAGGCGCGGGCGTCGACGTCGTCCTTGCGACGCGTCACCAGCCCGTCCTCCTCGAGCCGGGCGATGACTCGGCTCACGACCGACGGAGCCACGCCTGTGGCGACCGCCAGGTCACCCGGCCGGTCGTGACCGTCGCCCCGCGCGAGCACCTTGAGCACCGCCAGCGGCGTGCTGGAGGTGCCGCTCTCGTCCAGGAGGCGGCGGCCGATCGCGCGGCTCGTGCGGATGAGCGCCGAGAGCGAGGACAGCACCGCGGCGACGTCGTCGACGTCTACGGGAGTGGTCGTCGCCCGGGTGGCGGTGGCGGTCATGGGACTCCTTTGGTTGCTGAACGCAACCATAATCCCCATTAGTTGCTCAATGCAACTTGTATGCCGTGCGGCCCACCGGCGCACCGACGTCGCCCCCGTGAGTCGCCGCCAAGTTTGGGGAGAAGTTCACCTGTGCTGGGAAGGTTCCCAGCACTGGCGAACTTTGGGCCAAAGTTCGCTGGGCATGCCCAGCTCAGGCGGGGCGGGTCCCCAAGGGCTCAGGAGGCGCCGTCGTTGAGCTTCTTCAGCAGTCGGGCGAACTCGGCCACGTCCCGCGGCTCCCACCCGGCGACCTGCGAGCGCAGCCGCTCACGCCGTCCGGCGAAGGTGCGCTCCAGCGCCTCGGCGCCCTGGGTCGTGAGCCGCACCTGGCGGGCGCGGGCGTCGTCGGGGTCGGGGATCCGCTCGACCAGCCCGAGCTCCTCGAGCGTCGTGAGGTTGCGGCTAGCCGTGGACTTGTGCAGCCCCAGCACGTCGGACACCTCGCCGCCGCGCACTCCCCCGCTGCTCTCGGTGAGGTCACGGACGGTGACCAGCACGGCATACCCCGCGGTGTCGAGGTCGGGGTGCACCTCGGCCGCGATGCGTTGCTGCGCGCTGCGGGCGCGACGCATCAACCGCGTGAGCTCGGTCTCGAGTTCGCCGACAGGTGAACGGGGCATTGCCCGAGCCTAAGTGAGCCGCGGCTCACATCGTGGGTTCCGCCCCGACTTTCACGATTCGGGTGGTGGGCGTCCACGCCCGGCGAGCGTGGTCCCCTAGGGCCGGGTCAGCCGGTCGAGGAACGCCACGAGTAGTGCCTCGCGCAACCGTGGTGGCGCCACGTCGAGCAGCGCATTGACCGGCGCCATCCGCTCCGGCAGCGCGAGCGCGCCGTCGGCGCCCGCCAGGCCCGCGACATGGAGCAGCCCCTCGAAGGCCGCGTCGTCCAAGGTCTCAGGATCGATCGAAGCCACCGCCGCCACCAGCTCGGGTGGCACCTCGACCGGCCCGTCCTCGACGGCGACCTCCACCGACTCCCGCAGTGCCGCCAGGAAATCCGGCACGAGTGGCGCCGTCGCGGCGCTGAGGCTGAGGTGCAGCGTGGGTGGCTGGTCGCGGAACGACAGCTGTGGCTGGGCGTACCACCCGCGCGCCAGGAGCTCGTCGGCCAACGTGAACAGGTCGAGCGTGGCGTCGGCGCGCAGGGCGACGAGGGCCGAGTCCGGTTCTCCTGCAACGGAAAGCTGAGGTATGGCGGCGACGCCCTCGATCAGGTCCCGCACCCCCGCCGCCACGGTCGCCGCCAACGCGGCATACCCGTCGTCGCCGAGGTGGGTGACGACCGCCCAGGCTGCCGCGAGCGGACCGCCCGACTTCGTCGACTGGGTCGTCGAGTTGAGCATCGTGTAGCCCGGCCACTGCGCGGATGCGAAGAACTGCGGGCGGCGCAGGTCGGCATCACGGTGCAGCAGGAGCGAGATGCCCTTGGGGGTGTAGGCGTACTTGTGCAGGTCGACCGAGATGCTCGTGACGCCCTCGACCGCAAAGGTCCACCGCGGCACGTCCGCCCCGGCACTGCGCAGGTAGGGCAGCACCCACCCACCGATGCACGCGTCGACGTGGCAACGCACGCCGGCCGTGGCCGCCGCGGCCGCGATCGGGGTGACGTCGTCGACGACACCATGGGCGTAGGAGGGGGCGCTCGCGACGACGAGGACGGTGCGGTCGTCGATCGCGGCGGCCATCGCGGCCGGGTCCGCCCGGAAGCTGACCGGGTCGACGTCGACGAGCACCGGCTCGACACCGAAGTAGTGCGCGGCCTTGTGGAACGCCGCGTGCGCCGTGGTGGGCAGCACCATCCGCGGTCGCTCGATGTCGGGCCGGGCGTCGCGGGCCGCCTGCACCGCGAGCAGGATCGACTCGGTGCCGCCGCTGGTCGCCGTGCCGACGAATCCCTCGGGCGCGTCGAGCAACCGGCCGGCGAACCGCACGAGGTCCTGCTCCATCGCGAGCAGGCTGGGGAAGGCGGTGGGGTCGAGACCGTTGCTCGAGGCGTATGCCGCGAGCGCGTCACGGGCGAGCACGTCCACCTCCGCGAGGCCGGAGTCGTAGACGTAGGCAAGGGTGCGTCCACCATGGGTCGGGACGTCGTGCGCGGCCATGGCCTCCAGCCGGGCGCGGACCTCGTCGGCGGGCAGACCCATGTCAGACCTCCTGGGGTGACGAGGCGTTGGCGGCACGGACGGCCGCCTCGTCGAGACGGTAGCGGGCGAGCAGCACGAGGCTCAGCGCGACAAGTGCCGCGGGGACGAGCGAGAAGCCCAGCGTGATGGCCATGACGGCCGAACCGGGTTGTGCCGCAGTCGAGTCGGTGGATGAGACGTACCCGCCGAGGGCGAGCACCGCGGCATACAGGCCGGGTCCGAGGGCGAGGCCGAGCGTCTCGCCGGCGGTCCACACCCCGGTGAAGACACCGATGCGGTTCTCCCCGGTGCGGGCGGCGTCGACCGCTGCGACGTCGGGCAGCATCGCCATCGGGAACATCTGAGCCCCCGCGTAACCGACCCCGACCACCGCGACGGCCAGGTAGACCGCGGCCGCGGGCAGGGACCGGGCGCCCACCAGCGCGAGCGCGCCACCGCCCAGCAGGACCGACGCCACGGCATACCCCCACCGCTTGCCTCGCCGCGCACCCAGCCGCTCCCACAGGGGTGTCACGAGGATCGCGGGGGCCACGAAGCAGACGAAGAGCAGGGTCGAGGCCGACGAGCTGCCGAGGACGTGCCGGGCCACGTAGTCGACACCGGCGAGCATCGCCCCGGTCGCGAGTGCCTGGAGCACGAAGGTGCCCAACAGGACGCGAAAGTCCTTGGCACCAGCGACGATTCGCAGCTGGTCGCGCAACATCCCGCCAGTTCGGTGGACGCGTCCGACCGGCGCCGACGCCGTGCCCCGCCACGCGCCGACGACCCCGACGAGGATCAGCAGCGCCACCACGACCCCCATGACGCGGTAGCCCTGGGCCGGCCCGACCGCGTCGCGGATGGCCGGCGCCGAGGCACCGCTGACGAGGATGGCGAAGGCCAGCACGGCCACCCGCCAGGTCATGAGCCGCGTGCGTTCGGCGTAGTCGTCGGTGATCTCGGCGGGCATCGCGACGTAGGGCACCTGGAAGAACGCGTAGGCGGTGGCACACGCGAGGAAGGCCACGACCACCCAGACCGCCGCCAACGCCTCCGGCGACGACGGGCCGCCGAACAGCACCGCGAAACAGGCCGCGAGCGCCACCCCGGCCCGGATGAGGAACGGTCGGCGCGGCCCGGCCGCCGAGACGTGGTGGTCGCTGATGCGCCCCGCGACCGGGTTGAGCACGACGTCCCAGGCCTTGGGCAGGAACACGATCCCGCCCGCGAGCCCGGCCGCGACCCCGAGCCGGTCGGTGAGGTACGGCAGCAGGAGCAGGCCGGGCACGGTGCCGAACGCACCCGTCGCGACCGACCCCGCGGCATACCCGCGCACGACCCTGCCGGGGAGGCGGCCCCGGGGACCCTCCGGGAGGCGACCGGCGGCGCCGACGGCATGGCTCACCTCACGCAGCGTAGGGGTGCCGCGACGTCGGCGGGCGGCAATACGGTTGCCCCATGGCCGACCCCACCACCGCGACCCGTCCCGGCACCGACCTTCCCGACGGGTACCGGCCCTGGCCGGCGCTGTGGGCCATGGTCATCGGCTTCTTCATGATCCTCGTCGACTCGACCATCGTGTCGATCGCGACTCCGGCGATCATGCGCGGGCTCGACGCGGGCGTCGACTCGGTGCTGTGGGTCACCAGTGCCTACCTGTTGGCGTATGCCGTGCCGTTGCTGATCACGGGCCGGCTCGGCGACCGGGTGGGGCCCAAGAACCTCTACCTCGCCGGGCTCGCCGTCTTCACGCTGGCATCGCTGTGGTGCGGGCTGACGGGCAGCATCACCGAGCTCGTCATCGCGCGCGTGGTGCAGGGACTGGGCGCCTCGATGATGACGCCGCAGACGATGACCGTGATCACGCGGACGTTCCCGGCGGCGTCGCGCGGGCAGGCGATGTCGCTCTGGGGAGCCACTGCCGGTGTTGCGACGCTCGTGGGGCCGCTGCTCGGTGGCGTGCTCGTCGACGGCCCCGGGTGGGAGTGGATCTTCTTCATCAACGTGCCGGTGGGGCTCATCGCGTTCGCGCTCGCGTGGCGGCTGGTGCCGACCCTCCAGACCCACTCGCACTCCTTCGACCTGGTGGGGGTGGCGTTGTCGGCGGTCGGCATGTTCCTGCTCGTCTTCGGCATCCAGGAGGGCGAGACCTACGACTGGGGCACGATCACCGGGTTCATCACGGTCAAGCGGCTCATCGCCGCCGGCATCATCGTCATGGTGGTCTTCGTCTGGTGGCAGAGCCGGATCAAGCGGGAACCGTTGGTGCCGTTGGGCATCTTTCGCGACCGCAACTTCTCGCTGTCCAACCTCGCCATCACGACGGTCGGTTTCGCAATCACGGCCTTCGCCTTCCCATTCACGCTCTTCGCCCAGCTGGTGCTCGGACTCAGCCCGACCCGGGCAGCCCTGCTCACCGTGCCCACGGCGGTCGTGTCGGTCATCGTGGCGCCGTTCGTGGGGCGGCTCGTCGACCGCATGCACCCTCGGGTGATCACGACCTTCGGGTTCGTCGTCGGGGTGCTGGCCTTCTGGTGGCTGAGCCGGTCGATGACGGCCGGTGCGCCCGCGTGGCACCTGCTCGGCCCGATGGCGCTCGTGGGCCTCGGCACCTCGACGATGTTCGCGCCGCTCGCGGCGACCGCGACCCGCAACCTGCCGCTCGCCTCGGCCGGTGCGGGCTCCGGCATCTACAACACGACCCGCCAGGTCGGCGCGGTCCTCGGCTCGGCCGCCATCGCGGCGGTCATCGAGGCCCGTCTGCGCGCCAACCTCGGCGACGCCGCGGCCGGGTCCGGTGGCATGGCCGGGACCGCCGGGGTGAAGCTGCCGCCGCAGGTCGCCGACGGCTTCGCGACCGCCATGTCGCAGGCCATGCTGCTGCCGGCAGGGGTGCTCGTGATCGGCCTGGTCGTGGTGGTCTTCCTCGCCAAGCCCTCCCACCGCTGAGCCGTGCCGCGCGAAGGCCTGCTGCGCTTCACCGGAGAGATCGCCGGGGCCGGCACGACGTCCGGCGTGCGGTTGGTGGTGGGGCGCTGGCGCGAGTCCCCGTTCGGCGCGTTCGCAGACGTGATGCTGCAGGACGCGACCGGGCACCGCACGCTGCTCGCGCCGACGGACGAGGTGGCCGAGTTCGTCTCCGCCACCTACGTCTTCGACGAGGTCGTCGTGGGTCCGGTGGTCGCCGAGGTGGGGTCGGGTGGCTGGCGCGTGCGCGCCGCTGACCTGCTCGACGTGGCGCTCGAGGTCGGTGGTCGTATGCCGCTCGGCTGGGTCCTGCGCATCCCGCCCGCCAGGCTGGCGACCAGTCCCCTGTGGGCTGCGGCACTCGACCCCGTGGCCCGGGTGGTGCTGCGCGGGGTGCGCACCCGTGGTTCGGCCGCTGGTGGGCGGAGCGAGTGGTACGGCGCGGTCGACCAGCACCGGGTCGCCGGGTTGCGCGGCACGTGGCGCGGATCCGACCTGGGGGCGTTGGCCCCGGTCGACCCGCCGTGCTCGTTCGGCTTCTCCTCCACCCCGACCACACCGTCGGTCACGAGCGTGACGACGACGATCCGCCTCTGAGCCCTGGCGTCAGGGCAGCCGGCGGTGGCCCTTGGTCATGGCCACGGGCAGCACGAGCCAGAAGCCCACGAAGAACAGCGCCGCACCTCCCACGGCCGCAATGGCCGGGCCGGTGCCGAC
The DNA here is from genome assembly GCF_013041615.1 of Knoellia koreensis. Lineage (GTDB taxonomy): Bacteria > Actinomycetota > Actinomycetes > Actinomycetales > Dermatophilaceae > Pedococcus > Pedococcus koreensis. Next base: position 260,067 of record NZ_JABEPQ010000003.1, read on the forward strand.
GACGACGGAGAAGATCAGCGCCAGCACCGACGCCACCGTGACGGCAAGGACCACGAGCCCGGCCTTGGCGATGCGGTCACCGGCCGTCACCAGAGTGGTCTTGGCATGCCGCCGGAACAGTGCCCGGTGCATGGCCACGGGCGACACGATGAGCCCGGTCGCGGCGACCGACAGCACGACGGTCCACAGGTAGAGCAGCTTCTGGTCGTCGGTGAGCGACTCGAAGCGCTGCTGGAACGGCAGGGTCAGCAGGAAGCCGGACAACAGCTGCACCCCGGTCTGGGTGACGCGCAGTTCCTGCAACAGCTCGTTCCAGTTGCGGTCCGACCGCTCCGCCGGCGTCTCGTCGCGCTCGGCGGGCCGGGTCTCCTCGCGCACGCCCTCCTGCACGCTCGCGTGCTGGTCATCGTCTCCGGCGCCCATGCACCCACTCTGGCGTACCCCGCCCGGCCACGCGAGGTGCGCGGGCACGCGAACTGTGCCGGACGGCATACGGGATGGTCCGCCGTGAGCGACCCGCCCACTGACACACTGGCGTCGTGCGCCGAATCACCCAGTCCCGCAAGCTGCATCAGGTCCGTTATGACGTGCGCGGACCGATCCTCGTCGAGGCCCAGCGGCTCGAGGCCGAGGGGCACAAGATCCTCAAGCTCAACATCGGCAACCCCGAGCCGTTCGGGTTCGAGGCGCCCGACGCGATCCTGCAGGACATGGTCCACCACCTGCCGACGTCGCAGGGCTACAGCGACTCGCGGGGCATCTACTCGGCCCGCACGGCGGTGGCGCACTACTACCAGTCGCGGGGGCTGACCGACACGCACGTCGACGACGTCTTCATCGGCAACGGCGTCTCCGAGCTGATCTCGATGGTGCTGACGGCGTTCGTCGACGAGGGCAACGAGGTGCTGGTGCCCGCGCCCGACTACCCGCTGTGGACCGGCGCGGTCACGCTGGCGGGTGGGACGCCGGTCCACTACCGCTGCGACGAGGCCAACGGGTGGAACCCCGACCTCGAGGACATCGAGTCCAAGATCACCGGGAACACCCATGCGCTGGTCGTCATCAACCCGAACAACCCGACGGGCGCCGTCTACAGCGAGGAGACGGTGCGGGGTCTCGTCGACATCGCGCGGCGGCACGACCTGGTCCTGATGTCGGACGAGATCTACGAGAAGATCCTGTTCGGGGACAACGACTTTCAGCCGGTGCACCACCACACGGCGACGTATGCCGGTGACGACGTCCTGTGCCTCACCTTCAGCGGGCTGTCGAAGGCTTATCGCGTGTGCGGCTACCGCGCGGGTTGGGTCATGGTGTCGGGTCCGCGCGAGGCGGCGGCCGACTTCCTCGAGGGCCTGACCCTGTTGGCCAACATGCGCATGTGCGCCAACGTGCCCGGCCAGCACGCGATCCAGACGGCACTCGGTGGCTACCAGTCGATCGAGGAGTACATCCATCCCGGTGGTCGGTTCTACGAGCAGAGCAAGCTCGCGTGGCGCCTGCTGAACGAGATCCCCGGGGTGTCGTGCGTCGAGCCCCACGGAGCGTTGTACTGCTTCCCCCGTCTGGACCCCGAGGTCTACCCGATCGAGGACGACCAGGCGTTCGTCATAGACCTGTTGCGGGAGAAGAAGATCCTCGTCACGCACGGCACCGGCTTCAACTGGTTCGAGCCCGACCACTTCCGGCTCGTGACGCTGCCCGACGTCGACACCCTGACCGAGGCGATCGGCCGGATCGGCGAGTTCCTCGAGACCCGTCGCCGCTGAGCCCTTCGGTCGGCGGTCAGGTGACGGCCGCGACGAGGGCCCATCCGGCGGTGCACGCCAGGAGCCCCGCGGCGAGGCTGCCCGCCACGTAGGCAACCGCGGTCGCGAGTGCACCCTCCTGCGTGAGCCGTACCGCCTCGAACGAGAACGTCGAGAACGTCGTCAGCGCCCCGCAGAAGCTCGTGCCCACCAGGGTGAGCAGCCATTCCGGCGACGACCCGGCATACACGGCGCTCGCGATGCACCCGAGCACGAGCGAGCCGATCACGTTGACCGCGAACGTCCCCCACGGGTAGCGCGTCTCGTGCCGGCTCTGGATCCACAGGTCGGCGAGGTAGCGCGTGGGCGCCCCGACCGCGGCGCCGAGGACGATGAGTAGCGCTGTCACTGTGCGCCCTCCCGCACCAAAAGGTGGCGAGTCACCGCGATGGCGGCGGCCGTGGCGGCGAGGCCGCCCACGAGCGTGACGACGAGGTATGCCGCGGCGGCACCCGGGTGCCCCTCACGCAGCATCTCGTGGAGGTCGAGGGTGTAGGTCGAGAAGGTCGTGAAGCCGCCGAGGACGCCCACGCCCAGGAACGGCCGCACGAGCCGGGTGGGCTGCATGACCTCGACGACCACGACCATGAGGACGCCGATCAGGAAGGCGCCGACGACGTTGGCGATCAGGGTGCTCGTCGCGAACTCGCCTGTGCCGTGAGGGATCAGCTCGGCGAGGCCCCAACGAGCCAGGGCGCCGATGGCGCCGCCGGCCGCGATGGAACCCACGATGTCCCCGCGCCCGCGCAGGAGGTGGCGCAGCGAGAGGTGCTCGGCAGCGGCCTCGTGTGCCTCGGCGCTGGTGACGTCCGGGTCGATCGGCTCGCGCGGGGCTGGTGGGTCGATGGGCATGGCTCTCCTACCGTCTCAGGTAGGGACTGTTGGCGGAATCTCCGCGGTTGTCGGCGAGCCCCACCGCCATCACTCGAGCGGAGTCTAGCCGCGCCTTGCGTGCATTCGCGCTCGACGTTCATGTCCCGCAACATGCCGTCGATCGCGAGGCGGATTCCAGAGTCCGCGTTGCACTGACCGCTGGAATCCGCCCGATTTTCCACGGCATGTTGCGGGACATGAAGTGCTGGCAGCGGAGCCTCAGTGGGCCGCGGGTGCGCCCTCCTGGGGTGCATTCGCCGGGAGCGCCCGGGCGACGACTGCGCCGACCAGGAGCAGGACCACCAGCAGACCGAGCGCCACCTGGAACGCAGGCCGGAACATGTCCACGGGCACCCGCGACGCATTCGACTCGACCACCGAGAAGAACACCGACCCGACCGCAGCCACACCTGCGGCGCCGGCCAGCTGACCGGTCGTGCTGAACAGCCCCGACGCCGAGCCGGCCTTGGTCACCGGCACGTCCGCCAGCGCGAAGACGCCGATCGGCGACACCATCAGCCCGAAGCCCGCGCCCGAGACGAGGAACGCCGGCAGGAACGCCCACACCGATGTCGCAGCGTCAGCGCCGTGCACGGTCACAGCCATCAGCCCCGCACCAGCCGCCCAGGTGATCGCACCGAGCTGGAGCACCCGCCGCCCGATCCTCGGCGCCAGCACCGCAACCGCCAGCCCGGCGAAGACCGTCGTCGTCAGCGCGAACGGCATCCCGGCGAGACCGGCCTTGAGCACCGACCAGCCGAGCCCGGCCTGCAGGTAGATGGTCTGGCACAGGAAGTACGACGCCATCGCCATGAACAACACCGCGTTGAGCACCGTGCCGGCGGCGAACCCACGCCCGCGGTAGAGGCTCAGCGCCACGAGTGGCTCCCGCCCCGCCCGCTCGGCCCGCAGCTGCGCCCGCACGAACCCGGCCAGCACGACCACGCCCGCCGCCATCGCGGCATACACCCACGTCGGCCACCCGAGCTCGCGGCCGAGCGTCAACGGGTAGAGCACGGCGAAGAGCCCGGCAGCCAGCACCAGCACCCCGCCCACATCGATCCGGGGAGCTACTGCCGCAACGGATTCCGGGACCCAGCGCAAAGCCGCCACGATCGCGAGCACCCCGAACGGGACGTTGATCAGGAAGATCGAACGCCACCCGAGACCGGCGACGTCGACCTCGGTCAGCACACCGCCGAGCACCGGGCCCAGCACTGCAGAGAGACCGGCGAGCCCGGTGAACATGCCCATCGCCTTCGCGCGCTCCTCCGGCCGGTACATCACCTGCAGGCTCGACAGCACCTGCGGGATCATCGCGGCGGCGGCCAGCCCCTGCAGCGCCCGGAACGCGACGAGCAGCTCGGCGTTCGGCGCGAAGCCGCACGCCGCCGACGTCACCGTGAAGCCCACCAGCCCTGCGAGGAACACCCGCTTGCGGCCGAACAGATCACCGAGCCGCGAGCCGGTGATGAGGCCCAGCGCGAAGGCCAGCGGGTAGGCCGCGACCATCCACTGGAGCTGGGTCGCGCTCGCCTTGAGGCCGGCCTCGATGGTCGGCAGCGCGACGTTGACGACCGTGGTGTCGAGCAGCTCCATGGTCGAGGCGAGGAAGAGGCTGAGCAGCGCGATGGTGCGCGCCCGGCCGGTCGGCAGCGGCCCGTGCCGCCCCTCGCGCGACGTGACGGATTCCGTTGCTGCGTATGCCGTGTTGCTTGCTTCCGGCGCCGCCTCGCGGAGCGCTGTGGTGGTCGTTGTCATCGTTCTCTCCCGGGTGGAGGTCTGCGGTACTTCTTCGGTCGTTGACGACGCTAGGGATGATTCCGGTCAGTTTCTGACCTGATGGTGAGAGACTCTTGATCCATGGCCAACACCAGCTCACGCGCCCTCCGACTGCTGTCGCTGCTGCAGACCCACCGGTTCTGGCCCGGTGGCGAGCTCGCCGACCGGCTCGAGGTGTCCGAGCGCACCCTGCGTCGCGACATCGACCGGCTGCGCGAGCTCGGCTACCCCGTCAACGCGACCCGGGGCGCCGACGGCGGGTACCAGCTCGGTGCCGGCGCCGCGATGCCGCCGCTCACCGTCGAGGAGGACGAGGCGATCGCGATGGCGGTCGCCCTGGGAAACGCCGCCCACCAGGGCAGCGGGGCGCTCGCCGAGGCGTCACTGTCGGCACTGTCCAAGGTCGTGCAGGTGCTGCCCGCGAAGCTCAAGCGGCGGGCCGAGGCGCTGCGCAGCGTCACCGTCGACTCACCCTTCGGGACCGCCCCCGAGGTCTCCGCCGAGGTGCTGTCCATCGTTGCGCAGACGATCCGCGACGAGGAGCGGCTGCGGTTCCGCTACACCGCCAAGGGCGGCGCGGCGGCCGGCGAGGACCTGGGCCGCCACGTCGAGCCCCACCAGCTGGTGACGGTCGGACGCCGCTGGTACCTCGCGGCATACGACCTGGAACGACAGGACTGGCGCTCGTTCCGCCTCGACCGCCTCTCGGCGCCGATGGGCACCCGGGCACGGTTCCGCCGCCGCGAGATCCCCACGGACGATGCGGCCTCCTTTGTGCGCCAAGGCCTTTCGCAACGCGACCGTGGTCAGCAGGTCGTTGCCCTGGTCCACGCACCCGCCGACGAGGTGGAGAGCCGGATCGGCCGGTGGGCCGAGATCACGCCGGTCGGCACCGACAGCTGCCGGGTCGCGATGGACGCGAGCCAGCCGCAGTGGTCCCTCTTCGGGTTCGGCTGGGCGGGTGCGGCCTTCGAGGTGGAGGAGGCGCCCGAGGCCTTCCGCGAGATGCTGCGCGACTGGGCCGACCGCTTTGAGCGGGCTGCCGTCGGCTGACGACACGCGAACTGCCCCGGCGGGGTCGACCCCGCCGGGGCAGTTCGTCGTTTCCTCGTTGCGCCCCAAGGGGCGACGTCGTGCGGTTACTGCACCACGCCGAGGGCGTTGACGATGCCGGCTCCGTAGAACCCGTTGAAGTCGGCATTGCCCACGCAGGTGGCCGTCCACTCGGCGCTGCGTCCCTCCTGCGCGTAGGACCGGACGCCGCCCGGCGGGCAGGCGTGGTCGGTGGCCGTGCGCATCATGAGCATGGCGACCGCGTCAGGGGCCATGGTGAGGCCGCGCTTGCCGTCGACCCGCCCGTGGGCGCTGACGGCGAGCGCAGCGACGCCGGCAGCGTGCGGCGACGCCATCGAGGTGCCCTGGAGGTACTGGTAGTACCCGCAGACGCGCTTGACGCACTCCTTCATCACGCCGGCCGCCTCGCCGTCGGGCGTGATGTTGCCGTCCTCATCCACTGCACCCTCGGCCTGCAGCACGTGCAGCGGCGCCGTGGACAGGATCAGGTTGCCGTTGGTGCGATAGGTGTCCGTGCCGAACCCGTCACGGAACCAGCCACCCGGAGCAGAGACCTCGATCTCGCCCGAGCTGAGGTCAGTCGTGTAGTTGGAGAAGTCCGACTTGGTGCCGGTCGGGCCGAGCGAGGACACGCCGATGACGTTCGGGCCCTCGACCGGGAGGTCGAGGCAGTTGGCGTTGGAGATGGTCCGGGGGTAGGGAGCGGTGTCCCAGTCGTAGGCCGGGTTGTCGTAGTCCGGGCTGGACAGGTCGACCCGGGGCTTGGCCAGGTCCTCGTGGTTGTTGCCCAGTGCACCCACGAGCGTGACGCCGCGAGCGTTGGCGTAGTTGAGCGCCCGCGTCATGGCCGCGATGATGATCTCCTGGTCCGCCGCAGCCGGGGCGCTGTCCTCCGGCGCGCCGCCCCGACAGTTGTAGAGCCACGGGTCGACGTAGAACGACATGTTGACGACGTCGATGCCGATGTCGCCGGAGTAGGTGAGGGCGTTCGTGACCGGTCCGAGGAAGAAGTAGCCACTGTCCTGGCCAGCCCGGACGTTGACGAGAGTCACGCCCGGCGCGACACCGCTCACACCGCGCCCGTTCAGCGCCGCGCCGATGGTGCCGGCCACGTGCGTGCCGTGACCGTTGTCGTCGACGTTGGCCGGGTCGACGCAACCAGTGAACTCACACGGACCGTCGATCGCCTCGATGTCGGTCGTGAAGTTGCGCGACTTCTTGGCGTCGAAGTTGGGGGCGAGGTCTGGGTGCGCACCGTCGACACCCGTGTCCATGACACCCACCGTGACGCGTTTGTCGCCGCGCTCGATCGCGTGCGCCGCGGGAGCGTTGATCATGTCCATGCCCCACAGGTACTGGTCGAGCGGGTCGGCCTTCACACCCTTCTTGGCCTTGGCGCCCTTGTCCTTGCCCTTAGCGGTGGCGCCCTGGTGCTCCTTCTCCACCTTGTCGGCGCGGGCCTTCACCGGGTTGGGCGACGAACCGATGCTCACGTCGGCCGCGACGCCCTGGACGCCGGCGATCCGGCTCGCCGACGCGCGGAAGCGGGCGTCCTTCGACGTGACACTCACCAGCCCGATCGCCTCGTTGACCGACGTGACCGTGGCCCCAGCCGCTCTGAGTTCCTTGACCAACGCGGCGGTCGAGGCGCCGCGGTCGGCCAGCACCAGCCAGCTCGAGGATGCTCCAGATGCAGTCGCCTTCGTGGGCGCCGCGGTGGCGGTCGTGGCCAGGCCGGTCAGGCCCGCCGCGACCATCGCGGCGGCGCTGGCCGCTGCGAGTGCTCGCGCTCTGTACATGGTTCCTCCATGGGGTGGGCCACGGGGTGCGGCCCGCATGCGGGACAAGGTAAGCCCGATCGGCCGATTGCGGAACCCACAGCCTGCGCGCAGTCCAGCGCCCTGACCTGCCCTTTTAGCCATCGCCAGGGCGCGACACGCCGAGACACGCGGACACAACATGTGGTGCCGGGGTTTTGTCAGCACCACCCCATATGGTGGCTGACAGCTGGTCCGGAGCCGTGAGCCAACGGCTTCGGGGCAAGAGGGAACCCGGTGCAAGTCCGGGACTGCCCCGCAGCGGTGAGTGGAAACGAAAGCCGTCACCAAGCACTGGACGCGAGTCTGGGAAGCGACGGCCGGTAGGCGCGTGGGTCGAGACCGCGAGGTCGCGCCCCACCACGTCCACGAGTCCGAAGACCTGCCAGCGACCACGCACGCCGTGCGTGGTGTGGTCGTGACCTCGAGGGCGGGTCCTTTCGACCGACGTGATGACGACGACCCGGTATGCCGGGTGCTCGCCACCGCGTCGTCGTCGCCTCCCCGCGTGGTCCCGACCCATCGGAACCGCTCGCGAGGAGAGAGCAGATGACCCAAGTCGTTCCCGGGGCCGCCGAGCCGGCCGCCCCCGAGAGCCCGGCGCGCCGCACCCAGATGCAGGTGCGCAAGCGCAACGGCGACGCCGAGCCCGTCGACGTCATGAAGATCGTGCGGGCAGTCGACCGCTGGTGCGACGACCTCACCGAGGTCGACCCGATGGCGATTGCGACCCGCACCATCAGTGGCCTCTACGACGGCGCCACCACCGCCGAGCTCGACCGGCTGTCGATCCAGACGGCGGCCGAGATGACCGCGAGCGAGCCGGAGTACTCGCGCCTCGCGGCCCGGCTGCTGTCCAACTACATCGACAAGGAGGTGCGGGGCCACCAGGTCGCGTCGTTCAGCCAGGCGATCCGGCTGGGCCACCTCGAGGGGCTGATCGGCGACGAGACCGCAGCCTTCGTCGAGGCCAACGCCCGCAAGCTCGACCACGCCATCGACACCGAGGCCGACCGTCGGTTCGAGTACTTCGGGCTGCGCACCGTCTACGACCGCTACCTGCTGCGCCACCCACAGACCCGCGACGTCATCGAGACCCCGCAGTACTGGCTGCTGCGCGTCGCGTGCGGCCTGGCCCACACGGCCCGCGAGGCGATCGACTTCTACCGGCTCATGTCGAGCCTGGCCTACCTGCCGAGCTCGCCGACCCTCTTCAACTCCGGCACGCGGCACACGCAGATGTCGTCGTGCTACCTCGTCGACAGCCCGCGCGACGAGCTCGAGTCGATCTACGACCGCTATGCCCAGGTGGCGAAGCTGTCGAAGTTCGCTGGTGGAATTGGGATCTCGTGGTCTCGGGTGCGGTCGCGCGGCGCACTAATCCGGGGCACCAACGGTCACTCCAACGGCATCGTGCCGTGGCTGCGCACGCTCGACTCGTCGGTGGCGGCGGTCAACCAGGGCGGTCGCCGCAAGGGTGCGGCGTGCGTCTACCTCGAGCCGTGGCACCCCGACATCGAGGAGTTCCTGGAGCTGCGGGACAACACCGGCGAGGACGCACGGCGCACGCACAACCTCAACCTCGCCAACTGGATCCCCGACGAGTTCATGCGCCGGGTCGAGGCCGACGAGCAGTGGAGCCTCATCGACCCGAACCAGGTGCCCGAGCTGCCCGACCTGTGGGGCGAGGCCTTCGAGGAGGCGTATGCCGCCGCGGAGCGCGACGGCAAGGTCGTGCGCACCGTGAGCGCCCGCGAGCTCTATGGGAAGATGATGCGCACGCTGGCCCAGACCGGCAACGGCTGGATGACGTTCAAGGACGCGAGCAACCGCACCTGCAACCAGACCTCGGACGTGCCCGGCGGCCCGGTGGTGCACCTGTCCAACCTGTGCACCGAGATCATCGAGGTGAGCAGCGACACCGAGACGGCCGTGTGCAACCTGGGCTCGGTCAACCTCGCGCGGCACCTCACTGCCGCGCGTGACGGAATCGACTGGGAGACACTGCGATCCACGGTCCGCACGGCCGTGACCTACCTCGACCGGGTCATCGACATCAACTACTACCCGAGCGAGGAGTCGGCGGCCTCCAACCCGCGCTGGCGTCCGGTCGGGCTCGGCATGATGGGTCTCCAGGACGTGTTCTTCGCCCTCGGCCTGCCGCTCGACTCTGACGAGGCACGCGAGCTGTCCACCCGCATCAGCGAGGAGGTCTACCTCTCCGCCCTCGAGCGCTCAGCCGAGCTCGCGGCCACCCACGGCGCCCACCCGGCATACGACCAGACGCGGGCGAGCCACGGCGACCTCCAGCCCGACCTCTGGAAGGTAACCCCGACCCAGACCGAGCGGTGGGAGGCCGTGCGGAAGGCCATCAAGGACAACGGTCTTCGCAACAGCCTGCTCATTGCCATCGCGCCGACCGCGACCATCGCGTCGATCGCGGGCTGCTACGAGTGCATCGAGCCGCAGGTGTCCAACCTGTTCAAGCGCGAGACCCTGTCGGGCGAGTTCCTCCAGGTCAACACGGCGCTGGTGCGCGAGCTCAAGGCCCGCAAGCTGTGGACGCCGGAGATCCGGGAGGCGATCAAGCGCAGCGAGGGCTCGGTGCAGGGCATCCTCGACCTACCCGAGGAGGTGCGGGTGCTGTTCCGCACGGCGTGGGAGCTGCCGCAGCGCGCCCTCATCGACCTCGCCGCGGCCCGTCAGCCCTACATCGACCAGAGCCAGTCGCTCAACCTGTTCCTGGCTGCGCCGACCATCGGCAAGCTCAGCTCGATGTACCTCTACGCGTGGAAGGCCGGGCTCAAGACGACCTACTACCTGCGGTCACGTCCGGCCACCCGCATCCAGCAGGCGACGGTTTCCGTTGCGGCCAAGGCCAATCCGGCGCCCACCGCCGCATCGGCGCCCACACCCCTGACCATCAGCCCGAGCGAGGCGGCAGTGTCCGACCAGGACGCGATTGCCTGCTCCCTCGAGAACCCCGAGAGCTGCGAGGCCTGCCAGTGACCACCGACCAGATGACGAAGGACCAGATGACCGACACCGCTGCCGCCACCACCGGCTCCGACCACTCCGCGACCCGGATGCTGCTCGACCCCGGCATGAACCTCACGCTGCGGCCGATGCGCTACCCGCACTTCTACGAGCGCTACCGCGACGCCATCAAGAACACGTGGACGGTCGAGGAGGTCGACCTGCACTCCGACCTCAAGGACCTCAAGCGGCTGACCGAGGCCGAGCGGCACCTGGTGTCGCGGCTCGTGGCGTTCTTCGCCACCGGCGACACGATCGTCGCGAACAACCTGGTGCTCAACCTCTACCAGCACGTCAACTCCCCCGAGGGTCGGCTCTACCTGAGCCGGCAGCTCTTCGAGGAGGCCGTGCACGTGCAGTTCTACCTGACGCTGCTCGACACCTACGTGCCCGACGAGAAGGAGCGCGCCGAGGCGTTCGCCGCGGTCGACAACATCCCGTCGATCAAGCACAAGGCCGACTTCTGCTTCAAGTGGATCGACTCGGTCTTCGATCTCGACCGACTCGAGACGCGCGAGCACCGAAAGGCCTTCCTGCTCAACCTGATCTGCTTCGCAGCGTGCATCGAGGGGCTGTTCTTCTACGGTGCCTTCGCCTACGTCTACTTCCTGCGGTCGCGCGGCCTGCTCAACGGGCTCGCATCGGGCACCAACTGGGTGTTCCGCGACGAGTCGATGCACATGTCGTTCGCGTTCGACGTGGTCGAGACGGTGCGCGAAGAGGAGCCCGACCTGTTCGACGAGCAGATGGCGGCCGACGTGCGTCAGATGCTGCGGGACGCGGTCGACGCGGAGGCGCAGTTCGCTGAGGACCTGCTGGGTGGTGGGGTCGCCGGGCTGTCGACCTCCGACATGCGGCTCTACCTCGAGAACGTGGCCGACCGCCGGCTCCAGCAGCTCGGCCTCGAGCCCGAGTACGGCTCGAAGAACCCGCTGGCGTTCATGGAGCTCCAGGACGTGCAGGAGCTGTCGAACTTCTTCGAGCGCCGTGTCTCGGCCTACCAGGTCGGGGTCACCGGAAGCGTCGGCTTCGACGACGACTTCTGAGTCGTTCCGCCCCGCGCATGATTGCTTGCGTCTGCATGAACGGTTGCTATGGCCGCCGTTCACGCAGACGCAAGCGCCGGGTATGCCGCGTGGTCGCGTGAGGGGCGACCACGCGGCATACCGTTGTCCTGCAGGTCTTTTCGCGTCAGCGCACGTTGTAGCCGCGCGCTTCCCAGAAGGGGTTGGGGTTCGGGTTGTCGAGCACCGGGTCGTTGACGCTCTTGGCAGCCAGGGTGCGGTAGCCGAGGCGCATCTCGACGTGAGTGTGCGTCGCCGAGGTGCCGCGGGCAGCCTCATTGGCGATCTGCTGGCCCTTGCTGATGACGTCGCCGGTGTCGACGCTGTCGAGCGGGTTGGAGTGCAGGTAGATGATCGTCTTGTCGTAGGTCGCGTTGTAGATGGCGATGGTCGACAGGCTGCCGCTGCCACCCTCGACGACGTTGGTCACCGTGCCGCCGAGCAGCGCCTTGACCCCGGCACCGCTGGCCTTGGCGAAGTCAATTCCCTCGTGGCGACCGGGCGTGTTGACGTAGCCGTCGAAGCCGGTGGTGAGCCTGCCCCCGCCGCCGACGTAGAGCGCGTCGGACATGTCGACCTTGGTCGTGGTGCCGCCGCCGAACCGGTGGGATGCGTTCTCGTTCTTGAGGGTCGCGTTGAGGTTGGTCTTGGCTCCGGCCGCGAACGTCTGGGCGTCACCGGCATACCCGCTGTTGTAGAAGACCGTCACAGAGCCGCCGGTGCGGTTCCAGACGGAGGCGGCGTTGTTCTTCACGCATAGCCCCTGTCCGTTGCCGGCGCTCTTGAACTCGTAACAGCTCGGCTGGGTGTCGCCGTAGTCGCTGATCGAGGTGGTGAAGTCGGAGATCGAACCGGCGTTGTCGCTGTTGTAGTAGAGGCAGAACTCGCCGGAGTCGCAGACGCCGTCGCGGCCCGCGGCCTCGGCGCTGGTGGTCGTCGCCACGGCCCCGGCGACGGCGAGCAGGCCCGCGGCGAGCGCGGAAACGACACGGGCGGAACGGATTCGGACGGACACGGTCAGGCTCCTTCGGTGGTGCCGAGGCGCGACGCGCCGTCGCGCCTCGGGCATGCGGATTCGTTGTGGGCACCGAGCCCGCACTGCTCCTCCGAAGGGTTCGGCGACAGCGATCCTCGCGCCACCCCAGACATTTGTCGACCGCACGCCCGGTGACGGCTCGGTGAACCACGAGCTTGAAGTCCCGATGAGCTGGCACCTCCCGCGATAGCGTTCGCGCGAGCCCGCAGCTCGGGCTGACCAAGGAGGGGGCCGTCATGAACTGGCACAGGGTGCGCTTGGCCGCCTTGCTCACCCTGCCAGCCTCGGCCTTGATCGCTTACGACGGATGGCGTTGGCGCTGGTTCACCCACCCGGACTTTCTCCTGGCCCGGGAGGCAGCGCAGGTCCTGCTCTCTGGTGACGGCCTGCGGGTCTACGCCGAAGCACCACTGGCTCAGATGGGGCCCCTGGCGCTGGCGCTGGCTCCACTGCCACACGCGGCATACAACGTTGTCGTGGCCCTCCTCGTCCTGCCCTTCCTGGTCCTGGCCGCACTTCCCCTACTCGAGGATGACGTCCCGCCCTCGCGACGGATCACTTGGCTGCTGGCCACGACTCTGCTCATCGCCCCGTGGGCGCAGCTCGCCTGGAAAGGGCACGGCGACGACGCACTCGTCCTGCTCGGCGCCGCCGTCATGCTGACAGCGCTCGCCGCACGCCGCACCAGCTGGGTTCTGGCCGGCTGGTTCGTCGCGGTGGCGGGAAAGCCGACAGCACTGGCGCTTGCGCCGCTCCTGCTCGCGACGCCAGTGACGCTGTGGTTGGGGCCGATGCTGGCCGCCCTGGTGTGGCTGCCGTTCGTCATTGCCGACCCCGGCGCCATGGCGCGCGCGGGACAAGGGGTCATGGCGGTGGTGCCGGGCGATGGATTGTCGTACCTCGGTGTGCGCGCCGGACGCCCACCCGCGTGGGTCCGGCCCCTGCAGCTGGCCGTTGCATGGGCAGGCACCCTGCTGGGCCACCTCCGCTCACGGCCGGCGGCGGGACTGCTCGCGGGCCTGGCCCTACGGGCTGCGCTCGAGCCCAATCCAGCCCCGGCCTACTCGATCAGCCTGGTCGCTGTTGCCCTGTTCGTCGATGCCGGACGCCGGCTTCCAGTCGCGACCGGCCTTGCGTCAATGGGGTTCTGGACCTCCCAGATGGTGCTGGCCGGAGGCTCCGGCTTGCCTCGCCTGGCCCTTCTCCTCGGTCTGGTGGGATGGTGCGTCTGGACCCTCACCGGGAGAGCGCTCGACCTCGTGGGCGTCGTCGGCGGTATGCGGTTGGCACGGGCTGCGCGCGCCGGCGCCGCCGTGGCGATCGCAACGGCGTGGGTGAGTGGGCCGGCCGCGCCCGTCCAGGCCTCCGACGTCATCCAGCGTGGGAGCGTCGGGCAGGGCGTCAAATGCGTGCAGTATGCCGTCAACCACCTGGGGTCTGCCGGGTTAGGAATCGGCCCGCGGACGCCCGTCGACGGCCAGTACGGCAGGGACACCGCCGGCGCCGTTCGGGCGTTGCAGGCCGCTTTCGCACCTATCGAAAACTTCGAGAGCACCGTTGACGGACGAGTCGGAACCCTGACCGGAACCATCCTCCGCGAGGCGAACTTCGGTGGCGCCCCAGCAGAGTGGAGGTGCGACGAGCACGTTCCGTATGACCCGAAGCTCAGGCGTCAGGCCCAGGCGAACTTGAGCGACGTTGCCTTCAACACCTGGCTGTTGACCCTGAAGCCTGATGACGAACGGCTGCAACGAGCGCTGGCACCCAAAAGCAACTGACTCTCGGTGAAGGCCACCACGCGGCATACCCTTGCGACATGCGACGACCCGCACTGCTCATCACCGGCGGTCTGCTCACGGCCATCGGCGTGCTCTGGACGCTGCAGGGGTTTGGCGTCGTAGGCGGTAGCGCGATGTCAGGTGACATCCTCTGGGCCTTCGTAGGTCCCTTCGTGGCTCTGCTGGGGATCGTGATCGCGCTCCGCGCCCCCCGGCTCTGAGCACGCTTCCTCCTGACCACGTGACTTCCACGCAGCTCGACCGAAGGAGAAGCCGCGATGTGGATCACGCCGGCGAGACGCGCCGCGTCACGTCGGAGCGGAGTCTCAGTGGCTCACGACCTGACGAGGGCGAGGCCGGCCGTCCGAGGTCGGGCTAGAAGCCGACCCCACTGATGCCGCTGGTGCGGCCTGCACTCGTCGCACCCGGCCCGGTGACGTTGCCACCCTTGCTGTCTCGCTCCTCGAGGCATCGGGCACAGCGCGCGTAGCGGCCTCCGTCGTCGGTGTGTATGGGCGCCCCTGGCCGACGGATGGAGGCTGATGCTTGCTTCGGTGGTGGTTTGCGTCTGCAAGTTCGTCGCCTGGACCGTCGGCATCCTGCCGGTCACCTCATTTACAGATTAGGTTCGGAATGGAACATTATCTGTATGGCGTCGAGTGAAGGATTCGTGAGTACCACGGAAGCTGCGCGCACCCTCGGGGTCACGGTCCAGCATGTGCGCCGCCTCGCGGACTCCGGCGAGTTGACCCGTGTCGCTCGCGGCTTGATCAACCGCGACTCCCTAGAGCGGTACCTCCTCGAACGGCAGGGTGGACGCACCAGGGTGTGGGCGGAGCACACCGCATGGGGTGCCATCGCGATTCTTTCGGGGATGCATGCCGACTGGCTCGGCCCTAGCCAGACCTCGCGGGTGCGAGCGTCGTTGCGTGAGATCACCGACCCTGCAGAGCTCGTCGTGCAGACCCGTGACCGCGCGAGCGTCCATGTCTACCAAGCCCATCCTTCGGCATTGCGACGATTGCTCGATGACCTGGTGACCACGGACGCAACACGTCTTGGCCTGGTTGGTACCCAGCCCGACCACGTGGACGGATACCTGTCCGCCGACCGTCTGGACTCCCTAGTCGGCTTCTTTGGACTGCGCGAGGAGCCCACTGGAGACGTCACGATCCGCGCGACCCACCTCGACGCCAACGCCGTCCGCGCCATCACCATGCACGGAGACGTACTCGCTGCCCTGGATGCTGCCACCTCGCGCGACCCTCGCGAACGCGGCGTTGGTGAGCGCGCTCTGGCCGAGGCACTCGTCCAGTTCCGCCGATGACACCTGCACCCTCGAGCGAACCCACCGGGCGGACGCGGCCGACTATCGACGTTGCCGCCACTCCCGGTGGGTGGCCGGCGCCATGGGCCAACGTGGCCGAACTTGCGACAGCCCTTCCTGCTGACAAGTGGACCCTCGTCGGCGGACTCATGACGCAACTGCACACCGTCCACCACGGGCTCGGCGTGGTGCGGCCGACTAACGATGTGGACATCGTCCTTCACATCGAGGCCAGCCGGGGCGTCCCGAACGCGACCGCAGCCGCACTAGAGACCCTGGGCTACCGGCTCCGCGACCCCGTGGACCCCCGGGCCAACACGGCCCATCGGTTCGTCCGTGGCTCCAGCACGGTCGACCTCCCCGCCAGCGCATCCGACCAGGACGTCGTCGATGTCCTAATGGCCGACCACCCGGCCCCGACGGTCGTCGAGCGGCTGCGCGGCCGTGACATGGTCCGCATCGAAGGCGGCACCCAAGCCCTGCGACGAACCATCAACGCCCGCCTCGAGATCACCACTGGACGGCTCACAACCGTCTCGGTGCCCAGCCCGTTCGGCGCTGTGATCCTCAAGAGCGCCGCCTACGCCGCGGATAGTCGAGATAGCGAGCGCCACCTCTTCGACGCGGTCGCTCTACTCGCGTGCATCGAGGATCCATTTGCAGAACGCGATACCTTCACTGGCTCCGACCGACGGCGGCTCGCCACGCTGCAACGTGCCGTCCATGAGGGTCACCCCGCCTGGCGTTCGCTACCTCAGGAACACGAGGCCACAGCGCGCGCCGCTCTACGCGTCCTCACCTCGCAGTTCACCTAACTGCCCGGTGCCGCGCCGTGATGCAGTTGCCCAGAGCCGAAGCGAGTCGCGTTACGGCCCAGAATCAGAAGGTTGACCACGCGACCCGAAGCGACTCCCACAGCGACTCCCACGACCTCAGCCCCACATGGTCTCAGCACTGGGCCCAAGAATGGCCACCCTCAGTGCCGAACCAGCAGCAGCTACGACAAAGCCCTGACCGGCGTTTCCGCTGGTCAGGGCCCGATCGTTCTGTCTCAACACAGAGCGCGCCCGAAGGGATTCGAACCCCTAACCTTCTGATCCGTAGTCAGATGCTCTATCCGTTGAGCTACGGGCGCAGATGTCGCCCCGGGCCGACGTCCTTGTGGGACTGCGCACGGAGCAACGACGGGAAAGACTACCGGCACACCCCCTCCCGCACGAAATCGGTGTGCCTGCGCAGTCACGAGGAGCCGGGACCAGCGCAGCCGGCCACGCGGCATACCTGCCGCTCATCACTCACGCGACCCGATCGGCCGCCTTCTTGCAAGCCCTGCAAGAAGGCGACAGTTTTGCGTGTTTCGGTCATTGGTTGTGAGTTGTTTCACCGGAACGGTCCACCGTCGGTGGTACCTACCCACGCGTAGCCCGGCGTACCTTGGGCAGATCACCCGGCGCCCACCATGTGGACACCCGGCTCGAACCACCGGGCCGTCGCGTGGGCGCCACCTCACTGATCCGCGGGGGCGAGAGCCCGCGGGCGAAAGGGACGGCCGAGAGATGACGACCGAGGCGACGCAGACCGACGAGCGGGCAGGGGGCACGACCCACGCCGGCCTCCAGGCCTGGGTGGACGAGGTGGCAGCAATGACCACCCCCGACCGCATCGAGTGGGTGACCGGCTCCGACGCCGAGTGGACCCGACTCACCGACAAGCTGGTCGAGGCGGGGACGTTCATCCGCCTCGACGAGTCCAAGAAGCCCAACAGCTTCTACGCCGCATCCGACCCGTCCGACGTCGCCCGGGTCGAGGACCGCACCTTCATCTGCTCCGTGGACGAGAAGGACGCCGGGCCCACCAACAACTGGATGGACCCGAACGAGATGAAGGACCTCATGCGCGGCCTCTACAAGGGGTGCATGAAGGGCCGCACGATGTACGTCATCCCGTTCGTCATGGGCCACCTCAACGCCGAAAACCCCATGTTCGGCGTCGAGATCACCGACTCCGAGTACGTCGTCGCGTCGATGCGCGTCATGGCCCGCTGCGGCGTCAACGTGCTGCGCCGCATCGAGGAGCTGGGCGACAAGGCCAACTACGT
Source organism: Knoellia koreensis (assembly GCF_013041615.1). Lineage (GTDB taxonomy): Bacteria > Actinomycetota > Actinomycetes > Actinomycetales > Dermatophilaceae > Pedococcus > Pedococcus koreensis. The sequence continues at coordinate 277,760 of NZ_JABEPQ010000003.1, forward strand.
CCCTGCACTGCACTCCGTCGGTGCGCCACTGGCCGAGGGCCAGGAGGACGTCCCGTGGCCGTGCAACCCCGAGAAGTACATCGTGCAGTTCCCCGAGGAGCGCACCATCTGGTCCTACGGCTCCGGCTACGGCGGCAACGCCCTGCTGGGCAAGAAGTGCTACTCGCTGCGCATCGCCAGCGTCATGGCGCGCGACGAGGGCTGGCTCGCCGAGCACATGCTCATCCTCAAGCTCATCTCGCCGGAGCAGCAGGTCTACTACATCGCCGCGGCCTTCCCGAGCGCCTGTGGCAAGACCAACCTCGCGATGCTCGCGCCGACCGTCCCCGGCTGGAAGGTCGAGACCCTCGGCGACGACATCGCCTGGATGCGCTTCGGTGAGGACGGCCGGCTGTATGCCGTGAACCCCGAGTTCGGCTTCTTCGGCGTCGCCCCCGGCACCAACGAGCACACAAACCCCAACGCGATGAAGACCATCAACAAGGGCAACTCGGTCTTCACCAACGTCGCGCTCACCGACGACGACGACGTCTGGTGGGAGGGCCTGGAGAACACCCCGGCCCACGCCACCTCGTGGAAGAAGCAGGACTGGACGCCTGAGTCCGACGAGCTGTCGAGCCACCCCAACAGCCGCTACTGCACCCCGATCGAGCAGTGCGACATCCTCGCCGAGGAGTACTACGACCCCAAGGGTGTGCCGATCTCGGCGATCTTCTTCGGCGGTCGCCGCAAGACGACCGTCCCGCTGGTGACCGAGTCGCGCGACTGGGTGCACGGCACGTTCATGGGCGCGACCCTGTCGTCCGAGACCACCGCCGCCGCGACCGGCGAGGTCGGTGTCGTGCGCCGCGACCCGATGGCGATGCTGCCCTTCATCGGCTACAACGCCGGCGACTACTTCCAGCACTGGATCAACGTGGGCAAGGACGCCGACGCCACCAAGCTGCCGAAGATCTTCTACGTCAACTGGTTCCGTCGCGACGACGAGGGCGACTTCCTGTGGCCCGGCTTCGGCGAGAACAGCCGTGTCCTCAAGTGGGCCATCGAGCGCATCGAGGGCAAGGCCGCCGCGGTCGAGACCCCCATCGGTCACGTGCCGACGCCGGAGTCGCTCGACACCGACGGGCTGGACATGACGCCCGAGCAGGTCGAGGCCGCGCTCGAGGTCGACGTCGAGGAGTGGAAGGCCGAGATCCCGCAGATCGAGGAGTGGTTCGCCAAGTTCGGCGACACGCTGCCGACCCAGCTGCGGGTCGAGCTCGACGGCCTGAAGGCTCGCCTCGGCGCGGAGTGACCTCACGACATTTGGGGGCGCAGGAGTGACGGATACGTCACCCCTGCGCCCCCAGTCGCGTGTCGAGGCCGAGGTACCCGCTGAACCGCGCACGGCATACTCACGCACATGGCGAGCATCGGATCTCAGCCCAGCGGCGTGATCTTTCCCGAGGTAGACGGCAAGCGCTCCACCTCGGCCCTCGGGCGGGCTGTGGTGGCGGATGCGCTGCGCCAGGTCGACCCGGTCGGCGCGCGGGCGGCCGAGCGGGAGACCAACTGGCGGCAGGGCTACCTCGCACACTTCCGCCGGATGGTCGAGGCCGGGCTGCTCGACGACGGAGAGGCGGCGGCCACGATTGCCCGCGACGGCCTGGCCTCTTTGCACGAGCGGATGCGCGCGACGGGAGCGAAGAGTGAGGAGGTGCCGCTGGGCGACGTGTTCGCCTCCGGCTCCGCCGACGCACCCTTGGAGACGGCGACGGTGCGCGGCGAGGGCGAGCGCGCCACCGAGCTCAGCATTCCGGTGCACGGCAATCGCTTGCGTGGCGACGACCTGCACCGCCAGCTCGACCGCTGGACCGCCGCAGGGGTCATGGAGCCCTCCGCGGCCGAGGCTGTCCGCACCGTCATGGCCAACCCCGCCTGGCTCGACCTGAGCGACCGGCGGCTCGTCGTGCTCGGCGCCGGAGCCGAGATGGGCCCGCTGCGCGCCGTCCTCTCGTGGGGCGGGGAGGTGGTCGGAGTCGACCTCCCGCGCGCCGACATCTGGCGACGAGTCACCAACGTGGCCCGGTCGTCAGCGGGCACCCTGCACGTGCCGGTGCAGACGGGTGGCGGCGCCGGAGGCGATCTCGCCGCACGTGCCGGCGCCGACCTGCTCCACGGACTGCCGGCCATCGCGGACTGGCTCACCGGGATCGAGGGGCGCCTCGTGCTCGGCAACTACGTGTATGCCGACGGGGCGACGAACGTGCGCGTCGCCACCGCGGTCGACGCGCTCAGCGTCGAGCTGCTGCGGAGGCGACCGGACGAGGTCGCGCTTGCCTTCCTCGCCACGCCGACCGACGTGTTCGCGGTGCCGACCGAGGCGGTCGAGCAGTCCACGCGCAACTACCGGTCCCCTTCTGCCACGATGCGATTGGCGCGCCCCGCGCTACGAGGCCTGAGCGGCGGGCGGCTGCTCCAGCGCAACTACGCCCCGGGGTCAGCACCCGGTGTCAACGACAGCCTGGTCCCACAGCAGGGACCCAACTACGCCCTCGCCAAGCGGCTCCAGCGGTGGCGCGCCACCACCGCCGCACGCGACGGCATACCGGTCTCGCTCAATGTCGCACCGCCCACCCGCACCCGCTCGGTCATCAAGAACCGCGCGCTGGCGAGCGCGTATGCCGGGGCGCACCGGTTCGGGATCGAGGTCTTCGAGCCGGCGACGAGCAACACCCTCATGGCTGCCCTCCTGGTCCACGACCTGCGCACCGGGCCGCGCCCTGAGCAGACGCCATGGCGCGCGGAGGCCGACGAGGCCGTCCACGGCGGTCTCTGGCGCACGGCATACGACCCGCGTAGCGCACTGGGACTGGCCGTCGTCCTCGGCCTCGGCGGTGCTCGCGCCTGACCGCACGCGTCCAGGGCCCCTCGACGGGCGGCATACCCACCCTTGACCAAGTCCGGACCCGGACGTGACCTGCGTCACGCATTCTTTGGGTTGGCTGGAAAGCATCGTGGCCGCCGAGTCCGGCGCAACCGCAACGCCGCGGCGGCTGTGGACAAGGAGGAGACATGTCCAACAGGAGGAACAGGCGCGTCGCCGCGATCGGGGTCATCGCCGCCGCGGCCGTCGCCATCACGACGGTGGGGCAGACCGCCACCGCCGCGCAGGGAGGCAAGGACGCCACCCAGAAGGGCTCACCCTTCGCCGGCGACCCGTCCGGACAGCTGCCGGACATCGACAACCGGCCGGCCGCCGCGTCGCCGTCGTCGACGCAACGGACCGCAGCGAGCAAAGCCGCCAACGCCCGCGCCAGCGGTGGCGAGGTGACCTGGAACCGGTTCGGGTCGGTCGAGAGCATCTCGGCCAGCGGCACGACGCCGCTCGCCACCGGCCTGGCCAAGGACCCGGAGCGGGCCGCCCGCGACTTCATCACCGGTCGGGCCGCGATGTTCGGCCTCACGGCGGCCGATGTCGACGCGATGGAGCTCGTGACGACGAACAAGATCGGCAAGGCCGACGTCGTGATGCTGCGCCAGACCTTCGGCGGCGTGCCGGCGGGCATCGACGGCCTCGTCGTCGTGGCGGTCGAGAACGGAGCGGCCCGCTACGTGAACTCCACGCTCGCGCCGACCGGCGGAGCGAGCAGCAAGCGGTTGGCCGCACCGGCCCTCACCGCTGAGCAGGCCCTGCAGAAGGCGGCGAGCAACGTCGGAGCCAAGGCGACGGAGGTCAAGCGCAAGGGCGAGTCGAACCGGTCGAGGTCCGGCACGAGCTGGACGAGGCTCACCGCCAAGGGCCTCACCGGTGAGCAGTATGCCGCCCAGGTCGCGATTCCCGTGCCGGGCCAGGCGCCGCGGCCGGCCTACCAGGTCGTCACCCAGGAAGGCGACGACAGCGGATACTCCGTCTACGTCGACGCGCGCAGCGGAGAGGTGATCGCCCGCGAGTCGCTGGTCGACTTCGACAGTGACAACCCGCGCTGGAAGGTCTTCACCGGCACCCCGGCCACGGACGGCAGCTCGGCGGACACCCGGGTCGAGTGGTGCTGGACTGCCGCCGCAGGTTGCGCCGAGACGATGCAGAGCCCGGCCTCACCGAAGGCGTGGGACATCGACCCCGCCCTCGACGTGTCCACCCTGACGACCAGCGGCAACAACGCCTACAGCGGCGAGCTCTGGCGCGGCTTCGGCACCCCGGTGCCCGCGACGCCGAAGTCGGACCGCAACTACACCTACCCGTGGACCAACCAGTGGTTCGAGCAGAAGTGCAACCCGTCGGTCTACAACAGCCCCGAGCGCAACGACATCGACGCGGCCACGGCCAACCTGTTCGGCATGCACAACCGGATGCACGACTGGTCCTACCGGCTCGGCTTCACCGAGACCGCCTGGAACTTCCAGAAGGACAACTACGGCAAGGGCGGGCTCGGCAACGACGCCGTCCTCGGCTACGCGCAGTCCGGTGCCCAGTCGGGTTCGCGCGACAACGCCAACTTCGGCACCCGCGCCGACGGAATCCCCGGCTACAGCAACATGTACCTGTGGCAGCCGATCGCCGGCTCGTTCTACGCACCGTGCGTCGATGGCGACTACGACATGTCGGTGATCGGGCACGAGTACGGCCACGGCATCAGCAACCGCATGGCCGGTGGACCGAACAACAACCTGTCCGGCCTCCAGGCCGGTGCGATGGGCGAGAGCTGGTCGGACCTCATGGCCAACGAGTACCTCCAGGAGTGGGGCTACGAGCCGGCCGGCCGCAGCAACATCCCGATGGGCGCCTACGTCACGGGCAACCCGCAGCGCGGGATTCGCAACTACAACGCCAGCAACAGCCCGCTCAACTACAGCAATGTCGGCTACGACCTGACAGGTCCGCAGGTGCACGCTGACGGTGAGATCTGGACAGCGACGCAGACCGACGTGCGCGCGGCCTTCATGAACCGCTACGGCGCCGGTGACGCAGCCACCCAGCGCAGCTGCGCCGAGGGCAAGACGGCCGCCACGGCCTGCCCGGGCAACCGGCGCTGGATGCAGCTGGTGTTCGACGCGTGGCTGTTGATGCCCAGCGGTTCGGTGTCGATGCTGGACGCCCGCAACGCGATGCTGGCCGCAGACCTGCTGCGGTTCGGCGGCGCCAACCAGGACATCATGTGGAACGCCTTCGCCGACCGCGGCATGGGGCGCAACGCCTCCTCGACCAGCGCCAACGACGACAACCCGGTGCCGAACTTCGAATCCGCCTACCAGGGCAACTCGACCCTCCGGTTCACCCCCGTCGACGAGGACGGCCGAGTGATCCCGGGGGCCAAGCTCTACGTCGGCGAGTACGTGGCACGGTCGACCGCGATCGCGGACACCGACCCGGCCAGCGCGACGGGCGACCGGTTCGTCGTCTCGGCCGGGGAGAAGACCTACACCGCCACCGCCCCGGGCTACGCCCAGACGCGAATCACGTTCAGCGGCAACGCAGGTCAGACGCGCGACATGCCGGTGAAGATGGTGACCAACCTCGCCAGCTCGCAGGCCGGCGGCACTGTCACCGGAGCGGGCACCGACGTCCCTGACCTCATCGACGGGGACGAGGGCACCACCACCAGCACAGTCGCACAGCCGACCGCGGAGCAGAAGAAGTTCACCATCGACCTCGCCGGTGGCCGTCAGGTCGTCCGCAAGGTGCAGGTGAGCGGTCTGCCGGAGCCGGGCGTCAACCGGTTCCAGAACATCCGCCAGTTCCGGATCTCCACGTGTGACGCGAAGGGCCGGGTCCTGTGCAACCAGGACGCGGACTTCCGGGTCGCGTTCACCTCGGCGCCCGACGCCTTCCCCGGTGCCGCCCCGCGACCGGTGGCGCCGGAGCTGAAGATGCGCACGTTCGAGATCCCGCAGACGGCGGCGACGCACGTGCGGTTCGAGATCGTGACGAACCAGTGCCAGGGTGGGCCGGCCTTCGCCGGCGAGCAGGACGACGACCCCGGCAACGCGACCGACTGCGCGACCGCCTACAGCGGTGCGAACACGGTCGCGGTGAGCGAGGTCCAGGTGATGCGCCGCTGACCCTCTCCGCACGATGAAGGACGGGTATGCCGCGTGGTCGCCGACCACGCGGCATACCTGTGCGTGGGCACAGCCTCTCGGGTCACCTCGGGCGCACACCACCGCACGTCGGGAGTGCGCTGAAGTCCTTGACCCCATTGGTCATTCGCGAGACCGGGTGGTGGATGACCGCCCGCACGGCGGCGACGGCCGACTTACGGCCGGGCCACCTCGGCGGGTTGATCGCGGGGGCGGTGGCCGGGACTGAGGTGTTCACGGAGTTCGTCGTCATGGTCACGACGATGGGCGCGCAGGCTGTGGCGCCGCTGTGCCCGGGGTGTCGGGGCGCTGGGTCTGCAGGGCTCGGCGCGCGGCTCGGTGGTGGCCGCACGGTGGGAGTGACACAGTTGCTTCACAGGGTGCGCACAGGTCGCGCCCGTGCGCCTCACATGGAGGGAGGGCACGCTGGCTGACATGAAGACCGAGCAGTCGCCCAAGCTCCAGCGCCTCGATGGCTCCCCCGTGCGGGTTCTCGTCGTCGACGACGAGAACAACCTGACCGAGCTGTTGTCGATGGCCCTGCGCTACGAGGGTTGGGAGGTGCGCACGGCGAGCACCGGGCAGCAGGCGGTGCGGATGGCCCGCGAGTTCCAGCCGGACGCGGTGGCGTTGGACATGATGCTGCCGGACTTCGACGGGATGGAGGTGCTGCGCCGCATGCGGGGCGACAACTCGACCGTCCCAGTCCTGTTCCTCACCGCCAAGGACGCGGTGGAGGACCGGGTTGCCGGACTCACTGCGGGGGGCGACGACTACGTCACCAAGCCGTTCAGCCTCGAGGAGGTGGTGGCCCGGCTGCGGGCGTTGATGCGGCGCACCGCCGTCGTTGCCAGCGAGTCCACGTCCCTGCTCGCCGTCGGCGATCTGACCATGGACGAGGACAGCCATGAGGTGACCCGCGGCGGCGACCAGATCCAGCTCACCGCAACGGAGTTCGAGCTGCTGCGCTACCTCATGCGCAACCCCAAGCGGGTGCTGTCCAAGGCCCAGATCCTCGACCGCGTCTGGAACTACGACTTCGGCGGCCAGGCCAACGTCGTCGAGCTCTACATCTCCTACCTCCGCAAGAAGATCGACGTCGGCCGCGAGCCCATGATCCACACCATGCGAGGCGTCGGCTACGTGCTCAAGCCGGCACCGTGACCGCCGTCGCGCGTAGCGACGGCCCCGGTGCCCGGGACCTGGCGCGTCCGTCGCGGTGGTCGTTGCGCACGAAGCTGGTGGCGGTCGTCGTCGGGCTGTTCCTCGTGGTCACGGTGGCCACCGCCGCGCTCACCGTGCTGCTGTTGCGTAACTCACTGACGGGCCAGCTCGACCGGGACGTCACGACGGCCGTCCTTCGCGCGTCCGGCGATCGCGCCGGCCCCGGCCCCGGCGGAGGCGGCCCCGGGCGCCCGCTGCCCGGTGGTGGCGACTCGTTGACGCTCACCCTCTCCGACGGCGCGGTGACCAGCCGGGTCGAGCACGACCGCAGCGTCGAGGCGCTGACCGATGACCAGGTTGCCCAGCTCGAGGCGGCGAGCCTCGGCAGCACGCCGCGAACCGTCGACATCACCGGTCTGGGGGACTACCGGCTCGCCGCGCTGCGCCGGCCCGACGGAGACACGGTCATCGCCGGGCTGCCCACGAGCGGCGTCACGTATGCCGTGGGCGAGTACGCCACCCTCGTCACCAGCAGCACCGCGATCGGACTCGTCCTCGTCACCGTCGGCGGGCTGTGGCTCGTGCGTCGCAACCTCACCCCGCTCGACCGCGTCGCCCACACCGCCACGCAGGTGTCGCGGCTCAAGCTCGATGAGGGGGACGTCGCTCTCGCGCAAAGGGTTCCGGCATCCGACACCGACCCCCGCACCGAGGTCGGCCAGGTGGGACTGGCACTCAACGGGCTGCTCGACAACGTCGAAGGGGCCCTGCGGGCTCGGCACGAATCGGAACAGCGGGTGCGTCAGTTTGTCGCCGATGCCTCGCACGAGCTGCGCACACCGCTCGCCTCGATCCGTGGGTATGCCGAGCTGTCACGACGCGAGCGTGACCCCGTGCCGGCGTCGGTGACCCATGCACTCGGCCGGGTCGAGTCGGAGGCGCTGCGGATGCAGGGCCTGGTCGAGGACCTGCTGCTGCTCGCCCGCCTCGACGCGGGCCGACCACTCGAGCGCCAACCGGTCGACCTGACCCGGCTCGTGGTCGACGCCGTCGGCGACGCCCACGCCGCCTCGCCCGCCCACTCGTGGCACCTCGACCTGCCCGACGAGCCCGTCGAGGTCGTGGGCGACCAGGCTCGACTGCACCAGGTGGTCGCCAACCTCCTAGCCAATGCGCGCGCCCACACTCCCGAGGGCACTCGGGTGACCACCTCGCTGCGGCGAGCGGACGAAGGGGTGCGCCTGTCCGTCGTCGACGACGGACCCGGCATACCAGATGCGTTGCGGCCCAATGTGTTCCAGCGGTTCACCCGGGGCGACAACTCACGCAACCGGGCAGCCGGCTCGACCGGGCTCGGGCTTTCCATCGTCGAAGCTGTCACCACCTCGCACGGCGGCCGGGTCGAGCTGTCGAGCACGCCGGGAGTCACACGGTTCACCGTGATCCTCCCCGCCGACTGAGTCCTTCCTCGACCCATCGGCCGGGCTCAGGAACGGCACAGCCACAGCACAGCCGACCGGCGAAATCTGGTTGGCATGGACACCACGACCTTCAGCCCGGCCGCGTCGACGATGGACCCGGCACAGGAACCGGCCACGTCGACCCGGCCGCACCCGACCGACCAGGTACCGCCCACCTCGCGGCTCGGCCGCTTCTGGCGCGGTCCGGTGGGTGACCCGGCCTGGGCCCGACCGGCGCTGCTCGGTCTGCTGGCCGCCACCGCCGCGCTCTACCTGTGGAACCTCACCGCCAACGGCTACGCCAACTCCTTCTACTCCGCAGCCGTGCAGGCGGGCAGCGTCGACTGGAAGGCGTTCTTCTACGGCAGCTCCGACGCGGGGAACTCGATCACCGTCGACAAGCCGCCGGCGGCGCTGTGGGTCATGGCCCTGTCGGTGCGGCTGCTCGGGCTGAGCTCGTTCAGCATCCTGCTCCCCGAGGTGCTCATGGGAGTCGCGACCGTCGGTGTGGTGTACGCGGCCGTCAAGCGCCACTTCGGAGCCGCCGCAGGCCTGCTCGCCGGCGCGGTCATGGCCCTGACGCCGGTGGCCGTGTTGATGTTCCGGTTCAACAACCCCGATGCCCTGCTCGTCCTGCTCATGGCCCTCGGCGCGTGGGCGACGATGCGGTCGATCGAGCTCGGTTCGGCGAAGTGGTTCGTCCTCGTCGGTGTGCTCGTCGGTCTCGGCTTCCTCACCAAGGCACTCCAGGTGCTGCTCGTGGTCCCGGCGTTCGGCCTGGCCTATCTGCTCTTCGCGCACACCACGCTGCGCCGTCGCATCACCGGCGCACTGCTCGGATCGGCAGCGATGGTCCTCTCCGCCGGCTGGTGGGTCGCGGTCGTGGAGCTCGTCCCCGCGAGCATGCGGCCCTACATCGGCGGCTCGCAGGACAACTCCTTCCTGTCAGTGACGTTCGGCTACAACGGTCTGGGCCGGTTGAGTGGTGACGAGACCGGCTCGGTCGGCGGCGGAAACGGCTGGGGCACAACCGGATTGGGCCGCATGTTCAGCTCGACCATCGGTGGCCAGATCTCGTGGCTCATTCCCTCGGCGCTCGTTCTGCTGGCAGGCGGGCTCTGGTTGCGGGGACGCGCGCCACGCACCGACACCCGCCGCGCCGCCTACGTCGTGTGGGGCGGTTGGCTCCTCGTGACCCTGGTGACCTTCTCGTTCATGGCCGGCATCTTCCACGAGTACTACACGGTCGCCCTGGCACCGGCCGTGGCCGCTCTGGTCGGGATGGGTGCAGCCGAGGCCTGGGAACGGCGCAGCTCCCTGGTGGGCAGGGGTGCGCTGGCCGTCGCCACGGCTGCAGCCGCCATCTGGTCGTGCGTCCTGTTGGCCCGCACCGACTGGACCAGCGTGCTGCGCCTGTCGATCCTCGTCCTCGGCCTGGCGAGCGCCCTCGCGCTGCTCGTCATCACCCAGCTGCACCGGCGCTTCGTGCCCCTCGCCCTCGCCGGGGCGGTCGTGGCCGCGCTCGCCGGCCCCGCGGCATACAGCATCGACACCGTGCGCACGGCGCACACCGGCTCGATCGTGACCGCCGGCCCGGCGACCCTCGGCGCAGGACCCGGGGGTATGCCGCGTGGTGGCCCGGGCGGGTTCGGGCCCCCTGCCGGCGCGGGACAACAGGGCATGCCTCCCGGCATGCAGCAGGGCGGCTTCCCCGGCGGCGCCCCGGGTGGTCTCCCCGGGGGCACCACCGGCGGCACCACCGGCGCACCGCGCGGCGGCATGGGCGGCCTGCTCGACGCCTCGACGCCGTCCACGGAGGTCGTCGCGGCACTGTCCGCCGACTCCTCCAGCTACCGCTGGGTGGCCGCGGCGATCGGGTCGCAGAACGCCGCAGGCCTCCAGCTCGGCAGCGGGTTGCCGGTCATGGCGATCGGCGGGTTCAACGGCAGCGACCCGTCACCGACGCTGGCGCAGTTCCAGCAGTACGTCGCCGACGGCGACATCCACTACTTCGTCGCCGGCGGTGGCATGGGTGGTGGCCGCGGCGGACTCGGTGGCGGCATGGGCGGCGCGGGCACTGCGGGGCAGATCTCCGAGTGGGTGCAGGCGAACTTCACCCAGGTCACGATCGGCAGCCAGACGTTCTACGACCTCACCCAGCCACTCGGCTCGACGTCCGCCACCGGCGACACCGCCGCCGACAGCACGGCCCAGACGACATGAGCTCGGCAGCGTCCGAACCCGGCCCGGTCCTCGAGGTCGTGGTGCCCGTCCACTGCGAGCAGCACACGGTGGCCGCCTGCGTGCGGCGACTGCACGACCACCTCACGCACACCTTCCCCTACCCGTTCCGGATCACCGTCGCCGACAACGCGAGCACCGACGCGACGGTGGCGACGGCCAGGGCCGTGGCGGCCGAGCTGCCGGGGGTTCGGGTGGTCGAGCTCGCCGAGAAGGGGCGCGGGCGGGCCCTGCGCCGGGCCTGGCTTGCCTCCGACGCCGAGGTCGTCGCCTACGTCGACGTCGACCTGTCCACCGACCTCGACGCGCTGTGGCCGCTGGTGGCACCACTGCTGTCCGGCCACTCCGACCTCGCCATCGGGTCGCGTCTGGCCCATGGGTCGCGGGTGGTCCGCGGACTGCGGCGCGAGGTCATCTCGCGGGGCTACAACCTGCTGCTGCGTGCCTTGCTGGGGGCGCGGTTCACCGATGCCCAGTGCGGGTTCAAGGCGATCCGGGCCGACGTCGCTGCCGAGCTGTTGCCGCTCGTCGAGGACGACACCTGGTTCTTCGACACCGAGCTGCTCGTGCTCGCCGAGCGGTGCCGGCTGCGGATCCACGAGGTGCCCGTCGACTGGTACGACGACCCCGACTCCCGGGTCGCCATCGTCGGCACGGCCCTCGACGACCTGCGCGGCATCCGGCGCCTGCGCCGGTCACTCGCCGCTGGGGCACTCCCGGTGAGCGACCTCGCCGACCGGCTCGGGCGGCATACCCCCACCAGCGGCTCGGCCGCGGCCACCCTGCGGCAGGCCGGCCGGTTCGCCGTCGTCGGCGCCGTGTCGACGGTCGTGCACCTCGGCCTCTTCGCCCTGCTCGAGCCGGCCCTCGGATCGGCGCAGGCCGCCAACCTGCTCGCACTCCTGCTCGCCACCCTCGTCAACACCGCCCTCAACCGGAGCTGGACCTTCGGTGTGCGCGGACGGCAGGACGTGGCGCGGCACCAGGCCCAGGGGCTGGCGGTGTTCGCACTGACGTGGGCGCTGACGTCGGGGGCGCTCGCCGGGCTGCACTGGGTGGTGGCCACACCGTCGACCGCCGTCTCGACGACGGTCCTCGCCGGGGCGACCGCAGCCTCGACGGTGCTGCGCTTCGCTGCGATGAGGTCCTGGATCTTCCGGCCGGGCGTGGCGACGCCCGACGGCTCCGGTCAGTACTCGGTGAGGATGAACGAGCCGTCGTCGTCCTCGAACACGACCACGCCCGTCCAGTCGTAGCCGTCCACGCTCCCGTGGCAGACCGTGACGAGACCCTGACCGACCTGCGAGCGCTGCGGGCACTCGACCTGGTCGACGAAACCGCCGTCGTCCTCGACGATCCGCCGGAGCTCGGCCTCGAGGTCAGGGCCCTGGACGCCCTTGTCCACCACCGTGATCGAGCCGTTCAGGGCGTACGGCATGCCGGCGCCGCTGACCATCCCCACCACCAGGAACCCGCCAAGCCCCAGGACCCCGAGCAGGGCCAGCGAGCTCAGCACGATCGCGGTGATCGCGAGGCCTCGCCCACCACGCGGGGGCGGCTGCCCGACGTATGCCGGCTGGCCGGCGGGCGCGGGCTGGTTCCACTGCGAGATGGGCTGGGTCTGTCCGCCCCAGCCCGGGCTGGCGGGGTAGGGCGCCTGTGCTGGCTGCGACGCGGCCGGGGGACCCCCGGGGCCGGGCGGCGCGAACGGGTTCGGCGGGACGGGTGGGACGGACATGGCTCCTCCAGTGGTTCCCGGCCAGCATGGGGCGGCAGGCAGCGTTGCGGAGGCGTTTTGACCGATCTGTTACGCGGGCCGAGCTGAATGGGGACCCGCAGGGTATGCCGCGCAGGCGCCCACCACTCGTTGCCCACCGCTCGGCACCCGCAGCCCGAAACCCACCCCAGTGCCGAGCGACCGGCAACAGGTACCAGCGCCAACGGCTGGGTTGGGTGCCTGCGCGGAGGCGGAGGGAGCCGTCACACCGGGGCGCTTCGCGCCGAGGGGTTCCTCCACAAATCCCCCATTCCCGATACACGAGGACGACCTCGACGAAAAGCGTGTCGGGGTCGTCCTCGTGTGGCGGAGGCGGAGGGATTTGAACCCTCGATGGGCGATTAACCCAAACCGCATTAGCAGTGCGGCGCCATAGACCGGACTAGGCGACGCCTCCACGCCCGGCACGTCACCGCAGCCGAGCCCGCACAGGGTATCCGGCCGACGCCAACCGGAGCAAAGCGGCCCCGGCCGCCGCGGCGAGCAGGCACGAAAGTCCGGCCACGCGGCATACCCGAGCCACCACCGGCGACCACGACGTCAGCTGCAGATGTCCTGGTTGGCGGTCCGGGCCTTGATCGTCGTGGTGGCGCTGGGCTCGGGCGCCGTCGGGGTCACGGACGGCGACGGCAACGGCTCGGTGCCCAGACGGTTCGGCACCTCGACCGCCTGCGGCGAGTCCAGCCCCATGCTCAGCTCCAGCGTCGAACCCAACAGCTCGTCCTCACGGGTCTGCGCGCCGGGGAAGGCCGCCGCGACGGTGCGCGCCGCCTCCGCCTTGCCGGGGCCGTACCGCACGACGACACCCTTGGTCGGCTTGCCGCTGCCGGTGATGTAGCCGTCGACCCCGAAGCCCTGCACTGTCAGCGCGGCCGCGGCCTGCTTGGCCAGACCCGGCACGCCCGAGTCGTTGATGACCCGCACCCGCACCTTGTCCGGCGACACCGTCAGCGCCGGCTCGGTCGTGGTCGGCGACGCCGTGGCCGTGGTCGTGCCCGACGGGACCTTGGTGCCCGGCAACGGCTTGTCCTCACGCATCGCGGACCAGATCGTCTCCGCGGCCGGGGTCCACTGAACGCGGTTCGGGTCTGCCGGGTACGGCTCGGTCGGCAGCTTCACGAACCGGATCTGGTCGGTGCCGATCCGGGCGACGCTCTGCGCGATGTCGGTCATGGTGCCGACGTCGAGCCCGTTGTCGGTCGTCATCGCGCCCGTGGCGGCGTTGAGGAACCGGAACAGCTTGTCCGGACGCAGCAGCAACGACGACTTCGTCGCCTCCTGGATCACCGAGGACAGGAACGCCTGCTGCCTGTCGATGCGGCCCAGGTCGGACCCGTCACCGATCGTCTTGCGCACCCGCACGTAGCCGAGGGCCTGCTTGCCGTTGACCTTGGTGCGGCCGGCGGGCAACTTCAGGTGGCTGTCCTCGTCGTCGATCGGCACCGGCGTGCAGACGGTGACGCCGCCGAGCGCGTTGACCATGCTCTCGAACCCGCGGAAGTCGACCTCGATGAAGTGGTCGATGTAGATGTTGGTCAGGCCCTCGAAGGTGCGGATCGTGCACGGCGCCCCGCCCTGGGTGAAGTTGGAGTTCCACTGGCGGATCACGCCGTTCGCGACCGTGTCCTGGGGGTTCTTGCAGTTGCGCGGGGCCTTGGTCATCGAGTCGCGCGGGATCGACACCACGATGGCGGACTTGCGGTCGGCCGACAGGTGCACGATGAGGTTCGTGTCGGACCTGGCGCCGTAGACGCCGTACTCGGTCTGCTGCTTGCCGAGGTTGGTGCCGGCGCGGCTGTCCGAGCCGATGATCATGATGTTGAGCGGCTTGAGGTTGGTCTGGGCATCCGTGGTGGCGACCTGGCTCGGGCGGTTGCCCAGGGCCGTGGCGATGTCGACCCGGTGGATGTTGCCGTTGAGCTTCACGTATGCCGCGAGGCCCAGCACCAGCACCACGACCAGCACCGCTGACACCCCGAAGATCACGCGGCGCACCCACGGGTGTCGCCGCTGCCCCGCGGGTCGATCCGAGCGGCGCAGCATGGTGGGCTCGCTCACGGGTGCCTTTCGGTCGGGGGTCACGCGGTCAGGATCACGCGGTCTGGAGATCGCGGCCGCCGGGGCAGGCGGACGTCGGCGACGGATCGCCATCGGGAGTGTACGGGCGCGGGCTGGGTGCCCGGGCCACTTGCACTACTACAGGAGGACTACTTGAACGACGCCGTACCGGCGCCGTTGGTTGCCTCAACGCGCGAAGTGTCCGGTTCGTCCCCATCGGCGTGCGTGCGCCGTTCCCCTTGACGGTCCCCCCGGTGACCCGTCCACCGGGCGCCCAGACTCGTGCCCAGACTCGTGGGGTTGGATGTGGGACATGACGAAGCGAACCGTGGTGGGGACGGTGGTCGCCGTCGCAGTCGTGGCGGCAGCGGCCGGTGGCGGCTGGTGGTGGTACGACCAGGGGCAGCGCAAGGCAGACCAAGCCGCACAAGCCGCCATCACGGCATACGCGAAGGGCTGGCAGAAGCGGTCGTTCGGCGACGTGACATTCGAGTCTGCCGTGGGCAACGACCGCAGTCCGGCCGAGTGGCAGGCGGACTTCGACACAGTCACCTCCGGCCTGGGCAAGAGCACCCCGGTCACCGTGAAGGCCGAGCCGGTCAGCCGGGAAGGCGACCGCGCGTCGTCCACCTTCCGCGTCACCTGGACGCTGGCCGGCGGCGTGCCGTGGACCTACACCGTCCCCGTCAAGGCGCGACTGGACGACAGCGGCGACTGGCGCATAGTCCCCCCTGTCGACGCCTCGCCGTGGCACCCGGAGCTCAAGCCGGGCGACAAGCTCACCGCCACCCGCACCTGGGGCACGCGCGGCGACCTGCTCGACCTCAAGGGCAAACCGCTCATGCCGATGGGCAAGGTCTACCCGGTGCAGCTCGACCCCGGCCGGGCGAACGCCGACACCGCCCGCGCGCTGGAGAAGATCGTCGACGAACCGGCGGGCAGCCTCGTGGCCAAGCTCCAGGCCGCCCAGAAGTCCGGCTCGAAGGCACCGATCGCGGTCATCACCTACCGCCAGGCCGACTTCGACGCCCGCCGCGACAAGCTCGACGCGCTCAAGGGCGTCATCTACCCCGCCCGCGAGCAGCCCCTCGCCTCCTCCCGCACGTTCGGCCAGCCGCTGCTCGGCTCGTTCGGACCGGTGAACGCCGAGATGGTGGACAAGGGCAAGGGCCGGTATGCCGTGGGCGACTTCGCCGGCACCAGTGGCCTCCAGGGGCAGTACGACAGCGTCCTCGGTGGCACCGCGGGGGTGAAGGTCGTGTCGAGCGGCCGGCCCAGCACCCCGATGTTCGAGAAGGCCGCCGTCGACGGCTTGGACGTCCAGACGACACTCGACCCGACCGTGCAGGCCGCGGCCGAGAAGGCCCTGACCGGCACCAAGGACATCCCGTCGGCGCTGGTGGCGGTCGACGTCAAGAGCGGCGGCGTCCTCGCTTCGGCCAACTCCCCCGCGCTCGGCTTCGACCGGGCGATCACCGGCCGCTACCCGCCGGGGTCGGCGTTCAAGGTGGCCACGACGTACGCGCTCCTCACCGGCAACAAGGTCACGCCGACGACGCAGGTGAGCTGCCCCAAGACGCTCACCGTGGACGGCCGCTCCTTCAAGAACTTCGAGGGCGGCGCCATCACCAACCCGACGTTCGCCGAGGACTTCGCGCAGTCGTGCAACACGGCATTCATCCAGCTGGCCGACAAGCTCGGCGACGACGACCTTGCCAAGGCCGCCACGGCCCTCGGCATCGGCACCGGCTGGGGCAAGGCGCTCGGCGTCGCCAACGCCTTCGACGGCAGCGTCCCGACCAACAACGGCAAGACCGACAAGGCCTCCGCCTCGATCGGGCAGGGCCGCAACCTCGTGTCGCCGCTGGCCCTCGCGCAGCTGGCCGCGAACGTCGCCCGCGGCTCGACCGTGCCCCCGTCGCTGGTCACCGAGCCCAAGCCGGCCGACGACGTCGACCGCACCCCGAAGCCGCTCGACCCCAAGGTCGTGACCCAGCTGCAGTCACTCATGCGCGGCGTCGTCACCAGTGGCTCGGGGACGGCGGTCAAGGACGTCCCCGGCGGACCCGTCCACGGCAAGTCCGGCACCGCCGAGTTCGGCGACAAGAACCCGCCGGAGACCCACGCCTGGTTCATCGGCTACCAGGGCGACGTCGCGTTCGCGGTCCTCGTCGAGAAGGGCCGCAGCGGCGGCTCGGTCGCGGCCCCCGTCGCCAAGGCGTTCCTCACCGAGCTCGCCCGCTGACCCCGCTGTTGCGTCTGCGTGAGTGGTGGCCATGGCGACCACTCACGCACACGCAACGCACGCGGCATACCGGCAACGGCGAAGCCCCCCACCGCAGGCGGTGAGGGGCTTCGCGAAGACCGGTGTGTGGTTGCGGTCCTCAGATGGGGCGAACGGCGTCAGCCTGCGGACCCTTGGGGCCCTGGGTGACCTCGAACTCCACACGCTGCGCCTCGTCCAGCGAGCGGTAGCCCGAGGAGTCGATCGCGGAGTAGTGAACGAACACGTCGGGGCCGCCGCCGTCCTGGGCGATGAAGCCGAAGCCCTTTTCAGCGTTGAACCACTTAACGGTTCCCTGTGCCATGGGGTAACTCTTTCCTTTGTAGCCACTGGATCCCGCACCTCGCGGGACCCCCGGCTGCCGTACACAACCCCACCGACGAGACATGCCCGCCCTCTGATGAGAAAGGCCCGACGCTGATGCTGCTGCGACGGGCTTTTCGTCGATCTGCGAGGAACTGCTTTTGCAACCGTCACAGACGCTAGCACGCGGGTGGGTCACCGTGGAGGTCGGCGAAGTCAAATTCTCGTATGCCGCGTGTGCACCTCAGGTGCCCCGGACCGCGCGCACGGGTGGGCGGTCGCCGCGGATGACGGCCACCATGTCGACGACCCGGCGCGTGGCCCGCACGTCGTGTGCGCGGAACACCGTCGCACCCAGCCACGCGGCGACCGCGGTCGCGGCCAACGTTCCCTCCAGCCGTTCGTCGGCCTCGAGCCCGAGTGACTCGCCCACGAAGTCCTTGCGCGACAACGCCTGCAGGATCGGGTAGCCGAGGCCGGCGAGGTCGGCCGTGTGGCGCAGCACCTCCAGGGAGTGGGCGGTGGTCTTGCCGAAGTCGAGGGTGGGGTCGATGAGGACGCGCTCGGCGGGTATGCCGGCTGCGACGGCCCGCGCGGCGCCGTCGGCGAGGGTGCGGATCACGTCGCGGACGACGTCGAGCGGGTCGGCGCCGTACGTCACCTTGACCGGGTCGGTGCGCGGCGGAAGGCCGCCGGTGTGCGATACGACGACACCGGCGCCGATCTCGGCGGCCACCTCGACGAGTGCAGGGTCATGACCGGCCCACGTGTCGTTGACGAGGTCGAGGCCGTGGGCGCCGGCCTCACGGGCGACCTCGCTGCGCCAGGTGTCGAGGGACAGCACGAGGTCGGGGTAGGCCTGGCGGGCATGCTCGACGAACGGGATGACCCGGTCGATCTCCTGCCCCGGGCTGACCTGCTCACCCTCCTGCCCGGCGCGGACGCCGCCGATGTCGACGATGTCGGCGCCGGCGGCCACGTGGTCGTCGAGCGCGCGCTTGGCCGAGTCGAGGTCGGCGTGCCGGTTGCCCGAGAAGAACGAGTCGCTGGTGCGGTTGATGATCGCCATCACCGCGGGTCGGGTGCAGTCAAACCTGTTGCCCCGCAACACCAGTGGGGGTGTGCGGGGCAGGTCGAGCGGCGCCGGTTCGATGCTCGTCACGCCCACATCCTCGCAGCCCCGGAACGGCGACGGCCGGGCGCCCACCGTGAGGTGGGCACCCGGCCGAGGCACGCGGCATACCGGTCAGCGACGCATGGCCTGGAACTCGGCGACGCCGATCTTGCCCGAGTTGGCAAGGGCCGCCGGGCAGTCCGTCGTCGATCTCGGGTCGTTGTCCTGCTCGCCCTGGAAGTCGGGACCGCCGGTGCACTGGTTGGTGACCATCCGTAGCCGCAGGTGCGTCGCTGGCGTCTGCGGGACCTCGAAGGACCGCATCAGCAGCTGCGACGGCACCGGCTTGGGACGGTCACCGGGGAAGGCGTCCGCCGGCGAGGTGAAGATGCTGCGGTAGTCGCGGTCCTCGGTGCAGGTGACCACGCCCTTGGCGTCGCAGGCGAGCACCTCGAACTGGCGCAGGGTCTGGAACCGGCCGACTCCCGTCGACGGTCCGGTCATCGCGCTCACCTGGACTCGGCGCACGACCTGACGGCCGCCCGCGAGGTCGACGGTGAACTCGCGCTGGGACGCCGTCGGCGCGTTGACGGTCGCGGCATTCGTCGCCTCATCGCCATCGACGAGCAGCGGCAGCGCCGTGCCCTCGCCTGCGACGGTGGCACCAGCCGCCGTGCTCGCCAGGTTGGTGACCAGCTTGACCGGGAAGTCGCGCACCTGGCCGGGCTTGGCCTCGAGCGTCACCCGCGACTGGGCGTACCCGGGCGCGGTGACGGTGTAGGTCATTGACCCGGGCACGACGGTGACGCGATCGGTCATGGTGGTGGTGGGGTCGGTGTCCGCGACCGGGCGGCTGCGCACGCTGTAGTCGCCGACGTAGAGGTTGGCGCCCGCGACCGGGCGCCCGTCCTCGTCGACGGGGGTGAACCGCAGCGTCGCGTTGTTCGCCCGGGGCGAGTCGAAGCCGGGACGCGGCGCCGTGTCGGTGCCGGTGCTGGAGGACGCACTCTGGCCCATGCCGCGCTTTGCGAACGTGTTCCACAGGATGTCCTGGTTCGCACCGTCGAACCGCAGCAGGTCGGCGGCCAGCATCGCGTTGCGGGCGTCGAGCATCGACACGTTGCCGTCGCTCATCAGCAGCCACGCGTCGAACACGACCTGCGCCCAGCGGCGGCTGCCCGGGCACGACTCGACCGGGGTCTTGCCGGTCGCGCACGCCTTCATGGTCGCCGCGTCACCGAGGCCGTAGCGGTCGACGAACTTCGCCCGCAGCTCGGTCAGCGTGGCCGACCAGATCGCCCCGTCGGAGTGCACCTGCGGGCCCACGACGTCGTAGCCCACGTTGGAGTAGTTGAGCGGGCTCGTGGCGAAGTTGTAGGTGCGGTTGCCGTGGTCGGCGTTGGCGTTGGTGTAGACGGCGCGCGAGGTGAACAGGCGCGTGAGCGGCTGGAACCCGTTCTCCTGGATGAACTCCAGGCCGATCATGTCCGACCAGCTCTCGCCCATCGCGCGGGCCTGGTGGCTGGACAGGCCGCGGTCGGGGCCGGCCGCCATCCGGTTGCTGATGGCGTGCGTGTACTCGTGGCCGACGACGGTCGTGTCGTAGCCGCCGTCGACGCACGGCGAGTACCCGGAGCCGCCGATCGGCTGGTAGAGGTACATGCCGGTGTAGGCGGCGCCGCCGTCGGCGCCGGTGCCCTGGAACGCGTTGTTGCGGGCGTCGCCGACCGCGTCGTACTGCGACCAGCCCTCCTCGGAGTCACCGCCGAGACCGCCCTTGCCGTAGTTGTCCTCCTGGAGGTTCCACGCGGTCTCGGTGAAGCCCAGGTGGTAGGACCAGTCGTGCAGCCGGTTGTGCGTGGCGAACATGTGGGTCGCCGTCGCGTAGACGTCGTTGCCGCCGGGCTTGCTGTAGTTGTCCGGGTTGCACTTCGCCTCCTGCCACGCGTTCGTCCACGGGAAGGCGTACTGCCGGGTGTCGCTCTTCGGCGGGTACTGCGCGTCGCCGTCGGTCCACTGGCCGAAGGTGAACGCGTTGTTGCCGACGGTGGTCCCGGAGGGAGCGTCGGTGGCGGGGTCGATGTCCCACGGCTGCGGCGACGCCGGGTTGGCGACGGCCTCGGTGCAGCCCGGTCCGGCCGTCCAGCACCACGTCGCCCGCGTGTCCTGGGTGGAGTAGTCCAGCGGCGGGGTGGGCGTGAACACCTTCCACTGCGGGTTCTCCGGCGACTCCTCGTGGTCGACGAGGTTCTCGCGAACGAGCACCTCACCGGTCACGGCGTCCACGTACACGGCATACGCCTTGTCCGGTCGCTCCACGACCTCGACGTGGTACGCCGCGCGGGCGGCCTGGCCGGGCACCGGCACCGCGACCTCCTTGACGCGCTGGTCGCGCTCGAGGCCGTCGGCGGTGAAGGTGCGCCACCCGCCGTTCGCCGACCTGTTGGTGGCGCTGCCGCGCTCGGTGATGTCGGTGGCCTTGGCTCCGATGTGCGACGCAGCCCGCGCCAGCGCCTGCTCGGGGGTGAGCTTGGCCGCAGCGGGCGCGCGACGCAGCGCGGTGGTGTCGGCGGGTGCGAGGTTGGAGTTGACGTAGCGCACCGCACCGTCCTTGACGGCGACCGTGACGGTGCCGTCGACGCCTGCGGGCAGCTCACCGAACTTCTGGCGCAGCATCACGATCGTGTTGTCGCCCAATGTGTTTCGCCCGATCACCTCCATCGCGTCGATGTCAGAGGCGGAGAGCCCGTATGCCGCGCGCTCGCCTTGGAGGTACTGCTTGGCGGCCGTGGTCGGGTCCTTCGACAGCCCCGAGGCGAGCGGTGCGGCCTTGGCCGCGAGGACCACCCCGGGCGAACCGAACCGGTTCCACGTCTGCTGCGCGGGCTGCCCCTGCCCAGAGCGCGCCGCATCGGCTGCGGCGGAGCGTCGGGTGCTGCTCGGCGGCACGGCTGCGGGCCGCGTGTCGAGGTCTGCGAGGTCCTCGACCGACTGGGCCGACGCGTTGCCACCTCCTTCCGCGTCGTCGGCGTGGGCCAGGGTGCTCGTCATCCCTGTCGTCGCGACCACCGCCGCGCCCACGCCCAGTGCTGCCACCTTCAGGCGCCATCGAGCCATCACGCCATCCCTTCGTCCTGGAGGCCGTGCGGAGACCTCGTTGCCAGAGTTCGTGCGGAGTCCTTCCGGTCTACGCCACGACGGGTGAGCGGGTGTTACGGAGGAGTTCAGGACTTGGTCAGTCTCCCGATCATCGAAATGCGCACGGACCCGCCTGAGCCGGTCGTGCCCCCGACCCGCTGGGTAGTGTCACGGCATGGCGTTCGACTTCAGCCTCAGCCCCGAGCTCGAGGAGCAGCGGCAACGCACGGCGCAGTTCGTGGCGACCGAGGTGATCCCGCTCGAGCAGCATGTGTTCCGCGACGGCATGACCGACGACCTGCGGCTGACGCTGCAGCGCAAGGCCAAGGACGCCGGCATCTTCGCGCCGCAGGCGCCGGCCGAGCTCGGTGGCGGTGGCTTCCGGTTCGACGAGGCCGGGGTGCTGCTCGAGGAGGCCGGCTACTCCCTGCTCGGGCCTCTCGCCCTCAACTGTGCGGCGCCGGACGAGGGCAACATCCACCTGCTGCACCAGACCGGGTCGGCCGAGCAGCAGGAGAAGTACCTGCGCCCATTGGTCGCCGGCGACGTGCGGTCGTGCTTCTCGATGACCGAGCCGCCCCCGGGCGCGGGCTCGGACCCCTCCGCCCTGCGCACGGTCGCGCGTCGCACCGACGGTGGCTGGGTGGTCAACGGGGACAAGTGGCTCATCACGGGTGCCGACGGGGCGGCATTCTCGATCGTCATGGCCCGCAACGTCGGTGACGACGCACCGGAGGGCGCGACCATGTTCCTCGTCGACGCGGACAACCCCGGTTTCGTCGTCGGCGAGCACCTCGACACCATCGACGCGACCGGCATCGGCGGGCACTGCCGCGTGACGATCACCGACTGCTTCGTGCCCGACGACCATGTGCTCGGCGAACCCGGACGCGGCTTCCAGAGCGCGCAGGTGCGCCTCGCCCCCGCGCGGCTCACGCACTGTATGCGGTGGCTGGGCGCGGCGCGTCGAGCGCACGACATCGCCCTGGAGCGGGCGGTGGGGCGTGAGCTCTTCGGCTCGCGGTTGGCCGACCTCGGCATGGCTCAGGCGCTCATCGCCGAGAACGAGGTCGACCTCGACGCCGCCCGGGCCGTGATCCGGCACGCGTCCTGGCAGATCGCCGAGGGCTCGCGCAGCAGCGAGGAGTCCTCGCGCGCCAAGGTCTTCGTGAGCGAGGCGGTATGCCGCGTGGTCGACCGGGCGGTCCAGCTCGCCGGTGGGATGGGGACGTCGGAGTCGCTGGTGCTCGGCCGGATCTACCGCGACATCAGGTCGTTCCGCATCTACGACGGCGCGACCGAGGTGCACAAGATGTCCCTGGCCCGGCGCGCGGCCGCACGGGCGGCCACGCGGCTCGAGGCCGGCGGGTCCGCGGTCGACGGGCCGCTCCCGCGCACGGGTGGCGCGTCGTGACGCAGCCGCAGGAGGTCCGCGGGCTGCCACGCGAGTCGTTCACCGCCTGGGCGCGCGAGGCACTGCCCGGGCTGGGCGACGACTGGCGCGCAGAGGTCATCGGCGGTGGGCTGTCCAACATCACGTACCGGCTGACCGGGGGTGACCGCAGCGTCATCGTGCGACGGCCTCCGACGGGCAAGCTGCTGCCGAGCGCGCACGACATGATGCGCGAGGCGAAGGTGCTCACCGCCCTGCAGGACACCGCGGTCCCGGTGCCCGAGGTGCTCGCGGTCTGCGCCGACGACACCGTGGCGGGTGCGCCCTTCTACGTCATGGCCGAGGTGCCGGGTGAAGTGCTCCGCGAACCGGAGGAAGCGGCATACCTCACTGCGGGGCAACGGAACTCGCTGGTCGACGCCCTCGTCGAGACGCTCGCTGCGATCCACGCCGTCGACCTGGACGCGACCGGGCTGCGCGACTTCGGCAAGCCCGCTGGCTACCTCGAGCGACAGGTGCGCCGCTGGTCCGGGCAGTGGGAGGCGAGCCGCACCCGTGAGCTGCCCGCGATGGACGAGCTGGTGCGACGCCTCCAGGAGGAGCGTCCGGCCGAGGGCGAGGTCACGCTCGTCCACGGCGACTTCCGCCACGACAACTGCCTGCTCGCGATCGAGGGATCGGCGGCCCCCCAGGTGGCAGCGGTCGTCGACTGGGAGCTGTCGACGCTCGGTGACCCACTGGCCGACCTCGCGACCTGGCTGACCTACTACACCGGTCGCGACGACGAGGGACAGCCGCTCATCGTTGGCGCGGGAGTGCCTGCGCTGGAAGGCTTTCCGTCGCCGGAGGAGGTCGCGAGCCGGTATGCCGCGGTGACCGGTCGCGACGTCAGCGGGCTTGCCTACTACCGGGCGTTCAGCGACTTCCGGCTCGCCGTCATCGCCGAGGGTGTGCATGCTCGCTACCTCGCCGGTCAGGCCGACGGCCCGGGGTACGGCCGGGCCGGGGCGTCCGTCCCCCTCATGGTCGACCGGGCCCTCTCCCACCTGGTCCGCTGAGGAAGGCATCAGGTGAGCGCGTTGACCAAGTTGGTTGACCAAGCCTAGCCTTGGACCTGTGCGGACGGTCAAGGTTCTTGAGGCGAAGACCCACCTGTCCGACCTGCTCCGGGAGGTCGAGGCGGGCGAGGAGGTTGTGATTGCGCGCGGCGACGTGCCAGTCGCCCGGTTGGTTGCCGTGGAGCCCGGGCCGCGCGAACTCGGATTTGTGAAGTGGACCGTCCCCGACGCCTTCTTCGACGAGCTGCCGCCCGATGAGCTTGCTGCCTGGGAACAGTCTGCGTGAACCTCCTGCTCGACACCCACGCACTGCTGTGGGCCCTCACTGAACCCAAACGACTGGGGCGTCGGGCCCGCAGAGCCCTGTCTGACCGGGACACGCAGCTCTGGGTTTCCGACGCCTCTGCGTGGGAAGTCGCGACCAAGCACCGGCTGGGCAAGCTGCCTGGTGCACAGGCCGTTACTGCCTCGTGGTTCGAGCACCTGGGCAGGCTCAAGGCCAAGGAGCTGCCGATCACGGGCAGACATGCACTGTTCGCCGGCTCCCTGGACTGGGACCACCGCGACCCCTTCGATCGGATGCTGGCCGCTCAGTCGCTGACGGAGACCATGACCCTCGTGACGAAGGACCCTGCCTTCTCCAGCGCGCCGGGCGTCGACGTTCTCTGGTGAAGGGCCTGTGGGCGCACGCTCAGGTCAAGTCGCGGTGGGCGGCCCACAGTCGGGCGGCTTGGTCAGCAGCCGCGGCGACGAGCTCGGCGAGGTCCGGGCGGTCGGGCACCCGGAAGGACGTGTAGCCGCCGCGGCCGCCGGCTACGGGGCGCCCGTAGGCCTTGGCGGCGAGCCGCCCGTCGGGCAGCAGCCGGACGTTGAGGGTGGTCAGCACGTACTCGACGTCACGGCGGGTGTCGTTCCACTGCAATGGTTCCGGGATGTCGACGTTGATCGCGAGCGCGCCGACGCTCACGTCGGGCGGGGAGTCGGCCATGCCAGCATCGTGGCACGACGCCCGAGCACCTGCGCGCTGCTTGCCATCGTTCGCGCACCTGCAGGAGCGCGACTCGTGGCGAAGTGCGCGAACGTCAGGAGTCGAAGCCGAGACCGGCCGCGTCGAGCGCCTTCAGCCACAGGTTGCGCCGGCCACCGTTCTCGTCGGCCCGCGCCATCGACCACTTGGTGAGCTCGATCCCGGCCCACGCCAACGGTTCCGGCGGGAACGGCAGCGGGGTCTGGCGCACCAGGTCGAGCCGCGTGCGCTCGGTGTCGCGCCCGTCGAGCAGGTCGAGCATGACCTGCGCCCCGAACCTCGTGGCGCCGACCCCGAGGCCGGTGTAGCCGAGCGCGTAGGCGACCCGGCCACCCAGCGCTGTGCCGTAGAACGCGCAGAACCGGGTGCAGGTGTCGATGGCGCCACCCCAGCGGTGGGTGAACCGCAGGCCGTCGAGCTGGGGAAAGGTCGTGAAGAAGTGTTCGGCGAGGGTGTCGAACGTCTGGGGCCGCTGGTCGAGCGACGGTCCCATGCGACGGCCGTAGTGGTAGATCGCGTCGTAGCCGCCCCACAGGATCCGGTTGTCCGCCGTGAGCCGGTAGTAGTGGAACTGGTTGCCCATGTCCCCCACGCCGGCCCGGCTGGCCCAGCCGAGTGCATCGAGCTGGCCGTCGTTCAGCGGCTCGGTCATGAGGGCGTAGTCGTAGACCGGGACCGTGTAAAGGCGTAACCGGGCCAACAGGGACGGGAACGCGTTGGTGCCCAAGGCGACTCGCGCCGCGCGGACGCTCGCGCCGTCGAGGGTCGACACCTCGACCGCACCGCCCACGACGTCGAGTCCGGTCACCCGCACCCCTTCGGCGACGCGCACCCCGACCGACTCGCACGCCCGGGCGAGCCCCCAGGCCAACCGGGCCGGGTCGACGATGGCGGTGTCGTCCGGGTCGTAGACGCCACCCAGGTAGGTCGGTGAGTCCAGGTGCTCGCGCACCGCATCCCGGTCGAGCCGCTCGCCCGACAGCTCGTCGAGCCACGCCACCTGGTGCGGCTCCGTGGCGACCGACAGCTCACCGGACCGCCTGAAGTCACAGTCGATCCCGTGTCTGGACAACGTCTCCTCGATCGCGTCGAGGTTGGCCCGCCCGAGCCGCGCCAGGGCGGCATACTCCTGCGGCCATCGGGCCATCCCGTTGGCCTCGCCGTGCGTGAGGCTCGCCGAGCAGAAGCCGCCGTTGCGGCCGGAGGCCGCCCACCCGACCGTGTTGGCCTCGAGCAGCAGCACGTCCACGCCGGGGTCGGCCTCCTTGGCGAGCAACGCGGTCCAGAGACCGGTGTAGCCACCGCCGACGACGACGAGGTCGGCACTGTCGCGTCGCCCGTCCAGCCCGGGGCGCGGCGCGGGGCGCTCAGGTGAGTCCAGCCAGAACACCCGCGGCTCGGCGTCACGCAGCGACGGATGGGTGGTGCGACTGCTCGGGCTCGCCACGACGGCTCTCGCTCAGGCGGCGCCCGTGGTGAACCCGTCGGCCACCTCGAGCGCCTCGTCGAGGATGGCCAGCCCCTCGCGCACCTCGTCGGCCGTGGTGGTGCACGGCGGCACGACGTGGGTGCGGTTGAAGTGGGTGAAGGGCCACAGGCCGCGTTGCTTGCAGGCGGCGGCGAAGTCGTTCATCGGCTTGGCGTCCGCACCGCTGGCGTTGTAGGGGACGAGCGGCTCACGAGTTCCCTTGTCCCGCACCAGCTCTACGGCCCAGAAGACGCCGAGGCCGCGCACCTCGCCGACGCTCGGATGGCGGTCGGCGAGCTCGCGCAGGCCAGGGCCGATGACCTCGGCGCCGAGCGAGCGGGCGTGCTCGATGATGCCTTCGTCCTTGAAGATCTCGATCGACGCGACGGCCGACGCGCAGGCCAGCGGGTGGCCCGAGTAGGTCAGCCCGCCGGGGTAGGGCCGGTCGTCGAAGGTCTGCGCGATGCGCTCGGAGATGACCACTCCCCCGAGCGGCACGTAGCCGCTGTTGACGCCCTTGGCGAAGCAGATGAGGTCGGGCGTGACGCCCCAGTGGTCGATCGCGAACCACTCGCCGCAGCGCGCGAAGCCCGACATGACCTCGTCGGCAATCATGACGATGCCGTGCTCGTCGCAGATCGCACGCACCCCCTCGAGGTAGCCCGGCGGCGGGACGAGGATGCCGTTGGTGCCGACGACCGACTCGAGGATGATCGCCGCGATGGTGTGTGCGCCCTCGACCATGAGCAGGTCGCGCAGGTGCTGCAGGGCGCGCTCGGTCTCCTCCTGCTCGGTGGTGGCGTGGAACGCCGAGCGGTAGAGGTACGGCCCCCAGTAGTGGACGACGCCGGGCACGCCCGGTTCGCTGGGCCAGCGACGCGGGTCACCGGTGAGCGTGATCGACCCGGCCGTGGCGCCGTGATAGCTGCGGTATGCCGCGAGGACCTTCTGGCGACCCGTGTGCAGCCGAGCCATGCGGATGGCGTTCTCGGTCGCCTCCGCGCCGCCGTTCGTGAAGAAGACCCGGTTGAGGTCGCCGGGGGCGAGCTCGGCGATGAGGCGCGCCGCCTCGGAGCGGGCGTCGTTCGCGAACGGCGGCCCGATCGTGGTGAGGCGGCCGGCCTGCTCCTGGATCGCGGCGACAAGCTTCGGGTGCTGGTAGCCGATGTTGACGTTGACCAGCTGGCTGGAGAAGTCGAGGTAGCGCCTGCCCTCGTAGTCGGTGAAGTGCGACCCCTGCGCGGACGCGATGGGCAGCGGGTCGATCTGCGCCTGTGCCGACCAGGAGTGGAACACGTGCGCCCGGTCGTCGCGGCGCACGCGCGCCTCGTCGGCGCTGGTGACGGCCGCCAACGGTGACGCCGCGGCATACCCATCGCTGTCTGTCGCCGTCGGATGCGTTGCGGCGGAGGGAGATTCGGTCGTCGTCATGGCCACTCCTCAGCGGGTGCGCGGGAAGCCGAGGTCGACGGAAGAGGTGGCCGGGTCGGGCCACCGCTGCGTCACGACCTTGCCGCGCGTGTAGAAGCTGATGCCCTCCGGACCGTACATATGGGTGTCTCCGAAGAGCGAGTCCTTCCAGCCGCCGAAGGAGTAGTAGGCGACCGGCACGGGGATCGGCACGTTGATGCCGACCATGCCGACCTCGACGTCGTACTGGAAGCGCCGGGCGGCCCCGCCGTCGCGGGTGAAGATCGCGGTGCCGTTGGCGTACTGGTTGGCGTTGATGAGCGCCAGGCCCTCGTCGTAGGTGTCGACCCGCACGACCGACAGCACGGGGCCGAAGATCTCGTCGGTGTAGACGGTCATCTCCGGCGTCACGTGGTCGAGCAGCGTCGTGCCGAGGAAGAAGCCCTCCTGCGGGTGGTCACCCGTGCGCCCGTCGACGACCACCGACGCACCCGCGGCCTCACCCGCCTCGACGTAACCGGCCACCTTGTCGCGGTGCTCGGCCGTGATGAGCGGCCCCATGTCCGTGTCGGGGTCAGCGCCGTTGCCGACGGTGAGCTTGGGCAGCCGGGCGGCGATGGCGTCGACGAGCGGCTCGGCGACGTCGCCCACCGCGACCGCCACCGACAGGGCCATGCAGCGTTCGCCCGCTGCGCCGTATGCCGCGGACACCACGGCGTCGGCGGCCATGTCGACGTCGGCGTCGGGCAGCACCAGCGCGTGGTTCTTCGCGCCACCGAGGGCCTGCACCCGCTTGCCGGCGGCGGTGCCCCGCTCGTAGATGTACTTGGCGATCGGGGTCGACCCGACGAAGCTCACCGCAGCGATGCCCGGGTGGTCGAGGATCGCGTCGACGGCGACCTTGTCGCCCTGGACGACGGTGAAGACACCGTCGGGCAGACCGGCCTCCTGCCACAGCCGGGCGAGGAAGAGCGCAGCCGACGGGTCCTTCTCGGACGGCTTGAGGACGAACGCGTTTCCGCACGCGATCGCGTTGGCGCACATCCACAGCGGCACCATCGCCGGGAAGTTGAACGGCGTGATGCCGGCGACGACGCCGAGCGGCTGGCGCATGTTGTAGACGTCGACACCCGTCGCGGCCTGCTCGCTGAACCCACCCTTGAGCAGGGCCGGCACACCGGTCGCGAACTCGACGTTCTCCAGGCCGCGGGCGATCTCGCCGGCCGCATCGGAGAGCACCTTGCCGTGCTCGGCGGTGATGATCGCCGCGAGCTCGTCGGTGCGCTGGTGCAGCAGCTCGCGGAAGGCGAACAGCACGGCCGACCGCTGCGACAACGACGCGTGCCGCCACTCGGCGGCGGCAGCGGTCGCGCTCGCCACCGCGGCCTCGACCTCCTGCACCGACGCGAGGTCGACCTCGGCCGTGCGCTGGCCCGTCGCCGGGTTGAAGACGGGGGCGGTGCGACCGGAGGTGCCGTCGACGGCGCGGCCGTCGACCCAGTGGGTGATGCGCTGGCTCATGCTCGCCACCATACGAGCGGAATTGGTGTCACACAATCGTCTGATTGATACAGTACAAACCGTGAAGGCGCTCTTGTCGGCCATCGAGCAACGGCTCGACGAGCCCACGACCAAGGGCCTGGCCCACGCCGTCTCGGCCACGATCCGGGCCGGCGACCTCGGCCCGGGCGACCGGCTGCCACCCATTCGCACCGTGGCCGCAGAGCTCGGCCTCTCCCCCACGACCGTCAGCGCCGCGTGGGCCCTCCTGCGGCGCTCCGGCACCGTGGCGACGGACGGCCGCCGCGGCACCACAATCCTCGACACCCGCGGCCGGACCGAACCGGGCACCACCCGCTACCGCCAGGCCCTCGACCACCGCGGCATCGCCCTCGACCTGTCGACCGGCGTCCCAGACCCGGCCCTCCTGCCAGACCTACGGGCCGCGCTGCGAGCCGTGACCGCGGCCGCCCCCACCGGCAGCTACCTCGACGACCCGCTGCTGCCCGAGCTCGCGGACATCCTGCGCTCGGACTGGCCCGTCCGCGACGCCCAGCTCACCGTCGTGGACGGGGCGATGGACGCCCTCGACCTGGTGGCCCGGTCGTTGCTCGGCTTCGGCGACCGCGTGGTCGTCGAGGACCCGGGCTTCCCGCCCCTGCTCGACCTGCTCGAGTCGCTCGGGGTCGAGGTGGTCGGTGTCCCCGTCGACGACGAGGGGCTCGAACTGGACGGCCTACGCGCGACGCTCGCACGCGGCATACGCGCCGTCTTTGTCCAGCCACGCGCCCAGAACCCCACCGGCGTCACGATGAGCCGCCGCCGCGCGAAGTCCATCGCCGACCTCCTCGCCGGGACGGATTGCCTTGTGGTGGAAGACGATTCGGCCTACGGCCTGTCTCAGTCGCCACTCGTCAGCGTCGGCCGCTGGCTGCCGGAACGCACCGTGCACATCCGATCCTTCTCCAAGGCCTACGGACCCGACCTTCGCCTCGCCGCCCTGGGAGCGCCCGCCGAGGTGCACCGGGCGATCAGCCTGCGCCGCCAGCTGGGACAGGGGTGGTCGAGCCGCCTGCTCCAGCAGGTGCTCGTGTCGTTGCTGACGCGCGAGCCGTCACGACGGGCCGTGGCCAAGGCGAGCCAGACGTATGCCGCTCGGCGAGCCCAGTTCGTCCGTCGCCTCCGCGAGCACGGCGTCGGCGTCGGTGGCGTCGAGGGGCTCAACGTGTGGGTGCCCGTGGTCGACGAGACCGCTGCCGTGGTGCGGCTGGCGAGCCTGGGGGTCGGGGTCGCGGCCGGCTCGCCCTTCCGAGTCGCACGGAGCACCGACCCGGTGGGTGGGCACGTGCGGGTCACCGTGGGCGCCGTGCCGAAGGACCGCGCCGCCGAGCTCGCGGACCTCGTCGCGGCTGCCGCGCGGCCCCTCGGTTCGAGCCGGCTGGCCCGCTGACTCCGGCCGTCGCAGACGAGCTCTCCCGAGCGGCACGAAGGCCGGGCTGCAGGGTTGCCCGGCCTTCGGCCCGCCACCATCAGGTGGACGTTCCATGTTGCACGTTCAAGCCTAGGGGCCCACCCACCGGCGGCGCTCCCACATTTGGCGGACTTTCATCGTGGATGTGGGCGGAAGCGCCCGGATCCTGCCGCTTGCTCCCCATTTCCCGCGACTCAGTGCCTCCAGAATCGCCCGGCGGAGGGCGTGGGAACCGTCGCGGCTCGTTCCTCGCCGCTCCTCCGAATCCCGCCTGCTCAATGTGCGAGAACCGACGGGACCTCGTTCCTCGGCCCCATCGAACCTCGCACGCGGAGGGCGTGGGATTCGAACCCACGATGACGTTGCCGCCATAGCGGTTTTCAAGACCGCCGCACTAGGCCACTATGCGAGCCCTCCTCGGCCACCCGGCATACCGCCCGCGACCGGAGACCAACGGTAGCGCGGCCTGCGAGCCGCCAAAGCCCCGGTTAGGGTCGAAAGGAAACCCACCAGGAGGTCCATCCCATGAGCAAGCTGTCCTTCCTCGTCGGCATGGCCGCGGGCTACGTGCTCGGCGCCAAGGCCGGCCGCAAGCGGTACGAGCAGATCCGCACCCGCGCCGACCAGCTCTGGTCCAGCGGACCCGTGCAGGCCCGCGTCGACACCGTCAAGCAGACCGTCAAGGACCAGGCGCCGGCCGTCGCCGCCAAGCTCGGCGACGTCGCCAAGTCCGCCGCCACCAGCGCCGGCGACCGCATCAAGGGCGAGGACCTGCCCGAGACCATCCACCGCGGCACCGACGGACGCCTCCACGCCGACACCACCGGGTTCGGCCCCGGGCCCGGCAAGCTGCCCTGACCCGCGCGAGGGCGCGCACCCGCGGCATACCCGCACGCACGAGAGGGCGGTGCGACCCACCCCCGTCGGTCGCACCGCCCGTCGTCCCCTGCCTGCCCCATGGGGGGCCTTGGCGGCAGCACGCCCCCGTGCGCTTCCACCACTACCGGTGACACCCCTGGCGGCCACCGGCGTCTTCCTCGTCCCCCGACCAGGCTGACACCCGACAAGAGCGCCCGGCCACGCGCCTGATACATCCGGAACCAGAAAAAAATTCCGGCACTCTTCGCGTATCACCCGGCCGCTCGGATTCTCCTGTCCTGCAAGAGCAGGTCCCTCACTACGCTGACCTCACCGCGTCGTCGGCGTGACCTCAGGAGCATCCATGGCAACAACGCCCACCTCTGGACCCGGCGACCAGGTCCGCCGCACAGCGGTGCCCTTCTCACCGCAGGCCCTGCAGGAGGTCGGCGCGCGCACCCTCGACCCGGTGACGGCCCCGCGGCTGGGCGACCAGACCGAGCTGCGCGCCACCGCCTACGTCGGCAACGAGCTGCTCGTGGCCGGGCTGCCCTCGGGGTCGGCGGGGCCCGTGGTCGAAGCCCTGCGCGAGGCACTCGTCGACCGTGACGGTCAGCCGACCGCGGTGGTCGAGGTCAACGAACGCGACGTCGCGGCCGAGCGCGTGATCCGCGAGGTGGGCCTGCCGTCGGTGACGGCCGTGGCGGAGCGGGTCTGGGTCACCCGGGTGCGACTGCTGCCGGTCGCCGAGGCCGAACCGCAGGTCGACGCCTTCGAGGCGCTGCAACGCCTCAAGTCCACCCGCGCCGACACGTCGACCAGCGCCAGCCTCAACCACGTCGTCGGTGCCGGGGCGAACTTCCGCGGCACCGCCGTGCCAGGCGACCTCGGTGGTGTCGGGTTCTGGGGAGGCCACGGCGGGGGCGTGGGTTTCTGGGGCGGGCACGGCTTCTGGGGTGGTCACGGAGGACCCGGCGAGTATGCCGCGCCGGGCTTCGGCGGGCGGATGCCGGTCGCGTGGCCGGGCATCGACCCGTGCACCAACGCGCCCAAGCTGGGCCGGCACCCCGTGGTCGCAGTGCCCGATACCGGTCTGGGCCAGCACCCGTGGTTCGAGCCGGGCAAGCGGGCCGCGCTCGCCGCACCGTGGCACGGACTGCCGCTGGCCGCGCCGGGTCTCGGCAACCCCGACGGCAGCCTGGCCATCGACGCCATGACCGGTGCCCTCGAGCCGCTCGCCGGCCACGGCACCTTCATCGCCGGCCTGATCCGGCAGGGCTGCCCCGAGGCGTCGATCCTCGCGCTGCCCGTCATGCGCGCGAGCGGGTCGGTCGTCGAGGGCGACCTGCACGAGGTGCTCAGCCTGCTGCTGCTGCGCCACGTCGAGGGCCAGGAGCGCCGCGCACCCGAGCTCGTGATCGACGTGCTCAGCCTGTCACTCGGCTACTACCACGAGAGCCCGGCCGACGAGATCACCGATCGGCAGTTCCGCAACCTCATCGCCGAGTTCGTCGACCGCGGTGTCGTCGTGGTGGCCGCCGCCGGCAACGACAGCACCGAGGAGCGGCTCTTCCCGGCGGGCTTCACCGAGCCGGTGCAGGGCGAGCCCGGCCTGCCGATCGCCGCCGTGGGGTCGCTCAACACCTCGCCGTCGACGGTGGCCCTCTTCTCCAACGCGGGCACCTGGGTCAACGCCTACCGGCCAGGAGCGGCCGTGGTCAGCACGATGCCCACCAACTTCCAGGGGCCGGGCGGAGCCAGCACCCAGGTGCCTGCCGGGGCCGCACGCGCCCGGGCCACCATCGACCCCGACGACTACAGCTCCGGCTTCGGCGTCTGGAGCGGCACCTCCTTCGCGGCGCCGGTCCTGGCTGCGGAGGTCGCGGCCGCCCTCGCCGCCGAGCGCAGCGTGGGCACGGTCTCCGTGGCGTCGATGCGACGCCGCGCCGAGAAGGCCCTGAGCAAGACACTGGAGGTGAAGCCGTGAGCACCGACGCCACCCCCGTCTCGCTGGCCACGCGCGCGGCAGCCGCGTTCGCGGCATACCGGGCCGGTCACGAGGAGCGCATGGACGACCTCGTCGAGCTCCTCACCCCCATCCTGTGGCACACCGCCCGCGCCCAGCGCGCGGACGCCGCCACCGCCGAGGACGTCGTGCAGACGGCGTGGGTGCGGCTCGTCGAGCGCAGCGACAGCATCAGCGAGCCGCAGGCGGTGCTCCAGTGGCTCATCACCACGGTGCGCCGCGAGGCGTGGCAGGTGGTGCGTCGGGCCGACCGGGTGCGGCCCGACGAGGACGTGCTCGACCAGGCCGCCCCGGACGGCGACCCAGGGCCCGAGCGGTCGGCCCTGCTGACCGAGCAGCAACGCCTGCTCTGGCAGCACGTCGAACAGCTCTCCGCTCGCTGCCGCGAGATCCTGCGCGTCATCGCCTTCGCCGAACGACCCGACTACGCCGCCGTGGCCAGCGCGCTCGGCATGCCGGTCGGCAGCATCGGCCCCACTCGAGGACGGTGCCTGCACAAGCTGCGCACCAGCCTTCCCTCCGACCTGCGCTGGACGGTGTGAGATGAACGCTTCGGACATCGGCCCCCTCGACGACCTCGACGTCGAGCTGCTGCACGAGCTGCGCCAGGCCTGGTCGGTGGAGGACCCCGTGCCGACGGGTCTGGCCGAACGGGTCAAGTTCGCCATCACGCTGCACGGCCTCGAGGCCGAGCTGGCCGAGCTCACCAGCGCCTCGCTCGTGCTGACGCGGTCGGATGCCGAGGTCGCGCGCCCGGAGTCGATCACCTTCGCCAGCTCGCGCGCCGACGTGCTCGTCAACGTCTCCGACGAGACGGCGACGACGGTGCGCATCGACGGCTGGGTGACGGCCCCGGGTGCGGTCGTGCAGCTCCACTCCGCCTCCGGTGACGCGCGGACGACGGCCGACGACACGGGCCGGTTCACCTTCACGGCGGTCGACCGCGGCATGATCAGGTTCATGCTGTGGCCCGACGGCGACCGCGGTGAGCGGCCCGTGGTCACCCCCACCATCGACGTCTGAGGAGGCGGCCGACACGCCTGGCGCAGACCCGGCCCACGCCGAGCTGTGGGGCCTCTACGAGCGCGGCGTCGCGGCCAACGACGCCGGGCGACCCCGCGCTGCGCGACGGGCCCTGGGCTCGGCGCGAGCGCGTCTGGCCGAGCGCGACCTCGACGAAGCGGGCCGACGGCTGCTGGTGCGGGTGCGGTTGGCGCAGGCGCTCGCCGAGTTCGAGCTGCATGGGCTGGCGACCGCGCAGCAGACCCTTGGGGTGGCGGCCGCGGAGGCCACCGACCTGGGTGACGCGGAGCTCGTCGCGCTCACTCACTCCCAGCTCGCCATGGCCCGCGGTCGTTCGGGCGACCTGCCCGGTGCCCTCACCGAGCTCGACCACGCGGTCCGGCTGCTGCACCGGTTGCAGCCGCGCGACCAGTGGGTGGTGCACCTCAACCGCGGGATGGTGCGCAGCCTGCTGCTCGACGTGCCCGGGGCGCGACGTGACTTCGAGCGCGCCCTCGCGGTCGCCCGCGCGGCCGACCTCGCGCCACAGACCTACATGGCGATGCACAACCTCGGGTATGCCGCGTACCTCGCCGGCGACCTGCCCCTCGCCCTTCGTCTCATGGGCGAGGCCGATGCCGTGCCGGTCGAGGTGTCGCGGGCGGTGCCGTACCTCGACCGGGGCCGGGTGCTGCTCGAGGCGGGACTCGTCAGCGAGGCTGAGGCGGTACTGGGGCGCGCCCTCGACCTGTGCGTCGACCGCGGTCAGTGGCAGGTGCGCGGCGAGATCGAGCTGGAGCTCGCGCGCGCCCGTGCAGCCCTGGGGCTGGTGGCACCCGCCCGGGCCCTGACCCGTCGCGCCGAGGCGGTGTTCCGGCGGCGCGGTGCCCCGCTGTGGGCCCACCGCGCCCACCTGCTCACCCTCGGCATGACCCTCCAACAGGGCCGATCCGCCTCGTGGGTGGCGACGACGGGCGCGCGGCTCGCCGAGCAGGGGCGCTCGGCCGGGGACGACGCGCTCGAGGCCCACGCCTCGCTGCTGGCCGCCCGGGCCGAGCTCGCCACCGGCAACGCGGCGCTCGCGGCGCACCACCTGGCCCGATGCTCGTCGCTGCGCCGGGGCGCGTCGTTGTCCACCCGGCTCCAGCTCGCCCTGGTGGAGGCCGACCTCGCCGGGCGCGCGGGCGACACCCGGCGGTTCCGCGCCGTCCTGACCCGCGCCGCTCGGGACCTGCACCTCGAGGCGGCCCGGTCGGCCAGCATCGACCTGCGCACCGCCAGGTCGGTGCACGGCACCGCACTCGCCGAGCTCGACCTGGCCCACGCGGCGACGCGCGGGCCGGCCGCCGTGCTCGCCTGCACGGAGCGGTGGCGGGCCGCCACCTCTCGGATGCCTGCGATCGTCCCGCCCGCCGACGAGGAACTGGCCGCACTGTTGGCCCAGCTGCGCGCCACCGGCCGGCAGGTGATCGACAGCCCCGACCCCAACCCGCGCGAGCTGCGCGCCCAGGAAGCCCGGCTGCGGCAGGCCGTTCGCGAGCGCGAGTGGCAGCTCCAGTCGGCGGTCGCGGCGGACACCCGGACGCCACGTCGCCCACCGACGATGCGGGCGGCGCGGCTGGCGCAGCTGCGGTCGGCCCTGGCCGAGCGCGAGACCGACCTCGTGTCGTTCTTCGCGCGCGGCCGCGAGTTGCACGTCGCGACGCTGGTGCGCGGCCGGGCCGGCGTGCGCCGCGTCGGCACCCTCGCCGAGGTCACCGAGCTGAGCCAGCGGGTCCACGCCGACCTCCAGGCCCTGTCGGCGCACGGTGAAGGCCCCTTGGGCGCCGCCGTGCGATCCTCCCTCGTCAAGGGGGTGGCTGCACTCGACGCGTCGCTCCTGGCGGAGGTGCGCAGCAGCGACCGGGCACTGGTCGTGGTGCCGACCCTCGCGGTCTCGCTCGTGCCGTGGGGCCTGCTGCCGAGCCGGCGCGGCGCCCCCACCACGGTGGCCCCCTCCGGCACCGCCTGGCACGCGGGGGCGGTGATCGTCGACGAACCGCGCGTGGGTGTCGTCGTGGGGCCGGGCCTGCCCGAGGCGGTCGAGGAGGGGCGCGATGTTGCTGGCGCGTGGCACGCGCCAGCGCCGGCCGGTGCCGGCACCACGGCCGACCTCCAGGCAGCCCTCGCCGGCGGCGACCTCGTGCACATCGCCGCCCACGGCCGGCACGAACCGCAGAGCCCGCTCTTCTCCTCGGTACGCCTCACCGACGGCACGGTGGTCGCGCACGAGCTCGTCAACCAGGGCACGACTGCCTCGCACGTCGTGCTGTCGGCGTGCGACGTCGGCCGGTCGACCCTGGCACCGGGCGACGAACCGCTCGGTCTCGCGGCCGCGCTGCTCCAGCTGGGCGTGGCCTCGGTCGTGGCGGCGGTATGCCGCGTGCCGGACGACGTGGCGCGGCGCACCATGGCCGGGTACCACCGCCGGCTGGCCGAGGGTCTCGAGGCCTCCGTGGCCCTGGCCGCGGCCACCGACTCCGGCGACCTGCTCGCCGGAGCGTTCACCGTGGTCGGCTCACCGACCCGCCTGGTCCGGTCGCCCGGTCAGATCCAGAGCGCCGGGTCGCGGAACATCGCCTCATAAGGGTCCTCGGCCGGACGGTCGGGAAAGCGGACGGTCGCCGGGATGCCCGTGGCAATCGCGCCAGACGGAACGTCTTTCACCACAACGGAATTGGCGCCGATCTGCACATCGTCACCGATGTAGACGGGACCGAGGACGCGGGCACCGGCGCCGATGGTCACGCGCGACCCGACCGTCGGGTGGCGCTTGACGCGCTCGAGCGAACGGCCACCCAGCGTCACCCCGTGGTAGAGCATCACGTCGTCACCGACCTCGGCGGTCTCGCCGATGACGACCCCCATGCCGTGGTCGATGAAGAACCGGCGGCCGATCCGTGCGGCCGGGTGGATCTCGACGCCCGTGACCGACCGGGTGAACGTCATCAGCAGACGCGCCGCCACGGCATACAACCCTCCGCGCAACCACAGGCGGTGCGCGAGCCGGTAGGCCCAGATGGCGTGCAGGCCGGGGCTGTTGAGGAACACGTCGACCCGCGAGCGCGCCGCCGGGTCGCGCACGATCGCGGCGTCGAGGTCGTCGACGATGCGCGACCGGGCGCGGCTGGCGTGGAAGGCGAGGGTCATCGGATTCCGTTGTCTCCCAATGTCAGTCGAGCAGGTCGGAGAAGAGGATCGTCGACAGGTAGCGCTCACCGAAGCTCGGGATGACGACCACGATGGTCTTGCCAGCGTTCTCGGGGCGACGGGCGACCTGGTCCGCCGCGGCTAGCGCAGCGCCGGACGAGATGCCCACGAGCAGGCCCTCCTCCTTGGCAGCCCGGCGCGCCCACTCGACGGCGGTGTCGGCGTTGACGTCGATGACCTCGTCGTAGATGTCGCGGTCGAGGATCTCGGGCACAAAGTTCGCGCCGATGCCCTGGATCTTGTGCGGTCCGGGCTGCCCACCGTTGAGGATCGGCGACTCCTCGGGCTCGACGGCGACGAGCTGCACGTCGGGCTTGCGCGACTTGAGCACCTGCCCGACACCGGTGATGGTGCCGCCGGTCCCGATGCCGGCGACGACGATGTCGACCTGGCCGTCGGTGTCCTTCCAGATCTCCTCGGCGGTGGTCTGGCGGTGGATCTCGGGGTTGGCCTCGTTGGCGAACTGGCGGGCCAGCACCCCACCCCGCTCGGCCGCGATCTCGTCAGCCTTGTCGACGGCGCCCTTCATGCCGAGGGCCCCCTCGGTGAGGACCAGCTCGGCGCCGTAGGCCCGCAGCAGCGCCCGGCGCTCCTTGCTCATGGTCTCGGGCATGGTGAGGACGACGTTGTAGCCGCGGGCCGCGCCGACCATGGCGAGGGCGATGCCGGTGTTGCCCGAGGTGGCCTCGACGATGGTTCCGCCCGGCTTGAGCTCGCCCGACTTCTCGGCGGCGTCGACGATGGCGACGCCGATGCGGTCCTTGACCGAGCTCGCCGGGTTGTAGAACTCGAGCTTGGCCGCGACGGTCGCGTCGCTGTCGATGAGTCGGTTGATCCGCACCAGCGGGGTGTTGCCGATGAGCTGGGTGACGTCGTCGTAGATGGGCATTGCTTTCCTCGATCGGTATGCCGCGTGGTCGCGGGTGCTGGGTCGCCCGGTAGAGCGAACCTGACGTTATGCCTATTCCAACAGATCGTTATGTGTGGGCGCAACGCCGTCCCGGGAGGTGGGCCGTCCGGCCACTCAAGCGAGCAGGCGGTGTCACACTTCCGGCGTGGGCGGACACGACGGGGGTATGGACACCTCACCGACCCCCACCACCGACGACGCGGTCGGCGCGCTGCTCACCGCCGCCGCGCCGCCCACCCCACCGATCGCGACCGAGCGAGCTGCCGGACTCGCCCGCGCCGTGGCCCAGGACGTCGTCGAGTCCGACCGCACGCTTGCCGGCCGGGCGCGTCGCCTGCGTCGCCGGCACAAGGTCGCCGCAGCCGGCGCCGCGGCCGCCATCGTCCTGGTCCCCACGGGCGCCTGGGCAGCCGAGCACTTCCTCGCCCAGACCGGCCGGTTCGGCAACCCGGTGGCCAACCCGGACTTCGAGGACCGCTCCGAGTTCATCAACCTGTGCGCCAAGGACTTCCCCGCCTACGTCCGCACGCTGGCCCCGACCGACCTCCCGGCTGCGCCGGGCAAGACGTGGGACGGGTATGCCGCGGGGCTGGCCGAGCAGTGGGCCGCCGGTGCGGGGTGCGCGCCGTCGGCGCAGGCGGACATGCAGTCGACCAGCCTGCGGCTCGACCTGCTCGCCGCGGCCAGCGCAGACTGGGGCTGCGCGCTCGTCTGGGCCACCGAGGACGGCAGGACCGCGCAGGCCCGCACCGCCCGCACCGCCATGCTCGACCTCGATGCCGCAGCCCGACGGCTGGCCACGATCGAGGGGTCGGTCGGCACCCAGGACCCCGACACCTTCCTCGCCAACAGCAGGCTGCCGCAGTGGGTCGGGTGCCCGCGATGAGTTCGAGCCCGACGACGGCAACCCCGGCCGAGCGCCGACTCGAGGAGCTCGCGAGCGCCCACGGGCCGCGGGTCCTGGCCTACCTCGCCCGGCGCACCGACCCGCCTGCCGATGCCGCCGACGTCCTCCAGGAAGTGCTCACAACCGCCTGGCGCAAGATCCACCACGCGCCCGACGACCCCGACCACGCGATCGCCTGGCTGCTGGCCATCGCCCGCCGCGCGAGCGCCAACCACCGCCGGTCAGCCCACCGGCGGCACGCGGCGACGCAGCGACTGCGAGCCGAGCTCGCGGCATACCCTCCGCTCGCGCAGCCGACAGACCCGGGCGGCTACGCACACGACGACGTCCGCACGGCCCTCGCCACGCTCGGCGACGGCGACCGCGAGCTGCTGGAGCTGACCTACTGGGACGGGCTGACGGGCGAACAGGTCGCCACGGTCGTCGGCGCGAGCCCGCCCGCCACCCGCAAACGGATCCAGCGAGCGCGCGACCGGCTGGCGGCGGCGCTGGCCGATGAGCGGGCCACCCCACCCGTCGACCAGGCACGCAGCACCCCGACGCGAGGTGCGGTGAGCGTCACAACCTAGGTGAGCGGGCGCTTAGTGCCCATTAGAGTGGCCGGCATGTCTGCGCTCCAGGTCGTCGCCCTCGTGGTGACCATCCCCGTGACGCTCGTGGCGGTCGCGTTGTTCGTCCGCACCATCAACCGGTCGTTCGTCGCGACGTTCAAGCTCGGCCAGCCCGACCACTCGCGCACGAACGACCCGGGCCGGCGCACGCTGACGCTGGTCCGCGAGTTCCTCGGCCACACGCGCATGTCGCGGCTGCCGGTCGTTGCGGTGGCGCACTGGTTCACCATGATCAGCTTCGGCGTGCTGTTCTTCACGCTGGTCAACGCGTTCGGCCAGCTGGTCAGCCCGGAGTGGACGCTCCCCCTCATCGGCCACTTCCCGCCGTACGAGTGGGTCACCGAGTTCTTCGCCTGGACCGGCCTCGTTGGCATCCTCACGCTGATGGCGATCCGGCAGCTGAAGAAGCCGAGCCGCGCGCAGGGCGAGGGCGGCCGCCGGTCCCGCTTCTTCGGGTCGACGTTCTGGCAGGCCTACTACGTCGAGCTCACCATCCTCGGCGTCACCCTGTGCATTCTCACCCTGCGCGGCCTCGAGTACGCGCTCGGCAAGGCCACCGGCGCAGACACCGCCACCGCACTGCACTTCCCGATGACCGCGTGGCTCGGCGGGCTCTTCGACGGCCTGTCGGTCAGCGCCCTCGAGAACGCCATCGTCGTCGTCGCGGCCGTGAAGATCCTCATCTCGTTCGCGTGGATGATCACCATCGCGCTCACGCCGACGATGGGTGTTGCGTGGCACCGCTTCCTCGCGTTCTTCAACATCTGGTTCAAGCGTCACGCCGACGGCCGCACGTCGCTCGGCGCGCTCCAGCCGATGCTCGTCGACGGCAAGCCGCTGGACTTCGAGAACATCGAGGAGCTCGACGAGGACGCCGCGCTCGGCGTCGGCAAGGTCGAGGACTTCACCTGGAAGGGCCTGCTCGACTTCACCACGTGCACCGAGTGCGGCCGCTGCCAGAGCCAGTGCCCGGCGTGGAACACCGACAAGCCGCTGTCCCCCAAGCTGCTCATGATGACGCTGCGCGACAACGTCCACGCGCGCGCCCCGTGGCAGCTCGCGTCCGAGTCGGCCCGCGCCGAGATGGGCGAGGACGCGGCCAAGCTCCAGGAAGTGCCCCTCATCGGAGACACCGGGTATGCCGCGTCCGCCGCCAAGGGCGGGGACGGCACCCATGGCGTCGTCCCCGACATCGGCGCGCTCGCGGCATACAACCCGCACGGCCCCGACGCGGTGATCGACCAGGACGTCCTGTGGTCGTGCACCACCTGTGGCGCGTGTGTCGAGCAGTGCCCGGTCGACATCGAGCACGTCGACACGATCGTGGACATGCGCCGCTACCAGAACCTCATCGAGTCGGCGTTCCCGTCCGAGCTCGGCGGCCTGTTCAAGAACCTGGAGAACAAGGGCAACCCGTGGGGCATGAACGCCCGCGCGCGGATGGACTGGGCCAAGGACCTGCCGTTCGAGATCAAGGTGCTCGGCCAGGACGTCGAAAGCGCCGACGACGTGGACTACCTGTTCTGGGTGGGCTGCGCCGGCGCCTACGAGGACCGCGCCAAGAAGACCACCCGCGCCGTGGCTGAGCTGCTCGACCAGGCGGGGGTGACGTTCGCGATCCTCGGCGACGGCGAGACCTGCACCGGTGACTCGGCCCGCCGAGCCGGCAACGAGTTCCTCTTCCAGATGCTGGCGCAGCAGAACGTCGAGACGCTCAACGAGGTCGGCGCGACCAAGATCGTCGTCACGTGCGCGCACTGCTTCAACACGATCAAGAACGAGTACCCGCAGCTCGGCGGCAAGTACGAGGTCGTGCACCACACGCAGCTGCTCAACCGGCTCGTGCGCGAGAAGAAGCTCGTGCCCGTCGCCCGCCCGGCCGAGGTGCCGGGCAAGTCGAGCAACAAGAACGCCGCCTCCACCGCGGAGTCCGTGACCTACCACGACCCCTGCTACCTGGGCCGCCACAACGGCGTCTACGCCCCGCCGCGTGAGCTGATCGGGGCCCTGCCCGGTGTCGAGCTCAAGGAGATGGAGCGCACCAAGGAGAAGTCGTTCTGCTGCGGCGCCGGCGGTGCCCGCATGTGGATGGAGGAGAAGCTCGGCACGCGGATAAACGTCAACCGCACCGAGGAGGCCATCGGCACCGGCGCCGAGCGGATCGCCATCGGCTGCCCGTTCTGCCGGGTCATGCTGAGCGACGGCCTCACCGCTGCCCAGTCCGAGGGTCGCGGCGAGGACGTCGAGGTTGTCGACGTCGCCCAGATGCTGCTCGCCGCGGTCAAGCGTCCCGAGCCACCGGCCGAGGACGCCGCTGCCGAGCCCGAGCCGTCGGACCCGGCACCGTCCGACCCCGACCCGGCACCCCAGCCCGCCTGAGTTCAGGCGACCTCGGCCATCAGCGCCGCCAACTTGGCGCGCGAGCCGATGTCGAGCTTGCGGTAGATGTGCGACAGGTGCGCGTCCACCGTGCGGGGTGAGACGAACAGCTCCTCGGCGATGCGACGGCTCGTGAGGCCCTCGGCCACCAGCTCGGCGACGGCGCGCTCAGCCTTGGTCAGCGAGTCGAGCGGGGTGGCCACCATCGGCCCGGGGAAGGCCGGGCGGAACAGCGCGGGGATCGCCGCCGCGCCCGCGACGGTCAGCCTTCCCTGCATGACCCACCCGAGCGGGCAGTCCCCCGGCACCCCGGCGACGTACGGCACACCCGGCCGCGACCGGCCCACCGCTCCGCGGGAGATCCGCAGCGCGGCCGCCGCACCGGACAGCTGGGTGTGGGCGGGCTTGCCCTGGGCGCGCAGGAGGGCGGCCAGTGCGTCGAGCACGTGGGCGACCTGGATCGGCATACCGATCTCGGCAGCGCGCCGAAGCGCCGACAGGTAGGAGCTCTGGGCCTGGTCGGGTTCGCCGAGGACGACCAACGCGTCACCCACGAGCGTGCGCGCCTCGACGGCGTCCCGACCGAGCCGGCTGCTGTCGGCCAGCACGACGACGTCCGCGGCCCGCCCCGCCGCGCGGGCCGGGTCCACCGGCAGCAGCTCCCTGGCCTCCTGCAGTGCCACGACGACCCGCACCGCCCAGGGCAGGTGCTCGGTGTCCACGACCTCCCCGGGCTCACCGGTGATGTGGCGCAGCAGCGTGTCGGCGAGCAGGGCGATCCGGTCCTCGTGGATCGCGACGGCCTGGTCGCGCGCATACTGCGCCAGCGACTGCGCCTCGACGACCCGGCCCTGCTCGAACGCGATCCGGGCCTGCAAGGTCAACGCGGACAACGAGATCCAGCGCTCTTCCTCCGGCGGCGAGTCGTGGATCAGCTGGGCGAGCTGCTCGGCTTCGTCCCAGTCGCCGGTGGACACGAGGACGTCCATGAGGGTGCGGCGGGCCTGCCGGATGACGTAGTCGCTGCCGTCGAGGGTGAGGGCCCGCTCGGCGTCGGCCCGGGCCTGGGGCAGGTCCCCGGCGTCGAGGTGCATCTCGGCCCGGATGGCGGCGTTGCGCGCCTGCTCGAGGTCGCGGTCTGCCTCGGACTCCAGCGCGTTGGCATGCTCCTCCGCGCGGTCGAGCAGGCGCACTCCCTCGTAGGTCCCCCGCACCTCCGAGGCGCAGATGCCGGCCCGGCGGGCGAGCTGCGAGCCCACGAGCGGTGGCCCGTCGCCGCTGTCGAGCACCGCCTCCAGCAGCTCCACGGCCTCGCGTGGCCGCATCGCGGTGTACAGCGAGGAGAAGGCGCGGTTGGCCAGCTCGTAGCCCTTGTCGCGGGTGGCCGGGTGCGCGCAGGCGTCCGCGACCGAGGCCGCCACCAGCTCCACCTCCGACAACCACGGCTGGTCCGACGCCCCAGTGAAAAAGTCCGCCGGCAACACCCGATCGGCCCACCGCACCAGCCCGGCGCGGGCTGCGACGTCGTCACCGGACGCCGCCGCCAGCGACCGGCCCACCTCGCGCAGGGGAGCCAACATCCCGAACCGGCCGTCCGCGCCGACTTCGACGAGGTTGCGCCGCGTCAACGCGCCTGCCAGCTGCACCGCCTGCGGGCGCGACACCTCGCACACCTCCGCAAGGACGTCGAGGCTCATCGGCTGGCCGACCGCGGCCAGCCGCCGGAAGCACTGCTGCTCATCGGGACCCAGCAGGGCGTGGGAGGCGCGCACGGCGTCCTCCATGGACTGCACCGGCACGACGTCGGACACGCCTACGAGCGCGATCTGCGCCGCCAGCTGCTCGATCAGCAACGGCAGTCCGCCACTGGCGCTGAGCAGCTTGCGCAGGGTGGCCTCGTGCTGGTCGAGGTCGACGAGGTGCCCGCCGGCGGTCGCGATCCGCGACAGGAGCAGCTCCAGCGCCGGGCCGTCGAGCGGCTCACTCGGCTCGGGCACCTTGAGCGGGGCGAGCCGCAGAACCCGCTCGTGCGGTCGCCGGGCCATCGTCTGCGCGGTGCACAGCAGCCGCCAGGTGGCGGCGTCCTCGAGCAGGTCCGT
Source organism: Knoellia koreensis (assembly GCF_013041615.1). GTDB lineage: Bacteria > Actinomycetota > Actinomycetes > Actinomycetales > Dermatophilaceae > Pedococcus > Pedococcus koreensis. Next base: position 322,727 of record NZ_JABEPQ010000003.1, read on the forward strand.
GAGCAGCTCGCCGAGACCGTCGATGGCGTCGACGCCGTCGAGCACCAGCAGCACGTCCCGGCCGTCGAGGGCACGCTTGAGGGCCAACGTCGGCGAGTCACCGGGGATTCGTTCGCCTTCGAGAGCCTCGAGGCACGACTCGACGACCGACTCGCGGGTGTCGCCGGCGGAGGCGCGCACCCACACGCGGGCCCGGGCGCCGAGGGTGTGCTGCGCGACGAGTGACTTGCCCGAGCCCGGCGCACCGGTCAGCGTCACCCAGCGGTGCTCGTCCACGAGGTTGCGCAGCTGCGCGATGACCTCGTCCCGACCGATGCACGGAGTGAGCACGAACTGAGGCTATCGACACCTACGGGCGCAATATCGGTGGTTTCACTGATGTCCTGCGGAAAGCGCCGCGGCAGGCTACTTCCCGAGGCAGGAACCAGCACCACCGGGCGGCGAGGAGGGGCGTCACCCGCGGAGCCGGTTCCGCTCCTGGTGGGAGGGCCAGCACGAAGGGCCGGGTGGCGTTCTGGGGGAGCGCCACCCGGCCCTTCGAGGTGGAGGCCGGCTCGCCGGACAGCACAAAGGCGGGGTATGCCGCGGCGCTGGCTCCGCGGCATACCCCGCCTCACGCGTGGGTCGGGTCGACTCCCGTCAGCTGAGCCCGGCCTGGCTGAGGAAGTCCTTGGCCACCACGTCGGCGTCCTTCTTGTCGACGACCACCTGCTTGAGCAGCTTGGTCAGCGTCTCGGTGTCGAGCTTGGCCGACACGGCGTTGAGGGCCCCGGCGATGGTGTCGTTGCTCTTGGACTTGGTGATGAGCGGCACGACGTTCTGGGCCGCGAACATGTTCTTCGGGTCCTCCAGCGCGACGAGGTCCGCGGTCTGGATGTTGGGGTCGGTGGTGAAGATGTCACCGGCGTCGATCTGACCGTTCTTCAGCGCCTGCAGGGTGAGCGGGCCACCGGCGTCGAGCGGGCGGAACTGCTTGAACTCCAGGCCGTAGATCTGCTTGAACCCGACCAGGCCGGTGATGCGGGTCTTCCACTCCGGCGGGCCACCGACGACGAGGTCCTGGCTCTTGCCCTTGAGGTCCTCGATCGACTTCACGCCCAGCTCGTCGGCCTTGGACTTCTTCATGACCAGGGCGTCCTTGTCCTCGGCGGCCGACTTGTCGAGCACGGTCAGCGTGCCCGGCAGGACACCCTTGAGCTCGGTGTAGACGGCCTCGGAGTCCTTGCCCGGCATGTCCTTCTTGAAGTAGTCACGCAGCACACCGGTGTACTCGGGGATGAGATCGATCGAGCCGTCCTGGAGGGCCGGGATGTAGGCCTCGCGGGCACCGATGTTGAGCTTCTTGTTGACCTTGACGCCCTTGGCCTCGAGGGCACCAGCGTAGATCTCGGCCAGCAGGGCGCTCTCGGGGAAGTCGGCCGATCCGACGGTGATGGCGCTGCTGTCCCCGCCGCCGCCCGAGCTGGACGACTTGGTGGCCAGCGGGTCGCCGCCGCCGGAACCACCGCAGGCAGCGGTGCCGAGCAGGGCCGCCACGACGGCCACGGTCACGCTGATTCGCTTGAGCTTCATGGGTTCTGTTCCTCCCGGAGGGTCGACGGACGGCCCGTCAACTGGGTTGGCTGTCCACGGTACGCCGCGGATCGGAAATCTCTACATCGAGGGGGGTATTTGACCGACCGGCGGACTCCGCGGACCCCGATACCCCGTCGGAGCGGCCGCGCCGCGACGCCGAGGTGCGCCGACCGGTGAGCCCGGGCGACACGGCATACCGCTGGATCGTGCCCAGCAGCAGGTCGACGACGAGCGCGAGGATGGCGACCACGAGCGAGCCGCCGGCCATCTGCGGGTAGTCACGGATCTTCTGCCCGTCGATGAGGAACCGCCCGAGCCCGTCCGCGCCCACCACGGCGGCGAGGGTCGCGGTGGCGATGACCTGCAGGGTGGCCGAGCGGAAGCCGGAGAAGATCAGCGGCATGGCGTTGGGGATCTCCACCCGGCGCAGCACCTGCATCCCGGTCATGCCCATGCCCTTGGCCGCGTCCCGCGCGGCCGGGTCGACGCCCTCCACCCCGGCGTAGGCGCCGGCGAGGATCGGCGGGATGGCGAGCACCGCGAGCACGATGAGGCTGGGCACGACGAAGGCGGCCGAGCCGGAGCTGCCCGAGAACTTCGGGAACAGCCACAGCACCATGAGGAACAGCAGGCCCAGGCTGGGGATGGCGCGGGCGGCTGCGGCGAGGTTGACCCCGAAGAACCGCCCGCGACCGGTGTGCCCGATGGCCAGGCCGGCCGGGATCGCAATGAGTGACGCCACGAACAGCGCGATGGCGGAGTACCAGAGGTGCGTGAGGATCTGGTTCGGGATCGAGCCGGGGCCCGACCAGTTCACCGGGTCGGTCAGCCACTGCCAGGTGGAGGCGATCATGCGCGGGCTCCCGTCGCGCGCAGCCACGGCGTGAGCAGCCTGGTGACGACCAGGATGACGGCGTCGAAGAGCAGCGCGAGGACGATGCACGCGACGATGCCGACGACGATGGGGTCGTAGAACTGTCGGTTGAAGCCGTCGCTGAAGAACAGGCCGAGCTGCTGCACGCCGATGACGGTGCCCACGCTCACAATGCTGACGTTGCTGACGGCGGCGACGCGCAGACCGGCCGAGATGACGGGCACCGCGAGGGGCAGCTCGACCGCGAAGAACCGCTTGCCCGGTGTGTAGCCCATGGCCGTGGCGGCGTTGGTCACGGCACCCGGCACCGAACCCAGCCCGTCGGCGACCGTGCGGACCAGCAGCGCCACGGTGTAGAGGGTCATCGCCACGATGACGTTGAAGGGGTCGAGGATGCCGCGGCCGGTGACGAGCGGCAGGATCACGAAGAGCGCGAGGCTGGGGATGGTGTAGAGCAACCCGAACCCGGCGGTGAACGGGGCGTAGAGCCAGCGGAACCGGCGCGCTAGCCAGCCGAGCGGCAGGGCGATCAGCAACCCGAGCAGCAGGGGTAGCCCGGCCAGGACGGCGTGCTGGCGCCCGAGGTCCCAGACCTCGCCGAGGTGGTCGATGAACCAGGTCATGTCAGGCCGCCGGCGCCCCGGGGTTGTCGGGGTTCTCGACCACGGGGCGCTCGGCCTCCTCGATCGCGGTGAGCACCTCGTGCGGGCGGACCGTGCCGACGAGGGCGCCGGAGTCGTCGACGACGACGCCGCGCCGGCTGGGGCTCGAGAGCGCTGCATCGAGCACCGCACGCAGCGGGCCGCTCGCTCGGGCGACGGTGCCGCCGCGGTGGAGTCGCTCGCTGGTGACCTCGCCGTCGATGCGCCGCGGCTCGACCCAGCCGAGCGGGTGGTTGTCACCGTCGACCACGAGCACCCAGTCGTCGTCGACGTCGCGCGCAGACTCGCCGAGGGTGATGGTGCGCTCGGAGGCGAGCGGCAGGCGCGGCGCGGCCTGGAAGGACAGGCCGCGGTAGCCACGGTCGCGTCCCACGAAGTCCGCCACGAAGTCGTCGACCGGGTGGGCGAGCAGGTATGCCGGCTCGGCCAGCTGGGCGAGGTAGCCGCCGACGCGCATGACCGCCACCTGGTCGCCCATCTTGATGGCCTCGTCGATGTCGTGGGTGACGAAGATGATCGTCTTGCCGAGGTCGTCCTGGAGCCGCAGGAACTCGTCCTGGAGCTGGTCGCGCACGACCGGGTCGACCGCGCTGAACGGCTCGTCCATGAGCATCACCGGCGGGTCCGCCGCGAGGGCGCGCGCGACCCCGACGCGCTGCTGCTGGCCACCGGAGAGCTGGGAGGGGTAGCGCTTGGCGTAGTCCGCGCCGAGGCCGACCTGCTCGAGCAGCTGCATCGCCCGGTCGCGGGTCTCCTTCTTGCCCATGCCCACGAGCCGCGGCACGGTCTCGACGTTGTCGAGCACGGTGCGGTTGGGGAAGAGCCCGGCGTGCTGGATGACGTAGCCGATGCCGCGGCGCAGCTCGGACGCCTTCATCCGCCCGGTGTCCTTGCCGTCGAGGCTGATGGTGCCCGAGCTGGGCTCGATCATCCGGTTGACCATCCGCAGGGAGGTCGTCTTGCCGCAGCCGGACGGCCCGACGAGCACGGTGATCTTGCCGGTCGGGGCCTCGAGGGTGAGGTCGTGGACGGCGACTGTGCCATCGGGGTACTTCTTGGTCACGCCGTCGAACACGATCATGCGAATCAACCTAACTGGTGGGTCGGACGATGTCGCCTACACCAAGGTAGGGATTGCCGGTGATACTGGCGCGGTGAGCGAGGATCCGGTGCTGCTTCAGGGGTCAGGGCTCGACCTGTCCGCCCTCGCCCGCGTGGCCACGGGCGTGTCGGTGGCCGTCGACCCGACCGCCCTGGAGCGGGTCGCGGCCCACGCCGCAGCCGCCCTCGACGTCGCCGACCGGCGCGAGGTCTACGGCCGCACCACCGGGGTCGGCGCGGCCCGCGAGCAGCTCACCGACGGCGCGGACGGGCACGGGCTGGGATTGCTGCGTTCGCACGCTGCCGGGTGGGGCGAGGTGTATGCCGCGCCGACGGTCCGCGCGGCCCTCGCCGTGCGGGTCAACCAGCTGCTCGTGGGCACCTCCGGCGCGCGCACCGACCTGGTGACCGCCGTGGCCGCGCTCGTGAACGGACCCGACGACGACCTGCCCGTGGTCCACCGCCTGGGGTCGCTCGGCACCGGTGACCTCACCGCGCTCGCCGAGGTGGGGCTGGCGCTCGCCGGGGAACGCCCACGCGCGGGTGGCGAACGCCGCACCGACCTCGCGATGGGCGCCGACGACGCCCTGCCCCTGATGTCGTCGAACGCGTTCACGGTCGCCGAGGCCGCGTTGCTGGCTGACGAGCTGGAACGACTGACTGATGCCGCCACGGTGGCGTGCGCACTGAGTTTCGTTGCGCTGCAAGGCAATCCGGAGTCCTTCAGTGAGACCGCCGAGCAGGGTATGCCGTTCGCGGGCTCGCGCTCGGTGGCGTCGGCACTGCGTTCCCTCCTCTTCGACGAGGGGCTCGCGCCGCAGCACATCCAGGACTTCTTCGGGTTGCGGACGTGGCCGCAGGTACACGGCGCCGTCGTGGATGCGGTCGCGCAGCTGCGGGCGGTGGTCGAAGCGATGGCCAACGCGGGGTCGGAGAACCCGCGGTTCGGACTCGAGGACGCCGGCGTGGTGGCCCACTTCGGCGGGTTCCATGCGGCACACCTGGCTGTGGCCGTCGACGCGACCCTGTCGGCGCTGGTGCGGTCGGCCCAGGCGGGCACGTCGCGTATCTCGCACCTGCTCACCGACCGCGACTCGGACCTGCCGCTCTTCCTCGCCGGCGAACAGGCCGGGTCGTCAGGGGCGCTCGTGGCGGAATACGTTGCCACGTCTGCACTTTCGATCGTTCGTGAATGTGCTGCCGCGCCTTCGTCCATCCACTCGGCGCACGTCTCGAGAGGCATCGAGGACGACGCCTCGTTCGCACCCCAGGCGACGGCCCGGCTGGGACGTGCGCTCGCGGCATACCGGCGCCTGGTCGCGGTCGAGCTGGTCTGCGCGACCCGCGCGGTGCGGTTGCGCGGCAGGATGCCGAGAGGTGGGCTCGCGCCGGCATGGCGGGTGGTCGAGCGGTTGCCGGACGACGTGGACGACCGCGACCTCAGCGGCGACTTCGAGCTGGCGGAACGGTTGTGCGACGAGCTGTGCGCCGCGCCCAGTCCGTGAGGCTCAGTCAGTGAGCAGCTGGCGCACGAGGTAGTCGGCGGTCCGCTGGTGCCACTGCGACGCCTGCCGCAGCATGGCGTGGTCACCGCCGCTGACTGACTCGTAGGTGACGTCGACGCCTCTCGCGGCAAGGGCTTCGGCGTAGGCCTTGGAACGCTTGGGCGAGGTCATGCGGTCACGGGTGCCGTGCCTGATGAGGACGTGCAGGCCGGGGTGGCTGCGCACCGGGTCCTGCGGTTCGACCCACGGTGCGAGCGCGGCGATCGCGCGGACCCGCTCGTCCCCGCCGAGCTGGAGGGCGACGCGGCCACCCATCGAGTGGCCGAGCAGCCCGAGCGGCAGGTCGGGGTGGCGGCCGGTCACCTGCTCGAGCGCGAGCTCGGTGTCACGCAACGGACTGGCCGCGGCACCGTTCCAGCCGCGTACGGCATACCGGATGGCTGCCACCGCGATGCGGCCGTCGCTGGCGTCGGCGAGCGCGCCCGCGAACGGTCGCATCCGCAGGACGGCCGTCTGCCATTCGCGGACCGGCGCCTGGCTGCGGTCGCGGCCGCCGTGGAGCACGAGGACGACGGCGCTGGGCCCATCGGGCTCGACGGGCCAGGTCAGCTGTGCGGGCAAGCGGTGCTCCTGCGGTACGGGCGGTGGTGTCGGGCACGATTCGACACCGACCGGTCCGCGGATGGGTCAGACGTCGATGGCACGGAAGTTCTCGTGCGACTTGCTCGCGGTCGGGCCGCGCTGGCCCTGGTAGTGGGAGCCGTACTTGCTCGAGCCGTAGGGGTTGTCGACGGGGCTGGAGAGGCGGAAGAAGCAGAGCTGGCCGATCTTCATGCCTGGCCACAGCTTGATGGGGAGAGTGGCGACGTTGGACAGCTCGAGGGTGACGTGGCCGGTGAAGCCGGGGTCGACGAAGCCTGCGGTGGCGTGGGTGAGCAGGCCGAGCCTGCCGAGGCTGGACTTGCCCTCGACGCGGGCGGCGACGTCGTCGGGGAGGGTGACGACCTCGTAGATGGAGCCGAGGACGAACTCGCCGGGGTGCAGCACGAACGGCTCCCCCTGGTCGACCTCGACGAGGCGGGTGAGGTCGGGCTGTTCCTCGGAGGGGTCGATGTAGGGGTACTTGTGGTTGTCGAAGAGCCGGAAGAACTTGTCGAGGCGCACGTCGACGCTGCTCGGCTGGATCATCTCGGGGTCCCACGGGTCGAGGACGACGCGTCCCTTGTCGATCTCGGCCTTGATGTCGCGGTCGCTGAGCAGCACGTGCAGAGACTAACGCGAGGCCCTCGCGGGGGTGGTCTGGCGGGGCTGCGGTGTCGGTTAGACTGCCTGCCGCACCACCGGATCCGGTGGTGCACGCCGATGTAGCTCAATGGTAGAGCGCCAGCTTCCCAAGCTGGACACGCGGGTTCGATTCCCGTCATCGGCTCGCATTGCAAGGGCCCCCAGACACGCTTTTCCGTCTGGGGGCCCTTTGCAATGCGACTCAGAGGCAGGCCGGGAATCGGGAGGAGGCCGCCCGCGAGCGAAGCGAGCCGCGGGCCGACGGCTCCCGTCATCGGCTCAGAAAAATTGATGGCCCCGACACGCTTTTCGTCGGGGCCATCAATTTTTCTGAATGGAAGTCGCGCCGGGAATCGGGAGGAGGCCGCCCGCGAGCGAAGCGAGCCGCGGGCCGACGGCTCCCGTCATCGGCTCCCGCGACAGCGACCGCGAAGGGAGCCGCGGGCTGACGACCCAGGGGCTCAGTCCTCCTGGCGTCGGTTGCGGGCCAGCAGCAAGGCCGCGGCACCACCGAAGACGAGGACCACGGCGGCACCGAGCGCGATGAGCACGCCGGTGCGCGAGCCCTTGTCCCCGTCGGTCGACCCCGGCGCGGCCTGGGCGCTCGCGGTCGGGCTCGAGGTCGGGCTCGCAGTGACGGTTGGCGTCGCGGCACCGGTGGTGGCGGTGGGTTCGGGCGACGTGGTCGTCGAGGGCGCAGCCGCGGTGGGCGCGGCGGCTGCGGTGCGGGTGGTGAAGCCGAACGTTCCGGAGATCGGGTGACCGTCCTCGGACGTGACGCGCCACGAGACCTTGTACGCGCCGGCGGGGGCCTGCGCCGTCTTGACCTTCTGGCTGATCATGCGGTCGCCGATCGTGGGCTTGCCGTCGGACACGACCGCGCCGGTCGGGTCGGTGACGCGGACGACGGCTCCCGGCTCGAGCGGCTGTTCGTTGAACGACAGCGTGACCTCGCCCGGCAGCGTGGGCACGGTGCTGGAGGCCTTGGGGCTGGTGGACTTCAGTGCCGAGTGGGCGGACGCCGGGCCACTGCCGAGGGTGAGCACGGCGAGGACTGCCAGGACCAGGACGAGTGGGTATGCCGCGTGGCGGCGGGGGTGGGTGGGCAGGCTGAACATGTACGAAAGTCCTTACGACGATTGGGGGTCCGCGGCCACAGTCGAGGTGGAGCGGAAGGGGGTGGGTCGTCTGCGACCGGCAGCGGCCACCCGCACGTCGGGTCGGACGGTCCGGGTCAGCCGAGGGTCGCGAGGGACAGCGGTGGGCCCCGACGACCCACTCCGCCGAGGACAGGTTCACGACGTGGACGGGCGGGCGCCTGCCACGCCACCCGGAGGGCGCGCGGCCTGACCGGAGGCCGCACCACAACTCGCCAACGGGGCGCCACGAGTGCGGCCAGGAACCAGACTGCAGCCTCCCCGCGCGCCAACAGGAGCCCGAGCAGCACGGCGGCCACCGAGTGCGCCAGGAACATCGCCCAGCCGCCACCCATGGAGTGGTCCATGCCCTGCATGGCCGCGCCCGTCACGGACGAATCCGCGCACACGGCAACGGATCCCGCCACGTGTCCAGCGTGTTCAGGCATCGCCGGGACACACGCCACAGCCGTGGGCTGGGTGAACTCGAACGCACGGTGCAGCACCAGCTGCGAGCCACCCAGCAATGCGACGACCGCGACCGGACCGAGTCGTCGGCCGGTCACGAGCACCGACCCGGTGAACACGAGAAGGAGGATGGCCGCCGACCAGGCGCCAGCCGGCATACTGCCGCCTCCGGCGAGGTGGGCACCCGCGGCGAGGGAGAAGGCGCTCACCGCCAGACCCGCCGCCCGCGCCAGGCGCACGGCTCCCTGGGCTGGCGACTGCATGCCTCGAGCCTAGCGATGTCGGTATTTACGAACTCCATACCCCGCGAACCGTGGCGATCCCGCCCAAAGCGGTCTAGCGTCGGGCGATGTGACGCTTGACCTTGATCGCTTGTGACCCATATCGATCAGATCCAGTCATCAAAACGGTCAGCACCCGCGGAGGAGTAGCCCATGACCACCCGACCGTCCGCCACCGCCCACCGCCTCCGACCGCGACGAGCCGGCATGGTCACCGCCGCATTCACCGCCATCGCTGCGGCCGGCGCCATCCTCTCATCGGTCCCCGCCGCAGCGGTGCCGGCCGCACCCACGGCGGCCACCTCCGACCCACCACAGGTGCTCCCCACCCCGCAGCAGATGACACTGGGCGGGCCGCGAGTGCCGCTGTCGGGACGCGTCACGATCGTGACGGGTGACGCACCCGACCCGGCCGCCGTCGACGTGGTGCGGGGAATCGTCACCGCCGCCGGGGGCAGGGCCGTCGTCTCGGCATCGTCCTCGGGCCAGGGCAAGGAGGTGTGGCTGGGAACCGTTCAGGGCAACCCGGGCATCTCGCGCGTGGTGTCAGGCATGGGCAGCAAGGACGCAGCCGACCTGCGGCCCGAGGGTTACGTGCTGGTGAGCGGCCGCTATCAGGACCGACCGGTCATCGCGCTCAACGGCGTGGACGAGCGCGGCACGTTCTATGCGGCACAGACCCTGCGCCAGCTGGTCCAGGCCGGTCAGGTGCCCGGGGCGTCCATCAGGGACTGGCCCCTGATGCCGATCCGCGGCGCCATCGAAGGGTTCTACGGCATCCCGTGGTCGCACCAGGCACGACTCGACCAGTTCGAGTTCTACGGCCGGCACAAGATGAACACCTACATCTACACGCCCAAGGACGACCGCCTCCTGCGCGCCGAGTGGCGCGAGCTGTACGACGGCCCGGCCCTGGACCGGATGCGTGAGCTCGTGACCGGCGCGACGGCCAACAAGGTCGACTTCACCTTCGCACTCTCACCCGGAAACGACATCTGCTACAGCTCGCAGGCCGACTTCGACGCGACGATCACCAAGTTCGAGCAGCTGCGCGCCCTCGGCGTGCGGTCCTTCTACATCGCCCTCGACGACATCCCGTTGCGCTTCACCTGCGACTCCGACCGGCAGAAGTACCCGAACACCGGGGACTGGCACTGGCTCGCCGACGCACAGGCCGACTACCTGAACCGCATCCAACGCGAGTACCTCGAGCCGAAGGGCCTGCCCGCGCTCCAGACGGTTCCGACCAACTACAGCGGCTCCGGCGAGGACCCCTACAAGGGAGAGTTCGGCGAGCGCCTCGACGACGACGTGCGCATCCAGTGGACCGGCGAGGGCGTCTTCTCCGACACGATCACGGTGCCGTCGGTGACCCGGGCCGCCCAGTCCTACCGCACCGACCACCTCTACATCTGGGACAACTTCCCTGTGAATGACGGCCGCCGCGGGCGACTCTTCCTCAACCCGCTCACCGGTCGGGCACCCGACCTCTACCAGCACATCGACGGCTTCACGTCCAACCCGATGATCCAGCCGTACGCCTCACTGCCCGCACTGGCGGGTTACGCCGACTACACGTGGAACGGCCCGGCATACGACCCGGCAGCCTCCATGCGCGCGGTGCTCGACGAGCTGGCCGGACCCAAGGACTCCGTCCGCACCGCACTGCGCACGTTCGCCGACCTCAACCAGAGCTGGCCGTACCGGAAGGCGGTCGTGTATGCGCCCGAGCTGAACGCGGACGTCGACGCCTTCTGGGCGGCCAGGACCGGCGGCGGGTCAGGTGGCTCGACCGCCCTGATGAGCCGGCTCGAGCGCATCCGGGCGCTCCCCACCACCCTCACCGCCATGGCCCAGCCCGGCTTCGCCTCCGACGCCGAGCCGTGGATCACTGCCGCGTCGCAGTGGGCGACGGCCCTGCGGCACGAGGTCGCGATGCTGGAGGCGATCGACGCGGGCGACGGCGTCCCCGCGACGCGTGAGTACCTCGCCGCCCAGGAGTGGGCTGCCAAGGCCAAGCAGCCCACGGTCGACGACCAGGGCGGCGACGGCACCGTCCGCAAGGACGTGATCGTCCCCGCCGTCGGCGACGGCACCTTCGAGGCCTTCGTCGCCAAGGCCGAGGCGGAGTACGTGAAGTGGCTCGGCGCCACGCCGGTCAGCACACCGGCATACCCGGCCACCGCGTCGAGCTCCATGGGCACCTATGGCGGCAACGCCGTCAGCCGCATGGTCGACGGAGACCTGTCGACGCTCTACTGGTCGAACACCGCAGGCAACGCCGGCAGGTGGGTCCAGGTCGACCTCGGATCCGTGAAGCCGGTCGGTGACGTCGAGATCCACCAGGCCGACAACGACACCGAGACCGGCGACATGTTCTACAACGCTGCGCTGGAGTACTCCACCGACGGGACGACGTGGAGTTCGGCAGGCACCTTCTCCAGTTCGCCTGTGGTGCGCTACACCTTCGACGCCCCAGCCCAGGCACGGTACGTCCGACTGCGCGCGGCCGCTGACAACCCCGGCGGACAGTGGGTCAAGATCCGCGAGTTCACGGTGAGCCCGCCCTCGACCGCCTACGAGACCAATGTCCGGGCCAAGCCGGGATCGGGCGCCGGCCTCGCCTTCGACGCCAACCCCGCGACCGCGTTCGTGGCAGCGGCGGCACCCGTGGAGGGAGCGCACCTGACCGCCAACGTGACCCCGGCACAGTCGGTGAACGAGGTCGTCGTGGTGGGCACGGCGGCCGGTGAGGTCCAGGTGCGCCGGGGCGACACCTGGACGACCGTCGGCGCCCTCGACCCAACCGCGCCCTACGCGAAGTTTGCGGTCGACCCGGCGTGGCAGGTGAGCGGTGTCCGGCTGCTGTTCAGCCCGGGGTCCGCCCCACCGGAGGTGCGCGAGCTCATCGTGAGGTGAGAGGGTCGGGCTGGACCTCGTCGAGGTCGTCGATCGTGCGAGTGCGCGCGATCGGCGACCCGATGAGCCACAGGACTGCGAGCGCACCGCCGACGCCGGCGAGCACGAGCGTCGGTTCGACGCCCAGCCACGCGCCGAGCAGACCGCCGAGCACCGCCCCCAGCGGCCGGATGCCGTAGTTGATGGTCGAGAAGGCGCCGACGACCCTGCTGCGCAACGCATCCGGGATGACCGCGGTCTGCAGGGCGTTGAGCGGCACGTCGAGCCACATGACGCCGAAGCCACTCACGAACTCGACCGCACCGAGCACTGCCGCCCGGCTCCACGTCGACCCACCCGCCAGCGGCAGAAAGGCGTACGGCACCGAGAAGAGGACGACACCGGTCATGACCGTGCGGCCTACGCCGATGACCTTGACGGCGCGGCTCGCGGTGATCGCACCGAGCGCGCCACCGGTGGCGCCGATGCCGAGCGCGAGACCGATGACCCCGGCCGACAGGCCCAGGTGGCGGCTCGCGAAGAGGATCACCAGTGCCGACGCGACGAAGTTGAAGAAGTTGATCGTGGTCACGCAGGCCAGTGACGCCCGCAGGTAGGGGTGGCGCCCCACGAACTGCAGACCGGCCCACGCCCGCCGACCCAGGGAGCTCGCGTCATCCCTGACGACCGGCTGCTCCTCCACGCGCACGCCGCGAACCATGAACGCGGAGAACGCGAACGACAGCGCGTCGACCAGCACCGCCACCGGCGCGGTGAGCCACTGGATCAGCCCACCGCCGAGGGCCGGGCCACCGACGAAGGACAGGGACCGTGTGGTGCTGAGCATGCTGTTGGCTTCGACGTACTGGTCACGGCGGACCAGTGAGACGAAGAACGGCGCGTATGCCGTCTGGAACAGCACCTGCCCCAGTCCGGCCACGAGGGCGACGACGAAGAGCTGTGCGATGGTGACGACGCCGAACCAGTGGGCGACCGGCAGCGACAGCAGCACGAGGCACCGCAGCAGGTCGGCCGCGACGATGAGGCGCTTCTTGTGCTGCTGGTGGTCGACCCAGCTGCCGATGAGCAGCGACACGAGGTTGGGAGCCCAGACGGCGGCCGTGAGGAACCCGACCACCGGCGCGCTGGCGTGCAGCGACGTGACGGCGATGAGCGGGATCGCGAGCTCGGTGATGCGGTCGCCGAACTGCGAGACACCGTCTCCGACCCAGAAGCGGACGAACCTGCGGTCGCGTGAAAGTCGTTGTGGCGCAGCGGTATCGGTCACGATGCGTCCTCGTCGTCGTCCTCGTCGACCCGCTCCGCTTCCGGCAGCACGTACCGCAGCATTCGCACGGATCGCGCGTCGACCGGTTTGTCCCCGCTGCTCTTGCGACGCACGTAGGGGGCGATCAGGTCCTCGATGGCGCTCTCCAACGCGGCCAGCTCGTCAGCCGTGACCTCGAACGTGGTGTTCGACAGGCCCGCAGAACGACGCCACTCGATGTCGAGCAACGGCTCGACCTCACGGGCCCACTGGGCTGGCAGGCCGGCAGCCTGCTCCATGAGCACCCCACCCAGCACCTTGGCCGCGTCGAAGTCCTCCTCGGAGCTGGCGGCGAACCGGAACCCGGTGCCGACCGCCTCCCACCACCGTTGGCGCCCGTCGCCCTCCACCTCGGCGTCGCGCACCAGGCCGTGCTCGGCCAGGTGGCGCAGGTGCCAGCTGGTCACGGACGGGGTGGCGCCCACGAGCGGCGCCAGCGCGGTCGCCGTGCTGGGGCCGCTGTTCTGCAGCTGGTGCAGGATCGCCAGCCGCACCGGGTGCGCCAGCGCCCGCATCCCCCGCGCCCCCAGCTCGATGTCGCCATACGGGTTGGCCATCGCGCACCCCTTGCCAAGTTGTGAGAGAACCCTTTCGAGAGGACTCTCTCACAATGCCCAAGTCCGCGTCCACCCCCGAAATCACGTCCTGAACCAGCCCGGTCGGGTCGGCCAGGTGGGGCTGGAGGGGTGTGGGCGGAAACCCGAGGAAGCGGCTTCCGGAGCGACGAACCGGCTCAGTCGGCCGGGGAGGCCATCCAGACACCATGGCCGGCGCACGTCGCGGGCACGGTCACGCCCGCGACCTCGAGCGGCTCCGCAGCCACGCTCGACGGCGCCGGCTCCAGCGCCACCCCGCCACCAAGCCTGACCTGGTCACCCACCCGCAGCTCGCCCCGGTTGCCGGGCACCGTCACCGTCACGGGTCGTCGTCCACAACTGTGGTTCCGTGCGGCCAGACCACGACCTGCTCCCCTGCGCCGAGGCAGCCGTCCAGCACTGCGAGCGGCCCCTCGAGCAGCGCGTCAGCTCCGTCGGACTCAGACCGCCCGACGAAGACCTGCGTCCCGTCCGCCGCCTCCATCGTCTGCGCGCCGCCGCCACAGCCCGCGAGCGCCAGCGCGACGAGGGCGAACCCGACACCGACCGGGACCCCACGCATGCCGCACCTCCGCGCTAGTGGCGAACACCCGGCATACCGGGGTCTTGTCCCTCACTCGACCCCTCGTGGCCGACGTGCTCGCGGGTGAGGTCGAGCAGCATGCGGACGTGGGCGTCGGCGAGGCGGTAGTAGACGAGCCGGCCGTCGCGGCGACCCGTGACGACGCCCGAGGCGCGCAGCAGCCGCAACGACTGCGACACCGTCGCCTCCTGGGTCGCGGTCGCCGCAGCGAGGTCGCACACGCACAGCTCCCCCACCTCGAGCAACGCGTACAGCAGCCGCGCCCGCGTCGGGTCACCGAGCAGCTTGAACAACGCGGCCGCCTGACCGAGCGACTCCGCCGGCAGCGCGGCGTCGACCGCGAGCTGCACGCGGTCGGGGTGCACGACGCGCTCGACACAGGCATCGAGCCCGAGCACCGCCTCGTCCGCCGCCGTCGTCCTTGCCATGCTCGAAGGGTAGGTCAGACCAGCGTCTGCCAGTAGTACCAGAACCGCTCGGCGATGAGCCCGGCCACCGCCACGACCCAGATGACGCCGATGACCATGGCCCACCCGGGCAGCCCGCGCACCCAGCCCGGCAGGCGCGCCGGGCTCGTGCGGATGAGGTGCGACACCACCGCGAGGAACGCCGTCACCGTGCACACCCAGACGACCATGCAGTAGGGGCACAGGGCGTTGATCTCGTAGAGCGACTGCGTGATGAGCCAGTGCACGAACACGAGCCCGAACGTCGTGCCCGCGAGCATCCCCCACCAGTACCAGCGCGCGAACCGAGCGCCGGCCACCAGCGCGAGCGCGATCGCGACGAGGGCACCGAAGGCCGCGACCCCGATCATCGGGTTCGGGAAGCCGAAGACGCCGGCCTGCTCGGAGTTCATGACCGATCCGCAGCTCACGACCGGGTTGAGGCTGCACGACGGCCGGTATGCCGGGTCCTGGAGTCCGCGGATCTTCTCCAGCAGGAGCGTGAAGGATGCGATGAGCCCGAAAGCCGAGCTGAGGGCGAGGGCGACGACGACCGCTCGCGACGGACGCGCCGATGCCTCGTGGCCGTCCGCGCGGTCCGCCTGCTCGTCGTCGCTCACCGGCTCCGCGGCCGGCGCGACGTCACTTCGCGAGGGCGGCATCGATCTTGGCCTCGAAGTCCTGCACCGACTGCGGCTGGATCATGGTGCCGTTGAGGAAGAAGGTCGGGGTGCCCTGCACGCCGAGGGCGACACCGTCGTTGCGGTCGGCCTCGACGCGCTTCTGGGTGGCCGGGTCGGCGACGGCCTTGTCGTATGCCGCGAGGTCCAGTCCCAGCTCCTGGGCGAACTGGCGGAACAGCGGCGCCCTGCTCTCCTGCTGCTCACCCCACTGCGCCTGGGTGTCGTACATCTTCTTGTACATGGGCTCGAGTTTGCCCTGCTGCGCTGCGGCCTCGACAGCGACCGCGGCATTCATCGAGTTCTGGTGGCTCGGGATCGGGAAGTAGCGCAGGACGAAGGTGACCTTGCCCTCGTACTTCGCGCGCAGGTCCTCCACGACCGGGTATGCCGCCCGGCACGCCTCGCACTCGAAGTCGAGGAACTCCACGACCGTCACCTTGCCGTCGGCTGCGGTCTGCAGCCGGTGGCTGTTCTCGCGCACCAGGGTCGCGGCATCGACGGCGCCCCCGCCACCGCCGCCACCGCCACCGGGGCCGCCTGAGCCGCGGTCGGGTGCGAACGCCAGGACCGCGCCGATCACCCCCACGAACAGCGCGACGATGACACCGGACACGAGGACGTTGCGTTTCACAGCGAGGAAGCTCCGTTCGGGAGGCGCGGCAACAGGGCGCCTGGGGTTCGGACGTGGCGTTGCGGCAACGAGCGGACCGTCGGGAAAGGTTCCTGAACGGCGGTAAGGGACCAGCGCCTCAGTGCGAGCGACTCAGTTCGGGACGATCCAGGTCAGCACCCAGATGAAGCCGATCACCGCGAACACGACGAACAGGGCCGCGAGGATCATCGCGATGACCACGGCGCCGTCCACGCCGTTGCTGTCATCGTCGGCGCCCGGCTCGACGCCACCCTCGGCCCGGGGCGTGGCCGGCGCCGGCGTCACCGCGTCGGCCCGGCGCCGCAGGGCGTCGACGCGCGCGTTGCCCTCGTGCTCACGCACGGGCCGCGGCAGGGAACGCCACATCGCCGGGAAGTCGTCGGCATACCGCTCCCGCCACGCGGCGATCGCGGTGTCCACGTCGGCGCCGCGCCGGGTCGTGCCGAACCAGGCCGCGCCCGCGGCCGGCAGGTCACGCATCGTCTCGTGCACCTCGCCCAGCAGCTCCAGCGCCGGCGGGTCGTAGGCGCGGGCCAGGTGCGTGACGAGCGCCTCGCGCGCCTGCCACTCGCGGCCGGCGGCCAGGTCGGCGCGCGCCTGCGCCACGACGCGGCTGCCGTCGTGCGGATCCTGCCCACTCATGGGACGCGAGTATGCCGCCTGCTCGCCGACCGTGCCGCGCGGGCTCTCGCGACCCGCTGGGTCGGCACTGCGGGCCGCGCCGGATCGGCCGTACGGGTGGCGTGACGCACAGGGGCTTGCATTCGTTACTCGTGAGTAGCACCATGGAAGTTACCGGCAAGTAATGACGCCAGTGAACGACACCGACGTCCCACGACAGTGGAGGTGCCCGATGGGCCACTACAAGAGCAACCTGCGCGACCTCGAGTTCAACCTGTTCGAGGTCTTCGGCCGCCAGGACGTGCTGGGCAGCGGCCCGTACGCCGAGGTCGACGCGGACACCGCCAAGGAGATGCTCAAGGAGGTGGCCCGCCTCTCGGAGAACGAGCTGGCCGAGTCGTTCACCGATGCCGACCGCAACCCGCCGGTCTACGACCCGAAGACCTACTCGGTGACGATGCCCGAGTCGTTCAAGAAGAGCTACGCGGCCTACACCGACTCCGGCTTCTGGAACGTCGACGTGCCCGGCGAGCTCGACGGCACCGTCGCTCCCCCGTCGCTCAAGTGGGCCATGAACGAGATGGTGCTCGGCGCCAACCCGGCCATCGCGATGTTCGCCGCGTCCTACTCGTTCGCCAAGCTGCTCTACATCCTCGGCACCGACGAGCAGAAGAAGATGGCCCGCTGGATCATCGAGAAGGGCTGGCACTGCACGATGGTGCTGACCGAGCCCGACGCCGGGTCGGACGTGGGCGCCGGCCGCACCAAGGCGCACGACAACGGCGACGGCACGTGGAACGTCACCGGCGTCAAGCGGTTCATCACCTCCGGTGAGTCCGACATGACCGACAACGTCATCCACTTCGTGCTGGCCCGCCCCGAAGGCGCCGGCGCCGGCACCAAGGGCCTGTCGCTGTTCATCGTCCCCAAGTACCACGTCGACCTCGAGACCGGTGAGCTCGGCGAGCGCAACGGCGTCTACGTCACCAACCTCGAGCACAAGATGGGCCTCAAGGTCTCGACCACCTGCGAGCTCACCTTCGGCGACAAGGAGCCGGCGTCCGGCACCCTGCTCGGTGACAAGCACGACGGCATCGCGCAGATGTTCCGCGTCATCGAGCACGCGCGAATGCTGGTGGGTACCAAGGCGATCTCGACGCTCTCCACGGCATACCTCAACGCCCTGGACTATGCGAAGCAGCGCGTCCAGGGTGCCGACCTCACCCAGCAGGCCGACAAGGCCGCGCCTCGCGTGACCATCACGCACCACCCGGACGTGCGGCGCTCGCTGATGACCCAGAAGGCGTATGCCGAGGGGCTGCGCGCGCTGGTCGTCTACACCGCGACCCAGCAGGACATCGTCGACCAGGCCCAGCTCGAGACCGGTTCGGAGGAGCTCGAGAAGGACAGCCCCGCCGAGGTCGCGAGCCGCATCAACGACCTGCTGCTGCCGATCGTCAAGGGCGTCGGCTCGGAGCGCGCGTGGGTGCTGCTCGGCACCGAGTCGCTACAGACGCTCGGTGGGTCCGGCTTCCTGCAGGACTACCCGATCGAGCAGTACATCCGCGACGCCAAGATCGACACCCTCTACGAGGGCACCACCGCGATCCAGGGGATGGACTTCTTCTTCCGCAAGATCATCAAGGACAAGGCGCAGGCCCTGGCCGCGGTGGCGATGCAGGTGCAGGAGTTCGCCAAGGACCTCGGCGCAACCGACGGCCGCATCGACCGCGAGCGCGAGCTGCTCGGTGAGGCCCTTGAGAACGTCCAGGGCATCCTCGGGTACATGGTCGGCGAGCTGATGAAGTCCGACGTGCGCGCGGACGAGTCGAACGACATCCGCAACGTCTACAAGGTCGGCCAGAACACCTCGCGGCTGCTGCTCGCCGCCGGCGACCTCGTCATCGGCTGGCTGCTGCTGCGCCAGGCCGACGTCGCGCACAAGGCGCTCGCTGCCGGTGACGTGTCGGCCAAGGACAAGGACTTCTACGAGGGCAAGATCGCCGCCGCGTCGTTCTTCGCCCGCACCGTCCTGCCGAAGATTGCCGCCGAGCGCGCGATCGCCGAGGCCACCGACAACACGCTCATGGACGTGCCCGAGAGCGCGTTCTGACCCCGCCCGATCCCGGGCACACGCGAAGGGCCGGCTCCCCACGGGAGCCGGCCCTTCGGCAGACCGGAATGCGTTGTGTCACCTAGCGCCGGAAGTGGATGAACTGGCTGAACTGGTCGCTGCCCTCACCCTTGGTGGCCTTGCGGTAGCTGTAGGTGTCGGGGCGCACGTGGTTGTACTCCTCCACCATGAACGACCCATCGCGGTTCACCTTGGCGACGTAGGCGACGTGGCCCCAGGTGCCGGAGTTGCGGACCGCGATGTCACCGACGTGCGGGGTGCCCGACACGGGGATGCCGGCGCCACGGGCGGCGTTGTCCCAGTGGTTGGCGTTGCCCCAGTGCTGGCCCTTGTACTGGTTGGTGAACTTGATGCCGAGGTTGTGGTTGACCCGCCACGCGGCGAAGGACGTGCACTGGCCCTTGTAGAAGTTCCAGCGGTCGACGCCCGAGGTGGCACCGCGGTAGGGGTAGTCGTCCTTGATCGCGCCGGTCGGGGCCGGGTTGGTGGAGCCACCGCCACACTTGGGCGCGACCATGCCGTCGGAACCGGTGTAGATGTAGGCGTCGGAGACGTAGCGGCCCGTGCCGATCTTGTCCCAGATGTTCGACGTGCCGTAGGTGCCACGGACGGTGCTGCCGTAGGTCTGGCAGATGATGTTGACCTTCTGGCCCTTACTGACGGTGCCCACGGCGCCGTAGCCCGTGCCGGGGCCGGTGCGGACCGTGAGGTTGGCGCCGGAGGTCCGGACCGTGCCGGTCGCGGCGTCGGCGACCGCTGCACCACCGGCGACGACGGCGAGCCCGATGGCTCCCGCGACCGCCAGGCGGACCGGCTTCTCGCTCATGCTGAGTGTGCGCATTGCATTCTCCTGACTCGTGATTGGTTCGGCCCGCCCCCTTGTCGGACCGGCTGCTTCGTCGAGGACGCTAGGAGAGGCGAAGCGCGACGTCGATGGGGAGAACTACCCGTCGAGGCGACCACGCGGCATACCAAAGGGGCGGCGCCACAACGAAAGGTGGCGCCGCCCCGTGAGGTCGAGCTGTGTTGCCGGCCGGTGCCGGCGGTGTGTCAGCGGTCGCGGTCGACGTGGGTCTCGTCGACGCGGGTGCCCGTGTTGGGGTCTGTCTGGCTGACCCGGCGGGTGGAGTAGCTGCCGGTGTCACGGCGGGGCCGCATCACGAGCGACAGGATGATCGCCAGCACACCGGCGATGATGCAGATCCAGCCGACGGCGTGCACGCTCAGCACTCCACCAAGGGTCGCGTCGCCGGTGTAGGCGAACGTGATGATCGCGCCGACGACGAGCAAGAAGATGCCGACTCCGATGTACATGCTCTGTCCTCCTGGTTGCAGGTGGGGGGTTGTCCCGGCGCCCATGACTGTAGCGTCCCGGGCCCCTGACCTGCGGCAATGCTGTGCGAAAACTCCAGATCGCGACCAAGTTGTGCCCTGGCGGTGGGGAGTGTTCCCCATCGACGGTGCGCCGTGTGGCGGCTTACGTTCCTGCTCGCGGGGTGGGAGACGCCCACCCGAAACACCCAGGAGCACCCGATGTCCGCACTCGCCACGATCCTTCGCCGCAGGCCCGCCCGCCTCGCGCTGGTGTCCGTGCTCGGGCTCGGCGTGCTGTTCGGCGGCGCCGCCGCCGCCAACGCCGCGATGGGGCAGGTGCGCACCCAGGAGTCGCCCCTCACCGTGCGCTCCGGGCCGGGCACCGGGTATGCCGCGGTCGGCACCGTCGCGAAGGGCGCGTCACTCACGATCTCCTGCCGTACCAAGGGAACTCGGGTCTCCGGTCCCTACGGCGCGACCGACGTCTGGAACAAGGTCGGCGACGGCCGGTACGTCTCGGACGCGTTCACGACCTCGACCGAGAAGGCTCCCCAGTGCTCGTCGACCCAGCTGCGGACCGTGCAGCTGGTGGCGTTCAAGGGGGCGCGGGCGTGCAGCAGTGACGAGCGCGGCTACGCGAACGGACGGGTCCCGGCGAGCGCACGGTGCGCCTTGTACGGCGACAAGGGCGAGTCGCTGCGTCCGCGGGCGGCCGCGGCGTTCAACGCGCTGAGCATGGCCTACGAGCGGGAGAACGGCCGTGCGCTGTGCGTGACCGACTCCTACCGCTCGCTGGAGGAGCAGGTCGCCGTCAAGGCCAAGCGCGGCAAGTGGGCTGCGAAGCCCGGCACCAGCGAGCACGGGCTCGGCAAGGCGGTCGACCTGTGCGGCGGGGTGGGCACGTTCGGCAGCGACGCCTACCGCTGGATGAAGGCCAACGGCCCCAAGTTCGGCTGGGTGCACCCCGACTGGGCCGAGCCTGGCGGCAAGCTGCCCGAGCCGTGGCACTGGGAGTATCGCGGCTGAGGGGTGACGATCGCGCAGGTTGGCACTGTTCGCGCACCCGCAGCTGCGCGAGCAGTGCCGAACTGCGCGAACGTGGGTCGACGCGTCTGCCGCGTCGCTAGCGGGTGCCGCGCAGGTCGAGGGCGAGCTCGGCGGGGGCGCCCGGCGTGAGGACGACCGGGATGCCCCAGTCCTGCTGGTAGAGGTGGCAGGCGGCGTGCTCGGGCACCTCGCCGGTGTCGGGGTCCCCGTCACACGCAGCGGCCTGCACCGAGACGTGGAGCACGCCGTCACCGACGGCGGGGTCGAGCACGAGCCGGCGGGTGAGCCCCTCCGCACTGCCCGCGCCCTCGCGCAGCAGCGACTCGGGGGTGGCCGACACCATCAGCCGGGTCGGGTCGCCCCAGCGCCGGTCGAGCTTCTGACCAGTCGGCGGCGTGAACGTGACGGTCAGGTCGACCGCGTCGGGTGCCACCTCGGTGCGGGGACGCTGGGTGCGGTGCGCCAGCCCGTCGACACGGGTCGCCTTGTCGGGCAACGGGATCCGCGTGAGCCGGTGGGCGGCGGACTCGACCACGACCAGGGCTGCCGGGCCGCCGTCGCTGGCCGGCTCGACGACCGCATCGCTCGGCTCGGCGAGACCGGTCGCCAGTGTGCTGACCTCTCCGGTCACCGGGTCGAACCGGCGGATCGCACCGTTGTAGGTGTCACTGACCGCCACCGAGCCGTCGGGCAGCGCGGTGACCCCGAGCGGGTGCTGGAGCAGCGCCTCGGCGGCCGGGCCGTCCCGGTGGCCGAAGTCGAACAGCCCCTGGCCCACGTGTGTGGTGACCGTGAAGCCCTCGTCGGTGAGGTCGAGCGAGCGCAGCGCGGACGTCTCGGAGTCGGCCACCCAGAGTCGGGTCGACCGTTCACCGTCAGGAGCCGGCGCAGTGGCCAGTCCCGACGGCTGCGCGAACCACGCCTCGTCGGCCGCGCCGTCGCGGATGCCCTCGGCGGTCGTGCCGCCCAGCACGGCCACCGTGTTCTCGGCCGGGTCCGTCGCCAGGTGCAGCGCCCACAGCTGGTGCGTGCCCGCCATGGCGATGACGACCCGGTCGGCGAACCACGCGACGTCCCACGGGGTCGACAGGTCCTGCTTCAGCGCCGGCCCACCGCCGGACCGTTCGCGCAGCTGGCGCCCCGTCCCGGCGAGGACGGTCCACGCGCCGTCGGCCAGCCGCAGCCCCTTGACCTGGTGGTTGACGGAGTCGGCAACGACCACGTCGTAACCGACCCTGGCGCGCACCTCCGGCGGCAGAAGGAGCAGCCCCTGCGGCTCGTTGAGCAACCCGGGCTGGCCTACTCGCACCTCGCCGGTTCGATCAACGCCCGCTCGACCAACGGCGCCACCGAACCGGCGACGCTCGGTCTCGAGGTCGGCCTCGAGCTGGACGACGCCGTGGTGCGCGGTGTCGCTGACGAGGAACGACCCGTCGTCCAGCGCCACGACCTTTCCCGGGAAGCGCAGCGCCGTCTGCGCCGGCGGCGGGGGCGTGTAGGGCGAAACCCCTTCGCGCAGAGTGCCTTTCGCGCGGTGCTCGGCGATGAGCTCCTCGATGAGGACCCGCAGCCCGTGCGCGTGTCCCTCCCCCGACATGGAGGCGACGATGTAGCCCTCGGGGTCGATGACGACCAGCGTCGGCCACGCCCGGGCCGTGTAGGCCTGCCACGTCACGAGCTCGGGGTCGTCGAGCACCGGGTGGTGCACGGCATACCGCTCCACCGCCGCCGCCAACGCGTCCGGGTCGGCCTCGTGCTCGAACTTCGGCGAGTGGACCCCGATGAGGACGAGCGAGTCGGCGTACTCCTCCTCCAGCGGGCGCAGCTCGTCGAGCACGTGCAGGCAGTTGACGCAGCAGAAGGTCCAGAAGTCGAGCACGACGACCCGCCCGCGCAGGTCGGCCAGCGACACCTCGACCTCGCCGGTGTTGAGCCAGCCGCGACCACGCAGCTCGGGCGCACGCAGCCGGGTGCCACGGGCCGTGCCGTGGGCTTGGGCGGTCACAGTCGCCGGTCCGCGAGGACGGGGAACTGCTCGCGCCACTGGGCGGTCTCGTCGAGGTCGATCTCGACGCGCACCACCTCTTCGCCAGTGCCGGCCATCGCGAGGGCGTCGCCCTTGGCCGACACGACCTGCGAGTGGCCGCCCATCTCGGTGCCCGCGTGCGTGCCGGCCGTGTTGCAGGCGATGACGACGCACTGGTTCTCGACGGCCCGGGCGTGGGCGAGCAGGGTCCAGTGCCGCACCCGCGGCGCCGGCCACGCGGCGGGCACGAGGAACACGGACGCACCGTCGTCGAGCTGGCGGCGGTAGAGCTCGGGGAAGCGCAGGTCGTAGCACGTCGAGAGCCCCACCCGCACCGTCTCGCCGGGGCTGGTCGCCAGCGGCAGGTCGACGACGACGACCTCCTCACCGGCGTCCATGAGCCGGGGCTCGCCCGCCCCGAACCCGAAGCGGTGGATCTTCCGGTATGCCGCGATGAGCTCGCCGTCGGGACCGTAGACGAGCGAGGTGTTCGACAGGCCGTGGTCCCCGTCGGCAACCGATGACGACTCGCGCTGCTCGACGATCGAGCCCGCGTGCAGCGTCACGCCAGCGTCCCGGGCGGCCGCCGACATCACCTGCCCGATCGGGCCGTCGATGGGCTGGGCGCGGTCGGCCCACTCGCGGTAGGCGAAGCCGCCCGGGGCCCACAGCTCGGGCAGCACCACGAGGTCGTGCCCGGGCCCGTGCTCGCGCACCAGGCCGGCCACCCGCTCGATGCGGGCGTCCATCGGCTCGTCGTCGCCGTACGCGACCTGGATCAGGGCCACGCGCATGCTGGTCATCGTGCTTCCTCGTTCGTCGCGGGAGGGCGGCTCGTCAGTGGGTCCAACTCATCGCTGGCTGCCCTTGTTTCGCAGCTCCTGGAGGTGGGCGTTGTATGCCGCGAGCTCGGCGTCGCCGTCGCGCTCGGCCTGGCGGTCCTTGCGCCTGGTCTCGGCCCGGTCGCTGCGGACCCAGGAGATGGCGACCATGAGCGTCAACGCGACCGTCGGCGCCTCGCCGATGCCCCAGGCGATCGCGCCGGCCCGGTGCTGGTCGCCCAGCGGGTCGGTCATCCACGGCAGCTTGAGCGCGTCGAAGAAGCCGGGGGCCAGCAGGGTCGTGCTGCCGGTCATGACCACCCCGAAGAAGGCGTGGAAGCTCATCGTCGCGAACAGCACGACGAGCAGCATGAGCGGCGGCCACCGCTTGGGGCCGGGGTCGATGCCGACGAGCACCCATACGAAGAGGTACCCGGTGAGCAGGAAGTGCACCATCATCAGCTCGTGCCCGGTGTGGGTGCGCAGCGCCAGCTCGAACAGCGGCGAGTAGTAGAAGATCGCGAGGCTGAAGAAGAACAGGGCCGCGGCGACGACGGGGTTGGCGAGCACCGCCATGACTCGCGAGTGCACGACCTGCAGCAGCACCTCGCGCGGACCCCACGTCTTGTCACGTCGAGGGGTCAACGCCCGCAGCGCGAGCAGGATCGGGGCCGCGGGCACGAGCAGCAGCGGCACGAGCATCGCGATCGCCATGTGCATGACCATGTGCATCGAGAAGAGCACCCGGCCGTACACGCCCGGGGCGCCCGACACGGCATACACGAACACCACCCAGCCGAGCACCCACAGCACGGTGCGGCGCACCGGCCAGGTGTCACCCCGGCGGCGCAGGCGCACGACCGCGCCGACGTAGAGGCCGACGGCCACGCAGGCGATGGCGAGCCACAGCCAGTCGGTCTGCCACGTGGTGAACCACGACTCCGACGTGAACCGCGGGGGCTCCGGGTAGCCCGTGAGGAGGAACGCGGGTGTCGGGTCGGGGACGGCCTCGTCGGGCACGGGCGGCGCCGACCGCGACAGCGAGACGCCGGTGCCGATGGCGACGCCCATGACGACGAGCTCGGCCAGCACCAGCCGCACGAACGCGGCCGTGGACGAGCCGGCGTCGCGCAGCCGGGGCAGCAGGGCCCGCCGGTGCTGCCACCCCGCGTAACCCAACAGCACGAGAGCCAGCGACTTGACGAGCAGCAGCACGCCGTAGCGCGTCGCGAGGTTGTCCAGTGAACCCAGCCGCAGCCACGCGGCCTGGATGCCCGACAGCGCGACGGCGCCGAAGCACCACAGTGCGATGACGGAGAAGCGCTCGGCGGTGGCCGCGAGGTCCTTGCCGAGCGTCGGCCGCATCACCGCGAGTGCGAGCAGCCCACCCACCCAGACCGCGGCCGCGACGAGGTGCACGGCGAGGGAGTTGACTGCGGTGGCGTGGTCGCTGGCCGCGGCCGAGTGGCCTCCGAGTGCGAGCGGGACCACGCCCGCGACGGCGACGACCGAGGCCCACGCCATCGTCGCCCGGCTGCGGGCGAGCAGCGCGAACGGCACCAGCAGCAGCGCCACCCCGGTCGTGATGAGCTGCACGCGGGTGGCGACGAACTGCCACGCGAACGTCGTGAACTGCTGCCCGAACGCCGGGTCCGACACGGGGATGCCGATGAAGTCGGCCATGCCGAGCACCGCGACCGCCAGGGAGGCGAGCGCCCAGACACCGGCCGCGATGGCCGCCAGGCGGGTGGCCGTGGCCCGGCGGTGGGTGCGCGTGGTCTCCGGCATGAGGTATGCCGCGAGCCCGAGGAGGCCGATCGTGGCCGCCGCCGCGAGGTCGTGGACGACGCGGGCGTAGATGATCCCCCAGCGGACGACGACGCCGGGGTCGGCGATCACCGGGGCCGCGGCGGCCTCGCCGATGATCGCGGCCAGCGGGGCGGCGACCGCGGCCGCGACGCCGAGCGCCACCCACGGCACGCCGGCGGGGGTGGCCGCGTCCCGGCCCGTGGGACGGCTCCCCGGGGCGGTGCGCACGGTCGTCGTCATGCGGACAGCCTAAGTAGCCTCGCCGCTCCTGCGTAGGGTGGGTTCATGCCACAGCACCCGGCCGCACCCGAGGACTTCCCCGGCCTGGTCGAGGCCTACCGGCAGGCGACGCAGGCCGTCATCGACCTCGGCCACAGCTGCTCCGACGCCGACTTCGACCGCCCGACTGCCGCACCCGGCTGGACCGTCAAGGACCAGGTCTCGCACGTCGTGGGCCTCGAGTCGTGGATGCGCAGCGGCAGCCAGCCGCGGGTGGAGGTGCCCGACTACCCGCACGTGCGGAACGAGCTCGGCCGGTTCACCGAGGTGGCGGTGGAGCAGCGGCGGCGGGTGCGCGGCGACAAGGTCGTCGCCGAGCTCGAGACCGTCCTCGCCCAGCGGATGGACGACCTGACCGGCGGCCCGGACGCCACCGAGCCCGTGGACAGCACCCGCGTCGTCCGCACCCCGCTGGGCGACCGCCCGCTCATCGACGCGCTGCGCATCCGCACCCTCGACATCTGGACCCACGAGCAGGACATCCGCCA
Organism: Knoellia koreensis; assembly: GCF_013041615.1. Lineage (GTDB taxonomy): Bacteria > Actinomycetota > Actinomycetes > Actinomycetales > Dermatophilaceae > Pedococcus > Pedococcus koreensis. The sequence goes on from NZ_JABEPQ010000003.1 coordinate 349,337, forward strand.
GGCGCTGGGGCGGCCGGGCGACCTCGACTCCGGCGGGGCCGCGGTCTTCGTGGACGTGCTGTTCTCGGTGTTCCCGCGGCTGGTGGCGCGCGACGCGGCGGTGCCACCGGGCAACGTCGTCATCCTCGAGGTCACCGGACCCGTCAAGGGCCGCGCGGGCGTGTGGGTGGAGCAGTCCGACGACGGCTTGCCCCGCGGCATACCCCTCTTCTCCGGCGTCGCGCACGACGGCGACCCCGACGACGTCTTCACCACCATCACCGCCTCGACCGACGCGGTCACGCGCAGGGCCGCCGGCCGCGGCACGGTGGACGACATCCACTGGACCGCCCAGGGCGACGAGCACGTCGCGCGGCGGGTGCTGGAGAACCTCGTCTTCGTCAGCTGACCCTCGTCCGTTCGGCCACCCCTCCCGGGGCTTGTTTGCGTTGCGCAACCATCTCGTGCTAGTTGTATGCCGCAAGCAAATTTTTCGTCGAGAGCGCCACCGCCCGTGTCACCCAAGAAACCGTCCTCGGACCAGTCCCGACTCGACCGGTCCCCACTCGACCGCGCCACGGCCGAGCGCGTCAGCCTCGACCTGGTCCGGTTGGTCAAGCTGGTCAAGGTGGTCCGGATGCGCGCACCCCGCATCCACCCGGCCATCGACACCATGGCCTACCCGCTGCTGTTCAACCTCGCGCAGGAGGAGCTGCGGGTCTCGGCGCTCGCCGAGCGGATCCACTCCGACATCTCGACCACCAGCCGACAGGTGACCACCCTCGTCGGCCACGGCCTGCTCGAGAAGGTCAGCGACCCCGAGGACGGCCGCGCCCAGGTGGTGCGGCTCAGCCCCGACGGGCTCGCCCTGCTCGAGCAGGTCAAGGCGCAACGGCTCGCGTGGTTCCGCGAGCTGCTGGCCGACTGGACGCCCGAGGAGGCCAGCCGGTTCGCCGACGACCTCGAGCGGTTCACGGCCACGCTCGAGGCCCAGGCGCCGACCATCCTCGACCCCACTTCTTCGGCCACGACCTCCCCGACCGCTTCCTCCCCCACGACCACGGAGAACTGACCATGGCAGCCACTGCCCCCGCCCGTCCCGAGGGACCCCTCACCCACCGGCAGATCGTCACGATCCTCGTCGGCCTGATGATGGGCATGTTCCTCGCCGCCCTCGACCAGACGATCGTCGCGACGGCGATCCGCACCATCGCCGACGACCTCAAGGGGCTCGACGAGCAGGCGTGGGCGACGACGGCATACCTCATCACCTCGACCATCGTCACGCCGCTCTACGGCAAGCTCTCCGACATCTACGGCCGCAAGAAGTTCTTCTCCACGGCCATCACGATCTTCATCGTCGGGTCGGTCCTGTGCACCTTCGCCACCTCGATGCTCCAGCTGGCGTTCTTCCGCGCGGTGCAGGGGCTCGGCGCCGGCGGCCTGTTCTCGCTGGCACTGGCGATCATCGGCGACATCGTGCCGCCGCGCGAGCGCGCCAAGTACCAGGGCTACTTCCTCGCCGTCTTCGGCACGTCCTCGGTGCTGGGGCCGGTCATCGGCGGGTTCTTCGCCGGGCAGTCGAGCATCCTCGGCATCGACGGGTGGCGCTGGGTCTTCCTCGTCAACGTGCCGATCGGCATCGCTGCCCTCGTCGTCGTGGCGCGCACCCTGCACCTGCACCACACCCGCCTCGACCACCGCATCGACTGGTGGGGTGCGGTCACCCTGACCGTCGGCCTCGTGCCGTTGCTGCTCGTGGCCGAGCAGGGGCGCGACTGGGGCTGGACGTCGGGCCGCTCGCTGGCCTGCTTCGTCGTGGGTGCCGTCGGTGTCGTCGCGTTCCTGCTCGTCGAGCGGGCCATGAAGGACGAGGCGCTGCTGCCGCTCGACCTGTTCCGCAACCGCACCATCGCGGTGGCGTCGGGCGCGTCGGTGCTCATCGGCATGGCCATGTTCGGCGGGCTCGCCGCGCTGCCGCTCTACCTGCAGATCGTCAAGGGCGCGTCGCCGACCGAGGCCGGCCTGATGCTGCTGCCGCTGACGCTCGGCATCATGGCCGGGTCGGTCATCTCCGGCCAGGTGATCAGCAAGACCGGCCGCTACCGCCGCTTCCCGATCACCGGTGCCGCGCTGCTCATGGTCGCGCTGTTCGTCTTCCACTACGTCCACGCCGACACCCCGCTGTGGCAGACGATGGTCGTGATGGTGTTCTTCGGGCTGGGTCTCGGCTTCAACTTCCAGCCGCTCACCCTCGCCGTGCAGAACGCCGTGTCGCCGCGCCTCATCGGCGTCGCCACGTCGTCGGCGACCTTCACCCGCCAGATCGGCGGCACGCTCGGCACCGCGGTGTTCCTCTCGATCCTGTTCTCGACCGTGGGCGACAAGATCGCGGCCGCGATGGCCAAGGCGGTGCCGACCGCGGAGTTCCAGGGCGCGATCAAGGACCCGCAGGTGCTGGCGCACCCGGCCAACGCGCAGTTCGTCAAGAGCCTGCAGGCCGCCCAGGCGGGCGGCGGCTCCGGGGTATCCGGCGCCGGAGGGGACGTCCTCAAGGACAGCTCCTTCCTGAACCAGCTCGACCCGCGGCTGGCCAAGCCGTTCCTCCAGGGCTTCTCCGACTCGATGGACCTCGTCTTCCTCGTCGGGTCGGGCGTGATGGTCGTGGGCTTCCTCGTGATGCTGCTGCTGCCGCACGTCGAGCTGCGTGGCGGGTCGGCGTACAGCGAGCGCGGCACGGCCGAGGCACCGGCCGCTCCTCCCGCCTGAGGGCGAAGGCACGCCCCTCGTGCCCTACCCTCGGTAAGCGTGAAATCGAGCGATGTCACGTGGGATGACTACGACGCCGTGCTGTTCGACCTCGACGGGGTCCTGACGCCGACCGCCGACGTGCACATGCGCGCCTGGGAGCGGCTGTTCCGCGACTACCTCGCCTCCGCCCACCCGGAGGTCCCGGGCTACACGACGCAGGACTACTTCGCCCACATCGACGGCAAGCCGCGGTATGACGGCGTGCGCTCGATGCTCGCCTCGCGCGGAATCGAGCTCGCCGAGGGCACCCCGGAGGACGACCCGTCGCAGGACACCGTCAGCGGGCTCGGCAACCGCAAGAACGCGGTCTTCGCGCAGATCCTCCACGACGAGGGTGTGCAGCCGTATGCCGGTTCGGTGCGCCTGCTCGACGCCCTCGCCGCCCGTGGCACGAAGGTCGCGGTGGTCTCCTCCTCGCGCAACGCACCCGCCGTGCTCGAGGCGGCCGGGCTGGCGGACCGGTTCGAGGTCGTCGTCGACGGGTCGGTCGCGGCGCGGGAGTCGTTGCAGGGCAAGCCTTCCCCGGAGACGTTCCTGTATGCCGCGGACCAGCTCGAGGTGCCCAAGGAGCGTGCCGTCGTGGTCGAGGACGCCCTGTCCGGCGTCGCGGCCGGGCGGGCCGGCGACTTCGGCCTCGTGGTCGGCGTCGACCGGGGCGCCGGCGAGCAGGCGCTGCTGGGCCAGGGCGCCGACGTCGTCGTGCGCGACCTCGAGGAGCTGGTGTGACCGCCCCCGGGCCGGAAGCCCTTGAGGCACAGGCGGATCCGCTCGACCGCGGCCGCTTCCCCATCAACGAGTGGGGACTGACCGAGACGCGCTACACGACCGACGACCTCGGCACGACCGAGACCATCTTCGCCATCGGCAACGGCTACCTCGGCATGCGCGGCAACGTCGAGGAGGGCCGCGACACCTACCTGCACGGCACCTACATCAACGGGTTCCACGAGACCTGGCAGATCAGGCACGCCGAGGAGGCGTTCGGGTTCGCCCGCACCGGCCAGACCACCGTCAACGTGCCGGACGTCAAGACGATCAAGCTCTACGTCGACGACGAGCCGCTGCTGCTGTCGATCGCCGACCTCGACGACTACTCCCGCACCCTCGACTTCCGCGACGGCGTGCTGCGGCGAGAGCTGGTGTGGCGCATGCCCTCCGGCCAGCGGGTGCTCGTGGAGTCCAAGCGCATGGTGTCGTTCGAGCAGCGCCACCTGGCCGTCATGACGTTCGACGTGACCCTGCTCGACGGTGACGCCCCGGTGGCGATCTCCTCGCAGGTGCTCAACCGGCAGGACGGCACCGACGAGTACCACGCGTCCGCCGACGCGATGGGCGCCGGCTTCGACCCGCGCAAGGGCAGCGTCCTCGCCGACCGGGTGCTGCTGCCGCAGAGCCACTGGAGCAGCGACCGGCGGATCGTGCTGGCCTACCGGGCGGCCCACTCCGGCATGACGATGGCGGTGGGCGTCGACCACGAGATCCGCACCGACAACGAGTTCGAGGAGCTGTCGCACGCCGAGGAGGACGTCGCCAAGAAGGTCTACCGCGTCCGCGCCCGCAAAGGTGTGCCGATCCGCATCACCAAGGTCGCGGCATACCACTCCTCACGTGGCGTGCCCACACGCGAGCTGGTCGACCGCTGCCGACGCACCCTCGACCGGGTCCGAGAGGAAGGGGTGGCTGAGTGCTTCGCCGAGCAGCGCCGCTTCCTCGACCGGTTCTGGCGCGACTCCGACGTCGAGGTGGCCGACCACCCGGCGCTCCAGCAGGCGATCCGGTGGAACCTCTTCCAGCTCGCGTCAGCGTCGATGCGGGTGGAACAGCTCGGCATCCCCGCGAAGGGCGTGACCGGGTCGGGCTACGAGGGGCACTACTTCTGGGACACCGAGATCTACGTCCTGCCGTTCTTCGACTACACCAGCCCGTGGGTGACCCGTGGTGCGCTGCGGTTCCGCTACCACATGCTCCCCAAGGCGCGGCAGCGCGCGCGGGAGCTCTCCCAGCGCGGGGCGCTGTTCCCGTGGCGCACCATCAACGGCGAGGAGGCCTCGGCCTACTACGCAGCCGGCACCGCGCAGTTCCACATCGACGCCGACATCGCCTACGCCATCAACAAGTACGTGGGCGCCACCGGCGACGAGGACTTCATGCTCCACGGCGGGCTGGAGATCCTCATCGAGACGGCGCGGATGTGGGCCGATCTCGGGTTCTGGCTCAACCGCGGTGGTGAGCCGACGTTCCAGATCCACGGCGTCACCGGCCCGGACGAGTACACGACGGTCGTCAACAACAACCTGTTCACCAACGTCATGGCGCGCGACAACCTGCGCCAGGCCAAGCGGTGGTGCGAGAAGATCGCAGCCGACCACCCGCGGGCGTTCGAGCGGATCAGCCAGGAGCTCGACCTCGACCCGGACGAGCCGGCCGAGTGGGGCAACTGCGCCGACGGCATGTACGTGCCGTACGACTTCGCGCTGCGCGTGCACCCGCAGGACCAGCACTTCCTCGAACGGGAGGTATGGGACCTCGCCGCGACGCCGCGGGAGAAGCGGCCGCTGATGCTGCACTACCACCCGCTGGTGATCTACCGGTTCCAGGTGCTCAAGCAGGCCGACGTCGTGGCGGCGTTGGTGTTGCAGGGCAACGACTTCACGCGCGACCAGAAGCGCGCCGACTTCGAGTACTACGACCCGATCACGACGGGTGACTCGACGTTGTCGGCGGTGGTTCAGTCGATCATCGCGGCCGAGGTGGGCTACCGCGACCTGGCGCTCAAGTACTTCTACGCCGGCCTCTTCGTCGACCTCGCCAACCTGCACGGGAACACCCCCGACGGCGTGCACATCGCCTCGACCGGTGGCGTGTGGAACTGCCTCGTCTACGGGTTCGGTGGGATGCGCGACTACAACGGCACCCTGACCTTCGACCCGCGGCTGCCGGCGGCCTGGCCGAAGCTGACCTACCGGATCGAGCACCACGAGTCGGCGCTGCTGGTCGAGCTCGAGCAGCACCAGATGAGCATCACGCTGCGGCGCGGCCCCGACACGACGGTCAAGGTGCGCGGCGAGGAGTATGCCGTGCGGTCGGGCTCGCCGACCGTCGTGCCGCTGGCCGACCAGGGGCCGCACATCGAGCGCCAGCTGGGCAGCATGCCGCTCGTCGGGTCGAGCGACGAGCACGACATGGTCTACACCGCCGGGGTCCCCGACCCGACGCTGCGCCGCCGCAGCACCACCAACGGCGGCGGGTCCAGGGACAGCTCCAAGGACGACTCCAAGGACACCAGGCCCGGCTGACCCGCGGGGTCGACACCGCTGTGGGCTGCCAGGGGCGCAGCATTCCGCGCCTCTGGCAGCCCACAGGTGTTGGTCGTTCGCTCAGCCCCAGACGAGGCCGCGCGCCGGGTCGGCGAGGATCGCGCCGACATCGGCGATGAACTTGCTGCCGAGCTCGCCGTCGATGAGCCGGTGGTCGAACGACAGCGCCAGCTGGGTGACCCAGCGCGGCTCGATCGTCTCGGTGCCGTCGGCCTGCTCGACGACCCACGGCTGGCGCCGGATCGCACCGAACGCGAGGATCGCGGACTCACCCGGGTTGATGATCGGGGTGCCGGTGTCGACACCGAAGACACCGACGTTGGTGATCGTGATCGTCCCGCCGGACATGTCGGCCGGCTGCGTGCGACCCTCGCGCGCGGTCGCGGTGAGGGCGCTGATCGCCTCGGCGAGCTGGCGCATCGACATGCGGTCGGCGTCCTTGATGTTCGGGACGATGAGACCGCGCGGGGTGGCGGCGGCGATGCCGAGGTTGACGTAGTTCTTGACCACGATCTCCTGCGCGGCCTCGTCCCAGGTCGCGTTGATCTCGGGGTGGCGCCGGATCGCGACCGTCATCGCCTTGGCCAGCACCAGCAGCGGCGTGACCTTGACGTCGCGGAACTCGCGGTCCTTCTTCAGCCGCTCGACGAGCTCCATCGTGGCGGTTGCGTCGACGGTCACCCACTCGGTGACGTGCGGCGCCGTGAACGCGCTGCTCACCATCGCCTGCGCCGTCATCTTGCGGACACCCTTGATCGGCACGCGCGTCTCGCGCTCACCGGACTGGGCAAAGACAGGCGCCACGTATGCCGCGTCGCCGGCTGCGGCGGTCGCGTCACCCGAGGTGCCGGCGGGCTGGGAGCCCGCGCCCGCGGCATACGCCTCGACGTCGGCGCGGGTGACGATGCCACCCTCGCCGGACCCCGTGACGGAGCCGAGGTCGACCCCGAGGTCCTTGGCGAGCTTTCGCACCGGGGGCTTGGCCAGCGCACGCGCACCGCCAGCTGGGGCAGCGGGTGCAGCAGCCGCCGGGGCGGCCGCCGGGGCAGCGGGTGCAGCCGGTGCCGTCGGTGCAGCAGCAGGTGCCTCGGGTGCGGCACTGCCCTTGCGCGGGCGGCGCTTGGCCTCGGTCTGCTTGACGCCGTAGCCGACGAGGACCGCGGTGCGACCGGTCGAGGTCGTGCCGCCGATCTTGCCCTCCTCGATCTCCTCGTCCGCCGCAGCAGCGGCGACCTCGGCAGCCAGCTTCGGGGCCGGGCTGCCCTCGAGACCCGGCTCGACCGGGCCCTCGGCGGGCGCGTCCTGCACGGTCGTCGGGGCACCGGCCCCGGCGCCACCACCGGTGTCGACGGCGATGATCGGGGTGCCGACCTCGACGGTCGACCCCTCGTCGACGAGCAGGGCGGTGACGGTGCCGGCGAACGGCACGGGCAGCTCGACGAGCGACTTGGCGGTCTCGATCTCGACCACGATGTCGTTGACCTTGACGGTGTCGCCGACCTTGACGTTCCAGGTGACGATCTCGGCCTCGGTCAGGCCCTCACCCGGGTCGGGAAGCTTGAACTCCTTGACTGACATGGGTTTTCGCAGCCTCTTTCGGTCAGGTGGCTCAGTAGGCCAGCGAGCGGTCGACGGTGTCGAGCACGCGGTCGAGGTCCGGGAGGAACTCCTCCTCGAGCTTGCTCGGCGGGTAGGGCAGGTTGTAGCCGCCGACCCGCATCACCGGCGCCTCGAGGTGGTAGAAGCACTCCTGCTGCAGCAGCGCCGCCAGCTCGGCACCCATGCCGAGGAACGTCGGCGCCTCGTGCACGACGACGACCCGGCCGGTCTTCTCGGTGGAGGCCTTGAGGGTGTCGAGGTCGAGCGGGCTGAGCGAGCGCAGGTCGACGACCTCGAGGCTCTTGCCCTCGGCCTCGGCCGCCTCGGCGGCCTGCAGGCAGGTCTTGACCATGGGCCCGTAGGCCAGCAGGGTCAGGTCGGTGCCCTCACGAACGACGTTGGCGCGCAAAAGCTCTCGCGACGCGGAGTCGGTGTCGACCTCACCCTTGTCCCAGTATCGGCGCTTGGGTTCGTAGAACAGCACCGGGTCGTCGGACTCAATGGCCTGCTGGATCATCCAGTAGGCGTCCTCGGGGTTGGAGCAGCACACGACCTTGAGACCGGCCGTGTGGGCGAAGTAGGCCTCGTTGGACTCCGAGTGGTGCTCGACCGCGCCGATGCCGCCACCCACGGGGATGCGGATCACCATCGGCAGGGTCACCTTGCCGAGCGAGCGGGCGCGCATCTTGGCGACCTGGCTGATGATGTGGTCGAACGCCGGGTAGATGAACCCGTCGAACTGGATCTCGACCACCGGCCGGTAGCCGCGCAGGGCCAGACCGATCGCGGTGCCGACGATGCCAGCCTCGGCGAGCGGGGTGTCGATGACCCGCTCCTCACCGAAGTCCTTCTGCAGGCCCTCGGTGACGCGGAAGACGCCGCCGAGCTTGCCGATGTCCTCACCCATGAGGACGACCTTGGGGTCGCGCTCCATCGCGGCGCGGAGCCCGTTGTTGATGCCCTTGGCAATGGTCATGTTGGTCACGCGACGACCTCCTGAGGACACGAACGACGAAGGAGTGAGGCCCGCAAGGACGAGGAGCGGGGCCGGGAGTGCATGGCCATCAGTGACCCCCCTCCTCGGCGAAGCCGGCGTGGTAGGCGGCGAACTCCTTGCGCTCGGCCTCCACGACGGGGTGCTCCTCGACGTAGATGTGGTCGAACATCGAGTCACCGGTGGGGTCGGGCATCGACAGACAGCCCTCGCGGACGTGGGCCGCGAGCTCGTCGGCCTCGGCGTCAACCTGGTCGAAGAATGCCTGGTCGGCCTTGTTCTCGTGGACGAGGTAGGACTTGAGCCGCTCGATCGGGTCGCGGTGCTTCCACACCTCGACCTCGGCCGAGACGCGGTACTTCGTCGGGTCATCGGAGGTCGTGTGGGCACCCATGCGGTAGGTGTACGCCTCGATGAAGGTCGGGCCCTGGCCCGACCGGGCGGCGTTCAACGCCTGCTGCGTCACGGCATACACCGCAAGGACGTCGTTGCCGTCGACCCGCACGCCGGGGAAGCCGAAGCCGCGCGCCCGCTGGTAGAGCGGGATGCGGGTCTGGCGCTCGTTGGGCTCGGAGATGGCCCACTGGTTGTTCTGGCAGAAGAACACGACCGGCGCGTTGTTGACCGCGGCGTAGACGAACGACTCGTTGACGTCGCCCTGGGCGGTCGCGCCGTCACCGAAGTAGGCGATGACCGCGGCGTCGCGGTCCTCCTCGCCGGTGCCGACGTCGCCGTCGCGCTGGATGCCCATGGCGTAGCCGGTGGCGTGCAGCGTCTGGGCGCCGATGACGATCGTGTAGAGGTGGAAGTTCTTCTCGTTCGGGTCCCAGCCACCGTGGTTGACTCCGCGGAAGAGGCCGAGCAGGTTGAGCGGGTCGACCCCGCGGCACCACGCGACGCCGTGCTCGCGGTAGGTCGGGAAGGCGTAGTCCTGCGGGCGCATCGCACGGCCGGAACCGACCTGGGCGGCCTCCTGGCCGAGCAGGCTGGCCCAGATGCCGAGCTCGCCCTGGCGCTGGAGCGCGGTGGCCTCGGCGTCGACGCGGCGGATGAGGACGAGGTCGCGGTAGAAGCCGCGCAGGTCCTCGTCGCTGAGGTCCTTGACGTACTCGTCGTACTCGGTGTTGTCGACGCGCTGGCCCTCGGGCGTGAGCAGCTGCACCATCTCGGGCCCGCCGTCACCCACCTCGGGGACCGGAGCCGTCAGCTCGGCGAGGACCTCGTCCTCGTGGGTCGGGTTCGCGGCCGGGTCGGCGGCGTTCTCGGCGACTGCGTTGTCGCTCACAGGCACTCCTTCTTCACCCGAGGGCGGGGTCTCCGCCGCGGGGGTCGGCGGTCGTGGAGCCACCGCTTGTGGCGGCGCTCACAGCTGGGGTTGCAGGGCCCAAGATATCCGGCACCCGGAAAATCTCAGAATCCGGACTGCACCGGTGGCAAAACGGGGGTTGCGTGCATGAAACGGGGTGTCGTGGCCCCCGTTTCATGCACGCAACCCCCGTTTTGCGGGGGGAGCCGGGGTCAGGAGAGCTGGGACTGGGTGCGCCAGAGGTCGATGCCGGCCTCGACGGCGTCGCGGTCGATCGTGGCCAGCTCCTCCTTGGTGAAGCTCAGGTTCTTCACGGCCGCGGCCGAGTCCTCGAGCTGGCCGACACTGGAGGCGCCGATGAGCACCGAGGTGACCCGCTCGTCGCGCAGTGCCCACGCCAGCGCCATCTGGGCGAGCGTCTGCCCGCGCGAGGCGGCGAGGTCGTTGAGCCCCCGGATGTGCGCCAGCGCCTCGTCGGTGAGCAGGTCGGGCGACAGCGACTTGCCGGCCGCCGCCCGCGACCCCTCGGGTATGCCGCCGAGGTACTTGTTCGTGAGCATCCCCTGGGCGAGTGGGCTGAACGCGATGCACCCGATGCCCTCGCGCCCGAGCACCTCGAGCAGCCCGCCCTCGACCCAGCGGTTGAGCATCGAGTAGCTCGGCTGGTGGATGAGCAGCGGCACGCCCATGTCGGCGAGGATCTTGCGTGCCTTGTCGGTGAGCTCGGGGCCATAGCTGGAGATCCCGGCATACAACGCCTTGCCCTGCTTGACGATCGAGGCGAGTGCGCCCATCGTCTCCTCGAGCGGGGTGTCCGGGTCGGGCCGGTGGCTGTAGAAGATGTCGACGTAGTCGAGCCCGGTGCGCTTCAGGGTCTGGTCGAGGCTGGCGATGAGGTACTTGCGCGAGCCGCCGTCGCCGTAGGGGCCGGGCCACATGTCCCAGCCGGCCTTGGAGCTGATGATCAGCTCGTCGCGGTAGGGCCGGAAGTCGCGGGCGAAGTGGACCCCGAAGTTGCGTTCGGCTGCGCCGTAGGGCGGGCCGTAGTTGTTGGCCAGGTCGAAGTGCGTGATGCCCAGGTCGAACGCGCGGCGCAGGATGTCGCGCTGGACGTCCATCGGCTTGTCGTCGCCGAAGTTGTGCCACATGCCAAGGCTCACCGCCGGCAGCCGCAGACCGGAGTGGCCGACCTGCCGGTACGGCATCCGACCGTCGTAGCGCTCGGGGCTCGCGACGTAAGGGGGCAACCAGGTCTCGACCATGCAGGCAGTATGCCGGTGGGCCGGCCGGGTGGGCGCGCCGACCGGTGTCATGGTGAACGATGGGGGCATGCCCGCACGACCAGTCTTCCTCGCGGTCCTGGCGATGCTGCTGCTGACCGCGTGTGGCAGCAGCGACCCTGGACCGGGCCGGACGACGCCGGTGCCGGGCGGCTCGGCGACGACACCAGTCGAGGACCTCACCGTGACGACCTCGCCGCGTGGCCGCGCCGTCACCGTCGAGGGGACCGTGGACGACGGGGTCGAGGCCGGGTGCCTCGTGCTGACGACAGCGCAGGAGACGTTCACCCTGGTCGGTGACACCCGCGAGCTGGCCAAGCTCGAGCCGGGCACCACGGTGACGGTCCGCGGGCAGGTGCGTGCGGACCTCATGACCACCTGCCAGCAGGGCACCGCGCTGTGGGTCGAGGAAGTCACGCGCAGCTAGGGCCGACCACACGACCCAACACGCCACACCGCACCGCCCACGCACTGGACCCCGCGACCGAGACGGCCGCGGGGTCCAGTGGTGTTGCGTGAGGGGTGTTGCGGGACAACGGGTTACGGAGTCACGGCTCCCACGATGACCGAGCCGGTGCCGAGCACCGCACCCTGGCCGGAGACGACCCGCATCTCACCGAACAGCTGACGGCCGGCGGCCGGCTCGGCGTTGGCGGTGAGGGTGCCCTCGACGACCTTCGACGCACCCGGCGCGAGCTCGAACGGGGTCGCGGGGACCGCGAGCGAGCCGAGAGCCGGGCTGAAGAACACGTCGAGGTAGTTGTACTGCGTGCTCCCGGACGGCACGGCATACCCGTCGACACGCACCGTGTAGGTGCCCGCGGGCGGGTTGGCGATGGTCACGGCCTCCTCGGAGTCACCGTCGGCCTGCTGGGCCACGACGGTCCCGCCGCGCAGCACGAACAGGTCGAGGTCGGCGCCCGGGTCGGACGTCCCACCGATGCTGGCGTTGAGCCGCGTGGCACCGGCCGGCACCTCGACGGTGAACTCCTGCACCTCGTGGTTGGCGATGGTCTTGCGACCGTTCACCGAGCTGCCGAGCGGCCCACCCTGCGGGGTGGCGGTCACCTGGCCGAACTGGTTGGTCACGGTCCACTTCACCGGGGCCGGCTGGCCCTTGGTGACCGACGCCAGCGTCTGGCTGGCCGGGTCGACCGTCACGCCCTGCACCGCGGCGGTGAGGGTGTACGGGTTGACCAGCGACGGCGACGTGCGACGCGCCTCCACCTCGAGCTCCCAGATGCCGGGCAGCGGGTTCGCGTAGGCACGCGACGTGCTGTTGCAGCTCGGGGCGCTGTAGTTGGTGAAGCAGGCCGTCGACGCGGTCGACTCCACCGGGACGCCGTACGGGTTGAACGCGATCCAGCGGACCTGGTCCTTCGCGCCGACACCGCTGAGGTTGACCTGCAGCGCCTTGGCACCCTGCGGAACGCTCACGTAGAGCTTCTTGGTGAGGTTCCGCTCGACCGAACCCTTCTGGGTCTGGCTGTATGCCGGGGCGGCGAGGTCCTGGGACAGCACCACCGTGAGGAGCACCCGCTTGTCGACGACCGGGGTCGCCGGGTCGTCGATCTCGAGGATCGCCGAGTGGGCGCCGGGCGTGGACGTCCGGGCCTTGACCGGGATGTCGACCGTGCCGCCGAGCGGCATCGGGCGGCTGGTCGCCGGCAGGGTGAACGTGCCGTCGTTGCCGACGAGACGCAGGTTGTGCGCGACCCGGCCGGAGGCGCCGCTGGTGCGGGTGGCCTGGACGACGTACGTCTTGCTCTCGCCGAACACCTGGCCGCCGTTGGCCGCGGTGCACCGGTTGTAGACGCCCGTGCCCTGGTCAGGGACGGCCAGGAAGTCGGACAGCTCGGTGCAGACCGGGGCGGTCACGGTGATGTCCTGCGCCACCGACTTGCCCTTGAGCAGCGACCACGCACCGGGGACGTTGACCTGGCCCGCGCCCTGGGCGAGGGCCTCGACACCGGACACGAACTTCGCCGAGGTGTAGATCGAGTCACGCAGCTGGCGCGGGGTCACGGCGACGTTGCTGGCCTTGGCGGCCGACAGCAGCAGCGACACGGCACCGGCCGTCTGCGGCGACGCCATCGACGTGCCGTTGAACATGGCGTAACCGGGCGGCAGCGAGTAGCCGGCCTCGGGAACAGGGCCACCGGGCTGCCAGGTCGGGATCGTCGAGATCGCCGAGCCGGGCGCAACCACGTTGGGCTTGAAGCCGCCGTCCTCACGCGGGCCGCGCGAGGAGTAGTTGTGCAGGTTGAGGGGGCTGGTGACCTCGCTGCCGTAGTTCGCCGACCAGGTCTCCTTGGTGATCGAGGACCCCACGCTGATGACGTCGGTCGCCACCGACGGGTCACCGACGGTGTTGATGCCGGGGCCGCTGTTGCCGGCGGAGATGACCAGCTGCACGCCCTCGTCGTTGATGAGCCGGTCGTAGAGCCGGGCCCGGGCGTTGTTGCCGTCGTTGAGGGCCGGGAGGCCACCGATCGACATGTTGACGACGTCGACGCCGCGGTTGACCACCAGGTCGACCATGCCGTCGGTCAGGGCGACGGCCGTGCAGCCACCACCCCAGCTGCAGGCGCGGCTCGACACGATCTTCGCGCCCGGCGCCTGGCCGTTCATCTTTCCGCCGAACAGGCCGTTCGCGGCGGTGATCCCGGCGACGTGGGTGCCATGCGCGGACTCGACGACGCCGATGTTGACGTAGTCGGCCTTCTGCCCCGGCATGCCGGCGGGGGTCAGGTCGACGTCCTCGCGGTACTCGACGACGAAGGGCATCGACTCGGAGATGGCAGTGTCGGGGTTGTCGGTGCCGAAGTGGCCGACGTCGAACTTCTCCTTGTAGGGCCGCATCTTCTCGTCGGCCGAGAAGGTGAAGTCCTGGTTGGCGTCGACCCAGATGTCGTGGGTGGTCTCGTCGTAGAGGACGCCCCACCGGTCGGTGGTGTCGCCGTCGCGGTTGAAGTCACCGGCCGCGTCGGAGGCGCTGGAGATGTTCTCCGCGACCCGGTTGATCCGGTAGGTGCCGCTGGAGGGAGCGGTCCAGGTCGACCCGGCATACGTGAAGGTCGGCCCGGTCACGGAGGTGAGCATCGCGCGCCACGACCCGTCACCATCGGTGAGCGGGTGGGTCGCGGTGACCCAGTCGACGATCTTGCGCTCACCGGTGCTGGTCTTCTGCAACGCGGGCGAGTCGAGGTCGACACCGGAGTCGAGGATGCCGATGGTGGTGCCGCGGCCGTCCCAGGTCGGGTTGGCCGTCTTGAACGCGATCGACCCGATGTCACGGGTCGGCATGTAGGGGTTGTCGTCGGGCGTCGACGCGCCCGGCCCGGTCGCGGCCGCCGCCCGACCGCTGGACGTCTTGACCTCCTGCGGCTTGGGCAGCGGGATGCTCTCGTCGAGGTCGATCGCGAGGATCGAGCCCGCCTTGGTGAGACCGTCGACCTTGCCGGTCGGCACGCTGGCGCTGACGTAGCCGAGCTTGTCGCTGACCGTGAGCGGGGTGCCACCGGCCGCCCGGATGCTCTTCACCGCGGCGGCGCTGTCGCCCTTGTCGGTGGCCACCATGATGGTGACGCGCTTGGCGCCGGTGCTCTCGGCCTTGGCGAGGAGCTGCCGGTCGTGCGAGCCGAGCTTGTCCTTCGGCGCGGACTTCTTGACCTTGCTGGTCGGGGCCTGCGCCTTGGGGGCGCGGTCGACTCCGCTGCCGGGGTCACCGGGGGGTGCGGCGTTCGCCGCCGTGGCGAACGTGGCGGCGACGACACCAGCCGTCGCCAGTCCTGCGACCGCGGTGATGCCGCGGCGCGTGGGGCGTGGAGATCTCACGTGGGGGTTCCCTTCGAGTTGCCTCGCAGTCCTCCGTGTGCTGCGAGTCGCTGCCCGGTGCGGACCGGGCACGTCGGGTCAGTTTCGCGGCTGGCCCGCTGCTCGCGGCGGGAGAGGAACGTAAAGACTTCACCAAGAAAACCGCAGGTCAGGTCGCCTTTACTCGGCGGCGCGACCGATGGCGCGCAGCCGCGTCACGGTGCGCCGCACCACGGCCCGCTCCGCCCGGTCGGGGCGCGACAGCGCGACTACCCACCGTTTGGCGTTGACACCGCGCAGTGGCCGCAGCACCACGTCGTCGTCGACGAGGGTGGTGAACCGGGGCAGCATCGCGATGCCCGCGCCCGTGGCGACGTAGGAGCGCACCAGCCGGTTGTCGCGCAGGCGCTGGGCGACGTGGGCGGGTCGTCCCGCGGAGCGCTCCACCGCCTCGAGCAGCGTCGCGAACGGGTAGCCGGTCGGGACCCCGATCCAGGTCTCGTCGACGACGTCGCGGGGGTTCAGGATCTCCTTGCGCGCCAGCGGGTGCCGAGCGGGAAGGGCCACGTCGATCGGCTCACGCGCGAGCACCCGGTGGGCGAGGGTGCTCGCGTCGGCGGGCACCGGTCCGGCGAGGCTGTGGCCGATGACGATGTCGTGGTCGGCGGCCCACCGGGCGTAGTCGCCCTCGGACACGTCGATGTCGGTCAGCTCGACCTCGATGCCTTCGGCGGCCAGCTCGCCGGTGACCGCGGGCAGCAGGAACTCGGCGGCGCTCGCGAGCGCCGCGATCCGCACCGTTCCGACGGGCCGCCCGCGGAACTCGTCGAGCCGCGCCTGCACGGCGGCGAGAGTTGCCTCGACGTCGCCGGCCGCCTCCGCAAGCAGTCGCCCCGCGTCGGTGAGGCGTATGCCGCGTCCGGCCGGCTCGACGAGGCGCACCCGAAGTGCCCGCTCGGCGGTGCGCAGCTGTTGCGATACCGCGCTGGGGGTGCGGTGCGTGGCCTGCGCGACCGCGGCCACGCTCCCCCGGTCCGCGAGCTCGCGCAGGAGCGACAGGTGCCGGACATCCATGTAGGCAGCCTAAATGGTCTAGTCACAATTCTTCGCTGGTGCTGATGAGTTTGGCGCGTGACAGTGGTTCTCCCACCGGGTCGAGGTAATCCGCGCCCCGGATCCGGTCACCGATTACCTCGAACGGAGGAGCCATGCCCGTCCGGCACCGCGCCCTCGCCGTCCTCGTCGCCGCCATCTGGGGCGTCAACTTCCTCGCGATCCACGCCTCGCTCGAGGCGTTCCCGCCGTTCCTCCTGGCCGCCCTGCGGTGGACCGCCCTCGCCGTGCCGGCCCTGCTGTTCGTGCCGCGGCCGCGCATCGCCTGGCGGTGGCTGCTGCTCTACGGCGCCGGGTTCGGCGTCGCCCAGTTCGCCTTCCTCTACTGGGGCATGGCGGCCGGCATGCCAACCGGCCTGGCGTCGCTGGTGCTCCAGTGCTCGGCACCGTTCACCGTCCTGCTCGGTGTGGCCATGGCCGGCGAACGGCTGACCCGGCGCCGCGCGGTCGGGGTGGTCGTGGCGGTCGCCGGGCTGGCAGTCGTGGGGGTCGCACGCGGTGCGGTGGCGGCGTGGTTCCCGTTCCTGCTGACCGTCCTCGGTGGGCTGGGCTGGGCGTTCGGCAACCTCGCGGTCCGGCGCGCAGGTCCGGTCCACCCGCTGCGCCTCACGCTCTGGATGAGCGTCGTGCCGCCACTGCCGCTCCTGGCCCTGTCCCTGGCGGTCGAGCGCCCGGCCCGCATCGCCGCCGCCTTCGACGCCGACGTCCTGACGAGCAGCCGCGGCCTGTGGGCGCTCGCCGGTCTGGCCTACACCGTGGTGGTTGCCACCGTCGTCGGGTCGGGCACCTGGGCGTGGCTCCTTGGCCGGCACCCCGCCAGCTCGGTGGCGCCGTTCTCGATGCTTGTGCCCGTCACCGGCATCGCCGCCGCGTGGCTCGTGCTGGGCGAGCGCCCGCGCGGTTGGGAGTGGGTCGGGGCCGCACTCGTGGTGGGCGGCGTCCTGCTCGGGGCGACGCGGAGTCGACGGAGCCGACGCCCGCAGCCGCCTCAGGAAGGGTTGACCGGGTTGTCCGAGAGGAAGTCGCCCGCGACCTTGATGAGCACGTCGTTGGCCTCGGTCTCGCCGATGGTCGCCCGAACGCCGTCGTCGCCGTAGCGACGGACGGTCAACCCCGCCTCCTGCGCCGCCTCGGCGAAGGCAGCCGACCGCTCCCCCAGCCCGAACCACACGAAGTTGGCCTCGGTGTCGGGGATGAACCAGCCCTGGCCGCGCAACGCCTCGACGACCCGGGTGCGTTCTGCCACAAGGGAGTCCACGCGTTCCTTGAGCTCGTCGTACGCCTCCAGCGACGCCACGGCGGCTGCCTGCGCGATCGAGTTGACCCCGAACGGCACGGCCGTCTTGCGCAAGGCCTGGGCCACCGGCTCGTGCGCCACGGCATACCCCACTCGCAGTCCGGCCAGGCCGTAGGCCTTGCTGAAGGTGCGCAGCACCATGACGTTCGGGCGCTCGCGGTAGAGGTCGATGCTGCGCGGGGCGTCGTCGCCGGTGACGAACTCGACGTAGGCCTCGTCGATGACGACGAGCACGTGGTCGGGGACGTCGTCGAGGAAGCGCTCGAGCTCGGTGTGGGTCACCATCGGCCCGGTCGGGTTGTTGGGCGTGCAGACGATGACGACCTTGGTGCGGTCGGTGATCGCCGCACGCATTGCGTCGAGCCGGTGGCGCGCGTGGTCATCGAGCCCGACCTGGACGCTGTTGGCGCCCGCGAGCGCCGTCACGATCGGGTAGGCCTCGAACGAGCGCCACGCGTAGACGACCTCGTCGCCCGGGTCGCAGAGCGCCTGGATGACCTGGCCGAGGACGCCCACCGAACCCGTGCCCGTGGCGATGTGCTCGGCCGGCACCCCGAGCTTGTCGGCGAGCGCCTGGGTCAGCCCGGTGACTGCCATGTCGGGGTAGCGGTTGATGCCGCCGGCCGCCTCGTGGATGACATCGACGACCGAGGGAAGCGGCGAGTACGGGTTCTCGTTGGAGGAGATCTTGTATGCCGTGACGCCCTCGGGCGCGGCCGCGGGCTTGCCGGGCACGTAGGCGGGGACCTGGTCGAGGGCCGCGCGCAGGCGGACGCCGGGAAGGTTCGGGGCGCTGTCGCTCATGCCGGTCACTGTAATTGCTTGCGTCTGCGTCAATGGCGGCTAGGGCAACCGTTCACGCAGACGCAAGCAAGCGGCGGGCGGCATACGTGACCGTGGCGGCGCGTTGACCACCACGTGCAGCACGACGACAGGATCTTCGAGTCGATCGTCATCGGCGCGGGGCAGGCGGGGCTGGCCGCGTCGTTCCATCTGCGGCGGCGTGGCATCGACCACGTCGTCCTCGACGCCGACGACGCACCCGGCGGCGCGTGGCAGCACCGGTGGGACAGCCTGTCGATGCATGACGTCCACGGCGTCGCCGACCTGCCCGACTCGACCGCACCCACCACCGACGACCCGCATGCCCGCGCCAACGTGGTCGTCCCGGCCTACTTCGCGGACTACGAGCGGCGGCACGACCTGCCGGTGGTGCGACCGGTGCGGGTCGACCGCGTCGAGCCGGACCCCGAGCCCGGCAGCGACCTGCTCGTGGTCCACGCCGGCGACCGCACCTGGCGCACCCGGACGCTGGTCAACGCGACAGGCACGTGGACCCGGCCGTTCGTGCCGCACTACCCGGGCCAGGAGTCGTTCGCGGGCAGGCAGCTGCACACGGTCGACTTCCCGGGGCCCGAGCACTTCACCGGCCAGCGGGTCCTCGTCGTCGGGGGTGGCGCGTCAGCTGTCCAGTTCCTCGGTGAGCTCGCCCCCGTCACCGACACGCTCTGGGTCACGCGCCGCCCGCCCGTCTGGCGCACCGGGGACTTCGACCCCGGCGCCGGGCTCGCCGCCGTGACCCTCGTCGAGGAGCGGGTGCGCGCCGGCCTGCCACCGGCGAGCGTCGTCAGCGTGACCGGCCTGATGCTGCGCCCGCAGGAGCAGCGTGCCGCCGAGCTCGGCGCCTATGAGCGGCACCCGATGTTCGAGCGCATCGAGCCGCACGGGGTCCGCTGGGCCGACGGGCACTTCGAGCCGGTCGACGTCATCCTGTGGGCCACCGGGTTCCGGCCCGCGGTCACCCACCTCGCACCGCTCGACCTCACCTCGGAGCACGGCGGCATCCAGCTGCTTCCGGTGCGCGGCAACGTCCAGGGCGCCACCACCGCGGCCCGCGACCGGCGGGTGCAGCTCGTCGGCTACGGCCCGTCGGCCAGCACCATCGGCGCGAGCCGAGCCGGACGCCAGGCCGCGCTGGCGGTCCAGCGCTGCCTCGACTCGACCCCGGCCGAGCGCCCCGCGGACGCCCGACCCGCCTAGCGGCTGGGGCTCAGTTGTCGTCGGCGTCGGGCAGGACCCAGCCGAGCACCATCGAGACGATGGTGATGATGAGCGCGCCAAGAATGGCGTCCCACCAGAAGTGGTCGATCACGAACGACAGTCCCAGCGGCCCGGACAGCCACTCGGTGAGCTGGAGCATGAACGCGTTGACCACGAAGGTGAACAGCCCCAGTGTCAGCACGATCAGCGGGAAGCTCAGGAACTTGGCGATCGGCTTGACGACCGCGTTGATGAGGCCGAAGAGCAGCGCGACGAGGATCACCGTCGCGAACTTCGAGCCGAACTTGCCGTCACCGAAGGAGATGCCGGGCACGATCCATGCCGCGACCCACAGGGCCACCGCGTTGACCGCGACCTTGATCAGGAAGTTCATGGCACCGATCGTGCCAGACCGGGAGCGGGTATGCCGGGAGGTGGGCACCGCGCCCACCTCCCGGCATACCCGAACTTTGGGCCAAAGTTCGCCAGTGCCCGGAACCTTCCCGGCGTGGGCGAACTTTGGGCCAAAGTTCGCGAGGATGTCGGCATGAGCGACGCCGAGCCGGCCCCCGAGGGCACCCCTGACCTGACCATGGTCCGCCGGATGTGGGCCGACGACCGTGCGAGCCGGGCGCTCGGCATGGACGCGCGCACCATCGAGCTCGACCACGCGGTCGTCGCGATGCCCGTCACCGAGGACATGGTCAACGGGCACGACATCGCCCACGGCGGCTACATCTTCACCCTCGCCGACTCGACCTTCGCCCTCGTCTGCAACTCCGGCGGGCGCCCGACCGTCGCGGCGGGCGCGGACGTCACGTTCATCGCGGCGGCGCGGCTCGGCGACGTCCTCGTGGCCGAGGGACGCACGCGTGCGGCATACGGACGCAGTGGCCTCACCGACGTGACGGTGACCCGCGAGTGCGACGGCGCCGTCATCGCGGAGTTTCGCGGGCGGTCGCGAAACCTACGCTGATCTCGTCAGGCGCGGCGCCCGTTTCGTCCCTATCGTGCGGGGCATGCGATCAATGAAGCTCGTGTCCAGCACGGTCCTGGCCCTCGCCACCGCGGGCGCCCTGACCCTCACGCCGTCCGCCGCCTCGGCCGCGGACACCCCGGCGAGCGGCCCCACCAAGGGCCCCTGCGCCTACACCCCGCTGGAGGACCAGACCTACTCCACGTGGGCCGGCCTGCCGCAGGACCCGCGCAAGACCCCCGACAAGGGCCTGGTCCGGATCACCCTCAAGACCAACCGCGGTGACATCCCGATGGTGCTCGACCGCTCGCTCGCCCCCTGCACCGTCCAGAGTTTCGCCTACCTCACCGCGCGCAAGTACTTCGACGACACGATGTGCCACCGGCTGACGGCCTACCAGACGCCGCCGTACGCGCTGTCGGTGTTGCAGTGCGGTGACCCGCTCGGCACCGGCTGGGGCGACCCGGGCTACTGGTTCAAGGACGAGCTCGACTCCGCCAAGGCGCTGCAGAACTGGCCGGGCTTCCCCGACGGCAGCCGCAAGAACTACCCGCGCGGCACGCTCGCGATGGCCAACGGCGGCCCCGACACCAACGGCAGCCAGTTCTTCCTCGTCTACGAGGACTCGCGGCTGCGGCCCGACTACACCGTCTTCGGGTACGTCACCGAGGAAGGCATGAAGGTGCTCGACCAGATCGCCGCGGGCGGCATCGACCCGGGCACCGAGGGCAGCCCCGAGGACGGCGCGCCCGCCCAGCCGGTGCACATCCTGCGGGCCAAGCGCGGCGCCTGAGGGCGCGAAAAGCCAACAACCACAAGGTATGCCGTGTGGTCGCCGTGGCGACCACACGGCATACTCATGCATCATGCGAGTCCTCGTCACCGGCGGCGCCGGGTACATCGGGTCCCACACCGTCGTCCAGCTGGCAGCCGCAGGCCACGAGGTGGTGGTCGTCGACAACTTCAGCAACGCCAAGCCGACCGTCGTGCCGCGGCTCGAGACGCTGATCGGCGGGCACCTGGAGGTGCACGCGTTCGACCTCACCGACCGCGACAAGACCGAGGCGTTGTTCGCGCAGCGGCAGTTCGACGCGGTGATCCACTTCGCCGGGCTCAAGGCGGTCGGCGAGAGCACCGAGGTGCCGCTGGAGTACTACCAGAACAACCTCGACTCGACCTTCGCGCTCGTCCGGGCGATGCAGCGGCACGGGTGCTTCACGCTCGTGTTCTCGTCGTCGGCGACGGTCTACGGCGAGAGCGCCCAGCCGCCGTTCGCCGAGGACCTGCCGACGTCGGCGACCAACCCCTACGGCTGGACCAAGGTCATGCAGGAGCAGATCCTGCGCGACGTCGCCCGCACCGACGAGCGGTGGCGGATCGCGTTGCTGCGCTACTTCAACCCCGTGGGGGCACACTCGTCCGGCACGATCGGCGAGGACCCGAACGGCATACCCAACAACCTCATGCCGTTCATCGCCCAGGTCGCCGTCGGCAAGCTGCCCGAGCTCAAGGTGTTCGGCGACGACTACCCCACGGCCGACGGCACGGCGCTGCGCGACTACATCCACGTCGAGGACCTCGCCGCCGGGCACCTCGCGGCGCTGACTCGGCTCGGCGCGGTCGACGACCGGGTGTCGACGTGGAACCTCGGCACCGGCCACGGCACCTCGGTGCTGGAGGTGCTGCACGCGTTCGAGCGGGCCGCCGGTCGCGAGCTGCCCTACGAGGTGGTGGGCCGTCGCGCCGGTGACATCGCCGCGTCGTTCGCCGACCCGTCGCTTGCCGAGCGCGAGCTGGGCTGGAAGGCGACGCGCGACATCGACGACATGTGCGCCGACCAGTGGCGCTGGCAGAGCCAGAACCCGCTGGGCTACCCGGACTGACGGCTAGCCGGCACCGAGGGCGGGCTCGCTGCGCGACGGCTTGCCGTTCTCGAGGTGGCCGGCAAAGGCACGCAGGTATGCCGTGCCCGTCACCGTGACGGTGAGGTCGTACCAGCCGGCTGCAGCGCGGGTGTCGACGGTGGTGACCCGTCCCTTGGTCGGCACCGTCCCGGCATACCCGTCGTGGATGGTCACCTCCACGCCCGTGGGTGCGTCGACCTCGATCCGCAGGACGTGGCTCTGGCCGGAGCGAACCACCTTGACCTGCACCGGATCCGGCACGGAGGCGTCACCGCGGTAGCGGCGGAAGAACCCGTTGGGGCCGTGCAGGTGCACGTCGTACTCGCCGGTGACGGGGAAGGACGCGTCGACGCTCTTGCCGGCGCCGACCGTGTAGGCGTGCGGCTGTCCGGCCGGCGCGATGAGCCGGGCCTGCAGGTGCGCGGCCAGGGTGCCGGTGTTGCGCAGGTTCAGTGCGATGGCGCCCGCGGTCCGGCGCTCCTCGACGTCCAGGGCGTAACCGATGGGCCGCGCGGGGCGGGTGCCCGGCTCCTGCCTCGGCATCTGCCCCTGGGCCGGCGGCACCGGCCGGTAGCTCGGGTGCCGTCCGTCGTCGGCAGGCTTCCACGCGTCGGTGCTGGGCAGGGCCGGGACCTTGGCAGCGGTGCGGGAGAAGTCGAAGGCGGAGGTGAGGTCACCACAGATGGCGCGGCGCCACGGCGTGATGTTGGGCTCCTCGACGCCGAACCGCTCCTCGATGAACCGGATCACCGAGGTGTGGTCGAAGGTCTCGGAGCAGACCCAGCCGCCGGTGCTCCACGGCGAGACGACGAACATCGGGACGCGCGGGCCGAGGCCGTAGCTGCCCGGACCGTGGCGGCCGTCGTAGAACTCGTGGTCCGTGGGGACGGTCGACTCGCCCGGGATCACCGGGGACGGAGCGTGCGGCGGGACCAGGTGGTCGAAGAAGCCGTCGTTCTCGTCGTAGGTGATGAACAGCGCGGTACGGCTCCACAGGTCGGGGTTGGAGGTCAGGGTGTCGAGGACCTTGCTGAGGTACCAGGCGCCGTAGTTGGTGGGCCAGTTCGAGTGCTCGCTGAACGCCTCGGGCGCGGCGATCCAGCTCACGGACGGGAGCGTGCCGGCATCGACGTCACGCTGGAGCTGGGCGAAGTAGTCCTCGCCGTCGCGCGCCTTGGTGCCGCGACGGGCCTTCTCGTACAACGGGTTCCCGGGCTCGGCGTTGCGGTACTTGTTGAAGTAGAGAAGGGAGTTGTCGCCGTAGTTGCCGATGTAGGCGTCCGACGTCCAGCCCCAGGAGCCGGGACCGTCGAGACCGGTGCCCTCGTCCTGGTAGACCTTCCACGACACCCCGGCCTGCTCGAGCCGCTCAGGGTAGGTCGTCCAGTCGTAGCCGAGCTCGTCGTTGTAGAGGACGGGACCGCCGCCCTTCCCGTCGTTGCCGGTCCAGCCCGACCACAGGTAGTAGCGGTTGGGGTCGGTGTTGCCGATGAACGAGCAGTAGTAGGCGTCGCAGACGGTGAAGGCGTCGGCGAGCGCATAGTGGAAGGCCGCGTCCGCGCGCTCGAGGTAGGCCATCGTCGTGGTGCCCTTGGCCGGCACCCAACCGTCGTAGTGCCCCTTGTTGACCGCGGCCTGGCCGTCGGTCCAGCTGTGCGGCAGGCCCTCGAGGAACTGGGCGCCGAGGTCCTCGGCGGTCGGGTGGAACGGCAGGTACTCGCGACCGTTCTTGACCTGGTGCCATACCGACTTGCCGCTGGGCAGCTGCACCGGGTGCGGGTCGCCGAAGCCGCGCACGCCGCGGAGCTTGCCGAGGTAGTGCTCGAAGGACCGGTTCTCCTGCATGAGGACCACGACGTGGTCGACGTCGCGGATCGAGCCGGAGGTTCGGGCGGCGGGGATGGAGGCCGCGCGGGCGATGCTCTGGTCGAGCATGGTCAGGGCGGCGGCGCCACCAGCGATCTGCAGGAAGCGGCGGCGGTCGATGTTCACCATGCGCCCAACCTCCCGCTGCCCCGGCCCGCGCGGGTGAACGTCACGCGCCGAACCGGTGACCTTTCGGGAAACCTCAGCCCTGCGGGGTCGTCTCCCCCGAGCCCGCCGCCTTGACGACCCAGTCGAAGAGCGCCTGCTGGAACGGCAGCTGCGCGGCGTCCATCTCCGGATGCCATTGCACCGCAACGATATTCGCGTCGCGGGACTCGAAGGCCTCGATGATGCCGTCAGGCGTCGTCGCGCTGAGCAGCATGTCGTCGGCGAGCCGGTCGCAGGCCTGGTGGTGGTTGGACCAGCCCACGAGGGGTCCGGCGCCCATGATCTCCTCGAGCAGGGTGCCGGGCACGATGTCGACCTCGTGGGGGTTGTCGGCGTGCCTGACCGACGTCTCGTCGAAGTGGGCGAAGATCGTGCCGCCGAGGACGATGTTGAGCACCTGCATGCCCCGGCAGACCGCGAGGATCGGTATGCCGGCCGCGAGGGCCGCGCGCGTCACGGCCAGGTCTGCGGCGTCCTGCTCCGGCGGCGCATGTTCCTCGCGTGGGTGCACCTCGGGGACCCCGAACGGGCGCAGGTCGAGGTCGGCTCCGCCTTGCAGGACAACGGCATCCGCGAGCTCGACGAGCGCGGCTGCCCGCTCCGTGGTGTCTGGCCAGGCGAGGAGGGGCTCACCGCCGGCGCGGGTGATCGCGTCGACGAGCGTGCGTGGGACGAAGACGCCCTCGCGCTTGCGGCCGCCGATCTCGTCGGTCCACCGACCGGGGACCAGCACGAGGGGGCGATGCGGGGCACTCCGGTGAGCAGGCGGCATACCCCTGAGGCTATCGGCGGACGCCTGCCGGGCTCGCGACGACTTTCGAGGTGACAGTTCCTACTACACGTCGTAGTATCTACTACGCAATGTAGTAACTCAGGAGCGTCACCGAGCCGGAGACAGCGATGGACAACCTCGACCTCGCCCGTTGGCAGTTCGCCATCACCACCGTCTACCACTTCCTCTTCGTCCCCGTGACGATCGGGCTGTCGGCCGTGGTGGCCTGGTACCACTCGGCCTGGGTGCGCAGGCGGCGCCCGGACGACCTGCGGCTGGCGAAGTTCTTCGGCAAGCTCTTCACGATCAACTTCGCGCTCGGGCTGGTGACCGGCCTCGTGCAGGAGTTCCAGTTCGGCATGAACTGGTCGAGCTACAGCCGGTTCGTCGGTGACATCTTCGGTGCCCCATTGGCCCTCGAGGCGCTGCTCGCGTTCTTCCTCGAGTCGACCTTCCTCGGGCTGTGGATCTTCGGCTGGGGGCGCCTGCCCGAGAGGCTGCACGCCGCCTGCATGTGGATCGTCCACGTCGGCACGCTGCTGTCGGCCTACTTCATCCTCGCCGCCAACTCGTTCATGCAGAACCCCGTCGGCTGGCGGTTCAACCCCGACACCGGGCGTGCCGAGCTGACCGACTTCATGGCCGTGCTGACCAACAAGGTGCAGCTGGTGACGTTCCCCCACATCGTCACGGCGGCATACATGGTGGGTGGCGCGACCGTCATGGCGGTCGCCCTGTGGCACCTGCGCCGCCGCGACGTCGGCGCGGACGCACCCATGTACCGCCGCTCCACCCGCCTCGGCGCGATCGTCACCCTCGTCGCGGCGATGGGCGTCGGGCTCACCGGCGACATCCAGGGCAAGATCATGACCGACGTCCAGCCGATGAAGATGGCTGCCGCGGAGGCGCTCTACGAGACGTCCGACGGCCACGCGCCCTTCTCCCTGCTCACGATCGGCTCGCTCAACGGGCAGGAGGAGAAGTTCGCGATCACCGTGCCGAGCCTGCTCAGCTTCCTCGCGACCGGGCACTTCGACGGCACCGTCCAGGGCATCAACGACCTCAAGAAGGAGTACGCCCAGAAGTACGGCGAGGCCGGCAACCCGATGACGCGGGACGCGACCTACACGCCCAACATCCCGTTGGCGTACTGGAGCTTCCGGCTCATGATCGGGGTCGGCATGTCGGCGGCGCTCATCGCCCTCGTCGTGCTGTGGGTGACCCGCGGCGACCGCATCCCACGGGCCAGGTGGTGGCACTGGGTGCTCATGGCGACGCCGCTCCTGCCGCTCTTCGGCAACAGCTTCGGGTGGATCTTCACCGAGATCGGGCGGCAGCCGTGGCTGGTGTTCGGTGTCTACACGACGCAGTCCGGGGTCTCACCGTCGGTGTCGGCCGGTGACGTGGTGACGTCGATGGTCGTCTACACGCTGCTCTACGGGGCGCTGGCCGTCATCGAGGTCAAGCTCTTCCTCAAGTACGTCCGGGCCGGCGCGCAACCCTTCGAGGAGCCGCCCAAGCCGGACCACCACGACGACGAGGACGCCGAGCTGGCGTTCGCCTACTGAGAACTCGACTCTGGGACAAGGGATTTCACCATGGAACTCAGCACCGTCTGGTTCGTCATCATCGCCGTTCTGTGGACCGGCTACTTCGTCCTCGAGGGTTTCGACTTCGGCGTCGGCATGCTGCTCCCGGTCCTCGGCCGGGGCGGGGACGCCGAGCTGACCGAGAAGCGCCGCCGCGTCATGATCAACACGATCGGCCCGGTCTGGGATGGCAACGAGGTGTGGGTCATCACCGCGGCCGGCGCCATGTTTGCAGCCTTCCCCCACTGGTACGCAACGATGTTCAGCGCGTTCTACCTGCCGCTGCTGCTCATCCTCGTCGCCCTCATCGTCCGCGCCCTCGGCATCGACTACCGGCCCAAGCGGGACGAGGCGCAGTGGCGGCGGAACTGCGACCTGGCGATCACGTTCGGGTCGACCGTGCCGGCCTTCGTGTGGGGGCTCGCGTTCACCAGCGTCGTGCGCGGCCTGCCGATCAACGCCGACAAGGACTTCACGGGCTCGCTGCTCGACCTGTTCCACCCCGTGGCAATCCTCGGCGGCCTCGTGACGGTGGCCCTGTTCCTCACCCACGGCGCGCTGTTCACGGCGCTCAAGACGATGGGCCCGATCAGTGACGACGCCCGCCGGGTCGCCGCGCGCACCGGAGTCGTCGCTGCCGTGCTCGCCCTGGTGCTGCTCGTCCTCCTCGGCACCAGCAACGGCAACGCCGCCTCGTGGGTGACCTCGGTCCTCGCGGCGGCCGCGCTCGTCGGCTCGCTGGTGGCCAACAGCCGCGACCGCAACGGCTGGGCCTTCCTCGGCACGTTCGTCGCCATCGCGCTGGCGGTCGTGACGTACTTCCTCATGCTGTTCCCGAACGTCATGCCGAGCAGCACCAACCCGGCCTGGTCGCTGACCACCGAGAACGCCTCCAGCACGCACTACACCCTGACGATCATGACCTGGGTGGCCGTGGTGTTCACGCCCGTGGTCCTGCTCTACCAATCGTGGACCTACTGGATCTTCCGCAAGCGCATCGGCACGCAGCACCTGCCGGCCACGTCGAGCCACTGAGCCATGCGACCGTTCGACCCGCGCCTGCTGCGCAGCATCCCGGAGGCCCGCCGGCCGCTGGTGCTGCTTGCCGTCGTGGGCACCGTCCAGGGCGTCGCCACGATCGCGACGGCGTTCGCGTTGGCACACCTCGCGGTCGCAGTGGTGCGTGGTCAGTCGCTGGGTGAGCCCGCGGCATACCTGTTGGGGCTGTTCGTGATTCGCGGCATCCTCGCCTTTCTGGGCGAACGTGTCGCGGCCCGCGGCGGCGTCGCGGTGAGCACCGCCCTGCGCCGCCGGCTCGTCTCGCGCTGGCTGTCGCTGCCAGCCGAAGATCGCCCCGAGCCGGGCGTCGCCGTCACCCTCGCGACCCAGGGGACGACGAGCGTCGAGCCGTATGCCGCGCGCTTCCTCCCAGCGCTCGTCACCGCCGCGGTGGTGCCGGCGCTGGCGCTGGTCGCCCTCGTGGCCGTCGACTGGGTGAGCGCGCTCGTCGTGGCCCTCACGTTGCCGCTGCTGCCGGTCTTCGCCGCACTCATCGGTGCGGCCACGAGGGACGAGACGCAGCGGCGCTGGAGCTCACTCGCCGGCCTGTCCGGGCACTTCCTCGACGTCATGCGCGGGCTGCCCACCCTCGTCGGTTACGGGCGCGCCGAGCGCCAGGTCGACACCATCGCCGAGGTGAGCGGCCGCCACCGGCGCGCGACGATGGCGACCCTGCGGCTCGCCTTCCTCAGCTCGGCGGCGCTGGAATTGCTCGCCACGATCTGCGTGGCCATCGTGGCGGTCTTCGTCGGGCTGCGGCTGGCCTACGGGTCGATGGAGCTGCTGCCGGGACTCGTCGCGATCCTGCTGGCACCCGAGGCCTACTGGCCGGTGCGCCGGGTCGGTGCCGAGTTCCACAGCGCAGCCGACGGCACGGCCGCCCTCGAGAGTGCGCTCGACGAACTCGAGGCAGCGACGGCCGCGCCGGCACGGGCTCCCGCGACGTCAGGCACGGTCGTGCTCACTCGGCTCTCCTACACCTACCCCGGCAGCAGCCGCCCGGTGCTCGACGGGGTCGACCTCGAGGCGGGACCGGGGCTGACGGTCGTGACCGGCGAGTCCGGCGTGGGCAAGTCCACCCTCCTCGAGCTCGTGGCCGGCCTGCGGACCCCGGACGCCGGCACCATCGAGGCCCCGGAGGCGCACCTGGTGACCCAGCGCCCGTTCCTCATGACCGGCACCGTGCGGGCCAACCTCACTCTGGGACAAGGGCGCCCGGTCTGCGAGGACGAGCAGTGGGCCGCCCTGCGCGCCGTCGCACTGGACTCACTGGTCGAGTCACTCCCCCACGACCTCGACGAGACGCTGGGCGACGACGGGCGCGGCCTGTCGGCGGGTCAGCGGGCCAGGCTGGTGCTCGCCCGGGCGCTGCTCAGCGACGCACCCCTGGTGCTGCTCGACGAACCCACGGCCCACCTCGACGACGAGTCGGTCACGGTGGCGCACAGGGCGATTCGCGACCTGGCGGCCACCCGCACGGTCATCGCGGTCACCCACCGGCCGGAGCTCGTGGCCCTCGCCGACCACCACGTGCACCTGCGCGCCCACGCGAGCACGCGGCATACCGAGGAGGTCCCGGCATGAGGCTCGCCGACCGCCAGACCATCGCCGCCGGTCTGCTCGGAGCCGTCGCCGTGTCCTCGGGTGTGGCCCTTACCGCGACGTCCGGCTGGCTCATCGTGCGGGCCAGCGAGAAGCCGGTGATCCTCACGCTGCTCACAGCGATCGTGGCGGTGCGCGCGTTCGGGATGGCGCGACCGGTGTTCCGCTACTGGGAGCGGCTGCGGTCGCACGACGCGGCCCTGGCCGACCTCGCCCGCGAGCGCACGAGTCTGTATGCCGCGTTGATCCCCCTGACGCCCGCGCGCCTCGTGCGCCGGGGCCGGGCCGCCATGCTCACCGGTGTCGTCGACGACCTCACCGACCGGGTCGAGGCGCGGGTGCGCGTGACGGTCCCGGCGGTCGCGACCACGCTGACGGCGGTGTTCGCGACGGTGCTGTGCTGGCTGGTCGAACCGGCCGCGGGCCTGACGGTCGCGGCGCTGACCGTCGTGGTGGCCCTCACGACCTGGGTCGCCTGGCGGGTCGAGACGCGTGGGCATGACGACCTCGGTGCCGCGCGGGCCGAGGTCGGCCGGGTGTCCGAGCTGGTGACGTCGCAGGCCTTGGAGCTGCAAGCGATTGGGGCGCAGGAGGCGGCGACCGGGTGGCTCGACGACGCACACGCGCGGCTCGACCGTGCGGTCCGCCGACAGGTGACCGGGCGGGCGCTGGCTGCGGCGGTGCTGCCGGCCGCGACCGCGGTGGCGACGGTGGTCTGCGCGGTGGTGGCCGCCGGAAGCGACCGCTCAGCGCCGGTGCTGGGCCTGCTCGTGCTGGCGCCGTTCGCCCTCGCCGAGGTGTTCGCGCCCCTGCCCGACGTGGCGCGCGCGCTGGCCCGGGCCCAGGCCGCCGACCGCGACCTGAAGACCCTCCTCGACGCCCAGCCAGCGGTCAGGGCCACGACCCGCGGGCGGGTGCTGGAGCACGGCTCCGTGCCGCACCTGCGGCTGTCCGGGGTCACTGCGTCGTGGGACGGCACCCGGCGTGCGGCCGGGCCGGTCGACCTCGATGTGGCGCCGGGTTCGGTGGTGGCCGTCACCGGCCCCTCGGGTGTCGGCAAGTCGACGGTCCTCGCGGTGCTGGCCCGTCAGCTCGACCCGGAGTCGGGCAGCTACACCATCGACGGGACGGACGCCCTCGACCTGCCGCTGAACCAGGTGCGCGGCCTCTTCGCGATCGTCGACGACGAGCCCCACGTGTTCGCGACGACCCTGCGCGAGAACCTGCGCTTTGCCCGCCCGTCGGCCACGGACGACGACCTGCGCGCAGCCCTGGCTTCGGCTGGGCTCGGCGGGCTGGACGCGGACCTCGACACCAGGCTCGGCACCGGGGGCCGTGGCCTGTCCGGCGGCGAGCGCGCCCGGTTGTCGATCGCGCGGGCGCTGCTGTCCGGTCGCCCGGTGCTGTTGCTCGACGAACCCGTGGCCCACCTCGACCACGCGACTGCCGTGGCCGTCCTCGACGACCTCATGGCTCACCGGGGCGGTCGCAGCGTCGTCGTGGTGAGCCACCGGCCCGAAGGCCTGCACGGGGCGCACGGCATCATTGATCTTCGCGACCATGCCCCGATGGCCGCCGCAGGATGAGGTAGCCATGGCACGCAAGTCGATCAACCGGCTCGGCGAGCTCGAGCGCGCCGTCATGGAGACCGTGTGGGCCATGACCACCCCCGAGCGTCGCACCGTGTCGGTGCGCGAGGTGCACCAGGCGTTGTCGACGGGCCGGGACATCGCCTACACGACGGTTATGACGGTGATGGGCCGGCTGGCTGAGGGTGACCTGCTCAGCCGGCAACGGTCGGGACGTGCCTACCTGTATGCCGCGGTGGGCACGCGGGAGGAGCTCACCGCCTCGACGATGCGCGAGCAGCTCAACACCGTCAATGCCGAGGACCGCCGTGCGGCCATCCTGCACTTCCTCGATGACGCTTCGGCCGACGAGATCAGTGAGCTCAAGGCGGCCCTCGCTGAGGTCGAGGCGCGGCAGGCGGGCTCGATCGGCAAGGACAGCAAGGGAGTTCGTCGCTGACCACCGTCCTGCCACTGGTCGGGCTGGCGGCGCTGGCGGTGCTGCTCACCGGTCCGGCGCAGCGGCTCATGGCCCGGATGCACCGGTTCCGCCGTGCACCGCGTGAGGCGCTGCTGGTCTGGCAGGCGGTGTCGCTGGGTGGTGTGCTCGCGGCGCTGTCGCTCGCGCCGGCCTCGGTGGCCGGCTTCCGGGAGGCGCCGACGTGGCTCGTCTGGCTGGGGCTGCTCATCGCCGCGGCGATGGTGGCGCGGCTGCTGTGGTCCGGTCACACCGTCGGCTCAGGGATCCGCGCCGACCGGCGCCGCCACCGCGACCTCGTCGACCTGCTCGGCACCCACGCCGACCCCGTCCACGGCACCCAGGTGCGGGTGCTCGCCCACCCGACGCCGACGGCATACTGCCTGCCCGGTCTGCGTCGCCGGGTCGTCCTGAGCGAGGGCGCCCTCGCTGCGCTGCCCGCCGACGAGCTCACCGCCGTCCTCGCCCACGAGCGTGCCCACCTGCGGGCGCGGCACGACCTGGTGCTCGAGTTCTTCACGGTCCTGCACCGGTCGGCCCCGCCGTGGCTGCGCGCCCCCGAGGCGCTGCGCGAGGTGCGGCTGCTCATCGAGGTGCTCGCCGACCGGGCGGCCCGCCGCACCGCCGGTGAGGTGCCGCTGGCCCGCGCCCTCGTGACGCTCGCGCGCGGCGTCCACCCGCAGGAGGCCCTGGGGGCCGGTGGTGGGTCCGGGGGCGAGTCGACCACCGTGGCGCGCATGGCACTGCTGGCCCAGCCGACCGCCGGGTTCGGAATGCGGCTCGTGATGACGGCGTTCGGGCTGGTGGTCGTGGCCGCCCCGGTGATCCTGCTGGTCATGACGCTGGTTTGAATGGAGGCATGAGCGTGGACCGTCCCTACCGCGTCACCGTTGTCTGCACCGGGAACATCTGCCGGTCGCCGATGGGTGAGTTCGTGCTGCGTGAGCGGTTCGAAGAGGCCGGGCTGGGCGACCGGGTCGAGGTCGACTCGGCCGGCACGAGCAGCTGGGAGGTCGGCAACCCGGCGGACCCGCGGACCCTCGATGTGCTGCGCCGCAACGGCCACGACGACTTCGGCGGTGAGGCGCACGTGGCGCGGCAGTTCGAGCGCAGCTGGTTCGGCGACGTCGACCTCGTGCTGGCCGCGGACTCCGGCCACCTCAAGGCCCTGCAGCGGATGGCGCGCACCGACGAGGACCGCGCCAAGGTGCGCCTGCTGCGCTCGTTCGACCCGGTGTCGGAGGGCGACGGCGAGCTCGACATGGACGACCCCTGGTACGGCGACGACGCCGCCTTCGACCAGACCTACGCCGAGGTGACGGCGGCGGCCGATGGCATCGTGGAGTACGTGCGGGCCGAGCTCAGCCGGAATAGTTGAATCCAAAACTAAGTTGATGGGGGCATGACCACGATGACGAACACCAGCCCCTTCGAGCTGCGGCTCACCTGGGCCCGCAGCCTGTTCGAGCACGGCGACTACGCCGCGGCCGCGACTGCGCTCGTCGAGCTCGTGGACGAGGCCCGCGAGTCCGAGATGATGCACGGCACCACCGAGCTGCGCGAGATGCTCGCCCGCGCCTACTTCGGCTCCGCCCAGCTGGGCCGCGCCGAGGCCACGCTGCGCGACCTGGTCGCCGACGTGCCCACCGACGCCTACGCCCACCTGCTGCTCGGGCGCACGCTGCAGCGTCAGGCCCGCCACGACGAGGCGCGTCAGCACCTCGCGCTGGCCGAGGTCCTGGGCGACTACGAGCGCCCGGGGGCCTACGGCGAGACCCCGCGCGACGACGCGTCGTCCGACGACGCTTGAGCCATGCCTGACTACGGGCAGGAGCTGCGGTTCGGGATCTTCCCGGCCCCGGACGCCGACGCGGTCGACCAGGTCGTCGAGCTGAGCGAGGCGGCAGACGTCGCCGGGCTCGACTACGTCACCATCCAGGACCACCCCTACAACGCGCGTCAGGTGGACGCCTGGACGCTCCTGTCCTTCATCGGCGCGCGCACGTCACAGATCCGGTTGGCGCCCAACGTCGCCAACCTCCCGCTCCGCCCGCCGGTGGTGCTGGGCCGAAGTGTCGCCACACTGGACCGGCTCACCGGCGGACGGGCGGAGCTGGGCATCGGCACCGGCGCCTTCTGGGATGCGATCGTCGCCGCCGGCGGGCCGCGTCGGTCGCCGGGTGAGTCGATCAAGGCGCTCGAGGAGGGCATCGCAATCCTGCGCGGCGTCTGGGCCGGGTCGGGGTCGGTCAACGTCGACGGCGAGCACTACCAGGTGAAGGGCCTGCATTCCGGGCCGTCACCCGTGCATCCCGTCGAGATCTGGGTCGGCGCCTACAAGCCGCGCATGCTGCGCCTCACCGGTCGCCTCGCCGACGGCTGGCTGCCGTCGATGGGGTATGCCGACCCGCCCGCCTTGGGTGCCCTCAGTGAGCAGATCGACGCGGCGGCGTTGGCGGCCGGGCGCGATCCCGCCGCAGTCCGACGGCTCTACAACGTCTTCGGCCTCGAGGCCGAGGCCCTGGCCGAGCTCGCCCTCGAACAGGGCATGAGCACCTTCATCACCGGCGTCGGGTCGGTGCGCGACGTGCAGCGGTTCGCGGCGGAGACCGCGCCGGCGGTGCGCGAGCTGGTCGATGCCGAGCGGGCACGCCGGGCGAGCCAGCCCGAGGAGGCGAGCACGCGGCATACCGTGACGACGTCGGCGACCGCCACGGAAACTGTTGCGGCACAAGCCAAGTCAGCCGAACCGCACGCCGGCTCCGGCGCCCACCTCGTGGAGATCCACGATGGCCTGCGGGCCGAGCTGGCACAGCTGCGCGACATCGTGCAGCAGGTGATGGCCGGCGAGGAGCAGGCCCACCGCGCGCGCAACATCATCAACGAGCTCACCATGCGCCAGAACAACTGGACGCTCGGCGCCTACTGCGCGCAGTACTGCCGGTTCGTCACCGGGCACCACACGCTCGAGGACCGCTCGATCTTCCCGCACCTGCGGCGCAGCGACCCGGCGCTCACGCCCGTCATCGACCGGCTCGAGCAGGAGCACGTCGTCATCCACGACATCCTCGAGCAGCTCGACGACGCGCTGGTCGGCCTGGTGTCCGGCGGCTCGGGAACTGCTGAGCTGCAACGGGTCGTCGACCGGCTGAGCGACGACCTGCTGGCGCACCTGTCCTACGAGGAGGAGCACCTCGTGGGGGCGCTGGACCGGTACGGCTTCCAGTAGGGCCGTCAGCGCTCGGCGAGCTCGCGGATGCGTCCCAGCGACCGGCGCATGCCGTCCTCGAGCTCGACGGTGTGCTCGGGGTTGCCGCCGAGGAGCAGTTCGGTGAAGCGGGCGGCAAAGTCCTTGACGCCGTGCGGAGTTCGGCGCCGTGAGGTGAGCCGCGTGGTGCCCGAGCCGGTCGGTTCGAGGTCGTAGGACCAGAGCGCGTCGTTGTCGAGGACGCGCCACTCGATGCGCCGGCCGACGTCGTATGCCGTGACTCGGGACCGCGTCGGCCACACCATGAGCCCGCGCCGGTTGACCCCGACGAAGCGGGTGCCGACACCGACCGCCCCGTCGCCGAGGACGACCACCTTGCGGCACTCCGGTGACCACTCGCCGGTGCGGCGCACGTCGGAGACGACCTCCCAGACGCGCTCAGGCGGTGCGGCGATCTCGACCGACGCGTCCAGTGGGCGGGTGGTGTAGGGCATACGCGGCATCGTGGCACACCTCGCGTCCGGAGCACGCCCTCGGCTCTGGGAGACTGTGGGTCATGGCTTCGCTTGCTGACGCGACCCCACCCATCGCCCTCGGGGCACTCGACGGCCGCTACCGCGGCGCGGTGGCGCCGCTCGTCGACCACCTCTCCGAGCCTGCGCTCAACCGCGAGCGGGTGCGGGTCGAGGTCGAGTGGCTGGTCTTCCTCACCACCCATGGTGTGGTGCCGGGTGTCCGGTCGCTGACCGAGGCGGAGCAGACCGCGCTGCGGCAGGTGGTCGAGGACTTCGGGGCCGACGAGATCGCCGAGCTGGCGGAGATCGAGCGCGAGACCCAGCACGACGTGAAGGCGGTCGAGTACTTCCTCAAGCGCCGGCTGTCGGCGATCGCGCCCGACGAGTCCGACCGGGGGCTGGCCGAGCTGATCCACTTCTGCTGCACCAGCGAGGACATCAACAACCTGTCCTACGCGCTGATGGTGAAGGGGGCCGTCGAGCAGGTGTGGCTGCCGCGCGCCACCGCACTGGTAGAGACCGTGGCGACGATGGCGTCCGACCTGCGCGACGTGCCGTTGCTGGCGCACACCCACGGGCAGCCGGCGACCCCGACGACGATGGGCAAGGAGCTGGCCGTCCTCGCGCACCGGTTGGGCCGGCAGCTGCGCCGCATCCGGGGCGCTGAGTACCTCGGCAAGCTCAACGGTGCCACTGGCACGTTCGGTGCCCACCTGGCTGCCGTGCCCGGTGCGGACTGGCCTGAGCTGAGCCGCGAGTTTGTGGAATCCCTTGGGCTGCAGTGGAACCCGCTCACCACCCAGATCGAGTCACACGACTGGCAGGCCGAGCTCTACGCCGATGTCGCCCGGTTCAACCGGGTGCTGCACAACCTGTGCACCGACGTCTGGACCTACATCTCGATGGGCTACTTCGCGCAGGTCCGCGGCCAGGGCACCGTCGGCTCGTCGACGATGCCGCACAAGGTCAACCCGATCCGGTTCGAGAACGCCGAGGCCAACCTCGAGGTCAGCAACGCGCTGCTCGACGTGCTCGGCTCGACACTGGTGCAGTCGCGGTTGCAGCGCGATCTCACGGACTCCTCGATGCAGCGCAACATCGGGTCCGCGTTCGGCCACTCGCTGCTCGCGATCGACAACGTGGCGCGCGGACTCGCCGGACTCGACGCGGTGCCTGCGGCGATGGCCGCCGACCTCGACGCCAACTGGGAGGTGCTCGGCGAGCCTGTGCAGTCGGCGATGAGAGCCCTTGGGGCACAAGGGGTTCCGGGCATGGAGGAGCCCTACGAGCGGCTCAAGGAGCTCACCCGAGGTCGCCGCATCAACGGGGACGACCTGCGCGAGTTCATCGCCAAGCTGGGGCTGCCGGACGATGTCGCGGCGCGGCTGTCGGCGATGACTCCGGCCACCTACGTCGGGGCGGCACCGCAGCTGGTCGACTACCTCGACGCCGACTGAGCGCCGGCCATGGTCGCGTTCGGGTGGCTGGTGCTCGCCCTGGTGTTCGTCGACGAGGTCCTGGCGGCCGTGGCTGCGGGCGTGTGGGGCCGGTATGCCGGTGGGTGGGCGCTCGCGGTCCTCGCGCCTCTCGTCGTGGTCACCGTCTGGTGGGCGTTCGCCTCACCGAAGGCCCCCTACTCCGGGCCGGTCACGCGACCGGTGGTGAAGGTGATCGTCTTCGGGCTCGCCACGGTCGGGCTGTGGGTGGCAGGTCACCACACGGCCGCGGTCTGGTTCCTCGCCTTCTCGGTCGTGGTGAACGCACTGGCTCAGCTGCCGCTCATCCGTGCCCTGACGGCCTCAGCCTGAAGGGAATCGGGGTTCCCACGGCACGGCGGCGAAGGTGCGCCGACCCCAGTCGAGCATGACGGCGAGGTAGGCCAACCCGGCCAGGACTCCCGCAAGGGCGACGACCGGGGTGCTGCCGCCGACGGCGTCGGCCACGAGGGCGCCCAGCGTGCCTGCGACGATCGAGTTGACCGCCGCCAGGAAGATGGACGTGCTCGCTGCGACGTGGGAGAAGACCGACCGACGCCACCCCATGGTGTAGGACCGCATCAGCCCGGTCAGGTCGTCGTTCGCGGAGGTGACGAGGTAGCGCTCGATGCCCGGGTCGAGCTCGAGGTAGGCCGCCCGCAGCCGGTTCATGCCCAGCAGCATCGCGGCGTCGTCGGAGCTGGCGTTGTGCACCCTGGCCACCGTGAGGGTGCCGAGGATGAGCGACGACGAGGCCAGCCCGATCGCCATGACATGGAACGGCTTTCCGAAACCCGACGCCTGCGCCACCAGGGCAAGCACAACCAGCGAGGCCGAGGTGACGGTGAGGTGGATCGTGATGCGGCTCATCACCTCGCCCCACGTCATGCTGCGGGTGGCGAGCAACGACCAGTGCTCGGTCGCCAGGATCTGGGCACGGACGGCGGCTGCTGGCACCATCGCGGGCGCCGGCGTCGGTGCGGGTTCGGACATGGTCGGCTCTCCGTCCTCTCCTCCTCCGCCAGTAGAGCCCGCAGGCAGCCGGCGGCGCCTCCGTCAACTGACGCAGCCCAGCGGCATACCCGAGACATCTCGGGCACGTCCTGGGGCGACCGACCGTCGTACAAGGTGCGCGGCAAGGCGTTCGTGATCTACCGCGAGCCGCGGCCGGACGCGGACGACGAGGCAACGGGCGAACGGATGGACGACGTCGTGGTGTTCTCCACGCCGGACGACGAGACCAAGCGCGCACTGATCGAGTCGGACGGGCCGTGGTTCACGACACCGCACTTCGACGGCTACCGCGCGGTGCTGCTGCGGTTGCGCAACCTCGGCGCGGTGACCCGCGACGAGCTCGCCGAGGTGGTCACCGACGCATGGCTGGCGCGGGCGCCCGAGCGGCTGGCGAAGGAGTTCCTCGCCGAGGGGTCCGGCGGCTGATCCTGCTCAGACGGTGACGTCGCCGGTCGGGGTGTCGAAGGTGACCGACAGGAGCCCGGGGGTGCCGCGCGGAGCGACGAACGTGAAGTCGATGACCGACGAGGTCGCGTTGGCCGGCAGGTCGAGCCAGTCGCGCACCCGGTCGGGGTCGCCGGCGATCTCGAGGCTCTCGATGGTGACTTCGGTGTGCGCGCCCACCGACGGGTGCACGGACGGGTCGGCCCACTGGACGAAGAACGGGAGCTGCGGGTCGGCCATGAGTCCCTTGACGCCGAGCTGGCGCCACTTGATCTCGACGCCGTCGGGGCGGTGCCGGTTGCCCTCGACCGACTCGCGGCCGATGCGCTGCTCGAACGGGGTGATGTCGTCGACCGCGATGACCCAGCCGAGCCAGCCACCGCCGGCCTCGGAGCGGGCGCGGACGGCCTGTCCGAACGGGGCCTTGTCCGACGCGGGGTGGTCGAGCACCTCGACGACCTCGACGTAGCGCTCGTGGGCGAGCGGGAGGATCACGTTGCGAGTACCAAAGCGCGGGTGGATGCCGCCATCGACCGGTTCGACACCGATCAGCTTGGCCAGGCGTTCCGCGGTCGCCTGCAAACCGTCGTGCTCCGCCGCATACGACACATGGTCAACTCGCATACCGAACATCGTGACACACGGTGCGCAGTGCTCCTGACACGGGTGGGGTCAGTGTGACTCGGGGCCCGTCCGGCCGGTGGTGGAGTCGCGGCCGACGCCGCGCTGGCGCACCGCCTCGTAGATGACGATGGCCGCCGATGTCGCCACGTTGAGCGAGTTTGCCTTGCCCACCATGGGGATGCGGACCTGGTATGCCGCGTGGTGGAGCACCTCGTCGGTGAGGCCGTACTTCTCGGCACCGACGGCGATGGCGACGGGCCCGGTGTAGTCGACGTCGGTGTGGAGCAGGTCGGTGTCGGGGGTGGTGGCCACGAGCGCGATGCCCTGCTCGTCGAGCCAGGCGAGGGCGTCGGCGGTGGTGTCGCTGGCGACGGGGACGCTGAAGACGGTGCCCTTGGAGGCGCGCACGAGGTTGGGGTTGCCCCAGTCGGTGACCGGGTCGGCGGCGATGACGGCGTCGGCGCCGGCGGCGTCCGCGGTGCGCAGCATCGCGCCGAGGTTGCCGGGCTTCTCGACGCCCTGGGTGAGGACCGTGAGGGCGGCCTGGCCGACGGTGAGGTCGCGGGCGTGGCGTGTCACGGCGGGCACCACGGCGAGGAACCCGTCCGGTCCTTCGCGGTAGGCCGCCTTCTCGAACGCCGCGCGGGTCAGCTGAACGGTCTCGACACCGCTTGCGCGCACCTGGTCGACGACGCGGGCCTGGGTGGCGGGGTCGAGCATCAGCTCGGGGCACCAGTAGAGGGCCTCGGGGGTGACGCCGGCGTCGAGCGCGAGCTGGAGCTCCTCGTACCCCTCGACGAGGGTGCGGCCGGTCTCCTCGCGGTGGCGGCGCCGTCGCAGGGCTGCGATGGACTTCAGCCGCGGGTTGCCGGGCGAGCTGATGATCAGGTCGGTCATGCCGGGACCCGCCGGGCGAGCTGGCTGCGGATGACCCGGGCCAGCGGGCCGGTGAGGAAGAGCAGGAACATCGGGTAGTACTTGTCGTCCTGCCACAGGATCGCCACGAGCAGGGCGACGCCGAACAGCAGGGAGAGGGCGATCGCTGCCGAGAGGCCACCGATCGGGCGTTCCTGCCCGGCCTTGAGCAGTCGCGGCGTGCGGATGACGACGACGTTCATGAGGACCATGATCACGGCGTTGGCCAGCATGGTGCCGATGTAGAGGACCTGTTGCAGCGTGTCGGTGTGCAGGCTGCCGGTGAGTGCTGTGGCCACGGGGAGCCAGACGATGGTGAACATCCACGCGATGTTGAGCCAGACGAGGGCGCCGGTCTCGCGTTCGACGCGGTCGAAGAGTCCGTGGTGCTGGCGCCAGAAGACCGCGATCAGGACGAAGCTCAGGGCCAGGCTGAACAGCTGCCCGCCGTGCTCGTTCAGGTACTCCGCGGTCGTGAGGTCCTCGGCCTTCGCCTCGGACACGCTCTCCATCAGGGGGAGGATGAGCAAGGTCATGGCGATCGCAACGACGGCGTCGGTGAAGAAGACGAGCCGCTCGGCGGTCGGGTTCTCGCGGGGCTGGGCCGCGCGGGCGCGAATGGTGGTGTCCCCCATGAGTCTCGAGACTAGCGAGCGGCGTCGCCGAACCAGTGGCAGGCCTGACCGTGGGGTCCGGACCAGGCGACCGGTATGCCGTCGAGCGCGGTGAGGAACCGCGGTGCGCCTTCGGGCGTGGGTTCGGTCGGCTCGGCGATGCCCAGGTCTGCCATGACGCCGACGCCCTCGTTGGCGATCCAGTGACCGGGCAGGTCGCGGACGAGGTCGGCGAAGCGTCGGCGGTCGTCGGGTTCGACGTAGGCGAGGACGGCCGAGTGGAAGATGACGACGGTGGCATCGGATGGTGCTTCGGCGACCAGGGCTGGCAGGTCGGTCAGGAGGTCGCCCTGGATGACGTGTGGCGGATCGGCTCGGACCAGTTCGGTGGCTTGGGTGATGCGCTTGCGGCGCTCGTGGTGCTCGGGCCAGACGAGCGCGGTGAGCCAGTCGCGGTCGTCATCGCGTGTCAGGTCAAGGGGATTCAGGTCCAACCCGCCACGCCACGCGACGGTCGGGACGCGCTCGGGCGGCTCCGCGGCATACCTCTGTGGTGTCGACCAATCGCACGGGAGGACGGGACCGGGGCCGTCGCCGACGATGCCTTGGCCGTAGTCGTAGCGGTAGCGGTCGGGGTAGAGGGTCAGGCCCGCGCTCGCGCCGACCTCGATGAGGGCGAGCGGGCCGGGGATCGTCAGGAGTGCGGGCAGCAGCGTGGCACAGCGGGCGGCCTCGTTGGTCTGGGTGCTGCGCGCGAGGATCTCGGGTCGGACGCGCGCCCAGTTCGCGGTGACCCAGACGGTGAACGCTTTGGGGTCGGTGAGGGGCGCGCCGAACATGGTGGCGACGCCGAAGAGGAGGTTCGGCTGACGCTTGGGCGCGGGAAGCGTGGTGACCAGCTCGAGGACGCCGGGGTCGGCGGCGACCGCGTGGGCGAGTGCCTCGTAAGTCGGCGAGGTGCCGGCTGCCTGGTTGGTCGCGAAGCGTTCGTAGAGCTGGGCGGTCTCGTCGGTTGCCGTCACGATGGCGACGGTACCGACAGTCACGGGGTCAGGGCGGGGATGGCCGGGGCGCAAAGCGGCGCCCTACTTAGAACGGTGGTGGGTCGTCGGCGTTGGGCCGGTGGCGGGTGGGGCGGTGGCGCGCGAGGTGGGTGGCGTAGTCGTCGTTGAGGTCGACGGTCCACAGGCTGCCGGGGGTGATCAGTTGGCCGATGGGTTTGCCGTACTCGTCGCAGATGTTGCGGTGTTGGGGGCCGAAGCGTTCGCGGTGGTCGGTGAGGTACTCGAGGTGTTCGTCGAGCAGTGAGGGCAGCTCGACCGAGCCGTCTGTTGCAGCGCCGGTGTCGTCAGCGAGGGGTCGGCCGGTGGGGTCGAGCCAGGGCTGGGGGTCGGGGTCCAGGTGGTCGACCGGGTGGGTGAGGCGTTGGCGGCCGGTGGGGTCGGTCCATTCGACGACGGCGCCGGGGAGCATGCGTACGGACCAGCGGCGCAGTTGTTTGGTGCGGTGGTGTCGTCGGCACAGACAGATCAGGTTGCTCACCCGGGTCAGGGTGGACCCTTCCCGCCAGGGGCTGACGTGGTCGAGGTCGCAGAACGTGGCGGCGACGGTGCAGCCGGGGAACCGGCAGTGTCCGTCCCTGGCTTTGACGGTGCGGATCATGGCTTCGGTGGGTCGGTACCCGATCACGACCGGTTCCGGCACCGCGCACCGCCGCACGACCGCGGCGGCGAGGACTGTCTCGATCCCTGCCACGCCGGACGAGCCGGTCAGGCCCGCCTTTCCAGTCGAGCCCGAGTTGCCTTCCGAGCCATCACTTCCGCTCCGGCTGGTGGCTGCCATCGCGGTGGCGCTGTCGCTGCCACGACCGGCCTCGTCCTGACCGGTGGGGGTGATGGTCCAGCTGCTGACCGGGGTGGAGGTGTAGGCGCCGGTCGACTCGTCGCAGGGCAGGATGTCGATCCGCACCCGCCGAGGAGCCAGCGCCGGCAGCGCCACCGGTCGACCACCTGCGGTCGCGGGCGCACTCGGGTCGGCAGCACGCAGCTTCTTCCTCTTGCGGCCCTTGCCCTTGCCTTCGCCGTCGACGCCCCAGTCCTCAGGGATTGTTCGGGTTGGGGGTCCTGTGAGTGCGGGTGGCCCGGCTGCGGTGCAGGCTTGGCCGATTCCGTTGTCGCGTAGCACTTGACGCACCCAGGCGTCGAGGTCGGCCGTGTCAACCGCCGCCTCCTCTGCGCTGGTCGGGACTGGTGACGCATCCGAGCTTCGGACTCGCTCGTTCGCGTGGGCACCGGAAGTGCCGGTCAAGGGAGCGTGGCGGGTCTTGGGCGGGCGTTGCGGCTGTCTCGCGGACGGTTCGGTGACGCTTGCCAGCGCACCATTGAGGCGGGACTCGGGGACCGCGACTTGGATGACGTACTCGGCGCGGGTGTTGCCGTCGATGAACGCGAGCATCGCGTCCGCGCGGGCCTGCTCGATGCACGTGTTGTGTCCGGCGCGCACGTACTCGCGGGCGAGGGAGTCGATCGCGGACCACGCCTTCTGCGACTGCTCCACCGGCAACGACGCGACCCAGGTGTCGACGCCGGGCCCGTCACCGGGCCACCGTTGCAGTGACCGGTCCTTGCGCGCTTGGGCGGCTTTCTGGCGCAGGAACTCGGCCGCGACCTGTCCCAGGACGCGGCGGACGCGTTGCCGCAACCGGCCACCGGTCTCCTTGCCGAGGTGGGGTTCGATCTTGGCCAGCACCGCCTCCACGGCGTTGTCGGGGGCATCGGCCAGTTCGTGTTCGATGATGCTGGCCCGGTACGGGTCGATCCGGCCCTGACCCATCGCTTCGAGCACGCACGGGTACCGCCCCGCCAGCTGGGCTGCGACCCCGACCCTGGTCTCCGCGCCGCGGGCGGTGACACCGAGCTCGTCGCTGACGAGGGCGGCGGCGTCCATGCGGTGGTGTCCGTACCCGCGGAACTGTTCGACGACTTCACCGGTGCCCGGGTCGACGACGTCCTCGATCGCGGACACGTTCGCGATCGCGAGGGTCTGCACGGCCTGGGCGGTGCTGATCAGGCGCTGGGTGTCGCCGACGAGCTGGACGAAGTCGTCGATCGACTCCCGTCGTGGAGCATCCGCCAGACGGGCAGCGTCAGCGCTCACCGTCCGCAACAGCTCCACGATATCGATCATGTGTTCGATTGTACTCGGGTCGACCGACACCGACAAGGGTTGTCCACACCGAATCCTGTGTGTTTCCAAGAGAATTCGTTCACAAGCCCGGCAGCCGCCGAAGGCCGCCCAAGGCCCCATCGACGAACGCACGCCCCGGCACCCAAGCCGGCCGCGCCACGAGTAGAAGGGGCACGGACCAGCAACAGCAGCGTGCACGATGAGCCGGTCCTCCCCAGCGCCTTTTCAGCGCAACCACACCCCAAGGTGCGCCGCGCTGAGACCCGGCCCACACGGCATACCTGCGCCCGGGCGCCACGACCGCGACCAACGGCCGTCACGGACCGTCCTAGGCCACCGCCCGAGCGACCCAAAGGCCCATTGGCCCCAGCCTCAGCGCACGCCCGCCCGGGCCTCGAACTTCGCTTGGTCGACCACGATCCGGTCGATCTCGCCATCGGCGACGACCTCACCAGAGTCGTCGATCGCCTTGACGGAGAACGTCATTCGACGACCGTCCACCACCGGCTCACCCGCCGTGACCGTCACCTGACCACCCACCGGAGTGGGTCGGTGGTGCCCCACTCGCAGAGCCGTCCCGACCGTCGTCTCCCCCGCCTCGAGCAGCGGCCCAGCCGCAGCCACCGTGGCCGCCTCGAGCCACGCGACGACCCGCGGCGTCCCGAGGACGGCCACCGAACCGCTCCCCAGCGCGATCGCCGTGTCGTCCGTCGTCACCTGGAACTCCATGCGAGCCATGCGAACCAACCTAGACTGCTCCCCATGAGCCAGCACCCGACGCCCGAGCGCTACGCCCTGCGCCAGAAGCTGACCATGATGGTCAACCGCTACGAGATCCGCCCCGTCGACGCGAACGGCGCCGAGGGCCCGGTCATCGCAGTCGCGCAGCAGAAGCGGATGGCGTTCAAGGAGCAGGTCACGTTCTACGCCGACGAGGCGCGCAGCCAGCCGGTGTTCTCCTTCAAGGCGCGCCAGCGGATGGACCTCGGCGCCACCTACGACGTCTTCGACGCGGCCGGCACCCCGATCGGCTGGTTCAAGAAGGACTTCGGCAAGTCGCTGCTGCGTTCGTCGTGGCACCTCGGGACGCCCGACGGCCTGCAGGCGTTCGGCACCGAGCGCAACCAGAACATCGCGATCCTGCGCCGAATCTGGGAGTTCATCCCGGTCGTCGGCGAGATCCCGTTGCCGTTCATCTTCCACTTCGACTTCAAGACTGCCGACGGTTCGGTGGTGCTGACGTCGGAGCGCAGGATGTCCCTGAGGGACCGCTACGACATCACGATCCCCAAGCAGGGCAACGGTTACCAGCTCGACTGGCGGGTCGGCCTCGCCATGTCGGTCGCCCTGGACGCGCTCCAGTCCCGCTGACCCGAGTCGTATGCCGCCGCGTCACTCCTGGGTGCGCCACGCGTCCTTGACGGACAGCTTGCCGCCGGTCTGTAGCAGCGCCCGGCGG
Source organism: Knoellia koreensis (assembly GCF_013041615.1). GTDB lineage: Bacteria > Actinomycetota > Actinomycetes > Actinomycetales > Dermatophilaceae > Pedococcus > Pedococcus koreensis. Next base: position 394,325 of record NZ_JABEPQ010000003.1, read on the forward strand.
TAGATCCGCTCGCTGACGAGGATCAGCCCGACCGCGAAGGCGACGAGCAGCAACAGCGCCAGGGCCGGCTCCCACCACGACACCTCACCCGCCAGCACCCGCATGGGCATGAGGATCGAGGACACCGGCGGGATGAACGACCCGATCGCGCGGGCGGTCCCGTCGAGGAACAGCGCCCCGAAGTACATCAGCATCATCAGCATCGTGATGGGCATCGACGTCGACTGGATGTCCTCGGTGCGGCTCGCGAGCGCACCGGCCACGGCCCAGAGGCAGGCCAGCGCCACGAACCCGACGAGGAAGAACGCCAGGAACCAGCCGATCGACCCCGACAGACCGGCGACGTACTTGCCGTAGTCGGTGAACGACATGCCGACCAGCCCGACGCCGACGTACAACGCCATCTGCCCGAACGCCAGCACCGTGTTGCCGATGATCTTGCCGGCGAGCAGCTGCCGCAACGGAATTGCCGCGGCGATCATCTCGACGATGCGCGACTGCTTCTCCTCGACGACGCTGCTGGCCAGGGTCATGCCGAACATGATCGACGCGAGGTAGAACAGGATCGCGAAGATGAACCCTAGGGCCGTCACGAGGCCCGATCGCTCGGCGTTGCCGTCGAGCTGCTGGGCGGTCACGGTCGTCCCGGCCTGCAGGGCCGCCATGGTCGTGCCCGCCTTGGAGGCGTTGTCGGCGAGCGCGGTCTCGCGCACCACGGTGGACACGACGGTGCTGAGGTCGCTGTCCGCGGTGTCCTTGGTGACGAGGGTCCAGCCGGAGTCGGTGCGCTGCAGCCAGGCGTCGGCCTTCTCGTCCTGCACCGCCACCCGGGCCGCGGCCGCGTCGGCCTCGGTGCCCGCCTTGACCGCGACCTTGTCGTCGATGTCCGGCGCCCGGTCGGCGATGCGGTCGACCATGGCGGCGGCTGTGGAGTCGGTGGTGACCACGTCGAAGGTGCTCGTGCGGTTCTGCATGAAACCCTGGATGGCCAGCACCGCACCGATGAGCAGCACGGTGACGACGGTGCTGATGAGGAAGCCCTTGTCGGTGAGCTTTACCAGCACCTCGCGCCGGGCGACCTGGAGCCACGCCCCTCGCGTCGCGGCGCGCGACTGCTGCGCCTCGGTGCCGTGGCCGGGGTCCGCCGTATGCCGCGTGGTCGCCTCGGCGCCCGTCGTCTCGTTGGTGTGGGTGCTCATGACGTGGCCTCCTGGTAGATCTCGCTGAGTCGGGGGACGACGCGCCGGAACTCCTCAACCGGCCCGCGTCGGAGCGCCTGCTCGAGGACGCGCTGTTCGGCACCGGACTCGACGACCTCGAGCAGCGCGGTGCGCCCGTCGACGTCGGCCACGTGGATGCCCGGCAGGTCGCGTACCCAGCCGGCGTCGCCGGCCGTGACGAGCTCGTAGCGCACCGGCCCACCCGCGCGCAGCTCCTCGGCTGTCCCCTGCGTGACAACCTTGCCCTGCGCCATGATGACCAGCCGGTCGCACAGCCGGTCGACGAGGTCGAGCTGGTGTGACGAAAAGAGCACGGGCACACCGCGACTCGTGTGTTCGCGCAGCAGCCCGGCCATCGACTCGACCGCCGTCGGGTCCAGGCCTGAGAACGGCTCGTCGAGGATCAGGGCGTCCGGCTGCGGCACCAGTGCGGCGATGATCTGCACCCGCTGCTGGTTGCCCAGCGACAGCTTCTCGACCCGGTCCTTGGCGCGCTCGGCCAGCCCGAACCGCTCGAGGTGCTCCATCACGGCCGCCCGCGCCGCACCCGGGTCCATCCCTCGCAACGTCGCCAGGTAGACGAGCTGGTCGGCGATCGCCTGCTTGGGGTAGAGGCCGCGCTCCTCGGGCATGTACCCGATCCGGCGCCGCTGCGCCGCGGTGATCGGACGCCCGTCCCACAGCACCTCGCCGTCGTGCGCCTGGAGCACCCCCATGACCATCCGCATCGTGGTGGTCTTTCCTGCCCCGTTGCCCCCGACGAACCCGGTCAGCCCGCCATCGGGCACCGGGAAGCTCACGTGGTCAACGGCTGTCTTGTCCCCGAACCGTCGGGTCAGCCCCTTGATCTCCAGCATGGCCCCCACGCTAGGACCGTTGCCCACCAACCGGATCCGCCTCGGGACGGAACTTGTATGCCGCGTGGCCGACCACGCGGCATACCTCACTCCCCCGCAGGGATGAGACCGGCTCGGTGCGCCCACACGACGGCCTGCACCCGGTCGCGCAGGTGGAGCTTGGCGAGCACGTTCGACACGTGGGTCTTGACGGTCGCCTCGCCCACGACGAGGCGCGCTGCGACCTCGGCGTTGGAGAGGCCCTCGGCGACGAGCACGAGCACCTCACGTTCGCGCTCGGTGAGCAGGTCCAAGCCCGGTGCGGCCGGCTGCGCCTGCTGCGCCGTCGCCGAGTCACGCGCCTCACCGGCCGTCATCCGCTCGATCACCCGCTTGGTCACCTCGGGCGCGAGCAGCGCATGCCCACCGGCGACCGCGCGCACCGCGTCGACGAGCGCCTCGGGTTCGGCGTTCTTGAGCAGGAACCCGCTCGCCCCGGCGTCGAGCGCGTCGAACAGGTAGTCGTCGCGGTCGAACGTCGTGAGGATGACGACCTTGGCGAGGTCCTCGGCGACCACCTGGCGGGTGGCCTCGATGCCGTCGGTGCCGGGCATCTGCACGTCCATGAGGATCACGTCGGGCCGCTCGGCCCGGGCGGCCCGCACGGCCTCGGCCCCGTCGGCTGCCTCACCGACGATCTCGAGGTCGGCCTCGACCGACAGGATCATCCGGAACCCCGATCGCACCAGCGCCTGGTCGTCGACGAGCAGGACTCGCGTCATCGCGCACCCTCGCGTTCCTCGAGCGGGAACCGCACCCGCACCCGGTAGCCGCCACCCACGCGCGGGCCGACCTCGACGAGACCTCGTCGGGCAGCCGCCCGCTCACGCACCCCCAGCAGTCCCAGACCCGACCCCGAGGTGCCGGGTCGCGGGCGCCCGTTGTCGACGACCTCCACCTCGGCGAAGGGCTTGTCCCCGCTCGGGTCGACGCGCACCACGACGCCGACGTGGTTGGCCGTGGAGTGCTTGCGCACGTTGGTCAGCGCCTCCTGGACGATGCGGTAGATGGCGAGGCCGAGCGGCCCCGGCAGCTCCTCGAGCGCGCCCGGCGTCGCCTCGACCGCCTCGTATGCCGTTGTCAGGCCTGCGGTTTCGGCCTCACCCACCAGGGTGGCGAGGTCGGCGAGGCCCGGCTCGGGGGCCCGCCTTTCGCGGCCATCGGAGACTCCGTCAGCCGGGTCGCGCAGCGCTCCGACGAGCGAGCGCATCTGGGCGACCGCCTCGCGCGATGACGCCTCCACCTGGCTGAGCGCGGCGGTCGCTGCGGGCGGGTCGGTAGTGAGCACCCGACGGCTGGCGCCCGCCTGGATGCCGATGACCGAGACGTGGTGGGCGACGACGTCGTGCAGCTCACGGGCGATGCGCAGCCGCTCGGCGAGGACCGCCTGCCGTTGCAGCTCCTCGGCCTGGTCGGCGATGGTCCGGGCCTGCTCCCCGAGCCGCGCACCCTGCCGCGCTGCGCGCCAGGAGACCTGACCACCGATGATGGCGCCGCCGAAATAGATGACGTTGGTGATGGCGGTCAGCAGGACGTAGGACGTGACCAGCGGTAGAAGGCCGTCCGACTCGGCCGCCCGCGGCTCGAGCTCGCGTCGCAGCGAGTCCATTCCGACGCCGACCGCCATCTGCCAGGCGAGCCACGCGAACATGAAGACCACGACCCCACCGAGCACGACGCCCATGTCCCGTCGGCTGCGCGCCCAGGCCACACCAGAGAAGAAGATCGCGAAGTAGATGACCTGCATGGCGAACTGGGCCATGACCTGGGGCATGGTCACCCCGACGACGAACATGTGCGCGGCCCCGAGCACCGCCACCACGAGCGGCCACTGCCGGCGGCCCACGAGCAGCATGGCCCCCACGACCACGGCTCCGACCTGCACCCAGCGCGGCGCCTCGAGCTCGTTCATGGCGCCCAGCCCCCGGGTCAGCTCCAGCAGCACCACGGAGACGACGGTTGCCACCGCACCGACGACCCAGTCCTGGGTGGTCAGCCCACCGGGCCGCACCCACGGGTCGTCGAAGGCGAAGAACTGGGCGACCCGCTGGCGCACGCTGCGGTGCGGGGTCGTCGACTGGCTCACCGGACCAGCCTATTGACCGCCCCGAGCGGCGCCCTCCCCCTCAGGACGGAACTTGGGCGCGGTGGCGGTCGGTGACCTCGGTGAACACCTCGAGCAGGGCACGCATCCGGTCGAGCTCGGCGATCGTGAAGGACGCCAGCGCCTGTTGCCCTTCCTGCACCATCGGCCCGTAGAGCTCCCACGTGCGCTGCATTCCCTCCGGCGTGAGCTCGACGAGCACCTTGCGCCGGTCGGTGGGGCTCGGCGTTCGCCGGACCAGTCCCCGATCCGCGAGCCGGTCGATCAGCGTGGTCGTCGCCGCCGGCCTCAGCCCCGTGGCCGTGCTCAGGTCGCCGGCGCTGAGTGGCCCCTCGACCAGGACGTCGAGGCAGCGCAGGTCAGCCGGACCCAGCCCGAGCGCCCGGCCCACGGCGTCGTCGAACGCCTGCACGCTGCGCTGGTACCGCTGCATCGCGGTGCCCAGCTCGTCGACGGCAGCTTGACGTGAGCGCGCCACAGTGCAATCCTTTCGATAATCGAAAGATATGTTTCTCGTAAGAAAGGCTAGCACCATGAAGGCAATCGTCATCGGTGGCGGCATCGCCGGACCCGCCACCGCCATGGCCCTCCAGCAGGTCGGGGTCGACGTCACCATCCTCGAGCGGCGCTCCGACGACGGGCGCGCGACGGGCTCCTACTTCTCCATCGCCCCCAACGGCCTCAGCGCCCTCGACGCCATCGGCGCGCTCGACCTCGCCCGCGCGCTGGGCTCCCCTGCCCACGACAGCCTCATGTACGGCGCGACGGGTCGCCTCCTGGGCCGCGTCACGCTCGGCACCCCACTCGCCGACGGCACCCCGTCGCTGACGATGCGTCGCGGCGACCTCACCGGCGCGCTCATGGACGAGGCCGCGCGCCGCGGCATACCCGTCAGGTATGCCGCCCGCGTCACCTCCGTGCGCACCTCACCCGAGCGTGCCGTCGTCACGCTCGAGGACGGCACCGAGCTGGACGCCGACCTCGTGGTCGCGGCCGACGGGATCCACTCAGTCGCGCGCCGCACCCTCGATGCCGGCGCACCGGCCCCGCGGTACGTCGGCCTGACGAACTTCGGCGGCATCACTCGGAACTCGCCGATCGCTGACCGCCTGACCCCGCAAGACTGGACCTTCGTCTTCGGGCGGCGCGCGTTCTTCGGGGCGTTCCCCGAGCCGAACGGCGACGTCGTGTGGTTCGTCAACGTCCCCCGACCCGAGATCAGCCGCGAGGAGCGCGCCAGCACCACCGACACTCGGTGGAAGGAGTGGCTGACGTCCCTCCTGTCCGGCGACCGCAGCGACGCCGCGGCCCTGGTCGCGGCCGGCGAGCTACAGCTGGCCGGCGACAACACCTACGACCTCGGGCACGTCCCCGTCTGGCACGACGACCGTCTCGTCCTCGTCGGGGATGCCGCCCACGCGCCCTCCCCCAGCTCCGGCCAGGGGGCATCGATGGCGCTGGAGGACGCGGTCGCACTCGCCGCTGCGCTTCGTGACGCGCCGTCCGTACCGGAGGCGTTGTCGAGCTACGAGGCAGCCCGGCGCGCCCGGGTCGAGAAGATCGTCGCCGTCGGTGCCCGCTCGTCGAGTTCGAAGATCCCCGGCCGGGTCGGCCGCATCGTCCAGGAGGCGGTGATGCGGCTGGTCTTCCGGTTCGTCACCACCGACGCGCGGCAGAAGTGGATGACCGGGTTCCGCAGCCCGACCTTGCGGGGGCGCTCAGTCGACGCCCGGCAGTGAGCGCAGTACCGGCACGAGCCCGTCGTCGTCGACGTCGGCCGTGACCTCGTCGGCGACCTCCTTGACCTCGTCCGGGGCGTTGCCCATGGCGACCCCGCGGGCGGCCCAGTGCAGCATCTCGACGTCGTTGCGCTGGTCGCCCACCGCGACCGTGTATGCCGGCTCGACCCCGAGGCGACGACGCACGAGCTCCAGCGCGGATCCCTTGGAGACGCCCTCGGGGTTGAGGTCGAGCCAGGCGGAGAAGCCGACCGCGTAGTTGACGCCGTGCAGGCCGATGCGTTCGGTGAGTGCGAGGAAGTCCTCGGCCGTGCCCTCGGGGGCCCGGAAGGTCACGCGGGTCACCGGGTCGGCGACGAGCTCCTCCCAGGGCACGATCCGCAGCTCGCCCTGGAGCTCTCCGTCGGGGAAGGGTGCGTTGAGCTTGAACCCGACGCCCAGCTCCTCGACGGCGACGACGGCGTCCGGCCACTCCGCCCGCAGCAGCTCGAGCGCAGGACGGGCGTCGAAGGTGACGGCCTCCTCGACGCGAAACCCCTTGTCCTGACTGGGATCCAGGCCGAGCGTCACTGCCCCGTTGGAGCACACGGCATACCCGGTCGTGAGGCCGAGCACGTCGAGGATCGGCGTGGTGGCGACGATGGAGCGACCGGTCGAGATGACGACGTGGTGGCCCGCGTCCGCGACGGCGCGCACGGCCTCGGCAACGGCCGGCGAGAGGTCACCCGCGTGGTTGATCGTGGTGCCGTCGACGTCGAGGGCGACGAGGTGGGGCGCGAAGGAGTCGGCCATGTGCCCAACCTATCCAGCGAGGGTGCGCGAGCAGCGATGAGTTCTGGTCTCCGGACGGGTCCATAGTGGGTACGGGACCCGCGGGTGGGCACGACAAGGGAGGCGACCATGACAGGCGAACCGACAACCGAGTTCGACACCAGGTACAGCGAGGCCCAGGCGGAAGCGCCGCAGTGGCCGGCCGTGCGGCAGCTGCTCGCCGACGCGGAGCTCTACTGGCTGACCACCATCCGCGACGGGTCCAGCCCGCACGTCACGCCCCTGGTCGGGATCTGGCACGAGGACGGTTTCGCCTTCTGCACCGGTCCCCGCGAGCAGAAGGCGCGCAACCTGGCCGACAACCCGGACGTGGCCGTGACAACCGGGTCGAACACGTGGGCCGACGGTCACGACGTGGTGGTCGAGGGAACCGTGACCCGGATCCAGGGCGGCGACAACCTGCGCGCGGTCGCCGAGGCCTACCGCGTCAAGTACGGGTCCGACTGGGACTTCGAGGTCGACGAGGAGCACTTCAACCCGGACAACCCGGCCCTGGTCTTCTGGGTCAGGCCGCGGACCGTGCGCTCGTTCACCAAGTCACCGCACGGCCAGACCGCCTACCGATTCGAGTGACCACACGGCATACCTGCGTCTAACGCGACGCACCCTGGGGCGCGAGCTCGACCATCTCGGGCCTCAGGTCGGTGACGGTCGCGGCCCCCAGCAAGGCCATCGTGCGCTTCACCTCCGAGGCGAGGATGTCGGCGGCGCGCTGCACACCCCGCTCGCCGCCTGCCATGAGGCCGTAGAGGTAGGCGCGACCGACCAGCACCGAGCTCGCCCCGAGCGCCACCGCCGCGACCACGTCGGAGCCCGACATCACGCCGGTGTCGACCATGACCTCGGCGTCCGGACCGACCGCCTCGCGCACCTTGGGCAGGAGCCGCACCGGCGGCAGGGCCTTGTCGAGCTGGCGACCGCCGTGGTTGGAGAGCACGATCGCGTCCGCGCCGTGGTCGAGGATCGCCCTGGCGTCCTCCACCGTCTGCACGCCCTTGACGATGAGCGGGCCGTCCCAGGAGCGCCGCACCCAGTCGAGGTCGTCGAGCGACATGGTCGGGTCGAAGAGCGCGTTCATCATCTCCCCGACGGTGCCACCCCACGACTCGAGCGAGGCGAACCGCAGCGGCGGGGTGGTCAGGAAGTTGACCCACCAGTTGGGGTGCATCGCCCCGTCGAGGACGGTCTTGGCGGTGAGTGCCGGCGGGATGGCGAACCCGTTGCGGACGTCGCGGTGCCGGTTGCCGCCGACCGGGCAGTCGACGGTGAGCATGAGCGCCTCGAAGCCGTTCTCCTTGGCCCGCGCCATGAGGTCCTCGGCCGGTGCGTGGTCGCGCCAGACATAGAGCTGGAACCACTTGCGGGTGCCTGGCGCGGCGGCCGCCAGCTCCTCGATGTTGGTGGTGCCGAGCGTGGACAGGCCGTAGGGGATGTCCATCTTCTCGGCGATGTGCGCGACGGCCGCCTCACCCTCGTGCTGCATCATCCGCGTGAAACCAGTTGGCCCGAAACCGAATGGCTGCGCGGACGGCTTGCCCAGCACCGTCGTCGTGGTGTCGACCTCGCCGTGGCCGGTGAGCACCCGCGGGTGGAACGTCAGGTCACGGTAGGTCTCGCGCGCCCGCCGCAGGCTGTGCTCCTCCTCGGCGGCCCCGTCGGTGTAGTCGAACACCGATGTGGGGGTGCGGCGCTTGGCGATCCGGCGCAGGTCGGCGATCGTCACGGCCGACGCGAGCCGCCGGTCGGTCGCGTTGATCGTGATCGGCTTGGGCCGCAGCAGCGGCTTGAGCTCCGACCACTTCGGCAGCTGACGATCACTCATCGCTTGGCGCACCTCCGGGCGGCAACGTCACGGGCACCCTTCCACCCTGCCACGTCATGGGGTGATCGGCGTGCCGCGCACCTCAACCTCCGCCAGGGACAACGGGTTGGTCGCCGACTCGAGCTGGATCCGCACGTACCGCGCCTTCGTGCCGTCGGGCAGCTTGACGGCCGACGGGCGCCCCGCGGTGGCCGCCACCCGCACCGCGGTCACAGCCGGTGAGGTGCGCACCGTCTCCAAGGACCCGCTCGGGAACGGCTGCTGCGACGCCATGACCCAGTAGTTGCTGAGCCGGTCCGAGCAGCAGTCGGTGCGGTTCCACAGCTCGACGCGGTCGGTCGCGGCGACGGCGCCGAGGTCGACCTGCCACCAGGCCTGGTTGGACGGCTCGGCCGTGTGCGTCACCGAGTTGCCGTTGAAGTTGCCGTCACGGTTGCCGTCGACCGCGCGCTCCGGCACGCCGCCCCAGGCCAGGGACGACTGCGTCGCCGACTTGCCCCGCGAGAGGTTGGGCAGCTGCACGGCGATGGTCGCCGAGGCCGTCGTGGTGACCCCCGCGCTGGTCGTGCGCACGGTGACGGTCCCCGAGCCGGTGGCCCCCTCGGGCACGGTCACCTGCACGGGCACTGTGTAGGTCTCGCCCGGGGCCAGGGCCGGCACGTCGGCGCTCTGCGGCGAGACCGTCCACCCGGACGGGCCGGCGACCTGGATTGTGGCCGGCGCCGAGGACGTGCCGCCGACGTTGCGGATCGCCGCCTGGAGTATGCCGCTGGAGCCGGGCGCGAGCTCACTGGCGCCGGTGAGCGTGGTGCGCAGCTGGGTGCTGACACCCGGCGTGGTCACCTTGAAGGTGAAGGCGTTCTTGCTCGTGGTGGCGTCGGCGCCGGCCGCGGGCATCGTCACGACGACTCGTCCGTTCGCGTCCCGCTTCCAGGCGAGTGCCTTGCCGTCGGAGCCGAGCAGGCTGATGGTGCTGTTGTCGGCGACGGGCACGTCGGCGCCGAGCGTCAGGGTGGCGCCCGGCCAGTCCAGCGCAGTCGCGTAGAACGCGCCGTTCTTGACGGTGTACCGCACCGGAACGCTCGAGGCCGGCTCCTCGGCTCGGTTCCAGTAGGTCGTGCCGTAGACCGCCTCGCCGTTGACCTTCAGCCACTGACCCATCTCACGCAGCCGCTGGGCCATGAGCTCCGGGACGGTGCCGTCGGCCTTGGGCCCGATGTCGAGCAGCAGGTTGCCGTTCTTGCTGACGATGTCGACGAACGAGTCGACCAGCTGGTCGGTGGTCTGGTAGTCCTCGATCGGCTCGTTGGCGTTGTAGCCGTAGGAGTGCGCGATGCCGCGGCTCGACTCCCACTTGTCCGTGGTGATGTCGGGCTTGACGGTGTACTCCGGCGTCTGGAAGTCGAGCTCCTCGGAGTCGAGGTTGCCCGTCTGGATCTTGCACCGGTTGGCGACGACCACGTCGCGCTCACGGTCCCTCGCCTTGTTGTAGTAGTCGGCGATGACTCCGGCGGTCTTCCAGTAGGACGCGGGCTTGTCCCACTGTCCGTCGCACCACAGGATGTCCGGGTCGTACTGGTCGATGAGCTCACGCATCTGCGGCAGCATGTAGTCGTCGACGTAGCTGTTGACCGGCCCGATCCCGGTGTAGGGCACCTGCGCCCCGGTGTAGGGGTTCGTGTAGGGCCGCCCGGTGTAGTTCGGGTTGAACCACTCGTAGAGCGAGTAGTAGAAGCCGGCCTTGAGCTTGCCGTCGGCCTTGGCTGCCTTGAACAGGTCACCCGCGAGGTCGCGCCCCGGCCCCAGGTCCACGGTGTCGCGCCCACTCACCTTCGAGTCGAAGAGCGACACCCCCTCGTGGTGCTTGGAGGTGAGGACGAAGTACTTCGCGCCGGCCTCGTTGAACAGGTCGACCCACTCCTGCGGGTTGAACTTCTCCGCCTTCCACTGGCCGATGAACTGGTCGTAGTTGAAGTCCTGGCCGTAGGTCTCCTTGTGGTACGCGTTGGTCGGCGTGCCCCACGACTGCATGTAGTTCCAGTACCACTCGGCATAGGAGCCGCGCGGTCCCCAGGCGGGCACCGAGTAGGCGCCCCAGTGGATGAAGATCCCGAACTTGTCGTTGTTGAACCAGGCCGGCACCTCGTGGCTGTTGAGGGACGCGACGGTGGGCTCGTACTTCCAGGCCGGCTGCTCGAAGCCACCGACGTAGGACTTCACGGCGGCCTCACCCAGCTGCTCGTCCCACGTGGTCAGCTCGTCGAGGTTGCCCTTGAGGGTGGTCCCCTTGACGCCGATCGACCGCAGCGGCAACGCGATCGACGCCGCGACCCGGCCCACGCGCTGGCCGTCGACGTAGAGGGTCGTCTCGCCCTTGCGGGCCGTCCACATGACGTTGACCCAGCGGTCGCCCGGCAACGTCACGTCGAACGAGAAGTCACCGACACCGGTCTTGCTGAACCCGACCTTGCCGGTGCCGGCCTGGCGCAGCTTGAGCGCGCCGTCCTTGGAGCTGAGCAGCACCTGCTCGCCGCTGGTGTCGCTGAGCTTGACCCAGGTCGAGACGCTCCACGGCTCGGCCACGTCGACACCACCGAAGCCGACGCCGTCCCCTCCGTTGTCGAAGCGGAACGAGCCGCCGACCACACCGTCCTTGACGGGTTCGGGGTTGTTGATGATGTACGTCGAGCCGTCGAGCTTGCCCGCGACGTCGTCGACGAAGAGCGTGTTGCCCGGGCTGCCGGCCCACGTCCAACCCTTGGGGTATGCCGCGGGCTCGAATGTCCAACGGTGGCTTGGCTTTCCGTCGTCGACCCGAGGAGGGGTCGCCTTGGTGACGTACCCGCGGGGGAGCGGGAGGGCGGCATACCTCGCCTCGAAGTCCGCCAACGTGTCCGGGGTGGGTGAGGCGTTCCACGACCGGTCGGCGATCACGGCACGCGGCAGGTTGCTGAGGTTCTCCCAGTACTGGTCCTCGGACCAGAAGTTGTAGTCGGCCCAGTGCGGCATGCCCGAGCCGAGCATGTCCTTGGCCGTGCTCGGCTCCCACTCGTCGTACATCCACGCCGAGTCGGGGTAGAGGTTGTGGTAGTTGTTCGGCGTCAGGTAGAAGGGCCCGATGGCGATCTCGTCATACCCGGGGATCGCCGGCTGCGCGCCGGTGCCCTCCCACGTGAGCATCACGACCGAGGAGTCCAGGTCCTGCTTCGGCGTGCTCATGTGCTCGACACCGTTGTAGATCGCCGAACGGGCACCGGTCTTCTTGACGACGTCGTCGAGCTCGTTGAGGTAGCGCACGACGGCATCACCCATGGTGTCGACCTCAGGGTCGGCGGCGACGAAGTCCTTGACCTTGGGGCAGTTCGCCAGCTGACCTGGCAGCTCGTCGGCGCCGAGGGAGAACAGCGGGGCGTCGAACCAGCTCGAGAACTCGGCGACGATCTCCTTGGTCTTCGCGACGGCCTCGGGGCGGGTGAAGTCGGTGATCCAGTTCGGCGTCAGGTGGGAGTGGGTGTACTGCTGCGCGCATGGCTTCGCGCCGGAGCCCATGCCGATGTCGAACGTCTCGTTCATGCGCGTCGCGTGGCCCGGCATCTCCAGGCCGGCCATGATCTGGACGTGCTGCGTGGCCGCGAGCGCCTTGAGCCGCTCGATGTCCGCACGGCTGTAGGAGCTGTCCGGCTCGGCCAGACCGGGGAACTTGTCGCTGTAGAGCCGGAAGCCCTCGGACTCGGCGAGGTGGAGGAACAGGGTGTTGAGCTTGAGCTGGCCCATCCGGCGGATGAGGTTCTCCAGGTAGCCCATCTCCCAGTACTTGCGGCCGGACTCGAGCTGGACCATCCGCACCGCCTGGGCCGGCACGTCCGTGCTCTGGGCCCGCGGGACGGTGCGCTTGTCGGCGCTGGCCCCGAGGAGCTGCACGAGGGTGCGGGTGCCGTAGAACAGCCCGTGGGTGGAGGCCGCTTCGATGGTGATCGGCCCGCGGGTGTCGAGCCGGTAGCCCTCGGCCCCGAGCGCCTTGTCGTCCACCAGGCGCAGGACGAGGTCGCCGCGCTGGGCGTCCTTGACCTGACCGGTCATCTGCAGCGGCAACCCGGTGAGCTCCCGGAGCTCGACCTGGGTCTGCTTGGCCAGGGTCTGGGTGTCCTGCTTGACCGGTCCGGGGAACTCGGCCTTGCCGGCCGGGCGCAGCATGAGGTCACGCGAGGTCGGGTCGACGAGGATGCGCGAGGACGCGCCCAGGGTGACCGAGCCGGTCGCGGCGGTCCATGACGTCGGGCGCGGCACGAGCGCGTCCCGACCGCTCGGGGCCGCGGCGGCGTTCGGGGCGGCCGGAGCCGCCACGGCGGCTCCCGAGGCCAGCAACCCTCCGATGATTGACCCGATGACTAGACTGATCACGCGACGACGTTGGCGCATAACCCGGCCCTTCCTGGACGAATGGGTGAGGCAAAGGTGGGATGAATGTAGGGCAACTGGGCGCAGGTCGGCAACAGATAGGCTCCGCGCAGCGATACGGGCGGGACACGACAGGGAAGAGGTGGTGCGGGTGGCCGTCACCGACGAGGCGATCGTCAAGATCAAGGACATGATCGTCCGGGGCGACCTGGGGCCGGGCGACCGGCTGCCGCGCGAGGCCGATCTGGCCGAGCGGCTCGGCCTGTCCCGCAACAGCCTGCGCGAGGCAGTCAAGGCGCTGTCGCTCATCCATGTCCTCGATGTGCGCCAGGGTGACGGCACCTACGTCACGAGCCTCGAACCAGCACTGCTCATGGGCGCCATGGAGTTCGTCGTGGACTTCCACCGCGACCACACCGTCCTGGAGTTCCTCGAGGTGCGCCGCGTGCTGGAGCCGGCGGCGACCGCGATGGCGAGCCTGCGGATGAGCGACGAGGACGTCCAGGCCCTGCGCGACCACCTCGCGGCCGTGCCCGCCGAGCCGAGCGTCGAGGAGCTGGTCCAGTCCGACCTGGAGTTCCACCGGATGGTGGCGCGCGGCTCGGGCAACAAGGTGCTGGGCTCGCTGCTCGACAGCCTCTCCGGCCCGACCCACCGGGCCCGCGTGTGGCGCGGCATGACCCAGGACAACGCGGTCGACCGGACCATCCGCGAGCACCATGCAATCGTCGACGCCATCGCGTCGCACCAACCGGACGTGGCCCGCGCCGCCGCCACCATCCACGTGGCCGGCGTCGAGGAGTGGCTGCGCGCGTCGCTGGGGTCGCAGCAGCCGACCGGGCAGACCCCCGACGCGACCTGAGCCGGCCTACTGCTCGACCGGCCGCAACCGCAACGCCTGCATCCCACCGTCCACCGCCAGGGCGACACCGGTGGTCGAGCCGGACGCCGGCGACGCGAGGTAGACGACGGCCCCGGCGACCTCCTCGGCGCTGACGAGGCGCCCGTGCGGCTGCCGGGCGTTGAGCGCATCGCGCTCGGCCTGGGGGTCGTCCGCCTTCTCGAGCAACCGGCCGATCCACGGAGTGTCGGCGGTGCCGGGGCTGACGGCGTTGACCCGGATGCCCTCGCGCACGTGGTCGGCGGCCATCGCGCGGGTGAGCGCGTGGACCGCGCCCTTGCTGGCGGAGTAGAGGGCGCGTTGCGGCAGGCCCGCGGTCGCGGCGATCGAGCCGGTGTTGACGACGGCGGCCCGTGACGAGGCGCGCAGGTGGGGCAGCGCGGCCCGCGTCACCCGGGCCATGCCGACCACGTTGACGTCCAGGACGCGCGCCCACTCGGCGTCCTCGTTGTCGGCGACCGTGCCCTGTGCGCCGATGCCGGCGTTGTTGACGACGACGTCGATGCCGCCCCAGTTGTCGACCACCTGCGCGACGGCTGCGCGCACCGACTCGTCGTCGGCGACGTCGCAGCGCACCGGGAGGGTCTGGTCGTCGGCGGTGACGTCGGAGGGGTCGAGGTCGAGGACCGCCACCCGGGCGCCACGCTCCCGCAGGGCCGAGACCACCGCGGCCCCGATTCCCGACGCACCACCGGTCACCACCGCGACCGCACCCGCGAAGTCGTCCATGCTGCCTCCTTTGGCTCACGTCCTTGACACACCTTAAAGATCCGATGTTTCATGGCGCAACACCACCTCCACGGGATCGGAGTCGCCCCCAGTGAGCACGATCGTTGGTCTTCAGACGCACGACGTGCGCTTTCCGACCTCCCAGTCACTGGATGGCTCGGACGCGATGAACCCCGATCCCGACTACTCCGCGGCCTACGTCCGCGTCGTCACGGACGCCGGCGACGGCCTCGACGGACACGGGTTCGTCTTCACCATCGGGCGCGGCAACGACGTCCAGGTCAAGGCGATCGAGGCGCTGGCCGACCACGTCGTGGGGCTGGAGGTCGAGCCGCTGCTGGCCGACATGGGCGAGCCGTGGCGGCTGCTGACCCAGGACTCCCAGCTGCGCTGGCTCGGGCCGGAGAAGGGAGTCATGCACATGGCGGCCGGCGCGGTGCTCACCGCGTTGTGGGACCTCAAGGCCAAGCGGGCGGGTATGCCGCTGTGGCAGCTCCTCGCGACGATGTCACCGCAGGAGCTCGTCGCCGCCGTCGACTTCCGCTACCTGCGCGACGTCCTCACCGAGGACGACGCCCTCGAGCTGCTGCGCGCCGCCGAACCCGGCCGCGCCGAGCGGATGGCGACGCTCCTGCGCACCGGCTACCCGGCATACACGACGACCCCCGGGTGGCTCGGGTACGACGACGCCAAGCTGGAGCGCCTCAGCAAGGAGGCCGTCAGCGAGGGCTTCACCCAGATCAAGCTCAAGGTCGGCTCCGACCTGCAGGAGGACCGCCGCCGAATGGGGATCGCGCGCGCGGCGGTGGGACCCGACATCCGCATCGCCATCGACGCCAACCAGCGGTGGGAGGTCCAGGAGGCCATCGACTGGGTGGGTGAGCTCGCCGAGTTCGACCTCGCCTGGGTCGAGGAGCCCACCTCCCCCGACGACGTCCTCGGCCACGCCGCCATCGCCAAGGGCATCGCGCCGACGCCCGTCGCCACCGGCGAGCACATGATGAACCGGGTCCTGGCCAAGCAGTACCTCCAGGCAGGCGCGGTGCAGGTGCTGCAGATCGACGCCACCCGCGTGGCCGGCGTCAACGAGAACCTCGCCATGTTGTTGCTGGCGGCCAAGTTCGGCGTCCGGGTCTGTCCGCACGCCGGTGGTGTCGGACTCTGTGAGGCCGTGCAGCACCTGTCGATGTTCGACTACGTCGCGCTCTCCGGGACCACCCAGGACCGCTGCATCGAGTACGTCGACCACCTGCACGAGCACTTCGCCACGCCCGTGGTGATCGAGGACGGCCACTACGTCGCGCCGACCGCGCCCGGCGCCGGCACCGAGATGCTGCCCGAGTCGATCGCCGCCTACGAGGTGCGCAACGACTCATGAACCGCACCCGTCCGACGCTCGCCCTCGGTTGCGCCCAGCTGGGCAACCTCTTCGAGGCGATCGACGACGCCTCAGCGCGGGAGTTGCTGGAACTGGCTTGGGACACCGGAGTTCGCGTGTTCGACACGGCGCCGCACTATGGGCTCGGACTCAGCGAGCGGCGGCTCGGCAACTTCCTCGCCACGCTCACGCCGGCCGAGCGCGCAGAGGCCGTGGTGTCGACCAAGGTGGGCCGTCTGCTGGCGCCGACACCTGACCGAGCTTCTGCCACCGACCTCGAGGCGGGCTTCGACGTACCCGCCACCCACGAGCGGGTGTGGGACGCGAGCACCGACGGGGTCCGCCGTTCGCTCGAGGCATCGCTCGTGCGGCTCGGTCTCGACCGCGTCGACACGGCATACCTGCACGACCCCGACGAGTACCCCGCCACCGAGCGGTCGGTCGAGACCGGGATCGCAGCACTCGCGGAGCTGCGCGACGAGGGCCTCGTGCGCGCGGTCGGCACCGGCAGCAAGTCGGTCGCCGCGATGCTCACGACCCTCGACCAGCCGGCCACCACGGCGATGATGGTCGCCGGCCGCCACACCCTGATCGACCGGTCGGCCGACGCCGACCTCCTGCCGAGGTGTCTGCGGCGTGGCACCGAGGTCGCGGTCGCCGGCGTCTACAACTCCGGACTGCTGGCGACGCCACGGCCGAGCGGTCGTTTCGAGTATGCCGAGGCGCCGGCTCACGTCGTCGCCCTCGCCCAGCGCGTGGCCGCCACCTGCGAGCGCCACGGCGTCGACCTGCCCACCGCCGCCCTGCAGTTCGCCGGCCGCGACGAGTCCGTCAGCCGCGTGGTGGTCGGCGCACGCACGCCCGGCCAGCTGCGCACCAACCTCGAACGGTGGTCCACCGCCGTGCCCGAGTCGCTGTGGGACGAGCTCGCCGGCCTCGAGCTCATCGGCACCACGGTGGCGACATGAGGGTCGACGCGCACCTGCACCTGTGGGACCCGGCGCTGGGTGTCTACGACTGGATCACCCCGGAGCTCGGTCCGCTGAACCGTGCCTTCTCTGCGGACGAAGCGCAGAAGGTGTTGGCGGACAACCGGATCGATGCCGCGGTGCTCGTGCAGGCGGCCGACTCGACCGCGGACACGGACGCCATGCTGCTGGCCGCGGCCGGGCACCCATGGGTGGCCGGGGTGGTCGGCTGGCTCGACCTCGAGGACGACGCGGGCGCTGCCGAGGCGCTCGACCGGTGGGGCGAGGACGAGGTGCTGAGCGGGGTGCGCCAGCTCGTGCACGACGACCCGCGCGCCGACCTGCTGGAGCGGCCCGAGGTCCTGCGCACCCTGCACGAGGTGGCCGCCCGCGGTCTCGCCTTCGACGTGCCGGATGCCTTTCCACGGCACCTCGGCCAGGCGGCGATGATCGCCGAGCAGGTGCCGGAGCTCGTCGTGGTGGTCGACCACCTGGGCAAGCCGCCCAGGGAGGACGCGGAGGCCATGGGGCGCTGGGAGAGCCAGATCCGCGCCGTCGCCGCCAACGCCAACACGGTCGCGAAGGTGTCGGGCCTGGGACTTGCCGACGCGGCATACACGGTGGACGCCCTGCGGCACGTCTGGGACGTCGCCCTCGAGGCGTTCGGCCCCGACCGACTCATGCTCGGCAGCGACTGGCCCGTGTCACTGGTGCACGCGACGTACGCCGAGACGGTCGGGGTGCTCGCCGATCTGGTCGGCGAGCTGTCCGAGCCGGAGCAGGCCGAGCTGTGGTCCGGCACCGCGACGAGGACTTACCGACTGACTGGCTGACCCGCCGACCCGAACGACGATTCCGAGGATGTGATCGCGACATGCTGCAGGGAGTGGACCCGGTGCTCACCGGCCAGGTGCTGCTGCACCTCGACGCCATGGGGCACTCCGACGCGGTGGCCGTGGTCGACGCCCACTTCCCGGCCCACCGCCTCGGCCAGCGGGTGATCGACCTGCCCGGGCTGGGTACACCGCGCGTGCTGCGCGCCGTCCGCACCGTCGTGCCGCTCGACGACGCGCCCGCCCTCGACCTCATGACCTCGGCGGACGGCTCGGTGCTCGCGGTGCAGAAGGAGCTCATGGCAGCCGCCGGGGTCGACGACACGTCGACCCGGTTCGTCGACCGGTTCGACTACTACGGCCTCGCCCAGGAGGCCTACGTCGTGATCCGCACCGGCGAGACGCGGGTCTACGGAAATGCCTTGCTGCGCAAGGGAGTCGTGGTCCTCCCCGGCGAGATTCGCGGTGACGCATGAGCGCGGCGGTGAGCGAGCAGACGGCGCCGTCGAGCACGGCCCTGCTGACCGTGGACGGCGTCAGCAAGGCCTTCCCCGGCGTCCAGGCCCTGTCGGACATGCATCTCGAGCTTCGCCATGGTGAGGTGCTCGCCGTCGTCGGCGAGAACGGTGCCGGCAAGTCGACGCTGATGAAGCTGCTGTCGGGCATCAACCAGGCCGACAGCGGGCACTTCCTGCTCGACGGGGTGCCCTTCCACGCCGACAACCCCAAGGAGGCGATGGAACAGGGCATCAGCATCATCCACCAGGAGTTCAACCTGGTGCCCGACCTCACGGTCGCCCAGAACCTCTTCCTCGGTCGGGAGCCACGCTCGCGCGGCTGGTTCACCGCGGACCGCGACCTGAACCGGCAGGCCGCCGACCTGATCGACCGGCTCGGGCTGGTGCTCGACCCCCGCGCCGTCGTCGGCACGCTCACCGTCGCCAAGCAGCAGATGGTCGAGATCGCGCGAGCACTGTCCTACGACGCCCGCGTGCTCATCATGGACGAGCCCACCGCCGCCCTCAACGACGCCGAGGTCGAGGTGCTGCACGACCTCATCCGCGGCTTCGTGAGCCCGCGCACCGGTGTCATCTACATCAGCCACCGGATGGACGAGCTCAAGCGGATCAGCAACCGCATCACCGTGATTCGCGACGGCGCCTACATCGACACCCTCGACACCGAGTCCACGACGATGCCGCAGGTCATCTCCCGCATGGTCGGGCGGGCCATCGACACCAGCGCCCGTCCCGAGAACGTGCGGGCGGACCGTCCCGTCGTGCTCTCGGTGGAGGGGCTCAGCACCAAGCACCTGTTGCGTGACGTCTCGTTCGAGCTGCGCCAGGGCGAGATCCTCGGCTTCGCCGGCCTCATGGGCGCCGGCCGCACCGAGGTGGCGCGGGCCCTGGTCGGTGCCGACCCCATCACGGCGGGCCGCATCACGGTCGATGGCAAGGAGGTGCGCATCCCGAACGCAGCCAAGGCGGCCGAGCTCGGGATCGGCTACCTGTCGGAGGACCGCAAGCACTTCGGCCTGTTGCTCGACCAGACGGTGTCGAGCAACATCGCCCTCTCGTCCCTGGGTGACAAGTTCTCCAGGCAGGGCTTCGTCGACGACCGCGCCATCCGCCGCGAGGCCGAGCGTGCGGTGACACGCCTGGGGATCAAGACGCCGTCGGTGGAGCAGGAGGTCAAGAACCTCTCCGGCGGCAACCAGCAGAAGGTCGTCGTGGGCCGTTGGCTCGCCAAGGACTGCGACGTGCTGATCGTCGACGAGCCGACCCGCGGCATCGACGTCGGCGCCAAGGACGAGATCTACCGGCTCCTGAACGACCTTGCCGCGCAGGGAAAGTCGATCATCGTCATCTCCAGCGAGCTGCCTGAGGTGCTGCGGCTGGCGCACCGCGTGGTGGTGATGAGCGAGGGCCGGGTCACCGGCGAGCTCGGGCCGGACGAGGCCACCCAGGAGAGCGTGATGGAGCTCGCCACCCAGCGCCGCAGTGCACCGGCGACCGTCGCCGAGGCCGAGGCCGAGCACCCCGAGGGCAGCCCTCACGACGAGAGAGGACGGGCATGACCACCCACGACACCAGCGAGACCACGACCACGACCGCGGCGGCGCCGGCCAGCGGTGTCGGCTCGACGCTGCGGTCCAGGCTCCAGCAGCTGCTGGCGTTCGCGAGCCTCATCGTCATCGCAGCCTTCTTCGCCGTCGCCAACCCGGTGTTCCTCACCTACGGCAACATCATCAACGTCCTCTTCTCGACGGTCGTGATCGGGCTGTTGGCGCTCGGCACCACGTTCGTCATCATCACCGGCGGAATCGACCTGTCCATCGGCACCGGCATGGCGCTGTGCGCCGTCATGGCCGGCACGTTCATCGTCACCTGGGGCATCCCGCTGCCGCTGGGCGTGCTGCTGGCGGTGCTCTTCGGCGGGTTCCTGGGGTTCGTCAACGGGTTCAACGTCGCCAAGCTCGGGCTGCCGCCCTTCATCGCCACCCTCGCGACCATGCTCATGGCGCAGGGCCTGGCCCTGGTGATCTCCCACAGCGCGCCGATCTACTTCAGCGACACCCCGGGCTATCTCAAGCTGTCCACGGGCAACCTCATCCCCGGCGTCAACTTCCCCAACGCGGTCCTGGTCCTCGTCCTGGCGGTCGTGGTCGCGGCCATCCTGCTCAACCGCACCGTTCTCGGCCGGTACACCTTCGCGATCGGCAGCAACGAGGAGGCCACGGCCCTCTCCGGCATCAACGTGCGCCGGTGGAAGATCGTCATCTACACCCTCGCCGGGCTGTTCACCGGCCTCGCCGGCGTCATGATCTCGGCCCGCCTCGGGTCCGCGCAGCCGGCAACCGGCGCCGGTTACGAGCTCCAGGCCATCGCCGCCGTCGTCATCGGCGGCACGTCGCTGGCCGGCGGCAAGGGCTCGATCATCGGCACCGTGATCGGCGCCCTCATCATCTCGGTGCTCAACAACGGCCTCCAGCTGATGTCGATCCCGCAGGAGTGGCAGAACGTCATCCTCGGCGCCGTCATCCTCGTCGCCGTCTACGCCGACATGGTCCGCAAGCGCGCCGCCAGCACGACCTGAACCGACCCCGCACAGCAAGCAGCACGGCATACCGCCACCCCACCCCGCAAAGGAGCACCACTCATGCGCACTCGCCGCATCGCCACGGTGACCGTCGCCGGCCTCGTCACGTTGGGACTCGCCGCCTGCGGCCAGTCCGGTGACAACGCCGGCGGTGGCTCGACGGACAAGAAGGAGCCGTACATCGCCATCGTCTCCAAGGGTTTCCAGCACCAGTTCTGGCAGGCCGTGAAGAAGGGGGCGGAGGACGAGGCCAAGAAGCAGGGCGCCCGCATCACCTTCGAGGGCCCCGCGACCGAGAAGGAGGTCGAGGCCCAGATCACCATGCTCACCAACGCCATGGCGAAGAAGCCCGATGCCATCGGGTTCGCGGCGCTGGACTCCAAGGCGGCCGAGGGGCTGTTGCAGCAGGCCAAGAGCCAGAACATCCCGGTCATCGCATTCGACTCCGGCGTCGAGTCCGACGTGCCGCTGACCACCGCGGCCACCGACAGCAAGAAGGCGGCGGGTGAGGCGGCGAAGAAGATGTCCGAGCTCATCGGCGGCAAGGGCACGGTCGCCGTCGTCGCCCACGACCAGACCAGCCAGACGGGCAAGGACCGGCGCGACGGCTTCCTCGACTGGATGAAGAGCAACGCGCCCGACATCAAGGTCCTGCCCGTCCAGTACGGCGACGGCGACCAGGCCAAGAGCGCCGACATCACCAAGTCGATCATCCGCGCCAACCCCGACGTCAAGGGCATCTACGGCACCAACGAGGGGTCGGCCATCGGCGTCGTCAAGGGTGTCCAGGAGGCCGGCACGAAGGGCCTGACGATCATCGGGTTCGACTCCGGCCAGGCCCAGATCGACGCGATCAACTCCGGGCTCGAGGCCGGCGCCATCACCCAGAACCCGGTCGGCATCGGCGAGGAGGTCGTCAAGGCGGCCATGAAGGCCATCAACGGTGAGTCCCTGCCGAAGACGATCGACACCGGCTACTACTGGTACGACAAGACCAACATCACCGACCCGAAGATCGAGGCCGTCCTCTACAAGTGACCGACGGGTGCTGCGCCCGGGTCACACGGGGCGCAGCACCTCGAGGCCGAGGAACGGGCGCAGCGCCTCGGGGACCACGACCGAGCCGTCGGCCTGCTGGTGGTTCTCGAGGATCGCGACCATCCACCGCGTCGTGGCGAGGGTGCCGTTGAGGGTGGCGACGGTGCGAGTTCCGTTGCCGCCGCCCGGGTCTCGCTCACGGGTGTTCAGCCGGCGCGCCTGGTAGGTCGTGCAGTTCGACGTCGAGGTGAGCTCGCGGTAACGGCCCTGCGTCGGCACCCACGCCTCGATGTCGTACTTGCGCGCGGCCGGCCCACCGAGGTCGCCCGCGGCGGTGTCGATGATGCGGTAGGGCACCTCGATCTTGGCCATCATGTCGCGCTCGAGGTCGAGCAGTCGCCGGTGCTCCTCGACCGCGTCCTCGACCCGGCAGTAGGTGAACATCTCGACCTTGTGGAACTGGTGCACGCGGATGATGCCGCGGGTGTCCTTGCCGTGCGACCCGGCCTCGCGGCGGTAGCACGCCGACCACCCGGCATACCTCTTGGGGCCATCGGAGAGGTCGAGGATCTCGTCGGCGTGGTAGCCCGCGAGCGCGACCTCGGAGGTGCCGGTGAGCCAGAGGTCGTCGTCGGCGAGCCGGTAGACCTCCTCGGAGTGCTTGTCGATGAACCCGGCTCCGGCCATGACGTCGGTCTTGACCAGCGTGGGAGTGATGACCGGCGTGAACCCGTGCTCGACGGCCTGCGCGATGCCGAGGTTGAGCAGCGCCAGCTCCAGCCGCGCACCGACGCCGGTGAGGAAGTAGAACCGCGACCCCGAGACCTTGGCGCCGCGCTCCATGTCGATGGCCGCGAGCTTCTCGCCAAGGGCGAGGTGGTCGAGCGGCTCGAAGTCGAACTCCGTTGGCGTTCCCACGGTTTCGAGCACGGTGTAGTCGTCCTCGCCGCCCACGGGCACACCCGGCTCGACGACGTTGCCGATCGACCGCACGAGCCCGTCGAGCTCGGTCTGTGCCGCGTCCGCGTCGGCCTGCAGCGACTTGACCTCGGCCGCGATCTCCTTGGTGCGGGTCAGCAGGGCGTGCTTCTCGTCGCCCTGCGCCTTGGCGACCTGCTTGCCCATCGACTTCTGCTCGGCGCGCAGCCGCTCGAACTCGGTGAGGGATGACCGGCGTCGCTCGTCCGCAGCCAGGGCCGCGTCGACGACCCCTTCGTCCTCACCACGGGCGCGCTGGCTGGCCCGGACGGTCTCCGGGTCGTCGCGCAGGAGCTTGATGTCGATCACCGGGTCAGCCTACCGATGGCCCGGCGGGCGTCCGCCACGTGATTACCCGTTGCCTCCCAGCCCGGTCCGGTCCGATCCTTTCCCGTATGCCGTCCGCCGCCACCCTGGGCACGTTCGCCCTCGCCGCCACCGCGCTGATCCTGCTGCCCGGGCCAGCCATGCTGTTCCTCATCTCGCGTGGCATCGGGCAGAGCAACCCGCGGCTGGCCGTGGCATCGATGCTCGGCATCGAGTCGGCGACCGCCTGCATGGTGGTCGCGACCGCGTTCGGGCTGTCGGCGGTCATCAGCTCCTCGGTGGTGGCGTTCGCGGTCGTGAAGTACGCCGGCGCGGCATACCTGTTGTGGCTGGCGGTCCGTGAGTTCCGCAGCAAGGGGCACTTCTCGCTCGACCGGGCACCCGTGGTGAGCTCGCGCCGCGCGTTCGTCGACGCCTTCGCGGTCGGCATCTCCAACCCCAAGACGGCCGTCTTCTTCGTCGCGTTCTTCCCGCAGTTCCTGCACCGCGACGCCGGTGCGGTCTGGTCCCAGGTGCTGGTGCTCGGCGCCATCTTCGTCGTCATCGGCGCGGTGTTCGACAGCTTCTACGCGCTCAGCGCCGGCGGTGTGGGGCGCTGGCTCCAGCGGCACCCCAAGGCGGTCGAGCGGCAGAAGTACGTGTCCGGCTCGATCTTCCTCGTCATGGGCGGGGCGGCCGCCCTGACGGGTCACCCGCAGAAGGCCTGAGGCCCACGCATCTAGGCACGCACGTCGTGCAGGTGGTGCGCCAGGTCGTGCAGCATGTACTGCCCGAGGGTGAGCACCGTGAAGTGTGAGCCGTTGCTGCGTATGCCGCGGCGAGACCACGCGCCGTCCGGCACCTGGGCGAACTGGGCCGACACCGCGGCGGCTGCCGCGACCAGCTCGCCGGAGACCTGCGCCGGGTCCTGCTCGTCGTAGCGGCCGTCGACCGCTGCCTGGTCCTGGTCCCAGTTCTCGAACTCGGCGGGGTCCTCCACCAGCAGCTGGCGTACGCGGCCGTCGAAGACCGGGCACACGTCGCGCACGTGCGCGGCATACTCCAGCTCCGACCAGACCTCGGGAGCCGGCCGTTCGCGCACGGACGACCGCTGGAGCACCTGCGGCCACGGGCGGGTCAGCTCGAGCACCAGGCCGGCGATGCCGTCGGCCGGCACGCCGCCTGCGTCGAAGCCGCACTCGGGGCAGACCCGTTCCAGGGTCCAGGTCCAGTCCTTGGTGTCAGCCACGAGATCACCCTAACCACCACCTGGCCTGCGCATATGCACCACCGCGTGGGGTAGTTTCGGCGGGTGCTTTCGGACCATCCAGGCTGGATCGCCATCGGCGCGATCGTGCTCGTCATCGCCTTCGCGGCGCTCATCGCGTCGCTGTCGGCCCGCCCTCGCCGGCGGGGCCGTGGCGCCCATCGAGCCAGTCGGTGGAGCCGACGCCCACACCGCAACGAGTTCCGTCCGGAGGGGACAGTGACCGAGACACCGAAGCGCCGCGTCGCCATCATCGTCAACCCGACCAAGTTCGACGACCTCGAGGGCACCAAGGCCCACATCACGCGCCAGGTCGTGCAGCACGGCTGGGAGTCACCGCTGTTCATCGAGACCACCGAGAAGGACCCCGGCACCGGCCAGGCCAAGGAGGCGCTCGAGCAGGACGTCGACCTCGTCTGCCCCCTCGGCGGTGACGGCACCGTCCGCAGCGTGGCCGCCGCCCTCGTCGGCACCGACACCCCGCTGGGGCTGTTGCCGGGCGGCACCGGCAACCTGTTGGCACGCAACCTCGACCTGCCGTTCGCCGACCTCGACGACGCACTCGACGTCGCCCTCACCGGCCAGAACAAGCGGATCGACGTCGGCCGGCTCACGGTCAACAGCAGCGGGGAGGACCAGCGCCCCGAGCAGCACATCTTCCTCGTCATGGCCGGATTCGGCTTCGACGCGGCGATCATGGCCGACGCCCCGGAGGGCCTCAAGGCCAAGGTGGGGCCGCTCGCCTACATGGTCTCCGGCACCCGCAACCTGCGCGGGCCGCAGTTCAAGGTGCGCGTGAAGATCGACGACTCCGAGGAGTTCACGCGGCGCACCCGCACGGTCGTCATCGGCAACGTCGGCAAGCTCGTCGGCGGCCTGGTGCTCCTGCCGGACGCGGAGGTCGACGACGGCCACCTCGACGCAGTCCTGTTGTCCCCCAAGGGAATCGTGGGTTGGGCCGCGGTCGCAGCACGCATCGCGTCCAAGCAGCGCAAGGGGCACCAGCGCGTCGACCACCACACCGCCCGCGAGATCTCCGTGCGCGCCGACCGGCCCGAGGAGGCCCAGGTCGACGGCGACACCATCGGCAAGGCACGCGCCATCTCGGCCGAGGTCCTCCCCGGCTCGCTCGTGGTGCGGGTGGGCGCGACGGCCTAGCCCGTGGCGTCACCCCGGGGCGCGGGCCGCGCCCGCAGGCTGGCCCGGGGAGCGGTGTGCATGGCGTTGTTCGCGCTGCCCGTCGCGCTCGTCGCGTATGCCGTGCGTGAGCGCTGGGACGCGCTGGTCAGCCTCGACGAGACGGTCGCCGTCCGCGCGACCGACCTCGCCCGCGGCGCCGGGCTCGGGCCGTCCCTGACGGTCCTGCAGGCGGTGAGCCAGCCTTGGGTGCTGTATGCCGTGGCGACCGCCACGTGCGTTTGGGCTTGGCTCGCGCGCGGCCTGCGGACCCGGGCCCTGTGGGCGTTCGTGACGATGATGGTCGCCTGGAACGTCGGCCTGCTGCTGAAGCTGGTGGTGCACCGGGCCCGTCCCGTCATCGACGACCCCCTCTCGCATGCGCCGGGCTACTCGTTCCCGTCGGGTCACGCCTTCAACGCGGCCGTGGTCGCCACGGTCGTGGTCTTCCTGCTCTGGCCGCTGCTGAGCCCGACGGCTCGTCGGGTGTCCACCATGGTCGCGGTGGTCGGCGTGCTGGCCGTCGGGCTCGACCGGGTCTTCCTGGGCGTCCACTTCGCCTCTGACGTGGTTGCCGGGTGGGTTCTGGGTTTCGGCATTAGCCTCGCGTCGTGGGTCGGTTTCATCGGGACGACGCAAGGGCCTTCGTCAGCCGCGCCATCGCCCCCGGCGTAGGCGTCTGGCTGGCGATCCTGGGCATCGGGGCGCTGCTCACCGGACCCTTCCGGGGACTGGCCCGGGACGAGGAGGCGGTGAACCGCGTCCTCGCGGACGAGCGCAACCCGACGTGGAACACCATCACGATGCTGTGGTCCCACATCGGCAACACCGAGTACGTCATCGGTGTGTGCGTGCTCGTGACCGCGGTCCTGCTGTGGCGGACCCGCGACTGGCGCTGGTCGGTCGTGCCGGCCATCGCGATCTCGTTACAGGCCACCATCTTCGTCATCGCGACGGCGATCATCGGGCGCCCCCGACCCACCGTCGAGCACCTGGACCCGGCACCACCCACCTCGAGCTACCCCAGCGGTCACGTGGGCGCCTCCACCGCGCTCTACCTCGTGCTGGCGCTCATGGCAGGACGGATCGCCCGGCCCTGGCTGCGGTGGCTCACGACGGTGCTGTGCCTCCTGCTGCCACTCCTCGTCACCTACGCGCGGCTCTACCGCGGCATGCACCACGTCACCGACGTCGCAGTC
Source organism: Knoellia koreensis (assembly GCF_013041615.1). GTDB lineage: Bacteria > Actinomycetota > Actinomycetes > Actinomycetales > Dermatophilaceae > Pedococcus > Pedococcus koreensis. The sequence goes on from NZ_JABEPQ010000003.1 coordinate 421,207, forward strand.
GGCATGCTCAACGGCATCGGGTGCGCCCTGCTCGCGTATGGCTGGTGGCGACACCGGTCGCGGGCCGCGTCAGCCGAACAGCTGCCGGCCCCAGTCGTCCCCGTCGTCCAGCCCCGGGGGGCAGGCGAACAGGCCTGAGCCGGTGTGCTCGATGTACTCGCTCAGTGCGTCCCGCGCCGCGAGCGCCCGCTGCATCGGGACGAACTGCTCGTGCGGGTCGCGCATGAACGCGACGAAGAACAGCCCCGCGTCGAGGTGGCCCAGCCCGTCACTGCCGTCGGTGAAGTTGTAGCCACGACGCAGGATCCGTATGCCGCCGAGCCGGCTCTCATGCGCGAGGCGCACGTGGGCGTCCATCGGGATCGCCGGCCGGCCGTCGGCACCCTTGGCGTCGAAGTCGACCGGATCGAGTTCGGACTGCTGGCCGAGTGGCGCCCCCTCGCCCTTGTCACGGCCGATCACGTCCTGCTGCTCCTGCAGCGTGCTGCGGTCCCACACCTCGACGTGCATCCTGATGCGGCGCGCCACCAGGTAGGAGCCACCCGCCAGCCAGGCGGCCGAACCCGTGACGTCGGCGGGCTGGACCCACACGTGCCGGTCCAGCGCCTCGGTGTCCTCGGCCCTGATGTTGGCCGTACCGTCCTTGAACCCGAACAGGTTTCGTGGGGTGGTCTGGGTGCGGGTCGTCGCTGACGTGCGGCCGAAACCGAGCTGGCTCCACCGCACCGACACGGTGCCGAAGCCGAGCCGGACGAGGTTGCGCACCGCGTGGACCGCGACCTGGGGGTCGTTCGCGCAGGCCTGGATGCACAGGTCGCCGCCACTGCGAGCGGGGTCCAGGTCGTCGCCGACGAACCCGGGAAGCTCGCGCAGGGGCGACGGCTTGCGCCCGGCCAGCCCGAAGCGGCCGTCGAACAGCGCCGGGCCGTAGCCGATCGTGATGGTCAGGTTCGAGGCATCGAGGTCGAATGCCTCGCCGGTGTCCGCCGGAGCCTTGTGTGGACCACCGCCGATGACACCGCCCGGTGCCGCCTCGGCACCGGCGACCATGCGCTCGGCGGCGCCGGTCCAGGCCATGAGCAGCTCACGGAGCTCGCGCGGGTCCTTGGTGACGACGTCGAGCGCCACGAAGTGCATCCGGTCCTGTGCCGGGGTGATGATCCCGGCCTGGTGGGCGCCGCGGAACGGGACCACCTGGTCGCTGCCGGCGGCGACTGCCGCGGAGGCGATGGCGTCATCGTGACCCAGCCCCGCGGCATACGCCCCACCGGCGCCCGCCACGAGACCGGCGGCCGCAGCACCCGCACCGACCCCGATCAGGTGGCGGCGGCTCAGGCCCGCGTCGAGGCGGCTCACTTCGCCGCGACGACGCCGGAGACCCGGGCGATCGGCTCGCTCAGCGCGTCGAGGGCGACCGAGAGCTCCTTGACCTCGTCCTTGGACAAGGAGGTGTAGAGCGCGAACCCCTTGTCGGTGCGGTGCTTTTCGAGCTCGGCGTCGAGAGCGGCGAACCGGGCGTCGACCTCGGTGAGCAGCTGCGGGTCGCGCTCCTGCAGGACCGGTCGCAGCGCGTCGACGACGGCCTTGCTGCCCTTGACGTTCTCGTCGAAGTCGTAGAGGTCGGTGTGGGAGTAGCGGTCCTCCTCGCCGGTGATCTTGCCGGTCGCGACTTCGTCGAGCAGGCCCTTGGCGCCGCCGGCGAGCTGGTCCGGGGCGAGCTCGACTGCCTTGGCCCTCGCCACGATCTCCACCACGTCGGCCAGGAGTCGGTCGGCCACCGCCGCGGAGTCGGGCTGGAGACCGTCGACCCACAGGTCCTTCTCGAGCCGGTGGAAGCCGGTGAACTCCTGGCCGTCCTCGACGACGTCCTCGCGACCGTCGATCCGCGGGTCCAGGTCGCCGAAGGACTCGGCGACCGGCTCGATCCGCTCCCACGGCCCGCGGGCGAGTGGGTATGCCGCCTTGGCGGCCTCGACCTCGCGCGCCTTGACCGCCGTGACGAAGGTCGTGGTGCGCTCGAGCAGCTGGTCGGCCTGCTCGCTCACGAAGCCCTCGTACTGCTCGACCGCCGCCGTGGTCCGTGGGTCCAGCGCCTGCACCGCGCGGTCGTCACCGCTGCTGCCACAGGCCGCGGTGGCGAGGACGAGTGCCGCGCCGAGGGCAGCGGGGACGAGGGACGTGCGCATGGTTCTCCTTGGGTTGGGCGACGGGCGATAAGGTAAGCCTTACCTAACTGGCCTCGTCAAGTCGACCACGCGGCATACCCGCCCCGTGCACCCACCCATCCGCGGTGCCATGATCGAGAACGTGCCCGAAGCCACACCGCCCCGCCCGCAGACGATCTCCTATCCGGCGAGCGAACGGGTGAGCAGTCGCAGCCCGCTCGAACCGGTCGAACCCCACGTCGTCGTCCTGTTCGGCGCCACCGGTGACCTGGCGAGACGCAAGCTGCTGCCCGGGCTCGCCTACCTCGTGACCAGCGACCTGGCGCCGGACATCCGGGTCGTCGGCACGTCGCTGGAGGAGATGGACGACGCGCAGTTCCGCGAGTTCGCCAAGCAGGCGATCGACGAGTTCGGGTCGCACAAGCTGACAGCGGAGCAGTGGGACGAGTTCGACGACCACCTGACCTACGTGCCACAGAGTGCCGGGCCCAAGGCACTCGCCGACGCCGTGCACCGCGCGCAGGAACAGCTGGGCGGCAGCTCCAAGCTGCTGCTGCACTACCTGTCGGTGCCGCCGAAGGCCGCGGTGGCGGTGCTCAACACGCTGCGCGAGGCGGGCCTGGTCGACGGGTCGCGGGTGGTCATGGAGAAGCCATTCGGCACCGACCTCGCGAGCGCGATCGCGTTGAACGACAAGGTGCACGAGACGTTCTCGGAGGAGCAGATCTTCCGGATCGACCACTTCCTCGGCAAGGAGGCGGCGCAGAACATCCTCGCCTTCCGGTTCGCGAACGGGCTGTTCGAGCCGATCTGGAACCGCAACTTCATCGACCACGTGCAGATCGACATCCCCGAGACGCTCGGGCTCGACCAGCGCGCCAACTTCTACGAGTCGACCGGTGCCTACAAGGACATGGTGGTGACGCACCTGTTCCAGGTGATGGCGTTCGTCGCGATGGAGCCGCCGACCGCGCTGGAGCCGCGCGCCATCTCCGAGGAGAAGAACAAGGTCTTCCGGTCGCTGCTGCCGATCGACCCCGACGACGTGGTGCGCGGACAGTTCGCCGGCTACACCCAGCTGCCCGGGGTGGCGTCGGACTCCGACACCGAGACCTTCATCGCGCTCAAGGTGGGCCTGGACAACTGGCGCTGGGCGGGCGTGCCGTTCTACCTGCGCACCGGCAAGAAGATGGCCGAGGGGGCGCGCATCATCTCGATCGCCTTCAAGGAGGCGCCGCGGTCGATGTTCCCGCACAACTCGGGTGTGGGGTCGGCGGGGCCGGACCACCTGACGTTCGACCTCGCCGACGAGTCGAAGGTGTCGTTGTCGTTCTACGGCAAGCGACCCGGGCCCGGCATGCGGTTGGAGAAGCTGTCGATGCAGTTCTCCACCCGCGAGACCGAGCGCGCCGGTGACGTGCTCGAGGCCTATGAGCGGCTCATGCTCGATGCGATGCGCGGCGACCACACGCTGTTCACGACCGCCGAGGGCATCGAGTCGTTGTGGGAGCGCTCGCAGCCGCTGCTCGACGACCCGCCGGAGGCCAAGCCCTACCCCGAGGGCTCGTGGGGCCCGAACGCGATCCACCAGCTGATCGCGCCGCACGCCTGGCGGCTGCCCTTCGAACGCGCCTGGCGCGAGAAGAAGTAGCCCCGCGCGCTGTCACAACTTTTACGCGTCACGCTGGAAGGTTGATCTTCACACGCACCAGTAGCCCGAGCGAAGTGCATGTTTCGCGCATGACGCGTAAAAGTTGAGCCCGGTCAGGTGAGGGTGCGCAGGTCGCGGAGCCAGGCGCGGGCGTCGGCGAACGCCGCGTCCGTCGTGACCGGGCTGACCTGCACCGCGGTGCCGTGCGCCGCGGGATAGCTGCCGAGGAACCGCACGTCGGCGCAGACCCGCTTGAGCCCGAGCAGCGCCTCGCCGACCCGCTCGTCGAGGACGTGCCCCTCGATGTCGATCGAGAAGCAGTAGGACCCCATCGACTCCTTGGTCGGCCGCGATTCCAGCCGGGACATGTTGATGCCGCGCACCGAGAACTGCTCGAGCAGCTCGAGCAGGCCGCCCGCGTGGTCGTCGCGCTGGAACAGCACCAGGGTCGTCTTGTCGGCGCCGGTGCGTTCCGGGAGGTCCCCCGGCCGGGCGACGAGGACGAAGCGCGTCACCGCGGCCGCGTTGTCGCCGATGCCCTCCGCGAGGATCTCGAGGCCGTGGTTGCTCGCCGCGACAGGGGCACAGACGGCCGCGTCGTATGCCGGTGAGCCGCCTTGCGCTGCAAGGCCTTCCGCCGCTGCGGCGGTGGACAGGGTCGGCACGTAGACGGCGTCGGGGAGGTTGGACTCCATCCAGCCACGCACCTGAGCCCACGCGTGCGAGTGGGTGCCCACGGCACGCACCTGGCCCAGCGGCATACCCGGTCGCGCAGCGAGCACGAAGGTGATGGGCACGAGCACCTCGGCCACGACGACGAGGGGGTCGCCACTGGCGAGCGCGTCGAGCGTGGCGCTGACGCCACCCTCGACGGAGTTCTCGATCGGCACCATCGCACCGTCGACCTCGCCCGCGCGCAGGAGCGTGAGGGCCTGGTCGACCGAGCCGCACGGGCGGTGCTCCGCGCCGCGCGCCGGTGCCCAGGCGTCGAGCGCCATCTGGGTGAAGGTGCCCTCGGGGCCGAGGTAGGCGTAGGTCGTCATCGTCTCAGGCATCCTTCGAGCCGGTGCGGGCGGAGGCCAGCGCCTGCTGCTCCTCCGGGGTCAAGGTGGCGTCGGACTGCCCGCCGACGACGCCCTTGGCGTAGGTGCGGGACTCGCCGCGGGCGTGGATCGAAGACAGGACGAGCCCGTCGCCGGAGTCGTCCACGACGGCCGCACTGAACGACAGTCGACCGCCCATGTCGCCAAACGCGTCGTAGCGGACCACCGCCACATGCCGAAGGGCCTGGCCGATGTCGGCGCGCAGCGCGGCGAGGTCGCCGGCACCGACAGGGCGCTGGGTCTCCAGGGCGCGCAGGCGGCGCTCGAGGCGGCGGGCACGAGCCACGGTCGTGACGGCGACTGCGAGCGCGAGGACCGCCACCACGACCGCCACCACGGCGATCACGTTGGCGTCGGACACGCGGCCAGCGTATTGGGGTCACGCGGATAGAGTCGACGCGACATGGACTTCGACCTCGCCACCATGGCGATCGTCTTCGGCGCGATCTTCTTCGTGGAGCTGCCCGACAAGACGTTCGTCGCCACGCTCGTCCTCGCGACGCGGTACCGCCCGCTGTTCGTGTGGATCGGCGTGTGCCTCGCATTCCTCGTGCAGACCCTCGTCGCGGTCACGATCGGAGGTCTGCTGGCACAGCTGCCGAAACGCCCCGTCGAGATCTTCGCCGCGCTGATGTTCCTGGTCGGCGGCATCATCCTGCTGCGCGGTGCCGGCAAAGCCGACGAGGAGGAGCAGGAGGCCGAGGAGGAGTTCTCGCACAAGGGCGCCGCGCGGGCCGTGGGGCTGAAGGCGATCGTGGTGTCGTTCTCGATCCTCTTCCTCGCCGAGTGGGGCGACCTGTCGCAGATCCTCACCGCCAACATGGTGCTGCGCTTCCACGAGCCCGTGTCGGTCTTCATCGGCGCGTTCGCCGCCTTGGCAACGGTGTCCGCGCTCGGGGCGGCACTCGGTCGAGCGCTCCTCAGGCGCGTGAAGCTGGCGCTGATCCGCCGCATCGGCGGCGTGGTCTGCCTCATCCTCGCCTTCGTCACCGCGCTCCAGGTCGTCGGCGTCATCGGCTGACGTGGTGGCCGGTGGGCGCCGCCGATGAGGGGATACGGCGACGCCCACCGGGGCTTGTCAGAACGTCGGGTACACGTCCATGGTCTGGCCGCCGGTTCCCACGTAGTTGGCGCCGGTGGAGTACTGGCTGTCGTTGACCAGAGGCTTGAACTCGAAGGCCTGCCCCGCCGGGATGCGCTCGAGCTCGAACTCCCAGACGTCAGGGGCGATGTTTCGCGCTCCACGACCGTAGGTCCACGTGAAGGGATAGGTGTTGCCACGTATGGCGATCGAGTTTCCGAGTCCCACGTTGTAGTGGACGCGGATCTTGGTCACGTTCCGAGCCGGAGGCGTGTATGCCGTGACGGAGCCTGGCACGTAGACCTTCGCCTCGTGCTCACCCAGGGTGGTGGTGATCTGCTTGCCGGTGGTCCCACCGGCCTGCACTGTCACCGTGTCGGCGGTGTTCATGATGTTGGTGAGGACCGTGCCGACGGTCAGGCTGCTCTCGGCCCGCAGAGGAATCGTCCGCGTCTGGTTGGGCCACGTGCCGTTGATGAGCGTCACCGCCTCGGCCCCGCTGCTGTCGACTCGCCGCGAGAAGCCGTAGACCTGCTGGTCCTTCCACATCTCGCGCTGGGTGCCAACGCGCAGCGCGGGATACGCCTTCTTCATGGCGTTGAGCCGCTTGATGTGCGTGTAGATCGTCGACGTTTCGCTGAACGATGTCATGTCCTTGCGATTGTCCTTGTTCGCGATCGGCACCTCGTTGGGGTTGCCATTGCCGTCGTCGGCCTGCTCGGTTCCGTAGTAGATGACCGGCACCCCACGTGAGGACAAAAGGAAGGTCAGCGCCGAGCGGAGCCTCTGGTAGTTGTCATCAGCCCGCGTGAGAAACCGAGCACGATCGTGGTTGTCGAGGAAAGTCTCGAGCCGATTGGCGTTGGTGTACTTGTAGTCCTGGTCGAACAGACCCCCGAGGTTCCGCATGTCACCATCAGCCACGAGCGTGTCCCTGACGGTGAAGAAGTATGGGAAATCCAGGACCCCCCATTCGTACTTCTGGTACTCGGAGACATAGTCGATGTCCCCCACAAAAACCTCTCCAAAGGTGGGCACACCCATGGTCTGCTCGAACGACTGCAGCCAGGGCTTGGGCACGGACCGGGCCGCGTCGACGCGGATCCCGTCAAATCCCATGCCTATCCAGTCCTTGTAGGTGGCCATGAGGTAGCTGGACACGGTGCTGTTGGACTGGTCCAGGTCATCGAGACCGCCAAGGTCACAGTTCTCGATCTGCGTCTGGGTCTCTGACCCGTCGAAGCGACAGTCTCCGTTGTGGTGGAAGTACGCCGAGTTGTCGAGCGGCGATGCCGGCTTGTTCGTCGAGGGGCTGTATGTCGTCGACGTACCGGCCAGATAGTCGGCCGTGTGGTTGGGGACGACGTCCAGGATCATTTTCAGACCCATACTGTGGGCGGTGTCGATGAGGGTCTGCAGCTCTGCCTTGGAGCCGAAGTGGGAGTTGGGTGTCGCGAAGTCCTTTGTGAAGTAGCCGTGGTAGCTGGCTTCCTTGCCGTCTCGGCTGAGCGGCTGCTGTTCAGAGACTGGTGAGAGCCAGATCGCTGTCACGCCAAGGTTCTTGATGTAGGACAGCTTGTTCGTGAGCCCCGTCCAGTCACCTCCGTGATAGAAGCCGAGGTCGCTGGGGTTGTACTCACCATTGCCGGTGTTGTCGTTGGCCGTGCTCCCGTTGGAAAACCGGTCGACGAGCACTTGATAGATGACGTCACCCTCAGTCAGAGGGCCCGGCCCTGCGGCGGGCGACGCAGTGGCGGTGGTTGCGTTGACACCGGTCGTGGTCAACGCCGCAACAGCGACGAGACCCGTCGCTACGACACCGGCGACTCGTGTCCTGCGTGGCATTCTCATGTAGATCACGCTCCTGTTCCTCGGACGGGGGTCTTGCGTGGAGTGGCGGTGGACTCGCGGACGATGAGCGCCGTGTGCAGCGTGTGGTGGTGGTGTCGTGAGCTGCCTCGGATCGCCGAGACGAGGAAGTCGGCAGCGACCCGCCCCTTCGCCTCGATCGGTTGCCGGACGGTGGTGAGCCGCGGTCGCAGCCAGACCGCCTCGGGCTGGTCGTCGTAACCAGCGACCGAGACGTCGCCGGGGACCGAGATCCCGAGCTCGTATGCCGCGTCGAGAACTCCTGCGGCGAGGATGTCCGAGAGCGCGAAGACAGCCGTGGGACGGTCGTCCGAGTCGAGGATGTCCAGACCCGCCTTGTAGCCCTCCGCCCGCGTGGCCCGCGCCTCCACGACGCGCAGCCGGACGTCGGAGGCGACAGGTCCAAGCCCGTCGAGAGCGTCATCGACGCCGGCCATGCGTCGGCCCAGCGGCCCGCGCGCCGCATCGATGACGCTGTCGGGCCCGGCCTCGAACGCCAGCACCGTGATGTCCCGATGCCCCAGCTCGAGGAGGTGGGTCATCATGGCGGCCGCACCAGCCTGGTCGTCGACCTCGACCGTGGGTACGTCCTCGTCGCTCTCGCTGTCGACGAGGACGAACGGGACTCCCCGTCGCTCCAGTTCGGCCACCTCACCGCGGTCGCGCTCGAGCCCGGTCACGACGAAGCCGTCGACTGCTGCATACGGGATGGCGTCGAGCATCGAGTTCCGCAAGGGCGGTACGAGCAGGAGGGTGAAACCTTCCTGGTGACAGACCTGCCCCACCCCGACGAGGAACTGCGCGTAGTAGGGGTTCTCCATCGCCTGCGGAATGTCTTGCGGCAGAAGGATTCCCAATGAGTTGGTGCGGCCCTGGACGAGCATCCGGGCTACCGGATCAGGCCGGTAACCTAGGCGGGCTGCCACCTCGAGGATCCGGTCACGAGTCGCGGCTGAGAGCCGGCCCGGGTCGTTGAATGCGAATGACACCGCCGTTCGCGACACCCCCGCGGCGGTGGCAACGTCGCGGGACGTGGGCCGTTTGGCTCCATCAGTCGAGCCGGACAATGGACACTCCCCTTCCCGGAACCGGCACGGCGTCCAGCCGCACCCGCTCGTTGGTCACCAGGTCAACACCGGTCCGGCCCGAATACTGCCGGACCGAAATCTCGGTGCCTCCTCGGATCCGGTTGGCGCACACCACGATCGACTCGGATTCATGCTGCCGCAGGCGCACGATCGTGTTCTCGCTGGCGGACAGGGTCTGTTCCGAGCCACGCCTCAGGGCGACGTGCTCGCGTCGCAGGCGGGCCAGCAGCCGCACCCAGTCGAGCAGCTCGAGGTTCCAGGTCGACTCGTCCCACGGCATGGCTCCACGGCAGTCCGGGTCGTTGAAGCCGGTCAGACCGACCTCGTCGCCGTAGTAGAGCATCGGTGCGCCCTCGGCCGTGAACAGGAGCGCCTGTGCCAGCTTTACTGCAGCCACGTCACCCCCGACGTGAGTCAGGAGGCGCTCAGTGTCATGGCTCCCCAGCAGGTTGAGCATCAAGCCCTTTCGGCCAGCGGGAATCTCGGCGTCGATCGACGCAAGCTCTTTGGCGAAGTGCTCGCCGCCATTGCGCCACTCGGACACGAACCCGAGGATCGCGTCACGCAGGCGGTAGTTCATGGCGGCATCGGACGTGCGTCCAGTGGTCCACTCCGTCGCGGCCTCCCACACTTCGGCGACGATGTACTGGTCCGGGTCGTGCGCCTTGACCACACTTCGGAACTGCTCCCAGAAGGGCTCGTTCTCGAGCATGTAGGGCACATCGAGCCGCCATCCGTCGATGCCGCTGTTCATCCACTTCTGAACCGCGCCGAAGAGGTGGTCCCGCACCACCGGGTTCTGCACGTTCAGCTTGGGCAGGTACCAGCAACCAGAGCAGGTCTGGTAGTTGGGCACCGGCTGTGCCGAGATCGGGAAGTCCTGGACGAGGAACCAGTTGACGTACTCCGACTCCCCCTCACGCTTCACGACGTCCTGGAAGAAGGGGTGGTCCCAACCGCAGTGGTGGAACACCGCATCGAGAACCACCTTGATCCCGTGCTCATGGGCGCTGGCTACCAGTCCGTCGAAGGCCACCTCGCCACCGAGCCGGGGGTCGATGGCGTAGTAGTCGGTGCCGTCGTACCGGTGGTTTGTCGAAGACGCGAACACCGGGGTCAGGTAGAGAGCGTTCACTCCCAGCGACTCGAGGTGTCCGAGCCGCCGGGTGATCCCCGGCAGGTCGCCGCCCATGAAGTTGTCGCGGGTGGGTGGACTGCCCCATGGCACGACGTTCTCCGGGTTGGTCGTCGGGTCGGCGTTGTCGAACCGCTCCGGGAAGACCTGGTAGAAGATCGCGTCGCGTACCCAGTCCGGGCCGGGTACGTCCTCGCGGGGTGTGTCGACCCCGGTCTCGTCACTCACTGGGCCATCACTCCTTGACCCCGGTCGCAGCCAAGCCGCGTACCAGGCTCCGTTGCAGGTAGACGAACACGACGATGGCGGGCACCGCTGCCACGACCGTCCCCGCCATGAGGTACTGCGGGTATGGCGCGTACTTGCTCGTGAAGGCCGCCAGGCCGAGCTGGATGGTGCGGTACTGGTCATCGCTCGTCACCAGCAATGGCCAGAGAAAGTCATTCCAGGCGAAGAGGAAGCTGAACACGGCAGTACTGGCGAGCGCCGGCTTGCACAGTGGCAGGAGCACCCGCACGAGCACCTGCATCCGGTTGGCACCATCGATCCGTGCGGCCTCGTCGAGTTCGCGCGGCAGCGACAGGAGGTAACCCCGGATGACGACGATGCCGAACACGTCCGCAAGTCTCGGCACGATCAGGGCGGTGTAGCTGTTGAACCACCCGAACCGGATGACGAGGTCGAACGCAGGCAGGACGGTGAGGAAGGTCGGCACCAGCATCGTGGCCACCAGACCGAGGAAGACGACGTTGCGACCGGGAAAGCGCAGCCGGGCGAGGGCGTATGCCGCGAGAGTGTCCAGGACGAGGTGGCCGGCCACGATGCCCGCCGTCATGACGACCGAGTTGACGTAGTAGTGACCGAAGGGCGCTGCGGACAGCGCCTGGGGGTAGTTGCCCCACTCGAACTGATGCGGCACCAGGTAGGGGCCGGTGTTGACCTTGTCGGCCGACTTGAGGCTGGTGGTGATCATCCATGCGAAGGGTGCGACGACGAGCAGGCTCAGGCCCAGCAGGACTGCGTGACGACTGAGTTGCCGCAGGGCGCTCATGCCTCAGCCCTGCCGCCGAGGCGCCACTGCACCCAGGTGAGCCCAAAGACCAGGGCGAACCCGGCATACGCGATCGTCGCTCCGTAACCGAACTGTCCGGTGACGAACGCCGTGCGGTAGACGAGGAAGCCGACGACCTCCGTGCCACCGAGTGGGCCACCCGAAGTGAGCTGGTAGACGAGGTCGAAGCCCTGGAACGTCGCCACGAGTGCCTGGACCACGACGAAGAACGTCATCGGTGCCAGCAGCGGAAAGGTGATTCGACGCATCGTCTGGAACGGTCCCGCCCCGTCGAGGGCGGCCGCCTCGTAGACCGAGGTGGGGATGGTCTGCATCGCGGTGAGGTAGAGAACAGTGTTGAGCCCCAGCTGTTTCCACACGGTGAGCAGGGTCAGGCACAACAGCGCCAGGTGCGGGTCTCCCAACCAGTTGGGTGCGCCGAGCCCCACCGCCGAGAGGCCGGCGTTGACCGGGCCGGACGCACCGAAGAGGTACTTCCAGACCGCGGCGGCTGCGATCGAGGACGTGACCACGGGCAGGAAGAATGCCGTGCGGTAGACAGCTCGACCGCGAATCGCCTTGTTGAGCAAGGCCGCAGCGCCCAGTCCGGTGACCACGCTGAGCACGCTGACGCCGACCCCGTAGAGGAGGGTGACGACCATCGAGTTGCGGAAGTCGGCGTCGCCTGCGAGCTTGCGGTAGTTGTCGAGCCCTACGAACGGCTTGTCCGGGCTGATGCCGTCCCAGTCGGTGAGGGAGAGCAGCCCGGTGGCAACCAGGGGGTAGACGACGAACAGGCCGATGACCACGAGGGCGGGCGCAAGGCAGGCGACGGCCGTCAGCACCTCTGTCCGCGAGTAGCGCTCGCGCGAACGGGAACGGAATCGCACTCGCGGACGCGGTCGCGTGGTGGGCACGGCGGGTTCACCACGAGTGTGCGAAACCCTGGTCACCGTGCCCACCACGCTGTTGGTCACTTGGCTGCGAGGATGCCGTTGACCTGGGACTCAGCGTCAGCCAGCGCCTTGTCGACAGGCTTGCCGTGCAGCGCCTGTTCCACCTGCTTGGCGAACGCGAGCGACACCTGTGGGTAGAGAGGGGTCGCCGGTCGCGCCTTGGCCGTCGGCAGGGCGTCCACGAACGGTTGCAGCTCAGGCAGGTTCGTCTTCACGAAGTCCTTGTAGGTGGAGGAGTCGGCGACCGTCTTGCGCACTGGCAGGAAGCCCGTCTTCTCGCTCCAGGACTCGCTCTGCGCCGGGTCGACGAACCAGGTCAGGAAGGCGCCTGCAGCCTTCTGCTTGTTCTTGTCCGCGGCGAAGACGACGGCTTGTTCGCCACCCATGTTGGTCGCCGGCTTTCCGTTGCTGGGGTATGGAATCTGGGCGACGCCGAAGTCGAACGGGGGCTTGGGCTTCCAGATGCCAGCCATCCACGAACCCTCCTGGGCCGAGGCGGCCTTGCCCTTCTCGAACTCACCCCACTGGGTCAGTGGGCTGTCCTTGGTCTTGACCAGGTCCACCCAGTACTGCAGCGCCTCCTTGCCCGCCTCGGAGTTGAACGCGGCCTTGGTGTTGTCGTCGTTGAGGAACTCACCGCCCGCCTGCCACAAGGACACCTGGAAGTTCCACGTGACGCCCTCACCGTCGGCGCCGGGGGTGGTGAACAGCTCGAACCCGGGCATACCGGTCTTGGCCCGGATCGTCGCTGACGCTGCCTTGAGCTCATCCCACGTCTGCGGGGGCTTGTTGGGGTCGAGCCCGGCCTTGGTGAAGAGCGTCTTGTTGTACATCCACGCCATCGTGTTGGACGAGACCGGCACCGAGACCTGCTTCCCGTCCTGCTGGCCGAACTTGAGCATCTCGGGGTAGATGTCGGACCAGGTGCTCTCGGGCACCAGCGACTTCAGGTCGACAGCCTTGCCGGTCTGGGCCATCCGAGGCACGGTGACCAGGTCGCCGATGACCACGTCGGGCAGGGTGCGCGACTGGGCGGCCGCCTGGAGCTTGGTGAGCAGATCGGCGCCGGGCACGTTGACGAGCTTGATGGTGGTGCCGGCATGAGCACCCTCGTAGGCCTTGGCCATCGCCGCGAAGGTGTCAGCGTTGTTGCCGTCCCAGTAGTGCCAGACGGTCAGCTCGGCCTTGGCCGGGCCGGCGTCGGAGCCGGCGTCGGACGAACCGCCGCACGCGGCGGTGGTTAGTACCGCGATCCCGGCTGCGGCGGCGATCACCGCACGCACAGACTTCGTTGTCATGGATCCTCCATCACGATTAGTAACTCGTGTTACTAGCCGCAAAGAGTGCGCCTGCGGGAGAGGCGTTGTCAAGACCCGGGGGTATGCCGCGTGGTCACCTCGCGGGCGCGGCCACCACGTCGACGGGGTTGCCGTCGGCGTACGCGAGCACCTGGTCCGCGGCTGCGGCATACAGGGTCTCGAGCACGTCGCGCTCGACGTAGCCGAGGTGCGGGGTGGCGGTGACCTGCGGCAGGGCGAGCAGCGGGTCAGAGGCCCCGAGCACCGGCTCGTCGTCGAAGACGTCGATGGCTGCGCGCCCCGGACGCCCGGCCAGCAGGGACGCCTCGAGCGCACCTGGCGCGACCAGAGCGGCGCGAGAAGTGTTGACGAACAACGCATCCGAGCCCATGCGACCAAGATCCTCGGCCGTCACGATGCCCCGGGTCGACTCATTCAGAGGGAGGTGAACCGACAGCACGTCGCTCATGGCGAACAGGGCAGCGCGGTCGGGCGCCACGGCATACCCCTGCTCGCGTGCCTGCTCGAGCGACCCCTCGCGACCCCACACGAGGATGTCCATGCCGAAGGCCGTGCCGTAGCGCGCGAGGAGTCCGCCGATCCGGCCGAGCCCCCAGATGCCCAGCGTGCGACCGGCGAGCCGTCGCCCGACGGTGTGCTGCCACTGACCGGAGCGCAACCGCGCGGCCTCCTCGGGCAGGTTGCGTTGGGCCGCCAGGATGAGCGCCCACGTCAGCTCCGCCGTGGTCACCGGGTCGCTCAGACCGCCGGCGCAGACCGTAACGCCTTGGGCCGCAAGGGCATCGAGGTCGAGGTGCGCGGTGCTGCGACCGGTCTGGGTGACGAGCCGCACTGTGGTGAGGCGTTCGGCCACCTCTCGGGGCACCCGGGTGCGCTGCTGGAGCAGCACCGCAGCGTCGAAGCCGTCGAGCCGCGCGACGAGCTCATCGCCCCGGACCGAGTCGGCAAACGCGACGACCTCGTGACCGGCGAGGCGACGCGCCGCCTGCGTCTGCGCGAAGGCTCCCGCATAGTCGTCCAGGATCGCGATCCGCATGGTGGCAGCCTAGGTGCGGAACGCGAGAGCGGGTTGGGGCCGGTGGGCGCCGCCGTCGTGAGGGAAGCAGCGACGCCCACCGGGATCGTGGTGATCAGCGGGTCTGGATGCTGATCTCATCGAGGGCGAAGGACTGGCCGACGCCGCCTGACTGGCTTGGCGTCTGCACCCGCACCTTCGTGGCACCCGTCCGCTCGACCTTGCCCTGGCCGACCAGCTGGTCGTCGAGGTAGACGGTGTAGGTCGACCCGGTGATGACCGCCTCGAGCGTCATCCACTCACCGACCGGGTAGGACACCGACGTGTCGACCCAGCTCGAGCCGTCGGTGTAGGACACGCCACCGCTCGCGTTGAGGCTGAGGCGCACCACGGGCGCGTTGGCGGCGTCGAGGAGCTGCAGACCCAGCGCGGCGTCGCTGCCGGTGGCACGCAGGCGGCTCACCACACGGACCGTCTCGGGCATCGGTGACGTCGTCCAGACCGCGGCGTTGGTGCCGGTCGCGACGTCGGCGCGCAGTGCCCGCTCACCGGCGACATCCGCGACCACCGGAGGCTTGGTGCCACTGACCGCCCACCCGGTCGGCGGTGCACCGGTCGGCATCGCGTCGAAGGTCTCGGACTGGGTCGTGGTCCATCCCGTCGTGTCACGGAAGGTGATGGGGACGGTCAGCTCGCGCACGGTTGCACCGGCCCGGGTCAGCGTCGCCGTGAGGGTGAGCCGGGCATCGACCAGCTCCGGGCTGATCGTGCCCCTCACCGTGCGGGTCACGCTCTGGCCGGGACGCAGCGCGGGCAGCTGGAGCGTCCTGCTGCTGATCGTCAGACCATCCGACGCCGCGAACGACAGGCGCCAGCGGGGCATGACCGCGCCGCAGTCGTTGCTCACGGTGAAGGTCACCGCGACGTCGCGCTCCTTCGTGGTCATGGACCCCGGCGTGCTCGACAGGTCGGGCACGCACCCGTTCGCGACGGTGCGCGCCAGCCCGGGCCCCTGGTAGGCACCGATGTTGGGCGACTGCGCCGGCGTCGGGTTCCCGAAGTAGTCCGGACCCGTGTAGCCCGTCCCCACACCCGCCGCCAGTGCCGAGCTGCCCTCCTGCAGGCGGTACCCGTCAGCAGTGGGCACCCCTCCGGCCATGAGCAGCACGGGAGCCGTCACGGTGTTGGTTGCCGTCGCCGGTGGCGTGGTGCCGTTGACGGCGTTGTGGTCGACGGTCATGCCGGCCGGGACGGTGAACGGAGCAGAGCCCGCACCCTCCTTGACGATGATGTTGTTGCGGATCGTCAGGTCGATGGTGCGCGTGCCGTCGTACACCTTGGGCGACAAGCCGGAACCGATGTAGATCGTGTTGTTCTCGAGCACGCCGCGCGTCACCGGTCCACCACACCCGTGGAAGATCACGTGCTTGGTGCCGTCGTTGATGCTGATGTTGTTGCGGACGGTCACGTCGCTGCTGCCCGTGCCATCGGGACACATCAGCAGGAAGCCACCGTCGTTGTTGCGAGAGATGTTGCGCTCCACCGTGATCCGGTGGGTGGCGTGGTCGACGTCGTAGCCCTGGCTGTCGAAGGTGCCGAGACCGCGCTCTGCGATGTTCTCGCGCACGACGATGTCGTCGGCGTTGGCCATCCAGATGCCGGCGTTGTTGGACTTCGACCGCCGGTTGAACCCGTCGAGCCGGTTGCCCTCGATCACGCCACCGGCCACGCCCTTCATGACGATGCCGTCGCCACCGATGGACTTCAGCTGGTTGTCACGGAAGGTCATGTTGGTGTGCGGGAACCAGTTGGCGAAGCACATGCTCCCCTTCCAGCGCCCGAGCTCGGGGCGTGCGCACCAGTTGGACCACGTGTAGATGCCCTGCCGGTCGACGTCCTCGATACGGTTTTTCTCGACCACCAGCCCGTCGAAGGCGGTCGGGACCGCGGTGCCCTGCGCCTCGACGATGATGCCGCCGGAGGCGTTGGCGGCCTTGCCCACGAAGCTGCCGATGTTGCCCGGGTCGAGGACCGCGGGCAGCTCGCCCCGCACGTCGTGGATGTAGAGGTCACGGACGACGACGCCCTTCACGGTGCCGGCGTCCTTGCCGTAGACGTAGACGCCGCGGCGCACGGTCTTGTTGTCGCCGGGGGCCGTGAGCTCGAGCTCGGTGAGGTGGAGGTATGCCGTGGCGTCCAGGAGGACGGCGTTGGTCGCGCCGTCCGCGTTGATCACCGCGCGCTTGGTCTGCGGGCCGTAGCCGGCGATGGTGATGGGCGCCTGTGCCGTGCCGTCGCCCTTGGGGGCGAACTGCCCCAGGCACGTCGCGCCCCGGCGGAAGAGCATCGACTCGCCAGGCTGGAGCACCACGGCGTTGGCGGCCTCGATCGAGGTCAGGGGTGACTGGAGGGTGCCGTTGCCCGTGCCGTCCCGTGAGCAGTCGACGTAGTAGGTGCGGGCAGCCGCAGCGGTGTCCTGCGGTGCGGCCGAAGCGGGTGCCGTCGAGGTCGCCGCGATGGCGGCGGTGAGGATGGCTACACCCGCGAAGGGGCGCCATCGACCGGGTGAACTGCCGGATCTGCGGATGTTCTTGCGTAGCAACACGAATCGCTCCTTTGCGATGACTGACGTATTCCGGACTCAGGCCCGCAATCGTCGGCGACGGCGTCAGCGCACGATGTCGTCGGCGTCGAACAGGGCCTGCACCTCCTCCCTGGTGGGCAGGCCCTCCCAGTCGCCGTCGCAGGAGATCGCGACAGCGGCCACGGCGGCACCGAGCCGCAGACAGGCCTCCAGGGCTCCCTCACGACTTGCCTCGGCGAGGTAACCGGCGACGAACGCGTCGCCTGCCCCCACCGGGTCGATCACGGTGACCGGGTATGCCGCCTGCTCCAGTGAGCGGCGCGTGCCGGCTTCGAGGGCGAGCACCCCCTGTGCACCACGCTTGAGCACCACGGTCCCCGCCGTGACGTCGGCCAGCTGACGCAACGCCGCGTCGTCGTCCCGGCTGGGTTGACCCGTGAGCAGCTCGGCCTCGGAACGGGTGGCGAAGACGACGTCGGCACGCTCGGCCAGCCGACGAAGCGGGGCGGCGGCGTCGTGCGCCGACCACAGCCGGGTGCGGTGGTTGACGTCGAAGCTGACCCGGGTGCCTGCCGAGACCGCAGCGTCCACCGCTACGTCGACAGCCTCTGCGGCGGTCCACGACAGCGCCGGTGTGATGCCGGTGACGTGCAGCCACCGGGCCGCCGGGAGGGCGTCCGCCGACACCTGGTCGGCAGAGAGCTGCGACCCGGCGAGACCGGCACGGTAGTAGTGGACCCGCGTGGTCGCTGCGGTGCGTCGCTCCTTGATCATGAGACCCGTTGCGGCAGAGCGGCGTTCGGCCCGTACGTCGACACCTTCGGCTCGTAGGCGCGAGATGACGAGCTCGCCCAGCTCGTCCTCACCCAGCGAGCCGAGCCAGCGCGCGGTGCCGCCCAGGCGGCATACCCCGATCGCCACGGTGCTCTCGGCACCCGCCACGGTGAGGCGTCCCGACGTGGCGGCACGCAACGGACCCACGCGTTCCGGGGCGAGGACTGCCATCGTCTCACCCAGGGTGACCACGTCCAGCGTCATCGCACCGCCTCGCGCCAGGCCCAGGCCCGCGCTGCCAGGGCGTCGAGGTCCCCCGTCTCGAGGGCGTCACCCACCAGCGGTGACCCCACCCCGACAGCGCACGCGCCGGCGCTCAGCCAGCCTGGCGCATCCGTCAGGCCGACCCCGCCGGTGGGGACGAACCGCAGCCCGGGGAACGGGCCGAAGAGCTGCCCGAGCAGTCCCGGCGTGGCCTGGGAGGCTGGGAAGAGCTTGATGTGGCTCGCCCCTGCCTGATGACAGGCCAGGACCTCGGTGGCCGTGAAAGCCCCTGGGAGAGAGACGATCCCGCGATCGACGGCAACCTGCACGACATCGAGGCAGGTGGCTGGTGACACGAGGAACTGCGCACCGGCCGCGACGGCGTCACGGGCCTGGGCGGCAGTGAGCACCGTGCCGGCCCCGACGAATGCCCTGTCGCCGAGCCGCTCACGAGCCGAAGCGATCGCCTCGAGCGCACCAGGCGTGGTCAGTGGGAGCTCGAGCACGTCGATGCCCTGCTCGACCAAGGTCGCCACAGCGTCCACCAGGTGCGTCGGTGCAGAAGCCCGCAGGATCGCGACCACATGCGTGCGCTCGATCGCCGCCGAGACGGCATCCACGAGGGGAGCAGTCATGGGCTCGGGCGTCATCGCGGGTCCTCCAGGCCAGCGGCGCGCAGCTCACCGCTGAAGTGGCAGGCAGCGTGGTGCACACCGGGGGCGAGCTCCGGCTGCTGCGTGGCACAGATGGTGCGCTCGGCGTTGACCATCGGACCGATGGGGCACCGCGTGTGGAATCGGCAGCCGGCGGGCGGGTTGAGCGGGCTCGGCACATCGCCCTGCAGCAGGATCCTCGACCGCGAACGCTCGACGACCGGGTCCGGCTCGGGCACGGCGCTGAGCAGCGCGGCCGTGTAGGGGTGCAGAGGGTTCGCCACGACATCGGCAGCAGGGCCGAGCTCGACGACCCGGCCGAGGTACATCACCGCGATGCGGTGCGACAGGTGCCGCACAGTCGCGAGGTCGTGGCTGATGAAGAGGTAGGCGAGCCCCAGCTCACGCTGCAGTCGTTGCAGCAGACCGACGATCTGCGCCTGCAGCGACACGTCGAGGGCGGCGACGGCCTCATCGCACACCAGCAGGCGCGGCTCCACCGCGAGCGCCCGCGCGATGACGACCCGCTGTCGTTGGCCGCCGGAGAACTCGTGCGGCAGGCGGGGAGCCACCGCGGGGTCGAGGCCCACCAGCTCGAGCAGCTCGGCGACCCGGGTGCGGGCGGCCGCGCCGGTGGCGATGCCGTGGATCTCCAGGGGCTCGCGGATGGCGTCGCCGATCGTCATGCGCGGGTTGAGCGACGACATCGGGTCCTGGAAGACGAGCTGCACGTTGCGCCGGAACCAGTCCCGGTCACTGCGACTCGCGTGGGTGAGGTCGCGCCCGTCGAACTCGATGCGCCCACGGGTGACGTCGTGGATGCCCATGATGAGCTTGCCGAGGGTCGACTTGCCGCAGCCGGACTCACCGACCACGCCGACGGTTTCCCCGGGCGCGATGTCGATCGTCACCCCTTCGACGGCATTGACCACGTGCCGCTCGCGCCGCAGCAGGCCACGTCCCCTGGACGCGAACTCCTTGCTGACGTCCGTCACGGACAACAGTGCCTTGGCATCGGACGACGAACTGTCTTGCGCGGCGGCGGGTTCCGCGTCGACAGCCGTCGACTCATCTGCCTCCGCAGGTCGTGGCTGCGGCGCCAGGACTCCGGTCTCGGCGGACCGCCAGCACGACCAGGCGCGGCCGTCAGCGGCGCTGACGGGTGGCGCCTCGTCGTGGCACCGCTGGTCGGCATGCGCGCACCTCGAGGCGAACGCGCAGCCCGCGATGGGCTCCACGAGACCCGGCGGGCGGCCGGGGATCGGCAACAGAGGTGCGTCGCGGTCGGCCTCGAGCCGGGGCGTCGCGGCGAGCAACGCCTGCGTGTAGGGGTGACGCGGTGCGGCGAAGATCTCCTCGGTCGGTCCCGACTCGACGACCCGGCCGGCATACATGACGGCGACCTTGGAGCAGACTCGCACCACGACGCCAAGGTTGTGGGTGATGAGGATGATGCCGGTGCCGAGGTCGCGGTTGAGCTCGGCCAGCAGGTCGAGGATCTGCGCCTGGATCGTCACGTCCAGGGCCGTGGTCGGCTCGTCGGCGATGATGATGTCGGGGTCGTTGGCCAGCGCCATCGCGATCATGACGCGCTGCCGCATGCCGCCGGAGTAGGTGTGCGGGTAGTCGTCGAGCCGCGCCTGCGGGTCCGGGATGCCCACTTGCTGCAGCAGGTCGAGGGCGCGCGCCTGCGCCTGGGCCCCGGAGAACTTCCCGTGGCTCAGCATCGCCTCGACCAGCTGGTCCTTGATCCGCATGATCGGGTCGAGCGAGGACATCGGGTCCTGGAACACCATCGACATCCCGCTGCCACGCACCGTGCGCAACTGGTCCTCGTCCATGCCCAGCAGGTCCTGACCGCGGAACCGCACCTCGCCCCCGACGACCTTGCCGGGCCGACGGACCATGCGCAGCAACGACATCGCCGTCACCGACTTGCCCGACCCCGACTCACCGACGATGCCCAACGTCTCGCCCGGCAGCAGGTCGAAGCTCACCCCGTCGACGGCGCGCAGCGTCCCCCGCGGGGTCTGGAAGTGGGTCCGCAGGCTCGTGACCTCGAGCAGCGGCATGCTCTCGTCGACGGGCTCGGCCACGGTGGGCTCGGCGGACAGTGAGGGGGTCATGGTCATCGGTTCTCCGGCAGTTGGGTGAGCAGTCCGCCGTCGACCGGGATGCTGGCCCCGGTGACGTAGGCGGAGTCGTCGCCCAGCAGGAACCGCACGACGGTGGAGACGTCGCGCGGCTCGGCAAGGCGACCGAGGGGGTAGGAGCGGACCACGCGGTCACGCTGCGCCGGGTCGGACCAGACGTGTTCGTTGCGTTCGACGCGGACGAAGCCGGGGTCGACCTCGTTGACCCGGATGCCGAGCGGTCCGAGCTCGAGCGCAGCGGCGCGGACGAGACCGGTCAGGCCGGCCTTGGCCACGGCATACGCCGAGAAGCCCGGCATGGTCGCCCGTGCGTGCACCGACCCGACCAGCACGGCGGAGCGCGCGCCGGGCCACGTGGCGAAGGCGCGCAGCAGGTTCGCTGCGGCCCCGACGCTGACCTCGAAGGTGCGGCCCCAGCCGTCGCGCGTGCCGTCGGTGAAGGCCGCGCGCTCCTCGGTGAACGCGGCGTAGACCAGACGGGTCGTGCCGGGCTCGGTAGCGGTGACCAGCTCACCCACCCGGGCGGCGGTGTCGTCAGCCGTGACGTCGGCGACGAGCGCGGAGCGTCGCCCGCCGGCGGACGCGAACTCCTCGACCGCGGCCTCGACGTCGACCGCGACGACGGCACAGCCGAGCGCGGACAGGTCGGTGGCGATGGCCCGGCCGATCCCGCGCGCGGCGCCCGCGACCACGACGGTGTCGGGCAGGACGAGGGTGATCTGGCTGTCGGTCACGGGGTGCTCCTCACGCTCGGCGCCGGCCAGTCGGCCGTGGCCACGAGCCTTCCACGCGTGCCGATCTGCGCCACGAAGACGCGTCCCGTGAGCGGATCCACCTCGCCTGCGCTCACACGGGGGCCCCGGCCGGTCGTGACGAACAGCTGGTCGAGGTCGGGTCCGCCGAAGGCACACGCGGTGACACCCGCGACGGGCACCTCGAGGTCACCGACTGCGGTGCCGTCGGGCCGATAGCGGCGCACCACGCCACCTCCGTGCAGGCACACCCACACGTGGTCGGCGGCGTCGATGGCGATGCCGTCCGGCACGCCGTCGCCCTCGGGCACGTCGACGACGACCGTCGGCTCCCCGACGGTCCCCGACTCGAGATCGTGGGGGTATGCCGTGAGCGTGCGTGCGCGGGTGTCGACCAGCCACAGCGTGGCGCCGTCGGCGCTCCACGCGATCCCGTTGGCCAGGCCCACATCGGCCACGAGCAACCGGCGACCGGACCGGGGGTCGACCGACCACAGGTCGCCGAGGCCCGGGTCGGCAGCCGTCCAGGCCATCGTGCCCACGACGACTCGGCCACGCGGGTCGACGCCACTGTCGTTGCACCGCCCGCCCGGCCGGGCCAACGCTTCGGAGACCGCGAGGACCTCACCGTCACTCACGGCATAGAGGCGGTCCCCGATCGTGGCGAGGTGTCCCCACGTCGTCGGCGTGACGGAGGTGGCCGGGTCAACCGTGTCGATCGTCGTGGTGACTCCGGTCGTGGGGTCGGTCGAGTGGATTGCGTTGCCCCACAGGTCAACCCACACCAACCGCTGACGGGCTGCGTCCCACCTGGGGCTCTCCCCCAGGTGCGCCCGCACCTCTCCGACGACTTCGAAGCTCATCGGCGCAGCAGCTTCTTGGTCAGCCCCTCGGCCACCAGCTGGAAGCTCACGACGAGGAGGGTCACCACGACCATCGGCCCCACGGCATACGCCGGGTTCTGGTCGAGGAAGGCGATGCTCGTGCGCAGCAGCGAACCGAGCGAGGGCTCTGGAGGCGTGATGCCGATGCCGGCAAAGCTCATGGCGCCCTCGATGAACACCGCCATCGACAGCGACAGTGCAACCTGGACGATCAGCCCGTCGAGGACATTGGGCAGGATGTGCCGGAAGGTCACCCGCGTCGGTGAGACGCCGAGCACCCGGGCGGCCACCACATAGTCCCGATTGCGTTGCCCAAGAACGGCATTGCGCGCGATGCGTCCGAAGATCGGGATGTTGACCAGGGCCACGGTGAGGACCACCGCCGGCAGCCCCGGGCCCATGATCGAGGCGACGGTGACACCCATGATGAGGGCGGTGAAGGCGAGCAGGACGTCGAAGGTGCGCTGCATGATCGCGTCGGCCCACCGGTTCACCCCACCGAGGAGCCCGAGGAGGGTGCCGACGACGGCACCCACGGGCACGGCCAGCAGGGCGACGACGGCGTCCTGGCGCAGGCCGTAGAGCACCCGCGAGAAGAGGTCGCGACCGAACTCGTCGGTGCCGAGGAGATGGTCAGCACTCGGCCCGGTGAGGGACTGCGCGCTCTGGCCGAGCGGGTCGTGCGGCGCGAGCAACGGCGCGAGCACCCCAGCCAGCAGGAGGAATCCGGCGAGGGCCAGCCCGGTGAGGGCCTGGGCTCCGAGGCCGCGCAGGCGGGCGGCCCGGGCGGGGCGGGCCAGGCCCGCGTCTGGGGAGGTGCGCACGAGAGCGGTGGACATCAGAGGGTCTCCCGGATCCGCGGGTCGATGAGCGCGTGGACGATGTCGGTGAGGAGCTGGATCACCACGAACACCGTCACCGCGAGCAGCAGCAGGTCCTGCACCAGCAGGTAGTCGCGGTTGAGGACGCCCTGCAGCAGCAGCTGACCCACACCCGGCCACGCGAAGATGGCCTCGACGACGATCGCACCACCGAGCATCTGACCGACCTGGATGCCGAACACCGTCACCACCGGCGGGAGCGAGTTGGGCAGGACGTGCCGCATCGTGTTGCGGCGCTTGGAAAGTCCCTTGGCCACCCCGGTCTGGATGAAGTCCTCGTCGAGCGTCGAGCGCATCGCCGCCGCAAGGAACCGCGCCACCACCGCGGCTGCCGGCAGGGCCAGGCAGATCGCCGGCATGAGGAGGTACTGCAGGGCCAGGTCCGGGGCGCTCCAGAAGCCGCCGGGGTACTGCCCGCTCGCCGGGAGGATCCGCAGGGTCACCGCGAAGACGAGGACGAGGAGCACCCCGCTGACGTAGGTGGGAACCGCGAAGGCAAGCGAGGTGAGGGCGTCGACGACCGAGCGGAGCCACCGGTTGCCGGTGGTGGCCAGGATGACCCCGGCGGCCCCGCCGGCCACCGCCGCGATGACGCACGCAGCGGCGGTGAGGGTCAGCGTGCCCGCGGCGCCGGTGGCGATGAGCTGCGCGATCGGCGCGCCGAGGACGTAGCTGCGACCGAGGTCACCCGTGAGCAGCCCGGAGATCCAGGTGAGGTACTGGCTCACGATCCCCTGGTCCAGACCCAGCTGGCGCCGCACCGCCTCGATGGTCTCTGCGGACGCGTCCGGTCCGGCGACCAGGACCGCGGGGTCACCGGGGGCCAGTCGCAGCACGAAGAAGATGACGACCGAGGAGATGAGGAGCACGAGCAGCGCTGAGGGCGCTCGACGCAGGAGGTAGGACCACATGGCTGGCTTCTCCACGCGCGACTCAGGCGATGCCCGCGTCGTCGAGGTTGAGGTAGTCGTACATGGAGTAGGCGATGCCCTTGACCTGGTTGGAGATCGTGAAGGTGTGCGAGCTGACCACGAGGTCGACGATGAACTGCTGGTCGAGGAGGAAGGCGTTCATCTCGTCCTGCACGGACTTCTGGCCGGCCTCGTCGGTCGTGGTCCAGAGCTTCTCGGCGAGCGCCTTGTAGTCGGCGTTGTCGAAGCTCGCGGCGTTCTTGTCTGCGTTGAAGGGGAACGAGCCCTTGACCAGCGTGGCCGGGGCGAGCTGCCCGAACCCGTGGTTGTTGACGAACAGGCCGGTGAGCCCGCCGCCGGTGAGCTTGGCCTGGAAGTCCGGTCCCTGCAGCGGCGTGGTCGTCGCGGCGAGGCCGGCGGCCTTGAGGTCGAAGGTCACGATCTCGGCGATCGCGGCGTTGGTCGCCAGGCCCGCGTTGTAGTTGACCTGCACGGGCGCGCCGGCGACCCCGGCCTGCTCGAAGAGCGCCTTGGCCTTGGCCACGTCGTACGAGTAGGTGCCCGCGAGCGCCTTGTCGTAGGCCGGTGAGGTGGGCGACCACGGCAGCGAGCTGGTCTGCCCGATCTCGCCGAGCACCTGGGTGAGGATGCGCTCTCGGTTGATGGCCCACGCGACTCCCTGCCGCGCCCGCTTGTCGGTGAACGGCGCCGCGGCGGCATTCGTGCCGACGTAGAACGCGGAGTCCTGCGGGTCAGCGCGCACGACCTCGAAGCGGGAGTCGCCCTTGATGCTGGCGGCGTCGAGCGGGGCGAGGTCGACGGCCAGGTGCGCCTGCCCGCCACGCAGTGAGGACAGCATGGACTGCGACTGCCGCACGATGGCGATCTCGACACCGTCGAGGAGGGGACGCGAGTCCTTCCAGTACTTCTCGTGGCGCCCCAGCGTGAGCTTGGAGCCGGGTGCGTAGCTGGCCACGGCAAAGGGGCCGGTGCCGACGAAGGTGCCGCTCGGGATCTTGGCGGCGGTGTCCTTGTCGAGGATCAGCAGCAGCTCGAAGAGGTCCCACACGTTCGACATGCTCTTGCCGAAGGTGATGGCGATGGTGCGCTCGTCCTTGGCCTGCACGTCGGTGATCTGCTTGGCGACGTGCTTGAGCTGGCTCGCGACCTCCTCACGGCGGATGTAGTCGAGGGTGAACGCCACGTCGGCGGAGGTGAACGCGCGTCCGCTGTGGAAGGTGACGCCGTCGCGCAGCCGGAACTCGAGGTTCTTGCTGTCGGGCGAGAGTGTCCACGACTCGGCGAGCGACGGCTTGGGCTCGAGGGTCTTGTGGTCGAGCTCGATGAGGGTGTTGTAGACGAGGCGCAGGAACGACAGGTTGACGTTGTTCTGGGCCAGGACGCTGGTGGGGGCGATGTCGGCGCCCTGCACGATGCGCAGGGTGCCGCCTCGCTTCGCCGTGGCTGTGCCGCTGCTGGCCTGGCCCTGGGTGTCGACTGCCGAGCGACACCCCGCCAGGAGGTATGCCGTGCCGATGCCTGCACCGGCCAGCAGTGCTCGGCGGCTGAACGGGGCCGTGGTGAGGGGGTTGGCCATGGTGACTCCTAGAGGGGGCAGGACCAGACGAGCTGGACGGAGGGGTGGTCGGTGTCGAGGTCGGCGCCGAGACCGGGTGCGTCGGGCAGGTGCAGGTAGCCGTCCTCGACGCGTTCGGCACCGCGCAGGACCTCAGCACGCCACGGCACCTCGCCGTGGGCGTACTCGAGGAGACCGGGTCGGACGGCAGTGCTGAGCAGGTGGGCCCCGGCGAGGGTCGCGACGGGCCCTGAGGGGTTGTGGGGGGAGATGAGCAGCTCGGGGTATGCCGCCGCGATGCCGGCGGCGCGGGTGACGCCGCCTGCGTGCTTGACGTCGGGCATGAGTACGTCGAGAACCGTTGCGGTGGCGGCGGATTCGGCCTCCGCGGCGTGGAAGATCATCTCGCCGCCGGCGACCTTGGCCGGCATCCGGTCACGCAGCTCGCGGAGGCGGTCGACCGCGTCGACGGGCACGACGTCCTCGACCCAGGCCACACCGGCGTCCTCGACGCACGGAAGCACTGACTCGACCTCCTGCCACGTCAACCGCTCGTGGAAGTCGGCGAAGAGCTCGACCCCGTCGGGAAGCGCGGCCGAGGCCGCTCGCAGACGAGCCACTCCCACGTCGGCCAGCGGCAGTGAGGCGTCGGGGACGTCGAACGGGGCGCACTTCACGGCGCGGAAGCCCTGCGCGGCGGCGTCGGCCGCGGAAGCGGCGACGGCCTCCGGAGCCCGGGATCCCGGCATACGGTTGATATTGGCGTACAACGGGATTGGGCCTTGGGGACGTCCGCCGAGCCACTCCCACAGGGGGATGCCCTTGTGCCGCGCAGCGAGGTCACTGAGGGCTTGCTCGAGCCCGCCGAGCACGGTGGCGGCGGTGTGCGCCCGTGCGGCGTGCAGCTCCCCGACTCGGGCAGCAAGCCCGCTGACCACGAGTTCGCGTTCACCCAGGACGTCGCGCCCACGCACCGCGTCGGCAGCCCTGACCACCTCGTCGAGCACGGCTGCAGCCGTACCGGCGTCCGAGCACTCGCCGAGGCCGGTGCCGGCGGGCGTGTGCAGCTCAATGAACCACCACGTCGTGCGCGGCGAGACCGCGACGCGGTACAGGTTCAGGCGATGGTCAGACATCGTTGTCCTCGGGGTGGGTTTCTTTCCATCGGAAATATTCCATGCGTGCAACGACGACGCAAGTACCTCAGCGAAAAAGTCCGACCCGTGGACGCAGGGTCTACGGCGGGTCAGGCCGAGCCGAGCGCCCCGAGCGCGCCGAGCGGGTCCTGGTAGAAGGCAGCGAGCGCGACGGCCGCCGGCGCCCGGGTCAGCGCGTGCTCGCCCAGCGCGGTGAGGTGGACCAGCCGCGACACGATGTCCGCACGCTCGAGGCGCTCGGCGGCACCCTTGTGGAGATCGATGAGGTGCTGCTCCTGAGCCACGTGCCCCGACACGACCACCGTGTCCGGGTCGTAGAGGTTGGCCAGGAGACCGACCGCACGCCCGACCTGAACCGCCCGGCGGCGCAGCAACCGGTCGGCACCGCGGTCGCCGGACCGCCACAGCTCGAGCAGGTCCTCGATCTGACCGGACTCGCCGATCAGCCCGTCACGGCGAGCCTGTTCGGCGACGGCCAGGTCGGTGGCGAGCACTCCGAAGCAGTCCGACCGACCGCACCGGCAGCGCACCGGGCCGGGTGCACCGACGGGGAGGTGGTCGACGAGCCCCGCCGCCTGGTGCGAGCCACGCTGGATGACACCCCGGTGGCTGGCCGCACTTCCCACGAAGTTTCCGACGAACACCTGCACGCTGTCGTCCACACCACGGCTCGTTCCGAAGCGCGACTCGGCCGAGGCGAGGGCACGGACGGTGCTGTCGACATGGGTCGCATAACGCCGCTGGGCCAGCAGCGGACGCAGGTCGACGTCGACCCAGCCGATGTCCGGGTTGGCGACCACCACCTGGCGGCGCGAGTCGACCCACCCGGCGGTGGACAGGCCTGCCGCCACGACGTGGCGGCGCCCTGCCACCCTCTCCAACCGGTCCAGCAGGGCAGCGACTCCGTCGAGCACCGGACCCGGCTTGGTCGAGCCGTGAGCCACCGTCTCCTCGTGCACGATGGTGCCGCCCAGGTCGGCGAGTGCCCCGACCAACCACCGCAGGCCGATGTGGATCCCGATCACCCGGTAGGGCTCGTCCGACGGCCGCAGCGGCACCCGAGGTCGCCCGCCCACCGAGCTGGTCGTGGGCGCACCTTCGCGCACGACGCCTTGCGACAGCAGGTGGCTCACGATCTTCGTCACGGCCCCGGCGCTCAGGCCCGTGACCTCGACGAGGTCCGACCGACTCACGCCCGGCTCGTCGAACACCGCCCGCGCGACCAGCCCAGCGTTGTCCCGTCGCAGGTTCGCGACTCCCGCGCTAGGCACGGTGTGCGCCTCCACCCATGGACGCGGGCGCCGTGCCGGAGGCGGAGTTCGGGCGGATCACGGCATGAGGATGCCTCACCGACCTCGTCCTGTCACGGAGCGGGCGGCGCCATCCGTGTGGTCGACGGCATCCGTGCCGTCCTCACCCGGAGTCGACCAGGGCTCGCGCAGGTGCAGCGCCCACCACAGCAGCCCCAGGGCGAAGATCGACCCGAAGGTGTCGGCGTTCTGCAGCACACGACCGAACCATCGCGGCCACTCGGGGTGGTTCAGCCAGGTGATGCCCCACCACGGCATACGGCACAGGAAGAACACGGTGATGAAGCCGGCGGCCCACAGCCGTCGGCGGTCGCGCAGCGGGTCGACCCCGAGGATCGCGAAGACCACCACGACCATCCAGTGCAGGTGGTGGATCCACGCGACCGGCGACAGCAGGACCGCCATGAGCCCGACCGCCGCCACCTCGCTGATCGAGTCACCGGCACGGTAGGCCCGGCGCGCGAGCCGGTAGCCGAAGAAGCCGACGACGGCGACGATGGCCAGCCACAGCACGGTGCCGGCGGCGCCGTCGGGGCCGACCCGCAGGAGGAAGCCGCGGATGGACTGGTTCGACGTGCCGGCGTTCGGCCCCAGCCGAGTCGGGTCCTGCAGCGCACCGCCCCAGAACGCGAACGACGCCTCCGGCAGCAGCACCCACGCGCCCACCGTCACCACGACCGCCGTGAGAACCGCCGTGACGGCCTCGCGGTACCGCTTGGTCACGATGTAGTGGATGACGAACACACCAGGGGTCAGCTTGATCGACATGGCCAGGCCGACGAGGACACCGGCGGGCACGTGCCGCAGCACACCCGGCCGCGGGCGGCGCAGGTCCATGAGGCATGCCAGCACCATGAACGCATTGACCTGACCGAACCGGATGCCGTCCGATACCGGGTGCAGCCAGATCATCGGCACGGTCAGCAGCGCCAACGTGATGGGCGCCCAGGCGCCCGTGCGATGGATGAGGCGCCACCCGGCATACCAGACGATCGCTGTCGTGGCCGCGATCTGGGCGAACGTCCACAGCCAGCCGACCACGCCAAACGGCAAGAACGCCAACGGAATCGCGACGACGGCCGCGAACGGTGGGTAGGTGAACGGCAACAGCTGCGGCGCCTCGGTCATCGCCGAGTAGACCGGGCGACCGGTGAGGATCGACACCCCCGCCTCGCGGTAGACCTCGACGTCGACCTGCCACTGGTCGATCGGCCAGAAGACGAGGTAGCGCAGCACCGGGATGCTCGCGCCCGCGAGCACGATCGCCGCCCCGAGCGCCCACCTCGCGGCGGGCGACCAGGTGGCGATGCGGCGCAGGGCGGTCACGCCTGCATTCTGTCGTGCCACCCGCCCCGTAGCCTGTAGGGGTGACCCGCCGCGCCCTCGTCCTGCTCGTCGGCCTGCTAGCGCTGGTGGGCACGACGCTCGGGATGGGTGCCCCGCGCTCCGCCGCGGCCTCGGCCGACACCCCCACACCGGTCATCCTCGTCGGCACCGGCGGCCTCACCTGGACCGACGTCAACAGCAAGGACACCCCGTCCCTGTGGTCGTTGCTGCGCGACGGCTCGACTGCGGCCCTGTCGGTGCGTTCGGTCTACCCGAACACCTGCCCCATCGACGGGTGGCTCGGCCTGTCGGCGGGCAACCGCGCCGCCGCACCGGGCCAGGGCAAGGCTTCCGGCCGCTCGACCACCGACCCGTGCCCGGCCATCCCGGCCGTCGAGAGCGGCGTGGTGCCGGGCTGGGACCGGTTCGTCAAGGCCACGGAGGCGCTGCGGTTCGACAGCACCCTCGGCACCCTCGGCGACACCCTCGCCACCAACGATGAGTGCATCCAGGCCGTCGGGCCGGGCGGCGGGGTCGGCGCGGCTTACGGGAGTGGGGCCGTGCCCCGGTATGCCGCGTACGACGCCAAGCAGCTCACCGGCCTCGTCTCGAGGTGCCGGGTCACCCTCGTGGACGTCGGTGCCCTGCGTGACCCCGCGGACATCCCCCGGGGCGAGCGGGTGGACATCCCCGGCTCGCGCGCCGAGCAGGTCAAGGCGATCGACGCCCGCATCGGTGAGGTGCTGGCCGCGGCGCCGAGCGGCTCGGACGTCATCGTCGCCAGCCTGTCCGACGCCGGTTCCAGCGAACGGCTGCGGCTCGTCGCAGCCAAGGGGCCGCACTACGGTTCGGGCACCCTCTACTCCCCCTCGACGCGTCAGCCGGCGCTGGTGCAGGCCGCCGACCTCACCACCACGGTCCTCTCGCTCGCCGGCATGAAGAAGCCCGTGGGGCTCGGCGGCGCGGTCCTCGAGCGCGGGGACGAGGGGTCCAACTCCCCCGACGCGGCGCAGGACAGGCTGCAGCACCTCGTCGACCTCGACGACGCCAGCCACGACGTCCACGCCCTGGTGCCACCGTTCTTCAGCTGGCTGGTCTACGCCCAGCTGGCCATCTACCTGTTCGCCGCGGTGGTGTGGCGGCGCGACTTCGGGTCGACCGACCTGCGACTGCGCCTGCTGCGGATCACGCGGCGGGTGGCCGTGGTCGCCGCGTCGGTTCCGGCCTCGACCTTCCTCGCAAACCTCATCCCGTGGTGGCGCTTCCCCGTGCCGATGCTGGCGGTCGTGGCGTCCGTCGGGGTCTTCGTCGCGATCATCTCGATGCTCGCGCTGCTCGGCCCGTGGGCACGCCGGGTGACCGGCCCGCTCACCGTCGTCTCACTCGCCACGGTGCTGGTGCTGGGGCTCGACGTGATGTTCGGGTCGCGGCTGCAGATCTCCTCGCTCATGGGGCTGCAGCCGGTCGTCGGTGGCCGGTTCTACGGCATGGGCAACGTGACCTTCGCGCTCTTCGCCACCGGTGCGCTGCTGCTCGCGATCTCGGTGTCGAGCCACTTCGTGCGCAAGGGCCAGCGCACGGCGGCGGCCGTGGCGGCCGGGACGATCGGGCTCGTCGCGGTGTTCGTCGACGGCTACCCCGGCTGGGGAGCCGACGGCGGTGGGCCGCCCGCGCTGCTGCCCGGGCTCGCCTACCTCGTGCTGGCCATCCTCGGCATCAAGATCACCTGGAAGCGGGCCGCGATCATCCTCGGGGGCACCGCCGCCCTCTTCCTGCTCGTGGGCTTCCTCGACTCGCTCCGCGCGCCCGAGAAGCAGTCGCACCTGGGGAGGTTCTTCGAGGCGCTGCTCGGCAACAACGGCTCGGCCTCGGACATCGTCATCCGCAAGTTCCAGCAGAACATGGACATCCTGTTCGGCAACTACCGGCTCACGCTGCTCGTGCCGATCGCGCTCGTCTTCGTCATCTACATCCTGGCCCGCCCGACGTCGTGGGGGTCGCGAGCGCTGCAGCGGTCGTACGATGCCGTCCCCACCCTGCGTCCCGGCCTCATCGCGCTGCTCATCACCATGACGATCGGCTTTGCGATCAACGACTCCGGCGTCGCGATCCCCGCCAACGGTGCGGTCATCGCGGTCCCCCTCATCATCGCCGTGGCGGTCAGGGTGCTGGAGGACGAGGCGAAGACGGGCGCCTCGACCCGCGCACTGCGGCGAGGGTGAGCCACGCCCACACTGCCAGCACGGCATACGGCACCGGCACCCGACGCACCCACAGCGTGACGCGCTCGACCGCCGGAGTCATCGTCTCCACCCGACCCGGCACATAGGCGACCGTCACGGCGAACAGGTGCAGCAGCATCGCACGGTCGAGGACGCTCGCGGCGAGGACCGGGAGCAGCGCCCACGACGTGAGGACATACCAGGGCAGTGAGTATGCCGCCGCGAGGGCGTAGGCAGTGGCGAGGACGAACGTCCACCGGGCGCTGGCGCCGACGACGGTCGCCGGCGCGAGCCGCTGCGTCAGCCGGGTGAGGACGACCACGAGCACCAGCGCCACGAGGATCGACAGGGCGGCCACGAGGTTGCGCGCGCTCGACGCACTCATCGGTCCGGCCAGCGCCTGGAACAGCGGCCGCCACGGCGTCGCGAACGAGATCGAGCGCCGCGCACGGTCGAGCTGGTCGAAGACGTGGGACCCGGCCCACCAGAGCAGGGCCCCCGCGGTCACCAGCGCCACACCGACGAACTGCGTTGCCCGCCAGGCGAACCCACGTCGTTCCTGTGACCACCACGCCGCCAGCACCCCCACGAGCACGACACCCGCGGTGATCTTGGTCGACACGGTCAGCCCGGCAAACAGGCCGGCGACCCACGCGCTGCGGGGCGCCGCCCAGATCGTGAGCACCACAAGCGCCGCCACGAGGATGTCGACGTGCGCGCCGAACAGCCCGACACCGAGGATGAGGGGGTTGGCGGTCCACAGCGCCCGGACCCGCGTCGCGGGGGCGCCCGCGGAGACGAGCAACGCCGGCACCGCCCCCCAGGCGAGGATCACGACGAGCAACCAGGCCCAGACCGTGTCGTGCAGGTTGTCGCCACCGAACCACGACGCCACCATCTGGAGCAGCGTGGCGAAGGGCCCGTAGACACTCGGCGTCCCGTCCCACGGTGGCCGCACTGCCGAGATGACGGCATCGGCGCCGGGCCACGCATTGGGTGGGGTCAGGTAGGGGTCGCCGCCGAGCGCGGCGATCCGCCCATACGCCGCGTAGTTGGTGTGGTCGGCCGAACCGAACGGCCCCACCGACCAGAGGGCCAGCACGGCGAGGTAGGTGAGTCCGAGCCTCAGCCACCACGGCATTCCACGCGTCGAGAGCCTCGGCAACCCGAGATGCAGGTGCAGGAGGACGCCGGCCGCGCCGAGGCCGTAGGCGGCCCACAGCATCCCGGTGACCAGAGCCGGTCCCGGCGCCCATGACGACAACAGCCCGGTCGGGGCCCATTCACTCCGTCCCAGTCCCGGCTTGGCCGCGCTCTCTCCGGCCGTGCCGACAGCGACCAGCAGCAGGGTCGACACCGCGAGGAACGCAAAGGCGAGCACGCGCCCGGGCGTCCACGGCACGTCCTCCGGCGTCCGCACGGACGCCAGCCACGTGCGGAGCCGGGCCGCCACGAACGCGACCGCCTACCGCAGCCGGCGCCGCGCCCGGCGCTGGGTGAGGGCGAGCGCGACATCGCGGTACTGCTTGGCGCGGTGCACCTGGCCGCGCCAGTCCGA
This sequence comes from Knoellia koreensis, assembly GCF_013041615.1. GTDB lineage: Bacteria > Actinomycetota > Actinomycetes > Actinomycetales > Dermatophilaceae > Pedococcus > Pedococcus koreensis. Next base: position 454,645 of record NZ_JABEPQ010000003.1, read on the forward strand.
GCCGCTCACCCGGTGGTGCAGCTCGCAGGGCACCTCCTCGACCTGCATCCCGGCGAGCAGCACGTCGACGGTCAGCCCGACCTCGACGCCCCACCCCCGCGCGAGCGGGCTCGCCGCGTCGAACGCCTCACGCGTCAGGCAGCGCATGCCCGACAACGGCTGCTTGGCGACGAACCCCGTGAGGTCCTCAATTCCCTTGCGCGCCAACCGAACCACGAACCCGTGCCCGCCCCCCGTGGTCTTCTGCGGTGGCAGGGTCGCGATCGTCATGTCGACGCGCCCCTGCGCGACCGGCGGCACGAGGACGCCGACGTTTGCGGCCGATCCCTCGAGGTCGGCGTCGACGAAGAGCAACGGCCGGCGGGCCGCGCTGCCGCCGACCCGACCCTCGACGTCCTCCTGCCGGGCGACGTAGCCCGCGCCGGTCGTCATCGCCGCGGCCTTTCCGCGGTTGCGGGCATGCCGCACCACCTCCGCGCCGGCCTCGCGCGCCAGCTCGGCGGTCGCGTCCGAGCTGCCGTCGTCGACGACCACGACCAGGTCGACACCGGGTATGCCGCGCACCGCGGTGACCGTCGCGGCGATGCGGTCGGCCTCGTCCTTGGCCGGGATGATCGCGGCGACTGCGGCGGGAGTGGCGGGTGCCATGTCAGGAGCGGCCGCTCAGCGCAGGGTGACCTGGCGGCTGAGGAGGCCCGACCTGGCCCGGCGCTCGTCGGCGGTGAGGGGCGTGTCCGCGGCGAGCGCCGCGGCATACCGCGCCATGAAGCCCGTGAGGGCGTCCTCGTAGTCGCCGGCCTCCTTCTCGGGGTCGAGGTCCCAGACAGGGACGAGCAGGCCGCTGGCGCGGAAGGCGCCGAGCAGTCGCGTGCCCTCGCCGACGGAGTCCTCGCCGGCGGCGTGCAGCCGGGCAAGCGCGTCGGTGGCGGCGTCCTCGTCGTCGGGCAGGACGAGCCGGATGTGGGTGCGTTCGCCGATGCGGCACCAGTAGGCCGAGTCGACGCCGTTCATCTTGACGGTCGGGATGACGGACTCGTTGGCTCGGTCGAGCGAGGCCTGGGCGTCCTCGTCGAGGTCGGTGTCACCGACCCAGAACTCGAAGCCCTCGTGCACGGTCACCTCGAACGGCGCGCTGGTGTCGAGGAGGTCCTGCAGCCGCGGGGTCTCGGCGGTCGAGCCCGGCGTCTGCTGGATCGGCACGCCCTCGTCGGCGCTCGCGGCCGCCAGCAGTGACGTGGCGAGGTCGCGAGAGGCGTCACCACTCACCGAGCCGGACTGGGTCGAGAACAGCACGGCACCGTCGGCGCGGTGCAGACCGGGCCAGGCCATCGGCAGCACGGTCGCGACGGTCACCTCGTCCGGCGCGCCCTCGGGGGCTTTGCCCTTCGCGAACCGCACCGTGGCGGTCGCGGCCGGCAGGATCTCGCGCAGCGCAACCCAGTCGGTCTCGTTCGGCAGCCCCTCGAAGGGCCGTGCGACGAACGGAGCCGGCTCGACCCGCGCCGGACGCGAGCCCTGGTCTGCGCCCTTGCGGCGCCGTGATGCCTTACCCATGCGGCAAACCCTAGTGGCCGCGCGCCTGCCGGCGGCTCAGTGGCTGCGGCGCCGCGACGGGCCGCCGAGCGAGGCCCACACGGTCGAGCCGTTGCGGTCCTCGGTGACGCCCCACTCGTGGGCGAGGCTGCGCACGATCCGCAGACCGCGGCCCGACGAGGCCCAGATGGTGCGGGGCGCGGGGCGCGGGGTGGTCTCGCTGCCGCCGTCGGTGACCTCGACCTCGACCACGCCCGCCTTGACCTTCCAGTGGATGCGCAGCATGCCGTCGGTGAGCGGGGTGGCGTGCCGGATGGCGTTGGAAACCAGCTCGGAGGTGACGATCTCGGCCTCGTCGATGACGGTCGTCGAGACGTCGCGCTCCTCGAGGTCCTCGACGAGGCTGCGGCGAACCTGGGCCACGGACGAGGCGCTCCAGGGCACCCGGATGGTGCGGGCGGTGTCCCGGCCCCTGCCGGTCTGGCTGACGATCGCGGCTGCACGACGCGTGGGCGTGCTCCGCACTGGGCGCTGGGAGTGTGCCGTCATACCGTGCTCGGTCCCCTCGGTGGACTGGTCACGCGGAGACTATCGGGCGCTGCGCACGGCGTCGAGCACGTCCCGGGGACGGTTGCTGATGATGGCGTCCACGCCGAGCTCCAGGCACAGGTCGACGTCTTCGGGTCGGTCGACGGTCCAGGCGAAGACCTGGTGGCCGCGGGAGTGCTGTCGCTCGACGATCCGCGGGTGCCGGCGCAGCAGCCGCACATCGACCCCGGCGGTGTGGACGCCCTTGGGCAGCGAGCCGTCGCGGAACCGCAGCGGCATCGAGTCCTCGACGAGGTAGACGGTCGGTACGTCCGGGCACAGCTGACGCATCCGCTGCACCGCGAGCTGGCTGAACGACATCATCCGCACCCAGTGCTTCCCCGGCTCCGGCGGACCGGCCAGCCCGAAGTCGGCCAGCACCTTGGCGAGCTGGCGCTCCACCAGCCCGGCATACCTCGTCGGGTGCTTGGTCTCGATGGCGAGGCCGATGGGACGCTTCGTCTCGAGCACCGTGGTGAGCAGCGCGCGCAGGGTGAGCAGCTGTCCGCGGTTGCGGTCGGGCACCTCGTCGTCGTCCTCGTGCGCGGCCTTCCACGAACCCCAGTCGAGGCCCTCCAGCTCGGCCAGCTCGAGGGTGGAGACGATGCCGCGGCCGTTGCTCGTGCGGTTGACGCGCCGGTCGTGCACGCAGACGAGGTGCCCGTCGGCGGTGAGCCGCACGTCGCACTCGAGCCCGTCGGCACCCTCCTCGATCGCGCGCTGGTACGCCTTGAGCGTGTGCTCCGGCTCGGCCTGGCTCGAGCCGCGGTGGGCGATGACGAGAGGGGTATGCCGCGTGGCGGCAGAGTGCGCGGGTGCACCGTCGTCGAGCACGCGTCCCATGCTTGCACACCGGCCGTGGCAGGGTGGGCACCACTCACACGGCCCGGAGGTGCGGCGTTCCATGGGTGTGCGACTGCCTCCCTTCCAACACCTGGTCGACGCCCACTGGCGCGACGTCGCCCGCCTCGCCCACGCCCTCGCCGGGCCGGTCGACGGCGACGACGTGGCCCAACAGGCCTGGACGCAGGCGCTCGCGGCATACCCACAGCTGCGTTCGGCCACCAACCTGCGCGGCTGGCTGCTGACCATCACCCACCGGTGCGCCATGGACGCCCATCGCGGGCGCGCCAGGCGCGCGGTGCTCCACCACGACCCGGCATCGCTGGCCGCCACGCCACCCTCGGTGGCCGCGGCCGACGCCACGCTGCCCGACACTGACCTGTGGCGGCGCGTGGGCGCCCTGCCGGACCGGCAACGCGAGGCGGTCGTGCTCAAGTACGTCGCCGACCTCGACCACCCCACCATCGCGACGGCGCTCGGCTGCTCGCCGGCCATGAGCCGGCGGCTCGTGAGTGACGCCCTCGCCACGTTGCGCAAGGACCTGCCATGAACGCTCCCGCCTCCCAGTCGTCCGCCGACCCCACCGACCTGTTCGCCGGTTTCGACCCTGCGACCCGACCCCCGACCTTCGAGCCGAGCGATGTCTCCTACGTCGTCGAGGACACCCCGATCGGGCGAATGCTGTTGGCGCGCAACGCATCCGGTGCAATGGTCGCCTCGTCGTTCACGCCGGACACGGCTGCCGAGGACGCCGTGCTGGAGCGTCTCAGTCGCGCGGTGTCACCGCGGGTGCTGCGGATGCCGTCCGCGCTCGACGACGTGCGGCACCAGCTCGACGACTACCTGCACGGGCGGTTGCGCGAGTTCTCGGTGCGCACCGACCTGGTGCTGGCGACCGACTTCCAACGGGTGGTGCTGCCACGCCTGGCGCAGAGCGTGCACTACGGCGAGCGCTCGACCTACGGCCAGCTCGCCACCCGCATCGAGCGGCCCAGCGCCGCGCGGGCGGTGGGTGCCGCCCTGGGTGCGAACCCGTTGTGCGTGCTGTTGCCGTGCCACCGGGTCGTCGCCTCCAGCGGCGCGCTGACCGGGTATGCCGGTGGGCTGGCCGCCAAGGAGTACCTCCTCGACCTCGAGTCGGGTGCCACACCACCCGGTGTTGGATAGGTGATGTGACGCAGGAGGTCGTCCGGCTCAGTCGGCAGGATGCGCGGCGGATCGCAGTGCGCGCCCAGCTGCTCGACTCACCGCGCCCGACGGACGTGATGGCGGTGCTGCGGCGGCTGGCGATCGTGCAGGTCGACCTCACGGCGGCGGTGGCGCCGAGCGCCGACGTGGTGCTGTGGTCGCGGCTGGGGTCCGACGGTTATCGGTCGGCCGACCTCGACGAGCTGCTCGGGTCGGGCCAGGTGGTCGAGCACCAGCTGCGGCTGCGCCCGGCCGAGGACCTGCGGTTGTTCACCGCCGCGATGCGCGACTGGCCGGGGCTGGACGCCACCGACTGGCAGCTGGCGCAGGCGGAGTGGGTCGACACCAACGAGGAGTGCCGTCGCGACATCCTCGAGCTGCTCGAACGCGAGGGACCGTTGCCCGCCAAGGCCTTTCCCGACACCACCGTGGTGCCGTGGCGCTCCAGCGGGTGGAACGACAACCGCAACGTCACCATGCTCGTGCAGCTCATGGAGGAGCGCGGCGACATCGCGGTCGCCGACCGCGAGGGGCGCGAGCGCCTGTGGGACCTCGCCGAACGCGTGCACCCCGACGACCCGCCCGTACCCGCGCAGGAGGCACGCGGCATACGCGCTCGTCGGTGGCTCGAGGCGCTGGGGATCACGCGCGCGAAGGCGCCCGCGTCGTTCGCCGAGGGCACCGAGGTGGGCGAGAGCGGGGTGGCCGCCGTCGTCGAGGGAGTGCGTGGGACGTGGCGGGTCGACGAGGCCCAGCTCGACCGGCTCGGTATGCCGTTCGAAGGCCGGACGGCGGTGCTGTCACCGATCGACCGGCTCGTCTTCGACCGCAAGCGGATGGAGGACCTGTTCGAGTTCGACTACCAGCTCGAGATGTACAAGCCGGCGGCGAAGCGGCGCTGGGGCTACTGGGCCATGCCGATCCTGCACGGGGACACGCTGGTCGGGAAGGTCGACGCCACCAGCGACCACGACGCCGGCGTGCTGCGCGTTGCCGCGGTCCACCAGGACGAGCCCTTCTCTGGCGCGGTGCAGGCGGCCGTGCACCGCGAGCTGGCCGATCTGGCGCAGTTCCTCGGGCTGGGTTTGGCTGGGGCCGACCGATGAGTTCTCGCCGCCGCGTCGGTCGGTACGGGCATTCCGCACCGCCACGGCCACACCACACCCGAAGGGAACCCCACCATGGGTCAGATCCACGCGCACGAGTTCCTCTCCCTCGACGGACGGTTCGAGGACCCGAGCTTCACGTTCGAGTACGGCTTCGACCCGAAGATGGGCGAGACCCTCGCGGGCATCACCGGCAACTCCTCGGCAATCCTGTTGGGGCGCAAGACCTTTGAGATGTTCGCCCCAGCATGGGCGGGCCGCACGGTCGAGGACGACCCGGGCGCGCCGTTCTTCAACGACACCACCAAGTACGTCGTGGGCGCGAACACCCCTGCGGTGGACTGGGCCAACTCCGAGCGGCTCGGCGCCTACGACGTCGACCGCATCCGTCAGCTCAAGGAGGAGCAACCCGGCGACATCTACGTCAGCGGCAGCGGCCAGCTCGTCCGGGCCCTCCTCGGCGAGGGCGTGCTCGACTCCCTCGACCTGTTCGTCTACCCGCGGGTGCTCGGCACCGGTGAGCGCCTCTTCGCCGACGGCGAGGACGTGCGGCTCGCGCTGCTGACCCAGGAGACCTACGACAACGGCGTCGTCCACCTCGCCTACGGCCCCGCGCCGCAGGGTGAGCCGACCGCCTGACCGGGCACACCGGCATACGAAGGGCGCCTCCCGGAACCGGTCCGGAAGGCGCCCTTCCCCCCTGACCGGGCTCGCACCCGGCCTTCCTTCGTCCCCTTTGTCACTTCACCTCGGCACGCAGCACCCTCCATGTGCCGAAGGCGAGCGGCAGCACGACCCAGACGAGGGTCGAGGTGCCGAGCTGGGCCCACTGCTCACCGGTCATCTGGCCCTCGAGGAGCGGGCCCATGGTGGCGCTGATGTCGAGCCACTTGGCCGCGTCCTGCAGCCAGCTGACCATGCCACCGAGGATCGACCAGACCGTCGGCAGGACCAGGTAGGCGACGATGGCGCCCGGGGTGTTGAGCAGGCTCAGCCCAAAACCCAGCCCCTGGAGCAGGCTCAGGACGAGCATGAGCAGCATGCCGCCGACGAAGCTCCACGTGAGTGACCAGTCGGCGTCGGCGCCGCGGACCGCGACGGCCAGGCCGTGCACGGCGGCCCCGAGCCCGAGCGCGACCACCATCGACAGCAGGGCGGTCACGACCGACGCGACGGTCTTGGCGGCGACGACCTTGCCACGCCTCGGCTCCAGCGCGAACGTCGTCAGCCCGGTGCGCTGCGACCACTCGGAGGTCGCGGCGAGGATGCCGACTATCGGGACGAGGATCGACAGCGGCATCGCGGTGCCGGCGATGTAGTCGCCATAGCTGTGGTTGCCCTGTTGGACGAAGAACATGATGACCATGACGGCCGCGACGACGAGCCCGATGCTGAGCATGAACCACAGGCCGGCGCGGGTGTCGACCTGCTTGCGCCACTCGACTCGGCTGAGGGTGGCGAGGGACACCGGCCTGGTCGGGCGCGGCCCGGAGATGCGGGGCAGCTCCTTGACGCTGGCGTGGTGCGGCGTGCGCGACTCGGCCGCGGGTCCCTGGGTAGGTGCAGTGACCGTGTTGGCGCTCATGCGGCGACCTCCTCACGCGCGTCCGCGGCAGTGAGCTCGAGGAACATGTCCTCCAGCCCGCGACCGTCGGCGCCACGCAGCTCGACCAGGGCGACGCCGTGCTTGGCCGCGGCGGCGCCGACCTGGGCCGGCTCGGCCTCGGCGAGCAGTGCGCCGGACCCGCCGGCCTGCGCGACGATGCCCTCGGCCTCGAGTGCGGCCCAGAGTGCGCGCTCGTCGGTGGCGCGGACCGTGGTGCCGGCACCGCGCAGCAGCTCGTCCTTGGTGCCCTGGGCCACGATCCGCCCGCGGCCGATGACGATGATGTCGTCGGCCACGCGCTCGATCTCGTTCAGCAGGTGCGAGGAGAGCAACACCGTCCCACCTTCGTCGGCGAAGCCGCGCAGCAGGCTGCGCATCCAGCGGATGCCCGCCGGGTCGAGGCCGTTGGCGGGTTCGTCGAGGACCAGCACCTGCGGGTCACCGAGCAGGGCGTGGGCGATGCCGAGCCGCTGCCGCATGCCGAGCGAGTAGTTGCGGATGCGGCGGTTGCTCTCCTTGTCGGTGAGTCCGACGACCGACAGCATCTCGTCGACCCGGCTGCGGTCGATGCCCATGAGGGTCGCGCCGAGGTTGAGGACCTCGCGACCGGTGCGGCCCGCGTGCTGGGCCGAGGCGTCGAGCAGGACGCCGACGTGGCGACCGGGGTTCGGGAGGGCCGCGTAGGGGCGACCGAGGACGGTCGCGGTGCCGCTCGTGGCGGGCGTGAGGCCGCAGAGGATCCGCATGGTCGTCGACTTGCCGGCACCGTTGGGGCCGAGGAATCCGGTCACCTGACCGGGCTTGACCTCGAAGGACACGTCGTCGACCGCGGTCACTGCGCCATAGCGCTTGGTCAGTGAGTTCACGGAGATCATGGGGTCAACCCTTGCCGCCGGCAGGGGGTCCGCACATCAGACCGCGGCATCGAGCCACCCCCTACCAAAGTCGCTCACGTGCGCGACGTGAGGCGGAGGGCGGCAGGCGCCCACGCGGCATACCCTCGGATCCCCGTCTGGACCTAGGAGAAGTGCGTGCTCTGGAAGAACCCGAACCCGCTGCCCCGCACCGTGTGGGGCGAGACGTGGCGCATCCTCGTCGCCGGGTTGTTCGGTGCGCTGCTGCTCACCCTGGTGTCGGTCGACTCCAGCTCCACGGGGCGACACCCGGCTGAATGGTTGGTCTGGCTGGACGTGGGCCTCGGCGTGCTGTCGCTGGCGCTGTTGCCGCTGCGCCGGCGCTACCCGTTCCCGATCGCCATGCTGCTCACGCTGTTCGGCTTCGTCTCGGTCACGTCGGCGGGTGCCGGCGGGGTGGCACTGGTCTCGTTGGCGACCCAGCGCAGGTGGCTGCCGGTGTCGATCGTCTCGGTGGCCAGCCTGATGGCCGGCTTCCTCTACGAGGGTGTGCGACCGGCAAACGACACCGGCACTCTCGGGGGGTTCCTCACGACCCTTGCGCTGGGGATCCTGTCGGTCGCAGTCTGCGTCGCCCTCGGCTTCTACATCGGCACGCGACGAGCCCTCCTGGCGTCCTGGCGCGAGCGGGCCGAGACAGCCGAGCGCGAGCAGGCCAGCCGGGTCGCCGAGGCGCGTGCCAACGAGCGAGCCCGGATCGCACGCGAGATGCACGACGTGCTCGCGCACCGGATCTCGTTGGTGGCCATGCACTCCGGGGCGCTGGCCTACCGCACCGACCTCAGCCGGCAGGAGACCAGTCAGGCCGCCGAGGTGATCCGCGACAACGCCCACCTGGCCCTGACCGAGCTGCGCGAGGTGCTCGGTGTGCTCCGTCTCGACAACGCCCCCGACGATCCTGCGGACGCCGCCGTCGAACGACCCCAGCCGACGCTCGCCGACCTCGCCGAGCTACTCGAGGAGGCTCGCTCGGCCGGTGCCCGACTCACGGCCACGGTCGACCTGGTAGCCTCGAGGGAATGCCGGAGTCGTTGTCCCGCAATGCATTTCGCATCGTCCAGGAACTGGTCACCAACGCCCGCAAGCACGCCCCGCAGGAGCCGTTGGAGGTGCGCGTCGTCGGCCGCCCGGGCGACGGCCTCACGATCGCGACCCGTAACGGCGTGGCTGCTGCAGGTGAGGGCAGTGGTCTGCCTGGCTCGGGGATGGGGCTCGCCGGGATCACCGAACGGGCCGTCCTCAGTGGTGGCACGTTGACGTTCGGCGTGGACCGGCGGGGTGATTTCGTCGTGACCGCACGGCTACCGTGGGAGGCGTGAGCGACCCCGTGACGACTGCCACCGAGGCGCCGGACGGGCCCGTCACCGTCGTCCTCGTCGACGACGACGCACTCGTGCGCGCCGGTCTCAAGATGATCCTCGGCGGTTCGCCCACGATCGACGTCGTGGGCGAGGCAGGCGACGGAGCCGAAGGTGTCGTCGTGGTGCGGCGGCTGAGACCCGCGGTGGTGCTCATGGACATCCGTATGCCGCGTCGCGACGGACTGAGCGCCACGCGCGACCTGCTGTCGGGCACCGACGGTGCACTCGAGCCGCCCAAGGTGATCGTGCTGACGACGTTCGACACCGACGAGCTGGTCGTGCAGGCCCTGCGGATCGGCGCCAGTGGGTTCCTGCTCAAGGACACACCACCGCACCGGCTGGTGGAGGCGGTGCACGCAGTCGCGGCCGGCCAGCCGATCCTCTCCCCCAGTGTCACGGCCCAGCTCATCGCGAAGGTGTCACGTGGTGATGACGGGCGGACCAGCGTTGCGCGAGAACGACTTTCGACCCTGACCGACCGCGAGCACGAGGTCGCCCTCGCGATCGGCCGCGGCCTGTCCAACGCCGAGATCGCCGCCGAGCTGTACATGGGCGTGCCGACGGTGAAGGCGCACGTGTCGCGGCTGCTCACCAAGCTCGACGCCGACAACCGCGTGCAGATCGCCCTCACGGTGCACGACGCCGGTCTCGACCAGGGCTAGCCGGCAGCAGCGGTGAGGCGTTGCGCCAGCGTTGCCACCGACTGCCGCAGCTCGTCACCGGTGACGACCCGGAAGGCGTATGGGAGGTTTGCCAGGTCCGCGGCATACTCCGTCGGGTTGCTCGTGCTCCCGACGAGGCGACACGAGGTGTCATCCACCGGCTCCAGCGCGCCCATGGTGCGCGGGACGAAGCGGCGCGCCCGCTCGACGGGTGCCTCGATGCGGACCTCGACGGGGAAGTCCCAGCCGCTCGCCAAGTGCTCCTCGAGCGCACTAACCGGGTCGAGATCCGTTGGTGCGTCGAAGGTCTCGTCCTCGATCATCGCGCTCTGCACCCGGTCGACCCGGTAGGTGCGCACCGCGTCGGAGGTGACGGAGTGACACAGGAGGTACCACCGGCTGTGACGCACCACGACCGCCCACGGCTCGACGAGCAGGTCGAGGTCCTTGCCCGACTCGGTGCGGTAGGCCAGCCTCACCCGCCGGCTCTCGGAGCTGGCCTGGACCAGGCTTGCCGTGGTCGTCGGGTCAGGCCTCGCTGCCGCATAGTCGGGCGCTGCCGACGCCTCACGGCGCACCGTCTCTGCCTGTGCCCCAACGGTTTCCGGCAGCTGGCGCAGGATCTTGCCCAAAGCGCTGCCGACGGGGTCGTCGGCATCGGCGGCGGCGTGGTGGCCGTCGAGGACGGCCATGACCAGACCGATCGCCTCGGCCCCGGTGAACACCATCGGCGCGGGACGTAGCCCCCGCCCGGGCCGGTAACCACCCGCCGGACCGCTCGCCGACTCGATCGGTATGCCGGCCTCCCGCAGGATCGCGACGTAGCGTCGTGCCGCGCGGGACGTCACCCCCAACCGGTCACCGATCGCGTCGGCCGTGATGCCGGGTTGGTTCTGCACCAGCTCGAGGGCCAGGAGGGCCCGCGCGGCCGGGCTCGCATCGAGTTTCACCAGGCAATTCTCGACGCGGAAGGCTTCCGTCCGCAATGCGTCGTAGCGTGCCCGTCATGACCGAGATCGTGCTCTTCCACCACATCCAGGGACTGACCCCCGGGGTCGTCGCGTTCGCCGACCGGCTCCGCGAGGCCGGCCACACCGTGCATACCCCCGACTCGTTCGAGGGCCGCACCTTCGACTCGATCGAGGCAGGCCAGGCCTACCTGGGCGAGGTCGGATTCGAGACCGTCCGCGAGCGCGGGGTCCAGGCCGTCGCAGACCTTCCGCAGGAGCTTGTCTATGCGGGCTTCTCGCTCGGCTGCATGCCCGCGCAGAAGCTCGTCCAGACCCGACCGGGTGCGTTGGGCGGGCTGTTCTACCACGGGTTCGCCGACCCCTCGTGGTTCGGCGAGTGGCCGGCGGGCATCCCGGCGCAGATCCACTCGATGGACGCCGACCCGTTCTTCGTCGACGAGGGGGACCTCGACGCGGCGAAGCCGTTCGTCGACTCCCACGACGATGTCGAGCTGTTCCTCTACCCGGGGGACGGTCACCTGTTCACCGACAGCTCGCTGTCCGACTACGACGCCGACGCGACCGCCCAGGTAGTCGAGCGGTCGCTGGCGTTCCTCGCCGGACTGGGCCGGTGATCGGGCCATGGCCGGTCGCGAGTTCCGCGACGAGCAGCTGCCCGAGACGAGGTTCGAGCACGTCGACCTGACCGGGTCACGGTTCGACCGGGTCGACCTCACCCGGAGCAGCTTCAGCATGGTCGACCTCGCCGACGTCGACATCCGCGACACCGCGTTCAGCCGGGTGCGGATGCGCGGTGTCGAGCTGATGGACGTCGACATCTCCGGTGAGCTGCTGCGGGTCACCGTCAACGGCATCGACATCGGCCCCCTCGTCGAGGCCGAGCTCGACCGTCGCCACCCCGAGCGCGCCAAGCTGCGTCCCGCCGACCCCGCCGGTTACCGCGAGGCCTGGGCGGTGCTGACGGGTCTCTGGGACGGCACGCTGGAGCGTGCCCGTGCGCTCGAGGCCCGCGACCCGGCGTTGCTGCACGAGAGCGTCGACGGTGAGTGGTCGTTCACCGAGACGCTGCGCCATCTGGCCTTCGCGACCAGCAGTTGGCTCGGCCGCGCGATCCAGGGAAACCCGTCGCCCTGGGACCCGCTGGAGCTGCCGTGGGACACCATGCCCGACACCCCCGGCGTGCCCCGCGATCGTGCGGCCCGCCCCACCCTCGACCAGGCACTCGAGCTGCGTCACCGCCGCCAGGGTGAGGTCGCGGCATACCTCGAAGGACTCACCCAGGCCGAGCTCGACTCGGCCACGACACCGGTCGACGCCCCCGGCTGGCCGCGCCCGAACGCCTATCCCGTCAAGGAGTGCCTCGACATCCTCCTCAACGAGGAGTGGTGGCATCGCCAGTATGCCGAACGCGACCTCGCCGCTCTCGAGTCACGCCCTCGCGGTGACGGATCGGGCTCGTGACGGCATGATCGTTCCCAGCCGTCCGGCATACCGACGACGAATGGGGAGAGCAGGTCATGACCGATGTGGCAGGACAGTCTGGGAGCGCACCGTCGGCGGGGGAGGTGGCTCGGCCACACACCGACCCGCAGGCCGTGCTGACACCGCTGACACCGTCGGCGATGTTCCTCGTCGTCACCATCGACCAGGGGGGCGAGAAGGCGGCGCGTGAGGTCCTCGGCCAGGTGAACGATCTGCGCAAGTCGGTGGGGTTCCGCATCCCGGAGGGCCAGCTGACCTGCGTGGTGGGCATCGGGTCGGACCTGTGGGACCGCATCTTCACCGGGCCGCGGCCGGCCAAGCTGCACCCGTTCGTCGAGCTCGATGGAGGGCGGCACAAGGCACCGTCGACACCCGGCGACCTGCTGTTCCACATCCGCGCGACCCGCATGGATCTGTGCTTCGAGCTGGCGCAGCTGCTCACCGACCGCCTCGACGGCGCGGGCACCGTGGTCGACGAGGTGCACGGCTTCCGGTCCTTCGACGAGCGTGACCTGCTCGGGTTCGTCGACGGCACGGCCAACCCCGAGGGCGACCCGGCCGCCGAGTCGGTGATCGTCGGCGACGAGGACGCGGACTTCGCCGGCGGCAGCTACGTCATCACCCAGCGCTACCTGCACGACCTCAAGAGCTGGACCGGCATCAGCGTCGAGGAGCAGGAGCGTGCGATCGGCCGCACCAAGCTCGACGACGTCGAGATTCCTGACGACCTCAAGGCCCCGGACTCGCACGTCAAGCTCAACACGATCGTGGACGAGCATGGCGTCGAGCACGACATCATGCGGTTCAACATGCCGTTCGGGCGCGTGGGTTCCGGCGAGTTCGGCACGTTCTTCATCGGCTACGCGCGCGACCCCGGCGTCACCGAGCACATGCTGCGCAACATGTTCATCGGCGACCCGCCCGGCACCACGGACCGGATCCTCGACTTCTCGACGGCCCACACGGGGAACCTGTTCTTCGTGCCGACGCTGACGTTCCTCGACGACCTGCCTGACGCGCCTGGTTCGGTCGAGGGCGAGCCGGGTGAGGCCACGCCGCCCGCGGTCGAGGTCGCAGCCGGGGACGCGGCACAGCCGTAGCGGTGGCGCGGCGCCTCGGGTGAGGCGTCAGGCCTGGACGTTGTGCAGCGCGGGAGCCGTCTCGCGAGCCTTGACCTTTGCGCCCAGGGCGAGGAAGAAGAGGACGAATGCCGCGGTGAGACCCATGTGGCCCAGCCCGGAGAAGCCGGCGATGGCAGGGCTGTCGGCAGCGGTCGAGCCCTGCACCTGGAGGATGCCCTTGACCGTCAGACCGGCCACGGTGAAGGCAAGTGAAGCGTTCCAGACCCAGACGAACCAGCGGTAACGGCGGTCACTCGCGAGGTCGAAGATGCGTTGCAGCGCAAGGACTCCCAGCAGGACGACCGTGCCGAGCACCAGCGCGTGGGTGTGCACAACGGCGAGCTGGGTGGTGCCGGTGAAGCCCTCGGCGCGGGTCAGCTCGCGGTAGCCGAGGCCTCCCGCGAGACCGACGGCGGTCCAGGCGGCGGCGAGTCGGACGAGTGTGGTTTCGGGGCTTCTCATGGCGGGCGCCTCTCGGGGTCGTCGGTGCGGGTATGCCGCGTGGTCACTTGGCGACAGGGTGTCGCCACTTGCTTCACGGTAGATTTGAGGACACCATGTCGTCAAGTTGGCGACGTGCCGTCGCGAAAGGAGTGCGCGTGCCGCCCAAGATCGACGCCCCCAGCGTGGCCCAGCACCGGGCCCAGGTGCAGGAGCGGCTGGTCGATGCCGCCGAGGCACTGCTGCGGTCCGGCGAGGACGGCGCGCTCACCGCTGGTGCCGTGAGCGCCGCAGCCGGCATCGCCCGCAACAGCATCTACCGATACGTCGACTCCGTCGACGAGCTGCGCGACCTCGTCGTGGACCGCTACCTGCCGGCGTGGCAGGACGCCGTCGACGCGGCGCTGGCGGGCGTCGACGACCCGGTCGAGCGGCTGGTGACGTGGGTGCGGGTCAACCTGGAGCAGTCGTCGGCTGCCGGCCACGGCTGGCTGATGGAGGCGGCGCGCACGCGGCATACCCCTGCGGGTGACGTCGCCCCCACGACCCGCACGACCCCCACGACCCCCACGCAAGGGCTAGCGTCCGTCGACCGCGCCCACACGACCATGCGTGAGGTCGTTGGGGGCGCCTGGGAGCAGCTGCTCGGCCGGCGCAGCAAGCGCGCTGCCGTCGCTGCGACCATGACGATGTCGTTGGTGGAGAACGGCTTTCGCCAACTGGATGCCGGCCACTCTCCGTCCGTCGTCATCGACGTGAGCACACGCGCGGTCGCGGGCATGGCCGAGTCGCTGACGGACGACAGGAGCTGACGGATGTACGAACGGATTCTGCGCGACGGGGCGCGGCTGGCACCGCTGCAGGTGTGGCACGCCGAGGAGTTCGCCGCCCACATGGACCGCGCGCGCGAGCACATCCGGCCCTGGGTGGGCGCCAGCTTCGTCACCAGCGACGTGGACGGCGCGCGGAAGGTGCTCGAGGGCTATGCCGTGAGGACCTCACAGGGCACCGGTGGCATTCACGGGATCTGGCTGGACGGCCGCCTCGTGGGCGGTGTCATGGCGTTCGACCTGTCGGAGGCCATGGGGTCGTGCGAGGTTGGCTGCTGGCTCGAGCCCGCTGCGGAAGGACGCGGTCTGATGACACCGGCGTGTGAAGCGTTGGTGGAGTGGGCTTTTCGTGAACGCGGACAGCACCGCGTCGAGTGGCACTGCCGCGCAGACAACGACCGGAGCTCGGCCGTGGCGCGCCGGTTGGGCATGACCCTTGAAGGGGTTCGGCGCGAGGCGTGGCCGTATGAAGGGCACCGCTACGACAAGCAGGTCTGGGCCGTCCTCGCCCACGAGTGGCAATCGTCCACGACGCCCAAGTAGTCGGGCCCACGGGCGATCGCGCGTTCTCTCTCTGTCTTCGGCTCGGGGGATTCGGCCGTGGTCACTCCTTGTGATGGTGCTGCTCCGGCTTTGGGGTCAGTTGACTGGGCCCAGACGCCCGGCTGCAGTGTGGGTCCCTTCGCTGTGATCTCGCCTCCGCGCTCGCGCGGCGCTTACCCCAGGGGCGATGGCTCGCTCTTCTCTTGAGTCACCTACAAGGCGCCCGGAGGGCTGGCCGGGGTTCGTGGCCGGGTTGTCGTCTGCGTCCGGCCTACGCTCGGGTTGTCGTCTGCGGCCGGCCGGCGGTCGGGGCCGGCCTCCTCCACTGTCCCGTCGTGAGGGGGCCGTATGGGGTTGGCTGGCCGGTCTGGTGGGACGGTCCGAGTCGTCGCTGTCGATGCGGTGAGGGCGCGGAATCACCTGCAGGACAGCGAAATTCGTTGTGGACAACCCTTGCATATCGAACGTGTGTTCGATAGAGTGAGGCATGGTCGGAACGGAGCTTCTGGAGCAGGTCACGCGGCTGGCGCGTGACCTGTCCGAGGCCGGTGCCGCGGCGGAGCTGGGGTCGTGGTCGGGTGAGGACCTGTTGGACCTGGTCGAGGCGACCCAGCGGCTGACCAACACCGTCGCCGCGCTCCAGACGCGGGCGGTCGCGCACGTCGCCGCGCATGACGAGCACCTGGACCAGCACGGGCAGTGGGTGCTGCAGCACCGCGGCCTGGGCCACAAGGCGTTGGACGCCGGGGCGATGATCGCCACCCGGATGGGCATCTCGACGACCGCGGCCGAGTCCCGCGTCGATGACGCCGTGCACCAGGTCACCGTCACCCCACAACTGGTCAAGGCGATGCACCGTGGTGACCTGGACGGGTGGCGGGCCCGGGTGGTGACCAGTGAGCTGTCCGCCTGCCCGGACCAGGCCGCGACGACGGTGATGGACCTGCTTTTGGCGCACGTGGCCGACCGGGGCGGGTGGGACGAGACCGCCGGACCGTTGCGGACCCGTGTGCGGCGCCTGGTCGCGAAGGTCGCACCGCAGGTCCCGGCCGAAGAAGCAGCCGTCGCGGTCGAGCGGCGGTGCGTGGTCCGCACCCCCGCGACCCAGGGCACCGACCACTGGGAAGCCGAACTCCCGGTCGAGTCCTCGTTGCCGATGTGGCACGCCATCGAAACCCTCGCCCACCAGCTCCGGCAAGCCGACCGCACCCTGAGCGTGAACCAGGCCCGCGCCGACGCCCTCGCCCAGCTCGTCCTGGCCCAAGCCGATGTGACCGTGCTCCTGCACGCCACCATCCCCGACACCCCCACCAACCCCACCAACGGCGGCGACGGCGGCGACGGCGGCGGCGACGGACCAGGAGGCGCAGCACCGGACAACGGCTCCGACCCGGCGCCCAAGGCACCGATCAGCCAGCCCCAAACCGGCAGGACCACAGTCGGCGCACCTACAGCAGCGGCGCCCGACCCCGCACCAGCCGAGTGCCGACCAGAGCAAGGCAACCAGACCGTGGTCGCGTCACAGGACACCAACCCAGCGGTCACCAACCCAGCACTCGGAGCCCCCGTCGCAGTTGGTGACCGGACGCCGGATGCACCCACGGACACTCAGGAGCACCACAGTCGAACCGCTGCCGTCGCGTCTGCGACTGAGCAGACCGGGACCGGCGGCACTGACCGCACCGGCGGAAACCGAGCTGACATCGCTGACGTCGACGGCGCCCAGGCCCACGGAGTCGGCGACTCGACGAGTCCCCCGCCGCATAGCGGCCCGTCCTCACCCGATGAGCCGGTGCCGATGCGGGTGGCGACCCTGACCGAGATCGGCGGCCTGTCCGCGCAACCGGTGCTGCTCGACCTGGACAACCTGGGCAGCAACGCCCGCCTCAAAACCTCCACCCCACTGACCTGCGACCCCAACACCGGAGCCGTCACCTCCGGCATGATCCCGACCGGCCTCGGACCACCAGGCAGCAGAACCAAGAACGCCGCCACACCAGTGCGCTCCTACGCCATGCCCACCCGCATGCAACGCCTCGTGCGCCTACGCGACGGACACTGCCGCTTCCCCGGCTGCACCATCGCCGCCCGGTTCTGCGACATCGA
>NZ_JABEPQ010000004.1 GCF_013041615.1 Knoellia koreensis
TCGACAACGCCCGGCGTGCCCGACTTGCCACCCGCCGAGAACACCGCCAGGATCACCCATGAGCACCGCCTCCTGGCTGGGTATTTCAACCGCCAACTGGTGCATTTACTCAGACGCACCTCGGCCCCGAAACCACCCCACCATGCCGACCCACCGGCACCAGTGCCCGGGGACCAACACGAAAGGGCGGGTATGCCGCGTGGTGACCACGCGGCATACCCGCCCTTGTCGTGCGGTGCCCTCAGGCGAGCACTCAGTCGATCCGGTCGAGACCCAGCTCGGCGTCGTCGAGGCGGATCGCCTCGCCGGAGCCGGGACCGAAGACCGGGTAGTCGTACTCGTAGTTGGGCATCGAGTACATCGCGGCCTTCGCCTCCTCGGTCGGCTCGACCTTGATGTTCCGGTAGCGCGGGAGACCCGTGCCGGCCGGGATGAGCTTTCCGAGGATGACGTTCTCCTTGAGGCCCAGCAGCGGGTCGCTCTTGGCGTTCATCGCGGCCTCGGTGAGGACGCGCGTCGTCTCCTGGAAGGAGGCGGCCGACAGCCACGACTCGGTGGCCAGCGACGCCTTGGTGATGCCCATCAGCTCGGGACGACCCGAGGCCGGACGACCGCCCTCGGCGACGACGCGACGGTTCTCCTCCTCGAACCGGCCACGCTCGGCCAGCTCGCCGGGGAGCAGCTCAGCGTCACCGGACTCGATGATGGTGATCCGGCGCAGCATCTGGCGGACGATGACCTCGATGTGCTTGTCGTGGATCGACACACCCTGCTGGCGGTAGACGTTCTGGACCTCGTCGACCAGGTGCATCTGCACGGCACGCGGGCCGAGGATGCGCAGCACCTGCTTCGGGTCGATCGAACCCTGCGTCAGCTGCTGGCCGACCTCGACGTGCTCGCCGTCCTGGACGATCAGGCGCGCGCGCTTGCTCACCGGGTAGGCGTGCTCCTCGGAGCCGTCGTCCGGGGTGAGCATGATGCGACGCGTCTTGTCGGTGTCCTCGATGGTCACCCGGCCAGCGGCCTCGGCGATCGGGGCCACACCCTTGGGGGTGCGGGCCTCGAACAGCTCGACCACACGCGGCAGACCCTGCGTGATGTCGTCACCGGCCACACCACCGGTGTGGAAGGTACGCATCGTCAGCTGGGTGCCGGGCTCACCGATCGACTGGGCCGCGATGATGCCGACGGCCTCGCCGATGTCGACGAGCTTGCCGGTGGCCAGCGAACGGCCGTAGCAGGCGGCGCAGGTGCCGACGCGGGACTCACAGGTGAGCACCGACCGGACCTTGACCTCCTCGACACCGGCCGCAACCAGCGCGTCGATGACCACGTCACCCAGGTCGATGCCGGCCTCGGCCAGCACCTGCCCGTCCTTGACCACGTCAGCGGCCAGGGTGCGGGCGTAGACCGAGGTCTCCACGTCGTCGTGCTCGACCAAGGCGCCGTCGGCGGTCTTCTGCGCAATCGGCATGGTCAGGCCACGCTCGGTGCCACAGTCGTCCTCACGGATGATGACGTCCTGCGACACGTCGACGAGACGACGCGTGAGGTAACCGGAGTCGGCGGTCCGCAGCGCGGTGTCGGCCAGACCCTTGCGGGAACCGTGCGTCGAGATGAAGAACTCGAGCACGGACAGGCCCTCGCGGAAGTTCGCGCGGATCGGGCGCGGGATGATGTCACCCTTCGGGTTCGACACCAGACCACGCATACCGGCGATCTGCCGCAGCTGCATCCAGTTACCACGCGCACCCGAGGACACCATCCGGAAGATGGTGTTGTTCCGCGGGAGGTTGGACTCCATCTCCTTGGCGACCTCGTTGGTGGCCTGGGTCCAGATCTCGATGAGCTCCTGACGACGCTCGTCGTCGGTGATCAGACCACGCTCGTACTGGGTCTGGACCTTGGTCGCCTTGGTCTCGTAGCCCTCGAGGATCTCGCCCTTGCGGGGAGGCGTGACGACGTCGGAGATGGCCACCGTGGTGCCCGAGCGGGTCGCCCAGTGGAAGCCGTAGTCCTTCAGCGCGTCCAGGCTCGCCGCGACCTGCACCTTGCTGTACCGCTCGGCCAGGTCGTTGACGATCGAGGACAGCCGCTTCTTGTCGACGACCGCGTTCACGAACGGGTAGTCGACCGGGAGCGTCTGGTTGAACAGCGCGCGACCCAGCGTGGTCTCCACGACCAGCGACGGGACGGTGCCGGCCTCGGAGAGCTCGACACCCTCGGGCAGCTCGGTGCCCGGCTCGGGAGCCAGGTCGGTCAGCCGGATCTTGACCTTGCTGCCGAGCTCGAGGTCGCCGGCGTCGAACGCCATCCGCGCCTCGTCGACCGTGGCGAACGCGCGACCGGAGCCCTTGCCGTTCTCCACCTCGGAGGTGAGGTGGTAGAGGCCGATGATCATGTCCTGGGTGGGCATGGTCACGGGACGGCCGTCGGCCGGCTTGAGGATGTTGTTCGAGGACAGCATCAGGATGCGGGCCTCGGCCTGGGCCTCAGCGGACAGCGGCACGTGCACGGCCATCTGGTCACCGTCGAAGTCCGCGTTGAACGCGGTGCAGACGAGCGGGTGGATCTGGATGGCCTTGCCCTCGACCAGCTGCGGCTCGAAGGCCTGGATGCCGAGGCGGTGCAGGGTGGGCGCACGGTTGAGCAGCACGGGGTGTTCGGTGATGACCTCTTCGAGGACATCCCAGACCACCGGACGGGCACGCTCGACCATCCGCTTGGCCGACTTGATGTTCTGCGCGTGGTCGAGGTCGACCAGACGCTTCATCACGAACGGCTTGAACAGCTCCAGCGCCATCTGCTTGGGCAGGCCGCACTGGTGCAGCTTGAGCTGCGGGCCGACGACGATGACCGAACGGCCGGAGTAGTCGACGCGCTTGCCGAGCAGGTTCTGGCGGAACCGGCCCTGCTTGCCCTTGAGCATGTCGGACAGCGACTTGAGCGGACGGTTGCCGGGGCCCGTGACCGGGCGACCACGACGGCCGTTGTCGAAGAGGCTGTCGACGGCCTCCTGCAGCATCCGCTTCTCGTTGTTGACGATGATCTCGGGGGCGCCGAGGTCGAGCAGTCGCTTGAGGCGGTTGTTGCGGTTGATGACGCGACGGTAGAGGTCGTTGAGGTCCGAGGTCGCGAACCGGCCACCGTCGAGCTGCACCATCGGGCGCAGGTCCGGCGGGATGACCGGGACGGCGTCGAGCACCATGCCGGACGGCTTGTTCGACGTCTGCTGGAACGCGGTGACGACCTTGAGCCGCTTGAGGGCACGGGTCTTCTTCTGGCCCTTGCCCGTGGCGATGATCTCGCGCAGCGCCTCGGCCTCGGCGTCGAGGTCGAAGGTCTCCAGACGCTTCTGGATCGCCGCCGCGCCCATGCCGCCCTCGAAGTAGAGGCCGAACCGGTCGCGCATCTCGCGGTAGAGGATCTCGTCGCCCTCGAGGTCCTGGACCTTGAGGTTCTTGAAGCGGTCCCAGACCTGCTCGAGCCGCTCGATCTGCTGGTCGGCGCGCTTGCGGATCTGGTTCATCTCGCGCTCGGCGGACTCGCGGACCTTGCGGCGCGCGTCGGCCTTGGCACCCTCGGCCTCGAGCTCGGCCAGGTCGGCCTCGAGCTTCTTGGCGCGGGTGTCGACGTCGGCGTCGCGCTTGTTCTCGAACTCCTTCTTCTCGACCTCGATCTGGGCCTCGAGCGAGGGCAGGTCCTTGTGGCGCTGCTCCTCGTCGACCGAGGTGATCATGTAGGCCGCGAAGTAGATGACCTTCTCGAGGTCCTTCGGGGCGAGGTCGAGCAGGTACCCGAGGCGCGACGGGACGCCCTTGAAGTACCAGATGTGGGTGACGGGTGCGGCCAGCTCGATGTGGCCCATCCGCTCGCGACGCACCTTGGCGCGCGTGACCTCGACGCCACAGCGCTCACAGATGATGCCCTTGAAGCGGACGCGCTTGTACTTGCCGCAGTTGCACTCCCAGTCCCGGGTGGGGCCGAAGATCTTCTCGCAGAAGAGTCCGTCCTTCTCGGGCTTGAGGGTGCGGTAGTTGATGGTCTCCGGCTTCTTCACCTCGCCGTGGCTCCAGGCGCGGATGTCCTCCGCGGTGGCCAGGCCGATGCGCAGCTCGTCGAAGAAGTTGACGTCGAGCACGTGGTTCCTTCTCTCCGTGTCTCTAGCTAAATCTGTGTCAATCGTGGGTCTGCAAGAGGTGCGGTATGCCGGGTGGCCGGCTCGCGGGTGACGTCACCACGCGTGGTGACCACCCGGCATACCGATCAGACCTCTTCGACCGAACTGGGCTCGCGCCGGGACAGGTCGATGCCGAGCTCCTCCGCTGCGCGGAAGACGTCCTCGTCCGACTCCTTCATCTCGATGGTGGTGCCGTCCGAGGACAGGACCTCCACGTTGAGGCAGAGGGACTGCATCTCCTTGATGAGCACCTTGAAGGACTCGGGGATGCCGGGCTCGGGGATGTTGTCGCCCTTGACGATGGCCTCGTAGACCTTCACGCGGCCGGTGACGTCGTCGGACTTGATGGTGAGCAGCTCCTGCAGCGCGTAGGCCGCGCCGTAGGCCTCGAGCGCCCACACCTCCATCTCACCGAAGCGCTGGCCACCGAACTGCGCCTTACCACCCAGCGGCTGCTGCGTGATCATCGAGTACGGGCCGGTGCTGCGGGCGTGGATCTTGTCGTCCACGAGGTGGTGCAGCTTGAGGATGTACATGTAGCCCACCGACACCGGGTCGGGGAACGGCTCGCCCGAGCGGCCGTCGAACAGCCGGGACTTGCCCGAGCCGTCGATGAGCCGGACGCCGTCGCGCGTCTCCGTGGTGGAGTCGAGCAGGCCGACGATCTCGTTCTCGCGCACACCGTCGAACACCGGGGAGGCGACGCGGGTGCCCGCGGGGGCCTCGCGTGCGTCCTCGGGGATGAGGCTCGCCCAGTCCGGGTTGCCCTCGATCTTCCAGCCGCGGCTGGCAGCCCAGCCGAGGTGCAGCTCGAGGATCTGCCCGACGTTCATACGACCGGGCACACCCAGCGGGTTGAGCACGACGTCGACGGGGGTGCCGTCCTCGAGGAACGGCATGTCCTCGACCGGGAGGATCTTGGAGATGACGCCCTTGTTGCCGTGCCGGCCGGCGAGCTTGTCACCGTCGGTGATCTTGCGCTTGTTGGCGACGTAGACGCGGACGAGCTGGTTGACGCCCGGGGGCAGGTCGTCGCCCTCGTCCTTGTCGAACACCTTCACGCCGATGACCGTGCCGGTCTCGCCGTGGGGCACCTTGAGCGAGGTGTCGCGCACCTCGCGCGCCTTCTCACCGAAAATGGCGCGCAGCAGACGCTCCTCCGGGGTCAGCTCGGTCTCACCCTTGGGCGTGACCTTGCCGACGAGCAGGTCGCCGTCGCGGACCTCGGCGCCGATGCGGATGATGCCGCGCTCGTCGAGGTCGGCCAGGACCTCCTCGGAGACGTTCGGGATGTCCCGGGTGATCTCCTCGGGGCCGAGCTTGGTGTCGCGGGCGTCGACCTCGTGCTCCTCGATGTGGATCGAGGAGAGGACGTCGTCCTGCACCAGGCGCTGGCTGAGGATGATGGCGTCCTCGTAGTTGTGGCCCTCCCACGGCATGAACGCCACGAGCAGGTTGCGCCCGAGAGCCATCTCGCCACCGTCGGTCGCGGGACCGTCGGCGATGACGCCGCCGGCCTCGACCCGGTCGCCCTCGTTGACGACGACGACCTGGTTGTAGGACGTGCCCTGGTTGGAGCGCGCGAACTTGGCGATCCGGTAGGTGCGGGTCGAGCCGTCGTCACCGGCGACGGTGACGAGGTCGGCCGACACCTCGGTGACGACACCCGCGGCCTCGGCCCGGACGACGTCGCCGGAGTCGAGCGCGGCGCGGTACTCCATGCCGGTGCCGACCAGCGGCGCCTCGGACTTGACCAGCGGCACCGCCTGGCGCTGCATGTTCGAGCCCATGAGCGCGCGGTTGGCGTCGTCGTGCTCGAGGAACGGGATCAGCGCGGTGGCTGCCGAGACCATCTGGCGGGCGGAGACGTCCATGTAGTCGACGTCCTCACCCGGGATGTACTCGACCTCGCCGCCCTTGGTGCGGACGAGGACGCGCTCCTCGGCGAAGGTGCCGTCGGGGTTGAGCATGGCGTTCGCCTGCGCGATGACGTGCCGGTCCTCCTCGTCGGCGGACAGGTAGTCGACCTGGTCGGTGACCTTGCCCTTGACGACCTTGCGGTACGGCGTCTCGATGAACCCGAACGCGTTGATCCGCCCGTACGACGCGAGCGAGCCGATGAGGCCGATGTTCGGGCCTTCCGGGGTCTCGATCGGGCACATGCGGCCGTAGTGCGACGGGTGGACGTCACGGACCTCCATGCCGGCGCGGTCACGGGACAGACCACCCGGGCCGAGGGCCGACAGACGCCGCTTGTGCGTCAGGCCCGCGAGCGGGTTGTTCTGGTCCATGAACTGCGACAGCTGCGAGGTGCCGAAGAACTCCTTGATCGACGCCACCACGGGGCGGATGTTGATCAGGGTCTGCGGCGTGATGGCCTCGACGTCCTGGGTCGTCATCCGCTCGCGGACGACGCGCTCCATGCGCGACAGACCGGTGCGGACCTGGTTCTGGATGAGCTCGCCGACGTTGCGCAGGCGACGGTTGCCGAAGTGGTCGATGTCGTCGACCTCGACCGGCACCTCCTCGCCGTTCTTGCCGGTGAGGGTGGCCTCGCCGGCGTGCAGCGCCACGAGGTACTTGATCGTCGCGACGATGTCGTCGAGGGACAGCACCGACTCGGACAGGGGACCGGGCACGCCCAGCTTGCGGTCGATCTTGTAGCGACCGACCTTGGCCAGGTCGTAGCGCTTGGTGTTGAAGTAGAGGTTGTCCAGGAGGGTCTGGGCAGCCTCACGGGTCGGCGGCTCGCCCGGGCGCAGCTTGCGGTAGATGTCGAGCAGCGCATCGTCCTGGCCGGCCGTGTGGTCCTTCTCCAGGGTGAGGCGCATCGACTCGTAGTCGCCGAACTCCTCGAGGATCTCGGCCTCGCTCATGCCCAGGGCCTTGAGCAGGACAGTCACCGACTGCTTGCGCTTGCGGTCGACGCGGACGCCGACCATGTCGCGCTTGTCGATCTCGAACTCGAGCCAGGCGCCACGGCTCGGGATGACCTTGGCCGTGTAGATGTCCTTGTCGGACGTCTTGTCGGGCGTGCGCTCGAAGTAGACGCCCGGGCTGCGGACGAGCTGGGACACCACGACACGCTCGGTGCCGTTGATGATGAAGGTGCCGCGCTCGGTCATGAGCGGGAAGTCGCCCATGAACACCGTCTGGCTCTTGATCTCACCAGTGGTGGTGTTCATGAACTCAGCCGTCACGAACAGCGGGGCGGAGTAGGTCTGGTCGCGCTCCTTGCACTCCTCGATGGAGTACTTGACCTCCTCGAAGCGGTGGTCACGGAACGACAGCGACATCGAGCCGCTGAAGTCCTCGATCGGGGAGATCTCCTCGAAGATCTCCTCCAGACCGGAGCGGTCAGGGACGTCCTCGCGGCCGTCCTTCTTCGCCTCCGCGACGCGGGCCTGCCAGCGCTCGTTGCCGAGCAGCCAGTCGAAGCTCTCCGTCTGGAGCGCGAGGAGGTCGGGGACCTCGAGGGGTTCGCGAATCTTCGCGAAGGACAGACGGCCGGAAGCCGTCCGTGCGGTGGACACAGTCTGAGTCGCGTTGCGCGAGGCAGCCAAGGAGGGGTCCTTCCACGGGCCTGTATTCGTCAATCGAGAGGGCGCCAGCCGCGATCACGGCCACGTGGGGCACCGGCCGGGATCCGTGCCGGAGGGCACGACTGAGGGCTGGTGACTTGCGGGGTCGACGAAAGAGGGCAGCGCAAAGGAAGAGCATACACGAAAAGGGCAGGGCCGTCCAACCGTGTCCAGTCCGCTCGATGAGCGACCGTCGACGGGGGTCTGCCTCGGGCCTTGCGGCGCCAGTGCGAATCGACGCCCACGAGGATGACGTGCCCCGGGGCCGACGTCAAGGGCGCCGCGCCGAACGGACGATGCAGGGGCGTCCCGGGTATGCCGCGGCGACGCCCCCGTGGGGACGTCGCCGCAGGTGAGGAGGGGTGCGGCCAGGGTCCGTGGCAGATCTCGACCAAGGACCTTGGCTAGAAGGCCTCGACCTTGCTGATCAGCCAGCGGTCGCCGACCTTGCGCATCGTGGCCATCACCCGGTTCTGGTCCACCACCGGGTTCTTGGTGTCGGCACCGACCCGGGCCTGGTTGACGAACGCGAGGACCTTGACCGTGGTCGGCGATGAGCTCATCACGCCGATGTCGGACACCTTGGCCTGCACGACGGTCTGGTTCTTGACCGCCAGCGGCTTGATGTCCTTGTCCATGGCCTGGGTGAACTCGCCCTTGAACGACCCCGTCAGCAGGCCCTGGACCTGTGCCTGCTGGGCGTCGATGGTCTTGTAGTTGTAGCTGAGGAGCTGCTCGATCGAGGTGCGGGCCTGGCTGGCGGCCGCGCGGTCGGACGCGTCCTGGGCTCCCGGGTCGCGCAGGCTGACGCCCAGCACCACCCCGAGCGCGGCCAGGCTGGCCACCAGCGCCACGAGGGGTGCGATCCACCGGCGCCGACCCGTGGCCGCCCGCTCGGACCCGGGCTGCCTGGGGGTCTTCGGCGCCTTGGGCTCCTTGGCCGGCTTCGCGGTCCTGGCCTGGCGCTTGGACTCCGGCGTCACCTCGGGAACCGGGGCCGGGGCGGCGGCGCGCGGCCGTCGCTCCCCCGCGATCCGACGCCGCTGCGCGACCTTGCTGTCCCGCGCCCGAGTCTCAGCCGAGCTCGACCGGCTCAGCTCAGCAACCGCTCCGGGCCTCCCCCGCTGCGCTCCTCCGTTTCCTGCGCGAACGCTTCGCTCAGCCGACGAACTCAAGGTTCTCCACCTTCCACTGCTCGCCGACCAGACGCAGGTCGAGCCGCATCCGGTAGGTCTTGGTCTCACCGTCGGGCACGGAGGTGTTCTTGGTCGGCGCGACCACGCCCACCAGCGCCACCGCCGAGTCACGGTCCCCGCTCACCAGCGCAGCCTCGGTGCGCTGCACCGTCGAGACCGACTTGTTGGCGACGAGCACCTTCTTCAGCTGGTCCACCGACGCGGAGTAGCTCTTGAGGAACTCCCCGGTGGCACCGGCCTTGACGCGGTTCGTGTCGGCGTCGACCTTCTCGTAGTCCACGGTGACGAAGTTGACGGCCAGCTGTTTGGCCGCCGCGAGCGCGGCCGAGTTGGCCTGCTCGGTCTGCCGCGCGGCATACCACTCACGGCCCCTCGTGGCAGCGAGCGCGACCGTCGCGACCAGGGCGAGGACCACCAGGGTCCAGAGCAGCTTGGGAGTGACGTGCAACCCGATCCGTCGGGGTGCCTTCGTCGTGCTGGACCCGGCCACGCTCTCGCGGCCGGAGTCCTTCACCGCCCTCCCGGCTTGGGTGGTGATCGTGCTCATCGAGCAGCCTCCTTCATGATCCACAACCACGAGGAGTCGCTGCTCTCACCTCCCGTGGGGGGCTGGGGCACCGACACCTGTGCGGTCGGTATGCCCAACGAGGCAGCCATGCCCGGGGATACGGGTTGGTCACCGAAAGCGAGCGGGACGGACGAGCCGGGTATGCCGGTGGGTCCGGGAGCGTTCTGCGCGCCGCGCACGCTCGAGGCCGACCCGCGGGGCAGCGCGCACCGCGCGGAGGTGTTGGCCTTGGTGTTCGACGTCTCCTGCGGCGTGCGCTTGGTCGTGCCCTCGTAGCCGCGCTCGCAGACCGGGCCGTCCTGGCTGAGGGCGAGGCCGAAGTTGGCGGAGTAGCGCCCGTCCTTGGCCGACTTGTCGACCACGGTGAAGCCACCGGCGACGACGTCGGGGTAGGTCACGAGCAGCTGGCGGATGCCGGCGACGTTCGAGGTCGTCACCTGGCCGACCGTGATGAGGTTGGCGATCAGGGTGGCGAGGTTGCCCTGGTTGTCGCGGATCAGCGACTCGAGCTCCTTGGACGCCACGGCGCCGCGGTCGAGGACGAGCCGCAGGTCCGGGTCGGACGTCTTGAGCGTGGCGGTGAGGCCCTCGAAGTTGGACGCGAACGTCTTGATCTGGCCCGACGTGTCGCGCTGGGTGTCCAGCACGATTCGGCCGTCGTCGAGCAGCTTGACCGTCTCCGGCAGCGCCTCGGTGGCCGACCTCGTCAGCTTGTCGCCGCTGTCGATGAGCCGCTGGAGGTCGGTGCCGCCACCCTCGAAGGCCTGACCGAGCTCGTCGACCACGACCCGCAGGTCCTTCTTGTCGACGGAGTTGACGGTCTGGTCGAGGTCGAGCAGCAAGGTGTCGACGCGCAGGGGAAAGGCCGTGTCCTTGCGTGGGATCACGTCGCCGTTGGCGAGGACCGGGCCGCCCTCGCGGCGCGGCTGGAAGTCGAGGTACTGCTCACCGACGGCGGAGCGGTTCTCCACGACGACCTTGGTGTCCTTGGGGATCTTCACGCCGCGCTGGATCTTGGCGTCGACGAGGACACCGTCCTTGGACAGGCGCAGGCCGTCGACCCGTCCGACGGTGACGCCGCGGTAGGACACCTCGGAACCGACGAAGATCCCGCCGGACTGCTCGAAGTTGGCCGACACGTGGTACTGCCCACCGACCAACCGGTCGTACAGGCCGACGTACTTGGCCGACAGCAGGCTCACGGTCACCAGCGTGATGAGGAGGAAGGCGAACAGCTGCACCTTGACGCCGCGGCGGATCATGCGCCACCTCCCGAGCACAAGACCGGGATCGAGCAGGACGGCGGTCGCGACGTCGACGGGCTCGGCTTCGGCGTCGGCTTGGGGGTCGGGGTGGTCGACTGCTTGGGCAGGACCTGGCCGAGCGGGTTGTCCGGGACCGTGATCGGTGGCACCACCCCACCACCGTTGCCGAGACCACCGATAATCCCACCCAGGTTGTCCAGCGGGTTCCCCGAACCGCCTCCTGCGCCGCCGGCCCCACCGCCAGCACCACCAGTGCCACTGGCGGCGAGGTTCTGCAGCAGCGTGGTGAGGTTGAGGTTCATCTCGGCGGACATGTTGGTGTAGTCGCCCTTCATCGCGCCCACGGCGGAGTCGGGGAACGGGTAGGTCAACAGCAGCTGCAACGACTTGGGCAGGTTGTCCCCCGCCTTGGTGAGCTCGGTGAGGATCGGCTCCAGCGCCTTGAGGTTGGCGGCCGTGTCAGCCTTGCTCTGCTGGATCACCTGGGTGCCGACTGCCCCGAGCCGGCTGAGCGCCTGGAGCATCTGCACCAGCTGCTGGCGCTGGTCGGCGAGGATCTTCAGCCCCTTCGGCAGCGCCTCGATGGCGGCGGCGATGTCGTCCTTCTGCGCCGCGAGCTTGGCCGACAGCTTGTCGATGTTGTCGATGGCCCGCACGATCTCGGCCTTCTGCTGGTCGAGGCCGCCGACGAAGGTGTTGAGCTGCTTGATGAGGTCGCGGATCTCGGTCTGGTTGCCGTTCATCGCGTTGTTGAGCTCGGTCTCGATGGTCTTGAGCTGCGCGACGCCACCGCCGTTGAGCAGCAACGACATCGCGGACAGCACCTCCTCGACCTCCGGGTTGCGGCCGGTGCGGTCGATCGGGATGTTGTCGCCCTCACCGAGCCGGCCCTGCGGCTTGGCGGTGGTGGGTGGCTCGAGCGCGACGTACTTCTCACCGAGCAGCGACGTCTGCTTGATCTCGGCAATCGCGTTGTCGGGCAGGTCGACCGACTTCGGCAGCCGCAATGTGACCCTGGCGGTCCACCCGTTCAGCTCGATCTTCTCGACCGAGCCGACCGTGGCGTCGTTGACCTTGACCGACGACTGGGGCACGAGGTCGAGGACGTCGGCGAACTCGGCCGTCACCCGGAAGATGTCACCGCGCTGGGCCGCCCCACCGGGCAACGGCAGGTCGAACGCGCCCTGGCACCCACTGAGCGTCAGCACGGCACCCACCGCGCCGGCCACGACGAGCCGGCGACCCGGCATACCAGTCAGCATCACTTGGCCACCTCCAGCAGGCCGCCCAGGGACGGGTCGGCACCACGCACCGTCACCGCCGCACCTTCGGCGGTGGACGCCGCCGTACCCTGTGGGGCCGCGCTGCGCTGGGTCGTGCCAGCGTCGGCCGACTGCTGCACGGTGTTCGGCTGGGGAACCGCCGACAACAGGTCGATCGGCAGCTTGAGGCCCAGCCCACCGAGCTGGTCGAGCAGGGCACCGACGGGCTTGAGCAGGTCGGTGATGCTCTTGCAGACGTTCGTCACGTTGGGCAGGTTGGAGCTCTGGACCAGGCTGCACAACAGGTTGCCCAGCTTGAGGTTCTCGGCGATGTTGGCGCGGGTGTCGAGGGTGCCGGTCTTGGGGTTGTAGGCGTTCTGGAGGTTGCTGACCGCCACCGGTGCGTTGGCCAGCGTCTCGGCGAGGGCGTCGCGCTGCTTGGCGACGGTGCCGGTGACCGAGGCGAGCTGGTCGATGTTCTTGGTGAGCCCCGCGCGGTTGTCCTGCACGAACGAGCTGACCTCGCTCAGCGCCACCGCGAGGTTCTTCAGGGCCGCCGCGAGGTCGTCGCGCTCCCCGTCGAGCTGCTCGGACACCGTCGCCAGGTCGGCGTTGAGCCGCCGCACCTGCGCGTCGTTGGTGGCCAGCATCGTGGTGAAGGTCTGGAGGTTCTTGACCGTGCCGAACAGGTCGTTGCGGCCGCCGGACAGGGTCTGCAGGGCGAGGGAGAGGTCCCGGGTCGTGTCGTGCAGCTGCTTGCCCTGGCCGTCGAGGTTGGCGGCACCGGTGGCGAGTGCGTCGGCGAACGCGCCGTTCTTGTTGGCGCCCTGTGGACCCAGCGCCACGAGCAGGTCGTCGAGGCTGGAGGAGATGCGGTCGAGCTCGACGGGCACGGCCGTGCGGTCCAGCCCGATCCTCGCCCCGTCCTTCATCACCGGCCCATGCTTGTATGCCGGGAGGAGCTGGACGTAGCGGTCGCTCACCAGCGAGGGCGCGACGATGGCGGCCTTGGCGTCCGCCGGCACCTTGTACTTGCGGTCGAACTCGAAGACGACCTTGACCTTGTCACCCATCGGCGTCACCTCGTCGACCTTGCCGACCTGGACGCCCAGGATGCGCACGTCCGACCCCGGGAAGAGGCCGACCGCGCGGGTGAACTCGCCGGTGACCCGCACGACGTCCTTGCGCGGCCAGAAGGCGTAGGCGCCGGCCGCGAGGGCGACGACGAGCAGGGCCGCCACGAGCTTGCCGATCAGGCCGAACTGGGGCAGCTGCGGGAGCCGCGGCATACGAGGCGCCATCACTTGCCTCCCGGGATGCTGACCGGGCTGGTCAGGTTGGCGATGTAGGTGTCGAACCACCGGCCGTTGCCGAGCACGTTGGAGAACAGGCGGGTGAACGGCGCCATCGCGGCGATCGTGTCGTTGAGGTCCTGCTCGTGCTTCTGGAGCACCGCGAGCACCTTGGTCAGCTGGTCGAGGGCGGGCTTGAGCTCGGCCCGGTTCTCCCGCACCAGGGCGGTCAGCTGCTGGGCCATCGCTGAGGTGTTGGTGAAGAGGGTGTGGATGGCGTCGCGCCGCGCGTTGAGCTCGACGAGGAGCAGGTCGGAGTTCTTGATGATCGACTCGATCGACTTGTTCCGCTGGGCGACGGTGCCGGAGACGCTGTTGGCCGACGCCAGCAGCCGCTTGAGCTCGGCGTCGCGCGAGGCGATGGTGTTGGAGAGCCGGCTCAGCCCGTCGAGGGCCGCCTTGACGTCGGGCGGGCTGTCCCGGAACTCGGTCGCGAGCGTGGTGAGCGACTTGGCCAGCTGGGTGGTGTCGATCTGCTCGGTCGTCTCGGTGAGGTCGGAGAAGGCGTTGACGATGTCGTAGGACGAGACGGTCCGGTCGATCGGGATCTCGCTGTCGGCCTTGAGCTGGCCGGGCCCGGCGGGCTCGAGGGCGAGGTACTTCTGGCCGAGCAGGGTCTTCATCCGGATCGAGGCACCGGTCTGCGTCCCGAAGGCCGCAGGCTCGGTCACCTTGAAGTCGACGACGACGTGGTCGCCGGCGAGGTCGACGTTCTTGACCTTGCCGACCTTCACTCCGGCGATCCGGACGTCGTCACCGTCGCGCAGGCCACCGGCCTCGCTGAATGCCGCGCGGTAGCTGTCGCCGCCACCGATGATCGGCAGGCTGCCGACGTTGAACGCCAGGACCAGCAGGATGGCGATGATCGTCAGACCGGCTGCCCCGATGGGGACGGGGTTGCGCTCGCGGAACGGGATGGCCATGGCTAGTTGCACCTCGCGTCCGAGGCAGCGGCGGGCTTGCCGATGTTCTGCTTGACCGCGGGCAGGCCCGCGACCGACGGGACGATGATCGTGCCGTCGAAGCTGCACATGTAGAAGTTGAACCAGGAGCCGTAGGACCCGGTCCGGGTGATCGTGTTGATCTTGCCCGGCGAGGTCGAGAGGAACTTCTCGAAGGTCGCGGTGTTGGACGGCTTGTTGAGGTTGGTCGACAGGGCCCTCAGCTGCTTGACGTCAGCCTGGATGGAGGGCCGGGTCACCTTGAGCAGGTCGGCGGTCTCTGCGGTGAGCGAGTTGATGTTCGTCAGCGACTCACCGATGGCCTTGCGGTCGGCGGCCAGCCCCGACATGAACCGCTGGAGCTGGTCGATGAGGTCCTTGAAGGCCGCGTCGTGCTGGTCGACGGTGGACAACACCGTGTTGAGGTTGGTGATGGTGCGACCGATGACGGCGTCGCGGTCAGCGAGGGTCGAGGTGACCGAGGCCGTCTTGGCCAGCAACGAGTTGATGTCACCGCCCTCGCCCTGCAGGACGCTGATGATGTTGGCCGACAGGTCGTTGACGTCCTTGGGCGACAGGGCCGCGAACAGCGGCTTGAACCCGTTGAACAGGACGGTGAGGTCGAGCGCCGACTGGGTGTGGTCGAGCCCCAGGGTCGCGCCGTCCTTCAGCGGGGCGGCGCCACCGACCTCTTGGGTGAGGGCGATGTAGCGCTCGCCGACGAGGTTGCGGTACTTGATCGTCGCCTTCGTGCCCTGGGTCAGCACGCTGGTCTTGAGCACGTTGAACTCGACCTCGGCGTTGACGCGGTTCTTGGCGATGCCGATCTTCTTGACCTCGCCGACGCGCACACCGGCGATGCGCACCTCCTGCCCCTGGGCGAGGCCGGTGACGTCCTTGAAGACCGCCTTGTAGGTGTACTTGTCGCCGAACTGGGTGTTGGCGATGGTCGCGGCGAGGGTGCCGGTCGCGAGCAGGGTGACGGCGACGAAGACGAGGAACTTGACCAGGCTCGATCGGGTGCTCACTTCTGGTTCACCACCGATCCGCGCAGCATGGGGCCGGCCAGCAGGGTCGTGATGGCCGAGGGGCGTGCGGTGCCGTCGGTGCTGAGGAGCGCAGCGACGACCTCCTGCTCTGCCACGGTGCCGGCCAGGCCGGCGTCAGGGTCGGGTATGTCGGCTCCCTGGGTTCCCGTGAACATGGCGGGCAGCGCGCTGCCGGCCGAGCTTCCGCTCGACGAGGTGCCGTCGTTGAAGTGAAGGCCCTGTCGCGGGTTCGCCTGTCCCCCACCGGGATTGGGCAGGCCGAGACAGCTCGGTCCGCGGTTCTCGCCCCAGCGTGGCTCCTCCCCCGGCTTGTAGGCCGGGCGCTGCGCCGACGAGATCTCGATGGTGATGTGGAAGGTGTTGTCCCGGAACGCGTCGTCGATGCGCGGCAGCCACTTGACCAGGGCCTCGCTGAAGCACGGGTACTGCGGGGCGTAGCGGGCGAACACCTCGGTGGTGGGGCGGGTGACCCGACCGACCTGGATGATGCGCTGCCCGTTGGCGTCGAGGAAGTCGGCCGTGGTGTTGGCGAAACCCGCCGTCGAAGCCAGGAACCCCGCCAGCGCGTCCTGCTTCTCCACGATCGTCGTGTTCGTGGTGATGAGGTTCTTCAACGCCGACACCAGCTGAGGTGCCGCGACGGCATAAGTGCTGGCCAGGTCGGCCAGACCGCTGATGTCGGCCTGCAACACCGGCAGCTTGGGGTTGAACGCCTTGAAGTACCTGTCCACCAGCACAAGGTTCTGCCCCAGCTGGGTGCCCCGTCCCTCCAGCGCGGTCGCGAGGGCGTTGAGGGTGGTCGACAGCTTCGCCGGGTCGACCGCACGCAGTAGCGGCAACAGGTCCTCGAAGACCTGCTCCAGCTCGATCGCGACCTTGGTCCGGTCCTGCGGGATCACGTCCCCCTCACGGATCGGGCGGCTGGTGTCACCGGCCTGCGGCGTGACGAGGTCGACGTACCGCTCACCGAACAACGTCTTAGGCAGCAGCCGCGCCGACACGTCGGCCGGGATGAGCCCCACCATCTCGGGCTTGAGGGCCAGCGTCAGGTCAGCACCCGCCCGCGTGGTGCGGATGGAACGCACCTCGCCGACGATGATGCCGCGCAGCTTGACGTCGGACGCCTCCTGCAGCTGCGACCCGATCCGGTCGGTCTTGAGACCCACCGTCACCACGGGCGTGAACCGCTTCTGGAACGCCGCGATCGAGAGCCCGACGAGGAGCACGAGCACCACGAGGAAGCCCACGCCGTAGGCGTGGTTCCTGGTGCGCACGAGGGTGCCGCCTGCCATCGACTACCCCGCGATCCGCACGGTGGTGGTGGCGCCCCAGACCGCCAGGGACAGGAAGAAGTCGACGATGTTGATGGCGACGATGGAGGTCCGGACCGCCTTGCCGACGGCCACGCCCACACCGGCGGGACCGCCGGATGCGTTGTAGCCGTAGTAGCAGTGGATCAAGATGATGACGACCGCGAAGACCATCACCTTGATGAACGAGTACAGGACGTCGATGGGCGGCAGGAACAGGTGGAAGTAGTGGTCGTAGGTGCCGGCCGACTGCCCGAAGTAGTGGACGACGATGAATCTCGTCGCGGCATACGAGGAGAGCAGTCCCAACACGTAAAGGGGCACCACCGCGATGAACCCGGCGATCATCCGGGTCGTGACGAGGAACGGCAGCGACGGGATGCCCATCACCTCGAGGGCGTCGACCTCCTCGGAGATGCGCATGGCGCCGAGCTGGGCGGTGAAGCCACAGCCGACGGTCGCTGCAAGCGCCAGGCCCGCGACGAGGGGGGCGATCTCACGTGTGTTGAGGTAGGCCGACACGAAGCCGGTGAAGGCGCCCGTGCCGAGCTGGTTGAGCGAGGAGTAGCCCTGGAGGCCGACCTGGCTGCCGGTGAAGAACGCGAGGAAGGCGATGACACCGACGGTGCCGCCGATGACCGACAGCGCCCCGGAGCCGAGCGAGACCTCGGCGAGGAGGCGCACCACCTCCTTCTTATAGCGGCGGATGGTGCGCGGGCTCCAGGCGAGCGAGCGCACGTAGAAGCGCATCTGCTCGCCGAGGCTGTCGAGCGCCTGGACCGGCTTGCCGGCGACGTCCATGACCTTGCTCACGGGTGGGTGCCTCCTCTCAGATCTTCTGCGGGACGACTTGGAAGTAGATGGCGCTGACGACGAAGTTGACGACGAACAGGAACATGAACGTGATGACCACGCTCTGGTTCACGGCGTCGCCGACACCCTTCGGGCCACCGCCGGCGGTGAGGCCCTTGTAGGACGCGACGACGGCGGCGATGAACCCGAAGATGACCGCCTTGATCTCGGAGGTCCACAGGTCGGCCAGCTGCGCCAGGGCGGTGAAGGACGCGATGTACGCACCCGGTGTGCCGCCCTGGATGATGACGTTGAAGAAGTAGCCACCCGCGACACCGACGACGGACACCAGGCCGTTGAGCAGCAACGAGACCACCATCGCGGCGAGCACGCGCGGCACGACGAGGCGCTGGATCGGGCTGATGCCGAGCACCTCCATCGCGTCGATCTCCTCGCGGATCTTGCGCGATCCGAGGTCGGCGCAGATGGCCGAGCCGCCGGCGCCAGCGATGAGCAGGGCGGTCACGATCGGCGACGCCTCACGGATGACGGCCAGCACCGAGGCGGCACCGGTGAACGACTGGGCACCGAGCTGGCGGGTCAGGGTGCCGAGCTGGAGCGCGATGACCGCACCGAACGGGATCGACACCAGCGCCGTCGGCACGATCGTGACCGAGGCGATGAACCAGCACTGCTGGATGAACTCCTTGGTCTGGAACGGCCGCCGCGGCAGCGCCCGCATCGTGTCGAGGACGAGGGCGAAGAGGGAACCGGTCTGGCGCAGGGCACCGGTGACGGGGCTGGCCATCAGACCTTCTCCCCCACCGACCTGGCACCGGGGACACCGGCGGTGTGTGACTCGAACGACCCCGGCGGTGGCGTCACGCCGTTGTCGGCGCACCACTGGCCCGGCGGCCGCTCGCCGCGACGCGGCACGCCACTGCTCGTCCCCAGCTGCAACGGGATCGGCGGCAGCGGCGGGAGCTCCTGTCCCGAGGCGGCCTCGGCGGCGAGCTCGTCGGCGTCCTTCTCCTCGGACATGCCGATCGGGCCGATGGTCTGGGCGTTGAGGAACTGCCGCACCACCGGCTCCTCGGAGCTGAGCAGCATCTCGCGCGGCCCGAACATCGCGAGGTGCTTGTGGTAGAGCAGGCCGATGTTGTCGGGCACGGTGCGGGTGGAGTTGATGTCGTGCGTGACGATGAGGAAGGTCGCGTCGATCTGCGCGTTGAGGTCGATGAAGAGCTGGTTGATGAAGCTCGTGCGAACCGGGTCCAGGCCGGAGTCGGGCTCGTCGATGAGCAGGATCTCGGGGTCGAGCACCAGGGCCCGGGCGAGGCCGGCGCGCTTGCGCATGCCGCCGGAGATCTCACCGGGCAGCTTGTCCTCGGCGCCCTGGAGGCCGACGAGCTCCATCTTCTCGAGCACGATGTTCCTGATCTCGGACTCGCCCTTCTTGGTGTGCTCGCGCAGCGGGAAGGCGACGTTGTCGTAGAGGTTCATCGAGCCGAAGAGGGCGCCGTCCTGGAACAGCACACCGAACAGCTTGCGCACCTCGTAGAGGTCGTGCTCGCGCAGCTGGGTGAGGTCCTGGCCCTCGATCCAGATCGAGCCGGCGTCGGGCTTGAGCAGGCCGACGAGGGTCTTGAGGAACACCGACTTGCCGGTGCCGGACGGGCCGAGCATGACCGAGATCTCGCCGGCGGGGAGGGTGAGGGTGACGTCGTTCCAGATCAGCTGCGACCCGAACTTCTTGGTCAGCCCCTCGACCTTGATCTCAACGCCCACTGCTCACCTCGTCGTGAAAATTGCATGCTGCCCGCGAGGGCCCCGGTTCGCAGTGGCTCAACGAGGAGGTGGCGAGGAAGTTACGGCCGGGTATGCCGCGTGCGTGGGTCCGCAGGCCGGGTCGCCCTCGCTCCCCGGCCGGCTTCGGGGATGCCAGGGGCGCGGCATACTGCGCCTCTGGCAGCCCTGGAGGTGAGGGCTAGCGCGGACGGTTGCGGCGCATCGCGGGTTCGGCGCAGTCGACGAAGCCCCGGGCCTCGTAGATCGGCCGGCCGAGGTCGGTCGCGAACAGGTCGACCCGCTGCACGTCGGTCTCGGTGTCGAACCAGTGCAGGACCGCGTCGGTGCAGGCGCTGGCGAGACCGCGCCCGCGGTGGGCCCGGTCGGTCGCGACGTTGAAGAGCAACCCGACCGACCCGGACACGATGAACGGGCTGGGTGTCAGCGGGGTGCGCTGCCCACACGCACTGGCGACGACCTGCCCGTCGACCTCGGCCACGACGGCGCGAAAGTCCGGGCTGGGCAGGTGGGTCCGGAACCACGCGGCGGCCGCCTCACGCCAGGGTGCGGCATCGATCTGTTCGGGGCTGGCGCCCATGACGGCGAACATGACGGCGCGCATCCGCACGAGGGCGTCGGCATCGGCAAGGGTTGCTGGCCGCAGCTGGGTGTCCATGCCGGTCAGTCTGCTCAGTGCGTGCGCGCGTGGCTCGGGGTTTTCGCGCTCCGGGATGCCAGGGGCGCGGCATACTGCGCCTCTGGCAGCCTCCAGCCATGCTGGGTGCATGACATCGGCGACCGAGCTGCGCTATCCGCTCAGGGACGCCCAGCCGCGGTGGCTGAAGCTCGCGTTCCCGATAGGGGTGGCCCTGGTCCTGGTCACAGGCCTGGTGCGGGTGCTGGCCGGTCAGCCACTGTCGGCTCAGGCACCCCGGCTCATCGTGCTCGGCGTCCTCGTCGGCTCTTGGCTGCTGCTGCGCCGGGCCGAGGTCGTGGTCGACCAGAAGGGAATCCGCGTCCCACTACGGGGCGCCCTCGGCTGGGATGACGTCGTCGGTGTGGAGCAGGCAGGACCGTGGAGCGATGTCGTACGCGTCCGGTGCAAGGACGGCACCAGCCGCCCGGTCGCGCTGCCGCCGGGATACACGGAACAGGTCGCCGAGATCGGCGGCAAACCCGTTCTGCCGCGGCCCGATCGCACGAGGTGAGCCGCTCTGGGATGTCAGGGGCGCGGCATACTGCGCCTCCGGCATCCCGGAAGAAACGCAAAGGCGGGGGCGGACCGAAGTCCGCACCCCGCCTTTGGCGGTGAAGAGTCAGCTCACTTGAGCTCGACGGTGGCGCCGGCGCCCTCGAGGGCCTCCTTGGCCTTGTCGGCAGCGGCCTTGTCGACCTTCTCCAGGACGGGCTTGGGGGCGCCGTCCACGAGGTCCTTGGCCTCCTTCAGGCCGAGGGAGGTCAGCGCGCGGACCTCCTTGATGACCTGGATCTTCTTGTCACCAGCAGCGGTGAGGATGACGTCGAACTCGTCCTTCTCCTCGGCCGCACCGGCGTCGCCGCCAGCACCGCCGGCAGCGGGCGCACCGGCGACGGCAACGGGGGCCGCGGCGGTGACGTTGAAGGTGTCCTCGAACTGCTTCACGAACTCGGAGAGCTCGATGAGGGTCATCTCCTTGAAGGCCTCAAGGAGCTCGTCGGTGGAGAGCTTCGCCATGATGGGCGTCCTTTCTTCTACTTACTTGTATGCCGTGAGTGGCGGTTTGGTTGATGAGCCGGGTCCCTGCGGACTCAGCTCTCGTCGCCACCCTCGGCGACGTCTGCAGCAGCCTCGGCCGGAGCCTCGGCAGCGGGGGCCTCGTCCGCGGCCTCGGCGGCGGGAGCAGCGGCGTCAGCCACCGGACCCTCGGCCTCGACCTTGGCACGCAGCGCGTCGACGACCCGAGCGGTCTGCGACAGCGGCGCGGCGAAGAGGTAGACAGCCTTGCTGAGCGACGCGTTCATGGCGCCGGCCAGCTTGGCCAGGAGCACCTCGCGGGACTCGAGGTCCGCAAGCTTGCTGATCTCCTCGGTGCTCAGGGGCTTGCCGTCCATGACGCCGCCCTTGATCACCAGGAGGGGGTTCGCCTTGGCGAAGTCACGCAGACCCTTGGCGGCCTCGACCGGGTCGCCATCGACGAACGCGATGGCGGACGGTCCGACGAGCTGGCCGTCGAACGCGGTCACACCGGCGTCCTTGGCAGCGAGCTCGGTCAGCGTGTTCTTCACGACGGCGAAGGTGGCGTTCCCGCGCAGCGAGTTGCGCAGCTCGGTGATCTGCTTCACCGAAAGACCGCGGTACTCGGTCAGCACGGCCGCGCCGGAGGTGCGGAACTTGTCCGACAGCTCGGCGATGGCGGCAGCCTTGTCAGCCTTGGCCATGGGGCCTCCCTTCCGTGGTGTGCGACCGCCGGGCAGCGAGCCCCCACATGAAGAAAGCCCCGGCGCAGGGCTCGGGGCACGGCACGCAGCACGCTGGCTGGTGCGGTAACTCGGCCTGCGCTGGCGCCCACCTCAGGTGGGACCTTCGGTCACCGTGCCGGGCACGGGACAACCAAGCGGTCTCTGGTCGCCTCCAAGGGTACGGGCCGGAGGGTGCCCCGACCAAATCGAGGGTATGCCGCCCGACTGGATCCGACGCCATGGTCAGCTGCGCAGGGCCGCGACGACTGCGGCCCCGAGTGAGAGTGCCGAGGTGAGGAAGCGCAGGACGTTGAGCCGCGCCCAGGGCGCCTCGAAGGCCACCCGGACTGCGTGCAGGTCGCGGATGGAGTCGACCTGACCGGCTCGGTCGAGGGCGTTGTTGAGCGGGATGTTGCCGCCCATGGTGATGACGATCGTCGCGATGGCGAGCACCGCCGCCCCCCACGCCCACGGCCGCGCCTGGGGTGCGGCGATGGCTGCGGCCACGACCGTCAGCAGGGGTGCGCCGAGAAACGTGAGGAGGAAGGCCGGGTTCACGATGGCGATGTTCATCTGCTGCATCGCGTGGACGAAGGTGCGGTCGTCGACGCGGGCGAGCCCGGGCATGACGCCGGTCGCCCAGGTGTAGTAAGTGCCGGCCTGCAGGCCGGTGGCCAGGGCGGCGATGACCAGGACGGGTGCGCGGAGGCTTTCGAGCTGAGGCATGTCGTGAAGTCTCGCCGCCCAGGGGAAGACGATCCATCGCTTCCCGACTTGGCGGCATACGAGATCGTCTCGACAGGCCGTCACCTTCGACCTAGCGTTTCGACCATGGACGGTCTCACGGCCCTGCTCGACGGGCCCCGCGCCCGCGGCGCCTTCGTGCTGCGCTGCCTGCTTGACCAGCCGTGGGCGATCCGGCTCGAGGACGGCGCTCCCCTGTCGGTCACCGCGGTGGTGCGGGGCCAGGCCTGGGTGCACGCCGACGGCGCCGACCCCGTGCGGCTGGATCCCGGCGACGTCGTCGTGCGGTGCGACCCGGAACCGTGGTCGATGGCCGAGCCCGCCGATGCCCCGACGTTGGCGGTGATCGAGCCGGGGCAACGGTGTGTCACCCCCGACGGCCGGTCGCTCGACCTTCCGCTGCGCCAGGGCATCCGCAGCTGGGGCACGGGGCCGACCGCGAGAACGGAGCTGCTCACCGGGGTCTACGAGGTGGAGGGCGCGGTCGGCGGGAGGCTGCTGCAGTCGCTGCCGCCGACGATGGTGGTGCGCCGCGGCGAGCTCGACACCCCAGTCGTCGAGCTGCTCGCGCGCGAAGCCGCCCGCGAGGCGCCGGGTCAGGAAGCAGTGCTCGACCGGATGCTCGACCTACTGACGATCACCACGGTGCGGGCGTGGTTCGCGCGTCCGGACGTCGTGGCGCCGGGGTGGTTCCGGGCCGCAGCGGACCCCGTGGTGGGGCGGGCCCTGGAGCTGGTGCATCACCAGCCCGAGCAGCCGTGGACGGTCGAGTCGCTCGCGCGCGAGGTCGGGCTGTCGAGGGCGGCGTTCGCTCGCCGGTTCACCGAGCAGGTCGGGGAGCCGCCGATGGCGTTCCTCACCCGGTGGCGGATCGACCTCGCCGCAGACCTGCTGCTCGACCCCTCGATGACGGTGGGGGCGGCGGCACGACAGGTGGGTTACGCGACACCGTTCGCCTTGAGCGCGGCGTTCAAGCGCGAGCGCGGCATCAGCCCACGCGACCACCGCCGGCAGTCGCTGCCGACGGTGGTCGCGGGCTGACCTGGGTGGGTAGTGGTGGTGATCAGCTCTTCGGCATCTGGAGCGAGCCGACCTGGCTGGCCGGCGGGGCCGCGATCTTCACCGGCTGACCCCACTTCGACATGGTGATGGCGACCTTCTGGCCCGCCACCTCGGTCTCGACCAGCGTCGGCAGCGAGTCCTTGTCGAGGGTGATCGCGTAGCTGAGGCCGTCAGGCAGGTTCTTCAGCGTCTCGGCGTCCATGCCCGGAAGCTTTCCCGACTGGGCGGACAGCTGCTCCTTGGTGAGCTTGATGTCGTAGGTCGTCCCCGACGCGTCGGCCTTGGTGACCGTGCCCTTGACGCCCTTCATCGCGGCGAACTGCTGGGCCGGGTTGGCGACCATCTGGTCCATCTGCTCGAACATCGGCTTCAGCTGCTGGCTCAGGGGATCCGTGCCGTTCGGGTCGGCCTTGACCCACTTCTTGCCGCCGGTCATCTGGGCGAACATGTCACCGCCCATGTAGAGCGCCTTGTCGACGAGCACCATGTCGAGCGACTGCCCACCCATGTCCATCGTCATCGACATCGACGGCGACGCACCGCCGTAGTCGACATCGGCCTCCATCTTGCCGGCGCTGCCGAGGCTCATCGCCATGTGCCCGGTCTTCTTGGCCTTGACCGCCTCGGTGCTCTTGGACATCGCCTCGGAGATGTCCACGGTGTCGCCGACCTTCGCGACCGGCGCCGCGCTCGAGCTCGACGAGCTCGAGCTCGAGGACGACGCGGCCTTCGAGCCGGAGTCGCCACCCGAGCTGCCGCAGGCGCTCAGCCCGAGCGCCACCGCCAGGGCGCCGGCCGCAATCGTGGTCTTCTTCATGTCTGGGTTCCCCTCATCGTGGTTCGACCCGTGCAGCTGCCCCGGGCCCGCAGCGGAGGGCGCGGCCGTCCGTGCGTGCCGCCACCCTACGCGGCGACCCTGGACGCGTTCCCAATCACGCGGCATACGCGGGTATGCCGCGAGCCCGCCACCCACGGGGGTGACGGGCTCGCGGTGTGGTCGGCGAGGCTCAGGCCTCCGCGCTGCCACCGTCCTCGGCCAGGAGGTTGCGGGTGCGCGAGGCGTCCAGCGGGACGCCCGGACCCATGGTGGTGCTCATCGTGGCCTTGGTGATGTAGCGGCCCTTGGAGGCCGACGGCTTGAGCCGCAGCACCTCCTCGAGAGCAGCCGCGTAGTTCTCCACGAGCGCCTTCTCGTCGAAGGACGCCTTGCCGATGATGAAGTGGAGGTTCGCGTGCTTGTCGATGCGGAACTCGATCTTGCCGCCCTTGATGTCCGACACGGCCTTGGCGGTGTCCATCGTGACGGTGCCGGTCTTCGGGTTCGGCATGAGACCGCGCGGGCCGAGCACCTTGCCCAGACGACCGACCTTGCCCATCATGTCCGGCGTCGCGACGACGGCGTCGAAGTCGAGCCAGCCGCCGGCGACCTTCTCGAGCAGCTCGTCCGAGCCGACGTAGTCGGCGCCGGCCTCACGAGCGGCCTCGGCCTTGTCACCGTTGGCGAACACCAGGACCTTGGCGGTCTTGCCGGTGCCGTGCGGCAGGTTGACCGTGCCGCGGACCATCTGGTCGGCCTTGCGCGGGTCGACACCGAGGCGCATGGCGACCTCGACGGTCTCGTCGTACTTGGCCTTCGCACCCTCCTTGGCGAGGCGGACGGCCTCCAGCGGGGCGTAGACCTTGGCGGGGTCGATCTTCTCTGCGGCGGCCTTGTAGGCCTTGCTGCGCTTCATTTCTTCTCCTTGAGTGGATGTGGAGTTGTGGTGCGGGCCAGCGCTGGCCCTCCCACGTCCTCGGTATGCCGCGTGGGCGGCATACCGAGCCAGCTCATCAGAGCTGAGTGTCGATGCCCATCGAGCGGGCGGTGCCGGCGATGATCTTCATCGCCTGGTCGACGTCGTTGGCGTTGAGGTCTTCCATCTTCTGCTCGGCGATGGCGCGGACCTGGTCGGCCGACAGCTTGGCGACCTTGGTCTTGTGCGGCTCGCCGGAGCCCTTCTGCACACCAGCGGCCTTCTTGATCAGCTCGGCAGCCGGCGGCGTCTTGGTGATGAAGGTGAAGGAACGGTCCTCGTAGACCGTGATCTCCACCGGGATGACGTTGCCGCGCTGGGACTCCGTCGCAGCGTTGTACGCCTTGACGAACTCCATGATGTTGACGCCGTGCTGACCGAGGGCGGGACCCACGGGCGGAGCCGGGGTGGCCGCACCGGCCTGGATCTGCAGCTTGATGAAGCCGGAGACCTTCTTCTTGGGAGGCATTGCTTTGTCCTTCTTGGGTTTTGGGCCGACGCCGTGGGCGATGACCCGGTTGCAGTCCCGGTATGCCGTGTGGTCACCCGGGGGCTGTCACTCGCCTCAGATCTTGGCGACCTGGTTGAACGACAGCTCGACCGGGGTCTCCCGGCCGAAGATCGAGACCAGCACCTTGAGCTTCTGGGTGTCGGCGTTGATCTCGGAGATCGTGGCGGGAAGGGTCTCGAACGGCCCCTCCATGACGGTGACGGACTCGCCGACCTCGAAGTCGACGACCGCGACCTCCTTGGGCTTGCCCGCGGCGCCGGTGCCGGTACCGGCGGCGGCACCGGTGGTGGCCTCCTCGGCGCCCAGGTCGGCGGGGGCCAGCATGGTGAAGACCTCGTCCAGGCTGAGCGGAACCGGCTGGTGGGCGTTGCCGACGAAGCCGGTCACGCCGGGCGTGTGGCGCACGGCGCCCCACGACTCGTCGGTGAGGTCCATGCGGACCAGCACGTATCCGGGCATCCGGACGCGGCGGACCAGCTTCTTCTGGCCGTTCTTGATCTCGGTGACCTCTTCCATCGGCACCTCGGCCTGGAAGATGAAGTCCTCCATGTTGAGGGACGTGGTGCGGTTCTCGAGGTTGGCCTTCACCCGGTTCTCGTAACCGGCGTAGGAGTGGACGACGTACCACTCGCCGAACTGGCTGGCGAGCATGTCCTTGAACTCCTGGACCGGGTCGCCCGCGGGGGCGTCGACGGCAGCCGCCTCGTCGGCGCCCTCGGCGTCGGTGCCATCGGCGGCCTGCTCGGCGTCGAGGTCCCGCTCGACCTCCGCCTCGGTCTCGATGTCGGCGACACCGTCGACCTGCTCGGCCTGCGCCTCGACCTCGGCGTCGTCGGCGTGGGCGGCCTCGACCTGGTCGTCGGTCGTGACCGGGGCGTCGTCCGTGGTCTCGGGGGCGACGCGCTCGCCGGCCTCGCCCTCCTCGAGCTCGGCCGTCTCACCGTCGACCGAGATGGCCTCGGTGGCGGGTTGCTGCTCGAGGTCCGGGTTCACCGTCTCGTCCGTGGACTGGGCGTCCGCGGACTCGGTGTTCTCGGTGGTCCACTGGTCGGACACGCTGAACCTACTTCCTTCTGGTGATCACCGGGCGTGGCCCGGGCGAGTGCGGCGCGGCGGGGTCAGCCGCCGAAGACCCACAGGACGAGCTTGGTGAAGCCGTAGTCGACGCTGGAGACCAGCGCCATCACGAACGACACGAAGACGATGACGACGATGGTGTACTGGATCAGCTCCTGCCGCGTCGGCCGCACGA
Source organism: Knoellia koreensis (assembly GCF_013041615.1). Lineage (GTDB taxonomy): Bacteria > Actinomycetota > Actinomycetes > Actinomycetales > Dermatophilaceae > Pedococcus > Pedococcus koreensis. Next base: position 27,086 of record NZ_JABEPQ010000004.1, read on the forward strand.
CCTTGCGCAGCTCGTCGAGGATCTGGCTGATGAACAGCGACACCGAGCGGAAGAACCGCGAGATCGGGTTGCCGCCCTTGCCGCGGTTGCGGTTGGTGCGGCCAGAGCCGCGGGTGTCCGCGCTCACGTCCGTCACGATCGTCTTCTCCCTGGAGGTATGCCGCGCCGCCGGGTCGACGTCACGGGTCCTGCTTGCGCAGGGCAGGAGGGACTCGAACCCCCAACCGCCGGTTTTGGAGACCGGTGCTCTACCAATTGAGCCACTGCCCTACGGAACTCGCCGGTGGGGCGACGGGTTCCGGGAGGTTGACCGGCCAGCACCACGAGCCCGGTTCAGGGCACGCCGGAAGTCTGGTCGAAGTCAACCGAGGAGCAAGCATACGTGAGGCCTCACCCCGGATGCGAATCACCGCCGAGACACCGGCCGGACGGCCGCAGCTCTCGTTCAGTCAGCCGAGTCGGGTGAGCCCGGGGCCAGTGAGATCGGCGAGGGCGACGTCGCGGCCCGAGGTGACGAGCAGGAGAGAGAGCGCCGGACCGCGCACCTGCGGCCCCTCACCGATGGCCAGGTCCGCGTCGGTCGCCACGAGCCGCACGCCGGCGATCCGCTGCTTGCCTCCGCCCACCTTGACCGACGTCCGCGCCTGGTAGCCCAGGGCGCGCACCACCGCTTCCGGTGCGTACTCGTGGCGCAGGCCGAGCGGTCGGCGGATGTCCTCGCCGTGGACCACCTCCTCGACAAGCCGACTGTCCAGCGGGGCGGGCGGCGTGTTCGTGGCGGCCACCACCGCATCCAGGCGCGTCAAGGTCTCGGCCGGGGTGGCGCCCTTCTCGGCCGCGACGCCGTTGGCGTTCTGCCGGTCGAAGTCGAAGCGCGCCCGTGCCATGTCGCGGATGATGCCGAGCCGCGTGACCTTGGCGTTGTTGACCAAGTGGGCCACCACGTCGTGGACCGACCACCCGGGGCAGAGCGACTGCATCTCCCACTGGTCGTCATCGAGGGTGGCGAGGTCGTCGACGAGAGCCTGACGTTCGGCGTGCACGAGCGTCCACACGGGTTTCATGGCTCTCAGCCAACCAGCCGCCACCGACGCCGCCGACCGAGGCACCCGCGAACTTTGGGCCACAGTTCGCCACTGCTGGGAACCTTCCCGGCACACGCGAACTTTGGGCCAAAGTTCGCCGGCGGGGCGCTCGGGTGACCGGCGTGCGGACGACGAGGTCGCGGCATACCGGGCCTCTGGGACGATGGGACCCGTGACCGAGCAGCAGACGCAGTCCCGCACCCCCCTCACCGACCTCTCCCCCGAGGCGCTGGCCGACTTCGCGCGCGAGCAGCGGGCGGCCTATGACGAGCTCGTGGCCAAGGGGCTGAAGCTCGACCTCACGCGCGGCAAGCCGGCCAGCAACCAGCTCGACCTGTCCAACGGGCTGCTCGCGCTGCCCGACGGTGTCACGGACGCGAGCGGCACCGACACGCGCAACTACGGTGGGCTGCAAGGGATTGCGGAGCTGCGCGAGATGTTCGCCGAGCTGCTGTGGGTCGAGCCCGAGCAGGTCATCGCGGGCGGCAACTCGAGCCTGACGATGATGAAGGACACCCTCGTCGACCTGTGGATCTGGGGCGGTGTCGACTCGCCGAGGCCGTGGTCGCAGGAGGAGTCGGTGAAGTTCATCTGCCCGGTGCCGGGGTACGACCGGCACTTCACGCTGCTCGCGGCGTTCGGGATCGAGATGGTGACCGTGCCGATGAACGACGACGGGCCGGACGCGGCAGCCGTGGCGAGGCTGGTCGCCGACGACCCGAGCATCAAGGGCATGTGGGTCGTGCCGACCTACGCCAACCCCAGCGGGGCGATCGCCTCGCACGAGGTGTCGGCGGCGTTGGCGTCGATGCCGACCGCGGCACCGGACTTCAAGATCTTCTGGGACAACGCCTACGCGTTCCACCACCTCACCGAGGACGAGGCCAAGAGCGCGGACATCCTCACGCTGGCGTCCGCCGCGGGGCACCCGCACCGACCGTTCATCTTCGCCTCGACGTCCAAGATCACCTTTGCGGGTGCCGGCGTCGGGTTCCTCGCCGCGTCGACCGAGAACGTGAAGTGGTGGCTGGGTCACCTCGGCAAGGGCTCGATCGGGCCGGACAAGGTCAACCAGCTGCGGCACGCACAGTTCTTCAAGACCGCCCAGGGCGTGCGCGACCACATGACCGGGCACCGCGACATCATCGCGCCCAAGTTCGCCGAGGTGCAGCGGGTCCTGCGCGAGCGGCTCGGCGGGCTCGGGGTGGCGACCTGGACCGACCCGACCGGCGGCTACTTCGTCAGCCTCGACGTCCTCGATGGCACCGCCGCGCGGGTGGTCGAGCTGGCCAAGGCGGCGGGGGTGGCGCTCACGCCCGCCGGCTCGTCGTTCCCCCACTGCGACGACCCGGACGACCGCAACATCCGGCTCGCCCCGACCTTCCCGCCCCTCGACCAGGTCACCGAGGCGATGGAGGCCGTGGCCACCTGCGTCCTCGTGGCCGCGGCCGAGAAGCTGGGCGCGAGCGCCTGAGGCGAGTGGGCGGCATACCTCTCCGCCTGTCCTGACCCCGCGCAAAACGGGGGTTGCGGACGTGAAACGGGGTGTTCTGATCCCCGTTTCACGCAAGCAACCCCCGTTTTGCGGCAAGCGCTGCGGGTGAGTTGCGGCGGTGCGTGCTGGGGCGTTGGGTGGTGCCATGAGCGACTTCGACCAGATGGCAGACCGGGGCAGCGCCGCCGCCGACCCCGACAGTGACGCGAACCTCGAGCTGACCGACGAGGAGCTCGGCGGGCTCGACTCCAGCGTCGACCGCGACAGCGAGGACCTCGACGAGGTAGCGGTCGACGCCGAGGAGGACCAGGCCGACGACTACCTCGACGACTCGAGCGAGAGCGAGGACGAGCCGTGGACGCCGCCGGAGTCGCAGCCGATCAACGCCGAGATCGCCTACGGCAGCCCGGACGACGACACCGAGGAGACCATCGACCAGCGGATCGAGCAGGAGGAGCCCGAGGCCGGGACCGCCTACGGCAAGCCCGAGTCCGGCGTGGACGAGCGTCGTGAGGAGTACGGCCTGGGCGACCCCGACGACGTCGACCTCGACGAGACCGCCGAGGAGTCGGCCATGCACGTCACCGACGAGTGACCGGCCGGTCCACCTGACCGGCGGGCGGTCGCCTGACAGACTGCCCCGCATGGTGCGGCCGGTCGAGGAACTCCCCAAGGCCCACCTCCACCTGCACTTCACCGGTTCGGCGCGCGTCGACACGGTGCGCGAGCTCGCCGACCAGCACGGGCTGCGGCTGCCCGACGCGCTGACCGGCGACTACCCGCCGCAGCTGAGCGCGCGCGACGAGCGCGGGTGGTTCCGGTTCCAGCGGCTCTACGACGCAGCCCGGGCCGCGGTGCGCGACGAGGACGACCTGCGGCGGATCGTGCGCGAGGCAGCCCTCGACGACGCGGCCGAGGGGTCGCGCTGGCTCGAGCTCCAGGTCGACCCCACGTCGTACGCGCCGCGCCTCGGCGGCATCACCCCGGCGCTCGAGATCGTCCTCGACGAGGCCCGGTCGGTGTCGGCCCGATCCGACGCGGCGCAGGTCGGCGTCATCGTCGCCGCGAGCCGGATCAGGCACCCGCTCGACGCGCGCACCTTGGCGCGGTTGGCTGCGAGGTATGCCGGGGACGGACCGGGTGCGGTCGTGGGCTTTGGCCTGAGCAACGACGAAAGACGTGGCGTGACAGAGGAATTCGCGCCCGCGTTCGAGATCGCCCGGCGGGCCGGGCTCGCGTTGGTGCCGCACGCCGGGGAGCTGCTGGGTCCGACGGCAGTGGAGACGACGGTCGAGTCGATCCACCCCGACCGCGTCGGCCACGGCGTGCGCTCGACCGAGGACCCGCGGGTGCTCGACCTCGTCGCCGACTCCGGCATTGCCCTCGAGGTGTGTCCCGGCAGCAACGTGTCGCTCGGGGTCTACGGCAGCCCCGAGGAGGTGCCGTTGCGCGCGATCGTCGACCGCGGCATACCCGTGGCTCTCGGCGCCGACGACCCGCTGCTGTTCGGGTCACGCCTGGCCGACCAGTACACGACCGCACGCGAGGAGCTGGGCTTCGACGACGAGGGGCTGGCCGCCCTCGCGCGCGGGTCGTTCGAGGCGTCGCGCGCCCCGGCCGAGGTCAAGGCAGCCGCGCTCAAGGACATCGACGCCTGGCTCGCCGCTCCCGCAGGTTGAGTGCCTGAGAACGACCCATGGGTAGGTCTCAGGCACTCAACTCGTCAGACAATCACTGGTTCGTTGACGAGGGTGACGCCGAACGCGTCGTGCACGCCGTCGCGGATGTGCCGCGCCAGGGCAAGCACGTCGTATGCCGTGGCGTCACCGCGGTTGGTGATGGCCAGCGTGTGCTTGGTCGAGAGAGCCGCTCCGCTGCCGGGGAGGGCGAAGCCCTTGCCGAAGCCGGCCTGGTCGATGAGCCACGCCGCCGAGGTCTTGACGTTGCCGTCGGGGTCCGCGAACCGCGGCGGCGTGGGTCCATCAGCGCCGAGCCGTTCGGCCGCACGCTGCTCGAGGGCGGCGAACCGGTCGGCCGACAGGATCGGGTTGGTGAAGAACGACCCGCACGACCAGGTGTCGTGGTCGTCGGCATCGAGCACCATGCCGCGCCGCCGCCGCTGCGCCAGCACGGCCTCGCGCGCGTCGGTCAACGGCACCCGGTCGCCCACGGCGACGTCGAGCTGACGCGCCAGGTCGGCATACCCGATCGGCGCGCTCTGCTCGCGCGGGATGAGCTGGAAGAGCACGTCGAGGACGACGTAGCGGCCGCTCGGCCCCCCGCGGAACCCCGCGCCCTTGAACAGCGAGTGGCGGTAGGTGAAGGCGCAGTCGAGGTTCGCGAAGGTGCGCACGGCGTGCTCGTGCCGGTCCCAGACGCGCACCGAGGCGATGGTCTGGGCAACCTCCTGGCCGTAGGCACCGACGTTCTGCACCGGCGTCGCGCCGGTGCCGCCGGGGATGCCGGACAGCGCCTCGATGCCCGACCAGCCCTCGGCGACGGCTCGCGCGACGAACTCGTCCCACGGCACGCCTGTGGCCACGCGCACCATGACGCCACCGCACGCGTCGGCCGACTCCACCGCCACCCCGTCGGTCGCGACCTGCAGCACCGTGCCCGGGAAGCCCTCGTCGGGGAGCACGACGTTGGAGCCACCGGTGAGGACGAGCAGCGGCTCGTCGGCGTCGTCCACCTCGCGCACGGTGTCGACGACCTCGTCGGTGGTCTGGGCGACCACGAGCCGCGCAGCCGGGCCGCCCACCCGCATCGTCGTCAACGGCGCGAGCGGGGCGTCGAAGGTCTCCTGCATCAGGCGAGCGCCACGACCGCCTGGCAGCGGCCGAGGACCTTGGTGTCGCCGGCCGTGACGCCGAGCTCGACGGTCGCGCGGCGGGTGTCCTCGTCGAGCGACTTCACCGTGCCGGTGACGACGATCTCGGTGCCCTCGCGCGGCACGACGACCATCGAGGTGAACCGGGTGCCGAACTCCACGATGCGCCCGCCGTCGCCGAGCCACTGCTCGAGCACCGACCCGGCGGCGCCCATGGTCCACATGCCGTGGGCGATGATGTCGGGCAGGCCGACCGTCTTGGCGAAGTCCTCGTCCTGGTGGATGGGGTTCTGGTCACCGGAGGCGTTCGCGTAGGCCACGAGCGTCTCGCGGCCCACCGGTACTGCCGTCGGGCCGAACGTCTCGCCGACGGAAACCTCGTCGAAGCTGCGGACCGCCATGCTCACTCCCCTCCCCGGATCACGATGGTCGACGTCGAGGTGGTGAGCGCCTCGCCGCCGTCGGTAGCGAGCTCGGCGCGGGTCGTCACCATCGTGTGGCCGCCGGCCTGGCGCACCGAGTCGACGGTGAGGGTGCCGAGCACCTGGTCGCCGGCGGTGATCGGTCGGTGGTGGACGAACTTCTGCTCGCCGTGGACCACCCGGCTGAAGTCGACCCCCGCCTCGGGGTCGGCGATGAACTGCCGGTCGACCTGCTGGGCCAGCGACACCGCGAAGGTCGGCGGCGCGATCACGTCGCGGTACCCCGCGGCCCGCGCCGCCTCGGCGTCGGTGTGCACCGGGTCGGTGCTGCTCACCGCGAGGGCGAACGCGGCGATCCCGGCCGCGTCCACGGCATACGGGCCACTGGGCGGGTAGGTGCGCCCCACGAACTCTGCGTTGACGGCCATGGCGCCCACCCTATTGCGCCCGCCCGCGCCCACGCGAAGCCGTCCGGACACGCGAAAGCCGCCCGTCGGTTCGCGTTGGACCGGGGGCGGCTGTCGTCTGGGTGCGCCGGAGCGCGAGGGTCAGCGGGTCTCGCGGTGGAGGGTGTGCCGGCCGTCGCGGGGGCAGAACTTCTTCATCTCCAGGCGGTCGGGGTTGTTCCGACGGTTCTTCTTGGTGATGTAGTTGCGCTCCTTGCACTCCACGCACGCCAAGGTGATCTTGGGGCGGACGTCTGCGCTCTTGCTAGCCACGGGGCAACCTGCTCTCGAAACTGACGGGTGGAACTGCTGAGACTGTGAGCCCGTGCTCGGGGTCGGAGCGACCCGCAGCACGCGGCGACACGTCAGGATACGCGACCGCAGGGAGATTCCTGAAATCGCTGTCGTAGCGGGAGCGGGGCTCGATCCCGCGACCTCACGATTATGAGTCGTGCGCTCTAACCAGCTGAGCTATCCCGCCGTGGGGAACGGCGCTCGGTGACGCCGACCCAGAGCCCCCTGTCGGAATCGAACCGACGACCTTTTCCTTACCATGGAAACGCTCTGCCGACTGAGCTAAGGGGGCCTGCCGCGACCGACGCGGCAGGGCCGCGCGGAAGTGCGACGGTGAGACTACAGGCTCACGTGGCCGGGAGTGAAATCGGCTCAGGGCTTGGGGTGGACGAGCTCGGAGATGCGCGCGATGGCGTATGCGTAGCCGCTCGGGCCGCACCCGACGATGACCCCGGTGGACACCGCCGACAGGTAGCTGTGGTGGCGGAACTCCTCGCGCGCGAACGTGTTCGACAGGTGCACCTCGAAGATCGGCGCCGACACCGCGGCGAGCGCGTCACGCAGTGCGACGGAGGTGTGCGAGTAGGCGCCGGCGTTGACGACGAACCCGGCCGCGTCGTGGCGACGCTCGTGGATCGCGTCGATGAGCTCGCCCTCGTGGTTGCTCTGCCGGAAGTCGACGGAGAGCCCGGCCAGGCTGGCGGCCTTGCGGCACAGCGCCTCCACGTCGGCGAGGGTGTCGTGGCCGTAGATCTCGGGCTCGCGCTCACCCAGCAGGTTGAGGTTGGGGCCGTTGAGGACGACGACGGTCGGCTCGCTCATGGGGATGCTCCTGTGCTGGCTGTATGCCGCGTGGCTGGGGTTGGTGGGGCAACGCTGCCATGCGGGTCGTTCCCCTCAGGGTAGGTCAGCGCAGGTCGGCATGACCGGATGAGCGCGGGGTCAGCCGTTCGGTGGGCGGCTGGATTCGGACCGGAGGGGCGGCGCCGTCCGCGGTCGAGCAGGATGGGCCCGGTGACCAGATCGACGGACCAGCCGGGGTTCACGGGTGCGCTCGGGCTCGTGTCGGCCAGCACGCTCGTCTCGATGGTCGCGTATGCCGCGCCGCTGGGGAACGCGGTCACCCTCACCCGTGCGTTCGCCGCGTCGACGGCGGGCACCACGTGGATCCTCAGCTCGATGAGCGTGGGGCTGGCCGTCGCGATGCTGGGCGCCGGGGTGCTGGCCGACGAGGTCGGGCGGCGGCGGATCTTCCGGGTGGGCGCGGCGGTGTTCGCGCTCGGCTCGGTCGCGTGCACCGCGGCCACGTTCGGCGGGCACGCGGCCGCGACAGCGGTCTTCGTCGGGGGCCGGGTCGTCGAGGGGCTCGGCGCCGCCGGGATGATCGCGACCGGGCTCGGCCTGGTCGCGTCGTTGGCGACCGACGACCACCACCGGACGGCTGCGTCGCGCTGGTGGGCCGTGGCGATGGGCGCCGGCATCGCGCTCGGGCCGGTGCTCGCGGGCCTCTTCGACGAGGTGGGAGCCTCGTGGTGGCCTGCGACCTACTGGCTCCTGGCCGCCGCGGGGGTGGTGGTGACGGTCGCGGGTGGACGGATGCTGCCCGAGGTGGCGGCGACCCAGCGACGGCGGCTCGACGTGCTCGGCCTGGTGCTGCTCACGGTGAGCCTGTGCCTGCTGCTCGTCGCCCTGGTAGAGACCCGGAGCGGGTCGACGACTGCGGCGTGGGCGACGGGCGCCGGTGGGCTGGTCTTGCTGGGCGCGCTGGTGGCCTCACAGCTGCGCCGCAGCACCACGCTCGTGGAGCGAGACCTGCTGCGCCGCAACGACTTTCACGCAGCCAATGTGGCCGCGCTCGTCTGTGGGCTCGGCGTGATCGCCATCATGTCGTTCTCCTGCACCTACCTGACCCGGGCCCTCGGGATCACGACCCTGCAGGCCGGGCTGCTCCTGGGCCTGTGGTCCGGGACGAGCGCGCTGGCCGCCCTCGCGGCGCGCTCGTTGCTGGCGCGGATTCCGGGCAACCGCCAGCTCGCGCTGGGCCTCGTGGGTGTGGGGGTCGGCATCGCGCTGCTGACCGGTGTCGCGCCGGGCTCGCCTGCGTGGCACGTGGTGCCGGGCATGCTGGTGGCCGGGGTCGCGTCCGGGGTACTCAACGCCGGGCTGGCGCGGCAGGCCGTGGCCTCCGTGCCGCCCGACCGCGCCGCGATGGGGACGGGCTCTAACAACACGATGCGCTACTTCGGCTCGTCGCTGGGCGTCACGCTCGTGAGCGTCATCGCGCTCGGCGCGGCCGACATCGGTGCCGGCTGGACCGTCGCGGCATGGGTCTGCGCCGCCGTGTCGGTGGCCGGCGCCGTCGGGGTGGTGCTGCTGGGCCGCACCACTCCTGGAGAGAGGCCGTCCGCGAGCGCCAACGGGTGACGGGCGGCCTGCCCTACCTCGACCGGATGAACCGGCGCACCACCGCGAAGGCCGTGACCGCGCCGAGGACGGCGGCCAGCGGCTTGGCGTAGCTGCGCAGCAGGACCGGCAGGACGGTGGCGCCCAGGTCGAGCGCGTCGTCCTGCGCCGGCGCGGACGTGGTGCGCGACGGGCTGGGTGCCGGCCTGGCCGCGGGCGAGGGAGTGGGGGTCGCGGGCGGGGTCGTCGAGGTGGCGTCACCCGACGAGCCCGTGGCCGCCGACGTGGTGGCGGCTGACGCTGCGGCCGCAGTCGCGGCAGCCGTCTTCGCGGCCGAGCCACTGGTGTCCGCGGCACCCGCGTCCGACCCGGTCAACGTGGTGGACTCGGCCGACGGCTCCTCGGCGCCTCCGCCGACCTTTCCCTCGATACAGGTGATGAACTGCTGGAGCAGCTTGTCCGACACGTCCTGCATGACGCCGCGGCCGAACTGCGCCGGCTTGCCGGTGATGGCGAGGTCGGTCGTCACGTCGGCCTTCGTCTGGTTGTCACCGGCGTCGGTGAGCTGGATCGTCACGGTGGCGCCGGCGGTGCCGTTGCCCCGCTTGTCCTTGCCCTTGGCCTCGATCACGGCCCGGTGCGCGGCGTCGTCGCGCTCGGTGAAGGCGCCGGTCCCGGCATACTGCAACGCAATCGGGCCGAGCTTGACCTTCACCGTCCCCGCGAAGCCGTCGTCGCTGACCTCGGTGACGGTCGCGCCCGGAAAGCAGCCACCGACCTTCTCGAGGTCCATGAACGTCGCCCACGTCTCCTCGACGGAGGCCGGGACGGTGAACGAGTGCTTCAGGTCCATGAGCTCACTTTCCGGCGGCCGCCAGGACCGCTCGTCGGGTCAGCACCGTGGCGAGGTGCTTGCGGTAGTCGCTGTCGCCGTTGAGGTCGGACGGCGGGTTGGTGCCGTCGGCCGCCGCCGCGCACGCCTCGCGCACGGCGTCGTCGGTGGCGGGCTTGCCGACGAGCGACTCCTCGACAGCGGTGGCGCGCAACGGGGTCGACCCCATGTTGGTCAGCGCGATGGCCGCCTCGGCGATGGTGTCGCCCTCGACCCGCACGGTCGCGGCGACTGCGACGATCGACCACTGGTGGGCGACCCGCACGAACTTCTCGTACCGGCTCCCCCAGCCCGCGTGCTTCGGGATGCGGATCGAGGTCAGCAGCTCGCCGTCGCCGACTGCGGTTTCGAAGAGGTCCTTGAAGAACTCCGCCGCCGGCACGGTCCGCTCGCTCGACGGCCCGGTCACGGTGAGCACCGCGTCGAGGGCAAGGATCGGCGCGCCCACGTCGCCGGCCGGGTCCGCGTGGACCAGCGCGCCACCGATGGTGCCGCGGTGCCGGATCTGCGGGTCGGCCACCTCGGTGACCGCGTCGTGCAGGACACCGGCGTTCTCGCGCACGAGGTCGGACGCCAGCACGTCGGCATACGTGGTCATGGCGCCGATGACGATGGAGTCACCGTCCTCGCGTATGCCGCGCAGCTCCTCGATGCGACCGAGGTCGATGATCTTCTCGGGAGCGTTGAGCCGCATGCGCAGGATTGGGAGCAGGCTCTGCCCACCGGCCAGCACCTTGGCGTCGTCCCCGGCTTCGGCGAGTGCGGCGAGCGCGTCGGCGACTGATGTGGGAGCGACGTAGTCGAACTGGGCGGGGATCACTGGCCCGCTCCTTCCGTCGGGGTGCCGGTACTGCTGGCGTCGGCCGGCGCCTGGTTGGGTGCGCCCTCGTCGAAGTGCGGCTGGGCGTCACTCGTCGTGGCGTCGGACTGGTTGGCGCCGGCCGTCTGGATGGCGCGCCAGACGCGCTCGGGCGTGGCCGGCATCTGGATGTCCGTCACGCCCATCGGGCGGAGCGCGTCGACGATCGCGTTGACCACGGCCGGGGTCGAGGCGATGGTGCCCGCCTCGCCAACTCCCTTGGTGCCCAACGTGTTCGTCGTAGACGGCGTGGACCGGTGGTGCACGTCGAAGCTGATCGTGTCGGCCGCCGTGGGGAGCGTGTAGTCGACGAACGAACCGGACACCAGGGTGCCCTGGTCGTCGTAGACGGCGTCTTCCCAGAGCGCCTGCGCGATGCCCTGGACGAGTCCGCCGTGGACCTGTCCCTCCACGATGAGGGGGTTGATGACGTTGCCGATGTCGTCGACCGCGGTGTACTTGCGCATCCGGATCTGCCCGGTCTCGGTGTCGACCTCGACGGCGCACAGGTGGGTGCCGTGCGGGTAGGAGAAGTTGACCGGGTCGTAGGTGGAGTCGGCGTCGATCGACGGCTCCATCCCGTCGGGCAGGTTGTGCGCGGCGAAGGTCGCGAGCGCGATCTCCTGGATCGTCAGGCCCTGGTCGGTGCCCTTGACGCCGAACCGCCCGCCGGAGAACTCGAGGTCGTCGGCGGAGACCTCCAACAGGTGTGCCGCAACGGGTTTCGCCTTCTCGATCACCTTGTCGGCGGCGCGCACGAGCGCCTCACCACCGACGACGAGGGACCGGGAGCCGTAGGTGTCGAGACCCTTGACCGCCACCTGGGTGTCGCCATGGAGGACCTCGACGTCCTCGAACGGCACGCCGAGACGGTCGGCGACGATCTGGCTGAATGCCGTCTCGTGGCCTTGGCCGTGGGCGCTGGCGCCGGTGACGACCTCGACCTTGCCGGTGGCGAGCATCCGGACGCTGGCGCTCTCCCAGCCGCCCGCGCCGTAGTCGAGCGAACCGAGGACGCGCGACGGCGCGAGCCCGCACATCTCGGTGAAGGTCGAGATGCCGATACCGAGCTGCACAGGGTCCTTGCGGTCGCGGCGTTCCTGCTGCTCGCGGCGCAGCTCGTCGTAGCCGAAGCTCTCCTTGGCCTCGGCCGTGGCGGCCTCGTAGTTGCCGGAGTCGTACTCGAGCCCGGCGACCGTGGTGAACGGGAACTCCTCGTGCTTGATCCAGTTCTTCTCACGCAGCTCGAACGGCTCCATGCCGAGCTCGGCCGCGAGCTCATCCATCATCCGCTCGATGCCGAACGTCGCCTCCGGGCGACCGGCGCCGCGGTAGGCGTCGGTCCAGGTCTTGTTGGTCAGGACCGTCTGGCAGGCGAAGTGGTAGGCCGGGATCTTGTAGATCGCGTTGAACATGAACGCACCCAGGACGGGCACACCACCGCCGACGACGGCGACATAGGCACCGAGGTCGGCGAGCAGCTCGACCTTGAATGCCGTGAGCTCGCCGTCCTTGGTCGCGGCGAGGGTGAGCTTCTGCCACTGGTCGCGGCCGTGGTGGGCGGACAGCAGTGACTCCGAGCGTGTCTCGGTGTACTTCACCGGCTTGCCCAGGCGGCGGGCGATGGCCCAGGCGAGCCACTCCTCCGGGGTCACCTGGAGCTTGCCACCGAAGCCACCACCGACGTCGGGGGCGATGACCCGGATCTTGGACTCGGGCACTCCGGTGGTGGCGGCGAGCGCGAAGCGCACGATGTGGGGCACCTGGGTGGCCGACCACATGACGTTCTGCTCGCCGGTCGGGTCCACCACGACCGAGCGTGGCTCCATGAACGCCGGGATCAGCCGCTGCTGGCGGAACTCGCGCTCGACGACGACACCGTCCGTGCGGGCCTTGCTGATCGCCTCCTCGACGTCGCCGCCGGTGCCGGCCTCCTTGGAGTCGAAGACCCACAGGGCCGACTTGTTGGTGCCGAGGTCGGGGTGCGCGATGGCCTTGTCCTGCGCGGCCTCCTTGAGGTCGAGGGCCGCCGGCAGCTCCTCGTAGTCGACGTCGACGAGCTCGGCGGCGTCCCGGGCCGCGGCTGCGCTGCGGGCGACCACGACGGCGACGATCTCGCCCGCGAAGGCGACCCGGTCGACCGGCATCGGGAGGTGCGTCGGGGTCTTCTGGTCCGGCGTGATGGGCCAGGCGTTGATGAGGACGCCCTGCGACTCACCGAGGTCCTTGCCGGTGAGGACCGCATGCACGCCGGGGGCGGCCTTCGCAGCCTCGGTGTCGATCGAGGTGATCTTCGCGTGGGCGAACGGGCTGCGCACCATCGCCAGGTGCAGCATGCCCGGCAGCTGGATGTTGTCGGTCCAGCGGGTGCGGCCGGTGATGAGGCGCTGGTCCTCCTTGCGCTTGCGCGCGGTGCCGATCTCGCCCTTGGCGTCGTCCTGCGCGGTCTCGGGGCGCTCGTCGACGGCGGTCATGACTGCGCACCTGCCTTCTCGCCGGCGTCGGCGGTCGCGGTGGCGCCGGCTGACGATCCGTTGCCCGAGCCCGCCGCCTGCTGCACGGCCCGCACGATGTTGTGGTAGCCGGTGCACCGGCACAGGTTGCCCTCGAGCCCGACGCGGATCTCGTCCTCGGTGGGGTTGGGGTTGTCGTTCAGCACGTCGATCGACTGCATGATCATGCCCGGGGTGCAGTAGCCGCACTGGAGGGCGTGGCAGTCGTGGAACGCCTGCTGCATCGGGTGCAGCTCGCCGTCGGTGGCGATGCCCTCGATCGTGGTGACCTCGTGCCCGTCGGCCTGGACGGCCAGCACGTTGCAGGACTTCACGCTGCGGCCGTCGAGGTGGACGGTGCAGGCCCCGCAGTTGCTCGTGTCGCAGCCGACGACGGTTCCGGTCTTGCCGAGCGTTTCTCGCAGGTAGTGGACGAGGAGCATCCGTGGCTCGACCTCGTCGGTGTAGTCGACGCCGTCGACCTTCACGTTGATGCGGGTCATTCCATCACCTCTCTGTGACGAACTGCTGCGCGGCAACAAACCCCGGTAGTCGGATCCTCTCCTGCCCTCAGCGACTCGGCAAGGGGGCGTGATGGTGGTGGATCGGGCCGTCGCGCTCGGTGAGGCGGTCGCCGCCACCGCCCCACTGGAGGGCGACGATCTCGGCGGCGATGCTCACCGCGGTCTCCTCCGGCGTACGCGCACCGAGGTCCAGTCCGATGGGGCTGGCGAGCCGCTCGAGCTCGGCCTCGGTGAGCCCTGCCTCCCGCAACCGCTGCATCCGGTCGTCGTGGGTGCGCCGTGAGCCCATGGCCCCGATGTATGCCGCCTGCGGAAGTCGCAGCGCGATCTCCAGCACCGGCACGTCGAACTTGGGGTCGTGGGTGAGGACGCAGATCACCGTGCGGGCATCGATTCGGCCGGCATCGCGCTCGGCCGCGAGGTAGCGGTGGGGCCACTCGACGACGACCTCGTCGGCCGACGGGAACCGGCTCCTGGTGGCGAACACGGGCCGGGCGTCGCAGAGGGTCACGTGGTAGCCGAGGAAGCTGCCCTGGTGGGCCACGGCCGCCGCGAAGTCGATCGCGCCGAAGACGATCATCCGTGGCTTGGGCGCGTAGGAGGACACGAAGACCCGCATCCCCTCGCCGCGGCGCTCGCCATCGGGGCCGTAGGTGAGTGTCTCGGTGCGCCCGTTTGCGAGCAGACCGCGCGTATCGTCGACGACGGCAGCGTCGGCCCGGCCGCTCCCGAGCGAACCTGAGGCCACACCGGCGCCGGACTCGTCGTCGGGGTGCACGACGAGCCGTCGACCGACCCACTGCGGGTCGGGGTGCTCGATCACCGTCGCGACCGCCACGGGACGTCCCGCCTCGATGTCGTCGGCGACGTCGCCCAACTCGGGGAACGTCTCGCGGTTCACCCGCTCGACGAACACGTCGAGGATTCCCCCACAGGTCAGCCCCACGGCATACGCGTCGTCGTCGCTCACGCCGTAGCGCTGAAGCTCTGGAACACCTTGCGCCACAACGCTTTCCGCGAGCTCGTAGACAGCACCCTCGACGCATCCGCCGGAGACCGACCCGACCGCCTCACCGCCCGGACCGACGAGCATCGCGGCACCGGCCTGGCGCGGCGCCGACTTCCAGGTGGCCACCACGGTGCCGACGCCGACCGTCGCGCCCGCGCGCCACCACCGCAACAGCTCGGGCATCACGTCACGCACGCGCCACCACCTCCACGACCTCCTCGAACGCCGCCATCGAGTGGCCGGCTACGAAGTCGTCGACGTGCGGCAGCGCCGCGACGATGCCCTGCTGCACCGGCTGGTAGCCGTCCTTGCCGCGGTGCGGGTTGACCCAGACGACGCGGTGGGCGACGGCTCTCAGCCGCCGCATCTGCTCGCCCAGCGCCTCCGGCTCGGACCTTTCCCAGCCGTCACTGAAGACCACGACGACGGCACCGCGGGCCATCCCCCGACGCCCCCACCGGTCGAGGAACGCGCCGACGCCGTGGGCCAGCCGGGTGCCACCGGACCAGTCCGGCACGGCCTCCCCGCAGGCGACGAGGGCCCGGTCGGGGTCGCGTTGGCGCAGGGCGCGGGTGACCTGGGTGAGCCGGGTGCCCATCGTGAACACCTCGACCGGCAGCCCGCTCGTCGCATAGGCGTGCGCGAGCCGCAGCAGCGCGTCCGCGTAGCCGCTCATCGAGCCGCTGACGTCGACGAGCAGGACCACCCGCCGGGCGCGGGATCCCCTGTGCCGCCACGCGATCGGGCCGGGCTCACCCATGCGGCGCAGCTGTTCGCGCAGGGTGCGGCGGGCGTCGACGAGACCACGGCGAGACGGGGTGTGCCGGTGCGCGGGCCTGCGTGGCGACCGCGGACGCAGACTCGCGAAGAGGGCGGCGAGCCTGGCGCGCTCGGCCGCGCTGAGGGCAGCGACGTCACGATGGCGCAGGACCTCCGCGTCGCTGGCCGACGCCCGCACGGGGTCGTCGTCCTCACCGTGTGAACGCTGCGCTCCCCCGCCCTCGTCGAGCGCCGCCTGCGTGACCGGGCGCGGCTCGTCTCGGCGCGGGCGGTCGACGGCGCGCTCCAGACCGAACCACGCGGCATACACCTGGTCGTAGCGCTCGAGGTCGGACGGTGAGCCGCACAGTGTCGACCGGCCGGCCCAGTAGGCACGGCGCTCGGACCCGGCACCGACAGCGGCGACGGCCTCGAGGTAGGTGCGTTCACGGTCGGCGGTGACTCCCACCCCGGCGGCGCGCAGAGCCCGGGCGAAGCCGAGGAAGACCTCGTCCGGGGCGTGCCGGGCGGGTCGGTCCGGGGCCATCGCCACGGCCGTCATCGCGCGAGGATCCGGTCGAGGGCGGCGCGGACGCGCTCGGCGTCCTCGCGGTACTTCACGGCGACACCGAGGGACGCGGCAGCGGTGTCGAGGTCGAGGTCGGACGCGCCGAGCTCGTGCAGGGCGCGGGCCCAGTCGAGGGTCTCGGCGACACCCGGCGGTTTGATGAGACCGCCGCCATTGCGCAGCTGCTGGACCGCCGAAACCACTTGTGCTGCAAGGGTTTCAGAGACCTCAGGCGCGCGGGTGCGCACGATCTGGAGCTCGCGCTCAAGGCTCGGGTGGTCGATCCAGTGGTAGAGGCAGCGGCGCTTGAGTGCGTCGTGCAGCTCGCGGGTGCGGTTCGACGTCAGGACGACGACGGGCGGCGTCGCCGCGGTGACCGTGCCGAGCTCGGGGATCGTGACCTGCCAGGTGGACAGCACCTCGAGCAGGAACGCCTCGAACTCGTCGTCGGCCCGGTCGATCTCGTCGACGAGCAGCACCGCCGGCGCCTCGCGCAGCGCCCGCAGGACCGGCCGCGACAGCAGGAACCGCTCGTCGAACAGCTCGTCCTCGACCGCGGAGACGTCGGCACCCGCACGGGCGTCGCCGGCGGCCAGCGCCTCCACGGCTCGCAGGTGCAGGATCTGGCGCGGGAAGTCCCAGTCGTACAGCGCCTGGGTGGCGTCGATGCCCTCGTAGCACTGCAACCGGATCAGCGGGAGGTCCAGCGCGGCGGCGACGGACTCGGCCAGGGCGGTCTTGCCGGTGCCCGGCTCGCCCTCGAGCAACAGGGGGCGCTGGAGCCGCAACCCGAGCCACCCGACCGTGGCCAGCGCGTCGTCGGCGAGGTAACCGGTCTCGCCCAGCGCGGCACGCAGCGCACCGGCATCGGCGAACGCCTCCCTTGGCTCCATCGGCCAAGCATCACAAACTGTGCGGCCCAGCGGTACCCCGGGGCTGACCTCAGAGGTCCTGCGGCCGGTCGACGTCGCGGCCGGTGGCGAGGTCGCCGCACTCGACGAGCAGCACGTCGTGGGACGCGAGGTAGCCCCTGGCGCCGGTGTCGCCGGAGAGGGTCTCGAGGAGGTCGGCGACGTGGTCGCGCCCGATCACGACGGGGTGACCGGGCACGCCGTCGTATGCCGCCCGCGCGAGGACCGTGGGTCCGTCCCCTGCCGCTTCCCGGACGCGTCGGACGACGTCCGCGCCCACGTCGGGGAGGTCGACGAGCAGGAGGCACACGGCATACGCGTCGAGGTCGGCCACGCCGTCGAGTCCGGCGCGCACGGACGAGCTCTGTCCCGCGGCCCAGTCGCCCGCCTCCACGATCCGGTCGGCAGCCGCCGCGAGGGGGCGCACCCGCTTAGCCTCGGCGCCGAGCACGACGACGACCGGGTGACAGCCACCGTGACGCAGGGCGGCGATGCCGCGCTCGACGAACGACACCCCGTCCGGTCCGGTCACCAGCGCCTTGGCCCGCCCCATGCGGCGGCCCGCACCCGCGGCGAGCAGCAGACCGATCACTGCGCCATTCAACCCGAGTCGTGTGGGTGACGGCGCTCGATGGCGCACCCTCACCCACACGACTCGGTCAGGTCAGGGCCTCGATGATCTTCGGCCGGATCTCGGCGGCCGAGATCACGGCGTCGACCGACCCCACCTCGACGGCGCGGTGGATGCTGTGCACCCGGTCGAACTCCGACGCGACCTCACCGAGCTTCTCCGCGCGGACGTTCTTGCGCACCTCGGCAAGCTCGGTCGTCAGCTCGGCGCGGCGCGCACCCTCGGCGGCGTTGACCGCAGCCTCGAGGTCGGCGACGCGTGGGTCGGCTGCGGTGCGGGCGTCAACGTCGCGCGCGAAGACCACGGCCGCGGCGGGCGCGCCGCCGATGACCGAGGCGAAGGAGCCCTCGACCGCCAGCACCGTCATGCGCGGGTTGAGCGCCTTGGAGAACACGACGAACGCGCCACCGTGGTAGCGGCTGACGACGCAGAACACGATCGGCCCGTCGAAGTTGACGATGGCCCGGCCGATCTCGGCGCCGTACTCGAGCTGGAGGTTGCGCATCGACTCCGGCGACCCGTCGAAGCCGGACAGGTTGGCCAGGACCACGACCGGGCGGTTGCCCGAGGCGGCGTTGATGGCGCGCGCGGTCTTCTTCGACGAGCGCGGGAACAGCGTCCCCGCGGTGTAGGTATCGGGGCCGTCGGTGGGCGGAAAACCGCGCCGCGCAACGGATTTCGACTCGATGCCGATGAGGCACACTGGCGTGCCACCCAGGTGCGCGTCGTAGACGACCGAGGTCTCGGCGTCGGCCATGCCCGCCCAGCGCTCGAGCGTCGGGTGGTCCTGGTCGGCGACCGCCGCCATCAGCGTGCGGATGTCGAACGCCTTCTTGCGGTCGGGGTTGGTCTCGAGCGAGAAGATGTCGCCGACCGTGGTGAAGCCCGAGTCGGGCAGGTCGTGCGGGTATGCCGTGATGTCGCGGTCGACGGGGTCACTCGTGGGTGCCCGGCGGGGGCCGGCCTCGCCGGGGTGGACGTAGGTGTGCTCGTAGTGCGACAGCAGGATCTGGCGGGCCGAGGCCAGGTCCGGGGCCCAGTACTGCGCCTGGCCGTTGGGGCCCATGACCCGGTCGTAGCCGCCGATGCCGTAGTTGTCCTCGGCGCTGACGCCACCGGAGAAGTCGAGCGACTGCTTGCCCGTCAGCACCATCGCACTGTCCGGCGTCATCACCAGGATTCCCTTGGTGTGCATGAGCATCGTCGCCTCGGCGTTCCAGTACGGCTGGGCGCCCACGTTGATGCCAGCGACGACGATGTTGATCTCGCCGCCGTCCTGGGTGAACTCGACGATGCGCTTGAGGGCGCGCGCCACCCAGTCCATGTTCTCGGTGCCGGAGTCCATCGAGATGCGGGCACCGGCCGACAGCGCGAACCACTCGACCGGCACCCCCATCTCCTGCGCGAGGTCGAGCGCGGCGATGATGCGCGAGCACTCGGCCTCAGACACCGCACCCAGCGCCTTGAGCGGGTCGCCGCACAGGAGCACACGCGTGACGCCCTCGGGGTACTGGTCGGTCGGGGTCGTGATGACACCGGCGATGATGCCGGCCTTGTTGAGTCCGTAGGGACGGTCGACCGGGACGAGCGCGCCCTTGTCGTCGAGGTCGTACTCGGTGGCCTTGCCGCCAGGCCCGGCGATGAGCGACACGAGCTCGTAGGGGTAGACCACACCGCGGCGCCGGGCCCGGACGACCTTCTGCGCGTAGTCGTCGAGCGGCTTCAGCCGCTCGGTGGGCGGCGCCTCCACGGAGGTCATGACACCCGAGCCGGGCTGGTAGTGGAACCGCGCGGCCAGTGGCGCGCTGGCGCCGTCGGGGGTCGCGATGCGGCCCTGGACGAGCACCTCCTCGACACCCGCACCCGCGGTGAGCGGGGCGATCTTGGCCTGCAGCGCGGTGAGCTGGTCGAGGTCGGCCTCCACCGGCGGCCAGATGTGCACCCACACGTGGTTCATGTCGAGGCGGACCCCGGCGGCGCCACGGGCGGACCGGGCGCGGCGGATCGCCTCGAGGCAGTTGGCGATCGCGCGCTCCGCGTGGGGCAGCGCCGTCACCTTGCCGTCCTCGTCGCGGACGACGGCGAGCTGGCGCACCTGGGCCAAGGCAACGAGGCGCTGGTCGGCCTCGTTGTCGGGGGCGACGCACAGGTAGAGCAGGACGTCCTCGGGCGCCTCGAGCCGGGTGACCTCGAAGTCACGCAGCCGCCACAGGTTGAGCCGGCGCCCCACCATCGGGTGCACGCCGCGGACGAGCTTGTCCTCCACCACGCCGTCGCCCTCGGGACGGAAGGTGAAGTAGCCGACGGGACGGCCGTCACCCGCGCTGACCGCGACGGCCACGCGACGCACGTCGTGCGCGAACGGCATACCCGCCACGATCTCGGCGAGCTGCGCGGACGCCTCGTCGGGCGACTCGGGCTCCTGCGGCCACGACAGGTAGAGGTCGACGACGGCCTGCTGCTCGGCCGAGCGCTCGGCCAGCTGCGCCGTGACGCCGCGGACCAGCGCGCTGTCCGGCGTCAGCTCGTCGACCCGCCCGATCGTGGTGACGAGGTGGGTGGGCCGGTCGTCGAGGACGTAGTCGGCGACGGCATAGGGCCGCCCGTCGACCTCGACCTCACGCGGTCCGCTGAGGTCGAACTCGCGGTAGTGGCGCTTGATGAGGACGGCGAGCATCGGCTCACGGCTGGGCACCCCGCCCTCGAGCCGGTCGGCGAGGAACTGCACGATCTGCTCGGGGATGGCCGCCAGCGCGTCGATCCGCTCGGCCCGCTCCGGCCCGTCGTCCATCGCCTCGAGCGCGGCCACCTCGTCGGCAACACCACCGAGCACCGAGGCGCGGTCGGCGTCGACGAGCGGCTGGTCGAACCAGCGGAACCGCACGCTGCGCGCGAGGTCACCGATGACGGGGAACCGCAGCTGCGTGGCGACGACGAGCCGATCGAGCACCTCGCGGGCCGCTGCATCGAGCGGAGCCTCGGGTCGCGGCTCGGCGATCCACCGCTGCAACAGGGCGGTGCCGAGCGCGAGGTCGGGCGCAGATCGCTGTTGTGCCAAGAAGATCCGGAAGACGGCTTCCTCGAGGTCGGGGGTGCGGTCGAGGCTGTCGACGCCGTAGTGGCGCAGCACCTGGCCGAGCTTGGCGCGGAACTGCTCGGGCAGCGCACCGCGCTCGACGTCGAGGCTCTGCAGGTAGGTGTGGAAGTGTTCGCGCGGGCTGTGCACCCGGTGCTCGACGTGCTCGTCCTCGCCGGCCGGCCGGTTGCGGCTCAGCTCGGCGAAGTCGGCCAGCACCTCGAGGACGGGCACCTCGGCGCCCACCTGCGACTCCCCTTCGCGGGTGAGCTCGTCGCGAGCGGCGAGGTATGCCGCGAGCGTGTCACCACGCGGGTCGACGTCGTAGCCCAGCAGCATCGCCGCGAGGTCGGCCCGGCAGCGGGACACGGACTTGCGGGGGTTGTCGTCTCCGTTGCCGTCGGGCAGGTCGAGCTCGACCTTCTCCTGCCCTGCGCTGTCGGCCACGGCCTCGTCCTCGTCGCCCACCGGCTCGAGCCGCACCAGCGGCGCACCGGTCTCGACCTGGCTGCCGGTGGAGACGAGCAGCTCCTTGACCCTGGCCGTGAACGGCGCGGGCAGCACCGTCTCCATCTTCATCGACTCCAGCACCAGCACGGGCGCCCCGGCGGCGACCTCGCCGCCGACCGGCACCGGCGTCGCGACGACGAGAGCCGGTGCGGGAGAACGCAGTACGCCACCCTCGTCCCGGCTCACCCGGTGGGTGACACCGTCCACCTCGACGAGCTGGACGGGCCCGTGCGTGGCGGTCGTGAGCCGGAACGTCTGCCCGCCGATGTTGAGCCGGCTGGTGTACTCACCGAGCCGGTCGAGGTCGGCGGTGACGGTCTGCTCGGTCTCGCCGCTGGCGACCGTGACGCGGAACCGGTGCGGCCCCGTGCGCCAGACGGTGACCTTGTATGCCGTGCCGCGCAGCTTGAGGTCGATGGCCACCCCGCTGCGGTGCTGCACCTGCGGCCGGCCGCCGCGCGCGGTCTCCAGGAGGCGGGTGAGCTCGACGCCCTCCTCGTCCTCGTAGGCCTCGATGCCCGCGGCGACGAGGGCGACGCCGGAGTGCCGGTGCGACACGAGCCGCCCCTCGGCGCGCACCCGGTCGATCCAGCCGGTGTCGGCGCTGCCGTCGATGACCTCGGGCTGGTCGAGCAGGTCGAGGATGAAGCTCTTGTTGGTGGCGCCGCCCTCGATGACGACGGTGGTCTCCCCCATCGCCCGTCGCAGCCGGGCCAGCGCTTCATCGCGGTCGGCGCCGAAGGCGATGATCTTGGCGATCATCGAGTCGAAGTCCGCCGGGATCGAATCCCCTTCTCCCACACCGGTGTCCACGCGGATGCCGGGACCGGCGGGCAGCTCCAGCAGCGCTATCCGGCCGGGCGACGGCGCGAAGTCGCGGTCGGGGTCCTCGGCGTTGAGCCGGGCCTCGACGGCGTGGCCGACCTCGACCGGCTTCTCTCCCTCGAGCCGGCCACCGGAGGCGACGTGGACCTGGAGCTTGACGAGGTCGGTGTCGGTGGTCGTCTCGGTGATGGGGTGCTCGACCTGGAGGCGGGTGTTGACCTCGAGGAAGGCGAAGAACTGCTCGACCGGGTGGTAGAGGAACTCGACGGTGCCGGCGCCGGCATACCCGACGGCGATGGCGAGGCGCTCGGCCGACGCCTTGAGCTCGTCGGCCTGCTCCCTGGTCATGACGGGCGAGGCGGACTCCTCGATGACCTTCTGGTTGCGGCGCTGCACCGAGCAGTCGCGCACGCCGATGGCCCACGCGGTGCCCTGCCCGTCGGCGATGACCTGGACCTCGACGTGACGGGCGCCGGTGACGAGCTTCTCGAGGAAGACGACGCCGGAGCCGAAGGCGCGCTGCGCCTCGTCACGGGTCAGCTGGTAGGCCGCCTCGAGCTCGTCGTCGCTGGTCACCTTGCGGATGCCGCGCCCGCCACCACCGGCGGTCGCCTTGAGCATCAACGGGTAACCGACGTCGGCGGCGGCCGCCTTGGCGTCCTCGAGGGTGTCGACCCCGCCGCGGCTCCACGGAGCGACCGGCACCCCGACCTCCTCGGCGATGAGCTTCGATCCGATCTTGTCACCGAGCTTGCGCATGGCCTCCGGGCTCGGCCCGATGAACGTCACGCCGATGCGCTCGCACAGCTCGGCGAAGTTCGGGTCCTCCGCGACGAACCCCCACCCCACCCAGGCCGCGTCGGCGCCCGTCTCGCGCAGCGCCTTCTCCAGGACCGCGTAGTCGAGGTAGGGCCGGTTGGCCGCGGGCCCGAGGTTGTAGGCGCGGTCGGCCTCGCGCACGAACATCGCCTGCTTCTCGCCCTCGGTGTGCAACGCGACCGTCTCGATGTAGTGGGCATCAGGGCCGCCCTCGAGCTCAGCCTGCGCATTGAGGTCGCGCACCGCGTGGATCAGCCTCATGGCGGCCTCGCCGCGGTTGACGATGGCGATGCGCGAGAACATCGAGTGGGCCTCCCAAGCGGTCGTGGCAACGGTCCGGCGACACGGCCGGCGTACCGGGTGCACCGGCCCTGAGCCTGCCACCGATGGAAGGTGACGCGCGAGTAATGCCCAGACCAGCAGGTCGGCGCCTCAGCGCCTAGGGTCGAGACGTGGGTGCAGCCGGGTCGATCGTGTGGTTGCGTCGCGACCTCAGACGGCACGACCTGCCATCGCTGGGCGCGGCGGCGGCCGCTGCCGGCGACCGTTCGGTCCTGCCGCTCTACGTCCTCGACCCCGTGCTGTGGCGGGGCGCCGGCGACGCGCGGCGCGCCTGGCTCGCAGCGACCCTGCGCGCCGCCCGCGACGCCTACGACGGCCGGCTCTGCCTGCGGTGGGGTGACCCGCGCGTAGTGGTCCCCCGGGTGGCGCGGGAGGTCGACGCCGGCTCGGTGCACGTCTCGCGCGAGACGACGCCGCTGGGGCGCAGACGCGACGCCGCGGTCTCGGCGTCGTTGGCCGAGCTCGGGGTCGACTGGGTCGAGACGGGGACGCCGTATGCCGTGGGGCCGGGTTCGGTGGTCAACCGCGAGGGCGGTGAGTACAAGGTCTTCACACCGTTCAGCCGCGCGTGGCGCGACCACGGCTGGCCCGCGCCAGCACCAGACAGCCGGGGCCTGACCCTGTCGCGAGTCGGCTCGGACGACGAGGCCTGGGCCAAGGTCAACCGCACCCTCGCCGAGACCGAGCTGCCCACGCTGCCGGACGCCGGCGAGGACGCCGCCCTCACGCGGTGGCGCACGTTCACCGATGGTGCGCTCGCGGCATACGCGACGGACCGCGACCGGGCCGACCTCGACGGCACCTCACGGATGTCCGCGCACCTCAAGCTCGGCAGCATCCACCCGCGCACCCTCCTCGCCGACCTCGCGAGGCGGCGGAGCGAGGGCGCCGCCAAGTTCGTCGACGAGCTCGCGTGGCGCGAGTTCTACGCCGATGTCCTGTGGCGGCACCCCGACTCGGCCTGGCACGACCTGCGGCCGACGCTGGAGGGTATGGCGTACGACGAGGACGACGACCTGGTCGAGGCATGGCGCACCGGCCACACGGGCTACCCCGTCGTCGACGCCGCCATGCGGCAGCTGCTCGCCGAGGGGTGGATGCACAACCGGATGCGGATGGTGACCGCGAGCTTCCTCACCAAGGACCTGCACACGTGGTGGCCCGTCGGCGCGCGGCACTTCCTCGCCCACCTCATCGACGGCGACCTCGCGTCGAACAACCATGGCTGGCAATGGGTTGCGGGCACCGGCACCGACGCGTCCCCCTACTTCCGCGTGTTCAACCCCGTCACCCAGGGGCTGAAGTACGACCCGGACGGCGACTACGTGCGGCGCTATGTCCCCGAGCTGGCGCACCTGCCGGGCAAGGCCGCGCACGAGCCGTGGAAGCACGCCGAGGGCTACCTGCGCGGCTACCCCCAGCGCATCGTCGACCACGCCGAGGAGCGCCAGGAGGCGTTGCGCCGGTATGCCGCGGTGCGCCGATGAGGGGCCCCGTCGCCGAGCTGCGGGCGTTCGCCCGCGCCGCGCTCGTCACGCCGGTGCCGCGTGACCACACCGAGTCCGACGCGGCCTTCCGGCGACGCCGCGTGGTCGCGCTGGTGACCCTCGTGATCGGTGCGGTCCTGCTGACCCTCGCGCTGCGGGTCGAGCCGGGCGACGACCTGTTCTACGTCTTGACCCTCGCGCTGGCGGTCGTGTGGGCGGTGGGCGCCTTCGCGTCGGGGCCGCTGCACCTCGGCCGGGCGCACACCCGCGCCGGCGCCGGGCTGGTGCGGCCCGTGGTGCAGTCCCTGTCGCTGGGCGCCGCGCTGCTGGTCGTGTTTCTCGTGGGCGGGTTCGTCGTGGCCCGGGTGCCGGCGCTGGGCGACCCGGTGCGCGCGCTGCTCGACCACGCCCGCCTCGGGTCGCTGGCGCTGGTCGCCGTGATCACCGCGGTCAACGGCGTCGCCGAAGAGCTGTACTTCCGCGGCGCCCTCTACGCAGCCGTCGGGCGCCGGCACGCGGTGCTCGTCACGACGGCGGTCTACGCGCTCACGACGGCCGGCGCCGGCATACCCCTGCTCGTCCTCGCCGCGGCCGCGCTCGGCCTGCTGACCGGCCTCCAACGGCGCGTCACCGGGGGCGTCCTCGGACCGATCATCACCCACCTCACCTGGTCGCTCGGCATGCTCTTCCTGCTGCCGGTCGTCCTGTCGACAGGAGCCTGAACCATGACCACCGTCCTCGTCACCGGTGCCACCGGGTACATCGGGGGCCAGCTCGTCCCCGCGCTCCTCGACCGAGGCGTCACCGTCCGGGTGCTGAGCCGGAACCCCTCGTCGGTGCGCCGCCAGCCGTGGGGCTCGCAGGTGGACGTGGCCGAGGGTGACGCGTCCGACGCAGCCGCCGTGCGCCGGGCCCTCGACGGGGTCGACGTCGCCTACTACCTGCTGCACTCGATGGACGGCGGCAGCGACTTCGCCGGCCGCGACCTCGCCATGGCACGCGGGTTCGCGAAAGCCGCTGCGGCACAAGGCGTGGAGCGCATTGTCTACCTGGGCGGGCTGCACCCCGATGGCGAGCTCTCACCCCACCTGGCGTCGCGTGTCGAGGTTGGCGAGGTCTTCCTCGAGGGGCCGGTGCCGGCGGTGGTGTTCCAGGCCGGGATCGTGCTCGGTGACGGGTCGGCGTCGTTCGACATGCTGCGCCACCTCACCGAGCGGCTGCCGGTCATGGTCGCCCCGCGGTGGGTCGACAACCTGATCCAGCCGATCGCCGTCGCCGACGTCGTGCACTACCTGGCCGGCGCACTCGACCTGCCATCGGGCACGAACCGCAGCTACGACATCGCCGGATCGGACGTCCTGACCTACGGCGACATGATGCGTCGCTATGCCGAGGTGGTCGGGCTGGGCCCGCGGCGCATCGTGTCGGTGCCGGTGCTGACGCCGCGCCTCGCCGGCCTCTGGGTCGACGTGGTGACACCGGTGCCCGCCGGCGTGGCCCGGCCGCTGGTCGGCAGCTTGGTGCACGACGCCGTGGCCGACGAGGACGACGCCCTGCGTGACATCGGCGAACCGCCCGGCGGACGCACCGGATTCGATCGCGCCGTGCGGGCGGCCGTGCGCGACGTGGACCCGCACCGCTGGCGCCGCACCCTGGCCCGCACGTCGGCGGTGGTGGCGGCCGCGGCGGTGGCCGGTTCCCTGCTCGCAGACCCCGAATCCCGCTGGTACCAGAGACTTTCCAAGCCAGCCTGGCAACCGCCCAAGGCGGCGTTCCCCGTTGTCTGGACCGGCCTGTATGCCGCGACGGCCCTCACCACCGCGCGCGCCAGTGCCGAGCTCGCCGAGGCGGGCAAGGCGGACGACGCGCGCGACCTCGAGGTCGCGCTCGGGGCCAACATGGCGCTCAACGCGGCGTGGCCAGGACTGTTCTTCCGGTCGCGCCGACCGTGGCTGGCGGCGGCCGAGTGCGCGGCTCTCACCGCCAGCTCGGCCGACCTCGCGCGCCGCACCGGCGCGGCCGGGCGCGGCAAGGGTGCCATCGTTGGCGCGTATGCCGCGTGGTCCGGCTTCGCGACCGTCCTCTCCGCCGCGATCGCGCGCCGCAACCGAGCACGCTGACCGCTGCGTCGCGCGGTCAGCCGAGGACGCGGTCGAGGAAGGCGTTGCCGAACGTGCGGTCGGGGTCGAGTCGGTCACGCAGGTCGGCGAAGTCCGTCCACCGCGGGTAGAGCGGCGCGAGCGCATCGGCCTCCGCGACGAAGCACTTGCCCCAGTGCGGCCGGCCCTGGAGCGGAAGCAACACCTCCTCGATCGCCGGCAGCACGGCATACACGGCATCGAGGTCCAGCGACCACGTGAAGTGCAATGCGACCGTGTCGCGGCCCTCGGATCCGCTGAGCCACAACGCATCCGGTGCGGTCGTGCGGATCTCGCAGACCTGGAGGACACCGGCCAGCTGCTGCGCGAGCGGGCGCATCGCGGCGAACGCGTCGCGCGCGGCCGACCGCGGCAGGAGGTACTCGCTCTGGAGCTCGGCACCCCGGCTGGGTGTGAACCCGAGCCGGAAGTGCGGGAGCCGCTCGAACCCCGGTCCGGGGACGCCGAGCTGCTGGGTGACGGCGTCCGTCTCGGCGCCACTGAGCATGTGCATCGGCGTGGTCGCCGCCACCGCCCCGGGGAAGGGCGGCACGGCGTCATCCCGCGCCCCGTCGTCGGCGTCCACCCGGCCCTTGACCCAGACCTGCTCGACGCCGTCGGCCCAGTGGGTGAACATGCTGACGCTGTAACCGCTGGTGGTGATGGCGTCGAAGTGCTCGTCGAGCAGGTCCCACGTGAGCCCGGTCCAGACGTCCTGGCGCACGGTGAAAGCCGGCTCCACATCGAGCGTCAACGACACCACCGGTCCGAGCGCCCCCAGCGAGACCACTGCGCCATCGAAGCCCTCGTCGCCGCGCGCGAGGCGGACCAGCGAGCCGTCCGGCGCGACGAGCTCGAGGGCCGCGACCGCGGCACCGAGGGCGGGTATGCCGTCACCCGAGCCGTGCGTGCCGGTCGCCACCGCGCCGGCGACGCTGATGTGCGGGAGCGAGGCCAGGTTGGCGAGCGCAAAACCCTTGGCGTGCAACGGTTCCACCAGGTCGCCATACCGGATGCCACCATCCACCGTGACCTGGCCAGCAGCCGGGTCGAGCTCGATGCGCCGTGGCAGCTGCGCGGGGCTGATGAGCGTGCCGGCCGTGTCCGTGATGTCGGTGAAGGAGTGCCGCGACCCCAGCACCTTGACCCGGTCGGCCGAGGCGACCACCTGCTGGAGCTCCTCGACCGTGGTCGGGGCCACCCACTGCGGAGCGGTGTACCGGTAGCTGCCGGCCCAGTTGGTGGCGGGGCGTTCCGCGGGGGTGCTCGTCATGGCACCACCCTTTCATCGGGTGGTGGCTTCGTCACTCGCTACGTCGCGGTCGGCGCAGCGAGGCTGCCACGGCGCTCAGGATGCCTCCGAGCACGACCAGAGCCGCACCCCACGCCAGGGCGGCCGTCGACCCGGCGCCGGTGTGGGCCAGGGCCGAAGGTCCCTGGTTCGCGGCGGCGGCCGATCCCCATGCCCCGTAGGGCGATCCGTCACCCGAACCGGCGCCGGCTCCGCGGCGCGCCCCGTCAGCGGTCGACCAGTCCGTCCGCGTGTCCAGCCGGTAGGGGCCGGACAGCACGTCGGCACCGTCCGGAGCCGTGCCGCGGGACGTCGCCACGTTGCGCACCCGTCCCCGGTCGATGTCGGCCTGCGTCACCGTGTACCAGGGAGCAACGCAGGTCATGGTCTCGCCGGGCGCCAGGACTGTGCTCGGGCAGGTGGCGGAGAGCCCCAGCAGCGCGAGGGCCGGGTCCTCGACCGAGACCTCGGTCAGGGTGACGAGACCGGTGTTGCGCACGGTGAACCGGTACTCGATGCGTTCCCCCGCGTCGGCCAGCTGGTCGCCGTCCTTCTCCTGCAGGACCACCCACTTGGTGATCGAGATCCCCTTGCGCCACACCGTTTCCGTGCGGATCTTGGAGGGCTTCGAGACCACCGTGACGTCGTTCGGGGCCACGGCTGAGGCGGTGGCGCGGTTGGCGACGACCCCGGCGTCGACGTCGGCCTGCGTCACGGCATACCGGCTCGAGGTGCACGTCATCGACGCCCCCGCCGCCAGCGTCGTCGACGGGCAGGTGACCGTCACCTCCGGCCCGGCCGGCGCGGCGAGGGCGTCGTGGACCGCCACCCCGGTGAGCCGCACCGGCCCGGTGTTGCGCACCACGTACCGGTAGGTCAGCTGGTCGCCGACGCCCGGCAACCCGTCCGCGTCGTGGTCCAGCACCAGGTCGGCTGAGGTGCCAAGGGTGACCGAGGGCGCGCCGACGGTCAGGGTCGCAGCAGCCGGCGGGACGAGTCCGGCGACGTCGTGCACCCCGCTCCCCGGGGCGTTGGTGTAGCGCCCGGACGCGGCAGCGACGACGTCGACCGAGATCGTGCACGACCGCTGCCCCTCGTCGATCGTGCCCTGCACCTGCAGCTCCTCAGAGCCGGGCCTCGCACCGATGGTGGTCGTGTCCTCACAGGTGTTCCGGAGACCGGGGTTCGGTGCCACCACCAGGCCCGGCGGCAGGGTGTCCACGAAGGACCAGCCCCGCTTCTCCGCAAGCTCGCTGGTGTTGGTGACGGTGAACGTCAGCCTCGAGGTCTCGCCGGGCGCCACGACGTCGGGGGTGAACGACGTGGTCAGCCGTGGCGTGACGTCGAGCAGCCGGAGGTTGTCGAATGCCGTGTCGTTGCCCATGCCCGAACCGTTGGCGTTGCGGACGACGAGGCCGGCCGTGGCGGCGTCGAGCAGAACCGCCGGCGTCGTGTGGCTCGCGACCCGGACGTCGGCCTCGGACGCCCCCGAACCCGGCGGCGCGGGGACCACGACGGTGCCGCCGCTCCCGCAGGAGTCGAGCGCCGGACCGAGCGGCACCTCAGCGCCACCGCCGGGCGCGACGAAGACGCGCAGCCGCGCGCCCCCGAACTCACAGTTCACCGACGCCGTGTCGACCCGCGCCGCGAGGAACCGGCTCGTGGCCGGGCCACCGAGCGCCACCGGTCGCACCGTCGCCAGCTCGACCCGCCCCGCGCCGGGGTCCTCGCCGTCGGTGTAGCTCGCGAGCGCGTGGTTGGTCCGGGCGCCCTGCCCGCCGAGCGGCGCAAGCGCGCGCGCCATCTGGCGGATCCGGCTGTAGGCGAACTCGTTGGTCGCGACCTGGCGCGTGCAGTCGGCCGCCTCGCGGGCCGTCTGCGGCGCGCTCCACGAGAGCACCACCCCGTTGCAGGCGCGCAACCAGGCCGGGTCCGCGGCATACGCCGTCCCCGTGGCGCCCCGGTAGGAGTCGAGGAGCACGGGCTGGTCACCCACACCGTTCTCGAAGTCCTCGTCGAGCACCACGCGGGGGTCACTCGGGCCGGCCACGGCAGCGAGGGCAGGCTGCGGGGACGCGGCCCGCGCGCCGGGTGCGGCGGCGAGCAGCACGGCGGTGACCAGTCCCGTCGCCAGCGCGACGCTGGCGGACAGCGCGCGACAACGCATCGTTCCCTGCAATGGATTCCTCGTCACTGACACGGCGTCCACGGTCCCGTCACCGCGGCGCCACCCGGGCGCTCGGGTCGAGCCGACGGCGCCAAGGCGTCCGGTCAGTGAACCATCGCCCGCGTCGGCGGGCAATGGGACCGGGGTCGCGTTTATCTTGTCCCGACACGCGCGTCACGGTTTGGCCGTTCACCCGTCTCACCCTCAGGACGACCAACCACGAAGGACCCACGGAATGACGATGAACGCAGCCGATGGGCACGGCGACCTGCCCGGCGACCTGCTCTACCGCTTGGAAGTTGCCGAGCTGTCACGCCCGCACATCGTCGTCACCCGCGACCGCCGCACGGGGCGCGAGTCGTTCTCCGGGCCCTACCCGAGCGCGGTGGGGGCGCTGTGCGCGGCCGAGACCGAGTACCAGGTCGACCGCGACGGCGGCGGCCTCGGCGAGCTCACCTTCCACGTGGCCGCGCTCTACCCGCCCCTCGAGGGTGCGGACTGCGGTGGCGCCAGCCAGGCGTCCGCAGCCGGTCGCCACCGTGGGCGCGCCACCGTGGCGAGCCGCTTCGCGGGCTCGGTGGCGTATGCCGCGCGGCGGCTGCGTGCGCGGGTGGCGCCCGCGGTGGGAGGCACCGTCGGCCTGGTTCGTCGTTCCCGGCGGGTGTCGTGAGGCTCAGCGACGACCGCACCGATCTGCAGCTGGTCGAGGCTGCTCGCGAAGGGCACAAGGATGCCGTCGTCGAGCTGTGGCAGCGGCACTACGCCGCGACCCTGTCCGCTGCCCGCCGCGTCGCCCGCCAGCCCCGCGACGCCGAGGAGCTCGCCTCGGACGCCTTCTCCCGCATGTTGTCGGCGATGTCGACCGGTGGAGGCCCGACGGCCTCGGTCCGCGCCTACCTCGCCACCTCGGTGCGCAACCTGGCCGTGTCACGCATCCGGCACTCGTCCGCAGGTGAGGTCCTCACCGACGACGACGGCACCCTGGAGCGGCTCGCCGCCGACGGCAGCGACCCGGTCGCCCGGCACGGTGAGCTGGGCATCATGCGCGAGGCCTTCGCCGCCCTGCCCAAGCGCTGGCAGGTGGTGCTGTGGCGCACCGCGGTCGACCAGGACAGCAACATCGCCGTCGCCGAGGAGCTGGGCCTGTCCCCCAACGCCGTCGCGGCGCTGACGCGACGCGCGCGCAAGGGGCTGCGCACGGCATACCTGCAGGCGCACGTCTCCACCCGTGGCGTCGACGCCGCCTGCGCACCGCACGTGGCGCTGCTCGCCGACCTGGCTGTGGGCCAGGCGGTGCCTGCCGCGACGAGGTCCCACGTGGACGGCTGCGCCCGCTGCCAGGCTCGAGTGGCCGAGCTGACCGAGGTCGAGACGCGGCTCGCCGGTGTGCTGGCTCCAGCCATTCTCGGGCTTGCCAAGGGCACCCCGGTGGCCGCGGCAGCGACCACGGCCGGTGCGACCAGCGGCGCCGGGCAGGTGGCCGAGACCACCGCGCGCGTGGGCGCGTGGGGCTGGCGGGGCAAGGGCCTGCTCCTGGGCGCGGCCGTGGCCGCGGTGGCCGCGACGGTGTGGGCACTCGGCCAGGGGGACGAGCCCAAGGTCGCCCCTCCGGAGGTCCTGCCCGCCACGACCACGACGAGCCAGACCTCGACACCGACCACCGCTGCCACGACCGTTCCACCGACCCGCACCACGACCACCACCCCGGCCAGGGCCACGACGACGCTGCCGGCCCCTCCCACCACGCCGAGTCTCACGCCGCCGACCAGCACCGCGGCGCGCTCCACGCGTCCGGCCCCGCCGGCGCCGAGCCCGCGCACCACTGCGCCACCCAGCACCACCTCGGTCGCGATGACACCGCTGGTGGCCGAGCTGTCGGTGACCGGTGACCGGCGGGAGACCATGATCGACCTGCGGGCCGAGGTCAGGGGAACGCGCGGCCCGCTCACCGCACAGCTGACGGTGCCGAGCGGTGTGCGGTACGGCGGGTCGTCCGGTGCGTGGGGCGGGTGCCGCCAGACCGGCACGACGGTGACCTGCACCGGCGCCCACCAAGAGTCCGGGGTGTGGTCCGGCTCGATCCGGGTCGCCTGGCCGCCCGGGACGTCCGGGCGGATCGTGGCCGAGGTCAGCGGCACGTACGCCAACGGCAGCCCGGCACGCGGCTCGGTCGGCACCACCTGGAGCGAGTGAGCCGGCTCCGGGGCTGCCTGATCCACGACGCCGGCGCTGCCGACGTTGGGAAAGTTTCAAGAAACTTCCTGCGGCGCGTCATGATCCGGTCAGCCGTGCGTCTCTCCCAGTGACAACCCACCGACGGGGGTGGGTCCGACCAGGGGGTTTCTTCCTCGTGCACCACCAGTACGCCAAGCCAACCGTCCACGAGCACGCCACGCGGCGGTCGCGACTCGTCGTCGTGCTCGCGGCGCTCATGCTGGCCGCCATCGGCGGTCTCGTCGCCGCACCAGCCGCGTCGGCGGCGGTGATCCCCGGGGCGATCACCTCCATCTCCACGAAGTCGAGCAAGGTCGCGCAGTGGGACCAGGTCGACTTCTCGTGCACCTGGGCCGTCCCGGACGGCTCCAAGCCGGGTGACACGTTCACGCTCCAGCTGCCCGACGAGCTCCGGTGGTCCGGGTCGAAGACCTTCGACCTGTTGTCACCGGACGGCGCCGTCGTCGCCAAGGCCGTCGTCAACGACTCCGGCTACGTCGTCTTCACGCTCACCGACTACGTGGCGACCCATCCACTCGACGTCCACGGCACGTGCAACTTCACGACCCAGTACGCCGCGGTCACGACCGGCGGCACCGTCAACCTGAAGTTCGAGGTCAACGGGGAGGTCGTCACCGTTCCCGTGGGCACCGCGCCGCCGTGCCCCTCGGGGTGTGCGACCGACCGGTCCTGGGCGCAGAAGTGGATGTGGTGGTCCAACCCCGAGCAGACGGCCACGCGCTCGCTGCTGATGGCGCCGGCCACGACGACCGACGACGCCACCGTGGTCATCACGGACACCCCCGGACCGGGCCTCGACCTCGACTGCACCACCGTCGAGGCCACCGTCGGCAAGAACCTCGACGGCAGCGGCATGATCACCGACCCGCGCGACGACGCGGCATACCCGGCCACGATCAGCTGCACCCCCGACAAGGTGACCGTCACGTGGAAGGGCCTGCCGAAGGGCGAGTACACCGAGGTGCGGGTCAAGTCGGTCGTGACCGACCCCACGCAGGCCAGCTACGAGAACGCCGGCACCATCTCGATCGCCGGCAAGGAGAGCCCGGTCTCGGCCGGGACCAAGCGCACCAACGCCGGCGGCACCGGCGTCGGCACCACCCCGGCTCCCACGACGAGCAGCCCCAGCTCGACCACGTCACCGTCGAAGACCTCGACCAGCAGCCCGTCCAGCACGACGTCGGAGACGACCGCGGTCGTGGGCGGCTCCGGCGATGAGAGCGGCGCCGCCACGGTCGAGGGGCGGTCGACGGCGGCGGCCGGGTCCTACGAGCAGGGGGCGTATGCCGAGAGCGCGCCTGCCGAGCAGAGCGGCCCGCTCGCGTACACCGGCGCCGCGGTGTGGCCCACCGTCGCGGCCGGGGTGGCCCTGCTGCTCGTGGGCGGCCTGCTGTTGCTGAGCCGTCGCCGAGTCGCACGCCGCCACTGAGGCCAGGCTGCCCGCCTCGGGCGTGAGGCGGGCAGCCAACTCCGGTGACGCTCGGCGCCACCGGAGGAAAACAACTGAATACTCGCGGGCCGGCGCCCGGGGCGGTGACCCATCAGGGAAGGTCACGAGCGCCGCGCCGGTCCGCGCAGGACGCCTGGTGGGACGCCGGAGGATTCCCGCGGAAAAAGTGTCATGGTGCCGTCACATTTCGCGGGTTCGCGCGTCTCACCAGGTGCAGGGGGCAATGCGGCGGCCGGCTGCGCGCCGGGGGGGCGCGAGCCGGCCGCCGCGGTCCGTGTGGAGACACCACAGGACCGGGGCACCACACACGACGGACGAGACGGGACCATGGTCAAGCGCAGACGCAGGTGGCAGGTGGCGCCGGTGACCGCCACTGGCGACTCCGTGCCCGGAGGTGCGGGCCCGAGCTCGACAACGGCCGGCGACGACCGGACCCCGGCGGCTGCGCATCCCAGCGGCCCGGTGCAGCGCCTGTGGCTGCTGCTGGTGCAGCTCGACCGTGCGGTCTGGCGTTCGACGCCGTCCTTCCGTGAGGGGCGTGCAGCGGCGCGG
Organism: Knoellia koreensis; assembly: GCF_013041615.1. Lineage (GTDB taxonomy): Bacteria > Actinomycetota > Actinomycetes > Actinomycetales > Dermatophilaceae > Pedococcus > Pedococcus koreensis. The sequence goes on from NZ_JABEPQ010000004.1 coordinate 61,598, forward strand.
TCCTGGGAGGACGCGGCCAAGCTGGTGCTGCAGGCGCAGATGGCGATCGGCGGGCTCACCCGCGACCTGCCCGCGCTGCCGGACGAGGAGGACCTGGCCGCGTCGCACCTGGTCGACAGCGCCCGTGACACCCTCGCCGAGGTCGACGAGCTCGAACCGCGCGGGTGGCCGCAGGCGCGCGAGCTCGTCGTCGAGGCGCTCGATGCCAGCGAGGTGGTGACGACCGCGTGACGGGGCGCGGTTGCAGGCCGTGACCGAAGGGGAGTTCGCTGCCTGCAGGGGGAAGGGCGAGGGCCTCGGCCGGACGGGTTCCGGTCGAGGCCCTCTCACTCGGCCAGGAAGTCGGTGAGGGCGTCGAGCAGCTGGCTCCAGCCGGGCTCGAGGCCTGCGACGGCTGCTGCCGCGCCGGGCTGCACGTCGGTCACCTCGATGGACAACGACAGCCGGGTCGACCCGCGACCGGTCATCGTGACGACGTGGCGGGCGCTGAACAACGGCCGGCCAGCCGGGTCGAGCGGGGCGAGGGTGAACACCAGCCGGCCCACGCGGGCAGACTCCACCCGCCCCCGCGACTCGTGCTCGGCACCGTCGCCCTCACGCAGGACGACACGAATCTGCGCACCAGCCTTGGGTTCCAGCTCGAAGGTCGTCACGTCGAAGTGCCGCGGGGCCCACCACTGCGCCGCCTTGGCTGGGTCGGTCCAGGCACTCCAGACCGCGCGCCGTTCGGCCGGCAGCTCGCGCTCGAACCGCAGGGTGCGGCCCGCGTTGCCGGCGGCGACGAGCGCCTCGTCACGGTCGACGGCGCGGCCGTAGTCGGCCAGGGCGATGTCGTCGGGCGAGGCCTCGGCCAGGGCGGCGAGGTGCGCCGCGACTCCGCCCAGGACGCCGCGGTCGAGCTGGGCGACACGGCGCCGCCCCAGCCGATGGACCGTGACCACCCCGGCGGCCTCGAGGGCCTGGAGGTGCTTGGTCGTCTGCGGCTGTAACGCGCCCAACGCCTCGGCGACCTCTCCGACGGCATACGGCCGCTCGGCCAGCAGGGTGATGATCCGGAACCGGGTCGGCTCCCCCATCGCGCTGAGCGCCTGCTGCACGTCGTCGGCCACGTCCGCCATCGAAGCAGGTTTCGCCGTGACCTACTTGCCCGCCACGAGGGCGACGAGGTTGTCGAGCTCGTTGGCCCGGCCGGCGACGAGCCGCTCGGTCCAGACCTGGTCGTGCAGCGGCTCCATGGTCATGACCACGCGCGTGCCGCCGTCGGCCGGTTCGAGGTCGACGACGGTGAGCTGCTCGTACGCCTCGTGGTCGGGGACGAAGTCGATGAGCGACCGGTAGGCGAGTCGGGACGGCTCGTCGACCTCGGTGAAGCGCTTGCGCGACTCGGTCGCGAGGGGCATGCCGTTCTGCTCCATGAAGGCGACCTGGGCCGGGGCGACGGCGGTCATCGTGTAGACGAGCTCGCAGTCCGGGCGCAGGTCGAGGGTCGACACGTCGGTGCGGAACCCCTCCGGCGCCCACCACTGGGCGATGCCGTCGGAGGTGGTCCAGAGCTCCCAGACGCGGGCTGGCGGGGCGGGGACGATGCGTTCGATGGTGGTGTTCATGAGAGCAATATATTCGTCCTTACGAATATGTCAATAGTCGTTGCGGGTATGCCGCATGGCCGGCTGGGCGGCATACGTCCCCTCTCGTGGCGTCCGTGGCGCCGGACCAGCTTCGCCTTGGGGCCCAAGGTGATTCGCCGCGGGGGGCGGAAGAGTCGGACGCGCAGTCAGGGCCGCGGCCACTCGTGAGACCGGCCACACGGCGAAGGGCCCTCGACCGGCATACCTGCTGGTCGAGGGCCCTTCGTGCACGGGGTGGCGGGTGAAGGATTCGAACCTTCGTAGCTTTCGCGACGGATTTACAGTCCGCTCCCATTGGCCGCTCGGGCAACCCGCCTGGTGCGCGTGGAAGGATAGCAAGGACACCAACGAATGCCGAAACCGGCGTCCTCGCCCAGCCCCGCAGCACCACCCGGGCCGACGCGCGGACGCCCCAGGAAGGACCCCCATGGCCGACAGCTCGTTCGACATCGTCAGCAAGATCGACCGGCAGGAGGTCGCCAACGCGATCAACAGCGCCGGGCGCGAGGTCTCCCAGCGCTACGACTTCAAGAACGTCGGCGCCTCGATCGAGGCCAGCGGTGAGGACGCCGTCGTCATCAAGGCCAACACCGAGGAGCGTGCCAACGCCGTGCTCGACGTGTTCCAGACCTGGCTGGTCAAGCGCAAGGTGAGCCTCAAGCACCTCGACGTGCCCGAGCGCGGCCCGCAGCTGTCCGGCAAGGAGTACCGCCTCGAGGTCAGGCTCAAGGAGGGCATCAGCCAGGAGAACGCCAAGAAGATCAACAAGATCATCCGCGACGAGGGCCCCAAGTCGGTCAAGTCGCAGATCCAGGGCGATGAGCTGCGCGTCACGAGCAAGTCGCGCGACGACCTCCAGGCCGTGCAGGCGCTGCTCAAGGGCAAGAGCGACCTCGACGTGGCGCTCACCTTCACCAACTACCGCTGACGCTCCCCCAGACGCAGGTATGCCGCGTGGTCGAGAGGCGACCACGCGGCATACCTTTGCGTTTTGCTGGGCGTGAAAACCCTTGCGGGTCAGGCCTTCTGGGCCTTCTTCACGTCGAAGCGGTCGTTGTCCATGACCTTGGTCCAGGCAGCGGCGAAGTCCTTGACGAACTTCTCCTTGGCGTCATCGCTGGCGTAGACCTCGGCGACCGCGCGCAGCTCGGAGTTCGAGCCGAAGACGAGGTCGGCCCGGCTGCCGGTCCACTTGACGTTGCCGCTGGCGTCACGCGCCTCGAACGTCTCCGCGTCCGAGCCGCTGCCGTCGGTGGGCGCCCACTGGGTGTCCATGTCGAGCAGGTTGACGAAGAAGTCGTTCGTCAGCTGGCCGGGGCGGTCGGTGAGCACCCCGAGCTGCGACTGCTGGTAGTTGGCGCCCAGCACCCGCAGGCCACCGACGAGGACGGTCAGCTCCGGTGCGGTGAGGTTCAGCAGGTTGGCCTTGTCGACGAGCTGGAACTCGGTCGGCAGGGACAGCGGTCCGGCGTCCTTGCCGCGGTAGTTGCGGAACCCGTCGGCTGCCGGCTCGAGCGGTGCGAACGAGTCGATGTCGGTCTGCTCCTGGGTCGCGTCGCCGCGGCCCGGTGTGAAGCCGACCTGCACGTCGACGCCGGCAGCCTTGGCCGCCGCCTCGACCGCGGCGGTGCCGCCGAGGACGATGAGGTCGGCCAGGGAGACCTGCTTGCCGCCGGACTGGGCGTCGTTGAACTCGCCCTGGATGCGCTCCAGCGTGCCGAGAACCTGCTCGAGCTGCTGCGGCTCGTTGACCGCCCAGCCACGCTGCGGCTCGAGGCGGATGCGGGCACCGTTGGCGCCGCCGCGCTTGTCGCTGCCGCGGAAGGTCGAGGCGGACGCCCACGCGGTCGAGACCAGCTGGGCCGGCGTGAGGCCGGAGTCGAGGATCTTCGCCTTGAGGTCCGCGATGTCGGCGTCGTCGACCAGGGGGTGGTCCGGCACCGGCACGGGGTCCTGCCAGATGAGCTCCTCCTGCGGGACCAGGGGGCCGAGGTAGCGCTGGATCGGGCCCATGTCACGGTGGGTCAGCTTGAACCACGCGCGGGCGAAGGCGTCGGCGAACTGGTCCGGGTTCTCGTGGAACCGCTTGGAGATCTCGCCGTAGACCGGGTCGAAGCGCAGCGACAGGTCGGTCGTGAGCATCGTCGGGAGGCGCTTGGGGCCGCCCTCGTCGGGCGCGGGGATGATCGCCTCGGCGTCCTTGGCGACCCACTGGCTGGCGCCGGCCGGGCTCTTGGTCAGCTCCCACTCGTGGCCGAAGAGCATGTCGAAGAAGCCGTTGCCCCACTGGGTGGGCGTCGGGGTCCAGGTGACCTCGAGGCCGCTGGTGATGGCGTCCTTGCCCTTGCCGGTGCCGTAGCTGTTCTTCCAGCCCAGGCCCATCTCCTCCAGCGGAGCGCCCTCGGGCTCGGGGCCGACGTTCTTCTCGGGGTCGGCGGCACCGTGGGTCTTGCCGAAGGTGTGGCCACCGGCGATGAGGGCGACGGTCTCCTCGTCGTTCATCGCCATGCGGGCGAAGGTCTCGCGGATGTCGATCGCGGCCTTGAGCGGGTCGGGCTCGCCGTTGGGGCCTTCGGGGTTGACGTAGATGAGGCCCATCTGGACCGCGGCGAGCGGGTTGTCGAGCTGGCGGTCGCCCTGGTAGCGCTCGTCGCCGAGCCACACGCGCTCGGGACCCCAGTAGGTGTCGTCGTCGGACTCCCACACGTCGGCGCGGCCACCGGCGAAGCCGAAGGTCTTGAAGCCCATCGTCTCCAGCGCGCGGTTGCCCGTGAAGACCATGAGGTCGGCCCACGAGATCGCCTTGCCGTACTTCTTCTTGACCGGCCACAGCAGGCGGCGGGCCTTGTCGAGGTTGCCGTTGTCGGGCCAGCTGTTCAGCGGGGCGAACCGCTGCATGCCCGCGCCCGCGCCACCGCGGCCGTCGGCGATGCGGTAGGTGCCGGCACTGTGCCACGCCATGCGGATCATGAGTCCGCCGTAGTGGCCGAAGTCGGCCGGCCACCAGTCCTTGGAGGTGGTGAGGACCGCGTCGACGTCCTTGGCCAGCTCGTCGAGGTCGAGGCCCTCGAAGGCCTGGGCGTAGTCGAAGTCGGCGTCCATCGGGTCGGACGCGTCACCGTGCTTGCGCAGGATCCCCAGGTTGAGGCGGTTGGGCCACCAGTCCTGGTTGCTGTCGCCCTGGGTCGGGTGCGGCAGGGTGTGGGCGACGGGGCAACCGGCCGCAGCCGGCTCGTTCATCTCGCCCACTTCGGCGTCTGGCTGCTGCTCCTCAGGGGTGTACTCGGTCACGGTCGTCCTCTCCGAATCATTTGATGGAAACCCTTGTGGTCAAAGGCGTTTGGTGATGGCCAAGCTGGTCAGGGAGCAGCGCTCGCGGCGCTGCAGTCGGGGCACAGGCCGTGGTAGACGACCTCGGCCTCGTCGATGGTGAACCCGTGGGAGTCGGACGCGTGCAGGCACGGGGCGTCACCGACCGCGCAGTCCACGTCGACGATCACGCCGCATCCGCGGCATACGAGGTGGTGGTGGTTGTCACCGACCCGCGCCTCATAGCGCGCCACCGACCCGGCCGGCTGGATGCGGCGCAGGAGCCCGGCCGCGGTGAGCGCGCGCAGCACGTCGTAGACGGCCTGGGTCGAGACCTGCCCGAGCTCCTCGCGCACGACGCGCACGATGGTGTCGGTGTCCGCGTGCGGGTGGGCGTGGGCGGCAGAGAGGACGGCCAGCCGCGGACGGGTGACCCGCAGCGACGCGTCGCGCAGGAGGCGCGCGGCGTCGACGTCCATCGGCATGCCGCCAGTCAAGGGCATTTTCTGGAATGAGTCAAGAAAACTGCCCCAGCTTTTCCGCGTCATGCGGGAAAGCTGGCTTCGCACGCATTGCTAGCCCGAGCGAACCTCACACTTCCCGAGTGAACCGGACCGGCGCTCAGCCGAAGGTCGCCCGCGACCGCAGCGCCTCCCCCAGCTGCGAGTCGGCGTCGACCATCGAACGCCGCACCGCCGGCGACAGGTCGTCGCGGCGCAGGGTGGCGGCGCTGAGCTCGGCGACAGCGGGCTCGACGACCACGGCCGGGTAGGCGAGTAGCGCCACCCGCGCCAGCGCGTCCTCCCCCACCCACTCACGCATCGCGGGCACGTCGGTGAAGTACCGCTGCGCGTAGGCCGGAAGGAGCTCGCGACCCGAGCCCTGCCAGAACCCCTGGGCCAGGGCGTTGAGTTCGTAGTTGGAGCGTTCGCGGCTGGTCGTCAGCTCACCCCAGGCCCACTCCTTGGCGTCCGCCGTCGGCATCGACGCCCGCGCCTGCAGCGCCGCGAGCCGACCCGGGAGGGTGTCGTCGGCCGCCCTCGCAGCCTCGAGGAAGCCTTCGTCGACCAGCCCGCGCCCGGCCAGGTTGCGCACCGCGATCCAGCCGAAGTCACTGTCCCCCGCCAGTCCCTGCGGGCGGTCGTCGCCCGCGGCCCATGCGCGCAGCATGGCTTCGTCGTCGCTGGTGCGCGCCAGGTTCCGCGCGGCGATCAGGGCGCGGGTCGAGCCCGGCTCGGAGCGTTCGAGCAACGCGGCTGCGGTGGTGGCGACGACCCGGGTGGCGTCGTCCTGCTCGTCCGGCGGCAGGAAGCTGGGGACGACCCGGCCCAGCAGGTTGAGGGCGACCCGGTTGAGGATCGAGTCGTTCTCCTCTGTGCCCCAAGAGGTTTCGAAGGTCCGGACCATGAGCCTCGGGTCGACCTGCCCCAGGGCGAGGCCGTCCACGAGGGCAACCCAGACCACCGCCCGGGCCTGTGCGTCGGGGATGCCGGCCATCCGCTCGGGAAGCGCCGTCAGGGTCGGGTCGTCCAGCGTCACCGTCGCCCACGTGAGGTCGCTGGCATTGGGGACGACCAGCACGCCGTCGTCGAGGCCCGCGAGCGCGGGCACCGTGGTGGCGTCGGCGGCCACCGCCACCGGCTCCCGGAACGTCTCGGTGCCGTCCGCGGCATACCCGGCCACGTCGAACGTGTGCGGTCGGTCGGCCGGAAAGCGTTGCGGCACTTGCCGACTCACGACGCCAGAGTCCCGGTCGACCGAGAGCACGTCGGCGCCGGCCGTGAGCAGCCAGGCCTGAACCCACTCCTGCAGGTCCGTGCCTGCAGATTTCTCCATGGCCGCGATGAAGTCGGCGAGTGTGCCGTTGCCGAAGGAGAACTCCTGCAGGTATGCCGTGACGCCGGCGATGAAGGCATCGTCACCGATGTGCTCGATCAGCTGGCGCAGAGCCGCCGCACCCTTGGCGTAGGAGATGCCGTCGAAGTTCTGCAGCGCCGTCTGGGCGTCGACCGACGGGTCACCCGCCACCGGGTGCGTCGAGGGCGACCGCTCCGCGGCATACCCCCAGATCTTGCGCGCCATCGTCGAGTCGGTCCACGCCTCGGTGAACTCCGTTGCGGCGACACAGGTTCGGTGCGCCATGTACTCCGCGAACGACTCGTTCAGCCACAGGTCGTTCCACCACTGCATCGTCACCAGGTCGCCGAACCACATGTGCGCCATCTCGTGCGTGATGGTGTTCGACCGCGACAGGACCTCGTCGCGCGTCGCCGCGCCACGGAAGACGTAGGTGTCACGGAAGGTGACGCAGCCCGGGTTCTCCATGGCGCCGGCGTTGAACTCGGGCACGAAGACCTGGTGGTACTCCCCGAACGGGTACCGGATGCCGAAGAGCCGGTGGTAGTAGTCGAACGACTGCCGCGTCACCTCGAGCATCTGCGGCGCCTCCCGCTCGAGCGCCTCCGCCAGTGACTTCCGCGCGTGGATGCCGAGGGGTATGCCGTCGTGCTCGGACCGCACGGACGCCCATGGCCCGGCGCAGACGGTGACGAAGTAGGTGGCGAGCGGCTTGGTCTCGGCGAGCTCCCAGCGCCGCGGCGACACCTCGCGCGCCGCACCGTTGCCGATTACCGACCAGCCCTCCGGGACGGTGACGGTCACGGCATACGGGGCCTTGAGATCGGGCTGGTCGAAGCAGGCGAACACCTTCGGCCCGGCGTCGAGGAACAGGTGCCCGTAGACGTAAGCCTCGCCGTCGGCCGGGTCGACCGCCCGGTGCAGACCCTGCCCGTCCCGGCTGTAGGCCATGAGCGCCTCGCACTCGAGGACGTTGTCGGCCTGCAGGCCCTCGAGGACGACGCGGCCGTCCTCGAGGGTGGTGACGTCGACCGGGACGCCGTTGAGGGTGAGGGAGATCAGCTCGGCGGGCTTGACGTCGACAAAGGTGGTTGCGCCGGGTTCGTTGCAGGAGAACGTGATCCGCGTCTTCGAGTGGAAGGTGTCGGGCCCCTGGTCGAGGTCGAGGTCGACCTCCATGCGGGTGACGGTGACGAGGTCGGAGCGGCGGCGGGCTTCGTCCCGCGTCAGCGATGGCATGTCAGCGATCCAACCACCTGCCCGCGGGACACTCCCCTTGCGGTCCGGGCATGCACCGGGCAGCATTCTTACCGCAGGTAAGTTCACGCCGGGGACGACACAGGAGTTGAACCATGCGCCGAGCCCTCGCCCGCGGACTCGCGGCCGCCGCGACCCTCGCCCTTGCCACCGCACTTCCGGCGCTCGCCTCCCCCGCGGCCTCCGCCGCCGAGACCTCACCGCTGCGGTACGTCGCCCTCGGTGACAGCTACTCCGCCGGCTCGGGTATCTGGCCGCCCGACCCGCAGGCAGCACCCCAGTGCCTGCGCACCACGAGCAACTACCCACACGTGATCGCCGCGTCGACCGGCGCGACCCTGACCGACGTCACCTGCGGTGCGGCGCAGACCAAGGACTTCTACATGCCGCAATGGCCCGGAGTCCGGCCACAGCTCGACGCCGTCACCAGCGGCGCCGACCTCGTCACGCTGACGATCGGCGGCAACGACAACAACACCTTCATCGGAGCGATCGTGGCGTGCGGCAGCGCCGGCACCGCCACCCTCGGCTACGGCCAGCCGTGCAAGGACCTCTACGGCAGCCGGTTCGAGGACGACGTGCGCACCAAGACCTACCCGGCGGTGCGCCAGGCCCTCGCCGACATCCGCGCCAAGGCGCCGAACGCCCGGGTCGCGATCCTCGGCTACCCATGGATCCTGCCCGCAGCCTTCGACCGCACCTGCTACGCCAAGATGCCGATCGCCCGCGGCGACGTCCCCTACCTGCGCTCGCTGCAGACCACGCTCAACGACGTCATCGCCCGCGCCGCCGCCGAGACGGGTGCGACCTTCGTCGACCTGTCGGCCGCCTCCGAGGGCCACGACGCGTGCGCACCGGCGACCTCACGCTGGGTCGAGCCGGTCCTGTTCGGCACCAACACGGTCCCCGTGCACCCGAACGCCTTGGGCGAGGCCGCCATGGCGACCCGCACGATGGCCGTCCTCGGCCTCTGACGAAGACAAAGGTATGCCGCGTGGGCGCGTGCCCACGCGGCATACCTTGTGTGGTCGGTCAGCGCTGGCGGTAGCCCGTGGCCATCTGCTCGAGCCGGGCGATCCGGTCGGCCATCGGCGGGTGGGTCGCGAACATTCGCGAGACGTCCTGCTTGCGGAAGGGGTTGGCGATCATCATGTGGCTGGCGTTCTGCAGCTGTGGCGTCGGGGCCAGCGGCGCCCGGGCCACACCCGACTCGAGCTTGCGCAGCGCGCTGGCGAGGGCCAGCGGGTCACCGGAGAGCTTCGACCCGTCCTCGTCGGCGTCATACTCGCGGGTGCGGCTGATGGCCATCTGGATGAACATCGCCGCGACCGGGGCGAGCAGGGCCATGGCAAGCAGGGCGAACGGGTTGGGACGGTCCTCGTCGCTGCTGCCACCGCCACCGAACATGCTCGCGAACATGAGGAACTGAGCGATCGAGGTGATGACACCGGCGACGGCGGCCGCGACCGACCCGGTGAGGATGTCGCGGTTGTAGACGTGCATCAGCTCGTGGCTGAGGACGCCGCGCAGCTCGCGCTCGTCGAGCAGTCCGAGGATGCCCTCAGTGACCGCGACGGCGGCGTGCTCGGGGTTGCGGCCCGTGGCGAAGGCGTTGGGCGCCTGGGTCGGGCTCACGTAGAGCTTGGGCATCGGCTTGCCGGCCGCGGTCGAGAGCTCGCGCACGATCCGGTAGAGCGCCGGTGCTTGGGCCTCGCTCACGGGGTAGGCGCGCATGGCGCGGATCGCGAGCTTGTCGGAGTTCCAGTAGCCGTAGAAGCTGGTGCCGACACCGATCAGGGCGAAGATCCAGATGAACGCGGAGTTGCCGGTGCCGCCCGCGATGAGGCCACCGATGGCCAGAAGCAGGGCGAAGATTCCGCCCAGCAGGGCGGCCGTCTTCAGCCCGTTGAAATGGTTGTGCATGCCCGGTCCAACGCCGCCCGGGGCCGCGGCGTTCCCGCGGCCCCGGGCGGCCCGGTCCACGTCAGGACGTCGGGAGGTGCTCCTTGTCCCGCTGCGGCTGGGTGCGCCGCCGCAGCCTCGACAGCAGGCCGGGGCCGGCGGCGAGCACGACGGCGAGCAGCAGCACCACGACCGCGATGAGGTGGGTGAAGACGACCAGCAGGTTGCCGTCGCCGAGGGCCGAGGTCTGGGTGAGGGCCTTCTCGAACAGCGGCCCGATCACCAGGCCCAGCACCAGCGGCGCCATGGGGATGTCGTAGAGCTTCATGAGGTAGCCCGCGATGCCCGAGAAGAACACCACCCAGACGCTGAACATGTTGTTGTCGATCGAGTACGCCCCGACGAAGCTCGTGAAGAGGATCAGCGGGTAGAGGTAGACGTACGGGATCCGCAGCATCTGCGCGAACAGCGGGGCCATCGGCAGGTTGAGCACGAGCAGCATGACATTGCCGATGAAGAACGACACGAGCAGTCCCCACACCAGGGCGGGCTGCTTCTCGAACAGCAGCGGCCCGGGCTGCAGGCCGTAGATGGTGAACGCACCGAGCAGCACCGCGGTCGTGCCACCGCCGGGGATGCCGAGGGTCAGCGTCGGCACGAAGTTGGCATTGGCGGCGGCGTTGTTGGCGCTCTCCGGCGCTGCCACGCCCTCGATCGCGCCCTTGCCGAACTCGTCCTTGTGGGGCGAGACCCGCTTCTCCACGCCGTAAGCGATGAACGACGCGAGCGTGGAGCCGGCGCCGGGAAGGCAGCCCAGGAGGAAGCCGATGATGCTGCCACGACCGATGGGGCCGGCGCTGCGGCGCAGCTCCTGCCGGTTGATGACGAGGTCGCGGAACCGCGCCCGGATCGGCTTGGCCGCGCCGATCCGCAGCTGGTACATCACCTCGCCGACCGCGAAGAGGCCGATCATGACCTCGACGAACGGTATGCCGCTGAAGAGGTTGACGTTGCCACCGGTGAACCGTGCCGTCCCGGTCGCGGCATCGAGCCCGACCGTGGCGATCAGCAGGCCCAGCACCGCCATCGCGAAGCCGCGGATCTTGCTGTCACCGGAGAAGCTCACGATGGTCGCCAGACCGAGGATCATGATGGCGAGGTTCTCGATCGGCCCGAACTTCAACGCGAACTGCGCGAACGGTGGCGCGACCACCATGAGGACGATGAGCGAGAAGATCGCCGCGACGAAGGAGCCGATGGCCGCGATCGCCAGGGCCGCACCGGCCCTGCCCTTTCGCGCCATCTGGTAGCCGTCGAGGGTCGTCACGACGCTCGACGCCTCCCCCGGTGTCGAGATGAGCACCGAGGTGATGGTGCCGCCGTACTGCGCGCCGTAGTAGATGCCGGCGAGCATGATGAGCGCCGTCACCGGCTCGAAGTTGAGCGTCAGGGGCAGGAGCACGGCCACACCGGTGGTGGACCCGAGCCCCGGAAGCAGCCCGATGATGGTGCCGGCGAGCACACCGACGAAGCACCACAACAGGTTCTGCGGCGTCAGCGCCGTCGAGAACCCCAGGATCAGGTTGTCGATCATCAGCCCTCCGTTCCCAGGCCGAGTAGGCCGCCGGGCAGCGGCACCCCGAGGAAGAGGCCGAACAGCAGGTAGACCACCGCGACCGCGACCACCGTGATCGCGAGCGACCGCAGCACGGGCTGTCGCTCCACAACCGCGCTGACGACCAGCACCAGCAGTCCGAACGCCACCAGGAACCCGACGAGCTGCACGAGCAGGATCGCCACGAAGGTCAGCCCGAAGACGACCCACAGGTTGACGACGCGTTGCCGCTCGGACCGCCCGGTGATGTCGATGTCCGGCACCTGCTCGATGGAGGGCTCGGGCTCGTGGTGCACCGCGCGGCGCACGATGCCGAAAGCGACTGCGCCACAAAGGATCGCGGTGAGGATGCCGGTGACCACGGGCAGGAACCCGGGCCCGATCCGCCCGCCCTCACCGAACATGCCGTACCCGGCCCCCACGACCGCGGCGATGACACCGAGGACGGCCACGACGGCATACACCGTCGCCTCGCCGCTGCGCCGCAGGGTGTCGAGGTGGGTCACTTGCCCAGCGCCTTCTTCAGGTCCTCGCTGTTGGACTTGAGGTATGCCGTGAAGTCGTCACCGAAGAGCGCGTTGGGCTGCAGGTAGTTGTCCTCGATGTATTTCTTCGCCTCGGGCGAGTTCACGAACTTCTTCGACGCGTCGACCCAGTACGCCTTCTCCGCGTCGCTGATGCCGCCGGTCGCGATCAGCCCGCGGAACTGCGCGTACGACACGTCGACGCCCTGCTCCTTGGCGGTCGGGATGTCCTTCAGCTCGGGGTACTCGTAGCGCTTGTCGGCGAACGCGCACAGGGCACGCAGCTTGCCCGCCTTGAGCTGCTCGACGACCTCGCCGGGGTTGAGGGAGGCGATCTGGATCTGCTTGCCCAGCAACGCCGCCAGCACCTCGTCACCCGACTCGAACGGCACCTGGTCGAACTTCACGCCGGTCGCCTGCTCGGTGAGGCTGAAGACGACCTTGTCGAGGCTGGTGGCACCCGAGACGGCCGCGACGACCTTGCCCGTCTTGGCGGCGTTGACGGCGTCGGCGCACGTCTTCCACGGCGAACCGGCCTCGACGACGGCGAGCGTGTAGTCGTCGCCGACCTTCATGATCGGCGTGAACGACGTGTAGTCGAAGGACACCTTGGTGCTGATCGGCAGGGCGAGCAGTGCCGTCTCCGCGGGCAGCAGGTAGTTCGGGTTGCCCTTCTTGGAGAGGAAGAGTACCCGACGGCGCCCGAGCCGCCTTCACGGTTCTCGGTGTTGATCTTGAGGCCCGGCTCGGCCTTCTCCAGGCCGGCCGCGATGGACCGGCCGGAGACGTCGCTGCCACCGCCGGCACCGAACGGCACAACCATGGTCACGTTGCCCTTGGGCTTGAACGAGCCACCGCCGCCGGAGCCGGAGTTGCCGCTGCCCGAGCCGCAGGCGGTCAGCGCGAGCAGACCCGCGACCGAGACCGCGGCGAGGATCGACGTCCTTGTCGAGTTCATGACGTGCCTTCCAGATTGGTGGAACTCATTGTTCCGTGGGGGTTTTCAGTGGGTGTGGGGGTGTATGCCGCGTGCTCACCCGCGGTGACCGGCGGGCCTGGCTGGATGGTTTCGGTCGTCGGTGTGGTGGTGGCGGCGCGGACCGCGGCGTCGAGGATGGCGACGAGGCCGTCCACCGACCAGGCGCCGCGACCGACGAACAGCCCCTGGACGCCGGGCAGGTCGAGCAGCTGGGACGCGTTGCCGGTGTTGACCGAGCCGCCGTAGAGGAGGGCCGTCACGACACCGGCGCCGCGCTCACGCAGCCCCGGCATGACCTCAGCGAGCTCGTCCGGCAAGGGTTCTCTGCCCGATTCGCCGATGGCCCACACCGGTTCGTACGCCACGAGGACCGGTGCTCCGGTCCGGCCGCGGTCGCGGGCACCGTCGCCGTAGCCGGCCAGGGCGGCGTCGAGCTGTCGGGTCGTGACCTCGACCGCCCGGCCGGCCGCACGCTCTGCCTGGGTCTCGCCGACGCACACCAGCGGCACGAGCCCGTGCCGCACGGCGGCCGCCGTCTTGGCGCGCACGGTCTCGTCGGTCTCGCCGAAGTGCGCTCGTCGTTCGGAGTGCCCGATCTCGACCAGGCGTGCGCCGAGCTCGGCCACCTGCGGCACGGACACCTCACCGGTCCAGGCACCCGCGTCGTCCCAGTGGGCGTTCTGGACGCCGAGCAGCACGTCGTCGTCCGCGACGGCGCCGGCCAGGACGTCGCGCACAGCCGTGAACGCCGTCAGCGGTGGCAGGACGAAGGGCTGGACGCCGGGCCACGGGTGCTCGCCCCCAGCGGCACGCGAGCCGACCGCGGTGGCGAACTCCGCGGCATACTCGCGCGCCTCGGCGAGGCCCTTGGTCATCTTCCAGCTCGTGCCGACCCACAGCGTCATGGCGCGTCCTCGTAGGACTCGATGGCGGCGACCTTCTCCGCCGACGCCGAGGCAGGGTCGAAGGTGTAGCCCAGCCACTCACGGGCCAGTCGGCGGGCGAGCTCGAGGCCGATGACCCGCTGGCCGAAGGTGAGCACCTGGGCGTTGTTGGACAGCACCGCCCGCTCGACCGAGAACGAGTCGTGGGCCGTTACGGCGCGCACGCCGGGCACCTTGTTGGCGGAGATGGCGACGCCGAGACCGGTGCCGCAGACCAGGAGGGCGCGGTCGGCCGTCCCGTCGGCGACCATGCGGGCGGCCCGCACCGCCACGTGGGGGTATGCCGTCTTCTCGTCGTCGCCGCCGAGAGTCACCCCGACGTCGACCACCTCGGCCACGCGCGGGTCGGCCTCGAGGTCGGCCTTGAGCGCGTCCTTGTAGGCCGCGCCCGCGTCGTCGGCGCCAACGACGATGCGCAGCGGGCGGGTCTGGTCGACGGTCGGTTCGGCGTGCTGGCTCATGACGTGCTCTCCTGCGCAACGGCTTGCGGGGTAACGGTGTTCGTCGTGGTCGGCCACGCCCGTGCTGCCGTGGCAGCGACGAGCGCGAACGAGACGGCACCTGCGTCGGGGGTGCCCAGGCTGTGGTCGCCGTGGGTCTTCGCCCGGCCGAGCCGGGCGACCAGGTCGGCGGTCGCATCGGCTGCGCGACCTGCCGCCGCGACGGCGGCGGCGAGCGCCTCGGCTGCCGTGTCACCGGCCGCCACTCGGTCGGCCAGGGTGTCGGCGAAGGGGCGGGCCGCGTCGAGCATCGTCTTGTCGCCGACTCTCGCACCGCCGAGCCGGGCGAGCGCGGCCACAGCCGCCTCGACGGCCGCCACCAGCTCCTGCGGCCCCGGGGCGCGCTCGTCGCCGAGCGAAGCAGCCGCTGCGGCGAGCGCCCCACCCCACAGGGCCCCGGAGGTGCCGCCGGCGGCCTCGGACCATCCCAGTCCGGCAGCCGAGAGGGCACCACCGAGGCCGGTCCCTGACTCCACGGCCCCGGTGGCACGATCCGCGGCCGCGGCAGTTCCGCGGCTCATCCCGATGCCGTGGTCCCCGTCACCCGCGACGGCGTCGATGTCGCCGAGTCGCCCGGCCTCCCGCCCGATGGCGTCACGCACGGCGGCGAGGGCAACGACGAGCTGCTGGGCGGCATACCGGGACTCGGGCGACCCGTGGCCGGAGGCGACGGCGGCACCGCTGTCCTCGCGCACCTCGCGGCGCGGCGCCTGAGCAGGTGACCCGCGACGGAAGGCGGGCGTGTCGGCGGGCGCCAGCCAGAGTCGCTCGAGCTCGTCGTCGAGGACCGTCAGCGTGAGCGAGACCCCGGCCATGTCGAGGCTCGTGACCAGCTCGCCGACCTCCGGTCCCACCGGGGTGAGTCCCTTCTCGGCCAGGTGGGCGGCGAGCCGGCGGTAGAGGACGAAGAGCTCCTCGTGGGTGGTCGAGCCGAGCCCGTTGACCAGGACCGCGACCCGGTCGCCGGGGCGGTCCGGGCCGAAGTCGACCAGGATGCGGTCGAGCAGCAGGTCGGCCAGCTCATCGGCCGTGACGAGGTCACCCTCCCCCAGACCGGGCTCGCCGTGGATGCCGAGGCCGAGCCCGAGTCGCCCGGTCGCGACGGTGAACAGCGGCTCACCGGCCCCGGGGAGCGTGCATCCGGTGAAGGCCACGCCGAACGAGCGGGTGCGGGAGTCGGCGAGGCGACCGACGCGCTCGACGTCGTCGAGGCCCATGCCCTCGGCCGCCGCGGCGGCTAGGCACTTGAAGACCACGAGGTCACCGGCGACCCCGCGCCGCGTCGACGCCTGGTCGGTCGGGGCGGAGGCGACGTCGTCGGCGACCGCGACGATGCGCACGTCGTGCCCCTCGGCGCGCAGGATCTCGGCGGCCTGGCCGAAGTGCAGGACGTCGCCCGCGTAGTTGCCGAAGCCGAGGACGACACCGCCACCCTGCTGCGCGGTGCGGGCGACGTTCGCGATGTGGGTGGCGGGCGGCGAGGCGAACGTGTTGCCGCACGCGGCCGCGTGGGCGAAGCCACGGCCGACCCAGCCCGCGAAGGCCGGGTAGTGGCCGGAGCCGCCGCCGAGGACCACACACACCTCACCGTCGGGCGACGAGGTCGCGCGCACCGCGCCTCCGGTGACCGCCACCAGGTGCTCCGGGTATGCCGCGGCGAGGCCTTCGACCGCCTCGCGGGCGAAGTCGTCGGGGGCGTTGTGCACGAACGTCATTCGGACACCTCGAGCTTGATGCGCAGCAGGTCGCGCAGGTAACGGCGGTTGGTCGCGGAGACCCCGAGGCCGTCGCCGCCGTAGTGCTCCGTGCAGATCGGGCCCTGGAAGCCTGCGGCGAGGGCCATCTCGACGGCCCGCCGGTAGTCGACGACGCCGAGCTCGAGTGGCGCCGGGATGGAGATGTAGGCACCGGAGGCCGGGTCGTGGGCGCGGAAGTAGTTCTTGACGTGCCAATAGTTGGCGCGGGGCAGGGTCTTGGCGAGGATCTCCTGCCACGCCTCGACCGGTCGGTGCAGGCGGACGATGTTGCCGACGTCGGGGTTGAGGCCGACGTTGTCGAGGTCGATGGCGTCGACCATCCGCAGGCACGAGTCGGCGGTGCCGAGGAAGGTGTCCTCGTAGAGCTCGAGCGAGACATCGACCCCTAGCTCGGCAGCGGCTCGGCCGACCTCGCGAAACCGGGAGGCGGCGAGCATGAAGGCGTCGCCGTCCTGCAACGGGTCGGCGTCGCTGGCGGCAGTCCAGAACCACTCGGCCTGCTGCTGCTCGGGCAGGAGCGGGCGGTGCAGCCCGAGACAGACGACGGGTGCTCCGATCTCGGCGGCGGCCTCGACGGTGCGCAGGGCGTAGGCGAGGTTGTCCTGCCCGTCGCGCGGATCAATGACGCTGCGGCGGACCACGGAGATCGCGGTCAGGCCGAGGCCGGCGTCCTTGAGGGCCCGCACCAGGTCGGCGCGTCCGGCGGGGTCGAGGTCCCCGGGACGCAGCCAGGAGTCGGTGAGGTCGACGTGGTCAAAGCCGGCGGCCCGCACCTCCGCGAAGATCCGCGACCAGTGCTGGGGGCCGGCGTCCTGCACGCTCATCCCGGCCCGGGTCGTCCCCGGGAACTGGATGAGCGCCGCCCCGATGGGCCAGTCGTCCGCCGTCGGCGCCACCTGTCGACTCCTTCGTCCGTGGCCCGGCACCGGGTCGGTGCTCGGTTCGAATACTATAGGATCTATGCCACAGGGTTTGTCCAGCCCTCCCGCTAGGATTTCTCCGCGATGACCCAGACCCCCGACTCCTCGAGCACCCGCGCCACCGCCCTGCGAGGCCGGCTGGACGAGGCGCCCATCGAGCGCCGAGCCCTGCGCGACGGCGTCTACGACAAGCTGCTGGAACTACTGCTCGAGGGTGGTGTGCAGCCCGGCCAGAGCCTGTCCATCGACGGGCTGGCGCGTGACCTCGGGGTCTCCCCCACGCCCGTGCGCGAGGCCATGGTGCAGCTCGAGCACACGGGGCTGGTGACCCGGGCGGCGCTCAAGGGGTATCGCGTCGCCCCGCCCCTGACCAGGGAGCGGATGGCCGAGCTGGTCGACGCCCGGTCGCTGCTGGAGCTGGCCGCCGTTCGGGGCGCGATTCCGTTGACTGACAACGGACTTCTACACCTGAAGGCAGCCCATGCCGACCACGTGGTGGCTGCCGCCGAGGTCAAGGAGAGCCAGTCGCAGGACGACGGCACCGAGTGGCCCGCCCTGCGCCGCTACTACGACGCCGACTGGGCGTTCCACCGCACCCTGTTCGAGCACTGCCACAACAGCTACCTGCTCCAGCTGGCCCAGTCGCTGTCGCCACAGGTGCACCGGATGCGCCAGTCCGCGGGCCACGGCGTGACCGACGTCGACCTGGCCGTGGCCGAGCACGCAGCCATCCTCCGGGCGGCGACCACGGGTGACGTCGAGGCCACCGTGGAGCAGATGCGCAGCCACCTCGAGGGTGTGCGCCAGCGCTCGCTCGCCGACTCCGCCGACGCCTGACGGCGACGCCCACCCCCGCGCCCGCCCGGACGAGACGGGGTTGACAGCGCACGCGCCGCGCTGAATCCTATAGGAAACTCACCGGCATACCTCTGGAGAACCATGTCCGCCACCCCTGTGCCCCGCCTCGCCCTCACCCTCGGTGACCCCGCCGGGATCGGCCCGGAGCTGGCGGTCCGCCTGCTCGCCGACCCGGCCAACCGCGAGCGCGCTCAGGTGCTCGTGCTCGCCGAGCCCGAGGAGTTCGCAGCCCACTGCGCCGAGGCCGGCGTCGAGGTGCCGCTGTCGGACACCCCCGGCCCCGGGCTGGTCACCCTCGTCGGTGCCGGCGCACCGGTGCAGCAGGTCGAGCGCCGGAAGGTGAGCACGGCGGCCGGCGAGCGGGTCATGACCGACCTCACCAAGGCCCTGCGGCTGTACGAGGAGGGCACGGTCGACGCGATCATGTTCACGCCGCTCAACAAGGCGTCCCTGCACCTGGCCGGCATGCACGAGGAGGACGAGCTGCGCTGGTTCGCCAAGCAGCTCGGGTTTGACGGCGTGACGTCCGAGCTCAACTTCGTGCCCGATCTGGTGACCTCACGGGTCACGTCCCACATCCCCCTGTCAGGTGTCGCCCAGCGGATCAACGCCACCTCGGTGCTCGACGCGATCCGCCTGCTCGACGACGTCCTCAAGGGCTCCGGCATCGAGGCGCCGCGCCTCGCGGTGTGCGCGCTCAACCCGCACGCAGGCGAGAACGGCCAGTTCGGGCGGGAGGAGATCGAGCACATCTCCCCCGGCGTGAAGCTCGCACAGGTCGAGGGCATCGACGCCAGCGGCCCGTTCCCCTGCGACACGATCTTCATCAGCGCCAAGGCCGGCAACTACGACGGTGTCGTGACGATGTACCACGACCAGGGCCAGATCGCGATGAAGCTCATGGGCTTCGACCGCGGCGTCACCGTGCAGGGCGGCCTGCCCGTGCCGATCTGCACGCCCGCGCACGGCACGGCCTTCGAGCTGGTCGGCACCGGCAAGGCGAACCTCGGCCCGAGCCAGCACGCCTTCGACCTCGCCGTCGCGCTCGGCACCCGTCTGCGCCGCGACGCCGCTCCGGCCGCCTAGTCGACGAGGCCCAGCAGCAGCTGTGGCATGAGGCTGGTCGCCGCCAGCAACAGGGTGGCGACGGCGAGGCCGGCGACCGCGCTGCGCGGCACGCGTCGCACGACCGCCGCGGTGGGGCCGCGGTCCGGGTCGCGCAACGTCACCGCGAACCACCGCAGGTAGACGGCGACACCGACCACCGCGTTGACGAGGGCGACCGCGGCCAGCGTCCACTGGCCGGCGTCGACCACCGGACGCAGCGCGAGGACCTTCGCGACCAGGCCGATGATGCCCGGCGGCAGACCGGCGAGTGAGAGGAGCGCGAGCCCGAGGGCGCCGCCGAGCAGCGGGTGCGAGCGCAACAACCCCGTGTATGCCGCGAGCGTGCGTCGGTCTGCCCCGACCCCTCTCGCGGCCGGCGCCGTCGAGACCACGTGGACCACGGCGAACGCGGTGAGCGTGGCCAGCACGTAGGCCGCGAGGTATCCGGACGACGCGGCGACGGACAGGGCGGAGGCCGCCGACAGCGGCAGCACCACCCACCCGGCCTGGGCGACGGTCGACCAGGCGAGCAGGCGCACCGGGTCGTCCTGCACGAGGGCCAGGACGTTGCCCACGGTCATGCTCAGCGCGGCGACGATGCCGATGGCGACCAGCACCGGCCCCTGCGCGGCGACCAGCGGCCCGAGGACGACGAGCAGGGCTGCGAGCGCGGCGACCTTGGAGGTTGCCGCGAGGAAGGCCGCGACCGGTTCGGACCCACCGGCATACGCCTGCGGTGTCCACGCGTGGAACGGCACGAGCGAGAGCTTGAAGCCGAGCCCCGCGAGCAGCAACAGGACCGACAGCACCAGCACAGGGCGGCGCTGTGCGTCGGCGAGGGCCGAGGCCACGGCGCCACCGGCGAACACGGCCTGCCCCGTGGCGAGCACCCACAGCGCGGCCCCCAGCACGACCATCGCGAACGACACGAGCGAGGTGGTCAGCAGCGCGAGTGCTCCACGCCCCGCCGCAGCCGTGCCGCGCAGGGCCACAAGGGCGATGACCGGCAGCGTCGCGAGCTCGAGGCAGACGAGCCACGAGCCCAGGTCGTGGGCTGCCGCGACCCCTGCCGCCCCGGCGCTGGCCGTCAGGATGAGACAGGCCTCGACCGCGGGGCCACCGCGCAGCCGCAGCGTCTCCGGCGCGGCGCCGGGCCAGGCGAGCAGCAACACCACCGCGGCCGCGACCAGGGCGACCAGCTGGAGAGCACTCGCCGCGGGACCGGCCTCGTAGAGGCACGCACCCTCCGGGGCGGGCAGGCACAGGGTGCGCACGGGCCGGTCGGCTGGCTGCACCGTGCCGGGCACGCTCAACGCGGCACCGGCCAGCAGTGCCAGGAGCGCGACGACGAAGTGCAGCCGTGCCAGCCGGGGCGCGAGGGCGTCCAGGACCAGCACGAGGACGGCACCCGCGGCCGGCGCGAGCACCGGCCCGAGGGCAAGCCAGTCGATGGTCACGAGCGAGTTCACGGGCCACCCCCGACCAGTGCCGCGACACTGCCGCTGGTCAGTGCCAGCAGCGGCCCGGGCAGCACCCCGAGGACGAGCGTGGCCAGGACGAGGACCGAGGCGACGTCCCACTCGCTGTCGCGGCTGTCCTCGATCAGCGGTTCACGTCGCTCCCCCGCCCAGACGACGCGCGCCACGCGCAGGGCGTATGCCGCCGCGAGCACCGTCCCGAGCGCGGCCACGACCGCGATGGTGCGGAACAGCGCGAGGGGACGGTCGTCGGCCGGTGACCACGCGGCATACACGGCGAGGAACTCACCCCAGAACCCCGCGAGCCCGGGCAGACCCAGCGACGCGGCGAGGCCCACCACGAGCGCGAACCCGAGGCGCGGCGCGACCTCGCGCACGGCGGCCCGGGCGGTGCGCAGGTCCGTGCCGCCCCAGCGGTCCTTGAGGCCGCCGACGACGACGAACAACAGGGCCGAGATGACGCCGTGCGCGACGTTCGCGAACAGCGCGGCTTGCAGCCCGGTCTGGGTGCCGCTGGCGATGCCGATGACGACGAAACCCATGTGCGCCACCGAGGAGTAGGCGATGAGGCGCTTGAGATCGCGCTCGGCGAGGCAGGCCAGGCCACCCCAGATGATGCTCACCGCGCCGAGCACGGCGAGGTAGGGCGCGACCCGCTGGAACCCGTCGGGCACGGTGGCGAGCGGCAGCCGGACCAGGCCGTAGGTGCCCATCTTGAGCAGCACCGCGGCCAGCAGCACCGAGCCGGCGGTCGGTGCGGTCGTGTGCGCCGGCGGCAGCCACGTGTGGAGCGGGAAGACCGGGACCTTGACCGCGAGCCCGGCGACGAGGAGCGCCGCGATGAGCACCTGCGTGCCGACGGGTATGCCGTGGCCGGCGGCTCGCGCGAGGACGTCGAGGTCGGCGGTCCCCGCCTTGACGACGAGGGCGAGGATGCCGAGCAGCATCAGGGTCGAGCCGAAGACCGTGTAGAGGACGAATCGCCCTGCGGCGTCAGCCCTTTGGCGTCGGTCGTGTGGGTCGCCGAACCGGCTGATGAGCACCCACATCGGCACCAGCACGACCTCGAATGCGACGAAGAACAGCACGGCGTCGCGGGCGTAGAAGGTGGCGAGGGCGCCGAACTCGACGAGCAGCAGGCAGGCGTGGAAGGCGCCGGGTGTGCCGCCGCTGGGCTGGCGGTCCATCGAGTGCACCACGACACCGACCCCGAGGATCGCGGTGAGCAGCAGGAGCGGCGCGCTGATCCCGTCGACGGCGAGGTGCCAGCGCAGGCCGAGCGCCGGCACCCACGGCCGGTCGACCTCCGGTCGGGTGATGACCGCGACGATGACCGCCGCGAGGGTGAGCACGGTCGCGGTGACGGTGATGCGGTTGTCCCACTTGTGCGAGACGACCCGGCCGGCGCTCAGCAGCCACACCGCCACGGCGGCGGGCAGCACCAGGCTCACGAGGATCACCACAGCGCCACCCCCGCAAGGGCCACCGCGACGACTCCGGCGACGACCCAGGCCAGGCCGCTCGCGGCGCGCTCGCGCTGGTGCGCGCGGTTGCCGCCCTTTCCGGCCCAGTAGGCCGTCACGGCTGTGCCGCGCACGTAGGCATCGACGACCTCACGGTCGAGGAAGGTGACCAGGTCGGCGAGCTTGAGTACTGGCCTGGCGACGAGGGTCACGTAGAGCCGGTCGACACCGAACCCCTTGTCGAACAAGGCCATTCGCGCCGAACCGAACAGACGGGTGGCAGGGTCGGGTTGGTCGTCGACGGGGACGGTGCGCACGGCGAGCCCCGCGCCGACGACGAGCAGCAGGCTGACCAGGGCGAGCAGCCAACCGAAGTGGGTCTCGAGGTCGAGCAGCGGCGTGAACACGACCACGCCGCCAACCACCGACAGGACGGTGAGGACCGTGACGGCGGTGCGCACGGGGACGCCGGCGGAGTCGGAGTCGTGCCGGGTGACGTCGGCACTGCCCACGTGGTCGAGCACGAGCCAGGCGCGCATGCAGTAGGCGGCGGTGAGGGGGACGGTGACGATGCCGGCGAGCAGCACCAGCCAGCCGCGGCCACCCTCGGAGGCGCCGGCCTCGGCTGCACTGAGGACGTACTCTTTGGAGACGAACCCGACCAGCGGCGGCACCCCGGCGAGGGCCAGCAGCCCGACGAACATGGCCGGGCGGATGAACAGGTGGCCGCGCAGACCGCCCTGCATGCGGGCGGCCGCGGTGCTGCCGACGGCGATGCTGAGCCACCCGATCGCGAGGAACAGCAACGCCTTGAAGAACGCGTGCGAGTAGAGGTGGAGCACGCCGGCTCCCGGCCCCTCGTCGGCAGGCGCGACCGCGAGCGCGGACAGCATGAGGGCGACCTGGCTCAACGTCGAGTAGGCGAGCAGCCGCTTGAGGTCGCTCTGCCCGAAGGCGAGCACCGCGGCATACACCATCGTCACGGCCGTGCTCACCGCCAGCAGCCACCGCGCCCCGTCGGCCGCGACGAGGACGTCGAAGAGCTGGGCGAGGACGAACGTCCCGGCGGCGACCATGGTGGCGGCGTGGATGAGCGCGGAGGCCGGGGTCGGGCCCTCCATCGCGTCGGGGAGCCAGTCGTGGAACGGCACCATGCCCGACTTGCCGAGGACCCCGATCACGAGCAGTGCCATGGCGACCGTGCGCAGGGTCCCGCTCGGCGCCGCGCAGGCCCCGGCGTCGGCGCACCCGGCGGTGCCACCCCAGAAACCGACGACCTCCCGGTATGCCGTCGAGCCGGGTCCGGCGGCCAGGATCACCACGCCCAGGACGAAGCCGACGTCGGCGAGCCGGGTGACCAGGAACGCCTTGAGCGCCGCCCGGCGGGCCGATTCCTTGCGCGACCAGTGGCCGATGAGCAGGTAGGAGCACCAGCCCATGACCTCCCAGCCGACGAGGGTCAGGACGAGGTCGGCGGACTGGACGGTGAGGAGCATGCCCGCGGTGAAGAGCGAGACGGTGGCGGCGAAGGTGCCGTAGCGGTCGTCGTCGCGCAGGTACCAGCCGGCGAACGCCTGCACGGCCCAGCCGACGACGGCCACCACGAGCGCGATGAGTGCCGGTGCGGTGGTCGCCTGCAGCAGCAACGGGATTCGCAGCTCACCGGCGTCGAGGGCCGGCGCGACCTGGAGCGCCCGCACGGGTCCGGTGGAGTGGACGCCGATGACCTCGACGAGGGCGACGATGACCGTGGCGAGCGAGCCCACGGTGGCGACGAGCCGGGCGGCCCGCGGGTCGATCCGGCGGGCGACGAGCAGCCCGAGGACGGCCGCGACGGCGGGAAGCAGGACGACGAGGCGGGCGGCGGTGGCGGTCACCGTGCCCCCTCGCGCTCGTCGGCCGGTGGCAGCGCACCGTCACTCGAGCGTTCGACGGTGAGGTCGACGTCACCGCGTAGCCGGAAGACCGCGAGCACCACGGCCAGCGCGATGACCACCTCGGCGGCGGCGATCGTGATGACGAAGAGTGTGAGCACGTTGCCGGCGCTCCACCGGTCCCCGCCGGAGGCACCGATGGTGACGAGCAGGAGGTTGGCCGCGTTGAGGACGAGCTCGACGCCGATGAGGACGAGGACGGCGTTGCGGCGGGCGAGGATGCCGTACGTGCCGAGGCCCGCGAGGAGGGCCACGAGCAGGTAGGGACCGGTGAGGTGCAGCGTCATCGGCGCCCCTCCCGTCCCGGTGCTCCCCCGACGAGGCGTGAGACCGCCAGGGCACCGACCAGAGAGACGAGGAGCAGCAGCGACAACAGCTCGAACGGCCACACCCAGATGCCGAAGATGTCTTGCGCCAGTGAGGCGTTCGGGATCTCGTGCCGGCGGACGACGCCGTCGGCCAGCGGGAGCAGGGTGGCGGCGAGCAGGGCCGCGACGGCGGCGCCGAGGACAGCGGCGAGCAGCCGGTGGATCCGCCCGGTCGAGAGCTCGCGGTTGGGACCGATCGGCGCGCGCGTGAGCATGAGGGCGAAGAGCACGAGCACGACGATCGCCCCGACGTAGACGAGCAGCTGCACCAGCGCCACGAACTCGGCACCGAGGACGAGGTAGCACCCCGCGACGGCGCCGAGGCAGACGACCAGCCAGAGCGCCGCGTGGACGACGTGCCGGGTCGTGACGGCGAGCAGTCCGCTGCCGGCGGCGATGGCACCCACGGCGGCGAACGCGACGTCGAGGGTGGTCATGCGTCGGGTTCCGTCGGCTTCGCGTCGTCGGCCGCGGGCCGCTGGGGCCGGACGCGGGCGGGCCGGTCCTTGGCGACGAGCCGCGACGCGCCGCGGGCGGGCTTGTGCGTCGCGGCGATCTCGGCTGGCTCGGCGGACCGCTCGTCGAGGGCGGGGGGCGGTGGCACCGTGGGCATCCACTCCGCGAGTCGCTGCTTCTCGTGCAGGAGGTCGCGGATGTCGAGCTCGGCGTACTCGAACTCGGGGCTCCAGTGCAGCGCGTCGAACGGGCACACCTCGATGCAGATGCCGCAGTACATGCACAGCGAGAAGTCGATGGCGAACCGGTCGAGCACGTTGCGCTGCCGCTCTCGCCCGCCGGGGGTCGTCGCCGGGATCGTCTCCTTGTGCGAGTCGATGTAGATGCACCAGTCGGGGCACTCGCGGGCGCACAGCATGCAGGAGGTGCAGTTCTCCTCGAGCAGCGCGATGACGCCGCGCGACCTCGGAGGGAGGGTCGGCGAGACGTCGGGATACTCGGCCGTGTGGCTGGGGGTGGCGAGGGTGCGGGCCGTCGTGGCGAGCCCCTTGAGCAGACCGGGTATGCCGGTGCCGCCAGTTCCCTTGTCGCGCTTAGTCATTCGAACATCACCACCCCAACCGCGGTGACGGCCAGCTGGGCCAGGGCCATCGGGACGAGCACCAACCAGGCGAGCCGCTGGAGCTGGTCCTCGCGCAGACGCGGCCAGGCCACGCGCAGCCAGATGATGAGGACTGCGACGGCAAAACCCTTGAGCAGCGTCCAGATCCACCCGACCTGCTCACCCCAGGGTCCCTGCCAACCCCCGAGGTAGAGGACCGCGAACAGCAGTGACATGACGACGATCCCGGCGTACTCGGACAGCAGGAAGAACGCGAACCGCAGCCCGGTGTACTCGGTGTAGGGGCCGAACACGATCTCGGAGTCGGCGACCGGCATGTCGAAAGGCGGCCGCTGGAGCTCGGCGACCGCGGCGACGAGGAAGACGATCGCGCCGGGCAGCTGCCAGAGGAGCCACCACGGCTGCCAGTCGAGGGCGATCACGCGCAGCGACAAGGTGCCGGCCGCGAGGCAGACACTTGCGACGGCCAGGACGAGGGGGAGCTCGTAGGCGAGCAGCTGGGCGGCGGACCGCATGGCACCGAGCAGGGAGTACTTGTTGGCGCTGGCCCAGCCCGCCATGAGGGTGCCCAGGATGCCGACCGCGGTGGCCGCGAGGACGAACACGGCCGAGGCGTTGGTGGGGGCCGCGACGACGCTCGGCGACAGCGGAATCACTGCGAGGGCAACGAGATACGGCACGAGCGCGACCGCCGGTGCGAACCGGAAGACCGACCGGTCGGCAGCGGCCGGGGTGATGTCCTCCTTCTGCACGAACTTGACCCCGTCGGCGACCAGCTGCGCCCACCCGTGGAACCCGCCGGCATACATCGGGCCGAGCCGGCCCTGCATGTGCGCCATGACCTTGTGCTCGGTCTGGCCGACGAGGAGGGGCAGCACGAGGAAGGCGGCGAGCACTCCGACCGCGCGCAGGACGACCTCGAGGGGCTGGGTGATGACGACCTCGTTCACCGCGGCCCCCACTGCGGGTCGGGTATGCCGGGTGCGCTGACGCGGCGTCGGCCGGTCGGCTTGGCGTGGACGTCACCGGACTCGCCCGGCTCCTTGGCTCCGGGCCACGGCTTGGAGGCGCGCGCGGCGAGGACGAACGACTTGCGCAGGGGTGTGCCCTCGAAGCCGTCCGGCAGGAGGAGCGGCCGCAGACCCAGGCCCGTGCCGTCGTCGAAGCCGGTGAACTCGATGCCGAACATCTCGTGCGTCTCGCGCTCGTGCCAGGCCGCGCCCGGGAAGAGCTCGGTGAGGCTGTCGACCGAGGCGCCCTCGGGGATACGGGCGCGAACCAGCCTGTGGCGCAACGCCTTCGGCGTGCGGATGTCGATGAGGTGGCAGACGAGGTCGAAGCCGGGGTCGTCGTCACGGTCGGTCTCGTCGACCGCCGTCAGCCAGTCGAAGAAGGTGAAGCCCTCCTCGCGCAGGGCCTCGACCGCGCCGCGCCACTCCCCCGGCGCGACCTCGAGCCGCTCGTCGACGGATGCCTGGGGGATGTCGGTCATGAAACGCCACCCCCGGACGGGGGCGCGATGAGGTCGCGGGTGAGCTCCGCAGAGGCGGCGGTGCGGTGCCCGGCATACTTGGCACGAATCCCCTTGGTGCTCAACGACTCCGTGGCGATCTTCTCCTGGAGGCGGATGATGCCCTGGAGCAGGGACTCGGGTCGGGGCGGGCATCCGGGCACGTAGACATCGACGGGGATGATCGAGTCGACGCCCTTGGTGACGCAGTAGGAGTCCCAGTAGGGGCCCCCGGAGTTGGAGCAGGCGCCGAAGGAGATGACGTACTTCGGCTCGGGCATCTGGTCGTAGAGGCGACGCACGGCCGGCGCCATCTTGTCGGTCACCGTGCCGCTGACGACCATGAGGTCGGCCTGGCGTGGACCGGGGGCGAACGGGATGACGCCGAGCCGGATGAAGTCGTGGCGGGCCATCGAGGCTGCGATGAACTCGATGGCGCAGCAGGCCAGCCCGAAGTTGAAGACCCACAACGAGTACCGGCGTCCCCAGTTGAGGACCACCTTGACGGGCGTGGGCGCGATGTCCTGGCCCAGCCCCACCCGGGGCAGCGGAAGGTCGACCTGGGCCATGTCAGAGCCACCTCAGCAGGCCGCGGCGACCGGCGTGGACCAGCCCGACCAGCAACACCCCGACGAACACGGCGATCTCGACCAGCGAGACGGCGCCGAGATGGGCGTTGCGGACGACCAGCGCCCAGGGGAACAGGTAGACCGCGTCGACCGCGAAGATCACGTAGAGGAAGGCGTAGACGAAGTAGCGCACCTGCGTCTGCGCCCAGTCGACGCCCACGGGGTCGACGCCGGACTCGTACGTCGTCAGCTTCGCGTGGGTCGGCGCCCTGGGCGCGAGCACCGCCCTCGCGCCCATCGCAGCCACGAACAGCAGCAGGCCGACCACGACCACTGCGGCGATGACGACGTAGGGCGACACGTCCGGCAGCCTAGTAGCGATGGGCGTTGCGTGGCCCGACCGGCTCAGTGGGGCTTGCCACTCGCGAGCGCAGCCGGGTCGGGTTGGGACGGGCGTCCGCCGATGAAGTCGTCCCACCGCTGCCGCACGGGCCCCCAACGCTTCTCGAACTCGGCGTCCCGGCGCGCAGCGTGGGCCACCCGGGCCGGCGAGTAGAACCAGCGCGCCCACGGCGAGCGCGGTCGCGCGAGCCGCGCCGCGGCATACCAGGCAATCGGTGCCGCGAACGTCCCGATCACGGCCGTCGGGAACTTGCCCTTCAGCGCGACCACGGCGACGAGCAGGAAGTGCACGACCAGCGCCCCAGTGACCCCGAGGCGCACGAACCGAGTGGTGTCACTGAGCCCCGGCACCTCGGTGGGTGAGACGCCCACGACCGCCAGACCGACGCACGCCGCGACGAGGGTGACGACGTTGACCGACAGCTGACCCTCCTGGCTCCAGTAGACGTCCTGGAGGTGGAAGATCATCGCGAACTCGTCGAGCACCAGCGACGCCCCGATGCCGATCAGGGCGGCCGCGACGTAGTCGAGCGGTCCCCGCCCGTCGGCGCCCACGGCCGTGAAGGCGCCGGTGACGAGGAGGACCGTGCCCGGCGTCGAGTGGTGCAGGTGGGTGCCACCACTGCTCAGGTTGTGGAACGGCCCGCGCCCCGCGCGGATCAGGCGCGTGACCGTGCGCGTCGCGAGGAAGGTCACCACGAACGCCACGAACGCCAGCAGCAGCGGACCCTTGTGGCCACCGACGACCTCGTGGTCCCACCAGTCGCCGAGCCAGCCCATCAGCTGAGCCGGTCGAAGGCGGGGGCGTAGCGGAACGCGCCTCCGGGGCAGCCCACCCAGGCATCGAGGCGGCGGAGCAGGAAGTTGTCGCGGCCCCAGTCCTGCGGCGGGGTGACGTGGTGGTCGACGGCCGGCTCGAACCCGAACCGTGGGTAGTAGTCGGCGTGCCCGAGCAGGACGATGCCGCGCAGGCCCATCGCGTCGGCGGCGGCGACGGTGGCGTGCATCAGCGCCGACCCGATGCCCTCGCGCTGGAGGTCCGGCTTCACGCCGATCGGGCCGAGCGCCACGACCTCGCCGGTGCGCCCGTCGAGGGTGGCCGCGCTCATGGCGACGTGGCCGACGACCCGCCCGGTCTCGTCCTCGGCGACCAGGGTCAGCTCGGGCACGAGGTCGCCGTCGGCGCGCAGCTCGTCGACGAGGGTCGCCTCGAGGAGGCCGTCGGACGCGGGGCGGCCGTCATCTGTCGGTCCGTGGGTGAAGGCCGCGCGGTGGAGTGCGCGGATGGTGTCGTGGTCGGCGGCGGCTTCGCGTCGGATGAGCACGACCCGAGGGTATGCCGCGTGACTGGGTCGGTGTCCCCGCTTTCCGGGGTGCGGGCGCTTGCTTGCGTCTGCGTGAGGGGTGGCCACAGCCGCCGTTCACGCAGACGCAAGCACGTCGGCGGCGAGGTCGACGGCGGCCCGAGCCACACTCCCGGGGTCGCGCAAGTACTCGAGGTGACCGCCACCCACCTGCTCGACGACCCAGCCGGCCTGGGTCGCGAAAGCCAGCTCCGCGGCATACGTGTCGTCGAACGCAAGATAGGCGCGGCGACCAGCCGCCCAGCCGACCGGCACGGGGAGTCGGCCCTCGAAGTAGGAAGGACGGAGGCGCGGTGCCTCGGCGAGGACCCGCTCGAACCAGTCCGACGTCGGGAAGAGCGGCTCGACGTCGGCGCGCGGCCACCACGCCGGCCAGGGCGGAAGCCGGTCCTCGGACAGCGGCAGGCCAGTCACGAAGTCGGCGAACTGCGTTGGGGCGAGTGGGGTTTCGCGTCCCTGGTCCATGGGGAGGGCGGCGTCCATGGCGATGAGCGTGGCGTCCGTGTGGGCACTGAGAACGGGCAGGTAGTAGCCGGCGTTGCTGTGTGCCACGACGAGGTCCGTCCGTTCGGTCGCCCGGGCGAAGGCGGCGAGGACGTCGCGTGGGTCGGAGGGATCGTCCGGAAGGGCGGCGAGCCCTGCTCGCCAGCCGCCCAGGGCGGCCAGCTCCGCGACGAATGGCTCGTACGTCGCCGGCCCGAGCAGCGGGCTCGGCAGGACCACGGCGACAACCACCACGTGAGCGTATGCCGCGGGCCGGCTCAGGGCGCGCTCGACCGGTCGGCCTCGGCGGGGCCGTTCGGCTTGTGGGTCACGTAAAAGGAACCCGGGGGAAATGACTGTGGACGAAGGTTGTTGTTCGAACTGATGTTCTGATAAGGTGAGGCATGGCCATCGCAGCAGCGCTCCCGACGACGCCACAGTCGACGTCGCAGCGGCTGCTGCCTGCCGCGGGGATCCGGTCGGTGCACGAGGTGCTCGACCGGCTCGACGCAGGTCCGCTGGATGCGCCGGGTGGGGTGTCGCCCAAGCTGGCGGCGCGGCTGCTGGGCGAGCTGGACCGGGCAGTGGGACGGCTGCAGGGGCTGCGGTTGTCGGTCGTGGCAGCTGCCGACCGGGCGCAGGCGGGTGCGCCCGACGGGTTCAGTGGTACCGGCGCCTGGCTGGCGGCGACCACCCACACAGACTCCGGCCAGGCGGCACGGGAAGTCACCTTGGCGTCCGACCTGTCCGATGGCGGGTTGGACGTCACCCGTGACGCGGTGACAGCCGGCCATGTGTCACAGGACAAGGCGGGCATCATCGCCCACGCGATCAAGCAGCTGCCCACGGGTCTCAGCCCGGCATCGAGGCAAAAGGCCGAAGCCGAACTGGTACAGGTCGCCAGGTCCGCCGACCAGCGAGTGCTGCGCAAGGCGGGACGGCAGGTCCTGCGGCTGGCGCAGGACGAGGTCGACGAGCGGGCTGCGCGCGACCACGAGGCGACGGTGCTCGGCCAGGAGGAGCGGTCGGCGTACGCACGGTGCGGTTCACGATGTTCGACCACGGCGACGGCACGACGAGCGGTTCGTTCACGCTGCCGACACCGACGGCCGCGATTCTCGCGCACGCAGTGCAGCAGATGGCCTCACCCCGGAGGCGCACGCAACGCGTCGGCGACGGGTCACCCGCAGTCTCAGCCGTGCGTGGCACGGTGGGCGCGGGCACGATCGGCACGGGCACGGTAGGCGCGGGCACGGTAGGCACGGAAACCGCCCCCGCTGGTGGGGCGCCATGCGCGATCGTGGCCCCGGGCGAAGTGGTGGACGACAGTCGGGGTCGCGACGGGTCGCCTTTGAATCGGGATGACCTGGATGGGTTGGTGTCGCTGCCTCGAGGTGGCGACTGGGCGCGTCGGCACGGGAAGGCGCTGGCGGAGCTGGTCGAGCACCTGCCGACGGACCACCTGCACGGCAAGGTTGCCGCCACCGTCGTGGTCACGATCGACCGTGACGACCTGTTCCGCGACCTCGGGGTGGCTCACCAGGACACCGGAGAGGACCTCACCGCAGGCGAGGCGCGGCGGCTGGCCTGCAACGCTGGGGTCCTTCCCGTGGTGCTGGCCGGCGCGTCCCTGCCACTGGACCTCGGGCGGCAGGCCAGGTTCTTCACCGAGCACCAGCGGGTCGCGGTCGCCACCCGTTACGACACCTGCGCTGCCCACGGGTGCGACCGGCCCGCCGCGTGGAGCGAGCTTCATCACGAGGACCCCTGGGCCACGGGAGGACGCAGCGACCTCGACCGATGCGTGCCGCTGTGCGGGTTCCACCATCGCCGGGTCCACGACCCCACCTACGAAGCCACGATCACCACCGACGCCCACGGCATCAAGACCGTGAGGTTGCGGCAACGAGAAGGACCGCCGGGATGACCAGGGGGGCCTCCGCCCGGGGGGCGGGAGGGCGCTTGGGTGGTTTCGGGTGACCTTGGGTGGATGCTGCGCCACCTGTTTGACGGATCCGGCGGGCGGGCGGCGCGCGTAGCGTCGAATGCTGCAGAGGGGCCACCTGTACGACGAGCCTGTACGAGAAGGAGACCGTCATGGCCCAGTTCATGGACGTGCACACGAGCATGCAAGGCGTCACGCCGGAGGCGTTGCTCGAGGCGCATCGCGCCGACCTCGAGATCCAGGGCGAGGAGGGTGTGGACTTCCAGCAGGCGTGGGGCGACCCGGTGACCGGCCACGTGTTCTGCCTGTCGGAGGGTCCGAGCGCCGAGGCTGTCCAGCGGATCCACGAACGCGCCGGGCACCCCTACGACGAGATCCACGAGATCACCGTCACCGCCTGACCCGCGCAGCGGAGGCGCGCTGCGCAGCGGGGACCTGAGGCGCGGACCACGGTGTCCGATGGATGGGTGGTCGCCTGTTCCCTGCCACACCCGGCATACCATGGAAGAACGCCCGCGCGAGCGGGACCTGACATGGAGAACAGGTGGCGGGAACGCAGATGAGCAGCAAGTCCGTCCAGCAGCTCGATCGAGTGGTGATCCGGTTCGCTGGAGACTCGGGCGACGGGATGCAGCTGACGGGAGACCGGTTCACGAGCGAGACGGCAGCGCTCGGCAACGACCTGTCGACGCTGCCCAACTTCCCGGCCGAGATCCGCGCTCCGCAGGGCACGCTCCCCGGCGTGAGCAGCTTCCAGCTGCACTTCGCCGACCACGACGTCCTCACGCCGGGCGACGCCCCCGACGTGCTCGTCGCCATGAACCCGGCCGCACTCAAGGCCAACCTCGGTGACCTGCCGCGTGGCGCGACGATCATCGCCAACACCGACGAGTTCACCAAGCGCAACCTCGGCAAGGTCGGCTACGACGCCAACCCGCTCGAGGACGGCAGCCTCGAGTCGTGGCACGTCCACCCGGTCGCGCTGACCAGCATCACCGTCGAGGCGCTCGCCGAGTTCGACACCCTGTCCCGCAAGGACAAGGAGCGCGCCAAGAACATGTTCGCGCTCGGGCTGCTGTCGTGGATGTACCACCGGCCCACGAACGGCACCGAGTCGTTCCTGCGCAAGAAGTTCGGCAGCAAGCCCGACATCCTCGCCGCCAACCTCGCCGCCCTCACGGCGGGCCTCAACTACGGCGAGACCACCGAGGACTTCGCCGTCTCCTACGAGATCGCACCCGCGAAGATGGCGCCGGGCACCTACCGGAACATCACCGGCAACCTCGCCCTCGCGATCGGGCTCACCACGGCCGCGCACCGCGCCGGCATACCGCTCGTGCTCGGGTCCTACCCGATCACGCCCGCCTCCGACATCCTGCACACCCTGAGCGGGTTCAAGCGTTACGGCGTGACGACGATGCAGTGCGAGGACGAGATCGCCGGTGTCGGCGCCGCTCTCGGGGCGAGCTTCGGCGGCGCCATCGGCGTCACCACCACCAGCGGCCCCGGTGTCGCGCTCAAGTCCGAGACGATCGGCCTCGGCGTCAGCCTCGAGCTCCCGCTCGTCATCGTCGACGTGCAGCGCGGTGGCCCGTCGACCGGGCTGCCCACCAAGACCGAGCAGTCCGACCTGCTCCAGGCGATGTTCGGCCGCAACGGCGAGTCACCCGTGCCGATCGTCGCCCCGCGCTCCCCCGCCGACTGCTTCGACGCCGCGCTGGAGGCGGTGCGGATCGCCACGACCTACCGCACCCCGGTGTTCATCCTCTCCGACGGCTACCTCGCCAACGGCTCCGAGCCGTGGGCCGTGCCGAAGGTGGCCGAACTCCCTGCAATGACAGTGGAGTTCGCCACCGAGCCCAACGACACCGACGCCGATGGCAAGCCGGTCTTCCACCCGTTCAAGCGGGACGAGAAGACCCTCGCCCGCCCGTGGGCGGTGCCGGGCACGAGCGGTCTCGAGCACCGCGTCGGCGGCATCGAGAAGGCCAACATCACCGGCAACATCTCCTACGACCCCGACAACCACGACCTGATGACGCGGCTGCGCGCCGGCAAGGTCGAGCGGATCGCCGAGTCGATTGGTGACCTCGAGGTCGACGACCCGAGCGGTGAGGCCAACGTCCTCGTCCTCGGCTGGGGATCGACCTACGGCCCGATCGCGGCGGCCGTCCGCAGCGTGCGCAACAGCGGAGCCAAGGTCGCCCAGGCGCACCTGCGCCACCTCAACCCGTTCCCCGCCAACACCGGCGAGGTGCTGCGCCGCTACGACCGCGTGCTCGTGCCCGAGATGAACATGGGGCAGCTCGCGCTGCTGTTGCGCGCCAAGTACCTCGTCGACGTCCACTCGTTCACCCAGGTGCGCGGGCTGCCGTTCACGACCGTCGAGCTCGCCGACGCGATCGTGTCGTTACTCGAGGACGACGCCGCCACCGACCCCACCAGTGAAGAGGTCCGAGCATGAGCACAGACCTGGGTATGCCGGGTACGTCGCCTACCGCGGGCACGGCCGGTGTGCCGCGCCTCGCCGAGGACGCACCGAAGCAGACCAAGAAGGAGTTCACCTCCGACCAGGAGGTCCGCTGGTGCCCCGGCTGTGGCGACTACGCGATCCTGGCCGCCGTCCAGGGGTTCCTGCCCGACCTCGGGCTCAAGCGCGAGAACATCGTCTTCGTCTCGGGCATCGGGTGCTCATCGCGGTTCCCCTACTACCTCGACACTTACGGCATGCACTCGATCCACGGGCGTGCGCCGGCCATCGCGACCGGCCTCGCGACGAGCCGTGGCGACCTGTCGGTGTGGGTCGTGACCGGCGACGGCGACGCGCTGTCGATCGGCGGCAACCACCTGATCCACGCGCTGCGCCGCAACGTCAACCTCACGATCCTGTTGTTCAACAACCAGATCTACGGCCTCACCAAGGGCCAGTACTCGCCCACGTCGGAGGTCGGCAAGATCGCCAAGTCGACGCCGATGGGTTCGGTCGACCACCCGTTCAACCCGGTGTCGCTCGCACTGGGCGCCGAGGGCACGTTCGTGGCGCGCACCATGGACTCCGACCGCAAGCACCTCACCGAGGTGCTGCGCCAGGCCGCCGAGCACCGCGGAACCTCACTCGTGGAGATCTACCAGAACTGCCCGATCTTCAACGACGGCGCGTTCGACCTCATCAAGGACCGCACCCAGCAGGAGGCACGCATCGTGCACCTCGTCGACGGCGAGCCGGTGGCCGTCGGACCGGAGGGCGACCGGAAGGTCCTGGTGCGCACCGACGGTGGCGGCATGGAGTTCGTGCCCGAGTCCGAGGTCGGCGAGCGTGAGGTCGTCGTCCACGACGTCGCCGCACCCGAGCCGACGCAGGCGTTCGCGCTCTCCCGGCTGGACACCCCGGAGATGACGCACGTGCCGATGGGCATCTTCCGCAACGTCGACCGACCCACCTACGACGACCAGGTGCGCCACCAGGTCGAGGCCGCCGTCGGCACCGCCGGTGGCCCGCCCACCGACAGCGACCTCGACGAGCTGATCCGCGGCCGCGACACCTGGACTGTTGCCTGAGGCGCCGGCCGCGGGGAAGGCGGGCGCGGCTGGCGCGGGCGCGACCGGCCTGACCGCGGCAGGCGACGGGAGTGACGCGCGTCGCGGCGCGGCATACGGATTTCTCGCGTATGCCGTGTGGGGCGCCTTCCCCCTGTACTTCCACGCGCTCAAGCCGGCCGGGGCGTGGGAGATCCTCAGCCACCGGATCCTGTGGACGCTGGTCCTGTGCGCGCTGGTGCTGCTCGTGCGGCGCGACCTCGCCTGGGCGGCGCAGCTGTGGCGCCGCCCGCGGCTCGGTCTGGGGGTGGTCGCCGCCGCGCTGCTGATCGCCCTGAACTGGGTGGTCTACGTGCAGGCGGTCATCACGGGACACACGACCGAGGCGGCGCTCGGCTACTTCCTCAACCCGATCGTGACGGTCTTCCTCGGGGTCGTGGTGCTGCGGGAGCGGCTGCGGCTGCTGCAGTGGGTCGCGGTCGGGATCGGCGCGGTGGCGGGGCTCTACCTGTCGTTCGCCGCAGGGTCGGTACCGGTCATCGCGCTCACGCTGGCCGCGACCTTCGGCTCGTACGGACTGGTCAAGAAGAAGGTCGGGGCGAGCCTGCAGGCCATGCAGTCGCTCGCTGCGGAGACGGCAGTCCTCGCGCCAATTGCGTTGGCGCTGTTGGTGATCCTGACGGCCCGTGGGGAGACGACCTTCACGACGGATGGCGGCTGGCACACGAGCCTGCTCGTGCTGTCGGGCGCCGCGACGGCCCTGCCGCTCCTGCTGTTCGCGGCCGCTGCCCGGCGCGTCCCGCTCGTCACGATCGGGCTGCTCCAGTTCGTCACGCCGGTCCTGCAGCTGCTGTGCGGCGTGCTGCTGCTCGGCGAGCACATGTCGCCGCAGCGGTGGGTCGGGTTCGCGATCGTGTGGGTCGCCCTCGCCGTGCTGACCGTCGACTCGCTGCGCCAGCGGGCCAGCCGGTCGGCCCGGCTGCGCCCCGGGCGGGGCGACCCGACAGGCTCAGCCGCGGCCGACGGCTCCGTCTCGATTAACGACACAGCCGACTTGCGTTAATCACCGGCAGTAAGGTTAGGCTTCCCTAATATGAAGCCTTCTCGACTCCTCGCCACCGCCGCCGCGACGGTGGCCGCCCTGTCCCTCGCCCTCGCCGGGTGCAGCACCGGCAGCACCACCGGCTCCCGCGCCCGCACCGGCGGAGGTGACGCGGCAGCGGCCGCCGACAACGCGGCATACCCCGTCACCATCAAGCACGTCTATGGCGAGACGACGATCGAGAAGGCACCCACGCGGGTCGCCACGCTCGGCTGGTCGGACCAGGACGTCGTGCTCTCGCTCGGGGTCGTGCCGGTCGCGTCGACCAAGATCACCTACGGCGGCAATGCGGCCGGCTCGACGCAGTGGTTCGACGCGAAGCTCAAGGAGCTCGGCGGGAAGCAGCCCGCGCGCTACAGCGACGCCGACGGCATCCCGGTCGAGGAGGTCGCCAAGGCGACGCCCGACCTGATCGTCGCGACCAACTCCGGCATCACCAAGGACGAGTACGCCAAGCTCTCGAAGATCGCCCCCACCATCGCCTACCCCGGTGACGCCTGGGGCACCTCGTGGCAGACCTCGCTCGACCTGATCGGCAAGGCCTTGGGCCGCAGCACCGAGGCCGCGAAGGTCAAGGCCGAGACCGAGGCCGTGCTGAAGAAGGCACAGGCCGACAACCCGCAGATCGTCGGCAAGACCGTCATCTTCGGCATGCTCAGCGCCACCGACACCTCGCAGGTGCAGTTCTACACGCCGCTGGACAACCGGCCGCGCGTCCTGACCGACCTGGGCATGAAGACCGCACCAGTGGTCGAGGAGCTGAGCAAGGGCACCAAGGACTTCTCCAAGAGCATCTCCGCCGAGCAGGCGTCGACCCTGAAGTCGGACGTGTTCATCACGTACACCGAGAAGCCGGGCGAGATGCGCAAGTTCCTGACCGACCCGCTGCTGAAGCAGATCCCGGCGTTCAAGACCGGTGGGTACGTCGAGGCCGCGAATCCCGTTGACGTGACTGGGATGTCGTCCCCCTCCCCGCTGTCGCTGCCGTACGTCGTAGACAAGTTCGTGCCGTCGATCGCCCAAGCCGTCGACCGCGCCGACGGCTGACCGCGCCGACTGCTGACCGCGCCGACTGCTGACCGCCCCGACTGCTGACCGCAAGGAACGCCACCGGCCTCATGACGCTGACAAACCGCACGACCCGACCGGCCCTGGCCGTGACCATCGCCCTGGCGGTGCTCGCGGCCGGGGTCGTCGCGTCGCTGCACGTGGGGTCGCGGATGCTGTCCCCCGAGGTCGTCTGGGCGGCCCTCACCGACCCGCGGGCGGATGACGCCGACCACGCCGTCGTGACCGCACGCGTGGCGCGGACCGTGCTCGCACTCCTGGCCGGTGGGGCACTGGGGTTGGCGGGCGCCGCCATGCAGGGGCTCACCCGCAACCCGCTCGGTGATCCCGGCATCCTCGGCATCAACGCGGGGGCGGCGCTCGGCATGGTCACCGCCGTCGCGCTGCTGGGGGTGACTTCGCTGCCGGTGCAGATCTGGTTCGCGCTGGCGGGTGCGGCCGTTGCCGGCGTGCTGGTGCACGCCATCGCCGGTCTGGGCCGTGACGGCGCCACCCCGATCAAGCTCGCCGTCGCCGGGGCGGCGGCCACCGCCGGCTTCACCAGCTGGACCTCGGCACTGCTGATCACCGACCTCCAGACGCTCGAGACGTTCCGGTTCTGGCAGGTTGGCACGGTCGGCGGACGCGGCGTCGAGGTGGTCGGCCCCGTCCTCCCGTTCCTTCTCACCGGCGCCGTGCTCGCGCTCACGGGGGCGCGCCTGCTCGACGTGCTCGCCCTCGGCGACGACCTCGCCCGGGGACTGGGACGGCGGGCCGGGCTCGACCGCCTGGTCGTCGGGCTGTCGGTCATCCTGCTGGCCGGTGCGGCGACAGCGCTGGCCGGACCGATCGCCTTCGTGGGCCTGGTTGCACCCCACGCTGCGCGAATCCTGTTGGGCCCCAGCTACTTTCGGATCCTCCCGATGAGTGTCGTGATCGGCGCGGCACTCGTCACCTGGGCCGATGTCGTCGGCCGCGTCATCCTCCCGCCGACCGAGGTGCAGGTGGGCATCATGACCGCGGTCATCGGCGTGCCCGTGTTCTTCGCACTCGTGCGCCGCGGACGGATGGGGTCGCTGTGAGCGCCGCGACCGACTCACGGGTCGGCACACCGGGTATGCCGGCCGGCGTCGACATGGTGCGCGCGGCTCGTTCGCGGGTCAGCCGCCGGCACCGGCTGCTCGTCGGCGCACTCGTCGTGGCGCTGCTCGGGGTGTTCCTCGTGCGGGTGCTGCTGGGTGACTTCACCGTCACCATCCCGGACTTCGTGCGCATCCTCGCCGGTGAGCAGATTCCCGGTGCGACGTTCGTGGTGATGGAGTCCAAGCTGCCGCGGGCGGTGCTCGGCGTCCTCGTGGGCGCAGCCTTCGGCCTCGGCGGGTCGGTCTTCCAGACGACACTGCGCAACGCACTGGCCTCCCCCGACATCATCGGCGTCGGCATGGGTGCGAGCGCCGCAGCGGTGTTCGCGATCGTGGTGCTCGGCCTCCAGGGCGTCGCCGTGTCCGGCTTCGCGATCGCCGGGGCGGTCGCGGTGGCCGTGCTGGTGCGGACGCTTGCCGGAGCAGCGGGCGGCTACCGGGTGGTCGTGGTCGGCGTGGGGGCGTCGGCGTTCCTCGTGGCCGTGGTGCAGTACCTCTTCACCCGGGCCAGCATCTACGACGCGCAGGCGGCACTGGTGTGGCTCACCGGGAGCCTCAACTCGGCGAGCTGGCCTGCCATCGCACGCACTGCTGGCTGCCTGCTCGTGCTGCTGCCCGTGGTCGCCCTGCTGGCCGGGAGCCTGCGCCTCACCGAGCTCGGCGACGACACGGCCGCCGGGCTGGGCTCGTCGCCCCGGCGCACCGACGCGCTGCTGCTCGTGGCCGTGCTGCTCGTCAGCGTCGGGGTGGCGGCCGCGGGCCCCGTGGCGTTCGCTGCGTTCCTCGCCGGCCCGATCGCCCGCGCCCTGAACGGTGGCCGCACCAGCCTCGTCGCGTCGGCCCTGGTCGGCTCCATCCTCGTCGTCGGCGCCGACCACCTCGGCGCCTACCTCGTCCCCGACGTCAACCTGCCGGTCGGCGTCGTCACCGGCGCCCTCGGCGCCCCGTTCCTGCTGTGGCTCGTCGCGACCGGCCGCACCTCGAGGAGGAGCTCATGAGCATCGACCCAGCCACCGACGCATCCACCGACCGCATCACCGACCGCGTCACCGGCCGCGTCACCGGCACCCGGCTGGCCACCCACGACCTCTCGCTGGGCTACGACGACCGCACGGTCGTCGACCACGTCACGACCCGCGTGCCCGACGGCGCGGTGACCGTCGTCGTCGGCGCCAACGCCTGTGGCAAGTCCACCCTGCTGCGCGGTCTCGCCCGGCTCCTGCGCCCGGGAACCGGGCAGGTGCTGCTCGACGGGAAGTCCATCCACGGCATACCCACCAAGGAGGTGGCGCGCACGCTCGGGCTCCTCCCCCAGAACCCGGTCGCCCCCAAAGGCGTCACCGTCGTCGACCTCGTGGGCCGCGGACGCGCACCGCACCAGGGGCGGTTCCAGCGCTGGGGCGCGGCGGACGAGGCGGCGGTCGCCCGCGCGCTGGAGGTGACCGGCACGCTCGACCTCGCCGACCGGGTCGTCGACGAGCTGTCCGGCGGGCAGCGCCAGCGCGTCTGGATCGCGATGGCGCTCGCGCAGGAGACAGACCTGCTCCTGCTCGACGAGCCGACGACCTACCTCGACGTGGCGCACCAGGTCGAGGTGCTCGACCTGCTGCACGATCTCAACGCCACCCGCGGCACGACCGTGGTGATGGTGCTGCACGAGCTCAACCTGGCTGCCCGCTACGCCGACCACCTGGTCGCCATGGCGGACGGCCGGATCGTGGCCGAGGGCCCGCCGCGCGAGGTGATCACCCAGGAACGCGTGTCGGAGGTGTTCGGGATGCAGTGCCTCGTCGTCGAGGACCCCGTCTCGGGCACCCCTCTGGTCGTGCCGATCGGCCGCCACCACAGCCGCCGCCCCACCCTCGTCGCGAACGGAGCCACCGCATGACCGCCGCACCCACCGACACCAGGGCCACCACGACCGAGGCCGCTCCCGCGGGGTTCGTGACGCCAGTGGAGGTCACGGCCGTCCAGCGCATCAGCCCTGCCTTCGTGCGCATCACCCTCGGCGCGCCCGCGCTGGCCGACCTCGCCGCGCTGGGCCACGACACACGTTTCAAGCTGGTGCTGCCCGGCCCGACCGGGCGGCTGCCGGAGCCGGCCGGGACACAGGAGGAGTGGTACGCGAGCTGGATGGCGATGCCCGACGACGAGCGGGCCTTCATGCGCACCTACACCGTGCGCGACGTGGTCGGCGAGGGTGTGTCGCGCCGCCTGGTGGTCGACTTCGTCGTCCACGACGAGGACGGGGACCATGAGCTCGACGGCGACACGCGCCCGGGCATCGGACCCGCCTGCCGGTGGGCGCTGTCGGCCGTGCCGGGCGACCGCGCCGTGGTCGTCGTTCCGCACCGTCACGGATCTGACTGGGGCGGAACGGAGTTCGCTGCGGGCGCAGCACGTGACCTGCTGCTGATCGGAGACGAGACCGCCGTGCCCGCCATCGCCCGCATCCTCGCCGACGCCGACCCGATGCTGGCCGGCCGGGCCTTCCTCGAGGTGCCCTGCGCTGCGGACCAGGTGCCGCTGCCCACGCACCCCGGCATCGAGGTGACGTGGGTGACCCGGGACGACGACCGCCCGGGTCGGCGTCTGGTCGGACTCGTGCGCTCGGAGCTCGGGCTGCCCGCGGTCGACCTCGACGCACCGCAACCGCCCGTGCGCACCAGCATGGACGTCGAGGTGTGGGAGACGGCACGGTTCTCCTCGGCCGGCGAGGACCTCCAGGCCCAGCTGGCGTCCGGCACCGGCCGCGACCTCGCCGGCACCTACGCCTGGATCGCCGGTGAGTCGTGGCTCGTGAAGACGCTCCGGCGGGCGCTGGTGTCCGAGCTCCAGGTGGACCGCGCGCGGGTGGCGTTCATGGGCTACTGGCGCGAGGGCGTCGCGATGCGCTCCTGACCTTGCCCGCACGGCACCGGTCGGTATGCCGCGGGCTCGCCGCGCGGCATACCCGTTCGTTCATCTGTCGTCACCTGCTGGTCACCTCACGGTTGCCCGGCAGGGCCTCCTGCGTTCCTAGATTTGGCGGCGGTCCGCACGCCACATCTCGCACGCCCCAACCGGAGGAAACGCATGTCCGCACCTGCCCCCGAGCGTCGCCTGCTGCCGCTCGCCGTCTCTCCCAGCCACCCCGGTGGCCGCAGCGCCATGACCTGTCACTACCGCTGCGACGACGCCTGCTCCAAGCCTGTGCCGAACACCACCGACAACGGCTACTTCGGCGACATCGCCGCAGCGTCCGCCTCGCGCCGCACCATCCTCAAGGGAGCCGGCCTCGCGGCTGCGTTCGTCGGGTTCGGTGCCGCCAGCGCGATGCCCGCCGCCGCTGCCCCCGCGACGGCGCCGGCCGCCGGCGCGCCCAGGACGCGCGGCCGTGGCACCTCACCGTTCGGCTTCACCCCGATCGAGCCCGTGCCCGCCGGCACCGACAAGGTCGTCGTGCCCGAGGGCTTCACCTGGTCGACGATCATCGCCTGGGGCGACCCGATCCTGCCCGGCGCGCCTGAGTTCGACTTCGACCGGCAGAGCGCGGCCGCGCAGGCTGGGCAGTTCGGCTACAACAACGACTACACCACGCTGATCCGTGGCAAGAGCCAGAACGACGCCACGCTGGTGTGCAACAACGAGTACACCAACGACGAGCTGATGTTCCGCGGCTACACCGGGTCGGCCTCACTGACGCCCGAGCAGATTCGCATCACCATGGCCGCCCACGGCATGTCCGTCGTCGCGGTCGAGCGCAAGAGCGCCAAGGCCGAGTGGTCGTATGTGAGGGGAGCCACGGTCAACCGCCGCGTCACCGCGACGACCCCGTTCGTCGTCGACGGACCCGCCGCCGGGTCGCGCCTCCTGCGCACCAGCGCCGACCCGTCCGGGACCCGCGTCCTGGGCACCTTCGGCAACTGCGCCGGTGGCACCACCCCGTGGGGCACGGTCATCTCCGGTGAGGAGAACTTCAACGGCTACTTCTCCGCGGCGACCGCCCCGGCCGACCAGGCCGCGGCATACCAGCGTTATGGCCTGACCGGCTCCAAGGGCCGCGGCTGGGAGCGCGTGGACGGCCGCTTCGACGCCACGCAGGAGCCCAACGAGGTCAACCGGTTCGGCTGGGTCGTCGAGCTCGACCCGTCCGACCCCACCTCGACCCCGGTCAAGCACACGGCGATGGGCCGCATGAAGCACGAGGGCGCCAACGTCACCATCGCCCCCGACGGCCGCGTGGTCGCGTACATGGGCGACGACGAGCGGTTCGACTACCTCTACAAGTTCGTCTCGCGCGACACCTTCCGCAAGGGCAACTCCCCCAAGGCGCGCAAGCACAACCTGGGGCTGCTGTCCGAGGGCGACCTCTACGTCGCGAAGTTCACCGGTGACGGCTTCGAGGACGGCATCAGCGACGGCTCCGGCGAGTGGCTCGCCATCACCAAGGACGGCAAGAGCCAAGTGCCCGGCATGTCGCTGGAGGAGGTGCTGGTCTGGACGCGCCTCGCCGCCGACAAGCTCGGCGCCACCAAGATGGACCGCCCCGAGGACGTCGAGCCCAACCTCGTCAACGGCCGCACCTATGTCGTGTGCACCAACAACACGCGGCGCACGCCGAGCCAGATCGACGAGGCCAACCCGCGCGCCAACAACAAGCACGGCCACATCATCGAGATCACGCCGACCCGCGGCGACGACACCCAGCCGACGTTCGCGTGGAAGATCGTCCTCATCGCAGGCGACCCGAACGACCCGACGACCTACTGGAACGGCTACGACCGCTCCGAGGTGTCGCCCATCTCGTGCCCTGACAACATCGCCTTCGACGAGGCCGGCAACATGTGGATCGCCACGGACGGCAACGCCCTCGGCGCCTGCGACGGCATGTACCTCTACCCGCTCGAGGGCCCGCACAAGGGTCACCTCCAGCAGTTCCTGTCGGTGCCGGCGTACGCCGAGACCTGCGGCCCGCTCGTCACGTGGGACCAGCGCACGGTGCTCGCGGCGGTGCAGCACCCGGGTGAGGAGACCGGGGGCTCGCCGGAGACCCCGCTCAGCCAGTTCCCCTACCAGGGTGACGGCCAGCCGCGACCGGCCGTGATCCAGATCCGCCCGACCCGCTGACGAGGGTCACCCACGACGAACGGGAGGTATGCCGCGGACGCGAGTCCGCGGCATACCTCCCATCGCGTCTGCGTAGCGCGAGGACGAGCGACGTTTCAGCAGAAGGGAACTCAGCCGACGCGGTTGACGACGCTGGTCGCCAGGGCGCGCAGTGCGTCCTTGGCCTCCGACGGCGGCAGCGGGTCCAGCAGGTCCTGTGCATCGCGTGCCACGGCGGCGGTCTGCTCGCGGGCGCGCTCCATCGCGGGGTGCGCGCGCAGCAGCTCGAGCGCCTCGGCCAGGCCGGCCGCGTCGTCCCGCAGGTCGCTGCGCAGCAGCTCCTGCAGGCGCGCGTCGGCGGGGTCGGTCGAGGCCAGTGCGTGCAGCACCGGCAGGGTGCGCTTGCCCTCGCGCAGGTCGGTGCCGGGCGTCTTGCCCAGGTCGGCCGCCTCCGACGACACGTCGATGAGGTCGTCGGCGAGCTGGAACGCCATGCCGAGCCGTTCGCCGTACTGCCGCAACACCTCCACGGTCTGCGCGTCACAGCCGGAGAACATCGCGCCGTAACGGGCGGCGGTGGCGATGAGGACACCGGTCTTGTCCTCGAGCACACCGAGGTAGTAGTCGCGCGCGTCGACGCCCTCGGGTGCCGGGCGTGCGTCGCGGATCTGTCCGGCGCACAGGCGCACGAACGTCTGCGCCTGGATCTTCACGGCCTCGGCGCCGAGGTCGGCGATGATCGAGGAGGCCGTGCCGAAGAGCAGGTCACCGATGAGGATGGCGCCCGAGTTGCCGTATGCCGCGT
Organism: Knoellia koreensis; assembly: GCF_013041615.1. GTDB lineage: Bacteria > Actinomycetota > Actinomycetes > Actinomycetales > Dermatophilaceae > Pedococcus > Pedococcus koreensis. The sequence continues at coordinate 106,070 of NZ_JABEPQ010000004.1, forward strand.
TGGCGCTGGGGACGCCCCGCCGCAGCTGCGCCTCGTCCATCACGTCGTCGTGGCACAGCGACGCCACGTGAGTGAGCTCGACACCGGCGGCGGCCGCCACCACCTGCTCGTTGCGACCCGACCCCACCTCCGCGGCCAGCAGGGTCAGCATCGGCCGGAACCGCTTGCCGCCCGCATCCACCAGGTGGGTGTTCGCCTCGGCGATGAACGGGTCGTCGTGGTCGATCTCCTTGCGCAGCAACGCATCGACGTCGGCGATGCCCTGCTGCAGCTGTGCGGCGAGCTCGTCGGAGACCGACGGCAGCGCCAGCACGGGTGGGGTCGAGCTCACTTCGCGATGAACTGCGACGACTGCTCGGCGAGGTCGAGGACCTGCGCGGGCAGCACGCCGAGGACGAGCGTGACGAGCGCGCCGACGGTGATCGCCGCGGTCGTGAACGGGGACGCCACCTCGGCCACCACGGGCTCACCGACCGGCGGGTCGGTGAAGTACATGAGGACGATGAGACGCACGTAGACGAACGCGGTCACCACACTGGCGATCACGCCGATGACGACCATCCAGACGCCCGCCCGGCCGCCGAAGGAGATGGCCGGCGCGAACGCGGCATACTTTGCGGCGAAGCCGGACGTGAGGGGGATGCCCGCGAACGCCAGCAGCAGGAACGAGAAGACGCCCGCCACGACGGGGTGGGTGCGCCCGAGACCGGCCCACTGCGACAGGTGCGAGGCCTCCGAACCGCCCTGACGCACCATCGACACGACGGCGAACGCCGCGATCGTGGTGAAGCCGTAGGCCGCCAGGTAGAACATGGTGCCGGCGACACCGGTGCGGTCGAAGGACATCACCGCGACGAGGATGAAGCCCGCGTGCGCGATCGAGGAGTAGGCGAGGAGCCGCTTCACGTCGGTCTGGGTGACGGACAGGATCGCGCCAACCACCATGGTGAGGACCGCGACGGCGATGACGCCAAGGCGCCAGTCCCAGCGGTTGGCCTCGGCGCCGACGTAGACGAAGCGCAGGATCGCACCGAACGCGGCGACCTTGGTGCATGCCGCCATGAAGCCGGTGACCGGGGTGGGCGCGCCCTGGTAGACGTCCGGTGTCCACGAGTGGAACGGGACGGCGCCGACCTTGAAGAGCAGACCCACCAGCACGAGCACGACACCCGGGATGAGCAGGCCCTCCAGCTGGCCGTTGGCCGTGGTGACGGCGGCAGCGATGTCGGGCAGGTAGATCGACCCGGCATACCCGTAGAGCAGGGCCGCACCGAAGAGGAAGAACGCCGAGCTGAACGCCCCGAGCAGGAAGTACTTGAGCGACGCCTCCTGCGACAGCAGGCGACGACGGCGGGCCAGGCCCGACATGAGGTAGAGCGGCAGCGAGAGGACCTCGAGTGCCACGAACATGATCAGCAGGTCGTTCGCGGCCGGGAAGAGCATCATGCCCAGCACCGAGAACAGGGCCAGCGGGAAGACGTCGCTCGTGCTCAGGCCGGCGCGCAGTGCCGCCGCCTCGTGGGCCGAACCAGGGATGGCGGCACCCATCGGCGTGAACGCGTCGGCGCCCTTGCCGCCGAACTTCTCGGCCATGGTGAGTATGCCGAGGATGGACATCGCGAGGATCGTCCCCTGGAGGAACAGGGCAGGCCCGTCGATGGCCACGGCGCGGGCGAGCGTGAAGCCGCGGTGCGACTCCTGTGCCGACACCGTGACCAGCACGACGAATGCCGCGACGAGGGTCACCAGCGACAGTGCCGTCTGCGCGGTGTGCCGCAGGCGGCGCGGCAGGAACGCCTCGAACAGGACCCCGATCACCGCACCACCGGCGACGATCAGCATGGGCGCGATGGCGCCGTAGTCGAAGTCGGCGGCCTTGAACGCAGCGGGAAGCGCGGCAGGCAGCGCGGCGGTCATCACTTGGAGCTCCCCTCGGCAACGGAGGTCGGTGCCGGGTCGGTGACGCCCACGTGCTGCAGGGTCGCCTTCACGGCCGGGTTGAGCAGGTCGAGCGCGGGCTTCGGGTAGAAGCCGAAGACGAGGAAGGCGGCGATGAGCGGGGCCACCACGATCTTCTCGCGCAGGGTGATGTCACGGACCGGCCGGTCGAGCTGCGGCTTGGGCCCGGTCATCATCCGCTTGTACATGAGCAGGATGTAGAGCGCGGCGAGGATGATGCCGGTGGTCGCGATGACCGCGGGCAGCTTGTACCGCTGGAACGTCCCGACCAGCACCATGATCTCGGAGACGAACGGGCTCAGGCCGGGCAGCGCGAGACCGGCGAGGCCCGCGACGAGGAAGACGCCCGCGAGCCCGGGCGTGACCCGCTGCCAGCCACCGAAGTCGGGGATCCGCTTGCTGCCGCGGCGCGCCACGAGCATCGCGGCGACCAGGAACAGCGCCGCGGTCGTGAACCCGTGGTTGAGCATGTAGAGCGTCGAGCCCGCGCCACCGGTGGTGGTGAAGGCGAAGATGCCCAGCACGATGAAGCCGAAGTGGCTCACCGAGGTGTAGGCGATCAGGCGCATCACGTCGGTCTGGCCGATCGCGAGCAGCGCGCCGTAGATGATCGAGATGACCGCCAGCGCGAGCACCACCGGCGTGGCCCACTGCGAGGCCTCCGGGAAGAGCTGGAGGCAGAACCGGATCATGCCGTAGGTGCCGACCTTGTCGAGCACGCCGACGAGCAGCACCGCGGTGGCGGGACGCGCCTCGGTGGCGGCGTCCGGCAGCCAGGTGTGCACCGGCCACATGGGGGCCTTCACGGCGAACGCGATGAAGAAGGCGAGGAAGATCCAGCGCCCTGCGGCGACCGGCAGGTCGAGCCCGGTCAGCTTGGTGACGAGGAAGCCGTCGGCACCGCCGGGGCCGTACTTGTAGAGCGCGATCACGCCGATGAGCATGACCAGACCACCGGCGAGGGAGAACAGGAGGAACTTCACCGCGGCATACTGCCGACGCGGGCCGCCGTAGGACCCGATCAGGAAGTAGACCGGGATCAGCATGGCCTCGAAGAAGACGTAGAACAGGAACACGTCGGTGGCGGCGAAGACGCCCACCATGAACGTGGCCAGGACCAGCGTGAGGGCGAAGTAGTTCTTCTCCCGCTTGCCGCCCTCGGGGACGTCGTCCCACGCGGCGAGGATGCAGATCGGCAGCAGCACCAGGGCCATGAGGATCATGACGAGCGCGAGGCCGTCGACACCGAGGGCGTAGGACACCCCGAACTGCGGGATCCACTCGTGCTGCTCGACCAGCTGGAACTGCTGGGTCGACCCGGTCTTGAACTGCAGGGCGGCGGCGACGCCGAAGACCAGCGTCAGCAGGGAGAAGCCCAGCGCGACCTTCTTGGCCTGGTCGGCCATGCTCGCGGGGAGCGCGGCGACGACGATGGCACCGATGAGCGGGATGAGCCCGATCACCGTCAGCCAGGGGAAGTTCGACATCACTGGATCACCCACACAGCACCGAGGATGGCGACGACGCCGGCGAGCATCGTCAGGGCATAGGACCGCGCAAAACCGTTCTGCAGCTTGCGCAGACGGCTCGACGTGCCACCGATGAGGGCGGCGAGCCCACCGACACCGCCGTCGATGCCGCGGTTGTCGGCGAAGACGAGCGCACGCGTCAGGTGGATGCCGGGGCGCATGAACACGGCCTCGTTGACGTCGTCCTGGTAGAGGTCACGCCGCGCAGCGCGGGTGAGCAGCGAGCCGGTCGGCGCCGTCTCCGGCACCGAGTCGCGCCAGTAGCGCAGCCAGGCCAGCGCGACACCGCCTGCGACGAGCAGCAGGGTCAGCGTGATGAGGACGGGGACCGGCAGCACCGGGTGCTCGCCCTCCGCGTGTCCGCCGACGACCGGCTCGAGCCAGCTGCTGAAGGTGCCACCGATCGACAGCACGAGACCCAGCAGCGCCGAGCCGACGGCGAGCACCATCATGGGCACGGTCATGAGCAGCGGCGACTCGTGCGGGTGCACGTCGTCCGTCCAGCGCTTCTTGCCGTGGAAGGTCATGAAGAACAGGCGCGACATGTAGAACGCGGTGATGCCGGCACCGATGAGCGCGGCGCCACCGAAGACCCACGGCCGCCAGCCCTCGCCGATGAACGCCGCCTCGATGATCTTGTCCTTGGACCAGAAGCCCGAGAACGGCGGGACGCCGAGGATCGCGAGCCAGCCGAGGCCGAACGTCGCCCAGGTGATCTTCATGGCGCCGGACAGCCCGCCGAAGCGGCGCATGTCGACCTGGTCGTTCATGCCGTGCATGACCGACCCGGCGCCGAGGAACATCCCGGCCTTGAAGAAGCCGTGCGTGACGAGGTGGAAGATCGCGAAGGCGTACCCGACCGGGCCGAGGCCCGCGGCGAGCATCATGTAGCCGATCTGCGACATGGTCGAGGCCGCCAGCGCCTTCTTGATGTCGTCCTTGGCGCAGCCGACGATCGCACCGAACAGCAGCGTGATCGCGCCGACGATGACGACGACCAGCTGGGCGTTGGGTGCGCCCTCGAAGATGAAGTTGCTGCGCACGATGAGGTAGACGCCGGCGGTCACCATGGTCGCCGCGTGGATGAGCGCGGACACCGGGGTGGGACCGGCCATCGCGTCACCGAGCCAGCTCTGCAACGGGAACTGCGCGGACTTTCCGCAGGCACCGAGCAGCAGCATCAGCCCGATCGCGGTGAGGACGCCGGAGCCGGCGCCGCCGGAGGCCTCCTGCACACCGGCGAAGGTGACGGTGCCGAACGCCGCGAACATGATCATGATCGCGACCGACAGCCCGAAGTCACCGACGCGGTTGACGACGAACGCCTTGTTGGCGGCGGTGGCGTAGGCCGGGTTGTAGTTCCAGAACCCGATGAGCAGGTAGGACGCGAGACCCACGCCTTCCCAGCCGACGTAGAGCAGCAGGTAGGAGTCGGCGAGGACGAGCAGCAGCATCGCCGCGACGAACAGGTTGAGGTAGGCGAAGAACCGGCGCTTGTCCGGGTCGTGCTCCATGTACCCCAGCGAGTAGACGTGGATGAGCGACCCGACGAACGTGATGAGCAGGACGAACGTCACGGACAGCTGGTCGACGAGCATCCCGGCGTTGAGCTGGAACGACCCGGCCGGGACCCAGTTGTAGAGGTCGAGGTGCATGGCGCGGGACTCGCCGTCGCGGCCGAGCATGGCGATCCACACGATGAAGCCGACGACGAAGGCCGACCACGACATGGCGACCGCGAACAGCGGGCCCCACTTGTCGGTGCGGCGTCCGCCGAGGAGGAGGACCGCGGCGCCGAGCGCGGGGAGCGCGACGAGGAGCCAGGCGTATGCCGTGATGCCGGTTGCCGCGTGCGCGGCCGCGGGTTCGGAGGTCACCGCGGCGGCGAGAGGTTGCAGGGTGGTCACTGTGGCGGGCCCCTTACAGCTTCAGCAGGTTGGCGTCGTCGACCGAGGCCGACCGGCGGGCACGGAAGATGGCCACGATGATGGCCAGACCGACGACAACCTCGGCGGCGGCGACGACCATGACGAACAGGGCGATGACCTGCCCGTCGAGGTTGCCGTGCATCCGGGCGAACGTCACGAACACGAGGTTGGTCGCGTTCAGCATCAGCTCGACGCCCATGAACACGACGATGGCGTTGCGGCGCATCAGCACCGTGGCCCCACCGATCGCGAACAGGATGGTCGCGAGGTAGATGTAGTTGACGAGGTTCACCGGCTCTCGCCCTCCTCGATCTCGTGCTCGATGGCCTCCTCGGCCTCGACGTGCCTCGTGGGCACCGTGATCTGCTCACGGGCCTCGAGCACACGCGACACGGACAGCTCGCTGGGCGTGCCGTCCGGGAGGAGGGCCGGCGTGTCGACCGCGTTGTGGCGGGCGTAGACACCGGGTGCCGGCAGGCCGGCGACGTTCTCGTTCGACTTCACGCGACGCTGGGACTGCAGCTTCTGGCTGGGCTTGGCGCCGAGCCGTTCGCGGTGGGCCAGGACCATGGCGCCGAGCGCGGCGGTGATCAGCAGCGCCGAGGTGATCTCGAAGGTCCAGACGTACTGGCCGAAGATCAGCTCCGCGACGCCGGTGACGTTGCCGGGGTTGGAGTTGGGTCCGTCGAGCCCCTTCATCGGGCCGAACTGGGCGCGGCCGATGGCGGCGAACAGCAGCGAGCCGAGGCCGAGCGCGAGCAGCAGGGTCGCGATCTTCTGTCCCTTGAGCGTCTCGACGAGGGAGTCGGCGGAGTCGACACCGACGAGCATCAGGACGAAGAGGAACAGCATCATGACCGCGCCGGTGTAGACGAAGATCTGGATGATGCCGAGGAAGTCGGCGTCCTGGGCGATGTAGAAGATGCCGAGGTTGACCATGACCAGCGCCATGCCGATGGCGGCGTGGACGGCCTTCTTGGCAAAGAGCAGGCCCAGGGCGGCGATCACGCAGATCGGGCCGAGGATCCAGAACAGGATCTGTTCTCCGAGGCCGGTCATGCGAGGACCTCCCGAGGACACGAGTGAGGCACGAGCGAGGCCCGCAGGGCCGACGAGCAGGGCCAGTTCAGCGCAGTCACCGGCGCACCGCCTCGGTGGTGTCGCGGGTGGCCTGGCGGCCGTCGGCGACGGTGTCCACGCCCTCGACGGGGTCACCGCTGGGGGCGGTGCCGTCCTCGGGCTGGGCGTCGTGCTCGCGCACCCACTCCTCCTGCTCCGGCGTGGCCCGGGTGACCTTGCCGAGGTAGTAGTCGCGCTCGTCCGTGCCGGCGACCATGGGGTGCGGCGGCGCGACCATGCCCTCCTGGAGCGGCGCGAGCAGCTGGTCCTTGGTGAAGATCAGGTCGGCGCGCGAGTGGTCGGCGAGCTCGTAGAAGTTGGTCATCGTGAGGGCCCGGGTCGGGCACGCCTCGATGCACAGCCCGCAGAAGATGCAGCGCAGGTAGTTGATCTGGTAGACGCGGCCGTACCGCTCCCCCGGGCTGAACCGTCCGACGCCGTCGGCGTCGTTGGGGGCACCCTCGACGAGGATCGCGTCGGCCGGGCAGGCCCACGCGCACAGCTCGCAGCCGACGCACTTCTCGAGCCCGTCGGGGTGGCGGTTGAGCTGGTGGCGGCCGTGGTAGCGCGGCTGGGTGGGCCGCTTCTCCTCGGGGTACTGCTCCGTCTCGAGCTTGCGGAACATGGTCGCGAAGGTGACGCCGAAGCCGGCGACCGGCGCGAACAGCTCGGAGAGGAACCCGCCCTTCTTGTCCTGCTCGGGGCGGTCAGGCATGGGTGGCCTCCTCCGTCGATGCGGATGGGTCGGTGCCGCGCTCGGTCAGCGCGGGTGCGGGCTCGCGCAGCCGCTGCCCGGGCAGCGGCGGCACGGGGTAGCCGCCTGCGAAGGGGTCGATCTCCTCCGGCGGCGGCGCGTCCTTCTCGGCCTCGCGCTCGATCTTCTTGTTGTCCCAGATCCACGAGGCGAGCAGCACGCCGCCACCGACGAGGACGATGAACGCGATCATGACGAGCGGGAACGTGCGGTTGCCGATGGTGAGGGCGGGCCCGCCGATCCAGTTGTTCTGGGCGGCGCGCAGGAAGGCCACGACGACGACCCAGGCCAGGGTGAACGGGATGAGGAACTTCCACCCGAACCGCATGAACTGGTCGTAGCGGACGCGGGGCAGTGAGCCGCGCAGCCAGACGAAGAAGAACATGAACGCCCAGAGCTTGATGACGAACCAGAGCAGGCCCCACCAGCCCTCGTTGAACATGCCGTCGTTGATGGCGGCGATGCCGGGAGGCGCCTGCCAGCCGCCGAGGAACATCGTCGTCGCGAGCGCGGAGACGGTGAACATGTTGACGTACTCACCGAGGAAGAACATCGCGAACTTCAGCGAGGAGTACTCGGTGTGGAAGCCACCGGTGAGCTCGCCCTCACCCTCGGCGAGGTCGAACGGCAACCGGTTGGTCTCGCCGACCATCGTCACGACGTACACGAGGAAGCTCGGGATGAGCACGATGTACCAGAAGTTGTTCTGGGCCGCGACGATCTGCGAGGTCGACATCGACCCGGCAAAGAGGAACACCGCCACCAGCGACAGACCCATCGCGATCTCGTAGGAGATGACCTGGGCGGTGGAGCGCAGGCCACCGAGCAGCGGGTAGGTCGAGCCCGAGGACCAGCCGGCGAGCACGATGCCGTAGACGCCGACACCGGCGACGGCCAGCACGAGCAGCACGGAGACGGGGACGTCGGTGAGCTGCAGCGGGGTGCGGTGCCCGAACATCGACACCATCGGGCCCATCGGGATGATCGCGAACGACACGAACGCCATGGCGCCGGCGATGGCGGGGGCCAGAGCGAAGACGACCTTGTCGGCGTGCTTCGGCGTCAGGTCCTCCTTGAGCGCCAGCTTGATGCCGTCGGCGAGGGTCTGGAGCAGGCCGAACGGGCCGGTGCGGTTGGGGCCGGGACGCTGCTGCATCCGGCCGATCACGCGCCGCTCGAACCAGATCATGATGAGCGTGTTGACGAGCAGGAACACGAAGATGAGCAGGGCCTTGACGAGGCTGAGCCACCAGGGCGTGTCGCTGAAGTCGGCCACGGGGTTGTCCGTGGGGTCGGTCGTCGCGGCCAGCGCCCCACCCGCGAGGTGAGGTATGCCGGTCACGACGTCCGCGGCATACGTGAAAGTGCTCATTGCGTCACCTCCGCGACGTCGGCGGCCTTGGCGAGGGCGACCACCGCACCGGCGTCGACACCGAGGTCACGGTGCACGTAGCTGCCGGGCGACTTCGTCGGGAGCCAGACCACGTGGTCGACCATGTCAGGAACGACCTCGGCGGGCACCGTCACCGCGCCGTGGTCGGTCGAGATGCGCACGGAGTCACCGTCGGTGAGGCCGAAGGCGGCAGCGGTCGCGGGCGACACGCGCGCGCTCGGGTCGTGGCGCGTGCCGGCGAGGAACGGCTCGCCCCGCTGGAGCGTGCCGTCGTCGAGCAGCAGGTGCCAGGTGGCGAGGACGACCTCGCCCTCCCCGAACGTCGGTACGTCGGTGGCGCCCACAGCCGGGGCCGAGGCGCGGGTGCCGGTCCACGGGCCGAGCGTCCGCATCTCGGCGCGCACCTCGGCCAGCGTGCGCGCGCCGAGGAAGGCGCCCATCTCCGAGGCGAGCATGTCGAGCACGCGGTAGTCGGACTGGGCGTTGGTATCGAGCGCCGCCTCGAAGGGGCGCACCCGGCCCTCCCAGTCGACGAACGTGCCGCCCTTCTCGGCGTGCGGCGCGACCGGCAGCACGACGTCGGCGACCGCAGTCACCGTCGACGGGATGAAGTCGAGCGAGACGACGAAGGTCTTGGCGAGCGCCTCCTCGGCGCGGTCGTCACCGAGGTCGTCGGTGTCGACACCGCCGACGACGAGCGCGTCGATCGCGCCGGTCGTCGCGGCCTCGATGATGCCCGCGGTGTCGCGTCCGGCTGCGTCGGGCAGCCCGACGACGTCCCAGGCGTCAGCGACCTGCTCGCGCGCGGTGGCGTCCGACACGGGACGACCACCGGGCAGCAGCGTGGCCAGCGCACCGGCCTCGAGCGCGCCGCGCTCACCGGCCCGACGCGGCACCCAGGCGAGCCGGGCACCGGTCGACGACGCGAGTGCGGCGGCTGCGGACAGCGCACCCGGCACGGTCGCGAGCCGCGACCCGGCGAGGACCACGACGCCCTCGCCCTGCAACGCCTGCGCGGCCTTGGCCGCGGCACCGTCACCGGTGACACCGTCGCCGAGGGCACGCAGCACCTCGGCCTCGGTGCCCGGGGCGGACGGGATCAACGTCCCGTTCAGCTTGTCGAGCCCGCGCGTGGCGAAGGGCGCCACGGCATACACGGCCGTCTTGTTCCTGCGGACCGCCTTGCGCAGCCGCAGGAAGACGATGGGGCTCTCCTCCTCGGGCTCGAACCCGACGAGGACGACGGTCTTGGCCTGCTCGAGGTCGGAATAGGAAACCGAACCCCCGGCCCCATCCTCCGAGATCCCGGTGGCCACGACCGTGGACGCGAGGAACTCCGCCTCCTCGACCGAGTGCGGACGCGCGCGGAAGTCGATGTCGTTGGTGGCCAACACGGTTCGCGCGAACTTGCCGTAGGCGTAGGCGTCCTCGGCGGACACCCGGCCACCCGTCAGGACACCGGTGGCCTTGGCGGCCTGGAGGCCGGCGGCCGCGGCGGCCAGCGCCTCGGGCCAGGTCGCGACGTGCAGCTCGCCGTCCTCGCCGCGCACCATGGGGTACTCGAACCGGTCACCCATGGTGGCGTACTGGAAGGCCCAGCGGCCCTTGTCGCAGTTCCACTCCTCGTTGACCTCGGGGTCGTTGATCGCCATGCGGCGCAGCACGACACCGCGCCGGTGGTCGGTGCGCACCGCACAGCCGGACGCGCAGTGCTCACACACCGACGGCGTCGACATGAGGTCGAACGGGCGGCTGCGGAAGCGGTAGGCCGCACCGGTCAGGGCACCCACCGGGCAGATCTGCACGGTGTTGCCGGAGAAGTAGGACTTGAACGGCTGCTCCTCATAGATGCCGACCTGCTGCAGCGCGCCACGCTCGACGAGCGCGATGAACGGGTCACCGGCGATCTGCTCGGAGAAACGGGTGCAGCGGGCACACAGGACGCAGCGCTCCCGGTCGAGCAGCACCTCGGAGGAGATGTTGATCGGCTTGGGGTAGGTGCGCTTGACGTCCTCGAAGCGGCTCTTGGGGCGGCCGTTGCTCATCGCCTGGTTCTGCAGGGGGCACTCGCCGCCCTTGTCGCAGACCGGGCAGTCCAGCGGGTGGTTGATGAGCAGCAGCTCCATCACGCCCTGCTGCGCCTTGTCGGCGACCTTGGACGTGTGCTGGGTCTTGACCTCCATGCCCTCGGACACGGTGATGGTGCACGACGCCTGCGGCTTGGGCATCGGGCGCAGGGCGCCGTCGGGGCCGGGCGTCGCGATGTCGACGAGGCACTGGCGGCAGGCGCCGACCGGGTCGAGCAGCGGGTGGTCGCAGAACCGCGGCACCTCGACGCCGATCTGCTCGGCGGCGCGGATGACGAGGGTGTTCTTGGGCACCGACACCGGCACCCCGTCGATGGTGAGGTTCACCATCTCGACGGGGGGCTGGCCGGCGCCCGCGGCCTTCTTGTCTTCGGTCACAGTCATGCTGTTACACGGTCCTTGTGGAAGAGCGTCGACTCACGAACGTCGAACGGGCAGTGGCCCAGCTCGAGGTGCTTCAGGTACTCGTCACGGAAGTACTGGATGCTGCTCGTGATCGGGCTGGTCGCGCCGTCGCCGAGGGCGCAGAACGACCGGCCGAGGATGTTGTCGCACACGTCGAGCAGCTTCTCGAGGTCCTCCTCGTCGCCCTGCCCGTGCTCGAGCCGGCCGAGGATCTGCTTGAGCCACCAGGTGCCCTCACGGCACGGGGTGCACTTGCCGCAGGACTCGTGCTTGTAGAAGTCGGTCCATCGGTCGACGGCGCGCACCACGCAGGTGGTCTCGTCGAAGATCTGCAGCGCCCGGGTGCCGAGCATCGACCCGGCCGCGGCCACCGACTCGAAGTCGAGCGGGATGTCGAGGTGCTCGTCGGTGAACAGCGGCGTGGACGAGCCACCCGGGGTCCAGAACTTGAGCTTCTTGTTGGGGTCGCGCATGCCGCCGGCCATGTCGAGCAGCTCGCGCAGCGTGATGCCGAGCGGCGCCTCGTACTGGCCGGGGTTCTTGACGTGGCCCGAGAGGCTGAAGATGCCGAAGCCCTGGGACTTCTCGGTGCCCATCTCGGTGAACCAGTCCGCACCGTGCAGCAGGATCGGCGGCACCGACGCGATCGACTCGACGTTGTTGACGACGGTCGGGCGCGCGTAGAGGCCGGCGACCGCCGGGAACGGCGGCTTGAGCCGCGGCTGGCCGCGGCGGCCCTCGAGGCTGTCGAGCAGCGCCGTCTCCTCACCGCAGATGTAGGCGCCGGCACCGGCGTGCACCGTCACGTCCAGGTCGAAACCGGAGCCGAGGATGTTCTTGCCGAGGTAGCCCGCGGCATACGCCTCCTCCACCGCGCGCAGCAGGCGACGGTAGACGTGCACGACCTCGCCGCGCAGGTAGATGAAGGCGTGGTTGCAGCCGATCGCGAACGACGTGATTGCCACGCCCTCGATGAGGAACTGTGGCGCCGCCATCATCAGCGGGATGTCCTTGCAGGTGCCCGGCTCGGACTCGTCGGCGTTGACGACGAGGTAGCGGGGGCCGCCGTCCGGCGGGGGCAGGAAGCCCCACTTCATGCCGGTGGGGAAGCCGGCGCCACCACGACCCCGCAGGCCGGAGTCCTTGGTCATCTGGACGAGGTCCTCGGGCTTCATGCCCAGCGCCTTCTTCAGGCCCTGGTATCCCTCGTGCTTCTCGTAGGTCGCGAGGGTCCACGACTGCGGGTCGTCCCAGAAGTCGGTGAGGATCGGGGTCAGCTGGGTGCTCATGCCTTGCCCTCCTTGCCCTTGCCCTCGGCCCCGTCGTCGAAGAGGGTGCCCTGGGCGGTCGGCTTCTCGTCGGGGTCGTTGGCCGCGGCATTGCCGGAGGTATGCCGTCCCGGCGCCTTCGCGTCGCCGGTCGCCTTCGCCTCGGTCTTGGCGTCGGCCTTGGCGTCGGTCTTGGCGTCGGCGCTCTTGTTGTCGGAGCTCTTGTTGTCGGCGCTCTCGTCGTCTGCCTTCGTGCTGTCGGCCTTCGGCGCCTTCGGGGCGGTCCAGCCGTGCTCGTGCGCGACCTCGAGACCGGCCAGGGAGGCCGGGCCCGCGCCCACACCCTCGTCGGCGAGGCCGTCGTTGAACCCGGCGAGCACCCGCGAGACCTGCTTGAAGGTGCAGACCTTGTTCGGTCCACGCGAGGGTTTGACGTCCTTGCCGGCGCGCAGGTCGTCGACGAGCGCCTTGGTCGACTCGGGCGTCTGGTTGTCGAAGAACTCCCAGTTGGCCATCACCACGGGGGCGTAGTCGCAGGCCGCGTTGCACTCGATCCGCTCGAGCGTGACCTTGCCGTCGGGCGTGGTCTCGTCGTGGCCGATCCCGAGGTGCTCGGAGACCTCGTCGAAGATCTGGTCGCCGCCCATGATCGCGCACAGCGTGTTGGTGCAGACGCCGACGGTGTACTCGCCGTTGGGGTGACGCTTGTACTGCGTGTAGAAGGTCGCCACACCCGACACCTCGGCGGTGCTGAGGTCGAGCTTGTCGGCGCACCAGTCGATACCGCGGCCCGTGACGTAGCCGTCGACGCTCTGCACCAGGTGCAGCAGCGGCAGCAGCGCCGAGCGCTTCTGCGGGTAGCGCGCGATGACCTGGGCAGCGTCGGCGTCGAGACCGGCGAGCTGCTCGGCGGTGTAGGGCTCCTTGGACTCGGCGGCCACCGTCAGGTGCCCGGCCGCAGTCTGCATACCGAAGTTGTCACCAGCCATCAGCGGTCAACTCCTCCCATCACCGGGTCGATCGAGGCGACCGCCACGATGACGTCGGCAACCTGGCCGCCCTCGCACATCGCGGCCGTGGCCTGGAGGTTGTTGAAGGACGGGTCACGGAAGTGCGCGCGGTAGGGGCGCGTTCCCCCGTCGGACACCGTGTGGCAGCCGAGCTCACCCTTGGGACTCTCCACCGCGGCATACGCCTGACCCGGCGGCACGCGGAAGCCCTCGGTGACCAGCTTGAAGTGGTGGATGAGCGACTCCATCGAGGTGCCCATGATCTCGCGGATGTGGTCCAGGCTGTTGCCCATACCGTCGCCGCCGATGGCGAGCTGCGCCGGCCACGCGATCTTCTTGTCCTCGACCATGACCGGGCCCGGGTTGGACTGGAGCCGGTCGATGCACTGCTCGGCGATCTTGAGCGACTCGTACATCTCGTCGATGCGAATCCGCAGTCGCGCGTAGGCGTCGGCCTCGGTGCGGGTGATGACGTCGAAGTCGTAGGTCTCGTAGCCGCAGTAGGGCTCGAGCTTGCGCAGGTCGTGCGGCAGGCCGGTCGAGCGCAGCACCGGGCCGGTGATGCCGAGCGCCATGCAGCCGGTCAGGTCGAGGTAGCCCACGTCGACCATGCGGCCCTTGAGGATGGGGTTCTCGTTGAGCAGCATCTCGAGCTCGCCAAGCCCCTTGCGCACCAACGGAATCGTGTCGCGCACCTTGTCGATGGCGCCGGGCGGCAGGTCCTGGGCCACACCGCCGGGGCGGATGTAGGCGTTGTTCATGCGCAGGCCCGTGACCATCTCGAAGATCGACAGGATGCGCTCGCGCTCGCGGAAGCCGACCGTCATGACGGTGGTCGCACCCATCTCCATGCCACCGGTGGCCAGCGCCACGAGGTGGGAGGTGATGCGGTTGAGCTCCATCATGAGCACGCGGATCACGTTGGCCCGCTCGGGCACCTGGTCGGTGATGCCGAGCAGCTTCTCCACGGACAGGCAGAACGCTGCCTCGTTGAAGAACGGCGTGAGGTAGTCCATGCGGGTGCAGAAGGTCACGCCCTGGGTCCAGGTGCGGAACTCCATGTTCTTCTCGATGCCGGTGTGCAGGTAGCCGATCCCCGCGCGGGTCTCGGTCACCGTCTCGCCGTCGAGCTCGAGGATGAGGCGGAGCACGCCGTGCGTCGACGGGTGCTGCGGGCCCATGTTGACGACGATGCGTTCCTCGTGCAGGGCAGCTGCCTCGTCGACGAGCTGGTCCCAGTCACCGCCGGTGGCGTTGAAGACGTGGGCCTCCTCGTCGGCGAGGGTGTTGTCGCCCGAGGTGGCGTAGATGTCGTCGTGGTACGTCGTCATCAGTTGTAAGACCTCCGCTGGTCCGGCGGCGGGACGGTGGCGCCCTTGTACTCGACCGGGATGCCGCCGAGGGGGTAGTCCTTGCGCTGCGGGTGGCCCGGCCAGTCGTCGGGCATGAGGATGCGCGTGAGCGCGGGGTGCCCGTCGAACTCGATGCCGAACATGTCCCACGTCTCGCGCTCGTGCCAGTCGTTGGCGGGGTAGATCGAGACGATCGACGGGATGTGCGGGTCGCTGTCGGGGCAGGTCACCTCGAGGCGCACGCGGCGGCCACCGTGAGTGATCGACAGCAGGTGGTAGACCGCGTGCAGCTCGCGGCCCTCCTCGTGCGGGTAGTGCACGCCGCTGACGCCGGTGCACAGCTCGAAGCGCAGCGCCGGGTCGTCACGCATCGCCCGCGCGACCGTGGGCAGGTGCTCGCGGCGGACGAACAGAGTCAGCTCACCGCGGTCGACCACGACCCGCTCGATCGCCTCGCCGTATGCCGCGTCGCCGGCACCGCTGTCGAGGGCGCCCTCGAGCCGGTCGGCGATCTCGTCGAAGTAGCTGCCGTAGGGCCGAACTGCCGTGCCGGGGAACAGGATCGGGCTGCGCAGGCCGCCGTAGCCGGAGGTGTCGCCACCCTCGACCGCGCCGAACATGCCGCGCCGCTCACCCACGACGACCGGGTCGGGTGCCGTGCCCGGCTGGGCCGGCAGCCGCTCGCCGCTCTCCCGGTCGACGACGGTGCCCGGCTGGTTCGGAGCCGTGGAGGTCGCGGCCTGGGAGGCCGGCTGGTCGGGGCCGGCCGTCTTGTCCTGCGCCGACGCCTTGCTCTGGGTGCCGTCGATGTTGCTGTTCGCGGTCGCCTGCTTCGGGTCCTTCTCCTCGGCCATCAGGCGGCACCTCCGTGCGTGTGGCCGGCGTCGTGCGTGTGGCCCACCGGGGAGATCGGCAGCTGGTTGGGGCTGGCGCTCCCGGCGCCGGCGGCCAGCAGGCCGGTCATCTCGTGGGTCGGGGTCGCGCGCAGCGCGGCCTCCTCGGCGGCGCGGGCCGCGGCCACGCGGTTGACGCCCAGCTTGGAGTTCTGGATCTGCTCGTGCAGCGTGAGGATCGCGTTGAGGAGCATCTGCGGGCGGGGCGGACAGCCCGGCAGGTAGACGTCGACCGGGATGATGTGGTCGACCCCCTGGACGATCGCGTAGTTGTTGAACATGCCGCCGGAGCTGGCGCAGACACCCATCGAGATGACCCACTTGGGCTCGGGCATCTGGTCGTAGACCTGGCGCACGACCGGGGCCATCTTCTGGCTCACGCGGCCGGCGACGATCATCAGGTCGGCCTGCCGGGGCGTGGCCGAGAACCGCTCCATGCCGAAGCGGGCGATGTCGTAGTCGGGCGTGCCGACCGCCATCATCTCGATGGCGCAGCAGGCCAGGCCGAACGTCGCCGGCCAGACCGAGCTCTTGCGCATGTAGCCCGCGACCTGCTCGACCGTCGTCAGCAGGAAGCCGGCAGGCAGCTTCTCCTCAACACCCATTGCCTCTTGCCTCTCAGTCCCAGTCCAGGCCGCCGCGGCGCCATACATAGGCGTAGGCGACGAACACGGTCAGGATGAACAGCACCATCTCCACCAGCGCGAACAGGCCCAGCTGGTCGAAGGCCACCGCGAACGGGTAGAGGAACACCGACTCGATGTCGAAGATGATGAACAGCATCGCGGTCAGGTAGTACTTGATCGGCACGCGCAGCCCGCCACCCGCGGCCTGCGGGGTGGGCTCGATGCCGCACTCGTAGGCGTCGAGCTTGGCGCGGTTGTAGCGCTTGGGGCCCGAGATCGCGGCCGCGAAGACCGAGAAGACGGCGAAACCGCCACCGATCGCCAGCAGGAACAACAGCGGGACGTAGGGGTCCGTCATCGCCGTGTCACTTCCCTTCCGTCGTAACTGCCTGCCGCAGGCTCAGGCCGTGCGGCCCAATCCTAGGGGCGGGCTCGCAGAATGCACGCGCGGCCTCGGTGCTGGTCGAGTGCGGGCCGCTCATGCGTCCGGGGCCATCTTGGAGAGGGCCACGATCAGCCGGTCGCTCGCGTCGCCGCCGTGCGGCTCGGCGAGGTTGGCCATGACCTTGAGGAGGAACTTCATGAGGGTCGTGCGCGGCAGGCCGTACTTGGTGGCGAGCCGCATCACCTCTGGGTTGCCGATCATCTTCGCGAAGTACCGGCCCAGCGTGTAGTAACCGCCGAGCGCGTCGCCCATGACCTTCGGGTAGGACTGGAGGACCCGCTCGCGCTGGGCGTCGGTGCCGCGGGCGAAGGCCTGCGCGACGACCTCGGCCGCGAGCCGGCCGGACTCCATGGCGTAGGCGATGCCCTCGCCGTTGAACGGGTTGACCATGCCGCCGGCGTCACCGACGAGCAGCAGGCCCTTGTCGTAGTGCGGCTGGCGGTTGAAGCCCATCGGCAGCGCGGCACCGCGGATCGGACCGACCATGGTCTCGTCGTTGTAGGTCCAGTCCTGCGGCATCGTCGCGACCCAGCGCCGCATGACGTCCTTGTAGTCGGTCTTGCCGAACGCGCTGGAGGTGTTGAGGATGCCGAGGCCGACGTTCGAGGTGCCGTCACCGACACCGAAGATCCAGCCGTAGCCGGGCAGCAGGACCTTCTTGCCGTTCTCGTCGGTCGACCACAGCTCGAGCCAGGACTCGAGGTAGTCGTCGTCGTGGCGTGGGCTCGTGTAGTAGGTGCGCACGGCGACGCCCATCGGGCGGTCCTCACGCTTCTCGCGCCCCACCGACAGCGACAACCTCGAGGAGTTGCCGTCGGCCGCGATGACCAGCGGCGCGGCATACCGAAGCTCTGGGCCAGTCGACCGGCCCTTCTCGTCGACCGCCTTGGCGGTCACGCCGACGACCGCACCCCGGTCGTCGAGGATCGGCCCGGTGACGTTGGTCGACTCGCGGAGCCGCGCACCGTGCTTGACGGCGTGCTTGGCGAGGATGTCGTCGAAGTCCTGGCGGGTGCGCACCAGGCCGTAGGGCGGGAAGCTCGCGAGGTCTGGCCACGGCAGCTGCAGGCGCATGCCGCCGCCGATGATGCGCAGGCCGTGGTTGCGGATCCAGCCGTCCTCCTCGGGCGTGGGGACGCCGAGGGTGATGAGCTCCTTGACCGCGCGGGGGGTGAGGCCGTCGCCGCAGACCTTCTCGCGCGGGAACGCGGTCTTCTCCAGGACGAGGACGTCCAGCCCGCTCATGGCGAGGTATGCCGCGGTGGCCGACCCGGCAGGGCCGGCGCCGACGACGATGACGTCGGCTGACTCCGTCGCCGGGGCGCTGCCCGACGCGGCGGGAATCGGTGTTGTCACGCTGTGCCTCACGCTTGTGAACGTCTTCACGAACTGCTCCGGGCGAGACTACTCCGCTCCCGGCCCCGTCACACCACTTAGGCGACCCTTACCCCGAGTTGAGTGCCTGAGCACTACCCAGGGGTCGTTCTCAGGCACTCGACTCGGGCTTGACCGCTCGGTGCAGCGCCACGATGCCGCCGGTCAGGTTCCGCCACGCCACGTCCGACCACCCCGCGTCGCGGATCGTCAGCGCCAGCTCGCGCTGCGCCGGCCAGGCCTGGATCGACTCCGCCAGGTAGACATAGGAGTCCGGGTTCGACGACACCCGGCGCGCAACCGGCGGCAGGGCACCCATGAGGTACTCGGCATACACCTTGCGAAACGCCCGGTTCGTCGGCTGGCTGAACTCGCACACCACGAGCCGCCCACCCGGCCGCGTCACGCGCAGGAACTCCGTGAGCGCCGTCGGCACCGACGCCACGTTGCGCAGCCCGAACGACATGGTCACCACGTCGAAGCTGTCGTCCGCGAACGGCAGCCGCATCGCATCCGCCGCGGTGAACCCCAGGTCCGGGCGGCGCCGGTTGCCCACGTGCAGCATCCCGAGGGAGAAGTCTGCCGGCACCGTGTGCACGCCGGCATCGGCGAACGGCTCGCTGCTCGTGCCCGTGCCCGCCGCGATGTCGAGGACCGACTCCCCCGGCTTCGCGCCGACCGCCTTGACCACGGCCCGCCGCCACAGCCGGTCCTGGCCGAGCGAGAGGACGTCGTTGGTCACGTCGTACTTGCCCGCGACGTCGTCGAACATCGCGGCGACGTCACGCGGGTCCTTGTCCAGGCTGGCGCGGCTCATGCGGTCATCCTCGCACCCGGCACGCGACGCCCGTCGCCCGGTCGTAGGCTGACCGGTGCCATGACCAGCCTTCCGTCCGCCGCCGGCTCACCCGACCCCAGCGGCCCGCCGCTCGTCGCGCGCACCGTCCCCCTCGCCGACGCCGGCCCCCTGCTGCGCCTGCTGCCCGAGGTCGGCGACCCGCGCGCGCTGTCCAGCTGGGTGCGGCGCGGCGAGGGCCTCGTCGGTTGGGGCCGCACGCTCGAGTTCACGACGACCGGCCCCGACCGGTTCGCGCGGGCGCAGGAGTGGTGGCGCGACGTCGTCGCGAGCGCCGTCGTGCGTGACGAGGTCGGCTTGCCAGGCACCGGGCCGGTCACCTTTGGGTCGATCGCGTATGCCGCGGACTCACCTGCGGGCGCGACTCTCGTCGTCCCCGAGGTCGTCGTCGGCGCGCGCGACGGCAAGTGGTGGGTCACGACGACAGGCACCGGCGCTGACCTTCCCGCGCCGGGTGCTGTTGTGCCGCAACAGCCTTCGCCCCACTCCCCTGTTGGGGTGGCCTACGCGGATGGCGCCCTGTCGCCTGCGGAGTGGGCCGGTGCGGTGAGCGAGGCGGTACACCGCATCACCGCCGGTGAGCTCGACAAGGTGGTGCTGGCGCGCGACCTTCGGGTCGAGGCCTCCGAGCCGATCGACGCGCGGTGGCTGCTCGAGCGGCTGGCCGAGCGCTACGACACGACTTGGGTGTTCGCGGTCGACGGGCTCGTCGGTGCGACGCCGGAGATGTTGGTGCGGCTCGAGCGTGGCCTCGTGACGTCGCGGGTGCTCGCCGGCACGATCCGCCGCACCGGTGACGACGAGCACGACTTGGCGTTGGCGGCGTCGCTGGCCCGGTCGAGCAAGGACCTCGAGGAGCACGAGTACGCCGTGCGCTCGGTGGCCGACGCGCTGCGCCCGCACTGCTCGTCGATGAACGTGCCCGAGTCGCCGTTCGTCCTGCACCTCGCCAACGTCATGCACCTCGCGACCGACGTGGCCGGGGTCCTCGCCGACGACGCGACCTCGTTGGCGCTGGCGGCGTCGCTGCACCCGTCGGCGGCGGTGTGCGGCACCCCGTCGGCGGTGGCTGACGCGGTCATCAGCGCGCTCGAGCACATGGACCGTGGCCGGTATGCCGGGCCGGTCGGCTGGATGGACGCCAGCGGCGACGGCGAGTGGGCGATCGCGTTGCGCAGCGGCGCGTTCGAGCCGGGGTCGGCGTCGGCCATGCGGATCTTCGCCGGCTGCGGCATCGTCGCCGGGTCCGTGCCCGAGGCCGAGGTGGCCGAGTCCGACGCCAAGCTCGTCCCCATGCGCGACGCTCTGTCCGGCGGCTGAGGTCGCAGCGGCGCGGGTCTCGGCTACTCGCCGACCGGCCAGTGCTCGACGCTGATCATCGGGAAGTCCTTGGGGTTACCCGCGCACAACCGGCCCCCCCCGGAGGTGATCGTTGAGAACCGTGGTGTCGAGCAGGACCACCATCAGCCGGCGCGTCAAACCTCGTCGCGACGTTGTTCCCTGACCCACGCGGCGGGATCCGCGTCCCACTCATGCCGCGTGTCGCGCAACGAGCCGGCGACCGCCAGCAACGACTCCGCACGCTCGTCCGCCCCGAGCGCTCGCACGATGGCTGCCCGAACGTACGCACTGCGATGACGCGGGCCAGAGACCTGGTCAACCCGGCGCGCCAGGTCGTCGTCGAGCTCAAGGTGCAGTCGCACGTCCATAGTTTCGCACATTGGACCACCTCTCGATCTGCTACTGCCGCAACGCTTTCGTCGCGACCGCGCGGAGGCGGTCGCGCTCGGTGCGGTGGGTCGAGCGGTCTACCGGCACCTCGACGACGGTGAGGCCGTGCGGCTGCTCGGTTACGGCTGTGGTGAGCTGGTCGGGCGACTCGGCCAGCACATGGCGCACGTGGTGAGCCGCGCACAGGGCAGCCAGGTCGGTGCCCGTGGGGGTGCCGAAGACGCGCTCGAAGTCCTCTGCCAGCTCGGGCGCGCCCGGCTCCAGGGTGGTGAAGATGCCGCCCCCGTCGTCGTTGACGACGACGATCGTGAGGTCGGGCTGGTGTTCGAGCGGACCCACGAGGAGCCCGTTCGCATCGTGGAGGAACGTCAGGTCACCCATGAGGGCGTATGCCGGCCCGTCGCCAGCGAGCGCTATGCCCGCGGCTGTCGAGACGCAGCCGTCGATCCCGGCGAGGCCGCGGTTGGCGACGACGGTCAGCGGCCGGGTCCGCCCACCCGCCAGGTAGTCGACGTCGCGGACACCGTTGGACGACCCGAGGAAGAGCACCGCGTTGTCGGGCAGCGCGCCGAGAACCGTTGCGGCCACAGCTGTTCCGGTCGGCCAGGCTGGCGGCTGCTCGGCGAGCGCCGCGGCCACGCGATGCCCCACTGTGCGCCACTCGTCGGCCCACGACGTGTCTCGAGGCCTTCGCGGTCGCTGGTCGAGCAGCGACGCCGGGTGGGTACGAATCTCCTTGGGGCGGTTGACGATCCACTGGTGCGCGGCGACCGCCTCGACGATGACACCGGGTCGCCGCAGGAGCGCTGAGACGGGACGGGACAACGTCAGCCGACCCACGGTCACGACCCGGTCGGGTGCATGTGCGTCGAGCCAGCCAGGGTCCGACAGCACCAGCGGTCCACCGGGTATGACGCCCGGCCGCGGGTGGTCGCCGAACGGCTCGGCCACCGCAGGCCACCCGTGGGCGCTCGCCCAGGCGACGGCCTGCTCGAACTGTCCCGGCTCCGGCAGGTCGCCGACCACGACGAGGGTGCGCTCGATGGTCGGGTCGAACTCGTCGAGCTGCTGGACGCCATCACCGGCGCCCGTGGCTGCGGGGAATGCGCTCGGACGCGAGCCCCCTTGCTGTCCAAGGCTTTCCGCCCCTCCGAGCGTTCCCGCCTTTCCAACGGTATCCGCCGGGCCAGCCTCGTCGGCATCAGGCACGAGCGGCTCGCGCAGCTGGACGTTGAGGTGCACCGGGCCGGGCTCGCTGCCGACCCCACGGCTCGCCGCGACCGCGGAGCCCACCACCGCCCGCCACGAACCCGCCTCCGCACCGACGAGATCGTCGCTCGTGGGCGCCTCGACGTCGAACTCCGCACGCGCGGCGTCGCCGAACATGCCAGGCTGCACGGTCGTCTGGTTGGCACCGGTCCTCCGCAGCTCGACCGGCCGGTCGGCCGACAGCACCAGCAGCGGCACGACGCCGTGGTGCGCCTCGAGCACCGCGGGGTGCAGGTTGGCGACGGCGGTGCCAGACGTCGTGACGACCACCGCCGGCACCCGCGTCAGCTTGGCGAGCCCCAGCCCCAGGAACGCGGCCGAGCGCTCGTCGACACGCACGTGCATCGTGAGGCGACCTGCGCGCTCGGCCGCCTGGACGGCATACGCGAACGGCGCGGAGCGCGACCCGGGGCACACGACCACGTGCCGCACGCCCTGACGCACGAGCTCGTCGACCATCGTGGTGGCGAGCGCGGTGGACGGGTTCACCCGCGCGATTCTGTCAGGCGGCGCGGATCACTCCATGCCGAGGCCGCGGCGCCCGGTCTCGTTGAGGTCCTCTGGCTGGAAGCGGTTCGGCCACTCGCGCTCGTAGTGCTCCTCGGGGAAGTCGCTCGGGCTGGACCCGGTGAGGAACGCCTCGCGGACGCTCGCGGCATACGCCTCGTTGCGCGGGCACCACGGGGCGGCCGGGATGTACATGACGTTGCCCCAGCCCTTCTGGTCCTGGACCGGCGCAACGCTGTGGATCATGTCGCAGTGCCACCAGACCGAGTCGCCGGCCTGGACGTCGGGGATGCCGGCGAGGCCCTCCATGAGCAGCGAGTGCCACTTCCAGTCGGCCGGGAAGACCTGGTTGACCGTGACGCCGCACATCTCGTCGTCGGGCACGTCGTCGAGCAGGGGGCGGAGCATGAGGTAGGCCATGGCCTCGGGGATCGGCACCGTGTGCAGGACGCCCTGGTCGTGGTCCATGTCGGAGAGCGCGGTCCAGCCCTGGAAGGTGCGGAAGGCCGAGCACATCGTCGAGCCGGGGTACTGCGGTCCGGCCGTGCGGTGGCTGGCGTCCCACGGGTCGTACTGCTCGACGCTGCCGTCGAAGAGGTGGCGGAACGCCTGCTGGTAGGCCTGCGTCATCCACAGGTCGAGCGTGCCGGGGTCGAGGTGCGTGCCGAGACCGGCGGAGTCGGCGCCCTCGGGGCGGCGGCGGATGCGGTCGGGGTAGAGGGAGTCGCGCTCGGGATCGAACCACTGCTCGCCATCGGACTCGGAGGTCCACAGGCGGTTGAGGAACCCCTGGACCGTCGCCATCCGCTCGCTCTGACGCGCCTGCATCTGCGCGGGCGACCAGTAGATCGGGTAGATCTCCGGCTTGGAGCCGACGGTCCCGAAGAAGTCGTCGCCGGGGCCGCGGTAGTTGTCGAAGAAGTGGTTGCTCTCGACGTAGTCGACGATGTCCTGGTCCCACTGCAGAGCCTGCTCGCGGGAGAAGTGGCCACGGACGACGAGGCAGCCGCGGCGCTTGAGGTGCTCGAGCTGCTCGGGCGTGACGGCACCGGACTCGATGTCGGCGTACTCGATGACGGGCCAGACCTGCTCGCCCCGCTCCTTGGCGGCGGTGATCTCGGCGACCCGGTCGGCCACCTTGCGCTCGACCACCTCGAAGACCTCGTCGACGGTGCGACCGGACGCCTCGATCCTTGCGCGCAGCGCGGTCTTGATCTCGCGGATCGCGCCGGAGAGGTCCGCGGGCGGCTCCTCCCAGTGCGGGAGCTCAGGGCGGGTGATGTCGTATGCCGTGGCCTGGGTCATCGTCGACTCCTCTAGTCAGGACTCCTTACCAAAAGAGAGTGTGGCAGGTTCGTAGGATTTGGGCAAGGGTCCTTACTAGAGTGCCTGCGTGGCCACCTCCACCAAGCCGTCACTCGACCTGCTGCGCCAGCTGAGTGACACCACCGTCCTCACCGCCCTCATCGAGCACGGGCCCTCCACCCGCGCCGAGCTGGCCAGCGCGACGGGCCTGTCGAAGCCAACCGTCACCGAGAGCATGCGACGGCTCGAGGCGGCGGGTGCGGTTCTCGACACGGGCGACCGGAGCACCGGTCGGGGTCGCGCCGGTGTCTATTACGACCTGTCCCCTGCAACCGGTCTGGCGCTCGCCGTGTCGGTGGCTCCGGAGGGCATCGTCGCCGAGGCCCTGGACGTCCGCGGAAAGGTGCTCGCACGTGAGACGGCCGGCGTGACCCGGCCCGCCAAACCCACGGCCGTTGCGCGGGCGCTGAGTTCCACCGCGAAGTCAGCGCTGCACGCTGCCGGTGCCGACCGGGCGCGCCTGGCCGTCGTGTCCGTGGCCGACCCGGTCGACCGTCACACGGGGCGACTGGTGCAGCTGCCGGACTCCCCCTTCCTCGTCGGCACCCTCGACCCCGCGGGGGCACTCGCGCCGGTGGTGGGTGGCTCGGTCGTCGTCGACAACGACGTGAACTGGTCCGCGCTCGCCGAACGGTCAGCCGGTGACGGCGACCTCGACGACTTCGCGTTCCTCCACCTCGGCGAAGGCCTCGGCTGTGCCCTCGTGGCGGACGGCTCGGTGGTGCGCGGCGCCACCGGTCTCGCCGGAGAGGTGGCACACGTCGTCGTGCCGGGTCCCCGGGGTCTGGCCATGGCCTGCACCGAGGTGTTCGAGCGGCTCGGGCTCCACCACGAGGGCAGCACGGCCATCGACGTGGCCGAGGTGGTTCGGTCCGTGACCGGAAGAGGTGCTCGGGCGACGGCGCGGCTGCACGTCATCGCCGATGCCGTGGCCGGAGTCGTCGCGGCGGTCGTCGCGGTGAGCGATCCCTCGGTCGTGGTCCTCGGCGGGTCGTGGGGGACCGAGCCCGCCGTGCTGGCCGCCGTCCGCGAGCGCATCGACAGCTCACCGCGCCCCGTACCGCTGCGCCCCGCGGACGTGCCCGATGCCGCCCTCGCCGGCGCCCGCGCGGATGCCGTCGCTCGCCTCCGCGCCCTCGTCACCCAGTCGCCGCCGGCGGCCGAGACCCTGCGCTAGCAAGCGACAGGGGCATCCTCAGCGGGACCTGCGCGACGGCGTCTGTCATGGCCCGTCCTTCAGGCGCTCGATGCGGTAGTCGCGGATCGTCGGTTCGCGGCCCGGCGCTGGCTCGAAGAACTGCTGGTGCGACTCGCGCCAGTCGCGCAGCGAAGGGTCTACGGAGCGGTCCGCCTCCTGCGCGGTCTGGACGTACTCACGGCTGTCGTGGGCACCTCTGACCGTGCGAGACACGTCGGCGTCCCCGCGCAGGTCACGGGTGACCGTCACCCACGAGCGCCGGTCCGGGTCGGCTCGCCCGTCGAGCCGGGGCACGACGTCCTGGGTGTGCTGGAGGGCGAGCACGGACACCTCGGCCGGCACCGGCATACGCGACACCGGCGACCCCATCGTCACCACGCTCACCCGCCCGTGCCGCGTGCGGAACGCCGGTGACGACGCCAGCCCAGCCGCAACCATCCCACCGAGGCTGTGGCCCGCGAGCAGCACCGGCTCGGCCGTGGTGTCCCGGCCCGACGCCGCCTGCGCCTCGGCCAGGGCCTGCTGCACCCCGTCGGCAAGCACGGTCGACTCCTGCGCCATGAGCCGCACGTCGGTCGTCACGTCGTGGGCCGACTCGCCGGCGCGCGGGTCCCACACCTGCGTACCCGAGATCTCGACCAGCCACGCGGACCCACGCTCCTGCGGCACCTCGACCACGCGCACCCGTCCCGGGTAGTCCTCGGCGTCGCTGAGCCTCGCCTGGTCGCGGGCCAACGAGGCAAGATCCACCGGAGCCCGGGCGCCAGGTCCCGGCGCCGGCTCCGGCTCGACGACGGCCCGGCCCGAGTCGTCGAGCAGGCCCCAAGCACCTGCCGAGTCGGCCAGCACGCGCAGCCCGAGCTCGTCCGGGCCCGCCGGCCCACCGTCGAGCCCGCGGTCCGCATCGTCCCTCCCGGCGAGCCCCGGCCGCAGCAACGGCGCGGTCAGCGGGTTGGTCGCAAGACCCAGCGCCAGCCCAGCCGTGCTGCCGCCGAGGTCGGCCACCTGTGGAGCCTCGAAGAGAGCCCGGTCAGTCACCGCCGCCACGTCGACTCCCTTGGCCTCCAACACCATCGACGCGACGACGAGACCGGCCACCTGCTGCCCCACGAGCACCATGAGGCCCTCACGGGCCGTTTGCAGGCCGGCCGTGACCGTTGCCTCCGACGCGCGGTATGCCGCGACCGCGCCTCGCGTGAGCTCGGCGAGGCCCTCGAGGGCCGCGACGTCGGACACCAACCCGGTCGGCCCGGTGGCGCGGGCGATGGCCGTCTCTGCCCACGCGGCGGTGGCCGGGCTGAGCGGGTGGCTCTGCGCCAGATCACTCGCCACGACGCCAGCGACGACGCGGGCCAGAGCCTCACCCAGCTCGCCACCCGCCGAGTGCAGGCTCGCTGCCGCCGCCAGCAAGTCCTCGAGCCCGACGCTGGTGCCGCCAGACCCACCGGAGACGTCGATCCCCATCAGTCCGGTGACCTCCAGCCGCCCGCAACCACGTCACCCGCGTGCCGGGCAGCCCACCGGGCGGCGTCATCGGCACCGGTGGCCACCGCACGCGGCACAGCCGTCCCCACCTCCTGTGCCGCGGCGGCGGCGTCGTGGGCCACCTCGGCGAGGGCGGTGATGGCCCGCTCCACCGCAAGGGCGTGCGCCCGGGTGAGATCGGCCGCTTCGTCGAGACGAGTCGCGGTGTGCCGCAACCGGATCGCCGCCTCGGCAACCCTTTCGCGGAAGGCCTCCGCCGCGGCCGACTGCCAGGCGACCCCGCTGACTGCATCGACCCGACGCGCAAGTGCACGCGCCTGCTCGGCCTCGGCGTCGAGGCGCTGCGCCAGGTCTCGCAGCCGCAGGGGATCAGCACTCATGCCACCCACTCTGGTGAGGCGACGGCGTCACGGGCAGGCGCGGCAAACCCGCCTGTGGACGACGCCGCCTGCAGGCGTCACCTGTGGATGACGGTCAGGCGTCGAGCAGGCCCCCGAGGTCGGCCATGAAGAGGGCCTGGGCGAGAGCGGTGCGACGCAGCTCGTCGGGGCTGACCGACTCGTCCGTCGCGTGGATGCGCGACGCTGGCTCCTCGACCCCCAGCAGCATGATCTCGGCGTCCGGCACCAGCTCGGCCAGCGTGGTCGCCAGCGGGATGGACCCGCCCTGGCCCGTCGTCACCGGTGGGCGGTCGAAGGCACGTTCCATGGCGCGCCCCATCGCCCGGTATGCCGGTCCGTCGGTTCGGGCGGTGAAGCCGTGTCCCAGAGACACGGGTTTGGCCTCGACGTGGGCCCCGAACGGCGTGTGGCGCTCGAGGTGCTCGATCAGAAGTCGTTGTGCCACAGCGGCATCCGTGCTGGGCGGGACGCGCAGGTTGACGACCGCCCGGGCTTCCGCGTGGACGGCGGCGGTGACCTGCGAGACCGGCGTCGCGTCGATCGCGATGACGGTGGCGGCGGGCCGCGCCCAGAGCAGGTCGCCGATGGTGCCGTCACCCGTCAAGGGAGCGACGCCGTCGAGCAGAGCGGTGTCGTGCCGAAATCGCCTGGCGTCGAACGGGTTTCCGTCCCAGACCCCGGAGTGGTCGAGGCCGTCGATGGTGGTCTCCCCCGACGCGTCGCGCAGCTTGGCCAAGGCCATCAGCAGCGCTTGGAGGGCGTCCGGCGCGGCGCCGCCGAACATGCCCGAGTGCGCCGCCCGCTCCATGGTTCTCACCGTCACCAGCACGCTGCCCGTACCGCGCAACGACGTGGTGAGGGTCGGGAGGCCGGCCTCGACGTTGCCGGTGTCGGCGATGAGGATGGTGTCGGCCTGCACGAGGTCGGGTCGGGCGCGCACCAGCGCCTCCAGTCCGCCGCTGCTCTGTTCCTCCGAGCCCTCGCAGACCACTGCGACCTCAACCGGCCACTCCCCCAGCACCTCACGCAGCGCCCGCAAGGCCAGCACCGACGCCAGGAAGTTGCCCTTGCAGTCGGCGGAACCCCTTGCATACCAGCGCCCTTCGCGCTCGGTCAGCTCCCACGGCGGGACAGTCCACAGGGACGGGTCGCCCACCGGCACGACGTCGTAGTGCGAGTAGAGCAGCACGCTGAGCACCCGGCGTCTACCAGCGACCGCGGTGCGCCCGACGACGGCCAGCGACTCGTCCGCGGTCGGGATGGCCTCGACGCCTGCGACGCCGACCTCCGTCAACAGCTCCGCCACGGCCTCGGCCGCACGCCGGCACTCCTCCACCGGCTCGATCGCCGCGTTGGCCACCGACCGGAAGGAGACGAGACGCGCGAGGTCGTCCCGCACCCGCGGCATACCCGCCTCGACGGCGGCGGACAGACGCGCGGCGAGGTCGGCCCCCGGGGCGCCCTCGCCCTGCACGGGGGTCACGGGACGAG
Organism: Knoellia koreensis; assembly: GCF_013041615.1. Taxonomy (GTDB): domain Bacteria; phylum Actinomycetota; class Actinomycetes; order Actinomycetales; family Dermatophilaceae; genus Pedococcus; species Pedococcus koreensis. The sequence continues at coordinate 134,515 of NZ_JABEPQ010000004.1, forward strand.
GTCGTCGAGGTAGAGCGGCAGCATCTCCCACCAGGTCGGCCAGTCGTGGTCGTAGGCATCGCCCCAGTCATCGACACGGTTCGGAATGCCTTTGGCACCAAGGGCATCCGCGACCCGCCACGACTCGCCCACGTCCTCCCAGCGTCCCGAGCCAGAGGCCAGCACGACGTAGCGCTGGCGCAGCACGTCGAGCCCCGGCCCCTCGAGCCCCGGGAGGAAGTGCAGCGGCGAGGCGAAGTAGAAGTCGTCGGTGAACCGGCCGCCGATGAAGCGTTCGATGTCGTAGGTGCCGCTCATCCCGACAGCCGCGCCGAACAGGTGTGGGTAGCGGCAGATCATGGCGAGGGAGTTGAAGGCCCCGATGGAAGCGCCCGCGACGATCACCGGCCCCGGTGAGGAGTCGGCGTGGATCGCCGGCACGACCTCCTCGGCGATCGCCTGGTGGTACTGGTTGAACAGCCACCGCCGGTAGTCGGTCGACCCCTCGTGCTGCGCCATGGCCCGACCGGCCGCGCTGTCACACGAGTAGACCTTGACCCGTCCGGCGTCGATCAGTGGAGCGAGGTGGCCGACCAGGTGGTGCCGCTCGACCTCCTCGGCGTCACCGCCAGCCGTGGGGAAGAGCAGCACGGGTGTGCCGTAGTGGCCCCACCGCACCAGCGTGATGTCGCGGTCCATGCGGTCGGAACGCCACCGCTCGGTCACCTTCATGCATGCCTCCTCATGGGTCCACCCGACTCACTCGTACACGAACTTCTGCGGTCCGGGGAAGAGCCACGACAGGCCGTCGCGCAGCCGGTCACGCCAGTCGGCCCAGTTGTGGCCGTCCCTCGCCTCGACGTACTTCACCGTCATGCCCGTGCCGCGGAACACCGGCACCATCGACCGGTTGGGGGTGATGAGGGGCTCGTAGGTGCCGCACGACATGAAGATGCGCTCCACCGGGGCCGTCGGCTTGGCGCGGTAGCGGTTCATGAACTTCACGACCGGGTCGAAGGCCGGGCCCCCACCGTGGTCGGTGCCGATGTCGGTGAACACCATCGACGCCGACTGGAGGAACAGCGACCCGAAGTCACCGGGGTATCGCACCGCGGTCGACAGCGACGCGATCCCGCCGAAGCTGCTGCCCATGAGGCACCGCCCGGTGGGTTCGTCGAGCAGTGACAGGCGTCCCTCGAGCATCGGCACCAGCTCACGCGCGACGAAGCGCGCATGCGGCGCATGGTTCGGGTACTCCACCAGCCGGTCGCGGGGCGGGATGAACGCCGCGACCAGCGGCGCCACGTCGAGGCGGTGGATGAGGTTGTCGAGCACCGTCTTCATGGCGGCGTAGTCGAGGTAGTCCTGTCCGTCGTGGACGACCAGCAGCGGGTACCGCTGGGCCCTCGTGTAGCGCGCCGGCAGGTAGAGCTTGACGGGCTGCTCGCGCCGTAATGCCTTGGACTGCAACGAGTCCTCGACGATCTCACCCTTGCGCGCCTCCGGGTCCTCGTGCACCCACGACGGCTCCTCGTAGCCCGTCGCGACGCACACCGAGCTCGACCCGACCGGCGAGTGGGCGACGATCGGGTTGAGTGGGTCGTTGAACCGCTCGTAGTGCTCGCCGCGCCGCGTCTCCAGCTGGTACTCCACCCGCGACCCACTCGGCAGGTCGGTGGTGACGGCCCACAGCTCGGTGCCCGGCAGGCGCCGCATCGCGAGCGGGTCGGGCAGCCCCACGACCCGGTGCCGCACCCACACCTCGTCGGCGGCGCCACGGAAGAGGAACGTCGCCCGCTCCCCCTCGATGATCGGGGCGCCGTGTCGCGCGATGAACCGGTCGATCACCGCGCCGTCGGCGGGCAGCCGTTCGCGCAACCGGTTGATCGCCAGGCGTCGCGTGTTCATGACAGTGCCCTCTGGGTGTCGTGGACGGCTCCATCGGTGCCGAGGATGCGCGCACCGACGGGCAGTGCACCGTCCGCGCCGACCTCGATGGCGGTGCCGTCGTCGAGCAGCAGGCAGTGCTCGTCGGTGAACCGTCGCGCCATCACCGCCATCCGCGGGTGGTCGTCGAGCCGCAGCCGTCGCCGTGCGTGCGGCAGGGCAACCACTCCCGGCACCCGTCCGAGCCCGCGGTCGAACACCTCGGCCTCCTGCGCCCCCTCCGGTCCGTAGTCGTGGAACAGCACCACCCGGTCGGTCAGCGCCATCGCACCGGCCGACCAGGCGATGACCGGCAGCTCGTCGGGGATGCGAATCGCGAACAGCCGCAACACTCGCAACAGTGTCCCGACGTTGCCTCCGGGCATGACGAGCGCCGCCGCACCGTCCAGGAGCGCGCCGATCTCCCCGCGGTGCCATCCGATCACGCCGCTCGCCACCAACGGCGCCCGCTCGTCGAGCTCGCGGTAGAGCTCCTTGAGCTGCGCGGCATACCAGGCGTCGACGTGCCTCACCTCCGCGACCGCGTCGTCGAGGGCCCCGTATGCCGCGAGCTCACCGTCTGCGGACCCGTCGCCCGGCGCTCGGCGCGCGGCGTCGCGTACGCGGCGCTGCACGGCATACGCGGCGTCGAGGGCGAACCCGAGGCGCAGCCGGTAGAGAGCGAGGAGCGCGTCGTGCCGGTCGCGGAAGGTGAGGGCGGCCGCAGCGAACGCCGCGTCCTTGGCGAGCACGTCGAGCAGCCGGTGGTGCAGCCGCAGATGGCTGGTGTTGCCGCCGAGCACCTGGTCGAGCTCGGCGACGTCGTCCTCGCGCTCCTCCCACCCGGCGTTGATGGTGGCGACGGGGCCATCGACGCCGAGCGAGCGGAGGGCGGTGCCGGCGGTCGTCATGAAGCGCTGCGGGCCGAGCAGGACGGTTCGCATCATTGGGGCCTGGGCGCCTCAGCCGGCGACCGCGTGGACCTGGACCGTGCGGCCCACGTCGTCGAGCATGGCGCGCAGGGTGTCGTAGTCGGGGTGGCGCATCCGCACGTAGGCGTTGGCCATGTAGCCCGCCTCGACCGGCTGGGTGAGGTGGCCGTCCGGCGGGAAGTAGGCGTCGATCACCCACTCGTTGTAGCGGTCGCGGATCTCGTGCAGGCCGCTGTGGCCGACGATGCGACCGTCGCGGTCGGGGCGCAGGGCCACGATGCCGGCGGAGTAGGGACGCGTCATGGCGTGCTCGGGAGTGCCGTGGACGATGACGTGCGCCCACTCGCGGTAGACGTCGACGTCGTTGCTGGCCGAGTAGAGGTCCCAACAACCCACGCCCGGGGGACGCGCCCCAATCTCGGAGAACCGCAGCCCCTTGGGCCCGTAGAACCACTCCATGTGGGTGGCACTGGTGCCGATGTCGAGTGCCTCGATGACGCGCTGGCCCATCTCGGCGACCTCCCCGTAGAAGGGTGAGTCGGCCATCCGGTTGGTGGTGACGAACTGGGGTGAGATCCAGCGGGTTCGCATGGCCTCCAACACATTTGGGTAGTAGTGGGTCGTCCAGTCATGGACCACCCGGCCGCTCTCGGCGATGGTGTCGTAGAACCCCTCGTGGCCCTCGACGAACTCCTCGATGGCGATCGACGTCGAGCCGTGCGCCCCGAACTCGGTGAGCGCGTGGGCCAGCTCGGTGTCGTTGTCGACACGCATCGTGTCCTTGGCGCCGGCACCGTCGCGCGGCTTCAGGATGAGGGGGTAGCCGATCCGCTCGGCGAACTCCCAGGCCTCGTGGGCGTGGTCGACCGCCGCCGACGCCGCCGTCGGGACTCCCGCCTCACGCAGGGCCGCCTTCATCGACGGCTTGTCGCGGCACAGCCACGTCGTCTTGACCGACGTGCCGGGTATGCCGGTCGCCTCGCGCACCTGCGCGGCCGTCATGGTGTGCGCCTCGACGGTCGCCTCGAGCTTGTCGACCCAGACCTTGGACTGGATGTAGCGGGTCGCCTCGAGCATCTCGCGCAGGTTCGTGACCGACCCGACCTTGTAGTAGCCGCCCATCGCCCCGCGCAGCTCGTCGTCGAGCGCCCACTCGTCGGACTCGCCGATGCCGATGACGTTCGCCCCCACCGAGGCGAGGGCGAGGGCGAACCGGCGCTGGTTGGCCGGGAAACCCGGCTCGACGAAGACGATGTTCACAGGCCCGACTGTATTGCCGCCGCCTGCCCGTGTCCTGTGCGCTCCCGTGCGCTCCCTGTGCTTGCGTCTGCGTGAACGGCGGCTATGGCCGCCGTTCACGCAGACGCAAGCACGTCGTATGCCGCGGTGACCCGTTCGCGCCACCACCGCACCCGCGCCGGTGGCGCGGCCCAGCGTTCGAGCAGCTCGTCGTCGACCTGCACAGTTCCCACGGGCAGCCGCCCACCGTGGGGCTCGAGCGGCTCGGCACTGACGTCACCGGCCAGCAGCGCCACCGTGCCGAGACCACAGTCGTGCGGGAGGTAAGGCAGCGCTGCAGCCAGCGCGACACCGGCGCTGATGCCGACGGAGGTGTCCAGTGCCGACGACACCACGGCCGGCAGTCCGGACTCGGCCACGATGTCGAGCGCCCGAGCCACGCCACCGAGCGGCGCGACCTTGACGACCACGATGTCGGCCGCTTCCTCGCGCGCCACCCGCAACGGGTCCTCAGCCTTGCGGATGGACTCATCGGCAGCAATGGGCACATCGATTCCGTTGCGTGCCAACACCTTTCGCAGGGTTGCCAGCTCTTCCACGCTCGAGCACGGCTGCTCGGCATACTCCAGGTCGTATGCCGCGAGCGTCGCGAGCGCGTCCCTCGCCTGGGCGACCGACCAGCCGCCGTTGGCGTCGATGCGAATCCGTGCGTCACGCCCCATCACCCGGCGCACCTCGGCCACCCTCGCGACGTCGTCGCGCAGCGTCTGGCCGGCCTCGGCGACCTTGACCTTGGCCGTGCGGCACCCGTCGAACCGGGCGATGACGTCCAGGACCCGCTCCGGCGGCACCGCCGGCACCGTCGCGTTGACGGGGACGACGTCGCGCACGGGCACCGGCCACCCGGCATACCCGGCCTCGATGGCGGCGGCGAGCCAGCGCGACGCCTCCGGCGGCGCGTACTCGAGGAAGGGCGAGAACTCACCCCACCCGGCCGGGCCGAACAGCAACGCGGCCTCGCGGGCCTCGACCCCCCGGAAGCGGACCCGCATCGGGATGGCCACCACCCGCAGGCCGTCGAACAGGTCGTCGAGGGCGGGCAGCGCGGGCACCCCCCAACCGTATGCCGGTCGGTTCCGAATACCGTGAGCAGGACCACCGACCTCCGGCGAAGGAGCCCCATGACCACGCTGTCCGACTTCACTGCTGCTCGGCTCGACGGCACCGACGAGAGCCTCGCCGACTACGCCGGCAAGGTCGTGCTCGTCGTCAACACCGCCAGCGAGTGCGGTTTCACGCCGCAGTTCGAAGGCCTGGAGAAGCTGTACGAGCAGTACGCCGACCAGGGGCTGGTGGTGCTGGGCTTCCCGTGCAACCAGTTCGGCGGCCAGGAGCCGGGCGACTCCGAGCAGATCGGCGCCTTCTGCCAGAAGAACTACGGCGTGACGTTCCCGATGTTCGCCAAGATCGACGTCAACGGCCCGGACACCCACCCGCTCTACGAGTGGCTCAAGTCCGAGAAGGGCGGCCTGCTCGGCGACAAGATCAAGTGGAACTTCACCAAGTTCCTCCTCGGCCGCGACGGCCAGGTCATCAAGCGCTACGGCTCGACCACCAAGCCCGACGCCATCTCCGGCGACATCGAGAAGGCCCTCGCCGCCTGAGCGGTCGCCGGCCGGGGCTCAGCCCGTGGCCGATGCGGTCGCCGACGCTCCGGCCTCGGCGTCGGCGAGGTCCCGAGCCCGCAGCAGGTGCCGCCGGAACGTGCCCGTGAGGAAGTCGGCAGAGCCGAGGTTCCACACGTCCGGCGTCGAGCTCTTCGTGCCCAGACGCGAATGCCAGGCGGTCACCGGCTCCACCCCGGCGACCGCGTGCGCGAAGCGGCGGGCCCGCTCCTGGGGCGACGACTTCAGACCGACCCAGCGGTAGAAGACGGTGGCCGACAGGGCCCGGCCGGCGCCCACGAGGTCGTTGCCCTTCGCGACGGCGTAGAGCAAGGCCGCGGCGGCGCTGTCGTCGCGGTCGCTGCCGGTCAGCAGCGCGGGCTCCGCGACCACGGCACGCACCCCGAGACGCCGGCAGGCCGTGCGCACCTCGGCGCCGAAGAGGTCCAGAGCCCACGTGTCGGTGCGCTCGAGGATGGCCCCGAGCCGCTCGCGCAGCTCGGCCCGCACGTCGTCGAGGGTGGCCGGCTCGTCCTCGGGCAGCGGCGTGCTGTCGAGGCGCTCGAGCGCCTCGGCGCCGCCCACGAGCATGCGCAGCCAGGTCCGTTGCAGCTCGTGCCGTGGCTGGGCGGGCACCTCCACGATGCGTTCGCGCGGCGGTGCTGCGGGTGACCCTCGGCCCAGCTCCCGCGCCACCCGCTCGTAACCGCTCCCCTTCACCGGCTTGCGCACGGTGTCGACCAACTCGTCGTTGATCAGGACCAGCATCGTGAGCGAGCCGAGGTCCCGGTGCTCGTCGTAGTGGTCGTAGCTCGCATAGCTGTCGTACCAGCCATCGCGTTCGGGGAAGTCCACGACCCGGTCGTCGTATCCCCAGCCGTCCCCGCCGTACCCCTGCCCATCCATACCTGTCCCCGTCCGTCGTGACGCCCACCCGGGCATCGCCTCCCTCGAGGCTGGCATGCGCAGCGAGGCTGTTCGGAGTTGTCCACAGGATTCTTTTCCGCACACCGCATCATGATGCACATGGCTGATGCAGTGATGCGGTCGCCGTAGACTGTCAGGCATGCGCACCACGATCACGATCGACGACGAGCTCCTGGCTGAGGCCAAGCAGCTCGCCGCGCGCACCCACCGCACCGTCAGCTCGGTTCTCGAGGACGCCCTGCGCGAGCAGCTTGCTCGGCGCGAAGAGGCCGCGACCGAGCGCTGGGTGATGCCCAGCTTCGACGGTGGCGGCTTGTTGGTCGACATCCTCGACAAGGAGGCGCTCGCCGACGCCTTGGGCGACAACGACCGCTTGCCGTGATCATCTTCGACGTCAACGTCTTCGTCTACGCCCTCGACCCCGAGGGCGCGTTCCATGATCGCGCCCTCGCGGCCCTCGAGGAGGGCCTGAACGGTGGCGAGCCGGTGGGCTTGGTCGAGACGACCTTGATCTCGACCGCCCGCATCGTCACGCACCGTCGGCTCATGCGCAGGCCGCTCAACACCGACCAGGCCCTGCAGTTCTGCGCGAGCCTGCGCGACGCGCCCAGGTCAGTGCGGCTCGACTCGACCACGGATTCGTGGTCACGGTTCGCCACCCTGGTGACCAACCTCGGGTTGCGCGGCCCAGACCTCAGCGACGCGTGGCTGGCCGCGGTGGCGATCGCTCACCGCGCGCGATTCGTCACTTTCAACCGCGGCTTCCGCCGCTTCCCCGGGCTCGACGTCGAGGTGCTGGACGCCTGACCTGCGCCGGTCGCGGCCAGGACGCACGGCGAGGTATGCCGCGTGGGCGACCACGCGGCATACCTCGCCCTGGGCGCGGTTAGGCTCGCGCAGGTGAGCGCACTCCCCCAGGTCAGTGACACCTTCGACGCGTCGGCGTGGGACGAGGTGCCCGGGTTCGACTTCACCGACATCACCTACCACCGCGCCAAGGACGTCGGGGCGGTGCGGATCGCGTTCGACCGGCCCGAGGTGCTCAACGCGTTCCGGCCGCACACGGTCGACGAGCTCTACACCGCGCTCGACCACGCGCGACGCACCCCCGACGTGGGCTGTGTGCTCGTCACGGGCAACGGTCCCGGGCCGGAAGGCACTGGCAGCCAAGGGAAGTGGGCGTTCTGCACCGGCGGCGACCAGCGCATCCGCGGGCGCTCGGGCTACCAGTACTCCAAGGACCTCACCGACGACACGGCCGGCAACATCGACGAGCGGCGGGTCAAGGCCGAGGGCGGGCGGTTGCACATCCTGGAGGTGCAGCGGCTGATCCGCACCATGCCCAAGGTCGTCGTCGCGGTCGTGCCGGGGTGGGCGGCCGGCGGCGGGCACTCGCTGCACGTCGTGTGCGACCTCACCATCGCGAGCCGCGAGCACGCGCAGTTCAAGCAGACGGATGCTGACGTGGGCTCGTTCGACGGCGGGTACGGATCGGCTTACCTGGCAAGGATGGTCGGCCAGAAGTTCGCCCGCGAGATCTTCTTCCTCGGGCGCACCTACTCCGCCGACGACATGCACCGGATGGGCGCGGTCAACCTCGTTGCTTCCCATGGCGAGTTGGAGTCGACGGCGCTCGAGGTGGCGCGCGAGGTCCTGGGCAAGAGCCCGCAGGCCCAGCGGATGCTGAAGTTCGCGTTCAACCTCGTCGACGACGGGCTCATGGGCCAGCAGGTGTTCGCCGGCGAGGCGACGCGGCTCGCCTACATGACCGACGAGGCCGTCGAGGGGCGCGACCAGTTCCTCGAGAAGCGCGACGCCGACTGGTCGCCGTTCCCCTGGTACTTCTGACCCGACGGCATACTGCGCCCATGGAGACGGTCACCCTGTGGCGTCCAACCGGGCCTGAGGAGCTCGCACTGGTGGAGGCCTCCGGCTGGCGCGCCTGGCCGCCCAGGTTGCCGGACCAGCCGATCTTCTACCCAGTACTGAACGAGGACTACGCCGTGAGGATCGCCCGCGACTGGAACGTCAAGGCGAGCGGTGTCGGCTACGTGACGCGCTTTGAGGTCGAGAAGGACTTCCTCGACAGGTACGACGTCCAGCAGGCGGGCGGCCAGACGATCCTGGAGTACTGGATCCCTGCTGAGGATCTGGTGGAGTTCAACCGGCACATCGTTGGCTTGATCGAACTCGTTCGCGAGTTCCGATGACTGACTCGATGGGACCTCCCGAACGGGCGCTCGCGGGACCGCGATCCCTCGGATTGCTTTCCCTACCCGCGCCGATCAGGTGATGCGCCTTCGGAAGAGCACCGCATTTGCTCCAGCCAAGGCAGATCATGTCACAACACTACTGCTTTCGGTATAGTTGTGACATGGTCGTCGGGGTGAAGTACCGAAATGTCGTGCGCGAAATCGCGCTCGATCACTACGGCTACGTCACCACGAAGCAGGCGGCCGAGGCGGGTGTCCCAGCCGTCGAGCTCCCGAAGCTTGCTGCTCGCGGTGGTCTGGAGAACGTTGCCTATGGGCTCTATCGACTGCCGGATGCGCCTGCCACCCCCTTCGCGCAGTTCGCCGAGGCGCTACTGCGTGCGGGCGAGGGGTCGTATCTCCACGGCGACTCGGTACTGGCGTTGTTCGGGCTCGCAGACGTGAACCCTCGACGGATCAGGGTCGCGGTCCGGAAGCGAGCCAGGCCGAAGCTGCCGCCGTTCATCGACCTGACGCTGGTGAAGGGCGATGTCGTCACGACGCAGTACGAGGGACTGGAGTCGCAACGCGTTGCGGATGCGATCCTCGAGTGCCGTGGGCGGATCGAGCGGAGCCGCCTGATGGAGGCTGCCGAGGAAGCGCGGAAGGAAGGCTTGGTGACCACCAAGGAGTGGCAGCGGGTCAGGAAGGAACTCCGGTCGTGAGCTACGCCGATTTACCGAACAGTGTCCGGTCGTTGGAGCAGCGGATCCGCAACCTCGAGGGCAGCGATGATCTCGCCATTCGACGACGCGTCGGCATGGCTCTCGTCGTGGTCGGCCAGATGCTCCCGGAGGGAGCGATCAAGGGCGGCAGCGCGATGGCGCTTCGCTATGGCCGAGGGACGCGGTTCACCCAGGATCTCGACGCGCTCGTGTTCAGCCATTGGCCCGGTTTCGAAGTGACTTTGAGGACTCGCTGACTGTCGGCTGGGCGGGCTTCACCGGCAGGCTGATCGAGAAGGCTGCACCCCGGCCACCCGGAGTGCCAACGGCGTACGTCATGCAGCCGTTCGACGTGAAGCTCGACTACCGTGGACGACCTTGGTGCACAGTGAGGTTCGAGCTCGGCCACAACGAGATTGGCGATGCGGACGAGCCGGAGTACCAGCTCGCTGACGACCTCGCGCAGTTGTTTACCGAGGTCGGGCTCGAAGCACCGAAGCCCGTGCCCGTGATGCGCGTGGATCACCAGGTCGCGCAGAAGCTCCACGCCGTGTCGGGACCCGGGAGCGAGCGTGTGCGCGACCTTGTCGACCTTCAATTGTTGGAACAAGGGGAGGATCTTGACCTCGCGCAGGTCGGGACCAAGTGTGTCCGACTTTTCGAGTACCGGCGCCAGCAGCCATGGCCGCCGACCGTCGTCAGCGGCGATGGCTGGGCCACGCTCTATGAGGCGGCAGTTGAGGACATCGACGTGCTCCCCGACGTCGACGATGCCGTCGCTTGGGTAAATGAGTTCGTTCAGCGCATCGCTAACGGCGGTGACTGACGGCGGTCAGCCGCATAGTGCCGTCATCGTCACCAACAGCCCCTGAGCGTGCCGCGGTTTCCCCTGGTGCCTCTGAGCCTTGCCGACAGCTAGCCCGAGCCGCCGAGGTCGACCTGGAACGCCTCGTAGACGAGGTCCGCACCGGTCTGCCGGTGCCGCACCAGCTGGCCCATCAGCGTGGTGACCTCCTCGCGGAACGCCGGCAGGTCGCCCATCGTGCCGCCGTGCTCGAGCACCGCGAGATAGCCGGCGATGTCCTCGGCGTACTGCGCGTGCTCCCCCGTCAGCCGGTCGACGGCCGCGATGAGCCGCGGGGCGCTGCGCCGCACCGAGTCGTAGATGCCGCCCTCGCGTTCGGTCAGGTCGACGTGGTCGCGGAAGTCATGGCTCAGCTCGGCCAGCGCCGCCCGCACGCGCTCGCGCCACGCCCCGCCCTTGGCGATCGGCGAGGCCAGCGCCTCGTCCACGGCCGCGACCGAGTCGCGCAGCTCGGCGCGGTGTGCACGCACGCGTTCGATGTATGCCGCGAAGTCCGTCTTCGTCGTCGTGTCGCCGCCCATGACCAACCGCCTTCCGACCTCCCCATGGTCGCGCGGCGCGGGGGATGCGTCCAGAGATGCGAACCTGGGTTGGGCAAATGCGCAACCCAGGTTCGCATCCGCGCGCACCACACCCTCGCTCCCCGCCCACCACGACGTCGTAGCCTCGGACCGTGACCGAGCTCCTGCCCCTCGCCATCGCGCCCGGCGAGCAGGCACGTGAGGCGCTCCCGGCCCTTCGCGCCGCGCTCACCGGCACCGGCCCGGCCGTGCTCCCGTATGCCGCGGGCTCACCTCCCCCCGAAGCTCCCGCGGGCGCCGTGCCCGACACCGGCACCGCCCTGGTGGTCGGCACCTCGGGCTCGACGGGCACCCCCAAGCTCGCCATGCTCCCCGCCAGCTCCCTCGCCGCCAGCGCCGCCGCCACCCACGAACGGCTCGGCGGCCCGGGCGACTGGCTCCTGGCCATGCCGCCGCACCACATCGCCGGCGTGCAGGTGCTGCTGCGCTGCCTCGCGGCGGGCACCGAGCCGCACTTCACCGACCTGCGCGACGGCTTCACACCGACGGCCCTGACCCGTGCCGTCACCGCCATGGCCCGTCAGGCCGCCGACCGCGGCTCCCACCGCCGCTACACCGCCGTGGTCCCCACCCAGCTGGTGCGCTGCCTCGCCGACCCGGCGGCCACGGCAGCCCTCGCCGAGCTCGACGCCGTGCTCGTCGGCGGCGCCGCCACCGCACCGAGCGTCCTCACCCGCGCCCGCGACGCGGGCATCCGGGCGGTCACGACCTACGGCATGAGCGAGACCTGTGGTGGCTGCGTCTACGACGGGATCGCGTTGCGTGGCAGCAGTGTTCGCACGGACGGCGACGGCCGCATCAGCCTCGGCGGGGCCACCTTGGCGACGGGCTACCTCGGTCGCCCCGACCTCACCGGGCAAGCCTTCACCACCGACCCCGACGGGACGCGGTGGTTCCGCACCGACGACGTCGGCCACCTCGACGACGCCGGCCACTGGCACGTCGACGGGCGCATCGACGACCTCGTCAACACCGGCGGGCTCAAGGTCGCGCCACGAGTCGTCGAGGAGGCCCTGACCGCGCACCTGCCGGTGGTGACCGAGGCCGTCGTCGTCGGCGTCCCCGACCCCGAGTGGGGCCAGGCCGTGGCCGCGGCCCTCACCCTCACCGACGGCGCCCCGGCACCGGCGGTGACCGACGTCCGCGCCGCGCTGCGCGGCATACTCCCCGACCACGCCCTGCCGCGGCACCTGCTGGTGCTCGACACGATCCCCGGCCGCGGCCCCGGAAAGCCCGACCGGGCCGCGATCGCAGCAGCCTTCCGTGCGACCATGGAGCCATGATCCGGCTGCTGCCCTGGCTGCTGTCGATCGCGCTCACCATCTACGCGCTCGTCGACTGCATCCAGACCGATGACGCACGGATTCGCAACCTGCCCAAGCTGATCTGGCTCCTGCTCGTGCTGCTGTTCCCCATCGTCGGACCGATCGCGTGGTTCATCGCCGGCCGCCCGCAACGCGGTGAGGGCGGCAGCCGGCCTGGTCGTGGCACAACTCACCCCCCACCGCCCCCGCGTGGCCCCGACGACGACCCGGACTTCCTCCGTAGGCTCTGAGCCGACAGGTCCCCCGCCCAGCGAAGAGAACGCCACCACAGTCCATGGCCACGCTTTCCCAGTGGGTCGCCGGCGCCCGCCCCCGCACCCTGCCCGCCGCGATCGCGCCGGTCATCGCCGGCACCGCAGCCGCCGCCCCCCTCGACCGCGTCAACCTCGGGTTCGCGCTGCTCGCGCTGATCGTCTCGGTGTCGCTGCAGATCGGCGTCAACTACGCCAACGACTACTCCGACGGCATCCGCGGCACGGACGCCGACCGCGTCGGCCCCGTCCGGCTCGTCGGCCAGCACAAGGCCGACCCGCGCAACGTCAAGCTGATGGCGTTCGCGTTCTTCGGGTTCGCCGCGCTCGTCGGGCTCGCGCTGGTGGCGTTCAGCAACGCGTGGATCATGGTGCCGCTCGGGGCGCTCGCGGTCCTCGCGGCCTGGCGCTACACCGGCGGCGACAACCCCTACGGCTACCGCGGTCTCGGCGAGGTCTACGTCTTCGTCTTCTTCGGCCTCATGGCGACACTGGGCACCCTCTACACCCAAGCCGGGCGGCTCACCTGGGTCGGCCTGGCCGCAGCGGTGGCCATCGGGGCGCTCGCCTCGGCCATCCTCGTCGCCAACAACCTGCGCGACATCCCCACCGACCGCGAGAGCGGCAAGCTCACCCTGGCGGTGCGGCTCGGTGACACCGGCACCCGCTGGCTCTACGCTCTGCTCGTCGTGGTCGCCATCCTCATGACGGTCGCGATCGCGCTCCGGCACTGGCCGGCATACCTGGCCCTGCTCGCCTTTGGCCTGGCCATCAAGCCGCTGCGCACGCTGCGCAGCGGCGCCACCGGCCGCGCCCTGGTGCCCGTCCTCGCCGCGACCGGGATGCTCGAGCTGGCGTATGCCGTGCTGCTCGCCATCGGCCTCGCGGTCGGCGCCGCGATCGCCTGAGCAGCCTCAGCGGTACTCGGTGCGCCCGTCGTCGGCGCGCTCGTCCTCGGCGTCCTCGACGGCCTCGTCGGACTCGGCGGCGCGCGCCTGCTTGGCCTGTGCCCGCTGCTCGAACCGCTCCTGGATCTGGCGCGTCGACTCCTCCCGGAACCGGCCCAGGACGAAGAACGACAGCACCATCGAGATGAGCGCCGACAGCACGAGCAGCATCCACTGCTGGTCGCGGTCACGCAGGCCGAGCAGCCACAGCAGGGACAGCACGCCGAAGAAGACCAGCAGCCGCAGGACGGTGTATCGCAGCATGGCTCAGAGCCCCGAGTAGGAGTGCTGGCCGACGAAGAACACGTTCACGACGGTGAAGTTCAGGATCAGGCAGACATACCCGGCCAGGGCGATCCAGTTCGCCACCTGGCGGCTGATTCCGCTGGTCGCGCGCGAGTGCAGGTATGCCGCGTAGACGACCCAGATGACGAAGGTCCAGACCTCCTTGGGGTCCCAGTTCCAGTAGGACGCCCAGGCCTGGCGGGCCCAGATGGCACCGGCGATGAGGGTGAAGGTCCACAGCGGGAAGGCCACGATGTGCAGGCCGTAGGAGGTGCGCTCCATCGACTCCGCGGAGGGGAAGCGGTCCAGGATGCTGGCGCGACCGGACCGCTGGAAGGCGTCCTTGACGAGGTAGAGGACGCTCGCCACGGCCCCGAGGGTGAAGATCGCCATGGCGATGACGGCGACCGTCACGTGGATCACGAGCCAGTAGGACTTCAGCGACGGCAGCAGCTCCGCGGCCTGGGTGTACCAGACGGTGACTGCCATGCCGAGCACCAGCAGCAGCGGCCCGGTGATGAACAGCCCCAGCCAGCGCAGGTCACGCCGGGTCGACCACACGCAGTAGGCGAGCGAGGTGAACATCGAGGCCATCACGGCGAACTCGAACATGTTGCCCAGGGGCCAGCGGTCGACCGACAGGCCGCGCAGCGCCACCGACACGACGAGCAGCAGCGCGCCGAGCCAGGTCATGGTCGAGGCGATCCCGGCGGCCTTGCGCGCCTTGGCCGGCACGTCCACGTCCGGTCCGTCGTCGGCTCGCGCGGCCGTCCGGGCGCCGGCCGCGGCCGGTGCGCTGCCCGTGCCCCCGGCGGAGCCCGCTGCCACCAGCTCGCGCTCGGCGCCGGCGTCGCGGCGCCGGTCGCGGCTCGGCACGAGGCCGGCGAGGTAGACCGCGTTGCAGATCATGGCGACCAGGAACACGGCCATGGCCGAGTAGAGGGCGAGGTTGGAGTAACCCGCGAAGGTCTCGTTCGTCATGGGCGTGGGTCCCTGTCGGTGCTGGTCGAGGTTTCAGTGCTGGTGTCGGGTGTCCCCGGGAGGGCCGAGGTGATGTCGGTGAGTGCGCGCTCCACCACGCGGCCGAGGCCGTCGTCGTCACCCTTGGTGAGGCCGCCCACCGTGACCACGGTACGGCCCGCGTCGCCCGCGGGGGAAACGCGGACGAACACCCGGCGCCGCCGCACGGTGAGGGTGACGATCAGTCCGGCCAGGGCCAGCAGCGCGGCGACGAGGGTGAGCCAGCGGCCGGGGTCGTGCCGCACGGACAGCCCGGCGAACCGGTCGACCCGGTCGAAGGTGATCGACCCACGGCCCCCGGGCAGGTCGAAGGTCTGCCCCGGCTCGAGCCAGATGCGCAGCGGCTCGGTCTGGCCGGTCTTGTCGTTCTTGCTGGTCACCTGCGTCATCTGCGCGGTGTCGAGCAGGTAGACCGACTGGGGACGGCCGCCGGGGAAGAGCTCACCCTCGTAGAGCGTGAGGGCGAGGGCCGGGTTCTTCAGGTCGGGGAAGATCGAGATGGGGCCCTGGTCCTTGTTGACGACAGCCGTCGGCAGGAAGAGTCCGCTGAAGCCGAGCGGCTTGGGGTCGGCGCCGGTGACCTTGATGGCGCCGACCGACCGGTAGTTGTTGTCCTGGGCCAGGAACGGCACCGGGCCGCTGAAGGTCTCGTTGCCCTTGGCGTCGCGCACGGTGACCACGGGCGCGTAGCCGTTGCCGAGCAGGAAGACGCCGGCGCCGTCCATCTCCAGGGGGTGGTTGACCTGGATCGTCGAGTCCTTCGGCGCGGCCCCCGGTGCGTCCTTGGTCGTGACGTATGCCGTGAAGTTGCGTGGCTGCCCGAACTGGCCGCGCCCGGTCACGTTCTCCTCGAAGGTCGCGTCGAATCGGTCGACCTTGATGGTGAAGGGGGCCAGCTTCTCGGGGTTGACCCACGGGCCGGGGCTGAAGGTGTCGTACTGCGACAGCTGGTTCGACATCGTCTTGCCGACGGGCACGATGACGTCGCCCTTCCAGCCGAAGAGGTAACCGATGGCGACGCCGACGATGACCAGGATCAACGCGAAGTGGAAGACGAGGTTGCCCGTCTCCTTGACGTAGCCGTTCTCCGCGCTCACCGTCACGTCGTCGTGGCTGTGGACCCGGAACCGCCTGCGCCGCAAGGCTTCCCGCGCCACCTGGACCACCTGCTCGGGAGTCGCGTCGACCTCGGCACTCGCGTGGTGCTCGAGGCGGGACAGCCGGGCGGGGGTGCGCGGCGGGGTGGAGCGCATGGCCTTCCAGTGCACCTTGGTGCGCGGGACGACACAGCCGACGAGCGAGATGAACAGCAGCAGGTAGATGGCCGAGAACCACGGCGTCGCGTAGACCTCGAAGAACCCGAGCCGGTCCAGGAACGGTCCAGCCGTCGGGTGGTCCGCGATCCACTGGGCGGTGCGTGCGGCATCGATGCCACGCTGCGGGAAGTACGACCCGGGCAGGGCGGCGATGCCGAGCAACAGCAACAGGAACAGCGCCGTGCGCATGCTCGTGAGGTTGCGCCACATCCAGCGCAGCCAGCCGACGAGACCCAGCTTGGGCTGGGTGATGGGCTCGCGGGGACCGGAACCCTTCCCGCCCGGCTCGGGGGTCGGCGCCTGCGGCCTGGTCGTGGTCTGCTCGGCCATGTCAGATCACCGTCCGGAAGGTGCCGACGAGGGCGGTCTGCACGTAGCGCGTCCAGCTCTCCCACACACCGGTCACCAACATGAGGCCGATCGCGAGCAGCAGCACGCCACCGAACACCTGGATGCCGCGCTGGTGCCGGCGCAGGAAGCGCGAGACCGCACCGAAGCGCTCGTAGCCCGCAGCGATCAACAGGAACGGCACGCCCAGCCCCAGCGAGTAGGCCACGGCAAGGACGATCCCGCGGGTCACCGCGGACTGGTCCCCAGTCGTCGTGGCGAGGATCTGCACCGCCGCCAGGGTGGGTCCGGTGCACGGGGCCCACCCGAGCGCGAAGACCACGCCGAGCAGCGGTGCGCCGGCCAGCCCGGAGGCAGGCCGCCAGTGCAGCTTCAGCTCGCGCTGGGTGCCGGCTCCGAGGAAGACGACGGCCATGAGGATGACGAGCACGCCGCCGACCCGCATCAGCAGGCCACGGTGCTCGACCAGGGTCGCGCCGACCCCGGCGAGGAACGCCGTCAGCACGATGAACACCACGGTGAACCCGAGCACGAACAGCAAGGCCCCCAGGACCAGCCGGTGCCGGCGACGCTGCTCCAGCGACTCGTCGGACAGCCCGGTCACGTAGCCCAGGAAGCCCGGCACCAAGGGCAGGACGCACGGCGACGCGAACGACACCGCCCCCGCGAGGAGGGCGATGGCCAGGGCGATGGGCAGCGCGCCGGAGGAGACGGTGTCGCCGACGTCGGCGGTGATTGCGGTCATGGAGGGCAGTCGCCTACGTCTCGGTGAGGACGTCGTCGACCAGCCCGGTCAGGGTCGAGGCCTTGACCTCGCCGTTGACCCGGGCCGCGATCCGGCCCGACTGGTCGAGCACGAGCGTCGTGGGAGGGGACGTGACCTTGCCCTGGAGGCCGAGGATCAGCTCGCCGGAGGGGTCGTCGAGGGAGGGGTAGTTCGTGCCCCACTTCTTGGCCGAGGCGATGCCGGAGGCCTTGTTGTCGCGGGTGTTGATGCCCATGAAGACGACCGGCTTGCCGCTGCCCTGGTAGGACTCCCACACCTTCGCCAGCTCGGGCGCCTCGGTCCGGCAGGGACCGCACCACGAGGCCCACACGTTGACCACGACGACCTTGCCGCTGGCCTCGCTGAGCTTCCACGCGTCACCGTCGAGGGTGGTCCCGGCCAGGGTGACCGGCTTGTTCCGCTTGGCGGCCGGGATGATCTCCACTGCGCCGTCGCCGGAGATGTAACCCTTCTGGCTGCCGTCCTTGGCTTGTGCCGCAATGGAGTTCGGGTCGTCGCTGCACCCCGCAAGCGCGAACGCGAGCACTGGCACGGCGAGCGCGGCGAGCGCACGCGGCATACGTCGGCGGTTCATCCCGTCCCTCCCTGGGACTCGGCTAGCAGGGCACCCGCCGGCTCGGAGTACTCGATCGACTCGAGCTGCCCGCCGGCATAGGTCAGCGTGGTCAGCGAGGCGAGTCGGCACTCGCGCTTGCGCGGGTCGTGCCACAGGCGCGCGCCGACGAGGGCGTTGCGGGCGGTCCAGATGGGCAGCTGGTGGGAGACGATGACCGCCTCGTGCCCGGCCGCCGCGGACCGCGCCTCGGCGATCGTCGCGAGCATCCGTGCCGCGATCTCGGCGTACGGCTCGCCCCACGACGGCTTGAGCGGGTTGCTCATCCGCTTCCAGTAGCGCGGGTGCACGAAGTCGATGGGGCGCATGGTGCCGACCCGGGTGCCCTCGAAGGTGTTGCCCGCCTCGATCACCCGGTCGTCGGTGGTGACGGGTATGCCGTGTGAGGCGGCGATGGGGGACGCCGTCTCCTGGGCGCGCAGCAGCGACGACGCGACGACCAGCGTGATGTCACGGTCCACGAGGTGGTCGGCCACCTGCTGCGCCATGCGGGCCCCGAGCTCGGACAGGTGGTAGCCGTCGAGCCGGCCGTAGAGGACGCCGTCGGGGTTGTGGACCTCTCCGTGGCGCATCAGGTGCACGACGGTGCGCTCGGGCGCGACGGGACTCACCGGTCGATTGTCGCAAACGCTGCGGCTGCGGCCGACGCCGCCGTCGGCAGCGCGGCCAGCACCCGGTCCACCGCTGCGTCGTCGTGGGACGCGCTGACGAACCACGACTCGAACGCGCTGGGCGGCAGGTGCACGCCCTGGTCGAGCATCGAGTGGAAGAACGCCGCGAACGCGGGCACGTCCTGCGCCCGCGCGGTGTCGTAGTCGGTGACCGCGCCGTCGCGGAAGAAGACGCTGAACATGCTGCCCGCACGCTGGATCACGTGCGGGACACCGGCTGCGTCCAGCGCCTCGCCGACCCCCGTCGTCAGGGCGTCGGACACCTCGCCGAGCCGGGTGTAGACGTCGTCGGTGCAGTGCTGGAGCGTGGCGAGGCCTGCGGCGGTGGCCACCGGGTTACCCGACAGCGTTCCCGCCTGGTAGACCGGCCCGGTCGGCGCGAGCATCGCCATGACGTCGGCGCGACCGCCGAAGGCGGCCGCCGGAAAACCGCCGCCCATGACCTTGCCGAACGTGAAGAGGTCAGGTGCGCCCGCGGCATACCCCGCATCGCCCTCGAGCCCGAACCAGCCGGCGCGGCTGCACCGGAAGCCCGTCATCACCTCGTCGGAGATCAACAGTGCACCGTGCTCGGCCGTGACACGGCGCAGCGCGGCGGTGAACCCGGGCAGCGGCGGGACGACGCCCATGTTGCCCGGTGACGCCTCGGTGATGACCGCTGCGATGTCGGCTCCGCGCTCGGCGAAGACCTCCTCGAGCGCGGGAATGTCGTTGTAGGGCAACACGATCGTCTCGGCCGCCATCTCCTTCGGCACCCCGGCGGAGTCCGGCAGCGCGAAGGTGGCGACGCCCGACCCGGCCTGGGCGAGCAGCGAGTCGACGTGGCCGTGGTAGCAACCGGCGAACTTCACGATGAGCGATCGGCCGGTGAACCCGCGCGCCAGCCGGATCGCGCTCATCGTCGCCTCGGTGCCGCTGGAGACCAGCCGCACCTGCTCGACCGGCTCGACCCGCGCCACGATCTCCTCGGCGAGCGCCACCTCGTTCTCGCTCGGGGTGCCGAACGAGAAGCCGCGGGTGGCGGCCTGCTGCACGGCCTCGAGCACCGCCGGGTGGGAGTGGCCGAGGATCATCGGCCCCCACGAGCAGACGAGGTCGACGTACTCACGACCGTCGGCGTCGGTGAGGTAGGGCCCTTGGCCCGACACCATGAAGCGAGGTGTCCCGCCGACCGCGCGGAAGGCCCGGACGGGCGAGTTCACGCCTCCGGGGGTCACCGCGAGAGCCCGGTCGAGCAGCGCCTGGGAGGCGGGGGCGTCGGAGGGGTATGCCGTCATGGCGCCATTGTCCCAGCCACCCCTGTGCGTTCTGTGAAGGGGCCGGGAAGGCGCCGCGAAGACAGCCGCGGGGTGGCGCGGCCACGTGGGGACCGGCCCGGTCAGGCCTCGGCGGCGATCGGCCCCTGGTCCTCCGCCTCGGCCATGACCGCGGGGTGCGGCAGGTCCGGCGCGAGGGCGAGCCGGATGGCCTCCATGGCGCGACCCAGCTCGAGGAACAGCTCGGGTGGCACGGGGTCGAGCACGGCTCGGCGGACGCTCTCCACGTGGACCCGGGCCATCTCCTCGACGGCGGCCTGGCCCTGGTCGGTGAGCACCAGCTCGACGCCGCGCTTGTCCTCCAGGCAGGCCTCCCGGCGCACCCAGCCGCGGTTCTCCAGGCGGGTGGCGGTGTGGGTCAGCCGGCTGCGGGACTGGACGACCAGGTCCGCGAGGGTCGACATGCGCAGGCGCTGGCGGGGAGTTTCCGAGAGCATGGAGATGATCTCGTACTCGGTGAGCTGCACCCCGTGGGACTGCAGGTCCTTGTCGAGGGCCTCCTCGATGAGCCTGCTGCCACGCAGGTAGGCACGCCAAGCCCGCTGCTCGTCGGTCGTGAGCCAGCGCGGCTCGCCGGCGGAACTGGTGCCCATGGGGCAGCAGTATGGCACTCGTGCACTGTGGTTGAAATATCAAGCACCTCTGCTATGTTGAGGGTGAAGTCCGCCGGAGTCCCCCGGCCACCCCTCACCCTCACCACAGGAGCTCACCATGGCCAGCATCAACGACCTGCCCGCCGGTCCCTGGACCGTCGACGCCTCGCACAGCGTGATCGGCTTCACCGCCCGTCACCTCATGGTCACCAAGGTCCGCGGCCAGTTCACCGACTACACGGCCGACATCAACGTGGCCGACCCCGCGACCGAGTCGACCGTCAACGTCGTCGTCCAGCTGGCCTCGATCGAGACCGGCGCCGCGGACCGCGACACCCACCTGCGCTCGGCCGACTTCTTCGACACCGAGAACAACCCGACGATGACCTTCACCTCCACGAAGATCACCGAGGACTCGATGACCGGCGACCTCACCATCAAGGGCGTCACCAAGCCGGTGACCTTCGACCTGGAGTTCAACGGCGTGCAGACCGACCCGTGGGGCGGCCAGCGCGCGGGCTTCGAGGCCACCGCTGACGTCAACCGCAAGGACTGGGGCCTGGAGTGGAACGTCGCCCTCGAGGGTGGCGGCGTGCTCGTCTCCGACAAGATCAAGCTCGCGCTCGACGTGGAGCTCGTCAAGGCCTGACCGCCTCAGGGCGCTTCCCGCAAAACGGGGGTTGCGTGCACGAAACGGGAGCTACTACGCCCCGTTTTGTGTCAGCAACCCCCGTTTTGCGTGTCAGCGCAGCAGCGCGGCGGCCTCGAGGGCGTAGTAGGTCAGGATGACCTGCGCCCCGGCCCGCCGGATGTTCAGCAGCGACTCCATGACCGCCCGCTCGCGCTCGATCCAGCCGTTCGCGGCGGCGGCCTCGATCATCGAGTACTCACCCGAGATCTGGTATGCCGCAACGGGGACCGGCGACATCGCGGCCGCAGCGGCGACGATGTCAAGGTGCGGCATGGCCGGCTTGACCATGACCATGTCGGCCCCTTCGGCGATGTCGAGCTCGAGCTCGCGCAGCGCCTCGGTCCCGTTGGCCGGGTCCTGCTGGTAGGTCGCCCGGTCGCCCTGCAGGGACGACTGGACGGCCTCGCGGAACGGCCCGTAGAGCCCTGAGGTGTACTTGGCGGAGTACGCGAGGATCACGGTGTCGGTGAAGCCCTCGGCGTCGAGCGCCTCGCGCACGTACGCCACCTGTCCGTCCATCATCCCCGACAGGCCGAGCACCTCGGCGCCGGCGCGGGCCTGCGCGAGGCCCATCGCGGCATACCGCTCGAGCGTGGCGTCGTTGTCGACCCGGCCGCGCTCGTCGAGGACGCCGCAGTGCCCGTGGTCGGTGAACTCGTCGAGGCACAGGTCGGCCATGACGACGATGTCGTCGCCGACCTCGTCGGCGAGCCGGCGCAGGGCGACGTTGAGTATGCCGTCGGGGTCGTCGGCGCCCGACCCGCGGCCGTCCTTGTCGACGGGGACGCCGAACACCATGAGCCCGCCGATGCCGGCCGCGACCGCCTCGCGGGCGACCTCGAGCAGTGACTCGAGAGTGTGCTGCACGACGCCCGGCATGGCCGAGATCGCTTGCGGCGCATCGATTCCCTCACGCACGAAGACGGGGAGCACGAGCTCGGCGGGGTGTAGCCGCGTCTCGGCCACCAGCCGTCGCAGCGGCACGGACTGGCGCAGCCGCCGGGGCCGGATCACCGGCACCGGCGGCTGCACACCGCTCGTGGTCTGGTCGCCCAACTCAGCGGGCCCGGCGCCGCGACGACGCCTTCTTCTGCGACGGGCGCACGACCGCCTCGCCGGCCTCGGCCGCGGCGGTGACCAGGCCCAGGCCGTAGTCGGCCAGGGCGTCGACGAGCGCGTCCGACGAGGCCTCCGGCGCGAGGACGTCGACCCGCAGGCCGTGCTCCTCGGCCGTCTTGGCGGTGGCCGGGCCGATGCAGGCGATCACGGTCGAGGGGTGCGGCTTGCCGGCGATGCCGACCAGGTTGCGCACCGTGCTCGAGGACGTGAACACCGCGGCGTCGAACTGGCCGCCCTTGATGGCCTCGCGGATCTCCGCGGCCGGCGGGGCCGCACGGACCGTGCGGTATGCCGTCACGTCGTCGACCTCCCAGCCCATCTCCTCCAAGCCCGCGACGAGGGTCTCGGTGGCGATGTCGGCCCGGGGCAGGAAGACCCGGTTGATCGGGTCGAGCACCTCGTCGAACGGCGGCCAGTCGGCGAGCAGCCCGTTCGCGGAGTTCTCACCGGACGGCACGAGGTCGGGCACGATGCCCCACTCGCGCAGCGCCTCGGCGGTGACCCCACCGACGGCGGCGATCTTCAGGCCGGCGAAGGCACGGGCGTCGAGCCCGAACTCCTCGAACCGCTCACGGACCGCCTTGACCGCGTTGACCGAGGTGAACCCGATCCACTCGTAGCGACCGGTGACCAGGCCCTTGACCGCGCGCTCCATCTGCTGCGGGGTGCGGGGCGGCTCGACGGAGATCGTCGGGACGACCTCGGCGGTCGCACCGAACGACTCAAGCCGGCTGATGGTCGAGCCGGACTGCTCCTTGGTACGGGGCACCAGGACGTTCCAGCCGAACAGCGGCTTGGTCTCGAACCACGACAGCTGCTCGCGCAGCGCCACGGTGGAGCCGACGACAGCCAGCGCAGGGAACTGCACGGTCTTCATCACCTTGGCGACCTCGCCGAGGGTGGTCACCCGGGTGGCCTGGCGGATCGTGGTGCCGCGCTCGGTCAGCGCGACCGGGCTGTCGGCGGTGCGACCCGCGTCGAGCAGCTTGGCGAGCGCGCCGGCGAGGTCCTCGGGCGGGCCGAGCAGGACGACGGTCACCGACTCGGCGACCGAGGCGTTCCAGTCGACGTGCCGGTCGTTGGCGGAGATGACGTGCACCGCGGGCGACTGGCTCGAGGTGAGCGGGATGCCTGCGTATGCCGGGACGGCCGAGACCGCGCTCACGCCGGGCACGACGTCGAAGCCGATGGCCGCCTTGTGGCAGGCCAGCGCCTCCTCGGCGAGCCCGTTGAAGGTGCCGGGGTCGCCGTCCATGAGGCGGACGACGAGGCCGCCGGGGACGGACTTGGCGGCCTTGACGACGAGCTTGGCCCGCATCGCGTGGGTCAGCGGCTGGCCGTGGTCGCCGTGGCTGGCGTCGACGACCTCGACGTCGTCACGGCAGTAGCGCCGTACGACGTCCTCGCGGGCGACCTGGTCGATGACGACGACGTCGGCGGCTGCGAGCAGCTCGACCGAACGCACGGTCATCAGCGCGTGGTCGCCGGGGCCGGCGCCGACGAAGGCGACGCGACCGGGCACGCGGGGGGCGCGGGTCTTGGTGGTGGTCTGGGTCGAGCGCGTGGGGCTCACTGGGCACGCTCCGTGCGGTGTTGTTCCGGGCGGGGTTCTTCGGTGGGGCTGGTGCGGGGGTCGGCGGCGGCGAACGGATCGGCTCCGGTCGCCCCGGCTGGGTCGGGAACCGGTGGTCGGGGGTCGGGTGCGGCGACGTCGGTGCCGGTGATGTCGGCGGCGCCGTCCTCGAGCAGGACGGCTGCGAGCCGCTGGCCGAGCGCCTCGGCGTCGTCGACCGGGCCGACGATGGATCGGCGCAGGTCGAATGCCCCGTCCACCGTTCCTGCAAACGCCCGCAGGGACAGCTCGATTCCGTGCTCGCCCTCGACGACCTCGGCCAAGGCGCCGACGGGCGCGGAACAGCCGGCCTCGAGGGCGGCCAGGACAGCACGTTCGGCGGTGACGCAGGCGCGGGTGTCGGCGTCGTCGAGCGCCGCGAGCAGCTCACGGGTCGCGAGGTCGTCCGCGCGGCACTCGACGGCCAGCGCACCTTGGCCGGGGGCCGGCAGGACCTGCAGCGGGTCGAGCGTCTCGGCGACCTCGTCGAGGCGGCCGAGCCGGGACAGCCCGGCCCGCGCCAGCACGACGGCGTCGAGCGCGCCATCGCGCACCATGGCGATGCGGGTGTCGACGTTGCCGCGAATGTCCTTGAACTCCAAGCCCATTCCGAGCGCAGCCAGCTGGGCGACGCGGCGCGGGGAGCCGGTGCCGACGACTGCGCCCGCGCCGAGCTCACCGAGGGTGAGCCCGTCAAGGGCCACGAGCACGTCGCGGGGGTCCTCGCGCACCGGGATGGCGGCGACGACCAGCCCCGGCTCGGGCGCGGTGGGCAGGTCCTTGAGCGAGTGCACGGCGAGGTCGACCTCACCGTCGAGCAGCGCGCGACGCAGGGCGGCTGCGAAGACCCCGGTGCCACCGAGGGAGGAGAGCGAGGCCGTCGAGGTGTCGCCCTCGGTCACCACCTCGACGAGCTCGACCTCGTGGCCGAGCGCGCGCAGCCGGTCGGCCACCAGCCCCGACTGGGTGGTGGCGAGGGCACTGCGACGGGTACCGAGCCGCAGGGGACGGCAGACGGAAGGTGCGCTCACGGCATACCTCCCTGTCGCGGGGGCACGGCGCTGCTCGTGGCGGCCTCGCCCGGTCCCAGGTCGAACAGCTCGCGCAGCGCGCGCGCGTAGTCGTCGCCCTGGCCGCCGACAGCCAGCTCCTTGACGCGCACGGTCGGGCGGTGCAGCAGCTTCTCGACGATGCGGTGGGCAGCGAGCTGCACCTCGGCGCGGGTGGCCTCGTCGAGGTCGGGCAGCCGCTGGTCGAGGCGCGCGAGCTCGCTCGCGACGACCTCGGCCGCGGCCGAGCGCAGCGCGGCCACCGTCGGCGCGACCGACTCGGCCGCGCGGGAGGTGAGGTAGGCCGCGACCTCACCGATGACGAGGTCTGCCACCTCCTGCACCTGGGCCGAGGCCTGCCCGGCGGAGAGATCGTCTCCGAGGACGTCGAGCCCGGCCACGCGGACACCGGTGAGCGAGGCGACCTCGGGGGCCACGTCCCGCGGCAGCGCGAGGTCGAGGTAGGACTGCGGGCGGCCGGAGCGGGCGACCTGGGCGTCGGCGGCGGTGGGCAGGTCGACCACCAGACCGGTCGAGCCGGTGCAGGAGATCACGAGGTCGGCGTCGGCGAGGGCCGCGTCGAGCTCGCCCAGGGGGCGCGCGACGCCGCCGGTGCGCTCGGCCAGGCGGCGACCGCGCGACAGGGTGCGGTTGACGATGGTGAGGCGCGCGGCACCGCGACGGGCCACGGTGGTCGCCGCCAGGGACGACATGCCGCCCGCCCCGACCACGAGCACCGACAGCTCCGCGAGCGGGCCCAGCTCGGCCTCGGCGCGGGCCAGCCCGGCCTCGACGAGCGAGACGCTCACGGCGTCGATGCCGGTCTCGGCGTGGGCCCGTTTGCCCACGCGCAGCGCCTGCTGGAACAACGCGTTGAGCGCCGGGCCCGCCTGGCCACCGCGCTGGGCCTCGCGCAGCGACGTGCGCATCTGGCCGAGGATCTGGGCCTCGCCGACCGCCATCGAGTCGAGCCCACAGGCGACCGTGAACGCGTGCGCCACGGCGCGGTCCTCGTAGTGCACGTAGAGGTGCTCGCGCAGCTCGTCGGGGTCGACGCCGGTCTGGGCGGTCAGGGACTCGACGATCTCGGTGACGGCTCCGTGGAAGGTGAGCGCGTCGGCATACACCTCGGTGCGGTTGCAGGTGGAGACGACGACGCTCTCGGCGACGTTCTCACCGGCGGTGAGGCGGCTGGCGAGGGCGCTGCGGTGGTCGCCGTCGAGCGACATGGCCTCGAGCAGCGGCAGCGGCGCGGTGTGGTGGGACAGGCCCAGGACGACGAGGCTCACTTGGCGACCCCCTTGGCCACCGGGCCGAGGGCCGCGCTGGCGAGGGCCTTGCGCTGCTCGTGGAAGGCGAGGATCTGCAGCTCGGTCGACAGGTCGACCTTGCGCACGTCGACCCCGTCGGGCACCACGAGCACGCACGGAGCGAAGTTGAGGATCGAGGAGACCCCGGCGGCGACGAGCTGGTCGCAGACGTCCTGGGCGGAGCCGGCGGGAGTCGCGATGACCCCGATGGCCAGGCCCTCCTCGGCGACGAGCGCGTCGAGGGTGTCCATGGGCCGCACCGGCAGGCCCGCGATCTGCTGCCCGTGCAGCGCCTCGTCCTGGTCGAGCAGCGCCACGACGCGGAAGCCGCGGGTCGCGAACCCGCTGTAGGCAGCGAGCGCGTGACCCAGGTTGCCCATCCCGACGATGGCCACGGGCCAGTCCTGAGTGAGGCCGAGCTCGCGCGAGATCTGGTAGGCGAGGTGGTCGACCTCGTAGCCGACACCGCGCACGCCGTAGGAGCCGAGGTGCGAGAGGTCCTTGCGGAGCTTGGCGCTGCGCACGCCCGAGGCGGCAGCCAGCTCCTCGGAGGAGACCGACGTGATCCCGCGCTCGGCGAAGCCGGTGAGTGCCCGCAGGTACTCGGGAAGCCGAGCGACGGTGGCGTCGGGGATGCCCCGACGGGCGCTCGGGTCGGCGGTCACGGTGCTACGGCTCCTTCTCTACAACAGGCGGCCCGCACCTGGCTGGAGCGGACGGGAGCCCTTGCAGATTACGCTTTTGTGAACGAATGCACAAAGTCACAAGCAGCCGTTCGCCGTGGGCGTGAGACGGGTGTGGCGCAGGCCACTGCGGCGGCCCCGGTCAGCCGCCGAGCGCGGCCCGGAGCCGGGCCTCGTCCACGCGCCAGTAGTCGTGCTGGCGGCCGTCGACGAGCGTGACCGGGATCTGCTCCGCGTACAGCTCGGCCAGCTCGCGGTTCTGCAGGATCGACCGCTCCTCCCAGCCGACGTCGAGGTCGGCGGCCACCCGCTGGATCACGGCGCGGGCGTCGTCACACAGGTGGCAGCCGGGCTTGCCGATGAGGGTGATGCGTGGGGTCGCGGACACCGGATCAGGGTATGCCGCGTGGCCGGGTTCGCGAGACCGTCACCGACGTGCGTCGGGCATACCGGTGCCTGCCGGGGTGTTGCGGGAGTGCGGGTGAGCCGACGCAGGTGGGCACCCACACGGCATACCCATCACAGCCCCCGAGGAGACCTCCATGCGCGCACTCGTCCACACCCAGTTCGGCAACCCGGCGACCGTCCTGACCGTGCAGGACGTGCCGGTCCCCGAGCCAGGCCCCGGTCAGGTGCTGGTGCGCACGCTGCTGTCCCCCATCCACAACCACGACCTGCTCACCGTCTCCGGCGACTACGGGTTCAAGCCCGAGCTGCCCGCGCGCTCTGGCACCGAGGCGGTCGGCGTCGTCGAGGCCCTCGGCCCCGGTGTGGAGGGTCTGGAGGTGGGCCAGCGGGTCGCCACTGGCGGGACCTTCGGGGTGTGGGCCGAGTACTTCGTGGCACCGGCGGCCGGGCTGGTGCCCGTGCCGGACGGCATCGGCGACGAGGCTGCGGCGCAGCTCGTGTCGATGCCGTTCAGCGCGATCGCGCTGCTGGACTTCCTGCAGGTCTCCCCCGGCGACTGGGTCGTGCAGAACGCGGCCAACGGCGCCGTCGGACGGCTCTTCGCCCAGCTCGCGACGGCTCGCGGGGTGAACGTGCTCGGGCTCGTGCGCCGCGCCGAGGGCGTGCTGGAGCTGGCCGCCCAGGGCATCGACCGGGTGGTCGCCACCGACGACGAGGGCTGGCGCGAGCGCGCCCGGGAGGTCGTCGGCGACAGCCCGGTCGTGGCCGGTGTCGACTCGGTCGGCGGCGCGGCGAGCGGCGAGGTCCTGTCGCTGCTCGCGCCGGACGGCGTGCTGGTCGTCTTCGGGGCGATGGCCTCACCGACGATGCAGCTGAGCTCGGGCGAGCTCATCTTCAAGCAGGCCGTGGTCAAGGGCTTCTGGGGGAGCAAGGTCTTCGGTGCCATGGACGCCGCCAAGCGGGGCGCACTCATGACCGAGCTCGTGCAGGGCATCGCCGCGGGCACCCTGACCCTGCCGGTCGCCGCGACCCACCCGTTCGAGGAGATCGCGGACGCTGCCCGGGCCAGCCGGGTGCCGGGGCGCGTCGGCAAGGTCCTGCTGCGCCCCTGACCGCCTGGCGCACGGGCGGAGTGGGCCGGTTGGTCGCTCGCGGCCGCCCAACGTCCGTGCGGGGGTTTTGTGGTCGGTTCCTCCTGACAAATGAGCCCACATCGGCGAAACTGTCTCTCGGTCAGGAGGTCTCGCATCCGGTTCAGCATCCGTCGCGACGCCGCGCACCGAGGCGCGGTGCTGCGTCCTGCCCTCGCGCCGGTGGCCGTCGGCGGCCCCGACCACGGGATGGGCGCAGCGACCGAGCAGTTCCTCCGGTCGCTGCGGGTCGCGCTCAGCCTCGCCGAGGGCGCCGGCTCGATCCCGGGTGGTCCGCGCGGGGGCGGGTCCGCGGCGAACGCCGGGTTTGCCCCGGGCGAGGCGCCACAGGACTTCGAACGCGTCTCGGCGCTCGTCGAGCTCGCGCAGAAGGGTGACTCCGAGGCGTTCGGCCTGCTCTACGAGCGCTACGTCGACACCGTCTACCGCTACGTCTACGTGCGGGTGGGCACCAAGCAGCTCGCCGAGGACATCACGTCCGAGACGTTCCTGCGGGCGCTGCGCCGCATGGACTCGTTCTCGTGGCAGGGCCGCGACATCGCCGCGTGGTTCATCACCATCGCCCGCAACCTCATCACCGACAACGCCAAGTCGGCGCGGTTCCGTATGGAGGTCAGCACCGCCGACATGCTCGACGCCGACCCGCGGGTCGAGGCCGCGCCCGAGGGCGAGGTGCTCGAGCGGCTGCGTGACGAGCGGCTGCTCCAGGCGGTCAAGTCGCTCAAGCCCGAGCAGGCCGAGTGCGTCGTGCTGCGCTTCCTCCAGGGGCTCTCGCTCGCCGAGACCGCGAAGGTGCTCGGCAAGTCCGAGGGTGCGGTCAAGCAGCTCCAGCTGCGGGCGGTGCGCTCCCTCCACCGGGAGCTCGCCGATGTCGAGCTGTGAGGCGTCGTATGCCGCGTGCGGCCGTTCGCGTGGCCCGCACAAGTTACCCGCCGGTCACGTGCGGCCACGCCGTGACTTCGGCGTGGCCGCGTCGTTTGTCACGGTGGAGGACCACGATCGAGCCGGGGAGGAGGTGTCGGTGTGCCAGTGCTGAACCGCGCGGCTGACCGTTTCCAGCGCGCGCTCGACGGCCAGCCCGTCTCCGACGCCGCCATCGCCGAGCTCGTCGAGACGAGTCGGCACCTGGTCGACCTCGGCGCCGCCGGCGGCCCGAGCCCGGACCCGGCCTTCGTCGCCACCCTGCGCGAGCGGCTGATGGCCGAGGCCGCCGCCATGCCCGCGCCCTCACCCGTCGCCACGAAGACCGCCGCCGCACGCCGCGCGGCGGGTCGTTCGGCGCCGGTCGTCGTGGTCGTCGGCCGCGGCCTGCCCCGGCTCGTCGCCGGTGCCGCCGCCTCGGCTCTGCTCGTCGGCGGTGTCGTCGGCGCCGCCTCCCGTTCCACCGTTCCCGGTCAGGCGCTGTACCCCGTCAAGGGCTGGCTGGACGGCGTCCAGGTCCGCCTTGCCACCAGCGACCTCGACCGTGGCCAGACCTACCTCTCGCAGGCGCAGGAGCACATCTCCGACGCCCGCGACCTCGCCGAGCACGACGGGTCGGCCGACAACGTCGACATCGCGCTGCGCTCGGCCATCGCCTCGGTCCGCGACGGGCAGCGTTCCCTCGACACGGCATACGCCACGACCGGCAACCCGCAGGCGCTCATCGCCATGCGCGACTTCACCGCCCGCGCCCTGCCCCAGATCGACGTGCTGCGCACCGACGTCCCGGCCCAGTCGCTGCCGCTCGTGGTGCAGCTCGAGGCGCTCCTGCGCCAGGGCCAGGAGGTCACCGCTCGGCGGATCGCGACCTGTGGCCCGGCCTGCTCGGAGCTCACCGGCGCCTTCGGCCCGGCGTCACTGCCCTCGGTGCCGACCACCGCAGTCAGCAGCACGGGCTCATCGCAGTCGCCCGCCCAGCAGTCGAGGCAGGCGACCAAGACGTCGGCCAAGCCGCGCGCCACGAGTCCTCGCGTCACGGTCCCCAAGGGCCCCGTCGGCACCGGCGGCGGCGCACCGCTGCCGTCCGCGTCCACCGGGACCGGTGGCCTCGGTGCCGGCGTCGGGGGTGGAGGCGTGACCGCGGGCACCGGCGGCGCCTCGGTCGGCCTGCCCACCATCAGTGCGACCGTGCCCGTGGTGCCGTCCGTGACGGCCTCGGTGCCGCTTCCGTCGGTCACCGTGGGCACTGGTGGCGTCGGCGCCACCGTGCCGGGCTCGACCGTCGGGCCGGTCACGTTGCCCGGCGTGACGATCACGCTCCCCTGATCAGAAGAAGACCGAGCGGCGCTGCATCAGCAGGGAGTAGAGCGTCTGCTGGATCGTCTCGCGCACCTGGTCGGTGAGGTCGAAGACGAGCATCGGGTCGTCGGCCGCACCGGGCCCGAGGTCGGCCGTCTCGACCGGGGCGCCGAACTCGATGATCCACTTGCTGGGCAACGGAATCCACCCCAGGGGACCGAGCAGCGGCCACGTCGGGGTGATCGGCGCATAGGGCACCCCGAGCAACCGCGCCACGGTCTTCATGTTGCCGAGGATGGGGTAGATCTCCTCCGCGCCGACGATGGAGCACGGGATGATCGGCACACCGGTCTTGAGGGCCGCCGACACGAACCCGCCACGGCCGAACCGCTGGAGCTTGTACCGCTCGCTGAACGGCTTGCCCACGCCCTTGAACCCCTCGGGCCACACGCCGCAGAGCTCGCCGCTCGACAGCAGCCGCTCGGCGTCGGGATTGGCCGCGAGCGTCGACCCGGACTTGCGGGCCACCGTGCCCATGACGGGGGTCTGGAAGACGAGGTCGGCGCCGAGCATCCGCAGGTGCCGGTGGGCCGGGTGCTCGTCGTGTACCGCGACCTGGGTCATCAGGGAGTCCATGGCGACGGTGCCGGAGTGGTTGGCGACGACGAGGCCGCCGCCCGTGGCTGGGATGTTCTCGATGCCGCGTACCTCGACCCGGAACCAGTGCCGGTAGAGGGGGCGCAGCACCGGCAGATAGAAGCTCTCGGTGAAGTCCTCGTCGAACCCGAAGTCGTCGACGGTGAAGTCTCCGGTGAGCCGGCGCCGCACGAACGCCAGGAGCGAGGCGAGGTGCCGCTCGACGTCGTCGGGTGAGACCCCGGCGGCCTCGGCAGCGGTGCGCACGGCGGCGATGCCCGCACCGAGCAGCTCCTCCAGACCCGGGGTCACCGAGGTGCGCGGCGGGACACCCCGCGGCGCACCCTGCTCGTCCGACGACGTCTCGGGCAGCTCGACGACCGGTGGCACGGCCTTGAGGGCCCGCACCGGACGCTCCGCGCTCGCCTTGGTGCGAGGACTCGGCCGCCGGGTGCGGGATGCCTTGGGCGCTCGGGTGCCGGAGCGGGCGACCGTCTTCCTGGTCGGGACCGCCTTGGCCACGGGGCGGGGGCGGTGCTCGGGGCGGGGCGCCTTCGCGGACTCTTCCTCGTCGACCACCTCCGCTTCGGTATGCCGGCCGGTCGCCGCCGCGGCTGCCGTCGCCTCCGCGACCGGCGGAGTGGGCTCGGCGGCCTCGGCAGCCGGCGCGGAGTCAGTGGCCTCGGTGGACTCCGCGGGCTCGGCGATCAGCGGAGTGCGGCGCCGCTTGGCCCGCTCCCCCGAGGCCCGTGCGGCGCCGGCGGCCAGCGCGCCCTTGCGGGCAGCGGCCTTCTTGGCGGGGCGCGACGCCCCGGTCGATGCGGGCATCAGCGGTTCCTTCCGGCTGCGGCGAGGGCGCCGCCGATGACGTGCGCTGCGTTGCCGGCCAGCCCCGACAGTGCGCTGCCCACGAACGGGGCACCGGGCACGGCCGGCCCGATGGCCCGGGTGAAGTCCTCGAACGCCGCCCGGGTCGTGTACGACGGCTCGAACCCGAGGTGCTCGCGCATGCGGGTGGTGTCGAGCCCCCGCCCGAAGGCCAGGAACTGCATCTGGTCGGAGCTGAAGTCGGCCAGTCCCGATCGCTTGATGAAGCCGCCGAACACACCGGCCGCCTGCAGCGGCACCGGCACGACCGGCCGCCCCGCGAGGGCAGCCGCCTGGGTCACGGTGATGACCCCGTCGCCGGCGATGTTGGTGATGCCCGACGGGCCGCTGGTGCTGGCGAGCAGGGCTCCGATCGCGTCGGACTCGTGCACGAGCTGGAGCCTCGCGTCGAAGCCGAGCGGCACCGGCACCACCGGCAGCGTGAAGTAGTCGGTGAGCGAGGTGCGGATGCCCGGGCCGATGATGTTGGCGAACCGCAGCATGGCGATCTCGACGTCCGGGCGCCGCCGCGAGAACCCACGCACGTAGCCCTCGACCTCGACCGAGTCCTTGCCAAACCCCGCTCGGGGCAACGACTTTGGCCCCATGTCCTCGGTGAACATCGCCGGGTCACGCGGGCTCGAGCCGTAGACGGCGGCCGAGGACTTCACCACCAGCCGACGGATCGACGGGGCCTTCTGGCAGGCCGCCAGCAGCTGCATGGTGCCGATGACGTTGATCTCCTTCTGGGAGACCCGGCCACCGGCGTGGGTCGGCGTCGCGATGACGTTCATGTGCACGACGGTGTCGACCTCGGACTGCGCGATGATCTTGCCGATCATCGGGTTGCGGATGTCGGCCCGCACGAACTCCGTGCGCCCGATGTCGTGGGGTGGCGGGATCACGTCGACACCGATCACCCGGCTGATCGACGGGTCCTTCGTGAGGGCTCGCGCGAACTGCCCGCCGAGGTAGCGGGAGACCCCGGTCACCAGGACGACGTCAGCCACGGGCAAACCCTACCGAGCGCCGGGCCGCTCGAGGCGGTGACGTCCATCGCACCCTGCGACCACGCGGCATACCCTCGCCTCCCCCGGCTCGAGACCACTTCGAACGACAAAGCCCCCGCGTGGGCGGGGGCTCTTCGTCACTTCTTGTTGCGGCGCTGGTGGCGCGTCTTGCGAAGCAGCTTGCGGTGCTTCTTCTTCGCCATGCGCTTGCGGCGCTTCTTGATGACAGAGCCCATGATGTCCTCTCGTCGTGGTCGGGTTGCCGGACGGGGCAACCAACGCACCACGCCGAACAGGGCGTCACTCTACCGGCCGCACGCGCACGGCCCAAACCCGCGGCCTACCTGCCAGTAACCGAGGGGACCGCCATTCGTTGTCAGGCTGCCGCCGGGGAAGTTTCGCCCACGCTTCACCCACTCAGGAGACGACGATGTCCCACCTTCGCACCACCACCGTGGGGGTGTGCCTGCTGACCGCAGCCGCCACCGCGCTCCCCCTCTCCATCGCGTCCGCCGCCCAGAGCACCCCGTCCCTCTCGACGGTGCTGGGCGACACGGTCGACCAGCTCACCAAGACCCTCGACACCCGCGGCGTCACCGCAGCCGTCGTGCCGACGACCGCGACGCGGGACGCCGCCAAGGGCCTCCTCGCGAGCGCGGGCGCAGGCGCGCGGGCCACCTGGGACGAGCGGTTCGGCACGCTGCGCTCGGTCCGGTCGGACCGCGGCTACCTCACCGCGCCGCAGTCGGGCGCGGCCGTCGACGTGGCCCGTGGCTGGCTGCGCGAGCACGCGGCCGCCTTCGGCCTCACCACGGCCCAGGTCGACAAGCTGGCCGTCGTCCGCGACCACGAGCTGCCCGGCACCGGCACGCACACGGTCAGCTTCGTGCAGACGTATGCCGGCGTGGCCGCCGTCCGGGGCAGTCGCCTCAACGTCGCCGTCACCAAGGACGGCCGGGTGCTCTCGTATGCCGGTGACCCCACCCCTGGTGCCGCCCTCACCGGCGGCTGGGTGCTCGGTGACGCCGGGGCGCTGGTCAAGGTGGCCGGCAGCCTCGCGGCCGGCACGACCTACGTGCCCAAGGCCACGGGGACGCAGGCCGGCTACACGACCTACGACAAGGGCCCCTTCGGTGGGCCGTCGTACGTGAAGAAGGCCGTCTTCGGCACCCGTGACGGCGCCGTCGCGGCCTACAAGGTCTACTTCGTCAAGAGCACCACCGAGGCGTGGGAGGTCGTCGTCGACGCGACGACCGGTCGCACGCTCTACCGCACCACCGTCGTGAACTTCGACGGCGACCCGCAGGGCACCGTCTACGACAACTACCCGGGCGCCGCCCGCGGCGGCCAGCCGCGACAGCAGTCCTTCGGGCCCACCACCGCCTCACCCAAGGGCTGGGTCGACCCGACCGGGCTCGTGGGCACCGGCGTGACCACCTACGGCAACAACGCCGACAGCTACGCCAACTGGTCCAACTACATCGGGCCGGTCGACAACGCGCCGCGCCCGGTCTCCCCCACGGGCAACTTCAGCTACACCTACACGAACCAGTGGGCGGCCACGAAGGGCCAGACGGTCCCGCCGTCGTACGCCGAGGACCTCAACCCCGCGGCGACGAACCTGTTCTTCCAGCACAACCGGATCCACGACGACTACTACAAGTGGGGCTTCACCGAGACGGCCGGCAACTTCCAGCTCGACAACGGCGGCAAGGGCGGCCTCGGCGGTGACGCCATCCGCGGGCTGGTCCAGGCGGGCGCCGCATCCGGCGGTGCGCCGACCTACACCGGGCGCGACAACGCGTACATGCTCACCCTCGACGACGGCATACCCCCGTGGAGTGGCATGTTCCTGTGGGAGCCGATCGACGACGCGTTCGAGGGCCCCTACCGCGACGGCTCGATGGACATGACCGTCATCCAGCACGAGTACAGCCACGGCCTGTCGAACCGGTACGTCGCCGGCGGCTCGGCGCTCGGCTCGCAGCAGGCGGGGTCGATGGGTGAGGGCTGGGGCGACTGGTACGCCCTCAACCACGCCCAGAGCACCGGTCTCGAGCCGACCCGCGCGGTCGTGGGCGCCTACGCCACGGGCAACGAGGTCCGCGGCATCCGCAACTACGACTACAACGCCAACCCGACGACCTTCGGCGACATCGGCTACGACCTCACCGGTCCGGAGGTGCACGCCGACGGCGAGATCTGGACCGCGACCCTGTGGGACCTCCAGAAGGCCCTCGTGGCGAAGTACGGGCTCGCCAAGGGCAGCGACGTCGCCGCCCGACTCGTGACCGACGGTATGCCGCTGACCGCGCCCGACCCGAGCTTCCTCGACGCCCGCGACGGCATCCTCGCCGCCGACGTCGACCGCAACCACGGTGAGAACACCGACCTCATCTGGTCGGTGTTCGCGCGGCGCGGCGCAGGCGCGTCGGCTGTCACCCAGACCGGCGACGACACGGACCCGCAGCCCGGGTTCGACCACCCGGCGGCCGCGAAGAACGGCACCGTCGCCATCACCGTCGTCAACGCCACGACCGGACAGCCGGTCAAGAACGCCAAGGTGATCCTCGGCGTCTACGAGGCCCGGGTCACCCCGCTCACGCGCACCGGCAGCACCGGCGGCGCCAGCATCAAGGCAGTCGCCGGCAGCTACCCGCTGACGATCCAGGCGCCCGGGTTCGGCGTCCAGACCATCCCCGGCCTGGCGATCGCGGCCGGCAAGAACACCGCCCGGACGATCAAGCTCGCGCCGAACCTCGCCTCGACGTCAGCCGGCGCAACGGTGGTCAGCGCGTCCAGCCAGGACGACGGCGCCCCCGCCAAGTTCGCGTTCGACGACACCGCCGCGTCGGTGTGGGCCACCAAGGACACCGGTGGCACGCCCTACAACGACGGCCCGGACCAGCGCGTCACCGTCAAGCTGGCCGCCCCGGCCACTGTGAGCAGCGTGCGGGTCAGCGCGTACAAGGCCACCAACGCCTCGCGGTTCACGGCGCTGAAGGGCTTCACCGTGCAGACCTCGAACGACGGCGTCTCGTGGACGACCGCGCGCACCGGCGCGTTCGGCTACCAGGCACCGCGGCCGACGGCACCCGACCTCAACTTCGCCAGCTTCGCGCTCGCCAAGCCGGTCAAGGCGGCATACGTGCGGTTCTTCATCGACTCGGTGCAGGGCAACACCAGCACCCAGGCGCAGGTCGCCGACATCGAGGTGTTCGGGTCGGGCGCGGTCGTCCAGAACGGCACCGTCACCCCGGACCCGGCGTACACCGACCACGGCACGATCACCGCACCCAACCCGGCCGCGGGTGACCCGACCGGGCTGCAGAACGTGTTCGGCGTGACCGGCACCGAGATGAACACCGCATGCACGTTCCCGCCGGCCAGCCAGGGCGCGGACGCGTGGGTGACCAAGTTCCCCGCCGGCTTCTCCGACGGCCTGCACTCGGTCTCGGTGAAGGGCACCAGCGACGCCGACGCGACCCTGGGCCACGACCTCGACCTGTACTTCCTCGACAGCACGTGCCAGCTCACCGGCTCGGTGGCGACGTCGGCGGCGGACGAGTCGGCGGTCATCCCGCCGGGGTCGGTCTACCTCGTGACCCAGCTCTACACCGGAGCCAACGTCACCGTGGACGTCACCGCGGTCGACAACCGCTAGCGGTATGCCGCGGGGTGCCGGTCGCAGCGGCCGGCACCCCCGTGCAGTGGGCGGGCAACGCAAAGGGCGGACCGGGCCAGCTGGCCCGGTCCGCCCTTCGTCTGCGGTCAGCGATTCATCATGCGGTGTCGACGTAGGACGTCCGGAGGTACTTGTGCACTGCGTCCTCCGGCACCCGGAAGGATCGACCCACACGGATGGCTGGGAGCTCCCCGGCGTGCACCATGCGGTACACGGTCATCTTCGACACGCGCATGATCGAGGCCACCTCGGCGACGGTCAGGAACCGCACCTCGGCGAGCTGTCGCTCGTTGGACATGATCACCTCGATCTCCTGCACGCGCGCATCGCCGGCTTCCCCTCCGGCGGACCACTACGCTCGTGCAGACTGAACTGTAGGGGCAGATGTGACTCGTGGGGAAGCCCATGGAGAAAGTTCCCAGCAAAAGTCCAGACGACACGCCGATCGGCCTACGCAAATCAGCCGAGAAATCACACCGCTGTCACCCGCGACGCCGTCGGTAAGTCACCCAATTGGAAGATCGTTGACGTCAACCATCGTCCAATTGGGTGGGTTACCGACGGTCGGGATCCCCCGACTCCTCCGCGCTGCGGTCCTCGCTCGCTGGCGCTCGCTGCGACCTCCCGCTGTCGTCGTCAGTCGAAGAACGGGTCGAGTCCGTGCAACGGGAAGACCGCCTCGCGGGTCGCCATGATCGCCCGGTCGGACTCGCTGTGCGGGTTGTACCCCAGGTCCCACGGCTGCACCCAGATGCCACCGTCCTTCGGGTCGAGGTCACCCATCCGCCGCGGACCCTCACGCCCGAACACCCGCCGCACGTGCTCCAGCCAGCTCTCCGGCACCTCCGCCGTCAGGGGCACCGGGGCATGCGCCGCGATCGCCGTCAGGTGGGTCCAGGTGCGCGGCACCACGTCGACCAGCTCGTAGCCCCCGCCACCCAGAGCGACCCAGCGGCCCCCGGCGACCTCGTGCGCCAGCTTGTGCAGCGTCTCGGCTGCCGCGCGCTGGGCGTCCACGGACAGCGCCATGTGCGCCAGCGGGTCCTGCATGTGGGTGTCGCAGCCGTGCTGGGTCACGAGCACCTCGGGCCGGAACGCCCGCACCAGCGGCAGCGCCGTCGAGTTCAGCGCACGCAGCCACGCCGAGTCACCCAACCCCGGCGGGAGGGCGACGTTCACGGCGTACCCCTGCGCGTCCGGCCCACCCACCTCGGCGGGAAAACCGGTGCCGGGGAACAACATCCGTCCCGACTCGTGCACCGAGATGGTGAGCACCCGGGGGTCGTCCCAGAAGACCCGCTCGACCCCGTCGCCGTGGTGGACGTCGACGTCGACGTAGGCGACGCGCTCGGCGCCCTGGTCGAGCAGCCACTGGATGCCGACCGCGATGTCGTTGTAGATGCAGAAGCCGGCGGCCCGGTCGCGCATCGCGTGGTGCAGCCCGCCGCAGAAGTTCACCCCGTGCTCGGCGCGCCCCTCCCACACGTCCTGGCACACCTGCCGGGTGCCTTCGACGATGCGGGCGCTCGCCTCGTGCATCCCCTTGAACGCCGGGTCGTCCTCGGTGCCGAGCCCGCGGGCCGGGTCGGCGACGCCGGGGTCGTCGCTGGCCGCCTTCACCGCCTCGATGTATGCCGTGTCGTGCACCGTCGCGAGCAGCTCGTCACCGGGGACGGGCGGCGAGAACACCTCGACACCTGGGGCGTCGAACACGCCGAGGTCCTGGCACAGCCGGGCGGTCAGGTCGAGCCGGACCGGGTTCATGGGGTGACCCGGCCCGAAGTCGTATGCCGTGAAGTCCGGGTCCCAGACCACGCGCGCCTGTGCGGGCATGCTGGAACGCTACCCGGCGCCCACCTGTGCGGCACCCGCCGCCCTCGAGACCCACAGCATGTAGCGTGCCCACCGTGGCGAAGAAGCTCTATGAGGACGACGTCCTGGTCATCGGACTGGGCCGCTTCGGCGGCGCCGTGGCGCTGGAACTGCAGCGACTCGGGCACAACGTCGTCGCCGTCGAGCGCGACCCGGTGCTGGCCGAGACGTTCCTCGGCAAGGTGACCAAGGTCGTGCAGGCCGACGCGAGCGTGCCGTCCTCGATGAACTCGCTCAAGGCGCGCAACTTCCGGCTGGCGGTCCTCGGGATCGGCTCGTCCGTCGAGGCCAGCGTGCTGTCCGCGATGAACCTCGTGGACGTCGGCATCCCGACCATCTGGGCCAAGGCCCTCAGCCCGGAGCACAAGCGGATCCTCGAGCGGATCGGCGTGCACCACGTGATCCTGCCCGAGGCGGAGACCGGCCGGCGGGTGGCCCACCTCGTCAACGGCAAGCTGAAGGACTACATCGAGTTCGACGACGGGTTCGCCATCGTCAAGATGAAGCCGCCGCAGGAGGCGATCGGTTTCACGTTGGCGCAGAGTGCAATTCGCAGCAAGTACGGCGTGACGATCGTGGGCGTCAAGGCGCCGGGCCAGGACTTCACGTATGCCGTGCCGGAGACGAAGGTGACCGCGCACGACACCCTGATCGTCAGCGGCCCGACCGAGCTGATCGAGCGGTTGGCCCAGCGGCCGTAACGCCTTGCAGCAGTAGGGGTCAGACGCGCAGCGTCGGGACCGCGCGGTCCTCGCCGAGCGGGAGGATCATCGCGATCTCCTCCTCGCTGTCGTCGGCCTTGACCCGCATCGGGCGGCGGTAGTCGGTCGGCCGGAAGCCGAACCCGCTGGCGAACGCCACGGCGCGGCCGTTGTCGCTGCCGACCCAGTAGACGAGGTGTCTGCGGCCCTGGCCCTTGGCGGCCTCGGCTCCCGCGCGCACGAGCCGGGTCGCGACACCGGTGCCCCGAGCCGCCGGGGTGACCCACAGGCCGAACAGCTCCCCCACGAGACCGTCGGCGTTGTCCTCGTCCTCGACGGGACGGGCCGTGCCGACGCTGGCCACACCCACGACACCGTTGCCGTTCTCAGCCAGCAACCGCTCCGAGCGCTGCATCCGCTTGCGCCAGAGGTCCTCGTCGTAGTCCTTCTCCTCGTCGTAGGTGGCGACGAAGGCTTCCGGCGATTCCTCCAGGGCGTTCAGGCGGACTGCCTTGTACTGCTCCCAGTCGTCGACGCCCAGCGGGCGCACCGTGATCTCGTCGCTCATGGGACCACTGTGACACGAACCTGCCCGGTCGAGTCAGGGGGGTTTGCCCAGTGTTCACGCAGGGCGAAAGCGGCGTCGAGAAGTGGCGAAACCGCCTGCAATGCACCGAATGCCGTCTGACCTGCGGGGATTCCCGCCGCTTCCGTCAGAAATGCACCTCCGGCCCGACCCAGCGGGTCTCAGCGCGCCAGGACGAGCTCCATCTCGAACTCTGGTGTCCCCTGGTGCGGGACTGTGCTGGTCCGCCCGGTCCGCACAAAGCCATACCGCTCGTAGAACCCGATCGCCCGGGCGTTGCCGGCCTCGACGTCGAGCGTCACCCGCCGCAGCCCGAGCGCCCGGGCCTCGGCCACGACGGCATCGACCAGCGCATCGGCCACCCCGCGCCCACGCGCGTGCGCCGCCACCCACATGCCGACCAGGTTGTGCGTGTCCACCTCACCGCCGGAGCCGTCGCCCCGCGCCGGCATCAGTTTCGCAGCTCCCACGGGCAGCGAGCCGTCCATCGCGAGCCACGCAGCACCGATCGCGAGCCGCTCCCGCCAGTCCTTCTCGCTCATCGCCAGCTCGCGTTCGAACGTCGACCCGTATGCCGCGGGCACGTCGAGGAGCATCGCCAGCCGAACCGCTCGCTGGACCTCCCAGTCGGACTGGGCCACGCGGCATACCGTCACGGCCTCGGCGACCACCCGCTCAGTCATGCCCGGACGCCAGTTCGTGCGACCGCTGCGCCGCGGCCTCCATCGCCGAGATGAAGGCGGCGCGCACCTTGTGGTCGTCGAGGGTGCGCAACGCGGCAGCGGTCGTGCCGCCGGGCGAGGTGACCTGCTCGCGCAGGACCGTGGGGTGCTGTCCGGTCTCGCGCATCATCGTGGCCGCGCCGAAGAGCGTCTGGACGACGAGCTCGGTCGACGTGGGGCGCGGCAGGCCCAGCACGACGCCTGCCTCGATCATCGCCTCGACGACGTAGAAGATGTACGCCGGGCCGGAGCCGCTGATCGCGGTGACGGCGTCCTGGTGCTTCTCGGCGACCTGGACCACCCGGCCGCACGAGCGCAGCAGCTCGGCCGCCTCCTCGAGGTGCGCCGCGTCCGCGGACCGGCCGGGGCTGACCGCGGACATTCCCTGGTCCACGAGGGCGGGCGTGTTGGGCATGACCCGCACGACCGCGACCCCTTCGGAGAGGCGGCTCTCGAGAAAGCCGGTCGGTATGCCGGCGGCGAGGCTCACGACGAGGTTGCCGGGCCGTACGTGGTCACGGATCTCGGTGACGAGCCCGCCCATGTCCTGCGGCTTCACGCCGAGGACGAGGGTGTCGGCCGCCTTCGCCGCCTCGACGTTGCCCATCGCGCGGACGCCGTAGCGCTCGGCGAGCTCGGCCGCCCGCTCGGGTCGGCGCGCGGTCACGACGATGTCAGCGGCACTGCGGCCGGAACGGATCAGGCCGGACAGCAGGGTTTCCCCCATCGTGCCGGCGCCGAGGATCGCGAGCGTTGCCATGGCCCAAGT
This sequence comes from Knoellia koreensis, assembly GCF_013041615.1. GTDB lineage: Bacteria > Actinomycetota > Actinomycetes > Actinomycetales > Dermatophilaceae > Pedococcus > Pedococcus koreensis. The sequence goes on from NZ_JABEPQ010000004.1 coordinate 176,108, forward strand.
CTGGCAGCCGGGCCGGGCCGGACGCCCCTCAGTTCTTGCTGGCGAGACCGCGCAGGAAGAACATCGTGTTGGCGGGGCGCTCGGCCATGCGGCGCATGAGGTAGCCGTACCACTCCTCGCCATAGGGGATGTAGACGCGCATCTGGTCGCCGCGGTCGGCGATGCGCTTCTGCTCCTCGGGGCGGATGCCGTAGAGCATCTGGTACTCGAAGCTCGTCGCCTCGCGCTCGTGGTGGGCAGCGAGCGCGCCGGCGATCTCGATGAGCCGCGGGTCGTGGCTGGCGACCATCGGGTAGCAGGCGCCGGCCATCAGCACCTTGAGGCACCGCACGTAGCTCTGGTCGACCTCGCCGCCGGACTGGAACGCGACCGACTCCGGCTCCTTGTAGGCGCCCTTGCACAACCGGACCCGGCTGCCCTCGTGGGCGAGGTCCTCGCAGTCGGCGACGCTGCGGCGCAGGTAGGACTGGATCACCGCGCCCACCCACGGGAAGTCCTTGCGCAGCTCGCGCAGGGCCTCGAGCGTCGCGTCGGTGGTGGTGTGGTCCTCCATGTCGAGGGTGACCGTGGTGCCGGCCTCCTGGGCGGCGACGCAGATCTCGCGGGCGTGCTCGAGGGCGATCTTGTCGCCGTCGCCGGGCAGGTACTGGCCCAGGGCCGAGAGCTTGAGGCTGACCTCGCCCATGCCGTGCTGCGACAGGTCGGCGTCGGCGAGTGCCTTGAGCAGCTCGAGGTAGTGGTCCCGGGTGCGGATCGCCTGGGTGAGGTCGGTGGTGTCCTCGCCGAGGTAGTCGATCGTGGCGAACCGGTTGGTGGCGCGCAGCTCGGCCGTGGCGCGCACGGCGTCCTCGGTCGAGTCGCCCGGCACGAACCGGTGGACGACCTGGCTGCTCACCGGCGCCTTCTCGATGGTCCGGCGGACGCCGTCGCTCTTGGAGAGCTGGAGCAGGGCGTTGCGCAGCAGGTCACTGGCGTCCACGGGCGGCGGCCTTTCTGGGGGCGGTTCTGGGCCGCGGACAAATCTAACGGTGCCGTCGGTATGCCGTGGAGTCAGGTCTCGCAGGCAAGGGCACCGTTGGGCGGTGGTCACCGACACTTTCGGCCACTCGGCCGAGTTTCGCGGACCCAGCAGCACCCGACACCGACACTTTCGGCCACTCGGCCGAGTTTTGCGGCGCGCAGCGGCTCAGGCGGTGCGGCGGCGCAGGGTGAGGCTGCCGAACACCAGGGCGACGACCACCCACAGCGCGATGACACCGGCGTCCTGCGCCACGTCGGCGCCGGGAGCGGTGCTGGCGGTGACCGACTTCATGGCGTCCACGGCATACGACAGGGGCAGGACGTCGCTCAGCCAGCGCAGCACGTCGGGCAGCCGGTCGCGCGCCACGAGCAACCCGCAGAGCAGGAACTGCGGCAGGACGAAGGCCGGCATGAACTGCACCGCCTGGAACTCGGTGCGCGCGAACCCGCTCGCGAGCAGCCCGATCGCGGTGCCGAGCACCGCGTCGAGCACGGCCACGCAGACCAGCTGCCACAGCGGCCCCGCGACGTCGAGCCCGCACACCCAGACGGCGAAACCCGTTGCCACGAGGGCCTGCACGACCGCCATGACGCCGAATGCCAGGGCGTAGCCGAACATGAAGTCGCCCTTGGCCATCGGGGTCGTGAGCAGGCGTTCGAGCGTTCCGCTGGTGCGCTCGCGCAGGGTGGCGACGCTGGTGACGATGAACATCACGACGAACGGGAAGACACCGAGCAGCGAGGCGCCGATGCCGTCGAAGACCGGGGTGTCCTGGAAGATCCACGCGAGTAGGCCGAGCAGCACGCACGGCACGACGAGCATGAGTCCGATGGTGCGGTGGTCGGAACGCAGCTGGGCCAGCACGCGGCCGGCGGTGACGAGGGTGCGGCGCAGGCTCATCGCAGCACCTCCTGTCCGCGGTCGATGAGGGCGAGGAAGGCGGACTCGGCGTCGACCGCTCCCGTCGCCTCGAGCAGCTCGGGCAGCGTGGCGTCGGCCAGCACCTCTCCCTCACGCAACAGGAGCAGCCGGTCGCAGCGCACCGCCTCATCCATGACGTGGCTTGACACGAGAAGCGAACGCCCTTGTGCAGCAAGGGATCTGAACAGCTCCCACAGGTCGCGACGGAGCACCGGGTCGAGCCCGACGGTGGGCTCGTCGAGGACGAGCAGGTCCGGATCGCCGACCAGGGCACAGGCCAACGAGACCCGTGACCGTTGCCCACCACTCAACCGGCCCACCGCCGTGTCGGCGTGCGAAGTGAGGTCCACGGCGGCGACGGCCTCGTCGACCTTCGCGGCCGGCATACCGAGGATGTCGGCGAAGTAGCGGACGTTGGCGCGCACGCTGAGGTCGTCGTAGACGCTCGGCGCCTGGGTGACGTACCCGACCCGGCGACGCAGGCCCGCCGACCCGGCCGGCTCCCCCAGCACCCGGACCTCGCCCGACTCGACCAGCTGGACGCCCACGACCGCGCGGATCAGCGTGGACTTGCCGCTGCCGCTGGGGCCGAGCAGACCCACGACCTGGCCCGCGGGGATGCGCACCGACAGGTCGGGCAGCACCACCCGCCCGCCGCGCACGACCCGCAGCCGCTCGATCTCGACCGCGTAATTCATCATGTGATGAATGTACGCGCACAGGCAGGCACCACGCAATGGCCGCGGGTGCCGACGAGGGGTCACGGCGCGCTGACGAACGCCCTCGGCCTCAGCGCGCCGCGACCCCTCGACTGCGGCCCTGCGCCTCAGCCGTCGACGAGGTAGCGCTGCAACGTCGGCCCGAGGCAGCGCACGAGGTCCTCCTGCGACGCCTGCACCACCGCAGGCACCTCGATGACGTACCGCATGAGGGCCATGCCGGCCATCTGCCCGGCGGCCAGCCCGGCGCGCAGCTCGATCTCGTCCGGCGACGCCTCACCGGCGAACTCCCGGGCGATCCGCCCGAACACCTCGCGGGTGAGGAACTCGCGCATCATCCGGCGGGCCGTCTCCTGCGTCATCGCCGAACGCAGGATCGCCATGAGCCGGGGCTGGCCCTCGGCCGAGTCCCAGAGGGTGAGGAAGGTGCGCACGAGGTTCTCGCCGACGTCCTCGCGCGGGCCGCTGATCACCTGGCCGATGAGGGCCGACGGGTCGGCGGGCGCGCCGATGACCGCGGCGAACAGCGCCGGCTTGCCGTCGAAGTAGTGGTGCACCAGCGAGGGGTCGACGCCGGCCCGGCGCGCCACCGCCCGCAGCGACGTGGTGTCGTAGCCGCCCTCGGCGAACTCGTCCCGGGCCGCCTCGATGATGTCGGCACGGGTGTCACCGCCGCCGGGCCGGCGCCCGCGCGGGCTCATCGCGCGTCCGCCCCGGTCGCGGCCGCGGTGGCGAGGTGGAGGCGGGCGAACGCGAGCGCCTCGGCCAGGTCGAGGTCACGCTGCTCGGGCGTCACCTTGCGGGTGCCGACCTCGACCACGACCGAGCCAGCGAAGTCCCGGGCCGCCAGCAGCTCGAGGAACTCCGCGCAGGGCTGGCTCCCGCGGCCGGGCACGAGGTGCTCGTCCTTGGATGAGCCGCTGCCGTCGGCGAGGTGCACGTGGGTCAGCCGCGGACCGAGTGCCGCCGCCATCGCCATCGCGTCGGACCCGGCCGTCGCGGTGTGCGACAGGTCGAGCGTCACGTGGTCGTAGGGCTGGGGAACCGGGTCCCAGTGCGGCAGGTACGCCTCGAACTCCCGCTGCCGGGCGCGCCACGGAAACATGTTCTCCACCGCCAGCCGGACGCCGCTGTCGTGCTCGCGCACCGCCACCCCCTCGGCGAAGTCGCGTGCGTAGTCCTTCTGCCACCGAAACGGCGGGTGCAGCACGACCGTCGGCGCGCCGACCTCGTGGGCGAGCTCGATCGACTTGTCGACCTTGGTCCACGCATCGGGTCCCCAGACGCGCTGGGTCAGCAGGAGCGTGGGTGCATGGACCGAGACGACGGGTATGCCGTGGTGCTCGCTGAGCGCCTTGACGGCGCCGGGCTCCTGGGTGACGGGGTCGGTCCACACCATGACCTCGATGCCGTCGTAGCCGAGCCGGTCGGCCGTGGCGAAGGCGGCGGCGCAGTTGTCGGGGTAGACCGAGGCGGTCGAGAGCGCGACGGTGGCACGGGGAACCGTCACCGCCGAAGCCATGGAGCCAGCCTAACCAGCGAAGTCGAGTGCCTGAGCCCGACCCATGGGGAGTTCTCAGGCACTCGACTCGGGTCAGCGAAGCTGGTCGAGGCGGTCGAGGATGATTCCTTCGCGCAGGGCCCAGGGGCAGATGTCGAGCCGCTCGAACCCCAGCAGGTCCATCGCGGCTTCTGCGACGAGGGCCCCGGCCAGCAGCTGGCGCGACCGGCCGGCCGAGACGCCGGGCAGCTCGGCGCGCTCCTGCGCGCTCATGGTCGTGAGGCGACCGACGATCGCGGTGACGTCGGCGAGCTCGAGGTACCGCGCGGCATACGGGCCCTCGCTCGACGGCGCGGCCCCCGCGACCCGCGCCAGCGAGCGCATCGTCTTGGAGGTGCCGACGGCCCGGTCGACCGGCCCCACCTTGCTGATCGGGCGCACGGCGGCGGCGAGGCGCTTGCGGATCTCGCGCCGCGCCTCGCCCACCACGTCGGCCGCGGGCGGGTCACCGGGGAGGAGGTCACGGGTGAGGCGACCGGCGCCGAGCTCGAGGCTGACCGCGGCGTCCGGCTCCTCGTCCATGCCGGCGGCGAGCTCGAGCGAACCGCCGCCGATGTCGACGACCGCGAGGGTGCCACTGGACCACCCGAACCAGCGCCGCGCCGCGAGGAACGTCAGCCGGGCCTCGTCCTCGCCGGACAGCACCTCGAGCGACACCCCGGTCTGCTCGCGCACGAGGTCGAGGACGTCCTGGCCGTTGGGGGCCTCACGCACCGCACTGGTCGCGAACGCCATGACGTCCTCGACGCCCTGGTCCTCGGCCAGCGTCAGGCACTCGCGCACGAACCGGGCCAGCGCCTTGGCCCCGCTGTCGGCGATCGACCCGTCGTCGGTGACGTGCTCGGACAGGCGCAGCTCGATCTTGTGTGACGTGGCCGGGATCGGCTGGGCGCCCCGGTGCGCGTCGACGACGAGGAGGTGGACGGTGTTGGAGCCGACGTCGATGACTCCGAGGCGCATGGGGCAACGCTATCCGGCGCGGACGTATCAGGGGCGGCAGCCGCGCCTCTTGGTCGTCGGGGGGAGGGCCGGAACGGCTCACCATTTCACGCCGCACAGCGCGGCACGGGGGAAGGAAACACGCAATGGATGCTGACCTGCGTCTCGACGGCAACACCACGACTGCCGAGGGAGACATCTTCAGGACGACCGCGAACGACGTCGTCATCGACGCGCCCGCGCGGCGCTCGACGCCGGCCGGGCAGCGGCGCGCGCTCGTCCACGACTTCACCGATGGGCTGACGCTCAACTGGGACTCGGACTACCCGGGCGGCGTCACCATCGAGGGCTTCCGGCTGGCCTGCCACCAGGCCGACCTCGTCCTCGACTACGCGAGCCGGCGCAAGTCGGCGACGCCGTGGCGGCGGGCGCTCGTGCACGACTTCGACGACGGCCTGACCATCAACTGGGCGCACGACTACCCGGGCGGCGTGACCATCAACGGGCCGGTCAAGATCAACGGCTCGGTCACGGTCAACGGCACCATGACGGTGAAGAGCCCCTTCGGCCACCTGAGCATCGAGGACACGCTGGCGCGGTACACCGCGCAGATCCAGGACCTGCAGGACCGGCTCAAGAAGTTCGAGGGCTGACATGCCCAGCCTCAAGCAGCGGGCCGCGTGCATCGGCATCGCCACCTCGCCGCTGTCGGTGCGGCGCGACTTCATGGGCCAGCTGACGAACTCGGTGCCGGTGTCGGTGCGCCAGCAGGTCGACCGGCTCGGCAGCAAGTTCGTCCACGTCAACTGCATCCAGGTCGGCTCGGACCAGTTCACGTCGGCAGACTTCGTGGAGATCGACCGAGCCGTCGCCAGGACGCGGGACCTGTATGCCGCGGCCGGCCGCTCCATGGGCGTGGGCCGGGTGCAGCACTTCGTCATCTCGACCGCCGACGCCCGCGGACGCGACGTCATCAACTCCGACGGCGAGGCCGAGAGCCTCACGGACGAGTGGACCGTGCCGAACGACGCGCTCGACCTGTTCCTCGTGCGCATGTACGTCGGCTCGACCGCGGGCCTGTCGCGTGTCGACGGCCCGTGCGACAAGGACGCCAAGGGCATGGACGGCAGCGTCGTGGAGATGAACGCCGGTGGCGGGCTCTCCGACTTCGCCACCGCCCACGAGCTCGGCCACTACCTGGGTCTCAGCCACCGCAACAACAGCACCGCGCTGATGAACCCGACGATCCCCAACGGCGGGGTCATCACCACGTCCGAAGCCGACAACATGCGCGACCACTGCCGCATGAAGAACCCCTGCTAGGAGGGGCCATGTCAGTACTCATCGGTTCGAGGAAGGACCGCACCGTCAGCGGCGCCATCGCCGCGCTGGACGGCAAGCCCACGACCCTCACGACCGGCACCGCCATCGGCATACTCGTCGAGGCGGCCGCCGCCAGCCCGGGCAGCCAGGCCGGCAAGCGCGCCACCACCGCGCTCACCAAGGCGCTCACCGGCCACGAGGAACCCCAGGTGCGGGTGGCCGCGGCCAAGGCGCTGGGTCGCATCGACGCACCCGCGGCGGTGCGCGCACTGCGTCGCGTCGCCGACGACGAGGTCGACGGGCAGCTCGTCGCCGCGGCCAGCGAGGGGCTGGCCCGGCTCGGCACGCGAGCCGACACGCGCCGGCTCACGGGCGCCGCCGACCGCGCGACGTGGGAGCACGCGGTCACGGCGGCCGGGGTCTCGACCCGGCTGCTGGCCCACCGGCTGGGCCTGCGCCTCGACCCGGCCGACGTCGCGCTGCGCCTGCCGGGCGAGGACGCGCCGACGCTTCCGGTCACCGGACGCATCAAGGCGCGCATCCACGACGTCGAGCTGCCGGTGCCGCGCAAGGCCGCGGTGCCCGACCCGCAGTGGGCGGCGCTGGTGCCGTCCGACGCCGCGCCGGTGGGGGCCTTCGACTGCGGCGGACGCACCCACGTGGTGCTCGCGACCGGTGACCCGGCGCGGCTCCGGGAGGCGCCCGGTGTCGCCGGCGCGCTGCTGGGCACCAACGAGTCGATGGGCACCACCTACGTGCGGTGGGTCGTGCTCACCCGGCCCGAGGGCGACGGCGTCGCGGTCACCGTGGCGCGGCCCACCGGTGAGGTCGGTTTCGTCGGCACCGGCTCGTGGGGCGACGACGGGTCGCTCACGGTGACGGTGGAAGCCGTGGACGCGCCGGGTGCGACCGCGGCGCGTGCGACGGCGACGCTGCGCGGGCGGACGTTCACCATCGACGGGCGGGCCGAACGCGCGCTCACCGTGCCGCGCCTGGTGCCTGCAGCCTTCGCGCCCCGCTGACCACAGGCTGACCGGCGGCCGGTCGCGTGAGCACCGGTGCTCATGCGACCGGCCGCAGTTGCGTCGAGACTGGGGCGTATGCCGCCTGCTCACCTGACCTCCGAGCGCGCCCCTACCTCCGCCGTGGGGCCGCGACGGGTGTGGCCCGCGACCGCGCTGGTCGTCCTGCTCGGGTGGCTCCTGCTGGCCTGGGACGTCCTCGCCGCCGGGATCAACACGGCGCCGTTTTTCGGCGACCAACCCTCCCGCGCGCGCTACCTCGAGTCTGGTGCGACCCTGCTCACGGCGCTGTTGCCCGTGCTGCTGCTGTGCCTGCTCGGCTTGGTGCTGGGCTCGCGGTTCGGATTGCTGCTCCTGGCGGTCCCGGCCCTCTTCGCGGTGGTGGCAGGTGTCAGCCTCCTGGGCTCCGACGGCGACCCCAGCGACCCCGACCCCACCCGCGCCGTCCGCGCAGGTGACTTCGTCGCCGACCTGACCCGACCGAACTGGCTCGCCAGCGGCATACTCCTCGCGATCCTCGTCGTGGTCTGGGTGGTGCGCCGCCGGCGCGAGGCCGGCACGTCCGCAACCTGAGCGCCCGTGCGGGAATGCGGTCGGCAAGAACGTAGGGTGGCCCGGTGCCCGACCGCCCCACCCACCCCACCGGTGACCACCCGCCCGAGACACCGCTGGACATCCCGCGCATCTGGGTCGAGTTCGACGACCCGGACGACTCCGACCAGCGCTTCCGCTGCGACCTGACCTGGCTCACGTCGAGCTACACGTGCATCTTCGGCAGCGGCTGCCACGGCATCTACGCCGACCGGCCCGACGACGGGTGCTGCACCCTCGGCGCCCATTTCACCGACGACGACGACGTCAAGCGGGTCAAGAAGGTCGTCAAGGAGCTCGGTGAGGACGAGTGGCAGCTGCACCCCGGCTCGACCAGGACGAGCGCTTGGACCGAGGTCGAGGACGACGCCCTCAAGACCAAGGTCGTCGACGGCGCCTGCATCTTCCTCAACCGGCCGGGCTTCCCCGCCGGCGCTGGCTGCGCGCTGCACCAACACGCGGTGCTGACCGGTCAGGAGCCGCACACGGTCAAGCCCGACGTCTGCTGGCAGCTGCCGATCCGGCGCACCTACCGCAAGGTCGAGCTGCCCGACGGGTCGTCGTGGCAGGAGGTCACGATCACCGAGTACGACCGGCGTGGCTGGGGGCCGGGCGGTCACGACCTCGACTGGTACTGCTCGGGCAACCCAGAGGCGCACGTCGGTCGCGAGCCGGTCTACCGCAGCAACAAGGCCGAGCTGGTCGAGCTCATGGGTACGGCCGCATATGCCGAGCTCGAGGTGCGCTGCGAAGCCCACCTGGCGAGTGTGAAGGCTGCACGAAACGCCTACTCCCGCAAGATGTTGCCGCTCATGGTGCACCCAGCGACCCTGGCCGCCCAAGAGGCGAAGAAGCGCCGGTGAGCTCGAGCGCGCGGCGCGCGGCCGGTGCGGCGTGGAAGGCCGCGCGCGAGGACGCGCAGGCGGCGCACGAGCCCACCCGCAGCCCGAACATCTGGGACTCCCCCGACGTCTACGAGGTGGAGAACCTCGCCGTCGACCGGGCCGGGGTGATCGAAGCGGCCATGGCGCGGATCCACCCGTTCGAGGGCGCGGACCTGGTCGACGTGGGGTGCGGCAGCGGGTTCCACCTGCCGCGCTTCGCCTCGCTCGGGTGCGCGTCGGTGACAGGCGTCGAGCCACACCCACCGTTGGTTTCCCTTGCGCGACAACGCATTTCGGGTATGCCGCGAGTGCGTGTCCTCGATGGTGTCGCCCAGTCGCTGCCCCTCCCGGACTCCTCGGCGGACATCACCCACGCCCGGTGGGCATACTTCTTCGGCGCCGGCAGCGAACCCGGCCTGCGCGAGCTGGAGCGGGTCCTGCGACCCGGCGGCACGGCATACGTCATCGACAACGACGCGACCCGATCGACCTTCGGGCACTGGTTCTCACGCGCCTACCCCACCTACGATCCCGTTGCGGTGCAACGGTTCTGGGCCCGGCGAGGGTGGGAGCGCGAGCCGCTGACGATCGAGTGGACCTTTGACTCGCGCGAGGACCTCGAGGCGGTCGTGCGGATCGAGTTCCCCGAGACCGCGGCGGAGGGCATCCTCGCCGAGCACCAGGGCACGTCGGTCGACTACGCCGTCAACCTCTGGTGGCGCACCTTCTGAGCCACCTACCCCTTACGCGCCTTTCGCAAAACGGGGGTTGCTGACATGAAACGGGGGTCAGAAACACCCGTTTCGCGCACGCAACCGCCGTTTTGCCCTGGGCACCCGGGCCTGTCGGTGCGGCGACATAGGTTGTCCCACATGGCAGCGAAGGCGAAGGCGGCACCGGGGTACCGCTGTTCGGAGTGCGGGTGGACCACCGTCAAGTGGGTGGGCCGCTGCGGCGAGTGCCAGGCGTGGGGCACGGTCAGCGAGGTCGGGGCCGTCTCCGTGCGCACCACCGCGGCAGCCGCGGTCGAGCGCCCGGCCGTCCCGATCGGGCAGGTCGACGCGCGTCGCGCCGAGGCGGTGCCGACCGGTGTCGGCGAGTTCGACCGGGTCCTCGGCGGCGGACTGGTGCCCGGGTCGGTGGTCCTCGTCGCCGGCGAGCCCGGCATCGGCAAGTCCACCCTGCTGCTCGACGTCGCAGCCCGCGCTGCCCGCCAGGGCGGAGCCGGTGGCCAGGAGACCCGCACCGTCCTCTACGTCACGGGCGAGGAGTCGGCCGCACAGGTGCGCATGCGCGCCGAGCGGATCGAGGCCATGGCGGCGAGCCTGTTCCTGGCGTCCGAGACCGACCTCGCCACCGTGCTCGGCCAGGTCGACTCCACCCAGCCCGACCTGCTCGTCATCGACTCCGTGCAGACCATCGCCAGCGGCGAGGTCGAGGGCGCGGCCGGCAACGTCAGCCAGGTGCGCGAGGTCGCCGCCTCGCTCATCCAGGTCGCCAAGTCGCGCGGCATCGCCACCCTGCTCGTCGGGCACGTCACCAAGGACGGCTCGATCGCCGGGCCACGCGTGCTCGAGCACCTCGTCGACGTCGTGGTGCAGTTCGAGGGCGACCGTCACTCACGGCTACGGCTCGTGCGCGCGGTCAAGAACCGCTACGGCCCCACCGACGAGGTCGGCTGTTTCGACCTGTCCGACGTCGGCATCGTCGGGCTCGCCGACCCCAGCGGGCTGTTCCTCTCGCGCAACACCCTCACCGTGCCGGGCACGTGCGTCACGGTGACGCTCGAGGGACGGCGACCGCTGATGACCGAGGTGCAGGCCCTGGTGAGCAAGTCCGAGATCCCCACCCCGCGGCGCGCCACGAGCGGGCTCGACTCTGCCCGGGTCGCGATGATCGTGGCGGTGCTCGCCAAGCGGGCCGGTGCGCCCATCGGCGGGTCGGACGTCTACCTCTCGACGGTCGGGGGTGTCCGCGTCACCGAGCCCGCCTCCGACCTGGCCGTCGCGCTTGCCATGGCCAGCGCCGTGAAGGACCAGCCGCTCGCGCAGGACGCCGTCGCCTTCGGCGAACTCGGCTTGGCCGGCGAGCTGCGTCCCGTGACCGGCATCCCCCGCCGGCTCGCGGAGGCAGCCCGCCTGGGCTTCCGCACGGCATACGTGCCCACGGGGACCGCGGGCAGCGGCCCGGTGCCCGACGGGCTCCAGGTCGTGGAGTGTCCCGACATCCGCAGCGCGGTGGTCGCGGCACTACAGCCCGCGCCCCGTTAGACTCGCCGGGACCTAGCAGCTTGAGGCACCGAGGGGCCAGTGGACGTGGACAACCGCGAGGACGACGCGCTGCGCGCGACCCTCGCCGCCGTGGCTCCGGGCACCGAGCTGCGTGACGGCCTCGAGCGAATCCTGCGTGGGCGCACGGGTGCGCTCATCGTGCTCGGCCACGACAAGATGGTCGAGTCCCTGAGCACCGGCGGCTTCCCGCTCGACATCGAGTTCTCCGCGACCCGGCTGCGCGAGCTGGCCAAGATGGACGGCGGCATCGTGCTCGACCGCGAGGCCTCCCGCATCCTGCGCGCCGCCACCCAGCTCGTGCCCGACCCCGGCATCGAGACCAGCGAGTCCGGCACCCGGCACCGCACGGCCGAGCGCGTCGCCAAGCAGACCGGCTACCCCGTCATCTCGGTGAGCCAGTCCATGCGCATCGTCGCGCTCTACGTCGACGGCCGCCGCCACGTGCTCGAGGACTCCAGCGCGATCCTGTCCCGGGCCAACCAGGCGCTGCAGACCCTCGAGCGCTACAAATCGCGCCTCGACGAGGTCACCGGCACCCTGTCCGCGCTCGAGATCGAGGACCTCGTCACGGTGCGCGACGTCGCCAGCGTGCTCCAGCGCCTGGAGATGGTGCGCCGCATCAGCGACGAGATCTCCGGCTACGTCGTCGAGCTCGGCACCGACGGCCGCCTGCTCACCCTCCAGCTCGAGGAGCTCACCGGCGGGCTCGGCAACGACCGCGAGCTCGTCATCCGCGACTACCTCCCCGAGGCCAAGGGCAACCTCACCCTCGGGGAGGCAATGCTCGCGCTCGAGGAGCTCACCTCCACCGAGCTGCTCGACCTGTCCGCCGGCGCCAAGGCCCTCGGGTTCGCTGTCGGCGGCGATGCGCTCGACGCGGCCGTGAGCCCGCGCGGCTACCGGCTGCTCACCAAGGTGCCCCGGCTGCCCGGCGCCATCGTCGAGCGGCTCGTAGACCACTTCGGGAGCCTGCAGAAGCTGCTCGCCGCCAACCTCGAGGAGCTCATGGACGTCGAGGGTGTCGGCGAGGGCCGCGCCCGCGCCGTCCGCGAGGGCCTGTCGCGCCTCGCCGAGTCGAGCATCCTCGAACGCTACGTGTGACGGCCGGCGCCGCCCCCGAGCGGCTGCACCGCCCGATCCTGCGTTGGTATGCCGGCGCCGCCCGCGACCTGCCCTGGCGCCGTGACGACGCCAGGCCGTGGGGCGTCTTCGTCTCCGAGGTGATGCTCCAGCAGACACCCGTGGCCCGGGTGCTGCCGGTCTGGCAGGAGTGGTTGCGCCGCTGGCCCGCGCCGGCCGACCTGGCCGCCGAGCCGCCCGGCGAGGCCGTACACGCCTGGGGCCGGCTGGGCTACCCGCGCCGGGCCCTGCGGCTGCACGCCGCGGCCGTCGCCATCGTCGCCGACCACGAAGGCGCGGTGCCGTCCACCGAGGCGGAGCTGCTGACCCTGCCCGGCGTCGGCACCTACACCGCTGCGGCGGTGGCAACCTTCGCGTTCGGCGAGCGCACCACCGTGGTCGACACCAACGTGCGCCGCGTCCTGGCGCGCGTGGTCGAGGGCCGTGAGTATGCCGCGCCGTCGCCGACCCGGGCCGAGCTCGACGTCGCAGCCGGGCTGGTGCCGGAGCACCCGGCCTCGGCCCGCACCTGGAGCGTGGCCGTCATGGAGCTCGGTGCGCTGGTGTGCACGGCGCGGGCGCCGCGGTGCGAGGACTGTCCGGTCGCGTCGCTGTGTGCCTGGCGGCTCGCCGGCCGGCCCGCGCACGACGGGCCGCCGCGCCGCGGGCAGGCGTGGGAGGGCACCGACCGGCAGCTGCGCGGCATACTGCTCGCGGCGTTGCGTGACGCCAACTCACCCGTCTCACGTGGCACGCTGGAAGCGTTGTCGGACAACGAGATCCAGCGCGAGCGCTGCCTTGACTCCCTGGTCGCCGACGGGCTCGTGGAGCCACTCGACGGTGACCGGTTCGCACTGCCCGGGCGACGGGCCGGCTGATGGCCCCCGCCACCGACGGCGCGTCCCGGCCCCACGACACGGGGCCGCACCAGGTGCGCCCGGAGGCTCACGGTGAGGAGGAGCCCCGTCGGGCCGGGCTGCGCCGGGGCGCGTCGCGGGTGGGACGGGCCATCGGGCGAGGCACCGTCGCGGGCGCCCGGTTCGCCGGACGCGGCTCGCGCGCGGGGGTGCGCCGGGCACGCGCGTACACGAACTCCGCCGGCGCCGACGAGAGCGGGCTGGCGCGGCTGGTCGAGCTGCACTTCGTCAACATCTGCGGTGACGCGGCCCTCACGGTGAGCCTGGCCGGCACGATCTTCGCGATCCCGACCGACGAGGCCCGCGGCCAGGTGGCGCAGTTCCTCGCCCTGACGATGGCGCCGTTCGCGCTGCTGGCGCCGTTCATCGGTCCGCTGCTCGACCGGTTCCGGCACGGACGTCGGTGGGCCATCGGCACCACGCTCGCGCTGCGCGCCTTCCTGTGCTGGGTGCTCGCCGGAGCCGTGGCAACCGGGTCGCCCTGGCTCTTCCCGGCTGCCCTGGGGTGTCTCGTCGCGGCCAAGGCCTACGGCGTGACCCGGTCGGCCGCCGTCCCCCGCCTCCTCCCACCGGGCTTCACGCTGGTCAACGCCAACTCGCGCATCTCCCTGGCCGGGGTCGCCGGCATGGCCGTCGGCGGCGGCGTCGCCGGTGCCCTGGCGAAGTTCGGTCCGGAGTGGTCGCTGCGGCTGGCGTTCGTCATCTACGTGGTCGGCACGGTCCTGGCCATCCGCCTGCCCCAGCGCGTCGACAGCAGTGTCGGTGAGCAGGACATCGAGGACACCGGCCCGATCCGGGTGCCCCGGCAGGACGTAGTGGTGGCGCCGTCCCGCAACCCGTTCGCGCGGCTGCGGGCCCGGGTGGCGGCCCTGCCACCGGCGGTGCTGACCGCCCTCACCAGCGCCATGGGTGCACGGCTGCTCACCGGTTTCCTCACGATGTTCATGGCGTTCCTGATGCGGGAGCATCCGATCGAGGGCTACAGCGGCACGCTCGTGCTGGGCCTGGTCGTCGGCGCGGCGGGCGCCGGCAACGCGCTCGGCACCGTCATCGGCAACGCCCTGCGACGGCTGCGGCCCGAGGCCATCATCTCCGTCACCCTGTTGGTCGAGGTCGTGGTCGCCCTGTGCGCCGCCGTCTTCTACTCGTTGGTCCCGCTCCTCGTGCTCGGCCTCACTGCCGGACTCGGCGCCCAGCTCATCAAGCTGAGCACCGACGCCATCGTCCAGCGCGACATCGCGGAGTCCGTGCGCACCAGTGTGTTCGCGTGGTCGGAGACGGTGCTGCAGATCGCGTGGGTGGTGGGTGGCGGCATCGGCATCGCCCTGCCCCTGGTCCCGCGGCTGGGGTTCGGCGTCATCTCCGGGCTGCTGCTGGTCGTCCTCGCACTGTCGATCCGGCTGCGCATGGTCGCGCGCCGGCGGTCGACGCCGCCCCCGGCCCCCGCCGGTTCGAGGTAGTCCCCTACCGAACCAGGCTCGCCGGATACCCCGACCCGGAGGCCACCGCGGTCAGAGGGTGCGGAGCATCCTGGTGTTGCCGAGGGTGTTGGGCTTGACGCGTTCGAGGTCGAGGAACTCGGCCACACCTTCGTCGTAGGACCGCACCAGCTCGGCATACACCTCCGGCTCGACGGCCTGCCCGTCGATCGGCACGAACCCGTGCCGGGCGAAGAAGTCGACCTCGAAGGTGAGGCAGAACAACCGGCTCACCCCGATCGCCCGGGCATCGTCGACGAGCGCCTCGAGCAGCCGCGACCCGACACCGGACCCCTTGGCGACGTCACGCACTGCCAGCGTCCGGATCTCGGCCAGGTCCTCCCACATCACGTGCAGCGCGCCGCAGCCGACGACCTCGCCGTCGACCTCCGCGACCCGGAACTGCTGGAGTGACTCGTAGTAGGTGACCGCGTCCTTGGACACCAGCACCCGGGCCTCGGCCAGGGGGCGCACGATCTCCCGAATCGCCCTGACGTCGGCCGTGTGCGCCGACCGGATGACCGCCTCAGGCACCGAGCCGACCGTTCCGCATGTCGGCGAAGAGCGAGCGCGCCCCGCCACCCAGCAGCACCACGGACTGGCCCGCGCGGGTGCCCACTCCTCCCGGAGCCACCTTGTTCGCGATCTTCGCCACCGGCGACAGGTAGAGGCTGGCCGAGAGGTTGAGGACCTCGGTGACCGACAGGTCGGTCGCGAGGTACGGCCCCATCTTCGACAGCAGCCGGGCCAGCTGACCCGGGCCCAGCCGCTGGGCCATCGCCACACCGGAGCGGATGAGGACACCCTGGTTGGCGGAGCGGCCGAAGTCGCCGTTGGACAGGTGCTTGCGCTCCCGGGCGAAGGCCAGCGCGTGCTTGGCATCCAGCCGGTTGGTGCCCGGCTTGACGATGCGGAACCCGTCCACGCTCTGCAGCGACGACTTGGAAACCACCACGATGCCGCCGAGCGCCCCGATCATGCCGCGGAAGCCCTTGAACCCGGTGATGACGTACCCGTCGATGGGCACGCCGGTCGCGCGGCTCACGGTGTGGACCATGCCGGTCACGCCGCCGAAGACCAGCGCGGAGTTGACCTTGCCGCTGCCGCCGCTGGACAGGGCGACCCATGAGTCGCGCGGGATGCCGACGATCCCGCCCACTCCCTTGGTGGGGTCGACGCCGATGATGTGCAGGGCGTCGGCGCGACACTTCGTCACCGGTTGGCCGGACCTCGCGTCCGAGCCGATGGCCAGCACGCGCATCGGCTTCATCGCGGGCCGGCCGACCTTCAGCCCGGGCCACCACCCGCCCACGACCGTCCACCCGTTGCTGCCCTTGACCAGCAGGGTGAGGTCCTTGCCCGTCGCCACCGAGGCCACGGGCGTCCCCTTCCACGACCCGGTGCTGCCGACGACCTTCGGTGGTGCCTTGACCGGTGTGCGCTTCGCCAGGGCGGCCGCCACGGCACCCGACGCCGGCACCTTGCCCCCGAGGTAGAGCGCCGTCATGGTGCCCAGCAGGTCGGCCGGCAGGCCCGCACCCGTGACCCGCGGCTTCGGCGGGGGCGCCGTGGTCGTGCTCGTGGTGTGCGGCGGCGCCGGTGCGACGGGCTTGTCCTGCTGGGAGCAGGCGGCGACGCCGAACGGAGCCAGCACGACTCCGAGCAGCACGGAACGACGAGGAAGGTGGGGGAAACGCACGGACTCCAGAGTACGGCGCGCCCCCAACCCCTCATGCACGACCGGCCGCACCGCACCTTCGCGGGGCAACGCAATTAACCTGCGGTATGCCGCGTGGTTGCGGAAGAAATTTACGTCCCCTTGACCCGCACGCGCGTCCGGTCTTGGTAGACCGAACAGATGCGACCCAAGGCTCTCTTCTGCGCAGCACTCGGTGCGACCAGCGTGATTGCCGGCCTGGCGGGCACCGCCGCCCAGGCCTCGACGGGGCCGGACCCCACGGCCTGCCTCTCGGGAAGCCGCGACAGACAGGCGGTGTTCACCCGCGCCGCCGACATGTCCAAGGTGCCCGTCGACGTGCTGCTGGCCGTGTCCTACCTGGAGTCCCGCTGGGACGACCACGGCGGCTCCCCCAGCACCAGTGGCGGCTACGGCCCCATGCACCTCACCGCCGGCGCTGCCCCCGACGTCGCCGCGGCCAAGGGCGACGGCGCATCCCCCACCGGCGCCGACCACGACGACACCGGCACGCTCGCCACGGCGGCCAGACTCAGCGGCATACCCGAGGAGCAGGCGCGCACCGACGACGTGGCCAACGTCTGTGCCGGCGCCGCGCTGCTGGCCTCCTACCGCCCAGCGGATGCGACCGGGTGGACCGAGGCCGTGGCGCGGTACAGCGGATCCGCCGACGAGGCCACGGCGAGCCGGTTCGCGCAGGAGGTCTTCGACACCTTGCGCACCGGTCAGAGCCGCCAGACCAACGACGGGTATCGCGTTGTCCTGACTGCGAATCCGGGCGCACGGCTCGACCCGGCCGCCATCCAGAAGATGGGTCTGTCGAAGCGTCCCTCCAGCGCGCCCGACTGTCCGCCAGAGCTCGCGTGCGACTGGCTGCCCGCCCCCTACGAGCAGTACGGCGCCACGCCGGGCGCCTACGGCAACCACGACCTCGCGGACCGCCCGCACGACATGAAGATCGACTACATCGTCATCCACGACACCGAGGCGAACTGGAAGACGACGCTCGACCTCGTGACCCGTCCGACCTACCTCGCCTGGCAGTACTCCATCCGGTCCAGCGACGGCCTGGTCACGAATCACATGAGCGCCAAGGACGTCGGCTGGCAGGCGGGTAACTGGTACGTGAACATGCACTCGATCGGGATCGAGCACGAGGGCTTCGCGGCCTCCGGGGCCACCTGGTTCACCGAGTCGATGTACCGGTCGTCCGCGACGCTGGTGCGGTACCTGTCGAGCCGCTACCACGTGCCGCTCGACCGGGCGCACGTCATCGGCCACGACCAGGTGCCGGGCGTCCTGCCCGCCAACGTGCGCGGCATGCACTGGGACCCGGGCCCCTACTGGGACTGGGAGCACTACTTCGACCTGCTCGGCGCGCCGATCGGCGAGGGCGGCACGGGTGGCGCACACGCACGTGGCGACGTCGTGACGGTGGCGCCCGGCTTCGCGGACAACACCCAGCCCGTGACCGGCTGCACGACCGCCGGGACGCCGTGCCCCACCCAGGGCACCAACTTCGTCTACCTGCACACCCAGCCCTCCGCCGACTCGCCGCTGGTCAGCGACATCGGCCTGCGCCCCGACGGTAAGCCGTCGACGACGGCCGTCTCCGACATCGGCGCCCGGGTAGCCGCGGGCCAGCAGCTGGTCGTGGCCGAGCGTCGCGGCGACTGGCTCGGCGTCTGGTACCTCGGGGAGCTCGCCTGGCTCCACAACCCGGCCGAGGCGCCCACCGTGGTCGCCCAGCGCGCGATGGTGCTCGAGTCCCGCACTGGCGCCGCGGTCCCCGTCTACGGCCGCGCCTATCCGGAGCAGGCGGCCTACCCCGCCGAGATCCCGTACCAGACGGTCGCCCCGTTGCAGTACACGATCAAGCCCGGCCAGTCCTACGTCGTGGCCGACCGGAACCTGCAGACCGACTACTACTACGCCAAGACGTTCAACTGCGCGAGCGTGCCGCTGGACTGCACCCAGGTCGTCGGCCAGGACCGTTACTACGAGATCTGGTTCGGCCACCGGATGGCGTTCGTCCGCGCCGACGACGTCGTGGTCCGGCCCGCCACCGCGCAGGCCCCCTGAGGCCCCAACTGGGTGGGTCACTCACCGAAACCCGTTGCAAACAAAAGGTATGCCGCCCGGCTGAGCCGGGCGGCATACCTCTGCTTGGTCTCAGGTGAGCTGCGACCTCACTTGAGCTGGTAGACCGGCTGCGACTGGACGTTGAGCTCGCCCATCTTCACGTCCGCGGCCTTCTTGAGGTTGGGCTCGGTGATCTTCAGGACGTCGAAGCCCTTGCCCAGGTCCGAGGAGTAGATGGTGCCGTTGTAGTAGTAGGACGACCAGGTGCCGCCGCCACCACCGCCGGCGCCGCCGTTCGGGCCCCGTTCGAAGTAGCCGATCTCACGCGGGTTCTCCGGGTCGGTGAAGTCCCAGACGTTGGTGCCGCCCATGTACCAGGACTGCACCATGACGTCGCGGCCCTGCACCGGGATGATCGAGCCGTTGTGGGCCACGCAGTTCTCGCTGTCGAACTGGTAGCGCTTGATCTTGAAGTACGACTTGAACGTCAGCTTGCGGTCCGCGGACAGCGTGTAGATGCCGTTCGCGCCGCGGTTCGGGCCGATCGCCGCGTTGCAGGTGGCCGCGCCACCGCCGCCGAGCTCGTCGGTGAAGACGACCTTGGTCGCCTTCTGGTTGAAGGTCGCCGAGTGCCAGAACGCGAAGTTCGGGTCGGTCACCCGCTCGATCACCTTCGGATTCACCGGGTCGGCGATGTCCATGATGATGCCGTCACCCATGCAGGCACCGGCCGCGATCTTCTTGGCCGGGTATGCCGTGATGTCGTGGCAGCCGCTCGTGCCTCCGGCCAGCAGGTCCGGGCCCTCGGTTCCGCCGTCGGGGAAGAGGTTCGGCTCGGCGACGACCTTGGCCGCGGTGGGGTTGGCCTTGGGCACCTCGATGATGGAGATGGAGTCGTGCGGCGGCTGGCAGTCCGGGTAGGTCTCACGCGGGCTGTAGCTGGACACGTAGATGTAGTCCTTGTCGGCTCCACCCGGCACGAGGGTGTGGGTGTGCGAGCCACATGCGGTCTCGACCGACTTGATGTACTTCGGGTTGCGCACGTCGGAGATGTCGAAGATCTTCATCCCCTCCCACGACTCCTTGATCGTGGCGGGCTGACCAATCGACGCGCACGAGTCGTCGCTGCGCGAGGAGTCGGTGGAAAGGTAGAGCAGGTTGCCCGAGACGCTGACATCGTTCTGCGAGCCGGGGCAGCTGACCTGGGCCAGCATCTGCGGCGAGGACGGGTTGGTCACGTCGTAGATGACGAACCCGTTGTAGTTGCCGACGAACGCCTTGCCGTCCTGGAAGGCGATGTCGGTGCCGGTGGAGCCGGCGAGCGGCCCGCTGTGGGGCAGGTTGGCGAGGTGCTGCATGTTGGCGCTGCGGCCGATCTCGTCGGGGGCGAGCTGCGTGCCCGACTTGCCGACGCCGTCGTCACCTGCGGCCATCGCGGCCGAGGCCGGCAGGACGAGCGCTGCCGCGGCGACCGCCACGGTCAGGACTCTGGGGAGTCTCATGGGGGCTTCTCCTTCAGTGCGGATGAGGGATGGGCGGGAGAGGCGGAGTTCACCTGCGCCGGAGCGTCACCCCTTCAGTGACGGACCGGTCGATCCGTCCAGCCAAGCGCTTTGCGCGTCACGGGTGGCAGATCGAAGTTTCAGGATCAGGTAAAGATTTTCCGGTGGTTAGGGTGGCGGCGTGAAGGAAACCCAGATGCACCCCGACCGGTTCCGCACCCGGTCGGCCGGACTGGCCCTCGTGGCCACCCTGGGCGTCGGCCTGCTGGCCGGCTGCTCGGGCGACGACGGCACGCCGGTCCCCGGCGCCACCTCCCCCACCGCACCCGTGCTCCAGCCCGGCAAGCCGGGCGAGCCCAACGCCTCCCTCACCGGGACCGACGCCATCGCCACCCGCACGGGATCACCCGACCGGGCGGACACCCAGTTCATGCAGGACATGATCGTCCACCACGCCCAAGCCATCGTCATGGTCGACCTGGTGGTCGACCGCCTCACCGACCCGAAGGTCAAGGGGCTGGCCGAGCGGATGCGCGACGAGCAGCGGCCCGAGATCGACGGCATGGCGCGCTGGCTCAAGGACAAGGGCCAGTCGGTGCCGGTGCAGGCCACCAACGTCGAGGCGCCCGGCAGCGGCCACCACTCCTCGATGCCGGGCATGGCCACGGCGGCCCAGCTCGAGGAGCTGAAACAGGCCACCGGTGTGCAGGCCGACCGGCTGTTCCTGCAGCGGATGATCACCCACCACGAGGGTGCGCTGACCATGGCTGCGACCCAGCAGCGCGACGGCAAGGACGAGTACGTCGGCGACCTGTCGACCGAGGTCTACGCCACCCAGTCGGTGCAGATCGGCGCCATGAAGGAGATGCTCGCGCGCCTGTCCTGACCCAGCCTGGCCGTCACGGACGACAAAGGGCGGGTATGCCGCGTGGTGACCACGCGGCATACCCGCCCTTGCGTCGTGGCTGGGATCAGCCCTCGGCTGCGTCCCCGACCGTCTCGACCACGGGGAGCTCGAGGCTGCCCGGGTGCGGCGTGCCGGCGAAGGTGAAGGCCTCGTTCTTGCCCTCGCCCTCGGTCTTGACGAGCACCAGCTCGCCCGACTTCAGCTCGCCGTAGAGGATCTTCTCGGACAGGACGTCCTCGATCTCGCGCTGGATCGTCCGGCGCAGCGGCCGGGCGCCGAGCACGGGGTCGTAGCCCTTCTTGGCCAGGAGGTTCTTGGCCTCGATGGTGAGCTCGATGCCCATGTCCTTGTCCTTGAGCCGCTTGTCGAGCTTGGCGATCTCGAGGTCGACGATGGCGACGATCTCCTCCTGCGTGAGCTGGGGGAAGACGATCGTGTCGTCGACGCGGTTGAGGAACTCGGGCCGGAAGTGCTGCTTGAGCTCGTCCTGGACCTTGGCCTTCATCCGGTCGTAGTCGCTACGGGAGTCGGGCCCGGCCGAGAAGCCGAGCGAGACGCCCTTGGCGATGTCCCGCGTGCCGAGGTTGGTCGTCATGATGATGACGGTGTTCTTGAAGTCGACCATCCGACCCTGGGAGTCGGTGAGGCGGCCGTCCTCGAGCACCTGCAGCAGCGAGTTGAAGATGTCCGGGTGGGCCTTCTCGACCTCGTCGAACAGCACGACCGAGAACGGCTTGCGGCGCACCTTCTCGGTGAGCTGGCCGCCCTCTTCGTAGCCGACGTAGCCGGGAGGCGAACCGAACAGCCGCGACACGGTGTGCTTCTCGGAGAACTCGCTCATGTCGAGCTGGATCAGGCTGTCCTCGTCGCCGAAGAGGAACTCCGCGAGCGTCTTGGCCAGCTCGGTCTTACCGACACCGGTCGGGCCGGCGAAGATGAACGAGCCACCGGGACGACGCGGGTCCTTCAGGCCGGCGCGGGTGCGGCGGATCGCCTGCGAGAGCGCCTTGATGGCGTCGTCCATGCCGACGATGCGCTTGTGCAGCTCGTCCTCCATGTGGAGCAGCCGGCTCGACTCCTCCTCGGTGAGCTTGAACACGGGGATGCCGGTCGAGGCGGCCAGCACCTCGGCGATGAGCTCCTCGTCGACCTCAGCCACGACGTCCATGTCGCCGGACTTCCACTGCGACTCACGCTCGGCCTTGGCGGCGAGCAGCTTCTTCTCGTCGTCGCGAAGACCGGCGGCCTTCTCGAAGTCCTGCCCGTCGATGGCCGACTCCTTCTCGAGCCGCACCGCCGCGATCTTCTCGTCGAACTCGCGCAGGTCCGGCGGAGCCGTCATCCGGCGGATGCGCAACCGCGCGCCCGCCTCGTCGATGAGGTCGATCGCCTTGTCGGGCAGGAACCGGTCGTTGATGTAGCGGTCGGCCAGGTTGGCCGCGCTCACCAGCGCGCTGTCGGTGATGGACACCCGGTGGTGTGCCTCGTAGCGGTCACGCAGGCCCTTGAGGATCTCGATCGCGTGGCTGAGCGTGGGCTCGGCCACCTGGATCGGCTGGAAGCGGCGCTCGAGTGCCGAGTCCTTCTCGATGTGCTTGCGGTACTCGTCGAGCGTGGTGGCACCGATGGTCTGGAGCTCACCGCGGGCCAGCATCGGCTTGAGGATGCTGGCGGCGTCGATCGCGCCCTCGGCGGCACCCGCACCCACGAGGGTGTGGATCTCGTCGATGAACAGGATGATGTCGCCGCGGGTGCGGATCTCCTTGAGGACCTTCTTCAGCCGCTCCTCGAAGTCACCGCGGTAGCGGCTGCCGGCGACGAGCGCGCCGAGGTCGAGGGTGTAGAGCTGCTTGTCCTTGAGGGTCTCGGGCACCTCGCCCTTGACGATGTCCTGGGCCAGGCCCTCGACGACGGCGGTCTTGCCGACGCCGGGCTCGCCGATGAGGACGGGGTTGTTCTTGGTGCGGCGGGACAGCACCTGCATGACCCGCTCGATCTCCTTCTCGCGCCCGATGACCGGGTCGAGCTTGCCCTCGCGGGCGGCCATGGTGAGGTTGCGACCGAACTGGTCGAGCACCAGCGAGCCCGCCGGGGTGCCCTCCGCCTGCTGGCCGGCGCCGACGCCCGCAGGCGCGCCACCCTCCTTGCCCTGGTAGCCGGAGATGAGCTGGATGACCTGCTGGCGCACGCGGTTGAGGTCGGCGCCCAGCTTGACGAGGACCTGGGCGGCGACGCCCTCGCCCTCGCGGATGAGCCCGAGCAGGATGTGCTCGGTCCCGATGTAGTTGTGGCCGAGCTGGAGCGCCTCGCGCAGGCTCAGCTCGAGGACCTTCTTCGCCCGCGGCGTGAAGGGAATGTGGCCGCTCGGGGCCTGCTGCCCCTGGCCGATGATCTCCTGGACCTGCTCGCGGACCGACTCCAGCGAAATGCCAAGACTCTCCAGGGCCTTGGAGGCGACACCTTCACCCTCGTGGATGAGGCCGAGCAGGATGTGCTCGGTCCCGATGTAGTTGTGGTTGAGCATGCGCGCCTCTTCCTGCGCGAGCACGACCACCCTTCGGGCCCGATCGGTGAACCGTTCAAACATCTCTTCTGCTCCTGCCTATCGAGATCACCTCGATGCTATCCGTGCTCCCTGACCGCGGCGCTGCCTTTCACCGACCGATACCCGATCGAGGCTTGGGTCATGCCCGCCAGAGGACTCATGGGGGGAACGTGACCCACCCGCTGCCTGTTCCCCGCAGGTGAGCCCGGCTCACTCATGTTCGCCGTGGGCGAACCCTGGGAGGGCGACGGTATGCCGCGGGGCCGGCCCCGCGGCATACTTCGCCGTGTTTGCCCACCCCGTCGGCTCAGGCGTCGGGGCCCTTGGCGCGGACCTTCTCGACCTGTTCCATCGCCTCGCGCAGCTCACCGAGCCAGGTGTCGGACTTCTCGCCGACGAGCTTGACGCACCAGGCGAGGGCGTCGGCGCGGGAGCGGGCGACCCCGGCGTCGACGAGGGTGTCGAGGACCTTGCGCTCGGGCTGGCGCAGGCGGGTCATGACGGGGGCCGCGAGGTGGGTGAACAGCACCTGCTCGTCCCCGACCCGAACGCCCCAACTGACCTTGCGGCCGGAGAGGTGCTCGAGCTCGCGGGCGATCTCGATGCGCTGCTCGCGGGTGTCCTCGCGGAAGGTCTTGACCGCGCCGCGGGCGGCGACGGCGCGCTCTGCGTCGTCGGCGTCCTTGGGCAGGTCGGGGGCGGCGAGGTCACCCCAGATGACGAGCTCGTCGCGGTCGCGGTCGACCTCGACCGGGCCGGTGAACCAGTCCTTCGGGATGCGGCCGGCCAGCCACGCCTCCGCGGTCGTTCGTGTTGCCATGTAATGATGATTACACGATTGCAACAGCAGGGGAAGAGGGGGTCACTTCGGTCGCTGGTCGCTGATCCGCTTGGCCTTCCCGAGCGAGCGCTCGAGGGCGTGCGGCTCGACCACGTCGACGGCGACCGTGACGCCGACCCGGTCCTTGACCCGCGAGCGCAGCTGCGCCGCCATCGCCTCGCGCTCGGCCGGCGTGGACTGGGCCGAGGCGGCCTCGACCTGCACGGTCAGCTCGTCCATCCGCCCCGGTCGCGTCAGGACGCACAGGTAGTGCGGCGTCAGCCCATCGATCGTGAGCAGGTGCTCCTCGATCTGGGAGGGGAAGACGTTGACGCCACGGACGATCATCATGTCGTCGGTGCGCCCCGTGATCTTGGCCATGCGACGGAACTGCGGGTATGCCGTGCCGGGGCTGAGCGTGGTGAGATCCCTGGTGCGGTAACGGATCACGGGCATCGCCTGCTTGGTGAGGGAGGTGAAGACCAGCTCGCCCTCCTCGCCGTCGGGCAGCACCTCACCGGTGACGGGGTCGACCACCTCGGGGTAGAAGTGGTCCTCCCAGATGTGCAGCCCGTCCTGGGTCTCCCCCGACTCCTGTGACACACCCGGCCCGATGACCTCCGACAGTCCGTAGATGTCGACGGCCTTGATGCCCGAGCGCTGTTCGACCTCCTCGCGCAGCTGCTCGGTCCACGGCTCGGCCCCGAAGATGCCTATTTCCAAGGAGGTCGATGCTGGGTCCACTCCTTGCGCCTCCATCTCGTCGAGGATCGCGAGGAAGTAGCTCGGCGTCACCATGATGACCCGCGGCTGGAAGTCCGAGATGAGCTGCACCTGGCGCTCGGTCATGCCGCCGCTGACGGGCACGACGGTGCAGCCGAGCCGCTCGGCGCCGTAGTGCGCGCCGAGACCGCCGGTGAACAGGCCGTAGCCGTAGACGACGTGGAGCACGTCGCCCGGGCGGCCCCCGGCGGCCTCGATCGAGCGCGCCATCACCTCGGCCCACATGTCGACGTCGTCGCGGGTGTAGCCGACGACGGTCGGGCGGCCGGTCGTGCCACTCGACGCGTGCACCCGCACCACCTGCTCGCGCGGCACCGCGAACATCCCGAACGGGTAGTTCTCCCGCAGGTCCGCCTTGGCGGTGAAGGGGAACCGCGCCAGGTCGCCGAGCTCGCGCAGGTCGTCAGGCTTGACCCCGACGTCGCCGAAGGCCTTGCGGTAGTGCGGCACGTTGTCGTACGCGTGCCGCAGGGTGGCGCGCATGCGCTCCAGCTGGAGGGCCCGCAGCTCGTCGACGGTGGAGGGAACGCCGTTGTCCATGGGGCCGATCCTTGCACCACCGGGTGGTTGGATGGCCGGCATGCACCCGCACCGGCCGGATCACTGGCTGCACGCCGCGGTGGAGGTGCGCCCGTCGCCGATTGCGGGCCGCGGGCTGTTCGCTCGCGCGCCGATCGCGGCTGGCACCGTCGTGGCCCGGCTCGGCGGTCGGCTCGTCGACGACGCCGGCCTCCGTGCGGCATTCGCGGACGCCGACGGCTACGTCGACACCATCGTGGTCGACGCCGGCCGGCACCTGCTGCTCGCGCCCGGTGGCGACATCCGGTTCGCCAACCACGCGTGCGACCCGAACCTCGGGTGGGCCGACGAGTACACCCTCGTCGCCACGTCCGGCATCGCCGGCGGTGACGAGCTCACCAGTGACTACTCGACGAGCACCGTCGACGCCGATTGGGTGCTGCGCTGCCACTGCCCCTCGACGCGGTGCCGCCAGATGGTGACCGGCGAGGACTGGCGGATCCCCCAGCTGCAGCAGCGGTATGCCGGGTGGTGGCCCCCGTACCTCCAGCGGCTCATCGACGGCAGCGCCTGACCCGGCACCCCGCGCTCAGCCGCCGCGCGGCGCGTAGACCTCGCTCTGGCGACGCATGACCTCGCGCATCGGCGTGCCTCGCGGCACCCCGTAGACGGTGCCGGGGAAGTCGAGCGGCTCCTGGACCTGCCACAGCTCCTCGTGCCGGTCCGCGGAGAAGAGCTGCGCCGGGTCACCCGCAGCCACCCAGCCGATCGGCACGACGGTGCCCGGCTCGAGCCGGGAGTTGACGTGCAGGACGCTACCGATCCGCAGCTCGGCGCCGGAGCCGGCGAGCGACCCCGGGAAGAGGGAGGCGCCGGTGGCCACGAACACCTCGTCCTCGACGGTCGTGCCGTTCAGGTGGGTGTGCGGCCCGACCAGGACCGCGTCGCCGATGGTGAGCGGGTGGTTCGCGCGGCCGCGCAGCACCGCGTGCTCCATCACCACCACATCCGAGCCGATGCGCACCGTCCCGCGCTCGCCGTCGATGACGGCCAGCGGCAGGATGCGCGACCCGGCGCCGATGACGACGTCGCCGCTGACCACTGCGGAGGGAGCGACGGAGGCTGTCTCGTGGATCGTGACCATCGACCCATCGTCGGCCAGCTCGCCACGCGGGACCAGCGCAGCTACGCGATGCCAGAGGCGCGGCATACGCCTCCGGCATCCCGGTAGGCCACCCCCCGACGGCCGAACCTGAGAAGTTGCCGTGAATCGGCCGCCCCGATGTCGTGCGGCACGCACGCGACGTAGGCTCGCAGACGTGGACCGGCAGGGAGCGACGCTGCTCGACCGGGGGCAGGACGAACCCGCGCCCGAGGCTGCTCCGCGCCGCCGTTGGCGACCGAGCCGGGCCATGCTTCTCGTCGCAGCAGCCCTGGCGGTCATGCTCGTCGGGGTCCTCGCGTTCGCCCTCACCCGCGGCCCGGAGACCCCACCCATCACCAGGGCCGACGTCGACAAGGCGGTCCAGAACGGCATCGCCGATGCCCAGAAGAAGGCGCGCCAGGCACCCCCAGACGCGGCCGCGGCATACCGGGTCATCGCCCCTTCGATCGTCGTGATCAGCACGACCGGCAGCGGGGCCAAGGGAGCCGAGCGCGGCACGGGCGCCGGGGTGGTGGTGAGCAAGGACGGCACGATCCTCACTGCCCTGCACGTCGTCGAGGACGCCGACACGATCACGGTGCGGTTTGCCGACGGCACCCAGTCCTCGGCCGAGGTCAAGGAGGCCACGAAGGCCAACGACACCGCGTCCCTCACCCCGGACCGGCTCCCTCAGGTCGTTGTGCCCGCGGTCCTCGGCGGCGGGACCCAGGTCGGTGACGACGTGTTCGCGGTGGGCCACCCGCTCGGGCTGGCCGACTCGCTGTCGGCTGGCGTCGTGTCGGCACTGGACCGGTCGATCAAGGTCAGCGCGAGCCGCACCCTCGAGGGGCTCATCCAGTTCGACGCCGCCGTCAACCCGGGCAACTCCGGCGGTCCGCTGCTCAACCGCGACGGGCAGGTGGTCGGCATCGTGACCGGCCTCGCCAACCCGTCGGAGCAGAACTTCTTCGTCGGCATCGGTTTCGCCGTCCCCATCGCGAGCGCCGGTGGGTCCGCCGGCGCACCGGAACAGTAGTCACGCCAGAGGAGCACGCATGGAACCCACCCGACCCGATCTGGCCGCCCCACGCCCGGCGCAGGGCCCGCTCGAGCAGGCGCTCTACGAGGTGAAGAAGACCATCGTCGGCCAGGACGTGCTGCTCGAGCGGATGCTCGTGGCGTTGCTGGCGCGCGGCCACCTGCTCGTCGAGGGCGTGCCGGGACTGGCCAAGACGATGGCGATCAAGACTTTGGCCGAAGCGATGGGCGGTCAGTTCCAACGGATCCAGTTCACGCCCGACCTGGTGCCGGCCGACGTCATCGGCACCCGCATCTGGAACCAGAAGGAGGGCGACTTCCAGGTCTCGCTCGGCCCGGTCTTCGCCAACCTCGTCCTCGCCGACGAGATCAACCGCGCGCCGGCGAAGGTGCAGAGCGCGCTGCTCGAGGTGATGCAGGAACGCCAGGTCACGATCGGCCGTGAGACCTTCGCCGCGCCCGACCCCTTCCTCGTCATGGCGACGCAGAACCCCATCGAGTCCGAGGGCACCTACGCGCTGCCGGAGGCGCAGGTCGACCGGTTCATGCTCAAGACGCTGATCGGATATCCCTCTCCCGCAGAGGAGTTCGTCGTCGTCGAGCGGATGACCACAAGGTTCGAGCGCGCGCAGCAGGTGCTCACCATCGACCAGCTCGTGGACTACCAGCGCAGGACCGACGAGGTCTACGTCGACCCGGCACTGATCGAGTATGCCGTCCGGCTGGCGTCCGCGACCCGCTCGCCCGGGCAGGTGGGGCTGCCGGACCTCGCGCGCTACCTGTCGTTCGGGGCGAGCCCGCGCGCGTCGATCAACCTCGTGCTGGCGGGCAAGGCGCTGGCGTTCCTGCGCGGTCGCGACTTCGCGCGGCCGCAGGACATCCGCGACCTCGCCCGCGACGTGATGCGGCACCGGTTGGTGCTGTCCTACGAGGCCCTGGCCGAGGGCATGAGCGCCGACGACGTCCTCACCCCGATCCTCGAGGCCGTCAGCGTGCCCGACGTGCCGTTGCGCGAGCGTCGCCAGCAGGCCGCCTCCGGCGTGAGCCCAGCCGGCGGCCACCAGTCGAGCGGGACGCAGTGGCACGGCCGGTAGCCGCTCCCCCTGCGGTGGCCCCCGAAGCACTGCTGCGGCGCCTGCAGTGGCGGGTGGTGCGCCGCCTCGACGGGCGCGTGCAGGGTGACTACCGCACGCTCTTTCGCGGCAGCGGGCTCGACTTCACCGACCTGCGCGAGTACGAGGCGGGTGACGACCTGCGCCACATCGACTGGAACGTCACGGCGCGGATGGACACGCCGTACGTGCGCGAGTACGTCGAGGACCGCGAGGTGACCGCGTGGCTGCTGCTGGACCGGTCCGCGTCCATGGGCTTCGGACCCGTCGACCGGCAGAAGTCGTTGGTGCTCACCGAGATCGCGATGACCATCGGCCACCTTCTCTCCCGCGGCGGCAACCGGCTCGCCGCGGTGCTGCTCGACGACGGGCTGCACACTATTCCGCCCGGCCAGGGGCGCAACCAGGTCCTGCGCATCGCCCGCGCCCTGCTCGATCCCCCGGCCGAGCCCTCCGGCCACACCACCACCGACCTGGGCACGTTGCTGCGGGCCGGGCTCGGGGTGGCCCGGCGCCGCTCCCTCGTCATCGTGGTGTCCGACTTCATCAGCACGCCCGGCTGGGAGCAGCCGTTGTCGCTGCTGGCCCGTCGCCACGACGTGGTGGCGCTGCAGGTCGTCGACCCGCGCGAGTCCGAGCTCCCCGACGTGGGCGCGGTCTACGTCGAGGACGCCGAGACCGGCGAGCAGATCTTCGTGGACACCAGCGACCCGGTCTTCCGCGCCCGCCTCACCGAGGCCGCCGAGCAGCGGCAGGAGGAGCTCGTCGGCGCCGCGCGCCGCGCGGGCACCGACCTGTTCCAGGTCTCCACCGACGACGACCTCGTGCGCGCGCTGGCCCGCATCAGCGAGCTGAGGCGGCAGCGGCGGCGATGACCTTCCAGTGGCCCGCAGCCCTCCTGCTGCTCCTGTTCGTACCCGTCCTCGTCGTCGGGTACCGCCTCCAGCTGCGCCGTCGCGCCCAGCGCCGGGAGGCGTTGGCACAGCAGGGAATGGTGGCACCGGAGGCTGCCCACGACCGCTGGCGCCACCTCGTGCCGGCGCTCCTGCTCGGCGCCCTGGCCCTGCTGCTCGTCTCGGTCGCGCGGCCGACCGCGACGATCGCCGAGCCGCACCGGGAGGGCACCGTCATCCTCGCCTTCGACGTGTCGAACAGCATGGCGGCCAAGGACGTCGCGCCCACGCGGCTCGAGGCCGCCAAGACCGCCGCGCGGAAGTTCGTCGAGCGGCAGCCCTCGACCATCCGGCTCGGCGTCGTGGCGTTCGGCAACAGCGCCGTCGTCACGCAGCAGCCGACCGAGGACCGCGGCCTGGTCACCGCGGCGATCGACCGGCTCAGGACCGACGGCGGCACCGCCCTCGGGGCGGGCATCATCACCGGGCTGGGCGCCATCGCCGGCAAGCCGATCCCGGTCGACCCGCAGGCGCAGAACCTCGACGACGTCCCGATCGGCTACTACGGGTCGGCCGCGATGATCCTGCTGTCCGACGGCGAGAACACCACCAAGCCGGACCCCCTCCAGGTCGCCGAGCTCGCCTCCGCCGCGGGTGTGAAGGTCTACCCGATCGGCCTGGGCAGCCCGCAGGGCACGGTGCTCGACATCGACGGCTTCCAGGTGTCGACGGCGCTCGACGAGGCGACCCTGCAGGGCATCGCCGACCTCACCGATGGCCAGTACCACGCGGCCGCCGACGCCGCGTCGCTCACCAAGGTCTACGACTCGATCGACCTCGCGTGGACCACCCGCAGCGAGGAGCGCGAGGTCACGTCGTGGTTCGCGGCCGCGGCCGCTCTCCTGCTCCTGGTCGGTGCTGCCCTGGCGGTGCTGCGCTCGGGACGGGTGGTGTGACATGAGGTTCAACCTCCCCTACGTCCTGCTCGGCCTGCTGACCGTCCCGGTCCTCGTCGCGGCATACCTGTGGCAGCTGCGCCGACGACGCCGCGCCGCCATCCGGTTCTCGCACGTCGCGTTGCTGCGCAAGGCGGTTCCGCGCCAACGCAGCTGGCGCCGTCACGTGCCCATCGCCATGGTGCTGGCCGCCCTCGGGCTGCTGGCGCTGGCTGGGGCCCGGCCGCAGGTGCGTGCCCAGGTGCCGGTGTCCAGCTCGGCGGTGATCCTCGCGATCGACGTGTCCGGCTCGATGTGCTCGACCGACGTGTCACCCAACCGCATGTCGGCGGCGCAGGACGCGGTGCGCAAGTTCGTCGACGACCAGAACGCCAAGACGCGGATCGGCCTGGTGGTGTTCTCGGGGTTTGCGCAGCTGTCGGTGGCGCCGACCACGGACCACGAGGAGCTGCTCACGGCAGTAGACGGGCTCACGACGGGGCGCGGCACCGCGATCGGTGCGGCCATCCTCAAGTCGATCGACGCGGTCTCCGAGATCAACCCGCAGGTGGCGCCGTCGGACCCGAACTCTGGTGAGGTGCAAGGCGATCCGGGCGTCCCCGACGGCCCCGACCAGCGCCCCACTCCGACGCCGAGCCCGTCCGCACCCAGCACCCCCGGCACCCCCTCCGGCCAGAAGGCGCCCGAGATCGTGGTCCTGCTGACCGATGGCGCGAACACTCGCGGCGTCACCCCCGAGTCGGCCGCCGAGCAGGCGGCGCAGCGGGGTGTGCGCGTCTACCCGATCGGCTTCGGCACCAGTGAGCCGACGCAGATGGTCTGCACGAGCGAGCAGCTCGGCGGCGGGATGTTCGACGGACCGCCACAGGGCCTCGGCGGGCTCGGGTTCGGCGCCCGCAACTTCCTCGTCGTCGACGAGGACTCGTTGCGCCAGGTCGCCTCGACCACCGGTGGCGAGTACTTCAAGGCCGAGGACGCCGAGCAGCTCAACACGGTCTTCAAGGACCTGCCGCAGCGCGCCGACACCCAGGAACGCGACGTCGACGTCAGTGTCGCCTTCGCCGGGCTGGCCGCCCTGGTGCTGTTGCTGGCGTTGTGGCTCGGCCTGCGGTGGGCGCCCCACCCCCAGTGACGTCGCGTATGCCGCGTGGCCGCGCGCGCTCGACCGCGCGTCGTGCGCGACCCGGGCGGTCACGAACGACGCGCGGTGCGGCTCACCCCTGCTCGCCGCCGTGGTCGGGCTGACCGACGCGCAGCACCACCTGCGTGCCGTGCGGTGCCGACTGCACGAGACGAAGCTGCGCCAGCGCCGGGTGTGCGTCGAGCAGCTTGGCACCGTTGGCGAGCGAACGCAGCGCTGCGGTCTCTGCGCGTGCCCCTTCGAGGAGCGCCAGGCCGCGCTGCCGGGCGGTGACCAGCTCGGCAGCAGCGTGACGCACCTCGACCGGCAGGATCACGTCACGGACGACGACCTCCCCGACCCGCACACCCACCGTCCCGGCCACCGCCGCCGTAGCCGCAGTGATCTCGTCGGCCGGCACCCGGGCACCGCGACGGGTCAGGTCGTCGAGGTCGAGGCCGGCCAGCGCGTCGCGGAGCGCGACCTGGGCCGCAAGGTAGACCAGCGCACCCGGGTCGCCCGCCTGCTCGAGCCACGCCACGGCGTCGTCGACGGCCCACCGCACGACGGCGGACACCTTCACCACCACGCCGTCAGCAGTCATCACCTCCTGGGGTGCCACCACGGTCATGGTGTCGCGCAGGTCGACCGTGACGTAGCGCGCACGCCAGGTCCGGCGGTGCCGACCGGGGGCCAGCACCCGCTCGTGCTTGCCGTTCAGGTACTCCACGGCGCAGTGTCGCGCGGGCACGGTGATGGTGAACAGGGACATCAGGATCGACCTCCTCCGGTTGGGTCGGCTGGGTTGCGGATTCTGTTGTGAGACAGCTGGATCACGCACCGGACGACGCCGCCGGGCGACGGCCAGAGCGGGACAGGCACCGCACGGGCGCTGTCGCAGAGCAGGGGCCGACGGGTGCCCGGCGGCGGCGCCCGTCGAGGAGTCGAACCTCATGGTGTGCGAGCACCTGTGCCTGGTGGATCCATCGAGCGAGGTCGACGCGCAGGACCGCCTGTGGCACGCCACGGTGGCTGCTGACCTCGCCTTGTCCGTCGACAAGGGTGCGGCACGGCGCCGACACGACGCCACCCATTTACCGTTCGACAGCTACTCGCCCGGCTGTTCCGATGCCGTCAACGGCGGCGTTGGCAGCGGCCGCACCAGTAGAGCGTGCGGCCTGCCACCTGCCGGCTCCGGATGCGCGAGCCACACACCCGGCACGGCTCACCAGTTCGCTTGTAGACGTAGGAGATTCGCTCGTCCAGTCGCTCGACGGTGCCGTCGGCCATCGCCGCCCGGACCTCCTCGACCTGTTCGGCCACCGTCACGATGCGACCCGTCGCCACCCCGAGCGGCAGCAGGTCGACGAGGTCGAGCCAGATCGCGTCCCACGTCGAGCGGCGCAGCTCCAGACCCGGCCGGAACGGGTCGACCCGCAGCCGGAACAGCACCTCGCACCGGTAGACGTTCCCGACTCCCGCCAGCACCGCCTGGTCCATGAGCAGCTCGCCAATCCCCTTGCTGCTGCGGCTGATCCGACGCCACGCGACCTCCGGCTCGGGGTCGGGTCGCAGCGGGTCGGCAGCATCGACGCGCAAGGGGTCAGGACCGAGTCGCGAGCGGACCGCCTCGACCTGCTCCGGCGTGATGACGGCACACAGGTTCGGCCCGCGCAGGTCGGCGACGTGCGCGTCCGTCTCCAACCGCAGACGCACCTGGCCCACGACGGGCAACTCACCGGCATACCCCCGCTCGTCGACCGAGAACTTGCCGATCAGCCCGAGGTGCACGTGCAGCCAGGCGTCGCCCTCGAACTCGACGAACAGGTGCTTGCCCCAGGAGGTGGCGTGCAGCAGCTCGCGCCCGGACAGCAGCGCTGCGCCGGCGGCGAAGCGCCCCTGCGGGCTCGTCACCACCGGTCGGGTGCCCGCGAAGGCGGCGTCGAGGTCGCGGGCGAGGGCGAACAGCGTGTGACCTTCGGGCATGGGGCAATCCTCCCCCGCGCCTACACTGCGGGGCATGGCGGCCACCGAGACGCGACTCCTGCTCCTCGGCACCGTCATGCTCTTCGAACCGGTCAACGGCTACCAGCTGCGGCGTGAGCTGCTCTCCTGGGAGGTCGACGACTGGGCGCACGTCAACCCCGGGTCGATCTACTCCGGCCTCGCCACCCTCGCCAAGCAGGGGGCGCTGGAACGGCACGACGTCGTCGACGGCACCCGTGAGGTGGCGGTCTACACGAGCACGACCCACGGCCGTCGGGAGTTCGAGCGGCTGTGGGAGCACGCGGTCGAGTCGGTGGGCCTCACGTCCTCGCTCGCGTTCCACACGGCGATGGCGCTGCTGCCCCTCATGCCTCGCGACCGGGTGCTGGCAGCCCTGACCGCCCGCATCGCCGCGCTCGACGTGATGACGCGACGTCAGCTCGACCAGAACACCTCCGGCGCCGCCAGCGTCCCGCCCCACGTGCGGTCGCTCGCGGACCTGTGGATGGGCATGAGCCAGACCGAGCGGGAGTGGCTCGTCGACCTGCGCGCCCGCATCGAGCGCGGCGAGCTGGCGCTGCGTGGGGAGCCGGTCGACTGGGAGGTCCCCGCGGACGACCCCGGCTGGCAGATGGCCGGTGACCGCGAGCGCTACGTGAAGCTCATCGGCAAGCGCCGCTGAGGCACGCCCCGCCCCTTCCGCCTGGACGACCCCCGCTGAGGTATGCCGCCGGCCCAGCTCCGCGGCATACCTCTCCGTCCTGCCCGGCCGACCCGTGAAAGTGCGCGGAAACGCGATGGATTCGTGTCGGTGGCCGGGTCTACCGTCGCGAGCCCGAAGCCGGGTGGGCGCAGAGCTGCTTGACGAGAAGGTGTTCAATGTTGAACACTGATCGTATTCAAGTTTGAACACGACGGTTGAGAAGGAGCCGTGATGATCGAGGCACGAGGACTCGTGCAGACCTTCCAGAGTCGGGAAGGCAAGGCCAAGAAGGAAGTTCGCGCCGTCGACGGGGTCGACCTGGACGTCGCCGAGGGCGAGGTCGTCGGGTTCCTCGGACCCAACGGCGCCGGCAAGACCACGACGCTGCGGATGCTGACCACCCTGCTCAAGCCGACCGAGGGCACCGCGCGCGTGGCTGGCTACGACGTGGTCAAGGACTCCGTGCAGGTGCGGCGGCGCATCGGGTACGTGTCACAGAGCGGCTCGACCGGCAGCTTGGCCCGCGGCGGGGACGAGGTCGTCGACCACGGGATGCTCTACGGCATGTCGCAGCGTGAGGCGACCGAGCGCGGCAAACAGCTCTTCGACCAGCTCGACCTGCCGGGGCTGTGGACCCGTCAGCCCAAGGCGATGTCAGGTGGCCAGCGGCGCCGGCTCGACATCGCGATGGGCCTCATCCACGAGCCGACCCTCGTCTTCCTCGACGAGCCGACCACCGGCCTCGACCCGCAGGCGCGGGCCAACCTGTGGGAGCACATCGCCGACCTGCGCCGACGCCGCGGGGCCACGGTGTTCCTGACGACCCACTACCTCGACGAGGCCGACGCTCTCTCCGACCGGATCATCATCATCGACCACGGCAAGATCGTCGCCGCCGACACCAGCGACAACCTCAAGGCGCAGGTGTCCGGTGACCTGGTCGTGCTCGAGGTCAGTGACCCGGACCGCGTGGCCGACGCCGCGACCCGGCTCGAGTCCGTGGCCGAGCAGGTCACCGTCGACGGCTCGCACGCGAGCGGTCGCGTCCGCCGGGCCGCCAAGGCCGTGCCCGGGCTGCTGCGCGACCTGCAGGCCGCCGACATCGACCTCGAGTCGATCGAGGTCAAGCGACCCACCCTCGACGATGTGTTCCTCACCCTGACCGGCCGCTCGCTGCGGGACGCCGAGGCGTCCACCGAGAAGGCCGACCCCGAGACCAGCAAGGAGAAGTGAGATGCGGTTCCTGCGCGAGTCCTTCATCATCTTCCGCCGCCAGCTGCGGATGAACCTGCGCAACCCCGCGTGGGTGCTCATCGGGCTGATGCAGCCCGTGCTCTACCTCTTCCTCTTCGGCCCCCTGCTGAAGCCGATGGCGAAGCAGTTCGGCTACGACAACGCGTGGACCTTCTTCGTGCCGGGCATGCTGGTGCAGCTCGGCATGTTCGGGGCGTTCTTCGCCGGGTTCGGGCTCATCTCCGAGTGGCGTGACGGTGTCGTCGAGGCCGAGCGGGTCACGCCTGCGAGCCGGACCGCGCTGCTCATGGGGCGCCTGTGGCGCGACCTGCTGCAGCTGTTCGTCCAGGCCATGGTGCTCGTCGGCCTCGGGTATGCCGTGGGCATGGAGGCACCGGCGCGCGGTGTCGTCGCGGGCGTCGTGCTGACCCTGCTCGTCGGCGGGGCCTGCGCCGCGGCGTCCAACGCGCTCGCGCTCACCACCAAGTCCGAGGACTCGATGGCGCCGATCATCAACGTCGTGATGATGCCGGTACTGCTGCTCTCCGGCATCCTGCTGCCGATGACGCTCGGCCCGAAGTGGCTCGAGAGGACCAGCGACTTCATGCCGTTCCGGTGGATCGTCGACGCCGTCCGCAGCTCGTTCCTCGGCGACTTCGGCAACGACAAGCTGCTGTGGGGCACCGGCTGGGCGGTCCTGCTGTTCGCCCTCGCCATGTGGTGGGGCACGGCGACCTTCCGCAAGGAGAACGCCTGACGCCCTCCCGGCCCGTCGCCAGAGGTGAGGGGTATGCCGCGTGGTCACCACGCGGCATACCCCTCACGCCGTCGGGTCCTGCGGCGCCGGCGTGCCCTGGTGGGCCCGCAGCTGCCAGCGACCGCGGTCGCGCACCCACACCGAGCTGCGGCGGGCGCGCCCGTCCTTGGTCACCGAGTCATAGGTGACGAGCACGACGTCCGGCGCAAGGCCGGTGGCGACGAGGTCCTCGGCGCGCGCGGCATCCGTGCCGCCCTCGGACTCCATGAGGTCCAGGACGCAGTCACGGTCCCACACCCGCCCCGACTGCCCAACCTCGCGGAAGTCCTGGTGCAGCAACAGCCGCGCGCTGTCGCGGTCACCGCGCACGGCACCGGTGAGCAGGGCGCGCTCGCAGTCGGCGACGACCTCGAGGTCCTCGTCGGTCGGCAGCTCCGCCACGTCAGCTGGCCTTCTTGGCGGCCTTCTTCGCCGTCTTCTTCGCAGTGGTCTTCTTGGCAGCCGTCTTCTTGGTGGTGGACTTGCTGCTCGACTTCGCGGGCGCGGAGTCGCTCGGCGCCTCTCCACGACCGGCCTTGGCCTTGTCGACCGACTTCTTGAGCGCCGCCAGCAGGTCGACGACCTCACCGGAGTCGTCCTTGGACTCGGGCGCGTGCTGCACCTCGCCGCCCTCGACCTTGGCCTTGACCAGGGCCTGCACGGCAGCGGCGTAGTCGTCTTCATACTCGTCCGGCTCGTAGTCGCCCGCGAGCTGCTCGATGAGCAGGTCGGCCATCGCGAGCTCCTGCTTGGTGGCCTTGCCCTCGTCGTCGAGCGTGGCGAAGTCGGGCTTGCGGATCTCGTCGGGCCACAGCAGCGTCTGCATGACGATGACACCGTCGTGGACACGCAGCACCGCCATGGTCATGCGGGTGCGGATCGAGACGGTGACGACGGCGACGCGGTTCTCCTTCTCGAGGGCGTCGCGCAGCAGGACGTAGGGCTTGGTCGAGTCCTTGTCGGGCTCGAGGTAGTAGGACTTGTCGTAGAGCATCGGGTCGATCTGGTCGGCCGGCACGAACTTCTCGACCGAGATCTCCTTGCTGCTCGTGGCAGGCAGCTCCTTGAAGTCCTCGTCGGTGAGGACGACCATCTCGCCGTCCTCGGTCTCGTAGCCCTTGGCGATGTCGTCGTAGGACACGACCTCGCCGTCGATGCTGCACGTCCGCTGGTACTTGATCCGGCCGCCATCCTCCCGGTGGACCTGCCGGAACTGCACGTCGTGGTTCTCGGTCGCGGAGTAGAGACGGATCGGTACGTTGACCAGGCCGAAGGAGACCGCGCCCTTCCAGATCGCTCGCATACCCCCGATCCTCCCGCATGCCGGGGACAGGCGCCACGCCCGTGGGCCCGGCGGCGCCGCCGTGGCGCCGGGTCAGCGGTCGGCGACCAGCGCGCTCGGGGTGACCTCGACTGCGAACGGCTCGCTCGCGGCATACGTCTCGTCACCGCTGACCGAGGCGACCTCGACGTAGGCGCCGTCGCGCAGTGCCCACGCGGTGAGGCTGGGCGCCTGCGGGTCGACGACCCAGTAGTGCGGGCAGCCCGCGAGCTC
Source organism: Knoellia koreensis (assembly GCF_013041615.1). Taxonomy (GTDB): domain Bacteria; phylum Actinomycetota; class Actinomycetes; order Actinomycetales; family Dermatophilaceae; genus Pedococcus; species Pedococcus koreensis. The sequence continues at coordinate 214,284 of NZ_JABEPQ010000004.1, forward strand.
GTAACGCGCCTTCTTGAGGTTGAGGTCGATGAGCCGGGTGCTGGGCGAGAGGATCTCCACCGCCAGGAGTGGCGCCACTGGAAGGTCCTTGTCCGAGAAGGCGTCACCGCGCGCCACCAGGAGGTCCGGCTGTACCACGGTGTCGTCAGCCAGCACCACGTCCAGCGGAGCGGTCAGGACCTCGAACCCGGGGGTCGCCGTGTCGTAGAGCAGAGCCGACAAACGCATCGACACGCGCTGGTGCCGCGGCGTCGGTGCGGGCGTCACCAGGAGGGTCCCGTCGATGAGTTCATGGCGGCGACCGTCATCGGGCATCGCCTCGAGATCCGCCCGCGTGAACGGCTCGCCCACGAACACGAGCCCAGTGCTCTCCATGGCAGTCATCGTGCCCCCTTCCCTCCATGCGGCCAAGCCTCCCGCGAGTTGTCGACGGGCCTCGGCCGTTGTCCACAGGTCCTCAGCGATGGTGCGACAGGATGGGGTCATGCGTCCCATGCTGGCCAGCCCGGCCGACACCACCCCCCGGGGCGAGGACTGGGTGCACGAGGTCAAGTGGGACGGCATGCGCGTGCTCGTCGACGTGCACGACGGCAAGCTCACCATCAGCTCGCGGACCGGCAACGACGTGACCGCGAGCTACCCCGAGCTGGCGACCCTGGCCGACCAGTACGACGACATGCTGCTCGACGGCGAGGTGGTGGCCCTCGACGGCGGACGCCCATCGTTCGCCGCGCTCGCCGACCGCATGCACGTCAAGGACCGGCGACGTGCCGAGCGCCTCGCCGCCGCGCGGCCCGTCACCTTGATGGTGTTCGACCTGCTCCGCCTGTATGCCGCGGACCTCACCTCCCAGCCCTGGTCGGCCCGGCGCGAGCTGCTCGAGCGGCTCGACCTCGACGGGCGGCACTGGCAGGTGCCCCCGGTCTACGACGATGGTGACGAGCTCTTCGAGGCCACCCGTGAGCAGGGGCTCGAGGGAATCGTGAGCAAGCGGCGGTCGGCGCCGTACCTCGCCGGTCGCCGCTCCAAGGACTGGCTCAAACGCCCACACCGCACCAGCGTCTCGGCGGTCGTCGGTGGCTGGCGGCCGGAGAAGACCAACGACTCGGGCCGGCTCGGCGCGGTGCTGCTCGGTGTGCCCGACGGGGCGGGCGGCTGGCGGTTCGCCGGGCGGATGGGCAGTGGCATCGCCGGGGCCGCGGCCGTCCGGCTGGCCGAGGCACTCGCCCCGCTGACGCGTCCGACGTCGCCGTTCAGCGACCCGGTTCCACGCATCGACGCCGTGGGCGCCACCTGGGTGGAACCGCGCGTCGTCGTGGAGGCGCGCACGCTGGAGGTGACGCGCGACGGGCGGCTGCGCCAGCCGGCATACCTCGGCATCCGCACTGACGTGACCCCCGACGACCTGCAGGAGGTGGACGGTGCCTGACCCCGAGGTGACCCGCGTCGAGGTGGCCGGGCGCAAACTCAAGCTGACCAGCCTCGACAAGCTGCTCTACCCCGCGACGGAGACGACCAAGGGCGAAGTGCTGAACTACTACGCCCGCGTCGCCGAGGTGCTGCTCCCCCATCTGGCCGACCGCGCGGTGACACGGGTGCGCTGGCCGCACGGCGTCGAGGGACCGTCGTTCTTCGAGAAGAACCTGCCCTCGGGTGCACCGTCGTGGCTGGAGTCGGTCGTGGTCGACGGAGTGCGGTTCCCCCTCGTCAGCGACCTCGCCGACCTGACCTACCTCGTCAACCTCAACTCGATCGAGCTGCACGTGCACCAGTGGACCGTCGTCGACGACGAGCCGCAGCCGCCGAACCGCATGGTGGTCGACCTCGACCCGGGCCAGGGCGCCGGGTTGCACGAGTGCGCGCGCGTGGCGCTCATGGTGCGGGACCGGCTGTCCGGGCTGGGGCTCGACACATTTCCGGTCACCAGTGGCAGCAAGGGAATGCAGCTGTATGCCGGCCTGCCTGGAGACCTCGACAGCGAGACCGTCAAGGACATGGCGATGCAGCTCGCGCAGGAGCTGACCAAGCGCCACCCCGACCTCGTCGTGTGGAAGATGACGAAGTCGCTGCGACCGGGGAAGGTGTTCATCGACTGGAGCCAGAACACCTTCCACAAGACCACGGTGTGCCCGTACTCGCTGCGGGGCAAGGAGATTCCCACGGTGGCAGCGCCCCGGACGTGGGACGAGGTGGAGGCCGGTGCCGCGGGGGCGAAGTTCGAGCAGCTCGGATTCGAGGAGGTTCTCGAGCGGGTCGAACGAGACGGGGACCTGCTGGCACCGCTCTTCGGTGGGGAATGATCGAGGGCGTGAGCGGCTACTTCGAACGCACGGGCGAGACGACGTTCCGGGCGACGGATCACGTCGGCGGGGCCTGGCGGCTCGACGAGCAGCACATCGCCCCGGCACTCGGCCTCCTGGCCCACGTCGTCGAGCTCGACCGTGACCGGCGTGGCCGTGGGGACCTCGTCGTCGCGCGGTTGTCGTTCGACATCCTCGGGACAGTGCCGGTCGCAGAGGTCGAGACGTCGGTGTCCGTGCTGCGGCCCGGCCGAACGATCGAGCTCGTGGAGGCGACGCTGGTGCACGCCGCTCGCCGTGCGGTGGTGCTGCGCGCGTGGCTGATGGCGCCGGGCGACACCGCCGCCCTGGCGGGCACTCCCCTCCCGCCGATCCCCGGCCCCGACGAGACCGAGCCGTGGGATGCCACGACGGTCTGGGACGGCGGGTTCATCGCGTCGGCGCAGGTGCGACGCACGCTGGTCGAGCCCGGGCGTGGGCACTTCTGGGTCACCACCGACGTCCCGCTCGTGGCGGCTGAGCCGGTGAGCGCCTTCGCCCGTGCCGTCGGCCTGCTCGACATCGCCAACGGCATGGTGGTGCGCGCCGACCCGCGTCAGGTCGCCTTCCCCAACGTCGACCTGACGGTCCACTTCTTCCGGCAGCCGGCCGGCCTCTGGCTGGGCTTCGACACGTCGGTGTCGTTCGGGCCCCACGGGCTGGGCCTGACCAGCACGGTCCTGCACGACGAGCAGGGCCCGGTGGGCACGATGGCGCAGCTGCTCACCGTGCGCCCGTGATTGTCAGGCCCCGGACGCAGGCTGGCGCCGGCGCAGCCTCGGGCAGCCGGTGCACTCGTGCACCCCGGGCAGGGCGTAGATGAAGCAGCACGACACCCGACCGGGCGGGCCCTGACCGCGGGCGCGGGCATCCGCCATGGCCCACACGTCGTCGACCATGCCAAGCCGGGTGCGCTCGCCGAGGTTTGCCTCCGAGCGATAAGTCCGCGCGAATTCTGTTGCGGCACTTCGGTATGCCGCGTGGGCAAGTTCCAGCCGCTCGTCCAGGAGCGCTGGGGTCGCCGCTGCCGAACGCAGCTGCACCGTGACCGGGTAGAGCTGGCGGGGTTCGAGCTCGAAGCTCAACCCGGCACGCAACGGGTCGAGGACGACGGCGCTGTGCCACGCGGCATACACTGCGGGCACGGCCGCGACCTCGAGGAACCACTGCAGGACGAACGCGGCCGGCATCGCGACCGGTGCGGGCTGGCGGTACTGGCGCTGGGTGCCGGCGGCGAGCTCGGCACGCCACGGCGCGGTCGGGTCCTCGCCGCCACGCACCTGCGCCTGCCAGACCTGCGCCCACACCCACGGCTGGTCGGGGTCGTCAGGACCGGCCGCGACGAGCCGCGGGTAGGGCAGGACCGACGCGAGTCGCGCCGTCAGCGAATGCGCGTCGATGGGGCTCAGTGAGCCTTGTCGTAGGCGGCCTGCACCTCGGCCGAGATGCGGCCGCGGTCACTGACCTTGTGGCCGTTGGCGCGGGCCCACTCGCGGACCTCGGTGACGTCGCGCTTGGAGCCGGAGCGAGCGGTCGACCGGCCACCGGCGCGGCGCCCGGCCTTGCGGGCGTGGCCGACATAGGGGGCGAGGGCGTCGCGCAGCTTGCCGGCGTTCTTGGCGTTGAGGTCGATCTCGTAGGTCGTGCCGTCGAGGGCGAACGTCACCGTCTCGTCGGCGGAGCTGCCGTCCAGGTCGTCCTCGAGGACGATGGTCACGCGCTGGGCCATGGAAATCCTTTCCGGAAAATCTCGCTGATGATTTCGGTGCGAGAACAAAGTATCCCGAGAAAGGGCGCGTGGAAAGTCAGGCGTTGATAGCCGTCATTTCCGGTCGACCGGCGAGGAATTCGGCTCGTCGTTTCGGGTGACAGGAACGTCCTCGGGGTGGTCGCGCTCCCACTGGGAATGCGCGAGCCTTTCCTTTCGGTCGCCCTCGATCATGTTCTTGATGACCAGCCAGAAAAGGAATCCCACTCCCACTGAGGGAATGAGCGCCGCCAGGTAGGGCCAGGTGGAATTCATCGGGAGACCTCCGGCTTGAGGTGGGGAAACAGGATCGTCTCGCGAATGTTGGCGCCGGTGAAGAGCATGATCATGCGGTCGACACCGAACCCGAGGCCACCCATGGGCGGGGCGCCGTACTCCAGCGCGCGCAGGAAGTCCTCGTCGAGCTGCATCGCCTCGGGGTCACCGCCGGCCGCCTTGACCGACTGCGCGGTGAGCACGTCGCGCTGGATGACCGGGTCGACCAGCTCGGAGAAACCGGTGCCGCGCTCGACGCCGGCGATGATGAGGTCCCACGCCTCGATGAGCCCGGGCTTGCTGCGGTGCGGGCGGGCCAGGGGCTGGGCAGCCGCGGGGTAGTCGCACAGGAACGTCGGCTGCAGAAGCCCCGGCTCGACGAGCTCACCGAGCAGCTCGAGGAAGACCTTGTCCTTGTCCCACGCCGGGTCGACCTCGACGTCGTGCTTCGCGGCATACCCGCGCAGCGTCTCCACATCGGTCTCGACCGTGACGGTCTCGCCGACCGCCTCGCTCACCGCGTCGTAGACCGGCAGCCAACGCCACTCGCCGCCCAGGTCGACGGTGCCACGCTCGGTCTCGATGGTCCGCGACCCGAGGGCGTCGGCGACCCCGAGGTAGATGTCGCGCAAGAGCATCGCGATCGAGGTCTGGTCGCCGTAGGCCTGGTAGGCCTCGAGCATCGTGAACTCGGGGCTGTGGGTCGCGTCGACACCCTCGTTGCGGAAGATGCGGCCCATCTCGTAGACCTTGTCGACGCCGCCGACGACGGCCTTCTTGAGGTTGAGCTCCAACGCGATCCGCAGGGTCATGTCCTGGTCGAACGCGTTCATGTGGGTGCGGAACGGGCGGGCCGCCGCGCCACCGTGGATCAGCTGGATGATCGGCGTCTCGACCTCGAGGTAACCCTGCGCCTCGAGGACCCCACGCACGGCCGTGAGCGCGGCGGCCTTGGTGCGCACCATGTCTCGCGACTCCTGTCGCACGATGAGGTCGGCGTAGCGCTGGCGCACCCGCGACTCCTCCGACAGGTCCTTGTGCAGGACGGGCAGCGGGCGCAGCGCCTTGGACGCCATCTCCCACCGCGTCGCCATCACCGACAGCTCGCCACGCTTGGACGAGATGACCCGCCCCTGCACGAACACGTGGTCACCGAGGTCGACGTCGGCCTTCCACGCGTCGAGCGCCTCCTGCCCGACCTCGGCGAGGCTGAGCATGACCTGCAGCCGCGTGCCGATGCCCTCCTGGAGCGTGGCGAAAGCGAGCTTGCCGGTGTTGCGGATGAACATCACCCGGCCGGCGACCCCGACGACGTCCTGCGTCTCCTCGCCCGCCTCGAGGTGGCCCCACTTCTCGCGCACCTCGGCGAGGGTGTGGGTGCGTTCCACCGACACGGGGTAGGCCTGGCCGCCTTCGGCGATGAGCCGGTCCCGCTTCTCGCGGCGCACCTTCAGCTGCTCGGGCAGGTCGCTCTCGGGTGCGCTGTCCGGCGTGGAAGTGGCGGCGGGGTCGGGGGTCTGGCTCACCCGCCAAGGGTACCCAGCGGCATACAGTGCCTCGCATGGCGGGGAAGGACGCGTGGACGGTGCCGCTGCCGGTGCGCCGCGTCGAGCGCAGCCCGTATGCCGCCCTCCCGGACGACGAGTGGCCGCTCACCATCCCCGCGGTCGCCCGAGTCGTTCATCGCGATGTTGCGGACGCGGCGGTTCGCCGGTGACGGCTTCTTCGTCATGGACGAGCCGGAGGCGGGGCTGTCGTTCACGGCCCAGCTCGCGCTCGTCGGTGCGCTGATCGAGGCACTCTCCGAGCCTGGTCGTCAGGTGCTCATCGCCACCCATTCACCGGTCGTCGCGAGCCTGCCCGGCGCGACGATCCTCCAGCTCGACGACACCGGCATCCACGAGGTCGCCTGGGACGACCTCGACGTGGTCGACCACTACCGCCGCTTCCTCGACGGCCCCGGCCGCTACCTGCGCCACCTCGGCTGACCGTCCGGCCATCTCCTGATGCGACGTCAGGCGAGCTCCACCCCAGCAGCAGTCGCGGCGTCGTGCAGGTCGGCATCCAGTGTCGCCAAGGCTGCTGCGTTTCGTTCGGCCAGAGCGAGGTATGCCGCGTCGTAGGCCGTGAGGCCATGGCGGGCCGCCACCGCAAGCAACTCAAGGAGAGGCGTCCCGGCTGGATCACTGATCATGGGAAGTTGGTGGAGGAGGGCAAGGAACCGTGCAGACTGTGCTTCGGTGATCCGCCCCTTGCGCTGCGCTACGAGCAACACGTTGCACACCTCGAGTCCCCACAACTGCGGCACCACCGCCCCTTCCGTCGCGACCCTGTCCAGGAGAGCGTCGGTGGCCCTAGTGGCCTCGTCCTCGAAACACCAGGCCATCGTGACCGATGTGTCCACCACCAGCATCAGCGGCGGCCCTCGGCAGCCATGCGGCGTATCGAGAGCCCGCGAAGACGGACCCCCTTGCGCTCGGCCTTGATCGCCTCGACCACCTGTGCAGGCGTTCCGTCGCCCCCGGAGACCGGCACGAGCCGGGCCACCTCGCGACCGTGCTTCGTGATCGTCACGGTTGCACCAGCCGCGACCTCATCGAGCAGGCGGGGCAGGTGGGTCTTGGCTTCATAGGAACCGATCGTGCTCATGACTCCATACTAGTCTACGACTGGTCTGAATCCACCAGGTCGAGGGCGAGATCGAGGATCGGGCTGGAATGCGTGAGCCCGCCGACGGAGAGGTAGTCGACGCCGGTGAGCGCGTAGTCGCGGGCGACATCGAGCGTGAGCCCGCCGGTCGCCTCGAGCTCGACGGCCTCACCCAGCTGGCCCTGCCCAGCCCGCACGGCTTCGACGGTCGCCCTCAACAGGTCCACGGACATGTTGTCGCACAACAGGAATCGCGCCCCGACGCCCACCGACTCCAGAGCCTCCTCGGTCGTGGTGACCTCCACCTGCACCGGCACGTCCGGGAACTTCGTCCGCACCGCGGCATACGCCGCGGACAGCGAGCCGGCGGCGAGCTTGTGGTTGTCCTTGATCATCGCGACGTCGTAGAGGCCCATCCGCTTGTTGGTGCCTCCCCCGGCGCGCACGGCGTACTTCTCCAGCGCTCGCAGCCCGGGCGTCGTCTTGCGGGTGTCGAGCACGGTCGCGCCGGTGCCGTCGAGCGCATCGGCCCACCGCCGCGTGTGGGTGGCAACGCCGGAGAGCCGGCAGACGATGTTGAGCATGGTGCGTTCGCCGACGAGCGTGACCTGGGTGGAGCCGCGCAACGTAGCGATGACGTCGCCCTTGCGCACCTCGTCGCCATCCGCACGCACGGTCTCGACCTCGAGTGCCTCCGCGCCGAGCCGACGCGCGACCGCGTCGAAGACGAGCTCGATGACAGGTATGCCGGCCACGACGCCGTCCGCGCGCGCCACCACCTCCGCGGTGCTCACCTGGTCGGCGGGGATGGTCGCGTCGGTCGTGACGTCGACGCCTCCAGGACCACCGAGGTCCTCGTCGAGTGCCGTCTCGACGACCCGTCGAGCGTCGTCGAGCGGGAAACGCAGGTCTGCTTCGGTCATGAGATGTCCTGTGCTGCAACGGGATGGAAGGTGGTGGTGACGGAGCCGTCGCGGCTACGGGTGGCGCGCTGGTTGCCCCGCCAGTGCTCGTCGTCGAGGTCACGGAAGTCGTCGCGCACATGGCCACCGCGCGTCTCCTCGCGTCGCGCGGCCAGGTGCGTGAGGAGCTGGCCGACCTGCAGGAGGTTGGTCGTCTCCCAGGCCTGGGGTCCGGGCTCGGCGGCCGACTCGTCGAGTGACCGCTCGGCCAGGGCCGCGAGCGCCAGCGCGGTGGCGGCGGTTGACTCGGCAGTGCGAACCGCACCGGAGCCGCGCGTCATCGCGGCCTGCACCTCGACCCGGGCAGTCTCCGGCAACAGGGTCGCCGGGCCCTTGGGCCGCCCGGCCTCTCCGGCCGGCACCGGCGGCAGCTCACCGGCTGCGAGGCGTGCGGTGATGTCATCGGCGATGCGGTGCGCGAAGACGAGCCCCTCGAGCAGGGAGTTGGAGGCCAGCCGGTTGGCGCCGTGGACGCCGGTGCACGACACCTCACCACAGGCGTAGAGGCCCTCGACGGTGGTGCGACCATGCAGGTCGGTGCGGACACCACCGGAGGCGTAGTGCTGGGCTGGCGCCACAGGGAGCAGCTCGGTGGCCGGGTCGAAACCCAGCTCCCGGCACCGCGCCACGATCGAGGGGAACCGCTCCTCGAGGAATGCAGCGCCGAGGTGCCGCGCGTCGAGGTAGACGTGGTCCTCGCCCGTCTCGCGCATCCGCTCGACGATGGCCCGGGCCACGACATCCCGTGGCGCGAGGTCGGCCAGCGGGTGCCTCCCCTCCATGAACCGCGCCCCGTCCTTGTCGACGAGGAAGGCGCCCTCGCCTCGGACAGCCTCCGAGATCAGCGGCTGCTGCCCGCTCGACCCGGGACCCAGCCACAACACGGTGGGGTGGAACTGCACGAACTCGACGTCCGCGATCTCGGCGCCCGCGCGCAGCGCGGCGGCGAGGCCGTCGCCGGTCGCCACGGAAGGGTTCGTCGTCGCGGCATACACCTGTCCCAGCCCACCCGTCGCGAGGACGACGGCCCGCGCTCGCGCGGCACCCACTCCGTCGCGCTGTCCTTCCCCGATGACGTGGAGGGTGACGCCGCAGGCGCGTCCGGTGTCGTCGAGCAGCAGGTCGAGGACCAGCGCGTGCTCGATGACCTCGATGCCCGGGTCGTCCTGCACCCGGCGCAGCGCGGCGATGAGGGCGCGCGAGATCTCGCGGCCCGTCGCATCGCCGCCGGCGTGGGCAATGCGGTCGCGGTGGTGGCCGCCCTCGCGGGTCAGCTTGATCTCGCCATCGGCGTCGCGGTCGAACTCCGCGCCGAGCGCGACGAGCTCGCGCACGCGGCCCGGCCCCTCGGTCACCAGCGCCCGCACCGCCTCCACGTCACAGACGCCCACGCCCGCGACGAGGGTGTCGCGCAGGTGGTCCTCCGGGGAGTCGGCCGGGTCGAGCGCCGCTGCGATGCCACCCTGCGCCCACATCGTGGAGCCCTCGTTGAGCACCGTCTTGGTGACGAGCAGTACCCGGTCCACCCGCTGGCGCAGCTGGAGCGCCGTCGTGAGTCCGGCGATGCCCGAGCCGACGACGATGACGTCAGCGTGCGCGGTCCACCCCGGTTGGGGGGCGCGCAGCCGACCGGGGATCGCGAGGTATGCCGTGTGGTCGGCTGCCGTGGGTTCAGCCATGGTCGCGGCGGGTCACGGCCGAGGTCTTGAGGCCGAACCCGTCCGGCACGTCACCGCCGTCGTGACCGACCTCGACGATCTTGTTGTCCTTGTCGACGAAGACGACCTGGGGCTCGAAGGTGCGTGCCTCACTGTCGTCCATCGCGGCATACGCGATGATGATCACGGTGTCGCCCGGGGAGATGAGCCGCGCCGCGGCGCCGTTGATGCAGACGATGCCGGAGCCGCGCTCCCCCTCGATGGCGTAGGTCGTGAGGCGGCTGCCGTTGTCCACGTCGACGACGTCGACCTGCTCACCCGGCAGCAGGCCGGCCGCGTCCATGAGGTCACGGTCGATCGTGAGCGAGCCGACGTAGTGCAGGTCGGCCTGAGTGACGGTGGCGCGGTGGATCTTGGCGTAGAGCATGAAGCGCTGCATGACGAACTCCGTTGCTGTGCTTGCTGTTTCGTGTCGATCAGGTGGCGACGGCAGTCGCGTCGATGTCGGAGAAGACCTCGATGGCTCCCCCACCGGGTCCCACGTTGACGGGCTGGTTGTCGATGAGCCGCGTGGTGCCGACCCGGCCGGCGACCGCGAGGAGCGCCTCGCCGCGGTACCACTCCGGCACGTCCTCGAGCGTCGTCGGGTGGACCAGCACGAGGTAGTCGACGAGGGCCAGGGGCTCACGCACCAGCACCGCGCGCGCCGCCCGGCGGATGGCCGACGGGCCTTCGGTGGCGGCGTCCGCGCCAGCCTTGAGCGCCCGCGACAGGGCGAGCGCCACCTCGCGGTCGGAGTCGGTGAGGTACATGTTGCGGCTGCTCATCGCCAGGCCGTCGGGCTCGCGCACCGTCGGCACCGACACCACCCGCACGGGGAAGTCGAGGTCGCGCACCATGCGCCGGATGAGCAGCAGCTGCTGGGCGTCCTTCTGCCCGAAGTAGGCGCTGTGCGCACCGGTGAGGTGGAAGAGCTTGGCCACGACCGTGAGCACCCCGTCGAAGTGTCCCGGCCGGGAGTGGCCCTCGAGCACGGTGCCGAGCGGGCCGGCGGAGATGCGCACCCCGGGGTCACCGTCCTGGTAGATGACGTCCGGGGTGGGCGCGAACACGAGGTCCACGCCGGCGTCGCGACAGATCTCCATGTCGGCGTCGAAGGTGCGGGGATAGCGCGACAGGTCCTCCTTCGGCCCGAACTGCAACGGGTTGAGGAAGATCGTCACGATGACGTGCTCGGCCACCTCGCGTGCCCTGCGGATCAGGGTCGCGTGGCCCTCGTGCAGGGCGCCCATCGTCATCACGACGGCGACGTCGCCGGTGAGGTGACCGCGCTCGCGCCGCAGCTCGTCGCGCGTGTGGGCCACGGCCGGCATACCCCTCACGTCACTGGCGCCGGTCGGATCGCTCACGGGTCACTCCTGGGGTCGGTGCCGAGGATCTCCAACAGGGGCTCCGCGGCGTGGGGGCGCAGCCGACCGCTGGCCAGCGCCCGCTCGGCGGTGGCGCGGGCGAGCGCGAGGTAGGTCGGTCGGACGTCGGGGGTGAGGCTGTGCAGCTGTCTCAGGTGCTCGGCCACCGTACCGGCATCGCCGCGCGCGACCGGGCCGGTGAGTGCGGCGTCACCCGCGCGCAGGGTGTTGTCGAGCGCCGCGCCCACCAGTGGGCCGAGCATGCGGTCGGGCGCCTCGACCCCGGCCGCCCGCAGCGCCTGCATCGCCTGGGCGATGAGCGTGACGAGGTGGTTGGCGCCGTGCGCGAGCGCCGCGTGGTAGAGCGGGCGCGCCTCCTCGGAGATCCACACCGGTTCGGCGCCGAGCTCGATGACGAGCGCCTCGGCGACCGGGCGCAGGGGCTCGGGCGCGGTGATGCCGAAGCAGCACTCGACAAGGCGGTCGAGGTCCATCGCCGTGCCGGTGAAGGTCATCGCCGGGTGCAGCGCCATCCCGAGGATGCCGGCCTCGGCCGCCGGGGCGAACACCTCGGTGCCGTGCCGCCCGGACGTGTGCAGGACGAGCTGCCCCGGCCGCCAGGCGTCGGTGGCCGCGAGCCCCGACACGAGGTCGGCGAGGGCGTCGTCGGGGACGGCCAGCACGACCAGCTCGGCCCGCCCGACGACCTCGGCCGGGTCGACCAACGGCACGTCCGGCAGCAGCGCCGCGGCCCGCTCACGCGACTCCTCGCTCACCCCGGAGACGGCGACGACGTGGTGGCCGGCGCGGGCCAGCGCGGCTCCGAGCACCGCACCGACGCGTCCGGCGCCGACGACCCCGACCGTGAGCCGGGCCGGCCGCTCGTCGCTGAAGTCCACCCGCCCAACCTATCCACCGCAGTCGAGTGCCTGAGAACGCCCTACTGGTAGGTCTCAGGCACTCAAGCCGGGCACACCGAGCGCCAACAGGTCGGCAGCAACCGCGTCAGCCTCGTCGCGCAGCTCACGAGCCGTGCAGCGCACCACGGTTCGCTTGTCCGTCGTGAGACGCCTCTGACGCTGCAGGTCGTCCTCCCAGTGCTCCACCTCCATGTGGAACCCGCCGTCGACCTCCAGCACCAGCGTCCGACCATCCGGCAGGTCCCACTCGCAGTCGGTGAACCGTCGCTGTCCGCGACTGTCCATGCGCTGTACCTGCCGGTTCGGTGGCCGCAGTCCAGCGCGAACACACAGCCGCCTGACGTCCATCTCGGACAGGGACTGGGCTCCTCCGCTGATGTCGTGAAGCGCGGTGCGAAGCATCCGTGACCGACGCAGGGTCGAGAGTTCTTCGAGCTCCTCCAGCAGGCGTTCCGGAGTCGTCAATCGCTGCTGAACCACCGCCGCGAGAAGGCCCTTTGCCGTCCTCGACGACCGGTCGTAGGCCGCGAACAGCAACGCCGCCGGCTCCACCCGCGACACGGGCATCGCCTTCGTCGGGTGCCTGAGCCGATCAAGGTCGCGGCGCGTGCGAAAGAACACGACACCCTCGACTGGCTCGTAGCTCAGTGGGTTCTGCACCACAACGGTGATCTCGTCGCGCACCCAGTTCTTGAGCCCCCACCAGGCCAAGGCCGACAATCCCCCCAGCATGGCCCGATCACCCGCATGCAGCACAGCTATCCATTGCCGCTGCTGGAGCGTGGGCTCACCGGTGAACGTCGTGACCACGCGAGGAGTCCGGATGGCCCAGCGTCCTGAGGCCACCCGGTGGTCGACGAGGTCCCAGCGCGCGCCCAGCTTGGTCAGCTGGCGCCGTGCCAGGACCCCAGCCTGCGCATCTGCCAAGTCGTCCCACGGCGATCCCATCGGCTCAGAGTGGCGCACCGGGGCACCCCGACTCGGCCGTCATCCACAGGACCCGAAGTTGAGTGCCTGAGAACGCCCTATTGGTAGGTCTCAGGCACTCAACTTCGTAAGGATGGGGGGGTGGAGACTTGGGCGACCGCGTGGCAGGACGCGCTGTATGGCGACGACGGCTTCTACCGCTCCCCCACCGGGCCGGCCGGGCACTTCACGACCGCCACGCACGGACCCACCGGGCGCGTGCTGGCCGAGGCGCTGCTGCGCCTCGCCACCGAGAACGGCCTGACCCACGTCGTCGACGTCGGCGCCGGACGCGGTGAGCTGCTGACGCATCTGTATGCCGCGCAGCGGGCTTCCGGGGGCGGGTCACCGACCGTGGCGCTCACCGGCGTCGACGTGGTGGCCCGACCCGACGGACTCCCCGACGACGTGCGGTGGCTCCACTCCCCCGGCGGCGCCGCCCTGCCGGACGGGCTCAACGGTCTCACCGACGCACTGGTCGTCGCCCACGAGTGGCTCGACGTGGTGCCCTGCACGATCGCCGAGGTGGACGACGACGGCAGCCTGCGCGAGCGTCTGGTCGACCCCACCACCGGGACCGAGGCCTGGGGCGACCCAGTACGCGGCGACGAGCTCACCTGGGCCGAAAAGCACTGGCCCACAACGCAAGCCGAAACCCGGGTCGAGATCGGCCTCGCGCGCGACCTCGCCTGGCTCGACCTCCTCTCCCGCATCGACAACGGACTGGCGCTCGCCATCGACTACGGCCACACGGCAGCGATGCGACCGCCGCTCGGCTCGCTCACGGCATACCGTGACGGCCACCAGGTCGCGCCCGTCCCCGACGGCAGCAGCGACATCACCGCGCACGTCGCGATGGACTCCCTCGAGCACGACGACGTCGTCGACCAGCGAACAGCGTTGCGTCGCTTGGGAATCCAGACCCGGACGCCACCCGTGACGCTCGCACGGACCGACCCCGCGGCATACCTCTCCGCTCTCGAGCAGGCCAGCGCGGCGACGGCCCTCACGGCCGAGGGCGGTTTCGGCGACTTCCTCTGGGCGTTCAGCCGGCGGGGCTGACGACGAGCCGCTCGAAGCCGCGCAGGACGAACGTCGGCCGCTGCACCGCCTCCACCACCTCGAGCCGCGGGTGCCGCCCGAGCAGCGTCCGCAGTGAGATGGCGAGCTCGAGCCGGGCCAGCGGAGCGCCGATGCAGAAGTGGATGCCGGCGCCGAACGCGAGGTGCGGGTTGGGGTCGCGCGTCGGGTCGAACCGGTTCGGGTCGGCGAAGACGGCCGGGTCGCGGTTGGCCGCGCCGAGCAGGGCCGCAACCTTGTCGCCGGGCGCAAGCTCGACCCCCGCCACCGACGTCGGTTCCTTGGCCGTGCGCTCGAAGAGGTGCAGCGGCGAGTCGTGGCGCAGGAACTCCTCCACGAGCCGGTCGACCGCGGCCGGGTCCGTGGCGTCGACCGCGGGCCGTGCGGGCGCGGTGAGCCACGAGTGCAGCCCGTTGCCGAACCCGTTGACGCTCGCCTCGTGCCCGGCGTTGAGCAGCAGCACTGCCGTCGCGACCAGCTCGTGGGCCGAGAGCCGGTCCGAGCCGTCGCGCGCCTGGACGAGGTCGGTGAGCAGGTCCTCGCCGGGCGCCTTCGCGCGGTGTGCCGCAAGCTCCTCCACGTATGCCGCGAACTCACCTGCCGCGGTCCGCGCGGCCGCCTCTTCGGCCGGGGTCCGGTCGACCTCGTACATGCGCACGATGGCCTGGGACCACGGGCGCAACAGGTGCCGGTCGGCCTCGGGCACCCCGAGCAGCTCGGCGATGACGAGCACGGGCAACGGCTCGGCATACTGCTCGATCACGTCGAACGACCCGTCGGGCAGCTGGGCGAGCAGGCCCTGGGCGAGCTCCTCGATGCGCGGCGCGAGGCGCTGGACGTGACCGCGGCCGAACGCGCCGGCGACGAGGCGCCGCAGCCGGGTGTGCTTGGGCGGTTCGCTGTCGAGGATCGAGTCGGCGTGCAGCCAGTTGAAGGTGTCCCACTCGGCCTCGGGCGTGCGCGGGCCGAAGATGCGACCGAGACGACGGTCCCGCAGGACGGCACCGGCCTCGGCGTGGCCGGTGGCCAGCCACGTGCGCATTCCCGAGTGCCAGGCGAAGGGCGCCGCGGCACGCAGCTCGGCCAGGTGCGGGTAGGGGTCGGCGACCACTGCGGGGTCGGTCAGGTCGAGGAAGTCAGCGGCGTCGACGGCGGTGGTGGCGGGCACGGCAGCAGCCTGCCGCAGGCCGGCGAGTTTTGTCAGGCGGCCCCTCCCCGGCACACTGGATGGCTGCTGTTCCTCGAAAGGACCCCGTCCCCATGACCCAGCGCACCAACCGCGCGCGTGCGTGCGCACTCGCTGCCGGCGCCCTCGTCACCGCCACCGCCCTCGCCGGCTGCGGCGGCGACACCCAGCCAGGCGGCAACGTGACCGTGACGGTGACCCCCACCGTCACGGCGAGCTCGGCCTCCAAGCCCAAGCCCGCACCCAAGCCGGCGGCGCCGACCAGCGACGACAAGGGACGCGCCTTCGAGTACGGCACCGTCACCAAGAGCAGCAAGGTCGGCGACACGACGGTGCTGGAGATCGACCGGTGGACCTGGAAGGGCCTCGACGACACCAAGCTCGCCCGCAGCGGAGTGCCCACGACGCCGTTCAAGGGCAAGGAGCCCTACACGAACCAGAACGCCAAGCTGACCTACACCGTGCCGGTCGCCGACGGGGCCCGGGTGCTCGTCCACCACTGCGTCGCGGCCGACGAGCCGCTGCAGACCAAGTCGGTCGATGCGGCGGCTCTGGCCGACCTGCCCGCGCGGGAGAACACCGTCCTGTTCAAGCTCGACGACAAGGGCTGGCTGGTCTCGGCCGACAACATCCCCGGCTGCCCCAAGTGAGCATGGCCTAGCCTGAGGCGCATGTCCTCCGAGCCGAGCCAGCGTGAGCTGAGCGTCGGCATGGGCGCGGGTGGCCTGGCCACCGCCGACATGGTGCTCAACATCGGGCCGCAGCACCCGGCCACGCACGGCGTGCTCCGGCTGCGCATCGTCGTGGACGGTGAGCGCATCGTCCGCGCCGACCCGGTCGTGGGCTACATGCACCGGGGCGCGGAGAAGCTGTTCGAGGTCCGCGACTACCGGCAGATCGTGGTCCTCGCCAACCGGCACGACTGGTTGTCGGCGTTCTCCTCCGAGCTCGGTGTGGTGCTCGGTGTCGAGTCGATGCTGGGCATGGAGGTGCCCGAGCGGGCGGTGTGGGCGCGCACCCTGCTCGCCGAGCTCAACCGGGTGCTCAACCACCTGATGTTCCTCGGCTCCTACCCCCTCGAGCTGGGCGCGATCACCCCGATCTTCTACGCCTTCCGCGAGCGGGAGGAGCTGCAGGCCGTCATGGAGGAGGCCGCGGGAGGTCGGCTCCACTACATGTTCAACCGGGTCGGGGGCCTCAAGGAGGACCTGCCCGCGGGCTGGCTGGACCGGGCTGCTGCCGCCGTCACCAGCGTGCGGCGCCGCCTGCCCGACCTCGAGGCCATGATCGTCGGCAACGAGATCCTCGAGGCCCGCACCCGCGGGGTGGGCGTCCTCACGCCGGAAACCATTGCGGCGTATGGGGTTTCAGGACCGATTGCCCGCGCCTCTGGCGTCGACGTCGACCTCCGGCGGGACGAGCCCTACCTGGCGTATGCCGAGCTGTTCGCCGACGGCGGCCCCGGCCGTGTCGTGACCCGCACCGACGGGGACTGCCTGGCGCGGCTGGAGGTGCTGCTCGAGCAGGTGCACGTGAGCCTCGACCTCGCCGACGCGTGCATCGACCGGATGCGCTCGCTGGGGCGCGGACCGGTCAACGTCCGGCTGCCCAAGGTGCTCAAGGTCCCCGAGGGCGACCAGTACACCGCGACGGAGAACCCCTTGGGGTTCAACGGCTACTACCTCGTGTCGCGTGGCGAGAAGACCCCGTGGCGGCTGAAGCTGCGGTCGGCGTCGTTCAACAACGTGTCGGTGCTCGGCGAGGTGCTGCCGGGCAACCTCATCGCCGACATGGTCGCGATCCTGGGGTCGATGTTCTTCGTCGTCGGCGACATCGACAAGTAGGAGTCAGGCCGGCGCGCCTCCCTGGTCATCCCCGGCGGCCGGGCCGTCGCCGTCGACGCGGCACCACGCCTGGGTGACCATGCCCGCCACGGCCAGCACGACCGCACCGACGCACAGCGCGAGCAGCCGCCACAGCACCGAGCGGTATCCCGGCAGGTCGATCTCGGCCACCGCGTGGGCGACCTGCGCGGCATACCAGCCGAGCACGGCCGACCCGGTGAGGGCGGCCGCCTGGGCGAGCACGAGCGTCCGCGCGGCCCGGATCGGGCTGAGCGGCTTCGTGGCGCGCCCGCGCAGGAACCGCCGCACGGGCAGCCCCGCGCCGATGACGAGCGCCGCCATGACGACCAGCAGGACCGCCGACACCCACGATGCGCCGCCGAGCAGGTGGCCGGACGCCAGCCAGAACCGCCACCCGACCCACGACACCACCCCGACGACGAGGGCGACCATGGCGAGCAGCGACCAGCGCACGCCGCGTCCGTCGTTCACCATGGCCCCTCCAGGAGGTCGACGTCGGGTCCGGGTCGGATGCCTGACACGTCGACGTCGTGCACGAGGTCGGCCACGCGTCGAACCTCGCCGTCGACGCGCAGCACCGCCTCGGGGTCCACCTGCACCCACGGCACGAGGACGAACCCGCGTTCGTGGGCTCGCGGGTGCGGCAGGGTCAGGGTGGGGGTGTCCATGACGACGTCGGTGTCGAAGACGGGGTCGCCGTACTGCACCAGGTCAAGATCGAGAGTCCTTGGGCCCCAACGGATCTCGCGGGTGCGGCCATGTGCCTGCTCGATGTCGTGAAGCTCCGCAAGCAGCGACGACGGTGCCAGGTGCGTGCTCCCCACGACCACCGCGTTGAGGTATGCCGGCTGGTCGGGTCCGCCGACCGCATCCGTCTCGTAGAGCCCGGACACCTGGACGTCACCGCCGAGCAGAGTGAACAGGGCTATGGCCGCGTCGTGCAGGGTCTCCAGCGACTCACCGAGATTGGAGCCCATGGCGATGACGACCTCGGCGCTGCGCTCGCGGGTCACCACCACCTGCACGTCGGTGAACGGGTGGCCGACTGGCGCCTCGGGCTTGTGGACCACCACCTCCACCGCCTCGACCAGGGGCCGGGTCAGCACCTTGTCGGCGATCCGCGACGCGAGTGCCTCGATGAGGTCCAACGGCTCGCCGGTGATCAGGGCGACGACGTCGCCGGCGACCTCGGCGTAGTTGACCGTGTCGGCGAGGTCGTCGCTGGTGCCGGCCGGGGTGAGGTCGACGGTCATGGTGACGTCGACAACGAAGGTCTGGCCGTCGCGCTTCTCGAAGTCGAGCACGCCGTGGAAGCCCTTGGCGGAGATGCCCTTGAGGACGATCTGGTCACTCATGGTGGAAACCTACCGAGCCGCCCTGATGGCCTGGTCGACGCGTAGCGCGTCGAGCGTGGACGGGACGTGGTGGACCCGGACGCCCCAGGCCCCGGCTCGGGCGGCGTGCACCGACGTGGCGGCGGTGGCGACGTCGCGCTCGAGCGGGTCACGGGGCATGCCGCCGTCGGCCACCCCGAGTCGCCCGAGGAACGTCTTGCGCGAGGTGCCGACCAGCACGGGACGACCGAGCGCCATGATGCGGTCGAGGTGGGCCAGCAGCCGCCAGTTGTGCTCGGCGAGCTTGGCGAACCCGAACCCCGGGTCGAGCACGACCTGCTCGGGGGCCACCCCGGCGTCGACGAGCTCGTGCAACCGCTGGCGCAGCTCGCGCGCCACGTCGCTGACGACGTCGTCGTAGGTCGCCCGCTGCTGCATGTCGGCGCTGTGGCCGCGCCAGTGCATGACGACGAAAGGCGCCCGGGCCGCAGCGACGACCGAGGCCATGTCCGGGTCGGCGAGGCCACCGCTGACGTCGTTGACGACCGCGGCCCCGGCGTCGAGGGCGGCCTGTGCGACGTGCGCCCGCATGGTGTCGATCGACACCACCGCCCCCTCGGCAGCGAGGGCACCGACGACCGGCACCACCCGGCGCAGCTCCTCCTGGACCGTCGGACGCTCGGCACCCGGCCGCGTCGACTCGCCTCCCACGTCGAGGATGTCGGCGCCCTGCAGCAGCAGCTCGCGGCCGTGGGCCACTGCGGCCTCCGGTTCGAACCACTCACCGCCGTCGCTGAACGAGTCGGGTGTCACGTTGACCACGCCCATCACGACGGGAAGCCCGTCCTCGCGACGCATCGGCCACTCGGTCACTGCCATCAGCCCTCACTCCTCTCCCCGGTCAGCATGCCCTCCAGCCAGCGCAGCCGCGGCCAGGTGAGGAACGCCTCCGCCTCCAGCGCGGCGAGCGCGACCCGCGGCAGGTCCGACGCGGTCGGATAGACGAGGAACCGCGGCTGCCACTGCGGCCCGAACTTGGCGTTGAACCGGTAGAGGCTCTCGATCTGCAGCCACCGCGACGCGAAGAGCAGGGCCTTGCGCCACAGCTTCAGCACCGGACCGGCGCCCAGCCGTTCACCACGTTCCAAGGCGGACCGGAAGGCGGCGAAGTTCAGCGACACCCACCGCACGCCCAGTTCGGGGGCCTCCCGCAGCGCCGTCGCGATCATCAGCTCGTTGACGCCCGGGTCGGCGCTGGAGTCCCGGCGCATGACGTCCAGGGACATCCCGTCGGCACCCCACGGGACGAACTGCAGGAACGCCCGCACCTGCCCGTCCTGGCGCGCGGTCACGAAGACGCAGTCCGGGTCGGCCTCGTCGAGCAGTCGCCCCAGCGCCATCGAGAACCCGCGCTCGGTGTCCGACGAGCGCCACGACGCGGCGTCCCGGAGGGCCTGGCTGCGGCCGTCGGGTGGCACGTCGCGCACCCGGGTGACCTCCACGGCATACCCGGCCCGCGCGACGCGCGCCACCATCTGGCGCACGTTGCGCATGGGCCTGCCCTCGAGAGTGAACGTCGAGGTGTCGATGACCGCCTCGTCACCCAGCTCGAGCGCGGAGAAGCCGGTCTCGCGGACCCAGACCTTCCCGGCCTGTTCGGTGCAGCCGAGCACGGCCGGGGTCCAGGCGTGCCGCCGCGCCTCCTCGACGAAGACGGTCATGGCGCCCGGCCATGCCTCGGGGTCCCCGACGGGGTCACCGCTGGCGAGCATGACGCCCGACACGACGCGGTAGGCGACCGCTGCCTTCCCGGTCGGTGACCAGACCACCGACTTGTCGCGCCGGGTGTTGAAGTAGGCGAGGGAGTCGGCGTGCCGACCCATGAGTGCACGCAGCGCGACGTCGTCGGCGTCGGTGAGGTGCGGGCGCGGCTCGGCCGGCCGCAGCGCGAGGTAGATCGTCGTGAGCGTGGTCATGAGGCCCAGGCCCAGCAGCACCGACCCGACCGTGTCGGCCGTGCGGTCGCGGGTGAACTGGACCGGCCCGTCGAGGCCCACCGCACCCAGCACCACTTCGAGGAAGAAGTCGACCGGCCCCGGGAAGCCGCCCACGAGCTCGCGCCGGTTGAGCGCGAACAGCACCGCCGCGACGGCGAACGACACCAGTGTCAGCACCACGAACGCCCGCACGGCGGCCCAGCGCGAGCGCGGGTCCCCGATGGCGAAGAACTCCTCGCGGTTGCGCACCAGCAGGACCAGGCCCACGGTCGAGACCAGCGCCGCCACCGGCTCGACCTTGACCGCGTGCAGCAGCACCGAGATCGACAGGAGTCCCACCGCCGCCCGCCAGGCGCGACGCTTGCGCCGCTTGAGCGAGTGGCCGAGCAGGATGAGGAACAGGCCGGACACGACCGTCGCGGCCGCCGCCGCGGCCGACAGCGCACCGGGCAGGACCTCGGTCACCTCGGCGAGCCGGACTCGCAAACCGTGCAGCAGGCCGGTGACGAGGTCGATCGTCCCCACGGCGTACGTGAGGTTGCCCAGCAGCCGCGGGGCCCGCGAGGGCGCGAGTATGCCGGGAAGCCGGGCGGGCGTCCGCGTGTGCTCGCCTTCGGTCACCGTCTGACACCCCGGCTGTTGCTCACCGGTTGCCGCCCAGCAGCAGGGACATGGCCTCGGCGCGGGTCGCCGCGTCACGCAGCTGCCCGCGCACGGCGGAGGTGATGGTGCGCGAGCCCGGCTTGCGGACCCCGCGCATCGACATGCACAGGTGCTCGCACTCGACGACGACGATGACGCCCTGGGCGCCGAGGTGGTTGACGAGGGCGTCGGCGATCTGGGTGGTGAGTCGCTCCTGCACCTGCGGCCGGCGGGCGTAGAGGTCGACGAGGCGCGCGAGCTTGGACAGCCCGGTGACGCGACCGTCCTTGGTGGGGATGTAGCCGACGTGCGCGACCCCGTGGAACGGCACGAGGTGGTGCTCGCACATCGAGTAGACCTCGATGTCACGCACCACGATCATCTCCTCGTGGTCGATCTCGAAGGTCTTCGAGAGCACATCGGCCGCGTCCATGCCGAGGCCGGCGAAGATCTCGGCATACGCACGCGCGACCCGCGCGGGCGTCTCGCGCAGCCCCTCACGGTCCGGGTCCTCGCCGATGGCCAGCAGCAGCTCGCGGACGGCCGCCTCGGCCCGCTCGTGGTCGATGTCGAGCCGGCCCTCGACGGTCGTGTGCGTGTCGTCGGTCATGGGCACAGTCAACCGGATGGGCGATCGTCCGCCGAACGCCGGTCCGGGCGTGGCCCGGCCGACCCCCTCAGCGAGCGCTCATGTCTGGTCGGGGTTGTTCGAGGGGTCGACGCGGCCGCCCTCGGGCACCTCGATGACCTCGGTCGGCGGGTGCTCCTCGGGGATCTTGGTGGCACCGGCCTCGGCGGCCCGGTCGATCGCCTCGGCGGTCTCGCGGTTGGTGCCGGCCGACTCGAGGCTGTTGCCGTTGCTGCCGTTCTGCGCGGCCTTCTCGGCCGGGGTGAGGACCGGCGGCTGGTCGGACAGGAACCGCGTCTCGCTCGACAGCCAGGTCGGGCGCAACGGACGCTTGCGCACGTCCTTGAAGATCTCGGCGAGCTCCTTGGCGTTGAGCGTCTCGTGCTCGAGCAGGTCGAGGACGAGCCGGTCGAGGATGTCGCGGTTGTCGTTGATGACGTGCCACGCCTCGTCGTGCGCGTTCTCGATGAGCTTGCGCACCTCCTCGTCGACGACGCTCGCGATCTCCTCGGAGTAGTCGCGCTCGTGCCCCATGTCGCGGCCGAGGAACACCTCACCCTGGCTCTGGCCGAGCTTGATCGCGCCGATCCGCTCGCTCATGCCGTACTCGGTGACCATCTTGCGGGCCATGCCGGTGGCCTTCTCGATGTCGTTGGCGGCACCGGTGGTGGGGTCGTGGAAGACGACCTCCTCGGCGACGCGGCCACCGAGGGCGTACGACAGCTGGTCGAGGATCTCGTTGCGGGTCGTGGAGTACTTGTCGTCGGTCGGCATCACCATCGTGTAGCCGAGTGCGCGACCGCGCGGCAGGATCGTCACCTTGGTGACGGGGTCGAGGTGGTTCATCGCCGCGGCGACGAGGGCGTGGCCTCCCTCGTGGTATGCCGTGATCTTGCGTTCCTTGGCCGACATGATGCGCGTGCGCTTCTGGGGGCCGGCGATGACGCGGTCGATCGCCTCGTCGAGCGAGGCGTCGTCGATGAGCTTCTTGTCGCTGCGCGCGGTGAGCAGCGCCGCCTCGTTGAGGACGTTGGCCAGGTCGGCACCGGTGAACCCGGGCGTGCGGCGCGCGACGGCGAGCAGGTCGACGCCGGTGGCCATCGGCTTGCCCTGCGCGTGCACCTCGAGGATGCGGTGGCGGCCGATCATGTCGGGGTTCTCGACCGCGATCTGCCGGTCGAAGCGGCCGGGGCGCAGCAGCGCCGGGTCGAGGATGTCGGGCCGGTTGGTGGCCGCGATGAGGATGACGTTGGTCTTGACGTCGAAGCCGTCCATCTCGACGAGCAGCTGGTTGAGGGTCTGCTCGCGCTCGTCGTGACCGCCGCCGAGGCCGGCGCCACGGTGGCGGCCGACGGCGTCGATCTCGTCAACGAAGACGATGGCGGGCGCGTTGGCCTTGGCCTGCTCGAACAGGTCACGGACCCGCGAGGCACCGACACCGACGAACATCTCGACGAAGTCCGAACCGGAGATCGAGTAGAACGGCACACCCGCCTCACCGGCGACGGCGCGGGCGAGCAGCGTCTTGCCGGTACCCGGCTGGCCGTAGAGCAGGACCCCCTTGGGGATCTTGGCGCCGACGGCGAGGAACTTGGCCGGCTCGCGCAGGAACTCGACGATCTCGTGGAGCTCCTCGACCGCCTCGTCGGCACCCGCGACGTCGGCGAAGGTGACCTTCGGGGTGTCCTTGGTCGCGAGCTTGGCGCGGGACTTGCCGAACTGCATGACCCGCGACCCACCGCCCTGCATCTGGCTCATGAGGAACCAGAACAGGCCCAGCAGGATGATGATCGGCAGCAGCGACCCGAGCATCGCCAGCAGCGGGTTGGTGTCCTTGTTGTCCTGGTTCACGCCACCGGGCGGCGGGTTGTCCTTGAGCAGCTGGATGAACCCGGGTCCGGCCGCCTCGACGTACTCGGTGCGGACCTTGGTGGCGTTCTTGACGTTCTCGCCGTCGGAGTACGTCTGGCCCTTCTTGAGGTCGAGGTCGACGATCTCGTTGTTCGTGATCGTGACCTTCTCGACCTTCTTGTCACTGATGAGGGTCTGGGCCGCCGAGGTGTCGATGCGGGTGTAGCCCCCGCTGTCGCTGAACCCGAACACGATGAGCGTGATCGCGACGACGGCCACGACCCAGAACAACGGGGCTCGAAGGATGCGCTTGAAATCCATGTGTGTGGCGGGGATGGCGTCCCCGTTCCTCCTGCTCGATCACGCTCGGTGCCGCCACCCTGCCTGGGCGCGGCGTCCCCACGACGGTACTACGCGGCATACCTGGGGTCCGTGCTGGTCAACGAGCCGGGACACGCAGGTGTTCCGCACCTCCGAGGGCACTCTCCAGGATGTCGGCGGTGTGCTGGAAGTGGGCCCGCAACGCCTCGGTCGCGGCGTCCGCGTCGCGGGCCAGGGTCGCGTCGAGAATGCGGCGGTGCTCGCCGGCCACGTCACGGTCGGGCTCGCGCGGCTGGGACCAGCGCCGGTAGAGCCCGGCGGCGTCGCGCAGCCCGCAGGCGATGCTGAGCAGCCGCGGGCTCTCGCAGCCGGCGATGAGGGCCGAGTGGTATGCCGCGTGGGCGGCTTCCCAGTCGTCGCTGATCCGCACGGGGGCGTCGTCGGTGAGCATCGGGGTGCGCTCGAGCCGGTGGTGGCAGGCGACGAGGTCGGACTCCCACTCGACCCCGCCCCGCTCGATGGAGTAGCGCAGGGCGAGCGACTCGATGTCGATGCGGGTGGCGGTGAGGTCGCGCAGGTCCTCGATCGAGACCGGCATGACCCGGAAGCCGACATTGGTCTCGGCGGTGACCAGGCCCTGCTCGACGAGCCGGGTCAGCGCCTCGCGCAGGACGCTGACGCTGGCTCCGTAGCGTTCGGCCAGCGCCGCGAACTTGAGCCGCTCGCCGGGCTCGAAGATCCCACCGAGCACCTCCGCGCGCAGCTGCGCGTGGATGGCGTCGGTGTTGGCGCGAGCCCGAGCGGCCACGTCACGATCCCTTGGCGTGCTTGGCCAGCGACAGCCAGGTCTCGACCACGGTGTCGGGGTTGAGCGACATGGTCTCGATGCCCTGGTCCATCAGCCACTCCGCGAGGTCCGGGTGGTCCGACGGGCCCTGGCCGCAGATGCCGACGTACTTGCCCCGCTCCAGGCACGCCTCGATGGCGAGGGTGAGCATGCGCTTGACCGCCGGGTCGCGCTCGTCGAAGGAGCCCGCGACGAGGGAGGAGTCGCGGTCGAGGCCCAAGGTGAGCTGGGTGAGGTCGTTGGACCCGATCGAGAAGCCGTCGAAGTGCTCGAGGAAGTCGGCGGCGTTGACCGCGTTCGAGGGCACCTCGCACATCATCACGACCTGGAGGCCGTTCTCTCCGCGGACGAGGCCGTGCGCGGCGAGCAGGTCGATGACGCCCTGCGCCTCGGCGGTCGTGCGCACGAACGGGATCATCACCTTGACGTTGGTGAGGCCCATCTCGTCACGGACGTACTTCAGCGCCTCGCACTCCATCGCGAAGCACTCGGCAAAGTCCTCCGAGAGGTACCGCGAGGCGCCGCGGTACCCGATCATCGGATTCTCCTCGTCCGGCTCGTAGCGAGCGCCACCCAGCATCCCGGCATACTCGTTGCTCTTGAAGTCGGACATGCGCACGATGACCGGCTCGGGCGCGAACGCCGCCGCGAGCATCGAGACGCCCTCCGCCACGCGCTGCACGAAGAACTCGCGCGGACCGGGGTAGGCCTCGATGAGGGCCTCGATCTCGGCCTTGAGCTCGGGCTCCTGGTCGTCGAGCTCGAGCAGGGCCCGCGGGTGGATCCCGATCTGGCGGTTGATGATGAACTCCAGGCGCGCCAGGCCGATGCCGGCGTTGGGCAGCCGCGAGTACTCGAAGGCTTGGTCGGGCGTGCCGATGTTCATCATGATCTTGACCGGGATGTCGGGCATGTCGTCGAGCGCGGTCTCGGTGACGGTGAAGTCGCGCAGGCCGTCGTAGACGTAGCCGGTGTCGCCCTCGGCGCAGGAGACGGTGACCTCCTGGCCCTCGGTGAGGTCGCGGGTCGCCGTGCCGGTGCCGACGACCGCGGGGATGCCGAGCTCGCGGGAGATGATCGCGGCGTGCGCCGTGCGGCCGCCGCGGTTGGTGACGATCGCGCTGGCGCGCTTCATGATCGGCTCCCAGTCGGGGTCGGTCATGTCGGCGACGAGGACGTCGCCCTTCTCGAAGTCGTGCATCTCCTCGGCGGACTTCAGGATGCGGACCTTGCCGGCACCTATCTTCTGGCCGATGGCGCGGCCCTCGACGATGACGGCGGACTCGTCGCGCTTGCCGTCCATGCGGAACCGCTGCAGCGTCGAGCCGGTCTCGCGCGACTTCACCGTCTCGGGGCGCGCCTGGAGGATGTAGAGCTTGCCGTCGACGCCGTCCTTGCCCCACTCGATGTCCATGGGGCGGCCGTAGTGCTCCTCGATCGCCAGGGCGTGCTGGGCCAGCTCGGTCACCTCGGCGTCGGTGAGGCTGAGCTTGCCGCGCTCGGCCTCGTCGACGTCGACGAACTCGGTGGAGCGGCCCACCTCGGAGTCCTCGGTGTAGACCATCTTGGTGGCCTTGCCGCCGACGCCGCGCTTGAGCACCGCGGGCCGGCCGGCGCGCAGGGCCGGCTTGTAGACGTAGAACTCGTCGGGGTTGACCGCGCCCTGGACGACGGCCTCACCGAGGCCGTAGCTGCTCGTGACGAACACGGCGTCGGGGAAGCCGGACTCGGTGTCGATGGTGAACATCACGCCGGACGCGCCGATGTCGGAGCGGACCATGCGCTGCACGCCCGCCGACAGCGCGACGGCCTCGTGGTCGAAGTTGCTGTGCACGCGGTAGGAGATGGCGCGGTCGTTGTAGAGCGAGGCGAAGACCAGCCGGATCGCCTGGAGGACCGCGTCGATGCCGCGCACGTTGAGGAACGTCTCCTGCTGCCCGGCGAAGGACGCGTCGGGCAGGTCCTCGGCGGTGGCGCTCGAGCGGACGGCGAAGCTGGCCTCGTCGCCCTGCTCACCGACGAGAGTGTCGTATGCCGCGCGGATGTCGGCTTCGAGGTCGGGCGGGAAGGGCTGCTCCTCGACGGCTTGCCGGATCTCGGAGCCGGCTTGGGCGAGCGCCCGGGTGTCCTCGACGTCGAGCCCGCCGAGGATGCCGTTGATGCGGTCAGCGAGGCCCTCGTGGGCGAGGAACCGGCGGTAGGCGTCGGCCGTGGTCGCGAACCCGTTGGGCACCGAGACGCCCGCCTTGGACAGGTGCTGCACCATCTCGCCGAGCGAGGCGTTCTTGCCGCCGACGCGCTCGACGTCGCCCATGCCGAGGTCCTTGAACCAGGCGATGTTCTCGGTTTCGTTGGTGCTCAAGGGTGTTCCTTCCGGTTAGCTCGACAGGCTCGACAGGTGCGCGCTCTGCATGATGACCGCGGCCATCTCCTCGACCGACATCTTGGCCGAGTTGATCGAGGGGATGCGGTGGGCCCGGTAGAGGGCCTCGGCCCGCCGCAGCTCGTAGCTGCACTGCGCGAGGCTGGCGTACTTCGAGCCCGGCCGACGCTCGCCCCGGACCTGGCTGAGCCGGGCGGGCGTCGACAGCAGCCCGAAGCACCGGTCGCCCAGGTCCTTGATCGGGCGCGGCAGGTCGCCGGTGTCGAAGTCCTCGTCGACCAGCGGGTAGTTCGCCACCTTGAGGCCGTGCTGGAGCGCGAGGTACATCGACGTGGGTGTCTTCCCGCACCGCGACGGCGCGACGAGGATGAGGTCGGCTGACTCGAGGTTGCGCAGGCTCGCCCCGTCGTCGTGCTCCATGGCGTACTCGATCGCCTTCATCCGCGCGTCGTAGCGGCGGGTGTCTCCGAGCCCGTGCAGGGCGGCCGTGCCGTGGGTCGCGTTGACGTGCAGGACGCGCTCGACGTCGTCCAGCGGTGGGCCGAACAGGTCGATCACGGCGCACTTGGTGCGCAGCAGCTCCTGGCGGATCTCCTCGTCCGAGACGGTCGAGAAGACCAGTGGAGTCACCTGCTCGGTCATCGAGCTGTCGAGCTCGACCACCACGTCGCGCATCTGCTCGACGGTGCGGATGAACGGGATCTTGCGCCGCGAGAACGACAGCGACGGGAACTGCTGGAGCATGAGGTTGCCGAGCGTCTCGGCGGAGATGCCCGTGCCCCCGGCCACGAAGAAGACGGGGGTGGGGGCGGTGGCGGAACCGGACGGCATACCCTCCCCCACCGCGCTCACCTCGTGCTCCGTCGCCACGGCCGCGAGTCTAGGAGACCCTAGGCCTTGCTGTGCGCGCCGGTCATGAGCGCCGCGAGATCCTCGGGGTGGAGAAACGACGGCGGGGGCGGCGGACCCCAGCTGTAGAGGCCCTGGGCGCCCTCGAGGACGGAGGGCTCCCAGATCTCCTCCTCGGGGATCACGTCGAGGTCGGAGTAGTACTCGGAGAAGTTGCCGGCCGGGTCCTTGAGGTACCAGAAGAAGTTGGACCCGGCGAAGTGCCGGCCCAGGCCCCAGATGTGGCGCTCCGGGTTGCCCTCGAGCATGCTCGTCGCGCCGCGGCCCACGTCGTCGATGTCCTGCACCTGCCAGCTGGTGTGGTGCAGGTAGTTGATCGGCGACTGGAGCGCGAGGAAGTTGTGGTGGTCGCTGGAGCACCGCAGGAACGCACCCTTGTCGCCGATGTAGTCGGACACCTTGAAGCCCAGGCCGTCGACGAAGAACCGCATCGTCGCCTGGACGTCGACCGTGCCGGCGACGGCGTGGCCGAGCTTGCGCGGGCGCACCGGCTCCTCGCGCACGATGCCGGGCGCGCGGCCGTGGCGGTCGACGCGGCCCGGCCCGTTGTAGGGCGTCGGGGGCAGCTCCTGCTGCACGAGCCGCGGGCGCACCGACACCCGGACGTCGAAGTCGGCGACCGGCTCGGTGGCCACCAGCGAGTCGCCCTCGAGCCTCGGGGTGACACCCATGGCCCGCAGGTTGGCCGCGATGCGGGCGAGGTCGTCGGTGTCGTCGGCGCGGACGCCCAGCTCGACGAGGCGGCGGCGCGGCGTCTGCACGACCCGCAGCTGCTCACCGCCCTCGACCGTCGAGAAGCGGCCCTGCTCCCCCTGGGCGAGACCGAAGTCGGTGTAGTAGGCGGACGTCTCCGCGACGTTGGGGACACCCATGATCACGTGGCTCAGACCGTGCAGGCTCATGACGCACTTCCTTCCGTGGTTGCATTCTGCGCCGAATCGGCGACGAACGTCTGGCGGAGCTCGCCGATCCCCTCGGCCCGGCTGACGAGCACCTGGCCGGGCTGGATGTACTTGGGGGGCTTGCGGCCCAGGCCCACGCCCTCCGGGGTTCCGGTGAAGAGCAGGTCACCCGGGTAGAGCGTGATGACCTTGGAGAGCTCGGCGACGAGCCGGGCGACGGGCACGATCAGCTTGGCGGTGGTGCCGTCCTGGACCACCTCGTCGTCGAGCTGCGCGGTGAGCTTGACGTCGTCGCGGTCGGCGAGCTCGTCGACGGTGACGAGCCACGGCCCGGTCGGGGTGAAGCCCGGGAAGGACTTGCCGAGACCGAACTGCGGCACCGGACCGGCGAGCTGGCTGACGCGCTCGGAGAGGTCCTGACCGAGGGTGACACCGGCAATGTGGTCCCAGGCCTCGTCCTCGGTGACGCCCGTGGTTTGGGTGCCGATCACCGCGACCAGCTCGACCTCCCAGTCGGTGTTGCCGCCCTCGGGCAGCGTCACCGTCGTGACCGGGCCGCTGAGGCTGCTGACGAACTTCGGGAAGACCGGGGGCAGCCCGTCCGGGGCCTCGAAGCCGGACTCCGCGGCGTGCTCGGTGTAGTTGAGCCCGATCGCGACGATCTGCCGCGGCTCGGGTGACGGGGCACCGAGCCGCTCGGGGTCGATGGGCTCGGCGTCGACGGGCGCGGAGCCAGCCGCCGACAGCTGGTCGGCCGCGGAGGTGGCCCAGTCCCGGAAAGCCGGCCACGCGGCATACACCGGGGCAAGCTCGGGGCCGAAGCGGCCGTCGCTGGCCTTGTGGACGTCGACGGCGACGTCGGCACCGCCCTCGTCGCGGACGACGAGCACTGCACGGCCGTCGAGGTTTGCGAGTCTCATGTCGAATCTCCTTGCTGTGCTTGGTCTTTGGGGTCTGTCGGTCAGCGACCGTCGAGGGCGAGCACCTGGCGCAGGGCCGCCTCGAGGTCTCCGGCCGGGTTGTCGGTGAGCCGCGGCGCGCGGTAGGCGATGTGGTGGTCGGGTCGCACCAGCAGGACGCCGGTGTCCTCGACCTCGCGCAGCGTCGCCCAGCGGCCGAGGACGTCGGCCCACTCCTCGTGGCCGACGACGTGCGCGGTCAGCGGCACGTCGAGCTGCTCGGCGAGCTTGGTGGCGGCGTCGACCCAGGGCTGTCCGCCCGTCCCGGTGAGGACGGTGAAGCCGCCCCTGCCGGTGAGGTCGAGGGTGGAGGCCGCCCGGCCGTCCTTCTCGAGCCACGCGTGGGGAAGGCGGGCGCCCGGGTGGGTCGTGGGGTGGTGGTGCAGCTCGGGGTCGCGGTCGGGCTCGGGCCACGGGGTGCCGTCGTCGACGACTGCGCCCGCGGCATACCGCTGGTCGATCTCCACGCCGAGAGCGTTGAACTGGTAGTTCTGGAGCTCGACGGCGGTGGCGAGCTCCCGGCGTCGGGCCTCGCCCTTCGGGCCGGGCTCGAAGAGGCCACGCAGGGCGGCCGCCCCCTCCTCGTTGCTCTGGCCGGGGCCGAAACCGAAGGCCTGGCTGATCGGCAGCATGTCCTGCACCGACTTCATGGCGCGGTCGACGACCTGCTTGCCGACGGGCTGCCGCTCGGCGTCGTAGCTGTCGAGCAGCGCCTCACCGGCCTTGCCCTGCAACACATAGGCGAGCTTCCACGCGAGGTTGAACGAGTCCTGGATCGAGGTGTTGGTGCCCAGGCCGTTGGCCGGCGGGTGCCGGTGTGCGGCGTCGCCGACGAGGAAGGCGCGGCCCTCGCGGTAGCGGTCGGCGACGACGTGGTTGATCTGCCACGTGCTGACCGACTTGATGCGGATGTCGACGTCGGGGTCCCCGATCGTCGTCCGCGCGCGCTCGGTGACGGCCGCCTCGGAGAGGTCCGGCTCCCCCTGGCTCGGGTCGTACATGAACAGCAGCACCCACTCGGTCCACGGCTTGACGCAGATCCAGGTGCCGGAGCCGACCCAGTAGTCGTTGCCGGGCTGGCTCATCCAGTAGAGGGTGCCGGGGCGGTGGGCGGTGTACTTCGTGAGGTCGGCTTCGAGCCAGACGTTGACCGCCGCGCCGAGACCGGACTCGCCGGTGAAGTCGAAGCCGAGCCCCTGGGCGACGAGGGAGCGACCACCGTCGGCGCCCACGACGTACTTCGCACGGATCTGGTGCGTCTCGCCGGTGTCGCGCTCCTTGACGGTGGCGGTGACGCCGTCGGTGTCCTGGGTGATGTGCACCAGCTCGGTGGAGAACCGGATGTCGGCGCCGAATCCCGTTGCGGCGCGCAGCAGCTCGGGCTCGAGGATGTGTTGCGGGATGTTGCACATCTTCGACGGGCTGGCCAGCTGGTACTCGCTGTGGCGCTCGGGCCCGCTGCCCCACGTGAGCAGGCGGGCGAGCTCCTCACCGGCGAAGCTCGTGGCCCAGACGTTGTTGCCCATGAGGTCGTTGTCGGTCGCGACCGCCTTGACCTGGTCCTCGATGCCGAGGTCACGAAACACCTCGACCGTGCGCTGGTTGGTGATGTGCGCGCGGGGCGAGTGGGCGGTGCCGGGGTACTTGGTGACGGTGACCGCGTCGATGCCCTCCCGGGCCAGCAGGGCGGCCATGGTCAGACCGGCCGGGCCTGCCCCGACGACGAGGACGTCGGTCGTGATGTCGCTCATGACGCGGATTCCTTTGCCAGCCACGGGTATCGGTCGGTGTCGGCGCCCGCGTAGTCGGGGTCGAGGTAGACGAAAAGCCGCTGGATGCGGCCGTCGCGGATCTCGAGGACGTCGCACCAGCGACCGGCGTGGGTGACGCCGGCGCGGAACTCGACGCCGTCGACGGTGGTGCCCGAGGACGTTCCTTCCACGACGACGGTGTCACCGTTCACGACGTAGTTGAAGTAGGCGTAGTCGTGGGTGATGCCCTTGAGCAGGGAGGCGACCTGGCCGAACGCCTCCTTGGTGGCGTCGATCCCGTTCACCAGGCCGACCTTGGGGAAGTAGAACTGGATGTGGTCGTCGAAGAGCTCGAAGAAGTCCTCGCCGCGGTCGAGCCGCTTGAGGTACTCCAGGGCGACGGCCTTACGAGCCTCGTCGGTCATGGGGGCGCTGGTGGTGACGTCGGTGCTCATGGGGACTCCTTATGCGGGCTGGGTCCGGCGGGCGCGCCGGGACGAGGCGATGAAGACGTATGCCGCCAGGGCGGCGACGAGGACGGCGACCACACCGGTGAGCGGCGAGTAGGACTCGGTGAGCCCGATTGCGTGGTCGACGGAGATGCGACCCGGCCCGGTGAAGGCGAGGGCCGCGGCGACGAGGGCGTAGAGCAGGGGTAGCTCGTAGCCACCCTTGACCGCCCAGAGTCCCTTGTCGGCGTTGACCGACGCGGCGACGACCAGGGTGCCGGCGACCATGGCGGCGCCGAGTGGCGTGAGCAGCCCGAGGATGAGCAGGGCCGAACCGGCGATCTCCACCGTCGCCGCGAGCAGGACGCGGCTGCGGCCGGGCCGGAAGCCCCAGGTCTCGAAGATCGGCGCCGTGCCGTCCGGTCCCAGGCCGCCGAAGGCGCCGAACGCCTTCTGGCTGCCGTGGGCCAGGATCAGCCCGCCGATGACGAGCCGCAGGATGAGCAGGCCGAGGTCGGTGCTGGTCTGCATGGTCACTCCTTCGTGGACAGGATCGATCGGAGGGCGGAGCGCAGGTCTCCCGTCGGGTCGTCACCCAGGGTCTGGGCACGCCAGCCGACGTAGCGGTCGGGACGGACCAGGACGGCTCCGTCCTCGGCGACCTCACGGGCACCGGCCCACGCGGCATACGCGTCGTCGACGTCGCGGCCGCGACCCACGAGGTGCGCCCGGATGGGGACGCCTAGCTCGTCGCCGACCTTCGCCGCCGCGGCTGCCCACTCCTCGCCACCGATGCCGGTGAGGAGGGTGAACTCGCCCTGACCGGCGAGGTCGAGGGTCGAGACCCGCTTGCCGTCGCGGACGACCCACACGTGGGGCAGGTAGGCGCCGGGCCAGGTGGTCGGCTGGTAGTAGAGCTGTGGGTCCTTGGTGTACTCGGGCATCGGCCCGTCCGGCACGGCGGCCGTCGACGAGTAGCGCTGGCCGAGCTCGACACCGTGGGCGTTGAAGTGGAACTCATTGGCCTCCAAGGCTTCCTGGAGCTTGGCGCGACGGTCGCGACCCTCGTCGTTGTCGCCGAAGAACCGCTCGAGGGCCGCCTCGCCCTCCTCGTCGGACTGGCCTGCCTCGACGCCGAAGATGGACGGGATCCGGCCGAACACCCCCACGCTCTCCAGCGCCCGGTCGACGACCTGGCGGCCCACCGGTTGGCGCTCGTCGTGGTAGCTGTCGAGGAGGGCGTCGCCGGCGAGGCCGCGGACGACGTGCGACAGCTTCCACGCGAGGTTGTAGCCGTCCTGCACGGAGGTGTTGCTGCCCAGGCCGTTGGCCGGCGGGTGGCGGTGCGCCGCGTCGCCGGCGAGGAAGACACGACCGTTGCGGTAGCGAGTCGCCACCACGTGGTTGAGCTGCCACTGCGAGACGTTCTTGATCCGGATCGGCACGTCGGGGTCGCCGATGACCTTGCGGGCGCGGGCGGTCAGCCCCTCCTCGGTGAGGTCGATCGTCTCCTTCTCGGGGTCGTAGACCACGATGAGGACCCATTCGTTCCAGGGGCGGACGGTGATGAACGTGCCTGCGCCGAGCCAGAAGTCACGACCCGGCTGGATCGTGAGGAACAGCGCGCCCGGGCGGTCCGCTCGGTACTTCTCGAGGTCGGCCTCGAGCCAGATGTTGACGGCGGTGCCGAGGCCGGTCTCCCCCTCGAACGGGAAGCCCAGCGATTCCGCGACGAGACTGCGCCCGCCGTCGGCCCCCACGGCATACCGTGCCCTTATGACGTAGCGCTCGTCCGTGACGCGGTCGAGAACCGTTGCGGTGACAGCGGTTTCGTCCTGGGTGATCTCGACCAACTCGGTGTTGAACCGCAGGTCCGCCCCGAGCTCGAGGGCCCGGTCACGCAGCACCGGCTCGAGGTCGTGCTGCCCGATGTTGACCATCGTGCAGGGGCTCGCGTTCTCGTAGTCGCCCTTGCGCTGCGGCCCGCTCCCCCAGGCGTACATGCGGGCGAGCTCACGCCCCGCGACGCTGGTGGCCCAGACGTTGTGGCCCATCTGGTCGCCGGGGAGGGCGCGGGCGAGCACCTGCTCCTCGACGCCGAGGTCGCGGAACACCTCCATGGCGCGCTGGTTGGTGATGTGTGCACGGGGCGTGTGCGCACAGTCGGGATACTTGTTGACGGCGATGACGGGTATGCCGTCGCGCGCCAGGAGGGCGGTCGTCGTCAGGCCCGCGGGGCCCGCGCCGACAACGAGGACGTCGGTCTCGACAGTTCGCATCGTGTCGATTCCCTTTCAGCTCAGGTGCATTCCGGCGTCGACCACGAGGTTCGACGCGTTGATGCCGGGGTTGTCGAGGAGGGCAAAGGCCGCGTTGACGATGTCGTCGGTTACCGGGAGCCGCTTTCCCGGCGTGCGCTGGCGCAGGCGCTCGTACTGCTCGGCGCGCACCGGGTCGGCGTGGTCGACGGCCTCGGTGCCCATGACGACACCAGGCGTGATGACGTTGACCCGCACCGGGGCGATCTGCACGGCAAGGGAGTTCGCGAGACCCACGACTCCGGCGTTGGCCATCGAGATGGTCGTCGAGCCGGGCATCGGCCGCCACATGGACAGGCCGCTGAACATCAGCACCGAGCCGGTGTCGGCGAGCTTCGGCAACGCGTAGTGGACGCTCGCGGCATACCCGACGTTCTTCATCAGCGACGTCTTCGCGGCGTCGTCGGGACGGAAGTCCTTGATGTCGTTCTGGTCGCGGTCGAGGGCCGCGAGGACGAGGTGGTCGATGGGGCCCAGGCCGGAGAAGAACTCCTCCAGCGAGGCCCAGTCGGTGAGGTCGCAGATGCCCGCGACGGCCAAGGTCCCGATCTCGGCGGCGGCCTTCTCGGCCTTCTCCGGGTCACGGCCCGCGACGGTCACCCGCCGGCCACGCTGCGCCGCGGCCTTGGCGATCTCGAAGCCGAGGCCCTGCGTGCCACCCACGACGACTACGTGCTCGGCCCTGTCTGTGCCACGTCCTTGTGACGACATCTCGACCCTCCTTTGGGTGCTGAGCGATACCTCATGGTCCGCTCCGATTGACGAAAAAACAAGAGATTTTCGAAAATCATTCCCGAAGCAGGAATCGCCAAGCACTTGGGGGCGCCAGAGGTGCCCCTGGGCGCACCCCTGCGCCCCCAAACGTCAGCGCCCCGGCCGACCCGGCCGGGGCGCTGCAGTGGGGTCAGGCCGAGGTCAGCTGTAGACGTGCGGCGCGAGGGTGCCGACGTCGCGCAGGTTGCGATACTGCTCGGCGTAGTCGAGGCCGTAGCCGACGACGAACTCGTTGGGGATGTCGAAGCCGACCCACTTGACGTCGATCTCGACCTTGGCGGCCTCGGGCTTGCGCAGCAGAGTGCAGATCTCGACCGAGGCGGGGTTGCGCGACTCGAGGTTGGACTTGATCCACGACAGCGTCAGCCCGGAGTCGACGATGTCCTCGACGATGAGCACGTGCTTGCCGGTGATGTCGGTGTCGAGGTCCTTGAGGATGCGCACGACGCCGGAGCTCTTGGTGCCGGACCCGTACGACGACACCGCCATCCAGTCCATCGGCGCGGTGCCGGGCAGCGCCCGCGAGAGGTCGGCCATCACCATGACCGCGCCCTTGAGGACGCCGACGAGCAACAGGTCCTTGCCGTCGTACTCGGCCCAGATCTCGGCGGCCAGCTCCTGCAGCCGCGCGCGGATCTCGTCCTCGGTGATGAGGACCTTCTCCAGGTCTGCTCCCATGTGGGCAGCGTCCACGGCTGTGCTCCTCGGTGTCGTCGCGGTGGTGGAGTGCGGTGCTATTCAACCGGAGACGGGCGGGTGATGGACACCCGGCCGTCGCTGCGGGTCGCCGTGAGAGGGCCGGGCAGGCTCACCGGCCCCTGCCCGTGCCAGCGGGTGAGGAGTGCGTCGCAGGCGTCGGTATGCCGCGTGCTCACCTGACCGGCCGGCGCACCGGCCGCGACCACGAGCCGTCGCCACACGCGGGTCCGCACGGGCCGCGCCAGTGCGAGCAGGTCATCGACTGCCCACGGCCCGGGCCCGAGCGCGGTGACCGCGTCATCAGCGAGCGCGTCGAGGAAGTCGGCGTCCTCACGCAGCTGGGTCGCCGTGCGCGCCAAGGCCTGCGCCACGCCGGGTCCGAGTGCCCGTTCGAGGTCGGCCAGCCCGTACCGGGCGCGCACCCGGGCGTAGGCGGTGTCCTCGTTCATCGGGTCGTCCCACCACTCCAGCTCCTCGTCGGCCAGCAGCTGTCGACACTGCCGTTTCGTCACCCCGAGCAGGGGACGGCGGAAGCGGCCGCGCGTCTGCGGCATACCGGACAGGGACCGGGCGCCGGCACCACGCACCAGCCCGAGCAGCACCTGCTCGGCCTGGTCGTCGAGGGTGTGGCCGAGGAGCACGAGTGCCGCACCGTAGCGGTCCGCCGCCACGTCGAGCGCCTCGTAACGGGCGTCGCGCGCGGCGGCCTCGAGCCCGTGACCGTCCTGCACGACCCGCACGGGCGTGATGTGGACCAGGTCGAAACCCAGGGTGCGACACCAGTCGGCGACGCGGCGCGCGATGCTGTCCGAACCGGTCTGGAGCCCATGGTCGACGACGACGACCCCGGCCCGCACCCCCAGCTTGGGTGCCTCGAAGGCCGTGGCCGCGGCCAAAGCCGAGGAGTCGGCGCCACCGCTGCAGGCGACGAGCACCACGTCCCCCGGTGAGACCTCCTCCAGTGCCGCCCGGACCGCGCGCCGGATCGTCGCGGTCGCCGGGTGCGGGCCCGCCACCGCTACCCCCCGTGCACGCGGGCGACCCAGGCCGCCGGATTCTCGATCTCGGCGGGCTTCGGGAGCGTCTGCGGCGACTCCCACACCCGGTTGAAGCCGTCGACACCGACGGTGTCGACGACGTGCCGGACGAACGCGGCTCCGTCGCGGTACTGGCGCATCTTGGCCTCCAGCCCGAGCAGGCGGCGCAGCACCCGGTCGATCGCGCCGACCCCCTTGCGCCGCTCGTTGAACCGGCTGCGGATCGTGGCCACCGTCGGGATCACCTGCGGCCCGACCTCGTCCATGACGACGTCGGCGTGGCCCTCCAGCAACGACATGACGGCCGTGACCTCGGCCAGCTCGGCCCGCTGCTCGGGGGTGGAGATGACGTCGACGAGCCCGGTGCCGCCGCTGCGGAAGGCCTCCGGAAGCTGCGACGTCAGGCGGGACAGCGTGTCCTGCAACGACTCCGGGTCGGGCACGAGGTCGGTGGCCAGGGTGCGGACGCGCTCGATGAGGTGGTCGCGCAGCCACGGCACGGCAGTGAACTGCACGCGGTGGGTCTCCTCGTGCATGCACACCCAGAGCCGGAAGTCCGTGGGGTCGACACCGAGCTCCCGCTCGACCTGCACGAGGTTGGGCGCGACGAGCATGAGCCGGGGCGTGCCCTGGGGCGCGAGGTCGTACTGGCCCAGCACCTTCCCGGCCATGAACGCGAGCAGCGCACCGGCCTCACCGCCGGTGACCTTGCCGCCGACGGCGCGGGCGGCGGCACCGGGGGCGCGCTTCTGGGCGTCCGCGATCTTCCCGAGCACCGGGTCCATGAGGGACGCCATCGAGTCGGCGTTGAGCGCGATCCAGGTGGGCCGGTCAACGACGATCGGCGCGGGTGCGTCACCCGGTGCGTGGAGGCGGGCCGTGTCGGCGACGGGCTGCTGGGCGCGGCCGGCCGCGGCCCGGATGTCGGCCACGACCTCGGCGGCCTCACCGGCCGAGACCTTCGGCCCGGCAGGTACCAGCCGCCCGCCGGTCGCCTTGGCGAACTCCCAGTCGACGAACTTCGTCCCCGCAGTCTGCACGCTCATTGCCTCCACCGTAGTGACTTCGGACCGCATCAGCGGCAGCCGCAGGTGGCGAGGGTCGCCACGAACCGGTCCAACGCCGCCCGGGCATTGAGGGTTCCGACACCCGCGGGCACACCGTCGGCGAGCACGACGTAGGACAGGACCCGTCCGTCGGCGTCGACCACGGTGCCGGCGATCGAGCTGATCCCGGTGAGCGTGCCCGTCTTGGCGCGGGCGTTGCCGGCGACGACGTGCGTGCCCTTGGTGTTGAACCGGTCGGCGAGCGTGCCGCTCAGCCCGGCCACCGGCAGCTGCGCGACGACGTCCTGCATGCCGGGCACGCTGCCGTCGGCACCACGCTGGAGCGCGTCGGAGATGACCCGCGGCGGCACCTTCTGCCCGGCCGACAACCCGCTCGTGTCCTTGAGCACCACCCCGGTGGTGTCGATCCCGTTGGCCTGGGCCTGTTTCAGCACGAAGCTCACGGCGGCGGCGAACGACGTGCCACCGCCCTTCTTCACGGCGGCCTGGCGGGCCAGTCCGTCGGTGAGGGCGTTGTCGCTTTCGGCCAGCGCCAGGGCGAGCACGTCACCGATCGGCGCCGACTCGACCCGCCCCAGCTCGGTTGCCCCGGCCGGGGTCCTGGTGTCCCACGTGGAGGCCGGCGCGAGGGTGGCGGTGATGCCGACCTTGGCGAGCGCGGCCACGAACGCCGCCGCCGTCGCGGCCTCCGGGTTGCGCGGTGCCGGGTGGTAGGGCACCGCCCGCTGGCCGGCGAGGCCGAGCATGCTGACGCCGCCGGTGAAGCCCTGGTCGATGTCCGCCTTGACCCACGTCGGCGCGTACCGCGGCCCCGCGGCATACGTCGTGTCGAGCCGCAGGGTGACGTTCGTCGTGCCCGACGGCGCCAAGGCGGTCGCGACCTGCTGGGCGAGGTCGCCCAGGCCGGCGCGCCCCTCCACGGCGGCCGGGTTGCCGGCGCCCTTGGCGAGCATGCTGTCGCCGCCGGCGACCAGGACGAGCTGCGACGGCGAGGAGCCCTGCACCACCGTGGTCGGCAGGGTCGCGGTCGGGTCGAGGGTCGTGGAGACGGCGAGCGCGGTGAGCAGCTTGACGGTCGAGGCCGGGCGGCGGGCGGTGTCGGCGTTCTGCCGGAAGAGGTTCTGCCCGGTGAAGGCGTCACGGACGACGACGCCCGGGCTGGCACCGAGGGCGGGGTCCTTGGCGGCCCGCCCGATCACCTGGGCCAGCGACGTCGCCGCCGGGATGGGCGCGCCCGCCGAGGCCGCCTCCAGCGGCACCGCCGCCTCGTCCACGGTGGGCAGGACCACGGCCGGCGTGGTGGCTCCCGCACTCGGGGTCACCGTGGGTGCCGGGGCAGGCACGTCGCGGGTGAGTATGCCGGGCACGACGTCGTAGACATCGAAGGCGCCGTACCCGGCGACCAGCAGCACGGCGACCCCGGTGCCGGCGAGGATGCGGCGCACGTGACCCCCTGTCGGCTGGACTTGCGCAGTACGTAAGACTGTCGCGAGCCTAGGTCATCAGTCCGGGCATGCGAGGAAAGGGGCAGCGTCGTGGAGTTCGACGTCACCATCGAGATCCCCCAGGGAGCTCGGAACAAGTACGAGGTCGACCACGAGACCGGCCGCATCCGGCTGGACCGGCTCCTGTTCACGTCCACCCGCTACCCGGCGGA
Organism: Knoellia koreensis; assembly: GCF_013041615.1. GTDB lineage: Bacteria > Actinomycetota > Actinomycetes > Actinomycetales > Dermatophilaceae > Pedococcus > Pedococcus koreensis. Next base: position 253,866 of record NZ_JABEPQ010000004.1, read on the forward strand.
CTACGGCTACGTCGAGGACACCCTCGGCGAGGACGGCGACCCGCTCGACGCGCTCGTCCTGCTCGAGGAGCCGACGTGGCCCGGGTGCCTCGTGCGGGCCCGCCCGATCGGCATGTTCCACATGCGCGACGAGGCCGGCGGCGACGACAAGATCCTGTGCGTCCCGGCCGGCGACCCGCGCCAGGACCACATCACCGAGCTCGAGCACATCAACGAGTTCGACCGCCTCGAGATCCAGCACTTCTTCGAGACCTACAAGGACCTCGAGCCAGGTAAGTCGGTCGAGGGCGCCCACTGGGCCGGCCGCGAGGACGCCGAGCGCGTCGTGCGCGAGGCGATCCAGCGCGCCAACGAGGCCAGCTTCACCACCGCCCGCTGGACCCTCCCCGGCCACACCGCGCAGTCCGAGGCCAAGCCGCCGACAGACTGACGCGCGCACGCCGCGGGTGAGCCCGCGGCATACCCACCACGCATCCGGACCCCCGGCCGACGAGACGTCTGGCCGGGGGTCCGGTGGTATGCCGGGGGGTCGCCGCCCCGGTCAGGGGCGCCCGCCGTAGGGCAGGAGGTCGGAGCGGTAGATCGAGGCGTAGCGGACGTTGAGCCCGGTGCGCGGTGCCTCGATCATCTGGCCGCCGCCGACGTACAGGCCCATGTGGTGGCTGCTCGGACCGGAGCTGCCGTAGAACACGAGGTCGCCCGGGCGCAGGTCGCTGATCGGCACGCGCGCGGTCTCGGCCCACTGGGCGCCGGTGTAGTGCGACAGGTAGACGCCGGCCTGGCGCCACGCCATGAGGGTGAGGCCGGAGCAGTCGAAGCCGTCCGGGCCGGTGCCACCCCACACGTAGGGCTTGCCGAGCTGGGCCTCGGCGTAGGCGATGACCGCGGACACGCCACCGCTGCTCGGCGGGGGCGGCGGCGGGTCGGCGGGCTTGGGCTTGGAGGGCGTGGGCTGCGACGGCCGCGGCTGGGAGGGACGGGGCTGGGTCGGCCGCGACGTGGACGGGCGGTTCTGGGCGGCCTGGGCGGCAGCCCGCTCGGCAGCCTCGGCTGCCGCCTTCTGGCGCGCGGCCTCCGCGGCGGCGCGCTTGGCCGCTGCCTCGGCCTCCTTGCGGGCGGCGGCGTCGCGGGCGGCGCGGGCGCGCTCCTCGGCGAGCCGGGCCTGCTTGGCAGCAGCCGCTGCGGCCTCACGGGCCGCGGCCGCTGCGGCGAGGCCGTCCTGACGCTGCTTCTCGAGCTCGACCGAGGTCTTGCGCAGGCTCGCGAGCTGGGTGGTGAGCTGGTCCTGCTCCTTCTGGATGCGGACCGCCTCGGCCTGGGCGGCATCGGCCTTCTGCTGCGCCGCGTCGCGCTTCTGCTGGGCGACTGCGGCCGCCTTGGCCTGTGCCTCGCTGGCGGCCTGCGCCTGGGCGCCCATGGTGCGCGCGACGGCGGAGGTGGCCGCCGCCTTCTGCAGCGTCCGGGCCCGGGCGTCGCTCACGGCGTCGAGCGCCGTGGCGCGGTCGACGAGGTCCTGCGGCCCCTTGCTCGACAGGTAGGCGTCGAGCTCACCGAGGTTGCCACCGGCCTGGTAGACGGTGGCGGCGTACCGGCGGACCTCCAGGCCCGCGGCGTCGGCGGTGGCCTGGGCTGCCTTGGCCCGGGCCGCGGCGGCCTTCGCCTCGTCCTTGGCCTTGTCGAGGGCGAGCTGCGCGCCGTTGAACTCCTCGGCCGCGGCCGAGGCCTGGTCCTGCACCTGGCTGAGCCGGGCGCTCGAGGCGGCGTACTGGGCGTCGAGCTGGGAGACCTTGCCGGCGGTGGTGGTGACCGCCTCCTTGGCCTTCGCCACCTTCTCCTTGGACGGGTAGACGGGGCCGGGGTCGGCCGAGGCCGACATCGCCGCGGAGAGGCACAGGAGGCCGACGACGGACACGGCGGCGCCGGCTCGCAGGGCACGGCGGGGGGTCATGGTGCCTGGCACGGGGGGATGCCTCTCTGGTCACGGTCGGGTTTCGCTCTCGCGCCGTACGAGGCTAGGGCCGGTTTTTCACACAGAACCCATTCGTCACACAAATCCCACGCATTTCAGCGCTCGAACAAAATGACATTCATGTAATTCGCCGACTTACACGAATGTTTTTCAGCAGGTCCTCGAATTGTTGGCACAGGTGTCCACCAATGGTCACGAAATCATCACGAAATCGGCATTGGTGCAGGTGGGAACCGCTGACCGAGGGTCAGCGAGCAGCGTCAGCGGGCGCGGTGGCCGGCACGCAGTGCCTCGTATGCCGTGGGGTCCTCGGCGCGCAGCGTGCGGCGCGCGAGCCGGCGGTACCGCAGGATCTGCACGATCCCCAGCCCCCACACGAGGTACTGCACCGCCATGGCCAGCCGGAAGTCGTCGACCGTGTAGGTGTCCGGACCGCCGGGGGCGACGCGGTCGAGGATGACGCCGATGAGGATCACCGTCGACAGCGACGCGAGGAACCCGCCGACGTTGACGATGCCGGTGGCGCTCCCGAGCCGGGTGGGCGGGTTGAAGGTGCGCGCCAGGTCGAAGCCGACGAGCGAGCCGGGACCGCCCACCGCGGTGACGACCACGAGGACCACGAGCAGCGGCAACGGCGCGCGCCCGGGCCACAGCAGGACCACCGCCCACACCGCCATGATCGAGGTGACGATGCCGAGGATCAGGGTGGAGCGCGAGAACGGGTAGCGGGTGACGAAGCTGCCGATGAGCGGGCTCGTGACCGCCGTGGTGATCGTCATGAGCACCAGCAGGTTGCCGGCGGTGCTCGGCGAAAGTCCTTGTCCCGCAACGAGGAACGGGAACCCCCACAGCAGCGCGAAGACCGTCGCGCCGAACTGTGCGGAGAAGTGTGACCAGAGGCCGAGCCGGGTGCCGGGCGTCCGCCAGGCCGCCCGGATGGTGCGGGCCAGGGCGCGGATCTTGATCTGGTCGAGCTCGTGGTCGGGGTTCGGCGAGTCCCGCACGACGACGAGGGCAAGGATCGCCAACGCCACACCGACAGCCGCTGACGCGGCATACGAGGGCTCCCAACCCCACTCGTGCAACGCGTAGACGAGGGGGCTCGCGGCCGCGAGGGCGCCGAGCTGGCCGAGGAGACCGGTGACCTGCGTGATGAGCGGGATCCGTAGGGGCGGGAACCACAGCGCGACGATCCGCAGCAGCGGTACGAACACCATCGAGTCACCCATGCCGAGCAGCACGCGGGCGGCGATCCCCGCCGCGAAGGAGTCGACGAACGCGAAGCCGAACTGGGCCACGGTCATCAACGTGACGCCGGCGAGCAGGAGCCGCTTGGGCCCGAACCGGTCGAGCAGCGCACCCACGGGGATCTGCATCGCCGCGTAGACGAACAGCTGCACCATCGTGAACACCGACAGCTGCGTCGCGGCGATGTGGAACCGGTCGGCCGCCATGAGCCCGGCCACGCCGAGGGAGCTGCGATGGAAGACCGCGAGGACGTAGATCGCCACGGACGAGGCGTAGACCAGCCAGGCGCGGCGCCCTCCCAACGGATACTGGGCGTCGCGGGAGGTCACGTGCTTCATTCTCTCCCAAGGTGTCTGGCGAGCCCGACCTGCCCCGCGCGCATCATCCAGGCGTGGTTGGCGCGCAACAACGGAGCGGTGAGCGAAGCGGTCCGCGCGAGCAGGGCCGGGGTGACCACGGCCTCCTGGTCGAAGACCGCCACGGTGTCGTCGCCGTCACCCCTGACCTGCCACTGGCACCAGCCGTCGAGGTCGCCGGCGACCCCCACCCGCAGCAGCCCGCTGCCTTCGTCCTCGGCCTCCCGGGTCAGCACGAGGTGCAGCGTGTAGGGCAGCACCGAGCGAATGGTGACCCGTCCGGACACGTCGTCGATCCGCTCGAGGCTGCGCACCTGCGGCCACCAGCGGTCGTAGCGCTCGACGTCGGCCAGCGCGGCATACGTGCGCTCGAACGGGGCGGGCAGGTGCCACTCGTGGTGGAAGCGGAAGACGGGCACGGCTCCATCCTTGCGCCCCGGTCGGCTGACTACGCGTAGGTTCGGGCCATGCGCGAGTTCACGCGGGACGGCTTGGTCTTCGACGTCACCGAGGTCGGGCCGCCCGACGGCGAGGTGGCGCTGCTGCTGCACGGGTGGCCGCAGGACCGCACGGCGTGGACCGCGGTCGCAACCGAGCTGGCCGCCGCGGGGATGCGGGCCGTCGCCTTCGACCAGCGCGGCTACTCCCCTCGCGCGCGACCCCAGGGCCGGGCGGCCTACCGCATGCGCGAGCTCGTCGCGGACGTGGCAGCGGCCGTGGCGGCGACGGGTGCCGAGCGCGTGCACCTCGTCGGGCACGACTGGGGCGGGTCGGTGGCGTGGGCCTTCGCCGAACGCCATCCCGAGCTGCTGCGTTCGCTGACCGTGCTGTCGACACCGCACCACCGCGCGTTGGCCGCGGCGCTGCGTCACCCCGACCAGGCGCGCAAGAGCTGGTACATCGCCGCGTTCCAGCTGCCGTGGCTGCCCGAGGCGGTGCTGCGTCGCCGGTTGCCCGCCGTGCTGCGCGACATCGGCCTGCCCGAGCCGGACGTGCAGCGGTATGCCGCCCGCTTCCGTGAGCCGGGCGCTGCGGCGGGCGGGCTGGCGTGGTACCGCGCACTCCCTCTAGGCGGTGACGTCCTCCCGGATCCGCGGAAACTGTTGCGGCGCAAGGGAAGCCGTGCCACCCCCGCGGAGCGGTCAAGCCGTTCGATCACCGTCCCCACGACGTACCTCTGGGGCTCCCGGGACCCTGCCCTCGGCCGCGAGGCGGCGGAGGCGAGCGGTCGGTGGGTCAGCGCGGCATACGACTTCGTCGAGCTCGACGCGGGCCACTGGCTACCGGAGACCGAGCCACACGCGGTTGCGAAGGCCGTTGTGTCCCAACGGGATCAGGGCAAAGACTGAGGGCCGGCCCTCTGCTGGACCGGCCCTCAGGCCAAGGGGTGACGCGGCGTCAGGCGGTGGCCGGGACGCTCGTCAGCTGGGTGAGCGCGAACTCGGTGATGCGCACCAGTGCGTGCTTGGCCGACTCGCGGTCACGGGCATCGACGGTGATGACCGGGATGTGGCTCGGGATGGCGAGCGCCTCACGGATCTCGTCGGGCCCGAACTGGCCGGCGTCGTCGAACTGGTTGATGGCCACGATGAAGGGCAGACCCTTGGCCTCGAAGTAGTCGACGGCGGCGAAGCTGTCGTCGAGGCGGCGGGTGTCGACGAGGACGACGGCACCGATGGCGCCCTTGACCAGGTCGTCCCACATGAACCAGAAGCGGCGCTGGCCGGGGGTGCCGAAGAGGTAGAGCACGAGGTTCTCGGCGAGGGTGATGCGACCGAAGTCCATGGCCACCGTGGTGGTGTGCTTCGACTGCACCTTGGAGATGTCGTCCTGCCCCTCGGACTCCTGGGTGACCAGGGCCTCGGTGCGCAGCGGGTCGATCTCGGAGACGGCACCAACGAAGGTGGTCTTGCCGACGCCGAACCCGCCGGCCACGACGATCTTCGTCGAGGCGCTGTTGCGGTTAGAGGGCGCGTAGTCCACTGAGTGTCCTTTCGATCAGATCACGTCGCTCGTCGGTCGTCGTGTTCTCGGAGATGGTGGCTCGGGTCTTGAGGTGCCCGGCGGAGATGAGGTCCCCCAGGAGCACCCGGGCGACCCCCAGCGGGATGTGGAGCTTGGCCGAGACCTCCGCGACCGACTGGCTGGCCGCGCAGAGCTCGATGATGCGTCCGGACAGGTCACCCTCCGGCCAGGTGGCGGTCTTCGCGGACGGCTGCACCTCGAGGGTTGCCTCGATCGGCAGGTCGACCGCGGACTCGGTGCGTCCGGACGTGAGGGCGTAGGGCCGCACCAGTCGCGGTGCCGCCGCCTCCTCACGCTCCTCGGTCGCCATCCCTTACCCCGACATCGGGGTCCGGGCAGCCGCGTCGATCATCTGGCCGACGCGGTCGACGAGGACCGCCATCTCGTAACCGACCTGACCGATGTCGGAGTCGGTACCGGTGAGGGCGGCGAGGTGCGAACCGTCACCGACGCTCATCAGCAGGAGGTACCCGAGCTCCATCTCGATCACGGACTGCAGGACGGTGCCACCCTGGAACAGGCGGGCCGCACCCGAGGCGAGGCTCGCCATGCCGGAGGCCACGGCGGCCATCTGCTCGGCGCGCTCCGGGGGGAGCTGCTCGCTGGAGGCCATGGGCAGTCCGTCGGCGGAGACCAGGATGGCGTGCGAAACGCCGGGGGTCTCGGTCGCGAACTTGGCCACGAGCCAGTCGTACTCGCCCTTGGGCTGGGCCATGGCGTCAGTGGTGAACATCGGCTTCCTCTCGGTGGTTTCCGTCTTGTGCCTCGGTGCGAGCGTCGCTCACACCCTTCTGGTGGCGGTTCAGGTTGCGGCGGATGGTTTCGGGGTCACGCCGCGAGGTCGCGGGTGCTGCCGGGGTGGGCGTCGGCTCCTCGGCCGCGCCGGGGATGAGCCGGTTGCCGGGACGGCGCATGGGGAGACCGGCCGAGCTTTCCTCCAACGGTTGCGTCTCCTCGACTCGTGCGGCGGCCGACCAGGCCTGGTCGATCTCGGTGGGGGCCCAGTCCTCCGTCTCGGTCTGGACCGGCTCGTCGGTGAGCCAGCGCGACATCATGGCCCGGAAGATCGGGGTGTCGTTCTCGTTGCCCGACGGTGCGGGCTCGAGGTCCGCGACAGGCGTCTCGACCACGGGGGCCTCAGCCACGGGGGTCTCAGGGACAGGGGCCTCGACCACGGGGGCCTCGACCACAGGGGCTTCGACCACAGGGAGCTCCGCGGCGGGGATGACCTCGGTCGGCTCCGGCGACGGGGTGGCCTCCGCCGGTCCGCGGCGACGGGCGCCGAAGAACGAGGAGTTGTGGGCCCGAACGGCCGGACGACCGGTGGGCGTCGGCGCCGCGGGCTCCTGCGCTCGGGCCGCCTCGGGAGCGCCGGTGGCCCCGGGGACCCGCGTCGGCAGCGCGCCGTCGGCGACAGTCTCCTGCGAGTGCGCCTGCGGCGCCTCGGCCGGTATGCCTTCCTGCTCGGCCGCAGCCTCGCTCACCTGCTCGGTGACGCCGGCCTCGGCCACCCACTCGTCCGGGACGTGCACCGCGGCGTCGGGCTCGATGACCTCGACCTCAGCTTGCGCCTCGGTCTCGGTCTCGGTCTCGGTCTCGGTCTCGGTCTCGGTGACCTCGACGTCCTCGGTCGCGGCGCCCTCCTCGCGGGCCTTGGCGGCCTCGACCATCTTGGCCCGGTGGTCGAGCCAGGCCGAGAGGTTCGACGGCATCTGCCGCGGCTCGTTGGCCTCGGCCTCGAGGCGGGCGGCCTCGGCGGCCTTGGCGGCGCGACCGGGCAGCCAGTTCATGAGGCGGCTGCCCTTGGCGACCGGAGCGTCCGCCCGCGAGCTGCGGGTGGCGGTCTCGTCGGCCTTCGGCTCCTGCGCGACCGGGGCCGGGGCGTCCTCGAACTCGCGGTACTCGGTGATCTGGCTGGCGCGCGGCTTGCGCACCGGCAGACCGGCCTTGGAGACGACCGGGGCGTCGTCTGCCTTGACCTCGTCGACCTGCGTGTCGTCGCCCTTGGCCTCGGCGGCCGCGTGTCCGTTGGTCTCTGCGCCGTTGGTGGCCTTGGCCCCGTTGGTGTCGTGGGCCCCGTCGCTGCCATTGGTCCCAACGCCGTTCGTGCCCTTGGCGTCGTGGGTGTCAGTGCCGTTGGTGCCGTTGGTGTCAACGCCGTTGGTGTCGGTGCCGTTGGTGTCGGTGCCGTTGGTGCCGGCGGCCTTGGCAGCCGGCTCGGCACCTTCGATGACGGGCTTGACCGGCGCCGGCAGCGCGGCCGGCGCGGTGGGCGCACCGGGACCGTGCGCACCCGGGGTGCGGGTGGGCAGGAGCTTCTTGGCGGCGCCCGGCACCGGGCTGGGTCCGGCCGTGGTCGGCGCACCGCTCGCACCGCGCACGCGGGTGGGCAGACCGGACTTGGTCGTGCCACCGACGGCGGAGGTGGGCGGCGTCGCCGGGGCCAGACCCGCGTCCGGTGCGACCGGCGCAGCGGCGGCAGCGGCAGCGGCCGGACGCGGTCGGTCGGCCGTGGTGTCGGCGTCGGCCAGCAGACCGGCCGGCAGGTGCACGGACACGGTGATGCCCTGCTTGTCGTCGCCGTTGCGGCGCAGCCGCACGGCGATGCCGTGCCGCTTCGCCAGACTGCCGACCACGAACAGGCCCATGCGCCGCGCGGTGTCGGCGGTGATGTCGCCGCCGTTCGCGAGACGGTCGTTGAGACCCGCAAGCTCCTTGGGCGGCATACCCAGGCCACGGTCGGTGACCTCGATGAGAAGGCCACCTTCGGGCGTGCGGGCGCCACGGATCGCGACGCGCGTGGTGGGCGGGGAGTAGGCGAGAGCGTTGTCGACGACCTCGGCCACCAGGTGGATCAAGTCGGAGCCGACCGCGCCGAGGACCTTGTCGTTGGAGGTGTCGCCGATGTCGATGCGCTCGTAGTTCTCGACCTCGGACACCGCGGCACGGACCGCGTCGGAGACCGCGATGGCGCCGGAGACACCGCGGCGGGTGGAGGTGCCGGCGAGCACGAGCAGCGAGTCGGAGTTGCGGCGCATACGAGCGGCGAGGTGGTCGAGCCGGAACAGGCTCTGGAGCCGCTTCGGGTCCTCCTCGTCGGACTCGAGGCGCTCGATGAGCGACAGCTGCTGGTCGATGAGCGAGGTGCTGCGCCGCGACAGGGTCTCGAACATGTGCCCGACCTGCACCCGCAGGCGGGCCTGCTCACCGGCGAGGGTGAGGGCCTGGGTGTGGAGGTCGTCCACGGCGCGGGCCAGCTGGCCCATCTCCTCGTGCGTGGTGACGGGGATCGGCTCGAACTCGGGGGCGTCGCCACCGTCACGCATCGCGGCCACGGCGTCGGGCAGGCGCCGGTTGGCGATGTCGAGGGCGCCGGCACGCACCGCACGGATCGGGCCGAGCAGCGAGCGGACGAGGCCGATGACGATGCCGAGGGCGAGCAACAGGGCGACCGCCATGAGGCCCGCGGTGAGCAGTGCCTTGGAGCGGTACTGGGCCGCCTGGGCGCCCAGGTAGTCCTGCAGCGAGGACAGCTCCTGCGAGGTCACCTTCTGGTACGACTGGATCGAGGCGCGGTAGGAGTCGCCGAGGAACTTCTGGTCGGGGACCTCGCCACCTTGCAACGAGACGTCGCGACGGAAGTTGTCGTAGATGAGGCGCTGGGCCTCACCGGCGTTCTCGGGCTGCACCTCGACCTTGAGCCGGGTCAGGAACGACGCCTCGGCACCGACCGCACCGAGTGCCGCCTGGCGTGAACCGCTGTTGTCGGTGTTGGAGAGGTTGAGCTGCTGGGCCAGCATGGCGCGCTGGGCGGCGATCGAGTCCTGGATCGCGCCCTGGCCACGAGTGGCGCGTGGGTCGAGACCGATGCCGAGACCGGCGACGGCGTCCGACGCCGACTGGGCGGTGCCGTTGGCCTTGTCGATGAGAACCGACATGGCGCCGGCCTGGCCGACGGAGGTGCGCACACCGCGACCGTTGGTCAGTGCGGAGCCGACGGCGCGCTTGGCGGCGGCGCTGATGTTGCCCTTCGCGGCGTCCTCGAGCTTCTTGGCCGCGGCGTCGTAGGCGACGACCGACGGGTTACGGGCCGGGCCGCCGGGCACCGACGACGACGCCAGCGTCTGCGTGGCGGCGTTGAACTCCAGCAGCGGGGTCAGCACCTTCGCGGCGTCGGTCGCCCTGGTCAGCTCGCGGTATTGGTTGTAGTCGCTGCTGACGCGCAACCCACCGAAGATGAAGGCCAGGAGGACGGGAAGGGCAAGCGCCGCAGCGAGCTTGCGCCGCAACGGCCAATGGCCGAAGGACCAGCTTCGCGGGCCACGGCCAGCCGCCGACTGCAGTCTGGACACGCAAGTCACCTTCCTCGGGACGAACACTTCGGGCGAACCGAAACCTAGGGCCGGGAAAGGGCGGGCGGGACGGGCAATCAGCGCCAGTGGCACCTTCGGACTCCGCACTACTGGCCAAACGGACTAGCCGCTCCCGGCGCGGCGTCGACCCCTCGGACCAGCGACCCAGTATGGCCGCGATGACGGCCCGTGGGGAGGGGCAATCGGGTGAATTCGGGCGCCACTACGCGGCATACGACATCGGTATGCCGCCGGGTGCGGTCAGTCGTCGCGGTTGTCGCTCGTTTGGCGTCCAGACAGACGCCACGTGCCCCGGGCAATGAGGTCGACCAGCTCGCGACGCTCCTCGGGCGTCAGCGTGCGCACACGTTCGGCGCGCTCGGTCGACTCGGTCATGTCATCACGGTACGTACCGTTCGCCCGCTTCGCCCGACGTGATCCGGCGCACGGGCGCGAACCCACCCGAACAGACGAGCCGACTCCGGCCGAACCTACTTGTCTCGTACGAGGCCGACGAGCAGGTCGAGGTTCTCCTCGACCAGTCGCCGCAGATTGGCCCCGGGCTCCCTGGCCCACTGGTCGAAGGCGACTCCGAATGCCGCGACAGCCGCCTGGGCTGCCATGGCTGCGGGCCGCTGCCCCACCCCCCGCTCGTGCAGTGCCGTCGCGAGCGCCGTGGACAATCGCGCCAGCTTCATCGTCTCGCGCTCGAGCAGTGCCGGGTTCGCGGCGATGACGTGGTGCCGGCGTCGGGCGAAGTCGGCCCGTTCGGACAGCAAGGCGACGGCGACGTCCAGGGCGTCGTCCAGTGCCCTGCGGGGAGACGCCTCCAGTGGGGCCGCGCGCAGCGCCGCGACCATCTTCTGCTCGAGGGTGTCGGAGCCGGCGAACAGGACCTCGGGCTTGTCCGGGAAGTGGCGGAAGAAGGTGCGGGACGTGAGCCCGGCCCGCGCGGCGATCTGGGCCACCGTCGTCGCTTCATAGCCGGTGGTCGCGAAGAGCTCGAGGGCCGCCTCGCGCAGACGGCCGCCGGCATCGGGCTCCCAACGACTCATGCCGCGATCCTAAGCGATGACACAGTGTGTCATCGCCTCTGTTACGCTGGCATGACACATTGTGACATCACGAGGAGTGGTTGGTATGCGCGTATTCATCACCGGCGGCACGGGCCTGATCGGGTCGGCAGTCGTTCGCGAGCTGCTCGGGCACGGCCACGCGGTCACCGCACTGGCCCGCTCGGAGCAGTCGGCAGACGCGGTCCGGTCGGCTGGCGCCGAGCCTGTTCGAGGTGCGTTGGCCGACGTGGACGTGGTCCGTGAGGCGGCCGGGCGAGCGGACGGGGTCATCCACCTCGCCTTCCGGAACGACTTCAGCAGCGCGGAGGCGCTCGCCGCGGGCATCACCGAGGAGGCCGGGGCGGTCAGGGCGATCGGCGAGGCGCTGGTCGGCACCGACCGCCCGTTCGTCGTCTGCTCCGGGACACCGGCGGTCCCCGGGCGCAGCGCGACGGAGACCGACCCCCTCGTCATCGAGGGCCCGGTCGCCGCACGCGGCCGATCGGTCATGGCGGCGCTCGACCTGGCGCACCAAGGCGTGCGCGTGTCGGCGGTGCGCCTCCCCCGGACCGTCCACAACCACGGCACCGGCGGGTTCGCGGGCCTGCTGACCAACCTGGCCCGTGAGTCCGGTGTCGCCGGCTACCCGGGCGATGGTCAGCAGCGGTGGCCCGCGGTCCACGCGGCCGACGCGGCCGCGCTCTTCCGCCTCGCGCTCGAGTCGGCGCCCGCCGGGTCGACCTGGCACGCCGTGGCCGACGAGGGCGTCGCAGTCCGCGACATCGCGGCCGTGATCGGCCGTCGACTCGGCCTGCCCGTCCGGGAACTGCCAGCGGATGGCTACGGCCCCCTGGGCCCGGTGTTCGCCGCGGACCAGCCGGCGTCGAGCGCGATGACTCGCGAAGGCCTCGGCTGGAACCCGACGCACCCGAGCCTGCTCGACGACCTGGAGAACATCGAGCGCTGAGGTCGGTCAGAGGCGTCGACCCGGTCGTGGGAAGCCGAAACGCCCTCGACCGGAGTCGAGGGCGTTCGCTGAGCCGCCTAAGGGAATCGAACCCTTGACCTATTCCTTTCGGTTCGCGACGAAAGCACTGCCCCGAACGCCGTGGGTCCCGCCGCGAACATCGACGCTGACCTGCACAAACACTGGTTCGACGTTCACCGCGACCCCCGAATGTCGTCGGCTCAATCACGGACATTCTCGGTTCAATCATGGCATCGAACATGTACTTCTATGGATGCCCCGGCCATTCCCAGGCTGCCCCGGCGGCAGCCGAAGAGGATCCACCCGCGGGCTATCGTGCGTCAAGATGCTGGCCCCAACGCCGACTCAGGCTGTGAGTGGGTGAGGGTTTCGCGGGCCAGCGTGGACCAGTGAATCCGGGCGTGGCGCACGGGTGGGTTCACTGCTGCCCTCGGCCCGGCATGTCAAGCCGTCCACTCCGGCGGCTGAGAATGACAAGCTATTTTGGCCCCACTGTGATGACTTGGATTCCAGCGAACGACGCAACACTCAGGTGAGTGAAGGGCGTCATGGAGGAGCAGTCCTCACGTCGCAGGGTGCCGGGACCGGCGCCGATGTCGAGGCAGCGGGAGGAGTATGCCAGGCTCGTCGCGCGGGGGGTGAGCAATGCGGAAGCCTGCCGGATCGTGGGGGTCAACCGGCGGACTGGGACACGGTGGCGGTACGGGCACACCGTCCCAGACAGGGACGGGAGCGTGCGGCAGTATCCGGCCATGGTCACTGTGACTTTGGAGGGGCCAGCACGCTCGGCGAGGTACCTGTCCGAGCAGGAGCGGGGGGTGATCGCGGACCGTCGGCGCGCCGGGGAGTCGATGCGCTCGATCGCCCGTGAGCTCGGCCGTGACGTGTCGACGGTCAGTCGTGAGCTGGGCCGCAACGGGGATGAGCAGGGACGCTACCGCCCGTCGGCGGCGCACCGGTTGGCGAGCGCGCGGCTCGCCCGGCCGAGGTACCGGCAGATCGCCGTGGACCGGTCGCTGGCCCACCCTCCGAGAGACTCAGGACGGTTCACACATCGTTACGGAACCGCATCCCCGCCCATGTCAGCCCACCTTTGGGCCCACCAACCCCGTTGCGAACAGGCGTGGCACCCGGTTGAACGCCAACGAGCCCCCAGCGGGCCGCCGTGTACGCCAGCGAGATCATGCCCCCGTCTGCCCTGCCCGAACGGCTCGAAGGTAAGCGGTGGAGCGGTCCTGGGGTCATGCCGGAAAGTCCAGACTCACTCCCGCCTGTCACGTCTTGACGCGGTCGAGCGCTTGAGCGATCCAGTCCAGCCGATTGAGCGGTGCGAGAGCGTAGTGGTAGAAGTCCACTCGGCTCAGTCCCGCTTCCGCCGCGACTGCGACCTTCTCGGCCAGGTTCCCGGGGTCAGTGCAGTCCGGCGCCATCGGCCGTAGCGCCATGGACGTGGGGTGATCACCGAGAAGAGGCCGGTAGGCGTCGACGACGTCCCGGAGCTCCTGGGCCGTGCCTCGGTAGCCGAGGATCCCGAACTCGTCCACCTTCTTGGCTGTGGCGGCTGGATCGATTCCCAGTCGGCTCGACAGCAGCCTCGGTGACTCGTCCGCCCCAAGACCCTTCATCACGTGCGGCATCGCCCCGCCGTGGTCGATGAAGGTCATCGAGACGTCCTGGCTGCTCGCGACGTCCTGAACCCGGGCCGCGATGTCGGTGACGACCGACTCACGGTGCCGGGTGTAGGCGTTCAAGGTCTCGACGAAGGTGCGGTCCCCCGGGCCGTCGGGGCGCTCGTCGGTGAACGCCCGGTGCAGGACGGTCCTCACGCCCTGGCTCAGGCTCTCGACATCGATCCCTGCCTCCGCCGCCCCACTCGTGCAGTGCGCGCAGAAGCACAGGCCGAGCAGCGCACGCTCGGCGGCGTCGAGCTCGACGAAGCACCGCTCGTGGTGGTCGCCGTGCTCGAACGGGCGATAGTGGAGCGCCTCGACCAACAGGCGTTGGATGGGATAGCGGCATACGTCCGCGGTGAGCGCCAGGAAGTAGTCCTGGACCTGAGGGTTCGCCGGGCACAGATCACCGAAGATCCGGTCGCCGAACGCGTTCTGGGTCGTCGACGTCGGGTTCGCGAAGCTGATCCGCGAGTTGTGGGTGTAGATCGTCCACGCCTGCACGTCCAGGCCGATGTGCTCGGCGCGGGAGCAGAGCTCCGCGAGCAGGTCCCGGCCGCCCGCGTCCGTCGCGACCGGGGGCACGTGACCCTCCGGATACAGCGACGGCCGCGGCTGGAACCACGCCACGTCACCCTCGTGCCGGTAGACCGTGCGCCGGGGGTTGTGCGGCAAGACGTCCCGCGCATCGTGGTAGGTCGCCGACAGCGACACCGCGTCGACACCGGCGCGGTCCCGCAGGTTGCCCAGGACGGTGTCGATCCCCTCGTCGACCAGGTCGACACCGAAGACGAACATCGAGGACTTCACGCCGCACCGCCCTTCCTGTGGCGCAGCACCCGTCCGGCGACCGCTCCCGTGTCCTCGCCTCCGTCGATGACGACCTTGCCGTTGACGACGACGAGCTCGACGCCGGCGCTGAAGCGGTGAGGCGTGTCGAAGGTCGCGTTGTCAATCACGCGGTTCGGGTCGAAGAGGACCAGGTCGGCGGCGTAACCGGGCTTGAGGAGTCCACGGTCCGACAGGCCCAGGCGGCGAGCAGGGAGGCTCGTCATCTTGCGGATCGCCTCAGGTAGGTCGAGGACGTGCTCCTCACGGACGTACTCGCCAAGCACCCTCGCGAAGGTCCCGTAGCTGCGCGGATGCGGTCGGCCGCCCGCCTCCGGGCTGAGGGTCCAGCCGTCACTCGCGATCGCCGTCTCGGGGTGGCGCATGATCCGGCGGAGGTTCTCCTCCGACTGCCCGTGCACGATGGTGAGCACGTCGCCGCCAGCCGCGTGCAGCATGTCGAGGGCGGTGTCGACCGCCGCCTGCCGCCGGTCGATCGCAACGTCGCTGAGCTTCCACCCGACGTACTTGGCGAACGGGCCGGGCGGCGTCTCCGCGATGACGATCGTGTCCGGCTCGAAGACCCGCAGCCCGCGCAGCAGGTCCGCGGGCCCCTGCGCCGCGATGGTCTCGCGGATCCGTGCGCGCTCCTCGGGGTGCGACAGCCTGGCCTGCATCGCCGCGACACCACCTTCGAGGGCCCAGCGCGGCAGCACGACGGCCAGCCCGGTGCTCCCGGCGGTGTAGGGATACTGGTCGAGCGCGACGTCCTGGCCTGCGTCGAGGGCCGCGTCGATCAAGGCCAGGGTGTCCGACACCTTGGGCCAGTTGTCCTTGCCCATGATCTTGTGGTGGCTGATCTGGACCGGCAGGCCGGCAGCCAGGCCGATCTGGAGCGCCTCAGCAACCGCCTCGACCACCGTTGTGGCCTCGCTGCGGATGTGCGTCGAGTAGAAGCCGCCCTCCTCCGCGACCACCGACGCCAGCGCGATCAGCTCGTCGGTCGACGCAGCGCTCGCCGGGGCGTACGTCAGGCCGCTCGACATTCCGAACGCGCCGGCGCGCATCGCATCCCGGACGTCGTCCTGCATGCGCGCGAGCTGGCTCTCGTCGGGCTTCGACCCGTCGAAACCCATCGTGGCGATCCGGACGCTGCCGTGGCCCACCTGTACGGCCACGTTGCTCGACAGGGGCAGCGCCTCGAGAAGGTCGAGGTACTCCTCGGCTGTATGCCAGGAACCCCACGGCAGTCCGGCGTCGAGGAACCCGACGTACTCCTCGAGGAGGTCCTGGTGCTCCCGGTTGACCGGAAACGGCGAGAACCCGCAGTTGCCCGTCAGCTGGGTCGTCACGCCCTGCCTGACCATGGAGTGCGCGCGGGGGTACCGGGGCAGCGTGAAGTCCGAGTGCGTGTGCAGGTCGATGAAGCCGGGGCTGACCACCAGTCCCTCCGCTTCCACGACGCGGCGGGCCGGCCGGCCGGACGGCTCCCCCACGCTCCGGATGCGCCCCTCGGAGACCGTGATGTCACCCTCGTATGCCGCTGAGCCAGTTCCGTCGACGATGAGCGCTCCGCGGATCCACAGGTCGTCAGTCATCGTCGACCACGGCCGTGGCGCTCACCTCGACGAGCACTCCGGGCCGCAACCCGCAGTAGATCGTCGTACGCGCGGGGAACGGCTCGTCGAAGTATTCGGCGTAGGCCGCATTGAACTCCCCAAAGTGGTCGAGCTCCGTGAGGTAGGCGTTCACGGCGATGACGTCGCCCAGCCCTGAGCCCACGGACTCGAGGGCACCCCGAAGGTTGTCGAGGGCCAGCCGCGTCTGCGCCGTGACGCCCTCCACCAGGGAGCGGTCGGGCAGGTAGCCGCACTGGCCGGCGATGGCCACGGTCGATCCGATGCGGACGGCGTGGGAGTAGGGGCCGCCCGGAGCGGGCCCCTCGACCGGTGTGCCCGAACGTCGCGACACGAGCGTCTCCTTCTCTAGAAGTACGTGAGGACGCCACCGGTGACGGTCAGGTCCTCGTCGATGAGTGGAATGAGCGGCGCTCGGTCGAACGCGGCGCACGGGTGGGACAGCCCGAAGGCGACGATGTCGCCCGGTTCCAGCGACACCGACTCGGGAACGGTGAGGAAGGCATGCTGGTCCATCAGCTTCGTGACCGACGCTCCGGTGAGGTCGAAAACCTCGCCGTCTGCTCGGTGCACGCGCAGGGGGATCGGCAGTTCGACGTCGTAGGGAAGGTCCCGCTTGCCCGAGCCGACGATCACCTGGGTCGGCTCCGGGCGAGAGAGCACGACGCCCCACGCCTCGAGGGCGTTCTCGAGGCACAGGTCCTCGGAGGGGGCTCGCCTTCCATCCAGAGGTGACAGCCGCTGGTAGCGGCCGTGGTCGTGGGAGACGTAGCAGCCGCTGCGCAGCACGACGCGCACCTGCGGCTGGTCCGGCCAGGATCCGAGGATCTCCACGACCCGGTCGAAAAAGACGCTGCCGCCCGCGGTCACGAGGAACTCCTCGGTCGGGCTGGGGGCGCGCTGCTCGAGGATCTGCTGCACGACGTCCCTCACCGAGCCCAGGAGCCGGTCGACAGCGGCGATGTCGTCGGGTGAGGCCGAGGAGGCCGCGAGCCCCTCAAAGGTCTCCACTCCCGCGAGGCGAAGCGTCGACGCGTCGACGACCGCGCCCGAGACGGCGAGCGCCTCGGAGACCGAGCGCGTCCCGGTGCGGCCGCCCGCCAGGCCGAGCTCGACGAGGACGTTGAGGCGGCGCGACCCCAGCCGGTCGTGCAGGACCTCGTCCATCGCTGCGACGGTGTCGACGCTGTCAACGAGGCAGTAGAAGTCGAAGTCCTCGTCCTGCGAGAGCTCCGCAGCAACCCACTCCAGGGCTTGGCGCTCGACGAGCTCGTTGGCCAGGAACACTCGTTGCACGCCGAAGCGGCGCATCACCTGCACCTGGCCCGGCGTCCCGGCCGTAATCCCCCAGGCTCCGGCGTCGAGCTGCCGCTGGAAGAGCTGCGGGCTCATCGTCGTCTTGCCGTGCGGGGCCAGGGACACACCGCGCCGCCGGCAGTACTCCGCCATGGTCTCGATGTTGTGCGTCAGCGCCTCCGCCCGAAGGGTCGTCACGGGAAGCGACAGGTCGCCCCTGGCAACGTTCCAGCCGCGGCTGCCCAACTCCCGCAGCGGCAGGGACTCGCCGAGCGGGACTCCCTTATAGCGGAAGTCGAGGACCTCCGACTCGATGTCGTCGAGATTCACTCCGCCCCCTCCCCGGCGCCAGCCCGCCGGACCGGGTTGCCGAGCGTCCCGATGCCTGCGATGCGGCACTCCACCTCGTCGCCGTGGTTGATGACGACGGCGCCCGGGGTGCCGGTGGAGATGATGTCTCCCGGGAAGAGCGGCATCACCTGGCTGTGGAAGCTGACGAGCATCTCCGGGGAGAAGGTCATGTTCGCGACGTGGTTGCTGCGGTGGACGCGGCCGTTGTGCACCGTCTCCACCTCGATGTCGGCGAGCGAGTTGAAGGTCGTCAGGACCTCGTCGAGCGGGACGAGCTGCGGGCCGAACGAGAAGAAGCCGGGGAAGTTCTTCGAGCGGGTCAGGAACCTCGGGTTGCGCTGGAGGATGTCCTCGGCGGTTTGGTCGAGGATCGGGACGACGCCCCAGACGTAGTCGAGGGCCTCCGCCTCCGACACGTTCCGGCAGTAGCGGCCGATGACGACGCCGACCTCCGCCTCGGCGGTCACGCGCTCGCTCTGGGCCGGGAGCGGGATGGGATCGCCTGGGCCAATGATCGTGTGGCTGCCCTTGACGAAGGAGGCCGGCTCGTCCGGGACGTTCTCGGACAAGTCCCCGGCGTGGTCGACGTAGTTCAGGCCGATGCCCCAGAGCTTCGGTGGCGCGAGGTACGGCGCCGCATACGTCACCGAGTCGAGATCGATGAATGCGCTCGCGGGTCCGGAGCGGGCGGCCTCACAGGCCTGCGCGTAGACGTCCTGGTTCAGCACGGCCATGAGGTCGCCGGCGAAGCCCGGGACCAGCAGGTCCACCGGGATCGCGCCGCGGTCGGGGTCGATCAGGCAGGGCCGACGCGTCGAGTTGTGGATGATCGTGGCGAGTCGCATGAATCTCCTGTTCCTAGAACCAGAGGGCTTTGTTGACGACGTTGACCAGGGGTTCCCCTGCGACGAACCGCTCCGCGTTGCCGCGCAGCACGGCGAGGCGCCGCTCGACGATGTGCGGTCCCACGACGGCGACGTGGGGCGTGAGCATCGCCTTCGGGTGGCGCCACAGTGGGTGGTCGGGCGGCAGGGGCTCCGTCTCGAAGACGTCGAGACCGACCGCTCCGAGACGACCGGCCTCGAGTGCGTCGACGACTGCCGACAGCGACACGGTCGCGCCGCGCCCGATGTTGACGAGAATGCAGTGCGAGCGCAGCTTGGCGAGTCGCCGCTCGTTGATCAGGCCCTCGCTCTCCGGAGTGTGCGGCAGGGTGAGGACGATGATGTCGGCGTCGGGCAGGACGGCATCGAGGTCTTCGGCCGCGTGCATCTCCGCGAAGCCGCTCGGGAGGTCACGTCGCAGCGCATCGACGCCGACCACCGTCACTCCGAACGTGTGCAGCATCCTGCCGATTTCGGAGCCGATTCCCCCCACGCCGACGACAACAGCCCGTGCGCTGGGGAGGTCAAGGACGTCGGAGTCGTCGAGGTGGCGGACCCACTGCGCGTCCAGCTGCTGGCGGCAGTAGGTGTGCAGCTCCCGTGCGAGACCCAGGACCATCGCCACGGCGTGGATCGCGACGTGGTCGTTGTAGATCCCCCGGAAGTTGGTCACCTCCACCGGGTGCTCGACGAGCTCGTCGAAGAAGTACCCGGCCGGCGGTGCCGCCATGGGCGCCTGGAGCCACCTGAGCCGCGAGGCCGACGCGAGGAGCTCCGGGTCGAGGGTGCCGTATGCCGCGTCCGCCGCCGGAAGCAGGCGGAGGGCGTCCTCCCGGGACTCGGCCACCTCGACGACCAGGCCGTCGATGGTGGCGAGCTCGGCCGCCCAGGCTCGCGTGGTCTCGTCGTTCGGCGGGAGCATCACGATCCGGGCGGGGGACTCCACGGTCGGCTGACTCACTTCGCCCCTCCCAGGTCGAAGCGGTTGGTCCACTGCGACGACGAGCCGCGGAAGGCCTCGAGATTGGACTCGAAGATCTTCGCCCAGCGAGGTCCGAACGACGGGCTGTTGCCGGCCATGTGCGCCGACAGCACGACCTGGGGAAGATCCCAGAGCGGGGAGTCGGTGGGCAGCGGCTCGGGCCAGGTGACGTCGAGGCCGGCACCCCGCAGGCGCCCGTCGGTGAGGGCCTCGAGCAAAGCGCCGGTGTCGACGAGGTCCCCTCGACCGACGTTGACCAGCCAGCCGCTGCCGAGCAGCTCGAGCTCCTTGGCGCCGATGACCCCTCGGGTCTGCGGGGTCGAGGGTGCGGCGACAACCACCACGTCGGCCCACTCGAGCATCGGGTGGAGCTCGTCGGGACCCACCACGTGGGCGACCGGCCCTGAGTAGCCGACTGGCTGCCGCTTGACCCCGCGGACCTCCATGTCCCAGGCGCTCGCCCGACGGGCCACCTCCTCGCCGATGAGACCGAGCCCCACGACGAGCATGTTCTTGCCCGCGAGCTCCTCCCCGACACGCGGCGTCCACTCGTGCTGCACCATGTCACGGACCGCCGCGCCGATGTGGCGCACCGTTCCGAGCAGGAGGGCGAAGGCGTGTTCCGCCACGCAGCTCGCGTGGACGCCGTGTGCCGTGGTCAGGACGACGGACTGCTCCGCGAGGAGGTCCTTCGGGTACTGCTCGGTGCCGGCGCCTGTGCCCGCGATCCACTTCAACGAGGGTGTCAGGTAGTCGTCGCGCCAGAAGGACGTCACGAGGACCTCGGCACCGTCCTGCATCGCGGCGGCGACGTCGTCCTGATCGGCGGCGACGTGCAGGGAGATGCCGGGCACGGCTTTCAGCGCCGTGTCCACCTCGGGTGGGAACCAGGGATGGAGGACGACTCGGGTCATTGGACCAGTCCTTTCAGGCGGCAATCGGGGCACCCTTGGAGTGCTCGCCCCGGGGGTCCATGACGTCGCGGACGGCGTCGCCGACGACGTTGAAGGCGACCATGAGAAGCACGAGGGCGGCGGCGGGGGCGATGACCATCCACGGCGCGACCGTGACGAAGTTGCGCCCTTCCGAGAGCATGCTGCCCCAGTCCGCCTGCGGCGGACTGACGCCGAGCCCCAGGAAGGCGAGAGACGCGTAAGCCAGCTGCGCTGTGGAGACGCTGAGGGCCGCGAGCACGAGGACCGACGGCATGACGTTCGGGACGACGTGGCGAAGAAGCATCCGCACCACTGGCACGCCGGCAAGCCGTGCCGCGTCGAGGAACTCGCTGTGCTTGACCTGAAGCGTCGCGGAGCGCGCGATCCGGCCGAAGCGAGGGATGTACACCAGGGCGATGGCGAGGGAGGCGTTGATCAGGCCGGGGCCGAGCACGGCGCTCACGATGACGGCGAGCAGCAGGGTCGGGAAGGCGAACAGCACGTCCTGTGCGCGGGTGATCAGCAGGTCGAGGAACCCGCCGGCATAGCCGGCGATGACACCGATGATCAAGCCGATGATGGCCGCGACACCGACGGAGACGGTGGCCACGATGAGGGCGATCTTCGCTCCGTCCATGACCCTGCTCAGCACGTCGCGACCGAGGTCGTCCGTGCCGAGCCAGTGCTCGGCGGAGGGCGGCGAGAAGCTCGCCACGACGTTTCCGGCGATCGGGTCGAAGGGCTGGATCAGCGACCCGAGGGCGGCGACGACACCGAAGATGAGGATCACCGCCAGGGATGCGGCGCCGGACTTGTGGCGCAACAGCCGCGACGCGAGCTTGGGGCGGCGGCTCGTCTGGCTCGCGGGCGCCGCCACGGTTGCGGGAGTCTCGTTCATCGGGACCTCTGTCGTGGGTCGAGGACGGGGTAGAGCAGGTCGATGGCGGCGTTGACCACGACGAAGACCGCGGCGAACACCATGGTGATCGCGGTGACGGAGGGGTAGTCGCGGTTGTTGATCGCATCGAGCATCCCCCGGCCGAGGCCGGGCAGGCTGAAGATCTGCTCGACGACGAGCAGGCCGCCCATCATCACGCCGAACTGGAAGCCGAGGAATGTGACGACGGGAGGCAGTGCGTTGCGCAATGCGTGGACGTAGTGGACCCTGCGCCGCTTCACGCCCACGGCGCGGGCCGTGGTGATGTACGGGTCGCTGAGGACCTCTAGGGTCGCCGAGCGGGTCATCTGCATGGTCATAGCCGCAAAAGGCAGCGTGATCGTCGCGACCGGCAGCGCCATCGAGCGCAGGTTGCCGACGAGGTCCTGCTGCCACGGCACGTAGGTGACGTTGAACAGGTCCGGGGCGAACGCCGACGCGAACAGGAGCAGCAGGATCCCGACGACGAAGACCGGCACCGAGAACATCACGAGGAGGCTGGCGCGCATCGCCGCGTCCACCCAGCCCTTGTTACTGACCGCGGCCTTGATCCCCACGGGCACACCGATCACGGTCGAGGTCACCAGGCAGAGCAGAGCGAGCTCCAAGGACACCGGGAACTGCTGCGCGATGTCCGCCGACACCTCACGGGCGGTGATGGGCGACGTGCCGAAGTCGCCGGTCACCGCGTTACCCAGCCAGTTCAGGTACTGGACGATGAGCGGCTGGTCGAGGCCGAGCTCCCGGCGCACGCGCTCGAACTGCTCGGGGGTGGCACCCTCGTGGCCAACGATCACGCTGGCGAGGTCTCCGGGGATCAGCGAGCCCAAGAAGAAGACCAACATGGACACGACCAGCAGGACGCCGAAGAGGCTGGCCAGCCGGGTCAGGGCAGGCCGGATCATGAGGCTCCCTCCAATGCTGTTGTGGCAGTCGCGATCCCGGCGAAGTGGCAAGCGACGTAGTGCCCATCCTGTGCGGGACGCAGGGCCGGCTTCTCGTCAGCGCACTTCTGCTCGGCGTACGGACACCTGGTCCGGAAACGACAACCGCTGGGCGGGTTCAGGGGACTTGGGACGTCCCCTGTCAGCCCGACCTCGACCCTGGACTGCTCGATCTCCGGATCGGGCAGGAGGGCCGCTCGACGCAACGCCACGGAGTAGGGGTGAAGCGGCCTCGCGGCGAACTCCACGGCCGTCGCGGACTCGACCACCTCGCCGAGGTACATGACGACAACCCGGTGGCTGATGGCCTGGACGGCCGCGAGGTCGTGACTGATGAAGAGGTAGGCCGTACCGAGCCGGTCCTGCAGATCGACGAGCAGGTTGAGGATCTGGGCCTGGAGCGAGATGTCCAGCGAGGCCACCGACTCGTCGTGCACGACCAGCGCCGGGTTGGAGATCATCGCCCTCGCAATGGCCGCCCGCTGCTGCTGCCCGCCTGACATCTCGTGCGGCATACGATCGGCCATCTCAGGCTTCAGGCCCACGAGGGATAGCGTCTCCTCGACCTTCGCGCGGATGCCAGGGGCGCGCAGCACCTGGAGCGGCTCCGCCACGGCGTCGCCCACGGTGCGGCGGGGATTCATGGATCCGGTCGGGTTCTGAAAGACCATCTGCATGCGACGCCGGCGCTCGGCGCCTTCCTTGCCCCTGGCCCAGATGTCCCCGCCCTCCACGAGCACGGAACCGCTGGTGGGTTTGGTCAGGCCCACGACTAGCCGGGCCACCGTGGACTTGCCGCAGCCGGACTCCCCAACGACACCGACGGTCTCGCCGGCGTTGACGGTAAAAGAGACCCCGTCCACGGCGCGGAGCATCTGGGCCGGCCCTCGACCGCGGACCGGAAAGTGCTTGACGAGGTCGTTGACCTGTAGGAGGGGGGTGGGCGTGGCGCCCCGGTCCGGTGTCATCAGGCCACTCCTCGGACGGTGAGGTCGGCAACGCTGCCCCCCAGCTCCTGCACCCGCAGGCAGCGGGTCTTGTGGGCGCTCTCGACCTCCACCAAGGCGGGCCGGTCGCTCAAGCAGGCGTCCACGACATAGGGGCACCGGTCGGCAAAGCGGCAGCCAGAGGGAGGTGCAGCC
Source organism: Knoellia koreensis (assembly GCF_013041615.1). Lineage (GTDB taxonomy): Bacteria > Actinomycetota > Actinomycetes > Actinomycetales > Dermatophilaceae > Pedococcus > Pedococcus koreensis. Next base: position 277,465 of record NZ_JABEPQ010000004.1, read on the forward strand.
ATGTCGGGCGGGAATCCCGTCATCGTGGGAACCTTCCCCCGTCCGTGGTCTGCTCTCGGGATGGATCGCAGCAGGCCGGAGGTGTAGGGATGTTTCGGGGCGCTGAAGAGCGTGCGCACCAGCGCCTCCTCGACGATCTCGCCCGCATACATGACCGCGACGCGGTCGCACATTCTCGCGATGACGCCCATGTTGTGGGTGATGAGGAGAAGGGCCGTGCCGTGTTCGCGGGTGAGGCGCTTCATCAGGTTGAGGACCTGGGCCTGGATGGTGACGTCCAGCGCGGTCGTGGGCTCGTCCGCGATCAGCAGGCGGGGCTCGTTGATCATGCCCATGGCGATGACGACGCGTTGGCGCATCCCGCCCGACATCTGGTGCGGGTAGGTGTCGAGCTGACGTGCTGGGTCGGGCATGCCCACGGCGGCGAGCGCCTGCTCGACCCTGCGCTGGAGCTCCTCTGGGTCGCGGACCCCGTGCGCTCGCAGCGCCTCCATCAGCTGCCAGCCGACCGTGAACGAGGGGTTCAGTGCGGTCATCGGGTTCTGGAAGACCATCCCGGCGATGGATCCGCGTACGCGCCGGAGCTCTTCGCCCTCCAGGGCGAGAACGTCCTGGCCGGCAAGCTCGATCCGGCCCGACTCGATCCGCCCCGGAGCAGCGACGAGCCGGAGGATCGACATGGCGGTGACGCTCTTGCCGGAGCCGGACTCGCCGACCAGACCCAGCGTCTCGCCCTCGCGCACGTCGAAGGACACACCGTCCACGGCCCTGACGGTCCCGCGGCGCGTCGGGAAGGCGGTTTGCAGGTCAGTCACCGTGAGGACGTTCGCCCTGGTCTCGGGTCCGGCGTCGGCCGGGTTCAACCGCTCCACGGTTGCACCTCCTTGTGGCAGTGGAATGGCGGCGAGGGCGGTGGCTCCGCGCGGGGTGCGCGCGGAGCCACCGCGACTCGGTTACTTGACCGTCACGTCCGCCAGGAACTGGCGAGCCAGCGTCGGGTCGGGCTCGGCGCCGCTGACGCGCTCACCGAAGGCGATCATCGACATCGGGGCGGCCACCGCGATGTCCGGGAAGACCAGGTCGTTTTCCAGTTTCATCAGGGCCTGGAGGTTCGACCTGTAGTCCTCGGGCGATCCAGCGGTCGCCTTCGCCATCGCCGCGGTCACTTCCGCGGGCGTGGGGCCCTGTCGGCCCGGACGCGGCGAGAGCAGCGTCATCGGGTCTCCGTTGAAGGAGTAGACGTTGTCCATGATGTCGTACTTGGCGTTGTTCTGGTGATCGAGCCAGACGGAGTTCTGGTTGGCCTCGATCACGACCTCGATGCCTGCTTCAGCCAGCTGCGACTTCACGAGCTGGGCGAAGCGGTCGAGGTAGGTCGCGTAGCCGGCCAGGTGGTCCAGCGTGATCTTCAGGCCGTTGGCGTAGCCGGCCTTCGCCAGCAGCTCCTTGGCCTTGGCGACGTCCCGCGTCTGATGGGGAAGCTCGCTCAGCGGAAGCGCTCCGGGGAGGCTCGGCGGGATCTGCGCGCTGGGCTCCGCCTTTCCGAGGAAGGCGCCCTGCACGATCTCGTCCCGGTCGAGGGACAACGAGATCGCACGCCGGACGTCGGGGTTGTCGAACGGCTTGCGGCCACTGTTGATGTTCAGCCTCATGGTGTTGGTGCCTTTGACGCTCTCCACCTTGATCTTCGCGTTCTTCTCGAGCTGCACCGCGTTCTCCGCACTCGGGAAGATCAGGTCGACCTGGCCAGAGCTCAGCGCGGCGACCTGGGCCGACTGGTCCGGCATGTACTTGATCCGGAGCGTTCCGTAGTCGGGCAGTGCGTCCTTGTTCCAGTGCTTGTCGTTGCGGACCAGGACGAGCTCCTGGTTCGGCGTGTAGGACTGGACCTTGAACGGCCCGGTGCCGAGGACGGTCGTCTTGGGGTCGTTGCTCGAGGCGAACTTCTTGCTCAGGATGGCCGACCCGATGAAGAAGGGGCTGCCGACGTTGAGCAAGAAGCCGGCGTTGGGCTTCTTGAGCTTGAACTGCACGTGCGTCGCGTCGACGGCCTTGACCGACTCGAGGTCCGCGAACCTCGACTGCGAGTAGGGCAGACCCTTGGTGAGGAGCCGCTCGAAAGAGAACACGACGTCGTCTGCGGTGAGCGGGCTGCCGTCGGAGAACGTCACGCCGTCACGCAGGGTGAAGTCGTACGTCAGGCCGTCGTCGGAGGCCTTCCACTCGGTGGCCAGATCCGGCTGGAGCTCGCCTTGCGCGTCGACGCGGGCGAGACCGTTGTAGAGGTGCTGCCACGCGTACATCGTCGCGATCTGCGAGGACTGGATGGGGTCGAACGTCTGGGGTGGGTTCGTCTCTGCGATGGTGAGGGTCTTGTCTGCCGCGCCTCCGGTCGAACCGGGGGTCGACGGCTGGTTGCTGCATGATGCGAGCACCAGCATCGCTGCGGCGACGCCCACCACCACGCTCTTACGCAATGGGTTCATCTGCTGATTCCTCTCGTGCCTGGGCTGCCAGGGTTGGGTCGTCTTGAGGCGGGTGTGGTCACCTGAGGTGCTGGTCGCAGCCTCGGGTCGTGCCGGGACCGTTGGCGGCCACCGGTTGGTTTAGAGCGCACGGATGAGACCTCCGTCGACTCTGATCTGGGCTCCCACGACGTAGGAGGCCCGGTCGCTGCACAAGAACGCGGCCACGTCCGCGAACTCCGCGGCCCTGCCGTATCGGCCTGCCGGAATGCTCCTCTCTGACTGGGACTGGATTTCCTGGACGGACACCCCGGCGGACTCGGCGTTCCGGGCGTCCAACCCGGCTACCCGGTCGGTCGCGATCCGACCGGGGAGGATCATGTTGACGGTCACTCCGTCGGCGGCCACCTCGTTCGCCAGCGTCTTGAGGTAGCCCGCGAGGCCGGCCCGGGCGATGTTCGAGCTGGCGAGGTTGGGGATGGGCTGCTGGACCCCGCTGGAACCGATCGCGAGGATGCGACCCCAGCTGGCGGCCCGCATGGCGGGAAGCACCGCGTTGGCCAGCCTGACCTGCGCGGTGAGCAGGGTTCGAGTGGCCTGCTCGAGACGCTCGGGCGTCAGCTCACTGGCCGGTCCGGGAACCGGACCGCCACCGTTGAGCACGAGGACGTCGATCTCGCCGAAGGACTCTCGAGCCGTCATCAGGGCCGCATCGACGGTCTCCGGTCGCTCGAGGTCGAGCTCGACGCCGATCGCGCTCGGAAGGGAGCGGGCCTCCTCCTCGGCGACCCCGGCACGTCGACCGGTCAGGACGACGTTGGCTCCCTCGGACCCGAGTGCCTTGGCGATGGCAAGCCCGAGCCCGGCCGTGGATCCGACGACGAACGCCGTGCGCCCCTTCAGTCGGAGGTCCATCACATCACCCCCCGGTCGCGGAGCGGCTCGAGGTGACTGCGCAGCAGCGGGCGCAGGGCGTCGTCGATCGGGGACGCCGGCGGGCGAACCGCCGAGCTCGCGAAGATGCCACGCTCGACGAGGCTCGCCTTGCGGATGCCCAGGCCGATCTTGAGCTGCGCCTCGAAGTTCACCAGGGGAAGCCAAGGCAGGTAGGCCTCCCGGGCCGCGGCATACCCCCCGGACTCGAAGGCCTGGAGGACGTGGGCAAGCGCCTCCGGGTAGGAGAACCCAGTCATCGCACCGGCAGCCCCGGCCATCAGCTCGTCGAGGAGACCGAGCCCTCCGAGTCCGCCGAAGACCGGCACGTCGCCGACGTGGGGCACGACCTGGGCGATCGCCAGCGAGGTCGGCGGCGCCTCGGACTTGACCGCGACGACGAACGGGCAATCGCGCACTGTGGCGACCAGCTCGGTGGACGAGATCTGCACGCCGCTGGCGACGGGGTAGTCCTGCAAGACCACTCCGGCGCCGGTGGCCTCGTGTATGGCGCTGAGGTGCGGGATCAGCGAGGCGGACTCGGCCGTGTTCGCCTGCACCATGAACGAGGCCTCACGCCCAGCCGGCAGCTTCGTCTGGAGTCGGTTCGCCGTGGCGATCGCCGACTCAGTCGACAGGTCTGGCAGTCCGATGACGAGCGGTGCGCTCGAGCGTGAGCCGACGAGCTCGACCAGGCGGTCCTGTTCCTCGGTGGTCAGCCTGGACGCTTCGCCGAAGACGCCGAGCGCCACGAGCCCGACGGAGCCCGCGAGGCGATGCAGCTCCAGCTGTCGCTCCATCGAGGGTTCGTCGAGCTGTCCCTCGTCGGTGAAGGGCGTGGCGAGGACGCCCCACAATCCCTTGGCGAGTCTTTCGCGCCGCATCGGGCTCTCCTGCCTACTGATGACGAATGATGGTGTTCTGGACGGGGTTCGCACTCAGGCCGTGGGCTGCGCCTGCGCGAGGGTGTCGAGCACGGTCTGCATGACGTGCTCGACGTGGGACTCCATGGCCTGCGCAGCGCGGGGGGCGTCACCGGCCTCGATCGCCTTGGCGACATAGACGTGTTCGATGGCGCATCCGCCGGAGCCACCCGTGTCCGGGACGTCGCGCAGCCGCAGCGCCGAGGTCAGCAGCCTGAGGTCGCCGATCGCTGACTCGAGGGCCGGGTTGCCACAGCACCGCGCCACGAGCCTGTGGAACCGGGCGTCCGCCTCGCGGAAGTCCGCCGGGGTTCCCACCTCCGCGGACGTCACCGAGGTGTGAGCCAGCTCGATCAGCGTCTTCGCGTCGGCATCGGCGCGGCGGAGGGCGGCATACACAGCGGCTGAGCGCTCGAGGGCCGCTCGGAGCTCGTAGGCGTTGCGAATGGTCTCGGCAGAGGGCTCGACGACGCGCAGGCCACCCGTGGCGGCAGTGACCAGACCGACGTGGCGAAGCCGAAGCAGGGCCTCCCGCACGGGGGTCTTGCTCACCCCAAGGAGATCGGCCAGCAGGGCCTCGGACACCCGAGTGCCGGGAGCGATCTGCTTGGAGACGATCGCTTCCTGAAGCCGCTCGAGCACGAGCTCGGTGAGGCTCTCGGGCTTGGCGTTCAGGGGAGTCAGGGACGACATCGCCACGGGAAACCTCCTTGTTTCTGCGGCTCCGATATCTGATATACGGCGCACCGTACACGGTGTATGGTGCCGTCACAAGAGGTTGTTTACGACCGGTTCCACGCAGTTGCCAACGGCGGCAACGGACGGGAGAGCACATGTCAGACACCGAGCATCTGGTCCTTGTTACGGGGGCGCGGGGCCACATGGCGGCCCAGATCATCCCCGGGCTCGAGGGCAGTTACCGGCTTCGGCTCACGGATCTCCATGGGAACGGTGAGGTCCTTGCCGCCGACCTCGGGACCACCGAGCGGTCGGAGCTCATGCCGCTCTTCGAAGGGGTCGACACCGTCGTCCACCTGGGCTACAAGCACTCCGCGCCCGGGGCCAATTACGACGCCACCGTCCCGCACGTGGAGAAGTTCGAGGTCGAGTTCCTCAACATCCGCATGGTCCAGAACGTCCTCCGGTGCGCGCTCGACGCCGGCGTCCGGCGGGTCGTCGTCGCCAGCTCCAACCACGCGGCCGACTGGTACGAGAACAACCTGGTTCAGAAGGGGCTGAAGGACGTCGTCACGCCCGAGGAGTTGCCCCTCGCGGACAACTTCTACGGCTGGTCCAAGGCCAGCTACGAACACCTCGGCTTCCTCTACGCCTGCGGCTCCCTGGGCCGACCGCTCGAGGTGGTCATGGTTCGGATCGGCGCCCCGCGCGACCTCGACCCCGACATGTACTCGGCGTCCGAGCCCCCTGCGCCACAACCCGGCCCGAACTTTCCGATCGGCCTCGCCCGCTACAAGCGCGACCTCGGCGCGTGGATCTCCGAGGACGACGTGCGCCAGCTCTTCGCCCGCTGCGTCGACGCCCCGGACATCCGGAACGAGCACGGCGTTCCGTGGCAGGTGGTCTACGGCATCAGCGACAACACCCGGGCGTTCTGGTCGCTGGGCTCTGCCCGTCGCGTCCTCGGGTACGCACCGCAGGACGACTCAGAGGTCCGCTACCAAGAGGACATCCGGCGCCTGCTCGGAGACTCTGGCAAGCCCCGGGCCGGGAAGCTGGGCGTCTGATGCCCGATCTCGAGCTGTTCGACTGCAACAGCTTCATCGGTCAGGTCTCTGTCCCACGGTTCTACCCGCAGCGGGTCACCGCCTCGGCGCTCCGCTCCGAGTTCGACCGCATCGGCGTCGCGGGCGGCCTCGTCACCCACGTCGCCGCTCGCGAGTACTCCCCCATCCTCGGCAACGACCTGCTTCGCGACGAGCTCTCCGACGACCCTGGGCTGACTCCCTGCCTAACCCTGCTGCCCACGGGCACCGGGGAGCTCTGGGCGGCCGAGAACCTGCTGGACGAGCTGCGCCAGCGAGGAGCACGAGCCGTCCGACTCTTTCCCTCGGCGACCATCCATCGGTATCCGTTGGACCGCCGCGTGATCGGCGATTTGCTCGGCGTCCTCGAAACCACCCGGGTGCCGGTCCTGGTCGACTTCGACCTCGGCCGCCGAGACGAGGCCGACTGGCGAGCCCTCTACGACCTCGCCGAGGCGTTCCCCGAGCTGCCGCTCGTCGTCGTGCGACCCGGAGGCCGCAGCGACCGCGGCCTCTACCCATTCCTCCGAAACTACCCCAACACGCACATCGAAACCGGCGGGTACTGGGTGCACCACGGACTGGAGCGAATCAGCGACACCTTCGGGGCCGACCGGCTCGTCTTCGGCTCGGGCTTCCCCTACTGGAGCCTCTCCGGCGCGGCGTACCACGTGGCGACCGCAGGCGTCTCCCCGGAGGAGAAGCAGCTGATCGGCTCCGGAAACCTGCGACGACTGCTGGAAGGCGCACACGTATGACGCTCTACCGGTCCTTCGAGAAGACCACGCCCATCATCGACGGGCACGCCCACATGGGCGCCTTTCGCAACTTCCATGTCCCCCGAAACGACGCGCAGGGAATGGTCGAGAGGTTCGACGAGGTCGGGATCGACGTCGCCTGCGTCAGCCACCACGCCGGCATCTCCGCCGACTTCCGCTACGGCAACACCCAGGTCCTCGAGGCCGTCCAGCGGTTTCCCGACCGGCTCATCGGCTTCTGCGTCGTCAACCCGAACTACCCGGACGAGTCCGCCGCCGAGATCGAGCGGTGTTTCGCCTCAGGCGGATTCCGAGGCTTCAAGGTCCATCCCGAGCTGCACGGCGACTATCCCCTCGACGGTCCCGGCTACGAGGAGATGTGGCGCTACGCCGACGCGAACCGGCTGCCTGTCCTCTCCCACAGCTATGCGGGGGGTGACTCTCTCAAGACGTTCGAGGACGTGGCGAAGCGCTATCCCGGGGCCTCGGTCATGCTCGGCCACGCCGGCCTCGACCTCGGACTGGACAACGCGGCACGCCTCGTCGAGAGGACCGAGAACATCTACCTCGACATGACGGCCATGCAACGACACTGCGGGGCGGTCGAGCTCCTTGCCTCGCGAGTCGATCCCGCCCGTCTGACCTGGGGCTCCGACAGCCCCTTCATCGACCCCGGCCCCATCCTCGGCGCGGTGGCCCTGGCCGACATCCCCGCCGACGTCCGCTCCGCGATCCTCTACGACAACCTCGCCCGGCTGCTCCGGATCACCGTCCGGGACGGCCGCATCGAGGATTCGGCATGAGGATCCTCCGTGTCCATGCCGTCCCTGTCCGGGTCCCCCGGGCTCGCGTGTCCCGGAGTGCCTTCGGGGTCCGCGACGCGACCGAGGCGGGCATCGTCTTCGTGGAGACCGATGAGGGAGTCACCGGTTTCGGCGAGATCAGCCTCATCTGGTGGCGGCAGGGAAGCGGACTCTGCGCAGACGTCAACCGCCTCCTGGCGCCCCTGCTCGAAGGCCAGGACCCGGCGCGGGTCGCGGCCCTCATGCGCCGCCTGCGCGAGGCGTTGCCGTCGTCCCACGACGCGCCGGCGATCGCGGCCGTCGAGATGGCGCTGTACGACGTGCTCGGCAGGTCGCTCGGCGTGCCGGTCCACCTGCTCCTCGGTGGCGCCGTCCGGGACTCGATCGAGCTCAGCATCTCCTTGCACATGGCCGACCCGGCCGTGATGGCCTCGGAGGCCGCCGAGTGGGCCGAACGCGGCTTCCGGACCATGAAGGTCAAGATGGGACGCGACTGGGCAACCGACCTCAAGGCGCTCGCTGCGGTCCGCGACGGGGCCGGGGACGAGGTGACCCTTCGGATCGACGTCAACGAGGGATGGACCTCCGTCCCGCTGGCGGTGCGGCGCCTGCGGGAGGTGGCGGACATCGGCGTCGACCTCGTCGAACAGCCGCTGCCGGCCAACGACCTCGAAGGACTCGCGGAGCTGCGCTCGAGGTCGGACGTCCCCGTGGCCGTCGACGAGTCCGTTTGGGGCCCGGAGGACGCCCTGCGCGTGGTGAAGGCCCGCGCCGCCGACACGATCAACCTCTATGTGAGCGAGGCCGGCGGTCTGCAGCGGGCACGCCAGGTCGCGGAGCTCGCCGAGACCGCGGGTCTGACGTACTGGATCGGCAGCATGCCGGAGCTCGGCCTCGGCACCGCGGCCATCGCCCACCTCGCTGCCGCCCTGCCCGGCCTCTCCCTCGCCAGCGACGCCTGCGGCTTCATCTACCACGCCGCCGACGTCCTGACCGAGCCCCTGGCGGTGGCAGACGGACGAATCCGCGTCCCCACCGGCCCCGGCCTCGGTGTCGAGCTCGATCGGGCGGCCGTCGAACACTTCCGAATCAAGGAGTGACCGTGCAGATCAGAGAAAACAGCCTGGCCGGCTGGACCCGCGAGGACGGGGCCCAGCGGGCCGCCCAGACCATCGCCGTACTCCCCGTGGGAGCTCTCGAGCAGCACGGTCCCCACCTACCCCTGGCGACGGACGCACTCCTCGCCGAGCACATTGCGTACGCGGCGACGGCCGAGCTCCCGGGCTTCGTCGTGGCCCCCACGGTGTCCTATGGCTGCAGCCACCACCACCTCCCCTACGGGGCCACGGCCTCGCTCCAGACATCCTCCCTGCTCGCTGCCCTGGTCGACCTCACAGAGACCCTCCTCGCCAGCGCCTTCGCCGGAGTCTTCATCCTCAACGGCCACGGCGGCAACGCCGAGGTCGTGCAACTGACTGCGCGCGACGTGTCCCTCACCAGACAGGCCTTTGTGGCTGGAGGGTCCTACTTCCAGATCGCTGCGAAGGACCTGCGCAAGGTCGGGGCACTCGACGTCGGCGAGATGCCCGGTCACGCCGGGGCGTTCGAGACCTCCCTCATGCTGGCCGCATTCCCCGAACTCGTGAGACCGCTGTCCGGGGAACCGGCCTCCCCACCCCCCGGAGGGTGGCCCACCGGCCGCTCGTACCGGCTCGGCAGCCCGGGCCCGTTCCGCCCGCCGCGCGGGTACAGCGACAGTCCCCAAGGAGCCTCAGCAGAAGCGGGCCAGGCCTTCCTGGAGGTCTGCATCGAAGCCGTCCGCGAGGCGCTGCTCGACTTCGGAACGGTCGCCCGTGACCGCGATTGAGTTGGCGCTCGAGGATGGCCGAGTCGGCTGGCGACCGAGGCCGGTGAGGCCTTCGGATGGAGGAGGCGGAGCCACTGCGTTGGGGTACATTTCAGCGGTGACACCACAGGGACTCGCGCCGATCGGCGACAAGCCGGACAGCCTCACCGACATCGTCTTCCAGGCCATCCGCGACGCAGTCGTCACGAAGGCGCTGCCCCCGGGCGGGGCCGTCAGTGAGGCCAAGCTCGCCGCCCAGCTCAATGTCAGCAAGACACCCGTCCGCGAGGCCCTGCTCCGCCTCCGCCACGTCGGTCTTGTCGAGCGCGACGGCCGCGGCCTGCGCGTCGCACGGCTCTCACCCGACGCCATCCGGAACGCCTACGAGCTGCGCAGCAGCCTGGAGCAGGCCAGCGCGCGGTACGCGACCATCCGAGCGACCAAGGCGGAGCGCGCCAAGATCCTCGAGCTCGCGCAGGCCTCGCTCTCCGCAGCCGACCAAGGCGACGGGCACGGTTTCCGGACCCGCGACGACGAGTTCCATCGCGCGGTCGCCACGGCCTGCGGCAACGCGCTCCTGCGCGAGTCTGTCGAGGACGCCCTCATGCTGACAGCGGCCCTGAGGGCCCGCGACGTTCCCCCGAGTGGCGACTCGATCGAGTGCGCCTGGGAGCACGTCCGAATCGCGGAGGCGCTGCGGGATGGCGACGCCGCCCTGGCCGCTCGCGGCATGGCCGAGCACGTCGAGCACGTGCTGCAGATTGTGCTGAGGCAGCTGAACTCGGCGACCACTGCGGCGGAACAAATGACCCCCCAGCCCAGCTGACCGTCCCCGCTTCCAGCCATACGATCGCCAAGCGACCTAGCAGATGCAGGTGGACGCGGCCGTGGACGAAGCACTCGCCGGAAGAACGCGACCGCGTCGGGAGGGATGGGGGACCCGGCTCGCGGTGAGCGCGAGTGCGGCGCTCGCGGCATACGTCATCGCGGTGAATCTCTTCGTCGCCTCCCGCGGGCTCGACCGCACGGACGAGGGGATGTACCTCAACGCCATCCGCCACCCCGGGGACGACGTGGCCACCGTGCTGCTGTTCGGCTACGTCTATCACCCTGCGTATGCCGCGCTCGGCGGGGACATTGTCCGGCTGCGCTGGTTCGGCATGCTCCTGACCGTCGTCGTGGGCGCGGTCTCGGCGTGGGCGCTGCTCGGCCTACCGCGGCTCGTCGGGCGCCTGATGTCGCGCGGGGCGCGGGTCGTGCTGGCAGGGGTGATCGGCGCGACGGGCCTGTTCGTCTACCTGTCGATGCCGCTCAGCCCGGGCTACAACTCGCTCGCGCTCCAAGCTCTCCTCGTCGTGGCGACCGGGCTGGGTCTGGCGATGTTCGGCGGCGGCTGGCGCGCTGGGGTCGGGTGGGGGCTCATCGGTGTTGGCGGCTGGCTGGTCTTCCTGGCCAAGCCGACCTCGGCGGCCGCCGTCGCCGGGCTGCTCGTCGTCGTGGCGCTCGTGAACGTCGGGCGGTGGCTTCACGGACTGCCCTGGGCGGTGCTCGGGCTGGGTCTGGCCGCAGCGCCCCTGCTGCTGACGACGTCGGTCGGCAGTCTCTACGAGCGGATCGTGGCCGGCGCGGAGGTCTCGCGCGCGAACGGGAGCCACGACGAGCTGATCCGGTGGGACGCCTTCCTCGACGACCGCGCGTTCGCCTTCCCGGCGGTGGCGGTCGTCGGGCTCGTCGCTCTCGGCATCTCGTTCGCGCACCTGCGGCTGCCGGCGTGGCTGGCCTGGCCGCCTCTTCTGCTGGCTGTCGCGGTCGCGGGCTTCGCGAGCTGGTGGTGGATCCGCACCGACCAGACGCCGCTGGTCATCGCGCACGCCCCCACGATGTCGCTGGCCCTGCTCGCCCTGCCCGTCCTGGCTGTCCTCCCCAGGTGGGCGGCGCCCGTCAGGGGTGTCGCCGGTGGGCGTTCGCGGGAGCGCGTCGCCGTCGGCTCGTTCGTCGTCTTCCTCGTGCTCCTGCCGCTGACCGCCGCGTTCGGGTCGAACAACAACCTGTGGGTTGCCCAGGGGCGCATGACGGTCTTCTGGGTCCTCGCGACAACGCTGCTGTTGGTCCGTCGCTCGACCCTGCTCGGCACGATCCCCGCGCTGGCCACCCAACTGCTGCTCGCGGCATACATGGTCGGGGCCGTGCTCAGCCCCTATCGCTACCCGTCGGCGCTGGCGGCCGAGACCCCGGCGCAGCTGACGGCGTCTGGCGCGACCGGTCGATTGACGGCCGAAGACACTCGACACCTGGGCGAGCTGCTCGCGCTCGGGTCACGCCTGGGGATCGACGACGACACGTGGATCCTCGACCTGACCGGGGAGAACCCCGGACTCATCCACTCCCTTGGCGCTCGCGCAGTGGGGCAGGCGTGGATCCTCGGCGGTTACCCGCGCAGCGCGGCCGGTGCCGAGCTCGTGCTGCGGCTCGACGCGTGCCGGCTGCGGACCGCCCTGGTGATGGACGCGCCCGAGGGGCCTCGGCGGCTCGACCCGTCGGTGCTCGAGGCGGTCGGGCTCTCGCTCGAGCGGGACTACGAGGAGGTCGGGACGTTCCAGTGGATGCGCTGGGAAGGCTCGACGCAGTCGGCGCGCTTCATCCCGGGAAGGATCCTGCAACCCAAGGAGGAGCTGCGGGTGGTCGGGTGTTCGGAGCAGCACTAGCCACGACGACGAGGTCGCGGACTACTCAGACGTCGCCTGGCACCGCGCCCTACATGCCGCTGTTCGCGCCGCACAGGTCTCAGGTGGAAGCCGATGGTATAGGCCGATCAACTCTCGGTGGGTTTGGGCCAGTCCTCAATCGAGCTCGCGGAGGCGCGCCCGGGTCGTTCGTAACGATCCACCGCTTGGCGACGCGCTCGTCGGGCAACACGTCGGCCAGATTCTCCAACTCGACCGGGTCGTGGACCCCCTGCTTCCGCTCCGCGGTGAGCGACAGCAGCGCCCAGAAGCGGCAGTCGGTCCGGGCCCGCTCCTGGTCCCGGTCGTACTAGAGCTTGATCTCGATCATCCGGTCGATGTCCTCGCGCGTCCGGCCGGACCTCGCCAGGCCTTCGTCGACGGCGGGAAGGAGCTAGTCCTCACAGAGCTCGCGGCCCTCGCCGAAAGTGCTGATACCTAGCCACTCCAAGGCGATGCCCACGGCTCGGTGGCCGTCCAGATGCTCTTCACCTTCATGAGCTGCGTGATGGCTTCGAGTCCCATCTCGAGTCCCACGCCGCTCTGCTTGTAGCCGCCGTAGGGTGAGCCGGCGTTCAAGACGTTGACTGCGTTCACCCAGACCAGGCCTGCCTGCAGGCGCTGGGAGAGGCGAGTGGCGCGGGTCAGGCTGTCGGTCCAGACGCTGGCGGAGAGGCCGTAGGCGGAGTCGTTGGCTGCGGTGAGTGCTTCGTCTTCGGTGTCGAAGGCGAACAGGGACAGGACCGGCCCGAAGATCTCTTCGCGCGCGAGGGCGTCGTTGGGGTCCAGGTGTGCGAATACGGTGGGCGTGAGGAAGTACCCGCCGAGTTGGTGGCCGTTGTTGGCCTCGGTGGTGAGCGTGATCTGTTCGGCACCGTGGTCGGCGCCCAGGTCGAGGTACCTCTGGACACGGGCTCGTTGCTGGTCGGAGATGAGCGGGCCCAGGTGGGTGGTTGGGTCGAGGGGGTCGCCGACGCGCAGGCGTGTCACTTCTTCTTGAAGGGCCTCGATGAAGGCGTCGAGGGCAGGTCGTTGGATGTAGAGACGTGTGCCGGCGGTACACGTCTGACCTTGGTTGTTGAAGCCGCTGAAGGCGACGGCACGGGCGGCCCGTGCGACATCGGCGTCTGCGAACACGATGACTGGGCTCTTCCCGCCGAGCTCGAGGCTGACGGACTTGAGCATGGCTCCCGCGGTGCCAGCGATGGCGCGTCCGACGGTGGTCGATCCGGTGAAGACGATCTTCTCTATGTCGGGGTGGCGCACGATGTGGTCTCCGGTGATCTCGCCGGGGCCGTTAAGCACGTTGAGCAGGCCTGGGGGTAGACCTGTTTCGGCGGAGATCGAGGCGAGCAGCAGCGCGGAGACGGGTGACTCCTCCGCGGGCTTGAGCACGACGCCGTTGCCGGTCCCGATTGCGGGGGCGATCTTGGTGACGGCGTTGGTCAGGGGGTAGTTCCAGGGGGTGATGGCGCCGACGACGCCGTAGGGCTCGTACCGGGTGACGTTGGTGTACCCGGGCTGGACGGGGATGTTCGCGCCGCGGAGACGGTCGGTGACACCCGCCCAGTACTCGAGGAGGCGGGCGGCCCGCTCGACGTCACGGGTTCGGGTGTCTCGGATCGGGCGGCCCGCATCGAGGGTGTCAGCGAGGCCAAGGTCGGGGCCGTGGCGTCTGATGGCGTCGGCGAATGCTCGCATGATTCGCGCGCGGTCCTGCCCGTCCATGGCCCACCAACTGGTGGAGGCGCCGGCGGCCGCTTCTGCTGCTTGGTCGACGTCTGCTTCGTCCGCGACGGTCAGCTCCATGAGGACCTGCCCGGTGGTGGGGTCGATGGATTCGAAGGTGTCGCCGGTCTTCGTGGACCACTGGCCTGCGACCCAGTTGGGGACGGGGCCTTGCCCGGGGAAGAGGGAGCGCAGGTGTCGGGCGGCCTCGGGGTGCGATGCGTGGGTCACGGCTGCTCCAGTGATCGGGGTCGGGTGGCGGTGGTGGGTGGCCGGCGGTTGGGTCCGCCGGCCACCCGTGCGGCTCAGGAGCCGTTCGGCGGGTAGAGGATCGACCGGTCGAAGGTGTTGAGGGTGTCCTTGGTGATGACCTGGGGGACGAGGTAGGCCTCCTGCTCGACGTCCTTTCCGTTGAGCTTCTCGACGATGGTGTCGACGACGACGCGCCCGAGCAGGACGGAGCCACCCACGCTCGTCTCCTGGACCCAGCCCTGCTTCATCATGGACTCGAGGTCGGGGTCGAGGTCGACGGTCGCGACCTGGACGTCGCCGGCCTTCTTGCCAGCGGACTTCAGGGACTGAACGACCGCTTGGGCGACGACGCTGTTGAAGGCGTAGAAGCCCTTGACGTTCGGGTCGGCCTGCAGCACGTTCTCGGCAGCTTGAAGCGAAGCGGGCAGGTCGCTGAGGTTGTTCAGCGCCTTTGCCACCTTGACGCTGGGGCACTCGGCGAGGGCCTTCTGCACGCCGACCTGACGAAGCCGGATGAGGTCGATACCGGGAGGACCAAGCAGGAGGCCGACGCTGCCGTCCTTGACGGACGAGCACAGGTACTTCCCGGCCTGGTAGCCCGCGAGCTCGCTGTCCTCGCCGCGCTTGATGACGGCCTTGGACTCCGGGAACACGCCGTCGCCGACAACGAGGACCCCGGCCTTCTGGGCTGCCTCGAGCGCAGGGACGGTGGCGGTGCTGCTCGTCACCGCGATGGCGATGGCGTCGAACTTCTGCTGCGTCGCGTTCTCGATCTGGGAGATCTGCTTGTCGATGTTCGCGTAGCCGCCCGCATCGAAGAACTCGACCTTGACGCCGGTCTTCGTGGCCTCGTCCTTGTAGCCGTACGCCTTCTGCTGGAAGTACGGGTCACCGGCGTTGGGGAACAGGACGGCGATGCGGTACTCGCGGTTCGCCTTCAGACCGTCAACGGTCTTGGCGGTCGGTAGTGCGGTGGGCGTGCCGGTGACGGCGGGAACCGTCGCGTCGGCCGTGCCGGTCTTGGGGCTGGCGCAGGCGGCCAGACCGAGGCTCAGGGCGAGGACGCCCACGACTGCGGACGTGGCGCGCCCGGTCAGGACTGGGGACATGGGAGCTAGACCTTTCGAGTGATCCGAATTCGGGAGGCGGGGAGTGGGAGGCGATCTGGGTTACCGTCGGCCTCCTCCCTCGCGCAGCACCGTGAAGAGGACCGCGATGATGGTCGCCGCCCCGATGACGATGCGCTGGATGAAGGTGGACACGCCCAGCAGGTCGAGCCCGTTCTGGACGATGCCGACCAGGGCCACTCCGAAGAGCGTGCCGATCAGCCGGCCACGCCCGCCGAAGAGTGAGGTGCCGCCGATGACGACGGTGGCGACGGAGGACAGCTCGAGTCCCTGACCGAGCAGGGGCTGCCCGGAGTGGACGCGGGCCGTGAGGATGATCCCGCCGAGGGCGGCGAACACGCCGCTGAGCATGTAGACGAGGACCTTGGTTCGCGCGACCGCAATCCCAGCGAGGGTGGCCGCCTGTTCGTTCCCGCCGATGGCGTAGACGTGGGTGCCGAACCGTGTCCGGTAGAGCAGGAGCCAGACGACGACGAACGCGATGGCGGCCACGATGACGGGGATGGGGACGGGCCCGACGTAGCCGGTGCCCAGTTCGAAGAAGCTGGACTCCGGCAGCTGGAAGATCGGGTCGCCGTTGGTGATCGTCAGTGCGAGACCGCTGACGATGGACAGCATGCCCAGAGTGACGATGAAGGGTGTGATCCGGGTCAGTCCGATGATCAGACCGTTGACCAGGCCCACCAGTGCGCCCGCTCCGAGGGCCAGCGCTGCACCCAGCCAGACATTGCCCTGTTGCAGGCCTGTGGCCATGAAGACGCTCGACAGCGCGATGACCGAGCCGACCGACAGGTCGATGCCGGCCGAGAGGATGACGACCGTCTGCGCGATCCCTATGAGAGCAAGGACCGCGCCCTGCCTGGCGACGTTCGACATGTTGCTCACCTCTGCGAAGTGAGGGGCGCGCAACGCGAAGAACACGACGAGCAGAATGAGGACTGCGGGCAGTCCGACGACCTCCCAGTCGACGCTGCGGAACCCCTTTGTCGTGGTGGCTGTGCTCATGCCGCTCCCTCCCCCACGGGAAGCGCCGCTTGAAGCAGCGTCTCCTGGTCGGCAGCCTCGCGGTCGTGCACCACGGACACGCGGCCCTGGCGCATGACCACGATCCGGTCCGACAGACCCAGGATCTCGGGAAGTTCAGAAGACACGACGACGACGGCCTTTCCTTCGCTGGCGAGCTTGTTGATCAGTTCGTAGATCTCGACCTTCGCTCCCACGTCCACGCCGCGGGTGGGCTCGTCGAGGAGCAGGATGCGTGACCCGGCAGCCAACGCTCGCGCGATGACGACCTTCTGCTGGTTTCCCCCGGAGAGAGCCGCGACCCGCACGTCGCGGTCGGGCACTTTGACGCGCAGGCGCTCGATCTGCGCATCGGCCATCTGGGCGGTGCGATCCTTGGACAGTGCCCCGAGGCGGCTGCACTCGTCGAGAGTGGACAGGCAGATGTTCTCTCGCACGCTCATTCCCAGGACCAGACCCTGCGCGTGCCGTTCCTCGGGAACGAGGGCAAGGCCGTGGCGGATGGCCTGACGGGGGCTCCGGATCTGGACCTGGTGTCCATCTACCGCGGTCGTGCCGCTTGATGCCTTCTCCAGGCCGAAGATGGCTCGGAGCAGCTCGGTCCGGCCAGCCCCGACCAGACCGAAGATGCCCAGGACCTCACCGGCTCGGACCGTCAACGACACGTCGGTGACGCTGCCGGGCACGGTGAGGTGCTCCACCTCGAGCAGGGGGTCACCGAGTTCCACGGAACGGGGTGGGAACTCGCTCTCGATGCTGCGCCCGACCATGAGCCGGACGAGCTCAGCAAGGGGGGTGGTGGCGGGCAGGTCGCTGGCGACGACTTGACCGTCACGCATGACGGTGACTCGATCCCCGATGCGTTCGATCTCCTCGAGACGGTGCGAGATGTAACAGATGGCGACGCCATCGGCCCGGATCTGGTCGATCCGCGCGAAGAGCTCCTGGGTCTCCTGCTGGGACAGAGAGGACGTCGGTTCATCGAGGATGAGCACCTTGGCGTCCCGCGCGAGCGCGCGGATGATCTCCACGACCTGACGCATGGCGATGCTCAGTTCACGCACGGGCGTGGTCGGGTCGACATCGACTCCGAGCAGCTGCAGCTTCTCGCGTGCCTGCCGCTCCATCTGGTTCCGACGAAGCAGCTTCGCGGGGCCAGCGACGGTCTCCCTCCCGAGGAAGATGTTCTGGGCGATGGTGAGGTCAGGGACCAGGGACAACTCCTGGTAGACCGTGCTGATGCCGGCCACCTGCGCGTCGTGGGGCGTGGCGAGCGCGCTCTCCTGCCCGTCGATCGAGATCTGACCCTCGTCCGGTTGCACCGCACCGGACATGATCTTGACGAGCGTCGACTTCCCGGCGCCGTTTTCCCCGAGCAGGACGTGGACCTCACCGGGACGCAGGGCCAGGTCCACGCTTCGCAGGGCCCGCACCCCGGGATAGGTCTTCGAGACCCCGCGCACCTCGATCGCGGGCGCCACGCTCATGCCGCGGCCTCCAGAATCTCGACGACCTGCGCGTGGTTGACCGGACGTGGGCTGCCGGCCACGACGAGGTCACCGAGCACGGCCTGCGCCAAGGAGGGGAAGTCGTCACGCGAGACGCCCACCTGGTGCAGACGGCTGGGCAGGCCGAGTTCGCTCACGAGCTGCTCCACGGCGCCGGCGGCGGCCTCAGCGGGACCAGCAGCGGACACCGCGGCGGCATCCACGCCCAGAGCACCCGCCACCAAGGCCAGCCGCTCCTCGACGACCGGCGCGAGGAACCGCATCACTTGGGGCAGGACGATGCACGACGTCACCCCGTGCTGCATGCCGAACCGGGCGCCGAGTTGGTGGCCGATCGCGTGGGAAAGTCCGAGGGTGAGGTTCATCTCGCCGAAGTAGGACATCCATGCTGCGACCTGTCCCTGCTCGCGAGCCTCGACGGAGGTCGGGTGGGCCTGGGCCAGGCGGAGCGCGGCGGCCATCCGGCGGATGGCGTCGAGGCTGAGGACGTCGATGACGGGTCCACCCTTGGGTGAGTACACCGACTCGATGGCGTGGTCCAGTGCCCGCATGCCCGTCGAGAACCAGAGGGAGGCCGGTGTCTGCACCGCCAGTTCGGGGTCGAGGATCACCGCCCGAGGCGTGAGCTCGTCGGCGATGAGCAGATCCTTCGACCGGCGCTCCTCGCTCGTGACAGCTCCGGCGTTGGCGAACTCGGCCGCGGACAGCGTCGTCGGGATGGCAATGTGGGGCAGTGCCCGCCCGCTCGTCGAAGGGATCGTCGTGGTGTTCGGCGGGACGAACTCGGCGCGGAATCGTTCGAGCTCGGCGACGTTCTCGATCCCCTCGCCGAGGGACAGGGCGAGTGCGCGGGCGGCGTCGACAGAGCTGCCCCCGCCGACGCTGACGACGACGTCGGCGCCGGAGGCACGCAGCGCGTCCAGGCCAGGCTGGAGGCAGGAGTACGGGACGTGCGGACGGACCCCGTCGAAGACCTGAACCAGCTGGTCACCAAGATGGTTTGAGAGACGCTCGAGCGCGTCGGTCGACTTGGTCACGCTGGGGCTGGTGACGACGAACGCGCGGCTCGTGCCGATCTCCTGCATCGCATCGCTGATGCGGGCGATGGCGCCCTGGCCGTGGTGGACCACGTCCATCGGCAGGTAGCGGAAGGTGCGGATGGACTGGGACTCAGTCATGGGTCGCCTCCAGAGGGTTTTCCAGCAGGTCTGTGGTCAGCGCGGCCAAGGCGGCGACTCCGACAGCGATCGCACGCTCATCGACGTCGAAGCGGCTGTCGTGCAGGGGGCGGGCCCCGACCGTGCCGTCCGGGGAGGCGACACCGAGCTTGATGTAGAGCCCGGGGCGTTGCTCGGCGTAGAGGGCGAAGTCGTCAGCAGTCATCGGGGGGTCGTTCACGAGGAGGGGCTCGATCGAGGGTGTCTGCGCGAGAACGTCAAGGGCTCGCCGGACGAGGCGCCCGTCGTTGATGACGGGAGGCATGTCGTTCTTCCAGTCGACCGTGGCCTCGACATCCGACACGGTGCTCACGCCGGCCACCACACGCTCGACCGCCGAGCGCAGGGTGGCTCCGAGCTCCGGCTCGGCGCTGCGGATCGTGCCGGTGAGCTCGGCAGTCGGTGGCACGATGCTCTGCGAACGTCCGCCGATGATCGTGCCGACGTTGATCGTGGCGCGCTGTCCGGGCCGTGTCTCTCGCGACTGGAGCTGGTGGAGGCTGGTCACGATGTGGCTCGCCGCGACGATCGCGTCCCTGCCCTGATCTGGCGCAGCGGCGTGGGCGCCGAGGCCGTGGACGGAGATCTTGAACGCGCTCTTCGAGGCCATTGCGACGCGCTCATCGACGCCAACCGTGCCGGCCGGCAGCCAGGGCCAGCAGTGCAGTCCCAGGACGAGGTCGACGTCGGCGAGCACCCCGGTGTCGACGACGGCGCGTCCGCCGCTCTCCTCGCCGAACGGGATCTCCTCGGCCGGCTGGAAGACGACGGTGACCCGGCCGGGGAGATCGGGGGTCTTTGCGAGCTGCTCGGCGACTCCCAGGACCACGGCGACGTGGACGTCGTGGCCGCAGGCGTGACAGACCCCGTCGGTCTGCGAGCGGTACTCCACGTCCTTCAGGTCCGACGTCGGCAGGGCATCCATGTCCGCCCGGATCAGGACGTGCGGATGTCCCGCACCCAGCGTCGCGACCACGCCGGTTCCAGCCACGCCTTCGGTCACCTCGAGCCCTGCCGCACCAAGCCGAGCGGCGACGAGCCCGGCCGTGCGGAACTCCTGGAAGCGCAGCTCGGGGTGGCGATGGAGGTCTCGCCGGAGCTCGACGAGGTCCCAGAAGGCTTGCTCGGAGAGGGACTCGGACACACTTGCCGCCTTACGTCCTAAATAGGGCTGAAACTCTGTGTCCCGACGATCCCCCCGAGACCCGACGCTGTCAAGGGTTTCGGCGCGGCTTCTCGCCCGCTGAACAGGGTCCCGGACTCATGCCGGGGGGATCAGCTTCTCCACGTCGATGCGGTAGACGGTCTGAGGGCGACCGGCCCCTGGGCCACCTTGCTGTCCGGCCTCGCTGGCGACGCCGGACTCGATCAGCGTGGTGAGAAGCCGCCGCGCCGAGCGAGTCTCGACGCCGTAGACGTCCGCGAGCTCCCTCGCTGTGAACCCGGTGACGTCGAGATTCCGAAGGGCCGCCGCCAACCGGGCCAGCGTCACCGCAGTCAAACCCACCTGTCTGGCATGAGTGAGCACCCGATCGTCGGTGTGCCGCAGACGCGCGAGCCGCCCGCGCGAACCCGAGGACGTCGAGGCGTTCACGATCGTTCCGTCCGCCAGGACGAGGTGGATGTCCTCACCGATCCCAGCGAGCTGGAGGGACCGTCGGGCGTTCGACTCCGCGTCGGCGACCGTGGCTCCGACGCCGAAACCGAAGCGGGTGCCCACCGGGGCGGAGAGTTCGCCGCCCAGCCGCCACCACTGCCAGCGGCTGCGAGCCAACAGTCGCTCAACCGAGCCTCGAGTCGTGTGGATCAGTTGGGTGCCGTCCTCAGCCTCTGCTGCCGTCCCATGGACAGCGGCGGCCAGGGCTGTCGCGGCGGAACGCAGCTTGCGCTTGTTGCCGCGGGCCGCCGAATCTGCGGTGAGGGCGGCGACCGCGGTCTGCGCGTCCTCGCCGCGGACCACGCGGTCCGTGAGGGCAGCCGTGAGCAGACTGTCGCGCAGCGCGGACCTCGTGTGCTGGACGCGCACAACCGGTATGCCGCGGGACTCGAGCTCCCGAGCGACCGAGCCGAGGCAGGTGAGGCAGAGCTCCACCTCCCCCCTTCGGTAGAGCTGCTCATGGAACTCCATGACGTCTGCGGTCGAACGCGTCGAGCGCGTTCCCGGGGACTGGATCGACAGCACATGCTCCGGCGGGTCGAAGCCGAGGTCTTCGAAGCCTTCCCGGGCAAGATCCTCCGGGATCGTGTCGAGACTCAACCGTGGCAGCGTCCCTTGGCGCTCCGAGAGCAGGAGCGCCAAGGTTCGGTACAGGTCAATCCCGCCGTGAGGCACGTACTGCGCCCGGCTGTGAAGTCCAGGACGTCGTTCCCGCGTCAGTTCGTAGGGCACAAGGCCCGTGAAGAGAAGCACGTTGCAGACCGCATCGAGCTCTGCCGCGAGATCCGCCGCCTGCTCGAGGACGTCATAAGAGCGCACCAAGATCTGCCCCGACATGGACAGGTCGGCCGCGACCTGCTGCAGACGCGCCGTCGAGTCCGCCGACCCCACCACACCGATCATGAGCGACACATCCCCTCGAACGTCAATTACGTCCGAAATTATGCACGCTCCTGCAGCCAGGCTCATGCAAGCGGCCCTTATCGCGCCGGAGCAGATCCCACTCGTGGACCAAACCGAAGAGTTTCGGCTCGCAGGCCACAGCTGCTGGGTGACCTCGTGCCAGACCTGAAGAGGCGTGGGGACTCGGCGGGCCACGCCAAAGGGGGATCGGGCAAGCGGCGCACGCTCACTCAGCTCGGCGCCGACCCACCGTTCACGGGAGGGCAGCGGACGCGGAGTGATCGACACGATATTGATGTCGTCGCGGTGACCGTGTAGGCGAGTCTCGTCGCCCTTTGGTGATCGTGACGCGCGTTCGCTCCCGACCTCCAACGGCCCCTGCGGGGCACACTTGGCCAAGCAGACTCCCAATCTTGTCTGGACGATCCGCCCGCGAAGTTCTCTTGGACTGCGGAGACGGGCCTGAGGGGTCCTCCCCCGCTGTGGGTCGGTTCGCGCTCAAGCTGGCTCTGGCCCGCGGAGGCGTCCTCATGCGGACGCTCCAGCAAGCCGCCGTCGGGGACAACTGGGGTGGTGCCGCTGGGTAGCCGCGACGAGTTACGCGGCGCTGGACAGGCCCTCAGCCGCGACACCAAAACGATGACGGCCCCGGTGATTGACCTCCAGGCCCACGAACCGGCGTGGGTCGCCCTCGGTGCGGGCGTGCGCACACCTGCCGAGGGTCAGCGGACAGCCTGCTCTCCCTACGAGGGCGGGCTCGACGGCGTGGGCTGGAATCGACGCGAGGTCGGCTCTTTGGGGGGGATTCCCACCTTCATGTCTGTTGTCTGCGGCACGGCGGAACGCGCTGGCGCACAGTGTGCGTCGACCGAAACCTCTGGCACGTGTCCCAAAGTGGAAGGCGAAGGTGAGCACGGCGTCGTACCGCCCAGTTGGACGCATGCGTCATGGGGTCCGTGCGTGGAGCCGGGACCAAGAGAAGCCATGGTCGGGGCGACCTCATCCGAACAGGCAGCGCTCTTCAGTCCCTGTCATCGGGTGTCATGTACCCAAACCATCACTCAGTGGCTGCCGAGTTCCGAGGAGGTCACGAGCGTGGGGATCAGGAGGCCGGTGATGTCCCTGACGCGGTGACCGCGCGCCTCCTCGTCGACGACACCCGGATGGGGAAGTCTTTTGCTGGTCCTAGGAAACTGAGACGGCCTCGGTGCAGCCCGTCGAGTGGAGAGGTGTGAGCGGTGGGCTCAGCAGTGGCAGAGAACCGTCCCAATGCGACAGATGCGGACGGCCCGAGCATGGGTGTCTCCACGATGTACCTGAAGGAACTCACCATCCGCGGGTTCCGATCCTGCGCGGACGTGAGGGTCCCGCTCTCGCCCGGTGTGACGTTATTGGTTGGCGAGAATAACTCGGGCAAGTCGAATGTGATTGAGGCGCTTCGACTCTCAACGGCGCCGCTGAATGGGCGACGCACGCGCTACTTCGACGTCGACGACGTGACACGTGGACACGTCGGACCTGTGACGGTGACCGCCAGATTTGCCGGGCTGACCGCCTTTCAGCGCGCGCACTTCATCGGCGCGCTCGAGCTCGACACCAACGAAGCCGTCCATTGCACGATTTACCGGCCACCTACGGACAGCATCTCTCGCGGGCGCGTCGACTATCTAGTTGGCGCGACGGCCGCGCCCGATCCTGAGCCCGAGAAGCGCGATCACATCAACCACGTTTACCTCACACCCCTACGTGACGCGCAACGTGAACTCGACTCCTACTCAGGGACGAGACTCGCTCGCATCATCCAGTACCTAGCGACCCCGGAGGAGCAGGACGACTTCGTCAGCACGGCCACCGCCTCCATGAACGAGCTGGCCGGCCACCCGGTGGTGAGGGGCGTACAGGCAGCGATCCAGAGCCATTTGACCGGGCTGACTGCTCCTGGGCGCGAGCAGTCCATGGATGCCGCGTACGACCCGCCCGAGCTCGTACGTCTCGCTAGGAATCTGCGCCTGAAGATGGCGGAGGCTGGGCTCAGCGCTGCGAACCTCAGCGAGTCCGGTCTGGGCTACGCCAACTTGCTGTTCATGGCGACCGTCATACTCGAGCTCCAGAAGTCCAAAGAGTCCGAACTCACCTTGTTCCTGGTCGAGGAGCCGGAGGCTCATCTCCATCCGCAGCTGCAGTCGGTTCTTCTTCAGTTTCTCGTCGACCAGGCCGCGCAATCCGCGAGTGGTGACGCCCTCGCACCAGCCGGCCGAATTCAGGTGATCGCCACTACTCACTCGCCTAACTTGGCTAGCGCTGTGGGAATCGAAGACATTGTCGTGTTGCGTCCTCGCTCCGTCGACACAGGTACCGGTGCCGCGGGTTCCACGGCCGTCATCCCACTTGCCGTATTGCCTCTGACCACCGACGAGCAGCGCAAGGTTAACCAGTACCTCGACGCCAGCCGCTCCGAGCTCCTCTTTGCACGACGAGCCGTCCTTGTCGAAGGCATTGCCGAAGCGGTCTTGCTTCCGGTCCTGGCACGCAAGTGCGTCTTCGCCGGCACCTCAGACAATGAGATCGCCGCAAGGCGTGCGTTCGCCGGCGTCTCCCTCATCACCGTTGGTTCGGTGGATTTCAAGCCCTACATGAAGGTCCTCCTCTCGGCAGTCGATGGGCACCGACTCGTCGATTCGCTGTGCGTCGTCACCGACGCCGATCCGGCGCTGCCCGAGACGCAGACTTCGGCACCTGAAGTCTCCGACCAGTTCCAGCAGGAGAACGGGGCGGACGACGACGATCGCCGCGGGAGCGACCAACAACCCGATACAAATCGCGAACGAACCGAGGAGCCGGCGGCGACCCCGGGCCACGAGCCGTCTGGACAGTTCCCGAGCGACGAGGGCGCGGACGGCGACGAGTACGGCAACGAAGAAGCGGTCGAGGACGAGGAGACCGCGTACAACCGGGCAGCGGACCTCCAGGCGCTCGTCGAGGATCTGGACGCGGCGGATATCGTTCACATCGCCGAGGCTCCCCACACGCTCGAGGCAGACCTGCTGCAGCCAGGTGAGGACAACCGGACTCTCCTCGGACAGGCATATGTGCGCCAGAAGCCCCGATCAATAAAGGTGTGGAAGGCGATCGCCGCCGCCGATGACCCGCCGCAGGCGTTCTACGAGAAACTCCGCGCGAACAAGCGCCTGATCAGCAAGGGCGAGTTTGCGCATGACGTCGCGCAACTCATCGCGGCAGGCGACCCATTCACTTGCCCGGAATACCTTGAGCAAGCCATCACCTTCATCACGACACCCTCCGCGAATGCCTGACGTCACTTTCACCGACGCGCAGTTGGCGTTGATCCGGGCGGAGACAGCGACGTACGTAGAAGCCTGCCCTGGGGCTGGCAAGACCCAAGCCATCGTCCAGCGATTCATCGATCGGCCCCTCACACACCCACGCAAGGGCATCGGATTGATCTCGTTTACGAACGCCGCCATAGACGAAGCCCGGGCTCGCTGTACGACCGAGCCCGCGCTTAAGGAGGCGCCGAACTTCGTCGGAACCATCGACGGCTTCATCAACCGCTTCTTGGTCGGTCCCACCTTCCTTGCGCGCCGGGGCTTCGCTCCCCGGTTTCACGAGTCATGGTCCGCGGTCCCCCACAGCTTGGTCAAGGTGAGCGGAGTTCAGTTGAGCGCCAGCCTCGACTGGTTCGCCGTCCGCGATGGCGCCGCGCACCTCAGCCCAGAACGAGTGCCGATCGAACGCCGCAGGGCGGCCGCCAGTCTCCCGTCACCGGACCTGGCAAGGCTCGAGGGGGAGGCGATGAGGATCTGGAACCGGTTCGTCGAACGTGGAACGCTGAGTGCCTCGGCTGCCAGAGTCGCGATGCGGTCCTACCTCACCGACCCCAAGCGCCGAGAGAAGCTGGGAGCTTTGCTCTCGGACAGGTTCGTGGAAGTCATCGTCGACGAGGTCCAGGACTGCAGTGCGGACGACATCCTCGTTCTCGACTTCCTACACGAGTTCGGCGTGACGATCATTGCCGTCGGTGACCCTGACCAGTCGATCTACGGGTTCAGATCCGATGCGCCGGCCGACATCACCACCTTCGTGAGCAAGCTCGCGGAAGGGGAGCGTCTCAACGGGAACTTTCGCTCGTCGCCGGCCATTTGTGCCGCCGTCGATAGCCTGCGTACGGGATCCGAACGGGACGATCCCATCGGCCGCCATGCCGAGGTCAAATCCCCTGTGGTCTTGCTGTCGTACAACCGCCGCCAGAGCCTTCCCCAGTTGATCGCCAGCGTCATCGAAGCGCATGACATCTCCCGGAAAGACCTCATCGTGCTCGCTCACAGTGCTGATCACGCACGGGTCGCAGCCGGTGCGCCTGGTAGCGGATCAGACTCCACGAGCAAGCTCATTGTCTTGGCGCGAGCCCACCACCTGATCAGCGATCCCCATCGGTCCGGAGCAGAACGGGTCGCAGCCATGAGGTCGCTCGAGCGAACCATTCGGGAGCTCGGTGTCTCCGAAGTTGTCGAGCTGGACCATCCTGACTACCTCGATGCGTGCGGACTCTCCGAACGTACCTTCCGAGAGGGATGCCTCCGACTCGCCGCGGCTCTACCCCGGCCATTTGAGATGAAGCCGTCCGAGTTCCGGGCCGCTTTGGCAGCACTCACGGACTCTCATGCGCAACTGCGGTGGACGTCGCAGCCTCTCAGATCCCCGCCGGGCGATACCTGGCCAAGCCCGCCCGCGGTTCAACCGGAAGGTGCTACCTCGTTTGCACATTCAACGATCCACGGCCTCAAAGGGCGACAGTCGCCAGCAGTGGCCTTGGTCATCCCCGAGAGCCGAGCCGAGGGTGACGGTGTGCAGCAGTGGTGTGGGGGGCTGAGTGGGGAGGAACGACGCGTGCTGTACGTCGGGGCGTCGCGTGCCGAGCGGCTGTTGATCGTTGCAGCCCATGAGTCGACCTTTGACGCTGTGAAGGCGCGGCTGGAAGCCGACGGAGTTCCGACGGAAGTCCCGTGACGATCATGGCGATCTGATCGGGCTCTGAGGGGAGATCCCACGCCCACGCGCCTCGCTGCCCGCCGATACCTGCTCACGCTGCTGTCCCGCGAACGCTAGGTCGACGGTGGGACTCGCTGGCGGACGTTGACCCTGCCTCCGTGCCGGCCAGCCTGGTGTCGGGTGACCAGCCGTCGGGGCTGGCGCGACTGTGAGAAGGTCTAGGCAGTGAGGCGCCACCGGCTTGGTCGGCCATCGCCCTTAGGTCCCGCGTCGGTCAGGCTCGAGTCGTCTGCGGCCGCGGACACCCGCCTTTGGGCGCGGCGGCCAGATCATCCTCAACAAGCGCGCCCTCGTCGACGACATCGTCGACAGCCTCCTGACGCGCATCATCGGCGAGCGCAGGTCCGCCATCGTCATCGTCATCATGCTCAACCAAACTCGCCCCGTGCAGAGGGAAGGAAATCACCGACCTGTCTCACACGATCCTGACGCACAGGGCGCCGCCAACCATCGCGGCTTTCTCTGCAACCTCCGCTCCCGCCCTCTTGAGTTGCTGGCAGAGCTCAGCTCAGAGCGCAGAACTCAGGTGTTGGTGTAAGCGACCACCACCCTGAATACCGACAATCCGCTTGTTCCTGAACCGCAGAATGGATCGCTAACTCGACATCTACAACGACAAGACCACACGGCCTCTGGGGGCGCTTCGAGGGGGTCGTGCTCGCGGAGATGCCTTGAACGCTCAGCCGCTGTTTCTCGTGGACCTCGCGACCGCGCGCATGTATACCTGTCCCAAGGTGCTCGGCCTCGTCCTGCAACACCGGAACAGTCGCGATAACCGACGGCTCACTCAACACGTCGTGGATGAAGTCCTCCGCAGAGTCGACGCCCCGGTATCGATGTCTCAGGCGACTGAACTCGTGGCCGAGACCATCAAGATCGCCGGCCATCGCAGCGACAAGGGACCTACGGCCGCCAAGACTGTGTCGGGCGCCGAGGCCGACGAACCTTACGGCCCTAACTGAACTCTGCCAAAGTCACCAGACGAAGAACTGGACTGCAACCGAAGTGGGAGGGACGTCAATCCGCCGCTTGAGCGGCCCAGATCACCCGACTGCGAACTCAAAGACGAGTTTCTGAACCCGCCTGAGATCAGTCCTCCGGTGTCGGCGCCCGCGGCTACATTGCCTACATTCGCGAAGATGGCGACGATAGGACAGAGATGACGCAGCACGTTGATGGCTCATGGTCTGGATGGGACGGCGACACCATCGTCCAGCTCACAGACGGATCTGTATGGCGTCAGGATGAGTATCACTACGAGTATCGGTACGCTTACCGACCCAAGGCGACGGTGTCGAACGGCAAGATGCTGGTGGAGGGCATGAGCCGCGCCATCCGGGTCCGCAGACTGGCATAGGATCCGAACGGATTCGCTTCCCCTCGCTGTGAAGGCTTGGCGTCGCCCGCAGGAATCCGTTTCGATGGCGTGGCCGCGGAGCGGCCTTTGCCACACTGACACGGTCGGGGCAGACCGCATCTTCGGTATTTGTCTGTGCCGCCCCCTAGATTTGCGGTGTGCCGATCGTCGTCCACCGCCGCGACCGCCCGGAGGCCCTCGCCGATGGGCTCGCCGCGATGCTGCGCGAGAACCCCGGCGACGTCTTCGACCCTGAGTGGGTCGTCGTTCCGGCGCAAGGCGTCCAGCGCTGGCTGATCCAGCGGCTCTCGCACGTCCTTGGCGCTGGCGGCGGGGACGACGGGGTGTGCGCGGGACTCGACCTTCGCACCCCCGCGTCACTGGTGAGCATGCTTCTCGGACGCGATCGCGATGACCCGTGGATTGCGGACCGTCTCGTATGGCCGACGCTCGCCGCGGTCGATGAATGCATGGGCGCGCATGGGTTCGACGCGTTGACTCGGCATCTCGGCGGTGGTCCCCGGGCGGGCGATCCCCAGCTCGAGTGGCTCCGCCAGGCTCGGCAAACGCGGCGGTATGCCGTGGCACGACGTCTTGCTGGGCTTTTCTCCGCGTACGCGTGGCAGCGCCCGAGCATGCTAGCCGACTGGGAGGACGGCGGCGCGGGTGATGGGTGCGGGGGGACGATCGACCCCGACCTGGCCTGGCAGCCGGAGCTATGGCGGCGTGTCCTAGCCCAAGCCGCCCGCCGGACCGGAGCCACCGAGTCGCCATCGGCGCGTCACGCCCGAGTTGTCAACGAACTGCGCAATGGCAGTGTGCAGTTCCCCGTACCCGGACGCATCAGCCTATTCGGGCACACGCAGCTTCCGGCGTCCGAGATCGAGCTGCTCGCCGCGCTCGGCGTCTCCCGCGAGGTCCACCTCTGGCTGCCCCATCCCTCCCCTGCCCTGTGGGAATCCGTGGCAGAGCACATCGCGGACGCTCACACCTTGCCCGGCCGCAGAGCGCGCGCCAACGACGACAGTGCAACCTACGCACAGCACCCACTTCTGGCGACCCTCGGCCGCGATATCCGCGAGCTCGAGCAAGGCCTGTTGGCGGCCGGCACGACAGTGGCGGACGTTTTGCTATCCCCCAACAGCGCGGACAACCCCTCGACACGCCTTGCCCTCCTTCAGGCAGACATCCGCGCCAACCGCGCCCCCGACCCGGCCCGCCCACTCGCTGCCGGCGACCTGTCAGTGCAGGTCCACTCCTGCCACGGGCTCTCCCACCAGGTCGAGGTCCTGCGCGAAGTGCTGACCCAACTTTTCCAGGACGACCCGACCCTCGAGCCGCGCGACGTCCTGGTCCTGTGCCCGGACGTAGAGCAGTTCGCGCCGCTCGTGCGCGCGGCATTCGGAAGCACCCTCTCGGCCCCTGCGGGCACCGCGCGCCACCCCGGCCACGGCCTGCGTGTCCAGCTTGCCGACCGGGAACTCGCCGCGACGAACCCGCTCGTCGAGCTCGCCCAGATCGTCGTCGGCCTCGTCGCCGGACGGGTCACCGCATCAGAGGTGCTGGGTCTCGCAGCGCACGAGGCGGTCGCCCGCCGCTTCGGGTTCGACGAGGACGACCTGGCAACGCTCGGCCACTGGGTCGCCGAGTCCGGCGCCCGCTGGGGCCTTGATGCCGCCCACCGGGGCGAGTACGGCCTGCGCGACCTCGCGGACAACACGTGGGCGAACGCGTTGGACCGGCTCGCGCTCGGCGTCGCCGTGGCTGCCGACTCAGACGCGGACGCCGCCGCGAACGCCCCCGTCGACGACATAGGCAGCAACGACATCGGCCGCGTCGGGCGCTTCCTCGAGCTCTTGGACCTGGTACGTGCCGCTGCCGAACACGTCCGCCAGCCTTCCCTACAGGAGGGCACGCTCGGCCGGCTCAGCGCTGGCGAGTGGACCGACTGGCTCCGGGAGACGGTCACCTCCCTGGGTGAGGTCGCACGGGAAGACCGCTGGCAGCGCGCGCAGTTCCTGTCCGAGCTCGCGACGATAGCCGCGGGAGGCGAGGGTCTGCCGCTACGCATCAACGACATCGTGGTCCTGCTCGGGCAGCGTTGGGGAGCCCGGCCGACCCGGGCCAACTTCCGCACTGGCGCGATGACGGTCTGCACGATGGTTCCGATGCGAACCATCCCGCACCGGGTCGTCGCCATCCTCGGCCTCGACGACGGCGCGTTCCCCCGCTCGCCGGTCGTCGACGGCGACGACGTTCTGGCCCGTCGGGCCCTGGTCGGTCAGCGCGACCCCCGCAGCGAGGACCGGCAGCTGCTCCTCGACGCGCTCATGTCAGCCTCCGACCACTTCGTGGCCCTCTACGCCGGGCACGACGAGCACACGGGGGCACGGCGGCCCCCGGCCGTCCCGCTCCAAGAGCTCATCTCCGCAGCCAACCGGACCGGCCAGGCACCCGCGACGTCGGCCGACGCCAACGGGGTCGTCCGCGCTCATCCCCTCCAAGCCTTCGACGCACGCAACTTCGGACCCCAGCCCCCGATCCCTGGCGGCTCCTTCGACCGGGCCGCCCTCGAAGGGGCAGTCGCGTTGGGCGCGCACCGGCGCAGCGGGGACACGACCCGGCCGCTCATGGTCTCTGAGCCCCTCCCCGTCCAGCCAGTCAGCGCGCTCACCCTCGACGAGCTGACCCGGTTCTACGAGAACCCCGCCAGAGAGTTCTGCCGCCAACGGCTCGGCATCGCCGTCCCGCGCGAGGACGACGAACCGACAGACCACATCCCGATCGGCCTCGACGGGCTGGAGACGTGGCAGATCGGTGACCGAGTCCTGCGAGCGGTCCTCGACGGCGGCGACCCCACAACTGCCCTAGAGCGCGAGCAGCTGGCCGGGACTCTACCACCGGTCGCGCTCGGCGGGAGGCTCCGGCAGGAGATCGCTGGCACGGTCGCTGCCATCGCGCGCGGCGTCGACACCGGGGCTCGGCGCTCCGTCGAGGTTCGGATCGACCTGCCCTCCGGCCTCCGCGTCACCGGTGTCGTGAGCGGCGTCGAGGACCATCGACTCACCCTGACGACCTACTCGACCATCTCCGCCAAGCACGAGATCGTTGCCTGGGTGCGCCTGCTCGCGCTCGCCGTCGCCGAACCCCAGATCCACTGGGTTGCTGAGCTCACCGGCAAGCGAGGTAAGACGCAGCTCACTGCTCCCCTGGCCGAGCAGGCCACCACCCTGCTCGAAGGGCTCGTGGACGTTCGCACGCGAGGTATGCGCTACCCCCTTGGGCTACCGCCGAAGACGGCCCGAGCCTTCGCGGTGCAGGCAGTTCGCGGAGACAGCCCGGCTATTCAGCAGTCGGCGTTTCGGGCCGCCAACTCCGAGTGGGCAGGACGCTTCCCCGAACGCGACGACCGCTGGTGGGCCGTCGTCCTGGGGCCTGAAGCCCCGCTCGAGCGTCTGAATCACTTGGGCACACTCAGCTTCTGGGCGCCGCGTGTTTGGGGTCCGCTCCTGCAAGCAAGGGGCCGCTCATGAGCGCAGCACTTCGGCCATTCGACATCTGCGGACCGCTACCGAACGGGACGACGCTCGTCGAGGCGAGCGCTGGAACGGGCAAGACATGGACCCTCGCTGCGCTCGTGACCCGATACGTCGCCGACGAGGCTGTCCCGCTGGAGCAGCTGCTTGTCGTCACCTTCTCCCGGCTGGCGAGCCAAGAGCTGCGCGAACGGGTCCGGCAGCACCTTGAGGGGACCGTCGAACGGCTCGAAGCCCCGCCACGCCGGGATGACGACGAGCTCGTCCGGCATCTGCGTCGCGGCCCCGATGTCGACGTCGTATCGCGCGTCAGCCGCCTGCGGGCGGCACTAGCCGACTTCGACTCGGCAACGATCGCCACCATCCACCAGTTCTGCCACCTCGTCCTTCGCGGCCTCGGCGTCGCCGGCGACTCCGACCCGCACGCGACGCTCGTTGAGGACATGACCGAGCTGCGCCGTGATGTCGTCGACGACCTCTTCCTTGCCCGCGCCGCCCGCGGAGGCAATGCGCCCGACTACGCGACGAGCAGCTCCGATGCCCGGATAGCGCTGGACCAGGCCCGCGCGCCACTCCGGCCACAGGACGCGTCCCCACTAGTCGCGGCGCGGCAGGACTTCATGCGTGACGTGCGCGTCGAGTTCGCCCGGCGCAAACGTCGAGCGGCCTTCCTGGGCTACGACGACCTTCTCGCCGAGCTCGCCGACGCGCTCGAGGACGAGGACGGCCCCGCGCGGGTTCGCATGCGGCAGCGGTGGTCCGTCGTGCTCGTCGACGAGTTCCAGGACACTGACCCGGTCCAGTGGGACGTCTTCTCCCGGGCGTTCGCAACGCCCGGCAAGACCCTCGTTCTCATCGGTGACCCGAAGCAGGCCATCTACGGCTTCCGCGGCGGCGACATCCACACCTACCTCGCGGCCGCGCAGACTGCGACGACCGCATGCAGCCTGCCGACCAATCGGCGCTCCGACCCCGCCCTCGTCGACGCCCTGCAGGTGCTCACCTGCGGCGCCGAGCTGTCGCCGGAAATTGAGGTCCACCCGATCCGGGCGGCCCTGACCGGGCGGCGCCTGACCGGTGCCCCGGACAACAGCCCGGTCCGGTTGCGATTCGTTCGCGGCGAGGACCGCATTGTGATGCCGGAAGCTCGGCCCCTCATCGCCGCTGATGCGGCATCGGACATCGTCGCCCTGCTCGATTCAGGTGCCGAGTTCGACGGGCGTCCACTCGTTGCCCGCGACGTCGCTGTGCTCGCCAAGACGAACATGGACCTGCAAGCCGTTCGCGCCGCCCTGCGCGAGCGCGGGGTGCCGTCGGTCCTCGTGACGAACGAGTCCGTCCTGCGCAGTGAGGCCGCGACGTGGTGGCTCGTCCTGCTGACCGCCCTCGAGCAGCCGCACCGGCCCGAACGCGTCCGAGCCGCATGCCTGACGCCCCTCATCGGCTGGTCGGTCCCGCACCTCGACGGGCTCGGGGACGCCGCGACCGACCAAGCCGTCGAAGGGGCCCGCGCGCTCCTGACGGCGTTCCACCGCGGCGGGCTGCCGGGAGTCCTCGACGTCCTGCGGAGCGACGGGCTCAGTGCCCGGATCCTCGGGCGCGTCGGCGGTGAGCGCGACCTCACCGACATCGAACACTGCGCGCAGGTTCTGCAAGAGCAGGTGAGCGCCGGCCGCCCGAGCCTGACCGCGCTCGTGACCTGGCTGCTGCGCCAAACGACCGAGGAGTCGGATGGCGGGTCGGGCACCCGTGTCATTCGTCTGGACTCCGACGCCCACGCGGTCACCCTGTCGACGATTCACGCGAGCAAAGGCCTGCAGTATCCAATCGTCTACACGCCCTTCCTCTTCAGCAACTTCACAGGGTCGAGGACCCGGTCGTCGTCCACCAAGGAGGCGAGCGGGTCATCGCGTTCTCCGAGGACCGCGGCGCCCGGGCGGCGGCCCGCCTCGAGGTCCAGGACGAGGACCTGCGCCTGGCCTACGTCGCGATGACGCGCGCCCAGTCCCAACTCGTCCTCTGGTGGGCGGCCACGGCGAACACCCCCGACAGTGGGCTGCACCGGCTCCTGTTCGGCCGTGCACCGAACCTGGACGCGCTGGCCTCCTACCTGGCCGCTCCGCCAGCGCAGCGGCCAGTGGCCGCGCTCGCCCGCGCGGACAGGGAGCCGCGCGGCCCGGCGGCAGAGGCGATGCTCACAGCGTGGGCTGACGCCGGCGCCTTCAGCCTCGCAGCTGTCCCGGACGAGATCCCCTTGGTGCAGGCGCACCCGCCCCAGGAGCAGGCCGAAGCCCTCACCGCACGAGACTTCACCCGCACCATCGACCGGAACTGGCGACGCACCTCCTACAGCGCACTCGCAGCTGCTGGCGAGGCGAATCCCGCCGCCGGCGTCCGCTCTTCCGGCGACACCGAACCGGAATCCGACACGGTCGGCAACAGCGACGAGCAGGAAGTCGTCGTCGCCGACCTCGCAGGTACCGGAATCCGCTCGCCGATGGCCGGCCTGCCCGTAGGTGCGACCTTCGGCTCGCTCGTCCACGCCGTTCTCGAGACGGCCGACCTGCAGGCCGAAGACCTGCGCGCCGAGCTTCTCGAACGCATCAGCGACGAACGCGTCCGATGGCCGGTCGACCTCGACACCGACGAGCTTGCCGCAGCCCTCGAGTTGGTCTGCGCGACCCCGCTCGGGACAATCGCCGACGACGTCTCACTGCGTGATCTCGCCCCCAGCGACCGGCTCGCCGAGATGGACTTCGAGCTGCCGCTAGGGGGTGGGGACCTGCCCGGGACGGGCTCCCTACTGCGCGAGCTCGGCGCCCTTATGTGTCGCCACCTCCCAGCCGAGGACCCGCTCCTGCCCTACGCGGAAAAGCTCGAGACGCCCGACTTCGGCAACCAGGTGCTCCGCGGCTACCTCACCGGGTCCGTCGACCTGCTCTTCCGGCGCGGCGGACGCTACTTCGTCGTCGACCACAAGACGAACTGGCTGGGCCCCCCCGAGTCCGAATCTACCGTCGACGACTATGCACCGGACCGGCTCGCAGCCGCGATGACGCACACCAGCTACCCGCTCCAGGCGCTCCTCTACGCGGTCGTCCTCCACCGTTACCTACGCTGGCGGCTGCCCGGCTACGACCCGGAAACGCACCTCGGCGGCGTGCTTTACCTGTACCTGCGCGGCATGGCCGGGCCGGAGACCCCACGAGTAGACGGGTGCCCGCACGGGGTCTTCGCGTGGCGCCCACCCGCCGCGCTCATCGAAGAGCTGTCGGCGCTACTCGACGGCTCCC
This sequence comes from Knoellia koreensis, assembly GCF_013041615.1. Classification (GTDB taxonomy): domain Bacteria; phylum Actinomycetota; class Actinomycetes; order Actinomycetales; family Dermatophilaceae; genus Pedococcus; species Pedococcus koreensis. The sequence continues at coordinate 312,350 of NZ_JABEPQ010000004.1, forward strand.
ACGCAACCGCGAACTCCTCCGGAGACGACCCATGACCGCCCCCGCGAACACAAGAGGCACCGACTCGAAGACCGGGCCGCTCGCCCAGTTCACCGCTGCAGGCGTCCTCGACGACGGTGACTGCCTCGTCGCCACACGGATCGCCCGGCTCGTCGGCGAGGAAGACGACGCAGCGGTCCTCGCACTCGCACTCGCCGTCCGCGCCGCCCGCGAGGGTAGCGGCGCGCTACACCTCGACAGCGTAGCCCGGCTCACACCACACCCGACCGGACACGACCCTGACGACAACGGGCAGCAGGACGCAGACCCTGCCGCCGAGCCGGCAACCCTGGCAGACGTCATCGAGCTGCCGGAACCGCAGGCATGGCTCCAAGCCGTCGCCGCCAGCCGCCTCGCCGCCCGCGGAGTGCTTCACATCGAGTTCGACCTCGTCCAGCTCGACCGGTACCGGGCCGACGAACGGCTCATCGCAGGCTGGCTCGACTCACGCTCACCCGACCAGCTCAAGAGCATCGAGGCCACCGTGCTCGAGGACGCGATCTCGGCCGGCTGGCTCAACGACGCACAGGTCACCGCCGTACGCGCTGTGGCCGCGCGCCCGACCACCGTCCTCACAGGCGGCCCCGGCACTGGCAAAACATGGACCGTGGCCGCAATCCTGCGCGCCCTTCGTTTTCAAGACGGGCGAGCACCTCGCGTCGCTCTCGCCGCGCCAACGGGCAAGGCCGCCGCCCGCATGAACGAGACGCTGGAGGCCGAGCTCGCCGATGGAAGCTTCGACCCGGCGACCACAATCCACCGGCTTCTCGGGTCGATCCCACGATCTGGCACACGTTTTCGCCACGACGCGAGGAACCCGCTGCCCCACGACGTCGTCATCGTCGATGAGGCGTCGATGGTCGGCCTCGGCCTCATGGCTCGACTGCTCGACGCGCTCTCACCCGCGACGCGTCTCCTCCTCGTCGGTGACCCCGACCAGCTCGCCTCGGTCGAAGCCGGCACAGTCCTTGCCGACCTCGTCCGCGGTCTCGGGCCGCGCGGTGACGTCGTCGAGCTCTCAGAGAACCGTCGCTCCGTACCTGCCATCCAGGACCTCGCCGGAGCGATCCGATCGGGCGACCCCGATGCGGTACTCGACATTCTCGAAGCCGGCCATCCCGAAATCGGCTTCACCGAGACCGACGAGCCCGCCCTCGGGCACATGGCAACAGTCACTGACCAGGCCCGCCACCTACGTGCGCTCGCTCTGGAAGGAGACATAGACGGCGCCATCGTCCGCCTCGGCCGGGCGCGGTTGCTCTGCGGCCGGCGGTCGGGACCGCACGGAATCCGCCGATGGAACCGGCTCGTGGAGCAGTCCCTCGCCGAGGACGCGCCCGAGGTCGCCTACCAGCCGTACTACCTGGGCCGCCCGATCATCATCACTCGCAACGACCACGGCCTGGGCTTGGCAAACGGCGACACCGGAGTCCTCGTCCGTGGCCCCCAGGGCCCGCTCGCCGCGATCCAGACGGGCCAGGGCGTCCGCACCCTCTCCCCCTGGCGTCTGGCCGACGTCGAGACCATGCACGCGATGACGGTCCACAAGGCACAGGGCAGCGAGGCCGACGATGTAACCGTCGTCGCGCCCGCGATCGGCTCCCGGCTCTTGACCCGTGAACTGCTGTACACGGCGACGACCCGCGCCCGCCGGCGGCTGACGATCATCGGGAGCCGGGACGCGATCCGCGTTGCGGTCATGACACCAATCGAACGCTCGTCGGCGCTGACGGAGCGGCTCCTGGAGCGGTGCAGTTCGGGGCCATGAACGTCCGGAACTGCCGCTGCTCGCGAGCGACTTTGCCTTCATCGGCCAACACGACGATCCCGACTATCAAAGTGCGTCTATTCGCCGCCAGTCGACCGGCCCAGGGACAGGCAGACGTTCGGGGGAACACGCCATCGAGAGCCAACACGCGAATTGATGGCTCTCGATGGCCGCGATGGGGATTGCGCGTCAGATGCGCAGGCCTCTGGGCGCTGTCACTGCCACGGGTGGAGCCGGGTCCTTGGGGCGGGCGCGGCCCGCGGCGGGGGCGTGTGCGAGGAGTTCACGCGAGCTCCACATGAGAAGGACGGAGTGCGAGGCGCCGGCTTGTCGCCCTGACGCTTCGTTGATGTCCCGCGCGAGAATGTCCCGGACGGGCTCAATGAGGGGACGGACCCGGTTGTGCTGCAGGTCGTTCGGGTGCAGGCTGTCACCGAGTGAGTCGTCGTCGCCGGGCCCTAGAGTGCGCGTGTCGTTGCGGGCGACCTCAAGCATGGCTTTAGCGGGTGCGGTGATCGAGGTGCCGTGGGCGGTGAGCTCGTGGATGTCGCGGGAGAGGATGAACCCGCCGACGATCGCGCGCTTGATGACCGGGGGCAGGTCACGAAGGTCCGCGCGCTGCGCGATGAGGGTCGGTTCGGCCAGGGCCGTCTTGTCGTGGATCAGCTCGCGCGTGGCCGCCTGCAGCTGCTCGGCCACCGACCCGAGGTTCGGGTCGACCCTGCGTGTCGTGGGGTTGGTGAGCGATGCCCACTGACCGGCCAGGTGGCTCTGCGCCCGGATGGCCTGCTCGAACGTCGGGGCGATCTCCTGCTCGTAGACCACGGGATCCGCCACACCGGTGTGGGCTGCGGCGCGCACCAGGATCAAGGCGGCCCGGTTGATCGTGGCCTGGGTCCGCGCGACCGCGGACAGATTCGCCGGCGTCGCCTCCGCGGCCAGCGTCCGGCGGGCCTGCAGGTCCCACCGGGCGATGGCGTCGCCGAGCCGAGCCAGCCCGGCATACCCCTCCCGATGTTCACCCTCGAGAGCGCGGACGAGGCGCCCGCCGAGGAAGCTGCCTGCGAGCTCTTCGAACGCGGTGAGGCGGTCCAGCGCGTCCTGCCCTCGCGGGATGCCGCGCGTGGCACGGGTCGACTGCTGCTCCACTCGCGGCATCTGCTGCAGGTCGCGGATGTGCTCGCGGACTGCGACGGACACCGAGTGCGCGCTCACGTAGAGCGTGTGCATGATCCGGGTTCGGGCCGCCTGCACGTCGCGGGCCTGCTCGAGCGACTGCACTCCTGCCCGGGAGCTCGCGTGCGCGGCCACCAGGTCACGGGCCGCGTCGAAGGCCTCCGCGATCCCCAGGAGGCGCTGGTCCGGGTCCCCGTCACCGGGCCAGCCCTGACGGAGGCGGGTGCGGTGCATGCCCTGGGAGATAGCCTCCAGCTGGGCCATGAGCTGCCCGTCTTCGGTGGCACCTCTGGGGCGCACGAGCAGGGCCTGCCAGAGCTCGGAGGCGCTCTGAACGACCTCGCCCCAGGTGCGCAGCATCGCGAGCGCGTCGTCGCCCGAGACGTCGAAGAGCAGCCCCCGGCTCGCCGTGTCGGCCTGCAGGAGCAGCTCCCCGACGCTACGCCCGTCTCGGGGGCTCATCCGCGAGCCTGCCGTGCCAGATCGGCGAGGCGCACCACTAGCTGCGACGACCCGGGAGGCAGCGCCTCGATCGGGACCGAGCGCAGCAGCGACTCGGCCTCGGTCACCACGGTCAGGAGATCCCCGGCCGCAGCGACGGGTTCGACCTGCGGCTGGTGCTCCGCTTCGGGCGGGATCAGTCCGGCAGCGTAGTCGGCGGTCAGGTGGAGGTCCTGCGCGAACGTGTAGGTCGCGCACAGCGGCCCCTCCGCCTCCGCGCGCGCCCACAGCTTCCGGGCGGTCGCCTCCAACTCGGCGGCCACTCGGGTCAGGATCGCCGCGCCATCCGTGGCGTGCGTGGTTGGTGTCGTCTCGGGCATGGTCGCTCCTTCACGGGTCGGGAGCCCTGCCAGATGCGGCAGGCCTCAACCGACCGAAGGCGCTCAACCCGCGCGGGCGATCACCGCCAAGACCAGAAGCACCTCGCCAATCCATCCACGTCCGGGCGTCCGCCGATCCCGGCGAGAGACCGGGCGTCAAGGCGATGCGGAGCAGCTCGCGAGGGCATGCCGCAGCCCGTCGTGTCCCCCTGTCGCGACGGGCTGCCGCGCGGGGTCCGCTCTCCATCCCCCTGTCAGGCTGGGCCCCGCGTTCCGGAGCAGGCCCAGAACCGTTCGACTTCCGCGGACCGAGTGGGGATCGCCGCAGCTGCTGGCTCGCGTCGAGTCGTATGCCGCTGGGCCGGGTGAGCGCCCGGAAGACCCACGTCGCAATCGAGGGTGAGCGGCGCGAACTGCCTGCTGCCGGCGCGGTGGCGAACCACCTTCAGGCAGCTGTGCCATCCCCGGCTCGCGTCCCATCGAGAGTCCACTACGTTGGCTTCAATCCCCCATGGCGAACTGACTGGAGACCCCCACTGATGACACCGATCGGCTTCGAGGACAAGGTCGCCTTCGTCTGGAAGGTCGCGGACAAGCTGCGCGGCACGTTCAAGCAGCACGAGTACGGCTCGGTCATGCTGCCGCTGCTCGTCCTGCGCCGCATGGACGCGGTCCTCGCCCCCACGAAGCAGGCAGTCCTCGACGCCGCGGCGGGCATGACGAACATCGGTGAGGGCCAGGCTGCCCTGCTGAAGAAGAAGGCCGGTCACCGCTTCTACAACACCTCACCGCTGACGTTCCCGACGCTGCTCAGCGACGACAAGGCCCTGGCCGACAACCTCCGCTCCTACATCCGCAAGCTCTCCCCCGAGGCGTACGCGGTCATGGAGGCCTACGACTTCGACCCGAAGCTCGAACGCCTCGACCGCGCCGGCCTCCTGTATGCCGTGGTGGCCGACTTCGCGGATCTCGACCTGCGCCCGTCGGTGGTGAGCAACGAGGCGATGGGCTACATCTTCGAGGAGCTGCTGCGGAAGTTCTCCGAAATGAGCAACGAGACCGCCGGTGAGCACTACACCCCGCGCGAGGTCATCCGCCTCATCGTCAACCTGCTCGTCTCCGGCAAGACCGCCCAGGAGCTCACCGACAACCCGAAGCCGGTGCGCACCGTCTACGACCCGGCCGCCGGCACTGGCGGCATGCTCATGACCGCGCTGCACCACATCAAGGCGCTCAACCCGGCGGCGATCGTCAACGTCTACGGCCAAGAGCTCAACGACGAAACCTGGGCGATCGCCCAGTCCGACCTGATGATGCAGGACACCGCGCCCGAGCGGATGCGCAACGGCAACACCCTCACGGGCGACGCCTTCCCCCTCGAACGGTTCGACTACATCCTCGCCAACCCGCCCTACGGCGTCGACTGGAAGGCCTACGCCGCGCCGATCAAGGACGAGCCCTCCAAGCAGGGCTTCCACGGCCGCTTCGGCGCCGGCCTGCCCCGCATCTCTGACGGCTCGTTCCTGTTCCTGCAGCACATGCTCTCGCACATGAAGCCGACCGGCTCCCGCGTCGGGATCGTGCTGTCCGGGTCGCCGCTTTTCTCAGGGCAGGCCGGCTCCGGGGAGTCGCAGATCCGCCAGTGGATCCTCGAGAACGACTGGCTCGAAGGCATCGTCGCCCTGCCGGACCAGATGTTCTACAACACCGGCATCTCCACCTACGTGTGGATCCTCACCAACGACAAGGCCGACGAGGACCGCGGCACCGTCAAGCTCATCGACGCGCGCGAGCTCGGGACCAAGATGCGCAAGTCCCTCGGCGACAAACGCAAAGAACTCACGTCTGCCGCGATCGAGACGATCGCGCATCTCTACGGCGGGGCACGGGGCGAGTTTGCCGACGACCCGCGTGTGAAGGTCCTCACCAACGAGACGTTCGGCTTCCAGCGGATCACCGTCGAACGCCCCATGCGCCGCCGGTGGGAAGTCACCGCTGCCGCCCTCGAGGCGTTGGCTTCCTCAAAAGCTTGGGAGAAGTGGGGGTATGTCGACTCGCCTGGGCACATCTATGGGGGCTGGGTCGGGCGCACGTATGCCTCCGAGAAGGACCTGCTCGCTGAGCTCACCGAGAACATGGGCGGGGGCGTGCCCATGGCAGTCATCAAAGAACTCCTGAAGGCGTGCGCCATCGCCGACCCTGAGGCGCCCACCGTGAAGGGACGCGGCGGGAAGGTCGAACCCGACCCGGACCTGCGCGACCAGGAGAGCATCCCGCTCCCCGAGGGATGGTTCGCCCTCGGCGAGGAGGAACGTGCGAAGGCGCTCGTCGAGACAGCAGAGGCCCACTTGGAGAACGAGATCCGGCCCTTCGTAACCGACGCGTGGATCGACCACACCAAGACCAAGGTCGGCTTCGAGATCCCCTTCACCCGCCAGTTCTACGTCTACACGCCACCACGCCCCGTCGACGAGATCGCCACCGAGATCAAAGCTCTGGAGGCCCAGATCCAGCAGTGGATGAGCGGCCTGGGCCTGTGACGATGATCGCCCTGCGGCACCTGGCCGAAGTTAACCCGTCAAGCCCAGAGTTTGACGCGCTTCCCGCCGATGCGGACGTGCTCTTCCTACCTCTCGAGACCGTGTGGAGCGACGACCGCGCCGACCAATCACGGCGCGTTCCAAAGAGCACCGTCGACTCGGGCTATACGCGATTCCAAGCTGGCGACACCGTGTGCCCCAAGGTCACCCCTACCTTCCAGGCCGGTAGGGCTATGAGGGCCCGCTCGGTCGGAGCAGGAACGACCGAACTGCACATCCTGCGCCCCAGACCCGGCGTCGACCCCCGCTGGGTTACCTACGCAGTCAGGTCAAAGCATTTCCTAGAGGAAGGCGTCACCGCGTTTCAGGGCGTTGCGGGCCTTCAACGAGTTCCACAGGAGTTCGTCGCGAACTTCCGCGTCGCCGACGCGCCCTTGGAGGAGCAGCGGCGGATCGCGGACTTCCTCGACGACCGCGTCGCCCGCATCGACCAGATCATCGCCGCCCGCCGCCGCCAAAGTGAGGCATTGGCCTCTGTCTACCCGGCGCGTCTCGGCTCGGAGGACTTCGGCTCGGGAAGCGGCACTCGTTTGCGATACATCTGCTCCCCCGTTGACATGCGCGGAGGAGACGATTTGCCCCTGCTGTCAGTCTCCATCCACCATGGCGTGACGCGGCGCGACGAGGTCTCCGACCGCCCGGGACGCGCGGAGGACCTCTCGAAATACAAGCGGGTTCAGCCCAGCGACATCGTGCTGAATCGAATGCGAGCCTTTCAGGGCGCGGTGGGTATAGCTCGGGAATCTGGCGTCGTGAGCCCGGACTACTTGGTACTTCGCCCGGCTGAAGTCGACCCCGAATGGCTTGAATGCGTGCTTCGTTCACCGTGGTTTGTGGGTCAGATGATCGAGCGCTTACGTGGCATCGGGTCGATCGATCTGGGCACCGTGAGGACACCACGAATCAACTGGGCGGATCTGGCGGATATTCAAGTAGCGGTACCCCCGCACGTGGCGCAACTGCAACTGGCTGAGGAAGTCCGATCTCTTCAGGCGCGCCTGTCGACAGCGCGTCGGTCTGTTGCCCGGATGGCCGACCTGTTTGAGGAGTTCAAGCGGTCGTTGATTACGGCGGCGGTGACTGGTGAGATCGATGTGACGACGGCGGGTAGTGGCATACAGGGGTGATTCGGGGATGAGTATCACGAAGGAGTCGGCGTTCGAGTCGAACATCGAGGCGCACTTGCTGGGGCACGGCTGGCAGCGACTGAGCCCGGCGGCATACGACCGGAAGGCCGGGGTCGTGGGCGATGAGGTCATCGCTTTCGTGCAGGCGTCGCAGCCGAAGGCGTGGCAGCAGCTCGTGACGCGCCATGGTGGCGAGTCGACGGCGCGGGAGAAGTTCCTCAGGGTCGTCGTCGACGCGCTCGACCACCGGGGAACGATCAGCGTGCTGCGGTCTCCGGTGAAGGACTCCGGCGTCAGTCTGCGGCTGTGCTACTTCAGGCCGGCGAGCGGGCTGAATGTCGAGCAGGGTGAGCGGTACGCGGCGAACCGGCTCGGGGTGGTGCGGCAGCTGCATCACTCGGAGTCCAACCCGGCGGACTCGGTTGACGTGGCCCTGGTCGTGAACGGGATCCCGGTGGCGACGGCGGAGCTGAAGAACCCGCTCACGCACCAGAACATCGAGCACGCGATGGGGCAGTACCGGACGGACCGGAACCCGCACGACTTGATCTTCCGGGCTCGGACGGTCGTGCACTTCGCGGTCGACCCGCACCGGGTGGCGATGACGACCCGGCTGGCGGGGCAGGACACGGTGTTCCTGCCGTTCGACCAGGGCAGCGGCGGCGCGGGCAACACGGGGACGGCGGGGAACCCGCCGACTGCCGATGGCTATCAGACGGCGTACCTGTGGGAGCAGGTGTGGCAGCACGACGCGTGGCTGGACCTGCTGGGGTCGTTCGTCCACTCCGAGGGTGGGAGGGTGCTGTTCCCGCGGTTCCACCAGTGGCACGCGGTGCGCTCGATCCTCGAGGCCACCCGCCGCGACGGAGCGGGGGTGGACCGACTGATCCAGCACTCGGCCGGGTCGGGCAAGTCGAACACGATCGCGTGGACGGCGCACGCCCTGTCGCGGTTGCATGGCGCCGATGACGCACCGATCTTCGACAAGGTCGTCGTGATCACCGACCGAAAGGTGCTCGACCGGCAGCTGCAGGACACCGTTTCCGGGCTGGAGCACACGCCCGGCACGATCGTGCGAATCGACGAGAAGTCCGACCAACTCAAGGCGGCGCTCGAGGGGCACGCGGCGCGGGTCATCATCACCACGCTGCAGAAGTTCCCGGTCGTGGCCGAGCTCGCCGCCAAGGACGCGGCGGCCGGTGAGGCCAAGGGCGTGGTGGGGCGACGGTTCGCCGTGATCGTCGACGAGGCGCACTCCTCATCCAGTGGTGACTCGGTCGCCAAGTTGAAGAAGGTCCTCGGTTCCGGCGAGGGGGGCGAAGCGGCGCTGGAGGCGGCCGAGGAAGCCGAGTCAGCGGCATACGACGAGTCGGTGGATGCTGCTGACGAGGCGCTGCTGGCCAGTGCGCGGAACCGGGGCAAGCAGAAGAATCTGTCGTTCTTCGCGTTCACGGCGACACCGAAGCCGAAGACACTCGACACGTTCGGGCAGGTCGGCCCGGACGGGAGCAAGCGACCGTTCCACACGTACTCGATGCGCCAGGCGATCGCGGAGGGTTTCATCCTCGACGTGCTCTCGGGGTACACGACGTATGGCGTCTACTACAAGCTCGCGAATAGCCACCCGCGCAACGACCCGGAGATGGAGTCGCGCAAGGGCCGTGCAGTGCTCGCGCGGTTCGCGTCGCTGCACCCCTATGCCCTCGAGGCGAAGGCGGAGGTGATCATCGAGCACTTCCGGAATAAGACCGCCGGGAAGATCGACGGGCACGCCAAGGCGATGGTCGTGACCCGGTCGCGGCTGCACGCGGTGCGCACCCACGCCGCGTTGGCGGCGTACATCGCGAAGAAGGGCTACGACAAGGGTGAGCGTCCGCTGCGGACGCTGGTCGCGTTCTCCGGGGCCGTGGTCGACCCGGACGCCCCCGATGCGTCGGGAGTGACCGAGGCGCAGATCAACGGTTTCTCCGACTCGCAACTGCCCAAGCAGTTCCACGGCGACGATTACCAGGTGCTCGTGGTGGCGGAGAAGTACCAGACCGGGTTCGACGAGCCGCTGCTGCACACGATGTACGTGGACAAGAAGCTCTCCGGGGTGGCCGCCGTGCAAACCCTGTCGCGGCTCAACCGCACCCATCCGGGCAAGCAGGACACGTTCGTCCTGGACTTCGCGAACACCGCCGAGGAGATCAAGGCGGCGTTCGAGCCATTCTACGAGGAGTCGTTCGCGACGCCGACCGAACCGAACGTGCTCTACACGATGGAGCACGACCTCATGGCCGCCCGCGTGCTCTCCCGGGTGGAGATGGACGCCGCCGTCGGTGCACTGCTGTCGGAGGATCCGGCGCAGCAGTCGGTCATCTACGCCAACCTCGACCCCGCGGTCGGACGGTTCGCAGCCCTCGACGAGGACGCGGCGGAGTCCTTCCGGAAGACGTTGGAGCACTTCTGCCGAGCGTATGCGTTCGTCGCCCAAGTCATGCCGTGGGCCGACGCCGACCTCGAGCGGCTCTTCCTCTACGGACGGCTGCTGCTGCTCGAGCTTCCCACCGGCGACAACGACCCGATGCCGCAGCTCAGCAAATCCGTGCAGCTGACCCACCTGCGGATCGCGGTCGCCTCCGACGAGGCCATCACCCTCGCGGGTGCCGATGAGCCCGGCTCGGCACTGCCAGGTGAAGGCAAGGGGCCCAAAGCCGAACCCATCATGGACAAGCTCTCGGCGCTCATATCGGCGATGAACGACAAGTACGGCGCGGACCTCGGCGAGGCCGACAAGGTCTGGGTTGACCAGCAGTGGGTCGTCGTTAAGGAGGACGACGAGATGCGCGAGGTCGCCCTGAACAACGACCGCGGCCAGTTCGAAATGGTCCTCGAGCAGAAGGTCAAGGACCTGCTCATCGACCGACACGACAAGAACGGCGTCTTGTTCGACCTCTTCTTCGCCAACCCCGACTTCCAGGCCTCTCTCGTCCGTTACCTTGCCGGCACCTACGACGAGTTCCGGCAAGAAGTCGCAACATGAGCCTGTCACCGCTGTCGAGAGATCTCGAACGCGTCCGTAAAGGTGATCGAAGGGACCAAGGGATGAAGAGAATGTGGGGCATCCACAACGATGCGCTGGGTTCGGAGCTCGTGGACGAGGGCTTCATCTCCATCGGCTGGGAGGAGATGCCTGACCTGAGGTCCATCGGCGACGAGATGGCGCGGATGAAGGCTGCGGTGCACGCCACGTACCCGGCAGCGAAACCCGCAGCCATCCCGGTTTGGGCTGGCGTGCTGCGCAGGTTCGCCTTCGAGATGGCCGAGGGTGATCTGGTTGTCGCGCCCTACAAAGCAGACAGCACGCTCAACTTCGGTGTTGTCTCCGGCCCGTACGAGCACCACCCGAACGCGCCCAGGCATCCGCATCGTCGACGCGTCAAATGGTTAAAGACGGGAGTGGCGCGGAGCCTGTTCCCGCAGGCCGCCCTGTACGAGATCGGATCGGCGGTCACCCTCTTCCAAGTGCGTAAGCACGACACGGTGTTCCGCAACTACTTGGATGCGGCGACCGACGAGACCTTCGAGGCCGAGAGCCAGAAACAGCCAAACGCGACCACCCACGCGACGACTGATGACGCGGTCGCCGACGAGCCGAACGCCGAGCGGATCGATCAGCACACGAGGGACTTCATCGCGCGCGTTCTCTTGACCGACCTCTCGGATCGTGAGTTCGAGGAGTTCACCGCAGACCTGCTACGGGCCATGGGATACCAGGCCCGCGTCACCCCGTACTCCCAGGACGGCGGCATCGACGTGATCGCACACACGGATCCTTTGGGGATCGAGCCGCCCATCATCAAGGTGCAGTGCAAGCACACCACCGGGACTCGAGGACGTCCGGACGTGCAGCAGCTCATCGGTACGCTCTCGCAGAACGAGGCCGGGCTCTACGTCACGCTGGGTGCGTTCAGCGCGGACGCCATCGCCCTCGAGCGGGAACGGCAGAACCTGCGCCTGTTCTCTGGTGCGGACCTCACCAGCCTCACCCTGGAGCACTACGACGCACTCCCCTCGCGCTGGCGGAGTCGCATGCCCCTGCGTCGGGTCCTCGTCGTCGAGCGCGACCCGGAGGCCGGCTGAGCCTGAGTCGAGCACGCTCACCACCTACGTCGGGTTCTCGACGGCAGGGTCAGGATCGCTCGCCTCCCGGACATCAGCCCTCAGCTGACCGATCAGCCGCTTCACCTCACGGCTGGTCAGTTCCCCACCGCACCAGTCGGCGATGTGGCTGACCGAGAGGCCCTCGTCCTCGGTGAGCTGCTGCAGTGCAAGGCCGGCGCGCCTTTCGCAGTCGGCGATGGCGGCCTTGCGCTCCTCGAGGGCGGTGAGGACGTCGACGGCGAGGGCTTCGATTCGCTTGTCCCGCTCGGCCCGTTGCCGCCTGCGCTGGGCTTGAGCATCGAGAGCTGCTCGACGTGCCGCCTGCCGCGCTGATTGCTGTCCCATTTCGGATCTCCTTTCGAGGCTTCTCCCCCTCCCGAAGGCTGACGCCGCCCCCACACGGTCATCGCGAGAGACCCGCGTCTGCGTACCCCGCCGCGAACCGACCGACCTCATGCGCCACACACCTCTTGCATGGTCGGATTCAGGTCCGCTTCGGTGACCGCAGCGAGGCTGCGGGCCCCTTAGGGCGGGTGTGACGATGTCGATCCACAAGCTGACCGCGGGGTCGGGGTATGACTACCTGACCCGGCAGGTGGCTGCCCTGGATGCGACCGAGCGGGGTCACACGGGGTTGGCGAGCTACTACACGGCCAAGGGCGAATCGCCGGGGGTGTGGGTGGGCTCCGGCCTGGCCGGGATCGAGGGGCTGGCCGCCGGGGATCTCGTCACGGCGGAGCAGGTGCAGGCGCTGTTCGGGTCTGGCCACCACCCGTTGGCGCACGAGCGCCGCGCCCGGCTGGCCGGGGACGCGACCGACGAGCAGGTGCAGGCGGTCACCCGACTGGGCCAGCCGTACAAGGTCTACGCCGGGGACGTCAGCGCGTTCCGGCTCGAGGTCGCCAAGCGGATCGCCGCCTTGAACACAGAAGCCGGCCTCCCGCAGGACTCGCCTGTCGCCCTCGAGGAGCGGGCTCGGGTCCGCACCGAGTTCGCCACCGAGCTCTTCCGCGCCGATCACGGCCGGGACCCCGAGGACGCCCGGGAGGTCGCCGCGACGATCGCGAAGCACTCCCGGCCGCGGACGAACGCGGTGGCCGGCTACGACCTGACCTTCTCCCCGGTGAAGTCCGTCAGCACGCTGTGGGCGATCGCCTCCCCCGACGTCGCCGCGCGGATCGAGCGGGCCCATCAGGCCGCGGTCAAGGACGCCCTGACCTTCATCGAGGAGCACGCCCTGTTCACCCGGACCGGCACGAACGGGGTCCGTCAGGTCGACGTCCAAGGCTTGGTGGCGACGGCGTTCACGCACCGTGACTCCCGCGCCGGCGACCCCGACCTGCACACGCACGTCGCGGTCGCGAACAAGGTGCAGACCCTCGACGGGCGGTGGCTGAGCATCGACGGTCGGGTGCTGTTCAAGGCGACCGTGGCCGCGTCGGAGACGTACAACACCGCCCTTGAGCAGCACCTGCGCGCCGACCTCGGCGTGACGTTCGCCGAGCGCCCGAACGAGGATGCGCGGAAGCGGCCGGTCCGCGAGGTGGTCGGTGTCGACCCGCGGCTGAACGAGCGGTGGTCCTCCCGAAGGGTGAGCATCGAGGCTCGCCGCAGCGAGCTCGCGGCCGACTTCCAGGCCACCCACGGGCGGCCGCCGACGCCGGTCGAGTCGATCCAGTTGGCGCAGCAGGCCACCCTCGAGACGCGTGAGGCGAAGCACGAGCCGCGCAGCCTCACGGAGCAGCGGCAGGCGTGGCGGGCGCAGGCTATCGAGGTCCTCGGTGGCGCCGACGCGGTCGACGTCATGGCCCTCGGTGCCCTGTCCCGCGAGCCCGAGCGCGCCGTGCGGGTGGACGACGCGTGGATCCAGGGCACGGCGGAGCAGGTCGTGAAGGCCGTCGAGTCCCGGCGGGCGACGTGGCAGGTGTGGCACGTTCGGGCGGAGGCGCAGCGCCGGGTCCGCGCCGCCGGCCTGGCCGCGGGTGAGTCGGAGCAGGCCGTGGACCGGGTCGTGAAGCAGGCCCTGACCGGGGGCTCGGTGTCCCTCGCCCGCCCTGATGACGGCCTCGTCGAGCCACCTGTCTTGCGGCGTCGCGACGGGTCGAGCGTGTACACGGTGGCCGGCGCCGACCAGTACACCTCGGCGCGGGTGCTGGCCGCCGAGCAGCGGCTGGTCGCCACGGCCGGGCTCGCGGACGGGTATACGGCCGGGCCGGCGAGCGTGGACCTGGCGCTGCTCGAGGCGACCGCGAACGGCACGGCTCTCAACGCCGGGCAGGCGGCGCTGGTGCGCTCGATGGCGGCCTCCGGCGCGCGGCTGCAGCTGGCGATCGCGCCCGCCGGGGCTGGGAAGACCACCGCGATGCGGGTCCTCGCCGGGGCGTGGTCCGACGCCGGCGGCGAGGTCATCGGGCTGGCGCCGTCGGCGGCCGCGGCCGCGGCGCTGCGTGAGCACACCGGTGCCAGCACGGACACCCTCGCGAAGCTCGTCTGGTCCATCGAGCACGACGACCTGCCCGACTGGGCCGCCCGGATCGGCCCGCGGACGCTGGTCGTCATCGACGAGGCCGGCATGGCCGACACCCTCTCCCTGGACGCGGCGGTCGCGTTCGTCGTCGGCCGCGGCGGCAGCGTCCGCCTGATCGGCGATGACCAGCAGCTCGCCGCGATCGGCGCCGGCGGGGTGCTGCGCGACATCGAAGCGAGCCACGGCGCGGCCCGGCTGACCGAGCTGATGCGGTTCGCCGACCCCGCCGAGGGCGCCGCCTCCCTCGCGCTGCGCGACGGGCGACCGGAGGCGCTCGGGTTCTACCTCGACCACGGCCGCGTCCACGTCGGCGACCTCGCGACGATGACCGAGGACGTGTTCACCGCCTGGCAGAACGACCGCGCCGCCGGTCACGACGCGATCATGCTGGCCCCCACCCGTGAGCTCGTCGCCGGGCTGAACCAGCGCGCCCGCGCCCACCGCCTCACCCAGGAAGCCAGCCCCGCACAACGACCCGGTCCAGTTCGGGCGCCCGGCGGGCGGGGCCACGAGAGCGAGGCCAGGGGCATACGCGACACCATCCATGAAAACCGGGCGGCGCGTCTGGCGGACGGGAACGAGGCCTCGGTCGGGGACCTGATCATCACCCGCTCCAACGACCGGCGGCTGCGGATCTCGGCCACCGACTGGGTCAAGAACGGCGACCGGTGGGCCGTCCGCGCGGTCGGCGCGGACGGCGGGCTGTCGGTGCAGCACACCCGTAACGGGCGGCTCGTCACGCTGCCCGCACCGTACGTGACCGCCTCGACCGAGCTCGGCTACGCGACCACGGTCCACGGCGCACAGGGCGTGTCCGCCGACGTCATGCACGGCCTGGCCACCGGCGCCGAGTCCCGGCAGCAGCTCTACACGATGCTCACCCGCGGCCGGCACGCCAACCACGTCTACCTGCAGGTCGTCGGCGACGGCGACCCGCACACCGTCATCCGCCCCGAGACCATCAGCCCGCCGACCCCGACCGACCTGCTCGAGACCGTCCTCGCCCGTGACGACTCCCCCACCTCCGCCAGCACCCTGCTGCGCGAGGCCGCCGACCCCGCCGTGCTGCTCGGACAGGCCACCTGCCGGTACGTCGACGCGCTGTATGCCGCCGCCGAGGACACGCTCGGACCCGAGGCCGTCGCGTCGCTCGAGTCGACCGCGGACGCCCTGGTTCCCGGGGTGCGCGAGGAGGCGGCGTGGCCGACGCTGCGCGCGCACCTGCTGCTGTTGGCCGCGTCCGGGACGGACCCGGGCGGGGCGCTGCGGGCCGCGGCCGAGGGCCGCGAGCTCGACACCGCGGGCGACCGGGCGGCCGTGCTCGACTGGCGCCTGGACGACTCCGGGCTGCGCAACGCGGGCCCGATGACAGGACTGGCGCCGCTGCCCTGGGTCCCGGCTGTCCCCGCTCGGCTGGCGGCGGATCCGGTGTGGGGCGAGTACCTCACGCGCCGCGCCGGGCTCGTCGGCGACCTCGCCGCGCAGGTCCGGGCCGCGGCCAGCCACGGTGAGACGCCGGCGTGGGCGACCGCGCTGGGACGGCGCGTCGACGCCGCCTTGGTGGCGGAGGTTGACGTGTGGCGGGCTGCGATGCAGGTCCCCGAGGCGGACCGCCGGCCGACTGGGCCGCGGCAGCTCGCGAAGGCCGCGGCGCTCTGGCAGCGCGACCTCGACGCGCACCTGGCGGCCGGACACGCGCCCGCCATGGACGAGTGGGCACCCCTCCTGCGGCGGGTCGCGCCCGCAGTGACAGGCGACGAGTTCGCCGCGATCCTCGCCGAACGGCTCGCCGCGCTGTCCCGCGCCGGCGTCAACGCCGGCGGCCTGGTGAGGACAGCGGCGGCGCAGGGGCCGCTGCCGGACGACCATGCCGCGGCCGCGCTGTGGTGGCGGATCAGCCACCACGTCGAGCCCGCAGTCGCCACCACCACTGACCCCTCTGGCGGGCTGAGCACGCCCTGGGTCGACCGGCTCACCGCTCGCGTCGGAGCCGACCGCGCCGCCGCCATCCAGACCAGCGCATGGTGGCCGGCCCTCGTCACGGCCGTCGACCACGCCCTGGCTCGCGGCAACCGGATCGACGACCTGCTCGACACCGCCGGACGCCACCTGGACGGCGTCGACGTCGACGAGTGCCACGCCATGGTCTGGCGCATCTCCGTCCTGGCCGAACCGACCAGCCCCGAGCACCAGGACCAGAGCGACGACGAGGGGATCCCACCGGAGGACCTGCTCGTCGACGTCGAACCGCCCGCCGACGCGCCGACGGCCGCGGAGTGGGAGGACTACCTCACCGGCCGCGACGCAGGACAGGAACCGCTGGCCGAGGACGGCTCGCCGCCGCTGGCAGTGGAGGCGGTGGAGGCGCAGCTGCAGCTCGCGGCGCTGGTGCGCGACACGATGGGACCGCTCGACCCGTCCGAGGCCGAGATCCAGCACCTGCTCGAGCGGGCTCACGAGTGGGACCACTGCCCCGTCCCCCACGAGCGGATGGTCGAGGTCAACGAGCTGAGCCTCGCGTTCTTCCAGACGCGGTTCGAGCGCAGCTGGGCCCGTGACTACCTGACCGCGCGCTTCCACCAGGACCTGGCCGGGCACTCCGGCTTCGGGAGCGACTACCGGCCCGGCTACGCCCCCGCCGGGTGGACCGGCCTCGTCGAGCACCTGCGTTCCCTCGGGGTCACCGACGAGGAGATGACCCTCACCGGTGTGGCCACGCTCGCCCGGACCGGGCGGCTGATCGACCGGTTCCGCGACCGGGCCGTGCTCCCGATCATCGACCGCGGGCAGGTGCTCGGCTTCGTCGGCCGGCGCCACCCCCGCCTGACCGACGCCGACAACGCGGGCCCGAAGTACCTCAACACGGCCGACACGCCCCTGTTCCACAAGGGTGCGCAGCTCTTCGGGGTCCTGCCCCGGCTCCGCGATGCGGGGGCGGTGCCGGTGCTCGTCGAGGGCCCGATGGACGCCATCGCGGTCACCCTCGCCACCGGCGGCAGCCACGTCGGGGTCGCACCGCTCGGCACCGCCCTGACCGAGGCGCAGGCCAGGCAGCTGGCCGGCCTGAGCAGCGCAGCGGGCACCGGGCCGGTCGTCGCGACCGACGGTGATCTGGCCGGCTGGATGGCGGCCGAGCGGGCCTACTGGCTGCTCGCCCAGCACGGGACGGAGCTGCTGACGGTGCGCCTCGACGACGGAACCGATCCGGCGCAGCTGCTCGCAGCGGAGGGCCCGGCAGGCCTGTCCGCGCTGCTGCGGATGCCGCAGCCGCTCGGCCACGTCCTCGTCCACGAGCGGCTCGCGAACCTGCCCGGGCAGCAGGCCGTCGACGCGGCCGCGGCGATCGTCGCGGCACGACCGGGTGCCGTGTGGGAGCCGGCGATGGGCGACATCGCCGCGGCGACCGGCGCCCCTCCGAGCGAGGTCCGGCGGGCTCTGCTCGCCGCCGCCCGGGCGTGGAACGCCGACCCCCGCCCGGTCGCGCAGCAGCAGCTGGCCGGCCTGCACGAGGTCCGGACCCGGATGGGACAGGGACCCGGGGAGCCAGCCCAGCGGCATACGCAACGACGGACGCCGCGGGAGAGCCCCGCCGAAGAGGCACTGCGGCCCCGCCCGGTTGTCTACGGGGCGGACGCCCAGGCCCCCGCGGCACCGCGACGCTGAGGCTCGAGAGGGTGGATCGAGTCGTGCGTGAAGCGAAATCAGGCCATGGCGATGGCTTCGGGGGATGGTTCCGCAGACCGCGGCGGCGGAGCGGTGGACTCGCGAACGATCACAGCGGTGTGCAGCTTCTGGTGCGGGTGGCGTGCGTTGCCGTGGATGGTCGAGACCAAGAAGTCCGCGGCGACGCGCCCCTTGGCTTCGGTTGGCTGGCGGACCGTGCTCAGTCGGGGACGGACCCACATGGCCTCGGGCTGGTCGTCGAAGCCTGCGACGGACACCTCAGCCGGGACGGCCACACCCAGTTCGTAGGCCGCGTCGAGGACGCCTGCTGCGAGGATGTCTGAGAGGGCGAAGACTGCGGTCGGACGGTTGGTCCTCCGAAGCAGCTCGAGTCCCGCCTTGTAGCCCTCAGCCCTGGTGCATGGCACCTCCGTCAGGGTCACGTCGTTGTCGCGGCTGAGCCCGACGGCGGCGAGTGCCTGGTCGATGCCGGCGATGCGTCGTCGCAGCGGCCCTCGATACTCCCCGTCTCCGCTCTCCGGACCGGACTCGAACGCAAGGATGGCGATGCGCCGGTGGCCCAAGTCGAGCAGGTGGGTCATCATCGCCGCCGCGCCGGCCGTGTCATCGACCTCGACGCTGGGCGAGGTGTGGTCGCCGTCGCTGTCGACGAGGACGTAGGGGATGCCGCGTCGCTCGAGCTCCGCCACTTCGCCGCGGTCCCTCTCGAGCCCAGAGACGATGAAGCCGTCGACGGCCGCGTAGGGAATGGCCTCGAGCATGGAGTTGCGCAGAGGGGGCACGATAAGCAGCGTGTAGCCCTCCTGGTGGCACACCTGGCCCACACCGATGATGAACTGGGTGTAGTACGGGTTCTCCATGGCTTGGGGAATGTCCTGTGGCAGAAGGATGCCCAGCGAATTCGTGCGGCCGTGCACGAGCATTCTTGCGACAGGGTCCGGCCGGTAACCTAGTTCTTCGGCCGCCTTCAGAATGCGTTGACGTGTGGCGTCGCCGAGGCGCGCGGGGTCGTTGAAGGCGAAGGACACGGACGTTCGCGACACGCCTGCGGCCTTGGCGACGTCCTTGGCCGTAGCTCTTCGCGCGCCGTCACTCAAGCTTGACAATGGAAACCCCCATCCCTGGCACAGCGACATCGTCGCACCTGACCTGTTGTCCGGTGAGCAGATCGGTCCCGAGGCGGCCAGCGAAACCTGCGACCGCAACATGCACGCCAGCCCGGGCTCGGTTTGCCAGGATGAGCAGTTCCTCCTCGGGGTGGACGCGGGCTCGGACGATGGTGTTCTCGGTGGCTTGGATGGTGCGCTCGCTGCCGCGGCGGAGGGCGACGTGCGCCTGCCTCAAGTGCGCGAGTTGACGCACCCAGGCGAGCAGTTCATGGTTCCACCGGGCCTCGTCCCAGATCATGGCGCCACGACAGTCCGGGTCGTTGAACCCGGTCATGCCGATCTCGTCGCCGTAATAGACCATGGGGGCTCCCTCTGCGGTGAACAGCAGCGCGAAGGCGAGCTTCGTGGCCTCGACGTCGCCGCCGCAGTGGGTCAGGACGCGTTCGGTGTCGTGGCTGCCGAGCAGGTTCATCATGAGTCCCTTCGCGTCGGGCGGGATCTCCTTGTCGATCTCTTCGAGCTCGGCGGCGAACGACTCACCGCCGCCTCTCCACTCCGAGACGAAGTTCAAGATGGCGTCACGCAGGCGGTAGTTCATGGCCGCATCGGACGTGGCTCCGGTGGTCCAGTCGGTGGCCTTCTCCCAGACCTCGGCGACGATGTACTGCTCCGGGTCGTGCCCCTTGACCACGGCGCGGAACTGTGCCCAGAATCGTGGGTTCTCGAGCATGTAGGGCACGTCGAGGCGCCAGCCGTCGATTCCGGCGTTCATCCATTTCTGCGCAGCGCCGAAGAGGTGGTCGCGCACGTGGGGGTTGTGCACGTTGAGCTTGGGCAGGTACCAGCAGCCCGAGCAGGTGAGGTAGTTCGGCTGCGGGTGCGCGGTGACGGGGAACTGGGCCACCGAGAACCAGTTGACGTACTCCGACTGGTCGCCGCGGGCGATGACGTCCTGGAAGAAGGGGTGGTCGTAGCCGCAGTGATGGAACACGGCGTCGAGCAGAACGCGGAGCCCCATGTCGTGGGCCGAGTCGAGGAATGTCGCGAAGGCGGTGTCGCCGCCCAGTCGCGGGTCGATCGTGTAGTAGTCGGTGGCGTCGTAGCGATGGTTCGTCGTGGCGCTGAAGACCGGGGTCAGGTACAGGGCGTTGGCCCCGAGCGCTCGGAGGTGTTCCAGCCGTCGGGTGATCCCGGGCAGGTCCCCGCCCATGAGGTTGTCGCGGGTGGGTGGCGTTCCCCACGGCTCGACGCCGGGAGGGTCGGTCGCGGGGTCCGCGTTGTCGAACCGCTCCGGGAAGATCTGGTAGAAGATCGCGTCACGTACCCAGTCGGGTCCACGCCTGTTGAGGCTGTCGTTCACGAGGTTTCACTCCTTGACTGCGGTGGCGGCGAGGCCGCGCACCAGGCTGCGCTGCAGGTACATGAAGATGGCGATGGCGGGCACGGCCGCGATGACGGTGCCAGCCATCAGGTAGTGCGGATACGGCCCGTACTTGCTGGTGAAGGCGGCCAGGCCCAGCTGGATCGTCCGGTACTGGTCGTCGCTGGTGACCAGCAGCGGCCAGAGGAAGTCGTTCCAGGCGAAGAGGAACGAGAAGACGGCGACGCTGACCAGTGCCGGCTTGCTCAAGGGCAGGAGGATCCGGAACAGGATCTGCATCCGGTTGGCCCCATCGATCCTGGCCGCCTCGTCGAGCTCCATGGGAAGAGATAGCAGGTACCCGCGGATCACGACGATCCCGAAGACGTCCGCGAGCCGGGGCACGATGAGCGCGGTGTAGCTGTTGAACCAGCCGAAGCGGATGACCAGGTCGAACGCGGGCAGCACCGTAAGGAACGTCGGTACCAGCATGGTAGCGACCAGCCCCAGGAAGATCGCGTTCCGACCCGGGAACCGCAGGCGGGCAAGCGCGTAGGCGGCCAGCGTGTCGAGCAGCAGGTGGCCGGCCACGATGCCCGCCGCCATGACCACCGAGTTCAGGTAGTAGCCGGCGAAGGGGGCCGCGGCCAAGGCCTGCGGGTAGTTGGACCACTCGAACTGCTCCGGGACCAGATAGGGCGGCTGGTGCACCTTGTCGAAGGACTTGAGGCTGGTGGTGATCATCCATGCGAATGGCGCCACGATCAGGACGGAGAGGCCGAGCAGGAGCAGGTGACGGCCAAGAGCGCGTGCGGCGGCATACGGCCTGCTCATGTCTGGTCCTTCCCACCCAGGCGCCACTGGATCCAAGTCAGCGCGAAGACCAGCGCGAAGCCGGCATAGGCGATGGTGGCTCCGTAACCGAACTGCCCGGTGACGAACGCCGTCCGGTAGACGAGGAATCCGACGACCTCGGTGCCGCCCATCGGGCCGCCCGCGGTGAGCTGGTAGACCAGATCGAAGGACTGGAACGTCACGACGAGTGCTTGGACGACGACGAAGAAGGTCATCGGTGCAAGCAGGGGAAGCGTGATGTGCCTCATCCGCTGCCACGGCCCGGCGCCGTCGAGGGCCGCCGCCTCGTACACCTGGGCGGGGAGGGCCTGCATGGCCGTGAGGTAGAGAACCGTGTTCAGGCCGAGCTGCTTCCAGACCGTCAGCAAGGTCAGGCTCACCAGGGCCAGGTGCGGATCACCGAGCCAGTTGGTTTCGCCCAGCCCGACCCGTTGGAGGGCGGAGTTGACCGGACCGCTGACATCGAAGAGGTAGCGCCAGACCGCGGCTGCGGCGATCGAGGAAGTGACGACAGGTAGGAAGAACGCGGTGCGGTAGACGGCGCGGCCCCGGAAGGCGCTGTTGAGCAGTGCTGCCGCGCCCACTCCCGTGATGACGCTGAGGGCGCTGACTCCGAGCCCGTAAAGGACCGTGACGACCATCGAGTTGCGGAAGGCCGGATCCGCGATGAGCTTGCCGTAGTTGTCCAGTCCCACGAAGGGCCGGTCCGGGCTGATGCCGTCCCAGCTTGTCAGTGACAGCAGTCCCGTGGCCACCAATGGGTACACCACGAACAGCCCGATGACCAGCAGTGCCGGGGCCAGGCACAAGGCCGCGGTGATCAAGTCGCCACGGCGATAGCTCCGGCGGGCGCGGAGGGGGGCGGTCCCGGCTCGTTGCACGGCCGGGTGCGTGATGGGCGTGCCTAGCCTGCGGCCAACCTCGGCCGTTCGGTCACGCACGCCCATCACGACCGTCTCACTTGCCGCTGAGGATCGCGTTGACCTGGGTCTCCGCGTCCGCCAGTGCCTGGTCAACAGCCTTGCCATGCAGGGCCTCCTCTACCTGCTTGGCGAAGGCGAGGGAGACCTGCGGGTAGAGCGGGGTTGCCGGACGGGCCTTCGCCGTCGGGAGGGCGTCGACGAACGGCTGCAGCTCGGGAAGGGTGTTCTTGACGAAGTCCTTGTACTCGGCCGACTCGGCGACTGACTTGCGGACAGGCAGGAATCCGGTCTTCTCGCTCCAGGAGGTGTTCTGGGCCGGATCGACGAACCAGGTCAGGAACTCGCCGGCGGCCTTCTGCTCTGCCTTGTCCTGCGTGAACACGACCGCCTGCTCGCCACCCATGTTGGTGGCGGGCTGCCCGTCTGCCGGGTGGGGGATCTGTGCCACGCCGAAGTCGAACGGCGGCTTCGGCTTCCAGATACCAGCCATCCACGAGCCCTCTTGGGCCGAGGCGGCCTTGCCCTTCTCGAACTCGCCCCAAGGAGCCAGCGGGCTGTCCTTCGCCTTGACCAGGTCGACCCAGAACTGGAGGGCCTTCTTCCCTGCCTCCGAGTTGAACGCGGCCTTGGAGTTGTCCCCGTTGAGGAACTCGCCGCCGGCCTGCCACAGGGACACCTGGAAGTTCCAGGTCACGCCTTCGCCGTCGGTGCCGGGCGTCGTGAAGAGCTCGAAGCCGGGCTTGCCCGTCGCCTTTCGGATCTTGGCCGAGGCCGCCTTGAGCTCGTCCCATGTCTGGGGCGGGTTGGCCGGGTCCAGGCCGGCCTTGGTGAAGTCTGTCTTGTTGAACATCCACGCCAGCGTGTTGGAGGAGACGGGGATGGAGATCTGCTTTCCGCCCTGGTCGCCGAACTTCAGCATCTCGGGGTAGATGTCGGACCACGTGTTCTCGCCGACCAGGGGCTTGAGGTCGACGGCCTGCCCGGTCTTGGCCATGCGCGGCACGGTCACCAGGTCGCCGATGACGATGTCGGGAAGGGTGCGTGACTGGGCCGCAGCCTGCAGCTTGGTCAGCAGATCCGACCCGGGAACGTTGACCAGCTTCAGCGTCGTGGTCGGGTGCGAGCCCTCGAAGTCCTTGGCCATGGAGGCGAACGTGTCACCGTTGTTGCCGTCCCAGTAGTGCCAGATGGTCAGCTCGGCCTTGCCATCTCCGGCAGACCCGGAAGCGGGGGCAGAACCGCCGCTGCACCCAGCCGCGAGCATCACTCCGAGAGCGCCCGCCGCGGCGACCGCTACCCGTACAGACTTCCTTGTCATGCGGGGACCTCCTTGGTTAGTAACTCGGTTTACTAACCGAGACTCTTGACCACGTGGAGCGGCCTGTCAAGACCCTGTGAGTGGGCATTTCGTTGCCCGGGCCGCCAAGGCGACACGATCCGTCACCCAGGAGGCACGGTGGCACCACCTGCTGTTCGCTCACAGCGTCCGTTCATCATGGATTTCGCCAGTCGCCAGGTCGACGACCGAGAAGGCTCGGTGCGGCGCGTCCGGGGACTGCTCGTCGAGGGTGTTGACGTCGGCGGTGAACGCCTCTGCTCGTTCAGCCCGGCAGGCTCGCTCGGTGTGCCGGATGTGGCGGCCCTTGGCCGGCCAGGCCTGGTGGCCCTCGTCGCAGTGGTTCCGCAGGCGGGCGCGCATCCGGTCGAGGAAGCCGGGCAGTGTCGAGCGGTGCCAGTCCTCGAGCAGGTCGCTGGTCAGGGCTGCGCCGGCGCGGCGGCGCTGGTCGGCCAGGACGGCGAGCTCGCGGACCAAGTGCGGGTGGTGGGGCCAGCACGGCGGGATGACCGCGGCGGCGTCCCAGACGTGCTCGTGGTTGACCCATTCGACGACGGCCTCGAGCCAGGCCCACACCTCGGCGCGGAGGTCGGGATGGCGGCAGGTGGCCGGGTCCCAGGGTCGCGGCAGCCGCGCCGGATCACCGAGGGCACGGATCTGCTGCTCGCTGCCATTGGCGAGGATGCCGAGCTCGCGGTAGGCGACCCGCATCAGCGGACCGACCTCAGGGAAGGGCCGGACGAGGGAGCGGCCGGGGTCGCCGGTGCCGTCGGTTGGGGTCGGCGGGTTCAGCGCCATGTCTCGGTGCTCTCGGGGGCGAGGCCTCGCCGGCGTGCCTCGGCCAGCGCGTCGGCAGCTCGAGCGGCCGGGGCGTGGGCGGTGCGGCGGGCGGTGGCCAGCTGCTCGCGGGCGCGGGCTTGGTCGCGCAGGAGGCGCCGGCCGTCCTTGCCGTCGATGCAGCGGCTCAGGCGGGCGATGATCGGTCGGCCGTTCTCGGCGACGACCAGGGCGTGACGGTCGGGGATCTGGCGGATCTCCTCCGGACGCAGGATCGGGATGTCCTCGCCGGAGGTGGACCGCCCGCCCCGGCTGCCGCCGCTGCCGCTCTGCCAGGTGGTGCGCCTGACGCGGGTGGTGCCGACGAGGTCGGAGACCTCCTGGTTGAACGCGACGTCCTTGGAGCCGCCGAAGATGACCAGCAC
This sequence comes from Knoellia koreensis, assembly GCF_013041615.1. Lineage (GTDB taxonomy): Bacteria > Actinomycetota > Actinomycetes > Actinomycetales > Dermatophilaceae > Pedococcus > Pedococcus koreensis. The sequence goes on from NZ_JABEPQ010000004.1 coordinate 337,023, forward strand.
GTTGCTCAGGCCGAACAGGGCCCTGGCTTCCTGCTCGCCGAAGATCGCGGCCAGCTGCCGCCACGTCTGCGCGGCGTAGATGAAAGAGATGCCGAGCGCGCGCTCGTTCGCCATCCGGGTGCGCAGCGTCGGCAGCGGCGCGGTCGAGGGCAGCTCGTCCAGACAGGCGAGCATCGGCGGGCAGAGCCGCCCCCACGGGGACCGGTTCGCCAGGGCGAGGGCGGTGTCGAGGACGTGCTCCGCCAGCGCCGTCATCAGCGGGGACGCGGACGCGTAGGGGTCCTCCCGGCCGAGCAGGTAGATCGTGCCGCGGGCCTCGATCAGCTTCGCGATGTCGGTGGCCGGGAGACCCGGCCGGGGCACGCAGCGGCGGCGGATGTCCTCCTGGAAGAACAGGCTCATCGCCTGCTGGACGGTGGTGATCGTGTTCCCGGCGGTCCGGTCGTCGCCGTGCAGGGCGCCGTGGAGCAGGCCGTGCCAGAACGGTGCCGCGTGTGGGTGCGCGCGCAGGATCTCCGACGGCTGCGCGGCGGCGTGCGGGTTGGCGACCCAGCGCAGCACGTCCTCGAGGGTGCGGCCGGTCAGGGCTGCGGCGTGGAAGTAGGCCTGCAGCACCTTCGCGGCCTCGGCCGCGTAGAAGCGGGCCGCGTCGTCGCCCTGGCCGACCTGCACGGCGCCCTTGACCGTGCCGGCGGTGAACGCCTTCGCGCGCCGCTCGGCGACCATCGGATCCACGCACCCGTCGATCGGGTCCCACACCAGCTCCGGCACCCCGGGCGCGAGGCCGAACGGGTCGAGCACCACGCACGGCCGGCCGTCACCGGAGCGGTCAGCGAGGGTCAGGAGCAGGTCGTCGAGCTTCGTGAGGGTGACCAGCGCAGCGCCGGGCGCGGCGAGCAGCGCGGGGGTGAGCAGGTCGAGAGTCTTGCCCGAGCCCTGCGGTCCAATCACGCCTGCGGTGCGATCCCACGGCACCCACAGGTCACCACCGCGCGGCTCGTGAGCCCGACCAAGCGGCCAGCCGATCGCGGCCGGGTCGACGCGCCGGACCAGGGTGACGGTCTTCATGCCTGCCCCCGACCCTTGCCGTACAGGTCGGGGCGCACGATCGCCGCGTGACGGCGCAGCCGGGACCAGCCGAGCAGACGCTCAGCCTCCACTCGGGTCGCCACGCCCTGCACCCTCGAGGGGCCCCAGAGTCGAAGGCCGGCCCTGATCCCGGCGACGACCAGCCCGAGGATGGCCAGCTCGACGGCGGCGATGCACACCCACAGCACGATGGCCGGCGCGACCATTGGGTGCGTCGCCGTCAAGCCAGCACCGGCGTCACCCTCAAGGAGACCGGGGAGGCTCGTGAACAAGTCCGCCCGGTCCGGGAACTCCCACCAGCCGACGCTGAGCAGGTTGGCGATCCCGCGGCCGACGTGGGCGCCCACCACGAAGAGGAGAAGCGATCCGACCACGATCGCGAGCGGCACCTCCCACGGGGTGGGGTGAGGATCGTGTCGACGAGCGCGCTGCATGGCCAAACTCCCTTCCATTCTTCTCCCCCGAAGGGGCGGCAGGCGCGGCCACGGTCACCCGATGAGCGAGCAAAGCAGGCCTGTCACCGGCAGGGCCACACTCAGCGATGCGCTCGATACGAGGTGCCGGAGGGCGAAGCGGGGCCTACCGTGCGGGTCGCAGCAGCGCTCCATCCAGCCACTGCGTCACGACCACGGGGCTGCCCTGGTCGTCCACGACATACGTCACGAGAGCCGACCACCCCGCGCTCCGCCTACGCCACTCGATCACCAGCCCGGCATGAACGGCCTCATCGCCGGTGGCGCTGTCCACCCAGCAGTGCCTGGCACGCTGGACTTGGCCCGGGGCCTTGGGCAGGGCTCCGGGCCCAGCAACGGGCCGATCCTTCAGGGGCATCCCTCCCCCGGACGGAGGTGTCATGCCGCCGGTCATCCCTCCATGGTGCCACGGACCAGAACACCTGTTCGAACTCACCGTGGACGCCGGCGACACGCGCTCCGTCGCGCCATCAGGTCGCGGGTCGCCCCGTAGGCTAACCGCAGCGCCGCAACGACACCCCCCTGAGTCCAGCGGCGCATGACCGGCCCTCGTCGCCCCCCCCCGATACGAGGGCCGGTCCCACTTCCCCGCCTGTGCAAAGGGAACCGGGCCGACAGGCCGCGTAGTCCAGGACGTCGCCGTGCCCATCGAACCCGAGCCCTTCGAAGAGGGCCTGCCCCACCGCTTCTTCACCCTCAAGCAGGTCGCGGCGATGCTCGCCACCAGCGAAGCGCAGGTGTACGCATTTGGTGCGGGCCGGCGACCTTCCCGCCATCAAGATCGGCGGCCGTGGCCAGTGGCGCGTCGAGAACCGGGAGCTCGACCAGTGGCTCCAGGCGCACTACCGCAAGACGCGCTCCGTCGACGAGGACGCCTTTGTCCCCGACGATGACCCCGATACAAGCCGCGACCATCACAGGCGTTGAACAGGGAGAACTGACGCAGACGGTCCCTTTCGAAACCTTGGGGCTGTCACGACGAGGTGAGATCCCGCGCGATCGAAGCGCGGAACTGAGCCACGATCCACCGGTGGGAGGCTGGAGAGCAGCCCGACCGGCTTGGTGGCCGACGCTCGGGTAGAGCGTGGGTGATCGCCGGCCTCGCTGCCGGGTGACCGCGGTGGGTGTCGTTCGTGCGGTCGCTAGCAGGTGTGGGTGAGCAGGGCCTGGCGGGCGCTGCCGTTTTGAGCCCGCAGTCGAGCGTGTCGACGACGCCTGAAAACTGACCCCGTATCGACGGTCGAAAACTGACCCCCTGCAGAGACCCTGTCCTCAGCTTCGAGGCAGGGAGGCAGGAGTGTTGTCAGTGGAGGACTGGGCAGAGATCCGTAGGTTGCACCGGGCTGAGGGGATGCCGATCAAGGTGATCGCCAGGACGTTGGGCATCGCCCGGAACACGGTGCGTGCCGCGCTTGCGGCGGACGGGCCGCCGAGGTACGAGCGGACCCCGACGGGGTCGGCGGTGGACGCGTTCGAGCCGCGGATCCGTGAGCAGCTGCGGGCGGTGCCGACGATGCCGGCCACGGTGATCGCCGAACGGGTCGGCTGGACCCGGGGGTTGACGGTGTTCACGGAGCGGGTCCGGGAGCTGCGCCCGGCCTACCTGCCGCCGGACCCGGCCTCACGCACCATGTATGAGGCGGGTGAGCTGGCCCAGTTCGACTTCTGGTTCCCGCCGATCGAGCTGCCGGTCGGCTACGGGCAGTCCCGCCCGCCGAAGCAGCTGCCGGTGATGACGACGGTGTCCGGGTACTCCCGGTTCGCCGGCGCGACACTGATCCCGTCACGGGAAGCGCCGGACCTGTACGCCGGCTGGTGGCGGCTGCTGTCCGAGCAGCTGCTCGCGGTTCCGAGGACGCTGGTGTGGGACGGGGAGGGCGCGGTCGGGCGGTGGCGGGCGCGGGCGCCGGAGCTGACCGGGGCCTGCCAGGGGTTCCGCGGGGTGCTCGGGGCGGCGGTGTACATCTGCAAGCCGGCCGACCCGGAGGCCAAGGGCATGCTGGAGCGGTTCCACGACTACCTCGAGCGCTCCTTCCTGCCCGGCCGGACCTTCACCGGCCCGACCGACTTCAACACCCAGCTCGCGGGGTTCCTGCTCAAGGCCAACGCGCGCCGGATGCGGGTGCTCGGCTGCCGCCCGGACGACCGGGTCGGCGCGGACCGGGCGGCGATGCTGGCGCTGCCGCCGGTTCCTCCCGAGGTCGGCTGGCGGGCCACGACCCGGCTGCCGCGGGACCACTACATCCGGCTCGACTCGAACGACTACTCGGTCCACCCGTCGGTGATCGGGCGCCGGGTGGAGGTCCACGCCGACCTGCAGCGGGTGTGGGTCACCTGCGAGGGGACGGTGGTGGCCGACCACGCCCGGGTGTGGGCCTGGCACCAGACGATCACCGACTTCGAGCACGCCGTCGCCGCGAAGCTGCTGCGCCGAGGACGCGCGGACCTGCTGCGCCCCATCCCCGAGCTCCCCACCGGGCAGCAGGTCGAGGTCCGCTCCCTCGACACGTACGACGCCGCGTTCGGCCTCGACGACCAGCTGGACGAGCTCGACGGGCAGCTGGATGGGACGGTCGGCTGATGGCCACCACGACGACGAGCCCCCGGCAGGGCCGGGACGTGTCCTCGGAGCTGGAGTTCCTGACCCGCGCGTTGAAGGCGCCCACGCTGCGCGAGTCGATCGACCGGCTCGCCCAACGCGCCCGCGACGAGGCGTGGACCCACGAGGAGTTCCTCGCCGCGTGCCTGCAACGCGAGGTCGCCGCCCGCGAGGCCCACGGCGGCGAGGGACGGATCCGGGCCGCCCGGTTCCCGGCCCGCAAGTCCCTCGAGGACTTCGACTACGACCACGCCCGCGGCCTGAAACGAGAGACCATCGCCCACCTGGGCACCCTCGACTTCGTCGCCGCCAAGGAGAACGTCGTCCTGCTCGGACCGCCCGGCACCGGCAAGACCCACCTCGCGACCGGCCTGGCGGTGCGGGCCTGCCAGGCCGGGCACCGGGTCCAGTTCGCCACCGCCTCCCAATGGATCGACCGACTCGCCGACGCCCACCACGCCGGGAAGCTCCAGGACGAGCTGCGCCGCCTCGTCAGATACCCCGTGCTGGTCATCGACGAGGTCGGCTACATCCCCTTCGAACCCGAAGCCGCCAACCTGTTCTTCCAGCTCGTCTCCTCCCGCTACGAACGAGCCAGCCTGATCGTCACCAGCAACAAGACCTTCGCCCGCTGGGGCGAGGTCTTCGGCGACGACACCGTCGCCGCCGCCATGATCGACCGCCTCGTCCACCACGCCGAAGTCATCGCCCTCAAGGGCGACTCCTACCGGCTCAAGAACCGAGACCTCGGCCGCGTCCCCGCGGCCGTCACCGAAGAGAACTAGAACCCCAGGGGGTCAACTTTCAACCGACGACTGGGGGTCAGTTTTCAGCCGCCGTTGACAGAGCGTGAACCGTGAGTCCACGCGCTCTGCGGGGCCAGCCCTGGGCAGGCGCAAGGTGATGACGCGCACGGAGGACGCGACTCGGCCAAGAACCGCGATCCACTTGCGGCGGATCGTCGCGGTCGCTCGACGGGTGGGTCCGGGCGGTCTCCCGGTGTCGTGGCTGGCTGAGCACGTGGAAGCCACGCAGCGTGTCGTCACTGGACCTCCTCGACCCTGTGCTCGAAGAAGATGTGGGCGACGGAAGGGGTGCGGTTTCCGCGCCGCCTTGAAGCGCTCTGGGCGGCCCAACCGCAGGACGCTGGAGGGGTTGGACTTCCTCCAATCCGACATCTACAGCTGGGTGCGCGAACCGTGATCGTCTTACTCAGTGCTGGTCATGGGATTGGTTCATGTCGTTGTCATCCCATTTGGATGGCGGCCAGGGCGGCATCGGCGGCACGTCGCCCTTCGTCGATGATCCTGGGGACGTCGCTGCGTGACCATTTCGAGAGCTGCCCCAGCTGTGGCTCGATGATCAGAGTCTCGACATCGGGTGGCGGCGCGACTTCCGGGGCCGCGGCGGGGCGTCTCGTGGCTGCCCGCTTGGGACCACCGTACAGGCGAACGGCGATCACGACGTCGGCGCCTAGGTCGCGGGCGGGTCTGATGGGTAGGTTGTCGGTCAAGCCGCCGTCGACCAGGAGGCGACCCTCCCAGGCGACCGGTGGGAACAGCCCAGGGACGGCGATGCTTGCTCGTAGGGCCAGGTCGAGTGGGCCGTGGGAGAGCACCACGGATGCCCGGGTGCGCAGGTCGGTGGCGACAGCCGCGAACCGGCGGGGCAGGTCCTCGATCCTCGGCTCGTGGCCCAGCAGGGCCACCGAGGAGGAAAGCACGGAGCTGTCAAGGAGCGCCAAGCGGGGTGCGACGGTGAACTGACCGAAGGTGGCCCATGTGGCCGTGCGGATCTTCTCCTCGATGAGGTCCAGGGGCAGGCCGGCCGCGAATGCGGCGCCGACGAGAGCACCGGCGCTCGTCCCTGTGATGATCTCCGGTCGGATGTCGTGGTCGGCGAGGGCATGCAGGACACCGATGTGGGCAGCGCCGAGCGCGGCACCCCCACCGAGGGCGAGACCGAATCGCGGGCTGGATGTCATGCAGGAGACTCCGTGCTGGTCGGGCACCCTCGGCGGGCGGCTGTCGGAACGATGTGGCTCGGGCTGAGCGCGTCGAGCAGCAGCCCGAGGTAGCGGCGGCGTGCTGGTGGGTCGAGGCGCGTGCTTCCGAAGGCGGTGGCGACCAAGGCGATGAGAACGGGGAGGTCTTCAGGGGTGATGTCTTCGCGGATGTTGCCCGCTTCCTGGCTGGCGCGCAGGATCGGGGCCATCGTCTCCATTCGCGGGCGAAGCAGGTCCCCGGTCACCTCGGTCATCCGGCTCATGGCGGCGACGAGACCTGGTTCGTGCGCCACCACGTCGCTGATCCGTTCGGCGACGTCGAGTAGCGCCTCCCGTGATACGCCGTTGCGCCCGAGGGTCGATAGTGCCGGTTCAATCTCGGTGGCGAACACGTGCGCGTACACAGCGGAGGCCAAGGACTCTCGGCTCGGAAAGTGCCGATAGAGCGTCGCGACCCCGACGCCAGCCTCTCGGGCGATGCGGCTGAGCGGTCCAGTGCCGTCGCCGGTGGCGAACAGGCGGCGTGCCGCCTCCACGATCCGTGCGACGTTCGACACGGCGTCCGAGCGCCTGGACGCCAGCTTCGGGGTGGCCACACGCATCCTCCCATCGCAGACATGACATCTAACCGAGAGAATACTCTCACTTGTGTCCGAAGTGGCCTCTTCGGCGACCGAGCCCTGTTGCCCGTTGGGTCATTTTGCCTTTAGGGCATTGAACCGCCAGACTGCTGGTGTGACGCGATCCGGGTTGCGGGACATCAAGCGTGAGGCGACCGCACAGGCGCTCGCCGAGGCCGCGTTCGACCTGGCAAGGGCGCGCGGTCTGGACGGTTTCGTGATCGACGATGTCGCAGAGCGGGCTGGGTACTCACGGCGCACGTTCGCCAACCACTACTCCTGCAAGGAGGCGGCGATCGCCTGGGTGGCGTACTCGGGCATCGAGGCCGCGGGGGACGCCCTGGAGGACGTCTCGGGTGATGTCCCGTTGCTCGACGCGATCCTTGCCGTGCTGCAGCTGCAGCTGACGACGGAGACTCTCTCGCGGATGCGGGAGGTCATCAGGCTCTCCCGAGAGTTCCCGTCACTCGAGCCGTATGTCCACCACGTCCAGCACCGGATGCGGCTGGAGGCTGAGCAGCGGCTGCGCACGGTCGCGGCCGATCGATACCCGACGACCTACGTCTCACTGCTCTTCGGCGCGCTCTACGGCATGGTCTCGTCGGCGCTCGAGGGGTTGGTCGACGTCCGTCTCCCTGGGGACACGTCATCGAGCAACGGGTCGATGGAGTTCGACCAGTTCCTCGAGGTCGCCTTCCAGCATCTTCGTACCGGCTTCTGACCCGCGCACACTTCACCTTCTGAGGAGAACCGCATGTCCACGTTCCTGTACCGCCTCGGCCGAGCGGCCTTCGGCAGGCCCTGGCCGTTCATCGTCGGCTGGGTGCTGGTGCTTGCCGCGGTGGTGAGCGTCTTGGTGGTCAACGGGGTCAAGGTCACCTCCGAGATGAAGATCGACAACACCGAGGCCCAGCAGGTCCTGGACCGGGTCATCGAGGAGCTGCCCGCGGCCTCGGGCGGTCAGGCCAGCGTGGTCTTCACCGTGCCCGACGGCCAGCGGTTGGATACGCCGGAGCGGATGGCCGCCATCGCGGGGACGGTACAGGAGGTCTACGCCTTGGAGCAGGTCGTCAACCCCGCCGACCTGATCGATGCCCAGGGGCAGCCGGGTGCGGACGCTCAGCAGACGCCCACCGAGCCGGGCGCGGAGCCGCCGCCGTACCAGCCGCTGGTCGTCGACGGCAATCCGGTGCCGGGCGTGCTGGTCTCCACCCGGGCGCCGGTGGCACTGTTCCAGTTCCAGTTCAAAGTGCCATCGACGTCGCTGACCGACGAGGAGGTCTCCGCGGTGCTCGACGTGGTCGAGGGCGCCGAGGCGGATGGCACCGGTCTGCGGGTGCTGCCCAGCGAGTCACTGAAGGCCATCGAGATCCCGGTCGGCCCTGCAGAGGTCGTCGGTCTCGGGGTCGCCGCGGTGGTGCTGATACTGACCCTCGGGTCGTTGGTCGCCGCAGGACTTCCGCTGGTCACCGCGCTCGTCGGCGTCGGGATCGGCGTCGGCACGGCGTTCGCGCTGTCGAAGTTGGTGGAGATGAACAGCGCCACCCCGGTGCTGGCGCTGATGATCGGCCTGGCCGTGGGCATCGACTACGCGCTGTTCGTGGTCAACCGGCAGCGGCGGCTGATCATCGACCGCGGCCTGGAGGCCCGTGAGGCCGCCGGAAGGGCGGTCGGGACCGCTGGCAGCGCGGTGTTCTTCGCCGGCCTGACCGTGCTCGTGGCGCTGGTCGCGCTCACCGTCATCGGGATCTCCCTGCTCACCACGATGGCGCTGGTGGCGGCGAGCACAGTGCTGCTGGCGGTCCTTATCGCTCTGACTCTGCTGCCGGCCCTGCTCGGACTCATCGGCGAGCGGATCGTCTCGGCCAAGGCCCGCCAGAAGGGGCACACCAGGCGCGAGGAGGAGACCCACAGTGTCGCGGACCACTGGGTCAAGGCCGTGGTGCGGTTCCGCTGGCCGGTGGTCGTCGGCGTCGTCGCGGTACTCGGCTTGGGTGCCATCCCCGCGGCGAGCTTGGACCTCGGCCTGCCGACCGGCGCGACCGCCAACACCGACACCGCAGCCCGGCAGAGCTACGAGGCCGTCACCCGAGGGTTCGGCGAGGGCTTCAACGGCCCGCTGCTGGTGACCGTCGAGTCCGCCGAGGGCGCCGCGGTTGACCCTCAGACCCTCGGCGCCGTCACCCAGCAGCTGCAGCAGCGCAACGACATCGTGGCCGCGATGCCGGTCGGCGCCAGCCAGGACGGCGCGATCGCCGTGCTCAGCGTCATCCCCACCTCCGGACCCGACGACGACGCCACCGCGGACCTGGTTCATGCGCTCCGGGCCCCGACCTCTGCCATCGCGCTGGAGCACGACGTCGTGGTGGGTGTCACCGGCTTCACCGCGATCGGCATCGACATGTCCGACCGGCTCGCCGAGGTCGTCCCGGTCTACCTGGCCATCATCGTCGGCCTGTCGCTGCTGATCCTGCTGGTGGTCTTCCGGTCCATCGTCGTGCCCATCCAGGCGACCGTCGGGTTCCTGCTCAGCATCCTTGCCACCTTCGGGGTGACCACGGCGGTGTTCTCCTGGGGTTGGCTCGGCTGGCTGGTGGGCATCGACACGGGCGGGCCGTTGATGAGCTTCATCCCCGTCATCGTCACCGGCATCCTGTACGGCCTGGCGATGGACTACCAGGTGTTCCTGGTCTCATCGATGCGAGAGTCCCACGTGCACGGCTACCACGGCCAGGCCAGCGTGGTGCACGGCTTCGACCAGGCCAGCCGGGTGGTCGTCGCGGCCGCGGTGATCATGGTGTCGGTCTTCGCCGGCTTCATCTTCACCCACGACGTGATGATCAAGCAGATCGGCTTTGCGCTCGCGATCGGCATCCTCATTGACGCGTTCCTGGTGCGGATCACCCTGACCCCGGCGCTGATGGCGCTCTTCGGCGACAAGGCCTGGTGGCTGCCGCGCTGGCTGGACCGGATCCTGCCCGACCTCGACGTCGAGGGCGACCGTCTCCTCCAGATGCTCGCCCGGCGTGAGGACAGTCAGGAGTCGCCGCGTCCCGACGCCGTTGGGACGCGGTAGGCGCGGTCACCCACGGCTCCGGCGCGGCGCCCTGTGGCCGACGCCTGGCTGGGGGTTGAGGACGCGGTGTCTTCGGCGGTCTGCGGAGACACCCTCGGAGTCCGCCCTGTGACTGTCTCGCGCCTGGTTCGGGACGGGTGCCGGGGTCGGCGCGTACCGACCCGGCAGAATGCAGGTCAGGGAACGAGGAGGGCCTGGGTCGCGGTGACCAGGCCGGCCACCACGTCGAGTTCGTTCTCGTCCCGTGGCGCGTAGAGCATGACGATGGTCTCCGGGATCAGACCGAGCCGGGCGATCGGATGCGGCTCCGCCCAGCCTGCTTCGATCGCCTCGACCATCAGTTCGCGCGGCAGCGCGGCGTGCAGGCTGAAGTCCGGCGCCGGATGCAGGTGCGCGAACTCCTTGCCGACCATGAACATCGGCGATCGCGGACCCGGCTGCCGGAGGGTCAGGGCCCGCGCCCCCGGCACGGAGATCGCGCTGGGGCGTTCCACGACACCCGGGAGGGCGAACAGCCTGGCCGCCAGCTGCTCCCGGATGCTCGGGTCGGCGGGCTGCTGGTCGAGCTGCGTGTGTGGATTGGACGGGGTGGTGCGCGGGCGTGGCCCGGACCGCGTCGGCAGCGGCGTGGCGAGAGTCATTCGAACAGGCCGTCGAACAGCGGGTCGGTGAGGGTCAGCCCGAGGTCTGGGGTGGTGGCGAAGAAGGCGAACAGCATCAGCGCCGCACCGGCCAGAGCGAGGTCCTTGAGGAACTGCGTCTGCTCCATCTGCTTGCTCTGTGGGTCGGTGACGTTCCAGAAGCCGTGCATCAGGACCGCGGTCGGAACTAGAAAGACCACCAGGAGAAGCGCGCCGAGGTCGGCCCAGACGCCCAGCAGCACCATCAGCGCACCGACCAAAATCAGCACGCCGGTGCCGAGGACCGACGCGCGGGCCCACGGCACGCCCTTGCTCTGGGCGTATCCGGCCATCATCTGGGACTGGGTGAGGTGACCCGCCCCGCTACCCACGAACAGCGCGGCGAACAACAGCCGCCCCACCAGCACCAACCACTCCATCACGACACCCCTTCACTGCGGGATTACTGAAGGTAGTTACGATACATAACTTACCCTCGTGTCGGTGCTGGTGCAATCCTGTGATGGTGGTGGGGAGAAAAGAGTTGGACGCCGAGCACTGCCCGCGGTTCCAGGAATCCATCGAGTTCCTGGGGCGTCGCTGGACGGCCTCGATCCTGCGGCCGATGTTCGACGGTCCGGTCCGCTTCACCGACCTGCTCGACACGGTCCCGCACCTGTCCTCGCGTCTACTCAGCCAGCGGCTCGAGGAGCTGTGCCGCGCCGGCGTGGTCACCCACCGGCTCAAGGAGGGCTGCCCGCGCTATGAGCTGACCGACATGGGGCGCGACCTCGAGCACGTCTTCCTCGCCATCGACCGCTGGAACCGCCGCTGGACCGACACCGAGCCCGAGGAGTCACCAGCCTGACGCACTCGTCTCGGCCGGGCGCCGGGGACGCGGCCCCGGGTGTCGATCAGCTGGGGACCGCCCGCCCTATCCGCGTGACGGGCGTCGGCGGTGGCCTCGGTATCCACGGGACGGCTTGGCGCCGTCGGAGCCCTCCGTCCGTGCCGGAGTCTGCTGCTGCAGGAACTCCTCGACCTGGCGCAGGCCGCGGGCGACTTCTCGGTCGATCCGACGTTGCCCGCGACGCCGGAGCCAGTCACGATCCCATTCCTGCCAAACGCCGTAAGCCCCGCACCCGAAGCACCAGCAGCTTCCGAACGCGACCAGACCGCCGTAGAGGAACCACATCGCGTGCCAAGCCGCGTCGGCGAGCCGGTCCGCCAGTGCCTGCCAGGCGCAATCTGAATCCATGGGCCACCTCCATCGGACGCGGTCAGTGCACCGAGTGACGTCCGACATGCCCAGACTACATGCCGTCATGCACGTATGTAAGTCGTCGGAATGCACAAGTTGCGGCCGCCCAGGCGGCTCGGTGAGCCCCGGGATGGGACGACGGCGGACCGGGGCGTGGACGAGCGGGGGGAAGTGCGAACGCGCACATCGCAGCGAGAATCCCCCCAATCGGGACAAGGGCCAGAGCGTCAGTGTCACACTGCCGGAAGGTGGCTACCTCGTGTGGGCGTCGTGGTGCCGTGCCCAGCGCTCGGCAAGGTCGGCCGTGGCCTCCCGGGCAAGGGCGAAGCAGTCGCGAGTCTCCTCGAACCTGGCCCGGCCGGGGCTGCCGGGTTCCAGGAGGGCGACGGCCTTGTCCAGCGATTCGAGGTAGTGGTCCATCTGCGGAAGCCGCGCCGTGATCATCGCGCCCCAGACATCCCCGTCGACGAGCCGGTACAAGTCCCCACGGGCCGAGGGCCGGCGGTCCTTGATGATCAGCCCGTTGTGGATGAGGTAGCGGACTGCGCCGGAGATCGCGGCAGGTGAGACCTGCAGTGCGGCGGCAAGCTCGGCGGCGGTGCAGTGGTCACGGTCCTCGGCCAGGAGATAGGCGAACACCCGAGCCGGCATGCGCGGGATGCCGCCGTCCTCGAGGGTGCGGCCGAGGCGTTCGACGGCCTGTTGGACATTACCCACGTGACAAGGGTAGTTCGGCACGTTCACGATGTCATGAATCCGGCCCGAGGTGGATTCTGGACCAGGGCGCGGGCCCCGACCTCGCGTGGCCGGCCGTCAGTTGTCCAGGGGCCAACCAGGCAGCGGGCCTGGCGCTCAGCTGGTGGAGGGTCAAGCGCGGCCTGGGGCTGCTCCTTGGCTTGCCGAGGCCGAACTTCCCGGCCGGCGGCGTCGTGAGCCAAGGAGATCCCCGGGAGTGCGACGTTCCGGGTCGCTCCCACGGCCCCGGGGCGGACGGCGCAAGACCCGGTCGCTCGGCAGACACGTCCTCATTCTGCTTGGGTCGAACCGGGTGTGGGGGGGTCGGCTCGCCCTTCACTATCGCGCGGCCGTCCCGCGCCTTCCACATCCGTAGGAGCCGCATGCCGGGCAGCATGTGATGCGCCGCTCGTGCCCGTCGCGCTGGGCGACAGCTGGGTGATGGATGCGATACAAGAACGTGGCGCTCCGGCCCACGGTCGGCGACTCTCCGGCGGGGAGTTCAGGACGTGCGTGCGTTCACGTTGCCGACGTGGCGCGTCGGCGGAGGATGTCGAGCGCCTTGTCCGCGTGGACATCCATCCGGAGCTCGCTGCGGATGACAGCCGCAATGTGTCGGTCAGGGGCAACCACGAAAGTCGAGCGGCGCAAGGGCAGAAGTCGGGTGCGCGACCGCGTCCGGGCCACCCCGTAGGCCCGGCAGACGTCACCCGAGACATCGGCCAGGACTGGATAACCAAGATGGTTGGCCTCATCGAAGCGGCGCTGGCGATCCACGGAATCCGGGCTGATGCCCACGACTCTGGCTCCCAACTCGGCGAACTCCGCCGCCAGGTCCCGGAAGTGGCAGCTCTGTGCGGTGCAGCCAGGACTCATGGCCGCCGGGTAGAAGAACACCACGACGGAACCCTGAGTGAGGAGCTCGGACAGTCGGACGAGATCACCGGCCTGGTCGCGCAGCTCAAACTCCGGCGCTATCGCGCCCACCGAAAGCAGTCCGGTTCCGGCCATTTCGTCCCTCCGCGGCCTTGGCCCTACGAGCACTTACCAATGGTAAGTCCCGTGGTGCAGAATGCAAGGTCAGCCCTCGGCTCGCCGGATTGACGACGGTCGCGCCAGGTGCCTGGTGGACGCGACGCCGGTGCGGCGGCCTGCGACCTGCCCCATGCGCACCCCTCGGGCATCTCCCGTTCGGGCCGGCGGGAGGAGCGAGCTGTTCCTGCCGCGATGACCCGGTCCGCCGGCACCTGGGCACTCTCGATGCGCTGGCGCCAGCACGACTGAACGCCCGCCGGCGTCCGACCCCCCCACCGCTATCGCGCCCGGCTGAGCTACGCGTCGAGGGAAGGGACGCCTCTTCGGCCGAAGTGGTCGACGCCGACGGTGACGAACACGGCTGTCGATGTCGCCACCGACCGTCCGTCCGGCGCGGTGAGGGTGGCAGCGACGAACAGCTTCCGTCCCTCACGGCCGGTCACGCTCGCCTCCAGATGGTACGTCGCACCGATCAGCGCCGGGGCGAGGTAGTCAACGGTCAACTGCCGGGTGACCGCGGGTGTGCCGACCAGGTAGAGCAGGAACCCGTAGAGATCATCGATGACGGTCGCCACCGCGCCGCCGTGCACGATGCCGGGTGCGCCCACATGGCGCTCGTCAAAGGCGTGCGAGGCGGCCACGCCGTCGCCCTGACGACGGGCCTGCAGGCGATGACCGTGTGGGTTATCCGGACCGCAACCCAGGCAGTGGTCGTGGTGAGCCGGCAACTCGGCTCCGTCCGGGTGCGGCCGGAATTTCTGCTCCCACGTTGCCAGCAGGGCTGGCATGTCAGCCATTGGATCCCCCCTTCAGGCGCCGAGCCCAGGCAGCCAGCACCTCCGCCTGGCGCTGGTCGGGGTGCGGGGTCAGCAGGCCGCTGACCCCGCGCCCGAGGAGGAGGTCCAAGGTTAGTCGAATCTCGATCGGATCATCGGTGACATAGGTGCGGCAGATCCCGGCGAGCTCGGCGTTAACACGGTCTTCGGCGGGAACCAGCTCCGTCCGCAGTGAGGGATGTGAGCGGGCCGCAACCCACAGCTCCAAAGTGGCGGCATACAGCGGACCGGAGAGGGCCTCAGCCAGCAGCCCCAACGCCGCCTCGGAGTTGTCCCGGAACGGCGGGCCCTCGCGCTCGGGCCGCCACAGTGCCAGCCGAGACATCTGCTCTCGCACCTGCCGCAGGCGCTTCTGCGCCAAGTGCTCGACAGCCGCGACCACCAGCTGGTCGCGGGTCCCGAAGTGGTGCAGCTGCGCACCTCGCGACAGGCCGGCCCGCTCCGCCACCGCAGCGCTCGTGGTGCCCGCGTAGCCGAGCTCGGCCAGGCAGGTCACCGTGGCGTCCAGCAGGGCCCGGCGCGTGGTGGCCGAACGCACCTCTTGTCGTCTTGCTTGCACAGGCACAATGAGAAGACTACATGCGTGCACGAATGCATGTACGGTAGGCGCTGAGACTGGATGAGGGTTACCCCGAGAGTGGGCCCGCACTAAGAAGGGCCTCTTGACGCCGGTTCGCTTGACCCACGCGCACGCCGCGTCTGCCAAGGAAGGTTCAAAGTCATGGAGGTGGCTTGCAGCGGCACGCCGAGCACCACGCCAACGTCACGCCGTTACCAGACGCTGCGCGGCGAAGCTGGGAGCCCCGGCGCTATCCACCGGCTGCTCCGGAACGACCCTGGTTGCGCTCCTCCCGCCAATCTGGCGACGCGTAACGGGCCTCCGGGAACTAGCTCACCTCGGCGGCAACATCAGCCGCACCAATGGATCTGCGCGCAAGCGGGCCAACGTCCTTGCCCGGTGCCGACGGTCGACGAAGCGACCATCGACGAGGTGGCGGCCGGTGAGAGACGCGCAGCGTTCACCCCGGGGCACTGCAATTGCCGACACTCCCGAGGATGTGCGAAGCCAGCGCGCTCGAGTGCTTGCCGCCGGCGAAGGCACTGTCCCCGTGCTCGACGAGCGGCCAGCAGCCGAGCACCGCACCGAGCTGGAGGCCTCAGTGGACTCCGCTCCCGTCCCGGCGCTCACCCCGCTGCGCTGAAAGCTCCATAGAGCCGTGGGAACCGCCAGCCTCCCGAGGTACCAACCATCGCCCCGCACCGTGCCAGCGCTCGTCGCCGGCAGCCTGTGGACGCTCGCCCTCGCCACGGCCATCACGCTGTGCCCGCGAGGCTGGCGCTCAGCCGACCTCACCAACCGCCTACTTAGCCTGTGGAGTCAGGGCTGGCTGTTCGCGACCGGCGCGAACGTCGTAATTGAGGGCGCCCAGCACCTCCACGGAATTGGCGCCTGCGTCGTCGTCTCCAACCACCAGTCGAACCTGGACCCGATCGTGCTCACCTCGACCTTCGGCGGGCGTATCCGCATCCTCACCAAACGAGAACTCTTCAGGGTACCGCTGCTGGGTTCGGCGCTGCGGACGATGGGCATGGTCGAGGTCAACCGCGACTCTCCAGATCGGGCAACCATTGCCGCTGGCGCGGCACACGCACTCGACCAAGGCCTACCGCTCCTCGTGTTCCCCGAAGGCACCACCTCCAGAACCGGCGACCTATTGCCGTTCAAGCCCGGTGCCTTCCAGATCGCGATCAGGCACGGTGTTCCCATCATTCCGGTGCTAGTGACTGACAGTCGCGAGGTGTGGCCCGCCAAGCGATTGAAGGTCAAAGCTGCGACGGTGCGCGTGGTGGTGACAGCGCCGCTGGCAACTGAGGGCTTGGCCGAGTCCCGCGTGGTGGATCTGAGCGCGATGGTTCGCGGACGGCTCGAGAATGCCTGGCGCGTCCGGTCCGAAGGCCAACACCCGCGGGGAATCGCCACATGAACAGATGCCAGTCCGGTTACGCACCCCGAATGGGCACCTCAGCCGAGACGAACAGCGAGGGACACCATCACACCGCGACCATCCGCGGCGGCAGGGCGGAACCTGCCAAGGCGGATGAGAAAGCGGCTCTGTTAGTCGCTCTGTATGAGGGCCTCTCGTGAGGGCTGGTTGATCCAGGCCTCGGTGGGCAGTTTCGGGGGTTCGGGTCCGCGATGAGAATGACAAGCCGTCTTGGGCCCACTGTGATGACCTGGAATCCAAGTCGCCTTACCTGACCACGTTCTGCCGCGTCGGGGAGCACGGTCCCGAGCGTCACCGGCCGACAACTCGCGCCCGTTAGCGCCGTGCTGGCCTGCCAGGTGGGCGACCGGAACCAGTCGGTGTCGCCGCCGTTGATGCAGTGCCTTGCTTGTGACACCGTCGTGCGGCGGTGTCACAAGCAGCTCGGCTAGCGCCCGAGGACGCCGGAGGTCACGTGCGCCGCCACTGGTGCACCGTGTGCGGTGACGTGTGGCGCCTCAACATGACGCGGACGGCCACGCCACCGGCGAAGGTCTTGCGCCGCGGGCTGGGGTGGGCGCTGGAAGGCATCGTCTGCCAGGACCTGACCGGCTCGCGGGCCGCCGAGGGCCTCGGCGTGTCAGGTACACCGCCAACGACGCGGTCCTGGCCGAGGGCGATCGCTGCTGGTCAACAACCCCGCCTTGTTCGCCGACGTGGGGTTGACGGGGTGAACGAGGACGTCTAGTGGCACACGAGGCGGGGACATGTACCTGAGGTAGTGACGTGACCGGAATCCGTGACGGGACCGGCCAGGCGCCGTGCTCGACATGGTCGAGGCCGCCCAAGCAGGCGTTTCTTCCGGCACGACACAGTGTGTCCTTCTGCGGGTTCTGACGGTGCCCAACAGTGGGCAGTGACGCACCACCTACAGCGGATTACGAAGCGGACATCGGCGTCTCACGATCACCGAGCGCCGGGCATCTGGCTGATGCCGCCGGGAGCCGACCGGACCCGTAGGCTTCCGCGTAGTACAGGACGTCGTTGACGTACCAGTCGGCGTGGTTGTAGGCGAGCAGCGCCCGGCGGACTCCGTCGGCGCCGGTTCGGGCGCCGGTGTGGTCGAGGTAGTTGGCGGCGGAGTGGATGCTGTCGGCCTTGTTGTTGATGTCGGCTCGTCGGTCGCCGTCTCCGTCGACGCCGAAGCTGGCCCAGGTGGCGGGCATGAACTGCATGACCCCTCTGGCGCCGGCCGACGATACCCCGGTGATGCGGCCGTGGGCGGTCTCTTCCATGCCGATCCCGGCGAGCAGCTGCCAGGGGATCCCGTACTTCCATCCGGCCTCGATGTAGAGCCGGAGGATGTCCTCGGGGATCGGCTGGGGCGGGTTGTGCAGGGAGTTCCGCCTCGGCTGCCCGGGTGGTGGCAGCGGCGCGTTCGATTCGTCCGACGGAACCGCCTCGCGTGGTCCCGCCGCCACCGCGCCGGAGGGTCCGACGGCCCGCCCGTCGAGGGGTGCGCCGTGGCTGCGCATGAACCCGATCGGGTCGACGCGTTCGCCGTCGGCGATGACCTCGAAATGGAGGTGGTTGCCGGTGCTGGCGCCGGTGGAGCCCTCGACGCCGAGCTGCTGTCCGACGGCGACGGTGGCGCCGGCAGCGATGGCGGGGTCGATGGTGGCGAGGTGGGCGTAGCGGGTCTGGATGCCTCCGGCGTGCTGGAGGTCGACGACGTTGCCGTAGCCGGTGGTGTCCCAGCCGGCCCGGACGACTCGGCCGGTCGCGACGGCGACGATGGGGCCGGGTCCGGGCTGGGAGGACATGTCCTGTCCGCCGTGGAAGTTCATCCGTTTGAAGACGGGGTGGTAGCGCCAGCCGATGCCGCGGGGGGACAGGGTGTAGGCCTGGACGAACGGCGGTCGCCACGTGCCGGTCGCGGGCACCGCTCCCCCACACACGCTCGAGGCGTTCCCTGCGGCTGACCCCGCGGCACCGGCGACCATGAGCGCGACGAGCAGCGGCGCGCACACGACCGCGAGGACGAGCGCCGCGACGGCGAGGACCTTGCCCACGACGAAGCCCTTGGCTCAGGCCGCGCCGGTGAGGGCGTCGTTGGTGAAGGCGATCTCGAGCTCGGCGGGGTGTAGGACCGTTTGGACCTTGTAGGCCTGTTCGCCGACGCACCAGAGGGCGCGGCCTTTGCCGTTCATGGCCCACCCGGTGACCAGGTCGCGGGCGATCGGCCCGAGGCCGAGGAGGGTCTCGAGCTCAGCGGCGACGGCGGCGTCCTGGCCGTGCAGGATCTTGATGTCGGCCAAGTGGAGCAGGTCCTTGGCGATGGTGACCGCTTGGGAGCCGGTGTCACCGGCGGACAGCAGGTCGGAGGGTTTGTGGGCGACGGCGAACTGGATGTCGCCGTCGCGGCGGGACAGGCGCAGGTCGGCGTCGAAGCTCTTGACCGCCTCCGGGCCGAGGCGCAGCTGCTTCCACGACTCGTCCCGTACGACGATCCGCAGGTCACCCGGGGTGGCGGTCTCGCGCATGGCGCGGCCCCAGGAGTTGAGGCAGGTCAGGGCGATGCCGACGGCGTCGTCACCGAGGGGCTCGAGCCGGGACAGGCTCAGGGACTGGATGGGCGCGTGCCAGTCGACGTCGACGGTGGTGTGGTCATCGAACAGGCCAGCCAAGGCCCCGGTGACGAGCTGGCCGAGGGCGTCGCGCAGCAGCCGGGTGCCGTCGAGGAACTGCTGCCGGCTGGCGTACCGGCATTCGGTGACGAGGGCGTCGGTGGGCGTGTCGAGGGCCTGCCACAGCTGGGGGATGGTGACCTCCCGCAGCCGGCTCTGCCCGTGGGCGTAGCCGGTGAGGTCGGCCAGGGCGGTCTTGACGACGACCTCGTCACTGGGACCGAACGGGACCCGGGTGTCGCCGATGCGCTGACTGCCGACGAGGCCGCGGATGAGGGTGAGCCAGCGGGCGAAGACGACCGCGGCCCGGGCCTGCGCGGCCGCGGCGTCGAGGTGCTCCCAGCCTGCGCCGAGGGGCCCGAACGCGAGCGGGTTGATCCGGGCGGGCAGGCCGTGGCCGATCGCGAAGGGCTGCACTTCGAGGGCGTGGCAGAGCTTCTCGTACTCGTCCTTGGGGTCGCCGACGATGAGGGTGCGGTAGCCGAAGTCCATCATCCGCAGCACGAACGCCTTGACGGTCGCACTCTTGCCGCGGCCGGGTTTGCCGAACGCGAAGACGTTCGGGTTGGTAACGGGCACGTCGTCGCGCAGCACCCACCCGAGCGGGTCGGCGTAGAAGCTGCCGCCGGAGAGCTGGTCGATGCCCATCTGCGCGCCGGTCGGCGGCAGCCCGGGCGCGGAGATGAACGGCCACAGGACCGGCGCCTGGTCGGAGGTCATCCGCCACGCCGCCACGGGGGCGGTCGCGGCGGCCCACCCGCGTCCGGTATGCCGCTGACCGCGCTTGGGCGCGTAGCGGAACAGTCGCGGTTCGCGCCCGTTGCGGACCGGCTGCGGTGAGGCGGGCAGGTCGTGGCCGAAGTCGGCGAGCAGACGGGCCACTCCCCTACCCCGTCGCCCCGCGCCGCGGGCTCCCCGGGGGGTCATGCGTCGCCCTTGCGGGTCAGGCTGACCCCCAGCGGGACGCAGCTGGCGGCGAAGCCGACGTCATGGGCGAGATCAAGCCGCAGCGGTGCGTAGCCGGCGCGGCGGATGGACGCGTCGAGCCGGCGCCCGTACTCGGCGACGCGGCACGTCTTGGGGACGGTGACGGTGGCGACGGCGTACGGGCGGGTCATGGCGTGGCCCCGGGCGAGCTTGGCGTCCATGCCGCGGGTCCGGTCGGCCTCGGCGCGGGCCTTGGCGCGCTGCTTGACCTTGGCTTTGGCGCGCAGCTCGTCGCCGAGGTCGGCGGCCCACTCGCTGGTGGCGGAGCGCCGGTCGGCGGAGCTCTGTCGCAGGATCGGGTAGGCGACGAGCAGGCTGCGCCGTTCGCCGGGCTCGGTGGGGGTCAGCACCGGGGCGAGGGCCCCCATGGCGGCGCCGCGGGCGGGCAGCTTGAGGGTGGCGCTGACGGAGTTCCACGCGTCGTGGCTGTAGTGCCGCAGGACGGGGTCGGCGCCGGAGGGGCCGGCCAGCGCCCACGGCACCTCCGCGTTGACGCCTGGATCGGTGTCGCGGGCGGCGAGGGCCTCGATGACGCCGGCCCGGTCGCCGGGGGCGAACCCGGTCCGGCACGCGAGGGCGAGCTCGGGTGAGGTGAGCCAGTGGACGGCCGTCATGGCCATCGCACCGCGCAGGTGCGCCTCGACCTCGGCCATGAGGCCGTGCAGGACGCGGGCGCGTCCGTCGATGCCGCCGCCGGACTCTCTGGCGTCGCGGCTGATCCGGGCCTCGGGGGCGACGAGGGTGATGAAGGCCTCGGTGCGCACCGAGGCCCGGGTGAGGCCGGCCTGCAGGTCGTCGTTGACCCGGCGGGCCAGCGCGGGCCCGGGGTTTGAGTGGTGGGGGTGGCGGTGGCGGGCGGTCCACAGGTCGCGTTCGGCGCCGTCCTCGGGGACGGTGCGGAGGGTGAAGAGGATCTCGTCGACGAGCTCGGTGCGGGAGGCGAGGTCGAGCAGCTCGGCCAGGCCCGCGCCCTGCCGGGCCCGGTCGGTCGTCTCGGTGAGGCCGATGCCGGGGTGGACGATGGCGGCGGTGACGGCCCAGGTGCGGGCGGCGTGGTCCTGGATGATCGCGACCCGCTCCTGGGCGGGACCGGTCGGTGGGCCGTCGTGGATCTGGATGCCCTGCAGGATCCCGGGCAGGTCCGGGACTTTCAGGTCGCCGGCGCGGCCGGTGGCGGCGCGGGCGGCGAACCGGGTCCAGCCGGTCAGGCCCCCGATGGTGTGGGCGAGGGTGGCGAGCAGCCAGCCGGTCGCGGAGCGGCCGCGGATCGGGGTGACGGTCACGACGAGGACGAGCACCCACAGGACGAGCAACGCCAGGGCGGTCCGCCACTGGCCCTGCTGGATGGACCAGAAGACGGGCAGGCTCGCGGCGGCGATGGTGGCGAGCTGCCGGCCGGACAGGCCGAAGAACCAGCCGATCCGGTCGCGGCTGTAGTCGTGGTAGATGACGGCCATGCGCTTTGCTCACCTTCCTAGACGGGGATGATCGGTGTCGCGGCTGCGGCGCCACCGGCTGCCCCGGCACCACCGGTCGAGGCGGCCGCCGGGGAGGCGGCGCGTGACCCGCCGGCCGGGCCGCTGTTCGGGGCGCCGCCGGGGCCGTGGCCGGTGCGGGCCGCGGCGGGCAGGTCCTGCCCCGTGCCGGTCGGGGACGGCGCAGTGGGTGGAGTCGTCGGGAGCGTGGACGGGGCGGGGCCACCCGAGGGTCCGCCGGCGTCGTCGGTGCCGCCGGCATCATCGCCGCCGCCGTCGGGCCGCCCCGAGCTGCCGGAGTCGGTTCGGCGGCTGGCGGGCATGCCGCCGAAGTCGGGGTGCCAGGACTGGTGCCCGGCGCCGGTCTGGTTGGTGACGTCGGCTCCGACCGCGGCGCCCTTGGCTCCGACGGCCTGCATCAGCCCGAGCCCCGCTGCTGCCACCGCCCCGACGGGGCCGGCCAGGCCGAGCAGGCCCCGCTCGGCCTGCCCGAACCGGGCCCCGGTCGAGGCCTCCCCCGCGCTCTCGGCGTGGGATCGGCCCTGCCCGTCGGTGCTCGACGCCGCCGACGACGTCGACGCGGTGCCGGCGCCAGGGCGTCCGGCGAGCAGGCCCTGGATCCCGCCTTGGGCGGACAGGCCGGCGCGCAGGGCGGCGCCGGAGGGGGTGCCGGGGTCGACGAACGCGAGGAGCTTGAACAGCGCGAGCGGGGAGACGGCGCCGATGAGGATGAGGATCACCCCGGGCAGGGCGGTGCCGACCGCGGCCATGGCCTTGTCAGAGAGGCCATTGGCGACGCCGGTGGTCATCTGCACGCCGAGGCCGAGGACCAGGACCATCAGGACCGGGGTGAACGCGGCGGCGTGGAACCAGCGCAGGCTCTTCCAGAACCACGACCTGCCGGCCTCGGAGACGAGCCCGGCCGCGGAGATCGGGGTCGTGGCGACGAGGACCATGAGCGCGCCGGCGCGGGTGAGCATGACCAGCAGGTGCCCGATCGCGGCGAGCCACAGCAGCAGCCCCATCAGCCCCAGGACGGTGGCGACGGTGGCGTCGACGAGGTCGCCGACCTGCAGCGGCTGCCACGGCTGCCACGCCGACCAGGACTGCACCGACAGCAGCGTGTCCATCAGCGCCCGGGTCAGCCCGCCGCAGGCGGCGACGACCGCGACCCCGTAGACGATCCACCCGGCCCAGACGATGACGAACTGGCCGGCGCCGACCACCACGGTCGCCAGCGACTTGCCGTCGCGGCGCAGCGCGGCGACGCCGAGCTGGACCATCGCCATCGTGGTCACGAGGGTGGCGGCGGCCCAGAACGTCACCCGGTACACCTGCCCGCCGGGCCCGTCCTCACTCAGGTCCGGGGAGAGGAAGGCGTCCATCAGGTTCAGGACGAGGCGCATCATCCACAGGCCGGCGTTCCACAGGCCGAGCATCGCGACGGTCCATGCGTCGGCGACGGCCTTGCCGGCCGCGCCAGCCAGGCCAGCGAACAGGTCGACGATCCCGGGACCCACGGCTCACCCCCGGTCCTCGGCCGCACCCGCGCCGGCGGTGGGGGCGGTAGCGGCGGGATCGTGGCTGCCGGCGGCTGCTGCGGGCTCGGCGTCGACCCACGTCTTCCACCCGGCCGCGATCGCCGGCTCGCTGCCCGGCCACGTCGACGGCGCCACGGCGGGCGGGTCGCCGGGGGCGATCATCCACCGCCCCCCAGCCGTGCCAGTCTGGTTGGGGTCGTCAGTGTCGATTGGCTGCCATCGCATCCGTTCGCAGTGGCCGTAGCCGATCCGCGCCTCGGACTCGATCACGGCGCGGACCTCGAGCAGCACGCAGGCGAGCACCCAGTCGGGACCGTCGGTGCCCTTGACCTGCGCCGCGGCCGGGGTGGCCATCACGACGGTGCGCAGGTCCTTCTCAGCGCCCATTCGCGCGGCGCCGAGGAACGAGCGGACGTGGCCGGTCAGCGACCACTCCCCCGGCCCGACACCGCCGGGCAGGGCCCACTGCTCGTGGACGGCGTGCACGACGGGGATGGACATCGCCTGCAGCACCGTGGTCTCGATCGCGGCCAGCTGGGCGACCGCGCCTTCCGGGGTCCGTGGGAACCCGGACGGGACCATCGCCGGCCCCGCCGTCGTGGCGGGCGGGATGGTGATCGGGTCCGCGAGCTGGGTCGCCGGTGGGGCCGGCTGTGCGTCCGCCGGAGGAGCCGGGGGCATCGGGGCCGCGGCGATCCGGTCGCGCCGCTCGTCTCTGGTGAGCCCAGCAGCGGGTGAGCCGTCGGGGCGTATGCCGCTGGGCGGATTCCCGTGCGTGAGCTCGGCGGGCACCGGTGTGGCCTGCTCGGCCGGGGTGAGGGCGAAGTGGATGGCGTAGCCGAGGCCGGTCAGCAACAGCACGGCCGAGATCGTGGCGGCGGCGAGGACGGCGAGCAGCCTCCTGCGCCCCCAGCCGGGGTCACGCTCGGCGGCCGGGGCGAACGACTGCGCTGGGGCGATCCGCAGGTCCGAGGTCGGGCGGGGCGTCATCAGATGCACCCCTGGCCGGTGATGGCCGCGACCATGCCGGGCAGCACCATGTAGGCGACCGCGGCGAGGAAGACGACCACGACGGCGACGACGCCGGCCTTGGAGGCGTGCGGCATCGAGAAGACGCGGCCGGCGACGATGGCGCCGATGCCGACGATGATGCCGACCCCGAAGAGGACGAGGACGCCCCAGAGCACGTAGCCGGTGATCTGGTCGGCATACAGCTGGGCGTCGCCGGGGGCCTTGGGGCAGATCCGGGCGGCCACGTCAGCGCGCCAGGCTGCAGACGCGGCGGTGAAGGTGGCGGTGGCGGTGGTGGCGGTGGTGGCGGTGGTGGCGGTGGTGGTCATCAGGCTGGTCATCGTGGTGTTGATCCCTTCCGGGCAGAGAACGGAGCGGCGGGGCTTTTCAGGTCGGCGGCGGGCATGAGCTCGAGAGCGGTGGTGGCCGCCGCCACGACCGCGGAGGGCAGCGGGGCCGTGTCGGGGCCGGTGACGGCTAGTCGGCGGTCGCATGGAATGGCCACAAGCCGGCCCGTTTCCTCGAGGGCGCTGGTGCGCGGGCCGGTGGAGTGACGGACCTGCCCGGGCCAGCGCGCCAGCCGCGGCCCGAGAACGGCGACGACCGCGGAGCTGACGTTCCGGTGGTCGGCGAGCAGGGCCAGGGTGGTCTCGAGTCGGCGCAGGCCGGGCATCGTGGCCGTCGTCACGAGCAGCAGCGGCTCGCCGCCCACGAGCAGCTCGCGCAGCCAGGACTCCGTGGCCAGTACGGCCCCGGCCGGCCGGGCGACGTCGACGACGCTCAGGTTGAGGTCGCTTTCGGGTGGGATGGGCAGGTCGGCAGGTGTGAGCGCGCCGTGGCTGGGCCGTTCGATCAGGACTCGGTCGCGGGTGCCGCGGCGCCATCCGTGGCCGGTGTTGCCGAGCTCGGTGAAGCGGCACGGGTTTCCCGCCGCATCGATTCCGATCAGGAAGGATGCGGGACATGGGAAGGCACTACACGGCTGAGGAGAAGAGCCGGGCGTTGCGGTTGGTCCGCGAGGAGCTGCAGGAG
>NZ_JABEPQ010000005.1 GCF_013041615.1 Knoellia koreensis
GATCAGCACGCCACTGCCGCCGCACTCCCTCAGGCGCATCGCACGTCTTCCTGCTCCAGTCCGCCGTAGCCACCGTCGCACACCTCCACTGTCGAGGTGTTGCGACGACCGGTTGAATCCGCCTTGCGACCCGCGGTCGGTGTGGACCACGCAGCCGGCCATGTCATCGCGACGAGCGACGGCGTTGTTCAGGGGGGCAACCGCGAGGCGGGACTTCATCCGGGAGTCGATCGAGTACCCCACGATCCGGTTGGAGTGCACGTCCTTGATCGCGCACAGGTACAGCTTGCCTTCGCCGGTCCAGTGCTCGGTGATGTCGCCCAGCCACAGCTGGTTCGCCGCTTCAGCGGTGAAGTCGCGGTTCACGAGGTCGTCGTGCACCGGCGGTACTGGCCGCTTGCCGTTCTTGCCGCGCTTCTTGCCGAAAACGCTCCACCAGCCGTTGTCCGAGCAGATCCGCCATGCGGTCCGAGCCGCCATCAACTGTCCCGCGTCATGGGCTTCGTCGACCAGGAACCGGTAGCCGAACTCGGGGTCGTCGCGGTGGGCGTCGAACAACGCGTTGGCCCGGTACGCCTGCTCGCGTTCGGCGTCGGTGACCGGGGCGGTCAGCCACCGGTAGTAGGGCTGGCGGGCGATCCTTAGGACCCGGCACGTCACCGTGACGGGAATGCCGTCCTCGGCCAACTCGCGGACGAGCGGGTACATCATTTTCCCGGCAGGTTCGCCTGCGACAGATACGCGGCCGCACGGCGCAGGACCTCGTTCTCCTGCTCGAGCAGCCGGATCCGCTTCTTCAGCTCGCGGTTCTCAGCACCCTCGGCCGCCGTCGTCCCAGGCTTGACGCCCTCCTCGACGTCGGCGGCCTTGATCCAGTTCGCCAGGCACGACTCGCTGATGCCGAAGTCGGCGGCGATCTGCTTCAAATACTGTCCGGGCTCGCGGTTGCGGGCCACCCGCACGACGTCATCGCGGAACTCTTTGGGGTAGGGCTTGGGCACTGGGACATCCTTCCAGCGGCACCTGGCGGCACCACAAGTCAATTGTCACCTATCCGTGCAGCAGACCCGTACGTCCCGGACGACTTCCCAGGACCAATCGCATTAACGAAAGTAGATCTCACACACACATCGTCGGCTGAGGTATCGACCGGCACTAACGCCATCCGCAGCTCACTAGACCCGTCCTTCTCCCTGACGACCCAGATCTTGCGACCAAAGACCTTGTGGCCGCTGGTCGCTAATGCGCTAGGTCCGTCTGCGCCCCTTGTAGCCATCCCGGCGAACAACACGTACCGCCCAGATGTTCAAGGCGCACCATGCGGCTAGCCCAATACACAGTCCGATAGCAAGGCCCGCCACGGCGTCTGCAATCAATGCGCCGATCAGAGCGCCTAGGAGACCGAACAGGAACGGGACGCCCATGAGGAAATACACGCCGTTACCAAACCAACTGGGATCGGCGATCTGCTTGATCAGGCGCGGCGCTGGCATGTTGCTGGACTGCTCACATGTGTGTCTGTGGCGCATCGGGCGCTGTGCGATCCTCACGAAATTGCGACGTGCAGCGCGAGAGCAATTGCAGCGAAGGCCAATAGGTCGCCGGCTCGTCCGAGCCCAAAGAGCACCACGCTCTTTCCGGTTCGGCGGTCCACTCGAATCCGTGACAGTGCATGGCTAAGCGCCAGCGTTAGCGCTGCGGCACCAAGAACGGTCAGCAGGACGCGTCCGACCCCGGGAAGGAATCCAGGTAGGCCTGCTATCACCAGTGACAATCCCATGAAGACACACGACAAGAAGATGTACGTGCCCATAAGCATCTTCGAATAGTCCTCAAAGGCTGTGCCTGAATCCGAGTCGGGAGCGTGGGACAGGGCGTCTCGGTAGCCAGCAGTGAACGATGAGCCGGTCGAGCGCCACGTCAACGCCGCATCGAGCACTCTGAGGACCAGTGTATCCGGACGCATGGCACGCTCATCTCCGTTCTAGCGATTTCGCCGCGACCGCCAAGACCTGTACTCACTTCCGATGGAGTAGGCAGTCGAGGCCGCCCCGTACCAAAAGTCGATGCGGTCAGCGCGGTGGACATAGCGCCGTTCGTAGCGACGATGCTGCCGCGCTGTCCGCTGACGCATGCGCTTGTTATAGCTGGCTCGGCCTCCGCGAACCCCCTTGGGGTACTGGGCGATGCGTCGTGCCTTCCAGATGCGGCCAGCGTATCTAAGACCCTTTGCCGCGCCGAACGCGCCGGCCCCTGCGATGTCAATCCAGCCAGACCGATCTCCATGGCGCACCTTATAGATCCCTCGGCCCAGAGAGATGCCAGCGCTCACAGCTGCACAGGCAGCGCACCCGAACATTCCAGCGATCGCGAGTCCCGTTGCGGCTCGATCCAACCACTTGCCCCACCCAAATCGACCGTCGAGGTCGAAGGAGTTTACGGGGTCAGCGGGATAGCTGTAGGTGTTGGGGTTGCCGCCGTAGACCGGGTCGACCGACAGGAATCGTCCAGATTCGGGGTTGTAGAGCCGAACGCCCATGAGGATCAGCCCGCCGGGGGTGTCGCCGGCGCGTTGTTTGGCGCCGAGCCATCCGTAGCGGGGGGCGTCGTCGCTGCCGGCGCCGTACTCATCGGGTCGGCTGATCTGCAGCGGCGCGGTGTCCGCTGCGGGCAGGGTGGCGGCGACGTCGCCGTGGATGTCGGACAGCTGCCATGCCAGGGCGTCGGCGGCTGCGCCGGTCTTGTCGATGGTCGCGAGGGCGACCAGGTCGCCGTTGGCGCCGGTGATGTTGCGGGTGATGGTGCCGTCGCCCTCGTCGGTCCAGTCCGGGGAGTCACCGCTGCTGGCGTATCGCAGGGTGCGGGTGCGCGGTGTGACGATGCCGGTGTCGGGGTCGACGTCCTGGGCGGTGCGGGTGGCGACGCGCTCCCCGGTCAGGTCCAGGGTGTAGCTGGAGGACTGGATCGGGTTCTGCCCGGCCCCGCTGTTGGCGTCGGCGTCGGCCGCGCTGGCGTACAGGGTCTGGGAGGCGACGAGGTCATTGGCGTTGTAGGAGATCCGCGCGACCTGACCGGAGGCGAGAGGAAGCCTCGTGGTGCGCCCGAACGCGTCGTACACGTGGCCAGCGGTGGTGATGCGGTCGCCGGTGTCGAAGGTCGCCGTGGCGGCGGGCGTGACGGGCGACGGGCAGACGGTGAGGTCACCAGCCCCGTCCGCGGTGGCCGCAGCGGCGGTGCTGCTGTAGCCGGTGCGGTTGGAGTTGGCGTCGAACCGGTACGCGCGCACGGTGCACTGGCCGGCGTCCAGGTCGACGGTCGAGGTGAGCCTGCCGGTGCCGTCGTACCGGTAGTCGCGGTGACCGCCGGGCATGAGGGTGTGGTCGACCTGCTGGCCATGGATGTTCTCCAGGGCTTGCTCGGACAGCACGGGGTCGGTTTGTCCGGTCATGGTCCAGACGCGCTCGATCTCGGCGCCGGAGGTGTCGTACCGGGACGTGGCCTTCAGCCCGCCGGCTGCGGCGGCGCCCCAGGTCTGGGAGGTCACGTTGCCTGCGGTGTCGTAGCCGAGGGTGATGGTGCCGCCCTGGTCGTCGGTCTGGGACGTCTGCCGGCCCGTCGTCGCGTCGAACGCGGTCGTGGTCTTCAGCACCCGCGACAGCGCGCCCGTGGTGTCGGACTCGGCGACCTGCGTTGCCCGGCCGAGGGCGTCGTAGGAGGTGGTGGCCCGCAAACCTGAGGCGTCGGTGTAGGTCAGGGTGCGACCCAACGTGTCGGTGACGGTCGACATGGTCTTGCCGCTACCGCTGGTCGAGGTCAGGGCCCCGGTGGCCGGGTCGTAGGCCATGGTCTGGGCCACCGGGTTGGAGCCCAGGCCGGTGCTGGTCATGGTCACGGAGGTGGCGCGGTCTGCGGCGTCGAACACCGTCGTGGTGGTGCGCGTGGCGCCGTTCGCGGACTCGGCGACCACGGCCGGCGCACCGACCCTGTTGTAGCTGGTCGTGACGACGGGCAGAGCCGTGTTGCTCGTCGACCCGGTGATCACCCCGGCATACGAGGTTCGGCAAACCAGGTCGCCCCATTCGGGGCGGCCGGTGCAGGAGCCGCTGTTGTCGTCCCAGTACGCGGTCACCCTGGTCCCGGCCCCCGTCCCTGCCGCGTCGGAGGGTTGCTGTTGCTTGATGACACGGCCCTTGACGTCGTATCGGGTGCGGACGGTGATCTCGTCACCCGCGGCGGCGGACGGGTCGGTCGTGACATCCAGGGGAAGGCCGAGCGCCCAGTCGTACGTGGTCGTGGTCGTGCGGGCGTTGTCCAGGGCTGCCGTTGCCGGGTCGGCCCCGCGCGCCAGCCCACCGGTCACGGTGGAGGTGGCCAGATCGGAAGTGGCAGCGTCCACTGGGCGGCCAGTGTCGTAGCTCGTGCGAGTGGTGGGCCGCTGCTGGTCCTGCGCCCCAGCGGCGGTGACCACGGTCCGCACCGGGCCCTGCGAGTACTTCACTCGCGAGACGCCACTCGCGCCCTTCTCATACACGGTAACCGTGCCGAGCTCGAGCGCACGCTTGTCTGTACTGTCCCCGTCGAGGCCGAGTTCGGCCAAGGTTGCGGCCGCGTCGGAGCCCTGGCCCAGGGCGAGTGCCCGGTTTCCGCCGTCGATCTGGAAGACGGGGTTGCCGTCGCGGTCGTACTCGGTGGCGTCGATCAGCCCGTCACGGGACAGGGTGTTCACCTCACGCCCGTTGACGTCCAGGTACGTGACGGTGGCCTTGGACCAGGACCTGGTGGTGGTGTCGTCACCGGCCCAGTAGTCCCCTGCGGGTTGGACGGGCGCGTCGGCGTCAAAGACGGCGGCGCCCTCGACCGGTGCCACGCCCTGGTTCCAGGTGTCGGTGGCTGCCTGGTTGAGATTGGCAGGGCCTCGGGCCGCGGTGGTCACGGGCACGCCGTACACGACCGCGGTGGTTGCGGTGCCGTTGGTCGTCGAGGTTGTGCCGGGGGTCAGGGTCGGCCGGGACACGGTCACCAGGCGACCCGTCGAGGTCGGCAGGGTGCGGTCCCAGGTGGGGCCGGCGACGGTGCTGCCGGTGGCGTAGGTGAAGGTCCACTTCTGCTCCCCGGGCGGGGCCAGGCTGGTGAGCAGGTTCGTGGTCGCGTCGTACGTGTAGGTGGTCGTCAGCGCCTGCCCGCCGGTGGTGAGCGCGGGCTTGGGGTCGGTGGCCGTGACCAGGCGCCCTGCGCTGTCGTACCCGAACGTGGCCTCGGTCGTCGCGGTCATGGCCCCGGCACCGGAGGCTGCGGCCGGGTCCCACGTGTACGCCTTGATGGCCGTGACCCGCTGGCCGGTGAAACCACCCGCGGCGGGAACTCCCCAGACGAGTTCGAGGGTGCGGCAACCGCGAGAGGCGGCGGCCGTCAGGTCGGTTCCCTTGTCGGCGCATGCCTGCAGCGCGGTATCGCTCAGGGCGGCGTTGGGTGCCGCGATCCGGGTCAACCGCAGCTTCCCGGTGGGGTCGGTGTCGTACCCGTACCTGGCGGTTGCGCCAGCGCCCGTGGGTGTGGTCGAGGCGACGGGCCACGTGTCGGCGGGGGGTGCCGGCGTGGTCGCGGGCTTGGTGAAGGTGGTCAGGTTTCCGTCGGTGTCCTTGAGCGTGAACGACCCGGAGGTCAGGGACCCGCTCAAGGTCAGGTCCTCGGCACCGGGTTCGGGTGTCCACGCGGAGTTGCCTGCGGCCGAGGACTTGGCGGTGAAGGAGACGACCTCGTCGTCGGCGTCCTGCACATCCACCGACAGGGTGGAGGTCTTTACGACCGCCTTCCAGTTGGCGTCGGTGTACTCCGACACACCGGACATCGCCCACTGCGGTCCGAACGCGCCGGACTGACCGTTGTCCGTGCCTGCGGTCAGTGACCTGGACCCGTAGGTGCGTCCGACCGAGGCGCCGAACAACGTGGCGTCGGTGTCGCTCAGGGAGTACTCGCCGGTGAGCAGGTTGACGCTGCCGGGGCCGGTGGTGGCGTCACCGCCCTGCCCGCCGTTGACGTCGACGGTGACGGTGTTCGGGTCCGTGGTCGCGCTGTTGCCGGTGAAGAACGCGCGCACGTCGATCACCCCTCCCCCGGCGAGGGTCTTGGCGGCGTCCCAGTAGGACACGTCCGTCGAGGCGGCTGTGGCCGGCCACGCGGTCAGGGTGGTTCCTGCGGTGTTGGTGACATCGGCGAGGGGGACGTCGTGCCAGGTGTCGGCCGTGCCGCGTCGGTACTGGTACTTGTGTGTCCCGAGCGCGGTCACCTGGGCGGCGTCGATCTGCAGCTGCAGCGGGATGCGCCTGGCGGTGACGTGGTTCTCGACCGGCTGCGCGAGGGCGACCCCGGTGCCGTAGTAGAAGACGTACGCCTTCCCGGTCGAGGGGTTGCCCGCCTTGTCCAGGGAACGCACGTACAGGGTGTGCTTACCGGTGGCCGGTTTGGCCAGGCTGATCGCGGCGGGAGTGCTGGGACTGGCGTTGATGGTCGTGGTGTAGGTCGCGGCATCCAGGGAGTACTGGACCCGGTTCATGTCGGCTGAGGTGCCGGTGGCGGTGAACGCGAGCTTGCCGCCGGAGTCGAGGGCGTCGGACCAGCCGTTCTCCGGGGAGGTGCTCGACGCCACGGTCGGGGTGGCTGGGGCGCTGGTGTCGACGACGAAGTTGTCGTAGTTCGTCGACCAGGCCTTGCTCGTCAGCGATCCGTCGTTGGAGTACGCGCGCACGACGTACCGGTTGCCGTTGACGAGCTTGCCCGCTGGGACGGTGTATTGGGATGTGCCGCCGGAGGTGACGGTCGACCCGGCAGCCTTGTCGATCACGGGAGTGCCAGTGCCGTTGAGGTAGACGCTGAACAGGCCCTTGACCGACCCACCGTCAGGGTCGGACACCACGGACTTGAGGGTTGGGGTGGCCGAGGTGGACCAGCCCGCTGTCGTGGTGGTCGAGGACGTGCCGGGCGTGTGGGTCGGGGTGCCCGGAGTGTTCGGGTACCGGTTGTAGGTCACCGACAGCTTCGGCACGTTCGTCGACGCGTTGGCCGAGTTGAACTTCTTCCACCCGTACACGTCGGCCTCGTTCGTCGCCGATAGGCGGATGCCTTGGTAGGTGGCGCCGTTGTCGGCCCAGGCCTGCGCCAGTCCGGTGATGGCGATGTTGACCCAGCCGTCCGCGCACGAGGAGGAGAAGCCCTTGGCGAAGTTGGGTTGGTACCACAGCGATGTTGCGGCCGGTTGGTTCGACCACACCGTGCTGGTGTCGGAGATGTAGGCGGCGCGGAGGTCGACTTGGCGAGCGGTGCAGGACCAGGAGTGGAACTCCCACAATGAGAGCGTCGCCGACGTCACGTCGGTCTTGGAGAACGACGAGGAGTTCCACTTCATGAACGTGCGCGCGACGGTGGACCCGTCGAACGTGCCCAGCCGTAGCTCGGTAGACCCGGCCTGGGCGGTGGTGTACCCCTCCTGCACCCAGGTGTCGTGCGATGCCGCCAGGGTCGTCGTCGGGTCCAGGGTGATGGGGAGCTGGCGGGCAGGGTCGGCCAACCAGGCGGCGTCAGCACTCAGGACCAGCTCGCCCTTGCCCTTACCGGCCGTGGGCTCGAACCGCATACCGACCGGGTGCTCGTTCGCGGGCACGTCAGCGTTGGGGATCGTCGCGGCGTCCCACATCCGCGGCGCCGCGATCGTCTGAACCGGGGTGCCCTTGGCGTCGACGAAGTCGAGACCGCCATCGGTGCGCGTCTTCGCGGTCAAGCCCTTGGTCGTGATCGGGATGCGGACCTCGTACCGGCCATCCTTGGCAGCGGCGACCGCAGCGTCCACGGCTGCCTTGTCCTTCAGCAACAGGAACTGCTCCACCCCGGTACGCGTGGCTTCCTGGACGAGGTCGACGCCGGGCGCGATCCCGGCATACGTGGCCTTGGTGCCCGACAACGTCGGCTCGGGCAGGGCGGCCTTCCAGTCCAACTGCACCTGACGGCCCTTGCCGTCAGCGATCGAGGCCAGCAGCCCGCCCGTCTCTCCGGTCTCGCCGGCCATGACCAGGTTCTGCGGGTGCACCCGCGGCCCAACCGACCCATCAGTGCGCTTCGTCAGCTCCAAATCGACATCGGACCAGCCATCCTTGCCGTCCTTGTCCCGCACCCGAACGGGCGCCCCGAACGACTCCGTCGTGAACGACCCATCCGGGTTGACGAACGTCGTCGAGTCCTCCGTTCGCTCCGAAAGAACCTCAACCTTCTGCTTGCGCACCCGAGCGGTCAGCTGCGCCGACCGCACATCCTGCGCCACCAAAGGCTCGGCCGACACGGGAGTCTTCGCCGCCGGGGGGCTCGCGTTCGCCGCCGGGGCATCAGCGACAGCGCCAAGAGTCACCGCTAGAGCGGCCGCGACAGCGAACCCCACCCCGCGGGCTCGGCGCCCAGGGATCGACTGAAACAGATTGAACGGACCCGAATGTGCGGACGCGGCCATCGACGAACTCCCCCAGACAACGC
This sequence comes from Knoellia koreensis, assembly GCF_013041615.1. GTDB lineage: Bacteria > Actinomycetota > Actinomycetes > Actinomycetales > Dermatophilaceae > Pedococcus > Pedococcus koreensis. Next base: position 8,518 of record NZ_JABEPQ010000005.1, read on the forward strand.
TCCCTCTTCGGAGCGAACCGAGCGCAAACTACATGGACCGCATGCCCTGCCCCTCTCCCTTTACCAAACCCATAACCAAGGCGCGACGGACTCAGCCGAACGGACGATGCTTCTCGCTGCGCCAGTACGCGGCGGGTGGGGCCACCGGTTCTCATCGTCGTGCGCGGACGGAGGCGTTCACGAGGGCAGTGGCTGCGGCGAGCATCCCGTTGATGTCGTCCGTCGGGCCGATCCTGGGCAGGGCCGAGCGGACCTGGTCGAGTCCCTTTGTGCACGCATCAGGAGCAGCCCGAGCACGATGGCAACGCTCGACGGAGCGCGCCAGCGCTGTCGCCCGAGGTTTTCGCAAAGTCAAGGTTATGGATTTTGCAATACGTCGCCTATGGTTAATGCAAAGCGAAGAAGGTGGCGAGTGCGTGAAGGGTGCCGGTGATGGTGGAAGGGGCGGGGTACCGCGCGAGAGTCGTTGATCTCGAGCTGCGGGAGCGGCTCAGCGCCATTGGCGCTGTCCTGATCGAAGGGCCCAAGGCTTGCGGCAAGACCGAGACCGCTACGCAGGCGGCCGCGACGATCTACCGGCTTGACGTCGACGCAGCCGCGCGTAGCGCGGCTGCCTACGCTCCGGACGTGCTCTTGGACAGTCCAGCCCCGGTGTTGCTGGATGAGTGGCAGGTCGCCCCCAGTCTGTGGGATCACGTGCGCCGGGCCGTCGATGATCGCTCACCCGAGAAGGGGCTGTTCATCATGGCGGGGTCGGCCACCCCGCGTGACGACATCAACCGGCACTCGGGCGCGGGTCGGATCGGCGTCATCCAGATGCGGCCGATGTCCCTCCTGGAGTCCGGGCACTCGTCAGGGGCGGCTTCGTTGGCGGCACTGATGGACGGGGACCGCGTACGTGGTCGAGATGCCGGCCTCTCGGTACCCGGCATCATCGACCGCGTCTGCGTTGGTGGCTGGCCGGCCCTGTTAGACGCCACACCAACCGACGCCGGCCGCTGGCTGCGGGACTACCTCAACCAGATCGTCCTCGTGGACATCCAGGAGCTCGGCACGCGTCGCCGCGACCCGGAGAACATCCGCCGCCTGCTCGCATCGCTGGCTCGAAACGTCGCCACCTCGGCCAGGGTCACCGCGCTGGCCAAGGATGTCGGCGGCGCGGATGGCCCCGTGGCCAGATCCACCGTTGACGGATACCTCGACTCCCTGCACCGATTGCGCCTGGTCGAGAACTCCCCAGCGTGGGCCCCGCACATGCGCTCGGCCACCCCCCTGCAGTCCTCGCCAACCCGCTACTTCATCGATCCGTCCCTGGCGGTAGCGGCCCTCGGGCAGGGGCCAAAGCAACTCATGGCCGACCTGAACGCGACCGGCTACCTCTTCGAGAACCTCGTGGTCCGCGACATGCGCGTCTACGCCCAACGAAGTGGCGGAGCAGTGCACCACTGGCGAGACCAGAACCAGAACGAGGTGGACATCATCGTCACGATGCCCGACGGGCGCTGGGCGGCATTCGAGGTCAAGATGAACCCCGACGACGCCGACAAGGCCGCAGCGACACTCCTGTCCTTCTCCCAGAAGGTCGACCAGGCCAAAGTCGGCAAACCCGCCGCCATGGGCGTCATCACGACCACGGGCTTCGCGTATCGGAGAGATGACGGCGTCAGCGTCCTGCCGATCGGAGCGCTCGGACCCTGAGGGGGCCCGGTCAATCCGCTGCGGCTGGATGGCTGTCGACCCCCATCGACCGCAAGAGCCCACAACCGACCCCCTGACGATGAAGGGAGCGGTGCAGATGTGGTGCAGTTGCTGGGGCTTCTACCCGAGCAGGCAACGACGTACGCTGGGCGTACTTGAGCACAACTAGCGACCGCACGAGTCCGCCTGAGACTGGGTCCTGAGACCTTTTAATCCGTAGGTTGTGGGTTCGAGTCCCACGGGGCCCACCGTCTCGCTGTATGACTCCGCCTGATGCTTGACGCTGAGCCTCGGCTGATTCCTGACAGTGTTCGGCCCCATGGTTGCGATGGCGCCGCCGCATCATCGGCGCGCTGGCCGGATCCCCCGGACGCCGGCCAACCACGCGGTCAGGACTGCGCGAACGTCGGGCGCGGGACCGCGCCGCTCGGCACCCGACACCGCGTCGAAGGCCAGACCGTTGAGCAGGCCCACCAGGTCGGCTGCCCGAGCCTGCGCATCGGGGACCCCGAGCGTCTCCAGCAGCTCCCGTCCCTGCTCGTAGAGATGCGCGCGCGCTGGGGAGGCGATGGTGAGCAGCTCGTGCAGCTCCGGGTCGGCAGCAAGCTCGAGGGTGAGGGCAAACCTGGCCCGGGTTTCCGGGCCCCGGGCCACGACCGCGTCGAAGAGCTCGGTGAGCAGGTCGACTGCGCCCTTGACGGATGTCGGGCGACGCCGGCGGCCCGAGGGCCGGTCTACGTCGACCACGGACAGCTGGGCCAGGCGGTCGACCACGAGGGCCACGAGGTCGCGCCGGGTCCGGGCGTGGTTCGAGGTCGTCCCGAGGGGAAGTCCGAGCTCTCGATCGACCGCGCGGTGGGTGAGGCCCCGCACCCCGTCCCTGCTGATGACCGCGACTGCCGCGTCGGCGATGGCGGTGCTGCGGTCCACGGTGGCGGTCATCATCGGCTCCCTTGATCACACTCCTACTACATCTGTAGTGTAGTGGAACTACAGATGTAGTACACGCCCCAGGAGATCCCATGGACACCGAAATTCTCATCGTCGGAGCCGGCCCCACCGGGCTGTTGCTCGCCGGCGACCTGGCCCGGGCCGGCGTCGACGTCACCGTCGTCGACCGCCACCCCGGCGAGTCACCACTGACCCGAGCCTTCGCGGTGCACGCCCGCACGCTGGAGATGCTCGACGCCCGCGGCTGTGCCGATGCGGTCATCGCCACCGGAACCCCGCTGTCCAAATTCCGGCTGCTCGGGTCGATCGACGCCGACCTGTCGGTCCTTCCTTCGCGCTACAACTACGTGCTCATCACGCCGCAGTACAACGTCGGGAACGTGCTCGCGCGCCGAGCCGCCGACCTCGGCGTGACCATCCGACGTCCCGTCGACGTCGTGGGCCTGACCCACCACGGACCGACGTCCGACGTCACCGCCTCCGACGGGGTCACCGTCAGGATCCGTGAAGGCCTCGGCAGCGAGGACACCATCTCGGCCCGATGGGTGGTGGGGGCGGACGGTCACCACAGCACGGTTCGCCGGGCCGTCGGCATCGACTTCCCCGGCGAGTCGATCGTTCAGTCGCTCGTCCTGGCCGACGTGCGCATGACCGAGCCCCCCGCGGACGTCCTGACCACCAACGGCAACCGCCACGGCTTCTGCTTCGTCGTCCCGTTCGGCGACGGCTGGTACCGCGTCATCACGCGCGACCAGTCGGTCGACCTGCCCGACACCGCCCCGGTCGAGCTCGAGGAGGTCAGGCGCACCGCCAGGGCGGTCTTCGGCACAGACTTCGGGATGCACGACCCCCGGTGGCTCTCCAGGTTCCACTCCGAGGAACGTCAGGCCACGGCATACCGGCGTGGCAGGGTCCTGCTCGCCGGTGACGCCGCCCACGTCCACTCGCCCGCCGGCGGCATGGGCATGAACACGGGCCTGCAGGACGCCGCCAACCTGGGCTGGAAGCTGGCCGCGGTCGCGAACGGCTGGGCGCACGAGGACCTGCTGGACAGCTACGAGGCCGAACGTCACCCGGTCGGCGAGCTCGCGCTCAAGGTCAGCGGCGGCCTCGTGCGCGGGGGCGCGGCCGGCTCCGCACTGTCACGGGCCCTGCGCGGGCTCGCGCTGCGCGGGGTGCTCGCCCTGCCTCCCGTGCGGGACAAGGCGCTCGGGGTGGTCAGCGGCCTGGGGCTGCGGTACCACCCGCCAGTGGGCGCCTCACGGGACGCGGGCCTGCGGGCGGAGTCCATACCCGGCATCGACGGCCACGAGCTCGCCGTGGCACTGCGCGGCGGACGCTTCGTCCTGGTCCTGCCGGAGGTCACCGCCGCCGACTTCCTGACGCCACCGGGCGGCGGGCCCGAGATCGAACGCGTGACTGGCCAGGTGTCCCGATGGGTGCTGGTCCGCCCGGACGGCTACGTCGCCGCCGCGGGCCGCAGCGACGCCGAGCTGTCACACTCGCTTGCCTCACTGGGCCTGGCCGGCGCGCGGTCGGCAGCACGGCAGGTTCACGCACTGTGACCCGCTCCCCCTACCCCCAGCCCCTCGTCCCGCGGATCCGGGCGCGCTGGGAACGTCACGACAATCGCTTCGCACCCGTGAACGGGGACGAGCACGTGCGGGTGCTGTTCGACGGCGGCAGCTGGCTGGAGGGGCCTTTGTGGTCCGGCGCCTGGCGCAGCGTCCTCGCCAGCGACATCCCCAACGACCAGGTCATCCGGTGGGACGAGACCACGGGCACCGTCGGTGTTTGGCGGGCGCCCGCCGGCCACGCCAACGGTCGCACCATGGACCGCTCGGGCCGCGTCATCACCTGCGAACAGGGCACCCGTGCCGTAACCCGGCTCGAGCACGACGGAACCCTGACCACCCTCGCCGAGGCATGGGAAGGGCACCGCCTCAACAGCCCCAACGACGTGGTCGAACGCTCCGATGGCACGGTGTGGTTCACCGACCCCAGCTACGGAATCGACAGCGACTACGAGGGCCACCGTGGGAGGTCCGAGACCGACGGCTGCCACGTCTACCGCATCGATCACGACGGCGTCGTGGTGCGGGTCGCAGACGACTTCACCAAGCCCAACGGGCTGGCCTTCTCCGCCGACGAACGCACCCTCTACGTCGTAGACACCACCCGCAAGCTGTTGCGCTCCTTCGAGGTCGACCGAGCTGGAAACCTCAGCAATCCAAGGGATCTCGCCACCTGCGACGCCGGGTCCTTCGACGGTGTGCGGGTCGACGAGCTGGGACGTCTGTGGGTCGCCGCCCACGACGGGATCCACGTGTTCGACCCCGACGGGACCCTGCTCGGGAAGCTCCTGCTGCCCGAGATCTGCTCGAACCTCACCTTCGGCGGTCCGAAGCGCAACGTCCTGTACATCACTGCCAGCAACCTCTTGCTGGCGATCCGCCTCAACCTCAGTGGGCTTCACCTGTCCCCGTATGCCGCGGGACGTGGCCCCCTCATGGGGCCGGGTCTGGGCAGTGCACACACCCCTCCTGCCGCCGGGCCCATGGTGGACATCCCGTGACCGGCCGCCTGGTCCAGACCGGGTTCGTCACGCTCTGCGTGCTCCTCGCCTGGCGACCACCGCGGCCGCGCCGATCGGCGCCGTGGCGCCTCAGCTACGGCCTGACCTTCCTGGTCAACGAGCAGCCGCTGTGGGGGTTGGTGTGGCTGCTGTCCGTCGGCCTCCCGGTGCTGACCAGTGCGACGAGGTGGGGCCCACTGTGGCTGACCGCGGCGGTGCTCACAGCAGCCGCGACCGTGGGGCTCGCCGTGCTGGGTCTGCGGGCGCGCACTGCCCGGCCAACCTTGGCCCTGGCGCTCCAGCACGAACTGGCCCTACCCGACGCGAAGCAGGCGCACACCCCGGTGCAGTGGCTTCGCGTGCTGGTCTTGCCCTTCGTTTCGTACCGCCCCGGCGTCCGCCGGCTCCGCAACCTGCGCTACGGACCGGGCGGGCGCGGAAACCTGCTCGACCTCTACCAGGACCGTCGAGCCCCACAGGCACCTACACCCCTGATCGTCTACATCCACGGCGGCGCCTTCCGCTTCGGCAGCAAACGGCTGGGCGGCAGGCCCCTGCTCTACCACCTCGCCCGTAGGGGCTGGACCTGCGCCAGCATCAGCTACCGGCCCCGCACGAACTACGACGGCCAGCTAGCCGACGTGAAGAAAGCCATCGCTTGGCTGCGCGCCCGTGCCGCCGACCTCAGCATCGACACCACGACCGTCGTGATCGTCGGCAGCTCAGCCGGCGCTCACCTCGCAGCCACGGCAGCATTGACCGCCAGCGACCCTGAGTACCAAAGGGGATTCGAGTCCGCCGACACCTCTGTGGACGCCATGATCGGGTTGTACGGGTACTACGGCCCCGCAGGTGGGAGCGGGCGCACCTCATCCGCCGCGGCCGCCGTCTCCGCAGCGGCGCCACCCATGCTGCTCATCCACGGCGCAATCGACACCCTCGTCCTTCCCGCTGAGGCCCGGTCGTTTGCCCAAACCGCGCGAACGACCGGCAACGCCCCGGTGGTGTATGCCGAGCTCCCAGGGACCCAACACGGATTCGACCTGTTCAACTCCGTGCGCCTGCACGCAGTCCTCGACGCCATCGACACGTTCACCACCTGGGTCCGTGACACGCAGAGCGATCGCACGCCTTGGGCCAGCGGTGCGAGCTCGACCATCTCCGGCTCACGTCCAGAGACGGCGAAAGTGCACGGGTTACATGGGCGTATGAGGCCGCGGCGGTCCGATCCGGCGCGCGCCTTCAGCACTCAGTGGCCCGAAGGGCGGGGCCCGGGTGCGAGACTGGGCGGGTGAGCAACGTCGAGGTCGACCCGCAGGAGACGATGCTGCCCGGCCACGAGCCGCCCTGCGAGGGCCTCGAGGTGCTCGAACCGCGCGACGTGCCGCTGGGTGGGCCGCGCGCGATGACGGTGCGCCGCACCCTCCCCCAGAAGCAGCGCTCCCTCATCGGCGCCTGGTGCTTCGCCGACCACTACGGACCCGACGACGTCAGCAGCTCCGGCGGCATGGACGTCCCTCCGCACCCGCACATCGGCCTGCAGACGGTGAGCTGGCTGTTCACCGGCGAGATCGAGCACCGCGACACCCTTGGCACCCACGAGCTGGTCCGCCCCGGCGAGGTGAACCTCATGACCGGCGGCTACGGCATCGCGCACTCGGAGGTCTCTACCCCCGACACCACCACCCTGCACGGAGCGCAGCTCTGGGTTGCCCTTCCTGAGGCAAACCGCAACGCCCCCAAGGCGTTTCAGCACCACGCGCCCACGCCATTGCGGGTGGATGGCGCCACCGTCTCGGTGTTCCTCGGCTCGCTCGCCGGCGACACCTCCCCCGTCGAGACGTTCACCCCGCTGCTCGGCGCCGAGGTGACCGTCGACGCCGGCGCCACGACCACGCTCGAGCTCGACCCGGCATACGAGCACGGCATCCTCGTCGACAGCGACGGCGTGACGGTGAACGGCCACGCGGTCGGCCCCGGCGCCATGGCCTACCTCCCGGTGGGCGTCCCCACGCTCACCCTGAGAGCGGGTGACCGACCCGGACGGGTCCTCGTCCTCGGTGGTGAGCCGTTCGAGGAGGACATCGTCATGTGGTGGAACTTCGTGGGCCGCAGCCACGAGGACATCGCGACCGCGCGCGAGGAGTGGATGGCGCACTCCGAGCGCTTCGGCGAGGTCGAGGGGTATGCCGGGGACGTCCAGCACCTGCCCGCGCCCGCCTTGCCGGGTGTGCGAATTCGTCCGCGCACCAAGCCTTCTGGGCAAACTTCGGGGTCGTGAGGCGCTTCTCGCGCCGGGTTGTCGTCGGCGTTGCGGCGGCTGCCCTGGTTCTCCTGTGGGGTGCCGCAGCGTATGCCACGACTCCCCGCACCGTGGGCCTCGAGGCGCAGTGGGCCACGGACAAGCTCGACGGCAGGGTCGTCGGCGTCACCCTCCTCAGTGGGGACCACACTGCGCTGGACCTCGTCACCGGCAAGCGCATCACGCTCGGGTCCGCCAGCGGTGGAACTCCCTACGCGGGCAACGGAATCCTGGTGATCGTGCGCGAAGCACGAGTCGACGCGGCAACGCTCGACGCGACCTCCCGCTGGTCGTGGGAGGCACCGATCGGGTCCCGGGTCACCCCTCTCGCCTCCCGGTCCGGATCCACCGTCCTCGGCGTCTGCCCGGGCAGCGGCAACCCCACCACGTGCACAGCGATCGGCTTGGACTCCAAGGGCAAGGAGGCTTGGCGAATCCAGGCGTCGGCCCCCGTCGAGGCACCGAGGTCGGGACAACTCCCCGCGGTGCTGGCGAGCCCCGTGCCCGGTGGAGGCGTGCTCGTCACCGATCCCGTCACCGGGCGCCAGACCCTCCAGCCCGGGAAGGTGGCAGCGACGGCACCGGACGGCACCGTCCTCATCACCGTCGAGCAGGGCGGCAAGTGCGTCCTCTCGCGCTTCACCGACGCCGACCCAGCGAGCACGCAGGTCCTGGACCAGTGCCCGGCCGACCCGGTGGCGAGCGACGTGCGGGCGACGAGCACGCGGCATACGACTCCTCTCAACCCGCTGCGGTGGGGGCGCCCGACGACCGTCCTCGGCGTCGAGCTCGCCTCCGGCAAGGAGCTCGGACAGGTCGCCGGCGCCGGCCGACTCCAGCCACTTCTCGTCACCCGCGACGCGGTCGTGGTGCGCACCGACGACGAGATCGTGCGTTACGCCATCCCCCGCGCGTAGCCATAACCCTCGTGGCGCGGCTTACGTCGGGTTGGTAGGCCGACATTTGCCGCGCAACGAGGGTTTTGCAGAGCAGGTGCGCGAGGATGGGGAAATGTCGACCAACCCAGAGCGTCCGCGCCGCTCCGGAGCCGCCACGTTCATCCCGCTCGTCGTGGGCGTGTGCGCCACGCTGCTGCTCCGGTTCGCCTTCGAGGCGCTGTTCCCGGACGTGTCGGTGTGGATCGCGTTCATCGTCGCCGTCGTCGGCGGCGCCATCGCCTACACGCTCGCCGAGCGCGCCTACGCTCGCCGCGACCGGGGCTGAGCGCCGCAACCTACACTGGAGCCCGTGCAGTTCCTCAACGGTCTCCAGCCCCAGTTCGACCTGACGTACGACGACGTCTTCATGGTCCCGAGCCGCTCGGACGTCTCGAGCCGGCTCGACGTCGACCTCTCGACGTCCGATGGCAGCGGCACGACCATCCCGCTCGTCGTCGCCAACATGACCGCGATCGCCGGGCGCCGGATGGCCGAGACGGTGGCCCGCCGGGGCGCCATCACCGTCATCCCGCAGGACATCCCGGTCGACGTGGTCACCGAGGTCACCCAGTGGGTCAAGCAGCGCCACCTGGTGCATGACACGCCAATCACGTTGTCCCCCAATGAGACCGCGGGTTCCGCGCTCACGCTGCTGCCCAAGCGCGCCCACGGCGCCGCGGTCGTCGTCGACGAGTCGGGCAAGCGCCCGATCGGCGTCGTCACCGAGGCCGACCTCACCGGCGTCGACCGGTTCACCCAGGTCCAGGAGGTCATGACCCGCGAGCCGGTGCTCATCACCGACGGCACCGACCCCGAGAAGGCTTTCGACCAGCTCGCCACGGCCCACCACCACGTCGCGCCCGTCGTCGACGACGCCGGCAACCTCGTCGGCATCCTCACCCGCGCCGGCGCCCTGCGCACGCGGCTCTACACCCCCAACACCGACGCCCAGGGACGCCTGCGGATCGCCGCCGCCGTCGGCATCAACGGCGACGTCGCCGGCAAGGCCAGTGCGCTGCTCGACGCCGGGGTCGACCTGCTTGTCATGGACACGGCGCACGGCCACCAGGAGAAGATGCTCGACGCGTTGCGCGCCGTCCGCGCGCTCGACCCGCAGGTGCCCATCGCCGCCGGCAACGTCGTCTCCGCTGCCGGCACGCGCGACCTCATCGAAGCGGGTGCCGACATCGTCAAGGTCGGCGTCGGGCCGGGCGCCATGTGCACCACGCGCATGATGACGGCCGTCGGCCGGCCGCAGTTCTCCGCCGTGCTCGAGTGCGCCACCGAGGCCCGCCAGCACGACAAACATGTCTGGGCCGACGGCGGCGTCCGCCACCCGCGGGACGTGGCCCTGGCCCTCGCCGCCGGTGCCTCCAACGTCATGATCGGTTCGTGGTTCGCCGGCACGCTCGAGTCGCCCGGCGACCTGTTCACCGACGAAAAGGGCCGCCGTTACAAGGAATCCTTCGGCATGGCGTCCAGCCGCGCCGTCCGCAACCGCACGGCCACTGACACGGCGTACGAGCGCGCCCGCAAGGCTCTCTTCGAGGAGGGCATCTCCTCGGCGCGGATGTTCATCGACCCGGCCCGGCCGAGCGTCGAGGACGTCATCGACCAGATCATCGCCGGGGTGCGCTCGAGCTTCACGTATGCCGGTGCGCGCACGATCGACGAGTACGCCGAGCGCGCGATCGTCGGGTTGCAGAGCACGGCCGGGTTCGCCGAGGGCCGTCCGCTGCACACCTCCTGGTGAGACGGCGGGGTATGCCGCGTGGTCGCCTCCGTCGCTCCCCTCACCGCGCCCGTCGAGCCTGACGAGGCGCTGCGCCGCATCGCGTTCCTGCTCGAGCGCGAGCGGGCCGGCAGCTACCGGGTCGAGGCGTTTCGCAAGGCCGTCGTCACGGTGCGCGAGACCCCTGGGGAGGAGCTGCGCTCACGGCACGAGGCCGGCACCCTCCAGGACCTCCCGGGCATCGGGAAGTCCACGGCCGGGGTGGTGAGCGAGGCACTCGACGGCGAGCTCCCGGCATACCTGAAGACGTTGCAGGACAAGGCAAAACCGCTCGCATCGGGCGGCACCGAGCTGCTTGCGCAGGTCAAGGGCGACTGCCACTCCCACTCGAACTGGTCCGACGGCGGCAGCCCCATCGAGGAGATGGTGCTCACCGCCGTCGAGCTGGGGCACGAGTGGCTGGCGCTGACCGACCACTCCCCCCAGCTGCGCGTCGCGAACGGCCTGACCGCTGAGCGACTCACCAAGCAGCTGCGTCTCGTCGACGCGGTCAACGCCTCGTTGGGCCACGGGTTCCGGCTGCTCAAGGGCATCGAGGTCGACATCCTCGACGACGGCTCGCTCGACCAGACCGAGGCGATGCTCGGCAAGCTCGACGTCGTCACCGCGTCCGTGCACTCCAAGCTCAAGATGAACAAGCACCCCATGACGAGGCGGATGGTCGCAGCCGTGTCGAACCCGCGCGTCAACGTCCTCGGCCACTGCACCGGCCGGCTCGTGACCGGGTCGCGCGGCACCCGGCCGCAGTCCGAGTTCGACGCGCGGGCCGTCTTCGAGGCCTGCGCCGAGCACGACACCGCGGTCGAGATCAACAGCCGACCCGAGCGCAGGGACCCGCCCGACGAGCTGATCGAGCTGGCCCTGGAGATCGGTTGCCTCTTCGCCATCGACTCCGACGCCCACGCCCCCGGCCAGCTCGAGATGAAGGCCTACGGGGCCGAACGCGCGACCACCCTCGGCATCCCTGCCGAGCGCATCGTCACGACCTGGGACGCCGACCGGCTGCTCGACTGGACCGCCGGCAAGGCATAGGCACGGTTGGCTCGGGTGGGTGGGCGCGCCCCCGCCACGCGCCCACCCACCTGAGTCGGGATGGTCCTGCTACTTCAGGGACAGCGACGCGAGGTCGATGGTCCCAAACGCCGTGCTCTGGACGCCGGTCACCTTGTCGGACCAGCCGAACTGCACGGTCGAGTACCACGTGGGGATCGACGGCATGCCGTCGGCGAGCAGCGCCTCGGCCTGCTGGTACTTGGCGTTGGCCGCAGCTGCGTCGGTCTCGGCCGCCGCCTCGTCGAGCAGCTTGTCGAACTCGGCGTTGCTGTAGAGCCCGGTGTTGGACGACGCCTTGGTGCGGTAGAGCGGCGCGAGGAAGTTCTCGATCGACGGGTAGTCCATCTGCCAGCCAGACCGGTACATCCCCTTCATCTGGAAGGAGGTGATCTTCGACCGGAAGGTCGCGAAGTCCACGACGGGAGTGGCCACACACTCCACGCCCAGCGCGCCCTTGATCGAGTTGCAGGTCGCCTCGGTCCACGGCTTGTGGTCGGCGTCGGCGTTGTAGGACAACGTCATCTTGCCGCCCTTGAAGCCACCGGCCTCGTCCAGCTTGGCCTTGGCCTTGGCCTTGTCGTAGGTGCAGAACTCACCGCACTGGTTGGCCTTGTAGCCGTCGACCACCGGCGAGACCCAACCGGTCGCCGGCTCCCTGGTGTTGTTGAAGATCTGCTTGGCGATCGTCGGCCGGTCGATGGCCATCGAGATCGCCTGACGGACCTTGGGGTCGGCGTAGCTGGGGTCGGTCTTGGTGGGCGGGAAGGTGATGGACTGGATCACGCCGACCGCCTGCGACAGGTTGCGGTCAGGCAGGTCCTGCTTGTACTTGTCGTCGACCAGGGCGCTCGACGGAATCTGGTTGACGACGTCGAGCTGGCCGGCGATCACGTCGTTGTAGGCCGCGGAGGCGTCCTGGTAGATCTTGAACGTGATGGCGTCGAGCTTGCCGCCGAACTTGCCCGAGTAGTCGGCGAACTTGCTGAGCTTGATCTCGGAGTTCTTCGTCCAGCTGTCGAACTTGAACGGGCCAGCGCCGATCGGCTTCTCACCAAAAGCCTTGGGGTCGCTGAAGAACGAGTCCGGCAGCGGCGAGAACGCCGAGTAGCCGAGGCGCACCGGCAGGTTCGACACCTTCTCCGTCGTCTTGATGGTGAAGGTGTAGTCGTCCTTGACCGCGAGGCCGGTGAGCTTGTCGGCCTTGGGCTTGGTGCCGCACTTCTCGTCGGCGCACTGCATGTCGGCGAAGCCCTCGATCGGCTCCATGAAGTACCCGGACGACTGCGCACTGGGCCCGTATGCCGCGTAGTTCCAGGCGTCGACGAAGTTCTTCGCCTTGACCTCGGTGCCGTCGTGGAACTTGTAACCCTTCTTGAGGGTGACGGTGAAGTTCTGGTTGTCGGTCATGTCGATCTTCTCCGCGATGTCGTTCTCTGGCTTCGCCGTCTTCGAGTCGTAGTGGACGAGCTTGGCCGTGATGGCGTCGAGCACGTTGCCACCACAGGTCTCGGTGGTGTTGCTGGGAATCAGGCTGTTCTGCGGGTTGCAGCCCAGGACCGTTGCTGTCCCACCGCTACGGCCTGCACCGCCACCGGTCGCCGTGTTGTCGTTGCCGCCGTCGCCGCCGCAGGCGGCTGCGAGCAGCGCGACCGAGGTCGCACCACCCACCCAGACGATCGGGCGGAAGGGTCCGCGCATGGTTTCCTCCTGTCGACCAGGTGTCGCGTCCCTCGCGACACCGGCCCGATCGTGGGCACACCCGCGGGCTGCGGCCAACGTTTCGACCTGGGCCGAATGCCTAGTCCGAATCGTTAGCGGGCGGTTGTGCAAGCGTGACCCGGCGGGCCGCCCACGCGGCCGGCGACGCCAAGGCGGGCGACGCCAAGGCGGGCGACGCCGGAGACGAAGGAGCGGAGACCAAAGGAGCCTTGACGGCATACCTCGTCTTATGTCTTAATGAATTAAGTCATTGAGACAAAGGAGGGGTCATGGCAACACAGCTCTTGGCGGTCCTGGTCATCCCGGCCCTGGTCGTCGCGCTCATCTCGCTCATCGGTCGGCTGGCCGGAATCGCGCGCACCCACGGTGTCGAGCGGTCGGCACGGACCCGTTCGCTGGCGGCCACGGTCGGCACCGCCGTCGCCGGCCTCGTGGCAGTGGTCGTGTGGGCCGGCATCGGCAGCCAGCCCCCTCAGGACGTGCGCCTCGCCACCCTGCCCGCCCTGTGCGCGGCGGTGGCCGTCGTCGCCGCAGCGGTGGCCGAGCTCACCTGGCCCCAGCCGACCGGACGGATCCGGCAGGCCGGTCTGGTCGCGCGCCGACCGGCGTCCACCGGCCTGCGGTTCCTCTACCGCTCCGGGCTCGTCGGCACCGCCCTCGCCCTCATCGTCGGAGTCGTGACGGCAGCACCGGACGGCCGTTCGGTGACGCGCACCCATGGCGACTACGGCTCGACGGCCAGCCCCTACCCCGGCATCACGTATGCCGTCCCGGTCGGTCTCGCGGCGATCCTCCTGGGTGCCGCGACGTGGTGGGCGCTGCGCCGCGTGGAGCAGCGCCCCGCCCTGCTCGGTGACGCCGAGCTCGACACGGCCGTCCGCGCCCAGTCGCAGGTGCGGGTCCTGCGGTTCGCGGCCGTGGGGTCCCTGATGACCGCGGCCGGGCTGTGGCTCACGCTGGGGCCGGCCGTCAACCGGGTCACCCAGAACCTGCGCGGTACCGCACCCGGCGCCCCCACCTCACCGGGCGACTGGGTGCAGAACCTCGGCTTCCTCGGCACCGGGCTCGGCGTGGTGCTGCTGGTGGCGGCGGTCGTCGCGCTCGTCTGGCACTCGCCCCGGCTGCCCATGACCCGGGAGGCCGGTGCCCGGGCAGGGATGCCGGCGTGACCGCCTTCGCCGTGCTCGTCGACCTCGGCGCCCCCGAGCCGCCCTACGAGCAGGTGCGCACCCAGGTCGCCGGCGCCATCGCCACGGGTGAGCTCGCCGAGGGCGACCGGCTGCCGACCGTGCGCGCCCTCGCGGCCGACCTCGGGCTCGCGGTCAACACGGTGGCGAGGGCGTACAAGGAGCTCGAGGCCGAAGGACTGGTCACCACCCGACGGCGCGCCGGAACGGTCGTCGCGGCCGGGTCCCAGTCGGTCGACGTGGCACTCGGGCGCAGTGCCGCGGCCTACGCCGAGCGGGCCACGCGGGCCGGCCTCAGCGAGTCCGCAGCCATCGACCTGGTGCGTGCAGCGCTCCGGTCCGCGCGCGCCTGAGCGGCCCAGCCGCGGCATACGCTGGCCGTTTTGGAGTTCGGGCGGGTCTGCCCCTATGCTTTCAGAGTCCTCGACGGATCCGAGCGCTGCTCGCTGGCGGCGAGGATCGGTCGAAGCACCGGTCCCCATCGTCTAGCGGCCTAGGACCCCGCCCTTTCACGGCGGTAGCACGGGTTCGAATCCCGTTGGGGATACTGTTTTGCAAGGCCTACCAAGGCCCCGTAGCGCAGTTGGTTAGCGCGCCGCCCTGTCACGGCGGAGGTCGCGGGTTCGAGTCCCGTCGGGGTCGCCCAGAGCGAAGCGCCCCACACGAGAGTGTGGGGCGCTTCGTCGTTTCCGGTATCTCCACCGACTTCGGGCCACGCAGCGCTGACCGAGCGCCTCACACCAGCACCCAGTGGCCCGAAGTGCGGGTCAACGGCTGACGGAGATGGCGATCTTGCCGCGCACGTGCCCCGACTGGCTCAGCGCGAACGCATCGGCGACCCGCTCCAGCGGGAAGACGTCGGCGACCGGCACGGTGACGTCACCGCGCTCCACGAGGTCGACCAGTGCCTCGAGGTCAGCCGCGTCCGGACGCACCCAGGCATAGAGCCCGCCGTCCTCGGCGACCGAGCCGTCGGCGATCGAGCCGTGCCGGCCGCCCTCGGCCAGCACGGCACGGGTCACGTCGCCGACGCCACCCACGAAGTCCACGACGACGTCGACGCCCTGGGGCGCAAGCTCACGGACGCGCCCGGCGAGGTCACCGGCATACTCCACCGGCTCGGCGCCCAGCTCACGCAGGAAGTCGTGGTTCGACGCGGAGGCGGTGCCGATGACGCGCGCGCCCAGCGCGCGGGCGATCTGGACGGCGAGCGCCCCGACGCCGCCTGCTGCCGCGTGCACGAGGACGGTTTCGCCCTCGCCGACGCCGAGCCGGGTGAGGAGCTGGTATGCCGTGAGGCCGGCGAGGGGCAGACCCGCGGCCTGGTCCCAGTCGAGGTTGGCAGGTTTACGGGCGACCGTGCGCACCGGCGCGGACACGAGCTCGGCGAAGGTGCCCAGCTCGACCCAGTCCTTGCGGGCGTAGGCGATCACCTCGTCGCCGGGCGCGAACTCGGGGGTGTCGAGACCGACTCGCTCGACCACGCCGGCGACGTCCCAGCCGGGGATGACGGGGAACTCGATGTTCATCAGCGGGTCGAGGTGGCCCTGCATGATCTTCCAGTCGACCGGGTTGACCGAGGCCGACCGGACCCGGATCAGCACCTCGCCCGGGCCGACCTTGGGCTCGGGGTGGTCCTGCGTGAGCTGGAGGACGTCGTTCTCGCCGTACTTCGCATAGGTGATGGCTCGCATGCAGGCGACAACCCCACCCGGGCCGCCGATCTTCCGAGTTGAGTGCCTGAGAACTCCCCCTGGGTCGTCCTCAGGCACTCGACTCGAGAGACGAATGTGCCTTCCCGCCCCGTCAAGTGGCACAGTGCTCTGCGACACCGATCCCGGGACGTTCCCGCCGCTCGAGGAGGCACCCGTGCCCCAGCTCCAGACCGACTCGCGCCCTGCCACGGCCCGGCGCTCGACCTCGGCGGACATCGCGCTCATTGCGGTCTTCGCGGCGCTCATCGCAGCCCTGGGGCTCGCCCCGCCGATCTACGCCTTCGGCAATGCCGTGCCGATCACGCTCCAGACGCTCGGTGTCATGCTCGCCGGCTCGATCCTCGGCGCCAAGCGGGGCACCTTGGCCGTGCTGACCTTCCTGGCCCTCGTGGCGGTCGGCCTGCCGCTGCTGTCCGGCGGGCGTGGCGGCCTCGGCGTCTTCGCCGGACCCAGCGCGGGCTACCTCGTCGGCTTCGTCTTCGGCGCCTACGTCACCGGCCTGCTCACCCGCAGGTTCGGCGAGCGCGACGGTGCCACCTCCTCGTTCCTCGGCACCCTGGCGGCCACCGTCATCGGCGGCGTCCTCGTCGTCTACGCCTTCGGCGTGCCGGTGCAGGCGTGGCGACTCGGACTGCCGCTGCCGACCGTCGCCGTCGGTGCCGGGCTCTTCGTCGTCGGCGACCTGGCCAAGGCGGTCATCTCGACGCTGATCACGCGCGGAGTGCGGCGGGCCGGCGTGCGCCTGCCGGACTGACCGGGCCCCTGGGCCCCCGGCCGTGAGCCACGCGGACGCCGTCGCCGTCCTCCGCACCGCGGAGGTCGTCGTCGATGCAGCGGGTGCGCTGCGGCTGCACCTGCCGACCAGCGGCACGACGGCGCGGCCCCGGACTGTCGTGCGGACGCTGGCGTCGTGGGCCGACAGCTTCGACCCGTTCACCGCGGCGTCGGGCCTGACGGCGGACGACCACGTGCTCATCCCCAGCCCACCACGCAGCTCGCTCTTCCTCTACGGACTGGCCCACGCGGCATACCTCGGCGCCCCGGCGACCACCCTCGAGAGGTGGTCGGCGCGCGATGCGGCCGAGGCCGCGAAGCGTTGCAGCGCAGGGCATTTCACGCCCCCGATGCTCTCCGCCCTCCTCCCCCGGCTGCCCGACGACCACCGGCTGCGAACGGCCGTGGTAGCCGGTGCGGCGGTGCCTGACGGGTTACGGCGCGAGGCCGCGGCGGTCGGGGTCAAGGTCGTCGACTACTACGGTGCGGCCGAGCTGTCGTTCGTCGCTATCCGCGCGCCGCACGGGGTGATGAGGGCGTTTCCGTCCGTGGACGTCGAGATGCGCGACGGTGTCGTGTGGGTGCGCAGCCCGTGGGTCAGCGAGGGGTATGCCGCGGGGCAGGTCGGGCCGTTTCGGCGCGACGGAGCGTGGGCGACCGTCGGCGACCGGGCGCACTGGGGTGACGACGGCGGGCTGGTCATCGAGGGGCGCGGCGACACGGCGATCGCGGTCGGTGGGGCGACGGTGCTCGCGGAGGACGTGCGGGCTGCCCTGGTGGGGTTGGCCGGCGTGCGCGAGGTCGGCGTGGTCGGCCTGTCGGCGCCTGACCTCGGGCAGGTCGTCGGCGCGGTCGTGGTGGCGGATCCGGTTTTGTCCGTGGGCGATCTGCGCGAACACGCGAAGGCCGCACTTCCCGCGACGCACCGACCGGTGCGCTACGCCCTCGTGGACGAACTGCCGCTGGCACCCTCGGGCAAACTGGACGACGTGGCCCTGCGCGCTCTGCTCCTCCAGCCGGTCGAGGCAATCCGCGACCACCTGGAGGTAGCCGATTACCTCGACCGCGGCGAGGACCGGCCATGACGGACCCCACGACACCGGTGGTCGTCGCCGCCCGCCGCACCCCGATCGGCACCGCGGGGCATGCGCTGCGTGACGTGACGGTCGACCAGCTGGCCGCCGCGGCCCTGGGAGCAGTCGCGAGCAACGTTGCGGCTGCTGGTTTCTCGGCCCCCCTTGGGCACGTCGTGCTGGGCAACTGCATGGGACCGGGTGGCAACGTGGCCCGGGTGAGCGCTCTCGAGGCGGGGCTGCCCACGGACGTCCCGGCCATGACCGTGGACCTCCAGTGCGGCAGCGGGTTGGCCGCCGTCACGACAGCGGCCGCACTGGTCCGGTCGGGCAGCGCCGAGCTGGTGCTCGCCGGTGGCGCGGAGAGCGCGAGCACCGCACCGTGGCGTGCGTGGCCACCGGGGCCGGACGGCGGTGAGCCGCGGCGGTACACGCGGGCGCCCTTCGCACCGGCGGAGACGGGTGATCCTGAGATGGGCGTCGCCGCCGACGACTTGGCCCGACTGGCGGGCATCTCCCGCGAGCGCCAGGACGCGTATGCCGCGCGCAGCCACGCGCGGGCCGCCGCAGCCATCACGAGTGGCCGGTTCGCGCGCGAGCTGGTGCCCGTGGGTGGGCTGGACCGCGACGAGCGGGTGCGCGCATCGCTGGGTCGAGACACGCTCGCGCGGTTGCGACCGGCCTTTGTCGAGAGCGGCACCGTCAGCGCGGGCAACAGCTGCGGCATCAGCGACGGGGCAGCTGTCGTCGGCCTCGTGAGCGAGCAGGTCCGCGCCGCGGCTGGGGCCCCTGGGCTCGCCATCCTCGACTGGGCGGTGAGCGGCGTCGACCCGCGCCTGCCGGGTCGCGGTCCGGTGCCGGCGATCAGGACCGTGTTGCAGCGCAACGGAATCGGTCTCGACGACCTCGACGTGGTCGAGGTCAACGAGGCCTTCGCGGGGCAGGTGCTCGCCTGTTGCGACGAGCTGGGCCTCGACGACGAGCGGGTCTGTGTCGAGGGTGGCGCGCTGGCCCTGGGCCACCCGTGGGGGGCCTCGGGCGCCGTGCTCCTGGTGCGGCTCTTCAGCCAGCTCGTCACCGGCGACGCCGCACGCAGCGGGCTGGGGCTTGCCGCGATCGCGGTCGGTGGCGGCCAGGGCGTGGCGGTGCTCGTGGAGCGGGTCGGATGATCCGCCTCGACCACGTCACCCACCGCTACGACGACCGCGTCGTCCTCGATGACGTCGACCTCGAGCTGTCCGAGCGGCGCATCGCGGTCGTCGGCGCCAACGGTTCGGGGAAGTCGACCTTCGCGCGACTGATCAACGGCCTCATCGTGCCAAGCCAGGGGTCGGTGACCGTCGACGGCCTCGACACGGCTACGCAGGGTGCCGAGGTCCGTCGCCGGGTCGGGTTCCTCTTCACCAACCCCGAAGCCCAGATCATCATGCCGACGGTGGGTGAGGACGTGGCGTTCTCGCTGCGTCGCTCCGGCCTGCCCGCCGACCAGGTGCGCACGAAGGTCGCCGAGACGCTGCGCGCACTTGACCTGGCGGGGCTGGAAGACCGGCCGTCGACGCACCTCTCCGGCGGCCAGAAGCAGCTGCTCGCCCTCGCCTCCGTGCTCGTCCTCGAACCCGACGTCCTCGTCTGCGACGAACCCACGACGCTGCTCGACCTGCGGCACACCCGCCAGGTCCACGGCATACTCGCCGCGCTCGCGCTCCAGCTGGTGCTGGTGACGCACGACCTCGACCTCGCCGCCGACAGCGACCGGGTGCTCGTCTTCGACGAGGGGCGCGTCGTCGCCGACGGCGCACCGGGCGAGGCGATCGCGCACTACCGCGGGCTGGTCCGGTGAGCCTGCCCCTCGCCGTCTCCGGCGACTCATGGCTCCACCGGATGCCGGCCGGGCGCAAGCTGCTGGCCCTGCTGGTAGGCGAGGTCATCGTCGCCGCGGCCGCGCGCTCGGTCGCGGCGGCCACCGTCGCTGTGGTCGTGGCTGCGGCACTGTGGTCCCTCGCGCGAGTTCCCGTGAGGACGGCGTGGCGCTCGCTGCGCCTCATCCTGCTCGTCGCCACTCTGGTGGGGGCGGCGCAGTGGTGGTATGCCGGTGGGGCGCCCGCGTTCGTCGTGACGAGCCAGCTGGTGGTCGCCGTCGCCATCGCGGTGCTGGTCACGCTCACGACGCGCACCAGTGACCTGCTCGACGCCCTCGACCGCGGGCTGAAACCGTTGCGGCACTTGGGAGTCGATCCCGCCAGAGTCTCCCTGACGCTGGCGCTCGCGGTCACCTCGGTGCCGGTGGTGGGCGGACTCCTCGGTGAGCTGCGGCAGGCGGCGCGCGCCCGCGGCATACGCCCGGGACCTGTGGTGCTGGGGGTCCCGCTCGTGGTGCGCACCCTCCAGCACGCCGACCAGCTCGGCGAGGCGCTGGCCGCTCGGGGCGTCGACGACTGAGCCGCTCGGAGCGCGGCTGTGGCAGGGTGTCGGCGTGAGCACTCCCGAGCCGGACCAGGTGGCGGCGCCCCGACGCGGCCGTCCCGGTCACGACCAGGAGACAGTGCTGCGCCAGGCGATCGAGCTGTTCAACGCCCAGGGCTACGACGGCACGAGCATGGGCGACCTCGCCAAGGCCCTCGGGCTCACGAAATCGGCCATCTACCACCATGTTCCGAGCAAGACGCACCTGTTGTCGCTGGCGCTGGACGAGGCGCTCGACGGTCTTACCGCGGTCATCGACGAGGCCGAGCAGGCGTCCGCGGGCGCCAGCGCCTACGAGCGGCTGCGACGAGCCGTTCAGCTGTCGGTGGAGGTGCTGGTCGCCCACCAGCCGGCCGTGACGCTGCTGCTGCGCGTCCGCGGCAACAGCGAGGTCGAGCTCGACGCCCTGCGCCGACGCCGTGCCATCGACACGCGGCTGGCGGCGCTGGTGCAGCAGGCGGTCGACGAGGGCTCGCTGCGCTCGGACGTCTCACCGCAGCTGGTGAGCCGTCTCCTCTTCGGCATGGTCAACTCACTGGTCGAGTGGCACCGCCCCGGTGGTGCCGTCGACGCCCATCAGCTCTCCGAGGCCATCACGACGATCGCCTTCGACGGCCTCGCGACTCACCAGTCGTAGAAGCCCTTGCCGGTCTTGCGGCCCAGCTCTCCCGCCGCGACCTTGTCGCGCAGGACCTGCGGTGGCTCGAACCGCGGCCCCAGCTCGCGCGCCAGGTGCTCGGCGATGGCGAGGCGCACGTCGAGCCCGACGATGTCGGTCGTCTTGAGGGGTCCGGTCGGGTGCCGGTAACCCAGCACCATCGCGGTGTCGATGTCCTCCGCGCTGGCCACGCCCTCCTCGAGCATCCGCATCGCCTCGAGCGCGATGGCCACGCCGAGCCGGCTGCTGGCGAACCCGGGCGCGTCCGTGACGGTGATGCCGGTCTTGCCGAGGGCCTCGACCCAGCCTCGCGCCGTCGCGACGAGCGCCGGGTCGGTCCGCGGCCCGACCACCACCTCCACGAGGTCGCTCACCGGCACGGGGTTGAAGAAGTGCAGGCCGATCAACCGCTCGGGGCGGTGCAGTGCGTCGGCGATCGAGTCGACCGACAGGGAGCTCGTGTTCGTGGCGAACGTGGCCTCCGGCACTGCCGCCTCCACGGCCGCGAACACGTGGCGCTTGAGGTCGATGTCCTCGGGCACCGCCTCGACGACGAGGGTCGCCTCGGCGAGGTCGCCGGGGTCGGTCGTGACGCGGTATGCCGCCCGGGCGGCCTCGGGTGCGACGCCGAGCGTTCCCCGGTCGGCCGCCTTGGCGAGGCTGCCGGCGATACGGCTGCGCGCAGCATCGGCGGCGTCGACGGAGCTCTCGACCACGACGACCTGCGACCCGGCGCTCACGAAGGCGTGGGCGATGCCAGCGCCCATCCGGCCGCCGCCGTAGACGCCCACGACTGCGGGCAGGTCATGTGCTGGGCTGGTCGCGTCTGCCATGGGACTCCTTGTCAGAGAACGGCTTTCAGGCGTCGAAGTCGACGGTGACCTCGTCGGTCACGGGATAGGTCTGGCAGGTGAGCACGAAGCCCTGGTCGACCTCGGCCGGCTCCAACGCGTAGTTGCGGCGCATGTCGACCTCGCCCTCGCGGACCAGCGCCCGGCAGGTGCCGCAGACCCCACCCTTGCAGGCGAACGGAAGGTCGGTGCGGGTGCGCTGTGCACCGTCGAGGATCGGGGTGGCCTTGGAGACCGGCCCGGTCGTGGTGCGACCGTCGAGGACGACCGTCACGTCGCTGGTCTCCCCGGCGAGCTCATCCTCGGATCGGTGCAGCTCGGGCGGCGGCTCGTCGACGTAGAACAGCTCGAAGTGGACGCGGTCGGGCTCGACCCCCAGCTCCCCCAACGCGTCACGCGCACCCTCGATCATCTGGTGCGGGCCGCAGAGCCATACGTGGTCGACGGCACCGATGGGTACGAAGGCCGCGACGAGTGCGCTGATCCGCTCGGCGTCCAGCCGCCCGGAGAAGAGCTCGACGTCCCGCGGCTCGCGCGACAGCACGTGGATTAGCTCGAACCGCGAGCCGTAGCGGTTCTTGAGGTCAGCGAGCTCCTCGGCGAACATCACCGAGCCACTGGTGCGGTTGCCGTAGAACAGGGTCAGCTGCGCGTCGGGGTTGGCGAGGACGCTGGCTGCGATCGAGATCATCGGCGTGATTCCGGAGCCGGCCGCGATGCACAGATGCCGTTGTCCCACAGTCGGATCCGCGCGAAACGCCCCACTCGGCGTCTGCACCTCGATGACATCGCCCGGCTTGACCTCACGGGTGAGCCAGCGGGAGAAGAGACCGTCGGGGATCTCGCGCACCCCGACCCGCGGGCGCTCCCCCGCGGCCGCGCAGATGGAGTACTGCCGACGGTGCTCGACGCCGTCGACGAAGCGGCGCAGCGAGAGGTTCTGGCCCGGCGCGAAGTCGTAGGCCTCGCGCAGCTCCTCGGGCACGTCGAAGCTCACGGCCACGGCGTCGTCGGTGAGCCGCTCGACCGAGTGCACGGTCAGCTCGTGGAACCGCGGTCCCTGGCGGCCACTCTTGCGGACCAACAGCGAGCCTTCGGTGGTCGACACTCAGATCTCCTTGACGTGCTCGAACGGTTCGAGGCAGTCGGTGCAGCGGTAGAGCGCCTTGCACGACGTGGGGCCGAACTCCGAGGTGAGTTCCGTTGCCGCAGAGCCACATTGGGGGCAGGTGACGCTGCGACGCGTCACTCCCAGGGTGATCGGGACAGGCCCGGTATGCCGCGTGGTCGCCACCCCATGGCGCGGCGGCGAGATGCCCGCCTCCGCCAGTGCGGTGCGACCGCGCTCACTGATCCAGTCGGTGCTCCAGGCCGGGGACAGCTGCACCCGCACGCGCGCCTTGATGCCGACCTCACCCAGCGAACGCACGAGGTCGTCGCGCATCGCGGCCATCGCCGGGCAGCCCGAGTAGGTCGGCGTGATCGCGAGGACGACCTCACCGTCGTCGGTCACCTCGACGTCGCGCAGCACCCCGAGGTCCCCGAGCGTGAGCATCGGCAGCTCCGGATCGGTCACGGTGCGCGCCACGGCATACGCCCGCTCCCGCAGCGTCGACGACTCCCGGTCGAGGTAATCCGCCACCTCACCACGGTGGCCGACTACCTCGACCGCGGTAAGCCTGGGGGTCGTCATGGCGGTCACCACTGGCCGGCCGGGTGGGCTCGGGCCACCGACTGCATCTCGGCGAGCAGGTGGCTGAGGGCCTCGGTGTGCATGCCGTCGCGGCCGGTCCGTCCGGCAACCGCAGCCATCCGACCGACCTCCGGCCGCTCGACGCCGCTCACCGCGAATACCTGGTCGAGCACCGCGTCGACCTCGTCGCGCGTGGTCGCCGGGTCGACCCCGACCCCCTGCTCCGCGGCCACCCGCTCGGCCTCGTGTGTGTCGAACAGCTCCGGGTAGAGCGGCCACACCTGGCGCAGCGCCGCCTCGAGCCGGCGCCTCGACTCCTCCGTGCCCTGGGCCAGGGTCAGGAACCACCGACCGGCGTAGTCGCGGTGGTAGGTCAGCTCCTTGACCCCCTTGGCGGCCACGGCGGCCAGCACCGTGTCGCGACTGTCGACCAGCCGCTCGAGCACCGCCATCCGCGCGCACGCAAACAGCAGCGCCTTGACGATCGTCACCGCGAAGTCGCCGTTGCCGGTCTCGACGAGCCGCACGTTGCGGAACTCCTGGTCCCCACGGAAGAACGCCAGCGCGTCCTCCGGCGGCACCGGTGAGCCCTCGGGGAGGGCGGGCACCAGCGACGGGTCGGCGGCGGCTGCCCGCGCCAGCAGCAGCCGCGCCTGGCCGAGCAGGTCGAGCGCGATGTTGGCCAGCGCGATGTCATCCTCGAGGTCCGGCGCGTTGCTCGTCCACTGCGCGAGCCGGTGCGAGGCGATGAGCGCGTCGTCGGCGAGCGCGAGGGAGTATGCCGCGAGCGCGCGTGCGTCGACCCCCTCAGGGATCGTCGTGTCGACACCGGCGAGCGGGTCCTCGAAGTCGGTGCCGAACGCCCAGTGCGCAGCGTCGCCCTCCAGGAGGCCGTCATAGACGGACCCGTGGGCCTCTGCCGGGTTGGGCGCGGGGTGCGTCGGCTGGTGGGCGACGTCGGTGCTGGCAGTCTTCGGAAGATTACCGACGCTGGAACGTGCAGATTCTTCCGAAGACTCGGGGTCACGGTGGAGGTCAGTCATCACATGTGGGGGACGTCGTCGGGGATCGTGTAGAAAGTCGGGTGCCGGTAGACCTTGTCGTTGCTGGGCGTGAACAGCGGGTCCTTCTCGTCGGGGCTCGACGCCGCGATGTCGGTCGACTTCACGACCCAGATGCTCACGCCCTCGTTGCGCCGCGTGTAGACGTCGCGGGCATGCAGCAGCGCCATCTGGTCGTCGGCCGCGTGCAGCGACCCGACGTGCACGTGGTTGAGCCCGCGCTTGCCGCGCACGAACACCTCGTAGAGCGGCCACTCGGCCTGAACTCCCTTGGCACCATTGGCATTCGACGTCATGCCGCACCCTCCTGGCCCTCGGCCACCGCACTGGACTTCGCGGCATACGCCATCGCCGCCTCACGCACCCACGCGCCGTCCTCCCACGCCTTGCGGCGGTGGGCGATGCGCTGGGTGTTGCACGGCCCGTTGCCCTTGACGACCTGCATGAACTCGTCCCAGTCGGGCTGGGTGAAGTCGTGCGCGCCGCGCTCCTCGTTCCAGCGCAGGTCCGGGTCGGGCAGCGTGACGCCGAGCGCCTTGGCCTGCGGCACGGTCATGTCGACGAACCGCTGGCGCAGGTCGTCGTTGGTGTTGCGCTTGATGCCCCACGCCATGGACTGGGCGGTGTTGGGCGAGTCGGCGTCGGGCGGGCCGAACATCATCAGCGCCGGCCACCAGAACCGGTTGACCGACTCCTGCACCATCGCGCGCTGCTCGTCGGTGCCGCGCATCATCGTCATCAGCAGCTCGTAGCCCTGCCGCTGGTGGAACGACTCCTCCTTGCAGATGCGGATCATCGCGCGGCCGTAGGGGCCGAAGGAGGTGCGGCACAGCGGCACCTGGTTGCAGATCGCGGCGCCGTCGACGAGCCACCCGATGGTGCCGACGTCGGCGTACGACAGGGTC
Organism: Knoellia koreensis; assembly: GCF_013041615.1. Taxonomy (GTDB): domain Bacteria; phylum Actinomycetota; class Actinomycetes; order Actinomycetales; family Dermatophilaceae; genus Pedococcus; species Pedococcus koreensis. Next base: position 33,926 of record NZ_JABEPQ010000005.1, read on the forward strand.
GGGTAGTTGAAGATCGAGGAGTACTTCTGCCGGCCGTCGATGAGCATCTCGGTGAGCTCGTCGCGGGAGACGCCGAGGGTCTCGCAGGCGGAGTAGAGGTAGAGCCCGTGGCCCGCCTCGTCCTGCACCTTGGCGAGCAGGATCGCCTTGCGCCGCAACGACGGAGCGCGCGTCAGCCAGTTGCCCTCGGGCTGCATGCCGATGATCTCGGAGTGGGCGTGCTGCGCGACCTGCCGCACGAGGGTCTTGCGATAGCCCTCCGGCATCCAGTCGCGCGGCTCGATCCGGTCGCCGCGCTCGATCGTGGCGTCAAAGCCCTCGAGGTATGCCGCGTCGTCGCCCGTCGGGGCCGGCTGCGTGGTCGTCATCGTCACTCCCGATCGTCATCCGGGGATTTACTGACCGCTCGGTCTGTAATAGTGTGGCACGGAGCGACGCGTGCGGACAACCCCTGAAAGAGGACACGCCATGAGTTCGATGCTGGAGAGCTATGCCGCCGGGCGCTGGTTCCGGGCCGACGACGAGGGCGCGCCCCTGCGTGACGCCACCACGGGCGAGGAGGTCGCCCGCATCTCCTCGGCTGGGCTCGACGTCGCCGCGATGGTGGAATACGCCAAGACCGTCGGCGGTCCCGCGCTGCGCGACCTGACCTTCCACGAGCGGGCGGCCATGATCAAGGCGCTCGCCGCGCACCTGTCCTCCGACAAGGACGAGTTCTACGAGCTGTCGACCCGCACCGGCGCGACGAGGCGCGACTCGATGGTCGACATCGACGGCGGATTCGGCACGCTCTTCTCCGTTGCCAGCAAGGGAACTCGCGAGATGCCGGCCTCGACCGTCTACGTCGACGGTGGCCTGGAGCAGCTCGGCAAGAGCGGCCAGTTCCTCGGCGAGCACATCTACACCACGCGCCCCGGCGTCGCGGTCCAGATCAACGCCTTCAACTTCCCGGTGTGGGGCATGCTCGAGAAGCTCGCACCGGCGTTCATCGCCGGGGTGCCGAGCATCGTCAAGCCGGCCAGCCAGACGGCATACCTCACCGAGCTCGTCGTGCGGCGCATCATCGAGTCCGGCATCCTGCCCGAGGGAACCCTCCAGCTGCTGTCGGGCAGCGCGTCCGGAGTGCTCGACGCGCTGACCGTGCAGGACTCGGTGGCGTTCACCGGTTCGGCGCACACTGCGGGCATCCTGCGCAGCCACCCGAACGTCATGCACGGTGGCGTGCAGCTCGGCGTCGAGGCCGACTCGCTCAACGCGTCGGTGCTGGGCGCCGACGTCACGGTCGACGATCCCGAGTTCGACCTCTTCGTCAAGGGCGTCGTCACGGAGATGACGGTGAAGGCCGGCCAGAAGTGCACCGCGATCCGCCGTGCGATCGTGCCGAACGCCATGGTGGACACCGTGATCGAGGCGGTCAGCGACCGGCTCGCCAAGACCTCCGTGGGCAACCCCGCCAACCCCGACGTGCGGATGGGCGCCCTGGCGTCGATCGAGCAGCGCGACGAGGTGCGCAAGGCCATCGCGTCGCTCCAGGCCAGCAGCGACATCGTCTACGGCGACCCCGACTCGGCCGACCTGGTCGACGCGGACTACACCGTCGGCGCCTTCCTCTCCCCCGTGCTGCTCAAGGCCCGCAAGGGTGCAGTCGAGCCGCACGACGTCGAACCGTTCGGCCCGGTCTCGACCGTCATCGGCTACGACTCGGTCGACGAGGCGGTCGCACTCACCGGTCGGGGCAAGGGTTCCCTCGTCGCCTCGGTCGTCACGCACGACCCGGCCGTCGCCCGCGACCTGGTGCTCGGCTTGGCTCCGTGGCACGGCCGCATCCTCGTCCTCGACCGCGACGACGCTCCGGAGTCGACCGGCCACGGCTCGCCGCTGCCGATGCTCGTCCACGGCGGGCCCGGCCGCGCCGGTGGCGGCGAGGAGCTCGGCGGCGTCCGCGGCATACTCCACCACATGCAGCGCACCGCGCTGCAGGCCTCTCCCGACATGCTGACGGCGATCACCGGCCGCTGGACGCGCGGGTCGAAGCGCACCGTCGACGACGTTCATCCGTTCCGGAAGTCGTTGGCAGAGCTGAAGATCGGCGACACCATCGAGACGCCGGCACGCCGCGTGACGCGCGACGACATCGACCACTTCGCCGAGTTCACCGGCGACACCTTCTACGCCCACACCGACGAGGCGGCTGCCGAGAAGAACGAGCTCTTCGGCGGCATCGTCGCCCACGGCTACCTCGTCGTGTCCCTCGCCGCCGGCCTGTTCGTCGAGCCCAACCCTGGTCCGGTGCTGGCCAACTTCGGCGTCGACAACTTGCGCTTCCTCACGCCGGTCAAGGTCGACGACGAGATCTCGGTGGTCCTCACGGTCAAGCAGGTCACGCCGCGGCGCAGTGCCGACTACGGCGAGGTGCGCTGGGACGCCGTGGTGAGCAACCAGGACGGCGAGCCCGTCGCGACCTACGACGTGCTGACCCTGGTGGCCAAGGAGCAGCCCACCCCCTGAGGCCGGTCACAGCTTTTCCGCGTCATGCGGGAAGTTCAGGTTCGCTCGGGTTACTAGAGCGAGCGAAGGTCAGGTTTTGCGCTTGACGCAGGAAAGCTGAGGTTCCGGGGTGGCTGCGGCCCGTGGCGCGAGGCCGTCCCACGCCAGGCCGGTGAGCATCTCCACGAGCCGCTCCTCGGAGATGGTCGGCCGTTCGAGCCAGCGGTGTGTGGCCAGCTGCACCATGCCGACGAGCGCGAACGCGGCATACTCCAGGTCGTCCGACGGCTCGGCCGCCCGGACGCGCAACAGCTCGGTCACCCCCTCGGCGATCGTGCTCTCGACGCTGCTCACGACGTCACCGTCGCCACCGATCTCGTTGTGCGAGAACACGAACCGATAGAGGTCTCGCTCCTCACGGACCGTCGCGATGTAGCCGCGAATGATCGATCCGAGCACCCCACGGTCGTCGGCCGCCGACGCGGCCATGAGCTCGGCAGCCATCCGGGGCAGGAACACGTCGGTCGCGATCTGCTGCACCACGGCCGCAAACAGGTCGTCCTTGTCCTTGAAGTGCCGGTAGACCACGGGCTTGCTCACGCCGGCGACGCGGCATACGTCGTCGAGACCCAGCCGGGGACCGTCGCGGCGGATCGCCTCGATCGCCGCGTCGACGAACTCGCGGCGCCGCTCGGCGCGATGCGCCCGCCACCGCTCGGTGCGTCCGTCTTTTTTTCCGTCCCCCTTGACTGAGCCGTCCTTCATGTGAACCATGGTAGGCGTTACTGCGGTTTACAGATAACCGAGGGAGTTCTCATGACCGCCACCGCGACGCACCCGGGACTCAGCCCCGCAGCCGCCGCCCGCATGCCACGGCACGACCGCGAGACCACCGCCCGCCGGCTCCTCGCCTCGGCCGCCAAGACTTCGTACGACCCGCAGAAGGACATCGACTGGACCGAGCCGCTCGAGGAGGGCCTGTTCGGCCTGACCCCCGAGTGGTCCTCGCTCTACGGCACCCACCTGTGGGACCAGATGAGCGAGGAGCAGCGAATTCGCCTGACAGAGCTGGAGTTCTGCTCGATCTCGGGCGTCGGCATCTGGTTCGAGATGATCCTCATGCAGATGGTCATCCGCGACATCTACGACCAGGACCCGGCGACCAAGCACGTCCAGTTCGCGCTCACCGAAATCGCCGACGAGTGCCGCCACTCGGTGATGTTCGCGATGACCGCCGAGAAGTTCGGCGCACCGTCCTACCAGCCCACCGGCGCCAGCCAGGAGCTCGGCCGCCTGTTCAAGACACTCGCCAAGGGACCCGACCTCTACGCCTCGATCCTCGTCGCCGAAGAGGTCCTCGACATCTTCCAGCGCGAGGTGATCGAGGACGAGCGCGTCCAACCGCTCACCCGCGCGGTCAGCCGCATCCACGTCGTCGAGGAGGCACGCCACATGCGGTTCGCGCGCGACGAGATCGCCCGCCGCGCCGCGACGATGTCGACCCGCGAGCGCCTCCTGCAGCGCGGGGTGCTCTCGATCGTGGCCAACGTGATCATCCACAACCTCGTCCAGCCCGAGGTGTATGCCGCGTGCGGCCTCGACGTGAAGGAGGCCACGCGCGCTGCGCGCGCCAACGAGCACTACACGGCCAAGCTCACGCACGCTGCCAAGGGCCTCACGTCGTTCCTCGAGGACGTGCGCCTCATCGGCGGCCCGTCACGACGGCTGTGGACCCGTGCTCGTCTGATCTGACCCCCAGGACCGGAGGCAGGGACCGCCGAGCTCTCGACGGGGGAGCTCGGCGGTCAGGGGGCACGGCTGGTGAGGAGCGCGGCGGTGACGGCGCCACGCTCAGTGGGGCACGGCGGCATACCTCGCGGTGGTGAAGTCGGCGAGCCGCACAGCAAGGTCGGCGAGGGTCGCGCTGGCGTGGTGATCGGGGCGCCACGCGGCGACAAGGCTGAGCGTCAGCGGCTTGCCTGCGGCGAGGATGCGCAACCCGTGCAGGTCGAATCGTGGGTCGTCGGAGACGACTGAGACGCCACGACCCGCCGCTGAAAGGGCTTGCGCCACTTGGGGATTCCCGCACTCGATGTGCTCACCGGCTGCCAGGCCGGCCGCCTCCAATGCCTCGTCGAGCAGCTGTCGCGCCCGGAAACCGGTGTCGAGCAGCACGAGTGGCCGGTCGGCCAGCTCGGCCAACCGCACGTCGGAGCGCGCGCCCCACTCGTCGTCGGGACGGACATAGGCCCACAGGGGCAGGCGGGCGATCGGGTGCGAGCCCAAGTGGCGCGGCGGGGTGCGGGTGACGATCGCGAGGTCGACCGTGCGCGCGAGCAGGTCGAGGGCCTCGGTCGAGTCGGCCTCGACGACGGTCGGCTCCGGGTCGTCCGGGCCGAAGGTGGCGACGAACGGGGCGATGACGTCGGTGAGGGTCGTGCTCGGCGCGGCGATGGTGACGCTGGCGAGGTGGCCCTGGGCGAGGCTGCGCCCGACCGCTTCTGCGGCGTCGGCGCGGGCGAGGACGTCCCGGGCGACGGGGAGGAACTCGCGACCGGCGGGGGTGAGCTCGAGCCGGCGGCTGGGCTTGGTGAACAGGACGACCCCGAGGCGGCGCTCGAGCAGGTGGATCTGCCGGGAGAGGGCCGGCTGGGTCACGGCGACGACGTCGGCCGCTGCGGCGAGTGAGCCGTGGTCGGCAACGGCGACGAAGTAGCGCAGGTGGCGCAGGTCCATGCCGCCATTGTCGCCTCATTTCTTGCCTTGAAGGCAAGGTTTTGTGAATCAACCGGCACTGGACCTCATGCTTTCTCGTCCGCACCATCGAGCCATGAGCCTTTCGACGACCACCCCTGCCCCGCTGACCACTGCCGAGCTGCCCGGGCCGCTCTCGCGCGACCTCATGGCGCGCAAGCAGGCAGCCGTGGCCGACGGCGTGGGCACGACGATGCCGGTGTTCGCCGCCCGGGCACACGGTGGACTGGTCGAGGACGTCGACGGCAACGAGCTGATCGACCTCGGCTCGGGCATCGCGGTGACGACGGTGGGCGCGAGCCACCCCGCCGTCGTCGAGGCGGTGCAGCGGCAGGTCGCCGAGTTCACGCACACCTGCTTCATGGTCACGCCGTACGAGCCGTACGTGCGAGTGGCCGAGCGGCTCAACGCGCTCACCCCCGGTGACCACGACAAGCGGACCGTGCTGTTCAACTCCGGCGCCGAGGCGGTCGAGAACGCCATCAAGATCGCCCGGCACGCGACGAAGCGGTCGGCCGTGGTGGCCTTCGACCACGCCTACCACGGGCGCACCAACCTCACGATGGCGTTGACCGCCAAGGCGATGCCCTACAAGGCGGGCTTCGGGCCGTTCGCGCCGGACGTCTTCCGCGCGCCGATGTCCTACCCCTTCCGCGACGGGGCGGGAGTCGACGGACCCGCCGCGGCCCGGCGGGCGATCGACGTCATCGAGAAGCAGGTGGGAGCGGGTGACCTTGCCGCCGTGGTGATCGAGCCGATCCAGGGCGAGGGTGGCTTCATCGTGCCGGCGCCGGGATTCCTTGCGGCGCTTGCCGATTGGTGCGCCGCGAACGGAGTCGTGTTCATCGCGGACGAGGTGCAGAGCGGGATCGCGCGCACCGGCCGCATGTTCGCCGTCGACCATGAGGGCGTCGTGCCCGACCTGGTCGTGAGCGCGAAGGGCATCGCCGGCGGCCTGCCCCTGTCGGCGGTGACGGGTCGGGCCGAGCTGATGAACTCCGTGCACGTCGGCGGCCTCGGTGGCACCTACGGCGGCAACCCGATCGCCTGCGCCGCGGCCTTGGCCGTGTTCGACGTGATCGAGCAGGACGGCCTGCTCCAGCGCGCGCTCGACATCGAGCAGCTCGTGCGCGGCCGGCTCGGGGAGCTGCAGGCCGCCGATCCGCGCATCGGCGACGTCCGTGGTCGTGGGGCGATGCTGGCCATTGAGCTGGTGCAGCCCGGCACGACCGATCCCGACCCGGCGCTCACGAAGGCCGTCGCGGCATACGCCCACTCTCGTGGCGTGGTGGCGCTCACCTGTGGCACCCACGGCAACGTCCTGCGCCTCCTGCCGCCGCTCACGATCACCGATGAACAGCTGCACCGCGGCCTCGACGTGCTCGCCGACGCGCTGGCGGCGGCCCGATGAGCGTCGCGACCGTCGCCGCGACGGCCACCGTCGACGTGCTCGACCCCGCGACCGGGGAGGTGCTCGCGACGATCGCCGATGAGGGTGCCGCCGAGGCCCGCGCCGCCGTGGACGCGGCGGCTGCGACCGCGAGCGCCTGGGCGGCGACCGCACCACGCCAGCGCTCGGAGGTGCTGCACCGCACCTTCGAGCTGATGCGTCGCGACGCCGACGAGCTGGCGCGGCTCATCAGCGCGGAGAACGGCAAGTCGCTCGCCGACGCACGAGCCGAGGTGGCGTATGCCGCGGAGTTCTTCCGGTGGTACGCCGAGGAGGCTGTGCGGCCGGGTGGGTCCTACGGGGAGGCCCCGGCGGGCGGTGTCCGCACCCTCGTGACCCACCGACCGGTCGGGATCAGCGCGCTCGTGACGCCATGGAACTTCCCCGCCGCGATGGCGACGCGCAAGGTCGCCCCAGCCCTGGCGGCAGGGTGCACCGCGGTGCTGAAGCCCGCCGTCGAGACTCCGCTCACGGCATACGCGATCGCCCGTCTGCTCGCCGAGGCGGGACTGCCCGACGGCGTGCTTTCCCTTGTCACGACAACGGATCCGGCGTCAGTCGTGTCGACGTGGCTGCGCGACCCGCGCGTGCGCAAGCTGTCGTTCACCGGGTCGACGCGGGTGGGGCAGCTGCTGCTCGAGCAGGCTGCCGCCGGCGTCGTGAACTGCTCGATGGAGCTCGGCGGCAACGCGGCGTTCGTCGTCGCGGACGACGCGGATGTCGAGGCGGCGGTGGCCGGGGCGATGGTGGCGAAGTTCCGCGGCGGCGGCCAGGCGTGCACGGCGGCGAACCGGTTCTACGTGCACGAGCAGGTGACGGACGAGTTCACAGCGGCACTCGGCGCTCAGGTCGCGCGGCTGCGCGTCGGGCCGGCCAACGAGGGCAACGAGATCGGGCCGGTGATCAGCGCGGGCGCGGTCCAGACCCTGGCTGGCCTCGTCGATGATGCGCTGCGACAGGGAGCGACGGTCGCGGCGAGGGCGGACGTGACTGCCGGGAGTGGTGGTTACTGGGTGGCGCCGACGGTGCTGCGTGACGTGCCGGAGCACGCGTCGGTGATGCAAGAGGAGGTCTTCGGCCCGATCGCCCCGATCACGACGTGGCGCGACGAGGACGACCTGCTCGCCCGGGCCAACGGCACGCCGATGGGGCTCGCCGGCTACGTCTACTCACGCGACCTCGCCCGGGCGATCCGGCTCGGGGAGTCGTTGGAGGCGGGCATGGTCGGCATCAACCGCGGCATCGTCTCCGACCCGTCCGCCCCGTTCGGCGGGGTCAAGCACAGCGGGCTGGGGCGTGAGGGCGCGCGGGCCGGGCTCGAGGCCTACCTCGAACCGCGCTACCTCAGCGTCGACTGGCCCGGCTCAGTTGCCGGGAGGCGTCCGGGGCACCCCTGACCATGGGCTATGATCATCCGGTCGCGACGGGCTCCCCGTCGCGGTTGCGTGCGGGGAGACCCGCACCCGGCCAGGTAGCTCAGTTGGTACGAGCGTCCGACTGAAAATCGGAAGGTCGGCGGTTCGACCCCGCCCCTGGCCACCAGTAAACCCGCAGGTCACGACGCTTCGGCACCGCCAGCACCTCCTTGCACTCGATGCGGCTGCTAACGAATTGCTAACTCTCTCCCATCGCAGGGTAGCAAGGTCAGGTTGGGCAGCCACCGGTCCATTCGGTTGCCTGCGGGCAATTGGCCATTACACCGACAGGGAGATCGCCGACGTCGTCGGCATCGTCGCCTTGAACGTGCTCACCGGCGACCCTCGACCTGGTTCGCCGGACTCCATGCCGAAAAGACCGTAGGCCGTTGACATCGCGGCAAACAAGACGGGCATGGATCAGTACTGATCATGTGCTGTGCCCTGGTCAAACCAGGTGGCGTCCGCCCTCGCGTCTTGAGAGCGCAGCGGCCCTCAGATGATGGTGACGGTGTCGCCAAGTTCCCTGGGGGGAAGGCTGGAGGGAATACCGCTCCGGGGTATGGTGTTAACGACAACGGCATCCAGCCGAGCGAGAACGACAGGAGCAGCCCGATGGCGAGTCAGATCGAGGCACTGAACGAGACCCCGCACCACGGATACATCCACCGCAAGGACGACTACCTGCGCCGGCTGCGCCGCATCGAGGGGCAGGCGCGGGGGCTGCAGCGGATGGTCGAGGACGAGCAGTACTGCATCGACATCCTCACGCAGGTGTCGGCGATGACCAAGGCCCTGCAGTCGGTCGCACTCGGGCTGCTCGATGAGCACATGAGCCACTGCGTGGTCCGCGCAGCGGCAGCGGGTGGCACGGAGGCCGACGAGAAGATCAAGGAAGCCTCCGAGGCCATCGCCCGCCTCGTCCGATCGTGACAGATCAGCTGGACATCCCGTACGACCAGACCCATCAAAGGAAAGAGAGCACATCATGAGCACCGCCACCTTCACCGTCGTCGGCATGACCTGCGGCCACTGCGTCAGCTCCGTGACCGAGGAAGTGACCGAGGTCGCCGGCGTCACCGATGTCGATGTCGACCTCGCCAGCGGTCGACTCACCGTCACCAGCGACATCGACATCGACGAGACCGCCGTCGTCGCCGCCGTCCAGGAGGCCGGCTACCAGGTCGCCACCTGACCGCCAACGAACGCACGACACCAGAGGCAGATCCCAGTAGTCGCCCTGCCACCTAGCCGAAGGAGTCCAGAACCATGACGACCCCGCTCAAGGTCGGCGGTTTCGTCGCCACCCTGGCGGCCGTCTTCGCCCTCGCCATCGGTATCGGGCGCGTGGCTGGCCCGACCGATGCCGCTGCCCAACCCGCGCACGCGGAGAGGAGCAGCGGCAAGACGGCCGGCATGAACCACGGCGCCGACGGCATGTCGCGCGACGGCGGTGGCGCCGCGCCCACGATTGCCTCGCTCCCCGGCGGGCTGATGGTCTCCGACTCCGGGTACACCTTCGACCTTGCCGAGCCCGCCCTGTCCGCGGGTAGGAGCACCCCGGTGAGCTTCCGCGTCCTGGGCCCTGACGGCGAGCCGGTCACCGACTACACGCAGACCCACGACAAGGAGCTGCACTTCATCGCCGTCCGACGCGACCTCAGCGGGTTCCAGCACCTCCACCCCACCAAGGGAGCCAACGGCCAGTGGAGCACGACCGTGGACCTCAGCCCCGGCACCTGGCGGTTCTTCGCCGACTTCGCCCCGGCCAAGGTCGGCCGGCCGATCACGCTCGGCGTCGACGCTGCGGTCCCCGGCACCTTCACCCCCAGCCCCCTGCCGCACCCCTCGCGTGCCAGCACCGTGGGTGACTACGCGGTCACCCTCGACGGCGCGCTGGTCCCGGGCCAGTCCTCGAAGCTCACCCTGACGGTGGCCAAGGGCGGCAATCCGGTGACGGACCTGCAGCCCTACCTCGCGGCATACGGCCACCTGGTCGCCCTGCGCGCCGGGGACCTGGCCTACCTGCACGTGCACCCCGACGGCGAGCCCGGTGATGGGCGCACCAAGGCGGGGCCACAGATCACGTTCCACGCCGAGGTGCCCTCCACCGGCGACTACCGGCTGTTCCTGGACTTCAAGCACGACGGGATGGTCCACACCGCGGAGTTCACCCAGAGCGCCACCGGCACCCCGAGCGCAGGCGACGCCACGACGCCCGCCCCCTCCGTCGACTCGACGAGCCCGTCACCGAGCTCGTCGGGGCACGCCGACCACAGCCACTGACCGACACCCCAGCAGCAGGAGATGACCATGACGTCCGTGCACCACCCACAGACCACGGCCGGGCCGGCAGGCAACCAGGTCGAGCTGGTGATCGGCGGAATGACCTGCGCCTCCTGTGCCAACCGGATCGAGCGCAAGCTCAACAAGCTCGACGGCGTCACGGCCACCGTCAACTACGCCACCGAGAAGGCCCGCGTGACCTACGCGGACGGCGTGGACCCCGATGCCCTCGTCACCACCGTGGCCCAGGCCGGCTACACCGCCACACTGCCCCAACCCAAACAGGCGGACGCCGCCGAGACCGGCGACGGGCAAAACAGCACGAACGAGGCCGACCCGACCAGCTCGTTGCGCCAGCGACTCATCGTCTCAGCGGTGCTCAGCGTGCCGGTGATCGCGATGGCGATGGTGCCGGCGCTGCAGTTCACCTACTGGCAGTGGCTCTCCCTGACCCTCGCCGCCCCGGTCGTGGCGTGGGGGGCGTGGCCGTTCCACAAGGCGGCCTGGACGAACCTGCGCCACGCGACCTCCACCATGGACACCCTGATTTCCGTGGGCACCCTGGCCGCCCTCGGGTGGTCGTTGTACGCCCTGTTCTGGGGGACCGCCGGCATGCCCGGCATGCGGCACCCGTTCGAGCTGACGATCGCCCGCTCCGACGGCTCGGGCAACATCTATCTCGAGGCCGCGGCAGGGGTGACGACGTTCATCCTCGCCGGCCGCTACTTCGAGGCCCGCTCCAAGCGGCGTGCCGGCGCCGCCCTGCGCGCCCTGCTCGAGCTCGGCGCCAAGGAGGTCTCGGTCCTGCGCGACGGGCAAGAGGCACGCACCCCCGTCGACCAGCTCACGGTCGGGACGCGGTTCGTGGTGCGTCCCGGCGAGAAGATCGCCACCGACGGGGTCGTCGTCGACGGCTCGTCCGCCGTGGACAACTCGATGCTGACCGGCGAGTCCGTCCCGGTCGAGGTCGGACCCGGGGACACCGTGGTCGGCGCCACCGTCAACGCCGGCGGGCGGATCGTGGTCGAGGCCACCCGTGTCGGCTCCGACACCCAGCTCGCGCAGATGGCGCGCCTGGTCGAGGACGCCCAGAACGGTAAGGCGCAGGCCCAGCGCCTGGCCGACCGGATCTCCGGCATCTTCGTGCCGATCGTCATCGCGCTCTCACTCGCCACCCTTGGGTTCTGGCTCGGCGCCGGCGCGGGGGCCGGGGCCGCGTTCACCGCCGCCGTCGCCGTCCTGATCATCGCCTGCCCCTGCGCCCTGGGCCTGGCCACACCGACCGCGCTCATGGTCGGCACCGGCCGCGGCGCCCAGCTCGGCATCCTCATCAAGGGCCCAGAGGTCCTGGAGACCACCCGACGCGTCGACACCATCGTCCTGGACAAGACCGGCACCGTCACCACCGGTCAGATGACCCTGCTCGACGTTATCCCCGCCGAGGGAGTCGACACCGAGGAGCTGCTGCGCCTGGCCGGGGCCGTCGAGGACGCCTCCGAGCACCCGATCGCCCAGGCCATCGCCAAGGGCGCCACGGCCCGGATCGACGGCGCGTTGCCCCCGGTCGAGGACTTCCAGAACCTCGAGGGCGTCGGCGTCCAAGGCGTGGTGCTCGACGGCACCGACAGCCACGCCGTCCTCGTCGGCCGCCCCCGCCTGCTGGCCGACTGGTCGCAGGCGCTGCCTCCCGAGCTCGAATCGGCCATGACGGCTGCTGCCGACCAGGGGCAGACCGCCGTGGCCGTCGGCTGGGACGGCCGCGCCCGCGGCGTGCTCGTAGTCGCCGACGCTGTCAAGCCCACCTCGGCCCAGGCGATCAAGCAGCTCCGCGCCCTCGGCCTGACCCCGGTGCTGCTCACAGGCGACAACGCCACCGTCGCCAACGCTGTCGCCACCCAGGTTGGCATCGACCCCGGCCCCGAGACCGTGATCGCCGAGGTCCTTCCGGCCGACAAGGTCGACGTGATCAAGCGGCTACAGGAGGCCGGCCGGTCCGTGGCCATGGTCGGCGACGGCGTCAACGACGCCGCCGCCCTCGCGCAGTCCGACCTCGGCCTGGCCATGGGCACCGGCACCGACGTCGCCATCGAAGCCTCCGACCTCACCCTGGTCCGGGGCGAGCTGCGGGCCGCGGCCGACGCGATCCGGCTGTCCCGGCGCACCCTCGGCACCATCAAGGGCAACCTGTTTTGGGCGTTCGCCTACAACGTCGCCGCGCTGCCGTTGGCTGCGGCGGGGCTGCTCAACCCCATGCTCGCCGGCGCGGCGATGGCGTTCAGTTCGGTGTTCGTGGTCTCCAATAGCCTGCGGCTCAAGCGGTTCCGGACCTTGAACGACTGACAGAGTGACATCGGGTCCACTGGGTAGGCAACCCTCACGGGAGGTGTGATGTACCAAGGCGTCCTGGTCATGCTGGCCACCGCGGTGAGCGCGGTCGCCGTGGTGTGGCTCGTGCACCGGTGGGTCGCGGGACCGGCGCTGCAGGTGCTGCCCTTCCAATCCGGCTTGCTGCCGCAGGAGCACGCACTGTCGCGCTACCACGTGCGCTGGTACCTCGCCACGCTGCTGTTCCTCGCCTTCGACGTGGAGATGCTTTTCATGTACCCGTGGGCCGTCGTCGTCGCCGACCTCGGCGCGTCCGCGGTGCTCGAGATGTTCCTGTTCCTCGGTGCACTGCTCGTGGCCGTCGTCTGGGCGTGGCGCGAAGGTGCGCTGCGGTGGGTGTGAACCAACTCCTGGCCCGGTATGCCGCGCGGCGGGCTCACGTGCTCGTCGTCGAGGTGCCGGGCTGCTGGACCCTGCGGGTCGCCGCGGAGCGTGGTGTCACCGACCGCGGATGGCAGGTGACGGGCACGCCCGCTGATGCGGACGCACTGTTGGTGTGCGGGTCACCGGGGGCGGACCTGATCGAGTTGGTGGACCGGGTGTGGGACCAGCTGCCCGGGCCGCGCGTCCGCATCGAACTCGAGGACATCGCAAACCTGGACGAGGCGCTCGAGTCGGCGGCCGCACAGTTGGCCGACATCGACCGGCACCGGAACGACGCACTCACCCGCCAGACATCGCCCGATCCCACAGGTGGCCACGAGACGGACGAGCACCGAGCTGATGAAGGCATGGACCACCACGCCCGTCATGAAGGCATGGACCACCACGCCCGTCATGAAGGCATGGACCACGCGGACACAAGTCACGCCGGTCACGCCGGTCACGCCGGTATGCACCACGCGGGGATGGACCACTCCGGGCAAGAGATCATGGACCGCGGCGAGCACTCGTCCCCGGACCACTCGGCTCCCCAAGCCATGGACCGGTCCGGTCACGAGGTCATGGACCGCTCGGGTCACCAGGCCATGAGCCACGGCTCCGACGAGGGGATGGATCACACCAGTCACGAAGGCATGGACCACTCCGGGCACGGTGGCATGGAGATGGCACCACACGGCATACCGCTGGCTGGGCGCGGCGAGGACCGCGACGGTCTGGAGATGGACGTGCTGCACCTGGCGCTGGGGCCGGTGCTTCGGTACTGGCCGGCGGGGCTGGTGCTCACGGTCGCCTTGCAGGGTGACCTGGTCGTCGACGCCACGGTCGAGCTGCTGGAACAGACCCGCGGCTGCGATGACGGGGACGACGACCTGTCGGCGGCGACGGCGGCGCGGCTGGTCGACCACGCCGCAGACGTGTTGGCGCTCTCGGGTTGGGCGGACGGGGCGTCGCGGGCGGCCCGGGTGCGTGACCTGCTGCTCGACGGGCGATCGGAGGAGGCCGAACTGGCGCTCCGGCGGCTGCATCGTCGGGTGGCGCGGTCCTGGCTGCTGCGCTGGTCGCTGCGCGGCGCCGGACGCCTGGACCGCCAGGTGCTCGACCGCCACGACCTGCCCGCGTGGCTGGAAGGCGACGCGTACGACCGGTTGCTGGCAATTCTCGATGGCACCCTGCTGGAGTCATTGCAGGACCGCGACGGGCACGGTGCCGCGCAGCCAGCAGGTGCGGCAACGGCCATGGTCCGGGCGCTTCCGCGCCTGGTTTCCGGTCTGGACCTTGCGGAGGTACGGCTGCTGGTGGCCAGCCTGGCCCTCGACACCGCTGCCGTCCCGGCGGAGGCTCGGCATGGGTGAGCCGATGGTGAGCGGCGTGACAACGGTGGCCGCCGGGTGGGCCGTCTTCGCGGCAGTGCTGTTGGGTCTGCTTGCGTTGTTCGCGGCGGCCCTCGACGGCGTGGCCACGGCTCGCGCCGAGCGGAGCGTTGCCGCCGGGGGCGGGGGCCGGCCCGGGGGCGGGAGGCGCGGTCTCGCGGTGCCGCTGCTGGAGGCGGCGCGGCTGCTGCGGCAGTGCCGTCGGGTGCCGGTGGCCAGCGACGTCCTGCTGTGGCGGGTCGGTGTCGCTGGCCTGCCGGTGCTGGCGCTGCTGATGGTGGCGGTGGTGCCGCTGGGTCGGTGGACCCTGTTCGACCTGCCGGTCGGAGTGGTGTGGTTCAACGCCATGGACGTCGCCGTCTGGGCTGCGGTCTGGCTGGCCGGGTGGGGCCCGAACTCGGCGCATTCGCTGGTCGGCGGGTACCGGTTCCTCGCCTACGGGTTGGCGTACGAGCTGCCGCTGATGTTCGCGCTCGTCGCTCCTGCGGTGGCGGCGAAGAGCCTGCGGGTGGGTGACATCGCCGCGGCGCAGGACGGGCTGTGGTTCGCGGTCTGGATGCCGGTGGCGTTCCTCATCTACTGCATGGGGGCGCTGGCGTTCTCGGTGTGGGGGCCCTTCTCGCCGGCCCTGGGCGCCGACGTCGCCGGCGGGGTGAGCGCGGAGCTGTCCGGCGCCGACCGGCTGCTGCTCCTGGCTGGACGGTATGCGCTGCTCGCGGCCGGGGCGGCGTTCGCGGTGCCGCTGTTCCTCGGCGGCGGCGCCGGGCCGCTGCTGCCGGCATGGGCGTGGAGCCTGCTCAAGACGGTGGTGCTGCTGGCGGTGCTGGTGCTGCTGCGCCGCCGGTTGCCGGCGGTTCGGCCGGACCGGTTCATGGAGGTCGGGTGGCTGATCCTCCTGCCGGCGGCGCTGCTGCAGGACCTCGTTATCGCCCTTGTCGCAATTGGGAGGCAGTGATGGTCCTCGACGTGGGGTTCTGGGTGGTCGCCGTCGTCGCGGTCGCCTCGGGTGCGGCGGTGTTCATCGTCGACTCGATGGCCCGCGCCACCTACGCGTTGGCCCTGTCGTTCATCGCCGTCGGGGTGGCGGTGCTGATGCTGCGCCAGGACTACGTCGGCGTCATCACCATCCTGATGATGGTCATGGAGATGGCCGTGATGGCGGTCTACATGGTCATGTTCATGGGGATGAACCCGGCGCTGATGCCGATGAGCATGGTCCACGACAACCGCCGCGCAGTGGGCGCCGCCGTCGCGACGTTCGTGGTGCTCGGCGCCGGCGCCCTGCTGATCCCGTGGCCGACCCGGCGTGGCGCGCCACCGGCCGACCCGACCCGGGCACTAGGTGAGGCACTGATGGGACCGCACATGCTGGCCATGGTCGTCATCAGCCCGGTCATGGTCGCCACCATCGTGGCCGGGGTGGTACTCGCAGCGCACCGCACCCGCTACGACCGGTTCGGTGACGACCTGCGCCGGCGCCCGGCCCGCGACCCGCGACGCGGAGGGGTGGGCCGATGACCCTGCAGACCGTCCTCCTGATGGCCGCGGCGCTCTTCAGCGTCGGGCTCTACGGCGCGATCTCCCAGCAGGTCGTCGTCATGGTGATGATGGGCCTCGAGCTCATGGTCAACGGCGTCATCCTCGCCGCCGCAGGCTTCTGGTGGTTCCTGGCCCCCAACCCAGACGGGCAGGTGCTGCTCATGGTGATCATCGCGGCGATGACGGTCGAGATGGCCATGGGGTTCGCCGTGGCCACACTGCTGCACCGTGAGCACGGCACCGACATGACCGACATGGCGGGTGACCTGTCGCAATGAACACCCTTGCCACAACTGCCTTCTCGACCGCCTTGTCGACCCCCGCATCGACCGCGGGAGCGCCGGCCGCCGCCGCTTTGTTGGTGCTCGTGCTGCTGCCCGCCGTCGTCGGTGCCACCCTGGCCTGGACCCGTCCAGGCCGCCGGTCGGCCAACACCGCATCCTTGGCCACCGCCGCCATTGCACTCGGGCTGTCGGTGTGGGCCGCCGTTGCCCGGCCGGCCGTGTCCGTGCCGTTCATGGCCGACGCCGACTTCGGGATGCGGGTCGACGGCCTGGCCGCCCTCGTGGCGCCGGTGGTCAGCGCGGTGACCCTGCTGGTGCTCATCTTCGCGGTCGGTGACATCAAGGAGTCACAGGGCCGCTTCCACGGGCTGATGCTGCTGTTCGCCTCTTCGGTGTCGCTGACCGTGACCGCCACGACGCTGCCCATTCTGCTCATGGCGTGGGAGGTGATGGGCGCAACCTCCTACGCCCTCATCGGGTTCCGATGGCAAGAGCAGCACCGGATGTCGGCCGGCCTAACCGCGTTCCTCACCACCCGGGCCGGTGACCTGGGCCTGTACCTGGCCGCGGGCGCCGCCCTCGCCGGTGGCTCAGGCCTGGCGCTTTCCGACCTCTCCGCAGCCGACGACCCGTGGCGTCAGGTCGCCGCCGCCGGCATCGTCGTGGCCGCGCTCGGCAAGGCCGCGCAGCTGCCGTTCTCATTCTGGCTGTCGCGGGCGATGGCGGGACCGAGCGCGGTGAGCGCGCTGCTGCACTCCGCGGCGATGGTCGCGATGGGCGGATACCTCCTGCTGCGGGTGCAGCCGCTACTGGCCACCACCCCGGGCGTCGCCACCGCCACCGCGTGGCTGGGTGTCGCCAGTGCGGTGGTCCTCGGCGTCGTCGCGCTCGCCCAGACCGACCTCAAGCAACTGCTTGCCGCGTCCACCGCCGCCCAGCTCGGGTTCGTGGTCCTCGCCGCGGGGGTCGGTGCGGTCGCGGGCGGCGCCGCGCACCTCGTCGCGCACGCGGCCACCAAGGCGTTGCTGTTCCTCGCCGCCGGGGCGTGGCTGACCGCGCTGGGCACCAAGCGGCTCGAGGCGTTGGCGGGTGTCGCCGGCCGGTGGCCGGTGGTCGGCTGGTCGGCGACGCTCGGCGCGGTGGCCCTGGCCGGCATACCCCCACTGTCTTTGTGGGCCACCAAGGACGCGGTCCTCGCCGCGGCTGCCGAGCACTCGGTGTGGCTGTATGCCGCGGGGCTCGCTGCGTCAGTGATCTCCGGCGGCTACGCCGGCCGCATCGTCGTGGTGATCTGGCGGGGTGAGCGCGGCGCGGACCCCGCCGGCTCGGCCGCGCATCTTGACGAGGAGGAGCCCGGCACGCGGGTGGTCGGCTGGTGGCAGCAGGCACCCACGCTCGTCCTTGCCGTCGGAGCGGTTGGCCTCGGCGTCCTCGCCCTGCCCCCGCTCGCCGCGCGCCTAGCCAGTGACCTCGGTCAGCCCGACGAGCAGGTGTCCGCGGCAGGCCTGGTCGTCGGCGGCGCCCTCTCCCTGGCCGCATTGCTGGCCGTGATGCGCTGGCCGGTGCCACGACCCGGCTGGGCGCTGGACTGGCTGGGCCTCGAGCGGGCCGCGCACGCCACTCTCGTACAACCGACGATGCGACTCGCCGCCGTGCTCGCGCGGTTCGACGACGCGGTGTTCGACCGGGCCGTCGAGCGAATCGCCCACGCCACCATGGCCGCTGGCGCGTGGTCCGCGCGGTTCGACCTGCGACGGGTGGACGCCGCGGTCGAGGCGGTCGCGGCGCGCACCCGAGCGCTCGGACGGGTCGCGCGACGCCCCCAGACCGGGCAGCTGCACCAGTACTACCTGCAGTCCGTCGCCGTCCTGGCCGTCGGTCTCGTCCTCCTGCTGACGGTGAGGTGACCGTGCTCTCCCTGATCGTGTTCCTGCCTCTGGCCGCAGCCGTGGTCCTGCTCACGCTGCCACGCCTGAGCGACGCCGCCGCGCGGTGGGCCTGGGTGGTCGCCGCCAGCGTCGACCTGGCGCTGGTGCTGGTCGCGTGGGCCCGCTACAACGCGCCCGCGCCCGGTCAGCTCGCGCTGGAGGAGCAGACCCGCTGGATCCCCGGGGTGGACAGCCGCTACCACCTCGGCGTCGACGGGCTGTCACTGCCGCTGGTCGTGATGACCGCCGTGCTGTTCCTCGCCTGCGCCGTCTACGCGCTACGCGAGCGGAACCGGCCGCGGCTGCAGGCGGTGCTGTTCCTGTTCCTGCAGTCGGTCAGCCTGGGCCTGTTCACCTCGGCCGACCTCATCCTGTTCTTCGTCTTCTTCGACCTGTCCATCGTCGGCATGTACTTCGTCATCGCCGGCTGGGGCCACGGCGACGCGGCCCGCTCGGCGCTGAAGTTCTTCCTCTACACCTTCCTCGGCTCCCTCGCCCTGCTCGCCGGGTTCATCGGCCTGTACGTCGGCGCCGACCCGCACACCTTCGACATACTCCAGCTCACCGCCCACCCGCCCTTGGCCGACCACCCCGTCACCGGCGCCCTCGTGCTGGGCGCCATCCTGCTCGGACTCGCGGTCAAGACCCCCACGGTGCCGTTCCACACCTGGCTGCCACCGGCGCACACCGACGCCCCCGCGATCGGATCGGCCATCCTGGCCGGGGTGCTGCTGAAGATGGGCACCTACGGGTTCGTCCGGATCGGGATGCCACTGCTGCCCGACGCCTGGCGCGCCTGGGCCTGGGTGATCGTGGCCGTCGGCGTCGTGTCCGTTCTCTACGGCGCGCTGGTGGCGCTCGCCCAGGACAACCTCAAGCGGATGATCGCCTACACCTCCGTCAACCACATGGGCTACATCGTCCTGGCCGTCGGCGTCGCGGGCGTGATTGCCCCCGACACCGCCCAAGCCCGCTCGGTCGCAGTCACCGGCGCGGTCACCCAGATGGTCAGCCACGGCCTGGTCACCGGCGCCCTGTTCCTGCTCGCCGGGGTGATGCAGGACCGCGCCGGCACCTACGACATGCGCAACTACGGCGGGCTCGCCGCCCCCGCGCCACGGATGGCCTGGCTGTTCGCGGTCGGCGCGTTCGCCTCGCTCGGCCTGCCCGCCCTGTCCGGGTTCATCGCCGAGTTCCAGGTCTTCACCGGCAGCATCGCCGCCGCCCCCGTCACCGCCGTCGCGCTGCTCGGGATCCTCATCACCGCAGCACTGTTCCTCCGCGCGCTGCAGCGGATCTTCACCGGGGACACCATCGGTGCGTCACGCGGGTTCACCGACCTGCACCCGTCCGAAACCTGGTCGGTCGGCCTACTGCTGGTGCTGTCGCTGGTGATCGGGCTGCTGCCGCGCACCCTGCTCTACCTGATCGAACCCGCCGGCCGCGCCGCCATCACCCTGGTCGGGAGGTGACCGGTGGGCTCGATGGCGATGCGCCCACTGCTCCTGCTGCCCGAGATGCTGCTGTTCGCAGCCGGGCTCGCGGTCCTGCTCGGCGGCTCGTTCCTGCCCCGACAACGCCAATGGGTCAGCCGGGTGGTCGCCGGGGCGGCCCTGGTGGTCAGCATCGCGATCTCCGCCGTCGCGCTGGCCGGTCCCGCCTCGGCCGCGTTCGAGGGCGCCTACGCCGTCGACACCGGCACCGGCGTCGCCCGCATCGTCGCCGCATTCGGCACCCTGCTCATCCTGCTGCTCGCCGGCGACGAGCTGACCGGGTCGCCGCGCGAGAGCGACACCTACGCGCTGCTGCTGTTCTCCACGACCGGCACCATCATCCTGGCCGGCGCCCAGGACCTCATCGTCCTGGCCGCCGCGTTCCTGCTGGCCAGCATCCCGCTCTACGGGCTGGTCGGGATGGCCCGCGGGCCACGCGCTGCCGAGGCGGCCATGAAGACCTACCTCATGGGCGCCCTGTTCGGGATCGTCCTGCTGCTCGGCGTGACGATCCTGTACGCCGTGGCCGCCAGCTCGCGTTACGCCGACCTCCCCGCTGGGCTGGGTGCGGTGGCGCCGGCCGCGGTCGCGGCCGGGCTGCTCGCGGTGCTGGCCGGGCTGCTGTTCGAGGCCGGCGGTGTGCCGGCACACTTCTGGGTGCCCGACGCCACCGAGGGCGCCAGCTCGACCGTCGCGACGTTCCTGACCACGATCCCCAAGATCGGGGCGCTCATCGCCGCCTACCGGCTAGTAACGGTCATGCCCGACACGCTCGCATGGCCGCTGCTCGTCGCGGTCCTCGCGACGGCCAGCATGACGCTGGGCAACCTCGCCGCCTACGGCCAGCGCGACCCGAGGCGGCTGCTCGGCTGGTCCACGGTCAGCCAGGTCGGGTACCTGCTCGTCCCGGTTGCGGTCGCGGGTCGCTCCGAGCTGGCCCTGCCGTCCCTGTTCTTCTACCTCGCGGCCTACACGGTCACCAACATCGCGGCCTTCGCCGTCGCCGGTGCGCTGCCCGACCGACGCGACCTCGCGGCATACGCCGGCCTGTCCCGCCACGCCCCATGGCTCACCGCGGCCCTCGTCGTGTCCCTGCTCGGACTGACAGGCACGCCGCCCACCGGCGTGTTCGTCGGCAAGCTCACCACCGCCACCGCCGCCTGGGACGGCGGCATGGCCTGGCTCGCGGTCGTCGTTCTGCTCAACAGCGTGGCCAGCCTCTTCTACTACCTATCCTGGATCGCGCCAGCCTTCCGGGTCGCCAACCGACACGACGTCGGCGGACGGTCGTCGTCCTTGGCACTGCCATGGTCGACCTGGACTGCAGTGAGCGCCGCCGCCTTGAGCCTCGCCGTCGGCATCGCGGGCGGCCTGCTGTGGCACGTCATTGACGGAGCCCTGGGCGTGGCACCCTGACAAGACAGGTGCACTTTCGGCGAACGTGGACGTTGCGTCCAGTTCGGTGCACCCAATCCCTTCCGCCAGGCCCCTCCAGCGACAATTGGCCCTTGGCGGCACCCACACGGTGACCATCCCACGCTCGACAACCTCCGGGTCCAACGACATGACGCAGGCCCGGCGACCGCGGGCCAACCGGCAAGGGGCGCCGGGTGGTCCCATGACTGGCAACCCAGGTGGTCCCATGAAGCTGGCAGATAACCGCTCACCGCGGTCCTATGCTCATGCTAGGCGACAGCCCGCATCGGGGGTGCAGCCCTTGAACCGCCCATGCGGGTCGCCCAGAGGTGTCATCTCTCGCAGCGCGAGGTGGGACGGCCCGTGGACATGCTGTTGAGCGTTCGGTCTTGTATAGCCCGACCACGACGCGCGCTTGGTTCACCATCCTGACTGGTCCGCCTGTCCTGTGCGGGCACAGGGTCGAGGGAAGCTGCGGCGCTCATGGCTGTCCTGTTGGCGTCGATGAGGTTGTCTGCGGCCACCGTGAGGCAGGAGCGGACGTGGTCGGGCAGGGGGACGGCTCTGTTGGTCAGGAGGTCGCGTGGCGTGACCCGGGCCGCGAGGGGGCTGTCATCGATGGTTTGGGGGTCGCGTGGGTCGTGCCACCGCGTGGCGATTGCCAGCCTGTTGACGGCTTGCGCGGCTCCGGTCAGTTCTGGGTTGGTGGTGGCGTCATGGGTGGCGTGGGCCAGGTCGAGGTTGGTGGCCAGCACCCTTTGAGAGAGTCGGCCGATCCGACTCAAGTCGGTCCTTTGGGCGATGACTGAGGCGTGGGCGATGGTTGTGCCGTCCCGGAGAAGCTCGTGCAGCGCGGCCCGGGTCTCGAGGGCTGCGCTGGCGAGGTCGGGGTCGACGCGGCGTGAGGTCGGCGGCGTGAGGTCCTTCCAGAGGCCGGCCATGGTCTCCCAGCGTTCCTGACTCATTTCCAGAGCGGGGGAGAGACGGGTCGTGTACTGCTGCCGGTCGAGCTGTCCGGAGTCTGCGGCGACGCGCGTCAGGGTGTTGACCGCGGTGAGAACCAAGGATTGGGTCCGGGCGGTGAGCATGAGATCGGCGGTGTCGACCCTGACGGCCAGGGTCCGGTGGGCCTGGACGTCCCAGGTAGCCAGGGCCTGTGCGAGCCGTCCGGTGGCGGCTGGCTCGCGGTGTTCCCCCGCCAGCGCGCGGGGGTAGGTGCATGCGAGGACGGCGCCGGCCTGCTGCTCGAACGCGGTAAGCCGCGCGTGTGCAGCGCGGGCGTGCCGAAGTGAGTCCCCGGTGGTCAGCCCGCGTCGGCTGGCCATCTTCATCTCCAGCTCGCGCACCCGCTGCCTGACGGCGACGGCAACCCCGTGGGAGCCGATGTAGAGGGTGTGCATGATCCGGGTCCTGGCTGCCTGCAGGTCGCGCCGTTCGGGGTCGCTGAGCGGGGGCCGAGGGGTGGCGTGCCCGCTGATCAGGTCGGCTGCGCGGGTGAAGCTCTCGGCGATGCGCAGGAGGCGCTCGTCTGGAGGCCCGTCGCCTGGCCAGGCCCGGCCGCGTCCGGTGCGATGCATGGCTTCGCTCATCGCCTGAAGCTGTTGGATCGCGAGGTCTGCGGAGTCGGGGAGATGCTCCCCGGTGCCCGGCTGGATCGGGGTCACCGGCGGCAGGGCCTGCCAGAGTTCGCTGGCGGCCTGGACGACCTCGCCCCAGGTGCGCAGCATCGGAGCCGCGTCCATCTCGTCGACGTCCATCAGGATCGCTCTGGCGGTGTGGTCGGACTCGAGGAGGAGTTCGCCGACGCTGCGCTTGTCCCTGCCGGTCACGGCGCGTGCTCGTTGAGCAGGTCGCAGATCGTGGCGATCAGCTGCGAGGTTCCGGGCGGGAAGTCCTCAATGGGGTGTAGTCGGGTGAGCTCCTCGGCGGCGCGCAGCAGCTTGAGCGGGTCGGTCTCAACGGGTGCGAGCTCATCGACGTCGTGGCTCACAGGCAGCAGCTCGAGTGCCTGGGAGGTGGCCAGGTTCAGACCGAGCCCCAGGAAGCGCAGGGCCGGGCTGGGGTCGGTCGCGGCCTGGTCGCAGGCCATGTCCAAGGCGCGCGCCAGCAATCGGGCGACGGTGGTCAGGCTGTCGGCGGCGTCCAGGTCGGTCCGGCGGGGGTCGGTGCTCATCATGGCGGTCTCCTTGTTCGTGAGAGGTGTGCAACCCAATCCACTCAGATCCCGGTGCGGCGCGTGAGGCCCGCTCCTGAGCCTGGGGATGACGTCGCCGGGGTGTCGTAGGTGGGGATGACACTGCTCTCGTAGGCCTTATGGCCACCGGTGCCGCTCTGGAGGTCAGCACCGGCCGCAATCGAGATGTTCGCACTAGTGCACATCGACTCGAGAAGGAGGTAACGGTGGTGCTGACGACGATGAGGAAGGTGCTCGCGTACGGGCCGGCAGTCGTGGTCAGCACGGTGCTGACATTCACTGTGGGCGCGGTGCTACCCGCGACGTTGGGGCTGGCGATGTTCGTGGGTGGTCTGGCCACCCTGGTGGCGCTGCTGCTCGGGGCGGACGAGGCGCTGGCGGTCCGGTTGCTGTTCCGTGCCCGTGAGCTCAACGCGGCCGAGGCTGCGGTGCTGGCACCCGCCGTGGCGTTGCTGTGCCAGCACGGAGTCCCCATGGGTGCGCTTCGACTGCAAGTGCAGGACGGCGCGGTGCCGATCGCGGCAGGCGGAGCGGGCCGCAGGACCGTCGTGGTCTCGGCCGGCTTGGTGGCCGCGGTCCGGGACCGGCAGCTGCTCGTCGACCAGGCGGCTGCGGTGCTCGGCCACGGTGCGCTCTCGCGTGCCGGACTGTCCGACTTCCACACGATGACCGCCCGCAACCGTGTGATTGCCGCCTATGACGGCACGCTGCGGATCAGCCAGGACGGCACCACCTGGCGGACCGCCAGCATCGACCCCGCCCCGCGGGACCTCGCGCTGTCCCCCGACGCCGCCACTCTGGTCGCCACCACCGAGAAGGGCCCGCTGGTCAGCACCGACCTGGCCCTTTCCTGGCAGCCGATGGCCGGGGCGCCGCTGCTGCTGCTCGCCGCCTGGGCCGACGCCACCACCCTGGTCGGGGCCACGCCCACCGGGCAGGTCACGCTCAGCCGCGACCGGGGCCGCAGCTGGACCAACGTCGGCAAGGCGGTCGGACAACCGCAGGCGCTGAGCGCGACCGCGACCGGTAAGAAGCTCGAGGTGCTTGTGGTCACTGACCGCGCGATCCTGGCTTCCACCGGCGGGGGGTTCGGAACTCCCGCCTGACGCCGAACACCACCGGTCCATGGGCTCTTGGTGACCGAGGCCGTGCCGCGGGCGGGGCCTCTGGCAGGCGTCAGGTGCGGGGTTGACCTTGGACCCGACTCCAGGGTTTAGCGTTGCGGGCTGCGGAGAACGACTGCTCCGGGACGTGGCTGGCGGGTGTCCGAGCTGGCCGCCGCCGTAGGCGTGGCCCCGGACACAGTCCGCTACTACGAGCGAGCCGGCCTCCTTCCGGCGCAGGCGCGCACGCCCTCTGGTTTGCCCTCTGGTTACCGGTCGTTCGACGAGACTGCGCTGGACCGGATCCGGTTCATTCAGGGTGCCCAACGGCTCGGGCTGCGGCTGAGCGACATCCGGGACCTGTTGACCATCCGCGACACCGGTCAGTGCCCGTGTGAGCCAGCCGAACAGCTGCTCCGGGGCCGTCTGGCCGAGCTGGACGCGCAGATGACTCGGCTGGCGAACCGACGCACCGATATGGCGAACATGCTTGCGGCGTTGCCCACCTCGGACTGTCCTCCGCCCACTTCGGGGACCTGGTGCCCACCGGCGAAAGGAGGTGACCCTGATACTCCCTGAGGTGGTCCTGGCGTGCTGCCGCGACGACCCGCAGTGCTCGCCCGACGAGTGCAGCTGCGGCTGCTGAATCGGCGTCGGTGAGCGCCGGGTTACCGCGGCCAGACGAGGCCGGATCGGGTCAGCTGCGACGTTCGCGAGCACCACCGCGCTGGCGGGCATGGTGGGCATCCGCCGCAGGTTGACGGTCAGGTCCTGAGCCGGCAGCTCCCAGTCGGCGCGGGACAGGGCGGTTGCGGTGACCGCGATGAGCCCGAGGGCGATGTCCTCACCGGGGCACCGGTGCCCCGCGGCGACCTCACCTCCGCCTTGTGGCACCAACGCGTCGGGGTCGTGGGTCTGTCCGGGCAAGAACCTTTCGGGGAGGAACCTCTGCGCGTCCGGCCAGGCCCGCGGGTCCAGGTTCGTGCCGTACACGTCCAGCAGCAGCCGAGTCCCGGCGTTGAGTTGATGTCCGCGCCAGGTGAGATCCTCGCGCGTCAGGGCGCCGAGCATGGGCACGAACGGGGTGACCCGGCGCACCTCCTGGGCGAATGCCATCGCCAGGGCCCCGGGCCTGCCGGCGACGGTCCCTGCGGTGTCCTCGACCGCCAGGCGTTCGCGCCACCGGGGGTGCTGGTGCAGGGCCAGGGCGGTGAACGCGGCGAACCGGGCGACCGCCACGGTGGGGCGCAGCAGGTTCTGCAGCTCCACGGCCGCCGTGTGCACCGGCAGCAGCTCACCGTGCACGTCTCGCCACCCAGCGACGGTGGCCAGAGCGCTGTCGCGGTCAGCCACGGGAACTCCGGTGCGGGCCTGGCTGATGAGCCGGCTGGCCCATGTGTCGCTGCGGTGGCGAGCCCGGCGGGCCTTCAGGTGCGCCGGGCCGAGCACCCCGAAGCCATCGACGATGGTGGCTAGGTCCCGGGCGACCGCCTGAGCCTGCGTGGGTGTGGCGGGCACGCCAGCCCATCCCAGGACGCTACGACCGAACACGTGCACCGCGCCGTCGTACCCGCTGCCGCCACCCTCGCGCCCCCACTGGGCCAACTGGTCGCGCCAGGCGTTGGCGACGGACGCGACGAGCCGTTGCACGGCGGCGGCGTCGATGATGGTCACGAACATCGCCTTGCGTTGCAGATGCTCGTCGTCGAGGCCGTGGACGGCACCTTGGCCGAAGAGGACGTTCGCGACCACGCCCGGTAGGGCGCCGTGTCGGCGCATCACGGCCGTGTCGGTGAAGACCCGGACCGCGTCGGGGCCGCGCACCAGCAGCGCGGGCCGCCCCAGGAGCCGCATGCGGATGGCGTCGGGGTCCGCGTCGTCAGGAAGCCGGTCGCGCAGGCGGTCGGCGAACAGGTACCCGTCACGCAGCAGCGCCGGCGCCTGGTCGGGTAGGTGCATGGTTTGGCCTCCTGAACTCCGGTCGGCAACGGGCGGGTGCCCTGGCGGGGCCGACGACGTGCCCGGCGGCCGGGCTGTTGCATCGCCCAGTCTTGGAGGTGCGGCGGTGGTCCGCATCCGAGACGGGCCTACCGCGGCAAATCTTCGCAGGACCTTCATCGTCCTGCACGGTCGCGCAGCAATCGGGGCAGTCTCTGGTGCCAGCATGGGCCGATGAACCGCAACGCTGGGGGCCGCCCATCGGTGTCACCCCGGACGCTGCTGGCCGCCGTCGCGGTGTTGTACCTGCTCGCGCAGCTGCTTGTGGTGGCCGACGTGCCGCTGGGTTGGGACGAGTCCATCTACACCAGCCAAACGGACCCCTCACGTCGGGCGTTGGCGTTTACGGCACCGCGGGCGCGCGGCATGCCGTGGCTTGCCGCCCCGGTGCAGGCGCTGACCGGGTCCACGTCGGTGCTGCGTGGCTGGTTCGCGCTGCTTTCCTCGCTGAGCCTGTATGCCGCGTTTGCCATGTGGCGGCGCACCCTGCCGGGCTTTACAACGCCGGTGGCGGCGGCCGGGTTCGCCGGGCTGTGGACGGCGGTGTTCTACGGGCCTTCCCTGATGCCCAACGTTCTCGTGGCGCTGGCCGGGGTGTACGCGACCGGCGCGATGGTGGCCGCGGCGGGAGGCGGCCGGGCTTGGGTGGCGTGGGCGGGTGGTGCGGCGGTGGCCGCCGCGACCGTGATCCGTCCCGGGGACGTGGTCCCGCTGGTCGCGGCTTTGGGCGCCGCGGTCCTGGTGCACCGGCCGTGGCGGGCCCGGGCGGTGCGCCTGCTGACCCCCGTCCTCGCCGGTGCGACGGTCGGTGCGTTGCCGTGGCTGGTGGAGGCGCAGCTGCGCTACGACGGCGTCCTCCTTCGAGTCCGGCGGGCGTTGGCGACCCAGTCGACCGGGGAGCGGTTCGTTCCCGACTACCAGCTGCGGGCCGTCGACGGCCCGCTGCTGTGCCGACCGTGTTCTCGACTCACCCAGCCGGTACCGCCGCTCGGGGTGCTCATGTGGGGGGTCGGCGCGGCGCTGGTGGTACTGGCTGTGGTCCTTGCCGTCCGGGGACGGGTTCGTCCGGCGGAAGCGGTGCTGCTGGCGGCGTTCGCGGGCGCCGCGCAGGCCGTGCCATACCTTTTCCTGGTCGGGTACGCGGCGCCGCGGTTCCTGCTGCCCGCGTACGCGCTGCTGGCGTTGCCAGCTGCCTCCGGTGCACTGTGGCTGCTGGCACCGCGTGGGGTGGGCGCAGTTCCTGCTACCGCGGCGGGGGTGCTGCTGCTGGTGGGTCACCTCGTCATACAGGGCCATTGGTTGCCGCAGGTGACGGTCGCCCAGGAACAGGGCCGGCAGCGTTGGACCCTGGTTGCCGCCGCGCTGCACGCGCATGGCGTCTCCCCGCCGTGCACGCTGCTGGGCGCCGAGTCCGCGCCGGTGGCCTACCTGGCCCGTTGCGACAACGTGCGGCTGGGCCGCCCCGGGGATGAGCGGTTCACTCGCACAGACTTGACCGTGCGGCTACGGACCGAGCGGGTCGCGGTCGTGCTTCGCCGCTCCGAGAAGGTTCCCGACTACGCACGCGGCTGGACGACCGTTCCGCGGGGGGACCTGCCAGCGGGGTGGCGCGCTCGTGTCGCCCCGTACCCGCCGGGCTGACCGGCGAGCAGCCGCCTCGCGGGCCGCGCTCGCCTTGGCCCGCAGAGCGCCGCCCCAGCGGGGCGAGGTGGAGCACCCGTCACGCTTTGCGATGAGCGCCGTGGCCCTCCGCTGGCCGGGGACGGTGCCTGACCGACGGGCGGAGCCAGCGGGCCGCGACACCAGCTGCCAGGGCCCCGATCAGCCAGCCGCCGACCGCGTCCGAGGGCCAGTGGTAACCGAGCACCAGGGTGCACACGCCCACCGTCACGGCACCGGTCCCGCCGACCACCGAAGGCATCCGGGGCATCCGGGGCCATCGGCGTCTCGGTCGCCCAGAACAACTGTGGCCCAGCAGGGCCACGCCGAGGAGCATGGCGAACGTGGCGGCGGCCGCGTGCCCGGACGGGTAGGAGGTCCCACCGGCGGACACCGCGTTCAGCCCGGACGAGGGCGCGGTGCGGCCGGTGAGCGCCTTGAGCGCCCACACCGCCGCCTCCAGTCCGGCCATCGCAACCCCGGCCACCAGCAGGGGGCGCAGGGACCGTTGCACCCAGCCGCGGAACGCCGCCAGCAGAGCCAGCACCGTACCCGCGAGCCAGAACTGGCCACCCATCACCAGGATGCGAGCCACGCCATGCCCGACGCCACCATCATTCAGGCCGGTGAACCAGGACAGTCCGGTTGCGTCCGCTCGCAGCGTCGTCTCGGCGGCGACCGCACCAGTCAGCAGGAGAAGTGCCGCCGCCAGCAACGGCTCACGCGCACCTGCGGCCCACCGGTCGGGGGTGTCGGGCCGTCCCCCCGATGGCGCGGTGGTCGGGCCGAGCGGCGTGGTCGGGCCGACGGCGGTGTCCGGTGACGGTGGCGGGTTCAGCATGGCCAACAGCTGGAGGGCGCGAGGACGCCGGCGCCGATGAGTGCGAGCAGGCCGACACCGGCGAGGATGCGGTACGCCACGAACGGGGTGAACCGGTGGGTGGCGATGTAGCGCAGGAACCAGGCGATGACCGCGTACCCGACGCCGAACGCGACCGCGGTGGCCAGCAGGGTCGGCCCCCACGCCGGGGTGGGACCCTGCCCGATCTTGGTCAGCTCCAGCCCCCCGGAGGCGAGCACGGCGGGGATGGCGAGCAGGAACGCGTACCTGGCCGCGGCTTGCCGGGTGTAGCCGAGCGCCAGGCCGGCGCTGATGGTGCCGCCGGAGCGGGACACCCCGGGTACCAGGGCCATCGCTTGGGCGAACCCGAACAGCACCGCGTGCCGCCCGGTGAGCTTGTCCAGCGGGCGCCGGTTGGCCGCCATCTTGTCCGCGACGCCGAGGACGACACCGAACACGATCAGGGTGGCCGCGACCAGGCGCAGGTCCCGCAGCGCCGTCTCGATCTGGTCCTGGAACACGAACCCGAGCACCGCGATCGGCACCGTGCCGACGATGACGTACCAACCGAGCCGGGCCTGCGGGTGGGTCCGCAGCGCCGGGGTCCGCAGCGACCGCGTCCAGGTGCGCAGGATGCCGGCGATGTCGCGGCGGAAGTACAGCAGCACCGCGGACTCGGTGCCGAGCTGGGTGACCGCGGTGAACGCGGCGCCCGGGTCGGGCCACCCGGCCAGGGCTGCCACGACCCGCAGGTGCGCCGTGGAGGAGATGGGCAGGAACTCGGTCAGCCCCTGCACCACCCCCAGGACGACGGCGGCCAGCCAGGTCATCGTCCACCGCCGGCGCGGTTCTCCACCCGGTCGGTCTTCGCTGCACTGCGCGGTGGGCGCAGCCCGGTCCGGAGGACCCGGACCAGGTGACGGCGCCGCACCACCAGCAGGCCCACACCCAGGACCAGGTACACTGCGGCGATGCTCAGCCGGACCGTCCCGGCGAGGTCGGCCGGCGCTGTCCACGCGGCCACGAACTGTGCGGTGAACAGGCCCAGCAACGCCCACGCCCCGGACCGGGTCAGGCGGCCGGTGACGACCAGGGCGACCGCGAACACGGACTGGGCCGCCGTCAGCAGCAGCTCCTCGCGCTGTACCGGGTCGATGGGCAGCCCGGCCAGGGACCCGGCGGACACGGCGAACACCAGGGGCAGGATGCCCACCAGCAGCGTCCACTGGTTGATCTTGGAGGAGATCAGCGCGCCGAGCGCTGCCGCGGACTGCAGCTTGAGCGCCAGCAGCAGCACCGCAATGAACTCCGGCGTCTCCGAGGCCAGCGGCGCCACCCACTGCACCAGCAGGAACTGGCTGACGTGCAGCTGCTCACCGGTCGCGACCAGACTCTGCGCGAACGGCTCGGCGACCGCCAGGATGACCGCGGCGGCGGCCGCCAGCATGCCGACGGTGATGACGCGC
Source organism: Knoellia koreensis (assembly GCF_013041615.1). GTDB lineage: Bacteria > Actinomycetota > Actinomycetes > Actinomycetales > Dermatophilaceae > Pedococcus > Pedococcus koreensis. Next base: position 64,378 of record NZ_JABEPQ010000005.1, read on the forward strand.
CGGGCCCGGGCCGGCATCTGTGCGACCGCGGCCGCCGGACCAAACAGCTCCGACTCCTCCTGGCCCTCTTCGTCCCCACCTTCGCGCCCCGTGTCGTCGTCGACCTCCTGCGGGTCGCTGTCACCATCGCCGATGGCGGGATCCGGCTCCTGCTCCACCGCCCGCACCCGCCACAGGTACGCACCGAAGATGGCGAACAGGATGACCGCGTCGACGATGGTCAGGGTGGAGCGCAGCGGCAACGTCAGCGCGTAGGCGCTAGCCACCGCCAGGTAGGCCAGCTCAACCACCTGAACCCTGTGTAGCTGCACGGCGTGACCGTCGTTGGGCTCGTCTTGCGTGTCAGCGGAACCGCCTGCGCCGGTTGCAGTGCGTCGTGCCCGGCGGGCAGCGGCAAGGGCGGCCAGCGCCACCACGGACCAGCCAACCCCGATGAGCAGCCGGTTCGCGCCGGTCATGTTCGCCAGGGCCAGCGGAGCGTACCGGTCCGGGTCCTGCCCGGCCAGCCAGGCGAACACGACGTCGACCGCGTACTCGGGCAGGACCGCGATGAGCGCGAGAAGGGCCAGAGCCAACCCTTGGCCGATGTCGATCTCGGCAAGCTCGGTGCCCCAGGTCAGCAGGAATGCGGCTCCGACGACCGCGGCCGCGAACAGGGCGGCGGCGACCGCTGGCGGGACGCTCGCGCCGCTCAGGCGCAGCCACAGTCCCGGAAGAGCGGCCAACAGCGGCAGGCCCAGCCCGGCCGCGATGCGCAAGCCGCTCCGACGCGTCACGGTGCCGGGCGTGGGGCCGGGGGAGGTGGCCGAGCTCATCGCCGCGCCTCGTGCTTGCCCGCCGCGCGGGAGGCACCCATGGACGACAGGACGAGCAGGATGGCGCCGATCACGATGGCCGTGTCGGCCAGGTTGAACGTGGGCCACCACCCAGAGTGCAGGTAGTCGGTCACCACTCCGTCGCCGACCCGGTCGGTCAGGTTCGCGACCGCGCCGCCGAGCACCGCCGCGAACGCGGCCAGCCGCAGCCGGGTCGCGGTCGGGGCGCTCACCCACACCAGCGCGGTCAGCGCCGCAGTGACCACAGCGGTGCCGGCGATGACGGCAGCGGCGGGCGCCCCGGCAGCCAGGGAGAACGCCACCCCCGGGTTGTACGCCAGCCGCAGGTCCACCGGTCCCGCCTCGAACCCGCCCGCGGGCAGGCCGGTCTGCGCCCACGCCTTCAGGCTCAGGTCCACCGCCGCAACCGAGGCCGCGACGGCCAGCACCAAAGCCCGGCGGGCGGCGGGGCGCCGCCCCTGCCGCCGGACGGTGGCGGTCCGGGTGGCGCTCACCGGGCGCCCACGACGGCCGGCCCGGGCACAGGGATGGGCGCAGCGGTCAGGGATAGCGCCTTCGCGCGGCCGGCGCGCACCCCATTGGCGATGATGACGACCTCCGCGACCTCGTGGACGAGGACGACCGCGCCCAGACCGAGCACGCCGAACAGGGCCAACGGCATCAGCGCCGTGATGATGACCAGGGACAGGCCGACGTTCTGCAGCATGATGCGCCGCGCCCGGCGGGCGTGATCCAGGGCCTGCGGCAGGTGGCGCAGGTCCTCACCCATCAGGGCGACATCCGCGGTCTCGATGGCCACGTCGGTGCCCATCGCCCCCATCGCGATGCCCAAGTCCGCGGTCGCCAGGGCGGGCGCGTCGTTAACGCCGTCGCCGACCATCGCGGTCGGCCGCTGCTGCCGCAGCTGGGCCACGATGGCCGCCTTGTCCTCGGGGCGCCGTTCGGCGTGCACCTGCTCGATGCCGGCCTGGGCGGCGAGGGCGGCGGCGGTGGCGTGGTTGTCACCGGTCAGCATCGCGACCTCATACCCGGAGCGGCGCAAACCTGCGACCACCTCCGCGGCCTCGGGGCGCAACTCGTCGCGCACCGCGATGGCGCCGATGACGGTGCCGGAGTGTTCGACCAGGACCGCGGTCGCCCCCCCGGCCTGCATTCGCGCGACGGTGGCGGCCAGCGGGCCCGGCTGCAGCCACCCGGGTCGGCCCAGCCTGGCCTGGCGCCCGTGCACGGTGCCGGTCAGCCCGGCACCGGTGACCGCCTCCACGTCCTGGGCGTCGGCGATGGTGTCGACGGCAGCCAGGATGGCCCGGGCAAGCGGGTGCTCGCTGCGGGCCTCGAGCGCCGCCGCGACGGCCAAGACCTCGTCCCGGGTGGCGCCGCCGGTGGTGGCGACCTCCACGACCTGGGGCCGGTTCGCGGTCAGGGTGCCGGTCTTGTCCAAGGCGATGCCGCGGACCGCGCCGAGCGCCTCCAACGCGGCGCCGCCCTTGACCAGGACGCCCAGACGGCTGGCAGCGCCGACCGCGGCGACGACCGTGACCGGGACCGAGATCGCCAGGGCGCACGGAGATGCGGCGACCAGGACGACCAGGGCCCGCTCGATCCAGGTGGCCGGGTCGCCCAGCAGGCTGCCGACCACCGCGATGAGCGCCGCCACCACCAGGACCCCGGGCACCAGCGGTTTGGCGATACGGTCCGCGAGCCGCTGGCTGGCGCCCTTGCGGGACTGCTCGGCTTCGACGATACGCACGATCCGGGCCAGGGAGTTGTCGGCCGCGGCCGTGGTGACCTGCACCTCCAAGGCCCCGGTGCCGTTGATGGACCCGGCGAACACGTCCTGGCCGGGACCGGCCTCCACGGGCACGGACTCCCCGGTGATGGCTGAGACGTCCAAGGCGGTCCGCCCGGCCCGGATGACGCCATCGGTGGCGACCCGCTCACCGGGCCGGACCAGCATCAGGTCACCGACGCGCAGGTCCGCCGGGGCCACGACCACCTGTGCGCCGTCGCGCAGCACGGTCGCCTCGTCCGGGACCAGCGACAGCAGCGCGCGCAGCCCGCGGCGGGTGCGGGCCAGGGAGTACTCCTCCAGGCCCTCGCTGATCGAGTACAGGAACGCCAGCATCGCGGCCTCGCCGACCTCGCCGAGCAGGACCGCGCCGACTGCGGCGATCGTCATCAGGGTGCCGACACCGATCTTGCGCTTGGCCAGGCGGCGCAGCGTCGACGGCACGAATGTGGACGCGCCGACCAGCAGCGCCGCCCACAGCAGGACCTGGCCGAGCAGGTCGGGGCCGCCGGCCCAGCCGGTGGCGTACCCGGCCAGCAGCAGCACACCGGCGACGGCGGCGGCGCGCAGCTCGCTGACGTCGACGAGCCTTTCGGCCTCGTGCTCGCTCTCCTCGGCGCCTTCGGTGGTGGGTTCGTCGTGGCCGCAGCCGCAGGCGTCACTCACCGGGTGCCTCCGTCCGCGCGTCGCCCATCGTGGCCGTGCCGTAGTTCGGGCACAGGCTGACCTTTGAACCGGTCGCGGCGAGCAGCGCCTCGCCCGCGAGCAGCAGGTCGAGCAGCTCGGGGCGGGTCAGAGAGTAGAACATCTGCCGCGCCTCGGGGCGACCTTGCACCAGGCCGCAGTCGCGCAGGCACGCCACGTGCGCTGACACGGTGGACTGCGCCAGCCCGAGCTGGGCGGTCAGGTCCACGATGCGGGCCTCGCCGCCTGCGAGACGGCGAACCACCGCCAGGCGGGTCGGGTCGGCCAGGCCGTGGAACAGCGCGGCCGCGGCTCCCAGTTCGGCCCGGTGGTCGGGTCCAGCAGACTCCGTTGTCATCGCCATAGGCCGATGATAGCGGCCTAACTACGTGGTGCGTCAAACCTGCAGTCACGCAGACGCCGTAACTCGCGACGTCAAAGGGGAGGTGTCATGGCAGCTCGCAGTCGGGGAGCATGGTGGGCGGTGGCGGCACTCGTGCTGGCCACCTTGACCGGCGGGTTCGACATCACGGTCCTGAACGTGGCGCTACCGACCATCGGGTCCCAGCTCGGGGCTGGCACCACCGCGTTGCAGTGGATGGTCAACGCGTACGTGCTGGTGTTCGCCTGCCTCATCCTGCCGATGGGTGCCGCCGGCGACCGGTGGGGACGCCGGCGGGTGCTGCTGGGCGGGCTCGCCCTGTTCACGGCCGGCTCCGTCCTGGCCGCGTGGGCCGGTGGTGCGGCCCTGGTCATCGCCGCGCGGGCGGTTATGGGCGCAGGCATGGCGATGGTGCTGCCGATGACCCTGGCCACCCTGGCCGTGCTGTTTCCCTCACCGCAGGAACGCAGCCGCGCGGTGGCCGCCGTCATTGCGGCGACCGGGCTGGGCGTCCCGCTCGGCCCGCTCGTCGGCGGGTGGCTGCTCGAACGGCACTGGTGGGGGTCGGTGTTCCTCATCAACGTGCCCATCGCCATCGCCGCGCTGGCCGCCATCGCCGTCCTCGTGCCCGAGTCGGCCGACCCAGCCCCGCCACGAGCCGACTTCACCGGGGCCGCCCTGGCGGTAGCCGGCCTGGCCGGGTTCACGTACGCGGTCACCCAAGCGCCGCTGCGCGGCTGGGGGTCACCCGCCGTGCTGAGCACTCTGCTGGTAGGTCTGAGCCTGCTGACTGTCCTCGTGGCATGGGAGCGGCGCACCGACCACCCACTCATCGAGGGTGCCCTGTTCCGAAACCGTTCGTTCGCCGGCGGAAGCGGTGCCGCCGCCATCGCCGGGGTGGCGCTGTTCGCGCTGCTGTTCGTCATCCCGATGTACCTACAGCTGGTGCGTGGGCACGCCCCGATGGGCACCGGGCTGCGCCTGTTGCCGGTCGTGCTCGGCCTCGTCGTCGGCGCCGCGGCTGGCGATGGGCTGGCACGATGGCGCGGGCACCGGGCCCCCGTCGTCCTCGGGCTGCTGCTGGTGTCGGTAGCGCTCGCGGTCGGCGCAGGCACCGGCGTCGGCACCGGGTACGGGCTCGTCGCCGCCTGGCTCACGGCCGCCGGTGTGGGTATCGGGATGGCCCTGGCCCCTGCGACCGACGCCGTGCTGGACGCGCTTCCGCCGCACCGGTCCGGGACTGGCACCGCCCTGGCGATGACGATCCGGTACGTCGGCGGCTCCCTGGGTGTCGCCGTCCTCGGGGCCGTGCTGTCCGAAGGGTTCACCGACCGGCTCGACCTGACCGGGGTCCCGGCCCAGCTCACTGGAACCGCCGAAGGGTCCCTGGGAGGGGCCTTGGCGGTCGCCCAGCGCACCAGCAACCCGCAGTTGACCGCCGACGCCGTTACCGCATTCATGCACGGCATGAGCCTGGTGCTCATCGTCTGCTGCGTCGTGTGCCTCGTCGGTGCGGCCGCCGTGGCGGCCGCCCTACCCGCCAAGCAGCGGCTGCGCGCCACCTCAGAGCGGGTCAGCCCCTGAACAGACCCATCCAGATGTTTAGCGGTCTTGGCCAGTGAACCGACACACAGACGCACAGGAAGAGCCCGAAATCATGCTCATGAACCCCGTCGAGACCGCCCTGGTCAACTCCGCACCCCGGCGCTGGCTGCAACGCTGCGGCGAAGTCCCGCAGCTGCGCCGTCTGGCCGGCGGCCGTCTACCCTGGGGCGCCCGCGCACTCGAGCTCGGCTGTGGTCCCGGGTACGGTACCCGGCTCATCCTGGAACACTTCGGCGCACGCCGCGTCGACGCGATCGACCTGGACCCGGCGATGGTCGCCCGAGCAAGAACTCGGCCGGCGCCACTCGCAGACCGCGCCCGCGTGAGGTCGGCGACGCCGGCAAGCTCCCGTCGGGGGTGGGCAGCGTCGAGGGCGCGTACGACGCGGTGTTCGACTTCGCCATCATTCACCACGTCGAGGACTGGCGATCTGCACAGGACGAGACTGCCAGGGTGCTACGCCACGGCGGTCTTTCCTGTTCGACGAGGTCACCGCAACGGCGCTGGCCACACGCACGTACCGGACCCGACCACCCCAAACACGACCGGTTCACCGCTGAGGACTTCCTCGACGCCCCATCGAACGGCGCCTGATTTCCGGTGAACGGTTCCGCACCTACCGCGGCAGCCGCTACGTACGCGGCGTCCCGCGCAGGGAATGACCGGTGACCAGCTTGAAGGACGATCTCGGTCCCCGGGCGACCGTTCGCCAAGCTTCGGCGACTGCGCCACTCCCCAGTCCCAGCCCAGATTGCTGCTCTGCGCCGGTGGGCTCCTTTGCCCTTACCCGGGCGGCCGATCGCGTTGGGCGACCCGTTCCTCCTGCCTCGCCCGGGCCAGGCTGAGGCGAGCGCGACGGACTGGACGGCGGGCCCACGTTGGGGCACCAAAACTTGGCCAGACACCGGCAAAAGATCGGTTTCTGGTGAGGGCAATTGGGGCCCATTGACACGGACGACGGCTGGTCGCCCAAACAGGCGACCAGCCGCAGTGGAGATTCGCGGCTCTGAGGTCGTGGTAGCCGTCAGGCGACGTTGATGAACTCCGGGTTGGAGTACCACCACAGGTCTTCCCACGGCGACTCGATGCCATCCGCGGCGGTTCCATCTCGTCGGTGCTCGTGCTCCGGACCCGGATATGACTGCGGATGGTTACATCGCGAAGCGTGTGACGGTCCACGTACTCGCCACCGTAGCGACGGAAGTCGCGGGCGCCGAAGCGCGCGACGACCTTGGTGGTGGGGTTCGTCGCGGCGAATCGGTTCGATACCGGCCCGGTCACGTCGCCGGACATGATGTCGACCCGGTTCGGACTAGAGCAAGCCTCTGCCTACAAGGTATTGGGCGCGTAGACACAGGGCGTTGCCGGATGACGCTGAGAGAGGACAGGGCCATGGCGGCGGCGATCAGGGGGGACAGCAGCAGCCCGAAGGTGAGGTAGAGGACTCCGGCGGCGATGGGGATGCCCGCGATGTTGTACATGAACGCGAACACGAGGTTCTGCCGGATGCTTCCCATGGTCACCTGGGACAGTTTCCGTGCTCGCACGATCCCGGTCATGTCGCCCTTGACCAGGGTGATCCCGGCGCTCTCGATGGCGACGTCGGGCCCGGACCCCATCGCCGGCCCCACGTCCGCGGCGGCCAAGGCTGGTGCGACATTGACGCCGTCACCCGCCATGGCAACCACTCGTCCTTCGTCGCGGAGGAGTTTGACGAAGTCGGCCTTGTGGTCGGGCAGCACCTCCGCCTCGACCCGGTCGAGGTGCAGTTGACGTGCGACGGCTTCGGCGGTAGCGCGGTTGTCAGAGGTGGGCAGGACGACCTAGATGCCTTCGGCCCGGAATGCCTTCACGGCGGCCGGGGGGTGCCCTTGACCGGGTCAGCGATGGCGATGATCCCGGCGACCTGGTCGTCGACACCGGCGAAGAGCACGGTGGCACGATCTGCGCGCAGCTGATCAGCGTGTGTCCTGAGCGCGTTGGGGTAGAGCCCTTCACTGGTCAGGTAGCCGGCGCTGCCGACCCCGACTCGGCGCTCCTCGACCGTACCTAGCGGGCCCTTGCCGACGGATGCGTCGAAGTCGGTCACGTCCGGGATCGGCAGACCGGCGTCTGTGGCGGCATTGACGATCGCCAGACCGAGAGGGTGCTCGGAGGCTCGTTCAACCCCGGCCACCAGCCTCAGCAGGTCATCCTGGTCGATCCCGCCGATGGTGACCACCTGGGTGACCGACGGGTCGGCCGTCTGGTCCGCCTCGATCTTCTTCGCCAGCTCGAGGACGTCCGGGTTCTGCCCGTCGGCCTGCTCGGTCTTGGCCACCTCGATCGCGCCGGTGTGGTGCTCGATCATCATGGTCAGGAACATGCGGTCGAAGCCTGACCCGGTGGCGCTGTCAAGGTTCTTCATCTCGCTCTCGCCCATCATGCCGGGCATGCCCTGCAGATCTCGGGCTTCCGCTTTACATACGACTCCACTCGTCCCAGCGGATCCCGAGTGCTCAGCGTGACCCTCGAGGACGGCACCCCAATCGCCAAGGACGCGGCCACCTACACCGCAACCACCAATGACTTCACCAACGCGGGTGGTGACGGGTACGTCGAGCTGAAGGACGTACAGGGGACCGCTCGGAACCTGATGGCCAATGACCTGCTCGCCTACATCCAAAGCCAGCGGACGATCATGCCGACGACCGACGGCAGGATCGACGACACCGCCCGAGCAGACGCCTGAACCGTGTCGCCAATGCCCCCTGGCCCCAACCCGTGGGCCACGGGCCGGAACCATGCGGCCCGCACGAGTCGGCTTGCCCGGCGCTGCTGGCTTGGCTGCGATTCCTACCCCAGGGAAGTCCTGGCTGTAGGACCTGACGCCATCCAGAGAGCCTGGATCGTGGCGAGGCGCACCGGCCACCAAGCCGATCGCACCCACGGCGAACGCGCGGACGGTTGACCACTTCTTGGGCGCGCCGTGACCCTCCCGTGACATTTGCGATCGGTCCTGTGTAGTCTCGCGGTGACCTCTTCACCCCTTGGGGAGGTTGGCTCGATGTGGATCGCCTAGTCCTGTCACCACGCGCGAGTCCTCAGCAAGACCGCTTGGCAGGAGCGGGGGACCCACTTTTGGGCCCTCTTCGGAGGGTCCTCGGGGTGAAGCCCCCACGCGCGCGCTCGCTAGGTCGAGTGGCAAGCGTGAGGGCCGGGTGATCTACCTCCACCCGAACCCGACAGCTGACCTCGTAGGCGCTGGAGATTCATTCATCGTGGCTTCACACAGTTCAGGCCGCCACCGCGCGCCTGGTCGCTTCAACCCCGTTTCCGAGCTCAGCGGCATCGTCGCCAGCGCGGCCCAGCCTGCTGTCAAGACCTCTGCCGTCATCGCCGCCTCCGGCGGTCTGGTCGCCTCCTTCGCCCTCCCGGCGTCGGCCGTGCCGAGCACCGCGCGCACGAATAAGGCCGCCACCGTCGCGGCCCCCGTGGCCGTGCAGGCGCCCGAGGTGGCTGCGCCCCAGGCGGCCGACACCTTCGGCCTGATCGAGTTCACGGCGACCCCCAAGCCCAAGCCGAAGGCCAAGTCGGTTGCTGCCCCCGCCCCCGCGGTGCAGACCAGCGAGCGAACCACCCAGGTCGCCAGCCGCTCGGTCGAGCGGACGTCGATTCCGGCGCCAAGAAAGCCGGCTGCCGGCGGCGTCCTGGGTATCGCGGCGTCGCTCGAAGGGATCATGTACTACTACGGCGGCACCAGCCCCCAGACCGGCTTTGACTGCTCCGGCTTCACCCAGTACGTCTTCGCCAAGGTCGGCATCAGCCTGCCCCGCACCGCGGAGCAGCAGCGCCAGTTCGTCACCCCCGTGTCCGACCCGCAGCCCGGTGACCTGGTCTTCTTCGGCGCCCCCGCCTACCACATGGGCATCTACGCCGGGAACGGCAAGATGTGGGACAGCCCCCGGACCGGCAAGGCCGTTGCCCTTCGTGACATCTGGTCCTCCAGCGTCACCTACGGCCGCCCCTAACCGACCAATCGGTCTAACGCGAGCAGGGCCCTACCGCTCTGGCCTTGTTGGGGCCTGCTTGGCATTCCGCTTCCCGTCGATAGGACGCATGAGGGTGGTATGCCGCCTGGCGGGCGGGTGTTGCCACAGCCGCCTGCCCCATACCTTGGCGAAGATTTCCAGCATCACAGTGAGACGCGCCGCCTACGGCATACGTTGCCTGTCCTCGGTGCCCGTCGGCAGGCCTGAGGGAATGGCTCTGATCGCCTGCTGCCTACGCCATCCGTACCTGGTCATGCCCGATGGCTTGTAGACATTCAGGACCAGCGCGGCCAGGAGCACCATGAGGCCAATTGTGGGGTGGAACAGGTCGCCGCCCAAGTCGTGCAGCCGGCTCCCGTCCGCCCGTCGCGCGACGTCGGCAGCGGAGCTCACGGTGGGCATGTGCAGGATCAGGATTGTCGCCGCGAAGCAGGTGAGGAGGAAGGAGATCAGTACCCAATAGTGCCGGAACAGGCCCCACTTGGTCCCCAGCGACATCAAGAGGCCAGTCACCACGGTCGCGACCGCAAGAGGCACGAGGACGTACCAGCCAGAAGCCTCCATCGCGATCCAGGCCGCTCGGACCGTTTGGTCGTCGTGGCTCCTGACGGCCAGCAGGCCGAGCGCCAGATACACCAGCACGCCGCCAATCCAGCCGATGGACACGGCGAGATGCACCGCGAGCACGAACTTGCGCCACGGTGGAGGCATCCTCATCCGAGACGTCCGAGGCTGACCGTTGATGGCGAAGCGGCCGTCGGCAGTTCCGCCGCCGAACGTCCCGTCACCGGCCCGAGCGACATGTGACGGCCAGGGCCATGCTGTCCGCCGGCGAGCAGCATGGCGGCGATGAAGATGGCGATCAGCGCAGCGACGACCAGGCCGGAGATTTTGACCCATCGAGGGATGCCAGGCGGGGTCTCGCGGACGTCGTTCGGGTCAGGGTGTGACTCGGTCATGTGCTCTCCCGTTGGTCGCTGGCGCGTCTTAATAAAGGTCCCAGAGTTTACAAGACACTCTGTCATGCCCTCGGGCGTCCTGCACGAGGAGTGGACTATCTGTATTGTTGCCCCCGTGCCCAAGATCTGGAACAAGAGCATCGAGTCGCACCGCCAAGCCGTGCGCCAGGCGATCCTGGACAGCACGGCAACGCTCGTGGCCCAGGGTGGATTCCCTGCCGCAACGATGTCGCAGATCGCTGAGCGGGCTGGTATCGGTCGAGCCACCCTCTACAAGTACTTCCCCGATGTCGAGGCCATCTTGGTGGCCTGGCACCAAGATCATGTGGCCGCGCACATTGCACGCCTGACCGAGCTCCGGGTCGGCGGAAGCGACGCCTGGGAGCGCCTTCAGGCGGTCCTCCTTGGCTACGCCCAGGTGGCTCGACACCGAGGCGGTCATGGCGGCGATCTCTCGGCGCTCGTCCACCGCGGCGAGAACGTGCTGCGCGCCGAGCAACAACTGGTCGACCTGTTCAGCGGACTGCTGACAGAGGTCGCCCAAGCGGGCCGCCTCCGGGGCGACGTCCCGCCTAAGGAGCTGGCCCAGTTCTGCATTCACGCACTCGGGGCGGCCGGCAGCCTTCGCTCCGAGGCCGCGGTCCGGCGCCTGGTCGACGTAACGCTCTCGGCGCTGGGCGGATCTACTTGAGCTGCCTGACCACGGTCAGGTTGTGGCCTCGGTGAATCTGGCACCGTCCTTCGAGGTCAACACCCTGTTCTCTGTGACGACGAGGATCTCTAGACCTGCTCTCGTCAAGCGGGCACTCATCGCCTGGGGTGCCTGTTCGGTCGTTCCGGTCGTACGCCACGTCTTTGCGGCATCTCTGCTGATGGCTACAGCACCGCCCGGACCGATGCCGACCGCGGTCTGCTTGTCGGCCCATGAGACGAGGAGCAGGAGCGGTCCGCCGTCCGAGGGCGTCCACGTCGCGCCCTTGTCGGTGGAGATCAGCAGCCCCGCTGGCGTCGTCGCCAGGATGCGTGTCCCGGTGGGGTCGGATGCGAGGCTGCGGGGTTCGGCGGGGATGGACGACGTCTGCCAGGACCGACCGTCCGGCGATCGGCGCAGCTGTCCGTCGAACGCCACCACGGTGTCACCGGCCCTGGCCAGCGCGTGGAAGTCCGACTCGCCACCGCGGGAAAGCACCTTCCAGCTGCTGCCTCCGTCGGTACTCTCGATCAGCCCCATGGGCTGCGGCAGCTCCATCACGACATTGGGATGGCCCGAGGCGTAGTAGTGATCAGCCCCGGCGATGGTGAACCCCATCAGGTCGATGATCGGGCTGACCCGCTTGGGTCCGTCTGTGCCGTAGCGGAACAGGCCCTCATGCGTGGCGAGCAGCAGCGCGCCGTCCCCCGGATCCCGGGCAACCCCGTGGACGTGTGACGAGGGCAGGCCGACCCTTGCGTCACCGCCCGATGCTGAGCCGGGTTCGGTGCGGGCATCCCGGGGTGCAGCCGAACACGCGGCCGCGAGCAGGGCCGACCCCACCAGTGTTGCGATCGCGAGCCAGGGTCCGGTCCGACGTCGGTTCACAGCTTCTCATCTTTCATGCTCAGGGTGGCTGCAAGAAGATTGGCGTCGACGATGCCTACAGCAGGCTCCTCATCGTGGCGATCTCCTTGTTCTGTCCGTCCGCGATGGCCTGCGCCATCTCCTTCACGTCCGGTTCCGCCGTGGTTCTAAGCACCTGCTGCGCCATGTCCACGGCGCCCTCGTGATGTTCGATCATCATCGTCAGCCAAAGCCGGTCGAACTCCGAACCCTGCGCTGCCGCAAGGGTCTTCATGTCGGCCTCGCTCATCATTCCGCCGCTGCCGTGACTCATCGACGACGAGGCAGGGGCCTTCCACTCACGCAGCCAACGGTTCATGGTCTGGATCTCGGGGTCCTGGGCCGCCTTGATCTGCCGCGCCAGGTCCGCCACCTCGCTAGAGGCGGAAGCACTGTTCAGGGCGAGGTTGGCCATATCGATGGCCTGCTGGTGGTGCGGGATCATCATCTGCGCGAACATAACATCGCCCTGGCGCGCGGTGGCCGACCCGGTAGTCGATGACGTGCTGGCGGTGCCGTGGTTCATCCCGCCCATCGACCCACTGGATCCGTCGTCGCCGGTTCCGCAGGCGCTGACCGTCAGGGCGGCCGCCAGGCCGGCAACCGCGAGGGTCGTGTACTTCTTGCTCCGCTGCACGACTGTCTACTCCTTGATATCGAGGTTCATGGTGGTGCGCGCCTCCTGAGGCCAGATGACCTTGGGGGGCGCGCACCACCTCCTAGCCTGAGGCATCGGTGGTGCCGGCCTGTCAACCTTCCCTGAAGGTTTGATGAAGAAGTCAGGCGCCGGCGGTGCTGCACATACCCGTCCCCGAGAACCGGTTCAGCCGTGATGCCCAGCCGGGGCCGGTTCCTGCCGCGGGGCGCTCGTGCGCTGCGGTGCAGGCGGAGGTGCAGGCAGCCGGAGCCGCTTGAGCATCAACGCGTTGACGTTGACGATCACACTCGACCCGCACATCGACAGGGCCACGATCTCTGGCCGCAGCGTAAACCCAGCGAGGGCTCGAACACGCCCGCCGCGGCCGGCTGCCCTCGCCCTTGTCCGGCGCTGATGCCGCGGTCGACGACCCACGACGGAGAGCAGGACCAGCGCCGCGAGGGGCGGCGCGGACGACCGGCGCGAGCCAGGTGGAAAACCTGTGATGGATGCGCCGCGGCATCAGCACCGACAAGAGCAGGCCAATACCGTCGAAGAGCAGGTTGCCGCTCGCGCCGGACACAAGCCGCGATTTGGGCGGTGGGGCCCCGGCGCCGGTCAGGCACGGTAGGACAGCGTGGTCATCATGCCCGCCTCGGCATGATAGATGTTGTGGCAGTGTGTGACCCACTGACCCGGGTTGTCCGCGTCGAGATCCAGGTCGAGGGACTGCATGGGCCGGATGATGACGGTGTCCTTGCGCACCCCGATACCCGCTACGGCGAAGGTGTGGCCGTGCACGTGCATGGGGTGGAACATCATCGTCATGTTCCGGAGCCGCAGCCGGACCCGCTCACCTTGGCGGACCGCGAGCGGGGCGGCGTCCTCGAAGGTCTTGCCGTTGATGGTCCAGCGGTAGTCGGCCATCGACCCGCCCAGGACAAGGTCATGAGTGGTGTCATTTCCCTTGCGCGTCAGTTCGGCGCTTGCGGCAGGGCGCAGATCGGTTCCCAGCAAGACGGTCTTTCCGAGTTCCGCGGGCGCGGCATTTGCGGCAGGAACGGCTCCGGCCCCTGTGCGTACCACGGCCAGTCCCTGCCCGGTCTTGCCCTCGGCCGATGCGACGAGGGGGAAGGCGCCGTCGCCCAGGGTGACCAGCACGTCGTACCGCTCCCCCATCCCGATGATGAGGGCGTCGGTGGTGCTGGGCAGCACGGGGAACCCGTCACTGTGGGTGAGGGTGAGCCGGTGTTCACCGAGGGCGACGCGGAAGGCGGTGTCTGAGGCGGCGTTGACAAGGCGGATTCGCACCCGCTGTCCGGGCTTTCCGGTCAGAATGGTGGGAGCGGTCGGTACCCGGCCGTTGACCAGGTAGTGGGGGTAGACGACGTCGCCGGCGCCACCCAGCAGCGCCGACTGCATGCCCTCTCCCATGGAGCCCATCGAACCGTGGTCCATGCCGTCCATTCCCATGCCCCCCATGTCCATGCCGGCACCTCCGCCTTGGCGCAGTGCCGCGAGGACGTCGTCAGGGGTCCGCCCGGTGCCGTCCACCCAGTCGTCGAGGACGACGACCCACTCGGCGTCGTAGTCCCCGGGCTCGGCCGGGTCATCCACGACGAACACGCCGTAAAGGCCCCGATCGAGCTGCACGCCGGTGTGCGGGTGGTAGAAGTACGTGCCCGGGTCGGGGACCGTGAAGTCGTAGGTGAACCGGCTGCCGGCAGCGATGGGCGCCTGGGTGACGCCTGGGACGCCGTCCATGTCGTTGCGCAGGGCGACACCGTGCCAGTGCACGCTGGTCGTGACCGGGAGGGCATTGTCGACGATGACCTTCAACCGGTCCCCGGCGGTAGCTCGCAACAGTGGCCCTGGGACGGCCCCGCCATAGGCCCAGGTCTGCACCGTGGGGCCGCCCAAGTCAAGGGTCGCCGGTCGTGCCGCAAGCCTCGCGGTGACCGTGCGCTGCCCGGCCGCCTGCCGCGCCCGCTCGGCCCGGTGCACCGCCTCGGACGTCGCGCCGATCGCTGCCCGGGGGGTGCTGCACGCCGCCAGGCCGCCGACCGTCACGATGCCGGCCGTGCCGACCAGCAGGGTGCGCCGGCTGATGGTGGACATGCTTCCTCCTTAGGTTGGTGGTCTGGCCGGACCGCGGATCAGTGCGCCGAGCGCAGCACGTTCTGGCGTGCGTGGTACTCCTCGACGTCGATCTCGCCGCGGGCGAACCGCTGGTCCAAGATCTGAAGCGCACCGTGGTCCTCCTCAGGGCCGCGGGACGTGTTGCCTGGGCGAGCGCCCCGAAAGAGAGCGACCACTGCCGCGACGGCCAGCGCCCAGAAGGCGAAGGCGGTCACCGCCATGAACAGCCAGCCGGTCCAGCCCATACCGTTGCTCCACATCATTGTTCTCAGCTCCTTCTGACTGATGAGGCAACTGTGCTCGGTCAACCCGATCGGCGCGGTCGTGATTTCGTGAAGGTTCGCTGAAGATGCCGGCCGTGGGCGCCGAACGCATCTGCGGCGCGGCACGCCGCTGTCAGGATGGGAACATGGCCGAGGATCAGGTAGGTGAAGATGCGTTGGCCGCCCCGCCAGCGCCGGGGAAGGCCGACCCGCCGGCACCCGCTCGCGGCATCCGCGCACTCGTGGTCGAGGACGACGTGCCGATGGCTGCCGTCATCAGCAGCTACCTCGAACGCGACGGCTATGAGGTTCGCCTCAGCCACGACGGCCTGACGGCCATCGCAGAGGCGCGCGACCTGGACCCCGACATCATGGTCCTCGATCTCGGTCTGCCCGGTCTCGACGGCGTCGAAGTATGCCGCCAGCTGCGCACCTTCTCCGACGCCTACGTGGTGATGCTGACCGCGCGAACAGACGAGGTCGACACGCTCGTCGGGCTCTCAGTGGGCGCCGACGACTACATGACCAAGCCGTTCAGCCCCCGCGAGCTCGTCGCCCGCCTGGGCGCCATGCTGCGCCGTCCACGACCGCTCGGCAGCGCCACCGACAAACCCCAACTGCGTAGCTTCGGGCCGCTGGCCATCGATCCGGTTGGTAGGGACGTGTGGCTGGACGGCGAGCCGGTGTCTCTGACCCGCACTGAGTTCGACGTGCTCGCCGTCTTGTCCGAACGGCCGCGGATGGCCTTTGGCCGGCGCCAGCTCATCGACGCGGTGTGGGGGCAGACCTGGGTGGGGGACGAACACTTGGTCGACGTCCACATCGGCCACCTGAGGCGCAAGCTCCGCGACGACGCGGCGGACGCCAGGTTCATCCGGACCGTCCGCGGCATCGGGTACCGGATGGGCACGGGCGAGTGAGCCGGCCGGACGCGGGCGCCCGACCCCCGCGCACAGCCGGTCTGGCACCGCGCCTGTTGATCGCTCAGGCGCTGGTACTGCTCGCCGGCGCTGCGACCACGTGGCTTGTCGTCTCCGTCGTGGGACCCGGCATCTTCCACGAGCACCTGCGAAGGGCTGGCGTCGGACAGACCTCCACGGAGGCGGCCCACGTGGAGGAGGCGTTCGGGTCCGCGCTGCTCATCGCGCTCGGTGTCGCACTCACCGCCTCCGTTCTCCTGGCACTCGGGGCGACCGCCTTCTTCACCCGCCGCGTCCAGCGCTCCACCACCGCGGTCGCCGACTCCGCCTCGAAAATCGCCGGTGGCCACTACGAGTCCCGCGTGCCAAGCCCCGGGCTGGGCGCCGAGTTCGACCAGCTCGCCACCACCATCAACGACCTCGCCCGGCGTCTCGGCGACGTCGAGTCCACCCGCCGCAGGCTGCTGGCCGACCTGGCCCATGAGATGCGCACCCCCCTGGGCAGCATCGAGGCCCACCTCGAGGCGCTCGAGGATGGGATCCGCACCCTAGACGCCGAGACCCTGGAAGTGCTGCACAACAGCACCGGACGTTTGCACCGCCTCGCCGAGGACATCACGGCCGTCTCGCATGCCGAGGAGGGCGGACTCGACACCCGGCCCGTGGACACCGAGGCGAGTGTCCTCGTCGAGACGGCGGCAGCCGCAGCCTACGACGCGTACGCCGCCAAGCGGGTGCGCCTGAGTGTGGATGTGGCACTGGGCTGCACCGTGAGCGTCGACC
This sequence comes from Knoellia koreensis, assembly GCF_013041615.1. Taxonomy (GTDB): domain Bacteria; phylum Actinomycetota; class Actinomycetes; order Actinomycetales; family Dermatophilaceae; genus Pedococcus; species Pedococcus koreensis. The sequence goes on from NZ_JABEPQ010000005.1 coordinate 81,003, forward strand.
CCGACCGGATGGGTCAAGTGCTCGGGAACCTCTTGGACAACGCTCTGCAGCACACCCCACCCGGTGGACTGGTCACCGTCATAGTGAGGGAGCCCGAGCCGCGCTGGGTCGAGATCACCGTGGTCGACGACGGTGAGGGCATAGACCCCGAGCACCTCGCCCACATCTTCGAACGGTTCTACCGCGCCGATCCCGCCCGCAGCCGCGCCCACGGCGGCAGCGGGATCGGCCTGACCATCAGCCGGGCCCTCGTCGAGGCCCAGGGCGGCGGCCTGTCCGCAGCCAGCCCGGGCCGGGGACACGGAGCCTCATTCACGATCCGGCTCCCCGCGGCTAGGTCGGCTCCGGCGGCCCACCCATCGCCCAGAAGGTGAGAACGAGCCGCTCCACAACGCTCACGGGGTAGTGGATCGGCGGGACCTTCGGCCCCATCCCCAAGGGTTGCCACCACCCACGTGGCGATGCCTCCACCACACGGTCCCGGTCCCTGGGCCGGACGGGGGACGATCGTCGCCCAGACGCCGGCCGCCTGCGCGGCCGCACTATTGCTCGCGTGGACCTTGGCCGTGGCGGCACTCCGTCAGACGAGGGCGGTGAGGAGTTCGCGGCACGCCTGCTCGCAACTTCTACAGGACTCCGCGCAGAGCCTGCAGTGCTCGTGCATCGACGCGTGCCGCTCGCACTCGTCGCCGCAGGTCTTGCACGCCTCAGCGCAAGCCTCCAGGATCGTGCGGGTCCGGTTTGCGTCATATCCCGTATGCCGCGACAGGACGGCTCCCGTCGTGGCGCAGATGTCAGCGCAGTCGAGATTGGTCCTCACGCACTTGACCAGCTCCGCCACCATGTCCTCGCTCAGACACGCGTCGGCACATGCCGTGCAGGCCTGGGAACACTGGTAACAGGCTTGTGTACAGGCGACCAACTTGTCCCGGTCTATGTCACCGAGGTCCTTCGGGTAGGTCTCCAACATCGCTGCAATGGTGTGCATGTCATCCTCCCGCTCGGGCGACGGGGCCAGACCTCGCGTCCGGCGCTGAACACGCCACCCGACACCCACGGCATACCCGCGCTGCCCCCTTCGCAACTGAGATCAGGCATGTTGCTCCAAATCTTCAGCGAATCTTCATGTCGGGCCAGAAGACGTGAGGCCAGGGCCATGCGGCTCAGCCCTTGTTGACCTTTCGTCGCGCGCGAGCCCCTCGCCGTTGCGGCCGCGCACCCCTTGGTCATGCTCAGGCATGAAGAGCCGGCTTCTTCAGTGAATCTTCATTGAAAGACCACTGGATTCCACGCCGTCGCAACGTCACAGTCTCGAGGGACAAGCAAGTACGCTTCGCGGAAACAAGAACGGGCGGCGGTGAGACCACTGACATGGTTGATGCATTGCGAATTGGCACCCGGGGTATGCAGCGCAGCGCAAACGGACGTGGGTGTGGCGGCAAGCGACGGCCCTGCTTAATGGGTCGCGGCTACCACATGATCTGCCTTGCCGTCGCTGACGTGATTACCATGCCCTCCGGCCGCCCGTGAGTGGAAGTCCCGGTCCCCACCGGGAGCCCCGCGAACGCTCGCCGAAAGGCCATGGCGTTCTTGGGTCTGGACGCCGTCCTGACGGACCCCGCGTCGCTCGTCGTCGACGAGCCCTATTGCTGGCGGCCGTCGTCATCCTGGGCGTGGCCGTGACCGCGGCTGCGATGCGAAGCGGTGCCGTGAGCCCCGCAGCTGTGCTCTTCCTGGCGACCTGCGCAGCTGTGCTGGCTGCTCTCATGAACTGGCTGATCCGCGGACCGTGAGAGAGAGCATCCCAGACTGCATCGTTCAGGCGGCCTCGAACTTCATCGAATCTTCAGCGAATCTCGACGCGCCGCGCGCTGTAGTCGTCGGAGCATAGGTTTGTCAGATTCGGAGGGCAATCACTCGTTCTCCCCGACTCGCCTACGAAGGATTCCAACCGTGAACCGCGCACTTCGAACCCTGACCGTTCCCGCGGCTGCAGTCGCCGTGCTGGCCCTGTCCGCCTGCGGCAATGGCGACTCTCCGGACAGCATGGGCAGCATGAGCGGTCAGGGTTCCATGGGCTCGACATCGTCTGTCACGACCGCAGCACAGCAGAACGAGGCGGACGTCTCATTCGCCACCGGCATGATTCCGCACCACCAGCAAGCCGTTCAGATGGCCGATTTGGCGCTGAAGCAGTCCAGCACCCAGGAGGTCAAGTCCCTGGCGACCAAGATCAAGCAGGCTCAGGACCACGAGATCCAGACCATGTCATCGTGGCTCAAGGCTTGGGGCAAACCCGTCCCGACCGGCATGTCCGGAGGCATGGAGGGCATGTCGATGGACGGGATGATGACCGAACAGGAGATGAACGAACTGGCCAAGGCCACCGACGTCGCCTTTGACAGGATGTGGCTGACCATGATGGTGAAGCATCACCAGGGAGCCGTGAAGATGGCGGAGACGGAAGTGGCCAATGGCCAGAACGCGGATGCCAAGAGGCTCGCGCAGGAGATCATCCGGGCCCAGAACGCAGAGATCACCGAAATGACACGGCTGCTCAACGGCGCGCAAGGCTGACCCGGATCGGTGGGCTGAGCCGAGACTTGCCGCGCTCTCGGTTGAGTGGGTTTTGTGATTCACCGTCGGCTGGCGGAGGGCTGGACAGGGTCCCTAGGGCTGAGCCGGACCTCCAGCCGGCCGAGCCGCCAAACCAGGACGGAGATCCCCCACACCATGATGAACGCGCCCACGATCCAGAAGCCCACGTTGTCGAGGCTCAGGTCCGCGACGGCCGCCAACGGACCGGTGGCGATGTGCAGTCGCTGCGTCAGGACGGTGGTGACCTCGATCCCGCCGATGAGCAGAGCGATCCACACCGACATCGCCGTCAGGGTGAGGTTGTAGAAGATCTTTCGGGCGGGCTTGTTCAGTGCCCAGCCGTAGGCGTACGTCATGAAGGAACCGTCGGCTGCGTCCAAGAGGGACATGCCGGCTGCGAACAGCACCGGAAGGGTGACGATGGCCCACCAGGGCAGATCCGATGCGGCAGCGCCCCCGGCGAGCACCAGCAGGCCGACTTCAGTGACGGTGTCGAACCCGAGCCCAAACAGAAAGCCGACTGGGTACATGTGCCAGGGGCGCCCGACGGAGTCGCTCACCCGGCGCAGGACCCGGGCAAGCAGGCCACGACGGTTGAGGGCATTCTCCAGGGCGTCGGCGTTGTACCGGCCGGACCGCAGCTGACCGAGGACGCGGATCAGCCCGATGAGCGCAACCATGTTCGTTAGACCGATGACGAGCAGAAAGGCGCCCGAGACTGACAGTCCCCAGGTGGCGGCAGCGCGCTGCATCTCTGAGCTGCCGGCGGTCACCTGCGCGGCCACGGCTCGAACACCCGCGGCCAAGAGGGCCACCATGACGAACACGACCGATGAGTGGCCGAGGCTGAACCAGAAGCCGACGGTTATGGCCGGCCTGCCTTGCCCGAGCAGTTTGCGCGTCGTGTTGTCGATCGCTGCGATGTGATCGGCATCGAAGGCGTGGCGCATGCCCAGCGTGTAGGCCGTCACCCCCAATCCGACTCCGACCACCTGACCACCGACCGAGTAGTGGCCGGGGACAACGAGCGCGAGCAGCACACCCCAGCCCCACGCGTGCAGGACGGCCACAGCTGCCGCCATGGAGAGCAAGGAGCGTCTGTTCGCCCTCAAGAGCACCCGACCAGCCCGCCGTTCGACGTCCCCGGCCGTTGCGGCGGCGAACGTGGAGGGCGAGACCATGGATGCACGCTAGCGTCCGTCGAACCCTATTGCTACTAAGTCGCAATAGTGAACAGCAGGCAGCCGCCCGTCGAAGTACTGGCAAGCGGGCACCGCGGTCGCATCTTCGTGCGCTTGAGCTGGGAGACCCAGAGTGTCCTGCGCGTCGCGCGCCGCGCGTCTACTAATCTAGCTAGTAGATGCATGGAACCCGAACCAAAGGCACTCCTTGATGACACGCGAGCCGGCTACCGTCTCCGAGCTCTACAGCGCGTTCTCCCTAGAACACGTGCTTCGCCCGGTCGTGGTTAGTTTTCCAACCGTGCCAAAGATTCTGGGCGTATCGCCCCACGGCATCGTGTCGGCCGTGGGGATCTTGATCGGCCTCTGGCTCCTAGGCCGCGTCATGGCTCGGCGCCGGCTACCCCGCGAAGCAGCCGAACTTGCCGCAATCTGGGCGGTGCTGGTTGGAATCGTCGGTGCCCGACTCGACTACGTCATCTCCCACCCATCGAGCTTCTCGTCACCAGTAGCCGCTCTCGAACTGTGGAACGGTGGACTGGCCCTCTTCGGCGGACTGCTCGCTGGCTCCGCGGCAGCGGTACTTGTCCTCATTCACAAGGGCGTCAGCGCTCTGCGCATATTTGACGCGGCGGCGGTGCCGATGGCCACAGCGATTGCGATCGGACGCATCGGCGACATCCTGCTTGGAGATCACTTGGGTCGTCCCGTGTCCGGCCCTTGGGGCCTCGGCTTCCGGATCGAGCCGGGCAGCGTGCTGGCTCCAGGATTCATCCCGAGCCCGGCCGAGGCGCCCACGGCAGGCGAGTCGTGTGCAGATGTCGGACGGTTCTATGCGGGATGCACGTACCACATGTCCGCCGCCTACGACCTGATCGCCGCTGCACTCATCGCGGGCGCCCTCGTGCTGCTGACCCGCAGGGCCCTGCACGCACCGGGGCTCCAGATCACCGCCTTCGCGTACCTGTACGCCGGACAACGGCTCGCGCTCGACACCGTCCGAGGGATCGACGAGCGAATCCTGTTCGGCCTGAGCGGCACCCAGCTGCTCTCGATCGGCATCGTCCTTGCCGCGATCATCGCCTTCGGTCTCATCGCACGCACGGCACGGACGAAGACCAGGTCCGATAAGGCGCCAGCGGAGAGCGACTCTACTCCCCGCAGACGGCTCGAGGCGGAGTCTGTGGCCGGTGACCACGGCGGACGATGAGCCGCTCAAACATCTGCGCAGCTTCACGAGGGCGTCGACGGCGCCACGGCCTCAGGATTTCGCTACTCATCGCCGCGGCACTCGTCGCCCTGATCGGTCACGCCGTGACCCAGGCAGCTCACGGATCGGACAGCAGCAAGCCGCACTGGGCGTCCTCCACCCGATCCATCTTCTCCAGCGGCGATGGATCCGCCACGCCGGCGCCACCTCACGTTGCATCCAAGTCCGGCCATGACCAAAGCCCGGGTCACGGTGGCGCTGCAGACATCGCTGCGTGCGGGCTATTGCTCCTGATCGCGGCAGGCTTCCTGCTTCGCCGCCCCGCGCCGGCCCGGCGCAGCAGTTCCGCCCGACTTGCCCACGGGCGCAGCCCTCGCGGACCGCCAAAGACGCGGCATGCTTCCCTCTTGACCCCAGTTCCTGTCTCGCGCTGCTGAGCCGGGCGACGGCCCACGCCCTCGCCCAGCCACCTCCCATCGACAGGAGCAGCACCATGGACACTCGCCACCCCACCGCACAACAGACCTCATCCTTTCAAGTGATCGCCATGTCCACAGCGGCGCTGGCGCAGACTGCAGCGCTGCACGAGGAACTCTTGCCCAACGGCCTCTTTCCCGCGCTCGGCCGGCGATTCCTGCGCCACTGGCACCAGACCTTCATTACCTCCCCATACGGCTTCGGCCTGACGGCATTTGACCAGCAAGGCAACTGCTGCGGGTTCCTCATTGGCACCACCGACCAGCGGCTCTACACCCTAGGCGTCCTGCGACGGAACGGATACCGGTTGGCAGCGCTCGGGGCCGTCTCAATGGCCACGCGCCCCCGCCTCGCCGTTCGATTCATGCGCACGCGGGCGGCGCGATACCTCATCCGGATCGCGACGGCGCGCAAGCGTAAAGCACCGCCCAACGCAGCTCATCGGGAATCCGAACCACGGGTTGCTGTCCTGCACGCTCTCATCACCGAGCCTTCCGCAAGGGGACGAGGCGTCGCCGCCGCGCTCCTAGGTCAGTTTGAGCAGGAACTGCGAAGCAAGGGTGTGCCCACCCTTCAGTTGGTCACACTGGAGACCGGAGGCGCAACGGGGTTCTACCGCAGGCTGGGTTACGTAGAGACCGATCGCCGAATCAACCGGGACGGCGAAGCCGTCGTCCAGTTCGACCGCCATCTTGGAGAGAAGGCATGACGGCTACGAGTCAGAGCGTGACCCGACGTGGCGTTCTTGGCGCGATCGCCGCGGTCGGCCTCTCCGCGTGCTCGACACCTGCCCAGCGCCCGCGGGGTGCTGACGCGGCCAGCCCATCGAGCACCACGAAAGGTCCAGTCCGACCAGCCGCCCTCCCCCCGCCCAAGGCCTACACACCGCTATCCGAAGAGGTCCTTCCGCAGTGCAAGAAGGCTGCAGCGGACGCTGTCTCCCGAGCTCTCACGTGGGACAGCTCGGATGGCCAGGGGATCACACGCCGTCTCGCCGGCCTGCCGGACGGTCCCCGCCTGGCTGTATCCCTTCGGCCGCTCGTGACGGACGACACGGCTTCCGTGACATCCGTTGTCTACCCTCAATACGGAGGCCTCAACGCGACGCTGACCAGTGCCAGCGTGATGCTTGTGGGACGTCAAACGCTCCTTGGGCGTGACGAGGACCGGCCGCGGTCGCGAGAGTTCATCGTGGACGTGCGCCTTTCAGGCCGAGACAACGCTTGGCGGGTAACCGGCGCCACCATCGGAAGGACACCGCCAGCGGGCGAGACCGACGCCGAAACGCGTCGACTGCTGGCCAACACCCGAGTGAGCCTGCCCGAGCCCGCCCGCGCGGACCTTCAGGCCGCCGATATCAGCGACGAGGTTGTCGCGCTCCTGAATGCTCTTTCGCAGTCATGGCGCCTGGACGTCCAGGTGCTGCGCACCGGCCACCCCAGGAACGTCTTCGGCACGGATCGAATGTCCAACCACACCCGCGGTCGCGCCGTCGACATCTGGGCGATCAACGGCACCCCGGTCATCGGGGCGCCGCGCTCCCTCTGGGAGCCCGTCCTTAAGGAGGCCGCCCGGCTCGGCTCCACCGAAGTGGGCGGCCCCCGACTTCCGGAGCGATCGACGGGTCTTCCCGCGGTGTTCTTCACCAACCCGACGCACCAGGATCATCTCCATCTGGGTTTCGAGCCCGACAAGAAGCGGTGACGCCAGGAACGCCGCCACCCTCTTGTGTTCTGCGCCGACGCCGGCCGGTCAGTACCCATCCACGGTGCGACCTGATCTGGTCAGGCGGCGCATTTCGGCGTCTACCCGAGCGCGCCAGGTCAGCGGAAGCTGCGCTACCCGCGTGCGGCTGGCGTGCATGTTCGCGGCAAAGGTGCACGCGGTCAGGAGCACAAGCCCGAGCAGGTCCCAGTGGTCCTTCGCATAGTGAGGCGACACCGAGGGGATGAGGACCGCTGTCAGGCCAAGGGTCGAGGAGAGCACCCACCATGGCTCCGGCAGGCGGAACCGGAGGCTGGCGCCCAAGAAGAGAAGACCGGTGGCTGCGGCGACGAGCGGCAGGCCCGAATGGTTGAGCATGCTGTCATCGCCGCTTTGGTTCGGCCCGCCCGGCCAAAACCGCGCCCACCAGGAAGATCAGGCCCGCAGCGGGATAACCCGCGACGAGGTCGACGAAGCCCGACGGCGAGCTTGCCAGGTGCTGGAACGCGTGGACAGCCGCAATCACAATCCCGACTGCCATGAGCGCCTGCCCGGCCCGCACCTTGCGACGATGGCTGCGGTACTCCGCGAACCGATCCGGCGCATTCCGAGGTTCCGAGCGTTTGGGCAGACGCATAGAGGGAGTCCCTTCCTGATCCTGGGGCCGATGTTCCCCGACAGCCAGTCTACTATCCTCCCTAGTAGATATCCCGGCGTCGATCGAGAGGCTCGCGTGAAGAGGACAGCAGCAGCGGTTGTGGCCGCGCTGCTCTTGGCCGCCTGTGGGTCAGCGCAGCAGCAGTCGATCGCCGAACAAGCTCGATCCGGCGACCGCAAGGGATACGTCTCCGGCGACGGCACGGTCTCCCAGACCGCACCCAAGGATCGTCGCCCGCCGTTGGAGGTGAGCGGAACGACCCTGGACGGCCAGAGCTGGAGCCTGCAACAGGATCGAGGCAAGGTTGCCGTGCTGAACGTATGGGGCTCCTGGTGCGGTCCCTGTGTCAAGGAAGCACCCGAGCTGCAGAAGGCGTGGAGGACATTCCAGTCCCGGAAGGCGGCAGTTGTCTTCATGGGCATGGACTTCAAGGAAGGACCGGAGGCAGGCCGGGCGTTCGAGAAGGCATACGGCATCACCTACCCATCGCTGGCGTACGACGACGGCCAGCCCGGGTTGGGTCTGGGCGGCCAGGCCCCGGCCGTACCCACAACGCTGGTGCTGGACAGGCAGGGCCGCATCGCCGGGAGGATCCTCGGCGCGACGACGGCAGCGACCCTCACCGGTCTGGTGGAGGACGTGCTAGCCGAGAGCACCAGGTGAACACAGTCATCGACCCCGCCGGCGCGGTCCTCTCCGGTCCGCTGATCGCGGCGATGGGCATTGCGGCCCTCGCCGGGCTCATTTCCTGCGCCTCACCGTGTGTCCTCCCCCTGCTTCCGGGCTTCCTTGGGTACATCACCGGCCTGTCCCCTGACCGTGACCATGCCCGGACGGTCGTCGTGATCACGGGCGCCCTCTTATTCGTTCTTGGATTTGCGAGCGTATTCGTCCTCGGCGTCAGCGCCTTCGCCTTCGCGGGGGACCTCCTGCGGGGACAACAAAACATCATGCTTCGCGCGGGCGGCATCGTGGTCATCGCCATGGGGCTGGTGTTCCTCGGTTTCGGCGGTCAACGGAGCTGGCAACTACGGTGGCGACCGCGCTCCGGCCTGCTCGGCGCCCCGGTGCTCGGCATGGTGTTCGCCACCGGGTGGGCCCCGTGCACGGGACCGACACTCGCCGCCGTGCTCACCCTGGCGACCACCACGGGCGACCAGAACGCGGCCGTGCGCGGAACCGGGCTCGCGCTCGCGTACAGCCTGGGTCTCGGTCTGCCATTCGTCCTCTTCGCCCTTGGGTCGACGCGCTACCGGCGCATCACAAGGTGGATCTCCGCTCACCATCGCGGAGTGCAGGCTTTCGGAGGCGGCATGCTGATCGTCGTCGGCGCTCTCATGGTCTCCGGCGTCTGGGTGGACCTCACGTCCTATCTGCAGACCCGCCTCGTCAACGGCTTCACGACGGTGCTCTGAATGACCGAACTCAAGCAACGGCAAGTCGGGACGATCACCCAGCCTCGGCTCGGGCCGACGGGGTGGGCGCGCTGGGCGTGGCGCCAACTCACCAGCATGCGCGCGGCCCTCCTGCTCCTGCTGTGCCTCGCAGTCGCGGCAGTGCCCGGTTCCATCTGGCCACAGCGCAACATCGACGCCGCCCGGGTCGCCGACTACCTGCAGCGCCACCCTTTGGCCGGGCCGTGGATGGATCGCATCGGGCTCTTCGACGTGTACGCCTCACCTTGGTTCGCCGCCATCTACATTCTGCTCCTTGTCTCGCTCATCGGATGCATCGGCCCACGCACAATGCACTACGCCCGCGCCTACCGGGCCGCGCCACCCCGCCCACCACGCCACCTCGATCGACTTGAAGCGCACAGACGGGTGCAGGTGCCCGGCACCCCACAGGAGGTCGTGCACAGAACCCGTACGATCCTGGGGCGTCGGCACTACCGCACCCACGCCTATGACGAACACAGCATCAGCGCCGAAAGCGGGCACCTCGGTGAAGCGGGAAACCTTCTCTTCCATGCATCCCTGGCTCTGATCGTCATAGCCGTCGCGGCAGGCCACCTCTTCGGATGGCGCGGCGACGCAATCGTGCCCGAGGGCCAGGCACTGACGAACACCCTGTCCTCGTACGGCACGTTCAGCCCCGGACCATGGGTCGACACCGAGCGCCTCGCCCCATTCACCGTGCGCGTCGACTCGATGCGCGCCACCTTCGAGGAACAGGCCAGCGGCGCCCAGTTCGGCGCTCCGCGCGTCTTCACCGCCACGGTCACCGCCAGCGATGGCCCCGGTGACCCGACCCGCCGGACGAAACTGGAAGTCAACAAACCGCTGTCGCTGCCAGGCGCCAAGGCCTTCCTGCTCGGGAATGGGTACGCCCCGGTCGTCACTGTTCGTGACGGCGCGGGAAAGGTCGTCTACCGCGACGCCACCCCGTTCCTGCCGCAGGACAACAACTACCGGTCCACCGGCGCCATCAAGGTGTCCGGCCTGCCCAAAGATCGCCAGCTCGGCTTCACCGGCCTGTTCCTGCCGACCGCAACCATCGAGGCGCGGATCGGGCCGACGTCACTCTTTCCCGCGCTCAAGAACCCCGCACTGGTCTTGACCGCCTACGAAGGAGAGCTCTACCCGGGCGGGAGACCTCAGAACGTATACACGCTCGCCACGGACGCAATGACCCAGCTGCGCCAGCCAAGCGGCGACCCAGTCCGCATTTGGCTGACCCCAGGTTCCACCGTCCAACTTCCCGGAGGACGCGGCTCGATCACCCTGGAGTCGGTAAGCCGATTTGCAGGACTGTCCGTGCGTCACGACCCAGCGAAACCGTTTGCACTCATTGGGGCGATTGGGGCCATGCTCGGGCTCACGTTCTCGTTCACCACGCGGCGTCGCCGCGTCTTCGTGCGAGTCATGCCAGTCGTCGGCGGTGCCGAGACAACCCCCATGACGATCGTCGACTTTGGCGCGCTCGCCAAGGGCGGCGACCCACGACTGCGCGCTGCAGTCGACCGCCTCATCTCAGACTTGTTCGGCACCGAAAGAGAGCGATCATGACCCCGCGCGTTCTGGAGTCCTACTCCACTCTGAGCCTCTACAGCGCAATCGCCGTCTTCACCGTCGCCATGGTCGCTTTCGCGACCGGGCTCGCCTGGAGGGTGCGCACGGCGTCCGCTTCGGCTACGGCAACCGATGCCGCCGTTGCCCCTCGGCAGGACCGGCCAGCGCGATCGGCAGCCGACGGGATCGCATACTCCTTGACCTGGCTCGCCGCGGCCATTCTGGCCGCGGCCGTCCTGCTCCGGGCTCTTGCCGTCATGAGGGTGCCGTGGGGGAACATGTTCGAGTTCACAACCACGGGGTCGCTTGCTGTGGTGTTGACCTTCCTTGTCGCGAACCTGAGATGGGATCTGCGTTGGTCCGGGGTATTCGTCGTTGGTCCCGTGCTGCTGGCCCTGGGCATGGCCGTCACGGTCTACTACACAGCGGCCAGCCAACTGCTTCCGTCGCTGCGCAGCTACTGGCTCGTCATCCATGTCTCCGTCGCAATCTTGTCCGTTGCCCTGTTCAGCCTTGGGGCGGTGATGTCCCTTCTCTTTGTCCTGAAGTCGCGGTCCACACGACGCTCGACAGGGTCACGGATTCTTGCCGCCCTTCCCGACACGACGACGCTCGAAGGGACCGCGTACGCGCTGCACATCGTGGCATTCCCGTTGTGGACGTTCACACTGGTCGCCGGCGCAATCTGGGCGGAGCAGGCATGGGGAGCCTATTGGCAGTGGGACCCCAAGGAGGTCTGGACTTTCGTCATCTGGGTCGTCTACGCGGCATACCTGCACGCGCGCGCCACCTCGGGATGGTCGCGCGAGGCGTCCGCCCTCCTCGCTCTCGCCGGGTACGTCTCGATCCTCGTTAACTACATGGTCGTCAATGTGTACTTCGTAGGGATGCATTCGTACTCGGGAATGTGACCGCTTCGGCGGCCATGGTGACCTGGGCTGGACAGTAATCCGCGTTGATGCCCAGAGCAGCCGGCAACACCGCAATGACTGCTGGCGCGGTCAGCGCGCTCGCGACGAGAACCACGGCGGCAAGCTGTGCACGCCATGGGCGGGGTGAGGGATCGCCCGAAAGGCGGGAGACGCGCATAGATGTCAAGTTCGTCGTCGCTCCGAGGGCCCCGTCTGGCACTGGACCGGCGCCGAGGGCGAGCAGCGCTCGGATCACTGCAGGCCCGTCCGTTTCACGGCGGGCCGCATCGTCTGCCAACACCTCCACGAGTTGGGCGATTTCCTCGGCGGCCATGCGCACACCAGGGATCCAGCCCACGCTTCGACGCAGACCGTCAGCGATCATCGTGATCTGAGCGTGGCGCCCGCGCAGATGTGCTCGCTCATGGGCCAGCACCGCACTGAGTTCTCTAGAACCGAGTAGATCCAACGTTCCGGTCGTCAGCACGACGCCACCGGGGCGGCCTGGAACACAGTAGACCAACGGCTGGCCATGCTGCAGAACCCACGCATCCAGAGACGGCTGGAACGTTCCCGCACGCGTTAGGCCGCTTAGATGACGTCGCCGGTACCGGGCCGCTCGAATCATGCCGAGCGCAACGAGGACTCCCAGGGTTGTGAGCGCAGCCCAGCCGATCGCGGCGACCGCAAGATGAGTGGCAGTGTCGCCGGTGCCCGCGTACGCCCCGCTGAGGGTCAGCACGCACGCCGATAGCAGATTGACCAGGCCGTCGGCTATCGGCTTAGTTCCGACCACAGGCGCCAAGGCCGCAAGTGCCAGGCTCAAGACAATAGAAGCGTCAAGGGACAACCACAGGGCCAAAGCTGAGCGCGGCGACCGCCCAGCAATGCCGGACCGACGCAACCACGCCCCAAACACCGTGCCAGCCAAAACCGCATAGAGCAGCAGTGCCACAGAGACCTTCATGTGCGGCCCCGCCTGCGGAAGCGTCTGGAATCCTTGAAGGACTCCGACTCCAGAGCCGTTCGCAGCTGCTCGATCTCCCCAGCCGACAACTGAGACACGAAGCGCAACAAGGGGGTGGTGCGATCCGGGCCGTCGCCCACAGCCTCGGCGATCAAGGCAGCCGTGTGGTCCGCCTCAGCGGCCACCGGGGCGTATGCATATGCCCGTCCGACGAGAGCGCGACTGAGGAGGCCTTTGCGTTCCAGGTTGGTCATGACCGTCATGACGGTCGTGTACGCGACCTTGCGCTCTCGGTTGAGGTCCTCAAGAACCTCCCGCACGGTCGCGGGCCGGTTCCACCCCCAGAGCCGATCCATGATCGCCCTTTCCAAGCCGCCGAGTTCGCGCATACATCCTCTCCGCTCGTGTCCGGCTCCATGCTATGCGTTCATCACCGGGGCGTGGCGCCTCGCCAGGCTGGTCCACATGAAGCGTTGCGACCAATCTTCGTCGGATCTTCATCGAACTAGTGGCAGATCTCGACACGGCCAGACCAGCGTTTGCGACCAGCGCACACACGGTAAGGAGTTCTTCTGGGGCGTCGGTAGTGATGGGAGGCTCGAGGTCGTGATGGCTACGGCTGGTGTAGCCATCGCGCTTCTGGTTCTTGGGACTTGGGCGATTCGCATCCTGCTCAGAACTCGATCCGAGGCGCGCGCCGAGCGCGCCAAGGTCCGCGACGTCAACTTGCCCGCGGCGAGATCAGCGCTGAGCAGTACCGTGCCGCCTTGGCGGATCTGGGCGAGCCAGACGTGAGGCGAGGACATCTCGGACGATAGGGGGCAGCCCCGGCGACGGCCCGCGTCTATATGTCACCGACCGAGGCGGGGGAAACCTGTCTCGCGGCCGATACGACGGGGCGATGTGGACAGCGTCAGGCTCGTACCGTACGAACTGCTAAGCCAACTTCAGCATCCGGTGGATGACCGAACCGTAGGCAGGGCTGCCTGCGCGTACTCGAGATGTTCACCGTGCGTGGTCACAGCGCCACAGTGCCCGACGGCACGCCGCGGGAGGAGATCGGAGGCGTGTCGGCGTGATCGCTGGACGCCTGATCTGGCGTGATAACCAACACCGAGCACCTCGGCGGCCAATGGCTCGCGGTGACGAAGTCAGTAAGGTGCGATGAGCAAGTCGGCGCGCGTCTGCTGGCGCCACTCGAGTGCGCTCAGAAGGACCACGCCCACGAGTACGACGAAGCGCTGCGCCCGCCGGCTGAGCGCTAGGTCCAGTGCGAGCCACCGGCCCGAGAGTTGGCCAATCGCGGCCCGTACGCTGAAGAGAATTCCAGCGGCAACGGCGGCGATTCCGAGAGGGTTGTACGTCCAAGCCAGCGCCAGATCCCCGCGGGCTGTGTACATGGCGGACCTGGTTCCCCCACAAAGCGGATCCATCACCCCTAGGCGATGGAGAAGACCATGCAGGTCCACCGGTGGTAGCCCCCACAGCGCCATCACCGCCGCTGCTGCCATGCCTGCCAATGCCGTCCAGGTTATCCAGACGTGCTCGTCGCGGGAGCTCAGCTTGACCGCCACGTGCGTTCGCACTGCACTCACGACTGCTCCCTGCTCAGGTTGGTGATGACCGAAGCCAAACATCATGGTCCCGGCCACGGGATGCGCACAGCGGACAGCTGATGCCGCAACCTGGGAGCGAGCCGTAGTAAGGCGAACCATCCTGCGGCCCGTGACGGCGTGTGATCAGAGGACGTCATAGCCACTTCCGCGGGTCTACTGGGGTGCCGTCCTCGCGAACTTCGAAGTGCAGGTGGCAGCCCGTCGAAGCGCCCGTTGTGCCGATGTACCCGATGACCTCGCCACGAGAGACCGTCCCGGATGTGCGGGCGATACGATTCATGTGGTTGTACGTGGTCACAAGCGACACGCCGCCACGAACGCCATGGTCGATGACTACGCGGTTGCCGTAATCCCCCGCCCAACCAGCGGAAATGACCGTACCGGGGGCCGCTGCGGTAACGGGCTCACCACAGGCGGCCGCGTAGTCGCGCCCCGCATGAAGGCGCCAGTACCTGAGGATCGGATGGAATCTCATCCCGAACTCGGAACTGATCCGGCCGCCCGATGGTGCGCTCAGGAAGCCCCCTGACGTCTCAGGAGCGGGTGGCACATAGTGCTTCTTGGCTCTCGCCGCCGCTGCGCGGGCTGCCGCCTCGCGCTGCGCCTTCGCTCGTGCAGCGGCGATCTTCGCTGCACGAGCGCGGGCAGCGAGCACCCGCTGCAAACGTTGCGACTCCTCCTGCAGACCCTTCAGACGTCGCTCTTCGGCTCCTTTCTGAGCCTCGACCGCTGCCGCCTGCCGAACCTGCGCGCGAGCCAAGTCGTCGAGCCGCGTCTTGGCAACCTGGGCGGACTTCCGTGCTGCGGACGCAGCCACGACTGCTCGTTCGGCTTCCTTCTTGGCGAGCGTCACCTCTTGGCGCAGCGCGACCAGATGCGCCTCGTTCGCTGCGGCCCCTGCTCGCAGCGTGCTCAGTCTTGCAAGGGACCGCCGCTGCACATCGCCGACAGTCTCAGTCATCGCGACGCGACTGGCGAAGTCATCGGGGCTCGTAGCGTTGAGGGCTACGGCGAGTTGTCCCATTCCTTGGTCTTGGTATAGCTGTGAAGCGAACTGTGCGACTCGTCGACGGGCATCCGCAATGTCGCTCTGGGAGCGCGCCGATTGACTGATCGCCACCTGCTCTCGAGCCCCCGCGACTTCCAGAGCGGCCGCCATCTCGTCATTTCGCTGCTCGGCTCTAGCTTGGGCTGTGACAGCGCGGTCAAGGGTCGCCTGGGCCCCAGGCAACTCGGCCTGCGTGCGTCGCAACAACAGATAGGCATTCGCCAACTGCGCCGATGTGTCATCGAGCTCGTTGCGAAGGGCGTCAATCTGCTTGTCGATCTGGGTCTTGTCGTCTTTCGGGTCGGCCTTGGCTGCTGGCTCGGCGAGGGCCGAGACAGCGGCGGCGAGGACGGCCACGAGACCCATGCGCACGAGGCGTTGCCAGTACGACGATGCTCCCACGGACCACATGGGTCACATTGATACCACGCATCTACTAAGTCACATAGGAGATTGGGCCAACATGGTGGCCCGGTGCGGCACATGGAGTCGCCCTTGGACGGGGCACAAGCCGTCCGCAGGCAGGCGGCTCAGGCCTGGATGCCCTTGGCCGAGAGCCAGGCTGAAGGGTCTACGGCGGGTCCGCCGCCGGGGTGGATCTCCAAGTGCAGGTGCGGACCGGTCGACCGCCCGGTGTTGCCGGTGCGCCCAACGAGCTGACCCGCGGAGACGTGATCTCCGACGCCCACGGCGACGGAGTCCATGTGGGCGTACACCGAGACCGTTCCATCCCCATACCGGATCTCGACCTTGTTGCCGTAGGCACCCGCGGGCCCGGCAGACATGACAACCCCGCCGGACATGGCTGACAAACGGGTGCCTACCGGTGCGGCGTAGTCGTCGCCTTGATGCATCCTCCCCCAGCGGTAACCGAATCCTGAGGTGAACTGGGCGCCCGCAATGGGAAGCACCCAGCGGTTGCGTTGTCGTCGTGCGGCGTCGGCCAGTGCTTGCCGTTGCGCCTCCTTGGCTTGGATGGCGTTCTTGCGCTTGAGCTCCGCCCGCTCGCGGGCGCGATCGGCGCGCTGCTGGGCTTCGATGTGCGCCAGGACGGCATCGGCCTTGAGCTGCATCTCCCTACGCTCCTCGGTGTGCCCCGCATCGTGGACAGCCCGCATCGCCGCGGAGGCGGGAGCGAGCTTCAGCGTGGTCGCCGCTTGCTCGCCAGCACTCCAGGTAACCGTCGTGACTCCCGCAGTTGTCGCCACCAGAACAGCAGCCAGCGCGGATGGCACACCGGATCCGCCCGTCAGGGCCCGTGGAATCCGCGGTGCGGCACGGTGACGCGCCACGTAGGCACGATGGCGGCCGGAATACCGTCGATCGTTCAAGGAACAGCCTCAAAGTGGGGTTTGGCGGTCGCCGGCACCCTACCGTAACCCTTTCGTTATCTCCCATTTTCTGTGCGTCAAAGTCGCACCGCTTCCGGATTGCGCTCCATGCCCATGCCTGCTCCTTGTGTCAGTAGACTGGCATACCCCGGAGGGGTATAACGGAAGCATGACAGACATGGCCATTGAGGCAGCCCGATCTCCGAGGAGTGCACCGACGTCGGTTGGCGCCGACGCGGTCACCGCAACTTTGGGGGTAGCCGTCGTCGGGGGTGTTTACGCCGACGGCTGGGCTCACGTGAACGTCGGTGGCTTGGAGACGTTCTTCACGCCGTGGCACTTGGTGCTCTATTCAAGCTTCACCGTCCTGAGTCTGTGGGTTGCGGCGCTGGTCTGGCACCGGCGGTCGCGCGGCACATCACCAACATCGCTGGCGCCACCCGGTTATGGGCTGGGCCTCATAGGTATTGCAGCGTTCGCGGTCGGCGGGCTACTGGACATGCTCTGGCACCTAGCGTTCGGGATCGAGGCCGGACTCGACGCTCTCGTGAGTCCGACGCACCTAGTGCTGCTCGGTGGTGGCGCTCTACTGCTCTCCAGCGCCGCGCGTTCCGACCGCTTCCGAAACAGCGGGGGCCCTGCGGGGTGGACAGCTGTTATCTCCATCGCTTCAGTCGCCAGTCTCGGGAGCTTCTTCCTGAGTTACGTGTCGGTCTTCGTCGAGCCCGGTGCCGTGACAGCGCTCACAGCGATCCCGGAAGGTGCGCCGGGACATCAGGCCGCGGAACTTCCGTCCACGGCCGGCCTCGGCGGGTACCTGATCACCACCATGGTCCTCGTTGTTCCGCTGCTGCTGATTTGCCGGCTCGGCGGGACTCGACCGGGGACGACCACCGTGCTGACCGCGGCTGTCGCGTTGCCCGGAGCAGCCCTTACGGACTTCAGGTACATCTGGCCCGCGGTGGCTTCCGTTGTCGCTGCACTGCTGCTCGACCTCGGCTTCCGCGCCTGGCGCTGGCCGTCTCGAACGATCGCCATATCCGTTCCGCCAGCCATCCTGGGTGCACAGCTAGTGGGCTTGGCGTCAACCGGCGACTTGGCGTGGCCAGTTTCCTTGTGGACCGGGGTGATCGCACTCGCCGCAATGATGGGGTATGCCCTGTCGCTGCTCTCCTCGACGCTTGACAAACAGGAACCCCTGAGCCGAGCGGAGCCGCACGATCACGCCATCGAGGCCCGTAACCGCAACGGCATCGCGCACGATCATTCCCGACGCGCCGCACGCCAATGATGAACAGCCACAGCAGCGCCCCTACACGTCCGGGATGCGGCCCATCTCTGAAGTCGCGCATGTGCAGGTCGCTCATTGGGGTGTTGAGGTACATGGTGCCTGCAGATCAGTTCTCCGCGTAGGCCAAGTTCTCGGCGATCCGCAGGAGTCGTTTCGGGCTCGGCCCGTCGCCTGGCCCCGCGGCGGCTCTGCTGGCGCGATGCATGGACGCGTCCATCCCTGCAGGCGTTCAATCGCAGGGCTGCGCCATCGAGTGGGCGACGCTCGGTGCCGCGTTGAGGCGATCTCACGGACCGCAGGGCCAGCCACAACGCACTTACTCCTGGACCACCTCGCCCCACGTCCGCAGTGTGGGCGCGGATTGAGGTCGTCGACGTCCATCAGCATCTCCCGGGCGACGTGGTCGGTGTCGAGGAAGAGCTCCCCGGCGCAGCGCGGATCCCGGGGCGTCATGGTGCGTGCTCACCCAAGAGGTCGCACGTCACTGCGACCAGGCGCGCAGTTCCAGGGGCCACATCCTCAATCGGGCGCAGGCGTGTGGTCGCCTCGGCTGCGCAATAGCTCGAGCGGGTTGGTCTCGAGTGAGACCGGCTCGTCGACCTCGGCTGTGTCGTCGACGCGGGCCGAGGCGCTCCAATGCCTGGGAGGCGAGCAGCTGCATTCCGAGCGCGAGGCCGAGAGTGATCAGGTCTGACGCGCGCTCGGCGCACGCCTCACCAGGTTCAGCTCGGTGGCTCAGCAGGCGCCTCGTGATGGTCAGGATGTGTGCTCGGCGGCGCTCTGCCGGGCGCGCCGTGTAGACCGCGCACTGCCGCTCCTCTCTCCGCATTTGCCTCACGGAGTAGGCCGGTCGGCCGAGGAGTCGGACGACCCAGGATTTGCTTCGTTCCGTCCCTCATCTAAGAGGGCCTGCGCGAAGACGGAAGCTGCTTGGCTGGCTTGGTCGTCGAGGACGTGGGCATAGACCCGTAGCGTGATGGCCGGATCGGCATGCCCCAACCGGTTGGCCACCACATGAACGGGCACCCCCACCTTGAGAAGCAGCGTGGCGTGCAGGTGCCGCAGGTCGTGCAGCCGGATGACGGTCAAGGGCTTCTCTCCCACGGCAGCAGCGGCCGCGTTGTGCTGGCGCAGTAGCTTGGTCATCAGCGCGGTAGGTGTGTCTGGAAAGAGCGGCTCCCCAAGTTCCTGCCTGAAGACATGATCGCCGTCAGTCCAAGAGCCGCCAGCGAGCTCGCGTTCCAGCTGCTGGCGGCGGTGGTGCTCGATCATGACAGCGGCGGTACCGGGGTCGATGCTGATGGTGCGTTCGCGACCCCCTTTGGTCGTTCCCTCAACCCGCGTTCCAGCGATCACCGAAACGGTGCCGCGTAGCCGGATGGTCGGAGCGTCGCCGAGGTTGACGTCTGACCACCGGAGATTCGCCAGCTCCCCCCGGCGGGCGCCCGTGTAGGCCGACAGCCGGAAGAACGCATGAAGCCGATGTTGAGATGCCGTCTCTAGGAAGGACACGAGGTCTGTGGCGGTCCACATGATCACCGGTTCGGCGTGGGCCTTGCGAGGCCGCTTGGCTCGCTCAGCTGGATTGCTCGTCAGGAGCTGATCGTTGCGCACTGCATCTGCGAGTGCCTTGCGAAGTACCGCATGCACGTACTCGACCGTCCTGGCGGACAGCGGCCTACCATTCTTACCACCCGATTCGAGCAGCTCCCGGTAGAGGATGCTCAAGTCTGTCGCACGCAGGGCTTGCAAGCGCTTGCCACCGATCCGTGGGGCGACGTAGTTCTCGATGAGATGTGCGTACCCCGCTCGAGTCCTGGGCTTGACTTCCAACGCGTGCACGGCGAGCCACTCGTTCAGGTACTCGGCCACGGTCGTCGCGCTGCGGTTGACGTAGTCGCCGTTGCTCGCCGCCATCCTGGCCTCGTCCCGTGCCCGCTTGGCTGCCGACTCCGTGGGAAAGCCACCGACCCACCGAGGCTTGCTCAGCCCTTTGCTGTCAGTGACTCGGATGACGTAGGACCATGTGCCACCGCGCCTGATGACACCGTTGCGCAGCCTGGGCGCCGGGCCGCTAGAGTCGCTGGTCATCGCGCTCCCACGGCATCGGACGTGGCAACTCGCTCGAGGGCGTCGACGTAATGCGCCAGGTCTTCGCCCCGCACGCGGCGGGCTCCCCCGATTCGAACAGAAGGCAGTTCGCCGCTGCGGACCAGCTCGTACACCTTGGTGCGGCTCAGGCTTAGGCACGCGGCGACGTCGGGCACCCGATACAGCAACTTCCCATTCATGGCTGATCCTTCGATTCTGTGCGAGCCGGTCTCGGTTGGACGGGGGTTGGCTGAACATGTCCTTAAGCGGATTCCTGCGCTTGGATGGACAACACCGACCACGTCTGCAGCAGCGGCACCCGTGGCGAGCCGAGGCGACTGAGGGGTGGGGACATGTCCGGAACCGCGCTCCATCTGCTAACGGCTTGCTAACCAGCGCTCGGACACGCGCGGACGCCGCCGGTCGCTCTGAAGTCAGATTGAGCACGGCGCGCACGCTATGGGACGACCGCGCCGTCCCGGTCGCGAACTGAAAATCGGAAGGTCGGCGGTTCGACCCCGCCCCTGGCCACCACGAGAAGCCGCAGGTATGCCGCGTAGGCACCTGCGGCTTCGTCGTCTCCGAGGCGGTGGAACTAGGCATCTTCCTCATGACCAGACGGGCCTTAGGCGCGGAATCTCGAGGCATCGAATCCACGAGAGGACCTGTCATGAGCATCGCAGCACACCCACTCACGGTCGATGCCGAGCTGGCGTACAAGGCCGACCTCCTCAGCCACGCAGACGGCTCACACCCGGCCCCGGTCGGCAGTCAGCGCAGCCACGTCCTGCGCCGGTCGGCCTCGCGCCTGCGCGCCCTCCTGCGGGAGTTTGCCCGAGAGCTCGCCCAGGGCGCGTGCCCCACGGTCGGCCCCCAGCACGCGCCACGACGATCCTGATGCCGGGCGCCTAGCTGCCCGGCTGGGACTCCGGCCGCGTGCCGAGACCGCCTCGTGGGGGTTCGTCCAGGAGGGTCGGAACGTACTCGAGCAGCTGGAGCCTCTTGTCGAAGGTCCGGCTCTCGACCAGCTCCAGCGCAACGTCGGGGTATCCGTCGAAGATGCGCTCCTGCCCGGTGCGGCCGGTGATGAAGGGGAATACGACCACCCGGAAGCGGTCGACGAGGTCAGCCGCAAGCAGGGTCCGAGCCACTGACAGACTGCCGAGCGTGCGCATCGGGGCACCACTGCCGCCCTTGCGCTGTCGCACCTAGTCCACCGGATCCGATTGCACCAGAAGGGTGTTCGCCCACGAGAGCGGCTCTTCGAGGGTCTTCGAGAAGACAACCTTGGGCATGGACGTCAGCTGCGCCATACCCGGGTCGCCGGGCATCTGCGCCGCCATGCCGGACATGAGTCGATAGGTCTTAGCGCCCATGAGGGTTGTGTGCTGATCGGCGTCCTCCGCCAGCCACTCCAGGTACTCGGCGGATTCCACGCCCCACAGCCCCGGCCAACCATCGGCGGCGGCATACCCGTCGAGGGAGATGATGAAGTCGACCATGACGCTCTGCATGGGGCACTCCTTCCACGTGGGATACCTCGAGACTCTCGGGTATGCCGCGTGGCCGGCAAGGCGGCTGGGCAGCAGCGGCCGGGTTGCTGGGGCCGGTGGCCCCTTTGCTGGGGCTCGTCAGGCCTGAGGGCCGGCCCGACGCGCGCGCGGCACGGCGGCCACGAGCCGCTTGGTGTACTCGTGCTGCGGGTCGGCGAAGACCTCGCGCGGGTCACCGCTCTCGACCACGCGCCCGTGCTGCATGACGTGCACCTCGTGGGCAACCAGCCGCACCACCGCGAGGTCGTGGCTGATGAAGAGGTAGGCCAGGTCGAGCTCGCGCTGCAGCGTCACCATCAGCTCGAGGATCTGTTGCTGCACAAGGACATCCAGCGCGCTCACCGCCTCGTCGAGGACGACGAGGTCGGGCTCGAGGGCGAGCGCGCGGGCGATGGCCACGCGCTGCCGCTGGCCCCCGGAGAGCTCGTGCGGCAGTCGGTCGGCGAGGTCTGTGGAGAGCGCCACCTTGGCGAGGAGCCCTTCGACGGTATGCCGCCTGGTCGCCTCGTCGCCGATGCCGTGCACCCGCAGTGGCTCGGCGATGGAGCGGCCCACGGTGTAGCGCGGGTCCAGTGAGGCGTAGGGATTCTGGAACACCGGCTGCACCGACCTCCGGAACCCTTGGAGCGAGCGACCCCGACGACGACTGACGTCCGTGCCCTCGAAGGACACGGACCCCGAGTCCGCGTCCTCGAGCCGCAGCGCCATCCGAGCCGTCGTCGACTTGCCCGAGCCGGACTCGCCGACGATCGCGACGGTGCGCCCGCGGCATACCTCGATCGACACGTCGTCGACGGCGACGAGAGGCTCCCGTCGACCCCGCACGTGGTAGCGCTTGGTCACGCCTCCGAGCGACAACAGCACAGCAGTCGACTTCCGATCGCGCTGCGCGGCAACGGGTTCGGCGCTCACCATCGGCGTCGCGAGGCTTGGCGCGGCGGCCAGCAACCGCTTGGTGTAGTCCTCCTGCGGTGCATCGATCACCCGCCGCGACGGCCCCTCCTCCACGACCCGGCCGCTGTGCATGACGACGATCCGGTCGGCCCGCTCGGCGGCCAGGGCCAGGTCATGGGTGATGAGCAGCACCGCCGACCCCAGCTCGTCGGCCAGCGCGGCCATCTGGTCGAGCACCAGCCGCTGCACGGTGACGTCGAGGGCCGAGGTCGGCTCGTCGGCGATGAGCAGCTCCGGCCGGCAGGCCAGGGCCATGGCGATCAGCACGCGCTGCCGCATGCCACCGGAGAACTCGTGCGGGTACTGCCGGAAGCGGCTGTCCGCATCGGCGATGCCGGCGGCGGCGAGCAGCTCGACGGCGCGCGTGCGGGCCGCCTGACCCGATGCCAGTCCGTGCACCTCGAGCGCCTCGGCGATCTGCGCGCCGACCGTCATCGTGGGGTTTAGGCCCGTCATCGGATCCTGCGGCACCATGCCGATCCGGCTGCCGCGCACCGCGATCATGGCGCGCTCGGGCAGGTCGGTCAGCTCTGTGCCGTCGAGCCGCACCGAGCCGGCGGTGATGGTGCCGTTCGACGCGAGCAGCCGGTTGACCGACGCCGCCAGCGTCGACTTGCCGGAGCCCGACTCCCCCACGACCGCAACGGTTTCGCCACGCCTCACGTCGATGGAGACACCGTGCAACGCCTCGACCGGGCCGCGGGACGTCTCGAACGTCACCGCCAGGTCGCGCACCTCGAGGAGGCTCTTCTCGCCCTCGCTCACTCCTACCCCTCCTCGATGGCTCGCGCGACACCGGCCAGTGCCACGCGGATGATCTCGTCGACCGGCACAGGAGTGGTCGTGCCGTGCAGCCTGGTCGCCGCGACGGCCACGACGAGGTCGCGGTCGAGCGCGCTGGCCAGCACCGTCCCCGTGAACCCCGGGTGCATCGCCATCGGCACGTCCTCACCACCGACCCGCCACGTCGCGAGCCGGAACCCCAGCGCGCGATCGGGCGCGACGTCGAGCGGCCTCGTGAAGTGGTCGAGCACGTCACCGTGGACACGGCGGTCGGTCAGCCAGGCCCCGAGCCGCAACAGGTCGGGCACCGACGCGAAGAGCCCCGCGTGACCGGCGACTCCCCCGAGCGCGTGCGTGGCGTTGCCGTCGTTGGCGACACCAACGGTCGGCTCGGTGCGCCAGCCGCCGAAGTCGTCGACGGTGAACGGCGTCTCATAGGGCTCCCCCGTGCGCACCATCTCGCGCTCGATGGCGTCACCGTCGGAGCTCGCCGCGGCGCGGCTCTCGTCCACCGGCCCGTATGCCGCGGAGTCCAGTCCCAGCGGACGTGCCACCAGGCGGGTGAAGAGTTCGTCCTGCCGTTGTCCCACAACGGATTCCAGCACTCCACCTAGTGTGATCATGCCGAGGTCGGAGTACGACCACACCGTCCCCGGCTCGGCGACGAGGTCAACAGTTGCGGCACGCTTGAGCGCATCGGCGCGCTCGGTGGTGGCGCAATACAAGGGCGACCAGGGCGGCATACCCGAGGTGTGCGCGAGCAGGTGGCGCGACGTCACTTCGTCGCCGCGCACCGGTGCGTCGAGGTCGAGGTCACCAGCGGCCACCAGCCGCATGGCCACCGCCGTCGTCGACGCGATCTTGGTGACCGACGCGACGTCCAGCAGGGCGCTATCGGTCATCGGCCGACCCGGTGACTGCTCACCCGGCAGCAGGGCCCACCCGGCGGCGGCCACCGACGACTCGCCGCCCACCCGTACGCCGACCACGGCACCGGCGGGATGGCTGCCCGGATCACCCAGCCCGACAAGGGTTTCGGCGACGGGCGCGAGGTGGAGGTTCACCGCGGGGCCCCGTCAACCATGACGATGCTGGTGGGTGGGTCGGCTTGGCCGAGAGGCAGAAGACCGGACGGTGACGGCGAGAGTCGACCCAGCACGCGCGGACCGGAAGCACCCGTGCAGCTCGGCACGTTGCCCGGCAGGCCGTGCAGGGTGCACCACCCGATGAGGGCGAAGGCGATGGCCTCCTTGCAGTCCGGGTCAAGGCCGACGTCAGCGGTCGTCCCCACCTCCACGGCCCCGTCGGTCGCGTCGTCCAAGGCGTCCTGGATTGATTGCAGGAGAACGGGATTGCGCACGCCCCCGCCCGAGGCCAGCACCCGCGAGACTCCCGACGACAGGACCGCGTCGGCCACCGTTTGCGCCGTCAGCTCGGCCAGGGTGGCGACGAGGTCCGGCAGGGACGCACGCCCGCCCCAGCGGATGATGGCGTCACGCACGTACTCGAGGTGAAACAGCTCCTTGCCCGTGCTCTTCGGCGGGTCCTGCCGGTAGTAGGGCTCGGCCAGCAGGACGTCGAGCAGGCCCGGCACGACGGAACCGGCGGCACCGAGCGCCCCACCCTCGTCGAACGTCGCCTGGGTCGAGGGGTCGGCCGCCACGACGGCGTCGACGAGCGCGTTGGCCGGGCCGATGTCGAAGGCGTAGGGATCCGCACCCGGTCGGCAGACCGTGAGGTTGGCGATGCCGCCGAGGTTGAGCGCCGCCACCGGGCCGGGTGAGGCGGATACGAGCGGCGCGAGCACCAGCTGGTCGAGCAGGCACACGAGGGGCGCCCCCTGCCCACCCGCGGCGAGGTCGGCGGCGCGCACGTCCGACACCACCGGCAGCCCGGTGCGCTCGACGATCCACGCGGGCTGCCCCAGCTGGAGCGTCCCGAGCGCGCGCCCCTCGTCCACCCAGTGGTAGACGGTCTGGCCGTGTGAGCAGATCGCGTCGACGGGTCCGCCCCCGCGTGCCCGGTGCGCCGCGAGAGCAGCCGCCGCCGCATCGGCGAACGCCTGACCGATCAGCGTGTCCAATCGGGTCACGTCCCCCAAAGAGACGGCGGCGGGCGGCAGCGCCGCCACGAGCTCGGAACGCAACGACGCGGCATACCCGGTCGAACCCACGTGCTCGACGGTCACGGCGAGCTCGCCGCCGCGCGACGTGAAGTCGCAGATGGCGACGTCGATACCGTCGTGGGAGGTGCCGGAGATCATGCCGAGGACCCTCATCGCCGGCCCCCAGAACGCGGGTCGAGCGTCGAACGCAGGGCGTCACCCAGCAGGTTGAGGCCGACCACGAAGACGACGATGGCCAGGCCAGGGAAGGCCAGCATCCACGGGGCGACAGCCGAGATCGTCTGCGCGTCGTACACCATGCCGCCCAGCGAGGCCGCCGGCGGTGGGGTGCCGAACCCCAGGAAGCTCAGCGCCGCCTCGGTGAGGATCGACCACGACAGCGAGAGCGTGACCTGGACCAGCAGGATGCCCCACATGTTCGGCACCACGTGGGCGAAGAGCGTGGAAAGCCGCGGCCGCCCGATCGCCGTCGACGCCGTCACATAGTCGACGTGGCGCAGCCGCAGGACCGGCGCGCGGGCGACGCGCGCGAAGATCGGCAGGTAAACGGTCGCAATCGCGATGCTCACCGTGACCCAGCTGCGGTCGAGGGTGGCCGCGAGCGCCAGCGCCAGGAGCAGCGACGGGAAGGCGAACAGCACGTTGGTCAGCACTCCCACGACCCGGTCGACCCAGCCGCCGTAGTAGCCGGCCAGGACGCCGATGAGGATGCCGAGCACTCCAGAGATCCCCACCGACACCACGGCGATCCGCAGCGAGTTCGCCAGCCCCGAGCACACCCGCGAGAACACGTCGCGGCCGAACTGGTCGGTGCCGAACCAGTGCTGGCCCGACGGCCCCACCAGCGACTGAGTGACGTCCTGCTTGGCCGGGTCGTACGGCGTGAGCCCGAAGATGCCCATGACCGCGAGCACCAGCACGACCGCACCGAGCAG
This sequence comes from Knoellia koreensis, assembly GCF_013041615.1. Lineage (GTDB taxonomy): Bacteria > Actinomycetota > Actinomycetes > Actinomycetales > Dermatophilaceae > Pedococcus > Pedococcus koreensis. The sequence goes on from NZ_JABEPQ010000005.1 coordinate 107,447, forward strand.
CAGGCCCACCACACCGGCCGGCCGCAGCAGCGCAGCGCGCAGCGCACCGCCCCGCGGAGCCCGCGCCGGCACCCCGACCGCGGTCGTCGTGGCGCTCACTGCGCCCTCGCCTGCGGGTCGACGAGCCGGTACACCACATCAGTGAGCAGGTTGACGAGGACGAAGAGCACGGCGATGACCAGGACGGTGCTCTGCACGACGGCATACTCCTTCTGCGTCATGCCCAGCAGCACCTGCCGGCCGATCCCCGGGATCGAGAAGATCTGCTCGATCACCACCGCCCCACCCAGGAGAAAGCCGAACTGCAGCCCGCTGATCGTCACGACCGGGATGAGCGCGTTGCGCAGCACGTGCCTGGCCTGGAGCCGCCGAGGTGGCACGCCCTTGGCCCGGGCGGTGCGGATGTAGTCCTCGTCGCGGATCGCCAGCACGGACGCCCGTGTCGTCTGGAAGACCGGTGCGGCGATGCTCACCCCCAGCGTCAGGGCCGGCAGTGCCATCTGTTGCAGGTTGAGCGCCGGGTCCCGGAGCAGCGTCGCGAACTCCTCGCCGTTGGGGTTGTAGCCGAACCGGTTGGCCAGCCAGCTCGACAGCGCGGTCGCCACGAGGAAGGTCGGCACCGACAGCGCAAGCAGGCTGAGCAGCTGGGATCCGTTGTCGCGCAACGCTCCTGCACGCGACGCGGCCAACAGACCACCCGGCACCCCGAGCAGCAGAGCGACCACGATCGACAGGACCGCGAGCTCCATCGTGATCGGCAGCGCCCGCAGAGTCATGTCCAGCACGTCCTGCTGGCTCTGCGTCGCGACCCCGAGGTTCCCGGTCAGCACACCACCCAGCCATGAGAAGTACTGCGCCACCAACGGCCGGTCGATGCCGTAGTACGCCCGCAGCGACGCCAGCTGGTCAGGCGACAGCGCACCCGCCTCGATGCCGTAGCTCGCCGTGATCTGGTCGCCCGGCAGTACTCGCAACACCGCAAACGTCAGCACCGAGACGCCGACCAGCGTCAGCGCGGCCTCGAGCACGCGGCGCACAAAAGTGTTGCGCCACAAGGAAAGGAGAGCCGTCACTTGGCCGGCGCGGCCTTCCAGAGCGTGCCCAGGTCGGCGCCGGTGCGAGCCTTGAAACCGCTGGTGCCGGTGCTCGTCGCCACGAAGAGCTTGCCGGTGTAGGTCCAGATCCACACCGCGTTGTCCTCGAGCTCCTTGCTCACCTGCGTGTAGATGACCTTGCGCGCGTTCTCGTCACGCGTCGCGATGCCGTCGGCGAACAGCTTGTCCAGCGCGTCCGACCGGTACCCCGCGACCTTGTTGAACGACCCCTTCGACGTGAAGTACCTGGCGTACATCGTGTTCGGGTCGGTGCTGCCCCCGTTGAGCGCGATCGCCGAGTCGAAGTCGCCCTTCAGCCACCGCTGCACGTAGCCGTCGCTGTCGAGCGTCTCGAGCTTGACGTCGATCCCGGCCTCCTTCAGCTGGGCCTGGATGTTCTGCGCCTCGTTGACCGCAGTCGAGTAGAGGCCCTGGGAGGTGATGAGGTTGATCGAGACGCCGCCGGACTTGCCTGCCTTCGCGAGGTAGTCCTTGGCCTTCGCGACATCGCGCGTGGGGCACGGCCGTGCGTCAGGGTTCGACTTGTATGCCGGGGACGTGATCGGGCCGGTGACCTCACCTGCGCCGAGGGCGGCGGTGTCGAGCACCTGCTTGCGGTCGATGGCGCACTGGATGGCCAACCGCACGTTGACGTCCTTGAGCGCCGGTGCGTCCGCCCGGAGCTGGAGCACGTGGTAGCTCAGCTGGTCGACCGGAGTGACTTTCACCTTGCCGCTGGTCGCGGTCTTCGCCGTGACCGGGTTGTCGAAGATCGCCATGTCGACCGCACCTGACTGCAGCGCCGACACCATGGCCTTCTCGTCACCCAGGATCCGGAACTGCAGCGACTGGTACCCCGGCCGCCCCTGGTAGTAGTCGGGGTTCACCTTCAGGGTGATCGACTGGTTCGGCGTGCGGGTGTCCCACACGTAGGGGCCGGACCCGACCGGCGTCGTCGTGAGGCTCTCGACCGGCACGTCGGACGGCACGATCGAGGTGTTGACGTTGGCCAGCGCCGTGGTGAACGACGCGTCCGGCGACTTGAGCTTGACGACGACCGTCTTCGGGTCGGGTGCATCGACCGAGGCCACCGAGGCGAAGTACGAGGCCGACGTCGCCTTGGTCTCGGGGTTCATGATCGTGTCGAAGGTGTACTTCACGTCGGTGGAGTCCAGCGCCGAGCCGTTGGCGAACTTCACGCCGTCCTTGAGCTTGAAGGTGTACGTCAGCCCGTCCTCGGAGACCTCCGGCAGGTCGGCGAGCCCGGCGACGGTCTCGAGGTTGTCCCCCGAGTTGAGCAGCGTCGAGTAGACCTGGCTCAGCACCTGGATCGACTGGGTCGACGTCGACAGCCACGGGATCGTCTGGGTCGGGTCGGCCGTGATGCCGAAGACCAGCCGGTCCTTGCCCTCACCACCACCGGACCCCGAGCCGCCGGACCCTCCCGAGCACCCGGCGAGGGCCAACGCCCCCACGACGGCAGTGGCGAGGACGGCGCGGGTGGGACCGGCCGGCATACGACGGACCATGAGGACTCCTCCGGGGGCGAAGCGGGTGACGAGAGACCACGGCGCGGGGCGCCGACCGTCACTCTGTCACTTTGTTTCGCCCGAAGGCTATGCCTCGTAAAGAAGTTCCCGCATCGTGACGCGCGGGAGCGCGCCAAGGGCGCTAAGGGCGCCTAGCGCGACGAAGGCGCCGCGCGCACCAAAAGCGCGCCGGGTGAGACCGGGTCTCAGGCGGAGGGGGTGTCCAGCTCGTCGTAGGAGCCCGCGACGCTCGACAGGTACTGCCCCGTCCGCGCACCCAGCGCGAGCCGGCGACGCACCTCGGCCATGAGCTCCTCGCTCGAGGCCAGCATCAGCGTCTCGGTGGGGTTGAGCGGGGTGAGCACGCTGAGGCCCGAGCCCTGCGCGGCCTGCAGGACGATCTCACGCACCGGCAGGCCGAGCGCCCCGGCGATCGCGAGCATGACGTGCGGCTCCGGCCACTCCGGCAGCACGGGCGCCTCGAGGATCGCCTCGAGCGTCCACTCGTCGATCCCCGTGCGCTCGCGCAGGGTGGCACGGGTCCAGCCGAGCAGCCGCAGCTGCTCGCCGACGAAGATGCCGAGGCTGTTGGTCACGAGGGCTCCTGGTGTCACGTGCGTAACGTACGTAGCGATGGAACCGCGTTCCTACCAGCCCGTGCACTCCACTTTGCCAAGGCTTGAACGTTGCCTCGACCGTTCGGCCCACGCCCGCCTCACCCTTACCGCCGGGCCCGGACCCGGGGGCAGCCCGAGGCGGTGCGCGCCAGAGCGCGTCGCGGAAGCAGCGCGAGGCATCGAGACCTGCTCGGTATGCCGCGTGGCCGGCGCCCGCGGCGGGTCACCGTGCGCCGCGCCCCATGTCCCCTGGAGACGCGACGGCGATGACCTACAGGACGTTCGAGAGAAGCGCCCGGACCTCGGCCTCGCGGTAGCGGCGGTGACCGCCGAGCGTGCGGATGGAGTTGAGCTTGCCCGCCTTTGCCCAGCGCGTGACGGTCTTCGGGTCGACTCGGAAGAGCGACGCGACCTCGGCCGGCGTCAGCAGCTTCTCGACCTCGGTGGGACGAGTAACCATGTGCAAATCTCCTACTGATGGGGACGTGTTTCCATAATCGGACAACGGCGCCCCAAGGGGAACAATGCGAACGGGTCATCCCGTATGGCCCGAAGTGACTAGTCACCCGGCCCGGTCGTGGCCGTCCTACTCTTGGCTCGGGCGCGCGATCCGCGCCCACCGTCCGCCCCACCGAGCCAAGGAGTCACCACCGTGACCGCTCCCGCGCCCGCCGGTCATGCCGGCCCCAGCCCCGCCACCTCGACGGCCACCCACGAGCAGGTGGTCTTCTGCAACGACCCGGCCACCGGTCTGCGCGCCATCATCGGCATCTACAACACCAAGCTCGGTCCGGCGCTCGGCGGCACCCGGTTCTACCCCTACGAGAGCGACGAGGCAGCCCTGGCGGACGTGCTGCGGCTCTCGCGCGGCATGGCGTACAAGAACGCCGTCGCCGGTCTCGCCCTCGGCGGTGGCAAGGCGGTCATCATCGGCGACCCGAACACGGACAAGACGCCCGAGCTGCTGCGCGCCTACGGCCGGTTCGTCGAGAGCCTGAACGGCCGCTACGTCACCGCCTGCGACGTGGGCACCTACGTCCCCGACATGGACGTGGTCGCCGAGACCACCCGGTTCGCCACCGGCCGCTCCCCCGAGAAGGGCGGCGCCGGCGACTCGTCCGTCCTCACGGCATACGGCGTCTTCCAGGGGCAGCGGGCCTGCGCCCAGCACGTCTGGGGCGAGCCCACGCTCAAGGGGCGCACGGTCGGCATCTCCGGCGTCGGCAAGGTCGGCCGCATCCTCACCGGTCACCTGCTCGAGGACGGCGCCCGTGTCGTCGTCACCGACGTCAACCAGCAGGCGGTCGCGGCGCTCAAGGCGGCCCACCCGGAGATCGAGGTCGTCGACGACACGGCCACGCTCGTCGCCTCCGACATCGACGTCTACGCACCGTGCGCGCTCGGCGGTGCGCTCGACGACGCCACCGTCGCGGCCCTCAAGGCCACCATCGTCTGCGGTGGTGCCAACAACCAGCTGGTCACCGAGGGCGAGGGCGGGACCGCCGACCAGCTCGCGGCGCGCGGCATCACCTACGCCCCCGACTTCCTCGTCAACGCCGGTGGCGTGATCCAGGTGAGCGACGAGCTCCACGGCTTCGACATGGAGCGGGCCACCAAGGGCGCCACGGCGATCTTCGACCACACCCTCGAGGTGCTCGAGACGGCGCAGGCACGGGGCATCACCCCGGCCGCCGCGGCCGACCACATCGCCGAGGAGCGGATGGACGCCGCCGGGCGCGACGGCATCTGGCTGCCCGCCCAGTGAGACGCGAGTCTCGCTCACAGAATTTGCGGGACTCATGTAGCGTTGGACCCACGACACATACACATTTCCCGGGACCGCTCCGTGGAGCCGAGTTGCCAGCACGGTGACTCGACCAGGCGATGCCGTCCCGGCAGACGCATGAGGGGGTCACGCCATGGGGCGCGGCCGGGCCAAGGCCAAGCAGACCAAGGTCGCTCGGGAGCTGAAGTACTTCTCCCCGAACACCGACTTGAGCGCGCTTGAGCGAGAACTGCACGGATCCTCGTACACCGAGCCGGAGCGAGCCTCCGACGACGGTGACGGCGAGGATGAGTACGACGACTACGGGAAGTGGGCCTCGGGTCAGCGATGACCGCCAGGCACTGACCGCAGTCACCCTCATGCACGGGCCAGGTGCCCGTGTCGCACGACGCACGCACGCGGCATACCGCGATGGTGGTATGCCGCGTGCGCGCCGTGTGCGCTGACGTCGCCTCGTCCGCCGACGCGCCCACCTCCGCGGCGCCGTGCTCGCGCGGGTCTACGCTCGCGCCATGACCACACAGACGCGTGCCGAGACCCAGCGGCTCGGGGTGGAGACCACCGGCATCGAGATCATCGAGGAGTCGGCCCGCACGGCCAAGCCCTCGGACCTGTTCTGGCCGTGGTTCGCGGCCAACATCTCGGTCTTTGGCATCAGCTATGCGGCGTTCGCGCTGCAGTTCGGCATCTCCTTCTGGCAGGGCGTGCTGGTGTCGGTCGTCGGCATCACCGTGTCGTTCCTGCTGTGCGGGATCATCGCGATCGCCGGCAAGCGCGGCTCGGCGCCGACGATGGTGCTCTCGCGCGCGGCGTTCGGGGTGAGCGGGCAGAAGGTGCCCGGCGTGATCTCGTGGCTGACCTCGATCGGCTGGGAGACGTTCCTCGCGATCACCGCGACCCTCGCGACGGCGACGATCTTCCGCGAGCTCGGGTGGGGCGGCGGCACCGGCACCAAGATCGTCGCGGCCCTGGTGACGGCGGCACTGATCGTCGTGGCGTCGGTGGCTGGCTACCACGTCATCATGCGGCTGCAGTCGTGGCTGACCTGGATCACCGGCGTCGTCACCGTGCTCTACATCGCGATGACCTTCTCGCACGTCAAGTGGTCCGCCGTGACGGCGCTGCCGTCGGGGTCGACGCAGCAGGTCATCGGCGCGCTGGTGCTGGTGATGACCGGGTTCGGGCTCGGCTGGATCAACATCGCCGCCGACTGGTCGCGCTACCAGCGCCGGGACGCATCGGGCGCCTCGATCGTCTGGTGGAACACCATCGGCGGCGCCATCGCGCCGGTCATCCTCGTGCTCTACGGGCTGCTGCTCGCCGGGTCGGACAAGAAGCTCATGGACGGCATCTCCGCCGACCCGGTCGGCACCCTCGCCACCATCCTGCCGACCTGGGTGCTGGTGCCGTTCCTCATCGCCGCGATCCTCGCGCTGGTCAGCGGCGCGGTCCTCGGCATCTACTCCTCCGGCCTCACGCTGCTGTCGCTGGGCGTGCGGATCCCGCGGCCCAGCGCGGCCTTCATCGACGGCGTGATCCTCACCATCGGGACGATCTGGGTGGTGTTCTTCGCACAGGACTTCCTCGGGCCGTTCCAGTCCTTCCTCATCACCCTCGGCGTCCCCCTCGCCGCGTGGGCCGGCATCATGATCGGCGACATCTGGCTGCGCCGGCGGGACTACGACGAGGAGGCGCTGTTCGACGTCCGCGGGCGCTACGGGTCGTGGGACTGGGTGTCGATCGGCCTGATGGTGCTCGCCTCGGTCGTCGGCTGGGGCCTGGTCATCAACCTGTTCGCCGACGCGGCGTCGTGGAACAACTGGCAGGGCTACCTGCTCGGGCCGCTCGGCCTGGGCGGCAAGGACGGCAGCTGGGCCTACGCCAACCTCGGCGTCCTGCTGGCCCTGGTGATCGGGCTCGTCGGCACCCTCGTGCTGCGCCGGGGCACGGTGCGGCGCCAGGAGGAGGCCGCGTGAGCGACGGCGCCGGCGGCGGCCCCTGGCTGCTCGCGATCGACCTCCAGCGCGTGTTCGGCGACCCCACGAGTGAGTGGACCGCCCCTCGGTATGCCGCGGCGGCGGCCAACGCCGTGCGCCTCGCCGAGCGCTTCGGTGACCGCAGTGTGTTCACGCGGTTCGTGGCGCCAGCGGAGCCGACCGGGGCGTGGGTCGCCTATTACGAGGGCTACCCGTGGGCGCTGCAGCCGTCGGACGCGCCGCTCTACGAGCTGACCGACGAGGTGGCCGCGGTGGCGACGGAGGCAGCAACCGTGGAGGCGCCGACCTTCGGCAAGTGGGTGCCTCAGCTGCGGGCCGTGGTCGGGGAGCAGCCGTCGCTGGTCGTCGCCGGGGTCGCCACCGACTGCTGCGTCATCTCGACCGTGCTGGCCGCCGCGGACGCGGGCGCGTCGATCCGGGTCGTGACCGACGCCTGCGCCGGCTCCAGCGACGACAACCACCGCAAGGCGCTCGACGTCATGTCCCTCTACGGCCCGCTGGTCACCCTGACCACGACCGAGGAGGTCCTCGCCGGCCCCTGACCCACCACCGCGCCTCCCGCAAACCGGGGGTTGCTGACCTGAAACGGGTGTTCCTGAGCCCCGTTTTGCGCACGCAACCCCCGTTTTGCCGGGGTGGCCGGAGGTGACGGGAGGGTCAGAAGCCGCCGCCGCCCCACGGCTGCTGGGACATGGTGTGGCTGTGTGCGAGCGCCCAAGCCGCTCCCGCGGGGTCGCTGGCGTTGCCGGGCTCGCCGCCGTGGTCCACGCCCGCGTCGGTGGGGGTGGCGTCCTCGCCGTCCCACGCGGCATACCCGCCGAACAGGCCGAACGCAGCCTCGGAGGCGACCACGGCACCGGCGAGGGCGACCAGCGTGGTCGGGTCGCAGGCGCGTCGGAAGTCGCCGGGTGAGCGCTTCTCGCCGCGGACGAGCAGGCGGCTGACCGCGGGGAGGTCGTCCGGAGCCAGACGCTGGCCGGCGACGAGACCACGCTGCACGGCATCGAGGACCGCCGCGCGCCGGTCAGGGGTGAGAGCGGCGAGGGCTTCCTCGTGGGCTGCCACAAGGGCGTCCAGAGGTGCGGTGGCGAGGAGGTAGCGGTACTGGCGGACCCCTTGGTCCTCGGTCGCCTCGACGCCCGACGACCCCGGCTGCTGAGTGCTCATGGGGCAGGCTAGCGCCGTTGGCCCCCCGCTGGTCACTGGTTCGGGGAGCCTGGTGGTGGCTGGTTCGGCAGCGGGGATGCCTCCGCACCATCGGCCTGGTGCAGCATCAGCACCAGCCGCGAGAGGCGTTCGAGCGCGACGTCGTCGAGCCCGACGAGGAAGACCCCGGGGTTGGCGGCCTCGCCGACCACCAGCAGCCGCGCGAGCTCCGGCACCTCATCGAGGGTCAGGCGTGAGCCGACGGGCAGCAGGTGCTGCGCCGAGCGAAGGATCGACAGCCGCGTCAGCGGGTCAACAGCCAGCAGCGCCCGCCGGTGCAGCTCGACGAGCAGCTGGGGCGGCAGGGTGCGGAGCAGCTCGCGGTACTCGCGCACCTGCGAGGCCGGGGCCGGCACGGCCGGCTCCGGGTGCTCGTCGGTTGGGTGGCCTGGCAGCCAGTCGCGAATCCCCACAAATCCACCCTGCGCCGACTGGCGGGCCGGGCACATCAGTACTTGCACCTAGGTCATCGGCACGATGGGCACGCGTCATTGGCGGGAAGCGGAGGTGCTCGCGAGCGGCGTCGGCTCGGCATCCCGGTGCGGGGCGGGCGTCTGCGCGTCCGGCTGAGCGTCCGGGTGCGCCTCGGCGGTCGCCTGCGGCTGGAGCGACAGCACGGCCCCGGCCAACCGGTCCAGCGCGCCCTCCGTCAGCCCCGCGAGGACCACACCCGGGTCCTGCTTCTCCCCCGCCACGAGCATCCGGGCCAGCGGCGCCACCTCGTCCACGGTGAGGCCGGACCCGGTGAGCAGCCTCGACTGCGCAGTGCGCAGGATCGAGGCCCGGGTGAGCGGGTCGAGCAGGGCGAGCGCGCGCTCGTGGGCGAGCTCGAGCTGCGTCGCCGGTGCCTGCAGGAGCAGCACGCGGTAGTCGCGGACCTGGGGCGATTCGGCGGTGGGTGCCGCGTCCTGCTCGCTGGGGCGGTGCCGCCTGAAGCCAAGTGCCATGGACCAAGGGTGGGACCGGCCGCGCGCCGCAGGATCGCCCGAACGTCGTTGTCGCGGTGCGTCATCGGCATGAGCCGGCCATGGTCACACCGGGCCAGTCACTGGGCCAGTCACCCAGCCAGTCACTGGGCTGGTCACCGGCCCGCCACCGCGTCGGTCAGCGACGCCCGCCGAAGGAGTCGGGGCTGCTGGGGCCCCCGTTCATGTCCAGGTAGCTCACGTGCACGTCCACCGCCACGTGCCACGGCTCGGCATACGGCGACTCGTCCACGCCCACGTCGACCTCGGGCTCCGAGCCGTCCCACGCGGCATACCCGCCGAACCGTCCGAACGACGCCTCGGCGACGATGACCGACTCGGCGAGCTGCACGAGCACCGGGAGCGGGCAGGCGGCGAGGAAGTCGCCCGGCCGGCGCCGCTCGCCGAGCGCAAGGAGGTGGGCCATCGCGCGCACGGCGTCCGGGTCGAGCCGCAGCCCGGCGACAAGGCCATGCTGGATCGCGCGCAGGATGATCGAGCGACGCGAGCGCGCCATCCCCGACAACGCCTCGACGTGCGCCTCCTCGAGGGCGTCGAGAGGCATGGTGCGCAACAGAAAACGGTACTGGCGCACCGACTGGTCCTCGACGACGTCGCCGACCTGCTCGGCCACCCGACGACGCTAGCGCCGGGTGCTCAGCCGGGGTAGTCCCCCACGAGCTGGACCGCACCGCCCTCGACACCCTTGGCGCCGCGGACAACCTCGTGGGCGTCGTCGACGGGTGCATCCTCGGCCGCGTGGACCTCGCCCATCACCCAGGCAGGTATGCCGCGTGCCTCCAGCTCGCGGGTGGCGGCGTCGGCCTGGTCGGCCGGCAGCATGGCGACGAACCCGACGCCCATGTTGAGGGTGCGCTCGAGGTCGCCGCGGGGCACCTGGCCGAGGCTGCCGATGGTCGAGAACACCGCGGGCGGGGTCCACGTGGAGCGGTCGAGCCGGGCGAAGACGGTGGGTGGGAGGACACGCGCGAGGTTGGCGACGAGGCCGCCGCCGGTGACGTGCGAGAGGGCGTGGACGTCGATGCCGTCGGTGCGGATGAGGTCGAGCAGGTCGGCGGAGTAGACACGCGTCGGGGTGAGCAGCTCCTCGCCGAGGGTCTGGCCGAACTCCTCGACGTGCCGGTCGAGCTCCCAGCCGGCGGACTGGATCACCTTGCGCACCAACGAATATCCGTTGCTGTGTATGCCGCTCGACGCCAGTGCCAGCACGACGTCACCGGGACGGACGCGGTCGGGGCCGAGCACGTCGGCATACTCGACGACACCGGTGGCGGCGCCGGCGACGTCGTACTCGTCCGGCTCGAGGAGGCCGGGGTGCTCGGCCGTCTCGCCGCCGACGAGGGCCACTCGGGCTTGCTCGCAGGCGCGTGCGATGCCGCCGACGATGGCGGCGATGCGCTCGGGCACGACCTTGCCCGTGGCGATGTAGTCGGTCATGAACAGCGGCTCAGCCCCGCACACGACGATGTCGTCGACGACCATGCCGACGAGGTCGAACCCGATCGTGTCGTGCTTGTCGAGGGCCTGGGCGATGGCGACCTTGGTGCCGACGCCGTCGGTGGAGGTCGCGAGGACCGGACGGGTCATCCGCGCGATCGCGCTGGCGTCGAACATGCCGGCGAAGCCGCCGAGCCCGCCGAGGACCTCGGGACGCGTCGCCCGCCGGACGCTGGCCTTCATCAGCTCGACCGCCTTGTCACCGGCTTCGACGTCGACTCCGGCGGCGGCATACGTGATGGGGCCCTCGGTCACGCGCCCAGCCTAGTGCTGCCCATCCGGGTACCGGATTCGAGGTAAAAACGCCGTGGATCACCGGCGCGTTTACCTCGAATCAGCGGCTGAAACGGGCGTGAGCCCGGCAGACCTGGTCCATGAACCGCAGTGGGTGGAGCCGCAGACCCATGAGGGTCATGCGCAGGACCCGGTCTCCGCTGATGACGAGGTCGTTCTGTCGAAACTGGTCGTCGGTCGCGGCCATGCCCCACTGATGCTGGGACCCGTCGATCTCGATGACCAGCCCGATCTCGTCCCAGTACACGTCGAGGTAGACCTTGCCGCCCGGCAGTCGACGGACGTGCTGGCGCGAAGGTTCGGGCAGGCTGCGGGCCCGGCACAGGGCGGCGAAGTCGAGTTCACCCAGGCTCTGCGCTCCGTCGTGGATGTCGCGAGCGATCAGGCGCAGGAATGCGCGACGGTTGCGCCCTCGGATCGCCCGCACCGTCCTGACCAGTTCGGCACCGGTGGTGAGCCGTTGTTGCACGGGCATGACCATCAGCAGGGCGGCCTGGCGCTCACTCACCGCCCAGTGCGCGGCCCGGACCGCCGCCACAGCGGGGCGGGTGCGCCGCAGCCCGGCCGCCAGCACCTCCCCCTCGATGCGCCGGATCACCTTGTGGATCACGACGCCACTCGGCGCGATGACCTTCGCCGTGTGCGGTACTGACAGGTGGACCTGGTCGTCCACGAAGCCGCTCATCCCGGCGGCCTGCAGCGCGGTCACCCCGTCGAGGGCCGCGACCTTCGTCCCCACCTCCCACAGCGCCCGCCATCGGGCGGCCTCGACCCCCAGGTGCCACGTGTGCAACGCCACGGTCTGGGCGCCGTGCACCGCCCACTGGTTGCCGGCCACCTGTCGAGCGACGGCATCCCGATCCCATCCGTGGCTGCGCAGCTCGGCCCGCGAGAGCACACCGTCATGGGCGTGGTCGCGCAGCTCGGCCAGCGCGAGTCGGGACATCCGGCGAGCCTGCCGGAAACGTGGCACACACCGTCGGCGTCATCCACAGCCCCCGCGGTTCGAGGTAAAAACGCCGGTGATTCCCGGCGTTTTTACCTCGAATCGCGGGGCAGGCCGGGGGCAGGAGTCAGGGACGGGTGAGGGCGTCGGCCGCGCCGCCGCTGACCCCCAGGCTCACCCCGTCGACATCGACGTCGATCGGCAGGGTCTCCAGGATGTTCTTGCCCAGCCGCGACTCGTCGGGCAGCTCGACGGGATAGACCCCGCTGAAGCACGCCGTGCACAGCCGGTCGCGCGGCTGCTCGGTGGCGGCGACCATGCCCTCCTCGCTGATGTAGCCGAGGGAGTCGGCACCGATCGAGGTGCAGACCTCGTCGACCCCGATGCCGGTGGCAATGAGCTCGGCCCGGGTCGCGAAGTCGATGCCGTAGAAGCAGGGCCACCGCACCGGCGGCGAGGAGATCCGCACGTGCACCTCGGCGGCGCCGGCCTCGCGCAGCATCCGCACGAGCGCCCGCTGGGTGTTGCCACGCACGATCGAGTCGTCGACCACGACCAGGCGCTTGCCCTTGATGACCTCGCGCAGCGGGTTGAGCTTGAGCCGGATGCCGAGCTGGCGGATGGTCTGCGACGGCGCGATGAAGGTGCGCCCGACGTAGGAGTTCTTGACCAGGCCCTGGCCGTAGGGGATGCCGGACTCCTGCGCGTAGCCGATCGCGGCCGGCGTGCCCGACTCAGGCGTCGGCATGACGAGGTCGGCTTCGACCGGGTGCTCTCGCGCGAGCGCGCGACCCATCTCGACGCGCGCCTCGTGGACGACCCGGCCGTTGATGGTGGTGTCGGGGCGGGCGAGGTAGACGTACTCGAACACGCAGCCCTTGGGCGTCGCCTCCGCGAACCGCTGCGAGCGCAGGCCGTCCTCGTCGATGGCGATCAGCTCACCGGGTTCGACCTCACGGATCATCGAGGCGCCGACGATGTCGAGCGCGGCAGTCTCGGACGCGACCACCCAGCCGCGCTCGAGCCGGCCCAGGACAAGGGGACGTATGCCGTGTGGGTCGCGGGCGGCATACAGCGTCGTCTCGTCCATGAAGACGAAGCAGAACGCGCCCTGCAGGCGGGGCAGGACGTCGAGGGCGGCGGCCTCGAGCGACCGGTCGGGGTCGGCCGCGAGCAGCGCCGTGACGAGTGCGGTGTCGGTGGTGTTGCCGCGGCCCAGCTCACCGCGCTGGCTGCCGCGCCAGGTGCCGTCGGTCGCCGTGGCCGCGTCGACGAGGTCGCGCAGCTCGGCGGAGTTGGTCAGGTTTCCGTTGTGCGCCAACGCAACCGTGGAGCGGTCGTGGCCACCGAGCGTGGGCTGGGCGTTCTCCCACGTGGACCCGCCGGTCGTCGAGTAGCGGCAGTGCCCGACGGCGACGTGCCCGCGCAGCGACGCCAGGGAGCGCTCGTCGAAGACCTGCGACACAAGCCCCATGTCCTTGTAGACGAGGATCGAGCGGCCGTCGGACGTGGCGATGCCGGCCGACTCCTGCCCGCGGTGCTGCAGGGCGTAGAGGCCGTAGTACGTGAGCTTGGCGACCTCCTCGCCTGGGGCCCAGACGCCGAAGACCCCGCAGGCGTCCTGCGGGCCCTTCTCGCCGGGGAGGAGGTCGTGGGTGAGCCGTCCGTCGCCGCGTGCCACGTGACTCATTGTCCCACAGGCGCCATGCCGGTCGGTTCAGCGGCGCCGGTCGAGCAGCACCGCGAGGACGGCCGCGAGCAGCCCGAAGAGGAACGCACCGACGATCCCCATGAACATCACCGACGTCGTGTCGCTGTAGACGCGGCCGAACTGGGTGGTGTTGCCCGGCACGAAGTACGCGACGGCCGACCCGACGATGAACCCGATGACCACCCCCGTGCCGATGAAGGCCATGAAGTTGGGGTGGCGACGACGGGTGGGGTTCACGACTGCCACGCTACCCGCCCCCGCGGCCGACCACCGATCGGCACCCATCCGTGACCACAGGCGAGTACGAATGGGAAGTATGAGCGCCTCCCAGCCGACCGTTGCCGTGCGTCTGCGGTATGCCGTGAGCGGCCTTCTCGCCGCGGCTGCTGCGATGGCGGCCGGTCACCTGGTCGCGGCGTTCGTCAACCCCGCCGCCTCCCCCGTACTGGCCGTCGGGTCGACCGTCATCGACGCCACGCCCACGCCGGTCAAGGAGTGGGCGGTGCAGACCCTCGGCACGGCGGACAAGCCGGTGCTGCTGGGGTCGGTAGCGCTCGTGACGGCCCTGGCGGCCGCCGCGATCGGACTCGTCTCCCGCAGCCGCCCCGGGCTGGCCAACGGGCTGCTCGTCGCACTGGCGGCGCTCGCCGGGCTCGCCGCGGCGTTCCGGCCGTCCGCGCTTCCGCAGGACGTGGTGCCCGCCATCGTCGCGGCCATCGTCGGCTTGGTGGTGCTGCACCTCCTGCGCCGCTTCGCGATGGACAGCGAGTCCGCTCCCGCAGCCGGCGCTGAGGCGAAGGCGGAGTCCCCGCTCGACCACACGGCATACGCCCCCGGTCAGGCCGGCGCGACCGGACGGCGCGCGTTCGTGCTCGGTGCCGCCGGCACCGCGGTCGGTGCGGTCGCGGTGGGTGCACTCGGGCAGCGCATCGGCGGCACGGCAACCTCGCCCAGCGACGTGGCGCTGCCGAAGCCGGCCTCGACCATCCCCCCTCTGCCGACCGGCATCGAGGGAAAGGTCAAGGGGGTCAGTGCATTTCGCACGCCCACCAAGGACTTCTACCGGGTCGACACGGCGCTGGTGATCCCGCGCGTGGACCTCGGCAAGTGGCGCCTTCAGGTCGACGGCATGGTCGACAAGCCGTTCTCGCTGACCTTCGAGGAGCTCACGGCCATGGAGGTCGTCGAGCGCGACATCACCCTCAACTGCGTGAGCAACGAGGTCGGCGGCCCCTACATCTCCTCCACCCGGTGGCTCGGCGTGCGCATGCGCGACGTCCTCGAGCGGGCCGGGGTGAAGTCCGGCGCCGACCAGATCCTGTCGGAATCCGTTGACGGCATGACGATCTCGACCCCGATCCAGGCACTCACCGACTCATCCTCCGTCGAGAAGGAGGCGCTGCTGGCCTTCGCCATGGACGGGCAGCCCCTGCCGGCGCGCCACGGCTTCCCCGTGCGGATGGTGACGCCCGGCCTCTACGGGTTCGTCGGCGCCACCAAGTGGCTCACCAAGCTGACCGCCACGACGTATGCCGCGGAGCAGGCCTACTGGACCAAGCGCGGCTGGGTGACCGACGGCCGGGTGAAGACCCAGGCGCGGATCGACACCCCCATGGGCCTCGCGACGTACAAGCCGGGCCGCATCCCCATCGGAGGTGTGGCGTGGGCGCAGGGCGGCGACGGCATCAGCAAGGTCGAGGTCCGTGTCGATGACGGCCCCTGGCAGGAGGCCACCCTCGGCCCCGACGCCGGCACCGTCTACTGGCGCCAGTGGAGCTGGGTGTGGGAGGCCAGGTCCGGCCGCCACGACCTCACCGTCCGAGCCACCAACGGCAAGGGCGAGGTACAGACCGAACAGCGCGCCGACCCCTTCCCCGGGGGCGCGTCCGGTTACCACTCGATCGTCGTCATCGTCTCCTGACGCGCTTCGGTGACCCCGCGGCATACCTCGCGAAAATCTTTGCAAGACAACCCAATCCGTATGCCGCGCAGGCACGAATGCCGGGTGTAAGTCGAACCCGACCAAGGAGTGACCATCATGCGCACCACCCGACGCAGCGCGATCGCTGCACTCGCCCTCGCCCTCCCGCTCAGCCTCGCCGCGTGTGGCAGCTCGGACAGCGGCACCGACGCCGCCTCGTCGCCGAGCAGCTCGTCGTCGAGCAGCTCGAGCTCGTCCTCGTCGTCGTCCAGCAGCTCGTCGGACGACATGGCGGGCAAGCCGTTCGGTGCCGCCTGTGAGGCCGTGCCGAAGACGGGCGCCGGTTCCTTCGAGGGCATGGCCACCGCACCGGTCGCCACCGCTGCCAGCGCCAACCCCGTGCTGTCCCAGCTCGTCGGCGCGGTCAAGGAGGCCGGCCTGGTCGACACGCTCAACAGCGCCAAGGACATCACCGTCTTCGCCCCGACCAACGACGCCTTCAAGGCCGTGCCGAAGGCCACCATGGACGCGGCGATGAAGGACCCGAAGGGCCTGCTCACCAAGGTCCTGACCAACCACGTCGTCGAGGGCAAGCTCACCCCCGAGCAGCTCGCGGGTGACCACAAGACCCTGGCCGGCACCACCATCTCGGTGACCGGTTCCGGCGAGTCGTTCAAGGTCGGCGAGGCCAACGTGGTCTGCGGCAACGTGCAGACCGCCAACGCCACCGTCTACATCATCGACGGCGTCCTGCTCCCCAAGTAAGTCGAATAGACGATGATGGTCTCCATGGCGAGCGCTTCCCCGGGTTCTGGTGCCCGGGGGAGCGCTGCCCCGGCGGGGAGCAGCCCCGACCTCGGTGAGCTGCTCCGCCTCTGTGCACGCGGTGACGAGAGCGCGTTCAGCCGGCTCTACGACGCCGTCTCCGGGCGCATCTACGGACTCATCCTCAGGGTGGTCCGCGACCCGGCGCAGTCGGAGGAAGTCGCCCAGGAGGCCCTGCTCGACATCTGGCGCACGAGCGCCCGGTTCGACCCCGCCCAGGGAAGCGCGGTCAGCTGGATGCTCACCATCGCCCACCGCAAGGCCGTCGACCGGGTCCGCTCGGCGCAGGCGGCCACCGACCGCGAGGACGTCTACGGCTCGCGCAACCAGGAGCGGGCGTTCGACGAGACCTCTGAGGCCGTCGAGCGCAGGCTCGAGGCACGGCGCGTCAGGAACGCCATGAACACACTCACCGACACCCAACGCGGGGCAGTCGAGCTCGCCTACTTCGGGGGGTACACCCACACCGAGGTGGCCTCGCTGCTCGACATCCCGCTGGGTACAGCGAAGACCCGGATCCGTGACGGGCTGATCCGGTTGAGGGACACCTTGGGGGTGCAGTCATGAGTGCCGACATCCACAGTCTGGTCGGCGCCTACGCAGTCGACGCGGTCGACGACCCCGAACGTGCGGCGTTCGAGCTTCACCTGGCCGAGTGCGCGGAGTGCCGCGCCGAGGTCGCGAGCCTGCGGGCCGTGACCGGGGACCTCTCCTTGCTGGCCGAGAAGGCACCGCCGGCCAGCCTCAAGGCTTCGGTCATGGCCGGCATCGCGACGATTCGTCCCGAGCCGCCGGTGGTCCGACCGACGGCGGCGGAGTCCGAGCTGAGGAGCGAGCCCACGCCGGAGCCGACCCCGAGGTCGACAACGGGGGCGGCCCCGGGCGCGACGACGGAGCCGACGGGACGACAGGGTTCCGAGGCCACGGTGGTCCGGCTGAGCAGCTGGCGCCGCAAGCCCACGACCTGGCTGGCCGCGGCCGCCGCCGCGGTGGCCATCGCCGTCGGTGGCCTGGTCTGGAGCCCATGGTCCGGCCAGGACCAGCAGCTGAGCCCGACCCAGCAGGTCGTGGCAGCCAAGGACGCCCAGCGGTTCGAGAAGACCGTCGACGGCGCCCGCGCCACGATCGTGCGCAGCCCCTCACTGGGCAAGGCCGTGCTCATCGCCGACAACATGCCGTCGGCGCCCGACGGCAAGGACTTCCAGTTGTGGCTGCAGCGACCGGACGGGTCGATGGTGAGCGCCGGCCTCATGCCGCACGGCCACTCCGACACCGTCACGGTGATGCTCCAGGGCGATGCCACGACGGCGACCGGCGCGGGCATTACCCTCGAGCCGGCAGGTGGTTCGACTCAGCCGACCAGCAACCCGGTGGCCCTGTTCGCCTTCACCTGAGTCGCGGGAGGCGTGAGGCGACGTCGTCGAGCACGGCCTGCTGGCCGGCATACACGCCCTCGGCACGCGGCCAGTGCGTGACGACGTCGGTGAAGCCGAGCTCGGCCGCGCGCCCCACCATGTCCTCGAACAGGCCGGCGGACTCCAGGGAGTACCGCGGGGATCCGTCGAGCGACAGGTAGCGGTCCAAGGGTGTGTCGCGGCCGGCGGCCGCCTCGGCGTCGTCGAGCCGGCGGCTGAGGTCGGCGACCCCGCCCCACCACTCCTCCAGGGTGTCGCCGCCCTTGCCGTAGGTGACCCAGCCCTGCCCGAGCCGAGCGGCCAGGCGCAGGACGCGCGGTCCGTTGGCGGCGATCACGAGCGGAACCGCGGGCTGGCGGGTGTCGCCCGGGAGGGTGCGGGCGTCGCGGGTGCGGTATCTCGGGCCGTCGAGGTCGACGTGGTCCTCGTGGGCCAGCCGGTCGAGGGCTTCGACGAACTCGTGGAACCGGTCGACGCGCTCCTTGAGGGTCAGGTCGTCACCGAGGAGCTGCGCGTCAAGATCACCGCCGGTGCCGATCCCGCACAGCATGCGCCCCTGTGAAATGTCTTGCAGCGCAAGGAGATCGCGGAAGTAGACATAGGGGTGCCGGTAGTTGGGCGAGCTCACGAACGTGCCGATGCCGATGCGCTCGGTCACTGCGGCCGCCGCGGCGAGCACCGGCAGCGCGCCGTACCACGGCGAGTCCGGCAACCCGCCCCAGACGAGGTGGTCGTACGTCCAGGCGTGGTCGAACCCCATCTCCTCGGCGGCAACCCACCTCCCCCGGGTCTGGGTCCACGAGTCCTCGGGCAGGATGACGATGCCGACGCGCATGTCGTGAGGGTATGCCGCGGGGTGGGAAAGGTGGGTATGGAGGGCTTCGAGCTCGAGCAGGACGAGCACGGTGGGAGCGTCGTGAAGATCGGCGGCTACCCCCAGAGCTACGTCAGCCTCGACGACCCCGAGCTGTTGGTGTTCGGCTACGTGCAGCTGCTGGCCGCCGTCCTCGACTGCCTTCCCGCCGGCCGCCTCGCGGTCACGCACGTGGGCGGAGCGGCCATGACGTTGCCCCGCTACGTACAGCACGTCCGGCCGGGCTCGCCCCAGATCGTGTTCGAGCCCGATGCGGCCCTGACCGACCAGGTGCGGCGTGCGCTGCCCCTTCCCCGCGGCCACCGCATCCGGGTGCGACCGCAGGCGGGCCGCGAGGGAGTCGGCGCACTGCGCGCGGACAGCGCCGACGCCATGGTCGTCGACGCGTTCGCGGGCAACCAGGTGCCCGCGGACCTCACCAGCGTCGAGTGGT
This sequence comes from Knoellia koreensis, assembly GCF_013041615.1. Taxonomy (GTDB): domain Bacteria; phylum Actinomycetota; class Actinomycetes; order Actinomycetales; family Dermatophilaceae; genus Pedococcus; species Pedococcus koreensis. The sequence goes on from NZ_JABEPQ010000005.1 coordinate 126,578, forward strand.
TCGCCGAGGTGGCCCGCGTGCTGCGTCCGGGCGGAGTGCACGCCATGAACACCGCCGACGACGTCGGCCACCGGCACGCGGCACGGCTGCACGCCGCCATGCGCGAGCACCTGCCCCACACGGCGGTCATCGCACAGACCGACATCTGGAAGCGTCGGCGGTTCGGCAACCTGGTCCTGGTGGGGAGCACGGCACCCCTTCCTCTGCAGGCCCTGTCGCGCGCCGTGGCTGCGACCGTCTTCCCCAGCACCGTGGTCGGCGGGGAGGGGGCGGCCCGGGCGCTCGGCGGCGCAAAGCCCTTCACCGACGCCGACGCGACTGCGAGCCCACCGCCGCCCACGCCACCCGATGGATGGCGGCTGCGCTGACCGCGCCCCGTCGAGCAGAATGAGGCCGTGGCAGACCTGACGCTCCCCAGCCCCCGCACCCCTGACCCGCACGAGGCGCCGCCGCTGCGCTGGGGTGTCCTCGCCCCGGGCGGCATCGCCCGGTCCTTCGCCAGCCCCGTGCAGGCGCGGTCCGGCCAGCAGGTGGTGGCCGTCGGGTCGCGGTCGTTCGAGCGGGCGCGGGAGTTCGCCGGCGACTTCTCGGTGCCGACGGTGCACGGGTCATACGAGGAGCTGGTCCACGACGCCAGCGTCGACGTGGTCTACGTCGCGTCGCCGCACTCCGCCCACCACGAGCACGCGCTGCTGGCGCTGCGTGCCGGCAAACCCGTTCTCGTGGAGAAGGCCTTCACCCGCAACGCGGCCGAGGCGCGCGACGTGGTCGAAACTGCCCGCGCCTCAAGGCTTTTCGCGATGGAGGCCATGTGGACGCGGTTCCTGCCGCATGTCGACGTCGTCCGGCAGTCGCTGGAGGACGGCCTGCTCGGTGAGGTGCACACGGTCTTCGCCGACCACGGGCAGCGGCTCTTCCCCGACGGGCCCCAGCGCCTCGCCGACCCGGCCCTGGCCGGCGGTGCCCTGCTCGACCTCGGGATCTACCCGGTCTCGTTCGCGTCCTTTGCCATCGGCCCCTTCTCGTCCGTGACGGCGGCCGGGACGGTCACCGAAACCGGTGTCGACGGCCAGGAAGGCCTTGTGCTGCAGTCGGATTCGGGCGCACTGGCCAATGTCGCCGCGACCATGCTGACCAAGACGCCGACCACCGCGTCGATCTGCGGCACCCAGGCCCGCATCGACATCACCGGGGATTTCTACCGCCCCGGCGCGGTCGTCAAGCTGGTGGCGCCCGACGGCACCGTCCTCGACGAGTACGACGACGCCGAGAAGGAGCACGGCCTCCACCAGGAGGCGGTCGAGGTCGCCCGACGGATCAGCGCCGGCGAGCTCGAGTCGCCGCTCATGCCGCTCGACGAGACGATCGCGATCATGGAGGTCCTCGACTCGGCGCGCCAGCAGATCGGGGTGCGTTACCCCGGCGAGTGACGCCGTCCCTGCCCACCGTGCCGTTCCGGCTGACGCACGATCGGTTGCCGGTCGCAAACTGCCTCGGCCTGGAGGTCAGACGAGTGGCAGGTATGCCGTGAGGTCGGCGCGCTGCCCACTCACCCGCAGGCGCCCGGACTCCCACGCCTCGTCCCACCCGAGCGCGCCGGTCGCCACCTCGAGCCAGGTCTGCGCGTCCGTCTCCACGACCGCAGGCGGCGTGCCGCGCGTGTGCGTGGGCCCCTCGATGCACTGCACCGCACCGAACGGCGGGACCCGCACCTCGACGCTGCGGCCCGGCGCCCGGATCGCGAGCTCCTCCAACGCGTACCGCACGGCCGTGGCCAGCTCGGCCCGCGCCGTGTCAGCCCCTGAGTCCTTCCAGACCGACACCGCGGACTGCCCCGATGACACGGGAACTCGGCGACGCGGCGGCATACCCGCATCGTAGGCGCGGCCCCGACAGGGTCCGCGCCTGAGCCCTCGCCGCCACGCGAATGGGTAGTTCTACCCATCGACGGCAGCAGCGGCCCGGCCTAATGTTCTTGGTGGGGACACGAAGAGGGGACGAACGGCCCGGTCGCGAAGGGGGAACCGCGACCGGGCCGCTCGATGTCCGGACGGGGTCAGCGGCCGAAGACGGCCGGCAAGGTGTCCTGGTGGGCGCGGCGCAGCTCCTCGAGCGACACCGTGAACTGGCCCTGCACGTCGAGCCCGTCGGTCTGGTCGTCGACCACACCGATCCGGGCGTGCACCTGGCCGCGGGCGGTGCACATGTCGGTGAACCGCACCTCCTCCGAGCGCGGCACCGCGACGATGGCGCGAGCGGTCGACTCGCTGAAGAGCGTGGTGAACACGTCGATCCCGTCACGGGCGGCGACGTCGTCGAGCCAGACGCGCGCACCAACACCGTGGCGCAGCGTGGCCTCGGCGAGGGCAATGGCGAGGCCGCCGTCGGACAGGTCATGGGCCGCGTCGACGAGGCCGTCACGGCTGGCGTTGACGAGGATCTCGCCCAGCAGCTGCTCCGCCGCGAGGTCGACGACCGGCGGGTGCCCACCGAGGTGCCCGTGCACGACATTGGCCCACTCGCCACCGTCGAGCTCGTCGCGGGTGGTGCCGAGCAGGTAGATCACCTGCCCCGGCGTGCGCCACCCACTCGGGGTGCGGCGGGCCACGTCGTCCATGACGCCCAGCACACCGATGACCGGGGTCGGGTGGATCGCGACGTCACCGGTCTGGTTGTAGAAGCTGACGTTGCCGCCGGTCACCGGGATGCCGAGCGTCTTGCAGCCCTCGGCGATGCCGCGGATGGCCTCGCGGAACTGCCACATGACGCCCGGGTCCTCGGGCGAGCCGAAGTTGAGGCAGTCGGTGACGGCCAGCGGCGTCGCACCGGACGTCGCGACGTTGCGGTAGGACTCGGCCAGCGCCAGCTGCGCGCCGGCATACGGGTCGAGCTTGGCAAACCGGCCGTTGCAGTCGGTCGACACGGCGACCCCGCGGCCGGTCTCCTCGTCGACGCGCACCACACCGGCGTCGTCTGGCATCGCGAGCGCGGTGTTGCCCATGACGTAGCGGTCGTACTGGTCGGTGACCCACGACTTGTCGCAGAGGTTCGGCGAGGCGAGCAGGGTGAGCAGGTCGGCCCTGAGCGCGTCGCCCGTGGAGGGCTTGGCGAGCGTGCGGGTTCCGTTCTCCTGCAAGGCATCGAGGTATGCCGGCCGCTCCAGCGGCCGCTGGTAGGTCGGCCCCTCGTGGGCGACCGACCGCGGGGGCACGTCGACGATGACGTCGCCGTGCCACGTGATGACGAGGCGGTCACCGTCGGTGACCTCGCCGAGCACGGTGGCCTCGACGTCCCAGCGGTCGGTGATAGCGAGGAACTCCTCGAGCCGCTCCGGGTGGACGACGGCCATCATGCGCTCCTGGCTCTCCGACATGAGGATCTCCTCGGGCCGGAGGCTTGCGTCACGCAGCGGCACCCGGTCGAGCTCGATCTGCATGCCGCCGTCGCCGTTGGACGCGAGTTCGCTGGTGGCACAAGACAATCCGGCACCACCGAGGTCTTGGATGCCGTCGACGACGCCGGCCTTGTAGAGGTCAAGGCAGCACTCGATGAGCACCTTCTCGGCGAACGGGTCGCCGACCTGCACGGCCGGGCGCTTGGTCGGCCCGCCCTCGTCGAACGTCTCGGAAGCCAGCACCGAGACACCGCCGATCCCGTCACCGCCGGTCTTGGCGCCGAACAGCACGACCTTGTTGCCGACGCCCGACGCCTTGGCGAGGTGGATGTCCGAGGTCCGCATCGCGCCGACGCACAGGGCGTTGACGAGCGGGTTGCCCTGGTAGCAGTCGTCGAAGACGACCTCGCCGCCGATGTTCGGCAGGCCGAGGCAGTTGCCGTAACCGCCTACTCCCGCAACGACTCCCGGCAGCACCCGCTGGGTGTCGGGGTGGTGCAGGTTGCCGAACCGCAGCGGGTCCATCACGGCGATCGGGCGGGCACCCATCGACATGATGTCGCGGACGATGCCGCCGACACCGGTGGCTGCACCCTGGTAGGGCTCGACGTACGACGGGTGGTTGTGCGACTCGGCCTTGAAGGTCACCGCCCAGCCCTCGCCTATGTCGACGACGCCGGCGTTCTCACCGATGCCGACGAGCAGCTTCTCGCGCATCTCGTCGGTGGTGTTCTCGCCCCAGAGCTTGAAGTGCACCTTGGACGACTTGTAGGAGCAGTGCTCGGACCACATGACCGAGTACATCGCCAGCTCGGCGCTCGTGGGCCGGCGGCCGACGATCTCGCGGATGTTGGCGTACTCGTCGGCCTTGAGCCCGAGCTCGGCCCACGGCTGGTCGACGTCGGGCGTGGTGGCCGCGTGCTCGACGGTGTCGACGGCGGGGCGGTTGAGCTGCTGTGTCACGCCGAAACCGCCTGTCGCAGAACGGAAGTGAAGAACGGGAGCCCGTCGAGGCTCGGCCCGTAACCGTCCTCGATGCAGTGCTCCGGGTGCGGCATGAGGCCGACGACGTTGCCCCGCTCGTTGGTGACCCCCGCGATGTCGCGGTATGAGCCATTGGGGTTCGACGCGGCATACCGGAAGACGACCTGGCCCTCCCCCTCGAGCCGGTCGAGCGTCGCCTCGTCGGCGACGTAGCCGCCCTCGCCGTTCTTGAGGACGATGGTGATCTCCTGGCCGGCCTCGAAGTCGGACGTCCAGGCGGTGGAGGCGTTCTCGACGACGAGCCGCTGGTCGACGCAGTTGAACTTGCGGTGGTCGTTGCGGATCAGCGCGCCCGGCAGCAGGTGGCTCTCGCACAGCACTTGGAAGCCGTTGCAGATGCCCAGCACGGGCAGCCCGCCCTGCGCCGCCGGGACCAGCGCGTCCATCACCGGCGCGAACCGGGCGATGGCGCCGCAGCGCAGGTAGTCGCCGTAGGAGAACCCGCCCGGCAGGATGACCGCGTCGACGCCCTTGAGGTCGGCGTCGCCGTGCCAGAGGCTGACCGGCTCGGCGCCGACGGCTCGGACCGCCCGCAGGGCGTCACGGTCGTCGAGGGACCCCGGAAACGTGACGACCCCGACCTTCACTGGTCGGGGTCCTCGTCTGCGCCGGCTGCCCGGACGGACACGACGTCCTCGATCACCGGGTTGGACAGCAGCTTCTCGGCCGCGTCACGGGCGGCGGCCAGGTGCGCGTCGGTGACGTCGCCGTCGACCGTCAGCACGAACCGCTTGCCCTGACGGACGTCGGTGAACTGCTCGAAGCCGAGCCGGGGAAGTGCCCCGCCGACGGCCTGCCCCTGGGGGTCGAGGATCTCTGGTTTCAGCATGACGTCGATGACGACGTGGCCCATTCGGGTGTCTCCTGGGACGAGCGGCGAGGATGCGGGGACAAGTCTAACCACCGCGCAGGGTGTCCCCGACCACGAGGCGCTACACCTCCGGCCCGGCCGCACCGCGCAGTGGTCGGTTCCCCGTGTTCCCGCGGGTGATGTCAGCGATCGCCGTGGAGGTCGAAAGCCCGCTCGACGGCGAGGGCCAGCGCGAGCTGCACGACGTGGATGGGCCGCATCAATCGACGCTGACCGGGCGCTCGTAGAGCTGCCTGCGCAGCTCACGCTCGAGCGCCGACTCGATGAGGTCCGCACGGCTCCGCGCGCCGCCCGAGGCGACCAGACGGTCCAGGGTGGCGACAAGGTCGGCGTCGAGCCGCACCGCGATCTGCTGCTTCACACCGCCATGACGTGCCAGATGGGATGCCTGTTGCATCCCACGTGGCACGGCGATCAGGCCGTGAAGGTGCGGCCGGTCAGGCGTTCGTAGGCCTCGACGTACTTGGCCCGCGTCTTCTCGAGCACGTCCTGCGGCATGGGCGGCGGCGCGTCGCCGGAGTCCTTGTCCCAACCGCTCGCCGGCGACAGCAGCCACTCGCGGACGAACTCCTTGTCGAACGACGGCTGCGTGTGGCCCGGCTCCCACTGGTCGGCGGGCCAGAACCGCGACGAGTCCGGCGTCAGCACCTCGTCGGCGAGCACCAATCCGTCGGGAGCCGACGCGTCCAGCCCGAACTCCACCTTGGTGTCGGCGATGAGTATGCCGCGCTCGCTCGCGATCTCGTTGCCACGAGCCAGGATTCGCGTCGTCAGGTCGTTCGCCCGCGCGGCGGTCTCCTCACCCACGGCAGCCACCACGTCGGCATACGACATCGGCTGGTCATGTTCGCCCTGGGGCGCCTTGGTCGACGGGGTGAACACGGGCGACGGCAGCCGCGACCCGTCGACGAGGCCCTCGGGCAGCTCGACGCCGCTGACGTGGCCGTCCGCCTTGTACTCCCGCAGCCCGCCGCCAGTGAGGTAGGCGCGGGCAACGCACTCGACGGGGAGCATCGACAGCTTGCGCACGAGGACCGCGCGCCCTGCGACCTCGTCCGGCACGTCGGTCGACACGACGTGGTTGGGCACGACGTCGGCCAGTTGCTCGAACCACCACAGCGACAGCTGGGTCAGGACGGCGCCCTTGTCGGGGACCGGCGTCGCGAGGATGTGGTCGAAGGCCGAGATCCGGTCACTCGCCACGAGCAGCAGCTGGTCGTCGCGCGCTTCCCCGGTCGCCGGGTCGAGCGGCGCGTAGAGGTCGCGGACCTTGCCGGAGTAGACGTGCGCGTAGCCGGGCAGCGCCGGCGGGGCGTCGAGCTGGGAGGACGTCATGGCGCCATCCTCCCAGCCGAGCCCACGAACGCGAGGGGCGGCTCAGCTGCGTCCGTAGACCAGTCGCAGGAGGTCGGTGACGGCCGCGTCGGACAGGGCCTCAGGAGTGGGACCGGACTTCGGCCGGAGCACGGACAGCTCCACCGAGCCGCGCTTGCCGTCGACGGCGTCGAACCGCAGCGACGTGCGCACGCCGACGTCGGTGTCACGGGTGGAGGTCCACGCCGGAAGCCCGGCCACGGTCGTGCGGGTCTCGCCGGGCTGGGGCCCCGGGTCCGTCCCGCCGACGAGCATCTCGATCCCCGGCGGGGGGTCGACCTGGTTGTCGACCGGCGTCCCGGTGAACAGCCGAGCCCCAGGACCGGACGACGCGTCGGTGGTCGTGCCGTAGTTGCCGATGTTGAGGTGGTAGGTGTCAGTCCACACCCGGAAGGCCGCCCTGCACGACTCCGGATCGCGCGAGCAGTCCCCAGTCGGCGTCGTGGAAGCCGTTCGCGTCGGAGTGCCCACCGCCACGTCGGTGTGGACCACGGCCGGCCCGAGCAGCCGGTTGAGCAGGTTCGCGACGGCATCCTCGGTCCACCACCCGGGGGCCGACACGTCGCTCGACGCCTCGTCGTACACGCTGCCGGCCGGCCCCTGGTTCGCCACGTTCAACGCCACCTCGACAGCTGGATGCCCGCCCTTGACCGGCGCCACCGACCAGGTCTCGACGCGGTTGCCGCCACCCACGCGGACCAGCCGGTCCACGGGCTCGCCGAACCCGTCGATCATCAGCTTCGTAGGCCCCTCCGGACCGCGTACCTGCCCTTCGGCGGTGAGGTCCGTGGGCGCGATGACGACCGACAGGTACACGTCCTGCCGCTGCCGGATGCTGCTCACCGTCTGCGCGAGCACCACCGTCCCCGCCTCGTAACCGGCGGCATCCTGCCGCTGCACCCTCGCCGTCGACCCGGCCACCGCCCGGGACCAGGCAGCCACCACGTCCAGACAGCTGGTGGGTCGGTCCACACACCCCGGGTATGCCGCTGCGCTCGCCGTCGTGCCGGAGGTCGCCGCCGGGGGCGTCACGTCTGCCCGGTCGCCACCCAGCGGCGCGAGGTTCACAGCCCCCACCGCGAGGGCCGCCACCGCCGCGGCGACCCCGGCCGCACCGACCCGGCGCCGCCGCACCCGCGCACGACCACCGGCCACGACGTCGTCAGTCGTGTAGGGGGCATCACCCAGGTCCGCGGCATACGCCTCGCGCAGCCCGTCGGGCACTCGTTCCATCGTCTCCATTGCCATCACTTCCCTTGTCCGGCAACGACTTCCAGCGCTGCGCGCAGCGCGCGCAGCCCATCGCTGGTCGTGCTCTTCACGGTGCCCTCGGAGCAACCCATGAGGCGGGCCACCTCCGCGACGGGAAGGTCCTCGAGGTGTCTCAGCACGACGGCCATCCGCTGCCGTGTCGGCAGCACGGCGAGCGCCGCCCGCAGGTCGAGCCGGGCATCCACCCCGTCCGACCCCGACGAGACGACCACGTCGTGCCCCGCGTCGGCCGCGGACCGCTCGCGCTGCCACCAGTGCCGGCGCTGCTCGCTGATCAGCGAACGCACCAGCACCGTGCGGGCGTATGCGTGCGGGTCGTCGACGCCATGGATCCGTGGCCACGCGGCATACAGCTTCTCCAGCGTGGTCTGCACGAGGTCCTCGGCCCGGTGCGGGTCGCGACTCGTCGCGAGCGCCACTCGGCGCAGCCGCGGGATCGCCGCCTGCACGAACCCACGGAACTCTTCCTCGAGGTCTGCCCTCACACCTCACCTCCCCTTCCGGCAGTAAGGATGCGATGAGCGGCCGGGCCGGTTGGGTCAGCGTCCCACGATCGGCCCGGCTTGACTTGAAGTCGGCTTCAAGTTCGAGAGTGGCACTCGTGTCCGCTCCCACATCACCCCGCCCGTCGCTGCACGACCGCCACCACCTGCCGTTCGCGATCGGGGCAGTGGCGCTGGTGACGTTGGGTGCGTTCGAGAACCGCGCCGTCACCACCGTCCTGCCCACCGTGGCCCGCGAGCTCGACGGGCTCTGGCTGTTCGGCGCGGCGAGCGCGGCGCCCCTGGTGACGTTCGTGGTCGCCACGACCGTCGCCGGCCTGTGGGCGGACCGGAGCGGGCCGACGCGGGTCCTGTATGCCGGCATGGCCGTCTTCGTCGCGGCCGAGCTGCTCATGGGGCTGGCTCCGTCGATGGTGCCGTTCGTGGGCGGGCGTCTGCTGGGCGGCTTCGCGGAGGGGCTCTTCGACGTGGGCCTCACCGTGCTGGTGGCCCGCGCCCTGCCCGCCGTGCTGCGACCGAAGATGTTCGCCACGTTCGCTGCGGCGTGGGTGCTGCCCTCGCTGCTGGGCCCTTCGGTCGCAGGTTTCGTGGCCGAGCAGTGGCACTGGCGGCTCGTCTTCCTCCTCGGCGTCGCACTGTTGTTGCCGGTCGCCCTCTTCCTCCGCCCCGCCATGACCCGCTCGGCCGCCACCCACGCAGTCCCGACCCCCGACGAGGCGCAGCGGCTCCGGGCGCGCCGCACGACCGGCTGGGCGCTGGTCGCCGCCACCGGGCTGGCCGCCGTCACGGCCGGAGGTTCGCTGCTCACCCGGGAGGGCTGGTTGCAGGTCACCGGCGGCGCGCTCCTCGTCGCCGGGGCCACCCTGCTCGTGCCGGCGCTGCGCGTCGTGCTGCCCGCCGGCACGCTCACGGGAGCACCCGGCATACCCGCCCTCACGGCCCTGCGCGGGCTCCTGGGTGCCGCGTTCGGCACCGCCGGCGGACTGCTCCCGCTCCTGCTCACCGAGCTGCGCGGCTACGGCCCCACCGCCGCCGGCGTCAGCCTCACCATCACCGGGGTCTTCTGGGCGGCCGGTTCCCAGCTCCAGGGGCTGCGCGCCGTCCAGGCCCGCGCGAGCGTGGTCGGGCTGCTGCGCAGCGGGTTCGCCCTCATCACCGCCGGACTCGTCGGCCCCGTGCTGCTCGCCCTCGACGCCGTCCCCGTCTGGCTCGGCCTGGCCGGCTGGGCCGTCGCCGCGACCGGCATCGGCATCACCTCACCGACGATCAGCACGCACGTGCTCACGCTCTCGACCGAAGCCGACCAGGGGCGCAACTCCGCCGCCTCGTTCCTCGCGCCCTCGGTCACTCAGGCACTCGCCTTCGCCGCCTCCGGTGCCGCCATCGCCTGGCAGGCGCCGCACCTCACCGGCGGCCTGTTCGCCGTCGTCATGGCGGCCTGCGTGGTGATGGCCGCCGCGGCGCTCGCCCTCAGCCCGCGCGCCCGCTGACCCCACAGTCTTCGGAACAACTTCCACGCTGGAGCGTCGGAATTCTTCCGAAGACTCGCAAGCGGGTCAGCCGACGTGGAGCTCGTCGCGCTCGGCCGCCAGCGCGATGTCCGAGCGGTGGTGCGACCCCTCGAGCTCGACCTTCCCCACCGCCTCGTAGACCCGCTCGCGCGCCTGGCTCAGGCTGTCCCCGAGCGCCACGACCGACAGGACGCGGCCGCCCGCGGACACCAGGGTGCCGTCGCCTTCGCGGGCCGTCCCCGCGTGGAGCACGTATGCCGTGTCGACACCGTCGACCTCACCGAGCCCGTTGATGGGGTCGCCCTTGCGGGGTTTCGCCGGGTAGCCGTCGGCCGCGACGACCACGGTCACGGCGTGCTGCGGCGACCAGTGGAGCGCACCGACACCGGCCAGCCCGCCCGTGGCGGCTGCGTGCAACAGGCCACCCAGCGGCGTCTCCAGCCGGGCCAGCACCACCTGGGTCTCGGGGTCACCGAACCGGGCGTTGAACTCCACCACCTTCGGGCCGCGCGACGTCAGCGCCAGACCGACATAGAGGACTCCCGAGAACGGCGCACCGCGGCGGGCCATCTCGTCGACCACCGGCTGGGCCACCCGGGTCACGACCTCGTCCACCAGCGTGGGCGGAGCCCAGTCGAGGGGTGAGTAGGCCCCCATGCCGCCGGTGTTCGGCCCTTCGTCCCCGTCACCCACGCGCTTGAAGTCCTGCGCCGGTGCCAACGGGATGACGTCGGTGCCGTCGCACAGGCAGAAGAGCGACACCTCGGGCCCGTCGAGGAACTCCTCGACCACGACCCGGCCGCCCTCCTTGGCGAGACAGGCCTGCGCGTGCGCGAGCGCCTCCGCGCGGTCATCCGTCACGACGACGCCCTTGCCGGCCGCCAGCCCGTCGTCCTTGACGACGTACGGCGCGCCCATCGTGTCGAGGGCATCGCCAACCTCCTCGACCGTCCCGCACACCCGGGCCATCGCGGTCGGCACGTCCGCCGCCGCCATGACCTCCTTCGCGAAGGCCTTGCTGCCCTCGAGCTGCGCGGCCGCCGCCGACGGCCCGAAGACGGTGAACCCCGCCGCCGAGACGACATCGGCCACACCGGCCACGAGCGGCGCCTCCGGACCGATGACGACGAGGTCCACGGAGTGCCGCCGGGCGAGCTCGACGACACCCTCGGCGTCCTCCACCCCACCGGGCAGCGGTTCGCACAGGGCGACCGCGTCCATGCCCGGGTTGCCCGGCGCCACGATCACGGCGTCGACCGCCTGGTCGGCGCCCAGGGCCTTGACGATGGCGTGCTCACGGGCACCAGATCCGATGACGAGAACCTTCACGGGCGCCAGCGTATTGGCGACCGGCCCCGGTCGGCGCACGCGGGCGGCATACCGGACGGACAGGGCCGCCAGACGAAGAAGCGCGGCGTCCCTGGGAGGCAGGGGGGACATTCTCCCGGGGACGCCGCGCAGCCAACGTGCGGTCGCCCGGCGGGGGAAACCTGCAACCAAGCACGCGGGTCGACGTGGTCGACTGGTCCAAGGTTGTACTACCAACTGCCCGCGAGTAAAGAGCAAAAGTGGCGGGCTCACGTCATTGACGGATATACGCCAGCGCCGGACCATGGACGGGTGGCGAGAGCGAAGGGCGACCGGTCGGCGACCGGCCAGCAGGGCGGCCACCGCGCCTCGTCCGCAGGCGGGTCCGGCGCAGACGCGGACCCACCTCTTCCCCGCACGTCGGCCCTCGACCTCACGGACTCGGCCCTCGAGCAGGCCGTGACCCGGGTGTTCCTGGCCGTCGTCCAGCACCCCGACCCGACCCGGGCCCTGCTCGTCGCCCAAGGGCTCGAGACCGAGCTGGTCGACCGGTCGCTGGAGGTGCTCTCGGCTCGCGGGCTGGTCCGCCTCCACGGTGGCGGGCACATCGAGGTCGTCCCCCCGGATGTCTCGCTGCCCGCCCTGGCGATGAGCTACGAGCGGCGGGCACGCGAAACCCGTTCCGCCGCACACGAACTCGCGCAAGTCTTCTTCCACGCCCGAGCGTCGCGCCGGACCCAGGACACCAGCGCCATCCAGGTCCTCACGTCGCTCGACGAGGTCTCGTCCGCCACCTCCGAGGCGGTCGCCACGGCCACCGAGCAGATCCGCTCGTTCCGCACGATGTCCCCCCGCACCCGCGCCGTGATCGACTCGCCGCTGCACTCCCACTCGGCGCCGACCCTGGGACCGGACGGCACGCCACTGCCCTGCTACGCGGTCTTCGACCCGGCGATCCTCGAGGCCGACAACATCCTCGCGGTGCTGCGCGCCCGCGAGGAGGGCGGCGAGCTGGCGCGGTTCAGCAACGCTGTGCCGTTCTCGGCGATCATCGTCGACGACACGGCCGCGGTGGTCGACCTGAGCGAGTTCGACGGCACGGGCTACGGCTCCCTGTTCGTCCGCAGCCGGCCCGCGGTGCTGGGGCTGATCTCCCTCTTCGACCGCCTGTGGGAGCTGGGGCATCCCCTCGACCAGTCCGCCGCCCGCGCGAGCCGCCACGACCAGACCATCCTGTCGATGCTGGCGACGGGCGTGACCGACGCGACCATCGCCCGACAGGTCGGCATCTCCCAGCGCACCGTCGAGCGACGGGTGCGCGCCCTCATGGACGAGCTCGGCGCCAACACCAGGTTCCAGGCCGGGGTGCTGGCCGCGCGCCGCGGCCTGTTGTGAGAGGTATGCCGTCCGGGTGCCGGGATGTGCGCCGGTGCGCCATGGTGCGCGGTTAGACTCGTGCGTTCGCGCAAGGGACGAGCAGAAAGACCACCTGTGACCGCAGCCGACAGCTCGGGTCGTCGGGCCACCTCTGCCGAGGTGGCCCGCGAGATCGCCACCGAGCAAGCCCACGTCGACCTCGTCTACGCCGAGCTCGCCAAGGCCCAGGCTCGTGCCGGGCTCGTCGAGGCAGACGGTCTCGCCCGCGGCCGCACGGACCGCACCGGCGACGTCCGCGACGAGGAGCTCACCGGCCTCTTCGAACGAGATGCGTTGGTGTTCAACGCTGCCCGTCGTCGCTCAACCCTTGACACGCAGTACGAAGGGCTCGTCTTCGGGCGCCTGGACCTCGACCACGCGCTGGGCAAGGACGACGCGCAGCCCGACCGCGAGGTCCGCTACATCGGCCGGCTCGGCGTCCGCGACGACGACTACGAGCCGCTGGTCGTCGACTGGCGCGCCCCGGCGGCCTCCGCGTTCTACCGCGCGACGCCGGTGGAGCCGATGGACGTGGTGCGTCGGCGCGTCCTGCGCTGCAAAGGCCCCGACGTCGTCGGCGTCGAGGACGACCTCATGGTCACCGACCCGCCAGACGACCTGGTCGTGGTCGGTGACGGTGCACTGCTCGCCGCCCTCACCCGCAGCCGCGGCGCGCAGATGCGCGACATCGTCGCCACCATCCAGCGCCACCAGGACGAGGCGATCCGGGCCCCCGCCCGCGGCATCACCGAGATCACCGGCGGCCCTGGCACGGGCAAGACGGTCGTGGCGCTGCACCGCGCGGCCTACCTGCTCTACTCCGACCGGCGCCGGTTCGAGTCCGGCGGCATCCTCGTCGTCGGCCCCTCAGCTGCCTACACGGCATACATCGAGCGCGTCCTGCCCTCGCTCGGCGAGGAGTCGGTGACGTTGCGCTCGCTCGGTGACGTCGTCGACGGCGTCACCGCGACGCGGCTCGACAGCCCCGAGCTCGCGGCAACCAAGGGGTCACTGCGGATCCGCCGGTTGCTGTCCCGAGCCGCCGGTGGACGCGTGCCGGACGGGCCGACGGAGTTCCGCGCCTTCGTGGCGGGCAAGGCGGTGCGGGTCGACACCAGGACGCTGGACCGGATCCGCAGCCAGGTGCTGCGCAACCACCAGCGCAACCTGGCCCGGGGCGCCGTCGAGGCCGCGCTGGGCGAGGCCGCCTGGGCGAGCGTGCGCGAGGGCGACAAGGCCGAGTTCATGGACCGCTTCGACGGCCACCTCGAGGTCGAGGCGTTCCTCGACCGGTGGTGGCCGCAGGTCGACCCGCGCGAGGTGCTGCTCTGGCTCGCCGCGCCCGAGCTCGCCCTGCGGCACGGGCAGGGCGCGATCAGCCCCGAAGAGGCCGAAGCCTTCTCCGCGTCGATGCGCGAGGCGCTGGCCGAAGGCACCTGGTCGGTGGCCGACGTCGCCCTCATCGACGACCTGGCCGCGCGGCTGGGGCCGGTGCAGGACGCGCCGGCCGAGGAGCGTGGCTTCTACGAGATCGAGGAGCTCGAGGACGTCTCGCAGTTCGGGGTGGCCGAGGTGGGCGGCGGGCGCGCCGCCCGTCGTGCCGGCGGTGGGGTCGAGCGCCAGTCCGCCGACCCGCGCGAACGTCTCCTGCAGGGCCGGATCGGCACCCCCGGCGAGTACGCCCACGTCCTCGTCGACGAGGCGCAGGACCTCTCACCCATGCAGTGGCGGATGCTCGGTCGCCGGGGTCGCTACTCGTCGTGGACCGTCGTGGGTGATGCCGCGCAGGCGTCCTGGGGCGATGCGGCCGAGGCGGCGCGCGCCCGGGACGAGGCCTTCGGCACCCAGCCGCGACGCGACTTCCACATGGACACCAACTACCGCAACGCCCGCGAGATCTTCGACTACGCGGCCCGCGTCGTCCGCGAGCAGGTGCCGGACGCCGACATCCCCCACGCGGTGCGCGAGACGGGCGTCGACCCGGTCGAGGTGACCGCCCGCGCGGCGGACGTCCGCACCGCCGTGGCGTCGGCGGTCGAGGGCCTCCTCGACGAGGTCGAGGGCTCGATCGCGGTCGTGACGCCCAGCCGGTATGCCGCGGAGCTGGCCGCCGTGGGCGAGGAGACGGGGCGTGTGGTCGTCGTCGATCCCATGTCCACCAAGGGGCTCGAGTACGACGCGACGGTCATCGTCGACCCGGACGAGATCGTCCGCGAGTCGCCGGGCGGCATCCGGGTCCTCTACGTCGCGCTCACCCGCGCCGCCCACCGCATGACCCTGGTCCACCTCGACCAGAACGGCGACCAGGCGGGCGACCCGCCGCGCGACTGAGGCGCTCGGCGCGGTCCGCGGAGGCGACGCATGCTTAGGGCGCGTGGCACGGTGCACGGTGGTTCGGCCGTCGAAACTCGTGCCCGGTATGCCCGGTTTCGCGGGAATCGCCCCTCACCCGTTCGGTCGGTCCTGCGACCGCGTCGGCGAACGCCTCTTTACTATCTCTTTACCTGTGGCTTACTTGTTCTGGATGAAGCCGGTGCGGCGCGGACCGCTCGGCCCGGATTGAGGAAAGCAGCACACCGTGCAGGGAACGCCAAGGGGCGCCGTGGTCGCCCTCCTGATGACCGTCGCAGCGACGGTGCCAACAGGGGTGGCGCACGCTGCCGACTGCAGCGACCCGGCCGGCGGCTCCCAGGCGTCCGCGGCTGGAGCGTCGGGCGCGACTTCCACCGACGGCGGCGACTCCGGGTCACAGCCGCAGCTCGCGCAGCCGTCCTGCACCAATGACTCCCCTGCCGACACCACCACCCCAGCCGCCCCGGAGGGCTCCGAGACCACCTCGGCCGACCCGACCGACCCGGCCACCGGCACCCAGGCCGGCACCCCGGACGGCACGCAGGACCCCGACGGATCCGACCCGGGCGAGGAGCCCGCACCTCCTGCTGGGGAAACAGGAGCGGGTGCCGATGACCCGGCGCAGATCGAGAGCGGCGGCGGCGAGATCAGCGGCCCGGCGGAGTCGGCCGGCACGACGACCGACGCGACCACCGTGCCCTCCACGACACTGACACCTGCCGCGGGGGTCGCACCCCGGGCCGGCACGCACACCGCGCCGAGCGCGGGTGCCGACCCGGCCTCGGCAGCACCAACCTTGGCGTACACCGGAACCTCGTCGACCACACCCCTCGTACTCGGGGTGTTCCTCGTCGGCGGAGGACTCGTGCTGAGTGCCGCGGGCCGTCGGCTCACGCGGCGTGAGGGACAGCGCGAGGGCTAAGGGGCAGGTCGTGCGGGGTGGGTCGGCGGGGCCCACTCCGCACGATCGGGCGTCAGGACCCGGTGAGCCGGTCCGTCCGGCGCTGCCACTGGTTCGCACTGGACATGCTGAAAAGTGTTGCGCCAGAACGGATGTCCGTCATCACCGGGCCGTGCCCCCGTCGCTCAGGCGTCGAGCAGCGGGTACCGGCTGATGATCTCGTCACGACCCGGCCCGACACCGATGGCCGAGACCCGCGCCCCGATGAGCTCCTCGAGCCGAAGCACGTAGGCCTGGGCGTTGGCGGGCAGCTCCTCGAAGGTGCGGGCGCCCGAGATGTCCTCCCACCAGCCGTCGAGCTCCTCGTAGATCGGGGTCGCGTGGTGGAAGTCGGTCTGGTTGACCGGCATCTCGTCGTGCCGCACCCCGTCGACGTCGTAGGCCACGCAGATCGGGACCTTGTCGAGCCCGGTGAGGACGTCCAGCTTGGTGACGACGAAGTCGGTGACGCCGTTGATGCGGGTGGCGTAGCGGCCGACGACGGTGTCGACCCAGCCGCAGCGCCGCGGGCGGCCCGTGGTGGTGCCGTACTCCGCGCCGGTCTTGCGCAGGAACTCGCCCTTGTCATCGAACAGCTCGGTCGGGAACGGCCCCTCACCGACGCGCGTCGAGTACGCCTTGAGGATCGCGATCACCCGCGACACCCGGGTCGGCGGGATGCCGGACCCGGTGCACGCGCCACCGGCCGTCGCGTTCGACGACGTGACGAACGGGTAGGTGCCGTGGTCGACGTCGAGCAGGGTCGCCTGCCCGGCCTCGAGCAGGACGTTCTTGCCCTCGTCCAACGCCTTCTCCAGCACCAGCGAGGTGTCAGCGACCATGGGACGCAAGCGCTCGGCATACCCGAGGAGCTCCTCCATCACCTCGTCGACCTCGACGGCCCGACGGTTGTAGATCTTGGCGAGCACCTGGTTCTTGAACGACAGGGCGGCCTCGACCTTCTGCCGCAGGATCTTCTCGTCGAAGAGGTCCTGCACGCGGATGCCGTTGCGCGCCATCTTGTCGGCGTAGGTCGGGCCGATGCCACGGCCGGTGGTGCCGATCTTGCGTGACCCGAGGAACCGCTCGGTCACCTTGTCGAGGACCCGGTTGTAGGGGGCGATGATGTGCGCGTTGGCGCTGACGACGAGCTTGGACGTGTCGACACCGCGCGCCTCGAGCCCGTCGATCTCCTCGAAGAGGACGGCGAGGTCGATGACGACGCCGTTGCCGATGACCGGGATGCAGGTCGGGGTGAGGATGCCCGAGGGCAGCAGGTGCAGGGCGTACTTCTCGCGCTTGCCGTCCTGCTCGATGACGATGGTGTGGCCGGCGTTGTTGCCGCCGTTGAACTTCACGACGTAGTCGACGTCGGAGCCCATGAGGTCCGTCGCCTTGCCCTTGCCCTCATCGCCCCACTGAGCGCCCACCAGCACGATCGCCGGCATACCCACAACCCTTCGTCATTCGCCGCGGCTTCCGCGGGAAGGCTACCCGCCGCCGGACCCACCGCGGTCGCCGAGACCGTTCCGGCCGACCGAGACGCCCAGCTGGAAGCGCGTCTCGGCGCCGTGCGCCTCCATCAGCGCCGCGACGCGACGCCGGACGGTGCGCAGGCTCACGCCGAGATAGCGGGCGATCGACTCGTCCTTGACTCCGCGCATCATCAGACGCAGGTATGCCGCGTCGCCCAGCTGGCCGGTGCGTGGCACCGGGAGCGCCTTCTCCCAGGCGAAGTCGAAGAGCTCGGTGAACGCCTGCACCACCATGGGCTCGCGCACCAGGACGTAGTCGGCCGCCGAGTCGCCCCACGTCGCCACAGCCATCACCGCACTGTCACCGAACACGGCGAAGTCGCTCGGCGGCTGCAGGGAGAGGCGCTGCCGCTCCCCCGCCTCGGCCCATGTGTCCATCCAGGCCCGCGCCCCCGGGTCCTCGCGGGCGCTTTGCGGGTAGAGCGTGCGCAGCTCGTACTCACCGCGCGCGAGCCGGCCCCGGGTGTCGGCGGCCGTCTCCGGCTCGGTGCCCGGCCCGACCTCGACCGACACCACCGAGGACCGCACGACCGTGGTGGTCGCCTCGACGAGCTGGCGGATCAGCTCGGGCGCGAGGTCGACGGACACGCGTTCCCACACCGGTCCCGCGGCCTCGCTGGGCACCGGGCGCGACGACAGCTGCAGGATGGCGTTGCGCATCTGGGCCATGTCGGCGCGGCGCTCGTCGTAACGCTGCTGCTCGCGACCGAAGACCTCCCGCAGGGTCTCCATCGGGTCGCGGCCCTGGAACGTGTCGCCTGCCAT
The DNA here is from genome assembly GCF_013041615.1 of Knoellia koreensis. Taxonomy (GTDB): domain Bacteria; phylum Actinomycetota; class Actinomycetes; order Actinomycetales; family Dermatophilaceae; genus Pedococcus; species Pedococcus koreensis. The sequence continues at coordinate 144,863 of NZ_JABEPQ010000005.1, forward strand.
GGCGCCGGATCACCCCGATTTCGTGCTGTGAACGGTCCAATCGGCCGCTGCGGTGGTCATTTGTGGACATTGGCACCTTAGTGACACGCGTGGCAGGTGTCGACCGTGCATCATGGTCGTCGTCACGCGCCACCGGAATGGCAGGGGACGCACCGAGCGGGCGGTGACCCGCGGGCCCAGTCCGGGTCTGCGCAGGGGGCGACGCCGGGGGGCTTGACCAGCAAAGGTCCGGCCCCCCGGCTTCACTGTGTGGTGGCACCGTGTGGCGGCACTGTGTGGTGGGCACCTGCGGTGGGAACGTGGGCTGGGCACGGACGAAACCGACCCCCGCGCCGCTGCGTCACACCCGACATCCCCAAGCCCACGCCGTGGGCTGCGACCCGACGGAACGAACCATGTGGAGAACCGTGTCCCCCACCCGCGTCCTCACCCCGCCCGGCACGCTTGCCCAGCTAGCCGTCCTGGGGCTGGCCGTGGCCACCCTCACCGCGTGCGGCACGGAACGCCCGCGCACCGAACCCGGCCGCCCGAGCCCCAGTAGCGCGCCCACGTCCTCGGTGCCGAACCCGACGGCCTCATCGGCTCCCCCGTTCACCCCACCCACGCCGACGCGGCCCCAACGTCCGGGCCCGTCCTCGACCCCGCAGATCCCGCCGCCGGCCCGCGACCCCGTCGGCGTCATGCCGGACACGCCCAAGGCCTACGCCGAGGCCTTCGTCGCAGCCTGGGTCTCCGGCACTACTCCCGCTCTGGCCGAGCTCGGCACCAGGGCAGCCGTGGCCCAGGCCCGCACCGCCAAACCAGCCGGTATGCCGCAGTTGCGTGCCTGCCGACCGAATGCCCGATCGACCTACTGCACCTTCGAGGGCGACGAGTACACCGTCACCGTCCGCGTGGTCGACGACCTCGTGCAGGACAAGCGTCCGCAGGCAGTCACCGAGGTGATCTTCCACTGAGGTGACCACGCGGCATACCGACGCCGCGGTGACGCCGGCTCAGCCGGCCGCGAAGCCGAGCTCGCGCGCGGCGGTGGCCGAGGAGTCGCGCACGAACTGGGCGGTGCGCTGCTCCTCCTCGGTCTCGCCGATCGCCCCAGCCGCGCGCGACAGCGCGGCGAGCGCGCGCAGGAAGCCGCGGTTGGGCTCGTGCTCCCAGGGCACCGGGCCCTGGCCGCGCCAGCCCGCGCGCCGGAGCGCGTCGAGCCCGCGGTGGTAGCCGGTGCGGGCGTAGGCGTACGCCTCGACCGTGCGGTTGTCGGCGAGCGCGTCCTCGGCGAGGGTCGCCCAGGCCAGGGACGAGGCGGGGTATGCCGCGGCGACCTGGTCGGCCGCGACGCCCTCCTCGAGCTTGGCGGCGGCCGGGTCGGGCGGGAGCTCGGTCGCGGGGACGCCGAGCAGGTTGTCTCCGGGCATCACTGGTGCTTGCCCGCGGAGCGGAGGTTCTCGCACGCCTCGACGACGCGCGCGGCCATGCCGGCCTCGGCCTCCTTGCCCCAGGCGCGGGGGTCGTAGTCCTTCTTGTTGCCGACCTCGCCGTCGATCTTGAGGACACCGTCGTACTTGCTGAACATGAATCCGGCGACAGGGCGGGTGAAGGCGTACTGGGTGTCGGTGTCGACGTTCATCTTGACGACGCCGTAGTCGACCGCGGCCGAGATCTCCTCAGGCGACGAACCGGAGCCGCCGTGGAAGACGAGGTGGAACGGCTTGTCGTCGGCGGTCTTGAACTCCTGGTGCACGGCGTCCTGCGCGGCCTTGAGGACCTCGGGACGCAGCTTGACGTTGCCCGGCTTGTAGACGCCGTGGACGTTGCCGAAGGTGAGCGCGGTCATGTAGTAGCCGTTCTCGCCGGTGCCGAGCGCGCGGGCGGTGGCGATGGCGTCCTCGGGCGTCGAGTAGAGCTTGTCGTTGATCTCGTTGGCGACACCGTCCTCCTCGCCGCCGACGACACCGACCTCGATCTCGAGGATGACCTTGGCGGCCTTGGCCTTGTCGAGCAGCTCGCGGGCGATCTCGAGGTTCTCGTCGAGCGGCACGGCCGAGCCGTCCCACATGTGCGACTGGAACCACGGGTTGCCGCCGGCCTCGACCCGCTTGGTGGAGGCCTCGAGCAGCGGGCGGACGAAGCCGTCGAGCTTGTCCTTGGGGCAGTGGTCGGTGTGCAGGGCGATGTTGACGTCGTACTTCGCGGCGACGACCTCGGCGTAGGCCGCGAGCGCGAGGGCGCCGGTGACCATGTCCTTGACGGTCGGGCCGGAGAGGTACTCCGCGCCACCGGTGGAGACCTGGATGATGCCGTCGGAGTTCGCCTCGGCGAAGCCGCGGATCGCGGCATTGAGCGTCTGCGAGGACGAGACGTTGATGGCGGGGTACGCGAAGGAGCCGGCCTTCGCGCGGTCCAGCATGTCGGCGTACACCTCAGGGGTGGCGATGGGCATGTGCGTCTCCTTGCACCAGTCGGACTTCCTCGTCGGGGCAATCCTTCCACGGTGGGTCGCCGGTCTCCCACCCCGGCCTCCCTCCGGAGCGCCGTCAGGTGAGGGCGTCGCGACGCTGGGTGAGGAGGGCGCGCTCGGCGTCGTTGTCGCAGCGTTGGATGGCGAGGTCGTATGCCGCGTGCGCGCCTTGGGTGTCGCCGGCGCGGGTGAGCAGCTCGGCCCGGACCGCCGGCAGCCGGTGGCTGAGCGGCAGCTCGTCGTCGAGTCCGTCGAGGGCTGCGAGCCCGGCCTCCGGTCCCTGCGCCTCGGCCACAGCGACGGCCCGAGCCAGCCGGGCACTCGGCGTCGGCGACAGCGCCAGGAGGTCGTCGTAGTGGCCGACGACGCGAGCCCAGTCGGTGGCGTCGGCGGTGGGCGCGGTGGCGTGCTCGGCCGCGATCCTGGCCTGGACGGCATACGCGGCGGTCTGGATGGTGACCGGCCCGCTGAGGCTCGGTGAGCGCAGGAGCCGCACCGCCTCGTCGACCTCGTCGTGGTGCCAGCGCGACCGGTCCTGGTCGGGGAGCAGGACGATGGCGCCCTCGTCGTCGACGCGGGCGTCGCGGCGGGAGTGCTGGAGCAGCATGAGGGCGAGAAGCGCGACGAGGACGGGCTCGTCGGGTCGGGCGCCCAGAACTACCCGGACGAGGCGAATCGCCTCTCCTGCCAATGCGATTCGCACGGCGTCGGGTCCACTGCCCGGCGCATAACCGGCGGTGAAGGCGAGGTATGCCGTGTGCGCGACCGTGTCGAGCCGCTGCGGCAACACGTCGGCCGAGGGCACCGCGAACGGGATGCCGGCCGCCACGATCTTCTTCTTGGCCCGGGTGATCCGGGCGGCCATGGTGGGCTCGCTGACAAGGAACAGTCGGGCGATGTCAGGTGTGGTGACACCGAGGACGAGGCGCAGCGACAGGGCGCTGGCGGCGGCGAGGTCGAGCGCGGGGTGGGCGCACATGAGCACCAGCCGGAGCAGGTCGTCCTCGACGAGGTCGCCGGGGTCGGCCCGGATGCCGTCGGTGGCCGTGCTCTGCGTGTGCTCGTGGTCGACGAGCAGGAGCGGTGCCTTGCGTTGCGCCATCGCCTCGGCGCGCAGCCGGTCGAGGATGCGGCGCCGGGCGGTCGTGTGCAGCCAGCCAGCCGGGTTGTCGGGGACACCGTCGGTCGGCCAGCGTCGGGCCGCCGCCTCCACCGCGTCACCGAGGGCGTCCTCGACCAGGTCGAGGCGGCGGAAGTGCACGAGGAGCAGAGACGTCAGGCGTCCCCACTCCTCGCGCACGACCGTCGCGAGCGCCTCCTCGTGACCCTGCGGCATACGTCTCAGACGCTCTCGTAGCCGTCGACCTTGACCGTCGGGCGGATCTCGACGGTGTACTGGTGCGGCAGCAGCTTGGCCGCGGCGATGGCGGTGTCGAGGTCGGGGAGGTCGACGTCGTAGTAGCCGCCCACTTGTTCGGCGAGCTCGGCGAAGGGGCCGTCCGTGACGACCGGTTCGCCCGCCTCGTCGCGCCGGATGGTCGTCGCCAACTCAGCGTCGGAGAGGGCCGCGCTGTCGATCCGCCTGCCGTGTTCGTCGACGAACCGCTCGAAGGCGTGGTGGTCGTCGAAGAACTGCTGCCGCGTGGCGTCGTCGGCCATGTCCCACTGCCCCGGCGTGTAGGCAACCATGACGACGTACCTCATGACGGCTCGCCCGCGGCGCCCGGGATCCGCTTGGCCTCGGTGGTGGCGTGCAGCTCGGCGCCGCCGACGATCTTGTGCCCACGCTCGGTGAGCTCGGCCGCGAACCGGTTGTACTCGGCATACCCGGCCTTGCGCTGGTCCTCGTCCATGGTGGTCCACCAGCGGTTGGCGTCCCCCACGATCAACACGACGTACTCGGTCATGGTGCTCTCCTTGCCCTGTAGTCCTCGGTGCGTGGCCGCGGTTGCGGCCTCACTCCCCTGACGTACGAGGTGGCCCCGAATCGACAGCCTGCCCGAAAACGTGTTGGCGCACCCAGGAATGCATGGCGATGGCGGCCGCGGCCCCGGCGTTGATCGAGCGGGTGGAGCCGTACTGCTCGATGTGCAGGATCGCCGCGCACGCGTCGCGAACCTCGGGCGTGAGGCCGGGGCCTTCCTGTCCGAAGACGAGCACGCATTCCCTTGGGAGAGTGGCGGTTTCGAGCGACGTGGAGCCGGGCAAGTTGTCGATGCCGATGAGGGGTATGCCGCTGGGCTGGCCGTCGCGGTCGGGCTCACCGGCCGTCGCGCCCCAGGCCACGAAGTCGGTGACCGTGGGGTGGTGGTACTCGTGCTGGTAGCGGTCGGTCACCATGGCGCCGCGACGGTTCCAGCGGCGCTTGCCGATGATGTGGAAAGCCTTGGCGCCCATGGCATTTGCGGTGCGCACGACCGAGCCGATGTTGAAGTCGTGGCCCCAGTTCTCGATGGCGACGTGGAAGTCGTGGCGGCGGGTATCGAGGTCGGCGACGATCGCCTCGTGCCGCCAGTAGCGGTACTCGTCGACGACGTTGCGCCGGTCGCCCTCGCGCAGCAGCTCTGGGTCGTAGCGGTTGTCGTCGGGCCACGGCCCCTCCCACGGCCCCACCCCCACCGTCGGCACCAGCCCGGGCCCCGGTTCCGTCACGCGCCGAGTTCCTCGAAGAGGGTGAGCTGCACGGCGCCAGGCGCGTCGAGGCGGGCGTTGAGCGAGTTCCACGGAGTGCGTGTGGGCTCGGCGACGAGGGTCGCGCCGCCCGCGAGCGCGGCTCGCGTCACCCCGGCTGCGTCGGCGACCTCCAACGCGACCCGGAAGTGGGGCGCCACGCGGCGGCCAACCTCGACCTCGTCGATCAGCTCGACCTGGGCTGTGTTCGACAGCTCGAGCGTGGCCCGGCCAGCACCCAGGATCATGACCTTGGCGCCGCCCTCGCCCTCGTAAGCCTCCTCGGGCGGCATACCGAGGACGTCCCGGTAGAACCGCACTGCTTCGTCGTAGTCCTCGACGTGGACGACGAGCCGCACCTGGGAAACGCGTGGTGTCACCGGGGGCATGAAGACCACAATGGCAGGCATGCCATCCCAGTCCCAGCAGGACCCGACCATGTGGGTCGACTCGAACGACGACCCGCGCCAGGACCAGCAGCACGAGCAGGACGAGCGGGGGACCTATCAGGACTACCTCGGCCACTACCGGCTGACGCTGCAGATGAAGTGCGACGGACTCACGCCCGAGCAGCTGGCGACGCGGTCGGTGCCGCCGTCGACCATGTCCCTCCTGGGGATGGTGCGGCACATGGCCGAGGTCGAACGGGTGTGGTTCCGACGCGTGTTGTCGCAGCAGGACGCCGACCGGTTCTGGGGGCCTCGGCGCGGCGACGACGACTGGAACGGCGCCGTCGGCGAGCAGGCGGCGGTCGACGAGGCGTTCGCAGCGTGGCGCGGCGAGGTCGCCTATGCCGAGGAGTGGCTTGAGGCGCACCCCGACATGGACGCCGTCATCGACGACCCCGAGCGCGGCCCGATCGCCGTCCGGGACGTGTTGGTGCACATGGTCGAGGAGTACGCCCGGCACTGCGGCCACGCCGACCTGCTGCGCGAGTGCATCGACGGTCGCACCGGCCAGTGACCCCGCGCGCTTGCTTGCGTCCGCGGTTTCGGTTGTCCGGACAGCCAGATCCGCGGACGCAAGCGGGGTGGGGTGTCGGGAAGCGGTGCGAGCATGGGCCGCATGACCAGGCTCGGGATCATGTTCACGCCCTCCTTGCCGCCGGAGTCACTGCCCACAGTGGCGCGCGCGGCCGACGAGCATCTCGACGACCTGTGGGTCTGGGAGGACTGCTTCAAGCAGAGCGGTCTCGCGAGCGCCGCCGTCGCACTCGCCCGCACCGATCGGCTGCGCGTCGGCATCGGGCTCATGCCGGCGCCCCTGCGCGCAGTCGCCCTCACCGCCATGGAGGTCGCCACCCTCGCCCGCCTCTTTCCGGGGCGTTTCGTCCCCGGTGTGGGTCACGGCGTGCAGTCGTGGATGGGGCAGGCCGGTGTCCGGGTCGAGTCACCCCTCACGCTGCTGCGCGAGTATGCCGTGGCGTTGCGTCAGCTCCTCGCCGGCGAGGAGGTGTCGGTGCAGGGCCGGTACGTCCAGCTGGACGGGGTGAAGCTGGACTGGCCGCCCGACCCCGCGCCGCTGCTGATGAGCGGTGGCCAGGGACCGAAAACCCTTGCGCTGGCAGGGAAAGTCGCCGACGGCATACTCCTCGCGGCCGGGGTGAGTGAGGACGACCTCGAGCGTTCGCTGCGATCGGCACTCGCGGAGCGACCCGCCGACCTTCCCGCGCCCGAGGTCGTGCACGCGCTCATCGTCGCGACCGGTGACGGTGCCGAGCGGCGGCTGGCCGCCGAGTACGCGATGTGGGACGTCGAGGCGGCACCGGGCCGAGGGGTCGCCGGGGACGCGGAGGCCGTCGCTGCGGCCGTGCGCGCGTTGTCGGCACGCGGCGCGACGACGGTCGCGCTGCAACCGACCACCTACCTCGACGCCGAGGGAGTCGCGGCGCTCGTCGAGTTCGCCGGCCGCGAGGTGCGGCCCCTCCTCGCCTGACCGCCGCGCCCCTCGCTGCGTCTGCGTCGGTGGCTGCCACAGCCACCGTTCACGCAGACGCAAGCAAGCGCGCGGGGAGAAAACCCGTTGCTGCCAAGGCTTCCGCTCTGCTGCCATGAACGGGTCCGATCCATCCACCCGAACGACAGGAAGACCGATGCGAGCAGCTTTCACGTCCCGCCAGGTACCCACCTACCGAATGGATGTGAAGGCAGTTGCGAACGCTCACTGTGGGTGTGGTCGCGCATGTTGACGCCGGCAAGACCAGCCTGACCGAACGGCTCCTCTTCGAGACCGGCGTCCTCGACCGGCTCGGCCGCGTCGACGACGGCGACACCCAGACCGACACCATGGCGCTGGAGCGCCAGCGCGGCATCACCATCAGGTCGGCCGTCGCCACCTTCGAGTGGCGGGGCACCGTCGTCAACCTGCTCGACACCCCAGGCCACTCCGACTTCGTGGCCGAGGTCGAGCGGGCCCTCGCCGTCCTCGACGCGGCGGTGCTCGTCGTGTCTGCTGTCGAAGGCGTGCAGGCCCAGACCCTCGTCCTCATGCGGGCACTGCAACGGCTCCGCCTGCCTGCCGTGCTCTTCGTCAACAAGGTCGACCGCGCCGGCGCCGACCCGGAACGCGTCCTGACCCAGGTGGCCGAACGCCTCACCAGCGACGCCGTTCCGCTGGGACTCGTGGAGGCACCGGGAACCAGCGCAGCGGCCTACGAGCCCTTCGAGCTCGGCCCATCCGAGCGCGAGTCCCTGCGCGCACGCACACTGGCCGACACGGCATACCCGGTCGTCTTCGGCTCCGCCGTGACCGGCGCCGGCGTGCCCGAGCTGCTCGATGTGCTCGTCGACCTCGCCGACACCGAAAGCGATGCGACACAAGGCGATCCGTCGGGGGTCGTGTTCAAGATCGAGCGCACCGAGGGTGGCCAACGACGGGCGTTCGTGCGGATGACCGGCGGCACTCTGCGGGTGCGTGACCGCGTGGCGGTCGCTGGGGGCGCGCCCGACCGGGTCACCGGCATCGAGGTGTTCGAGCCCGGTGGCCTCCGGGTCGAGGGCGCGGCCACCGACGGCCGCATCGCGGTCGTGCGTGGCTGGTCCGGTGCCCGCGTCGGCGACCGGTTCGGCCCGCAGACGAGACGCAGGTATGCCGTGGAGCTCACCCGGCCGAGCCTGGAGACGGTCGTCGAACCCGTCGACCCGACCCAGCGCGGGCGCCTCTTCACCGGGCTCACCGATCTCGCCGAGCAGGACCCGCTCATCGCGCTGCGGCAGGACGACGGGCGCGGCGAGGTCGCGGTCTCGCTCTACGGCGAGGTGCAGAAGGAGGTGCTCGCGGCGCTGCTCGAGCAGGACCACGGCGTGCGCGCGACGTTCCGGCCCACCACCGCCATCTGCGTCGAGCGGGTGCGCGGAGTCGGTGCGGCCCACCAGCTCATCGGGGTCGCCCCCAACCCGTTCCTCGCCCAGCTCGGGCTGCGGGTCGAACCCGCTCCGGTGGACAGCGGGCTCGAGCTGGCGCTGGAGGTCGAGCTCGGCTCGATGCCACCAGCCTTCTTTGCCGCCGTCGAGGAGGGCGTGCGCGCCACCCTCTCGGAGGGAGTGCACGGATGGGCCGTGCCCGACGCCCGCGTGGTCGTGACGCACTCGGGCTACTACCCGCGCCAGAGCGCGATGCATGCGACCTTCGACAAGTCGATGTCGAGCACCGCCCAGGACTTCCGCAGCCTGGCCAAGCTGCTCCTGGCCGAGGCGCTCACCCGCGCCGGGACGACGGTCTGCGCCCCCATCCACGCCTTCGAGCTCGAGGTGCCGCAGGACCTGCTCGGCGCCGTCCTCGCCGAGCTGCCCCGGCACCGGGCGGTGCCGCTCACGACGACTGTGCTCGGGTCGGGTCACCATGCGCCCGCCCGGCTCATCGGCGAGCTGCCGGCGGACGAGGTGCACGGACTCGCGCAGCGCCTGCCGCACCTCACCCGCGGCGAGGGTCTGCTGACGACGCACCTCGACCACTACGCGCCGGTGACGGGTTCGCCGCCGAGCCGGACCCGCGCCCTGCCCGACCCGTTCGCCCAGATCGGGGACTGGACCCGCATCCAGCGCACCTGGCCCGCCGGCTGACGCTTGCGTCCGCGCTTTTGCCTCGCCGTGGGGCAAGTTCGCAGACGCCAGCAAGCGCACCCGGGTAGGTGCGGCGATCTGAGAGGGCGCTGAGAAACGGGGCCGGAACGGCGGCGAGGATTCGGGAGAAGGCGACCACGCGGCATACCCTTGGCTCGTGATGGCTCCCACCCTCGGCCCTGACTGGATGGACCCCCAGTGGCTGCTGACCAAGTTCGGCGCGCAGTTCTTCTGGGTCAGCGCCGCGATCGTCTTCATCGAGTGCGGTCTGCTGTTCCCGATCCTCCCCGGTGACTCGCTGCTGTTCGCGGTGGGGCTGTTCATCGCGCAGGGGTCGATCCACATCAACATCGCGCTGGCCTGCCTGCTGCTCACGGTCGCGGCCTTCGCGGGCAACGTCGTGGGGTACGAGATCGGGCGCGCGGTCGGGGCGCCGCTCTACGAGCGCGACGGGCGGATCCTCAAGAAGAAGTACTTCGACGACACCCACGCGTTCTTCGACAAGCACGGCGCCAAGGCCCTGGTGCTCGGGCGGTTCGTGCCGATCGTGCGGACCTTCATCACCGTGGTCGCCGGCGTGAGTCGGATGGACCGCCGCCACTTCTTCGTGTGGAGCGGGGTCGGAGCGGTGCTGTGGGCGACCGGCATCACGCTCCTCGGCTACTTCCTGGGGCAGCAGTTCCCGGTGCTCAAGGACAACCTCGAGCTGGCGATGCTCGTGATCGTGGGCATCTCGGTGGTGCCGATGATCATCGAGTTCATCCGCGCGAAGCGTCCCGGCAAGACGACCGGTCCCGAGCAGGTCGTCGAGGAGACCGTCGAGGCCGCCAAGGACCTGCGCGACAGCTGACGGTACCCGTAGGGGCCGCCTGAGCGCTGGCACTCGTTGCCGACCGCTCGGCACGAACGCGCCAGATCACGCCTTGGTGCCGAGCCAACGGCAATGAGTCGGTATGCCGTCCGGTCGGCTCGGCGTCGACACGCACCTTCGGCGTCCGTCACGGGGTGGACGGCCCCCGGATGTCGAGCAGCGGTGTCGGACCCCCCGCCTACGGTCGGCGCATTCCATTTCGACGACCGGCAGGGGGGACCATGTCCACACCGGCACTGACCGCATGGCACGACCAGAACCGTCGCAGGACGACCGAGGCGATCCGGACCTTCGGCTGTTCCAACACCTATGTGTCGGACGACGCCGACTGTCCGTGCTGCGCGCTCGAAGGGAACCGCGCGCAGCGACGCGCAGCGGGAGCCCGGGGCAGGCGCAAGGCGCCGAAGCCACCGTTCTGTTACACCACGGGCCTGTTCGGCGTAGGGCACCCCGAGCTGGTGGTGTTCAGCCTGGGACCTGACGCTTCGAGCGCCCTGCTCAACAGCCTGGCGCACCGGGTGCTGCACGGCCACGACCTCACCCCCGGGGACGAGGTGCCCACGGACGAGCCCAGCCGGCGCATCCTCGTGGAGGAACTGCCCAACCCCGGCCAGATCGTGCTCGCTGCCAACGACTACTACGACCGACCGGCCAGCCACTCCGTCCCCGCCTTCCAGCTGACCTGGTCAGACGCGTTGGGACGGTTCCCGTGGGAGGCGGGGTACTCCGGAGGCGCCCAGCCACGGCCGGGAACCTTCAAGGCCTGACAACCGAGCTAGCTCCTGACACCCGCGCTGGTTTCGTCGACCCGCGCTGTCGTGGCAGCGCGGTCCGTCGAGGTCGGCGCGGGTGTTGAGGTGGTGAGGGCGCCAGCGCGGTGCAGGGCGAGGCCGGCCCAGACCGCGACGAGGACGCCGAGCGCACCGGCCACCACGTACGACAGTCGCGGCCCGAGCGTCGATGCCGCGAGGCCGCCGAGCACCAGCGCGAGCATGGTGCAGGTGCGGGCGGAGCCGTTGATGAACGCCATCGCCTTACCGCGCTCGCGCCCGGGTATGCCGCGCACGATCACCGCGAAGAGGCAGGCGTTGCTGACCGCGTTGGCCAGGCCGAGGACCGCGCCCCACCCGTAGAGCCAGGTGATGCCGGGCGCCAGCCCCTGCCCGACCTGCGCCAGCGACATCATTGCGAGGCACACGACGATGGCGCGCAACCGCACCACATCGCGACCGAACCACCCGGCGGCGACCGCGCCCGCGAAAGCCCCGACGCCGGTCATCGTCTGCCAGAACCCGAACTCCGCCTGCGACGCCCCGAGCGCGTCCCGGGCAAGGAACACCTCGACGGCGTTCATGCTCTCCAGCGTCACGACGAACGGCAGCAGCGCCAGTACCAGCACCCAGACGACGCGGTTGCGCCGCACGACCGCGAGCCCGGCGCGGGGCACCAGCGCACCCGCGTGCCGCACCCATCGCGCCCCCGCGGGCGCAACCGACGAGCCGGGCGAGGAGTCAACCGACACGTCGGAGGACAGGTGCGGCTCGGACCGGCTGCGGACGAGGACACCCGCCACGAGGAGCGTCAGCGTCGTCGCGGCATCCACGAGGAACACCACGCGGTCGCCGTGCAGCTCGACGAGCAGGCCGCCGAGGCCCGCACCAAGCGGCGAGGCGACGGCAGCCAGCGCCTGCTGCACCGACACCAGCCGCCCCACGTGGTCGTCACCGACGGCACGGCTCAGCACCGAGCTCCACAGCGGGTTGCTGAACGCGAACCCGGTCTGCAGCACGAGCACCAGCCCGTAGGTCGCCACCAGCCCATCGGTGAGCGCGAGGCCGACGAGCGCAGCCACCTGCGCCCCGTGGCCCAGTCCGAACACGACGCGCGGATCGACCCGGTCGGCGACCTCCCCGGCCAGGCCCATGGTGACCACGACGGGCAGCGAGAAGCAGACGAGGAGCGCCGTCACGGCATACGGACCAGCCCCGGAGTCGTGCACCCGCAGGAGGAGCGCGACCATCGCCATCGCGTCGCCGGTGATGGAAACGGCGGCGGCCGGCACGGCCAGCCGCACGTTCCGCGCTCGCCATATATGAAGCGTCTCCTTCATAGTTTTGAAGGTAACGCTTCATTTCATGTCCCGTCAACTACGCTCTTGGTATGCCGCGCAGCCGCCGACGTTCGACCCTCACCATCGACGACCCCAAGGCCCTGCGCGCGCTTGCCCATCCGGCTCGCCAACGGATCATCAACGAGCTCTACAACGGCGAGGTCCTCACGGCGACCGAGGCTGCCGAGCTGTGCGGGCTGACCCCGTCGGCGACGAGCTACCACCTGCGGGCGCTGGAGAAGTGGGGCATCGTCGAGCGCGGTGACGCGAGTGGCGACGGCCGCGAACGCCCTTGGCGGTCGGTCGCCGAGCACATCACCGTGTCACCCGTGGCGCACCAGGCTGCGGGTGCCTCCGCGAGCGCGGCGTTCCTGCACCCCTGGGCCCAAGAGGTGACCGGAGGCATCGAACGCGCCGCCGAGGTCATCGCCGCCGACGGGGCGGACGAGCGGACCACGATGAGCCGCGGCCGCCTGTGGCTCACCGCCGACGAGGCCAAGGACCTGCACCGCGAGCTCGAGGCGGTGCTGAAGCCCTACAAGAAGCGCACCCGCGCCAACCACCCCGACGGGTCCGTGCCCCGCGACGGTTACTGGCTGCTCCTGCCTCCCCCGGGCGCCGACTCCTGACCGGCCACGTCGGTGACGTCAGAGGGTGATGAGACCGGCCTTGTATGCCGCGGTGACGGCGGCGGTGCGGTCGGTCACCCCGAGCTTCTCGAAGGCGCGGAGCAGGTGCGTCTTCACCGTCGCCTCGCCGATGTGCAGCTCGCGGCCGACCTCGTTGTTGGACAGGCCACGGGCCACACACTGGAGCACCTGCGTCTCTCGCTCGGTCAGTGCCGGCGCAGCGGGTTCGCGCATGCGTGACGCGAGGCGTGCGACGACGGGTGGGGCGAGCACGGTCTCGCCACGGGCGGCCCGGCGGATCGCATCGGCAAGGGTCTCGCGGGGTGCGTCCTTGAGCAGGTAGCCGGTGGCACCCGCCTCGACGGCGCGGACGATGTCGGCATCCGTGTCGTAGGTGGTGAGCACCAGCACCGCCGGGGCATCGGCGCCCGATGACCGCAGCCGAGCGGTGGCCTCGGCGCCGTCGACGCCGGGCATCCGCAGGTCCATGAGCACGACGTCGGGCGTGAGCCGCGCGGCCTGGGCGACTGCCTCCGCACCATCTGCGGCCTCCCCCACCACCTCGAAGTCCTCGTGCTCGGACAGCATCGCCACCAGACCCATCCGCACGACGGGGTGGTCGTCGACGACCAGCAACCGCAACGCTTCCGCGCTCACAACGGCACCTCCACTCTCAACCGGGTGCCCTCACCGGGCGCTGTCTTGACCTCAAACCTGCCACCCACCTCGGCAGCGCGAGCTGTCGCACCGTCCAACCCGTAGCCTGCGCGCTCACCCGACCACTCGAAGCCGACCCCGTCGTCGGCAACCTCGAGGCTCACCGGCTCGTCCGCGGCATACCGCAGCCTCACCTCGAACGACGACGCGCCCGAGTGGCGCCGCACGTTGGCCAACCCTTCCTGTGCGGTGCGCACCAGGACCACCTCCGAGTTCGCCTGCAGGACAACGGGTTCGCCCTCGACGACCAGCCGCCCGGACATCCCGCTGCCCTGACCCACCGCGTCGACGAGCCGCTGCAGCGCCTCGGCCAGCGTGCGGGACTGCAGGTGCCCCGGCGTCATCTCGGCGACGATGAGGCGCGCCTCGGCGAGGTTCTCCGAGGCCGTCTGCTCGATGATGCGCAGCCGCTCCCGCACGGCCTCCAGGTCGCCGCGGTCGACTGCCGACTGGGTTGCGCGTGCCAGCGTCACCACCGACGTGAAGCCCTGGGCCAGCGTGTCGTGGATCTCGCGGGACATCCGTTCGCGTTCTGCCGCAACACCTTGCGCGCGTTCGGCAGCGGCCAGCTGGGCCTGGGCGAGGTGCAGCTCGTCGATGGTGCGTGCCCTGGAGTCGGCCTCGCGGATGATGCGGTCGATGAAGAGCCCGAGCGTCAGGGACAGCACGAGCATGATCACGGTGCTGATCACGATCGCCGCGAGCTGGTCGTGGGTGCGCGGCGCCTGCCACACCCGGACGATGGCGATGGCGATGACGGCCACGACGACCGCCACGGCGGCGCGGTTGCGCGGCAGGCTCGCCCAGGTCTGCGGGAACAGGCCGAACGTGAGGATCCACGCCGACCCCGTCCCGTCCAGCGACATGAGGACGACCATCAGCGCCCAGGCGACGACCACGTATGCCGTTGCCGCGCGGAGGTCCTGTTGGCCCAGCCCGCGCCAGCCCCACACGGCATACACGACGGCGACGCCGGCCACGTCGGCCAGCTGCCATGGCAGCTGGGGCTTGCCCTCGAAGACGAGCACCCCAGTGGTGGCCACCAGGAGGATGGCGAACAGGGCGTGCCACCAGCGCACCTGGCGGCGCCACATCTCGTCGAGCTCCTCCGACGACGGGCCGTCGACGGCCGCAGTCGCCTGGGGCGGCTCGGCAGGGTGGACGAGGCTCACGGCACCATCATGTCGTGCCGCGCTTGGACCAGCGGAAGGTCCGCGCGCACAGGACCAGGCCGACCACGAGCCAGGCGCCGATCACGAGCGCGGTGCGGCCGTGCTCCCAGCTGCCCGCCATCTCCATCGACTTCCAGTCGTCGGGGTAGAACACCGACCGCATGCCCTGCGCGATCCACTTGAGCGGAAAGACCGACGCCACCTGCTTGAGCCAGTCGGGCAGGTCGCCCCAGGCGAAGTAGACGCCGGAGATGAACTGCAGCACCAGCGTCGGCGCGATCACGAGCGCACCCACCGACCGGGACGACGTAGCCAGGGAGGAGTAGGCGATGCCGAGCACCGTGCCGCACGCGACCCCGAGCAGGAACACCCAGGCAAAGGTGGCCCAGCGACCGGCATCGGTCGGCAGCTCGACACCGAAAGCCAAGCGGGCAAAGGCGATCAGCAATGCGAACTGCGCCAAGGATGTGAGCGCGACGAGCCCGATCTTGCCCAGGAAGTAGGAAATCGGCGGCATCGGCGTCGCCCGCAGCCGCTTGAGCGTCCCGTCGTCCCGCTCGACCGCCACGGACAACGCCATCGTCTGGAAGCTGGTCAGCATCACTCCCGCCGCCGCCATCCCCGGCAGAAAGAACCGCGCCGCATTGACCTCGGTCTCCGCGCCTCGGTCGAAGTTTCCGCCGAAGACGACGGAGAACAGACCGAGCATGAGGATCGGGAAGGCGAACGAGAAGAACACCGCCTCCTTCTCGCGAAAGTACATCTTGAGCTCGAGCAGGGTGCGGTCCCAGCCGATCGCGACGGCGTTCACTTGGCGTCCTCCAGCTCTCGTGCGGTGGCGTGGTCGGGCTCGCCGCCGGCGAGGTGCGGCGCGATGAGCGAGAGGTAGGTGTCCTCCAGCGACGGTCTCGTCACCGTGAGGCCGGGCACCTCGCCGCCCCGATCCCGGGCGAGCCGGGTGACGAGTTGCGTTGGGCTGCTAGTTCTTTCGGTATGCCGCGTGCCTGACTCGTCCTCCCAGGTCACCGTCGCCTGCGAGGACGCCCGGCCGCCGAGGTTGGCCGGGGAGTCGAGGGCGAGCATGCGCCCGGCCGCGATGACGCCGACCCGGTCGGCGAGGTGCTCAGCCTCGTCGAGGTAGTGCGTCGTCAGCAGGATCGTCGTCCCGCCCTGCTTGAGGCCGCGGATGAGCTCCCAGAAGTCTCGGCGCGCCTGCGGGTCGAACCCGGTCGTCGGCTCGTCGAGGAAGAGCAGCTCGGGCCGGCCGATGATGCCGAGCCCGACGTCGAGGCGGCGCCGCTGGCCACCGGACAGCTTGCCGACGCGGTCGTCGGCCTTCTCGGTCAGCCCGACGGCGGCGATGACCTCCTCGACGTCGCGCGGGTCGCGGTAGACCTTGGCGGTGCTGCGCAGCGCCTCGCGTGGCGTGATGAGGTCGAGGCCGGTCGAGCTCTGCAGCACGATGCCGATCCGGTTGCGCCAGGCCAGGCCCGCCGTCTGCGGGTCCTCGCCCAGCACGGACACCTCACCGGCGTCACGCTCCCGAAAACCCTCGAGGACCTCGACGGTGGTGGTCTTACCGGCCCCGTTCGGTCCGAGCAGGGCGAAGACCTCGCCGGGCTCGATCACCAGGTCGAGGCCGTCGACGGCGGCGCGGGCGCCATAGGTCTTGCGCAGTCCGGTCACACGGATGGGAGCGTCTGCTGCGGGCATGCCCCCAGCCTGCCGGGTCACCACCGCCAACGATCAGCCCCGACCGGTGGACGCGGGGTCCACCACTCGGTGGACCCCATGTGACTGGTGGGGTTGGGTCAGGGTTGCTGGGGCGGCTGCTGGCCCTGGCTCTGGCCGGGCTGCGGCTCGGGAGCGGCCGGTGGCGGCGTCGGGGCTGCACCCTCGGGTGCCGGACCGGCCGCACTCGCCTCACCGGCGCTGGGCGCCGACGGCGCAGGCGGGGCGGGGTCGCCCGCTGGCGTGCCCCCGGCATACCCGCTGGGCGGGGGGATCGTGGCGTCGCGCTGCCCGAAGTCGACCTTCACGGGGTCGCGCTCTTCGCCCTCGACCTCGAAGTACTCCTCGCGGCCGATGTTGAACATGCCGGCGATGATGTTCGAGGGGACGGTCTCGACCTTGGTGTTGAGCTCGCGCACGTTGGCGTTGTAGTAGCGGCGGGCGCTGGCGATGCGGTCCTCGGTGGAGGTCAGCTCCTGCTGGAGCGCCATGAAGTTCTGGTTGGCCTTGAGGTCGGGGTAGGCCTCGGCGACCGCGATCAGCCGACCGAGCGCCTGGGACAGCAGGCCCTCGGACTGCGCCTGCTGCGCGGGCGACTGGCCGCCGGCCATCGCGGCCGAGCGCGCCTTCATGACGTCCTCGAGGGTGCCGCGCTCGTGCGCCGCGTAACCCTTGACCGTCTCGACGAGGTTGCCGATCAGGTCGTGCCGACGCTTGAGCTCGACGTCGATCTGGCGCCACGCCTCCTGCACGAGGTTGCGCAGCTTGATGAGCCCGTTGTAGACGCCGACCGCCCACAACAGCAGCAGCACGACGATGACGCCGATGACGATGAGTGCGATGACCATGGGGTCCCTCCCGATCAGGTTGTGCCCAGCCTAGGGGCAGAACTACGCGAGGCCGAGGTCCTCGAGCCCGTAGACGAAGCGGTACTCCAGCCCGGACTTGGCCTTGACGTTCTCCGGCGCGCCGGTGGACCGGTCCGCAATCGCTGCCACCGCAACGACTTCCGCGCCGTCCTCGCGCGCCGCGGCCACGGCCTCGAGCGCCGAGTCACCGGTCGTCGACGTGTCCTCGACGACGACCACCCGACGGCCCTTGATCGAGGGACCCTCGATGCGCTGTTGCAGCCCGTGCGCCTTGCCGGCCTTGCGCACGACGAACGCGTCCTTGCGCTCACCCGCCGCCGCACTCGCATGCAGCACCGACGTCGCGACGGGGTCGGCACCGAGGGTGAGGCCGCCGACGGCGTCGTAGTCGAGGTCCGAGATCAGGTCGCGCATGACGATGCCGACCAACGGCGCCGCCTCGGCGTCGAGGGTGATGCGGCGCAGGTCGACGTAGTAGTCGGCCTCCTTGCCCGACGACAAGGTCACCTTGCCGTGGACGATGGCCTTGTCCTTGATGATCTCGAGCAGCCGGGCGCGGGCGGCAGCGATGTCGGGCGTGGTGTCGATGCTGTCGGTCACGGTCCGTGAGCCTACCGAGCGCGCGGCGGACGGTGATCGCCGCTGCCATGCCAGGTATGCCGCCCGCTCGCCTGCCGTGGTGCGGCGCACCTAGGGTGGCGAGCATGGCCGGCACCGACCCAGCCCTCGTCGCCGAGATGCGCGCCGCCGCAGCAGCGCTCGCCGACGCCCTTGACCCGGACTCCCGGGCGAGGCTCGCCACGACGCTCGACGACCCGGCATACCGCGAATGGACTTATCTGCCGGGACCGCGCGACGGGGCGATCCTCGCCGACATGACCGAGCCCCAGCGCGACCTCGCCCTCGCCCTCCTCGACACCGGGTGCAGCGCGACCAGCCGCCACAGCGCCCGCGCCGTCATCGACCTCGACATCGTGCGGCGCCAGCTCGGCGGGGGAAACCCGCAGCCCGGCGACGACCGGTTCTGGTGGCGCGTCATCGGCGACCCGGCCCGCGACGATGCCTGGGCGTGGCGCGTCAACGGTCACCACCTCGCGATCCACGTGACCGTCGTCGGCGACGACATCACCGTGACGCCCAGCTTCTTCGGCTCCGAACCCGCCACCGTCCTCTCCGGTCCCCGCCAGGGCCTGCGCGTCCTCACCGCCGAGGAGGACCTCGCCCGCGACCTCCTCGCGACCCTCGACGCCGACCAGCAGGCCATCGCGGTCACCAGCGACGAGGCGCCCGACGACATCCTCACCCGCAACGACCCCGTCGCCGACGACTCCGTGATCGCCCGGGGCATCGCCCGCGCCGACCTGCGCCCGGACCAGCAGGAGCGGCTCGCCGCCCTCGTGCAGCACTACTTCGGGCGCACCCCCGATGCCGCCGCCCGCGACGCCTGGGACCGCGCGACCCGGGCCGGCCTCGACGAGATCCGCTTTGCCTGGGCTGGTGGGCTCGAGCGCGGCCAGCGCCACTACTACTCCGTGCTCGGCCCCACGTTCCTGCTCGAGTACGACAACACCCAGGACGACGCCAACCACATCCACAGCGTCTGGCGCGACCTGCGCGAGGACTTCGGCGGCGATCTCCTCGCCGCCCACTACAACGCCTCGGCGCACTGACGAGAGGTATGCCGCGGGCGCCAGCCACGCGGCATACCTCGCCTAGCTCTTGCGGCGCCGACCTGGGCGGTGCGCCGAGGCGGCGTTGGCGCGCACGATGGGACGCGGGATCACGCGCAGGGCGGTGACGATCGCCTTGTACTGCGGTCCAGGCACGGACACGACCTTGCCCTTGGCGACGTCGTCGAGGGCGTCGCGCACGAGGCGGTCGGAGTCGAGCCACATGAAGTCGGGGATGCTCGACATGTCGAGCTTGGCGCGGTCGTGGAACTCGGTGTGCGTGAACCCGGGACACAGCGCGGTCGCGGTGACCCCGCTGCCCTTGAGCTCGCTCGCGAGTCCCTCGGTGAAGACGGTGACGAACGACTTGGCCGCCGAGTAGGTGCCGGACGCGATGAACGACGCCACCGAGCTCACGTTGACGATGGCGCCGTGGCCGCGCTCGCGCATGGCATTGGCAGCAGCGTGCGAGAGCACCATGACGGTCCGGGCGAGCACGTCGAAGACGGCTTCCTCGGACTCGATGGCGTTGTCGAGGAAGCGTCCCTTGAGCGAGTACCCCGCGTTGTTGACGAGCAGGTCGACCGGCCGGGCCTGGTCGGCGAGGCGCTCGGCGACCTTACCGGTCTCGGCGCGGTCGGACAGGTCGGCCACGAGGATCTCGGTGCCGACGCCATAGGTCGCCTGCAGCTCGTCGGACACGTTCTCCAGCCGTGCCCGGTCGCGCGCGACGAGCACGATGTCGTGCCCGCGCTCGGCGAGCTGGTGCACGAACGACAGGCCGATGCCGGCGGTTGCTCCGGTCACGAGGGCAGTGCTCATGGGCCCACCGTATGCCGCGCGGCTGGCTCCTGTCGTGGCGCGCACCACCGGCTGGACACCGGGCGCATCCGACCAAAGTCGGAACCGCGCGCGGGCAATGTCCATCTGCCGGCGGATTCGCCGGCAGAGCATCAGCGGCAAGGGTGGAGGGGCACGACGAACACCGAACACCGAACCAACCACCACACACCTGACGCAAGGAGACCTCGTCATGCCCGGGCCATCGTCTGTCCGCCGCCGGACCACCCTCGCCGCCACCACCGTGCTTGCGCTCGGCGCCACGCTCGCCGCGCCGGCCGCCGCCCAGGCGGCCGACCGCCCGACCGACCCGACGGCCCTCGAGCGGGTCGCGCGCAGCCTCCAGCAGCCCGGACCGCTCGCCACTGCGGACCCCCAACGGTCCGAGCGGCTGAGCCCACGCTCGGCCGCCCCGGGCGGACCAGCGTCGGCCACCCTCCAGCAGGCAGTACAGGGCGTCGTCGACGACGGAGCGGTCGGCATGACGGTCCGCGTCGACACCGCGTCCGCGACCACGGCAGCCGCGGCCGGACGCCGCGACATCACCCGCAAGGCACCGGCGAAGACGAACAGCCCGTTCCGCGTCGCCAGCAACACCAAGATGATGGTGGCCACCACCGCGATGCAGCTCGTCGAGGACGGCACCTGGTCGCTCGACACCACCGTCGACGACGTGTGGCCGGGCCTGATCGGCGCACGCGGGTCCCAGGTCACCGTGCGCAACCTGCTGCAGCACTCCTCCGGTCTGCCCGACGGCGTCTCGCCGCTGATCGTCGCCAACGCGGGCGGTGACGTGACGATCAACGGCGCCGCGAAGGCGCTCGCCGCCGACTACGAGCCCGAGCAGGTGCTGCAGGCCGCCCTCGCCAAGCCGTGGCTGTTCGAGCCCGGCACCCAGGCCGTCTACTCCAACACCGGCTACATCGTGCTCGGCATGCTGTTGGAGAAGCAGACCGGCAAGCCGCTCGCCCAGCTCCTCGAGCAGCGCATCTTCACGCCGGCCGGGATGCAGCACACGCGTTACGCGACGACCCCCAAGCTCACCGGCAACTCCCTCATGGACGTCCTCAAGAGCGACGGGGCGGCGATCTCCCTCAACCGGTTCGACCCCGAGCTGTTCGCCGCAGCGGGTGCCGTCGTCTCCACCACCGAGGACCTCAGCGACTTCACCCGCGCCCTCATGACCGGCCGGCTCGTGTCGAAGCAGACGCTCACCACCATGCAGCAGACCCGCAAGGTGACCACGGCCGTCGGACCCGACGGCACGGCATACAGCATCGACTATGGCCTGGGCATCTATCGGCTCCCCGACCCGTGCCAGCCGGGCGCGTTCCTGTGGGGACACGACGGCGCGACCTTCGGCACGCTGAGCCTTGCGGTCAGCTCGGCCGACGGCACCCGTCAGGTCAGCGCGGGGTGGAACGGCCGGTACATCAACACTGACGGTTCCACTCCCTACAACCCCGACGACGCGCTCGCCCCGGCGCTGCTGGCAAGCTGCGACTGACCTCTCGTTAGGGTGGCGGTCGTGCGCATCGCCACCTGGAACGTCAACTCGATCCGCTCCCGCATCGACCGCGTGGAGGCGTGGCTGCAACGCACCGACGTCGACGTCCTGGCGATCCAGGAGACCAAGGCCACCGACGAGAAGTTCCCCTTCGACCGGTTCCGCGCGCTGGGCTACGACGTCGCCCACCACGGCCTCAACCACTGGAACGGCGTGGCCGTCGTGTCGCGCATCGGCATCGACGACATCGAGCCGTCGTTCCCCGACGCCCCGGGCTGGGGCGAGCCGCCCGTCGTCGAGGCGCGTGCACTCACGGTGAGCTGCGGCGGCATTCATCTCACCTCCGTCTACGTGCCGAACGGGCGCAACATCGCCGACCCGCACATGGACTACAAGGTCGCCTGGCTCGAGCGGCTGCGGGCCCGAGCCGCCCAGCGGGTCGCGGCCGGCGAGACAGCCGCGCTCCTCGGCGACTGGAACATCGCGCCGCAGGACGACGACGTCTGGTCGATGGAGTACTACCTCGACAAGAGCCACGTCTCGCCGCGGGAACGTGCCGCGTTCCAGGGCTTCCTCGACGACGGGTACGTCGACGTGGTCCGGCCGCACACCCCCGGCCCGGGCGTCTACACCTACTGGGACTACACGCAGCTCGCCTTCCAGAAGCGCCGCGGCATGCGGATTGACTTCATCATCGGCACCCCGGCGTTCGCCGCCCGCGTCGAGGGTGCGGCGATCGACCGTGAGGAACGCAAGGGCAAGGGCGCGTCCGACCACGCCCCCGTCGTCGTCCAGCTCGCCGGCTGACCTCTGGCGGTCGCTAACTTACTCTTGGTAAGATAGGTCGTATGAGCCGGACGAGGACCTTCACCGTGGCCGCCCCCGACGGCGCCCTCCTGCGCGTCGAGGAGTATGCCGCGCAGCCGCCCGCCGAGGACGCGCCCACCGTGGTGCTGGCCCACGGCTGGACCCTCACCCGACGGTCCTGGCTCCCTGTCATCGAGCGCCTGGTGGAGCAGGACGTCCGGGTCATCGCCTACGACCAGCGCGGCCACGGCCAGTCCTCCGCCCTGCGCGACCAGCCGACCGTGCGCCAGCTGGGGGACGACCTCTACGCCGTGCTCAATGTCGTTGCACCGCAAGGGAAAGTCGTGCTCGGTGGCCACTCGATGGGTGGCATGACGATCATGGCGTATGCCGGTCGGCACCCTGTCGACTTCGCCGACCGGGTCGCCGGGGTCGTCCTCGTGGCGACGTCGGCCGGACAGCTGCGGACCGCCCTGCCCCCGATGGAGGCGGCCTTCATGCGCGTGGCCGCGCGCCTCCCCCGCCTCAAGGCCGGCCCGGCCATCACGACGTCGGGCCAGCGGCGGCTGCTCTTCGGCACGGACGCCGACCCGGAGCACGTCCGCCTCACCCGCAACCAGGTCGCGGCCACGAGCCTGCCGACCCTCGGCCGCTTCTTCAGCGCCCTGGGTCGTCACGACGAGGCCGAGGCGCTGGCCCACCTCGCCGAGACCCCCACGGTGGTGCTCGCCGGCGAACGCGACCGGCTCACCCCACCCAGCCACGCGCAACGCATCGGCGAGCTCGTGCCGAACGCCCGGGTCGAGGTGCTGGCCGGCAAGGGCCACATGCTCATGTACGAGGCGACCGACGAGGTGGTCGCCGCCTTCGACTCAGTGCTGGCGGCGCAGCCCGAGCGCCACTGACAGCACGGCGGCGAGCAGGGCGGCCACGGCGGCACCGGCGAACACGGTCTGCACCTGCACCAGGCCGGCTGCCAGCAGGGCGTCGGCATCGGTCTGGTCGGGCAGGGCGGCGACAGCCTCGTAGTAGCGGTGCAGCCCGACCGCGGTGAGCAGGGCCAGCCCGACGACCATGCCGACCATCCGCGCGACCACCACGAGCGACGACGCCACGCCGTGCGCGTCGTCGGGCGCGCAGGCGAGGGCGACGTTGTTGACCGGCGCCAGCGTCGCACCGAGCCCGAGCCCGACGAGCACGAGAACCGCTGTGGCAGAGGCGGATTCGAGCGCGCCGTCGCCCCACCGGCTCATGAGAACCAGGCCGATGCCGGCCGCCACCAGGCCGGTCAGGCAGACCGCACCCTCGGGGACGCGCCGCAACAGCCAGCCACCCGCCAGCGCGCCGACCGGGACTGCGACGAGGAACCGCACCAGCACCAGGGCGGCCTCGGTCTGCGAGTCGGTGAGGGTGAGCCGGGCGAGCACCGGCACGTCGACCACCACGGCCACCAGCGCCACCCCGACGAGCAGGCTCACGACCAGACCGGCCCTCGCGCGGCCACGCACGACACCACGCGCCACGAGCGGTTCGGCCGCGACCCGGTGTCGCCAGAGGTATGCCGCGGCCGTCACCACCGCGACCGGCAGGAGGGCGTAGCCCCACGGCCCCACCACCTCTCGCTCCGGGTCGCTCGCGGCGAAGGTCAGCACGATGCAACCCAGGGCGGTGCCGAGCAGGAGGGCACCCGGCAGGTCGGCCCGGCGCAGCAGCGGCCAGGCCCGCACCAGCACGAGCACCGCCCACACCACGGCGAGGGCCAGCGCGACGACTCCGATCGGTGTGAGCAGCCGCGCCGTGTGGCCCGCAAAGGGCACGAACGGCATACCCAGGGTCACGTCGGTGACGAGCCGCTCGGGTGCGGCGAGCGCGAGACCGCCCACGGCGACGGCCGCCAGGCCGACGACCGACACCAGGACTCGCGGCCGGGCCGGCCGCTGACCGCCCACGACCACCACCAGGGCGGCGAGCACCAGACCGAGGGCGGCGTTGAGCCAGAAGATCGCCCGCCAGTCCGCAACGGCGAGGACGAGCGCGCCGAGCACCGGGCCGAGGACGCTGCCCAGCTCCTGCACCGCGCCGACGACCCCGAGGGGCGTGCCACGACGCCCGGCCGGCCACAGGTCGGCGACCAGCGCCAGGGTGGCGGGCACGAGACCGCCCCCACCGACACCCTGGAGCACCCTGCCGCTCACCAGCACCGGCAGCTCCACGGCAACCGCCGTGATGGCCGAGCCGAGGACGAAGAGCAGGAGGCAGGCGAGCAGGATGCGTTGCCGCGACACGAGATCCGCAAGCCGGCCGATGAGGGGCAACACCGCGATGTAGCCCAAAAGGAAGCCGGAGATGATCGGCGTTGCCTGTTGCAGCGCGTCGATGCCGAGGCCGACACCGGTCATCATGTCGGTGAGCGCGAGGACGACGACGTAGGTGTCCGCCGCCGCCAGCGCCACCGCAACCGACGCGGTGGCGAGCAGTGCCCTAGGGGCGGGTGATCGCAACGGCCTGCGGCAGGCTGCTCAGGCGGACGGTGTAGGTCGACGTCGATCCGGCGTAGAAGGGTCCCTTGAGGACGACCGAGCGCAGCTCGTTGCCCTCGTCGGTGACGCCGTAGGTGATGTCGAACGTGCCGCTGCGGTCACCGATGACGAACAGGTCGGCCACGGCGTCACCCGGGACCTTGCCGGTGAAGGTGTCGAGCACCGCTGCGCCGTCGCGGGTGCGGCCACCGGCCTTGAGGTCGGTGGTGTCGCCGACGAGGCTCGTGACACCGGTCTTCGTGTCGAACAGCTGGGCCGGGTTGGGTGCCCCGTAGGTCTTCGGGTCGATCTTGTTGTAGCCGGGCGTGAAGAACTTCAGGTAGACGTCCTGCTCGACGGCGATCACCTCGACCGTGCCGGTCACCCCGTTGATGGTGGCGTTGAGGGTGCCCTTGAACGAGGGCGGCGTGAACAGGCCGGTCCCCTTGGCGCCCGAGACCCCGATCGCCTTGCTGGGCAAGCCCTGTGACTCGAGGGTGAAGCTGACGGCCGGCGCCTTCTCGAGGGTCGCGCGGGCCGCCGCCAGCCGCTCGGCGGGTGGCTTGTCGGCGGTCTTCTTGTCCCCGCCGCCGCTGCACCCGGCCAGGACGACAGCACCCGTCACGACGACGGTCACGACGCTCGCCACAGCCCCTCGACGCATGGCCCCAACGCTATCCGGCCGGGGAGCGCTCCCCATGGTCGCCACGCGCTTGCGCACCTACCGTCGGGGCCCATGCGAACCACCACCACGAGGCGCCGACGCCTCCTCACCACCGCAGTTGCCACCCTCGGCCTCGTCGTCGTGCCGGCCGCCGCGGCCTGCGTCGCGCAGGCGGCCGCCGCCGACACCACGACGGGAGTCGTCAACACCAAGGGCGACCCCGGGCCGCGCCTCACCGTGCGCGAGCGCCCGACCTCGGCCTCGGCGGCCGTCGGCTCACGCGCCGACGGTGCGCGCATCACCATCGTCTGCCAGACCTACGGGCAGAGCGTCACCGGCACCTATGGCACGAGCCGGGTCTGGGACAAGGTGGGGTCGGGCGGCTTCGTCAGTGACGCCTACGTGCGCACCGGCTCCGACGGGCTGGTCGCCCCACTCTGCCCGGGCACCAACACCTCGACCAGCGCCCGCGTCAAGGCCACGATCGACGCGGCGAAGTCGATGACGGGCAAGTACCCCTACTCCTGGGGCGGGGGCAACTACGCCGGCCCGACCAAGGGGATCTGCTGCAGCCCCAGCGGAATCGACGACCGGCAGACGGTCGGCTTCGACTGCTCCGGCCTCATGGAGTACGCGTTCTACCAGGGCGCGGGCCTGCGGCTGTCGAGCACCTCACGCAGCCAGTACGCCGACGGGCCACGCAAGCCGCTGTCCACACTCAAGGCCGGCGACATGGTGTTCTGGTCGGACTCGAGCCGCTCGGCCAGTCGCATCCACCACGTCGCGCTGTACATCGGTGACGGCAAGATCGTCGAGGCCAACCGGGTGAGCGGCCCCGACGTGCGGGTCCGTGCGTTCTCGACCCGCGAGGCCGGGGTCATGCCCTACGTGGTGCGCCCCATCCGCTGACCCCTCACCTCTGCGTCGCCAAGGGCAGCGCAAGAGGGGTATGCCGCCCACGCGGCATACCCCTCTTGTCTTGCGTCCCAGCGCTGTCAGCTGCCGGTGGTCGCCTTGGCGTCCTCCTTGATGACCAGGCCGGTGCCCTCGTTGTTCTCCTCGACGTGGACGGTGTCACCGTCGTGGACGTCGCCGCCGAGGACCGCGCGGGCGAGCCGGTCGCCGATCTCCTTCTGCACCAGCCGGCGCAGCGGGCGCGCGCCGTAGGCCGGGTCGTAGCCGGTGACCGCGAGCCACTCGCGTGCCCCGTCGGACACGTCAAGAGTGATGCGGCGGTCGGCCAGGCGGCTCTGAATCTCGCGCACCTGCAGGTCGACGATGTGGGCCAGCTCCGAGCTGCTGAGCGGGTCGAAGATGACGATCTCGTCGAGCCGGTTGAGGAACTCGGGCTTGAAGCTCGAGCGCACGACGTCCATGACGTGCTTGCGCTTCTCCTCGTCGGGCAGCGTGGAGTCGATGAGGAACTGGCTGCCGAGGTTGCTGGTCAGCACGAGGATGACGTTGCGGAAGTCGACCGTGCGTCCCTGGCCGTCGGTGAGCCGGCCGTCGTCGAGCACCTGGAGCAGGATGTCGAAGACCTCGGGGTTCGCCTTCTCGACCTCGTCCAGCAGCACCACCGAGTAGGGGCGGCGCCGCACGGCCTCGGTCAGCTGGCCGCCCTCTTCGTACCCGACGTAGCCCGGAGGGGCACCGATGAGCCGCGCCACCGAGTGCCGCTCGGAGTACTCCGACATGTCGATGCGCACCATGGCGCGCTCGTCGTCGAAGAGGAAGTCCGCGAGCGACTTGGCGAGCTCGGTCTTGCCGACACCGGTCGGGCCGAGGAAGAGGAACGAGCCGGTCGGCCGGTTCGGGTCGGCGAGGCCGGCCCGCGAGCGGCGGACCGCGTCGGACACGGCCTTGACCGCAGCCTCCTGGCCGATGAGCCGGGCGCCGATGAGCGACTCCATCGAGAGCAGCTTCTCGGTCTCGCCCTGGAGCAGCCGGCCGGCGGGGATGCCGGTCCAAGCCGAGATGACCTCGGCGATGTCGTCGGGGCTGACCCGTTCCTTGACCATGAGGTCGGGGTTGTCGAGGCCCTTGACGACTTCCTCCTCGTTGGCCTTGGCGAGCTGCTCCTCGACCTGCGGGATCTCGCCGTACATGAGGCGCGAGGCCTCCTCGTACTTGCCCTCGCGCTGGAGCCGCTCGGCCTGCGTGCGCAGGTCGTCGAGCTTGGCCTTGAGGTCACCGACCTTGTTGAGGCCGGACTTCTCCTGCTCCCAGCGGGCGTTGAGGGTGGCGAGCTGCTCGGACTTGTCGGCGAGGTCCTGCTGGAGCCGGCTGAGCCGCTCCTTGGACGCGTCGTCCTTCTCGTTCACGAGGTGCAGCTCTTCCATCTTGAGCCGGTCGACGGTGCGGCGCAGCTCGTCGATCTCCACAGGCGAGGAGTCGATCTCCATCCGCAGTCGCGAGGCGGCCTCGTCGACGAGGTCGATCGCCTTGTCGGGCAGCTGGCGCCCGGTGATGTACCGGTTCGACAGCAGCGCCGCCGCGACGAGCGCGGAGTCCTCGATCTCGACCTTGTGGTGCGCCTCGTAGCGCTCCTTGAGACCGCGCAGGATCGCGATGGTGTCCTCGACCGAGGGCTCACCGACGTAGACCTGCTGGAACCTGCGCTCCAGGGCCGGGTCCTTCTCGATGTACTGGCGGTACTCGTCGAGCGTGGTCGCGCCCACGAGCCGCAGCTCGCCGCGGGCCAGCATCGGCTTGAGCATGTTGCCGGCGTCCATCGCGCCCTCGCCGCCGCCCCCGGCACCGACGACGGTGTGCAGCTCGTCGATGAAGGTGATGATGCGGCCGTCGCTGTCCTTGATCTCCTCCAGGACGCCCTTGAGGCGCTCCTCGAACTCGCCGCGGTACTTCGCGCCGGCGAGCATCGCGCCCATGTCGAGGGACACCAATGTCTTGTCCCGCAACGACTCCGGCACGTCGCCGTCGACGATGCGCTGGGCGAGTCCCTCGACGACGGCGGTCTTGCCGACGCCGGGCTCGCCGATGAGGACGGGGTTGTTCTTGGTGCGGCGCGACAGCACCTGCACGACGCGGCGGATCTCGCTGTCGCGGCCGATGACCGGGTCGAGCTTGCCGTCGCGAGCGGCCTCGGTGAGGTCGGTGCTGTACTTCGCGAGCGCCTCACCCTCCTCGGCCGGGGTGTCGCTGGTGACCTTGCGACCGCCACGCAGGGCGTCGATCTTGGCCTCCATGTCCTTGGCGCCGCGCTTCTCGACGGCGGCGAGGTTGCCGGTCTCGGCGAGCGCGAGCAACAGCAGGTCGAGGGCGAGATAGGTGTCGCCCTTGGCCTTCATGAGGGTGTCGGCCTGCTGGAGCACCTCCAGCGCGGCGCGGCCGAACGTCGGCGCCTGGGCGGAGCCGGAGGTGGACGGCAGCGTGCGGATGCGCGCATCGGCCTGGGCCAGAACGGTTTGCGCTCCGGTGCCGGCGGCCTGCAGCAGCGCGTCGGCCTGCGGGGTGTCGAGCCGGATGACCGAGCTCGTGATGTGGTCGGGCGTGATCTCGGGGTTGCCGTTCTGCTGCGCCTCGCGCTGTGCGAGCGCGAGCGCCTCGGCGACCTTGGCAGTCGGCTTCAGCTCCATGCGTCGATGTTCTCCTGTGGTGGGTGATTGGTCTACTCGGAACAACACCGTCAAAGTTGAGTCTGTTCCACTCAACTTTGAGTTTTTTCGGGTATGCCGGCGGGTCACCCGGGTGACCGGCGCACGGGTGCCCGCCCCCGCGGCATACCGGTCAGCCGCTGAGCAGCAGCTCGCGTGCCGTCTCGAGCCCGACCAGGTGGGCGCCCCGCATCACGCCCAGGGCGGGCACGCGACCGGCGACCACCCGTGCCTGCATGGGCGCCACCGCGGCCGCGTCCCGCGCGACCATGTCGCACAGCTGCGGCCCGGCCGCCTCGGCGAGCGGTCCGGCCAGCACCACCAGCCGCGGGTCGACGACCACGGCCACTGCGGCCACCCCGAGCGCAAGTCGCGCAGCCAGCTCCTCGACGAAGGGACGACCACCCGAGGCCACGGCGGTGGCCAGGGTCGTGGCGTCATACCCCCGCTCGCGGGCGAGGGCGAGCACCGCCTCCTCGGCGACGAGCTGTTGGAACCCACCCTTGTCGCGGCGACCGATGTGCCCGGGCGCGGCCACGCCCGGCACGGGCAGGTAGCCGACCTCACCCGCCGCACCGGTCGTCCCACGCCGCACCGCGCCGGAGAGCACGATCGCGCACCCGACCCCGCCGCCGACCCACAGGTAGACGAAGTCCTGCTCGCCGACCGCGACCCCTTCACGCTGCTCGGCGATGGCCAGCAGGTTGACGTCGTTGTCGACCGTGACGGGCCGGCCCAGGTCGCGTTCCAGCGCCGCCCGCACCCCGGCGCCCCACTGCGGGTGGTCGTAGGAGAACGCCACGTCACCGGTGCGGGGGTCGACGATGCCGGCGATGCCGACGACGACCGCCCGCACCGAGTCCTCGGGCACCCCGGCGGCGGCGACGGCCCGGGCGACGGCGGTCCGGACGAGGGCGACCGGGTCGTCGGTGAGCCCGCTCTCCGACGCCGACAGCTCGATGGACGGTCCGGGGTTGGCGAGGAGGTCGCAAGTGGCCGCCGTGACGAGGTCCTGGTCGACCTGGACGCCCACGACGTGCCCGGCGGCGGCGACGACCCCGTGCACGTCGGCGTTCGGGCCCCGCCCGCCGGCGCGCGTGCCGACGACCTCGACCACGCCCAGCTCGTCGAGGCGGGCCAGCAGCTGGCCGGCCGTCACCTTCGACAGCCCCGTGAGCGCCGCCAGCTCGGTGCGCGACATGGGGCCACGCTCGACCAGGAGGGCGAAGGCTGCGCGGACGTTGATCTCACGCAGCAGCCGCGGGGTACCCGGTGGTCCGCCCCCGGCCCCCGCTCCCGAACCAGTGCCCGCGGTCGACACGAGCGACACTGTAGGTGAGGGACACACCTCACGCCCGACAAACCGGACTGACAACACTCTTTCCAGATATGTCCCGGCCTGTTACGGTGTCCGACTGTCGGAGGGAGCGCTCCGCTCTACCCCCTGCGAGGGGAGTCTCCCTCCGACCAGAGCCTTCAGGCTCCGTCCCCCACCGTTGCGCCGCCCTCAGGCATTTCCCTCCGCCTTCGAGGGCGGCGCAACGCGTTCCGGGGCCTGTTGGCGGCGGGGGCTCGAGAGGGGTGGGGCGTGCACGAGCCGGGGTATGCCGTGGGCGGGCGTTCGCGTGAGCTCGCCCGGTTGGCGTTGTCGCTGGTCCAGCCCGGTTTCGTCGGTCTGGAGCTGCCGGACTGGGTGCGGCGCCGGCTCGACGACGGGCTCGGCGGGGTGGCGTTGTTCTCCCGCAACATCGCCCGGTCCGAGCAGGTGGCGCGGCTCACGGCACAGGTCCACAGCGCCAACCCCGACGCGCTGGTGGCCGTCGATGAGGAGGGCGGTGACGTCACCCGCCTCGAGTACCGGACCGGGTCGTCGTGGCCGGGCAACCTGGCGCTGGGCCGGGTCGACGACGTCGGCCTGACCGAGCGCGTGGCCGCCGAGATCGGTGCGTTGTTGGCTGAGGTGGGCGTCGATCTCGACTACGCCCCCGACGCCGACGTCAACACGAATGCGGCCAACCCGGTGATCGGCGTGCGCAGCTTCGGGTCGGATGCGGCGCTGGCCGCCCGCCACACCGCGGCCTGGGTGCGGGGGTTGCAGTCGGCGGGCGTGCTGGCCTGTGCCAAGCACTTCCCCGGCCACGGCGACACCCACGTCGACAGCCACCTCGCGGTGCCGGAGGCCGAGCTCGGCGACGAGGCCACGAGCCCGGCGCTCGAGCCCTTCCGTGCCGCCGTGGCGGCCGGCTGCGCCGCGGTGATGAGCGCCCACATCCGCCTGCGCGGGTGGCCGGACGACCGCCCGGCGACGCTGGTGCCCGACGTCATGACGGGGTTGCTGCGCGACCAGCTGGGCTTTGCCGGGCTCGCGGTGTCGGACGGTCTGGAGATGGGCGCGGTCTCCTCGACCGTCGGCCTCGCCGAGGGCGGCGTGCTGGCCGTCGCCGCCGGTGTCGACGCGCTGTGCGTCGGTGGTGGGCTGGCCGATCCCGAGACCTGCGACGCCGTCGTCGTCGCGCTGGTCGATGCGGTGGCGCAGGGCAGGCTGCCGGAAGCGCGGCTGGTCGAGGCAGCCGGGCGAGTCAGCGCCGCTGCTGCGCTGCGAGACGACCTGCGCCGGGCGGCGGGCCCGCCCGTGGTCACGAGCGGTCGGAGGGCCGGGCTGGAAGCGGCCCGACGCGCACTGGAGGTCAGCGGAACGCCCACCACCACCGCGCAGGCACCGGTCATCGCCCAGCTGAACGCCAGCCAGAACTTCGCCGTCGGGGACGAGACCCCGGCCGGGGTGGTGGCCGCGGCGCGGGACCGGTGGGGTGAGGTGCCGGTGCACTCGATCGGCCCCGCGGACGACCCGCGCGCGGCGGTGGCCGGCACCGAGGGGCACCCGCTGTGGGTGGTCACCCGCGACGCCCACCGGCACACCTGGATGACGTCGGCTCTCGAGCACGTGCTCGCCGCCCGCCCGGACGCGGTCGTCATCGACACTGGCTGGCCGGGGTGGCGCCCCGCGGACGGGACGGCACTGGTGGTGACGCACGGCGCGTCCCGGGCGAGCGGGGCTGCCGTCGTCGACCTGCTCGCGCGCTGACGTCGCCGGTCAGCGTCCCGTCGGCAGGGGTCAGCGGCGGGTCTGCGGGTCCGGGTCGTACCAGCCGTCGTGCTCCTCGACGAGCGTCGCGAACCGGTCGCGGAGGCCCTGCTCGACCGGGCCCGTCTCGTCGGCGATGTTGGTCTCCACGACGTGGACGGCCCACTCGTGCGACTCCGAGTCGTCTTCTCCTGCAAGGGCTTCCCGCACGACCCGCACCTCGGTGAAGCCCTCGTCGGCGAGCTCGGACGCCACCTGCTCGGCGACGTCGCGGTCGGGGAAGACGAGGAGGTGCTCACTCATGCCAGCGAGTATGCCGCGTGGGCAAGCCACCACCTCGGGTGGCACGCCCACGCGCTGAGGATGTTCGGCCTCGGGAGCGGTCGTCAGCTCGCGGCTGCGTCGGGGTAGGCCTTGGGCAGGCGCATCCCGCGCTCGGCCATGAGGTCGCGCACCCGGTTCGGGTAGTCGGTGATGACGCCGTCGACACCGGCGTCCATCAGGGCCTCGATCGTGGCCGGGTCGTCGACGGTCCACGGGACCACCTTGAGGCCGCGGGCGTGGGCGGCGTCGACCATCGCCTTGTCGGCGTAGAACCGGAACCCGGGCTGGCCGACGGTGCCGTTCTGCGGGAAGCCGTAGTTGGGCGACAGGGTGGTGACGCCATCGATGCTCGCGGCAGCGGCGACGAAGTCACCGCCGAAGTCGTCGGCGTCGATGCCGCCCAGCCACGGCGAGGCGCCGGGCTTGCCCACCTGGAGGAAGTCGTAGTTGGTGAGGGCGACCAGCGGCCACTTGGGCGCGAGCTCGTGCATCGCCATGAGCGCGCCCCAGTCGAAGGACTGGATCGTCACCTGCTTCTCGATGCCCGACGCGCGAATCTCCTCGAAGACGCGGCGGACGAACAGCTCACGGGGTGCGGTCTGCTCCGGCGCCCCGGCCTCGACCTTGGTCTCGATGTTGAGCTTGACCTGGTTGGCCTTGGTGTCACGGACGAGGGCGAGGACGTCGCGCAGCTCGGCCAGCCGGTTGCCGGCGACGACCTCCTGCTGCGGATAGCCGGGCAGCTGCTGGTAGCCGCAGTCCATGGTCTTGACCTGCGCGAGGGTGAGGTCCTTGATGTAGTCGCCGACGTAGGGGAACTGCGGGTCACCGGGGGTGACGGGTGCGGTGTCGCGGCACTTGGTGCGGCTCACCTGACGGTCGTGGGTGACGACGACCGCCCCGTCCTTGGTGATCTGGGTGTCGAGCTCGAGGGTGCTGACGCCCATGCGCAGTGCCTTGGCGAACCCGGGCAGCGACTCCTCGGTCGTCAGGCCGAGCCCGCCGCGGTGGGCCTGCAGGTCGAACTGGGTCTTCTGCGGCAGCACCTTGGGGCCGGGTGTCCCGGCGACAGCCGCGGTGGCCGACCCGGCGGACAGGGCAAAGGTGACCGCGGCGGTGGCGGCCAGAGCGGAGAGTCTGCGTGCGGAGGTCATGCCTCGCGACGTTAGGCGCCGCCGTGGGCCCGGCGGTGAAGCCGAGGGAAACACTCGGTGCGCAGCCGCCGACTGGCACGGCTTCCGCAAACCGGGAGTTGCGTGCATGAAACCCGGGAAAATGCAGTCCGTTTCGTGCTCGCAACCCCCGTATTGCCACACGGTACCGGGCCGCTCTTGACCCTGCGGCGAGGTCAGCGGGGCGCGCCGGGCGGGCGCCACAGCACCAGCGCTCCGGCGTTGCCGGTGGGCTGGCGACCGGCGCGCAGCGGTGTCACGTCACCGGCCGGCCCGACGGCGAAGACCCGCGACCGGCGGCTGGGCTGGCCAGCCGCGGCGCGGGTCTCGTCGAGCTCGGTCCGCAGCTCTCGGACGCGGGACTGCAGAGCCGTCACCTGGTCCTCGAGCGCGAGGATGCGCTGGATGCCTGCGAGGCTGATGCCCTCGTCCTGGGAGAGCCGCTGCACCTCGCGCAGCAGCGCCACGTCGCGCCCCGAGTAGCGGCGTCCGCCACCTCGGGTGCGCGACGGGATGACCAGACCCAGCCGGTCGTACTGGCGCAGGGTCTGGGCGTGCATTCCGGCCAGCGACGCCGCCACCGAGATCACGTAGATCGGGGCGTCGTCGTCTGGCCGAAAGTCAACCTGTTCTGCCATGTCCTGCTGTCCTGCCGATCAGTCCTGCCGACCCGTCTCGTGGCCGGTACGTCAGCGCCGGGCCTCCTCGAACAGCTCCGCACGCGGGTCGTGACCTGCGTCCTGCGCCTTGAGCACCTCGACGGCGTCCTTGGCCTCATCGGAAAGGCGTTGCGGCACAACGACATGCACCTTTGCCATGAGGTCGCCGGGCTTGTCCTTCTTCGGGACACCCCGGCCCTTGACGCGCAGCACCCGCCCGCTCGGCGTGCCGGGTGCGATGCGCACCTTGACCGGCTTGCCGTCGAGGGTCGGCACCGAGACCGTGGCCCCGAGCGCCGCCTCGGCGAACGTCACCGGCAGGTCGACGGTGATGTTGTCACCGTCGCGCCCGAACGCCGGGTGCTTCTCCACGCTGACCGTGAGGATGAGGTCGCCCGCGGGGCCGCCGGCCTCGCCGGGCTCACCCTTGCCGCGCAGCCGGATCTTCTGACCGTCCTTGACCCCCACCGGGATTCGCGTGGTGATGTGCCCACCGTCGCTGGTGCCCAGCGTGACCGTCTTGCCCTCGACTGCGTCGCGGAACGACAAGGTCGTACGGGCGGTGAGGTCCGCTCCCTTGCGCGGCCCGCGAGGGGCGCCGTACCCGGCATACCCCTGCTGTCCGCCGTAGGGCGAGGCCCCACCGAACATGCCACTCAGCAGGTCCTCGAGGTCGGGCTGGCCGCCACCACCGCCGGTGGAGTAGCGCACTCGTGTGCCACCGCCCCCACCGCCGCCGAACATCGAGGAGAACACGTCCTCGAAGCCGCCCTGGCCGCCGCTGCCCGGACCGCCCGCGGTGAAGCGGGCGCCGCCACGCGCCATCTGGCGGATGGCGTCGTACTCCTGGCGCTGCTCGGGGTCGGACAGGACCGAGTTGGCCTCGCCGATCTCCTTGAACTTCTGTTCCGCCGCAGCGTCACCGGGGTTCTGGTCGGGGTGGTACTTGCGGGCGAGCTTCCGGTACGCCTTCTTGATCGCCGCCTCGTCGGCGTCCTGGGGGACGCCGAGAGTGGCGTAGAAGTCCTTCTCGAACCAGTCTTGGCTGGCCATGCGTGCGCCCTCCTCTCAGTGGGACGTCGATGGGTTGGGGTATGCCGTCACTCGGGGTCGGCGACCGCGACACGGGCGGCGCGCAGCACCTGCTCGCCGCTCTTGTAGCCCGGCTGCAGGACCTGGACGACGGTGGTCGTGCCGGTCGCCGGGACCGACCCGTCCGCAGGCCAGGCCGTGTGCATGAGGGCCTCGTGCACGTTCGGGTCGAACTCCTCGCCTGCGGCGCCGAACCGCTCGAGCCCGAACTTGCGCAGCGAGTTCTCGAGCTTGTCCGCGATCGCGGCGAACGGGCCACCAGCGAGGTCGCCGTGGTCGCGGGCGGCCTGGATGTCGTCGAGCACCGGCAGCAGCGCCTCGAGCACGGACTGGGCCGCGCGCTCCTGGATCACCGCGCGGTCGCGGTCGACCCGGCGCTTGTAGTTGACGTACTCGGCGTTCAGCCGCTGCAGGTCCTCGAGCCGTTGCGCCGCAAGGGCTTCGTGGTCGGGACCGTCGGCGACCGGCGCGCCCTCAGCGGGCTTCTGGTCACCCTCGGGCGCCGCCTCGGGGGCGGAGGGGGCAGCGGCCTGGTCGGCAGCTGCACCCTCCGCACCCTCGGCACCGTCAGGCGTGTTTGCCTGGTCGGTCACTTCTTCTCCTCGTCGTCGTCGACGACCTCGGCGTCCACGACGTCGTCGTCGGACGAGCCGCTGTCGGACGCACCGGAGGCGTCACCTGCGCCCGCACCCGCGGAGCCGCCGGCTGCGTCGGACTCGGCCGACGCGGCATACATCGCCGTGCCCAGCTTCTGCGACTCCTCCGAGAGCTTCGCGCTCTTGGCCGAGATGTCCTCGGGGCTGGCGCCGCTGTCGGGCTTGACGGCCTCCTTGAGGTCGGCGAGCGCCTCGTCGACCGGCCCGCGGCCGTCGGCCGGGAGCTTGTCGGCGTTGTCGGCGAGGAACTTCTCGGTCGAGTAGACCAGCTGCTCCGCGGTGTTGCGGGCCTCGGTCTCCTCACGCCGCTTCTTGTCCTCGGCCGCGTGCTCCTCGGCCTCCTTGACCATGCGCTCGATCTCCTCCTT
This sequence comes from Knoellia koreensis, assembly GCF_013041615.1. GTDB lineage: Bacteria > Actinomycetota > Actinomycetes > Actinomycetales > Dermatophilaceae > Pedococcus > Pedococcus koreensis. The sequence continues at coordinate 181,125 of NZ_JABEPQ010000005.1, forward strand.
CGACAGCGCGGAGCCGCCGGAGATGGTGATCTTCTGCTCCTGGCCGGTGCCACGGTCCTTGGCGGACACGTTGACGATGCCGTTGGCGTCGATGTCGAAGGTGACCTCGATCTGCGGCACACCGCGCGGCGCGGGCGCGATGCCGGAGAGCTCGAAGGTGCCGAGCGCCTTGTTCTGCTGGGCGATCTCGCGCTCACCCTGGAAGACCTGGATCAGCACGCTCGGCTGGTTGTCCTCGGCGGTCGAGAACACCTCGGAGCGCTTGGTCGGGATCGCGGTGTTGCGCTCGATCAGCTTGGTGAACAGGCCGCCCTTGGTCTCGATGCCGAGCGACAACGGGGTGACATCGATGAGCAGGACGTCCTTGCGCTCGCCCATGAGGACACCGGCCTGCAGGGCCGCACCGATGGCGACGACCTCGTCGGGGTTGACGCCCTTGTTGGGCTCCTTGCCGGTCATCTCCTTGACCAGGTTGCTGACGGCGGGCATGCGGGTCGAGCCACCGACGAGGACCACGTGGTCGATGTCGGAGACCTTGATGCCGGCGTCCTTGATGACGTTCTCGAACGGCTGCTTGGTGCGGTCGAGCAGGTCCTTGGTCATCTGCTCGAACTGCGCGCGGGTCAGCGTCTCGTCGAGGTGGATCGGGCCGTTCTCGCTCATCGAGAGGTACTGCAGCGAGATGTTGGTGCTGGTCGCGGACGACAGCTCCTTCTTGGCCTGCTCCGCGGCGTCACGCAGACGCTGCATGGCGATCTTGTCCTTGGACAGGTCGACGCCGGTGTTGTTCTTCACCGTGGTGAGCAGGTGCTGGACGATGCGCTCGTCCCAGTCGTCACCACCGAGCTGGTTGTCACCGCTGGTGGCCTTGACCTGAATGGTCGAGAAGCCGTCCTCCGGGTCCTTGCCCACCTCGAGGAGGGACACGTCGAAGGTGCCACCACCGAGGTCGAAGACGAGGATGAGCTCGTCCTCCTTGCCCTTGTCGAGCCCGTAGGCGAGGGCGGCCGCGGTCGGCTCGTTGATGATGCGCAGGACGTTGAAGCCCGCGATCTCGCCAGCCTCCTTGGTGGCCTGGCGCTCGTGGTCGTCGAAGTAGGCCGGGACGGTGATGACCGCGTCGCTGACCTCCTCGCCGAGGTAGGCCTCGGTGTCGCGCTTGAGCTTCTGCAGGATGCGGGCGCTGATCTCCTGCGCGGTGTACTTCTTGCCGTCGATCTCGGTGGTCCAGTCGGTGCCCATGTGGCGCTTGACCGAGCGGATCGTGCGGTCGACGTTGGTGACGGCCTGGCGCTTGGCGATCTCGCCGACCAGGACCTCGTTGGACTTGCTGAAGGCCACGACGGACGGGGTGGTGCGTCCACCCTCCGCGTTGGCGACGATCGTCGGCTCCCCGCCCTCGAGGACGGCGACAGCCGAGTTGGTGGTACCGAGGTCGATGCCGACCGCTCGTGCCATGGTGATTCTCCCTGTGTCGAACTGTGGGTTGAGTTACTGCTACTCAAGTTAGGAGCCGGTATGCCGTGCGGCAAGTCGACGCTGCAAACTTGAGTTCACTTGACTCAACTCTGAGCGTGGGGGTGTTGTTCCCGTCCCGCCGAACTTTTCTCCGAGGTGGGGCCGGCGGGGCGCCAGGGAGTCGGCTCGACCTCGCATGAAAGGCCCGCGCGAAGGGTAGGGAGAGATGCGAGTCAGGAACACCCCATCGGTCAAAGGAGCGAGCATGGTCAAGGTTGCGTTGTCAGTGATCGTGGAGGCACGGCCCGGCAAGGAGGCCGAGGTCGCCGAGTTCCTCCGGGACGCACGCTCCGTCGTCGAGCAGGAGGAGGGCACCCGGGCGTGGTTCGCCCTGCAGTTCGACGAGTCGACCTTCGGGATCTTCGACGTGTTCCCCGACGGCGACGCCCGCAGCACCCACCTGGCCGGTGGTGTCGGCCAAGCCCTGGCCGAGCGGGGTGGGGATCTGTTCAGTGCGGAGCCGAGCATCCGGAAGATGGACGTGCTCGCGGCCAAGCTGCCCGGCGACAGCTGACCCGGCGGGGCGCGCGCGGAGACGAAGGCGACGACAGTTGCGACGAATCGCATTGGCGGGCGGGGATTCCGTCCCGGTCCTGGGTCTGGGCACCTGGGGCTGGGGCGAGGACCCGGGCCGGCGCGGCGACGAGATCGCGGCGCTGCGCACGGGGATCGAGCTGGGCCTGACCCTGGTGGACACGGCCGAGATGTACGGCGGCGGCGCCGCGGAGGAGGTGCTCGCAGAGGCGCTCGCGGGTCACCGGGACGAGGTGTTCGTGGTCAGCAAGGTGTTGCCGTCCAACGCATCTCGCTCCGGCACGGTGGCTGCGTGCGAGCGCAGCCTGGAGCGCCTGAGCACGGACCGGATCGACCTCTACCTCCTGCACTGGCAGGGCTCGCACCCCGTGGAGGACACGCTCGCGGCCTTCCAGCAACTGGTCGATGACGGGAAGATCCGGCACTGGGGCGTCAGCAACTTCGACCACACCGACCTCGCCAAGCTCGAGCAGGTGCCCGGCAGTGAGGGACTCGCCACCGACCAGGTGCTGTACAACCTGTCGCGGCGGGGGCCGGAGTACGACCTGTTCCCGTGGTGCGCCGACCACGACCTGCTGGTGATGGCGTACTCCCCCATCGAGCAGGGCCGCATCCTCGGCGACCCGACGCTCGGCGAGGTCGCCGCTGCGCACGGCATCAGCCCGGCAGCCGCAGCCCTGGCCTGGGTGCTGCGCCGCGACGGGCTCTGCACGATCCCCAAGGCGAGCAGCCCGGAGCACGTGCACGACAACGCCGCGGCACTCGAGGTGGACCTGACGCGCGAGGACCTGGACGCCCTGGACCGGGCCTTCCCGCCCGCCGGACCACGACCGCTGGAAATGCTCTGATCGCCACCTGAGCCCTTCCCTCCACTGCGCACTTCGGGCCACTGAGGGTCGGTGTTGCGGTCCAGATCGAGCCTGTGTGGCCCGAAGTGGAACGCCTTCCGCACTTCGGGCCACTGCGGCTCGGTGTGCCGGGCCAGGTCGAGCGTCAGTGGCCCGAAGTGGCAGCGTATTTACCCTTGCGGGTACGTACCCAACTGGTTACAGTTACGGCCATGGACGCAGTACTCCAGGCCCTGGCCGACCCGAGCCGGCGAACGATCCTCGAGACCTTGCGCGACCACCCGGCCACGGCCGGAGAGCTCGCCGACCTGCTCCCGATCGCCCGGCCCGGCGTCTCCCGGCACCTGCGGGTGCTGCGCGAGGCCGAGCTCGTCGAGGTGCGCCAGGACGCCCAGCGGCGCATCTACAGCCTGCGACCGGAGGCGCTCGTCGAGCTCGACGGGTGGCTCGCGGCATACCGCGTCCTCTGGGAGCAGCGACTCGACGCGCTGCACACCGAGATCGCCCGCGGCACGTCGCGGGCGCGAAAAGCGCTGCGCAGCAATGAAATCCCGGGCAGCAACGAGGAGCCCACCAAGACCACCCCACGGAAGAAGGCAACAGGATGACCACCACCGGAACCATGCGACAGCTCGACGGCGGCCGCGGAGCCGTCCGCGTCGAGGACCTCTACGACACCGACATCGCCGACCTCTGGTCGGCGTGCACCGAGCCCGAGCGCCTCGCGCGCTGGATCGCGCAAGTCTCCGGCGACCTGCGCGAGGGCGGCACGGTCGAGGTGCTCTTCACCAGCACCGCCAACGGACCGCTGCGCATCGACACCTGCGAGGCGCCGCACCACCTGCTCCTGACCGGCGAGGCGGGCACCGACGAGGAGACACAGATCGAGGCCTGGCTCACCGCCGAGGGGCCCAAGACCCGCCTGGTCGTCGAGGAGCGCGGGCTGCCCGGCGACAAGCTCCATTTCTACGGCGCCGGCTGGCAGACCCACCTCGAGGATCTCGGCCGCGCCCTCTCCACCGACGCCACGGCCCACCCCGACGGCTGGTCGGCCGACGAGCCCGCCACCGCGTGGAAAGAGCGCTGGACCGAGCTCACGCCGGAGTACCAGACCGCCACCTGAACCGCCGCTGGGCGCATCGTCGCAGGTCAGAGGCCCGTCCAGCTTGCGAGTGCGCCGCCCCGCGCTTTGACTGAAACGGACGGGGAACGTCCCTTCGCCCAGTGGTGGGAAGCGCGTGGGCGAAGAGGCGCCCCGTCCCGACCGCGCGGAGGACGACGCCCATGATGATCACGGACAGCTCCAAACGGGTCATCCCGTTCCGGCCGAGCGACGCCAAGCGTGTCGGCGAGGGGTGCATGTACCTCGACCAGATCGTCTGGCTCAACGGCAGCAACATCGAGCTGGGCGACAACGTCCGCTTCAACTTCGGGTGCTGGGTCAACGGGTACGGCGGGCTCGTCATCGGCAACGACGTCGGGGTCGGCCCGGGCACCATGATCCACACGGCCAACCACCGCAGCGGCGACCACGATCGACCGACCATCGACCAGGGCTGGGAGTCGCGCCCCGTCACCATCGGCAACAACGTCTGGATCGGCATGGGGGTGCGGATCCTGCCCGGCGTCACGATCGGTGACGGCGCGATCGTGGGGGCGGGTTCGGTGGTCACCAAGGACCTTCCCGCCATGAGCGTCAGCGTCGGCCTCCCGGCCGCTCCCATCAGGACGCGCGACTGATGCGCGTCCTCTTCCTCCAGCGACAGCCCTGCATCAAGACGCTGAAGTATGCCGTGGCCCTGCGCGCCCGCGTGCCCGGCCTGCACCTCGAGTTCGCCTACCAGGGCAGGACCTTGAGCGACTTCTACGGCGAGGGTGACGAGCTGTTCGACGCCTGGCACCTGCTCGCACCCGACCCCACGCACGACCTGCGCCGGGTCGTCGAGCGGGTGCGCCCGGACGTGATCCACTCCCACAACCTGCCCGACACCCTCACGGTCGCGGCGTTGGAGGTCGCGGGCGGGCGGGTGCCGATCGTCCACGACGTCCACGACTTCCAGAGCCTGCGCGCCACCCCGTACGAGGACGGCTTTCCCGACCCGCCGGACCCGATCGCCTCCGAACGCGCCGCGATCGAGGGAAGCGACGCCCTCATCACGGTCTCCGACGTCCTCCTCGAGGAGATCACCGCCAGGTATGCCGTGCCGGCACCTCACCTGGTCGTGCCCAACTTCGCGTTGGCGCGCGACCTGCCACCGCTGCCGGACGAGCTCGAGACGCACGAGCAGGACGTGGGCGAACCCCTGCGGTTCGTCTACGAAGGCACGATCTCCACCTGCGGTGGCCACTACGACCTGCGCGAGATCTTCGCGGCCATCGCCAGTACTCCGGGCGTACGGCTCGACGTCCACTGCGGACGCGAGCCGATGGCGGCATACCGCGGGCTCGCCGAGCGCTTCGACTCCCTCACGCTGCATCCGCCGATGCCCACGCGTGCCCTCATGCGGATGCTGCCCCGCTACGACGTCGGCTGGGCCGGCTTCAACGCCACCCTCAACGACGCGCACCTCGAGACGGTGCTGCCCAACAAGGCGTTCGAGTACGTCGGTGCGGGTCTTGGTGTCCTGACGCTCCCGCACAAGGCCTTGGCGCGGTGGGTCGAGGCGGAGGGCGTGGGCATCGTCCTGGACTCCCTCGACGACCTGTCGACCTCGCTGCGGGCCGCCGACGTGGAGACCGTGCGCAAGACGGCACGCGCCCACCGGGAGCGCTACACCCTCGACGCCCACATCCACGAGGTCCTCGGGCTCTACCGCTCCCTGGGGGCCGGCCCGGCGTGATGGGGCCGTCGATCCTGGCGCACCGCTCAGGCTCGGGTGACAACGCTGTCGGTGGTGGGTCCTACCTTCTGGTGCATGGCCAAGACACGAGGCAACCACCTGCGGGTGGTGCGTGACGAGCAGGACCGACCCGCTCGGTCGGCGACGGACCACCGCGCCGACTACTGGTCGCAGGTGCAGACGTTGCGGGCCGAGCAGCGGCGGCTGCGCGCCGGCTGACGCCCCGTGATGGCACAGTGGTCGCCATGCCGGTGAGCGTGGTGCGTCTCGGGACGCCGCGAGCTGCGGACGAGGGCCTGCGGATCGGGACCGTGCGGCGCCCTCCCCGGGGGGTGCCCAAGGCCGAGTTCGCGAGTGGGGACTGGTACGACACCTGGCTGCCGGAGCTGAGCCCGAGCGCCGGGCTGGTCACGCAGGCCCAGGCGGCTGCAACCGACGGCGAGTGGCGCAGGTTCGTTCGCGCCTACCGCCGCGAAATGGCCGAGCCCGGGCCTCGACACCTCGTCGAGCTGCTGGCCGCCCTGTCGCACACCAGTGCTCTGGCAGTCGGCTGTTACTGCGTGGACGAGTCCCGGTGCCACCGCTCGGTCCTGCGCGAGCTGCTGGTCGAGGCCGGCGCAAGCGTCCGGTAGCGCGCGTGGACGACGACCTCTTCCGGCGCACGGTCGCGACCCTCACCGCCGCCGACCCGGCGCTGGCCGCCATCACCCGGGCACACGGCATACCCCCGTTGTGGTTGCGTGACCCCGGGTTTGCGAGCCTCGTGCTGTTCATCCTCGAGCAGCAGGTGTCGCTCGCGAGCGCGGCGGCGGCCTATCGCAAGGTGTTGGCGCGGATCGGGACGATGTCGCCGCGGGCGCTGCTGGCCGCCACGCCGGAGGAGCTGCGCGCCGACGGGGTGTCGCGGCAGAAGGACCGCTACCTGCGGGCGCTGGCCGAGGCGGTCGAGTCGGGTTCGCTGGACCTCGAGGCGTTGGCGGGTATGCCGGACGATGAGGTCCGCGCCCGGCTCACCTCCCTGCCGGGGATCGGCCGGTGGACCGCCGATGTCTACCTGCTCGCCTGCCTGGGTCGGCCGGACCTGTGGCCGGTCGGCGACCGTGCGTTGCAGGTGGCGGTGGCCGAGGCGCTCGGCCTCGAGGAGGTGCCCGACCAGGCGCGGCTCGAGGAGCTCGGTGAGCGGTGGCGGCCCCACCGCTCGACGGCCGCGCGCCTGTTGTGGCACGGCTACCTCAGCCGGCGCGGCCGGGTCGAGACCCCGCCGCTGTGACCTGACGGCGCGCGCCAGTGCGTCGCACGCGCGCCCTCCCGGTCAACAAGTCCCCAAATGGAAGATCGTTGACGTCGACGAGTCACCCAAATGGAAGATCGTCGACGTCAGCAACGGCGCTGGAGGCCGGTGGCGACGCCGGACTCGGTGGTGAGCCCGGCAGCAGCGAGGCCTGACCGCCCTGGGCCGAGACGAGGACGTCCTCGAGGACGCTCCCGACTTCGGGCCACTGAGGCTCGACCGGGCGCCCTGCGTCAGGCCTCGGCGGCCCGAAGTGGGGCGGACACGCGAACGGGCCCGGTCACCGCGAGAGGGGTGACCGGGCCCGCCGAGCTGATGGTGCCTGCGGCTCAGTTGGTGAGCTTGGACAGCGTCGGGTCGTTGGCGTACGCCTCCTTGGCGTTCTCCTTGGTCACGATGAGCGGCTCGAGCAGGTTGGCCGGGACCACCTTGACACCGTTGTTGTACTGCTTGGTGTCGGTGATCTTCGGCTCCTGGCCCTTCTGGATCGCCTGGATCATCTCGATCGTGGCCTTGACCAGGTTGCGGGTGTCCTTGTTGATCGTGGAGTACTGCTCACCCGCCATGATCGACTTGACCGACTCGACCTCGGAGTCCTGACCAGTGACGACCGGGACCGGCTTGCCGGCGGCCTTGGTCGAGGTGATGATCGCGCGGGCCAGGGTGTCGTTCGGCGAGAGCACGCCGTCGATCGGGGCCGAGGAGTAGTTGCCCGAGAGCAGGGTGTCCATGCGCTTCTGCGCGTTCTCGGCCTTCCAACCCTGGGTGACGACCTGCTTGAAGTCGGTCTGCTTGGAGACCACCTTGAGGGTGCCGTCGTCGATCTTGGGCTTGAGGACGCTCATGGCACCGTCGAAGAAGACCTTGGCGTTGGCGTCGTCGGGCGACCCGGCGAACAGCTCGATGTTGTAGGGGCCGTTGGGCTTCTTCTTGGCCATGCCCTCGAGCAGCGCGTTGCCCTGGAGGACACCGACCTTGAAGTTGTCGTAGGCCACGTAGTAGTCGACCGCGTCGGTGTTGAGCAGCAACCGGTCGTATGCGATGACGACCGCACCGGAGTCCTTGGCCGCCTTGAGCTGGGTGCCCAGCTGCGAACCGTCGATCGCGCCGACCACGATCACCTTGGCGCCCTTGGTGACCATCGACTGGATCTGGTTCTGCTGCTCGCCGACGCCGCCGTTGGCGAACTGCACGTCGGGCTTGAAGCCAGCGGCCTTGAGGTCGGTGTTGAACAGGTTCTCGGCGAGGACCCAGTTCTCCGACGTCTTCTGCGGCAGCGAGACGCCGATGAGCGAGTCGGCGGGGAACTTGTCCCCACTGCCGCTGCCCGAGCCACCGCCGGAGCCGCCGTCGTCGGACCGACCGCAGCCGGCCAGCGCGAGCGCGGCGACGGCCGCCACGGCCATCGTCTTGGTCACAACTCTCATGTGGGTTCCTCTTCTTGTTCTGCTGGGTTGGGGGTACCGCTGGTGGAACAGACGGCCAGGGACCGGCCGGCCCTGACCCTGGACGGGGGGTCAGGCCTGCTGTTTGACGCCCTCGGTGTCACCGGCTGCGGCACGACCACCGCCGCCGGAGTTCTTCATCAACATGCCGATGATCGAGCGTCGGCCCTGGCTCTTGTTGTAGACGTCGAAGGCGACGGCGATGAGCAGGACCAGGCCCTTGTAGATCTGGGTCTGGTCGGCGCCCACGCCGAGCAGCTGGAGCCCGTTGTTGAGCACCGCCATCACGAGACCACCGATCACGGACCCGACCACGGTGCCGACACCGCCGCTGACGGCGGCGCCGCCGATGAACACGGCCGCGATCACGTCGAGCTCCCAGCCGACACCGTCGAACGGGCCGGAGGCGTTGGAGCGGGCCACGAACATCATGCCGCCGAGCGCCGCGAGCACCGACATGTTCATCATGACGAAGAAGTTGATCCGGCGGCTGCGCACCCCGGAGAGCTCCGCGGCCTGCCGGTTGCCGCCCACGGCATACACGTGGCGACCGATGATCGTGCGCGTCGCGACGAACCCGTAGACCAGCGTCAGGACACCGAGGATGATCGCCGACACCGGCAACGAGGTGCCCTTTCGACCCGAGGCCATCAGCATCGCCGCGGCCATGATCGCGACACAGATGAGGCCGATGCGGACGGCGACGATCCAGCCCGCCTCGAGGTGGGCACCGATCTTGGACTGGTTGCGCCGCGTGCGCAGCGTCCCGCCGATGATCGCCGCGCAGAGCAGGAGGCCCAGGAGCAGGGTGAGGTTGTTGTAGCCGGTGTTGGGTCCGACCTCCGGCAGGTAGCCGGCACCGATGACCTGGAAGTCCTTGCCCACCGGGACGGTGAGCGACTTGCCGACGGCCTGGTTGGCTCCACGGAAGATGAGCATCCCGGCGAGGGTGACGATGAAGGCCGGGATGCCCACGACCGCGACCCAGAAGCCCTGCCACGCGCCGACCAGCGCGCCGATGGCCAGCCCGAACAGGATGCCGCCCCACCACGGCAGGCCCCAGTCGCGCATCGCGATGGCGACGCTGATGCCGACGAACGCGGCCACGGAGCCCACGGACAGGTCGATGTGACCGGCGATGATGACGAGCACCATGCCGATGGCCATCACCAGGATGTAGCTGTTGCCCTGGAAGATGTTGATGACGTTCTCGGGCTTGAGCGTGAGGCCGCCGGTCCTCCACTGGAAGAACAGGATCAGCGCCACCAGCGCGAAGATCATGCCCAGCTGGCGGGTGTCTCCGCCGAAGATCTGCTTCAGCTTGTCCATGCACTCTCCTCGGGAGCGGTGGCCTCGGCGTGGCCGTCGGTGGCGGTGGTGTCAGGGGTGTCGGCGGCCACCTGTGCCGCCTCGGCGCGCTCAGCGGCGCGGGACTTCATGCTGGTCGCGGTCATCAGCCGCATCAGCGTCTCCTGGTCGGCCTCCCCCTTGTCGAGGACGCCGGTGATCCGCCCCTCGGAGATCGTGTAGATGCGGTCGGAGATGCCGAGCAGCTCCGGCAGCTCGGAGGAGACGACGATGACGCCCTTCCCCTCGTCGGCGAGCCGCTGGATGATGCCGTAGATCTCGAACTTGGCCCCCACGTCGATGCCGCGGGTCGGCTCGTCGAGGATGAGCAGGTCGGGGTCGGTGAAGAGCCACTTGCTCAGCACGACCTTCTGCTGGTTGCCACCCGACAGCTTGGCCACGCCGTAGTCGATCGACGGCGCCTTGGTGCGCAGCGCCTTGCGGTACTCCTCGGCCGACTGGCGCTCGGACCGCTCGTTGATGACGAAGCGGTTCGCGATCTTCTTGAGCTTGGCCGACACGGTCGTGGTCTTGATGTCGTCGAGCAGGTTGAGCCCGAGCACCTTTCGGTCCTCGGTGACGTAGGCGATGCCGGCGTCGATCGCGGCGGGCACCGAGCGGAGCCGGGCCTCCTTGCCGTTCAACACCATTCGACCTTTGAGGAACGTGCCGTAGCTGTGGCCGAAGAGGGAGCGCATGAGCTCGGTGCGACCCGAGCCCATGAGGCCGGCGAAGCCCACGATCTCGCCGCGGCGCACGAAGAAGTCCGACCCCTTGGCGACGAGCCGCTCGGGGACGTCGGGGTGGGCGACGGTCCAGTCGTGGACCTCGAAGAAGGTCTCGCCGATGTTCGGGGTGTGGTCGGGGAAGCGGGACTCCAGGGACCGCCCGACCATGCCGCGGATGATGCGGTCCTCGTCGACGGGGCCCTGCCGCGCGTCGAGCGTCTCGACCGTCTTGCCGTCACGGATGATGGTGATCGCGTCGGCGATCTCCTCGATCTCGTTGAGCTTGTGGCTGATCATGATGCAGGTGATGCCACGGGCCTGGAGCCCGCGGATCAGACCGAGCAGGTGGCGCGAGTCCTCCTCGTTGAGCGCGGCGGTCGGCTCGTCGAGGATGAGCAGCTTGACCTGCTTGCTCAGCGCCTTGGCGATCTCGACCAGCTGCTGCTTGCCGACCCCGATATTCTTGATCGGCGTCTCGGGCTCCTCGCTGAGGCCGACCCGGGCGAGCAGCTCCCGCGCGCGGTTGTTGGTCGCTACCCAGTCGATGGCGCCGCGCCGGGTCTCCTCGTTGCCGAGGAAGATGTTCTCCGCGATCGACAGCTCCGGGATGAGCGCGAGCTCCTGGTGGATGATCACGATGCCGGCGTGCTCGGAGTCACGGATGCTGCGGAACTCCACCGGGGCGCCCTCGAAGAGGATCTCCCCCTCGTAGCTGCCGTGCGGGTGGACCCCGGACAGCACCTTCATCAGGGTCGACTTGCCGGCGCCGTTCTCGCCGCAGATGGCGTGCACGTCACCGCGTCGGACTGCGAGGGTGACGTCGGAGAGGGCCTTGACGCCGGGGAACGTCTTGCTGATCCCGTTCATCTCCAGGATCGTCCCGTTGTCGCTCACGCAGCCTCCTCGTCGAGGGTCCAGGGCGCCGCCCACCGGCCGCACCGTCCATGCTTGACAACGTTGTCAGGGCGAGTTTTAGTCAGGACGCCCGTCAAGTCAACCCACCCACACCGAGCGAGTCGTGACCGTGACATCGACGCCGATGCGACCAGCGCCCCGCGCCACCATGCGCGACGTCGCGGCGCTCGCCGGGGTGAGCGTCAAGACCGTGTCGCGCGTCGTCAACCAGGAGCCGTCGGTCTCCCCCGACGTCGCGCAGCGGGTGCGCACGGCGGTGGCGACCCTCGGCTACCGGCACCACCTCGGCGCGAGCACCCTGCGTCGCACGGAGCAGCGCACGGGCACGGTCGCCGCCCTCCTCCAGGACCTCAGCAACGCCTACTCCGCCAGCGTCCTGCGCGCGATCGAGGTGGCTGCGCACGAACGCGACATCGCCGTCGTCGCCTCGAGCCTCGACGAGGACCCGGCCCGGGAGCGGCAGATCGTGGAGGGGCTGGTGCGGCGCCGCGTCGACGGGCTCGTCCTCATGCCGGCGACCGCGTCACAGGCCTACCTGCAACCCGACCTCGACGCCGGCCTGGTGACGGTCTGCGTCGACCGGCACCCCCAGGGCATCTCGGTCGACTCGGTCGCCGTCGACGGTGCGCGCGGCGGTGCGCTGGCGACGACCCACCTGCTCGACCACGGTCATCGCCGGGTCGCCTTCCTGGGGGACGACCTGCGGATCGAGACCGCAGCGGCCAGGTATGCCGGGTACGAGCGTGCGCTGGCCGCGCGCGAGGTCGCGCTCGAGCCGGGACTGGTCGTGACCGGGTTGCGGTCGGCGGCGGACGCCGCGCGTGCCGTGCACGGCCTGCTCGACTCGACCGATCCTCCGACCGCGATCTTCGCGGCCCGCAACGCCGTGGCCGAGGGTGCAGTCCGGACCCTGCGCGAGCGGGGCGTCGCCCACGCCACGGCCCTCGTCGGGTTCGACGACTTTGCCCTGGCCGACGTGCTCGACCCGCCCCTCACCGTCGTGCGCCAGGACGTCGACGCCATCGGCGCTGAGGTCGTGAGCCGGCTCTTCGCGCGGCTGGACGGCGACACCTCGCCGCCGCGCGCCGTCGACATCGACCTCGAGCTGGTGCGACGGGGATCCGGCGAGATCAGGCCACCCCACTGACCCTCCCGGTTCGGCTTTGGGTGCCCGAACGCTCGGGAATCCGAGCACCTGGACACCCATCCAGATCGCGCCAGAGCGCAGCGGGGGCTGAGGTCAGGAGGAGGTGCCGGTGACCTGACGGGCCAGCGCGGGCGGCATGTAGTCGTACCGGCGGAAGGCGCGGGTGAAGGTACCGGTGCCGTGGGACACCGACCGCAGGTCGATCGGGTAGCGCGACAGCTCGTGCGCCGGCACCTCGGCATGCACGACGGTGCGTCCCTCCACCTCGGCCGGCTCGGTGCCGTGCACCTGCCCGCGGCGCCCCCGCAGGTCGGCCAGGACCGCGCCGACCGCGTCGTCGCCGACCTCGATGTGCACCTCGTCGACGGGTTCGAGCATCGAGACGGTCGAGTCGTTGGCGGCCTCCCTCAGCGCCATCCCCGCCGCCGTCTGGAAGGCCATGTCGGAGCTGTCGACCGAGTGGGCCTTCCCGTCCACCAACGTGATTCGCACGTCGACGACGGGATAGCCGGCCAGCACCCCCTTCTCCAGCTGGGACCGCGCACCCTTCTCGACCGACGGGATGAACTGCCGCGGCACCGCACCGCCGACCACCTTGTCGACGAACTCCACCCCGGCACCCCGCTCGAGCGGCTCGATCTCGAGGTGGCACACGGCATACTGCCCGTGCCCGCCAGACTGCTTGACGAGCCGGCCCTGGATCTTGGTCGGGCGCACGAACGTCTCGCGCAGCGAGGTGCGCACCGGCTCGACCTCGACCGCCACGTGGTAGCGCGAGTCGAGCGCGGCGATGAGGTGGTCGACGTGGGCCGGCCCCATGGCCCAGATGACCAGCTGGTGGGTCTCCGCGTTGTGCTCGAGTCGCATCGTGACGTCCTCGGCCACCAGCCGCTGCAAGGCCGTCGCGAGCTTGTCCTCGTCGCCCTTGGACACGGCGTGGATCGCCACCGGCAGCAACGGCACCGGCAGCACCCACGGCTCCACGAGCGCGGGCTTTTCCCTGCGGGACAACGTGTCTGACGTCTCCGCCCCGGCGAGCTTGGACACGATGACGACCGATCCGGCGATGCCCTGGCCCACCGGCGACGTGTCGTCACCCAGCGGTGCCGACAGCGGTCCGACCCGCTCGTCGTCGCTGTCGTGGTCGGCATGCTCCTCGACGAGGTGGTCGGCGAAGTGCTGGAGGTGCCCGGAGATGTGCACCGGCTCGTCGGGTCGCAGCGTTCCCGAGAAGACCCGCACCAGCGACTGGCGACCCACGAACGGGTCGGTCGTCGTGCGGACCACCTCGGCCACGAGCGGGCCGTCCGGGTCGCACGTGACGTCGCCGAAGGAACCACCCGCAGGGGTGAAGACGGTGGGCAGCGCCGAGGCCGACGGAGACGGAAATCCCTTCTCGCACAGCTCGATCAGCTCCGGGATGCCGGCACCGCTCTCGGCATGGGTGGGGATGATCGGGAAGAACCGCCCGGTCGCGATGGCCAGCCGCAGGTCCTCCGACACCGCGTCGACGTCGACCTCCTCGCCACCGAGGTAGCGCTCCAGCAGCCCCTCGTCCTCGGACTCCTCGATCACCGACTCGAGCAGCTCGCCGCGCTGGGCGTCGATGAGCTCGCCCTCATCGGCCGTGGGCTCGCGGTCGGTGGCCGCGCCGTCCGCGTGCTCGGTCACGGTGCGCCGCAACAGGTTGAGCAACCCGGTCACCCGCCCGTCCGCGGACACGAGCGGCAGGGCCAACGGCTGCGCGTCGCCGAAGGCCCGCTGGCACGCGTCCACGGTGGCGTCGAAGTCCGCCCGCGCCTGCTCGAGCTTGGTCACGACGACCGCACGCGGCATACCCACGACCGCGCACTCGCGCCACAGCATCCGCGACGCCTCGTCGACACCATCGGCGGCCGACACGACGAAGACCGCCGCGTCCGCGGCACGCAACCCGGCCCGCACCTCGCCCACGAAGTCGGGGTGACCGGGGGTGTCGAGGACCGTGATCGTCACGTCCCCCGGCAGGGTCGCGGCGGCGAGCGCGAGAGTCGGATCGGTCCCCTCACGAGAGCGGCGGCCCGGAATCCGAGCCGCCACCAGACCATCGAACACCGCCGTCTTGCCGGCGCCGCTCGCCCCCACCAGGACCACGTTGCGTATGCCGTCGGGAGACGTGGGCCCCGAGGCGTCACTGGGACGGTTCATGGCCCCACGATGCTCCGAATGCCCCGGTGGGACAAGAGGAACGGCAGGTCAGGACTTCGCCGGTGCCTTCGTCGCGCTGGGCACGCAGGTGTTCCCCTTCTCCTTGCCCTTGACGAACTTCGCCGCCGCGAGCTCCTTGCTCTGGCCGGGGTCGAGGGTCTCGGTGAAGGTCTTGGAACCCACGACGGTGCCGCCCTCGGTCTTGGCCACGGCCACCATGACGGTGAAGGTGGTGCGTTCCTTGTCGGGGTTCTTCAGGGTGGCCTTGAACGACCACGCCCCGTCGGTGAACTCACACGACACCTTGCTCAGCGCGGCGATCGCGCCGGCCGGCTGACTCGTCCTCGGTGCCGCGGTGACGGTGGAGGGCCCAGTCGTCACGGTCGGGTCGTCGGTGCGGCCGTCGCCAGAGCACGCGCCGAGCGCGAGCAGGGAGGCGGCGCAGCCTGCGGTCAGGACGGTGGTGCGCAGACGCATGGGTGGGGCTGTCTCCTCGGGGTCGGTTTCGGTCGATTCTCTCAGGGTCGGGTCAGGGGCGACGGTCGGGCGCCCGGTGGCGGCCACGGCCGACCACCGGCGCGAGCCCGCGGCGGGCACCGAGCAGGAGGATGCCGAGGGCGAGCAGGGCCAAGGCGAGGCCGAGCATCACCAGGATGTTGCTGCCCGTGAACGCGAGCGGCTCGTGCGGGGTCGGGGGCCGGGGCGCCGGAGGCGGCGGGGTCGGCGCGGTGGGGGTCTCGACGGCAGCGGCGTCGTCGATGGCGCCACCACCGCCCACCAGCTCGGCCGTGGCGGTGGCGACGTTGCGCAACGCATCACCCGTGGTCTCACTGGCGGTCACCTGGTGCACGCGGGTGAGCTCGGTGCACTCGACGGTGTCGCCCGGGGCCAGCGGGCCGGCGTCGCACAGGGCGGCGTCGAGCCCGACCATGCGGTCGGTGATACGGATGTCGACGAGGCTGGTGGTGCCGGTGTTGGTCACCGCAAACTCGTAGCGCACCGACTCGCCGGCGTCGGCGACGCCGTCACCGTCGCTCTCGAGCAGTGTCGCGGTCTTGGTCAGCTGCATGCCGGTGCGGGTGTCCGTGGGCGTGCTGGTCGAGCTCGTCCCGGACACCGTCTCGCCGCCACCCGCGGGCGTGCCGCTGGCCGTGGCGTTGTTCTGCACCGACCCGGCGTCGACGTCCGCCTGCGTCACGGTGTAGGCGCCGGCCGTGCAGGTCGCGGAGGCCCCCGGCGCGAGCGCCGTGACGGGGCAGGTGACGTCGCCGAGCTTCGGGTCGGTGACCCGCAGACCGGAGACGGTGACCGTGCCGGTGTTGGTGACCGTGAACTCGTAGTCCACCGTCTCGCCCACGTCGGCGAGCCCGTCGCCGTCACCGTCGCGCAGCACGCCGGCCTTGACGAGCTCGAGCGCGGCGACGTGGGTGACCGGGGTCGTCACCGTGTCGGTGGCGTCGACGGGCAGGCCCGCCGAGTCGGTGGCCGCCACGGTGGCGGTGTTGACGACCTGGCCGGCGTCGACGTCGGCCTGGGTCAGCACGTAGGTCACCGTGCAGGTCGTCCGCGCACCCGGCGCCAGGGTCGCCGCACCGCACGGTGCGTCCGTGACGCCGAGCTTGGCGTCAGTCAGCCGCACAGCGGTGAGGGTGCCGTTGGAGGTGTTCGTGATGGTGAACGTGTAGGCGAGGGTGTCGCCGGCATCGGGCCGCCCGGACCCGTTGGCGTCGACGAGGTCGCCGGCCTCCTTGACCAGGGTGACACCGGAGACGCGGTCGAGCTCGACGGTCTCGTCGTCGGTGGCGGTGACCGGCGTGCCCGTCGTGCCGTCCGGGCGCACTGGGGTGCCGGTGGCGGTGGCGGTGTTGTCGACCGACCCTGCGTCGATGTCGCCGACGGTGAGGACGTGGTCGCGGGGTGCCGCACACGTCACCGAGGCGCCGGGCGCGAGCGGGGCGTCGGAGCAGACGAAGTCGTCCAGGCCCAGCATGGTGTCGCTGACGGTGACCCGCCCTATCGTGGTGGCCCCGGTGTTGGTGACGGCGAAGGTGTAACCGATCCGGTCACCGACGGACGGTCGGCCATCGCCGTCGACGTCCTGCAGCGACCCGGCGGTCTTGACCAGCGCGATCGAGCTCGTGGCGCCGAGTGGCGTCGTCACCGACGAGGGCTCCGACGTGACCGGTGACCCGCCACCGACAGGATGACCGCTCGCGGTGGCCGAGTTGGTGACCGCGCCCGCGTCGGCGTCGTCCTGGGTGAGGACGTATGCCGGGGCCGTGCACGTCCGCGACGCGCCGGGGGCGAGCGGGCCGTCGCCACACGGCATACCTCTCAGGCCCAGCTTCGCGTCGGTGACGGTGACCGGGTCGAGGGTCGTCACACCGGTGTTCTCGACCAGGAACGTGTAGGTGATGGTGTCACCCTCGTCGACCCGGCCCGAGCTGTTGGCGTCGACCACGTCACCGGCGGTCTTGGTGACGGTGAGCGAGCTGGCCGCATCGAGCACGACCGACTCGGTGTCGCTGAACTCCACCCCGGAGCCCGCCGGGTCGACACCGGTGACTGTCGCGCGGTTGTCCACCCGGCCGCGGTCGATGTCGGGCTGGGTCAGGACGTAGGGCTCGGCGGTGCAGGTCATCGACGCGCCGGGCGCCAGCGACGTCTGCGGGCAGTCGACGGAGATGCCGGCAGCGGCGAGCAGCGGGTCGCTGACCGCGAGCTGGCGCAACGTGAGGTTGGAGCTGTTCGTCACGGTGAACTCGTAGGTGACGGTGTCACCGACGTCCTGGCGGCCCGAGTCGTTGGCGTCGACCACCGGACCGGCGGTCTTCTCCAGCACCACGGCGGCGACGTTGTCGAGGTCCGTGGTGGTGCCGTCGGTGTCCGTGACAGCCGGGCCGGTGGGCGCGCCGCCGGTGACCCTGGCCGTGTTGGTGACGACACCGTCGTCGACGTCGTCCTGGGTGAGGACGTAGGCCTCGGGAGCCTCGCACGTGGCCGTCTCACCAGGGGCCAACGTCGGCGCGCACACGAACCCGGCCAGCTCGAGCTTGGCGTCGTCGATGGTGACCGGCGACAACGTCTGGGCGCCGGTGTTCTGCACCACGAAGCTGTAGCGGATCTCGTCACCGGCGTCGGGCCCGTTGCGGTCGAGGTCGACGACGGCCGAGGCGTTCTTGGTGATGGTGATCGCGTTGACGGGCGTGAAGGTCGACGTCTCCGAACCGCTGCTGTCGACCGGTCCACCGCTCGGCGGTGTGCCGGTGGCGGTGGCCGTGTTGGTCACAGTGGCGGCGTCGATGTCGGCCTGGGTCAGGGTGTAGGTCGCGGTGCACTCCACCGACTCCCCGGCCGCCAGCGTGGCCGCGCACTGGATGTCCTCGGCGCCGATCCGCGGGTCGTCGACCGTCACCGGGGCCAGCGTGCGGCTGCCCGTGTTGGTCACCGTGAAGGTGTACGTGATCGTGTCGCCGGCGTCGGGACCGTTCCGGTCGCCGTCGACGACCGGTCCGGCCGTCTTCTCCAGTGCGACCGAGTCGGCCGGCTCGATGGTCACGACCTCGGTCGAGTCGTCGCTGACCGGCTCACCCTGGGTGGTGGTGCCGGCGACCGTCGCGGTGTTGTCGACCCGCAGCGTGTCGATGTCGGCCTGGGTGAGGACATAGGGCGCCGCGGTGCACGTCGTGCTGGTGCGCGGTGCGAGCGTCGTCGCCTCACAGGTGACGCCGGACAGCTTGGGGTCGGTGACAGCGATGCCCTGAACGGTCAGGTTGGAGGTGTTCTCCACCGTGAACGTGTAGGTCACCGTGTCGCCCGCGTCGGTGGCGTCGGGCAGTCGGCCCCCGGCCGTGGTCGGCGCAGCGGCAGTCTTGGTGAGCACCAGAGTGGCGACGTTGTCGAGGTCGGTGGTGACGTCGTCGGTGGCCTCCGGGTCGACGCCCTGCGGGGAGTCGCCGGTCGCCGTCGCGACGTTGCGCACGAACCCAGCGTCGACGTCGTCCTGTGTGAGCGTGTATGCCGCGGGCGCCGGGCACGTGGCCGTGTCGCCGGGCGCGAGGCTGGCCACGCAGACAAAGTTGTCGAGGGCCAGCAGCGGGTCGTCGATGGTGACCGGCGCGAGGGTCGTGGCCCCGGTGTTGGTGACGGTGAAGGAGTAGTCGATCTCGTCGCCGGCGTCGGCGCCGTTGGCGTCGGGGTCGCGCACCGCCGAGTCGTTCTTGGTCAGTGTCAGCGCCGACCGAGGCTCGAAGGTCACGGTCTCGTCGTCGCCCGCGCTCACCGGGTCGGCGCCCGCGGGCGGCGTGCCCGTGCCGGTGGCGGTGTTGGTCACCGAACCCCGGTCGACGTCGGCCTGGGTGAGCACGTACGGCTCCGGAGCCGGGCACGTGCGCGACTGGCCGGGTGCGAGCGGGGCGCTGCCACACGGCATACCCGTCAGCTCGAGCAGTGGGTCACTCACGGTGACCGGGTCGAGTGTGGTCGCACCGGTGTTGGCGACGGTGAACGAGTAGCTGATCGTGTCACCCTCGTCCGGACCGTTGCCGTCGAGGTCGACGAGCGCACCGGCGTTCTTCACGAACGTCATCGAGCTGACCGGGTCGAGCTCGACGGCCTCGGTGGCGTCCACCGGGATGACGGGGCCCTGCGGCGACGTAGCCGTGAGGGTGGCCGTGTTGTCGACGCGCCCGCGGTCGATGTCGTCCTGGGTGAGGACGTGCGGCGCGGCCGTGCACGTCATCGTGGCCCGAGCCGCCAGCGTGGTCGACGGGCAGGTGACGGCGCCCAGCATGGGGTCGGTCACTGCCACCCCGGTGAGGGTCAGGTTGGAGGTGTTGGCGACCGTGAAGGTGTAGGTGACCGTGTCGTCCGCGTCCTGGCGACCGCTGCCGTTGGAGTCGGCCACCACACCCGCGACCTTGTCGAGGGTCATCGTCGCGAGGTTGTCGAGTGGGGTCCTGGTGGAGGAGGCGTCCTCGACCGGGTCACCGCCGGCGACCGCTGCGGTCACCGTCGCAGAGTTGGCCACGACACCGGCGTCGACGTCGTCCTGGGTGAGGACGTAGGTGGGCGCCTCACAGCTGGCGGTGTCGCCGGGGGCGAGAGTGGTGATGCACGGGAAGTCGCCGAGGTCGAGCTTGGCGTCGTCGACGGTGATCGGGCCCAGGGTGCGGGCACCGGTGTTGCGCACCGTGAAGGTGAAGGTCATCGTGTCGCCCGCGTCGGCGCCGTTGCCGTCGTTGTCGACGATCGTCGACGCCGACTTCGTGAACTCCAGGGCAGCGGCCCCGTCGACCGGCGTGGTGATCGTGTCGGTCGCGGCGACCGTGTCGCCTGCCGGAGTCGTGCCCGTCGTGGTTGCCGTGTTGGTCACCGAGCCGCGGTCGATGTCGGCCTGGTCGAGGGTGAGCGTCGCGGTGCACTCGGCGGTATCGCCGGGAGCCAGCGACGCGGCGCACGCGAAGTCCGTCAGGCCCAGCTTGTCGTCGTCGATGGTGACGGGCGACAGCGTCTGGGAACCGGTGTTCCTGACCGTGAACGTGTAGGTGATGGTGTCACCGGCGTCGGTCGTCGTCGGGAGCATGCCACCGTCGACAGTCGGCTGGCCGGCGGTCTTGGTGAGCTCGACGCCGTTGCGCGCCGTGAGCGGCGCCGACACGGTGTCCGTCGCGCCCACATCGTCACCCGACGGGTCCTGGGCCGTGGCCGTGGCAAGGTTGTCGACGCGGCCACGGTCGATGTCGGTCTGCGTGAGGACGTACGGCGTAGCCGTGCAGGTCGTCGTCGCCCGGGCCTCCAGCGTGGTGTCCGCGCAGGTGATGTCGCCCAGCAGCGGGTCGCTGAGGCGCAGCCCGGTGAGGGTGAGGTTGGACTCGTTGGTGACGGTGAACCGGTAGGTGATCGTGTCACCGGCGTCGGTCACCGTGTCGAGCCTGCCCTGGTCGGCGGTGGGTGCACCCGCCTGCTTGTCGAGGACGAGGACCGCGACGTTGTCGACATCGACCGTCGCGCTCGAGGTGGCCGTCGGGTCGGCGCCCACGGGGGCGTCGCCGGTGGCGGTCGCCGTGTTGGTCACCGCACCGGAGTCGACGTCGGCCTGGGTGAGGACGTATGCCGCGGGGCCGGCACAGATCGCGGAGTCGCCCGGCGCGAGCGTGGCGACGCACTCGAAGGTGCCGCCGAGGCGGCTGTCGCTGATAGTGACCGGGGCCAAGGTGGTGGCGCCGGTGTTGGTGACGGTGAACGTGTACGTGATCGTGTCGCCGGCGTCCGGGCCGTTGCCGTCGTTGTCGACGACGGCCGAGGCGCTCTTGGACAGGGTCACCGCGTTGGTGGCCGGCAGGTCGACGCGGGCGACGTCCTCGTAGTCGACGACGGTGCCGTCCGGACCCGCCCCCTCGACGGAGGCAGTGTTGTCCACGCCACCGGCGTCGATGTCGCCCTGGGTGAGGACGTAGCGGAAGCTGCACGTCGCGCTTGCTCCGGGCGCGAGGCGGCTCTGGCCGTCGCAGGCGACGTCAGCCACACCGAGCTTGGCGTCGGTGATCAGCACCGGGTCGAGCGTGACGGTGCCGGTGTTCTCCACGGTGATCGTGTAGGTGACGGTGTCGCCCGCGTCGGTGACGGTCGAGAGCCGGCCACCGGTCAGGGTCGGCACCGAGGCCGTCTTCTCGATGGTGACGGCGGGCCGGCCCGGGACGGCCGTGGTGACTGTGTCGGTCGCGCTGACCTGTGGGTCGTCGGGGTTCGGCGGGTTGGCGGTCGCGGTGGCGGTGTTGGTGATGCTGCCGCGGTCGACCTCGGCCTGGGTGATGTCGTGCGGCGCGGTGCAGGTGACCGACTCGCCCGGGGACAGGACGGCCTCGCACTGCAGGTTGGTCAGCTTCAGGGTCGGGTCGCTCACCGTGACGATCGACAGGGTGGTGTTGCCGGTGTTGGTCACGGTGAAGCTGTAGGTGATCCGGTCACCGGCGTCCGGGCCGTTGCCGTCGCGGTCGTCGATGGCCGAGGCGGTCTTGTCGATGGTGAGGGCACTGGCCGGGTCGATGACCACGAGCGCCGAGTCGGTGTCGGTGACGGCGCCACCGGCCGGGTCGGTGCCGCGCACGGTGGCCGTGTTGCTCACGCTGCCAGCGTCGATGTCGCGCTGGGTCAGGACGTGGGGAGCTGCCGTGCAGGTCGTCGACTCGCCGGGAGCGAGGCTCTGCTGGGTGCAGGTCACGGCGCCGAGCAGCGGGTCGTTCACGGCGATGTCGTCGATGGTGAGGTTGGAGCTGTTCGTCACGACGAACGAGTAGGTGATCGTGTCGCCGGCGTCAGTGACGTCGCCGAGCCGGCCACCCGCCGTCGTCGGCGCGCCCGCGGTCTTGGTGAGCGTGAGCACGGCGACGTTGTCGACGTCCACGGTTTCGTCGTCGGTCGCGGTGGCGTCGGGCCCGTTCGGCGCGCCACCGGACACGGTCGCCGTGTTGTCGACCGCTCCGGCGTCGACGTCGGCCTGGGTCAGCACGTACGGGCTGGGGGCCGGGCAGGTGACGCTTGCACCGGGCGCCAGGGACGCGACACAGAGGAAGTCGTCGAGCCCGAGCTTGGTGTCGTCGATCGTCACCGGAGCCAGGACGGTGGAGCCGGTGTTGGTGACCGTGAAGGTGTAGACGATCGTGTCGCCGGCGTCGGCGCCGTTGCCGTCGAGGTCGCGCACCGCCGAACCCGACTTGGTCAGGGTGAGCGAGTTGCTGGCCGGGATGTCGACGCGCGCGCTGTCACTGGCGGTGACGGCCGCATCACTCGGCGGGGTACCGGTCACGCTGGCGATGTTGGTCACGCCGCCGGCGTCGATGTCCGGCTGGGCGAGGGTGTAGGTGAAGGTGCAGGTGGCCGACGCCCCGGGCGCGAGCGTGCTCGCGCCCGAACAGGGCACACCAGCCAGGCCGAGCTTCTCGTCGGTGATCTCGACGTCCCGCAGCGTGACGGTGCCCGTGTTGGTGACGGTGAGGGTGTAGGTGATGGTGTCGCCGGCGTCGGTCGTCGTGCCGAGACGTCCACCGGACACGGTCGGCTCTCCGGCCACCTTGTCGATGGCGATGCCGGGGCTGGTGGGGAGCGTCGAGGTCGCCGTCGCATCGTCGGTGACCGGCGTGGCGCCGCCGGGGGGAGTGGCCGTCGCGGTCGCGGTGTTGCGCACGACCCCGGCGTCGAGGTCGGCCTGGGTCAGCGTGTAGGTCGCGGTGCACGTGGCCGTGTCACCGGGCGCAAGGGTCGGTGCGCACGCCAGCCCGGTGACACCGAGCCGCGCGTCGGCGACGGTGACGGTGCTCAGGGTCTGGTTGCCGGTGTTAGTCACCGCGAAGGCGTAGGTGATCGAGTCGCCGGCATCGGTGCGCTGCGGGTCGCTTCCCGCCGCCACGGTGGGCTCGCCGGCAGTCTTGCGCAGGTCGACGGAGTTGCTGCCGTCGATGGTCACGGTCGCGGTGTCGGCGTCGCTGACACCGGTGCCGTCGGGCTGGGTCGCACTGGCCGTGGCGGTGTTGGCGACGCGACCGGCGTCGATCTCTGCCTGGGTCAGCACGTGCGGAGCTGCCGTGCAGGTGGTGGAGGCGCGTGGCGCGAGCGTCGCCGCGTCGCAGGTCACGTCGCCCAGCATGGGGTCGGCGACCTCGACCCCGGTCAGGGTGAGGTTGGAGTCGTTGGTGACGGTGAAGCTGTAGGTCACTGTGTCACCCGCGTCGGTGACCGTCGGCAGGTCCCCACCAGCGACCGTCGGGGTACCCGCTGTCTTCACCAGGCGCAGCGCCGCGACGTTGGTGAGCGCGGTCGTGGTCGCCGCGTCGTCAGTGGGGTCGGTGCCGGTCGGCGCGTCACCGGTTGCGGTGGCGGCGTTGGTCACCGCACCCGCGTCGACGTCGGCCTGGGTCAGCACGTAGGGCGCAGGGGCCTCACACGTGAGCGTGGCACCCGGTGCGAGCGACGGGGCGCAGCTGAAGTCGTCGAGACCGAGCATCGGGTCGTCGATGGTCACTGGCGCCAACGTCGTGGAGCCGTCGTTCGTGACCGTGAACGTGTAGTCGATCGTGTCGCCGGCGTCCGGGCCGTTGCCGTCGAGGTCACGCACACCCGAGGAGTTCTTGGTGAAGCTGATGGCGTTGGTCGGGGCCAGCGGGACGGTGACGTCGTCGGAGGCCGTGACCGAGGTCCCGGTGGGCGTCGCGCCGACAGCACTCGCCGCGTTGGTCACCGAGCCCGCATCGATCTCGGCCTGGGTGACGGTGTGGGTGACCGTGCACGTGGTGCTCTCGCCGGGGGCGAGTGAGTCGTCGCCGCCACAGACGCGACCCGACCAGCCGACCAGCTCGTCGGTCACCCGCACCGGGCTGAGCGTGACGTTGCCGGTGTTGGTGACGGTGATCGTGAACTCGACCGTGTCACCGGCATCCGTGACAGTGTCGAGTCGGCCGGCCGCCACCGTCGGAGCACCAGCGGTCTTCGACACCGCAACGGCCGGCGACGAACCGACGGTGACGACGGCGTCGTCCGTTGCGGTCACGGGCGTGCCACCACCCGGCGGCACGGCCGAGACGGTCGCGACGTTGCGGAAGCCGCCGGCGTCCACGTCGGCCTGGGTCAGGACGTAGGCAGGTGAGGTGCAGGAGCGCGAGGCGCCCGGCGCCAACGGGCCGGCACCACACGGCATACCCGTCACGTTGATGCGCTCATCGGTGACCGTGACCGTGTCGACCGTCGTGGCACCGGTGTTGGTGACCGTGAAGGTGAAGGTGACCGTGTCGCCTGCATCCGGGCCGTTGCCGTCGACGTCGGCGACCGGGCCGGCCGCCTTGTCCAGCGACAGCGTGCTCGTCGGGGCGAGGACCCGGGTCTCCACGGCGCTGTCGGTGACCGGACCGGTCGGGCTCGTGCCATCGACGCTCGCGGTGTTGGTGACGCGTCCGGTGTCGATGTCGTCCTGGGTCAGGGAGTAGGGCGCCGAGGTGCAGGTCATCGAGGCGTTCGGCGCGAGGCTGGTCGACGGGCAGGTGATCGCGACGCCGGCCGAGGCGAGCATCGGGTCGCTCACCGCCACACCGGTGAGCCGGGTGTTGGCGGTGTTGGTGACCGTGAACGAGTAGGTGATCGTGTCACCGGCGTCGGTGACGCCCGGCAGGCGACCGCCAGCCGTCGTCGGCGTGCCGGACGTCTTGTCGATCTCGATGCTCGTGACCCGGTCGATGGTGAGGGTCTCGCTGTCGGTGTCGGCGGGGTTCGCACCGGCGGAGGCGGTGGCCGAGGCGGTCGCGGTGTTCTCCACCGTGCCGGCGTCGACGTCGTCCTGGGTGAGCGCGTAGACCTTGGTGGCCTGGCACGTCGTGGAGGCGCCCGGGGCAAGGGGGCCGGGCGTGCAGACGAAGCCGGAGAGGCCCAGCTTGGCGTCGTCGATGGTGACGTCGCTCAGGGTCGAGGCGCCGGTGTTCTGGACGGTGAAGGTGTACTCCACCGTGTCGCCCTCGCTCGGCCTGCCGTCCTCGTCGACGTCGACGATGCTGCCGGCGGTCTTGGTGAGGACGATCGAGTTTCGCGGGGTGACGGTGGTCGTGGTGCCGTCGCTGCCGGTCGCCGTGCCTGTGGGGGTGTCGACCGTGACGGTGGCGGTGTTGGTGGCCGCGCCCGCGTCGACGTCGGCCTGGGTGAGCGTGTAGGTCGCAGTGCACGTGGTCGAGGCACCGGGCGCGAGGCTGGTCGTGCCACAGGCGAAGCCATTGAGGCCCAGCTTGGCGTCGGCGATGCGCGGGTTCGTCACCGTGGTTGCACCGGTGTCGGTCACCGTGAACGTGTAGGCGATCGTGTCGCCGGCGTCGGGTCCGTTGCCGTCACCGTCGGAGATCGCGCCGGCCGACTTGGTGAGCCGGACGGAGCTGGCCGGGGTGAGCTGCACCGTCGCAGGGTCGGTTGCGGTGACCGTGCCGCCCTGCGGGTTGCGCGCGGTTGCGGTCGCGGTGTTGTCCACCCGGCCGCGGTCGATGTCGGCCTGCGTGAGGGTGTAGGCGCCGGAGGTGCAGGTCGTCGATGCCCCCGGCGCGAGAGTCGTTGTGGGACAAGCGATCCCGACACCCGCGCCCGCCAGCAGCGGGTCGGTGACCGTCAGACCGGTGAGGGTGACGTTCGAGGTGTTGGTGACGCGGAACGTGTAGCTCACGGTGTCACCCGCGTCGAGGCGCCCGGAGCCGTTGGTGTCGGCGACCGGTCCGGCATCCTTGGCGAGGGTGAGGCTGGCCAGGTTGGTGATCGGGACGTCATTGGCGTCGGTCGCCGTGGGGTCGGTGCCCGTGGCCGCGTTGCCCTTTGCCGTGACGTCGTTGTGCACCACGCCGTTGTCCACGTCGCCCTGCGTCAGGACGTATGCCGCGGGGGCAGCGCAGGTGGTCGACTCACCCGGCGCGAGCGAGGCGACGCACTGGAAGTCGGTGAGGCCGAGCTTGGTGTCGGTGATCGTCACCGGGGCCAGCGTGGTCGTGCCGGTGTTGGTGACGGTGAACGTGTAGCTGATGGTGTCGCCCTGGTCGGCGCCGTTGCCGTCGTTGTCGACGATGCCGGCGTCGCGCTTGTCGACTGTGAGCGAGCCGGCTTGGGGCACGGTGACCGTCGTGCTCGCGGTGTCGGTGACCGGGCCGGTCGGTGAGGTGCCATTGACGGTGGCGGTGTTGTCGACCCGTCCGGCGTCGATGTCGCCCTGCGTGAGGGAGTGGGTGGCCGTGCAGGAGACCGTCGCCCCGGGCGCGATCGAGCCGTCGGCGCAGAAGTAGTCGGTGAGGCCGAGCGTCGGGTCCGTGATCGTGAGCGTGGACAGCGACGTGCCGCCAGTGTTCGTGGCCGTGAAGGTGTAGGTGACGGTGTCGCCCGCGTCGGTGCGGTTGGGGTCGGTGCCGCCCGCCGTGGTCGGCGTGCCACCGGTCTTGACCAGGTCGACCGAGCTCGCGGGGGCGACCGGGGTGGAGACGGTCGCCGAGTCGGTGACATCGGCACCGCGCGGGTCCTGGCCGGTGACGGTGGCGGTGTTGTCGACGCGCAGCGCGTCGACGTCGCCCTGGGTCAACGTGTAGGTGCGGGTGCACGTGGTGGTCTGCCCCGGCTCGAGCGTGGTGGTGCCGCAGGTCAGGTCGGTGACGTTCAGCTTCGGGTCGTCGATGGTGACGCCGGTGAGCGTGACGTTGGAGGTGTTGCGCACCGTGAAGGTGTAGGTGACGGTGTCACCGGCGTCGGTGGACCCGGGGAGACGCCCGCCGGATGTGGTCGGGGCGCCGGCCGTCTTGGTGAGGTCGATGCCGGCGACCTGGGTGACCGGTCGGGTCTCGGAGTCGCTGGCGCGCGGGCTCGTGCCGGACGCGGCCACCGCCGTCGCGGTCGCGGTGTTGTCGACCTTGCCGGCGTTGATGTCGGCCTGGGTCAGCCGGTAGGTGACAGGCGCGGCGCAGGTCGCGGTGGCGCCGGGGGCCAGCGGCCCCGCCGTGCACAGCCACCCCGACAGGCCCAGCTTGCTGTCGGTGACCGTGACGTTGCTGAGCGTCGCCGACCCGGTGTTGGTGACCGTGAAGGTGTAGTCGATCGTGTCGCCGGGGCTGGGGCTGCCGCTGCTGTCGACGTCCTTCACCGCGCCACCGGTCTTGGTGAGGCTCATCGAGTTGACCGGCGTCAGGGGCGAGACCTCGCGGTCGCTGCCGGTGACGGTGCCACCGGTGCTCGGCGTGGCGGTGGCTGTCGCGGTGTTGACGACCTGGCCGGCGTCGACGTCGGCCTGGGTGATCGTGTAGGCCGGGCTCGTGCAGGTGACGCTTGCGCCCGGAGCGAGCGGCCCTGCGCTGCACAGGAACCCGTTCAGGCCGAGCTTGGCGTCGGTCACCCGGATGTTGTTCAGGCTGGCCGCGCCGGTGTTGGTGACGGTGAACGAGTAGGAGACGGTGTCGCCCGCGTCGGGGCCGTTGCCGTCGACGTCGACCACGTCGCGCGACGCCTTGTCGAAGGTCAGCGACGACCGCGGGGTGACGGTGACCGTCTCGGCGTCCTGGGCCGTGACACTGCCACCGAGGGCAGGGACGGCGGTGGTCGTCGCCGTGTTGTCGACCCGGCCGGCGTCCACGTCGGCCTGGGTGAGGACGTAAGGGGTGGGCGCCTGACAGGTGACGGTGGCGCCCGGGGCGAGCGGGCCCGCGCTGCACAGGTAACCCGACAGGTTGAGCTTGGGGTCGCTCACCGTGATCGAGGACAGCGACTGCGCGCCGGTGTTGGTGACGGCGAAGGTGTAGACGATCGTGTCGCCGGCGTCCGGGCCGTTGCCGTCGAGGTCGTTGACCGCCCCACCGGTCTTGACGAGGGAAGCCGACGCGGCCGGGGTGAAGGTGACCGAGGCGGTGGAGCTGTCGCTGACGGTGTTGTTGTTCGGGTCGGTGCCCCGGACGCTGGCCGTGTTGTCGACGCGTCCGGCGTCGATGTCGGCCTGGGTCAGGCGGTATGCCGGGCTGGTGCACGTGATCGTCGTGAGGGGGTCGACCGTGCCGGTCCCGCACTGGTAGTTCGTGAGGCCGAGCTTGGTGTCGTTGATGACGACACCGGTCAGCGGGACGTTGGAGGTGTTGCGCACCGTGAAGGTGTAGGTGATCGTGTCCCCAGCGTCGACCCGACCGGAGCCGTTGGCGTCGACCACCTGGCCGGGCGTCTTGGTCAGGTCGATCGAGGCCAGGTTGTCGATGCTCGTGCTGGTGGAGTCGGTGTCGGTGGGGACTGTGCCGTAGGGCGGCGTGGCCGTCACCGACGCGGTGTTGGTGACGGCGCCGGCGTTCACGTCGGCCTGGGTGATGATGTAGGCGACACCGGTGCGACAGGTGGCGGTTGCCCCGGGTGCGAGCGGGCCGGCGGTGCAGAGTAGGTCGTCCTGGTTCAGCTTGGCGTCGTCGATGAGGACGTTGGTCAGGGTCGTCGTCCCGGTGTTGCGGACGCTGAACGAGTACTCGATCTCATCGCCCGCATCGGCCACCCCGTTGCCGTTGGCGTCCATGACGCTGGAGGCGGTCTTGGTGAGCTCGATGCCGTTGGTGCCGGTCGTGGTCAGCGTCGCGGTGCCGGTGGCGCTCACCGGGGTGGCGCCGCCGGGTGGGGTGGCGACGACACTCGCGGTGTTGGTGATGGAGCCGGCGTTGATGTCGCCCTGGGTCAACGTGTACGTCGCGGTGCAGGTGCGCGAGGCGCCGGGCGCGAGGCTGCCGGTTCCACAGGCGTAGCCGGACAGGCCGAGGCGGGCGTCGTTGACGACGACGTTGCCGAGCGTCGTGTTGCCGGTGTTGGTGACCTGGAAGGTGTAGACGACCGTGTCGCCCGCGTCGCGCCCGTTGCCGTCGAGGTCGTTGACGGTCCCCACCGACTTGGCCAGGGTCATCGACGCGGTCTGGGTCGGGGTGCTGGTCGACGACGTCGCCGTGGGCTTCGGCAGGTTGTTCGGCGGCGTGCCCGTCACCGTGGCCGTGTTGGTCACCGTGCCGGCCGCCATGTCAGAGGCCGTGATCGTGTATGCCGCGGACGGCGCGCACACGGTCGTCTCACCGGGCGACAGGACGGGGTCGGCACAGGTGATGGTGATCCCGGCGCCGGCCAGCTTGGGGTCGGAGACCGTGGTGGCGGTCAGGTCGACCGTGCCGGTGTTGCGGACGAGGAACGAGTAGGTGATCTTGTCACCGGCGTCCGTGAGGCCGTTGCCGTTGACGTCCTGGACGGAGGCGACCGACTTGGTCAGCGACATCGAGGTGGTCGGGGCGGCCGGTGGCGCGACACAGGCGGCGTTGTCGGTGGTGGCCCCCTTCTCCTGTCCCGCGGGGAGCGCGACGGAGTTGTACAGGCCGGTGCCGGGACCGCCGCAGGCGGTCGCGGCCGTCGTGGTCGTCGAGTGCGCGGTGACGGTCACGGCATACGTCTGCGTCGTGGAGCCCCCGATCGCGGTGCCCGCGGGAGCGAGCACCCAGGGTCCCGCCGTCGAGCTCGAGCCGCTGACCGGTCCGCTCCAGATCACGCCGTCGATGGCGATGGTGCTGGCGAACTGCGGGGTGTCGGTGAGCGCGCCGTAGGTCGTCGGGGTCTGGCCGCTGTTGGTGACGGTGACCGTGTAGGTCACGGTGAAGCGGCCCGTGGTGGGGTCGACGGTACTGGTCGAGCCCTGCGTCTTGGTGACGTTGAGGCTGGCCGGGGTGGCGACCGTGACGGTCGCGGTGGCCTGGTTGGACGACGCGGTGCCGGCGCTCGAGGTCGCCGACGCCGTCGCCGTGTTGGTCACCTTGCCTGCGGTCTGGTCTGCGGCCGTGACGGTGTAGGTCTGGGCGGGCGTACAGGTGACGGACGCACCGGGAGCCAGCGGCCCGGCGGCGCAGGTGACGGTGCCACCCAGCTTGGGGTCGTTGACCGTGATGGAGCTGAGGGTGGTGTTGCCGGTGTTGGTGGCCGTGAAGGAGTACTGGACCGTGTCGCCCGGGTCGGTGACGCCGTTGCCGTTGACGTCATTGACCTTGGCGACCGACTTCGTCAGGCCGATGACGGCCGTGCGGGCGAGCGAGGTGCTCGTCGAGGACGGGTCCTGCACCGCGGTGCCACGCGCCGAGGTGGCCTTGGCCGTGGCGGTGTTGTTGACCGCGCCCGCGTCGACGTCCGGCTGCGTGACGGTGTAGGTGACCGACGTGCAGGTCATCGTGGCCCCGGGGGCCAGCGAGGTCTGCGGGCAGGTGATCGTGCCGAGCATCGGGTCGGTCACGGTGATCGCGTTCAGCGTCGTGTTGCCGGTGTTGCGGACCGTGAAGCCGAAGGTGATGGTGTCGCCCTGGTCGGGCCCGTTGCCGTCGACGTCGGTGAGCCCGAGCGCCGTCTTGGTGAGGTCGATAGCGGCGGCGTCAACCGCGGGGACCGTCGCGGTGCTGGGGGCGGAGGTGACGGCAGTGCCGTTCGCGGGGGTGCCGGTGGCCGTGGCCGTGTTCGTCACCGCCCCGGCGTCGAGGTCGGACTGGGTGACCGTGTAGGTCGCGGTGCAGACGAGCTTGACGCCCGGTGCGAGGGTCGCCGGCTGGGCCGGGGTGCAGCTGAGGGCCGACAGGCCGGCCTTGGGGTCGGTGATCCGCACGCCGGTCATGGTGCGGTTCGAGCTGTTGGTCGCCGTGAACGTGTAGGTGATCGACTCACCGACCTGCGAGACCGACGACTTGTTCGCCGCCTTGGTGAGGTCGAGGGTGCCGGTGAACGGCAGCGGCGTGGTGTCGGTGTCGGTGCCGGTGGCGGTGGCACCCAGCGGGGTCTTGCCGCTGGCGCTGGCCGTGTTGTCCACGCGCCCGGCGTCGAGGTCGGGCTGGGTGAGGGTGTAGCTCGCGGTGCACGTCGTGCTGGCGCCGGGGGCGAGGGTCGTCGTCGGGCAGGTGACGGTGCCGACCTTCGGGTCGGTGACGCTCACGCCGGTGAGCGTCACCGTGCCGGTGTTGGTGACCTTGAAGGTGTAGGGCACCTGGTCGCCCGCGTCGAGGCCGTTGCCGTCGGGGTCGGTGATCGTGCCGTGGGACTTGTCGAGGACCAGCGTCCCGGTCGGGGCCAGGTTGGTGGTGGCCGTCGAGGTGGCGCTGACGTCGGCGACGGCACCGGCGGGTCGCCCGCTGGCGGTTGCGGTGTTGTTGACCGCTCCGGCGTCCATGTCGGGCTGGGTGATCGTGTAGGTCTTGGTGCACGTCATCGACGCACCCGAGGCAAGGCTGGTGCTGGGACAGCTCACCGGGCCGACCTTGGGGTCGCTCACGACGACGTTGGACAGGGCGGTGCTGCCGGTGTTGCGGACGACGAACGTGTAGGCGACCGTGTCCCCTGCGTCGAGCCGGCCCGAACCGTTGGCGTCGACCGGCGTCCCGGCGGACTTGGCCAGGGTGATGCCCTCGGTCTGCACGGTGTTGGTCGTGGTCTGCGACGTCGACGTGCGGGTGACGTTGTCACCGGCCCAGCTGTAGGTGGCGTTCGCCGTGTTGGCGATGGACGCGCCGGCGGCTGCGCTCGCGTTGACCTTGACCTTGAACGTGATGGTGCTGGACGACCCCGCCGCGATCGTGCCGCCTGTGGTCGCCGTGGCTCCGGTGCCAACTCTCGCGGTGACGGTGTTGTTGCCGAAGTCGGCCTGGTCGTCCCCTGCCCCGTCGGTCTTGGCAGCCCCGTCGACGGTGATCGATCCCGGGACGTAGGTCGTGCCCGGCGGGATGGCGTCGGTGATGGCAGAGGTGAGGGCGGCATCACCACCGTTGTTGGTGGCCTTGACGGTGTAGGTGAGGGTGTCGCCCGGCACGGTGTTGCCGCCGTTGTCGTCGACGACCTGCTTGTCGAGGATGATGCAGGGAGCCGTGCCGAAGGTGATGTTGTCGAGGAAGTTGCCGAGGGTCGGTCCACCACTGCCGGTGATTGCCTCGAACTGGAACCGCGTCGTCGTCTGGCCGGCAGGCACCGTGTAGGTGCCGGTGTAGTTGACCCACGCCGCATCGGACGTGGTGAGCTGACGCTGCTCGACCGGTGCGCCAGTGGACCCGATCTTCACCGACATGGTGTTGGTCTGGTCGCCCGAGACGGTGTTGGTGCTGCGCGCGCGGTGCCACAGCGACCACCGCATCGTCGTGCCCGGCACGGTCGGGAGGTCCTGGTAGAGCGCCGAGGCCTGGGTGGCGTTGAGCTCAGCCCACTGGCTGCCGCTCTGGGGGGAGATCGACAGCCCGCCGTTGGACGTCGTGATGGTGCCGCGCCAGTACTCGATGAGGTTGTCGGTGGCCGTGGTGTTCCAGAACAGGCCCGGGGTTCCCTCTAGGACATTGGTGCCTGCGCCGTTGGGGACCACCGGGGTCTCGAAGTTGCCGTTCTGCAGCGCACTGACCGTGCCGCAGCTCGTCGGGTTCTGATCGGCAGCGGCGGGGGTGGGGTTCTGGATGACCTGCACGACGAAGGTCAGCATCGACAGGACGAGCGCGACCGAGACCAGGCTCGCGACACGACGAAGCGCGCGCACGCCGCGCGCGGAATCCCATGCGAGCAGATGCACCGCTCGCCCTACTGTCTGATCCACAGACATGCTCACCAACGTCCTCCCTGCTGGAAGCGCATGCCTGCGCGTCGCGGCATCCACGGTTCGCAGGGGGCGTCCAAGAACGTACGGACCCTAGCGTCCCGCACCACCGGTAAAGGACTGGTCAAGGGCTGGTAGGTGACGCTTCAAGGAGTTAACCCCACAAGTCTGACCAAAAGGACTAGACCAGGGGCCCTCGGAACCCGTGCTCGGGGTCACCGGGAGGCGACCAGGGCCACCGCCAGGGGCAGGCAGGACGCCACGAGCAGCAGCAGGTCGGCCCGGGTCCACGTCGCCCGCAACGCCCAGGTGCGCCGGCGCGCCGTGGCGAACCCGCGTGAGTCCATGGCCACGGCGAGCTCGGCCGCGGCCTGGAGGGAGCGCACGAGCATCCCGAGGGTCAGCGCCCACAGCTCGGCCATGACGGACCGGGGTGAGGAGGCGCGGGCGGCGATTCCCCGCACCCGGCGGGCGCGGGCGATCTCGGCCCAGATGTCGCCGAACGTGTGCACCCGCTGCAGTCCGGCGCCGATGGCCACCGCGAGCCGGGCGGGCAGCCGCAGCAGCTGGCCGAAGTGGTCGGCGAGCGCGTCGGCGTCGACGTAGCGGATGAGCACCGCTGAGGGCAGCACGATGATGAGCACCCGCAGCCCGGCCGTGGCCGCGACCTCGAGGTCGCGTGACCCGAGCAGCCACGTGGACCACGCGACCGAGACCGCGCCGATGGCGGCCGGGACCATCCGCAAGGCAGTACCCAGCACCCGGCGGGGTGGCGCGGGGCCGCGACCCGGGGCCGACAGCCCCACCACCGCGAGGGCGAGCTGAACGGCGAGCACGGTGAGGCTGACCGACCAGTGGGCCGGGATGATGCCGGTCGGGATCGCGAGCGCGGCCGCGCCGATCAGCGCGAGCGGCCCGCAGCGCGCGACGAGTGGCCGCCTCGGCGCCGGCGGGTCCGGTGGCTGTGCCGGGCGGGTGATGGTGGTGGTGCGGTCGGCGCGCTCCACCACCGCCTCGTCGTGGGTGGTGAGGACGACGGCCGACCCGCGGTCACGCATCGCCTCGACGATGCCCATCACCGCAGCCCAGGTCAGCCGGTCCTGGCCGACCGTGGCCTCGTCGGCGAGCAGCACCTCCGGCTGGTGGACGACGGCCGACACCATCGCCAGCCGGCGCTGCTCCCCGCCGGACAGGTGTCGGGGGTCGGCCTGCTCGAGGTGTGCGAGGCCCACGACGCCGAGCAGTGCGCGGGCCCGGGCGAGCGGCTCGTCCTCGACCTGTCCGAGCGCCCGCGCGGTGGTCATGACCTCCTGCAGGACGGTGCCCGCCACGATGGTCGAGGACGCCCATTGCGGCACCCAGGCGACGAGGGCGGCGACCTCGGTCGTCGACCAGGTGCGCGGGTCCGCCTCATTCGTGGTGGCGGCGTGGCGCGCGGGCACGAGGCTGTGGTTCGCGGCGACCGTGCCGCTGTCGTGGTCGAGGAGACCGCCGAGGGTGAGCAGGAGCGTCGACTTGCCGGCACCGCTGGGCCCGACGAGCGCGTGCACCTGACCGGCGCGCGCCTCCAACGACTGGTCGGCGACGGCGATGCTGCGTCGGGTCGACCCGTCGAGCCGCCGGACGGTCCGTCCGACGGTGACGTCACGGGCCGCGAGGCTGACGATCCCGGCACCAGTCGCGCTCGTGGTGAAAACACCGTCCGGTATGCCGCGTGGTTGCGGCGCAGGGAACCCCGGCACCCAGATCCCTTGTGCCGCAAGGCTTTCGCCGTGCTCGGCCAGCACCGTGGCCGGATCGCCGTCGACGACGGGGCGCCCGTCGGCGTCGAGCACGAGGATCCGGTCGGCGAACGCCACCCACGGCCCCAGCTTGTGCTCGACGACCACCGTGGTGAGGTGGCGATCGGTGACGACCCGCTCCACGCTGTCGCGCACGGTGGCAGCGTTGACGGGGTCGAGCATGGCGGTCGGCTCGTCGAGCAGCAGCAGCGACGGTTCGAGCGCGAGGGCCCCGGCCAGCGCGAGCCGTTGCTGCTCACCACCGGAGAGCGCGTGGGTCGGGGTGTCCTGCGGCAGGTCGAGGCGGACGGCGGCGAGCGCGGAGGTGACGCGGGCCGGCATGTCGGCACGCGGCATACCGATGTTCTCCAGCCCGAAGGCGACGTCGCGACCGACGGTGGCCGACACCACACCAGCGCCGGGCTCCTGCAAGACCAGGCCGACCGCCCCGGGTCGCGCACCCGGTGCAGCGCCGTCGATGGTGACGCTCCCCGACAGGTCGCCGGAGGCGGTGGCCTCGAGCGCACCGGCCAGCGCCCGGAGCAGGGTCGACTTGCCCGAGCCACTGGGGCCGACGAGCAGGAGCCGCTCCCCCGCGGCGAGGTCGAGGTCGAGCCCGGCGATGATCGGGTCGCGTCGCCCGTAGGGACGCCAGGTGAGGTCGCGGACCTCGACCCGGCCGCCGCCGGACGCGGTGGTCACGGCGGCGGCTGCGAGGTCGTGGAGGTCAGACAGCGCGGCTCTCCCGCAGCTCCTGGCCGGGCGGGAACGCGTTCAGCGCACCGGCTCTCGCCAGGGCCCGGGTGAGCAGCCAGCCGAGCACCCCGGCGAGGACGACGCCCGAGACGACGAAGCACGCGGCATACACGACCCACCACGACCCCTGCCAGGTGCTGAGGTAGCCGAACCGGTAGAGCTCCCAGATCGACTCGAGGAACCCACTCAGCGCACCGCTCAGCATGGCGACCACCAGGCCGAAGGCGCGGTAGCCGAAGATCGCGAAGACCAGCTCGGCGCCCAGGCCCTCGATGATGCCGGAGTAGAGGGTGTCGGCCCCCCACGCGGTGCCGGGAAGCATCGAGACCAGCGCCGCGATCACCTCGCAGCCGAACGCCGCCCCGGGACGACGAACGACGAGGCCGCCGACGACACCGGCGAGCAGCCACGGGCCGTAGGTGAGCGCGCTGATCGGGGCGAAGGCGGATCCGAGCGCCTCGGACGGCACCCGGTAGGCCAGGCCCCAGCCCCAGTAGGCGATGCCGAACGCGGCACCGAGGAAGACCATGGTCAACAGGTCGACGGTGCGCCAGCCGGTGAGCGGCATCGACGCGCGGACGCTACCCGGCCGCAACCGCGCCGGGTTGCTCGACGACGCCGTGGAGGTGCCGGCCGAGGGCTGGGTGCCGGGGTTGCCGGCGGATCGGTTGGTGGTGCTCATCTGATTCTCCCGTGGGATCCGGTGGATACCTCGGGGAGACCCCGGCCGGGAGAACGCACCCGGTGGGACGCGGTCGCCCGACAGGTGCCTGAGAACTCGACTCCCTACGCCGGTGCGAACCGGATCAGGTGTGAGGGTCTGCGGTTGCCCGCACTCTCAGCGCTTGCGCGCTCCCCTGTCGTTACCCGAGTCACTGTACTCCTGCCTGTGGCAGGGTGGAGGGGAAGGTCTCCCGACTTCGAACGCGGAACACCAAGCCTGAACACCTCGGAGGCAGAAACACATGGGTCCCCTCGTGTGGCGCGTGATCGGCACCGGCTCGGCCGTGCTCGCCGGCATCGTCGCCAACAAGCTCGTCACCACGGTCTGGAAGAAGGCCGGCCGCGACGCGGTCATCGACCCGCGCGACCCCCGCACGCCGTGGAAGGACGCCCTGGCCTTCGCCGCGCTGACCGGTCTGGCCGCGGGTGCGGCCAAGGTGCTGGCCACCCGGAAGGCCGCCGAGTACTACCAGAAGTCGGCCGGCCACCTGCCCAAGGCGATGCAGCAGGGCGACGCCTGAGGTCGCACTCCCGAGGTCCCACTCCCGAGGTCGCACGTATGCGGTCAGGTCACGGTGCGGAACCGGGAACCACCCGCGTCAGGATGTCCTGGACCGTCACCACGCCGACCTGACGGTCGCCGTCCACGACGACCACGAGCTGCTCGCGGGCAGCCTTCATGGCGGCAAGGCCCTCGTGGAGCGGTAGGTCCTGCTCGACGAGGTGGGCGGCCCGAGACAGCCCACGGGCCGACGCCGTGGCGTCCTCGAGCAGGGTGTCGCGGACGTGCACCACGCGCGGCTGCCCGCCGGGACCGTCTCCGCCGGGCGATGGCCTCTGGGGGCCGGCGACCAGGACTCGCATGTGTCCGGTGCGGGCGGACAGCGCCTGGACGTCGGCCACCGTGGCGTCGGGCGCCACCATCACCACCGGGCGGCGCGGGTCCACGAGCTCACCCATCGTCACGGACTCCAGCCCGATCGCTCCCGCAAGCGGCGGGTGGAACTCGGGGTCGAGCGCACCCACACGCACCGAGTGCTCGATGAGGTGCCGCAACGTGTCCGGGTCGCGGCCACCGCCCTCCGCCCGCTGCACCGGGTTGACTCCGGAGGCCCGGAC
Source organism: Knoellia koreensis (assembly GCF_013041615.1). Classification (GTDB taxonomy): domain Bacteria; phylum Actinomycetota; class Actinomycetes; order Actinomycetales; family Dermatophilaceae; genus Pedococcus; species Pedococcus koreensis. The sequence goes on from NZ_JABEPQ010000005.1 coordinate 218,404, forward strand.
CAACCGGTTCGCGAGGTCGTTGATCCAGGTCAGCAGGGGGCGCAGGGGACGCACGAACGCCCGCGCGGGGCGGCCGACCAGCAGCGCCGCGCGCTCGGGGAACGTGATGGCCCAGGACTTGGGCGCCATTTCCCCCAGGACGAGGTGCAGGAACGTCACGAACAGCAGGGCCAGGACGAAGGCCACGACGTCCGCGGCCCAGTCGGGCAGCCACGGCTCGAACCACGGCAGGATCGCGCCATCGACCGCGGGCTTGGTGACCGCCCCGAGGGCGAAGGTGCAGGCGGTGATGCCCAGCTGGGCACCCGCGAGCATCACGGTCAGCTCGTGCGAGCCCCGCAGGGCAGCCCGGGCCGAGGCGCTGGTCGCGGCAAGCTCCTCGAGCCGGTGCCGGCGAGCGCCGAGCAGGGCGAACTCGATGACCACGAAGAAGCCGCTGGCGACGATGAGGGCGGCGGTCACGGCCACGACCACGAACGGGTTGGTGAGCATCAGTCCTCCTCACCGTCGCTCGGAGCGTCGATGGCGCCGTCGACCTCGTCATCCGTGACGAGGGACAGCCGGACCAGGCTCGGCACGTACCGCTCGACCTCCAGGACCTCGAGGTCCACGGCCCGCACGCGCTGCGCGCCGGGGTCCTCCCACGGCATACCGGGCAGGTCGACCCGCACCACCTGACCGGCGCTCGGCAGCTCACCGGCGGTGGCGATGAGCAGGCCGCCGAGCGTCTCGTAGTCGCCCTCCGGGAGGTCGTGGCCGACGGCCCGCTCCACCTCGTCGACCGGTGCCTGCCCGTCGACGACCCACGCCCCGTCCCGCGCCACCACGAGGGGGGCGAGGTCGGTGTCGTGCTCGTCGTGCAGCTCGCCGACCACCTCCTCGGCCAGGTCCTCGAAGGTGAGGATCCCGCTGAAGTCGCCGTACTCGTCGACCACGCAGGCGAGCTTGACCCCGGCGTCCTCGAGGGCACGCAGGGCATCCGGCAGGCTCATCGACTCGGACACGACGACGGGGTCGCGGGCGAGCTCGGCGACGCTCACCTCGTGACCGCGGGCGCGCAGCAGGTCGCCGAGCTGCACCAGTCCCACCACCTGCTGCCCGTCGACCACGGGGTAACGGCTGTGCCCCTGGGCCATGAGCCGGCGCAGTTCGGTGAGGGTCGTGTCGGGCCCGACGGTGTCGACCTGCGATCGCGGCACCAACGCGTGCTCGACGGTCTTGTCGGGGAAGTCGAGGATGCGGTCGAGCATCAGGGACAGACCTGCCGGGAGGTCACCGCTGTCCCGCGACTCGGCGACAATCCGCTCGAGGTCCTGGGCGGTGGCGCTGCTGTCCAGGTCGTGCAGGGGCTCGATCCGCAGGAGGCGCAGCAACCGGTCGGCCGCCACGTCGAAGACCGTGATGATCCACCCGAACAGTCGCAGGTAGACCACCGTCGACCGGGCGAGCCGGCGCGCCAGCCGGTCCGGCTCGGCGATGGCGAGGTTCTTGGGGTAGAGCTCGCCGAAGATCATCTGCACGATGGTGGACAGGAGCAGGGTGGCGGTCGTGCCCACCGAGATGCCCAGCGCCGCCGGCACGCCGGCGTGCCCGAGCAGCTGGCCGAGCGCGGCACCCACCAAGGGCTCGGCGACGAAACCCACCAGCAGCCCCGTGACGGTGATGCCGAGCTGCGCGCCGGACAGCATGAAAGAGGTCCGGCGCGTCACGGCCAGGGCTCGCGCGGCAGCCTCGTCACCGGCGCTCGCCGCCGCGCTGAGGCGCTGACGGTCGACCGCCATGAAGGCGAACTCCTGCGCGACGAAGTAGCCGTTGGCAGCGATGATGACCGCGATCGTCAGGAGTCCGGCGAGCAGCTGGAGGACAACCATCAGCACGGCCCGTCACTGGTGTTCACGGGCGCCCTGCAACCTCCGCTCGTCCACCCGCGCCCTGGACGGTCCGGTCGCCAGGGCTGGATCGTCACGGGTGGAAAGAGGTGCCAGCCTAACCCGGCTGCCCCCGCCCGCCCAACGGTCCGGGCGGGGGCTCGCTGCTGGCGGGGCTACTGCTCGGGGAAGCTGTCCTTGCTGACGGCCGAGTGCGGCTCCCCGAGGTAGGGGAAGTCGTCGGACAGGTCGGTGTGCGGCGGGATGTTGTCGCTGGTGATCTTGCCGTTCGTGATCATCGCCAGCCGTGCACTGGTGACGTCGTCGGTGAGGGCACGGCCGTTGGGGTATGCCGTGGGCTTGCTGCGGTCCCAGCGCAGCGTGTCGGGGACGATGGTCGCGAGCAGGGTCTCGCGCGCCTTGTCGGCCTCCCAGTTGCCGAGGTGCTCGAGGACGCCGACGAACCGGTCGAGGTGGTCGGCCTCGTCGGTGGCGGGGGTGCCCTGGTTGTAGGCGATCTTCTCGTCGTTGTCCTGGTTGAAGTAGGCCGTCACCGAGGGGTTGGCGCCGCGGTCGATCGACTCCCAGCCACTGTCACCTTCCAGCGCGACCCGCGCCCACACACCGATCGGCCCGTCGCCGAGCTCGGAGTCCGGCACCTCGAGCACGAGCCCGTAGACGTTGGCCTCGGCCATGGCGTCACGGCCGGTGAAGTTGAAGTTGTCGATGATGCCCTCGAGGTCGGCGAAGAACGGGTCGCTGCGCAGGGCGACGGCGATGCGGTGATCCTCGGAGGTGTCATCGGTGACCTCACCGGACATGCCGACGACGAGACCGTCGGCGAGGGTGCGCCCAACGGGCTCGAGCCCGCCGGCCTCGGCGCCCTTGGCCTGCAGGACCGAGACGGTCTGGCCTGCGTCGTCCAGCTCGGAGAACGTGAAGTGGTAGGTGATGTCCGGCTGCAGGTCTCCGTCGGTGTCGATGTGCACCTGGTAGACGGCGTCCGGGTGCAGGCCCGGCGCGTTAGCCGGATCGGGGTTGACGTCGAGGATGATCGCCGTCCGGCCCTCGGTCTTCGCCGGGAAGATAAAGAGGTCGGTCTGGTCGAGGCGCGGGTCGTCCTTCGGTGAACGCAGGTCGGGACCGCTGAGGTGGTGGGACATGGGACAAACTCCGTTCATCGCAGGTGGGGTCAAGCGGGAGCCGTGCCCTCGCATCCTCCTGACCGCGACCGCCTGCGGCAACCGCAGAACTGCGCAGACTGAGTCGAGCTCGGTCTCAATCAGTCGGGCAGGTCGAGGGCCCGCGCGATCGGCACCCCCGCGCGGTAGGACAGGTGCACGTGCGACGGTGCGTCGAGCACCGTGAGGTCGGCACGCGCGCCGACGACGATCCGCCCGATATCGTTGCGGCGCAACGCCTTCGCGGCACCTGCGGTCGCGGCATACACGGCCTGCCCAGGCGTCAGCCCCATCTCGCGCACGGCGAGCGCGATGACGAACGGCATCGAGCTGGAGTAGCAGGTGCCCGGGTTGCAGTCGGTGGCGAGGGCGACCGAGACTCCGGCCGCAAGCAGCGCCGCGGCGTCCGGGTAAGGGGACCGGGTCGAGAACTCCACCCCGGGCAGCAGGGTGGCCACCGTGGTGTCGGCGGCGTCGGCGAGGGCCGTCACGTCGGCGTCGGACAGGTAGGTGCAATGGTCGACACTCGCGGCGCCGAGCTCGACGGCGAGCTGCACGCCGGGTCCGTGACCGAGCTGGTTGCCGTGCACACGCAGCCCGAGGCCAGCGTCGCGGCCAGCGATGAGCACCTCGCGTGCCTCGTCACCGGTGAACGCGTGGGCCGAGTTGGGCTCGCAGAAGACGTCGACCCACCTCGCGTGCGGGGCAGCGGCTTGCAGCATGGGGCCGGTGACGAGCGCGAGGTATGCCGCGCGGTCGGCGGCGTACTCGGCCGGCACCACGTGCGCCCCGAGGAACGTCGTCTCCGGGCTCACCTCCCGAGCGATGCGCAGGGCGCGTGCCTCGTCCTCGACGGTGAGCCCGTAGCCGCTCTTGACCTCGACGGTCGTCGTGCCCTGGGCCCGCATCTCGGCGACCCGCGCCGCGACCAGGGTGCGCAGCTCGTCGTCGGTCGCCGCTCGCGTTGCCGCGACGGAGACGCCGATTCCCCCACCGTCGTAAGCGGCTCCGGCCATCCGGGCGGCGAACTCCGCGCCCCGGTCACCGGCGAAAACCAGGTGGGCGTGGGAGTCGACGAAGCCGGGCACCAGCGCCCGCCCGTCGAGGTCGACCCGGTGGTCGGTGGTCGTGGCAGCGTCCGAACCGGCGGACGAGGCGTCCCCGACCCAGGCCACGAGGCCGTCCTCCACCACGATGGCGGCGTCGCGCCGCAGCCCGAGCCCGTCCTCACCCGTGCCGTCACAGGTGACGAGCTCGCCGATGCCGCTGACCAGGGTGCTGCTCATCCTTGGTGCTCCCTCACGCTGGCGAGGGCGGCACCCAGCAGCTCGGCAACATCGCCCAGGCTCGTGTGCTCGCCTCTCTCGACGATGGTCCGGCCACCCACCACGACGGTGTCGACGTCGGCGCGGGTGGCGCTGTAAGCGATCTGCCCCGGCTTGGAGCCCACGGTGCCCACCGTGTCGGTGCGTACCGCCACGAAGTCCGCGAGCCGGCCGACCTCGAGGACACCGCCGTCGTCCCAGCCCAAGCTGCGGTACCCCTCCACGGTCGCCGCCGCGAGCAGCTCGTCGGGCGTGAACCGGCCGCGCTCGTTGCTCTCGAGCCGCTCGTGCATCTCCAGCCCGCGCAGCTCCTCGAACGGGTCGACGACCGCATGCTGGTCTGACCCGAGCGACAACCGGGCGCCGGCGTCGGCGAGCGCGCGGGCCGGGCCGATGCCGTCCGCGAGGTCGCGCTCCGTGGTGGGGCAGAAGCAGGCTGTGGCGCCTGCCTCCCCCAGCAGGGCCACGTCGTCGTCCGACAGGTGCGTGGCGTGCACGGCCGTGAACCGGTCGGTCACGAGGCCGGCGTCGGCCAGCAGCTCGGTGGGCGTGCGGGCGTAGAACATCTGGGCCGCAAGGTTTTCCGCGGGCTGCTCGCTGACGTGGGCGTGCACGACCCGCCCTCGCGTCACCTCACCCATGGCGGCCAGCTCGTCCCTCGGCACGGCACGCACCGAGTGCACCGCGCCACCCACCCGGGTCGTCGCGTCGGTCACGTCCGCCTCCAGCCGGGCCACCCGGGCCGCCCACGTGTCAACGTCACCGTCGGTGAACCGCACCTGCACGTCGTCGAGGGGCAGGTGCCCGTCACCGGTGAGGCCGCCGGCGAGGTAACAGGTGTCGAGCAGCGTCAGCCGCAACCCGGCGTCCCGCGCTGCCGCTGCCAGCGCCGCGCCCATGGCGTTCGGGTCCGCGTAGCGCTGCCCCGCCTGGTCGTGGTGCAGGTAGTGGAACTCCCCCACGACCGTCATCCCTGCGAGGGCCATCTCGCCATAGACCGCCCGCGCCAACGCGTAGTAGCTGTCCGGGTCGAGGCGACGCGTCACGGCATACATCAGCTCGCGCCACGTCCAGAAGTTGCCGCCGCCGCCGTGGGTGCGTCCGCGCAGCGCCCGGTGGAAGGCGTGGCTGTGGGCGTTGGCGAGGCCGGGGAGGACGACGCCAGGCAGGTGCACGTCGCCCTCCCGCGGCCGCGAGTGCGGCCGCACGACGGTGAGGCGACCGTCCTGGGCCTCGAGCCGGACGTCGGTGGCGACGCCGGTGGGCAGCCAGGCGTGCTCGGCCCACCAGCTGGTCCGGGTCATGGGGTGTCGCCCGCGAGGTCCTCGAGCACCGCAGTGAGTGCGGCGACGCCTTCGAGGCAGTCGCCGAGCTCGGCGTGCTCAGCGGGTGAGTGGGAGACGCCCGTGGGGTTGCGGACGAACAGCATCGCGGTCGGAATCCCTGCGTTGGCAAGGATTCCCGCGTCGTGTCCCGCGCCGGTGCCGAGGATGGGTATGCCGCCGAGCCGGGTCTGCAGGCGAGCCGTCAGCGCCGAGTCGAACGGCGTCGACGGGGTCCAGGACTCCTCCATCACCTCGCCGCCGGACTGCTCGACCATGGCGCGGACGTCCGCGACGGCCCGGCGGACGGCCCGCGGGCTGGCCCCCCGCGCGTCGAGCCAGCCCGTCACGTGGCTCGGGATCGCGTTGACCCCACCGGGGGTGACCGCGACCTTGCCGATGGTGGCGACGCAGCCGTGCTGGATGGCGGCCTCGCGCGCGGCGAGGACGGCGCCGGCATACCCGAGCATGGCGTCCTGGCGGTCCTCGAGGCGGGTGGTGCCGGCGTGGTTGGCCTCGCCGCCGAAGTCGAGCCGCCAGCGGCCGTGCGGCCAGATGTCGGAGGCGACCGCGACGGGGTGGTCGAGGTCGACCAGTCCCCGGCCCTGCTCGACGTGGAGCTCGACGAAGGCGCCGACCCGGTCCAGCGTCTCGGGGTCACGGCCGATGTCGTGCGGGTCGCGGCCGGCGGCGGTGAGGGCTTCGGCCATGGAGACGCCGTCGGCGTCGGTGAGACTGCGGGCGCGGCGGGCCGTCATGGCACCGGTGATGACCCGCGACCCGGCGCAGGCAACCCCGAACCGGGCACCCTCCTCGTCGACGAAGTTGACGATCCCGATGGGTCGATCGGGCTGGAAGCCCTTGTCCCGCAAGGCATCCACAGCGGCCAGTGCGCTGACGACGCCGAGCGGCCCGTCGAACGCACCCCCGTCCGGCACGCTGTCGAGGTGGCTGCCGGTGACGACGCCCTTGCGTCCCGCCCGTGCCGCCTCGTCGGGGTTGCCCCACCAGGCCCACTGGTTGCCCATCCGGTCCTCGACCAGGTCCAGGCCTCGAGCCGCGCACTCGCCGGCGAACCACTCACGCAGGTCGTGGTCCGCCCGGGTCCAGGCGAACCGGCGGTAGCCACCGGACGGTGCATGGCGGCCCACCGGCTCCAGCGCAGACCACATCGACTCGAACGTGGCGCTGGCCCGGTGGCGGCGTGGACTGGTCATCACGCAGGACGATCCCACATCCGGCGCCGCCGCTGGAGCGCGGGCCAGCCGATTTGCGTCTCGGATCCCAGACGGTCGGCGCCATCGACGCCGACCGTCCGGCTCAGCCGACGAAGGTCACGCCGCGGAAGGTCACGGCATACTGCGACAGCTCGGTGCCCGTCCACGGCACCTCGACCTTCGTCGAGATGGTGCCCGCGGCAGGGTCGACGCCGATCAGGCGCACCGGGTTGGCGTTGCGGTCGTGCATGCAGGTCAGGAACGAGTAGATCGTGTTGCCGTTGACCCCGCGGTCAGTGCGGGTCGCGGCCGAGCCGACATGGCCGGAGAAGACCATCTTGATGTTGGGGTACTGCGACACCAGCCGGTCGTAGAGGTACTGCGGTGACGTGGACCCGTACCCGCCGTTGTCCTGGCCGATCGTCCCGTCGCCATTGAGGTAACTGTGGGTCTGGATGATGACGTTGTGGTCGGGGTACTGCTCGACCACGTTGCGGGCCCACTCGATGGCGGCCGGGCGCGGCCACAGCTCGAGGGTGAGGACGAGCCAGCGCTTGCCCCCGGCGTTGAAGGTGCTGAAGACGTTGTCGACCTTGCCGGGCTCGAAGGCGCCGCCGACGTTGCGGTAGCGCGCCGCGGTGAAGACCCGGTTGAACTCCTCGGTGTGGCGCACCAGCTTGGCGCTCTGGCAGTCGGAGACGAGGAAGCGCTGCTGGCACTCGGGGTTGGACTGGTAGGCCGAGCCGCCGTAACCGCTGCTGCCGGGGATGCCGTCCCAGCCGACCGCGCGGGTGTCGTGGTTGCCCAACGGGAGGGCGTAGGGCAGGGCGGCGCCCTCGACGCGACGCATGCCGTCGCTGACGATGGACAGCTGCTGCGGCTCCACCCAGCCCCAGTTGGTCACGTCACCGGACGCGCCGACAAAGGCGAGGTTGAGGGCCGACTTGTTCTCGGCCAGCCAGCGTGCCCGCTGGTCGAAGCGCCCCCAGTTCAGGCCGCGTGACGTCTCCTCCTGGGTGTCGGGCATGACTGCGATGGTGAATGCCGCGTTGCCGACCGGGCGCGGGGGCTGCGGGGGCGTGGTGGTGGTCGTCGGCGGGGGCGTAATGGTCGTGGTGGTGGTCGTGGCACTCGGCGTCGACGTGGTCGTGGCCGTCGTGCTGGGCGTCGTGGTGGTCGTGGTGCTCGTCGGCGGCACCGTCGTCGTGCTGGACGGTGCAGGCGGCGTGCTCGACGTGGTCGTGCTCGTGGCCGTCGCCGTGGTGGTGGTGGGCGTTGGCGTGACCGAGGTCGTGGTCGGCGCCGGTGTCGTGGTCGAGGGTGCGGGCGGGACCGCCTCGGTGGGCTCGGTCCAGAAGGCCACCCCCAGGTCCTGCCAGCCCTGCGCCTCGAGCGCCCGCCGGGAGGCGTCCGTGGCGGCCATGCGGTGCCGGCCGTCCTTCTCGAAGGTCCGCACGGCCGTGCAGCCGCTCTGCTCCTGCGGGTAGGCGTAGAACCAGGCACCCTGGTCGACGTACCCGTCGGCGACCGCGGCGTCGAGCTGGGCCCCGGCCGGCACCATGCGGAAGTCGCCCTGCTTGTAGAGCCGGTGGATGCCACGCAGACCCGGGTTGGGGAACCACGAGGCCTGGTACTCCACACCAGGGTCCTGCGTGTAGCCGTACCGCGAGGCCGCCGAGACGGCCTCGGCGAGCCAGATGGTGTCGATCGAAGACGTCGTCTGGGGGTTGACCCGCTTCAGCACGGGCATCGCGTTGTCGAGGCAGCTGGACGCGCTGGCCCACGTGGGCACGACGAGTCCGACGAGCACGCTGGCGCAGGTGACGACCAGGGCCAGGCCCCAGCGTCCGCGGCGCATCCGTCGGGTCCTGCGGGCACGGTGAACCCGGCTGGTGTGGCGGCCCATGACACTCCCTGCACTAGACGACGTGCGTTTGGTACCACGTAGCCGCAACGCAGCGGTTCCACCATTGGGGTGGTTTGGGGCGATCTACCATCGAGGCGTGACCGAACTCCCCCACGGCGACGCCGCCGACGACGGCGCCGCACGCGCCGCCCGTGCCCTGGCCGACAGCGGCATCGACCACACGATCACCCGCCACGGACGCGTCCGCTCGCTGGAGGAGGCCGCGGCCGCCCGCGGTGTTCGACCGGCCGACGTCATCAAGACGATGGTGGTCCGGCGGGGCAAGGGCGACTACCTGTTCGTCCTGGTGCCCGGCGACCGCGAGATCTCCTGGCCCAAGCTGCGCACCTACCTCGGCGTCAACCGGCTCTCCATGCCGGATGCCGAGAAGGCACGCGAGGTCACCGGCTACGTGCGCGGCACGATCACCCCGTTCGGGGCGACGACCGCGTGGCCCGTGCTCGCCGACTCGACCATGACCGGCCACGACATCTCGATCGGTGGAGGCGCACCGGGTGTGGCCGCCACGGCATACGCCGACGACGTCATCTTCGCGCTGGGCGCGCAGGTCGCCGACGTCACCGACCCGGTGGGCTGAGCCGAGACGCCGGCAACTCCGGCGGACGCGCGGGGCTCAGCCCTCGCGCATGGGGACCCGCACGCCCTGCTCCTCGGCGGTGCGCTCGGCGATGTCGTAGCCCGCGTCGACGTGCCGGATGACACCCATCGCGGGGTCGTTGGTGAGGACACGGGCGAGCTTCTGCGCGGCGAGCTCGGTGCCGTCGGCGAGGGAGACCTGGCCTGCGTGCATCGAGCGGCCGATGCCGACGCCGCCACCGTGGTGCAGCGAGACCCAGCTCGCGCCGGAGGACGTGTTGACCAGCGCGTTGAGCAGCGGCCAGTCGGCGATGGCGTCGGAGCCGTCGAGCATGGCCTCGGTCTCGCGGTAGGGGCTGGCCACGGAGCCGGTGTCGAGGTGGTCGCGACCGATGACGATCGGGGCGCTCACGTCGCCGGTGCGGACGAGCTCGTTGAACGCCAGACCGGCCTTGTCGCGCTCGCCCTGACCCAGCCAGCAGATGCGAGCAGGCAAGCCCTGGAAGGCGATTCGCTCCTGCGCGCCCTTGATCCACTTGTGCAGCCGCTCGTTGTCGGGGAACAGGTCGAGCACCGCTCGGTCGGTCGCCGCGATGTCCCTCGGGTCGCCCGAGAGCGCCGCCCACCGGAACGGGCCCTTGCCCTCACAGAAGAGCGGACGGATGTATGCCGGCACGAAGCCGGGGAACTCGAACGCCCGGTCGTAGCCGCCGAGCCGGGCCTCGTCACGGATCGAGTTGCCGTAGTCGAACACCTCGGCACCGGCGTCCTGGAACTCCACCATGGCCTGCACGTGCTTGGCCATCGACGCGCGCGCCCGGTCGGTGAACTCCTCCGGCTTCTTCGCGGCATACTCCGGCCAGTCCTCGACCGAGATCCCTTCCGGCAGATAGGAAAGCGGGTCGTGCGCCGACGTCTGGTCGGTCACGATGTCGATGGCCACACCACGGCGCAGCAGCCCGGGGAAGACCTCGGCCGCGTTGCCGACGACGCCGACCGACCAGCCGCGCCGCTCCTCCTTGGCGCGCAAGGCCTTGTCGATGGCGTCGTCGAGGTTGTCGGCCACCTCGTCGAGGTAGCGGTGCTCGACCCGGCGCCGCAGCCGCGACTCGTCGACGTCGACGATGAGGCAGGCGCCCTCGTTGAGCGTCACGGCGAGCGGCTGCGCGCCACCCATGCCGCCGCAGCCACCGGTGAGGGTCAGCGTGCCGGCCAGGGTGCCGCCGAACTTCTTCTCCGCGATCGCGGCGAACGTCTCGTAGGTGCCCTGCACGATGCCCTGGGTGCCGATGTAGATCCACGAGCCGGCCGTCATCTGGCCGTACATCGTGAGACCGAGCTGCTCGAGCCGACGGAACTCCGGCCAGTTCGCCCAGTCCGGCACGAGGTTGGAGTTGGCGATGAGCACCCGCGGCGCCCACTCGTGGGTCTGCATGACGCCGACGGGGCGGCCGCTCTGCACGAGCATCGTCTCGTCCTGCTTGAGGTTCGAGAGGGTGCGCACCATCGCGTCGAACGACTTCCAGTCGCGCGCCGCCCGCCCGGTGCCGCCGTAGACGACGAGGTCGTCGGGTCGCTCGGCCACCTCGGGGTCGAGGTTGTTCATGAGCATCCGCAAGGGGGCCTCGGCACCCCAGTGGGTGGCGTGCGTGAGGGCGGTGCCGCGCGGGGCGCGGACGGGACGTGCACCTTCCATGACGTTCTCCTTGAACGGTTTTCGACAGACTCGGTATGCCGCGTGGTTCAGTTGAGGGGGCCGGTGGCGGTTTCCGCCGCCGCGACGACGGTGCCGTCGACGACCAGCTCGTAGGCCGACTCGAGGTCGGGGGCGAGGAAGCGGTCGGGTCCCGGGTCGACGCGTCCGCCCTCGGCGAGGGCGGCGATCACGGCGGCGGCCGCGGGACCCGGCTGGAGTGGCGCCCGGAGCTGGAGCCCGCGGGCGGCGGTGACGAGCTCGATCGCGAGCACCCGCTCGAGGGCGTCGACCGCACGACGCAGCTTGCGGGCGGCGGACCAGCCCATCGAGACGTGGTCCTCCTGCATGGCACTGCTGGGGATCGAGTCCACCGAGGCGGGGACGGCCAGCCGCTTGAGCTCGGACACCATCGCTGCCTGGGTGTACTGCGCGATCATCAGGCCCGAGTCGACGCCGGGGTCGTCGGCGAGGAACGGAGGCAGCCCGTTGTTGCGGGCCTTGTCGAGGAACCGGTCGGTGCGCCGCTCGCTGACCGAGGCGAGGTCAGCGGTGGTGATGGCGAGGAAGTCCAGGACGTAGGCGACCGGCGCCCCGTGGAAGTTGCCGTTGGACTCGACGCGCCCGTCAGGGGTGACGACGGGGTTGTCGATGGTCGAGGCGAGCTCCCAGCCGGCGACGCGCTCGGCGTGGTCGAGGGTGTCGCGCATGCCGCCGGCCACCTGGGGGGCGCAGCGCAGCGAGTAGGCGTCCTGGACGCGGGTGCAGGCGGCCGGGTCGCGATGCGACTCGCGAATCGGGCTGTCCTGCATGACCTTTCGCATGTTCTCGGCGGACTTGGCCTGGCCGGGCTGGGGTCGCAGGGCGTGCAGGTCGGCGGCGAACACGTCGTCCGTGCCGAGCAGTCCCTCGACGCTCATGGCGGCCGCGATGTCGGCCGTCGTGACGAGGCGGCGAAGGTCGGCGATGGCGAGGGCCAGCATGCCGAGCATGCCGTCGGTGCCGTTGATGAGGGCAAGGCCCTCCTTCTCGCGCAGCTCGACCGGCGAGATCCCTGCCGCGGCAAAGGCTTTCGCGGTCTCCATCGGCTCGCCGGCCGCGTCGCGGACCATGCCCTCACCCATGAGCGCGAGCGCGCAGTGCGAGAGCGGGGCGAGGTCTCCGGAACAGCCGAGCGAGCCGTACTCGTGGACGACCGGCGTGATGCCCGCGTTGAGCATGGCGACGTAGGTGGTGAGGGTCTCCTCGCGGATGCCGGTGCGACCGGAGGCGAGGGTGGCGATGCGCAGCAGCATCAGCGCGCGCACGACCTCCCGCTCGACCTCCTCGCCCGCACCCGCGGCGTGCGAGCGCACGAGCGAGCGCTGGAGCTGGGCGCGCAGGTCGACCGGGATGTGGCGGGTCGCGAGCGCCCCGAACCCGGTCGACACCCCGTAGTGCGCGACCTCGTCATCGGCCAGCGCCTCGACGACCGACCGGGTGCGACGCACCTCCTCGAGCGCCTCGGGCGCGACCTCGACGCGGGCGTCGTGCCGGGCCACGGCGACGACGTCGTCGATCGTGAGGGGGCTGCCGCCGACGGTGACCGTCGCGACGGAAGGTGCAGTGGTCGTCATGCCCCCATTGCAGCGCACGGTATGCCGCGTGCGCGCCCCGCGCACGCGGCATACCGTCTCGGATGCGAGACGAGTTGCGCGCTACCCCGGCCCGAAGGCCCGATCTGCCGCCTGGTCGTCAACCACGTTCCATTTGGGTGGGTTACCGACGTCAACCACGTTCCATTTGGGTGGGTTACCGACGTCGACGACGATCCAATTGGGAAAAGTTGCACGGTCGTGCAAAGTTGCTCTATGGTGCAGACATGAGCACGACGCCGGACCGACCCACCGCCGCTCCCGAGGGGCTGCGCGCCCGCAACCGAGCGCAGACCGCGCGCCGGCTCGAGGAGGCCGCGTGGGAGATCGTGGCCGAGCGCGGCTTCGAGGCCGCGACCGCCGACGCCATCGCCGAGCGCGCGGGCGTCTCCCGTCGCACCTTGTTCAACTACTACCCGCGCGTCGAGCTCGTCCTCCAGGAACCGATGCGCGAGGCGATCGCAGGGCTCGTCGACCGCTTCCTCGCCCGCCCGAGCACCGAGACCATGCGCGAGTCGCTCGCGGCGATCCTCACCGAGCCACTCGAGGCCGAGGTCCTGGAGAAGGCGGTCGTCTGCTTCTCGCAGGCCGCCACCTCCCCCGCCGCCCGCTACTTCCTCGTCGACGCGCAGGCCGCCGAGGTCGCGCAGGTCGCCGAGGCCGTGATGGCACGGCTGGCCGACGCCGCCGACCCGATCTACGCCGAGGTCGTCGCGCGCTCGGTCATGGCCGCCGGCACGGTCGCGACCCTGGCGTGGCTCGACCAGTCACGAGGCGTCGTCGACGACGACACCCGCTGGCTCCACCTCGAGCTCCTGCGGCAGGCGTTCAGCCACCTCTACACCGCGTTCTCCGAGCCGGCCACCCCCGACGCCGACCTCACCACCCCCATCGACACCTCCACCCGGGAGTCCTGACCCATGGCCACCTTCCTCTACCGGCTCGGGCGCCTCACCGCCCGCCACGCCTGGCGCACCATCGCCGTCTGGGCCCTGGTCCTCGGCGTCCTCGGCGGCCTCATGGCTGCGTTCTCCACGCCCCCGACCTCGCAGATCACGATCCCGGGCGCGCAGTTCCAGCAGGTCATCGACGACCTCGGCCAGGAGATCCCCGCCAGCTCAGGCGGCATCGCGACCATCACGATCGAGAACGAGCGCGCTGGCGCCTTCACCCCGGCCCAACGCACGGCCATCGACCAGACCCTCGCGCAGTGGGAGAAGGCCCCGCACGTCCAGTCGGTCATGAACCCCTTCGAGCAGCAGGCCCGCCTCGACGACGGCGCCGCCAAGGTCCGCGACGGGCAGGCGCAGATCGACAAGCAGCAGGCCGAGCTCGACAAGGGCCACGACTTCCTGCGCCTCGCCACCCGGGACCTCGCGACCGCGCGCGCCGACCTCGCCGAGCTCGAGCGCGCCGGGCAGGGCGACAGCGCCAAGGCCCAGGAGCTGCGCGCCCAGATCCCCAACCGGGCCCAGGGCAACGCCGACCTCAAGGCGCAGCTCGACTCCGGTGACGCGAAGATCGCGCAGGCCCGCGCCCAGGTGCAGCAGGGCCAGCGCATGCTCGACCTGAGCGACGGCCTGCGCTTCGTGAGCAAGGACGGCAGCACCGCCATGCTGCAGATCCAGTTCGACCAGTCGGTGTCGCAGCTGTCCCCCGAGGTGCGTGCCCACGTCCCCGAGATCGGCGCGGCCCTGGCCGACGACGGTGTCCGGGTCGACTACAACGCCGACATCCTGCAGACCCGCAGCCTCATCGGGGTCGGGGAGATCGTCGGGTTCGTCATCGCCGGCATCGTGCTGCTGCTCATGCTCGGCACCCTCGTCGCCGCCGGCCTCCCCCTGCTGGTCGGCCTCGTCGGGGTCGGCGTCGGCATCGTCGGCGCGATGGCGGCCACCGCGTTCTTCGACATGAACTCGATGACGCCCGCACTCGCCCTCATGCTCGGCCTCGCCGTCGGCATCGACTACGCCCTCTTCATCGTCAACCGGCACCGCCAGCAGCTCCTCGGCGGTGTCGAGCTCCAGCACTCGATCGGACTCGCCACCGGCACGGCCGGCAACGCGGTCGTCGTCGCCGGCACCACCGTGGTCATCGCCCTCGCCGCCCTCACCGTGTCCGGCCTGCCGATCCTCGCCCAGATGGGTCTCGTGGCCGCCGGCACCGTCGTCGCCACCGTCCTCGTCGCCATCACCCTGACGCCGGCCGTCCTGAGCCTGATGGGTCGCCGCGTGCTGTCCAAGCGCGCCTGGGCCAAGGCCGGGTATGCCGCGGACGGCGGCAAGCACGCCGGGTCACCTCGCGCACGGGGTCGGTGGGTCGAGGTCGTCACCGACCGCCCATGGCTGGCCATCGTCGGCACCGTTGCGCTGATCGCCCTCCTGGCGCTGCCCGCCCTGTCGCTGCGGCTCGGCCTGCCTGACGGCAGCAGCGAACCCAAGGACTCCAGCGCTTTCCACTCCTACGTCACCATCGAGGACAATTTCGGTCCCGGAGCCAACGGTCCGATCGTCGCCGTCGTCAGCCTCGACGACCCGATCAGCCAGGCCGAGGTCACGCCCACGCAGCTGCGTGTGGGCGAGCAGCTCGCCGACCTTGACGGCGTCCGGCAGGTGGTGCCGTTCGGCGTGAGCGCGGACCGCGACACCCTCGCCTTCCAGGTCGTCCCCACCGAGGGACCCACCTCGCAACGCACCGTCGACCTCGTGCACAACCTCGACGAGCTCGGCTCCGACCTGGGCCAGGGCGAGAGCCTCGGCATCACCGGCCAGACGGTGGCGAACATCGAGATCTCCGAACGCCTCGCGAGCGCCCTGCCGCTCTACGTGCTGCTCGTCGTCGGGCTGTCGCTGCTGCTGCTCATGGCGGTGTTCCGGTCGGTGCTGGTGCCGCTCGTCGCAACCGGCGGGTTCCTGCTGTCGGTGGCGGCCGCCTTCGGCGCCGTGGTCGCGGTCTACCAGTGGGGCTGGCTCGGCGACCTGCTCGGCGTCAGCCGACCCGGCCCGATCATGCCGTTCTTCCCGACGCTGCTCATCGGCGTGCTGTTCGGCCTGGCGATGGACTACCAGATGTTCCTCGTCTCGGGCATGCACGAGGCACGAGCCCATGGGGAGGAGTCGCGGCGTGCCGTCCGCACCGGGTTCCGGCAGGGCTACAAGGTCGTCGTCGCGGCCGCCGCGATCATGATCTCGGTCTTCGCAGGCTTCGTCTTCGCCCACCTCACCATGATCCGGCCCATCGGACTGGGCCTCGCGATCGGTGTGGCGGTCGACGCCTTCCTCGTGCGAATGACGTTGATACCAGCGGTGATGCACCTGCTCGGCGACAAGGCGTGGTGGATCCCCCGGTGGCTCGACCGGCTCCTGCCGAACCTCGACATCGAGGGCACCGGCCTCACCCGCCACCTCGCCCGCACCGAGTCCGAGCGCGGCGACGACAGCGAAGGCGAGCCCGCCACGGCCGGCGACCGGCCGGCATACGAAACCGTCTGAGGCCGTCCGCCACGCACGGCGACGCCCGCCGACTGGGAGGGGATCTCGGTCGGCGGGCGTCGCTGTCTGGTCAGGCGGGTTTGACCGCCAGGACTGGGCAGCTGGCGTCGAGCAGGACGCGCTGCGCGGTCGAGCCGAGGATGAGCTTGCCCACCGGCGTGCGGTGCCGAAGCCCGATGACGAGCACCGAGGCATCGACGTCCCGTGCCGCGGCGAGCAGTGCCTCGGCCGGGTCGTTGCCGTGCTCGACCCGGCGCACCTCGGCGGTCAGGCCGAGCTCGTCGAGGTCACGGCGGACCCGGTCGAGCTGCTCCTCACCGGCACGGTGCGCGTCGGCGAGCACGTCGTCACGCGACATGTTGACGACGAGCAGCGGCTCTTGCCGGCGCCCGGCCTCCTCGACGGCCGCGGTGAGGGCGGCCTCGCCATAGTTGTTGGGGACGTACCCCACGAGAACGGTCATCTCGGCTCACATCCCCATGTCTGGAACGTTGCCACCACGCCCGAAATTAGTGGTGGCACTCTTGAGCGGGTCCCGCCCGTCACTGCCGGCCGGGCCGTTCGTCCCGTCGCCGTCGCCGCCGTCGTCGCCACGCACCCGGCGGACGATCGCGGCGATGAGCGGCCAGGCGAGGACCAGCACGACGATGCCGTAGCCGACCCACGCCACCGGCCCACCGAGGAGTCCCGACCACTCGCCACCACTGAGCTGCAACGAGCGCCGGAAGTGCAGCTCGGCGAGCGGGCCGAGGATGACCCCGACGATCATCGGCAGCACGGGCAGACCGAACCGGCGCATCGCGAAGCCCAGCAGGCCCAGCAGGAGCAAGAGGTAGAGGTCGAACGGCTGCCCCTGCACGGCATACGCACCCATCGACGCGAAGAAGAGGATGCCCGCGTAGAGGTAGGGGCGCGGGATCTGCAGCAGCTTGGCCCAGGCCGGGGCGAGCGGCAGGTTCAGCAACAGCAGCATCGTGTTGCCGATGAAGAGGCTGGCGATGAGGGCCCAGACCAGCTTCGGCTCGCGGGCGAGCAGCGTCGGGCCCGGCTCGATGCCCCAGCCCTGGATCGCGGCCAGCATGATCGCCGCGGTCGCGTTGGTGGGCAGGCCGAGTGCGAGCATCGGCACGAGCGTGCCCGCGGCCGAGGCGTTGTTGGCGGCCTCGGGGCCGGCCACGCCTTCGATCGCGCCCTTGCCGAACTCCTCCGGGTGCTTGGAGAGCTTGCGCTCGGTCATGTACGACATGAACGTCGGCAGCTCGGCACCACCCGCCGGGATCGCCCCGAACGGGAACCCGAACGCGGTGCCGCGCAGCCACGGCTTCCACGAGCGCTTCCAGTCCTGCTTGCCCATCCAGGGCTGCCCGACCGGGATCACCTCGGCGGCCTTGCGACGCAGGTGGGCGGCGACCCACAGGCCCTCACCGACCGCGAAGATGCCCACGGCCACCACGACGACGTCGATGCCGTCGGCCAGCTGCGGGATGCCCAGCGTCAACCGCTGCTGCCCTGTCACGCGGTCGATGCCCACCAGCCCGATCGACAGGCCGATGAGCAGCGAGGCGAGGCCGCGGATCCGGGATGACCCGAGCACCGCGGACACCCCGACGAAGGCGACGACGATGATTGCGAGGTACTCCGGCGAGCCCAGCGTGACCGCGAACTTCACGATCTGCGGCATGACGAGGACCAGCAGCATCGTGCCGATCGTGCCCGCGATGAAGGAGCCGATCGCCGCCGTGGCAAGGGCCTGCGCGGCCCGGCCGGCCTTGGCCATCATGTTGCCCTCGATGGCCGTCACGACCGACGACGACTCACCCGGGGTGTTGAGTAGGATCGAGGTCGTCGACCCTCCGTACATACCGCCATAGAAGATGCCGGCAAACATGATCAGGGCCTGCGCCGGCTCGAGGCCGTAGGTCACCGGCAGCAACAGGGCGACCGTCATGGCCGGGCCGATGCCGGGCAGCACACCGACGGCGGTGCCGATGATGACGCCCGCCAACGCGAACAGCAGGTTCGTCGGCGTGAGGACGTCGCCGAAGCCCTGCAGCAGGGCGTTCAGGTTGTCCATCAGAGGATTCCTTGGAGTATGCCGGCCGGCAGGTTGACGCCGAGACCGATCGCGAACACGTAGAACGTGATGAGCGCCAGGGCGACGGCCACGACGAGGCCGCGGATGTGGTGCCGGTTGCCCAGGGCGAATGCGCTGCCCCAGAACAGGATCGAGCCGCTGATGACCCAGCCCAGGTAGTCGATGAGCACCGCGTTGAGGAGGAAGAAGAACGCGAGCAGGCCCAGCGTCTTCCAGTCGGCGCCGTGGGTCAGGTCGACGTCCTCACCTTCCTCCTCCTCGCCGCGGCCACCCTTGAGGATGTCGACGAGGTAGAAGGCGGACACCACGAGCAACGCGACACCCAGCACGATCGGGACGGCGCGCGGACCCACCGGGTCGTTGCTGCTCGCGGCGTGGCCGATCCGGCTCGCGTCGACGAGCAGGGCCACCCCGAGCAGGGCAAGGCCCGCGCACACACCGAGCTGTGCGCGGTCCTTGATCCCTGCTCGGGAACGGGAGTCCTGCAGGCTCATGCCAACCCGAGCTGCTTGAGCAGGTCGGCGACGTCCTGGTCCTGCTGCTTGAGGAAGGTGCCGAACTCGTCACCGGTCTCGAAGGCGTCGGTCCACCCGCGCTTCTTCTCCTCGTCCTTCCACGCCTGGGTGTCGTGCATCTTGGTCAGCGCGTCGATCCAGACCTGCTTGTCCTTGTCGGAGATGCCGGGAGGGGCGACGATGCCGCGCCAGTTGGTGAAGACGAGGTCGATGCCGGAGGACTTGAGCGTCGGCACGTCCTTGAGGGCCTCGACGGGCTCCTCACTCGTCACCGCGAGCACCCGCACCTCGCCGGCCTCGACCTGGTCGAGGAACTCGCCGAACCCGCTGGCGCCGAACTTGATCTTGTTGCCCAGCAACGCCGGCAGCAGCTCCCCGCCACCGTCGTAGGTGACGTAGTTGACGTCCTTGGGGTCGATGCCGACCGTCTTGGCGAGCTGCATCGGGAGCAGGTGGTCGGGACCACCGGGCGACGAGCCACCGCCGACGGCGAACTTCTTCGGGTCGGCCTTCCACGCGGCGACGAGGGCGTTGATGTCCTTGTAGGGCGAGTCCTTGGGCACGACGATCGCGCCCGCCTCCTCGATGAGCTTGGCGATCGGGGTCGTCTCGGCCAGCGTCGCCTTCGACTTCTGGGTGTATGCCGCGCCGACGACACCGAGCCCCATCTGCATGGCGAGCTTGCCGTTGCCCTTCTCGTTGACGATCCGCTGGAGGCCAACGGTGCCGCCCGCGCCGGGCAGGTTGAAGACCTGGACGCTGCCGGTGATCTTCTGGCTCTCCATGACCTTGGCGGCCGTGCGAGCCGTGGTGTCGTAACCACCGCCGGGTGCGTTGGGCACCATCAGCTGCAGGCCCGAGGCCGGCTTGCCGTCACCGCCGCCGGACGACGACGATGAGCCACCGGCGTCGTTCTTGGTGGCGCCACAGGCAGACAGGGCGAGTGCGGCGGCTGCGGCGAGGGCCGCGAATCGGACGATGGAACGGGAACTCATCATTGAGACCTTTCGCTGTGCGGGGGCGAGCGATTGAATCGTGTCGGCCCACCGGCCGGTCGTCTCCGTTTCGTCAGCAGTGAAGGTTGAGTTCATAGTGGTCATGCGTGCGCGGCGAGCGACCCTGGCGGGACAGCTGCTGTTCCTCCAGGTGGTGATCGTGCTCGCGGTGGCGGTGACGGTGGGTGCGTTGTCGGTCGCGCAGTCGTCGGCGACGTTCACCCGGGTCGAGGGCCGCCGCGTCTCGGCGACGGCCGAGCAGCTCGGCGCCAACCCGCTCGTGCGCAGCTCGCTGCGGGTGCCGGAGACCCGGACGGCGCTGGCCACCCTCGCCCAGTCGGTGCTGACCCAGTACCGCGTCTCCACGGTGAGCTTCGCCGACGCCGACGAGAAGATCCGCGTCTCCACCGACCCCACCCTCGACGACACCCGGCTGCCGTTGCCGCGTCCCGAGGTGGCCTACGGGGCGGGGTGGTCCGGGACCCTGGACGTCGGCGGTCGCAAACAACTCGTGTCGCAGGTGCCGGTGCTCGAGGAGGACACCGGCCGCCAGCTCGGCACGGTCATGATCGGTGAGGACGTCCCCTCGGTCTGGAACCGGCTGGGCGACGCCTCGTCCTACCTGCTCGTCTACCTCGGCACGGCGCTCGCGATCGGCCTGCTCGGGTCCTGGCTCCTCGCCCGCCGCATCAAGCGCCAGACCCTCGGCATGGAACCACGGGAGATCACCGGGCTCGCCGAGCACCGCGAGGCACTGCTCTACGGCATCGCCGAGGGCGTCATCGCGCTCGACCCCGCCAAGCGGGTCACCCTCGTCAACGACGTCGCCCGGCGCCTCCTCGACCTGCCCGAGCACGCGATCGGCATGAGCCTGGACGACCTGCGCATCAAGGGCCGGTTGTATGCCGTGTTGTCCGGTGGGGCGACGGAGGGCGCCTCCGGCGGTGGGGACCGCGGCGAGCCGGGAAACGACAATGGCGACGAGGGTGCCCGCCCGGAGCTGGCCGACGAGGTCGTGGTCCGCCGCGGCCGGGTCCTGGTGATGAACCGCATGGAGGTCGAGAAGGACGGGCGGCGACTCGGCACGGTCACGACGCTGCGTGACCGGACGGCTCTCGCGGACCTCGAGCGCCAGCTGGGGTCGTTCCGCAGCAGCACCCAGCTGTTGCGGGCGCAGGGGCACGAGTTCGCCAACCAGCTGCACACCATCAGCGGACTGATCCAGATCGGGGAGTACGACGAAGTGGTCCGGTACGTCGACGCGGTGAGCCAGCGGCGGCAGTCCCTCGACCTGTCGGTCAACAGCCGCGTCCGTGACCCCGCCGTGGGGGTGCTGCTGATGGCGAAGGCATCGGTGGCTGCCGAGCGCCGGGTCGACCTGCGCATCAGCGACGACACCAACCTCGACCGGCTCCAGACCGAGGACTCGGCCGACGTCGCGACGATCGTCGGCAACCTCGTGGACAACGCCATCGACGCCGCCGCCGGACGCCCGAACGCCTGGGTCGAGGTGGAGATCGCGCACGACTCGACGACCGTGCGGATCACGGTGCGCGACAACGGTTCTGGCGTGCCCGATGATGTCGCTGCCACCATCTTCGACCAGGGCGTGACGACCAAGGCGACGGGAGCGGATGAGCACGGCATCGGCCTCGCCCTCACCCGCATGGTCTGCCGTCGCCGCGGTGGCGAGGCCGAGTTCCACAACACCGCCGACGGTGCCGTCTTCACGGCATACCTCACCGTCGCACCGGTGCCCGAGGCAGTGGCGCGATGACCGACAACGCAACCAACCGGCCCACCCGAAGCGCACCCACGACGCGCGTCCTCATCGTCGACGACGACTTCATGGTGGCGCGCGTGCACACCGGATTCGTCACTCGCACAGAGGGATTCGAGGTCGTCGGCACCGCTCACACGGGCTCGGACGCCGTCGCGCTGGCCCGCGACCTCACGCCAGACCTGGTGCTGCTCGACCTCTACCTGCCCGACCGGTTCGGGCTCGACGTCCTCGCCGACCTGCGCGCCGCGGGGCTCGAGTGCGACGTCATCGTCATCACCGCCGCCAAGGAGGTCGAGGCGGTGCGCGGCGCGATCCGGCTCGGCGTCGTGGACTACCTGCTCAAGCCGTTCGGCTACGACGACCTGCGCGAGCGCCTCGACCGGTATGCCGCGCGGCACCGGCTGCTCACGGGCGACCAGGTCCGTGGGCAGGACGACATCGACCGGGCGCTGGCGATGTCGTCGCGGGCTCCGTCGGCGGTGCTGCCCAAGGGACTGAGCCCGGAGACGGTCGCCCTGGTGGAGGCCGCCCTCGCCGACGCCGAAGGCAGCCTCTCCGCATCCGAAGCGGCGGAAACCGTTGGAATCTCACGTGTTTCGGCCCGCCGCTACCTCGAGTACTTCGTCGGGATCGGCACCGCCGAGGTCAACCTCAGGTACGGCACGACCGGACGCCCCGAGCGTCGCTACCGGCGAGTCTGACCGCATGCCCAACGCACCCGCCGCCCGGCACGCCCTCGAGGTGCTGACCCTGCTCGCCCGGCACACCGAGCCTTTGCCCGCGGGAACGATCGCCCGCGAGCTCGGCCTGCCGCGGTCGACGACCTACCACCTGCTCACCGCGCTCACCGACACCGGCTTCGTCACCCACCTGCCGGAGGAGCGCCGCTACGGGCTCGGCGTGGCCGCCTTCGAGCTCGGCACGGCATACCAGCGCCAGGCGCCACTGCAACGCATAGCCCGTCCCCTCCTCGGGCGACTCGTCGACACCACGACCCACAACGCCCACCTCGCGGTCCTCCACGGGCGGGACGTCCTCTACGTCATCGAGGAACGCGCGCCGGGACGCCCGCTGCTCGTCACCGACGTCGGCGTACGGCTGCCCGCACCCCTCACCGCCAGCGGCCTCGCGATGCTGGCAGCGCTGCCCGCCGCCCAGCTGCGCGCGCTCTTCCCCCACAGGGACACCCTCGTCGACCGGGACGGCCGCGGGTTCCCCAGCGTGACGGCGCTGCGGCGCGAGCTCACGACCATCCGGTCGCGCGGGCACGCGGTGGAGGAGGGAACCGTCAGCCCCGGCCTGTCCTCCGTCGCCCGCGCCGTCATCGACCACACCGGTCACCCGGTGGCGGGCGTGGCCCTCACCTTCCCCACCGATGGCGTCGATGCGGGCGAGCGGAACCGGTTGGTGGCGGCCGTGACTCGCGCGGCCGCGACCCTGACTGCGCGGATCGGCGGCCGGCCCTGAGGTCAGCCGCGGTTGCGCTGGCGGCCGCGGCCCTCCTCGGCCTCACCGGTGAACCCGCGGCCGAACGCCCACCAGAAACCGCTGACGATCGCCACGACCACCAGGACCGCGACCGGCAGGTCGGCCATCCCGACCAGCACACCGCAGATCGCGACCAGCATGGTCAGCGTCCACGCGACCTTCAGGTAGTTCGACATTCCCCGTCCCCTTCGTCCGCGGCCACCCGGCGTGGCCCGTGTCTCAACCCTCGCACGGGTGCGCGCGGCGACGGGTCCACCGACCGGTTGACCCGAGTCCTGTGGGTGACGGTGCGCCATGGAGCAGCGTCACCCACACGACTGCGAGGTCAGACGCCCATCCGCTCCCACTTGCCCCAGATGGCGAAGGTGAGGCCGGCACTGGCCTGGATGTTGACGAACAACGTCGACCCGTCCGGGCTGAACGTCGACCCGGCGAACTCGTCGTCGTAGCGCGGCTGCCCGGTACGTGAGCTCTGGACTCGGTTGAGCGCGATGTCCCAGAGCTGGCCGCCGCGGTTCAGGCCACGCACGTAGTTGTCCTGGTTGTTGTCCTCACAGACGACGAGGGTGCCGCGCCTGCTGACGGTGATGTTGTCGGGGAAGTCGAACGTCTGCTTGCCCGGCGACTCATAGACCAGCCGCAGCTTCTCGCTGCGCGTGTCGTAGGCCCACACCTGTCCGAACCCGCGGCCGTAGCCGGCGGAGCTGTCCGGCCCGGTCATCGCAGGGCCGCCACCCTGGGTGGAGGTGAAGTAGACGACGCCGTTCTTGTAGACCTGCCCCTCGAGCCGCGAGAAGCCGGCCGCACCCTTGGCCCGGCCCTGGTCGCCCACGTGGACGATCGCCGTGTCGTTGGGTGTCGGCGCAGTCTGACCGGGGGTGTACGGGTACGTCGGGTCCGGGTCGTCGATGTCGACCCACTCCACGGCATACGTCGCGCCCTTGGGCTGGTGCGCCTCGAGGTGCGCGTTGGGCTGGCCCTTGACCGCGAGCATCTGGAGCCGACCGTCGTTGGCGAGGTGACCGGACTCCATCGGGTTGGTCGAGGGCGTGTAGCGGTAGAAGCCCGACGGGAACGCGAAGTTGTCCTCGGTGAGGTAGAGACGTCCCTCGCGCGGGTCGAACGACACCGCCTCGTGGGCGAACCGCCCGGCGCGCGTGAGCGGCTCACCGCTGGCGCGGCCGTCGACGGGCACCTCGAAGACGTAGCCGTGCGGCTTGGTGAGCGGCACGTTGGACGCGCCGGTGAAGTCCGGCCCGACGTCCGGGCCGTTCACCGTCTCCTCGCACGTCACCCATGCGCCCCAAGGCATCTGGCCGCCGGAGCAGTTCATCATCGTGCCGTTGATGGCGGTGTATGCCGCGTGGACCTCACCGCGGTTCGTCACGTCGACGTGGGTGCAGCCACCGCGAGCCATCGGGTCGTAGGTGTGGTCCCCGACGGGCCCAAAGGCGGGGCCGGGGTTGTTGACCTCGTGGTTGCGGATGAGGGTGACGAGCCCACCCGGCCCGGCGAAGGCACCCATGCCGTCGTGCCGGCCCGGCAGCAGAGTCCCGTCGTCGAGCGTGACCGGCTGCTCGGTGTCGTGGAACGAGCGGTAGGAGAAGCCCTCCGGCAGGTGCAGACGCACCTTGCCGTCGCGCTGGTCCGGGATGGGCCGGAGCCCGCGGAACGGTGCACCTCCGATCGCGGCTGCCGGCCCTGCGACGAGACCTGCGAATGGCCCGCCCAGCGCCACCGCTCCGGCGGCTGCGGCACCGCCCTTGAGAATGGTCCTGCGTTCGATCGCCACGTGAATCTCCCTTCGATCGGCGAATCTCGACACGCTATGCCTTGGCTCCCGGCGACGGAAGAGCTGCGAGGACGCAGAATGGGCCCGTGACCAGCGACGATGCGCCCGACTCCGCGCGCGTGCCCACGACCCCGGAGGCGGCTCCGGTGGTGACTGCGGTCGTGCTCTGCGGTGGCGAGGGGCGCCGGTTCGGGTCGGACAAGACCCGCGCGGTGGTGGCGGGCCGCACCCTGCTCGACCGCGCCCTCGACGGCCTGCCGGCGCACTGGCCGGTGCGCTGTGTCGGCGCGCCCCGACCGACCGCACGACCCGTCGACTGGGACCGCGAGGACCCGCCCGGTGGCGGCCCCGCGGCTGCCATCGCCGCCGCCCTCCCCCGGGTCTCGACACCCCTGGTTGTCGTGGCCGGCGGCGACATGCCCTTCGCCGGATCCGTTGTGCCACAACTGGTCTCGCGGCTGACCGACGACTCGGCGGAGGTCGACGCCGTCGTCGCGCGCGACGGTGACGGGCGTCTGCAACCCTTGCTCGCGGCATCCCGGCGCGATGCCCTGGCGACCGCGCTGGGAGGCGACGCACGGGGTATGCCGCTCATGCGCGTGCTAGACCGGCTGCGCCTCGACGTCGTCCCCGTCGCGGCCCCCGGCAGCCTCGACGTCGACACCCCGGGCGACCTCGACCGGGTGCGCCATAGGCTCGAGTCATGAAGGCCATCACGATCCGCGAACCCGGCGACGCCGACGCCCTCACCCTCGCCGACGTCGACGAGCCCCAGCCTGCACCCGGTGAGGTGCGCATCAAGGTCGCCGCAGCGGGCGTCAACCGCGCAGACATCATGCAGCGCAAGGGTTTCTACGACCCGCCGCCCGGGTCGTCGCCCTACCCGGGGCTCGAGGTGAGCGGCACGATCGACGCGCTCGGCGCCGGGGTCGAGGGCTGGTCGGTGGGCGACGAGGTGTGCGCGCTGCTGGTCGGGGGCGGTTACGCGGAGTACGTGACGGTGCCGGCCGGGCAGGTGCTGCCGGTGCCAGCGGGGGTTTCGCTCGTGGAGGCGGCGGCCCTGCCCGAGGTCGTGTCGACGGTGTGGTCGAACGTGTTCATGACGGCGAATCTCCTTCCGGGACAGACGATCCTCATCCATGGCGGGTCGTCCGGCATCGGCACGATGGCGATCCAGCTGGCCCGTGAGGTGGGGGCCCGGGTGGCGGTGACAGCGGGGTCCGCCGAGAAGCTGGAGCGGTGCCGCGAGCTCGGCGCCGAGATCCTCATCAACTACAAGGAGCAGGACTTCGTCGAGGTCATGAAGGAAGCCACGGATGGGGCCGGCGCCGACGTGGTGCTCGACAACATGGGCGCGAAGTACCTCGCGCGCAACGTCGACGTCCTCGCCACGAGCGGCCGGCTCGTCGTCATCGGCCTCCAGGGCGGCACCAAGGCCGAGCTCGACCTGGGGATCCTGCTGCGCAAGCGCGCGGCCGTCATCGCGACGTCGCTGCGGGCCCGCCCCAAGGCAGAGAAGGCGACGATCGTGACCGCGGTGCGCGAGCACGTCTGGCCGCTGGTCGAGTCGGGCCGGGTCAAGCCCGTCGTCGACCGCACCTTCCCGCTCGTCGACGCCGCCGACGCCCACCGCGCGATGGAGGCCAGCGGCCACGTCGGGAAGCTCCTGCTCCTCCCCTGACGCCACAGCTTTTCCGCGTCAAGCGGGAACGTGAGGTTCGCTCGGGCTACTGACGCGAGCGAACCTCACACTTCCCGAGCGAACCCGACCGACCGGCATACCGCAGGTTTGGGAGAGCTCCTCGTCAGCGCCTAGACTGGAGGCAGCAAAGGGTTCCCTGTGCGCCTTGGAGGCGGGTGCGGCGCACGCCAGTTTCGGCGTACCCCCGCCCCGCACAGGACGAGCAACCCGTGTCACCCGTCACCGCCTACCGCAGGCTCTTTCGCCTCGCCGGTCCCTTCTACGTCGTCACCGCGTTCCTCGGCCGGCTGCCGCTGGCGATGAGCCAGATGGGCGCCATGCTGCTGGTCGCCTCGACCACCGGTTCGTATGCCGCGGGCGGCCTCGCCGCTGGGTCGCTGGCCGTCGCGAACGCCCTCAGCTCGCCCGTGGGCGGCTCGCTGGCCGACCGTTACGGACAGCGTCCGGTAGTGCTCGTGCAGTCGGTCGTCGGTGGTCTCGGACTCTTGGCCATCGTGGCGCTTGCGTCGGCCGACGCACCCAGCCGGGCGCTCGTCGCTGCGGCCGCCGTCACGGGGCTGTTTCTCCCCCAGATCGGTCCGCTGGCCCGGGTGCGCTGGCGACCGATCACCGCCGGCACCGGCGAGCGGCGCGACCAGCTCGTGGCGACCGCGTTCTCCTACGAGGGCGCGGCCGACGAGGCGACCTTCGTGCTCGGCCCGATGCTGCTCGGCCTGCTCATCGCGGTCGCCGCGCCCGGCGCCGGCTTGGTCCTCGCGGCGGTGCTGCTGCTCGTCTTCGGCTGCGCGTTCGCTCTCCACCCCACCGCGCGGCTCACTCACGCGGCCCGTCCGGACGGTGCGCCGCGCGGCCGGCTGCTGACTCCCGCGCTCGTCGTGCTCATGGGAGCGCAGCTGCTCATCGGCTCGCTGTTCGGTTCGGTGCAGACCGGCACGTCGGTGCTCTCGATCGCGAGCGGCCACACCGGCGCGGCTGGTCTGATCCACGGGCTGCTCGGCGTGGGGAGCGTCGTGGCCGGGCTGTCGCTGGCCGCCGTCCCCGAGCGGGTCGGGCTGCCGACGCGGATGCTCGCGAGCGCTGGCGCCCTGGCCGTGCTGACCCTGCCGCTGCTGCTCGTCGGATCCCTCGGCGCACTCGTCGCGGCGGTGCTCGTGCTCGGCTTCGCGGTGGCGCCCTACATGATCACCAACTTCACGATGGGCGAGCGCGCGGTGCCGGCCACCCGGGTCGGCGCCGCGATGACGCTGCTCGCCGCCGCGACGGGCCTCGGGTATGCCGTGGGGTCCGCTCTCGCGGGCCGACTCGCCGACACGCACGGTCACCACGGGGCGTTCGTCGTCACGGTCGCCTCGGCCGCCGCGACGCTCGGGCTGGCCCTGGGCGCCGGACCACTGCTGCGCCGGACCACCCCCACCCCAGACCTCAGCTTTTCCGCGTCACGCGGGAACCTTCAGCATCACTCGGTCCAGTAGAGCGAGCGAAGTGCTGCTTTCCCGCATGACGCGGAAAAGCTGCGGCGGGTCTGGGACGCTGACGCCATGCGCATCCTCGCGACCGTGCTGGTCGCCCTCGTCGCCCTGATCCACGTCTACATCGTCGTGCTCGAGATGGTGCTGTGGACCACCCCGCGGGGACGCGCGGCCTTCGGGCTGACCCCGGAGTTCGCCGAGCAGACCAAGGCACTCGCCGCGAACCAGGGGCTCTACAACGGGTTCCTCGCGGCCGGGCTGGTCTGGGGGCTGGTCGGCCCGGAGCACCTGAGGTTCGGGTTCCAGGTGTTCTTCTGCCTGTGCGTCGTCGTCGCCGGGCTCTACGGTGCGGCGACGGCGAGCCGTCGGATCCTGCTGGTGCAGGCCCTGCCCGGTGCGCTCGCCCTGGCCGCCGTCCTCCTCGCCCACTGAGGTCCCCGACTCGTTGCGTCTGCGTGAACGGTTGCCATGGCAACCGTTCACGCAGACGCAAGCAAGCCACCCGGGTGGTTGACTCGCCCCTGTATACCCGGTATATCTGTGCTCACCCGGAGTGTGATACCGGGTATAGGGGACACCGCACAGGGAGCAATCGCACCCAGGGGATGAGGGGGCCGGATGTCGGTCAAGCAGGGACTGCTGGCGCTGCTGGCGACGCGACCGATGTACGGCGCTCAGCTGCGGGCCGAGTTCGAGGCCCGCACCGGCGGCACCTGGCCGCTCAACGTCGGGCAGGTCTACACGACCCTCGGCCGACTCGAGCGCGACGGGTTGGTCGAGGGAATCGGGGCGGACGAAGAGGGGCGGATCAGCTACCGGCTGACCGACACCGGGCGGCGCGAGGTCGCCGCCTGGTGGACCTCGCCGGTCGACCGCGAGACGACGCCGCGCGACGAGCTGGTCATCAAGCTCGCGCTCGCGGTGACCGTCGACGGGGTCGACGTGCCGACGGTCGTGCAGACCCAGCGCACCGCGACGATGCGCCACCTGCGCGACCTCACCCGGCTCAAGCAACAGGCCATGAACGCCAGCGACGACGCCACGCCGGAGGCCGCCAACCCCGGCGTGAAGCGCGACGACCAGGGCCGCATCGACCTCGCCTGGCTCCTCGTCCTGGAGAACCTCATCTTCGCCGGTGAGGCCGAGGTCCGCTGGCTCGACCACGTCGAGTCGACGCTGGTGCGCGAAGCGGTCCGGGGGCCGGGCGCACGACGCACGCCCGCGGCATACGAGAACGACACCGATCGCACGACGGAGGGGGCACGGTCATGAGCGAGACGATCCTGCGACTGGAGGACGTCACCCGCATCCACGGCACCGGCGAGGCACAGGTGACCGCGCTCGCCGGCGTCAGCCTCGAGGTCGCGGCCGGCGAGCTGGTCGCGGTCATGGGGCCGAGCGGGTCGGGCAAGTCGACGCTGCTCAACCTCGCGGGCGGTCTCGACGCCCCCACGACCGGCACCGTCGTCATCGAGGGGCAGGCGCTCGGGCAGCTCGGCAAGGACGGGCTGGCGCGGCTGCGTCGCCGCCGGGTCGGGTTCGTGTTCCAGGACTTCAACCTCATCCCGTCACTCACCGCCGCCGAGAACGTCGCCCTCCCGCTCGAGCTCGACGGCCAGCGGGTCGGCAAGGCGCGGCGACGGGCGGTCGACGCGCTGAACACCGTCGGCGTCGGCGAGCTCGCCGACCGCTACCCCGACAAGATGTCCGGCGGCCAGCAGCAGCGCGTCGCCATCGCGCGCGCCCTCGTGGGCGACCGCCGCCTGGTGCTCGCGGACGAACCCACGGGCGCCCTCGACTCGCACACCGGCGAGGGTGTGCTGCGCGTCCTGCGCGAACGCTGTGACGCCGGCGCCGCCGGTCTCCTCGTCACACACGAGGCACGGCACGCGGCCTGGGCCGACCGGGTCGTGTTCCTGCGCGACGGGGTCGTCGTCGACTCGACCGGCGGCGACGTGGCCGAGTCGCTCCTCGAACCGACGGCCTGAGGCGCACGACCATGGCTGCGGTCGTGGAGCGCGAGGCACCGGCCGGTATGCCGCGTGGCGACGCCCGCGCGGACGTCCCGTCCTCGCGGTGGTCACGATGGGTGGCATCGTGGCGGGTGGCGCTGCGGATGGCGCGACGCGACCTGCGCCGGCACCGCGGGCGGGCCGTGCTGGTGTTCGTCATGGTGGCGCTGCCAGTCGGGCTGCTCGTGGGAGGACTGGCGTTCAGCACCTCAGGGATGGTGACGGCGGCCGAACGCATCCCGGTCTCCTTGGGCACGGCGCAGGGCATGCTGCGCGGACCGAACGCACGCGTGGTCTGGCAGACCGCCGACCCCGATGTCGGCTATGGCACCGCGGACGGTGAGCAGCCGCCGCCTGAGGCCACCCCGGTGCCGGGCTTCGACCCGGGCGCTGGTGGCACCTCCGGCAACGCCGCCGCTCTTGAGCGGCTCACTGGCGGTGTCGTGGTCCCCGTCGGGTCGGAGACGGTGCGTCGCGTCCTCGACGACCGGCGCTCGCGCATCACGACCGTGGAGAACCTCGACCTGGCGAGCGTCGACCTCGGCACGAAGGCGGTGCTGCGGTCGGGGCGATGGGCCAAGGACAACACCGAGATCGTCGCCACGTCGTTCGGGGTCAGCCGCGGCATGCCGACGTCGGGCACCGCCCTCCTGCGATCCGGCGGCAAGGACTTCCGGGTCACCGTCGTCGGGGTGGCCGACTACTTCACCAGCTGGGGTGGCCAGCCGGACGCCGTGACGGCGGCGCCGTTCAATGCCGCGAGCGTGATGGACTGGAGCTACCTCGTGCTCCGGGACACCGCGATCCCGTACTCGGAGGTCAAGCGGCTCAACGGCTACGGGTTCCAGGTGATGAGCGCTGACGTGCTGCGGCACCCACCGACGGAAGCCGAGCTGCCCCCGCAGATCCAGCAGGTCTCCAACAGCAGTGCCGACGACGTGCGCGTGACCGTCGCGGTGGGCGGCGTCATGCTCCTGCTGGTCACCACGCTGCTCGTCTCGCCGGCCTTCGCCGTGGCGGCCTCCCGCCAGCGGCGCACCCTCGCTCTCGCGGCCAGCAACGGCGCCGAGACCCGTCAGCTGCGACGGACCGTGCTCGCCCAGGCGCTGGTCCTCGGTGTCCTGTCCGCGCTGGTGGCGGCCGTGCTTGCGCTCGCCGGGTTGCGCGCCGTCATGTGGGGCTGGGTGGCGGTGCGGCCGTGGACCACGTTCCGGTTCTTCGAGCTGCCCGTGTGGGCGGTCGTGGCAGTCGTGCTCATGGCCGTCGTGAGCGTGCTCATCGCGGCACTCATCCCGTCGATGCGGCTCGGGCGCCTCGACATCGTCGGAGTCATGAAGGGACAGAACGTCTCACCCCGCCTGAACCGGATCCTGCCGGTGCTGGGTGCGCTGATGGCCGGCGGTGGCGGCATCGGTCTCGTGCTGACCGTGGCCCGGCGGACGTCGGAGATCCCCGTGATGCTGATGGCGATCGTCCTCGTGGTGGGTGCGCTGCTGCTCGTGCCGCTCCTGCTCGTGACGGCCGGCCGCCTGACCGCGAACCTGCCGGTCGCGCCTCGACTCGCCGCCCGGGACGCCTCACGGCACCGCACGCGCGCCGTCCCCACCGTCGCCGCGATCATGGCGGGGGCAATCGCATTGACCACGTTCGGGATCGGGCTGGCCAGCGACAGCGAGCAGCAACGACGTGACTACCGCCCGCAGCTGCCCGCAGGCATGGGCCAGCTCTACGTCAACGGCGACCCCGCGAACGGCAGCCAGACCGAGGACGACCTCACCAGCGCAGAACGCCTGGTCCGCTCGGTGGCGCCGACCCTGAGCCTGGTCCGGTTCGGCATGGTCACGGCGCCGTACGACCCGACCAACCCCTCGGCGCCCACCCGGTTCGTGACTGCCGTCCCGCCGAGCTGCACCGTAGAGCAGTCGATAACCGGCGCGGAAGCCCTCCCCGACGGTCGGTCGAAGTGCGGCCGTCTCGGGACGAACTCGCAGTACACGGTCGGAGTCCTGCCCGCCGACGAGATCATCCGCCTCGCCAGCCTGACCGGCGATGACGCGACACGGATCAGGAACGGCGGCATCCTCGTCCGCGACCGCGGCCTGGTCGCCGGGGGAAAGGTGGCCATGGCAGCCGGCACCTTCAAGGTAGACGCCCAGGGCATCACCAACGCCGTGGACGTGACCCGCACCGACCAGGTGCCCGCCGTGGTTGGGGGCCTTCCCTTCGGCTCGACCATGTACCACGGGATCGTGAGCGACAAGACCGCCACGACGCTCGGGTGGCCGGTCGGCCAGTACATGCTGCTGCTGCGCAACCCGGACGGTGCCATCAGTGGAGCCGACGAGAAGGCCCTGACCGAGGTCCTCGACGAGAACACGCTCTACGTCGAGCGCGGCTTCACCCGCGACGACGCGCTCTTCATGGCGGTCATGTTTGGTGCTTTCGCCCTGCTGCTGGTCATCGTCACGCTGATCTCGACCGCCTTGGCGCTGGCCGAGCAGCAGACCGACCTCGGCACCCTCGCCGCCGTGGGCGCCACCCGAGGCACCCGCCGCCGGTTCGCCGCCGCGCAGGCCGCCACGGTCGCGTTCCTCGGCGCACTCGTCGGCATCGCGGTCGGGCTCGCCCCCGGCATCGCGATCACCTACCCCCTCACCACCGTGACCTGGAACCCCGAGACCGGCGAGCAGCTCCACCAGGACCCGATCACCGTCATCCCCTGGCTCCACCTGGGCCTCGTCCTCGTCGGCGTCCCCCTCATCGCGGCACTCATCGCGGCCGTCGCGATCCGTCGCGCCCCGACCATGACGCGCCGCGCAGGCTGACGCGATGGCGACCGTGACGGAGTCACAAACCACGGCGGGTATGCCGCGTGGTGACGCGCCGGCGGACCTCACCTCCACGAGGTGGTCGAGGTGGGTGGCGTCCTGGCGGGTCGCGTTGCGGATGGCGCGGCGGGACCTACGCCGCCACAAGGGCCGAGCGGTGCTGGTGTTCCTCATGGTCGCGATCCCCGTCGCCCTCATCACCGGCGGCGCCACCCTGAGCGCCACGGGCGAGACGGACGCGGGTGACCGAGTGATGCTCCAGATGGGATCGGGCCAGGCCCTGCTCACCGGACCGGACGTCGGGCAGGTGGCCCAGCTCCCCGATGCCATGGGCATGCTGGCTTATGGCCAGGAGCGTCCTGCCACGCAGGTTCCCGGGTTCGCGGCCGGTCAGGACAGTGCCGCCAACGCCAAGGCCCTCAGCACCCTCGTTGGCCAACCCGTGGTCGCCAGCCAGGACATCCAGGTGCGAATGCTCAAGGGAGACAGGAGGATTCGCGTCAACGGACTCGTCCTCGACCCGCGGCAGGTCGACCTCGGGGCCAAGGCCAAGCTCACCAGCGGTCGTTGGGGTGACAACCCCGACGAGGTGGTCGTGACCCCGGCAGGTGAGGCAGCCGGCATACCCACCTCTGGAACGGTCACGCTGTCCTCCGGCGGCGCGGCGCACGAGGTGACCGTCGTCGGGGTCGCGACCGCACTGTCCGAGGGCCTCCCACCCGACTTCGTCATCCCCGCTCTGCCCGAGGCGTTCGGCAGCGACGCCACCTCGTTCGGGGGCGCCTCCTGGATCGTCACCGGCGACCCGGTCGACTGGGCGGAGGTGAAGCGGCTCAACACGTACGGCTTCACCGTCCTGAGCCGGGCCGTCCTGGCGAACCCGCCACCGGAGAGCGAGATCGCCCGCGAGCTGCGCGACACAGGCGACACCGGCCAGCGCACCGACCGCATGATCGCGGTCATCGGGGGCGTGTGCCTCTTCATCCTCACCACTCTGCTCGTCGGACCGGCCTTCGCGGTCGGCGCGGCCCGGCAACGACGCACCCTCGCGCTCGCCGCGGTCAATGGCGCCGACGTCCGGCAGCTCCAACGCACCGTGCTCGCCCAGGCGCTGCTCCTCGGCGTCGTGTCCGCCCTGGGGGGGCGCCGCGCTCGGGCTGGCCGTCACGTGGGGCGGCCTTCGCTGGTGGGCGCGGGTCGACCCCCAGTCGCCGTATGCCGCGGTGCCACTCGACCTGCCGTGGTCGGCGTTGGCCATCGTCGTGCCGTGCGCTGTCGTGAGCGCCCTCGTGGCGGCCAAGCTCCCGGCCATGCGGCTCGGCCGTCTCGACATCATCGGCGTGATGCGCGGGCAGACGGTGTCCCCGCCGCTCGGGCGCACGCTGCCCATCGTGGGCGTCGTCCTGGCCGGAGTCGGTGCCGCGGCGGTGCTGACCGGGGCGCCGATGCAGTCCGGCGGCGACTACCGCGTGGGGTTCGGGTCGGTGGGGCTGGTGCTGGGAGTCCTGTGCCTCGTCCCGGCGCTGCTCGTCTTCCTGGGCAGGGTGTCGGCACGCTGGCCGATCTCGATCCGCATGGCGACGCGGGACGCGGCCCGCCACCGCAGCCGGGCCACGCCGACGGTGGCCGCGATCCTCGCGGCCGTGGCCGCCATCACGATCATGAGCATCGGGCTGTCCAGCGACACCCGGCAGCAGCGGGCCGAGTACGTGCCCCAGGCGCTGCCCGGCGAAGGCACGATCTCGACGTGGGACGCCGAGAGCCGGCTGTCGGCCGACGCCGCCCTGCGTCCAGTCGCCGGCACGGTGCGCGCGACGCCGCTGCTCGTCGTCCGCGGCGTCGACGACCCGCTGGCCGGGCCGATGTCCCCGACACCGGCGAAACCGCAGCCCTTCGTCGCCGCGGTCCCCGACGGGTGCACTGCCGAGCAGTCGATCTGGGACACCGGGTCCGGCCAGAACTGCATCCGTCTCGGCACGATGGCCTACGACAACGCCTTCATCGGGGTGCTGCCCGCGGCCGAGATCGCGGCGCGGCTCGGGCTCACTGCCGACCAGGCTCGCGCGGTGCGCGAGGGGGCCATCGCGGTGGCCGTCCCGTCGCTGCGGAACGAGCGGTCGGTGCGGCTGGCGTCGGGCACGTTCGTCATGGACCAGACCACCTACGCGCCCAGCCAGGTCAAGACGACTCGCACCGACGAGCTGCCCGTCGTGCCGGTGGCCGCCGTCCACCGCGGCGACGGCGCCATGCCGGCCCAGACCGGTGCCTTCGTGACTCCGGAGACCGCTCGCCGACTGGGTTGGCCGACGGTGCAGACCATGCTGCTGCTTCGCGCGCCCGACGGTGGAGCCATCGACGAGGCGACGGAGAAGCAGGTCGACGAGACCCTCGGTGCCGAGAGTGAGGGCCTCTATGTCGAGCGCGGGTTCCAGCGCTACGACGCGACGATCATGCGGGTCCTCATGGGGGTCGGAGCCGCCCTGGTGCTCATCGTGACCCTCATCGCCACCGCGCTGTCGCTGGCCGAGCAGCAACGCGACCTGGGCACCCTGGCCGCGGTCGGAGCGACCCGCGGGACCCGGCGTCGGTTCGCCGCCGTCCAGGCAACGGTGACCGGTCTGCTGGGCGCCCTGTGCGGGGTGGCGGTCGGACTCGTCGCGGGCACCGCGCTGGCGTTCC
Organism: Knoellia koreensis; assembly: GCF_013041615.1. Lineage (GTDB taxonomy): Bacteria > Actinomycetota > Actinomycetes > Actinomycetales > Dermatophilaceae > Pedococcus > Pedococcus koreensis. Next base: position 253,996 of record NZ_JABEPQ010000005.1, read on the forward strand.
CGCTGACGACGGGGCAGTTCACCGACCCGGCGACCGGAGCGACCCGGACCAACGGGCCCTACCTCTCGGTGCCGTGGCCCTGGCTGCTGCTCGTGGCGGTTGTCGTGCCCGTGGTCGCCGGTCTCATCGCAGCGGCGGCCATCCGGCGCGAACCGACCATGACCCGCCGCGCAAGCTGACCCGCCTCGGCGCCAAAACGGGGGTTGCTGGCGTGAAACGGGGCCAAATGACGCCCGTTTTGTGTCAGCAACCCCCGTATTGCGGGAAGCGCGCGGGCGGGCCTGCCGGGGCCCGGTCCGTGGGGCAGGATGGGTGACATGAGCGACCAGCCCACGCAGCCGCAGCACGACCAGCAGTCGACCTCCCAGCCGGACCCCCAGTCCGGTCAGCAGTCGGGTCGGCCGGACGACGGTGACCAGCGCGTCGTCGTCGTGACCCAGGACGGCATGGGCGTCGCCCAGCCCGACGAGGACCAGGACGGTCCCGCCAACCCGGCCTCACAGGTCGAGCAGCCGGCCAAGGTCATGCGGATCGGGTCGATGGTCAAGCAGCTGCTCGACGAGGTGCGCAACTCCCCGCTCGACGACGCCGGTCGCGCCCGCCTCGCGGAGATCCACCGCCGGTCGATCAAGGAGCTCGAGGACGGTCTCGCGCCCGAGCTGATCGACGAGCTCGAGCGGATCTCCTTGCCCTTCACCGAGGACGACACCCCCACCGACGCCGAGCTGCGGATCGCGCAGGCCCAGCTCGTGGGCTGGCTCGAGGGCCTCTTCCACGGCATCCAGACCGCTCTCGTCGCCCAGCAGATGGCCGCCCAGCAGCAGCTCACCCAGATGCGTCGCGCGCTCCCGCCCGGCGCCGCACCGCAAGGTGCGCCCGGGCAGATGCCGGGAGCACCCGGCATACCGACCGACTCGGGTGAGTCGAGCGGCCCCACCGGCCAGTATCTCTAGGACTCACCCCGCCGGGACGAGGTCGCCGCGCGCGATGCGCGGCAGGGGCGACAGCCAGGCGTATGCCGCGGCGAGCACCCCGACGCAGGTCAGCGCCAGCATCGCGTGGGGCACGGTGAGGCGTTCGGCGAGCTGGCCTGCGACGAGGGCTCCGAGGGTCCAGCCGACGCCCCACGACAGCATGCGGCCGGCGGTGTTGACCCGGCTCAGCAGGTGCTCCGGCGTGACCTGCTGGCGGTACGTCAGCGAGTTGATGATGACCACCTGGTAGGCCAGGCCCCACACCACCATGAGGACGCAGGCGACGACCCAGTTCGTGGCGAGCGCGACCGCGATGCCGGCCACGGCCGACACAGGGATGGCGGCGAGGGTCAGGCTGGCGGGGGTCCAACGGCGCAACAGTCGCGGCGTGAGAGCGGACGCCGCGATGCCGCCGACGCCCCACACGGAGAACACCAGCCCGAACCGCCAGCCCGACGTGCCGATGCCCAGAGTCCGGTCGGCCCACGGCACCCACAGCGCGACCCAGCCGGCGCCGGCGATCGACTGGAGCATGCCGATGAGGGTGTTGGACCGCACGCCGGGGTGACGCCAGAGGAAGGACAACCCTTCGCGGATCTCGGCGAAAACCCTTGCGGTGGCTTGCTTTCCGCCGGGGCCGGCGGCTGCGGCGGCGCGCTCGCGGGGCAGCGACATGGCCCGGCCGATGGAGCGCACGAGGAGCGCCGAGACGAGGAACGTGAGGGCGTCGAAGAACAGCACGTCGGCCGGGTGCATGACCGCGAGCGCGACACCGACGGCGGCCGGCACCGTGAGGTCGAGGACACCACCGAAACCCCACACCGCGGCATTCGCCTCGCCCACCCGGTCGCGTCCGACGAGCACCGGCAGCGCGCCGAAGTTCGCGCCGTCGAAGAACGTGAACAGCGCCTGCGCCACGAACCCGGCCACCAGCACGTGCGGCACGGTGAGGTGCCCGAGCCACCACGCAACCGGCACCGACCCGATGATGGCGACGTTGGCGAAATCGGCCGTGACCATGACGCGCTTGCGGTCGAACCGGTCGCCGACGACACCCGAGAACAGCCCGAACAGCAGGTAGGGCAACGCCTCCAGCATCGTCGTGAGCGCGGTGAGCCCGGGCGAGCTGCTGAGCCGGTAGACCAGGACCGGCATGGCGACCGCCGTCGCGAGCGACCCGGTGAGCGAAGCCATCCGCGCGGTCCAGTAGCGGCGGAAGTCGCGGTCGGAACGCAGCGGAGTCGAGGTGGCGGGGGCGGTCACCAGGACAGTCTGACGGTTGAAGTGGGGCTCACCTCAACCGAGATTCGGGTATGCCGCGTGGTCGCCTCGGGTGCCCAAGGAGCCAGCGCCCTACTCAGGCCTGCCAGACCTCGGCCTCGGTCACGAACGCCGAGCTGCTGGGCCGCTCGGGTGTGCCGCCACGCGTGACGCGGCCCGGCAGTCGATGGCCCTTGAGGCGGATCGCGCCGTCCGCGCACGGACCGAGGACGAGGCTCAGGCTGTGCGGCACCCCGCCGAGCGGGAAGTCGTCGGTGGCGAACGTGCGCCGGTCCATCACCTCGGTGACCTCGACGGCCAGGTCGCCCGCCTGCGCCCGCATCCCCGTGGCGAGGTCGATCTCGACCTTGGCGCGGGCGCGGCGCACGAGGGGCACCGACCAGGGCAGCCCGTCGAGCTCGGGGAAGTGCCGCACGAAGTGGTCGGCCAGCCACATCCCGAGCCCCCGGTCGCTGCCGTAGACGGTGACGCCCGTGGGCTGCCACAGGACGATGGCCGTTCCGCGCCCGTGCGTGGACCAGTCGACCCACCAGCACGAGACGTATGCCGTGCACGCACCGGCGTCGTCGAACAGCTGCACCGCCGGGTTGGCACCGACGAGGATCGGCTTGCGCGTCATCGCCCGCATGGTCGAGGCAAGAATCGGCCGAGGCAATGGTTTCGACCAGGACCGAAACCCCGCCCGCGGGTGCCGGGAAGCCGGCCACGCGGCATACAGTCACGCCCATGAGTGACACGACCTCCGGCAGCGACGCCGTCCGCACCCTGGCCGACGAGTTCCACGAGTGGGAGTTCGCGAACAGCCCGACGTGGGCCCACATGATGGGCGACTACGGCTACGCCGACCGGTTCGAGGACGCCACCCGCGCCGCGGAGGACGCGACGATCGCAGCGGCGCGCGGCTTCGCCGAACGCGCGCGGGCGATCCCGGACGACGGGCTCACCGACCAGGACAAGATCACCCGCGACATGGTCGCGTTCGACGCGGACAGCCAGGCCGACGTCGCGGAAGGCCGGTTGGCGGAGCTGTCAGCCGACCCGATCTTCGGCATCCAGGTCGACCTGCAGATCACCGCGCCGATGCTGGCGCTGCCGACGGTGGAGGTGGCCGAGGCGCTGCCCGCGAAGTACCGCGCGATGGGGCAGCACCTGTCCGACCTGGCTGAGCGCCACCGCGAGGGCGTCGCCAACGGCCGGGTGCCGGCACGGTTTGCGGTCGACGGGGTCGTGGGGCAGATCGACGAGTGGCTCGCGACCGACCTCGACGACGACCCGATGCTCACGACCGCCACCGCGCCCGAAGGTCTCGACGCCGACGAGTGGCGCCAGTCGCTGCGCGCCGCGATCGAGGAGTCGCTGCGGCCCGGGCTCGCCCGCTTCCGTGAGGTGCTGCGCGACGAGGTCGCTCCCATCGCCCGCGACGACGACCACGTGGGGCTGCTCCACGTGCCCGGCGGGCCCGCGGCATACACCGCCCTCCTCGCCCACCACACGACGACTTCCCTTGGGGCGCAAGAGATCCACGACATCGGGCTCGCCCAGATCGCCAAGCTCGACGAGGAGTATGCCGCGCTCGGCCAGGAGGTCTTCGGGGTCGACGACCCGGCGGCCGTCCGGGAGCGGCTGCGCAGCGACCCCGAGGGTCGGCACACCAGCGCCGAGGACATCGTCGCCGCCTCGGAGGCCGCGTTCGCCAAGGCGCGGGAGGCGATGCCGCAGTGGTTCGGCCGCCTGCCGAAGGCCGAGTGCATCGTCCAGGCGACCACCCACGGCGCTGCCGCGTACTACTACCCGCCGGCCGACGACGGCTCGCGGCCGGGCACGTTCTTCGTCAACACCGAGCCGCCGTCGCGGTGGGGGCGCCACGAGATCGAGGCGCTGGCCTACCACGAGGGCATCCCCGGCCACCACCTTCAGCTCGCCATCGCCACCGAGCTGACCGACCTGCCGGACTACCGGCGGCACGTCAACTTCAACGCCTACGCCGAGGGCTGGGGCCTCTACACCGAGCGGCTCGCCGACGAGATGGGCCTCTACTCCGGCCAGCTCGAGCGGCTCGGCATGCTGACGATGGACTCGATGCGGGCGTGCCGGCTCGTCGTCGACACCGGCATCCACGCCCTCGGCTGGTCGCGGCAGCAGGCGGTCGACTACATGGCCGCACACTGCGCCATGGCCGTCGAGGGTGTGCAGGCCGAGATCGACCGGTACATCACGCACCCCGGCCAGGCCACGAGCTACATGATCGGGCGGCTCGAGCTGCTGCGCATCCGGGCCGAGGCCAAGCAGCGGCAGGGCGAGGCGTTCGAGGTCAGCGCGTTCCACGACGCGGTGCTCGACTCCGGCTCGATGCCGCTGACGGTGCTCGAGCAGGTCGTCGAGACCCGCCTCGCCTGAGGCGAACGCCGCCACGCGCAAAACCCCCGTTGCGCGGCAAACGGTGGGCTACCACCCCGACGTATGCCGCCTGGCGTGGGTTTTGCTGGTGTGTCGCCTAGGCGGTGGCGGCGGCGATGGCCCGGCCGGCCGTGCGGCCGCTGAAGAGGCAGCCACCGAGGAAGGTGCCCTCGAGCGCGCGGTAGCCGTGCACCCCACCGCCGCCGAACCCGGCGACCTCGCCCGCGGCATACAGGCCGGGCACCGGCTCCCCGGCGGCCGACTGCACCCGTCCCTTGAGGTCCGTCTCGAGTCCGCCGAGGGTCTTGCGGGTGACGATGCCGAGACGGACCGCGATGAGCGGCCCGGCCTTGGGGTCGAGGATGCGGTGGGGTGTCGCGGTGCGAATCAGCTTGTCCCCACGGTAGTTTCGCGCCCCGCGGATGGCCGTGACCTGGAAGTCCTTGCCGAACGCGTTGTCGATCTGGCTGTCTCGGGCACGGATCTGGCGATCGAGGTGGGCGGCGTCGATGGGCGCGTCCGGCGTGAGCTCGTTCATCCTGGCCACGAGCTGCTCGACCGTGTCGCCCTGTACGAAGTCGACACCCCGGTCGAGGAACGCCCGCACGGGCGCGGGCATGTCCGCGCGCGCGCGCCCGAGGACGTCCTTGACCGACTTCCCCGTGAGGTCGGGGTTCTGCTCAGAACCGGAGAGCGCGAACTCCTTGCCGATGATCTTGTGGGTCAGCACGAACCACGAGTGGTCGTGCCCCGTGCGGCGCAGGTGCGCCAGCGTGCCCATGGTGTCGAAGCCGGGGTAGAGCGGCGCGGGCAGCCGGTCACCGTTGCCGTCGAACCACATCGAGCTCGGGCCCGGCAGGATCCGGATGGCGTGGTCGGGCCAGACGGGGTCCCAGTTGTGGATGCCCTCGACGTAGTGCCACATGCGGTCGCGGTTGACCACGCGCCCACCGGCCGACTCGGTGATGGCGAGCATGCGGCCGTCGACGTAGGCCGGCACGCCGGTGATCATGTGCTCCGGCGGCTCCCCCAGCCGGTCCGTCGGCCAGGCCGCGCGGACGAGGTCGTGGTTGGCGCCGATCCCGCCGCTGGTGACGAGGACCGCCTGGGCGGTCAGCTCGAAGTCGCCCACCTCGTCCCGGTTGGTCGGACGCCCGCGCTCCGCCGGGTCGTCGGACAGTCGCTTGCCCCGAACCCCAGTCACAGCACCGTCATTCGTCACCAGCTCGTCGACACGGTGCCGGTGCCGCAGCTCGACGCGGCCAGTCGCGACGTGCTCGCCCACCCGTCGGAGGAAGGGCTCGAGCACCCCAGGTCCGGTCCCCCACGTGATGTGGAACCGCGGCACGGAGTTGCCGTGCCCGCCGGCGTCACCGTCGCCCCGCTCGGCCCAGCCCACGACCGGGAACCACCGCATCCCCTGCTCGTGCAGCCAGGCGCGCTTCTCCCCCGCGGCGAAGTCGACGTACGCCTTGGCCCACTGCACCGGCCACCGGTCCTGGTCGTCCAGCCGGTCGAAGCCCGCCGTCCCCTGCCAGTCCTGCCACAGCAGCTCGGCGCTGTCCTTGATGCCCATCCGCCGCTGTTCGGGGCTGTCGGCGAACAGGAGCCCACCGAACGACCAGTGCGCCTGGCCGCCGAGGTTGGCCGCGCTCTCCTGGTCGACGACAACCACCGTGCGCCCGGCATCGGCGATCTCGGCAGCAGCGACGAGCCCGGCGAGACCGGCACCCACGACGATGACGTCAGCGTCCATGGGCCCAACCTAGGCCAGCGCGGCACCCCACGGGCCGGTATGCCGCGGGCTCACCCCCGCGGCATACCCACCTGCACGCGGTCGTTGACGACCGCAAAGGTGACCTCGCCGAGGTCGGTGACCACGGCGTCGGCGACGAGGTCTGCGCGCGATGTCGTCGTGGTGACGGCGAGCGTCGCGCACCCCGCGGCGCGGGCGGCTTCGAGCCCGGCGGGTGCGTCCTCGACGACGAGGCAGTCAGCCGGGTCGACACCGAGCCGTTGCGCCGCAAGGAGCCACGGGTCGGGGTAGGGCTTGCCACGCTCGACATCGCTCGCGGTGACGAGCACGTCAGGGGTGGGCAGCCCGGCTGCGGCGATCCGGGCGGCGGCGAGTGGGGCGGTGCTCGAGGTGACGATGGCCCAGTGCTGTGCGTCACCGACGGTGAGTGCAGCGCTGGCCGCACGCGAACCCGGCAGGGGCACGACGTCAGCGATATCGGCGACCTCGAGCGCCTCGATGCGGGCCAACGACTCCGTGACGCGTTCTGCCGCAACGAACTTCGCCACGATCGCCTTGGCCGGCACGCCGTGGTGGCCGGCGAGGTCACGCGGGTCGACGCCCTCCTCCTGCGCCCACGTGATCCAGCTGCGCACCACCGCCGGCGTCGAGTCGAGCAGCGTGCCGTCCATGTCGAAGAGGACGGCGGCAAAGGAGCGGTCGGCAAAGGGGTTGGGTGCGCCCGGCATGCGTTCCACCCTATGAGGGCCGCGACGCCGCCCGACGAGCGGTGGTTACGGTGGACCGGTGAGCGCCACCGACCCCACACCGGCCGGCCGCTCGCGCGTGCGCAGGTGGCTGGTGCGGCTGGCCGCGCTCCTCGGGCTCGCGGTCGCCTGCACGGCCGGTGGCGTCGCGGCGACGACCCTCTTCCCCACATCGGTCGGAACGCTGAACTACGGTGCCACGCTTCGACTTTCGATCGCACCCACGGACGCGTCGAGCATCCAGTCGCCGACGATCTTCGGTGACATCCGGATGCGGTTCGCCGGCCCGGTGCCTGCCCCCGGTGTGCTCGCCCAGGTGCAGGTCAAGGAGCGCATCACCGAGCTGCTGTCGCGTCCTGGGGTCTCCGTGCGCGACCTGGAGCCCGGCCCGCTCGAGCTCGAGAAGGCCGCGCGGGACGCGGCGATCGCGATGGGGCTGCGGTTCGCCGCCGGTGCGCTGGTCGTCGGACTCGTCGTGCTCCTCGGGTATGCCGTGTGGCGGCGGGGCGACCCGGCTCGCCTTCGGTGGGGCCGAGCCGTCGGCCTGGTCGCCGGTGCATGGCTCGTCGCCGGGGTCGCGACCTTCGGTTCGATCGCGGTGACCTACCACCCGGAGCAGCTGGAGTCGTTCAGGACCACTGGCATCCTGGGCACGGTGCAACGCAACGCCGACCTGCTCGCCGGGGTGGAGGAGCGGGCCGAGCAGACGACGCCGTACCTCAAGAACCTCTTGGCGCTGTCGGCTGCCCTCCAGGAGAAGTACGCACCGCAGGCGCTGGGCCGTCCGGTCGCGGCACGCATCCTGTTCGTGTCGGACGTCCACGGCGCAAACCAGTACCCGCTGATGAAGACCATCATCGAGCAGGAGGACGTCGACGCTGTCGTCGACTCCGGTGACCTCGTCAACTTCGGCACCGCCTCCGAGGGCGAGGCGGCGGGGGTCTTCAGTGGCATCCGCTCCCTCGGCGTCCCCTACCTGTTCGTCCGGGGCAACCACGACGCCACCTCCGAAGCCGACCAGGCCCTGCTCGACCGCTTGGCCAAGGTGCCGAATGTCGTTCTCCTGCAACCGAACGCCACGACCTACCAGGTCGAGTCGATCGCCGGGCTGCGGATCGCGGGGTTCAACGACCCGCGGTGGTTCGGAGACGACAACCGCAACAACGCCGCCAAGCAGAAGCCCGCCGCCGCAGCGTTCGTCCGGGCCTTCGGTGACCGTCCGTCACCCGACGTCCTCGTCTCGCACGAGCCGGCAGCGGTCGAGGACGTCGACCAGCATGGCGGCATACGGGTCAACGGCCACCTGCACAAGGCCGAGCTCGAGGGCAACCGCGTCGGTGTCGGCACCTTCACCGGCGGCGGCCCCTTCAGCCACTTCGTCGCCCAGGGCGAGGACGGCGCCGAGCTCACCGGGCAGCCGTCGTCGTTCGACATCGCCGCGTTCGGTGAGGACTGCCGGCTCGCGTCCCTCACGCGCTACCAGTTCCGCAATGTCATCGAGGGCCGCCCCGCCTACGACGACGTCACCCTCGTCAACGGCGCCCGCATCGAGGCCGAGCTGCCGCAGACCACCGTGGCCGGTGACAAGCTCAAGGCCCCGGCGCAGCCGCGCACCTGCTCGGCCACCGCCCCGCGCAGCACCGAACGCGTCACCGCACCGGCCAACTGACCTCGGCCGGTGTAGTCAGGCGGCCAGCAGCCAGCTCGCCCCGAGGGCCAGGCACGCGGCATTCACGGCAAGGAAGAGCCCGACCCACACGACGCCGGGCACGCGGGTGAGGCCGGCGAGCTGGTCGGCGTCCGACCCGCGCGCGCCTCCTCGTCGACGCTCACTCTGGAGCTCCCACGGCGGGCGCACGGCCGCGAGCAGGAGGAACCACGTGATGACGTATGCCACCGTCGACTGGGTCTGCCCGGTCGCGTACCACGAGACAAGGAACAGCGGCACGCCCGTCGCCACCAGAAGCCACAACCCGTAGAAGTTGCGAATCTGCAGCAACAGCAACGCCATCGCGAGCAGGAGCACCCACAGAACGGCCACGGCATACCCTCGGGAGAGCAGCCACGCGGCACCCAGCCCGATGAGCGCAGGGCCGGGGTAGCCGGCCGCCAACGTCAACACCATGCCCGGACCCGTCCGCGGACCGCGAGACACGGTGAGTCCCGAGCTGTCGGAGTGCAGCCGGATGCCGCTCAGCCGACGCCCCGACACCAGCGCCGCCACACCGTGCGCGCCCTCGTGCGCGATCGTCACGAGGCGGCGCGTGACCGGCCAGACGCCACCGACGACCACGAGCGCCGCGGCGAGGGCGGCTGCGACGAGCACGACACCGGTCGCCGGACGTGCCTGCGTCGTCGTCACCGCCGCCCACACCTCGCGCACCGCATCCACGTCGGCAGGCTAGAGGGCCGACCTGTGTCGGTCAGCGCCCGTCCTGACCCAGCCGCACGGCATACACGTATGCCGTCGTGTCGGCTGCGCCACGGCAGGTGAGCTGTGCGGGCGGCTGGGTCGAACGGGTGACGGTCACGACGGTGCGCGGCGGCGACGCGCCACGCCCCATGACCTCGACCACCCACTCGTCGGGCCCGGTCTGGTCGACGCGACCCGGGGTCACGTCGTCGGGCGCTCCCGGACCATGGCTGCGCAGGACGGCAGCGAGCGCGTTCTGCACCACCGGCGGGTGCGCTGAAAACCCGCGCAGGTGAACGGGATCCACGTGCCCGGCCAGGTGTCGGTCGACGACCTGGACAGCCGACTCCGGGTCCAGGCCGCCGTAGACCGTGCCGTCCGGCACGACGAGCAGGTTGGCAGCGAACCGGTCGCCACCGATGTGCGAGCACTCCCAGGTGCGCTCCGGCCACCGTCGGGCCAGGGCCTCCGCGACGGGACGGCCGCGGATGGCGCAGCAGGCGTCGTGGCGCCCGTGGGTGCAGACGAGCAGCAGCGGGTATGCCGCCTGGTCGGGTTCGCCCTGCGCGTCACCGCTCGTGGGAGCAGGACCCGCGCGCAGCACGCGGGCTGCCTCCGTCAGGTCGTCGGCATCGCGCCACCAGCCCCACTGCTGGGCGCCCCCGTGGTCCACCACACCCCACCGCCGAGGTGCATCCTTCGGCTGGCGCCCGGGACGACGGATGAGGACGACCCGTCCGCGCACGGACAGCGCTGCCTGCTCGAGCTCTTGCGCCGCACCCGGTGGGAAGTCGGGGCTGTCGAGGGCCGCTCGCGCCCAGCCCGCGGGGTACTCGACCAGCAGCCAGCGACGGCCGGGAGCCGCCGTACCGAGCATCGGGTCGCGGCGCTCGCGCGCAGCGGTGGCGCACCGGAACGCTGGCTCCGTCCCAGCCTCCTGTCCAGCAGTCACCTCGCTCACGACCCGAGTCCATCACGGCCGGCTGGTGACGCCGACAGCGAGCCGACCCGGCGTCGCGGTCGCATCAGTCGGCGTGGTCGGAGCCGGAGGTCAGGCCGGGACGACGACGCCACTGGTGAGCAAGGTCCGGGCGAGCTCGATGCCGAGGTCGCCGGCGCGCGCACGACCGGTGTCGAGCAGGGCTCCGACCGAGGCGAGGTCTGCGTGTTCCACCGGCACGACGCCGGTGCGGCTGCGTATGACCGTGCGGCCGCCGGCCACGGGTTCGAGCCGTGCCGCGACGTGGTCACGCAGGGCGAGCTCGGTGTCGTCGGTCAGGGCCCGGGCCGCCTCCGCCTGCGCCAGGGGGGCCAGTGGCGCCGGACGCTGCGCCGCTCGCGCCTGGGCGGCCAGAGCGGCCGCGAGGTCGGTCGCGTCGACGGCCTGGATCGCCTCGACCAGCGCGGCGCGCACCTGCTCCACGTCGTCGGCACCGGCACCATCACGCACGAGGTCGACGCCGACAGGCAGCGAACCGCGCAGCCCCGGTCCGCGGCTGGCAGCGCGCACCGCGGTCTCGACGAGGCGGTCGGCGACGTGCCGGCGGGTCCAGGAGTGGACACCAATGGTCAGGTGGATGCTGGTGCCGCCGAGCGCCGTCGCCGAGTGCAGCCAGCCGCGCGGCAGGTAGAGACAGTCGCCGGGACGGAACGTCTCCTCGATGACCGGCGCCTCCCGGGCTGCGGCCTCGACCGCGGCCCGGTGGTCGGTCCACGGTTCGTCCCGCAGGGGCAGCTCGTGGACGGGACGGCGGATGCGCCAACGCTTCTCGCCCGCGATCTGCAGGACGAACACGTCATGCACGTCGTAGTGGTCCGCGAAGCCCGTGCTCTGGGGTGGGGTGATGTAGGCGTTGACCTGCACGGGGTGACCGAGCTCAGCCGCGAGCCGCTGTGAGAACTCCAGCACCGGACCCCACGTGCGGTGCAAACCCTGGAGCACCAGCGTCGAGCCCTCGGCAAAGTGCCGAAGCACCGCGTCGTCACTGGCCTGGTCGGCGATGGCGGCGCCGATGCCGCCACCGCGGGTGAAGCTGCGGTCGGGCAGCGTCGTGCCGTCCTTGGCCATGCGCAGGAACGGCGTGCGCAGACCGCGGCCCGCGACGAGCTCGTCGACGGCATCCGCCGAGAAGAGGTCGTCGAATCCCGCTGCCCCACCGAGCTCATCGGCGCGGCTGAGGAGCGGTTCACGCGACCAGATCCGGTCGGCGAACTCCTCGCCGTCGACCCGGACCAGTCGCGACAGCACCGGGCGCCCGCCGTCGACGGCAGGCACCCGGTGCTCAGGTGTGGCGGTTGACGTCACAGGCCCTGGTCGTTGCCCGTGCCGCTGCTCGACTCGCTGCCACTGTCGGAGTCAGCGCTCGAGCCGCTGTCGCCGTAGCCGCTGCCCGAGCCGGAGTCACCGCTCGAACCGGAGTCGCCGTAGCCGCTGTCCGAGCCGGAGTCACCGCTCGAACCGCTGTCGCCGTAGCCGCCGGCGCCACCATCGGCACCGCCGTCCTGGCCACCGGAACCGCCCGCGCCACCAGCTCCACCGTCAGCGCCGCCATCGGCACCGCCGTCGTGACCACCGGGGTTCGCGCCGCCATCCGCGGTGCCCTCACCACCGGAGCCGTCCGAGCCACCGGAACCGCCCGCGCCACCAGCTCCACCGTCAGCGCCGCCATCGGCACCGCCGTCGTGACCACCGGGGTTCGCGCCGCCATCCGCGGTGCCCTCACCACCGGAGCCATCGGCGCCACCGGCACCGCCGCCAGCACCACCATCGGCACCGCCGTCGTATCCACCGGTGTTGGCGCCGCCGTCGGCCACGCCCTCGCCGCTCTGCTCCGGGTCAAGACCGGGCGTCGTCGGAGTCTCGCTCATCCTTGTCTCCCTTGTGTCTGAGCAGCGCGTACGTCACGCCGCCTCCCTTTCCTATTCCCTCCCGCGGCGACTCGCATCCTGAGCGAGCCATTGGCGCAGGTCAGGCGCAGATTTCACCGAGTCGACCGGCCCCGGTCGGCCGCGCACCCGGGCGTTCACCCGGGGCGCCCGGCCGACCACGCGGCATACCCGGACTGCCGTGTCTGGCAAAGGTAAGGACTTGGCATGGGCATCCCCACGAACCCTGTCGCGGCCCGGCACCGCGCTCCTAGGGTGCGAAGGCCCCGCCCGGGGCGAAGCACGCATCGACGCAGCAGCAGGGAGATGTCAATGGCGATGACCCGGATGTTCGGAGTGACGGCGATCCTGGGGGTCGCGGCCGCACTCACCGTGGCGGCCGCACCAGCACAGGCCGCGAACTCCTATGTGGCACTAGGCGACTCGTACTCCTCGGGCACGGGGACCCGCACCTACATCAACGACGGGACGAGCTGCCAGCGCTCTGTCTACGCCTACCCCTCGCTCGTCGCGAGCTCGAAGGGGCTGCCGCTGAACTTCCGCGCCTGCTCCGGCGCCAAGGTCGCGGACGTGACCAACACCCAGCTGTCCGCGCTCACCTCCGCCACGACGCACGTCACGATCTCGGTGGGCGGCAACGACGCCGGCTTTGCCGACGTGATCACCGAGTGCGCGCAGCCGGGCTGGATGAGCGACTGCAACGGAGCCATCAACACCGCCCAGGGCATCATCAACAACACGCTGCCCGGCCGGCTGTCGACGCTGTACTCCTCGATCCGCAGCCGCGCGCCCTACGCGAAGGTCGTCGTCGTCGGCTACCCACGCATCTTCATGGGCGAGGACTGCAACGCGTTCACCTGGTTCTCCCCCGACGAGGAGAGCCGCCTCAACCAGACCGCCGACCTGCTCAACAGCAAGATCTCGGCGGCCGCGTCGGCGCGCGGATTCACGTTCAGCAACCCCACGAGCCGGTTCATCGGGCACGCCGTCTGCGACAGTCCCGAGTGGATCAACGGCCTGTCCAACCCGGTCAGCGAGAGCTACCACCCGAACGTCGCCGGGCACCGGGACGGCTACGCGCCGCTCGTCGCGCCGGCCCTCACCGGGACGGCGCTCACGGTGAACGCTGCGACGCTGCGCAAGGCCGAGCGGGCCGGCGCCGGCCAGGCCGCCAAGCAGCGTCAGTATGCCGCGGCCGACCGCACCATCTCGCCCGAGGTCTTCCGCGCGCCGGACCTCACGACCCCGCGGGCCAAGGCCGCCGCTGCGAAGGCCGGCGTCGACCTGTCGAGCCGCGCCAGCATCGACGCGGCCGACCGTCAGTGGTCGGCCCGCCAGGCCAAGGCGCAGGCGGAGCTCGCCACCCGCTGAGCCCCATTCCGTAAAACGGGGGTTGCGTGCATGAAACAAGGGTCAGGAAGCCCCGTTTCATGCACGCAACCCCCGTTTTGCGCGAACGTCACCGAAGGGTAAGGCCGTGGCCGAAGGGGAACAGAGGGTCGTCGTAGCCCGGGACGTCCTCGGCGTGACGGCGCACCTGCTCCATGGACCGCGGCAGGTCGAACGGCAGCTTGCCGACCGGCGCGATCGTGCCGGTGAGTGCGTCCACGAGGGCGTGGTCGTTGGTGCCGTAGCTGCCGACCACTGCCGAGGCGAATGGCAGCAGCGGGGTCAGCACGGCGGGCCGGTCGAGCACGACGTCGACGACCAGGGGACAGGCTGCGGCGATGCGCGCGAGCCGCGAGACCAGCCCCGGCTGGAAGTCGAGCGAGCCCTGGTGGAACCACGACTCGAGGAACAGGTCGGACCGCGGGTCGAACGGCGCGAGCAGCCGCACCACCGCGACGTCGGCGTCCTCTGGCCGGTCGACGACCTCGCCCAGACCGGCTGCCGCCTCGGGCGCGAGGTTCTCGACGTAGACCCGGCGACGGGCACCCTCCCCAGTCGCGGCCGCGGGCGCGAGCGGCAGCACCGGCGCGAGCCCGTCCGTTCCGTTCTGGAGCACGGTCACGGACTTGGCCTGCGCGGCATACCCGGCGTCGCGAAAGTCCTTGCGCCCCACGGTGACTGCGGCCGCTTCCTCGTCGACATAGGGGTTGTCGAAGAGACCGAGGCGGAACTTCACCGCGAGCAGGCGGGCGGCCGACTCGTCGATCCGCGCCTCGCTGACCCGACCGTCGCGCACGAGGTCGAGCAGCAGCTCGACCGACTCCTCGCCACCGAACTGGTCGGTGCCGGCCTCGATAATCCGCTGCACCCGCTCGTGCGGGGTCAGGTGTTCGACACCCCATGCGCGGGCTGGCAGCACCTGGTCGCCGACATGGTTGTCGTTGACGAGCTCCCAGTCGCTGAGGACGACGCCGTCGAAGCCGAGCTTCTCGCGCAGCAGACCGGTCACGATCTGCTTGTTGTAGCCGAAGCCGACCTCCTCGATCTTCTCGCCGTCGATCTCGAGGTCGATGGGCATGCCGTAGTAGGGCATGATCGCCGCCGTCCCGGCCTCGATGACCGGCGGGAACGGCTTGAGGTGGTCGGCGAACCGGTCACCCGGGTAGACCTGCTCGCGACCGTAGGGGAAGTGCGCGTCCTCGCCGTCCTTCTGCGGCCCGCCGCCGGGGAAGTGCTTGCTGACACACGCGACGGAGTCCGCGCCGAGCGAGTCCCCTTGAAAGCCAAGGAGATAGGCGACGCCGAGCTCGGTCACGAGGTCGGGGTCCTGCCCGAAGGTGCCGGACTGGCGCGCCCAGCGGGGCTCGGTGGCCAGGTCGAGGGTCGGGTGCAGCGACATCCGGATGCCGACCGCGACGTACTCCTGCCGCGCGATGTCGCCGAACTCCCGCACGAGGTCGGCGTCACGCAGCGCCGCGAGCCCGAGCGCCTCCGGCCACTGCGAGAAGGCCTTGGCGGCAAAAGACGCCCCCGCGTTCTCGATGAACGCGTGCCGCGGGTCGGTCGAGATGGTGACCGGTATGCCGTGGGGTGACTGCTCGGCGATCGCCTGCAGTGCGTTGTACCACCGGGCCGCCATGCGGGCGTCGTCGAGCGCATGGACGTTGAAGTGGTTGAGGTGCTTGCCCAGCACGACCTCGCTCGTGGGCGACTTGCTGATCGCGCCCGGCGCCTCCTTGACCGTGCCATCGGCGCCCGCCTCGATGACCGTGTGGAACATCAGACCGACCTTCTCCTCCAAGGACAAACGCGGCAGCAGGTCGGCCACCCTCTCCTCGACGGTCAGCCGCGGGTCCTCGAACGGGTCCATGACACCGTTGCCGTTGAGGTCCCGGTACTCCACGCCCTCCGGCGAGGTCTTGCGCGCGGGCTGCATCTCTCCCTTTCGGTCCACTGCCCCTGGCTCGGTTGGTGAAGCGGGTGCGCCCCCGGATCAGGGGGGTTCTGGGGGCGCACCCAGCTGGGCGGGTCTCAGACGGGCCCGGCGCCGAACTCTTCCACACCAATCACCGGGCGCAGCGCGCGCTCAGCGTCCCGCGTGGCGAAGGCGCGCCGAATCACGTTGTCGCCCATGACGTTTCCGATCGCGCCCATGACCATCGCCTGGTCAAGCGACAGGTAGCGCCGCGCGATCTGGCCGGACTTCACCGCCACTGCGTCGAAGAAGCCGCCGCGCCCGTAGGCGCCGAGCTCGTCCTCGATGCCGACGAGGTTGGCGTACGCCTCCTGCGGCTCATGCATGAGCGCGAGGAACGACGCGTGTGGCGTCACCACGCCGTCACCGAAGGTCGGCGTCGGGTTGGTGGCGGGGCGGCAGTCACCGAACCCGATGTCGTAGTTGGTCATCTCCTGGTCGGAGAAGTAGCCGTTGCCGGGGTTGCCCGGCTCGTTGCCGGGGCCCATGCCGAGCGCGTCGACGCCGTACTCGCGGTATCCCCCGGCGGGGTTGCTCGACGGCGAGAAGCCCCAGTAGCCGTACTTGGCCTCGAGCAGCCCGTGCTCGCGCTGCGCCCGCACGTGGAGCGGGTGGTTGACGCCCCAGGACCGCGGCGCCCAGCTCGCCTCGGGCACGAACATGTCGGGCATGAGCTCCTCGAACATCGAGCCACCCCAGCCGGGCACGATCTTCATGCCGCGGTAGACGTACGCACCCTCGTAGACCTCGATGCCGTAGTAGGTGCGGTTCTCCCCCACCGGCTGGCTCTCGTGCCACGACCAGTCGCAGCTGGCCGGGAAGGTCCGCCACATCCCGAAGTACTGCTTGCCCGGGATCTGGCCGGTGATGATGCCGAGGTAGCTCGTGATCCGCGTCTCCGACACCGTCGTGTCGTAGTGGTGGGTCGTGAGCCAGACGTCCTCGCCGCCGATGTGCGTGCCGCGGTAGACGCCACCGGGACGGTTGTGGTCGTAGGGGAAGAAGCCGCCGTGGATCAGGCCACCGGGGCGCACCGGGTGGGCCGGGTCATCGCCGGGGTTGTAGAACGCGTCCCACCGCATCCGCTCGAAGATCCGCTTGGCGTGCACGCCGGCGGCGGTGTCGGCGCCCATGACGACGCGCAGCGCGGCACCGAGCCAGCCGTTGTCGACGCTGGAGCAGAACGGGTAGACCTTGTCGCCGCTGCCCGGCCAGGTGCGCAGCGCCTCACCCGTGGCCTCGTCGTACCAGTTGTAGTACATGCCGCTGGGGGTGTGGTGCTCCATCCGCTCGACCGTGCGCAGCGTCTGCAGCAGCCGACGCGTGCACTCACCGCGGCTGATGATGCCGAGCTCGCGCGCCACGATCGCCGACCACAGGTAGCCGCCGATGTTCGTCGGCGACGTGTAACCCGAACGGTCCTGTGCCGCAAGGGATTCGGGGATGTTGTCAGCGGGCAGGCCGGTCTTCGGGTCGGTCATCGCGACGAGGCTGCGCCACGTGTCGGTGGCCCACCGGCGCACCCGACTGGACTCCACGGCATACCCCTGACTGCCCTTGAGGTATGCCGGTGGGCTGGCGAGCGTGGACGCGCTCGCCGCCCGTGGGGTGGCGAGGCCGACGGCCGCTGCGGCTGAGGCTCCGACGAGGAGCTGGCGGCGGGTGGGCGCGGGGAGGGATGAGGGGACGGACAGGTGGGGGGCCATGGGTGAGTCTCCGATCTGGTGCGACAGGTGCGGTTTCACTTGATGCCGGTGGTGGCGATTCCCTCGATGAAGCGACGCTGGAAGGCGAGGAAGATCGCGAGGACGGGGATGACGACGACGGTCGCGCCGGCCAGCAGCAGGCCGTACTGCGTCGAGTTCTGCCCCTTGGAGTAGAGCGCCAGCGCGACGGGGAGCGTGTACTTGCTCTCCTCCTGCGCGACGACGAGGGGCCACAGGAAGTTGTTCCACGAGCCGAGGAACGTGAGGATCCCCAGCGTTGCCAGTGCAGGCCCGCACAGTGGCAGGAAGATCCGCGCGAAGATGCGCAGCTCGCTCGCGCCGTCGACCCGGCCCGCGTCGAGCAGGTCCCGTGGCAGCCCGCTGATGTACTGCCGCATGAGGAACACCCCGAAGGGGCTCACGAGGAACGGCAGGATCAGGCCGGGCAGGCTGTTGGCGAGCCCGACGTTGGTGACGAGGACGAACAACGGCACGAACGTCACGACGCCCGGGATGAGCAGCGTGCCCATCACGACGAGGAACAGCGTGCGCCGCCCGGGGAAGTCCAGCATCGCCAGGGCGTAGCCGACCATCGAGCAGAACAGGAGGTTGCCCGCGGTCACGGCGACGGCGACGATCGTGGAGTTGACGAAGTACTGCGAGAAGTTGAGCCGGGAGAACAGCCGCGTGTAGTTGTCGAGCGTCGCGGTCTGCGGCCACCACGTCGGCGGCGTCTGGAGCAGCTCGCCCTGGGTCTTGAAGCTGCCGAGCACCATCCACACGAACGGTGCGATGACCGCGAGCAGGACGATGGTCAGGACGGCATACAGCCACCACTGGGAACGGGTGCGAGTCATGGAAGTCTCACGTCCTCAGGTGTTCTCGCGCAGCAGCCGGAACTGGATGGCGGTCACGATCGCGACGATGACGAAGATGATGTAGCTCATCGCCGACGCGAGCCCGTAGTTGCCGAAGCCGAACTGCTTGTACGTGTACATGGACATCGAGATGGTGCTGTTGAGCGGCCCGCCGTTGGTCATGACGAACGGCTCCTCGAAGAACTGCAGGTAGCCGATCGCGGTGGTCACCGACACGAACAGCAGCGTGGGGCGCAGCAGCGGCAGGGTGATGTGCCGGAACCGCTGCCACGCACCGGCGCCGTCGATCGCGGCCGCCTCGTGCAGCATCCACGGCACCGCCTGGAGCCCGGCGAGGAAGATGATCATGCCGGTGCCGAAGTTGCGCCACGACGCCATGAGGATGAGGCCGGGCATGGCCCAGTTGGGGTCGCCGAGCCAGTTGGGTCCGTCGATGCCGACCCAGCCGAGCACCGTGTTGATGAGGCCGTAGTCGCGCTCGAGCAGGAACCGCCACACGACGGCCACCGCCACGATCGAGGTGATGACCGGCGTGTAGAACCCGAGGCGAAACAGCCCACGCAGCTTGGTGATTCCCTTGTCCAGGGCCACCGCCGCCGCCAGCGCCATCGCCATGGTGAGCGGCACGCCCACCACGACGAAGTAGGCCGTGTTGAGCATCGACTTGCGGAAGATCGGGTCCGAGAACGCCTTGGTGAAGTTGTCGAGCCCGACGATGTCCACCGCGAACGGTGTGCGCAGGTCGCGCGACCGGGTGTCGGTGAAGCTCATGAACAGCGACTGGATCACCGGCCACGCCGTGAAGACGAGGAACAGCAGGCAGAACGGCAGCGCGAGCGTCCACGCCGCCAGGCCCTGGCGCCGGCGGCTGGCACCGGCGCCGGGGTTGGACGCCGGCCGGGTGTCCCCACCCTTCCCCCGGGGCGACGAGCCGCGGCCCGTCGCCCCGGAGGGGGTCACCTCGGTGGTGGAGGACATCGTTACTGCCCGGTGCCGACCGACTCGGCCTGCTGCTGGGCGCTCTTGAGCGCAGCCGCGGGGTCGGCGCCCTGCTTGGTCACCTTCTCCATCTCGGTGTCGAAGCCAGCCACGGCCTGCTCCCAGGTGGGGAAGCTCGGCGGCGCCTGCGCGGTCTCCAGTGCGGTG
This sequence comes from Knoellia koreensis, assembly GCF_013041615.1. Classification (GTDB taxonomy): domain Bacteria; phylum Actinomycetota; class Actinomycetes; order Actinomycetales; family Dermatophilaceae; genus Pedococcus; species Pedococcus koreensis. The sequence goes on from NZ_JABEPQ010000005.1 coordinate 273,543, forward strand.
CCGAACTTCTTCAGCTTCGGGTCGCCGGACAGCGCCGGGTCGTCCCACGCCGACTTCACCGACGGCAGGTCGGTGGACATGCCGTACCACTTGGCCTGCACCTTGGGGTCACTCAGCCACTGCACGAGCTTCCATGCGCTGTCGCGGTTCTTCGACTTCTTGAAGACGGCGAAGTTCGAGCCACCGACGAAGGAGGACGAGGTCGTCTTGGCCGGCACGGGCATGACGTCGTACTGGTCCTTCTTGACGCCGACCTTCTCGACGGCGGACATCATCCACGGGCCCGAGATGAACATCGGCACACGCCCGCTCTTGAAGTCCGGCTCCGTCGTCGGCTGGGCCGGGGCGGCCTTGTCGGAGATGCCGTCGGTGAAGTAGCTCTGGTAGTACTTCACGGCCTCGAGCATCTCCGGGCTGTCGAAGTTGTATGCCTTGCCGTCGTCCTTGGTGAGCTTCGCCCCGTCGGACCACGCAAACGGCATGATCGACTGCCACGAGCCCTGGCCACCGGCCTGGAAGCCCATGCCGAACTTCGCTCCGGCCTTGTCCTGCATGGCCTTTGCCATCGACTTGAGGCCCTCCCAGTCCTTGGGGGCCTCGGTGACTCCGGCCTTCTTCGCCAGGTCGGTGCGGTAGAAGATGAGCCGCGTCTCGACGTACCACGGCACGCCGTAGTTGGTGCCGTTCACCTCGTTGGTCTTCTGCGCGCCCTCGAAGTAGGCCGAGGTGTCGATCGACGGCGGCACCGGGTCGAGCGCGTCGAGCCCGGCGAACTCGCCCATCCAGGTGCTGCCGACCATGGCGGCGTCCGGCGTCGTGCCAGCGGTGATCGCGGTCGTGAACTTGTCGTGGGCCGAGTCCCACGGGATGGCGGTGACGTTGACCTTGACGCCGGGGTTGGCCGCCTCGAAGTCCTTCATGAGGTCGGGCAGGATGTCGCCCTCGTTGCCCATCGCCCAGACGGTGAGCGTGCCGGTGGCCTTGCCGCTGGAGATGTCCTTGGCGGTCTCGCTGCTGCCGGCACCGCCGCCGTTGTCGCGACCGCACGCGCTCAGGGCGAGCGCAGCGGCCGTCAGGGTCGCCACCGCTGCTGCGGATGTGCGTCTCATCGGGTGTCTCTCTTTCCTTGGGGGGCTGGGGTGGGATGGTCGGTATGCCGCGTGCTCACCTCGAGCGCGGGGCCGTGGGTCGGTCAGGCGAGCGGGTCGGGCGTGCAGCCGCACGAGGCCCGCAGCACCAGCTGGGTGGGCAGGACCTGGGTCTCGTCGACGATGTCTGCGCTGGTGATTCGGGCGTGAAGTCGTTCTGCCGCAAGGGCTCCCAGCTCGCGGACCGGCTGTCGCACAGTGGTGAGGCCGGGCTCGACGTACCTCGCGGTCATCACGTCGTCCCAGCCGACGACGGCCAGGTCGTCCGGAACGGTGCGCCCGCCCTGGCGCAGCCGCTTCATGACGGCGAGGGCGAGCTCGTCGTTGGCGCAGACGAGCGCGTCGGTCGTGAGTTCGCCGGCCAGGACGCGGTCGGCCAGCTCGGCACCGGCGCTCTCGCGCAGGTCGGTGCGCACGGGTGCGGCCGCGGTGAGGCGAAGGTCCTCGTGGGCGGCGACGAACCCGGCATACCGGTCCCTGATGTCGGGACCGGAGTCGGGGTCACCGGCGAAGACGAGGCGCCGACGCCCGTGGGCGAGGACGTGCGCAGTGAGCGCCTTGGCGCTGGCGGCGTTCTCGGTCGTGATGGCCTCGACGTCGGGCTTGGCCTCGCCGGCGATGACGACGACCGGCTTGCTGCCGGCAAGTGTCTCCGGGACGGAGTCGGGGATGGCAGCCGAGGCGAGCAGCGCGATGCCGTCGACGCGGGTGGCGAGGCTGCGCACCGCACGGCCGACGTCGTCCTTGCCCTCGGCGAGCATGAGGACGACGCTCTGGCCGAGCTCTGCTGCGCGGGACTCGAAACCCATGAGCAGCTCGGAGTAGTAGGGACCGGAGAGCTCGGGCAGCAGGAGCCCGTGCGCCTCGTGGTGGCGGACGGCGAGGCTGCGGGCGGCGCCGAGCGGCATGTAGCGCAGCTCCTCGACGGCGGTCATGACCCGCTGCCGGGTCTTCGCGGAGACCTTGTCCGAGCCCTGCAGCACCCGGGAGACGGTGGCGATCGAGACACCGGCGCGCTCGGCGACGGAGTAGATCGTCGCCCCGCCCTTCTGCCCCTGGGTGCCCGCCATGGCCAGCCGCCTCTCGTCTTTGAAAGCGCTTACATCTAGTGCGGTTCCCCACCGTGCCACAGCGACGCGGGGTCGCGCAAGGGCACGACAAGACCCTCGTTGCACGGCATACGTCGGTTCATCAGCCCGAGGTATGCCGCGTAGTGCGGGTTTTGCGGGAGTGTCGCCTCAGTCGGCGAGCAGCACCTGGGCGAGCGGGGCGTCCACCACGAGGCCCTGGACGAGGCCGCCCTCGAGAGCGGCCTTCACAGCCGGTGCCTTGGCCTCACCCGAGACCACCGCGATCACCTCGCGGAACCCACTCAGGACCTGCGGGTCGATGGTCATGAGGCGCGCAGCGACCTTGGGGCGCAACGGCTTTCCGCTCTTGTCGAAGAACACGCCGGCGAGCTCGCCGACGACTCCGGCGCGGGTCAGCTCGGCCTGCTCGTCGGCGTCGAGCAGGTCGTGGATGGTCGACTCCCCCGGCGCCCAGAGGCCGATGCCGACGACCGCGTGGGTCACCCGGGCCGCGGCCTCGAGGCCCTGGCTGACCGCCGGCTGGCGACGCAGGGCGTCGGCGCTGGCCTTGGTGTCGAGGACGAACGGCGCGTAGAAGACGTGCGCCCTGCCGCCGGAGAGACGGGCCGCGCGGCGGACGATGTCGACGGCGCTGCTGTCGAAGTCCGGCAGCGCGATCGCACCGGTCAGCTGCACCACCTCGGTGCGCGGCAACCGGGCGAGCGCGCCCACCATGGCGTGGACGTTGCGCGACCACGGCAGGCCGAGCACGTCGCCGTCGGTGAGCACCTCGGCGAGCAGGTCGGCAGCGGCGCGTCCGAGCTGGGCCCGCACGGCTCCGGCGTCCTGGTCGGCCGTCTCGACGACGACGGCGTGGCCCAGGCCGTAGCGCTCCTGGAGCTGCGCCGAGAGGTCGACGTCCAGCGCCCCTTGGCGCACGATCTCGATGCGCACCAGGCCTCGTTCGCGGGCGGCCTCGAGCAGCCGGGCGACCTTGAACCTGCTGATGCCGAGCTCGTCGGCGATCTCGACCTTGGACCGGTTCTGCAGGTAGTGCCGGCGCGCCACGGCTGCCTGGAGCACCAGCTCGGCAGGGCCTTCGTCGATCACGGACCACCTTCTCGGCGTTGACAGCGCCACCCGGCACCGATTTACTCGAACTACTCGTTTGCGCATGGTGGCGCTCATATGAGCACCGTGTCAAGCGCAGCACATCGGGCGCCGTCACTGGCGACGGAGGAGGACGCGTGCGAACCACGAAGATCGCGGTGCTGGCGGCGACGACAGCCGGCGCGCTCGCACTCACCGGCTGCGCCGGGTGGGGCGGCGGAGCCGGGGGCGGCGGCTCGGACAGCATCAACGTGCTGATGGTGAACAACCCGCAGATGGTCGACCTGCAGCAGCTGACCGCCGACAACTTCACCAAGGAGACCGGCATCAAGGTCAACTTCACCGTGCTGCCCGAGAACGACGTGCGCGACAAGATCAGCCAGGAGTTCTCCAGCCAGTCCGGCCAGTACGACGTGGCCTCGCTGTCGAACTTCGAGATCCCGATCTACGCCAAGGCCAAGTGGATCGCGCCACTCGACGACTACATCGCCCAGGACAGCGAGTTCGACCAGTCCGACATCCTGAAGCCGATGACGACCTCGCTGTCGAGCGAGGGCAAGGTCTACGGCGAGCCCTTCTACGGCGAGTCCTCGTTCCTCATGTACCGCAAGGACGTCCTGGCGGCCAAGGGCATCACGATGCCGGCCAAGCCGACGTGGCAGCAGGTCGCCGACATCGCCGCCAAGGTCGACGGGGCCGAGCCGGGCATGAAGGGCATCTGCCTGCGCGGCCAGCCCGGCTGGGGCCAGCTCTTCGCACCCCTCACCACCGTCGTCAACACCTTCGGTGGCACGTGGTTCAACCAGGACTGGACACCGGGTGTCAACGCTCCGGAGTTCAAGGAGGCCACCAACTTCTACGTGGACCTCGTCCGCAAGCACGGCGAGAAGGGCGCACCGCAGGCCGGCTTCACCGAGTGCCTCAACAACCTCATCCAGGGCAACGTCGCCATGTGGTACGACGCCACCTCGGCCGCCGGGTCGCTCGAGGCCGACGGGTCGAAGTTCAAGGGCAAGTTCGGCTACGCACCGGCGCCGGTCGTCAAGACCGACTCCGCCGGCTGGCTCTACGCCTGGTCGTGGTCGATCCAACAGGCCAGCACCAAGAAGGACAACGCCTGGAAGTTCATCTCCTGGGCCAGCGGCAAGAAGTACGAGGAGCTCGTCGGCAGCCAGCTCGGGTGGACCAAGGTGCCGGCCGGCAAGCGGGCCTCCACCTACGAGAACGCCGACTACCTCAAGGTCGCCTCAGCCTTCGCCGAACCCACCAAGGCCGCGATCGAGGCCGCCGACCCCGAGAACCCCGGCGTCCAGCCCCGACCCGCCATCGGCATCCAGTTCGTCGACATCCCCGAGTTCCCCGACCTCGGCACCCAGGTGAGCCAGGACGTCAGCTCCGCCATCGCCGGGAAGACCACCGTCGACGAGGCACTCGACAAGGGGCAGAAGCTCGCCGAGGACGTCGCCGAGCGCTACCAGAAGAGGAAGGACCAGTGATGGCTGCCGACACCTCGGTCTCGCCGGAGCCGGCGGCCGCCCGCGAGCCGGCCACGCGGCATACCCCGTCTCCTGCCCTGCGCAAGGCCGGCGACTGGTCGCGGCGCGCACCCCTCCTGCCCGCGTTGATCTTCGTGATCCTCATGACCCAGCTGCCCTTCCTCGCAACGCTGGTCATCTCCTTCATGAACTGGAATGCGTACTACCCGGACGAGCGAGGGTTCGCCGGGTTCGACAACTTCGTGCGCGTCTTCACCGACACCAACACGAGGAACGCCGTGTGGGTGACGATCCTGCTCACCGTCAGCGTCGTCTTCGTGAGCCTCGTGCTCGGCCTGCTGATCGCGTTGCTGCTCGACCGCAAGTTCCGCGGGCAGGGCATCGTGCGCACGCTGATGATCACGCCGTTCCTGATCGTCCCGGTGGCCGCCGCGCTGCTGTGGAAGCACGCGCTCTACAACCCCGAGTACGGCCTGTTCAACGGGCTGCTGCGGGCGGTCTTCGGCGAGAACGCGCCGCAGCCGGACTGGATCACCAACAACCCGCTCATCGCGATCATCGCCGCGCTGGTGTGGCAGTGGACACCGTTCATGATGCTGATCCTGTTGGCAGGCTTGCAATCTCGCCCGCTCGACGTCGTCGAGGCGGCACGGATCGACGGCGCCAGCTCGTGGCAGATCTTCACCAACATGACGCTGCCGCACCTGCGCCAGTACATCGAGCTGTCCGCACTGCTCGGCGCGATCTACGTCGTGCAGAACTTCGACGCCGTCTTCACCATCACCTCCGGTGGCCTCGGCACGGCCAACCTGCCGTACTTCATCTACCAGACCTTCTACACCGCCCAGGACTACGGCCGGGCGTCCGCCGCCGGCGTCGTCGTCGTCATCGGCACCATCATCATCGCCACGCTGGCGCTGCGGTCCGCGTTCAGCCTGTTCAAGGAGGAGGGACGATGAGCACCGCCGCCCAGTCCGAGACCGAGGGCACGCCCACCGGGTCGGCCCGCCGCTCCGGCACGGTGCCGGGATCCGGTCCCACACAGGAGATCCGGCACGCCAAGCCGCCGCGCAGCGGGGTGCTGCTCACCGCCGCCGCCTGGGTGGTCGGCATCCTGTTCGCGCTGCCCGTGCTGTGGATGATCCTCACGTCGTTCCACAGCGAGGAGGACGCGGCCAAGAACCCGCCGGACGTCTTCGCGCCGTTGTCGCTCGACGGCTACCGCGCGTTCTTCGACGCGGGTCCGTGGCCGCCGCTGCTCAACTCGCTCACGGCCAGCGTGATCTCCACGGCGCTCGTGCTGCTGCTGGCGTTCCCCGCGGCCTACGCCCTGTCGATCCGCCCGGTGAAGAAGTGGACGGACGTCCTCTTCTTCTTCCTGTCGACCAAGATGCTGCCCATCGTCGCGGGCATCCTGCCGCTCTACCTGTTCGCGCAGAAGGTCGGCATCCTCGACAACATCTGGTGGCTGATCCTGCTCTACACGTCGATGAACCTGCCCATCGCCGTGTGGATGCTGCGCTCGTTCCTCGCCGAGGTGCCGGTCGAGATGCTCGAGGCCGCCTCGGTCGACGGTGCCTCCCTCACCCGGACGCTGCGTGACATCGTGGCCCCGGTCGTCATGCCGGGCATCGCGGCGGCTGCGCTGATCTGCTTCATCTTCAGCTGGAACGAGCTGCTGCTCGCCCGCGTCCTCACCGGCACGGTGGCAGGGACCGCCCCGGTGTTCTTGACTGGGTTCGTGACCTCCCAGGGCCTGTTCCTCGCCAAGGTGTGCGCGGCCTCGTTCGTCGTGTCGCTGCCGGTGCTGGCCGCGGGCTTCGCGGCCCAGGACAAGCTGGTGCAGGGCCTGTCGATGGGTGCCGTCAAGTGAGCGAAGGAGCCGACGAGAGTATGCCGCCGTCCCCGGCGGGCGCGAAGGCTGGCCCCCGCGCCGCACCAGTTCCGTTGTCCGACAAGACCATCGGTGACCTCGACGCGCGAGTGGCCGTCCCGGCATACGACCGCTCGAAGCTGGCGGCGAGCATCGTCCACTTCGGGGTCGGCGGGTTCCACCGGGCACACGAGGCGATGTACCTGGACGCGCTGATGAACCAAGGGGAGGCACTCGACTGGGCCCTGTGCGGGGTCGGCGCCCTCCCCCACGACCGGCGCATTATCGACACCCTCCGGGCGCAGGACGGCCTCTACACACTGGTGGTCAAGCACCCGGACGGGCGGCTCGAGCCGCGGGTCATCGGCAGCATCGCCGAGGTGATGTTCGCCCCCGACGACCCCGGCGCGGTCGTGGACCGGCTGACCGACGAGCGCACCCGCATCGTGTCGTTGACGATCACCGAGGGCGGTTACCTCGTCAACCAGGTGACCGGTGAGTTCGACGCGAAGGACCCGTCGATCCAGGCCGACTTGGCCGCCGACTTCACGGGTGGCGACTCTCCCACAACGGTTTTCGGGTTCATCGTGGCCGCACTCGACCGGCGCCGGCGTCAGGGGCGGGCACCGTTCACGGTGATGAGCTGCGACAACCTGCCCGACAACGGCGACGTCGCGAAGCGGATGATGACGGCGTTCGCCCGGCTCAAGGATCCCGAGCTCGCCGACTGGATGGAGTCGTACGTGCCGTTCCCCAACTGCATGGTCGACCGCATCACACCGGTGACCACGCCCGAGGACATCGCGCGGCTGGCCGAGGAGTTCGGGGTCGAGGACGGCTGGCCGGTGGTCTGCGAGCCATTCACGCAGTGGGTGCTGGAGGACGCCTTCGGGGAGGCCGGTCGCCCGCCGTTCGAGGACGCCGGCGTGCAGCTCGTCGACGACGTCGTGCCCTACGAGCTGATGAAGCTGCGGCTGCTCAACGCGAGCCACCAGGCCCTGGCCTACCTCGGCTACCTGTCGGGGTACCGCTATGCGCACGAAGTGGCCCAGGACCCGCTGTTCGCCACGTTCCTGCTCGCCTACATGGAACGCGAGGGGTCACCGACGCTGCCGGAGGTGCCGGGTGTCGACCTCGACGGATACCGACGCCAGCTGGTCGAGCGCTTCGCCAACCCCGAGGTGCGCGACACGCTCGCGCGGCTGTGCGCGGAGTCCTCCGACCGCATCCCGAAATGGCTCGTCCCGGTGATCAGGGAGAACCTGCGCACCGGTGGCGAGATCGAGCTCAGTGCGCTCGTGGTCGCCTCGTGGGCGAGGTATGCCGAGGGCGTGGACGAGCAGGGCAACGCCATCGACGTGGTCGACCGGTTGAAGGACAAGGTGATGGCCGCAGCTGCCGCCCAGAAGGACGACCCCTTGGCCTTCCTGCGCGACCGCGACCTGTTCGGCGACCTGGCCGACGTCGAACGGTTCACCACGGCATACCTCGCGGCGCTGAAAAGCCTGCACGAGAAGGGCGCCCGTGAAACGCTCGAGGCGTGGAGCAACCAGACCAGGTGAGCAACGACCCACAGGCGCCCCGACTCGTCGCCGGCGTCGACTCCTCGACGCAGTCCTGCAAGGTGGTGGTCGTCGATGCCGCGACCGGGGAGGTGGTGCGCACCGGCCGCGCCGCACACCCCGACGGCACGTCGGTCGACCCCGCCCGGTGGTGGGACGCCTACCTCGAGGCGACCAAGGACGGCCTGCTCGACGGGGTACAGGCGATCGCCGTGGGCGGCCAGCAGCACGGCATGGTGGCGCTCGACGAGTCCGGCGAGGTGATCCGGGATGCGTTGCTGTGGAACGACACCCGCTCCGCGCAGGCCGCCCGTGACCTCACCGACGAGCTCGGCGGCGTCAGCGCGTGGGTCGACGCGGTGGGCATGTCGCCACTGCCGAGCTTCACCATCACCAAGGTGCGCTGGCTCGCCGAGCACGAACCGGACAACGCCGCCCGCGTCGCCGACGTGGTGCTGCCGCACGACTGGCTGACCGGGCAGATCCTGAAGCAGGGCAACGGGTTCGAGCGCTGGGTGACCGATCGCAGTGACGCGTCGGGCACGTGCTACTTCGACTCGGTGGGCAACGCCTACCGGTCAGACCTGCAACGGATGGCGCTCGGCCGCGAGTTCGGGGTGCCGCACGTGGTGGGCCCGCACGAGGTCGCCGGCCGGACGGAGGCCGGCCTGGTGGTGGGCCCGGGGGCCGGTGACAACGCCGGGGCCGCGCTCGGGCTGGGGCTGCAGCGCGGTGACGTGGTGGTGTCGCTGGGGACCAGCGGTGCGGTCTTCGCCGACGCCGCGGAGCCGGTGCGCGACGAGCGCGGGCTGATCGCGTCGTTCGCCAGCGCCTCGGGAGCGCACCTGCCGCTCATGGCAACCCTCAACGCGGCGCGGGTCCTCACTGCCGCCGCCCAGCTGCTCGGCACCGACCTGGCCGGACTGGACCGGCTCGCTCTCGCGGCCGAGGCGGGTGCTGGCGGGCTGACCCTGCTGCCCTACCTCGACGGTGAGCGCAGCCCCAACCTCCCCGACGCCACCGGCACTCTCGGCGGGCTGACGCGCACCAACGCGACCCCCGAGAACCTCGCCCGCGCCGCCGTCGAGGGCATGCTCGCCAACCTCGTGGCCGGGGTCGACGACCTGCGCCACCTCGGGCTGCCCGTCGAGCGCGTGGTCCTCATCGGTGGGGCGTCCGCGTCAGCGGCCGTGCGGGCGGTGGCGCCGGGCCTGTTCGGGGTGCCGGTGGTCGTCCCCGCTCCGGGCGAGTACGTCGGGCTCGGCGCAGCGCGCCAGGCGGCCTGGGTGCTGTCGGGCGCGGACGAGCCGCCCGACTGGTCGGTCGCCGACGAGGCCACCCTCGACCCGCCGAAAGGCGACGCCGCGCAGGGGGGAGCCGAGGTCCTGGCCCGTTACGCCACCCTCCGCGACACCCTCCACCGTCGGTAAGTCACCCAAATGGAAGATCGTTGACGTCAGCGCGCCGTGCTCAGACGTGAACTTTGGGGAGATGTTCGTCCTGCTGTGGAAGGTTCCCGGCACTGGCGAAGTTTGGCCCAAAGTTCGCGTGGCGGCGCGCGGCGAGGCGGTCGGCGACCACGAGGACCACGAGGGCACCGAGGGCGAGCGCCGCACCGTCCCACAGGGTCGAGGCGTACCCAAGCCCGGCGGTGATGGTGAGGCCACCGAGCCAGGCACCCGCGGCGTTGCCGACGTTGAAGGCAGCGATGTTGGCGCCACTGGCCAGCGTTGGCGCCGACCCGGCGTACCGCATGATCCGCATCTGGAGTCCGGGCACGGTCGCGAAGCCGAACCCACCCATCAGCACGAGCGACACCACCGCCATGACCGGCGACGACGCCGTGAGCGCGAAGACGGTCATGGCCACCGTGAGGGCCGCGAGCACGACGGTGAGGGTCACGGGCACCGACCGGTCGGCCGCCTTGCCCCCCGCCCAGTTGCCGGCGAACATGCCAAGGCCGAAGAGCACCAGCAGCCACGGGACCGTCGCGCTGGCAAAGCCGGAGACCGCGGTGAGCGTGTAGGCGCTGTAGGTGAACGCACCGAACATGCCGCCGAACCCGAGCACCGTCACGAGCAGCGACAGCCACACCTGACCGGACCGGAAGGCCCCGACCTCACCGCGCAGCCCGGCGCCGTTGCGGTCCGCCGGCTGTGACGGGACGAGGGTCGCCATGCCGACGAGGGCGAGGATGCCGATGCCGGTGATGGCCCAGAACGTCGAGCGCCACCCGAGCTGTTGCCCGAGCAGGGTGCCGAAGGGGACGCCGAGCACGTTGGCCGTCGTGAGCCCGCCGAACATCATGGCGATGGCGCCGGCTTTGCGTTCGGGCGCAACGAGATTCGCGGCGACGACGGCACCGATGCCGAAGAAGGCACCGTGGGTGAGGGCGGCGAGGATGCGTCCGAGGAGCATGACCTCGTAGGTGGGGGCGATGGCCGAGACGAGGTTGCCGGCGATGAACAGCACCATGAGTGCGGTGAGGACGTGCTTGCGGTTGAAGCGCGTGACCGCCGCGGTGAGGCCGATCGCGCCGACGGCCACGCTGAGCGCGTAGCCCGAGATCAGCCAGCCCGCCGCGGCCTCGTCGACGCGGAAGTCGGTGGCCACCTCGGGGAGCAGCCCGGCGATGACGAACTCGGTGAGTCCGATGCCGAAGCCCCCGAGGGCGAGGGCGAGGAGTCCGAGTGGCATGACGTGTCCTTGGGTGGTGGGTGGAGTTTTCCTGAGCCGGTATGCCGCGTGTGCAACTATCGGCGCGGACTCAAGTTAGTTGCACGCGCGGGTTATTGCAAATGCGGGCTATGATGGTGGGGTATGACTGCGGAAGGACCACCATGGGAATCGCCGACGACGCCATCGAGGTGCGCGCCCAGGGCTGGCGCACGCTGGCCGCACTGCACGGGCTCATCGAGACCGCGCTGGAGCGCGAGCTGACCAGCCGGCACCAGCTGTCGGTGGTCGAGTTCACCGTGCTCGACGCGCTGTCGCGCCAGGACGGGTGGCACATGCGGATCAGCCAGCTGGCCCGCGCCGCGGCCCTGTCCCCCAGCGCCACCACGCGTCTGGTCAACCGGCTCGAGGACCGCGGGCTGCTGCGCCGGGTCCTGTGCGCCGACGACCGGCGCGGCATCTACACCGAGCTGACCCCGGCCGGGTCGAAGCTGCACAAGGCCGCCCGCCCCACCCACGACCGGGTGCTCGAGGAGGCGCTGACCGTCGGCGAGGACACCCCCGAGCTCGCGCCCCTCGTCGACGCCCTGCACCGACTACCGGCACCCGTGGGCTGAGGCGCGCCCGCGGCATACCCTCACGAACTTTGGCCCAAAGTTCGCGGGTGCTGGGAAGGTTCCCGTCACAAGCGAACTTTGGGCCAAAGTTCAGGTGGCGACCGATCAGCTGCCGCTGACGACCCGGGTGTTGCGGTAGTAGTGGCGCAGGATCGTGGCGTAGCCCTGGCCCCGGTTGGCGAGGTCGCGTGAGCCGTACTGCGACAGCCAGTCACCGTTGACCCAGGCGCCGCAGGCGGTCGTGGTCGCGCAGTAGTGGGCCTTGAGGACGGCGCCGTCGCGGGTCAGCCGCACGTTCCAGGTGGCGTCGACGGCGGCGCTGGTCGACGCCTTGGCCGAGCCCGGCCGGTAGACCTGGTCGCCGGTGTCGTCACGCACGTCGTAGCACTCGCCGAACGGGGTCCTGCGGGTCGAGTGCAGCGCCCAGTACCAGGCGTAGCTCTTGGTCGCGACCGCCCCGGACTTGAGCGACTCCTTGGGCCAGCTCGAGATCCACTCGTTGGGCAGCACGTTCTTGACGTAGGTCTTGAACGGGACGCGGTCGACCCGGCCGAGGTTGGTCCGGTAGACGAGGATCGTCGAGGGCAGCTTGGTGTTGGTGCCGTCGGTCTTGCAGCCCGTCGGCCCGGGGTTGTTCGACAGGAACCGGTGGGCGGCGTTGTCGTTCTTCAGGGTCGCGTTGAGATTGCCCCGGGCGCCGGGCTTGAAGTCCTGAAAGGCCCCGGAGTACCCGCTGTTGAAGTAGACGCGCACCGTCTTCCCGCTGCGGTTCCACACCGACGCCGCGTGGTTCTTGACGCACAGGCCTCTGCCTGCACCGCGGCCCTTGAAGTCGTAGCACGACGGCTGCTTGTCGCCGTAGTCGGAGATCGAGCCGCGGAAGTCCGAGACGGACCCCTGCTGGTTGCTGTTGTAGTAGAGGCAGAACTCGCTGCTCTCACACTTGCCGTCACGCGATGCCGCCAAGGCCGGTGACACGGCGACCACCGGTGCCGCGACGGCAAGGGCGAGTCCGAGTCCCGCTGCGATCTTGGTCCTGCGCTTCATGGTCTTCCCCTCACGTCGTGGTTCTGGTGGCGGGCGACTGACCGCCCTTGACTTGCCACGACTGTCCCGGTCAGCAGCCGGGCCGACAATGGGGAGGACTCCCCCGGCACCGGCACGGCAGGATGGCCCCATGAGCTACCCGCCACCGATCTACGACAAGGACTCAGGCGAAGTCAGCGCCTGGCTCGTCGCCGCCGACTCCGAGCCAAATGTGGTGTACCCCAACGGAAATCGCGTCCGTTACCTCGCCATGGGCGAATCCACCGGGGGCACCTACGGGATGTACCACTGGGAGTTCGCCGGACCGCGCAGCGGCCCGGACGCCCACTTCCACAAGACGCTCACCGAGTCGTTCTACGTCCTGACCGGCGAGGTCACGATCTACGACGGCACCGCCTGGAAGCCCTGCCAGCCGGGCGACTTCGTCCACGTCCCCGCCGGCGGGCTGCACGGCTTCCGCAACGAGTCCGGCCCGGCGTCGATGCTCCTGCACTTCGCACCAGGAGCTCCGCGCGAGGGCTACTTCGAGGGCCTGGCCCGCGTGGCGGCGGGAGAGACGATGGGCGATGCCGAGCGCGACGAGTTCATGCGCTACCACGACAACTACTGGGTCGACTGACGCCCTCGGCGCTTCCTTGCGTCTGCGTGAACGGTTGCCATGACAGCCGTTCACGCAGACGCAAGCGCAGCCAGCTGCAACCGCACGGCCAGACGCACCACTGGGTCGTCGAGGTCGAGGCCCGCCAGGTCGGCGATCCGTCCCATCCGATAGCGCATCGTGTTGGGATGCACGTGGATCGCCCGAGCGGCGGCCGTCGGCGCACCCGGGTGGTCGAGCCAGGCCGCGAGGGTCGTGAGGTATGCCGTGCCCCCCACCTCGTCGTGCTCCTGCAGCAGGCGAAGCGGCCCGAGAGCCTCGTCGGGCAGCGCGGCGGCCGCCCGTGCGACCGTCACCTGGGCCCACAGGTGCTCGTGTTCGGTCACCGGCCCGACGCGCGAGTCCCTTTGTGCGGCAAGGCGACTCGCCTCGTGCGCCTCGCCCCGCGAGCGGTCCAGCTCCGCGGGTCGGTATGCCGGTCGGCCGGCTCGCGCGGTCAGGTCCAGCCGCTCGGCACGCACCTGCGCAACCACGCCGCGCAGCCAACGCCACGTCCCCGGTGACGGCTCGTCACTGTCGCGCACCACGGCATACAGGCGTCCGTCGAGCTCGGCGACCAGGGGCTGGTTCCACGCATGGCGCCGCAGCACCGACTCCCACACGTCGAGGGCGCGCAGGGACGCGTCGTCGACACCCAGTGCGACGACCCGCCACGGACCGGCCGGAAGCCACTCGTCGGCGCCGGACTCGTTGCCGGACAGCACCGCTCGCACCCGGTCGGCGGCAACCCGGCGGGTCAGGTCGGCCTGCGCCCGAAGCCGCAGCAGGTGCAGCGCGACCACCGAGGAGGTGTGCACCAGCTCGGCCACCAGGGCGGAGTCCGGCCGTTCCTCCACGACCGCCCAGATCGACCCGAGCCACTCACCGCCGGCACGCACGGGGATGACCAGACGCGGCCGCAGCAGTGCCGAGTCCGGGACGAAGATCGGCTCGTCCGACCTCGCCATCCGACGGAACACACCCTGGGCGCGCAGCGTGGCGAGCACCTCGTCCGGGACCCGGCGGCCGACGATGGTCGAGACGCGCGCGGGGTCGGCGTCGTCCTGGCGGGAGGAGTAGGCGAGGACCCGCGACTGTGCGTCCTCGATCGTCACGGGTGCGTCGACCAGGGCGGCCGCGGCATCGGCGAGCGCGAAGAGGTCGTCCTGCACGGGAGCGTCGTCGCGCCGGCCCGGCCCGACCGCGGCGCGGTCGAGGACGCCGCGCAGCAGCCACACGAGGTGAGCCCAGGATGCCTGCTCGGCGAGCTCGACGAGCGCCACACCTTCGCGGCGGGCCCGATCACGGACGGTGCGGCGCCGGGCGAGCGAGCGCCGCAGCACCACCCCACCCGCGCCGGCTCCCGCCGCGGCCGTCAGCAGCGCGCCGGCCGCGTCGGCGGTCTCCACCCCCACACCGAGCAGGAGGTCGCCCGGTTGGCCGAAGACCTGCATGGCTGGTTCGGCGATGGTGAGGTCGTCGACCTCGGCACCGTCGCGCGGCACCCCCAGGGTCAGCAGGCCACCGAGGGTGGCCACGAGGTCGGCGACGGCGAGCATCCGCCCACTGTTCCAGCGTTTGTGATGTAGGCACAAGCGAACGGCGAGATTTCAGGCTCTGCCGCCAAGGCGGCATACCTCCCCCCGCTGTCACGCTCAGGGAATGGCTTCCATCACTGCTGCTGGCACCCCGGTCCCCGAGCGCGTCGCTGTCGTCGGCGCGGGAATGGTGGGCCTCTCCACCGCCTGGTTCCTCCAGGAGCGTGGCGTCGAGGTGGTCGTGCTCGACCGCGAGGGTGTCGCGGCAGGCTCGTCGTGGGGCAACGCCGGGTGGCTGACGCCGGGCATCGCGACGCCGCTGCCCGAGCCGGCCGTGCTCAAGTACGGCATCCGTGCGGTGCTGTCGCCGAGCTCACCGGTCTACGTGCCGCCGAGCGCGAACCCGAGCTTCCTCAAGTTCGTCACCGGGTTCACCGCGCACTCGACGATGAAGGCCTGGAAGAAGGCCATGGGTGCACTGGTGCCCGTCAACGACCTGTCGCTCGAGAGCTTCGACCTGCTGCAGGCCGGGGGTGTCCGGGCCGAGACGCGTGAGGCGAAGTCGTTCCTCGCGTCCTACCGGACGGCGCAGGAGCGCACGACCCTGCTCGAGGAGATCGAGCACATCCACGCGGCTGGTCAGTCGATCGAGTTCGAGGCCCTCACCGGCGACCAGGCCCGCGCCATCGAGCCGAGCCTGTCCGACGAGATCGGCGCCGCGATCCTGCTCAAGGGCCAGCGGTTCATCGACCCGGGTTCCTACGTGCACGCGCTCGCCGACTCAGTGCGGGCCCGTGGTGGCAAGATCCTCACTGGCGCAACGGTTTCCGACATCCGTGACACCGGCCGCGGGGTCGTCGTCACCACCGCCGAGGGTGCCGTCGAGGAGTTCGACGCGGCCGTGCTCGCGACTGGTGCGTGGCTGGGCAAGCTGGCCCGCCGGTTCGGGGTCCGAAACGTCGTCCAGGCCGGTCGCGGCTACTCGTTCTCGGTCGCGATCGACCACGTGCCGAACGGTCCGGTCTACTTCCCGGCGCAGCGCGTCGCGTGCACGCCGATCGGTGACCGGCTGCGCGTCGCCGGGATGATGGAGTTCCGCAAGCCCGAGGCCGCGCTCGACCAGCGCCGGATCCGCGCGATCGCCGAGGCCGCCCGGCCGCTGCTGCGCGGCGCCGACCTCGATGCGCGCCAGGACGAGTGGGTCGGCTCGCGGCCGTGCACCGTCGACGGACTGCCGCTCATCGGCGCCACGCGCTCACCGCGGGTGTATGCCGCGGGCGGCCACGGCATGTGGGGCATCACCCTCGGGCCGGTCACCGGCCGCCTCCTCGCCGAGACGATGGTGACGGGCAAGCAGGTCGAGCAGCTGCGCCCCTTCGACCCCATGCGCTGACGCGGCTTCCTCGCCTCACCTCGTGCGCAAAACGGGGGTTGCGAGCATGAAACGGGGGCTCTCGACGCCCGTTTCATGCCAGCAACCCCCGTTTTGCGTTCAGGTCGCCAGCGCGGTGAGCAGCTCGACGGCGCGGGCCAAGGCTGCCGAGTCGTCGTCGGCCCTCATCCCTACGGCCAGCTCGACCGTCGCATCACGCGCGGCGAGCGGCCGGTAGGTCACCCCCGGCACCCCCAGCTCGGACACCGGCTCCGGCACGACGGCCGCACCCAGTCCAGCGGCGACGAAGGTGACCAACGTCGACGTCTCCGACACCCCGTGCCGCACGCGCGGCTCGAACCCCGCGCGTCGGCACAGCTCCACCACCGCGCCGTGCATCACGGACCGGGCGGGGGCGTGCACCACGAGGTCGACCCCGCGCAGGTCGGCGACCCGCAGCCGCTTCCGCGCGGCCAGGGGATGGTGCTCAGGCAACGCGACGATGAGCTTGTCGCGACGCAGCGGCCGCACGCGCACGAGCGGCTCGTCGACCGGCGGGCGCAGCAGGGCCAGGTCGATGTCGCGCTCGACGAGCGCCGTCACCTGCGCCGGCACGAGCATCTCGCCGCGAAAGCTCAGGTCGACGCCGGGCAGCTCCTCGCGAACGGCCCGGGCGAAGGCCGGCAGCAGGCTGTAGGTGGCTGAGCCGACACAACCGACGACGAGTCGCCCCTCGAGCCCAGCCGAAACCCGCCTCGCCTGCTCGCCTGCCGCGTCCACCTCGGCGAGGATGCCGCGGACGCGTTCGAGGTATGCCGCGCCGGCGGCCGTGAGCGCGACGCGCCTCGTCGTGCGTTCGAAAAGGCGCAGGCCGAGCTCGTCCTCGAGCTGGCGGATCTGGTGGGACAGCGGGGGTTGCGCCATGTGCAGCCGTTCCGCGGCGCGGCCGAAGTGCTGTTCCTCCGCGACGGCCAGGAAGTAGCGCAGGTGCCGCAGTTCCATGGGTCGAGTGTCGCAGATGTGGCCGGAGATTCGGACTCATGACGTCCTGATTGGCGCCGAATGGGTATTTCCCCATCCGGGTCATCGGGCCCTACGGTCGTGCCATGGACGATGTCGTGATCTGCAGCCCGCTGCGCACCCCGGTCGGACGCTTCGGCGGTGCCCTGGCGAGCGTGCCCGCCGCCGATCTCGCGTCGGGGCTGCTGCGCGAGCTGGTGTCCCGCACCGGACTCACCGAGGGCGACGTCGACGACGTGGTGCTCGGGCAGGGCTACCCGAACGGTGAGTCTCCCGCGGTCGGGCGCATCGCCGCCCTCGACGCGGGTCTCGGGATCGGGGTACCCGGCCTCCAGCTCGACCGCCGGTGCGGCTCGGGCCTGCAGGCGGTGATGTATGCCGCGGGCATGGTCGCCACCGGCGCCGGACGCGTCGTCGTGGCCGGCGGCGTCGAGTCGATGTCGCAGGTCGAGCACTACGCGCTGGGGCTGCGGACCGGGGTGAAGCAGGGCGGGATCGACCTCGCCGACCGCCTCGACCGTGCTCGTGAGACGGCCGGCGGGCGTTCGCACCCAGTGGCCGGCGGCATGATCGAGACCGCCGAGAACCTGCGGCGCGAGTACGGCATCAGCCGTGAGGAGCAGGACGAGTTCGCCCTCCGGTCGCAGCAGCGGGCCGGGGCCGCCCAGGCGAGTGGGCGGTTCGACGCCGAGCTCGTGCCCGTGACCGTGCCTGGTCGGCGTGGGCGCCCGGACACCGTCGTCGGCCAGGACGAGCACCCGCGCCCCGACACGACCCTGGAGCAGCTGGCTGGTCTGCGGCCCGTGCGGCTCAAGGTCGACCCGGAGTCCACCGTGACCGCCGGCAATGCCAGCGGGCAGAACGACGGTGCGGCGATGTGTGTCGTGACGACTCGCGCGGAGGCGGACCGGCTGGGTCTGGAGCCACTGCTCGCGTTACGCAGCTGGGCCGTCGCCGGCGTGGGGCCCGAAGTGATGGGCATCGGACCGGTGCCCGCCACCGCTGCCGCGCTCGAGCGCGCCGGGATCACCATGAACGACCTCGACCTCATCGAGGTCAACGAGGCCTTCGCCGCCCAGGTGCTGGCCGTCCTGCGCGAGTGGAAGCTCGACCCCACCGACGACCGGCTCAACCCCAACGGTTCCGGCATCTCCCTGGGTCACCCGGTCGGCGCCACCGGCGGTCGCATCCTCGCCACCTTGGCGCACGAGCTGCGCCGGCGCGAGGGCCGTTACGCGCTGGAGACGATGTGCATCGGCGGCGGCCAGGGCATCGCCGCGGTGTTCGAACGGGTCGCGTGATGGCTTCGGGCGGGGGCGTCGAGGTCCACCACGTCGTCACCGGTCGGCAGGATGCGCCGGTGGTCGTGCTGTCCAACTCACTGGGCTCGACGCATCGGATGTGGGACGCGCAGGTCGAGGAGCTCTCTCGACACTTCCGGGTCGTCCGGTACGACACTCGTGGACACGGCGAATCGCCTGTGCCCCAAGGGCCCTACTCCATCGATGACCTCACCGACGACCTCGTCGCGCTCCTGGACCGGCTCGGTGTCGCCCGCGCCCATGTGGTCGGCCTGTCGCTCGGCGGGATGACCGCCCTGCGGCTTGCGGTTCGCGAGCCCGATCGCGTCGACCGACTGGTCGTCCTGTGCACCGCGGCGCACCTCCCTCCGGCGCAGGGCTGGCTGGACCGGGCAGCCACGGTGCGCGCCCATGGCACCACAGCGGTCGCCGACGCAGTCGTCGACCGCTGGTTCACGGCGGCATACCTCGCCTCTCATGACGACGTGCGCGACGCGAACGTCGCCATGGTGGCCGCGACCCCACCCGACGGGTATGCCGCGTGCTGCGAGGCGATCGCCGCGATGGACCAGCGCGACGACCTGGTGCAGGTGGCTGCGTCGGTGCTCGCGATCGCGGGAGCCGACGACCCGGCCACCCCTCCGGGCCTGCTTGGGGAGATCGCGGATGGCGTCAAGGAAGGTCGGTTGCTCGTCGTACCCGAGGCCGCGCATCTCGCGAATGCCCAACAACCGCAGGCGATCACGCCCGCGATCATCGCTCACCTGAAGGGAGAGGCGGCATGAGCGTCGACAAGGTGGTCGCCACGGCGGCTGAGGCCGTGGCCGACGTCGCCGACGGGTCGAGCCTGGCCGTCGGTGGTTTCGGGCTCTCGGGGATCCCGTGGTTCCTCATCGAGGCGCTGCTCGAGCAGGGGGCGGCCGACCTCGAGGTGGTCTCCAACAACTGCGGTGTCGATGGCGCCGGGCTCGGGCTGCTGCTCGAGGCACAGCGGATCAGCCGGGTGATCGCGTCGTACGTCGGCGAGAACAAGGAGTTCGCGCGGCAGTACCTCGCCGGCGAGCTGACTGTCGAGCTCACACCCCAGGGCACGTTGGCCGAGCGGCTGCGCGCAGGGGGTGCCGGGGTCGGGGCGTTCTTCACCCCCACTGGCGTGGGCACGCTGGTGTCCGAGGGCGGGCTGCCGTGGCGCTACCACCCGGACGGGACTGTCGCAATTGCCTCTCCTGCCAAGGAAACACGCGACTTCCGTGGAGTCGAGATGGTCTTGGAGGAGGCGATCGTGACGGACGTGGCCCTGGTGCGGGCGGCGGTGGCCGACCGGGCCGGCAACTGCGTGTTCCACGCGGCCGCCCGCAACTTCAACCCGGCGGCCGCGATGGCCGGTCGGCTGACGATCGTCGAAGCGGAACGTGTCGTCGAGGCGGGCGACATCAGACCGGACGAGGTGCACCTGCCGGGCGTCTTCGTGCAGCGCGTGGTCGAGCTGACGCCAGAGCAGGCGGCGCGAAAGGACATCGAGAAGCGCACGACGCGGGGCAAACGCCCCGCCGCGACCGTGGGAGCGAGCTGACATGGCCTGGAACCGTGACGAGATGGCGGCACGCGCCGCGCAGGAGCTGCGCGACGGCGAGTACGTCAACCTCGGGATCGGCCTGCCAACACTGATCCCGGACCACCTGCCCGAGGGGTCGAGCGTCACCCTCCACGCGGAGAACGGGATTCTCGGCGTCGGGCCATTTCCCTATGAGGACGAGGTGGATCCGGACCTCATCAACGCCGGCAAGCAGACCGTGACGGTGCTGCCGGGAGCGTCCTACTTCGACTCGCCGACGAGCTTCGCGATGATCCGCGGTGGGCACATCGACACGGCTGTCCTCGGGGGAATGCAGGTGTCGGCCACCGGCGACCTCGCCAACTGGATGGTGCCCGGTGCCATGGTCAAGGGCATGGGCGGTGCGATGGACCTCGTGAGCGGCGCCGGCCGCGTGATCGTGCTGATGGAGCACACGACCCGCAAGGGCGAACCCAAGCTGGTGGAGGCGTGCTCGCTGCCGCTCACCGGGCGCGCGGTGGTCTCCCGGGTGATCACCGACCTGGGTGTCTTCGACGTCGCCGGTACAGGGTTTGCCGTGGCCGATCTTGCCCCCGCGGTGACGCTCGAGCAGGTGCGCGCCGCGACCGGCGCGCCCCTACTGGAAGCCGACCACGCGGCATACCCCGTGTGAGTGAGGGCGGGTATGCCGCGCGGCCGACGTTGCGCCACAGGCGCGGTCTGCAGGGCGGATCTCCTTCGGTGCGAGCGGTCACGGCAGATGTGGTGAAAACGCGAAATCACCTGCAGGACAGCGAGATTCGTTGTGGACAGCCCTTGCGTATCGAACGTGTGTTCGATAGAGTGAGGCATGGTCGGAACGGAGCTCCTCACCACGGTCACGCGGCTGGCGCGTGACCTGTCCGAGGCCGGGGCCGCGGCGGAGCTGGGGTCATGGTCGGGTGAGGACCTGCTGGACCTGGTCGAGGCGACCCAGCGGCTGACCAACACCGTCGCCGCGCTCCAGACGCGGGCGATCGCGCACGCCGCCGCCCATGACGAGCACCTGGACCAGCACGGGCAGTGGGTGCTGCAGCACCGCGGCCTGGGCCACAAGGCGTTGGACGCCGGGGCGATGATCGCCACCCGGATGGGCATCTCGACCGCCGCGGCCGAGTCCCGCGTCGATGACGCCGTGCACCAGGTCACCGTCACCCCGCAACTGGTCAAGGCCATGCACCGTGGTGACCTGGACGGGTGGCGCGCCCGGGTGGTGACCAGTGAGCTGTCCGCGTGCCCGGACCAGGCCGCGACGACGGTGATGGACCTGCTTTTGGCGCACGTGGCCGACCGGGGCGGGTGGGACGAGACCGCCGGCCCGTTGCGCACCCGCGTGCGGCGCCTGGTCGCGAAGGTCGCACCGCAGGTCCCGGCCGAAGAAGCAGCCGTCGCGGTGGAGCGGCGGTGCGTGGTCCGCACCCCCGCGACCCAGGGCACCGACCACTGGGAAGCCGAGCTCCCGGTCGAGTCCTCGTTGCCGATGTGGCACGCGATCGAGACCCTCGCCCACCAGCTCCGGCAAACCGACCGCACCCTGAGCGTGAACCAGGCCCGCGCCGACGCCCTCGCCCAACTCGTGTTGGCCCAAGCCGATGTGACCGTGCTCCTGCACGCCACCATCCCCGACACCCCCACCAACCCCACCAACCGCACCAACGGCGGCGACGGCGGCGACGTCGGCGGCGTCAGACCAGGAGGCGCAGCACCGGACAACGGCTCTGACTCGCCGCCCAAGCCACCGGTCGGCACCGGCGAGCCTGGCGACATCACGACTGGCGACGGTGAGCTCCGCCCGACGCGGGTGGCGTCGCTGACCGAGATCGGTGGGTTGTCGTCGCAACCGGTGCTGCTCGATCTGGGCAACCTGGGCAGCAACGCCCGCCTCAAGACCTCCACCCCACTGATCTGCGACCCGAACACCGGGGCCGTGACCTCCGGGATGATCCCGGCTGGTCTCGGACCACCAAGCAAAACCACGAAGAACGCCGCCACACCAGTGCGCTCCTACGCCATGCCCACCCGCATGCAACGCCTCGTGCGCCTACGCGACGGACACTGCCGCTTCCCCGGCTGCACCATCGCCGCCCGGTTCTGCGACCTCGACCACGTCGTGCCCTGGCCCATCGGCGCCACCGACCCCGCCAACCTCATCTGCCTGTGCCGACGCCACCACCGCATCAAACAACGCCGAGGCTGGCCTTCCGCGTCAGAGTTAATACACCAGAGCCCGGCTGAAACACCCAACCAGGAGACGGCTACGTTTCGTCCGTTTCGAAAGGTTGGAGTAGATGACAGAGCCCAAACCCAAGCCCGGGTTGCA
>NZ_JABEPQ010000006.1 GCF_013041615.1 Knoellia koreensis
CGACAACGCCCGGCGTGCCCGACTTGCCACCCGCCGAGAACACCGCCAGGATCACCCATGAGCACCGCCTCCTGGCTGGGTATTTCAACCGCCAACTGGTGCATTTACTCAGACGCACCTCGGTCCAGAATCCACGTGTCCATCGCCGCGATGGGTGTAGGCGTTGCTGGCTCCTCTGCCCAGCCGAGTACCGGTCGAGACGCGGCGCTCGAAACCTCCTCGTCGGCTCGCCGATCATCACGCTGTGCCTCGGTGCGGAATCCCAGAGGCTGATGCATCGTCGTTTGTTCGAGCACGGCGCCGCAGACGGGGCAGATGGAGGCGGGCTCGCCGTCCGAGCCGGCGATCGCGAAGGTGCATTGCGGGCAGCGTCGGACGAACGTCGACGGTCCGAGCGGATTGGCCTTGGTTTGGCCGGTCCGGGTGTATGAAGCGAAGCCATTGGCGGTGTACACCCAGCCGTCCTTCGTGACGTGCGATCCGGGTGAGAACATGGACACGGCTTGTCCGAGTGGCCGGTCAGAGACTTCTTCGGGTGGCCGGCCGGCGCCGGGTACGTAATAGAGCGTCCGAACGCGTGTCGGGAAGCCGAACATTGGAAGCACTCCCGCGTTGGCCAGCCTTTCAGACAGATCAGTTTGCGTAAGTAGGGGATCGCCGTACGCGGAATCGATCTCGCTGACGAGGTCGGTCCGAATCCAGTCTCTGATTGCGCTGACATCCGCGTTCGCCACCCCCGTGTAGGCAGCCAACCTTTCTACGAGAGGCGCGATGACCGGTGACGTTGCGAGATAGGTAGCGATCTCGTCTCGGATCCCCGGCCAGTCGTGGACTTGGCCGAAGGACCCGTGGACGGAGGAACGCCCGCTCGGAGGAGATGCCTGTGACCCGAAGGCCTGACGAAGCGCCTCGGCTGTGGCGACCCGGCGCAGGATGAGCGGACGACTGGTATCCAGGAATGGCTGGGGTGGTGGGTCGCCGGTCATGCGCCGCGATTCAACGAAGTAGTAGTCGTCGTGTGACCGATCGCGACACAGGGTCAGGGCGTACGAGAAGGGCTGGTTCGCACGGCCGGCGCGGCCAACGCGCTGCTGATAGTTGAACCGCTGCGGGGGCATGTTAGCCATCACCGTCGAGCTCAGGCTGCCGATGTCGATGCCGACCTCCATGGTCGTTGTCACGCTGAGGACATCGAGGGGAGTAGTGCGCTCGTTCTCGCGCGGCTCCGGAAGCAGGGCACCGCGGAATCGTCGTTGCCGGGCGCGTGCCTCGGATGCAGGGCTCGTCTGTCCCGTCAGTTCGGCGACCGCCAGCCGGCTGGGCTCGAGGTGACTTAGCCGAATGTAGTAGTCCAACTCGGCGAGGACCTCGTGGGCGATCGCTTCGAGCAGCCCAGCGCATGACTGCCGGATGCACGTGCCTGCTGACTCGTGAAGGTGACGCGTGGAGCAACTTGAGCAGACCCAAACCTCGCTGCCGTGGCGACGGAGGATGATTGGAAGGTCTCCCTTCTCCAGGCCGAGGGACGGGCCGTCCATCGCGGGAAGGAGATGGGACGTGACGCGGGCGATCAACTCGTCGGAATCAACGGAGTTCTTTGCGGCCGCGCGACGCAGAAAGTCAATGACCCGCCGCGGCATGATTGCTGCGTCAGACGTGTGGCCGGGAGTCCACCGGTTCGCGCGTCCATAGAGCCGGATGGTGGATGCCAGCACCGAGTCCAGCAGGTCGTCTCCGGTCGGCCGCGGTGCAAGGTGTGCCACGAGCGCGCTTTCGATGTCACGGCCGCGGCCGCCGAGGAGCGCATCGCCTAGTGCCATGGTCAGGTATCGGCGGAATCGCTGTTGGTACTGATCGCGAGTTGGCCCTGGCGGCAGCGGCGTCCACTCGCCGGGTACCGGGGGGTCAAATGCTCGGTACCACGGTTCGCCGTCGTCGAGTTTCATCAGCACAGCACGTTGACCGCCCGGCGGCACACCGAGTGCGAGGAGTTCCCCAGTCAGACTGGCGATGAGGTCCGGCAGCGAGATACGGCGCAGTGAGGCGTTCTCGGCTTCGAACGCGGCGATGGTGGCCAGTGCAGCATCGTCGGCCGCGCCTGCTGCTGCGAGCATGTACGCCCTCATGGCGTCGGGGAACTCCTGCCCCAACGCACTCCAGCGGACGAGGTCGCTCGAACTCAGGGCCCCAGGCTTCGGTCCGTCCCGAAGGATCCGCACGGTGTCGTTCTCGGCGTTGAACGTCTTTTGGAGGAGCTGCCTCAGCAGATCGGCGAAACCGTTCTGCGCAAGTCCGATTGCAGTCTCGGCAGCGTCGTCGCGGCTGTCAGTGAATACGATCGTCTTCAAAGGGCGCCTGTCTGCAGAGACGGCTCGCGTGGTCTCCGAAACCAGCAACTGAGCGGCCTGATCGGTGCCTTGGGTGTGCGCTCGGATTGGTGACCGAACAATGCCTTGACGGAAGCGCTGCTGGACATCGTGGTGCCCGCACGAAGGGCACCGAGACGGGAGGGCGGGCGGCGACCAATCTCCAGCGCCGGCCTGAACGAGCATCACCCCCGTCGCTTCGGCAGCGGGAGCCGGCCGGACGTACCCGAGCTTCGGGCTCAATTCCGCGCCGGCGAAGCTGAACCTGACGTCGACGCTGCCAGGCCCGGCATGATTCCAGTGCGCGGATGGGGGGAGGGACCCCGGTCGGTACCAGAGGTACCTGCTTGCCGCGCGCCGGAAGATGACCTTGTCGCTGTCGGCGCCTTCCGTTGCGGGGGTTGACGCGAGAAATGCTCCGCCGGCCTCCTCGCCGACAATCCAGCCACCGAGGCTGACATCGCCGCAGTGGTCGCAGTAGAGCAGCTCGAGTACCCGGGCGCCGCATTCACAGAATCCGGCTGGCCTGGGATGGAGCTTTCCAACAGCGGGACTAGCGCCGCCGGCCTCCGGACACTGGGGATCAATGCACGCCCACAGGCCGCGCATCGTCCGAACCATCATGTGGCTCCGGAACGGGATCTGCCCTTCGGTGGGGACGGAGCCCAGGCGATCAAGGACTTGCGCGAGAAGACCCTGGTCGCCGGTATCGAGCAAGCGACTTGCCACCTCGCCGAGAGGAGTGGCCCGGAGACCCTGCGCGGGGTCGCCGTCACGGCATGCAACGGCGATCGCCTCGTCAATGCCGGTTAGATCGCCACGCTCGAGTCTCGTCTTCACCTCGCTGGAATTGAGCGGAAGGTCTGCTGAGACGCCGCGCGGGCAGCCGGGCACCGTTACGAACGCATCCCGGCTGGTCCCGAAGAACCGCTCGAGATACTCGGCGCGATCGTCGTCGAGCGATGCGCTGGTGGCGATGATCTTCAACTGGCTGGAGTCTGGTGCGAGCCCGAGGCGATCACAGAGCGCCCGCACGATCATCGAGACTTCGGCGCCCTGAGTCCCACGGTAGAGATGCAGTTCATCGACGACTAGAGAGATGGACCGGGTTCCGTCGGCGCGCAACCAGTCGCGAGTCTTCGAGAAGATCGGCTGCTCGAGGTCGCGCATGAGCATGACGTTCAGCATCGAGTAGTTGGTAATCAGGATGTCCGGCGGGGTTTGGATCATGTCCCACCGCGTGACGAGCTCGTTCTGTCGCGGATCGCTCATCTGCGATGTCAGATCCTCGCCGAGGTCCTTCACGCCGTCGATCTCGGTGACCATCGCGCGGAGCTCGGCCGCGACCTGACTGAGATCGCGGTGCCGACCGCGATCCGGCATTGCAGTGCCGCCCAGCGTCGCGCCCGTATATCGGCCGAACCACAGATTCGGTCCGCCGAGGGCCGCAATCCGTCGTAGCGACCTGCGAAGGCGCGAGACTTGGTCCTCGACGAGCGCGTTCATGGGATAGAGGACGATGGCGCGGATTGCTGCGTCGCGGGGTTCGGTCCGGGTGGGTGACCATCGTTCGGGCCGCGAATCCCACCATGTGTTCGGCTGGTTGATGCCTTGCCAAGAGCGGGCCTCAAGCAGGAGCCTCGCAAGCACCGGGAGCAGGAAGCTCTCGGTCTTGCCGGAGCCAGTGCCGGACGTCACGACCGGGTACTTGTCGCTCATGGAGAGGGTCAGTGCGTCGGCCTGATGCTCACGGAGGAGCATGTCGCGACCGGCCCAGTCGCCGAAGACGCCTTTCAGCAGGACGTCCGCCTCGACCTCGTCGAGGCCGACCGAACGGCAAACGTCGAGGGCAGGGCGAACGTTCGGATAGGGGAGTACCGGCTCGATGAGCGGATCCTGAAACAGGATTCCCGGTCTGGAGAGCAGCGCGCGACGCTCTGCTGCCAGGCCTCTATCGCGCAGCCAGTAGGCAGTGTCGATATAGGAGAGAACGGCCTCTTCAATGGCAGTGGCCACCGTTGCGGGGGCTGGCATGCCGGTTCCTGATGGCACTGACGGTGTCCTATCGGGTGAGTACGTCGAAGACGCGCGTTGCGAGCTCTTCCGGGACGTCCCGGTACGCAACCGCCCCTGAGGCGTGAACGACAGCAGGTGGCAGGCATGAGGCTGCCGTCAGGGCCCGGCCGTAGAGCCCAGGCAGCTCTGCGCCGACGGGCACCATGAACAGTTTCTGGTTCGGGTCGTAGGCGGCCAGCGGCCTGCCGTCCATCAGCGCAGCTAGATGCTTGCTGAGTTGGACCGGGCACCGCGCGTAGGTTCCTCGCTCCAGGTCCTCTGCGGAACGGACGACATCGAGGGTGGCGAACTTGCGGATGCGGTATGCGCCCTGTGCTTCGTAGCTGTCAACGCGCTTCCATGCGGCGTCGACGACGTCGAACCATGAGATGTCACCGCCGGCAGACGCGCTCTGACGCGGTAGTTGTTGCAGGATTGTGCTCATCGGAGGCAGGGCGGCGGCAAGCGCCCGCCAGGCGTCAGGGATGACGGCGACCTCGCATTCATCGGCGACTGAGTGCGTCTTGCTCCCTAGGTGGGTGCCAAAGCATTGAGACGGTTCTTTACCCTCGACTGTGGTGTCCGCGCGGTCTGCCTCGATTGCGTCAACGACCTCGTTGTAGAGCCCAGTCGGCCAGTAGCCATTGAAGGCAAACCGGCCTGTCGCGCAGCCGGTCAGCTGCGTGGGACTGATCTCCCATGCCGCCGGGCGGAGCGTCTTCTCGTCGCGGCGGATGGAGATGTGCCCGAGGGACTCGAGGGTGCGCGCGAACTGGTCGACGAAGAGCCCGGTTGGCTCGATTTGCAGGGCGACCTTCTCCAGCGAGGCCCACGCTCCTCCGCCGAGGTGCTGCAGCGTGTCGCATGCGACGGTCCAGTCTCGGTCCTGGCTCGATGTGACCGCAGGGCTCAGCGTCGTGAGGTCGTGCACAGGGTGCACCTCTTGACCCTCTGCGGGTTCAGCGCCCTGCCGACGCTTTCTGATCCGGGTCGGATACCGCTTCACGAGGCCGCAGGTCTTGCAGCGCCCGTAAACCCACGAGGTCGTCGGACGACCTTTGGAGTCCAACTCCACGGTGTCGATCTCCTGGCGATGTCTCCCCGTTCGGATGCATGAGTCTGAGTCGGGAACGGTGATGCGCATGGGCTGGGCTTCGCGCCGCCTTGTTCCGACATCCTTCGACCAGGAAGGGGCTCGCGGCGGAGTGCCGCGAGGAGCGGGTGGCGGCTCTGGTGAGCCGAATACAGCGTGACCCTGGATCGACATCGAATCCGTGTCGGTGGCGACGCCGAGTGCACCGATCCCCGGCCCATAGCTGATCGACTCGGCGAGATGCCACTGCCGCTCGTCGCGGGTGTCGCCCGACCGCAGGTAGAGCATCGCGCTGCTCGACGGGTCGCTCTGGCCGCTCGGAACAAGTTCGATCCGGTAGTCCCCGTCGGGGAGCTTCAGGCTAGCGAGCGGCTCGATGACGACGCCTGCGCCCTCGTCGGACCACTCAGAGATGTGGCGCTCTTCGAGCTCATCCGACGAACGGTCCAGTTGGACGAGGCGAACGATGAAGCCGCCGTGCGCATCGTTGACCGCTCGAATCTCGGGAGGAAGAGCTGCGTGCCACTTGCCACGAACACTTCCCGGAATTGCGAATCCACCGGACACCTTCAGGGTGGACGCGGTCAGTGGAATGAGCGCGGACAGGTCGTCCATCTTGTTGGCGGGAATCAGCGACCCGGGGTGGTTCAGGACCTCCACGCCGGTGAACAGTGTCCAGCCCTCAGGCTGCCCCGGGTACGGCGTCGCCGCCTCCCACCCAGGCCGGGCGACAACTGCCAAGATTTCCGCTACCCGGGGCGCCAAGCCGTCCTCGACGAGGAGGCGTAGGTCGTCACCCAGCATGATCTGCTGCACTTCCACCCAACGTCGAGAGAGCTCGTCCTCCCTGAAAGCGACGAGCCGCCTCGGGCGACGCTCCAGCGTCACGCCCGAATAGTCGTCGCGCACTCGGAACACGCCGGCAAGAACGTCGTCTGGGCGAAGGGACGATCCCGGTGCCAGGCCGAGAGCACCGGGGACGTCAGGGACGAGGTCGATTGCTGTGCCCGGCTCCGCGGTGAGCAGTTCCATGGACCGGCCCAGTTGGGCCTGAGGGACATAGAAGAGGGCCGAGATTGAGAACCGCTTCCGTGGGAAGCCGCCCAATTCGAGTGTGAGGTGAAGCCGGCCAGTCCCGGAGGATTGACCTGTGCCACGGTCGACCACGGAGCCGTCCCAGGAGGCAAGCGTGACCGCGGCTGCCTCGGCGATTCGCGACCGTGCCTGACCGTTGGACCACAGTCGCGCAAGACTTGCACTGACGGGGCAGTGGGCCTGCTTGATCCAGCTGTCGAGCAGAGGCACTAGGTCGGCCGGGGCGACTTGGCTCCCCGGGGCAAATCCGAAGACCTGGAAGAAGTCCTTCAGCTTCTCTCGGTCATTGCTTCTGACCAGAGCTTGGGAGACCGAGAGGCCGACGTACCGGTGAGCCAAGGAGAACGCCGTTGGGATCCCACGCTCGCCCTCCTCCTGAATGAGCCAGCGGTTGAGCTCACTCCAGTAGCGCTCCGCGACGCGTCGGTACGCCATGCTGAGGGAGGGGTCGTGCGAGCGCCACTGCAGCACCTGGCCGAGGCGGCCAAAGTAGTTATTTGCCGCCATGCCGTCGCCGCCGGCCATCTGCTCGGCGGCTAGAGAGAAGCAAGCAAGAACGCCGAGGATCGGCGGAGGCGTGCTGCGCCCGCCACGGATCCAGCTGCGTAGTCGCGCGTCATGACGGGCGAATACCCGGGCAGGGCCTTCCGAGCGATCCAACGTGCCGCTGACGACGTCGCAGAGTGCGTCAACGGCAGCAACGCTAGCGACGTCGATCTTGGCAGCGAGGTCGTTGACGAGATCGTCCTCAAGGTCGAGGTAGACAGGACGTACTTCCTCGGAGCGCGCAAAGATGACCTCAGCGATCGCGTCGTTCCAGCGGTCGTACTCGCTCCACGCATCCACAGCAACATCCCTCCCAGTCTGGAACGTACAGAAGCCCCGGACTGATCTGGGCGGATTGGGCAAAATAGGGTCTAAGGCGCGGAGCGAGATGGACGACAGAAGGACCCGTGGGCCCAGTCACCGCTAGCTCCTGGCCCTGATCGGTGGCTACTGCCCGGCGGGCAGACCGCGAACACACCTACCAACGGAATGAAGGGGGCGCTCGCCCTGGAGGGGGAAGGTGCCGTTACCTATGGTGGAGCCAAGGGTGTGATCCGTCAGGACATCCCGGACAGGTCTCTCAAGACATCCCGGACACCGACAGGGGGCCGCTGAGAGGTGTACATACACCTCAGGGAAGCGTCCGGGTCATGTCGAAGGCCCGGCTGGTCATCACCGCGATCGAGATCGAGGGCCGCAAGGTCGCCGAGGTGGCGGGTACCTACGGTGTCTCCCGCTCGTGGATCTATGAGCTGCTCGCCCGGTACCGCGTTGAGGGCGACAGGGCGTTCGAACCACGCTCACGGCGACCCAGGACGAGCCCGAGCGCGATCGTGCCGACGACGATCGACCTGATCGTCCTGCTGCGTAAACAGCTGACCGAAGATGGCATGGACGCCGGACCAGAAACGATCGCCTGGCACCTGCAGCACCACCACCGAGTCCGGGTGTCAACCAGCACCATCGCGCGAACCCTGACCCGGCAAGGCCTCGTTGCCCCGGAACCGAAGAAGCGACCCAAAGCCTCCTACATCCGCTTCGCAGCCGAACAACCCAACGAAACCTGGCAGTCCGACTTCACCCACTACCGCCTCAGCGACAACCCCATCGCCGGCGCAGGCACCGACACCGAGATCCTCACCTGGCTCGATGACCACTCCCGCTACGCCCTGCACGTCTCCGCGCACCTGCGAATCACCGGCCGCATCGTGCTGGAATCGTTCCGCGACACCGCCGCCCGCCACGGCTACCCCGCGTCCATACTCAGCGACAACGGCATGGTGTACACCGCCCGGTTCTCCGGCGGCCGCGGCGGACACAACGCCTTAGAGACCGAACTGCGCCGACTCAACATCACTCAGAAGAACTCCCGACCCAACCACCCCACCACCTGCGGCAAGGTCGAACGCTTCCAGCAAACCCTCAAGAAGTGGCTCACCGCACAACCCACCCAGCCCACCACCGCCACGCAGCTGCAGACCCTCATCGACACCTTCGTCGAGGCCTACAACACCACCCGACCACACAGCTCCCTGCCGCACCGGACCACCCCAGCCACCGCCTACAACACCCGACCCAAGGCCGGCCCCAGCGCCGAGCGAACCAAGGACTCCCACGCCCGAGTGCTCACTGACAAGGTCGACCCCGACGGCAAAGTCACCCTGCGACACGGCGGCCGCATGCACCACATCGGCGTCGGCGCCGAACACGCCCGAACCCAGGTCCTCAAACTCGTCGACGGGCTCCACATCCGAATCATCAACGCCGCCACCGGCGAACTCCTACGCGAACTCACCCTCGACCCCACCAAGAACTATCAACCCCTCGGCAGACCACCAGGACCAAACCAAAAACCAGAAGGCCGGACCCAAATCCTGGGTCCGGCCTGTCCGGTATCTCTTGAGAGATCAAGTGGTGGAGCCAAGGGGACTCGAACCCCTAACCCCCTGCTTGCAAAGCAGGTGCGCTACCAATTGCGCCATGGCCCCCGGTGGTCACCACGCGGCATACGAGCTGCGCGGTGGCCGGTGTCACTTCGGGGTGTCGGTCGCCTCTGCCCAGAGGTCCTTCTCGGCCTGCTGAGCCTTGAGCTTCTTCTGCAGGGCCGCGGCGCCGATGGCGGTCGCGATGAGGATCAGGATCTTCTTCATGGCGGTCGCCTTCCCTCGAAGAGGAACCGCGGGGATCGGGATTGGTGGGCCTAACAGGACTTGAACCTGTGGCCTCTTCCTTATCAGGGAAGCGCTCTAACCGTCTGAGCTATAGGCCCGTGAGCCCAATCTCCGCATGCGCCACGGGAGTGGCGCGAGGCACGAGGTTACCCCACCCTCCGACCGTCCTCCAAAACGGTTCCGAACGGCCAGGTATGCCGCCAACGCACCGCCCGGACCGGCCTCACGAAACGGCGGTTGTGCGGCATACCGACCAGCAATTTCTGCTTGGTATGCCGCGCAACCGCCGTTTTGCGGCAAGCGCCGCGAGGGCCCGGTCAGTCGTCGGTCAGGGTCAGCTGGATGCCACCGACCAGCGAGCTGCAGATGTTGTAGAGGAACGCCCCGAGCGTCGACAGCGCGGTCAGCAGGATCACGTCGATGACGCCAATGACGATCGACAGCGACAGCACCCGGCGGAACCCGAGGAAGTCCATGATGTTGAACGGGTTCTCGTTGTCGTTGATGACCTGGGCGACCACGCTGTTGATCTGCGTGAAGACGCCCATGCCCGACAGGATCATCCACAGCACGGCGACCATGACGACGCCGGCGATGCCGATCGCGACCGAGATGAGGAACGACATCTTCATCGCCGACCACGGGTCGACGCGCGAGACGGTGAGCTTGACGCGGCGCTGCCGGGCCGAGACGCCCGGGCGGGGCTGGGTGGCCGTCGCGCCGGACCCGGAGCCACCGACACCAGAGCCACCAGCCGTGCTGCCCACCGAGCTGCCGGCGCGCGAGGAGGTCGCGGTCGACGCCGAGCTGCCGGCCGAGGACGAGGTCGAGGACGGACTCGCGCCGGCTCCCGAGCTGCTCGGGGTGCCTGACGATCCGCCCTGGCCCAGGGCCGACCGGCTGGTGTGGCCTGCCGTGCTCACTCGTTACCTCCGTCGGTCTCGGTCTCGTCGGACACCTCGCTCGAGGCTGCGTCCGGCGTGGCCTCGTCGTTCGTCTCCGACGGTACGGCATCAGGGGCCTGCGAGTCGCGCTCCCCACTCTCAGGAACGCCGGGCGCGTCACCGCCGGATGCGGCCTCACCGGCGACGACGGCGCCGTCAGCGGAATCGGCCGATCCATCGACCGGTATGCCGTCGCCGTTCATCTGGGGTGCGTCCGTCACCGCGACCACGGAGTCGCCCTTGCCGGGGCGGGCGAAGATGACGCCCTGGGTGTTGCGCCCGCGGCGCGCGACGGGCGCGACCGGCATACGCACGATGTTGCCCTTGGCGAAGACGACCATGACGTCGTCGCCCTCCTGGACCGTCAGCGCACCCACGAGCTCACCGTTGCGCTCGGTGATCTTCGCGACCGCGACACCGAGACCACCGCGGCCCTTGGTGTTCCAGTCGGAGGCGGGGGAGCGCTTGGCCATGCCGTTCTCGAAGACGACGAACACGTCGGGGTCCTCGCCGAGCCGGATGACGCTCATCGACAGGAGCGAGTCCTCGCCCCGGAACCGCATGCCGGTGACACCGGACGTGGCCCGGCCCATCGGCCGCAGCTGGGCGTCGGTGGCGTTGAACCGCACCGACTGGCCGTGCCGCGACACGAGCAGCAGGTCGTCGTCGGCGCTGAGCAGGTCGGCACCGATGAGCTCGTCGCCGTCCTTGAGGTTGACCGCGATCAGGCCGCCGGAGCGGGGGGAGTCGTAGTCGCCGAGCCGCGTCTTCTTGACCAGGCCCTTGCGGGTGGCGAGGACGAGGTAGGGCGACTGCTCGTAGTCACGCAGGTCGAGGACCTGGGCGATCTGCTCGTCCGGCTGGAACGCGAGCAGGTTCGCCACGTGCTGGCCCTTGGCGTCGCGCCCGGCGTCGGGCAGCTCGTAGGCCTTGGCGCGGTAGACCCGGCCGTGGTTGGTGAAGAACAGCAGCCAGTGGTGCGAGCTCGTGGTGAAGAAGTGCTCGACCTCGTCGTCACCACGCAGCTGCGCGCCACGCACGCCCTTGCCGCCACGACCCTGCTGGCGGTAGGCGTCGACCCGGGTGCGCTTGGCGTAACCACCCCGGGTGATCGTGATGACCACGTCCTCCTCGGGGATGAGGTCCTCCATCGACATGTCGCCGTCGAACAGGTCGATCTTGGAGCGCCGGTCGTCTCCGTACTTGTCGACGATCTCGGCCAGCTCCTCGGACACGATGGTCCGCTGCCGGGCCGGGGTCGCGAGGATGTCCTGGTAGTCCTTGATCAACGCCTCGAGCCGGTCGTGGTCGTCGATGATCTTCTGCCGCTCCAGGGCGGCGAGGCGACGCAGCTGCATGTCGAGGATCGCGCGCGCCTGGATCTCGTCGATGTCGAGCAGCTCCATGAGGCCGTCACGCGCCTCCTCGACCGTCGGCGAGCGGCGGATGAGCGCGATGACCTCGTCCAGCGCGTCGAGCGCCTTGAGGTAGCCCCGCAAGATGTGGATGTCGGCCTCGGCCTTGCGCAGCCGGAAGGTCGTGCGCCGGACGATGACCTCGATCTGGTGGTCCACCCAGTGCCGGATGAACGCGTCGAGCGGCAGCGTGCGCGGCACCCCGTCGACCAGCGCCAGCATGTTGGCGCCGAAGTTGGTCTGCAGCTGGGTGTGCTTGTAGAGGTTGTTGAGCACGACCTTGGCGACCGCGTCGCGCTTGAGCACGATGACGAGGCGCTGGCCGGTGCGGCCCGAGGTCTCGTCACGCAGGTCGGCGATGCCGGCGAGCTTGCCGTCCTTGATCAGCTCGGCGATCTTCTGGGCGAGGGTGTCCGGGTTGACCTGGTACGGCAGCTCGGTGACCACGAGGCACTGCCGGCCCTGGATCTCCTCGACCTCGACGACCGAGCGCATGATGATCGAGCCGCGCCCCGTGCGGTACGCGTCCTCGATGCCGCGCCGCCCCATGATGAGCGCGCCGGTCGGGAAGTCCGGGCCCTGGATGATCTTGAGCAGCTCCTCGAGCAGCTCCTCACGACCGATGTCGGGGTTCTCGAGGTAGAACTGCGCACCAGCCGCGACCTCGCGCAGGTTGTGCGGCGGGATCTGGGTCGCCATGCCGACCGCGATGCCGGCCGAGCCGTTGACGAGCAGGTTGGGGAAGCGCGCCGGCAGCACCGTCGGCTCGAGCGTCTTGCCGTCGTAGTTCGGCTGGAAGTCGACGGTGTCCTCGTGGATGTCGCGCACCATCTCCATGGCGATCGGCGCCATCCGGCACTCGGTGTACCGCGGCGCCGCAGCCCCGTCGTTGCCGCGCGAGCCGAAGTTGCCCTGCCCGTCGACGAGCGGGTAGCGCAGCGACCAGTCCTGCACCAACCGCACCAACGCGTCGTAGATCGCCGAGTCGCCGTGCGGGTGGTACTGACCCATGACGTCACCGACGACACGGCTGCACTTGTTGTAGCCGCGGTCGGGCCGGTAGCCCCCGTCGTACATGGCGTACAGCACGCGGCGGTGCACCGGCTTGAGCCCGTCCCGCACGTCGGGCAGCGCGCGGCTCACGATCACGCTCATCGCGTACTCGATGTAGCTGCGCTGCATCTCCGTGTTGAGGTCGATCGGCTCGGTGCGATCGCCCGGGGTGATGGTGGGCGGCTGCTCAGTCATGAATTCCCTTGTCCTTCAATGCTTTTCGCACAGTGTCAGTCAAAAGCTCGTTCGGTATGCCGCGTGGCTGGTTTCACGTGGAACGTCGCCGGCCGCTCGCCAGGGCGACGCGCCCGCGGAGGCGAGCACGCGGCATACGCATCAGATGTCCAAGAAGCGGACGTCGCGCGCGTTGCGCTGGATGAACCCGCGACGGCTCTCGACGTCCTCGCCCATGAGGATCGCGAAGATCTCGTCGGCGGCGGCCGCGTCGTCGAGGGTGACCTGGAGCAGGACGCGGTGGTCCGGGTCCATCGTGGTCTCCCACAGCTCGTGGTAGTTCATCTCGCCGAGACCCTTGTAGCGCTGGACGCCGTTCTCCTTGGGCAGGCGCCAGCCGCGGGACTGGCCCTCGGCGATCATCGCGTCGCGCTCACGGTCGCTGAACGCGAACTCGTGCTCGTGGTTGCTCCACTTGAGGCGATAGAGCGGCGGCTGCGCGAGGTAGACGTAACCGGCCTCGATGAGCGGGCGCATGAACCGGAACAGGAGCGTCAGCAGCAGCGTCCGGATGTGCATGCCGTCGACGTCGGCGTCGGCCATGAGCACGATCTTGTGGTAGCGCGCCTTGGACAGGTCGAAGTCCTCGCCGATGCCGGTGCCGAACGCACTGATCAGCGCCTGCACCTCGTTGTTGGCCAGCACCTTGTCGATGCGGGCCTTCTCGACGTTGAGGATCTTGCCGCGGATCGGCAGGATCGCCTGGGTGTGCGGGTTGCGGCCCTGCACGGCCGAGCCGCCGGCGCTGTCGCCCTCGACGATGAAGACCTCGGAGATCGACGGGTCCTTGCTCTGGCAGTCCTTGAGCTTGCCGGGCAGGCCGCCGGACTCGAGCAGGCCCTTGCGCCGGGTCGCCTCGCGCGCCTTGCGGGCGGCCATGCGGGCGGCGGCGGCCTGGATCGACTTGCGGACGATGTCCTTGCCCTCGTTCGGGTGCGCCTCGAGCCAGTGGCCGAACTCGTCGGTCATGGCCCGCTGGACGAAGCCCTTGACCTCGGAGTTGCCGAGCTTGGTCTTGGTCTGGCCCTCGAACTGCGGCTCGCCGACCTTGACCGAGATGACGGCGGTGAGACCCTCGCGGATGTCGTCTCCGGTGAGGTTGTCGTCCTTGTCCTTGAGGAGGTTCTGCTTGCGGGCGAAGTCGTTGATGAGCTTGGTCATCGCCGCCCGGAACCCCTCCTCGTGGGTGCCGCCCTCGTGGGTATTGATGGTGTTGGCGTAGGTGTGGACCGACTCGGAGTAGGCCGTCGTCCACTGCATCGCGAGCTCGAGGCTGAGCTGGCGGTCGGTGTCCTCGGACTCGATCGAGATGATCTCCTTGTTGACCGGCTCGGCCCGCTTGGACCCGACGAGGTGGGTGACGTAGTCGACCAGGCCGTTGTCGTAGCGGTAGGAGACCGCTCGGGTCTTCTTCTCGGTCTCGTCGACGACGTCGTCGCCCTCGGCTGCCGCATCCGCCTCGTCGGCCGGCTCGCGCTCGTCGACGAGGTTGATCGTGAGGCCCTTGTTGAGGAAGGCGTACTGCTGGAACCGCGCCCGGATCGTCTCGAAGTCGTAGGTCGTCGTCTCGAAGATGTCGGGGTTGGCCCAGAACGTGATGGTCGAACCCGTCTCGTCGGTCGCCTCCTCCTCGGCGAGGGGAGCGACCGGCACACCCTGGTCGAACGACATCCGGAAGACGTGGCCGAGCTGGCGCACCTCGGCGTCGAGCTTGGTCGACAGCGCGTTGACGACCGACGAACCGACGCCGTGCAGACCACCGGACACCTTGTAACCGCCGCCACCGAACTTGCCACCGGCGTGCAGCTGGGTGAGCACGAGCTCGACGGTCGAGATGCCGTACTGCTCGTTCATGCCGGTCGGGATGCCACGGCCGTTGTCCTTGACCCGCACCCCACCGTCGGCGAGCAGGGTGACGTCGATCGTGTCGGCATACCCGGCCAGCGACTCGTCCACGGCGTTGTCGACGATCTCCCACACGAGGTGGTGCAGGCCGCGCTCGCCGGTTGAGCCGATGTACATGCCGGGACGCTTGCGGACCGCCTCGAGGCCCTCGAGCACCTGGATGGCGCTGGCGTCGTAGTCGGCGCCCGGCTCGACGCCAGCGAGCTCGGCCTCCGCGTGCGCGCGGGCCGCTTCGGCCTCGGCGGCCGTGAGGTGCTCGGTGGTGTCGGGTCCAGTGGCGTCGGGTCCGGTGTTCTCGCCGGGGGTGTCGTTCTGGTCGTGGCGGTCGAACTGCTCGGGCACGGTGCTCCTGTTCGCTGGTGGCGCGACGAACGGCTCTGGTGGTGCCCGGGCTGCTCGTCGAACCCTGCTCATGGAACGCGACCAGCCTGGTGGACCAGCTGGCCGCGAAACTGCTCCCAGTCTACCCGTCGCCGGTGTCAGAACTAGCGTCAGGAGGCCCGTGAGCCCACCTTTGCGCGAAATTTACGCGGCAATGTGCATCGGGGATCGTCACCCGACCCCTGAGCGCTTCATTTCGGCGATTTCCCGGTATGCCGCGTGGTCACCTTGACGTGGCCCGTCACCTGAGTGCCCGAGGACTTCGCTCGGGAACCTTCAGCCTCACTCGCTCTACTGGACCGAGTGAAGCCAGCTTTCGCGCTTGACGCGGAAAAGTTGAGGCGCGCAGGAGGTCAGGGAGACGGTCGGTAGAGCTGCACCGAGCCGATCGGGGTGAAGCCGGCCCGCAGCAGCGCGCGGAAGCTGGCGACGTTGCCCGGCGACACGCAGGCGACCAGGGGCTCGCCCTCGGGGACGAGGCCGCGTGCGGCGGCAGCGAGCGCACTGCCACCTCCCTGTCCGCGCCTTGCTGGTGCCAGCTCGAAGCTCAGCTCAGCCAGGCCGCCGACACCACGCGCCAGGGTGAGCACGGTCTCATCGTCACCCTCGTAGCCGTGTACCTCCACCTCGTCGCGTAACGCCAGGGCGTGACTGACCCGCGGGTGGTGACGTAGGCCCGGCTTCGGAACGACCGCGGGGTCGGGGCGACCGGTCCCTTCGACCACGAGCACGGCATCGAG
Source organism: Knoellia koreensis (assembly GCF_013041615.1). Classification (GTDB taxonomy): domain Bacteria; phylum Actinomycetota; class Actinomycetes; order Actinomycetales; family Dermatophilaceae; genus Pedococcus; species Pedococcus koreensis. Next base: position 15,999 of record NZ_JABEPQ010000006.1, read on the forward strand.
CACGTCGACCCAGCCCCGCGATCCGGCCAGGCGACTCATGACGCGCGGGTCGTGGGCCTGGCCCCAGCCGTCGACGCCTAGCGCCGACAGCTCGGCATCGGTGACGTCCGACGGCGCGACCACGGCGGCCCGTCCCGTCACGGCCAGGACCGCTCCGAGGCCGTCGCGCCAAGGAGGCATCCGCACCCACGACCCGTCGACGGCACCGTGCGGCGCGTGCCACGCGCTGAGCAGGAACTCGGCCACCGGGTGCCGCTCCAGCGACCCTCGGGCGGCGTCGGCTTCAGCCCCGGTCGGCCGGTCCATCAGCATGGCCGCATCGTGGCAGATGTCGCAGCTGGGTCGCGCCCGACTGAGGAACCGGCCTGCGCACTTCGCTCGGGAACCTTCAGCTTCACTCGCTCTACTGGACCGAGTGAAGCCAGCTTTCGCGCTTGACGCGGAAAAGTTGTGACAGGTGGGGTCAGTCGGCGAGGGTGCGGTGGAACAGGTCCCGGACCGGCTCGGGCAGGCCGTGCTCGGGCAGGGTGACCTCGTTGCCCTGCGGCGGGCAGGCCACGTGGTAGGTGTACGAGTCGGGGATCGTCCGCCCCTCGCGGGCCTGCTGCGCGAGCGTCGTCAGCCGGTCGCCGGCCAGCAGGTCGCTCCACGCGGAGGCGTCGGCGCCCGGCAGCGAGTCCACCGCCACCGTGCGTTCGCGCACCTGACCGGCCAGGCCGCCGGTGCGCCTGATCCGGACCTCGGCGGCGTTGGCCGACGAGTCGCCGGTGGGTGCCGGGTCGGGAGTCGGGTCCTGGCCACCGGAGCCGCCAGAGCCACCGCTGTCACCCGAGCCACCGCCGTCGGCGCTCAGCACCCCGACCCGGACCCACGCGTCACGCACGACGGTCGCCTCGGGTGAGCCCGCGGCATACCGGGCCTCGGCGGCCGCCACCGTCAGACCGGCGAAGGTCGCGAAGTCGCAGTCGGCCGCGATGCCGCTGCCGGTGAGCGTGTCGTACCAGACCTGCCCGGCCTTCTCCCACGCGTTGCCGCCGATCGCGGTCGCGGCCAGGTAGAAGGCGTGATTGGGGATGCCGGAGTTGATGTGGACGCCGCCGTTGTCATCGGTGGTCTCGACGTAGCCGTCCATCGTCGCGGGCTGTGGGTCCTTGCCGAGCTGCGGGTCGTCGTAGGCGGTGCCCGGCGCCTTCATCGAGCGCAGCGCCACGCCCTTGACCTGTGGCGTGAACAGGCCGGCGCCGATGAGCCAGTCGGCCTCGTCGGCGCTCTGCCCGAGCAGCTGCTGGCGCACCAGCGACCCGAACACGTCGGACACGCTCTCGTTGAGCGCGCCCGGCTGCCCCTGGTACGTCAGACCGGCCGTCAGCTCGGTCACGCCGTGGGTGAGCTCGTGCCCGATGACGTCGACGGCCACCGTGAACCGGTTGAAGACCTGCCCGTCGCCGTCGCCGAACACCATCTGGGTGCCGTCCCAGAAGGCGTTGTCGTAGTTGCGCCCGTAGTGGACGGTCGCCAGCAGGGGCAGGCCCTTGTCGTCGAGGGAGTCGCGCCCGTATGCCGTGGCGTACAGCTGCCACGTCGCGCCGAGCCCGTCGTAGGCCTCGTCGGCCGCCTCGTCGCCGGTGACCGGGTCACCCTCGCCGCGGACCTTGGTGCCGGGCAGGGTCTCGGTGCCCCCCGCATCAGAGATCACCCGCTGCGGGCCGCTGCCGTCGTCGGCCTGCGGCTTCGGCGTCGCCGCACCACCCGGCTCGGGCGTGGCGGTCGGCCGGCCAGCCCGCCGCTGCCGGTGGGTGGCGTCGACCTGCAGGGTGCGGCGGGCGATCTGCGCGACGTCGCCTTCACCTCCGGCCATCGCCTCGAGCAGGTACGGCGGCACGATCGAGCACCGGTGACCTGACGAGCGCTGACCGGATGAGTCGGTGACGGGGGAGGGGACTGGCTGGGACGGCATACCCATCACCATGCCCCTGCCCACCGACGCCCGCGACCCGGCGAGCGTGCCCCGTTTGCGCTCGACCGGCTCAGCCGTAGGTGTCCCGCGGACCGCGGCCGTAGTCGGTGCGGCGCGGGCCCTTCTTCCACGACGGCGCGCTCGGTCCGACGATCTTGAGCTCGGTCACCGTGCCCTTGCCCGCCTCGTTCTCCAACCGGCCCATGATGCTCGCCTCGAGCAGCTGCAGCTGCACCATCCAGGCCGTCGAGTCGGCGCGCACCGTCAGCACCCCGGCCTCGAACGTCACCGGCGCGCAGTGCTGGGCCACCTCCGGCCCGACGATCGCCGGCCACCTGCCCATCACCGAACCCACCGCCACGTCGACCTTCCAGCCGCGGTCGCTGGTCAGCCGGTCGAGCTGGTCGCCGAGCGTCACCGGGTCGCGGCCGTCGCGGCCGCGGTCACCGGCCGGGTCCCGTCTGCCGGCCACCCGCCGACGCATCGGCCGCAGCCCGGGCCGCAGCCCCTTTTCCTTGGCCGCCGCGCGGGCACGTTCCAGTGCAGCCGCGGCCGCGTCCTCGGCCGGCTCCTCAGGGACCTCGTCATCCACGTCACTCACGTGCGGTCACCTCACCCAACGACACGGCATACGACTGTCCCGCAAGGGATTTCGGCACATCCGCCTCGACCGCCGCGGTGATGAGCACCTGCTCGCAGTCGGCCACCATCGCCGCGAGCCGCTCGCGCCGGCCCGAGTCGAGCTCGGCGAAGACGTCGTCGAGGATCAGCACCGGGTCCTCGCCGAGATCGTGCCGGAGCAGCTGGTATGCCGCGAGCTTGAGTCCCAGCGCGAACGACCAGGACTCGCCGTGGCTGGCATAGCCCTTGGCCGGCAGCTCGCCGAGCGCCAGGACGAGGTCGTCGCGGTGCGGTCCGGCCAGGGAGACGCCGCGCTCGACCTCGCGCTCGCGGACCTCCTCGAGCGTCGCGAGCAGCTCGGTGCGCAGCTGCTCGATCTCGGGCACCTCACCGCCGGCCAGCGACGCGGCCGCCGCCTCGCGCAGGGACGACTTGTAGGTCACGCGGGCGTCGGACTGACCGGCACTGACCTCGTCGTAGGCCTTGGCCAGGTATGGGCCGAGGTCGCGCAACAGCCGCAGCCGGGCGTAGAGCAGCTGCGAGCCGACCGTGGCGAGGTGCTCGTTCCACACGACCAACGTGTGCAGCGCCGAGTCGCGGGCCTCGTCGGACAGGTCCTCGCCGGGACGCGGCCGACGGCGAGATCCCTTGCGCAGCAACGGTTGTGCCGACTTGAGCAGAGCGTTGCGCTGCTTGAGGATCTTGTCGTAGTCGCTGCGCACCCCGGCCCAGCGCGGCTGGCGCGCCACGAGCAGGTCGTCGAGGAACTTGCGCCGCTCGGACGGGTCACCCTTGACCAGCGCCAGGTCCTCCGGCGCGAAGAGCACCGTCCGCAGGGTGCCGAGCACCTCGCGCGGGCGCTGTACCGGCGAACGCCCGAGCCGCGCCCGGTTGGAGCGGCCCGGGTTGACCTCCAGCTCGAGCAGGGTCTCGCGGCCGTCGCGCATGATCGCGCCCCGGATCACGGCCTGCTCGGCCCCGAACCGCACGAGCGGCTGGTCGGTCGCGACCCGGTGGCTCGACAGGGTGGCGAGGTAGCCGATCGCCTCGACGAGGTTGGTCTTGCCCTGGCCGTTGAGCCCGACCAGCGTGGTGACGCCCGGCTCGAGGGGCAGCTCGGCCTTCGGGTAGCTGCGGAAGTCGGCGACCGACAGGTGGCGGACGTACACCTCGACCTGCGGCGGCCCGCTAGGCCTTCTTCGCGGCGCGCTTGGCCGCGCCCCGCTTCGCCGCGCCCCGCTTGCTCGCCTGCGCGCCGGTCGACCCGGTGCCGGAGGTCGCACCGGCCCGGGTGGCCCCGGAGCGGCCGCGACCGGCGGCGGAGGTGGACCCGGTGCCGGACGAGGGCCCGGCCGCCGCGGCCTTGCGGCCCTTGGCAGCAGCCTTGGCCGCGCTCTTGGTCGGCTTCTCCTTGGTGGCGGCCTTGACCTGCACCGACTTCTCGTGCTGGGGCGCGCCCTCCTCGCGCAGCTGCTCGCCCTCCTTGACGGTCATGACCTGATGCCCGCCGAAGCCTCCGCGCAACGCCGCAACCGCCTGCATCGTCGGCGACTCCTTCTGCCGCGAGGCGAACCGCGCGAACAGCGAGGCCGAGATGACCGGCATCGGCACCGACAGGTTGATGGCCTCCTCGACGGTCCACCGGCCCTCGCCGGAGTCGACGGTGTAGCCCGACACGTCGTCGAGGTGCTCGTTCTTCTCGAGCGCGTCGACGAGCAGGTCGAGCAGCCAGGACCGGACGACGGTGCCACGGGTCCACGCCTTGAAGGCGCCCGGCACGTCGGTGACGATGTCCTTCGCCTCGAGCAGCTCGTAGCCCTCGGCGTACGCCGCCATCAGGCCGTACTCGATGCCGTTGTGGACCATCTTCGTGTAGTGCCCGGCGCCGACCTTGCCGGCGTGGACGAAGCCCTCGTCGCGCGGACCCTCGGGGCGCAGGGCGTCGAAGATCGGCATGGCTCGCTTCACGTTCGCCGCGGAGCCGCCGACCATGAGGCCGTAGCCGTTCTCCAGGCCCCAGATGCCCCCGGAGACACCACAGTCGAGGTAGCCAATTCCCTTGGCCTTCAACAACTTCTCGTTCTCGAAGTCGTCGGTGTACTTGCTGTTGCCGCCGTCGATGACGAGGTCACCCTTGGACAGCAGCTTGCTCAGCTTCTCGATCGTGTCGCGGGTCGGTGCCCCGGACGGGACCATCACCCAGACGATGCGCGGTGCCTGCAGCTTCTTGACCAGGTCGGCCAGGCTCTTGGCGTCGGACACCTTCGGGTTGCGGTCGTACCCCACGACATCGATCCCCGCGCGGCGCAGCCGCTCGCGCATGTTGCCGCCCATCTTGCCGAGACCGATCAGACCGAGCTGCATGGGAACGCCCTTTCGTGAGGCTGCGATGAGACTGCGATGCGGGTATGCCGTGGTGTCACCCCCACGGGGCGACGCCCGTCAGGCTACGCCCGAGGGTTTCAGCTCGCGAAGCGGACCGGCATGAGCACGTAGCGGTACGAGGTGTCGGCCTCGCCGTCCTGCTCGTCCTGGCCGCTGAGCACCGCCGGCCGCGACGGCTGGGTGAAGGAGAACCGGCTGAAGGCGGTGCCCACCGCGCCCAGCCCGTCGAGGAGGAACTGGGGGTTGAACGCGATCTCGATCTCCGGCCCGGTGAGCGTGGACTCGACGGCCTCGGACGCCTGGGCGTCATCGCCGGTGCCGGCCTCGATCGCGACCTGGCCGTCGGTGAACCGCAGCCGCACCGGGGTGTTGCGCTCGGCGACGAGGGCGACACGCTTGACCGCCTCGATCAGCTCACCGGTCGACACGACCGCCTCGGTGTCGACCGAGGTGGGGAAGATCGAGGTGACCTTCGGGTACTCGCCGTCAAGCAGGCGGGTGGTGGTGCGCCGCTGCCCGGCCTCGAAGCCCACGAGCCCGTCACCACCGGCGTTGGCGCCGAGCGCGAGCTCGATCGACCCGGAGGCACCGAGGGCCTTGGCCGTCTCGGACAGCGTGCGTGCCGGCACCAGCGCGAGGTGGCTGGCATCGGTCGCGTTGGGGTTCCACGTCAGCTCGCGCATGGCCAGCCGGTAGCGGTCGGTGGCGAGCAGCGTCATGGTCGAGCCGTCGATCTCGACCCGGACCCCGGTGAGGATCGGCAGGGTGTCGCCGCGGTCGGCCGCGACCGACACTTGGGCCACGGCCTGGGTGAAGACGTCACCGGCGATGGTGCCGCTGGCCTCCGGCGCGGTCGGCAGGGTCGGGTAGTCGTCAGCCGGCATCTGCATCAGGCTGAACCGGGACGAGCCACAGGTCACCGAGACCTTGCTGCCGTCGGTGGCGACGTCGACCGGTTTGGCCGGCAGATTGCGGGAGATGTCGGCCAGGAGCCGGCCGAGCACGAGCACCTGGCCGCCCTCGGCGACCTCGGCGGGCACGGTGATCTTGGCCGAGACCTCGTAGTCGAACGCCGAGAGCGTGATGCTGCCCTCTTCGTCGGCGTCGATGAGCACACCGGCGAGCACTGGCACGGGGGGCCGGGCCGGCAGGCCGCGTGCCACCCAGGTCACGGCGTCGGCGAGGACCTCACGTTCGACCCGAAACTTCACCTGTACCTGCCCTTCAGAACCCGTCGACGCGGCGGGAATTCCACGATTGTGATGTGGGCACCGACCCTAGTGTGCGGGCGCGGTGCGGCCAACCCGGATGCGGCAAAGTTGTCGTTCGGTCCTCTGTCCTTCCCCTGGTGGTCCCTGCCTCTCCCTCCCCAGGGGGTCGAGCGGTCGCATGGGTACTCGGGGCGGGATTGCTGAGTTGAGGGATCTCATCGTTGTCATAGCGGTTGTGGATCCTGTGGACGAGGCACGAACGCGCAGGTCAGCGGTCCGCGCAGGGTGTGGGTATGCCGTGGAGCAGGCCTGCGGACGAGCTGGCACCTCGTGTGGATGGCTGGCGTCGCCCACATGGTCTCCACACGGCGCACCGGTGTCGTCCCCAGCCCGGGGCGCGGTCGTGCACGAGTTCTCCCCATGTTGTCCACAGGTTGTGGTTGACGGTTCAGCCGTTCACCCGATGGTGGAGTCCCGCCACCACATACCCACAGAGTTGTCCACAGGTGTGGACCACGTCCCTTCGTCCCGTTTCGTCCGAATCCCGGTGCCGTCCCTGCGGGTCCCAGCACGGCCCCGGACCCAGGTAACGGAGCGGTGAACGCGTGGACACAGGTGTGGAGAAGGGTGTGGAGAACTGTGGACAGGGTGGCTCCGCGCGCTCACGTGTGCACGACCAGGCATCGGGACACCGTCGTGACACGGGAGTTGCGAGCATGAAACGGGCAGCATTTGGTGGGGTTTCACGCACGCAACCCCCGTTTTGCGCGGGGCCCGGCACCCGGGCGAGGCGTCAGCGCGACTGCTGCTTGATGCGGTTGGTCAGCTCGGTGACCTGGTTGTAGATCGCACGCCGCTCGGCCATGAGCTGGCGGATCTTCTTGTCCGCGTGCATGACCGTGGTGTGGTCGCGGCCGCCGAACTGCTGGCCAATCTTCGGCAACGACAGGTCGGTGAGCTCGCGGCAGAGGTACATCGCGATCTGCCGGGCGGTGACCAGCACGCGCGAGCGCGACGTGCCGCACAGGTCCTCGATGGTCAGGCCGAAGTAGGCCGCGGTCTGGGCCATGATCGTCGCGCTGGTGATCTGGCTGCCCTGCTCGGTCGGGATGAGGTCACGCAGCACGATCTCGGCCAGGCCCATGTCGACGCTCTGGCGGTTGAGGCTGGCGAACGCGGTCACGCGGATCAGCGCGCCCTCGAGCTCGCGGATGTTGGTCGAGATGCGGCTGGCGATGAACTCGAGCACCTCGTCGGGCGCGCTCATCCGCTCCTGGATCGCCTTCTTGCGCAGGATCGCGATGCGGGTCTCGAGGTCGGGCGGCTGCACGTCCGTCAGCAGGCCCCACTCGAACCGGCTGCGCATCCGCTCCTCGAAGCCGGACAACAGCTTCGGCGGCAGGTCGCTGGTGATGACGACCTGCTTGTTGGCGTTGTGCAGCGTGTTGAAGGTGTGGAAGAACTCCTCCTGCGTCTGCACCTTGCCCTGCAGGAACTGGATGTCGTCGATGAGCAGCACGTCGACGTCGCGGTAGCGCTTCTGGAAGTTGCTGGCCTTGTCGTCGCGGATGCTGTTGATGAAGTCGTTGGTGAACTCCTCGGAGTTCACGTAGCGCACCTTGACGTGGCCGTAGAGGTTGCGGGCGTAGTGACCGATGGCGTGCAGCAGGTGGGTCTTGCCCAGCCCGGACTCGCCGTAGACGAACAACGGGTTGTACGCCTTGGCCGGCGCCTCGGCCACCGCAACCGCGGCCGCGTGCGCGAACCGGTTGCTCGCGCCGATGACGAAGGTGTCGAAGGTGTACTTCGGGTTGAGCCGGGTGGCTTCCTCGGTGGTGGCGCGGGCCTCGTCACGGGGCAGGCGCGTGGGCGGCGCCTCGGTCAGCGGCGTGCCGATGGTCGGTATGCCGGCCGGCTGCGGCTGCGCGGCGGCCTCGCCACCGGGGCCGGTCGGGTCGCCCGCGGGATGCGCGCCGGGGTCGGCGGTGGCCGTGTCGGCGGAGTTGGCTGCGTGGCCCGGGCCGGCTGCGTCGGAGTCGGCCGGGTGTGGCTGGTCGGCCAGACCGGCGGTGTCGGTGGTGTGTTCGAGACTGGGATCAACGGTGACCGCCAGCTGTACGGACTGGCCCAGCTGCTCGGACAACGCGCGGGTGACCGCATCGCGCACCCGCTGCTCGACGACGCCCTTGGTGTAGTCGTTGGGCACCTTGACCAGCGCGGTGCCGTCGAGCAGCCCGGCCAGGCGGGTCAGGGCGAGGAAGGCCTGCTCACGGGCGGGAAGCCCGGCCTCGTCGAGGGTGGCGATGGTGTTCCGCCAGATCTGTGAGTAGTCCAGATCCGCCTCACTCACAGCTGCCACGTCCCCTTTTCGACGAATCGGTGCTTGCCCTGTCGCAGGGTCACGGTGCCTGTCCACACACTTATCCACACCCTGTGGGTGAAAGAGGGGACGAGGAGGGACGCTAACAATCCGGGCCCGGCACGGGCAAGCCGGTCCGGCGAAATTTCCCACGGGGCGGGCAGTTTGCGGTGGTCCCCTCCGGCGTGTCGGAGCCGGTCGGCCCGGTCGTGGTGCTAATGGGATGACCCGCTCGTGGCGGGGTAGCTGGTTTGACCCTGTGGACGCCGCTCGCGTACCGTGGGACCTCGGCCTGTCGGCCGCTTTCGCATGCCCGTGACCTCTGGTCCGTCCGCGCGCGCCTCTGCGCCCGTGGGACGCCCGACCTGGCGCGGGCTTCCGATGGCGACCGAACGGGTCGGCACCTCGATCTCGACCGGGCCATCGGGGCCCGACCAGTCAACGGAGAAACCCTCGTGAGCAAGCGTACTTTCCAGCCGAACAACCGCCGCCGGGCCAAGACCCACGGCTTCCGCCTGCGCATGCGCACCCGTGCGGGTCGCGCCATCCTGTCGGCTCGTCGTCGCAAGGGTCGCTCCGAGCTCTCCGCCTGAGGTCGACCCCGTGCTGCCTGCGGGGAACCGGCTCCGGGTGAGCTCGGACTTCGCGGCAGTGTTCCGGGGGCCCAGGGGAGCCCGAGCCGGCTCCACCCTGATCGTGGTGCATGCCAACCAGACCGACGCGCGTGCGGGACAACCGCCGCGGGTCGGTTTTGTTGTCTCCAAGGCGGTCGGGACGGCGGTGGTGCGCAACCGCACCAAGCGTCGTCTGCGGGCCCTGATGGCTTCCCGCCTGGCGCTCCTGCCTCAAGGCACCGACGTCGTCGTACGCGCGAATCCCGTTGCGGCACAATCGAATTCGCACGAATTGGGTGCCGAGCTCGACGCCCTCCTGGGCAAGGTGCTGGCTCGGCTGGCCGGTGGGCACGCGAAGGCGAGCCCGGCATGAGCAGGCTCTCGCGGCTCGCGACGGCTCCCCTCGTCGGGCTGATCGTGCTCTACCAGCGGTTCATCTCGCCGCTGCGCCCGGCCACCTGCCGCTACTACCCCTCCTGCTCTGCGTATGCCGTGACCGCGCTGCGCACGCACGGCCCGGTCCGGGGAACCTGGCTGGCACTTCGCCGGTTGGGCAGGTGCCATCCGTGGAGTGCCGGCGGGGTCGACCACGTGCCCGGCACGGGGCGCACCTACCGTGACCCCATCCCCGAGACCAGATCCACCCCGGACGACCCCGTCCACCCGGCCGCCGCCTGAGGCGACCACCCGAGAACCTGCCGGCCACGCGGCATACCCACCAAACGGCCGGAACCACCGGCGAAGCCCGCTTCGCCACCAGACCCGAGGACACGATGAGCTTCAGTGACCTGATCTATCCGTTCGAGTGGATCGTCGCCTGGATCCTGTACGGCTGGCACAGCCTCTTCACCGCGATCGGCATCCCGCCGGCCTCCGGTGCCGCCTGGGTGCTGTCGATCATCGGCCTCGTGGTCGTGATGCGCGCGGCGATGATCCCCTTGTTCGTCAAGCAGATCCACGCCTCGCGCCGGATGCAGCTGATCCAGCCGGAGATGCAGAAGATCCAGGCGAAGTACAAGGGCAAGACCGATCCCGAGTCCCGGCAGGCCATGACGCAGGAGACCATGGACCTGTACAAGCGGACGGGCACGAACCCGTTCAGCTCGTGCATGCCGATCCTGCTCCAGTCGCCGTTCTTCTTCGGCCTGTTCCGCGTCCTCAACGGCCTGCAGGGCATGGCCGACGGCAGCAAGGACACGATCGGCCCGATCACCCGCCAGCTGGCCGCGCAGGCCGAGCAGTCGACCCTGTTCGGCGCGCAGCTGTCGGACAAGTTCATCGGGTCCGAGACGACGACGGTCAAGGTCGTCACCATCATCCTCATCGTGCTGATGTCGCTGTCGACGTTCACCACCCAGCACCAGCTGATGCGCAAGAACATGCCGGCGTCGGCGCTGGACAACCCGTTCGCCAAGCAGCAGAAGCTGCTGCTCTACGCCATGCCGATCTTCTTCGCCATCTCCGGCGTGAACTTCCCCATCGGTGTCCTGCTCTACTGGCTCACCACCAACGTGTGGTCGATGTGCCAGCAGTTCTACGTGATCCGGCGCATGCCGGCGCCCGGCTCCCCCGCGGAGCAGGCGCTGCGCGACCGCAAGGCCAAGCGCGGCAAGGTGCACGAGGAGTTCACGGTCAAGGGCCTGGACAAGAGCGACGACGACGCCCCCAAGCAGGTCAGCGGCCAGCGCCAGCAGCCCACGCGCAACAAGAAGCGCAAGGGTGCCCAGAAGACCAGCCCGCAGGCGCCCAAGCCGGGCCAGAAGGCCCAGACCGCCGGCGGCCCCGGCACCCCCAGCACCAAGAAGGGCAAGGCCCAGGCGTCCAGCACGCCCGGCTCGGCAGTGACCGAGAACGCCCCCAAGACCGACAACTGAACGGGAACACATCACCATGAGCGAGCACGAGACCCTGGTCGAGGACCAGACGACCGACCAGACGACCGACCAGGCCGACGCCAGCGAGGCGCCCGTCGCCGAGCAGAGCACGGACGAGACCGAAGCGGCGTCCGCCGCCCCGCGTCGGGCGCGGCCGACCGCCACCCGGGCCCAGCTCGAGCGGGAGGGTGAGGTCGCCGCCGACTTCCTCGAGACCCTGCTCGACATCGCCGACCTCGACGGTGACCTCGACGTGGACGTCGACGGCGACCGCGCCTCGGTGAGCATCGTCGACTCGGACGAGGGCCGGGTGCCGCGTCGACTCGTGGGGCAGGACGGGATCGTCCTCGACTCGCTCCAGGAGCTGACCCGCCTCGCGGTGCAGTCCGCCACCGGTGAGCGCAGCCGGCTGATGCTCGACATCGCCGGGCACCGGGCCGAGCGTCGCGCGGCGCTCGTGACGCTGGCCCAGCAGGCCATTGCCCAGGTCAAGGACAGCGGCGAGTCCACCGCGCTCGACCCGATGAGCGCCTTCGAGCGCAAGGTCGTGCACGACGAGGTGCTCGCCGCGGGGCTGGCGTCGGAGTCCGAGGGTGTGGAGCCGCGACGGTATGTCGTGGTCCTCCCGGCCTCCTGAGCCGTTCCGTTTCACGTGAAACACGACAGATGAGCACGCACCACGACGACGGGCGCGACCCCCAGGCAGGGGTCGCGCCCGTCGCGCATGCGGCGTCATCCGGGGAGGCTCCGGTTCGGCCAGCTGCGGCGCCTCCCGCGACGCCTCCCACCGCGGCGACCGTGTTCGGCGATCGGCTCGGCCTCGCCGAGCGGTTCACCGCGATCCTCGCCGACACCGGCGTGAGCCACGGCCTGATCGGTCCCCGCGAGGTGCCGATCCTGTGGGAACGACACGTGCTCAACTGCGCCGTGGCGCAGGAGGCGTTCCCGCAGGGAGTCGCGGTGGCCGACATCGGTTCCGGTGCGGGCCTGCCCGGCCTCGCGCTCGCGATCGCCCGCCCTGATCTCGAGCTGCACCTGGTCGAGCCGCTGCTGCGGCGCACCACGTGGCTGTCGACCACGGTCGAGGAGCTCGGTCTCGACAACGTCACCGTGCACCGCGGCCGCGCCGAGGAGCTGGCGGGCACCCTCGAGGTGCCGTGGGCGACGGCTCGCGCCGTGGCCAGGCTCGACAAGCTGGCCCGCTGGACCTTCCCCCTGCTGACCGCGGGCGGAACCCTGGTCGCGCTCAAGGGCTCCTCCGCGGCCGACGAGCTGGCCGCGGACGAACCGGCACTGCGCCGGCTCGGGATGGTGTCGGCGCAGGTCCGCAGCTACGGGGCCCAGGTCCTCGACCCGGCCACCACGGCGGTGGAGCTCACCATCGGCGAGGCGCGGGCGCGCGCAGGCAAGGCGGGCGCCCCGTCGCGTAAGCGCAGCGGGGCGAAGGGTCAGGGCCGGCGCCGCTGAGCGTGGCGCGACCCTCACGCGAAGAGGAAGTCCGCCGCCACGTCGGTCGCCCGCACCGATCCGGCTTCGCCGAACAGTTGCCGCTGCTGCGCGTCGGCGGTGCCGGGCCAGGCATGACCGACGCCGGCCAGCCGGTGCAGCCGGGCGACGACGCTGTCGTCGGCGGCATGCCACGTGGTCACCTCGTCGGCCGGGGACGCCTGTCGCACAACGGATTTGGCGCCGAGCCCGTCCGCCCACGCCTGGGCTGCCGTCGGCACGGACTCGGCCCACCGTGGCTGGTCGAGACCGTGCCAGGGGTTGATCTGGTCCCGTGCTCCGTGCAGCGCGAGCAGCCCGGCCCGCGGTGGGGCAGGTGGGGTGCGCACGCCGCTGACACAGACGACCCGCGTCACCGGGCAGCCTTCCTGCCCCGCCCAGTGCGACAGCAGCCGGGCGCCGCCCGACCAGCCGAGCGCGAAGACCCGGTCCGCGTCCGTGCCCCACTCCCGGTGGGCGTGCTCGACCAGTGCCGTGAGGTATGCCGTGTCGTCCACCTCGCGGGTCGCGGTGCCGGGCGGCACCCCGAACAGGGGCACCCCGGGGATGGACCACGCGAAACCGGGCTGCCGGACGCCCTTGAACTGCAGCGGCACGGCAGCGGTGGGTGCCACGACCACCGCTGTGTGCTCGTCGACCCACGCCGGGGTGCCCGTGACCGCGACGTGGCGGGCGGCGTCGAACCCGCTGCCGTGCAGGTCGAGGACCAGGGCAGCACCACCAGTGCTCGCGGGTAGCCAGGCCAGCGCCGACCGTGCCAGCCCACCCACGGCGAGGTCGAGCGGGACCGATGGCGACGGCATACGGCTCCGATCTGGTGGTGGTGTGGGCCGGACAGGCCCAGTCTTGCGCACGAGGCACCCAGCGCGTGGCACCCACGTTGTGGCCCGTCAGCGCCGTACGGTTGGATGGAACCCATGGCCGACGAGGTGAGCGAGTGAGTACAGCAGTCCTCCAGCTGGAACGTGGCCTCGGGTGGCCCTCCCTCGTCGGGTCGACGGCCTCCCCTGTCGGGTGGCCCAGCCCGGAGTCGGTACGCCACGAGGAGATGGTGGCTGACGAGATGGTGGCCGACGAGACCGCCAGCACCGATGTTTCACGTGAAACGGAGACGGACGCGGTTTCCAGCGAGACCCGGCCGACCCCGCCCGCGGCACCGACCGAGAGCTCGGCCGAAACAACGCAGGCCGACGCGGGCGAGCCCTCGGCGGCCGCGGCCGAGGAGGCGCTGGCGGCGGTGTCGGTTTCACGTGAAACGGCGACGGATGAGCGTGATGCCCTGGCCGCCTCGCTCCCCGACACCGACCATGACACGCCCTTGGCGCGGGCGGTGGCCGAGGACGCGCGGAAGCGGATCGCGCTCACGGGACGTGTCTTCCCCAAGCCGGCCCAGACGCGCGTACTGACGGTGGCCAACCAGAAAGGTGGCGTGGGGAAGACGACCACGACGGTCAACATCGCCGCCGCGCTGGCCCAGGCCGGGCTGACCGTGCTCGTCATCGACATCGACCCCCAGGGAAACGCGAGCACCGCGCTCGGGATCGAGCACCACGCGGAGGTCACGAGCATCTACGACGTGCTGGTCGAGGGCACCGCCATGCACGAGGTGGTGCAGGAGTGCCCCGACGTGCCGGGTCTGTGGTGCGCGCCCGCGACCATCGACCTGGCCGGTGCCGAGATCGAGCTGGTGTCCCTGGTGGCGCGGGAGACGCGGCTGGACAAGGCCATCGCGGCCTACCTCGAGCACACCGCCACCGAGGGCGGCGTAGTACCCGACTACGTGCTCATCGACTGCCCCCCGAGCCTGGGCCTGCTCACGGTCAACGCGTTCGTCGCGGCGCAGGAGGTCTTCATCCCCATCCAGTGCGAGTACTACGCGCTGGAGGGCCTGTCGCAGTTGCTCAAGAACATCGAGCTGATCCGCAGCCACCTCAACCCCGACCTGCACGTGTCGACCATCCTGCTCACGATGTATGACGGGCGGACCCGGCTGTCGGCGCAGGTCGCGGACGAGGTGCGGGCCCACTTCCCCGACCAGGTGCTGCGCAACACGGTGCCGCGGTCGGTGCGGGTGTCCGAGGCGCCGAGCCACGGACAGACCGTGATGACCTACGACCCCAACTCCAGCGGAGCCCTGTCCTACCTGGCCGCCGCGTCCGAGCTCGCCGACCGTGGTGCGGCGTCCGACCCCAGCGCACCCGCGCAGAACTGAGAGTGACCCATGAGTGAGAAGCGTCGCGCCCTCGGCCGTGGCCTCGGGGCCCTGATCCCCAACGCCCCGACCGCTCCCACGTCGGCCCGGCCGGTCGACGTGTTCTTCCCCGAGCAGGCGAAGGACCAGTCCGGGGCGGGGACCGCCACCGACGTGGTCGACCGTGAGGCCCCAGTCGTGCCCCAGGACGGTCAGGAGGGGACGCAGCCCGGCGCTGCCGAGCAGCGGGACAACACCAGCCGGACCGACACCCCCGCCTCGTCCGAGTCGCCCGACGCGGACGGCGACACGGAGGCCGCCTCCGTCTCCGACGACCTGGCGCCCGTGCCGGGTGCGACCTACGGGGAGATCCCGGTCGACCAGATCCGGCCCAACCCCCGCCAGCCGCGGACGGTGTTCGACCAGGACGACATGGACGAGCTGGTCCACTCGATCCGCGAGATCGGGGTGCTCCAGCCGATCGTCGTCCGACCCGTTTCCGCAGGTCAGGGTGCTGATGAGGAGGTGCCGGAGGGCATCCACTACGAGCTCATCATGGGTGAGCGGCGCTGGCGCGCGAGCCGGGAGGCCGGCAAGGACACCGTCCCGGCGATCGTCAAGGAGACCGAGGACGACGACCTCCTGCGTGACGCGCTCCTGGAGAACCTGCACCGCAGCCAGCTGAACCCGCTGGAGGAGGCCGCGGCATACCAGCAGCTGCTCGAGGACTTCGGGTGCACGCACGACGACCTCGCCGGCCGCATCGGTCGCTCGCGCCCGCAGATCTCCAACACCCTGCGGCTGCTCAAGCTGCCGCCGCTGGTCGCCCGGCGCGTCGCCGCCGGTGTGCTGTCGGCCGGGCACGCCCGCGCGCTGCTCGCGCTCGAGGACGGCGCGTCGATGGAGCGGCTCGCCCAGCGCATCGTCGCCGAGGGCCTGTCCGTCCGCTCGGTCGAGGAGATCGTCACCCTCGGCGGTGACCAGGGCGCCACGGCCAAGGCCCGGCGTCCGCGTGCGGGTGGTCGTCACCCGCAGCTCGACGACCTCGCGGCGCGGCTCTCGGACCGCTTCGACACGCGCGTCAACATCGCGCTCGGTCAGCGCAAGGGCAAGCTGACGGTCGAGTTCGCCTCGGTCGAGGACCTCAACCGGATCGTCGGACTGCTCGGCGTCGACCCGCGCGACTGACGCCCCGCAGCCGGGAGGTCTGCCGCCCACCCCGACGGACAGGTGCACCTGATCCGGACACGGTGCACCCTGACCGGATCCGGCTGACCTTTTCTCACGAGGGTTGGCGAAAACCGTTGGGGGAGAAGGGGATTCGGGATCCCGAGGGCGACCGGCGTCAGCCGTGTGCGGCGAGGTAGGCGCGCAGGTCGCCGAGGTGCAGGACGCCCGTGGTGGCGGTGTCGTCCTCGCCGAGGTACATCCGCTGCAGGCTCACCAGCACCGCCTCGGCCAGGGTGTCGCGGAAGGCCGGCTGGGCCAGCTGCGCCGCGTCGACGGGTGAGGACAGGTACCCCGCCTCGACCCGCACCGCCGGCATCCGGGTCTGCTGGAGCAGCGTCCACGACCGCCCGTGCGAGCGGCAGTTCGCCAGCCCGGTGCGGGCCACGACCTCGCGCAGCAGCAGGTCGGCCAGGTGCTCGCCGACGGCCGACCACGACGTGGTGCGGTCGCGGCCGAAGAAGAAGGTGGCGACCCCGCTGGCGTCCTGGACGTCGTGGGAGTCGCAGTGCAGGGACAGCACGAGGTCGGCGCCCGCGGCGTTGGCGATCGCAGCGCGCTCCTCCTCGGAGGGGTCGGTCTGCTCGGTGCGGGTGTAGACGACCGAGACCCCGATCGCGGTCAGCCGGCCCTCGATGCGGCGGGCAAGGTCCATGACGACCTCGGCCTCGACCAGCCCGCCAGCGAGGACACCGGTGTTGGCGCCGCCGTGGCCCGGGTCGAGCACGATCGTGCGCCCGCTGAGGTTGTGGCCCGACCGGCGCACGATCTCTCGTTCGCGCAGCACGGTGGACGAGCCGCCGGAGACCGAACGACGCAGGTCGGTGAAGGCGCGCAACGTCTGCGGGCCCACCGAACCGTCACCGGCCAGGCCGTAGGCCCGCTGGAAGCCGCGCACCGCACGCTCGGTGTCGGCTCCGAACCGGCCGTCGACCCGGCCGGCATCGAAGCCGAGGGTGTTGAGCCGCTCCTGCAGGGCCACGACGTCCTCGCCGCGCATCAGCTTGCCGGGGGTGTGCACGAGGATCCGGTCACCGAGCCCCCACCGCGCACCGTCAATCGCGGTGAACGTCTCCACGCCCACGACCCCGTCGACGATGAGCCCCTTGGCCTGCTGGAACGAGCGCACGGCTCGCTCGAGGCCCTCGTCGAACTCGCTCGGGTCGGCGGCCCCGTCGAGGGCGCCGCGCTCGGGCAGCTGGTCCGGTGACAGGGCGGCGAGCCGGGCGCGGACGTCGGCGACGGCAGGGCCGTGGTCACCGAGGCCGAGCAGGCCGTGCTTGCTGTCGGACACAAAGCCTCCGGGTCGTGTTTGTGCAGGTCAGAGCGGTGCCGGCGGGGGAGCCGACGCTGCAGCCTAGGTCAGGTTGGCGCGTGCGACCAATTGCCGCGCCCGTGGACGGCCGAGGCCTGTTCCCGTCCGTCCCACCCGACACACAGGTATGCCGGCCGGCCCACCAGGGGGCTCGGCCGGCATACCTCGTCGTGCGCCAGCACGCGCGCAAGCTCGTGCGCACCGCGGCTGGCGCGCCACATGGTCAGTTCAGGTAGTCGGCGAGCTCGCGGACCAGCTTGGGCTTGGGCAGCGCACCCACGAGGGTCTTGACGACCTCGCCGCCGACGTAGACGTTGAGGGTCGGGATGCCGGTGATGCCGTAGCGGCTGCTCACCTGGACGTTCTCGTCGGTGTTGAGCTTGACGACCTCGATCTTGTCCTTGTGCTGCTCAGCCAGCTCCTCGAGGATCGGGGCGACCGCGCGGCACGGACCGCACCACGGCGCCCAGAAGTCGACGAGGACGGGCTTGTCACTCTGCAGGACGTCAGCGTCGAAGGTGGCGTCGGTCGTGTCCTTGATGGCTCCCACTTCGGGGGCTCCTCTCGTGTTGCGGTCGGGTGCTGCGGTCGGGATGAAGACGAGTCGGGGGTGCGGCCGTGGCGCCAGCGTGGCACCACGGGGTGACACTCAGCTGATGACGAGCTCGGGCTCGTCGACCAGCGCGGCGTCGGCCGCGGGCAGCCCGGCCTCGTCGTGGTCGGCGAGGAAGCGCTCGGCGTCGAGCGCGGCGGCACACCCGGATCCGGCGGCGGTGATGGCCTGCCGGTAGGTGTGGTCGACGAGGTCGCCCGCGGCGAAGACGCCCGGGACGTTGGTGTGGGTGGTGCGGCCCTGGACCAGCACGTAGCCCTCGTCGTCGAGCTCGACCTTGGTCGCGTCGGCGGAGTCCTTGATGAGCTGGTTGCGGGGGTCGTGCCCGATGGCGACGAACAGCCCGGTCACGGGCAGCTCGGTCTCGGCACCGGTGACGGTGTCACGCAGGGTCACGCCGGTGAGCTTGCCGTCGCCGTGGATCGCGGCGACCTCGCTGTTCCAGGCGAACCTGATCTTGGGGTTGTCCAGCGCACGCTGGGCCATGATCTTGGACGCCCGCAGCTCGTCGCGGCGGTGGACGATCGTCACCGACTTGGCGAACTTGGTGAGGAACGTCGCCTCCTCGACGGCGGAGTCGCCGCCGCCGACGACGGCGATGTCCTGGTCGCGGAAGAAGAACCCGTCGCACGTCGCACACCACGAGACGCCGTGACCGGAGAGCGCCTTCTCGTTCTCGAGGCCGAGCTCTCGGTATGCCGACCCCATGGCGAGGATGACCGCGTGGGCGCGGTAGGTGTTGCCCTCGGCGTCGGTGACGGACTTGACCGGGCCGTCGAGCGAGACGGACTCGACGTCGTCGGTGATGATCTCGGCGCCGAACCGCTCGGCCTGGGCCCGCATCTGCTCCATCAGCTCGGGGCCCATGATGCCCTCGGGGAAGCCGGGGAAGTTCTCGACGTCGGTGGTGTTCATCAGCGCGCCACCAGCGGTGACGGCGCCCTCGAACAGCAGCGGCCGGAGGTTCGCGCGCGCGGCGTAGACGGCTGCGGTGTAGCCCGCCGGGCCGGAACCGATGATGATCAGGGATCGGATGTCGGCAGGTGCGGAGGTGCTCACGCGGCTACAGCCCCTTGTGGTCGAGATCGGTCGGCACCGCAAGATGCGGTGTTCTAGTGCTGCAACCGATCGTAGGGCCTCGATGTTCCACCGGCGCCCGCGACACCCACATCTGCCGGCTGCCCGGGTCGCCTCAGCCCACGGGCAGTGGCCCCGCGAGCGCGACGGCGTGGCCGGCGTCGCACCCGGGCGCCACGGCATACGCCGTCCGACCGCCGGGCGCCTCGACCACGGCGACCACGGCCGGGGCGCCGTCGAGCGTGCCCCGGTCGACCCAGACGACGGTGTCGGCGCCGACACCGAGGGCCAGGAGGCAGTCGCGCAGCCCCTGGTCGGTGTCGGCCGGGCCGCGGACGCTGCTGGCGGACTGGTCCGCGCCCGAGCCCTTGGCGTCCTTGGCCTGCAGGGCCGCCGTGACCTGCCGGGCGAGACCAGCGGTCGTGTATGCCGTGCCGTTCGCCTGCTCGAGGCCCTTGGAGTCCGCGGTGGAGGGCGTCGCGGGTGGGAGCGTGGGGGTGACCGACGGTGACAGGCCGCCCTCGGGAGGGCCGCTCGGCGCCCCGGTCGCGGCGAGACCTTGGCTCTGGGCGCCGGAGGAGGCCGCGCTGCCGTCGGAGGAACCACCCGACAGCGACGCGATGAGTCCGCCGTTGCCGCCGGAGAGCGCGGCCGGCACCCCGACCCCGATGACGGCGACCGCGGCAGCCGCTGCGGCGACGTGGCGCCAGTTCCAGCGGCGGCGGGAGTCCAGGGGGACCACGGTGGCGCCCGACCCGTCGGCGTCCCGGTGGGGGTCGCCGGCGCGTGCGGCCTGCTCGGCGGCCAGCGAGGCGGTGATGCGCTGGACGAGGTCCTCGGGCATGGGCCCCGGGTCGGGCAGGGAGGCGAGCAGGTCGCGCATGCCCGTGGGGTCGTGCTCGGGGTCGCCGCGCCCGGGTGGGGTCGGCGGCGTGGGCGGTGTGCTCACCACGACGACCTCCGAGCGGGGCTGGACTGCGGGACGGGGGTGCCGCCACGACCGGCCGCGTGGCGGCGGGGGCGACATGGGTAGGACGTCACGGCCGCTCCGATGGTTCCCGCGGCGACTGCGGCTGCGGGTCGCGCAGCAGGGCCGCCAAGGCCTCCCGGCCGCGGCTGCACCGTGACTTCACCGTGCCCTCGGCGACCTCGAGCACCGCGGCCGCCTCGGCCACGGACAGGCCGTGCATGTCGACGAGGACCAGCGCCATCCGCTGCCCCTCGGGCAGCCTGGCCAGGGCCTCGCGCACGTCGAGCCGGGCGTCGACCGAGGCGTGGTGGTCGTGGCGATCGGCCAGCTCGTACTCGGGCAGCTCGCTGGTGGGGCGCTCGCGGCGCAGCCGGTCGAGGCAGGCGTTGACGACGATGCGGTGCAGCCACGTGGTGACGGCTGCGTCGCCGCGGTAGGAGTCGGCGCGGCGGAACGCCGAGATGAACGCGTCCTGCACGCAGTCGGCGGCGAGCTCGCGGTTGCGCGTGGTCCGCAGGGCCACCGCCCACATGCGGTCGCGGTGCCGCCGGAAGATCTCACCGAAGGCGTCGGGGTCACCGGCGACGTGCGCCCGCATCAGCTCCCGGTCGTGACGCTCCTGCAGCGGGAGGCTGCCCATGGCGCGGCGGTCCGTCCGCTCAGCTGACGGTGACCTCGGCCAGGGTGGCGCGGAACCTGCCATCGCTGACCTGGGAGACCTTGGTGAACCACACGAAGACGTACTGGCCCTTCACCGGCTTGTCGGCCTTGAGGGTGACCTCGCCGGACTTGCCGGAGGAGGTGCCGATCTCGGTGGCGTCGCTGCGGTCGCGGTCGGGGCCGACGGACACGGTCACGTCGGAGGCGTCGGGCAGGGACAGCTTGACGGTCGACACCGACCGCACCTGCCCGAGGTCGAGCCGCACGCCGACACCCTTCTTCAGGCCGCCGAGGTTCGCGCTGGCGTAGCCCTCCGAGCTCCAGGACGTGGAGTCCTTGCCGTCGTAGGTGCGGGCGGCCTCGCTGTTGCGCTCCGACCCGTCACCCTCGGGGTCGTACCCGGTCGCGCTGAGGATGGGGAAGTCGCCACCCTCGGGCGAGCCCTCGGTGGCGGTGGGCTCGGGCGCGTTCGTGCCGCCCACCGTGGTGGGCGGGGCGGTGACCGTGATGGTGTTCTTGGGCGCCGGGGTCCCGAACCCCAGGTTGGTGTTGCTGCCGATCTGGGAGACACCCCACCAGCCCAGGGCCGTGGCCACCACGAGGAACCCGGCTATGATCATCAGCACCAGCCGGGACTGCTCGCGGCTCGGCGGGTCGCCGAGCTCCTGCGGCAGCATCGGCAGCGGGGGGTCCAGCGGTTCGCCGGACTCGACGAGGGCGCCCTCGAGGCTGACGCGGCGCTGCTCGGCGCGCTCCTGCGCCTCCTGGCGCTGGGCCCGGCGCTCGGCCGCCTTGTCGGCGGCGGCGCGGGCGAAGCTGCCGACCTTCTGCGCGGCCCCGGCGGCGGCCTGGCCGGCCGCCTGCCCGGCGGTGCCGAGCGCACCGGCCACGGCGGCGCCGGCAGCGGAGGCGGCCGCGGCACCCTTGCCCGGACCCTCCGGATACTTCGGGAAGGTGGACGTCGGGGGTATGCCGCCGCCCGCGCCCTGCGCGGTGCCCTCGCCCTCGGTGATGGCCTCGCCCTCGGTGGTGGCCTCGCCCTCGGCGGGCACCGGGCGGGCCATGGGCTGGGTGGTGTCGTCACCGGTGCGGTCAGTCCGCAGGTCCAGCGGTCGGGTGCTCTCGTCGGCCGACCCGGCACCAGCCACGCCCGCTGCCGCAGCCGCACCCGCGCCGGCCGCTGCACCAGCAGCGGCACCGGTGGGCGAGCCGGTCCGAGCCGATGCCGCCGGGGACGGTGCCGTCGGGTCGGGGGTTGCGGGGGTTGGTGACTGTGGGGTTTCAGCACCCGTCGCGCGGTCGTCCTGCGGCACGCCGTGGTCCACGCCCGCCTGGGGCTGACGACGCGGGGCGGCCGGGCGCAGCGGGAGCTGGTCGGTCGGCAGGGCGATGGTGGGCGCGCTCTCGGCGGCCGTGCGCGGGGGCACGGCCGACCCCTGCACCTGGCTGAGCGCCCACGGCGCGATCTGGGCGGCGAAGTCACCGGGGCTGACCGGCCCCTGGTCCTGGGTCAGGGTCAGGCGGCACAGGCCGTCGAGGTCACCGGGCACTCCGGCCGCGATCTCGGAGGGTGCCGGGACGCCACCCACGACGTGTGGCGCGGACTCCAGGCCCGGCACGGGGGTGGGCAGCGGCCAGCGACTGGTCAACGCGGCATACGTGAGGGCGACGATGCCGACCGCGTCGGTGCGGGCGGCCCGGTCGGCGTCCACGTCGTCGGCGTGCGCCATCGCGGCGGCGGTGGCGAGGCCGCGGACCTTGATCGTGCCGTCGGGCAGCCGCAGCACCGAGTCGGGGGTGAGCCGCAGGTGGTGCAGCCCGCGGCCGCGCGCGGCCTCGAGCCCGGTGGCGACCTCGCCGGCGATGCGCCGGGCCTCCTCGGCGGGCAGGCCGCCCTGGCCGAGCAGCTGGGTCACGGTGTGGGTGTCGGGCAGGGCTTCCTCGACGAAGAACGCGATGCCGTCGGAGCGCCCGACGTCCAGGACACGGACCAGCCGCGGGTTGTCGATGCCGGCGGCGCGGCGGGCCGCGTCGAGCGTGGCGTCTGCGTGCTGTTCGGTCTCGGCGAAGCAGACGAGCACGACATCCCGCTCGAGGGTGGTGTCGTGGGCCGACCAGCGCTCGGCGTTCGGCAACATCTCCAGCCGGCGCTGCGCGGCATACCGGCCACCCAGCACCGTCGAAGGGCCTACCCCGTGCACAGTGTCCTCCCCTGTTGTCGTCGGCGGTGCGGCCAGCATAGGCGGTGGCGCACGTCAGGCCCGCCGACGGATTCTGCGCGTCACCGGGTCGAGGAGAGCCGCGACCTCCTCGACCCGCATGAGGTGGGCGACCCCGAGCACGACCGCGAGGAACAGCCCACCCCCCGCGACGAGCTCGATGGCGCTGCCGAGGACGCCGTCGCCGACGACCCGCTCGAGCAGCATCCGCGCGGGAATGGCGACCGCGGCACCGACCAGCGTGGCGACCCCCAGCCGCACGTACAGGCGCACCGTGCTGCGCAACCGCAGCAGGCCCAGCCGGCGCCGCAGCAGCACGAACCCCACGCCGGCGGCGACCAGGTTGCTCAGGGTCTGGCCGATGCCGACGACGATGCCGACCTTGGTGGGGTCGACGGTGAACGCGTAGAGGTTCACGGCGGTGGCGACGCCGGAGACGACGAGCTGGAGGTAGAACGGCGTCTTGGCGTCCTCGTAGGCGTAGTAGACGCGCTGGATGAGGTAGACCCAGCCGAACGGCACGACGCCGACCATCATCGCGATCATGACCTCGGCGATCGCCGCCGCCTGCTCCGGCGTGTTGCCGGCAAAGGCGAGGCGCACCGCCGGCAGCCCGAACAGGATCGCCGCCGCGGTGCCGGGCACGAGGAAGACGGCCGGCATCCGCAGCCCGCGCCCGAAGTCGGACACCACCTCGGCGGTGCGGCCGGCGTGCGCCGCCGTGGACATCCGGGTGAAGAGCGCCGTCACCAGGGACAGGGTGATGAGCGAGTGCGGCAGCATGAACAGCAGGAACGCCGCGCTGTATGCCGCCTTGCCGGCACCCGTGACCCCCTGGGCGGCCATGAGGTCGTTGGCCCGGGTGAGCACCTTGGACGTGACGATGAACCCCAACTGGCTGACGGCCAGCGCGGCGAAGGTCCAGAGGGCGACCCGGGACGCCGACCGCAGTCCCACCCCGCGGAAGCCGAAGACGGGTCGGAGCCGGAAACCGCTGCGGTGCAAGGGGATCAGGAGCACGAGGGCCTGCAGCGCGACGCCCAGGGTGGCGGTGCCGGCGACCACCCAGACCATCCCCGCGTCCCACTGCTCCACGCGGGGCTGGTCCGCGTAGACCGCGCCGAACCAGAGCAGGCCGAGGATCGCGACGATGTTCGCGATGGCCGGCGCCCACATGTAGGCCGCGAACTGGCCGCGTGCGTTGAGCACCTGCCCCACGACGGTGTAGAGGCCGTAGAAGAAGATCTGCGGCAGGCAGATGAACGCGAAGGCCGTGCCGAGGGCCAGGGCGCTGGAGTTCCAGCCCTGGGAGAACAACCGGACCAGCAGGGGCGCCAGGGCGGTCACGACGATCGTCGCGGCGGCGATGATGAGCAGCGACAGGGTGAGCAGCCGGTTGACGAACTCCTGGCCGCCGTCGTCGTGCTTGGCCGCCTTGGTGATCTGGGGGACCAGCACGGCGTTGAGGACACCGCCGGCGAGCAGCAGGTAGAAGTTGTTGGGCAGCGTGTTCGCCACGTCGAAGGCGTCGGCGGAGACGCCGAGGCCGATCACGGCGGCCAGCATGGTGGTGCGGGCGAAGCCCAGCAGGCGGGACGTGGCCGTCCCGGCGGCCATGACGGCCGAGGAGCGGGCGAGGCTCTGGTCGCTCACGAGGATCCGATCGTGGTGACGGGCGCGGTCGCGCGCCGGGTGCGGGGACGCTTGCGGTAGGTGCGGAACAGGCCGATCACGAGGATCAGGCCCGCGAAACCGCCGAGGGCCCAGTAGACACCGTCACCGGTCGGGGTCACGCGCACCCGCACGTCCGCGCCCTGCCCGATCACCGTGTCGTCGGGGGTGGTCAGCGTGGTGCGCAGAGGCACGGTGCCTGCGGCGAGCGCGGTGACGTTGACGGTGACGGTGGCCCGGCTGCGCGGTCCGATCCGCAGCACCGGCGGCTGGCTGTCGATGCGCAGCCGCGGGTTCGAGGCCTCGACGGTGAGCTTGACGTCCTCGACCGGGACGGTGAGGTCGTTGGTGACGGTGATCTGGAGCCGACCCGAGTCGGCGAGGAAGTTGATGGTGCCGGCCGCGACCTTGACGGCGCTGGTCGTCTGTCCGGCGGCCTCGGTGACCCGGCCGTCGAGGGTGCTCCACGCGGTCGGTGCGGCGCGCCACCGGGTGGAGGCGAGCTGCTCGGCGGCGCGGGTCCAGGTGCGGGAGAAGGCGTCGCCGTCGTCCCGGATGGTCGCCACGCCCTGCACGGTCCGCACGGTCTGCCCGAGCTGGGCGAGACGGGCCCGGGTCAGGACGGGCGCGCCGCCATAGGACGGCCCCGTCGGCCGGGTGACCGGTGCCGCCGGGGCCGGGACGGCCCGGCTGGCCGTGCTCAGCTGGGCGTCCGCGGTGGTGGGCGTGAGCCACGGTATGCCGGCGACGGTGTCCAGGAAGCGCTTGGCCGCCGTCGCGTCCGGTGCCCACGTCCGCGGGGCGACGATGAAGACGGTGCGCCCCGCGGTGCCCGGCAGCTCGTTGAGCAGCGCCGCCGAGTCGGCGACGAACTGCTGGGTGCTGAGCACGCCCTCGGCCTGCGACGTGGTCCGCGCCAGCAGCCCGCTCAGGGAGTCGTCGAACGCCAGCATCGGCAGGCCACCCTGGGAGCGTTGCGTCGCGACCGGGGTGCTGCCCCGGCCGAGCTCGCCCAGCGCGCTGACCGCGACGACCTGGCCCCCGAGCCGCGGGTCGCGGTAGAAGCCGCGCAGCGCCGACTCGCGCGCCGAGGTGTACTGGCCGTCCACGGGCCAGGCCACGTCGGAGCGGCCCCCGAGCTGGTTCGCCACCTCGGTGGCGCGCCCGACGAGCTCGCCCATCAGGGTGGTGCCCGATGCCGTGCCGGCTGCCGCGGCGATGTCGGCGTCGGTGTCCGGCAGCACCCACGGCCGGTGCTGGGCCGCGGCACCGCGGATCCGGCTCTCGGCGGCTGTGCGCACCTTCTCCTCGCCACCGTTGCCGCCCTGGGGGAACTCACCGAAGTCGGGCAGCAGGGTCGGGGTGAGCGTGGGGTCGACGGCCCACGTGACGTCGGTGTTCGAGGTGGCGTCCAGCACGTGGGTCAACCGCGAGTCCGGGCCGAGGGCGCGCTCCCACGCGGCGTCGCGGGTGGCGCCCTCCGCGCCGAACAGGTCGGGGTCGGGGTCGAGCGTGAGCGGCACCGCCACGGCCAGCGACAGGGGTTCGTACTGCTTGACCGACTGGAAGCCGGCGAACGTCCGCACGCTGTCCCCACCGCTCTGCACGCTGATCGGCAGCGCGCCGTAGGTGACGGCGCCGCGGCGGCCGAGGTCCTTGACGGTCACCCGGAAGGCGGCGCTCGCACCGGGCGCCAGGGTCGAGCCGACCCGGGCCTGGCCGACGACCGTCCCCTGGGCCGGACCGGTCTGCGCCGCCCACTCGCGCACGGCGTCACGTGACAGGTCGACGCGGGCCGTGCCCAGTACCACCTGGACCAGCGGGCGGCTCACCGCGGCGCCCGAGGTGTTGCGGACGGTGCCGGTCACGGTGAGGTCCTCGTTGTCGGTGATGACCGCCGGGCTCACCCCCGTCAGCTGGAGGTCGAGGCTGGCCGCGGCGGCCGGCGCGGCGGGAGCGGCAGCAGGTGTCGCGGCGACCGACGCCGGCTCGGCACCGGGCGTGGCAGACGCACGCGAGCCGACACCCCCGACCGGGACCACGACGGCAGGCACCGCCAGCGCCGCCGCGGCGAGCACGCGGCATACCGACCCGCGCACGCCTCACCCCTCCCCGGCGAGACGGGCCCAGGCCTGACGTGCGATCCGACGCTCGTTGGGGAAGGTGAGGTGCTCGTGGGCCTCGCGCAGGGGGAGCCAGGCGACGTCGATGGCCTCGTGGTCGGGGTCGTTCTCGATGGTGAGGTGACCGCCGGTGGCCTCGAGCAGGTAGTGGTGGACGAACTTGTGCACCCGCCGGTCCGACGTCGCGAACCAGTAGTCGATGGTGCCCAGCTCGGTGAGGACCCGGCCCTCGATGCCGGTCTCCTCGGCGACCTCGCGGACAGCGGTCTCGGGGAGCGTCTCGCCGTTCTCCATGTGTCCCTTGGGCAGGCACCACTCGACGCGGCCCGCGCGGTTTCGCCTGGCAATGACCGCGATCCGGGCCTGGCCGTCGTGCACGTCGACGACGATCCCGCCGGCCGAGCGTTCCTCCACTGCGGGCAGCCGCCCGGCCGCGCGGGCCGGATCGGGGGCAGGGGAGGTCACCCGATCACTCTAACGAGCGCCTACCCTTGGTCCCCATGTCCTCCGCCGATCCCAGCGCGCCGCGCCTGGACCTGTTGCGCCGGGCAACGGCCCACCTCGCGCCCGTCGTGCCGCTGCTCACCGAGCTCGGGTCGCTGTTCGAGCAGGCGGGTCACGAGCTGGCGCTGGTCGGCGGACCGGTGCGCGACGCGTTCCTCGGACGCACCTCGCCCGACCTCGACTTCACGACAAGCGCCTCGCCCGAGGAGATCCTCGCCGTCGTCAAGCCGTGGGCCGACACGCACTGGGACATCGGCCGCGACTTCGGCACCATCGGCGCGCGCCGCGGCGACCACACCGTCGAGATCACGACCTACCGCGCCGACGCCTACGACGGCCAGACCCGCAAGCCGGTCGTCGCCTTCGGCGACAACCTCGAGGACGACCTGGTGCGCCGCGACTTCACCGTGAACGCGATGGCGTTGCGGCTGCCGGGCATGGAGTTCGTCGACCCGTATGCCGGGTTGCCCGACCTGGCGGCGAAGGTGCTGCGCACGCCCGGGCCGCCGGAGGTGTCGTTCGGTGATGACCCGCTGCGGATGATGCGGGCCTGCCGGTTCGTGGCGCAGCTGGGGTTCGAGGTGGCGCCGCAGGTGCGCTCGGCGATGAAGGCCATGGCCGCCTCGATCCAGATCGTGTCGGCCGAGCGGGTGCGCGACGAGCTGACCAAGCTGCTCATGGCGCCCGCGCCGCGGCCCGGGCTGCGGCTGCTGGTCGACACCGGGCTGGCCGAGCAGGTGCTGCCCGAGCTGCCCGCGCTCCAGCTGGAGATCGACGAGCACCACCGGCACAAGGACGTCTACGAGCACTCGCTGACGGTGCTCGACCAGGCGATCGCGCTCGAGGGACCCGCCGACGGACCGGCCGAGTCGGTGCCGGGGCCCGACCTGGTGCTGCGGCTGGCGGCGCTGCTGCACGACATCGGCAAGCCGGCGACGCGGCGGTTCGAGAGCGGTGGCGGAGTGTCGTTCCACCACCACGAGGTCGTCGGCGCCAAGCTCGCGACCAAGCGGCTCAAAGCGCTGCGCTATGACAAGGACACGGTCAAGGCGGTGGCCCGGCTGATCGAGCTGCACCTGCGGTTCCACGGGTACGGCGGCGGCCAGTGGACCGACTCGGCGGTGCGCCGCTACGTCACCGATGCCGGACCGCTGCTGCAGCGGCTGCACCGGCTGACCCGCTCGGACTCCACGACCCGCAACGCCCGCAAGGCCGCCCTGCTGTCGCGCACCTACGACGACCTCGAGACGCGGATCGAACGGCTCCAGGAGGAAGAGGAGCTCGCCGCCGTGCGCCCCGAGCTCAACGGCAACGAGATCGCCGAGGTGCTCGGCATCCCGCCCGGCCCGGTGCTGGGGCAGGCCTACAAGCACCTGCTCGAGGTCCGCCTCGACCGCGGGCTCATCGGCAAGGAGGCCGCGGCGCAGGAGCTGCGCACCTGGTGGGCGACGCGGTCGGCCACGAACGGGTCATGACCGCGCGGGCCAGCGTCTTCTCCCGGCCGACGGTGCTCGGCCACCGGGGCCTGGGCCGCGACCGGGTCGACGGCCTGCTCGAGAACACCATGGAGTCGATCGTGGCCGCCGCGCGCAGCGGTCTGCGCTGGGTCGAGTTCGACGTGCGGCGCACGGCCGACGACCACCTCGTCGTGGGGCACTACCCGACCGTCGACGCCACCACCTTCGTCGCCGACCTGTCGCTGGAGCAGGCGCGCGAGCTCGGCGCGGTGACCCTGTCGGACGTGCTCGATGCGCTGCCCGCGGAAACCGGCGTCAACCTCGACCTCAAGACCGCCCTCGAGGACGCCCTGCGGCCCGCGGCCACGACGACGGCCGGTCTGCTCGCGCGCGTCGCACCGGACATCGCCGCCGACCGCCCGCTGCTCGTCTCGTCCTTCGACCCCGCAGCCCTGCTCGTCCTCGGTGAGTCCGCACCCGGCATACCCCGCTCGTTGCTCACCTGGATCCGCTTCCCGCTGCGCAAGGCCATCCCGGCAGCCGCGCACCTGGGGGTCGACGCGGTCGCCGCCCACTGGGAGTCCTTCGGCCCCAACCCGTCCGACCGCGCGCCGACGTTCCGCTCGGCCGCGTATGCCGTGGACGTCGCCCACCGCGCCGGGCTCACCGTCGTCGCGTGGTGCCCGGCCGTGCCCGAGGCGCGCACGCTGCTCGAGGCCGGGGTCGACGCCGTGGTGGTCGACGACGTGCCGCGCGCGCTGCCCGCGCTTGCCGGCTGGGCGGACTGACGCCACCATCGGCCGAACGGACCGAAGTCCGGATTGCCGGTTTCCTCCCCGTCCGCGCTTGTGGAATTCTGTGGCCCGTTCATGGGGAGTGCTCCCCATGCCGTGAGGGGCTCTCGGCTCGTACGCTGACCTGGTGTTCCCCACGCAGGGGGCACCCGTCCGTGGCACGTCATGCGCCGGACGTGCGACGCGGCACCGCCAGAGAGGGCCAGGATGACGACGCTGACCTACCCGAGTGCTCAGTTCCCGGGTCCCCCGAGCGTCTCGGTGCAGATCCCCGACGGGTGGGCCCCGGTGCGGGTCCCGGGGACACTGCTGGCGGCGCGACGGGCGCAGTCCGGTGGGCGGTTCGCCCCCAACGTGGTGGTCCGTGGCTTCACCCGCTCGGGTGACTTCACCATCGGTCGGGCCCTCGGCGAGCTCAAGGCGTACGTCGACGAGCGCACCGACGGCGAGATGGACGCGCCCTTCTCGGTCGAGATCGAGGACGTGCCGTTCGTGGGGGTCAACGTGTCGTGGACCGACGAGAAGGTCGGCGACGTGGTGCAGGCGCACCTGTTTGCCGGAGCCCGTCGGGGGCAGGTGGTCGACCTCATCCAGGTGACCGGTTCGGTCGGGGGAGAACAGGTCAGCAGTGACTACGAGACGCTGCAGCAGCTCATGCAGACCGTGCGGGTCACGCGTTGAGCGGCGACACGACGCGTGGCGTTGGCATGACGGTGCGGGCGGGGGCAGCCACCGATGTCGGGCGCGTGCGCAAGGTCAACGAGGACAGCGTCCTGGCCGACCGGTCCGTCTTCATGGTGGCCGACGGCATGGGCGGTCACGCCGCCGGTGAGGTGGCCAGCAAGATCGCCGTCGACGCCTTCGTACCGCTGGCCGAGGCGCCGGTGCGCCGCCGCGACGACCTCGTCCACGCCCTCGAGCTCGCCAACCGGCGCATCCTGGAGTCCGTCGCCCGCCACCCCGAGCAGACCGGCATGGGCACCACCGCGGCCGGCCTGGCCGTCGTCAACGCCGGCGGCTCGGACCACTGGGCCGTCTTCAACGTCGGCGACTCCCGGGTCTACCGCTACGTCGACGGCCGCACCCGGCAGGTGACGGTCGACCACTCCGAGGTCCGCGAGCTCGTCGAAGCCGGCATCATCACCGAGGCCGAGGCCGCCAAGCACCCGCTGCGCAACGTCGTCACCCGTTCGCTCGGCTCCGACCCCGCCCCCACCCCGGACGTGTGGGTCTTCCCGCCGCACCCGGGTGAGCGGTTCGTCGTCTGCTCAGACGGGCTGTCCGGTGAGCTGCCGCTCGAGCGCATCCACGCCCTCGTCAGCGAGTTCGACGACCCGCAGGAGTGCGCCGAGGCGCTGGTGTCCGCGGCCGTCGAGGCCGGTGGGCGCGACAACGTCTCCGTCGTCGTCGTCGCCCTCGACGCCGGTGACGACGATGACGAGGACGTCGACACGGCACCGCGTGCCGGCACCGGAGCCGCCCGATGACGGACCTGCGTTTCGATCCGCCCGACCAGCCCGGATGGAGCACCGTCTCGGTGTCCGGGCTGCACGTCGTGGTGCGCGGCGGTGGCGCGCTGGTCGACCGCGTCCGCACCGCGGCCGCGGACGGTGACGTCGACGCCGTCCTCGACGTCCTCGCCGGTGGTGGGCTGCGCGCGACCCCCGACTTCGTCGTGGTCGGCGAGGGCGACCCCGTGCGCGTGGTCGTCCGCGGTGAGGGGTATGCCGTGGTGTCCGGTCCCGAGGGCGAGACGCAGGTGCGGGGCCCGCGCCGTGGCAGCTGGACCGATGTCGACGCCCCCGAGGGGGTGAGCGCGGTCGCCGTGGTCCTGCCCGGTGCGCCGGAGCGGTCCGAGGCAGTCCCGACGGCGGCCGTCGAGGAGACGCCTGCCGACCAGCAGCCCGGAGCGGACCACCCGGCCGGCCCCGAAGCCGACCAGCAGGAGCCGGTCGCCGAGCCGCCGCAGCAGGCCGGGCAGGCCGAGCCGGTCGAGCCGGTCGAGCCGGTCGAGCCGCCGGAGGCAGTCGCCGAGGGCGCGGCACCCGCCGCACCGGCGGAGCCGGAACCGCAGCCCGAGCCGCAACCCGAACCGGAGCCGCAACCCGAGCCGGAACCGGAGCCTGTGGCACCGGCGGAGCCGACCGTGACCGAGCCGGTGGCGGAGCCCTCGGCAACGGCGGTCCCCCAGGAGGCGCCGAGCACGCACGCACCCGAGGCGACGGTGCACCCGCCGCCCGAGGTGGACGAGGCGCCGGCCCCGGCGCCCAGTGGCTGGCGGCCCCCGAACCTGCTCAGGCGACGCACCGACCCGGCCCCAGAAGCACCGCCGGTGGCCCCGGCGCCCGAGGCGGTTCAGCCCGCCCAGCCGGGCGCGCCCGAGCAGTCCCAGGTCCCGGCGGCGCAGCAGCAGCAGCAACACGGTGCTCAGCCCGCGGCCCCCGTGCCCTCGCCGTCCCCCTCGGCGAGCGAGGAGGAGGTCGACGAGCTGCCGAGCTACGACCACCTGTTCGGCGCCACCCAGCAGGACCGTCCGGCATACATCGAGCAACACGACACCGGCACGATCGACGAGCCGCCGATCGGGCACGCTCCGATCGAGTCCGCGGGCGGTTACACCTCGCAGGAGCCCAAGCCGGGTGAGCGCACGCTGGCCCCGCCGGCGCAGACGCAGTCGCCGGCACCGCAGCCGCCACCCGGGCAGCCGAGTGCCGCCTCGGCCCCGCCACCCCCGGCTCCCGCCCAGGGCGGACGCATCATCGACTCGGTGCCCTGGCGCAGTGGTGGGTCGAACGTGCCCGCCCCTGAGCCGAAGCCGGCACCACCGGCGGGCGGCACGCACACCCCGCCGCCCGCGCCGTCGCTGCGTCAGGCGCCACCAGCTGCGCCGCCCGCGGGCCCCAGCCAGGCGGTTCCGCCGGCGCCATCGGCTGCAGCTCCGCAACCGGCCGCGCCCCCGTCGCCACCGCAACCCGCTGCACCGCCACCTGCCGTGCAGCCACCCGCGCAGCCGGCGACCCCACCCGCCGCGGCTGCATCCACAGCACCCGCGGCATCGGGTGCCGCGTCGGGCGACGACGCGGAGGCGACCGTCGACCGTTCCGCGCTCCTGGGCGGCGGCCCGTCCGCGAGTGGCCCCCTCGTGCTGGCCGTGCTCTGCCCGGCCGGCCACGCCAGCCCGCCGCACTCGAGCGCCTGCCGGGTGTGTGGTCGCGACATCCCGCCGCAGCAGCCGTTCCAGACGCCGCGGCCCTCGCTCGGCGTGCTGCGGCTGCCGACCGGTGACGTCGTCATGCTCGACCGCGGTGTGCTGCTCGGCCGCTCGCCCAAGGTCAACGCCGACCTCGACGCCGGCATGCGGCCGCACCTCGTGCGGGTGCCGTCGCCGGAGAACGACATCTCGCGCAACCACGTCGAGATCGTGCTCGAGGGCTGGCATGTCCTGATCCGCGACCTCGGGTCGACCAACGGCACCACCGTCACCCTGCCCGGGCAGCTGCCGGTCCGGCTGCGCCCGAGCGACCAGCAGGTCCTCGAGCCCGGCACCGTCATCACCCTCGCCGACGAGGTCGCGATCACCTTCGAGGTCGCCGCGTCATGACTCGCACCCCAGGGCGCACCCGATGAGCTCCTCGGCGCCTCCGGAGATCCCCGGGCTGGTCTATGTCCAGCCCGTGGGGTCGGGTGGGTATGCCGACGTGTTCCTCTACGAGCAGCAGATGCCGCGGATGAACGTGGCCGTCAAGGTGCTCAAGGGTGAGGGCCTGACCCCGTCGCTGCGCCGGCAGTTCACCGACGAGGCCGACACGATGGCCCAGCTGGCGGACCACCCCTACATCGTCCAGGTGTTCCGGTCCGACACCGCCGCAGACGGCCGGCCGTACCTCGTCATGAAGTACTACCCGCCGCCGAACCTGGCGATGCGGGCCCGGGCCGAGCGCTTCACCGTCGAAGAGGTGCTGCGCACCGGCATCCAGCTGGCCAGCGCCGTCGAGACCGCGCACCGGGCCGGTGTCGTGCACCGTGACATCAAGCCGGCCAACGTGCTCGTGAGCCAGTACGGCGCGCCCGGCCTCACCGACTTCGGCATCGCCGGTCGAGGAGCCGCAGCCGAGGAGGACGATGACGACGTCGGCGTCTCGGTGCCGTGGGCGCCGCCTGAGGTGCTCTTCGGCCAGTCCAACGGAGACCACCGGTCCGACGTCTACAGCCTCGCCGCCACCCTGTGGCAGCTGCTCGTCGGGCGCTCGCCGTTCGAGGTGCCGGGAGGCGACAACTCGGCCTACGCCCTCATGCCTCGCATCCGGTCCAACCCCGCGCCGAGCACCGGCCGCGCCGACGTGCCGGTCTCGCTGGAACGCCTTCTGTCCCAAGCGATGTCGAAGGACGCCGCCAACCGCCCGCAGACCGCGCTCGCCTTCGCCCGCGCGCTGCAGGAGATCGAGCAGGAGCAGCGGTTCCCGCGCACCCAGATCGTTGTCCTCGACGAGCAGGGCCAGACCACCCTCGCCGACACCACGCCCACCCCGGGCGCCGACGACGACCGCACCCGCGTCCGGGCGCCACAGGCCGTCCGTGCCCAGGCCCCGGCACCGGCCCCGCCGGCATACCGGCCGATGAGCGGCTCCACCTCGATCCCGGCAGCCGGGCACACCACCGTCACCTCACCGCGAGCCGGCCAGGTGGCGCCCCTGCCCGACGACCTCGCGGAGGAGGGGACGGTCCGCAGGGCCAAGGTCACCGACGAGGCCGAGCAGGCACCGCCCGCCGCGCCCGCCGAGGACCAGCACGTCATCAAGCCCGGCACGCTGCTGGCGGTCGTGGGCACGGTGTTCGCGATCCTGGTGGGGCTCACCGTGTTCGCGCTGACCCGTGGCGATGACGCGCCCACCCCGCAGCCCACGAGGACGACCGTGGCGGGTCCCGGTGAGGACGACCCCCTGCTCGGGGGTCCTGCGCAGGTGCCGACCGTCGCGGCCCGCGCCGCGTCCGGGGCCGTCGCCTTCAGCTGGTCCTACGGCGGCGCGCAGAAGGACGACACGTTCCGGTTCCGGTGGGCACCGGCGATCGACAAGCTCGAGGAGGCCAAGCCGGCCTACGTGACGCCGAAGTCGTCGAACTACGTGGTCAAGGTCCCGAAGGGCACCCAGGTTTGTGGACAGGCGCAGGTGATTCGGGGGGGCCCGTGGACCAACTGGTCGGAGCCGCAGTGCGAGAAGGCAGGGTGAGGGGTTCATGGGTGTGACCGTCGACTTCTGTGGGGAGCTGTTCGTGGCCGACCCGGCCCAGCCGCTCACCATCGGGCGCACCGGTGACGTCGAGATCGACGACAACCCCTACCTGCACCGCAACTTCCTCCAGGTCGTGGAGGACGGCGGGCTGTGGTGGCTGGCCAACGTCGGCACCACGCTCACCGCGACGGTCGCCGACAAGAAGGGCCTGTTCCAGGCCTGGCTCAACCCCGGGGCGCGAATTCCGTTGGCACTGGAGCGTTTCACGGTCTGGTTCACCGCCGGTCCCACGACCTACGACTTCGACGTCATCGTCGACACCCCGGCGTTCGTGGCGACGGAGACCGAGACCAAGGAGGAGGCCGACTCCGGTGAGACCACCGTGGGCCGGGTCTCCTTCACACCGGACCAGAAGCTGTTGATCATCGCCCTCGCCGAGCCGTTCCTGCGGCGCGGTCAGGGCGGTGCCACCCAGATCCCGTCGTCGGCCGACGCGGCCGCGCGGCTCGGGTGGAAAGTCACGAGATTCAACCGAAAACTGGACAACGTGTGTCAAAAGCTCGCAGATGCTGGTACACGTGGTCTCCACGGAGGTCCGGGCAAGCTCGCCAGCAACCGCAAGGCTCGACTCGTTGAGCACGCGCTGTCGACACGGTTGGTGACCGAGGCGGATCTGGTGCTGCTCGACCACGAGCAGGTCGCCGGGGGAAGCGACGAAGGGGAGCAGTAACAGTGCATCCGATGTCACGTCGGAGGGTGGGGGTTGCGTCAGGGTTGGTTGTCGCGTTGACGGCCGGCGTGTTGACGTATGCCGCGGTGTCATCCAAGGGCGAGACCGTGCACCGTTCCGACCTCGACGACGGCAGCGTGTGGGTGTCGTCGGCGAAGGATGGTCGGTTCGCGCGGGTGAACAAGGCGGTCGGTCAGTTCGACGGTGGGGTGGCTTCTGACAGTGGGCCGGGCGATCCGGTCGACATCCTCCAGGATGACAACGCGGTGGCGGGTCTGGTGCTGGGGTCTGGTTCGTTGACGCCGATCGACACGCGCACCAGCGCGGTCGCGCAGGGCTCGGGTGTCTCGGTCCCGGCGCCGCAGTCGGGCACGAACCTGCAGGTGTTCGTTCCCCGCACGGTCGACCTGCGCGGCGGCACCGTCGCCATGATCGACCCGAAGACGGGCAAGGTGTGGGGTCAGCGCTACACGTCCGACCAGGGCATCAGCACCCTCGAGGGCCTCACCGTCGGGGCCAAGCCGCTGGCCACGGTCGGCGGCACCGCCGCGCTCGCCGTCGACGTCAAGGGCGGCATCCACGCCGTGTCCGGTGCGACCGGCAAGGTCGTGTCCATCCCGCAGCTGGGCGACGGTTTCGGCAAGCCGGTCGAGGAGTCGATCAAGCTCTCGAACGCCAAGGTCGTCGACATCACCGCGGTCGGCACCCAGTGGGTCGTCTACAGCGCGGGTGACGACAAGCTGTGGGTGCAGGGCTCCGGCAAGGCGGTCGACGGGGGCACGACCCGCACGGAGGGACAGCCCGCGTATGCCGCGTTGCAGCAGCCGGGTCCGGCCGCCGACTCGGTGGGTCTGCAGGACTCGACGACGTTGCGGCTCATCGGGATCGGCGGCGAGGGTGGTGGCACCGGCGGGGTCGAGGTGACCATCGGGGAGAACGAGGCGCCGCCGATGGTGTCGCGTCCCCTGCGCACCGGGTCGTGCATCCAGGCCGCGTGGGCCAGCACCCTGGTCAACTACTACGGCAAGGACTGCGGCGCGTCCGACCCGCAGCCCGCGGTGTCGATCCAGCGCACCACGCAGGCGACGGTGAAGAACGGTGTCGCCCTGCGCACCAACCACGGCCAGGTCGTCCTCAACGACCTCGACGGCGGAGAGGTGTGGGACCTCGACAGCAAGCCCAAGAAGCTCGACGAGTGGGACTCGCTGATCCCGCCGCCGAAGCGCGACGACAAGAACAAGAAGAAGGACGAGAACCTCATCGACGAGGCGTCGGTGACCCAGCCGCCCAAGGCGGAGGACGACAACCTCAAGGTGCGCCCGGGCCGGGTGTCCAAGCTGCACGTCCTGGACAACGACACCGACGCGGTCGGCTCGGTGCTGGCCATCGACCCCGGTGACGTGTCGCAGCCCGACCTGCCCGGCGTGAGCGCGAGTGTCGCCGCCGACGGCCAGAGCATCGACGTGTCGGTGCCGGCCGAACCCGACGCACGGTCGTTCTCGTTCACCTACAAGGTCAACAACGGCAAGTCGCCGCAGAAGGACCAGGGCAAGGTCACCGTCACCCTCGTGCCCGATGAGGTGAACGGTCCGCCCGGTCTGCGGCAGGGCACGGCGAACCTGTCCAAGAAGGTCTACCCGGTCAACCCCGGCAAGCTGCTGCCGCTGCAGGTGGTGGGCGACTGGCGCGACCCGGAGAACGACCCACTGACCATCCAGGCCACCGACGAGGAGTCGTCGGTCGACGGGCAGGGCCGGCTCAACGTCCTCGCGCCGACCGATCCCGGCACCCGTCCGGTCGAGTACTCGGTCGGTGACGGCCGGGCCAGCAGCAAGGGCACGGTGACCCTGCAGGTCCTCAACCCCGACGACAAGCTGGTCAAGCCGCAGACCCAGCCGGACGTGGTGCGCGGCGTCGTGGGCAAGCCGTTGCAGCTGGAGCCGCTGGGCAACGACATCCCCGGTGCCGACCCGAGCGAGCCCGACGCCAAGCTGCGCCTGAGCCGTGAGCTGCAGTCCTCCGACGGACTGAGCGTCGACACCAACCTGGACACCGGCCTCGTGACGATCACGGGTTCGTCGCCGGGCACCTACGACCTCAGCTACGGCGCGCAGGTCGGCGGTGGCATCGACGCCGGGCGCATCCGCGTCGACCTCATCGCCAACCCGGACCCGGACGCGCCGCCGGTGGCCGTGCCGGACTCGGCGACGCTGCGCGACCAGACGCCGGTGCTGACCGACGTGCTGAACAACGACTACAGCCCGCGGGCCGATGTGCTGGTCACCCGCTCGGTCTCGGTCAGCTCGGAGAACAGCTGGCTGCGTCCGTCGATCTACCAGGGCCGCTGGGTGCGGATCGAGTCCCTCGACGTCGCCCCGGCCGGAGGCAAGCCGCGCACCGGCACCGTGCAGTACACGATCAGCGACGGCTCGAAGTCGACGACCGGCGAGGTCGCGGTGACGCAGTACCCCGCCGACGACCGCAACACCCCGGTCGTGGAGGACGACGAGGCGGTCGTGCGCGCCCAGGACTCCGTCACGATCCCGGTGATGGACAACGACTCCATGGCCGACGGCATACCCCTCGTCCTCGACCCCGCGAGCGTCAAGGTCCTCCCTGCCGAGGGCAAGACCAACGGCTACGCCTTCGCCTCCGGGAACGTCGTGCGCTTCGTGCCCAAGGACCGGGCACCGACGTCGCCCCAGCAGGTGACGGTGGAGTATGCCGTGTACCCGTTGGGTGCCAAGGAGAAGGCGACCACCGGCCGCATCGCCGTCACGGTGATGCCCTTGCCCACGCAGGCGACCCCGAACCAGGCCCCGGTGGCGCGCAGCTTCTCCACCAGTGTCACCGCGGGTGACCCGCTGACGATCACCGTGCCGAACTCGGGGGTCGACCCCGACGGCGACAGCGTGACCGTCGTGGGGCTGACCGGTGACGACGCGGGTGCGGTCGACCTGAAGTACGGCCGCGTCACCGGGTTCGGGCCCTCGACGATCAAGTACGAGGCGTACCCGACGTCGGCCGGCACCGAGGTGCTGAACTACGTGGTGCGGGACCGGTTCGGGGCCACGAGTACGGGTTTCGTGCGGATCGGTGTGGTGCAGCCGGGCGACCCGCAGCCGCCGGTGGCG
The DNA here is from genome assembly GCF_013041615.1 of Knoellia koreensis. Classification (GTDB taxonomy): domain Bacteria; phylum Actinomycetota; class Actinomycetes; order Actinomycetales; family Dermatophilaceae; genus Pedococcus; species Pedococcus koreensis. The sequence continues at coordinate 54,442 of NZ_JABEPQ010000006.1, forward strand.
GTGGAGGACGAGGTGCGGGCCAAGCCGGGCAAGTCGGTGACGGTCGATGCGACGATGAACGACCTCATCGCCCGTGGTGACAGCGTCGACCTGCTGTACAAGTCGCCGACGAACGCCGAGGCCGAGCTGAAGAAGTGGAAGGTCGACGAGCCCAACACGTACTTCACCACGACGGTGCCGGAGGCCAAGGCCGGCGTGCAGGTCCTCAACTACGGCATCAGCAACGGCCTGTTCGACCCCTCGAAGTCGACCATCACCGTGATCCCGGACCCGGGCGCGAAGAACCCACCGATCGCGGTGGACGACACGGCCAAGCCCAAGCAGGGCGAGGCGACGGCCACGGTTGACGTCCTGAACAACGACCGCGACATCGACGGGCCCCGAGAGTCCCTGAAGGTGACGGCGGTCCTGTCGCCCGACGGCACGATCGTCGGCGACGGAAGGCAGGTGCAGGTCGCGGTCAAGCCGTACCCGTACACCGTTCCCTACGTCATCACCGATGAGGACGGCCTGACCGGCATGGCCCTCATCTACGTGCCGACCGGCGACGCGGGGGTGCCGTTCGTGGTCTCCGGCGCCCTGATCCAGATGGACAAGGACTCGACCAAGAGCGTCAAGCTGTCCGACTACGTGAAGTCGCCGCGCGCCAAGGTCGTCAGCCTCACCACCGCGGACAACGTCAGCGCCTCGCCGTCGGACAAGCTCAAGGCGGAGGCCGACGGTCGCTCCGGGCTCAACCTCACCTCCTCCGGCGGCTACGTCGGACCGGCCTCGGTCATGCTCGAGGTCAGCGACCAGGAGACGGTCGAGCAGAAGGACTTCAAGACGGCATACGTCTCCATCCCCGTCCAGATCGGGCCCAAGATCCCGTTGCTGCGATGCCCGAACTACTCGGTCAAGCTCAACGCCGGCGGCCTGGCCCGCAAGATCGACATCCCGACGCTGTGCCACGCGTGGGTGCCGATCGGCATGACCCTCGATGACGTGGTCTTCGAGAGCGACTGGAAGACCGAGGCCGACGGTGTCGACCTCACCCGCACCGGTGCCGGCAACCGCACCGTCGAGCTCAAGGCGGGCGAGAAGGCACCGAGCAGCACGAACGGACGGCTCGCGGTCAAGGCCCGCGGTGGCCCTGAGTCGATCGTCTCGGTCACGGTGCTCGGCGCCGACGACGGCGCGGTGGACACGGGCAACAACCTGGCGACGCTCGGCCCTCCTCGCCTGCGCCCGTTCACCGTGACGGGCCTGAATGCCGGGTCGTCGACGACGATCGACCTGCGCGGCTACCTCGACTCCCCCCTGGAGTCGCCGAAGTGCGCGATCGCCTCCGCCGCCGCAACCGGCGCCGGGCTCAGCGCCACCTTCTCCGGGTGCACCCTGACGGTCACCGCGACCGGTGAGGCACGCGGCCAGGGGACGGTGCTGGTCTCGGTCAGCGATGGTCGCCCCGGTATGAACGCCACCGGGCGTGGGACGGTCACCGTCCTCGGCAAGCCGGACGCCCCCGGCAACGTCAGCGCCCAGGCCGACCGGGTCAGTGGCGGGTTCGCCCGCGTGCGCTGGTCCCCGCCGGCGAGCGACGGCGGCAGCCCGATCACCCACTACCTCGTGCAGGGCCAGGGCCCCGGCGCGAAGACGACCACCTGCACCGCCTCTCCGTGCACCATCACCGGCCTCACCAACGGTGAGACCTACACCTTCACCGTGGTCGCAGTGAACGCGATCGGGCAGAGCGCGCCGAGCCGGGCCAGCAACCCGGTCAAGCCGGACACCCTGCCGAACCCGGTCGGCGGCGTGCGCATGGTCAGTCGCGGCGACCGCACCCTGACGATCGGGTGGGCGGCGCCCGCCAAGAAGGGCAGCGACGTCAAGACCTACGAGGTGCGGGTCACGGACACGACCAGCGGCACCCTCAAGTCCAGGGAGGTCGCCGCCCCGACCCTGCAGGCCGCGATCGGCGGGCTCGTCAACGACAACGAGCAGTCGGTGCGGGTGCGCGCCAAGAACGACCTCGGCTGGGGCCCGTTCGGTCCGGCGGTGAAGATGCAGTCCGCCGGCACCCCGCCGGCCGTGCCCGCACCCCGGGTGACCAACTCGGGCACGGGCCCGGCGGCTGGTTCGTCGCGGCTCACGATCTCGTGGCAACCGGTGCGCCCCAACGGTCCGCCACTGACGAAGTACACCGTGTACCAGAGCCGCAACGGTGGCGCCTGGACCTCCATCGGCAGCACCTCGCCAGGCACCCGCAGCCTCGGCCACACGACCGTCTACGACGGCGCGAAGTACCGCTACGTCGTCACCGCCACCAACGGTGGCAACAAGGAGGGACCCAAGACCAACCCGACGTCCTTCTCCTCCGTCGGGATCCCGCAGGCGCCCGGTCGCCCCAGCGTCACGACCCCGCGTGCCGACTACAAGGCCGTCGTCCGCGTGCCCTTGCAGGACTCGCGGTCGGCGCGGTTCACCCAGCTGCAGTGGAAGAACAGCTTCGGCCGGACCGGCACCGTCAGCTGTGGGTGTGCGGAGGGCTCCACCAAGGAGTTCACGATCAGCGGCCTCAACACCAGCAACCAGACCCTGCAGGTGCGCGCCTACAACGGGACGAGCTGGTCGTCGTGGTCGCCCTCGAGCAACACCTACCGCGCCTACGGCCCGACCAAAACGCCGACGGGCCTCAGCTCGGACGGCAACACCAAGGACAAGAACGTCACCTGGCGGTGGAACCTGCCGACCAACGGTCGGCCCATCACCAAGGTCCAGGTCGAGGGTGCGGTGAACCGCACCTTCAGCGGCGCGCAGACCTCGGTGACGGCGAGCAACAAGGCTCCCGGCACCTACCGGCTCCGGGTGCGGGCCTACTCCGCCGCGGGCCCGTCGTCATGGACGGGCTACGTCAGCGGCAAGGTCGCCCCACCCACCCCCAAGGTCAGCGTGAGCAAGGGTGCGCAGGGCCACTCCGAACGGGGCTCCTGCGCGCAACCCAGCTCCGTGTGCTGGAAGGTCAACGTCGGCATCAGCAGCTTCCCGCCCGGATCGTCATGGACCGTGTCCTGCCGGAGCTCTCGCACCAGCACCTTCACCTCCAGCGGTCGCCTGACCGTCGGGTCGAACGGGAGCAGCTACCGCTGGCCGGGCAGCTGCTACTTCGGCAGCAACGTCGGCACGGTCTACGTCACCTTGAGCAACGGCTCCGGAAGCCATACCGGGTCCGTCTACTGGGGTTGACGCCGGTGACCCATCAGGACAAGCCGGCCGCTCGGCATACCCACCACGCACGTATCCCCAACGCAGAGAACGGAAAACGACACTCATGACCGTCACGGATGAGCAGGCTCAGTGGTTTGCGCAGGCGTTCACGCAGATGGTGGACAACTGTGACCGGGCGGTGCTGGGTAAGCAGCATGTGATCCGGTTGGCGTTGACGTGCATGTTGTCCGAGGGGCATTTGTTGTTGGAGGACTTCCCGGGGACGGGTAAGACGCAGTTGGCGCGGGCGATGGCGGGGACGGTGCAGGGCACGAACAGCCGGATCCAGTTCACGCCCGACCTGCTGCCCAGTGACGTCACGGGCGTGACGATCTTCGACCCGAGCAAGCAGACCTTCGACTTCCACCCGGGCCCGATCTTCGCCAACATCGTGTTGGCCGACGAGATCAACCGCGCCTCGCCGAAGACGCAGTCGGCGTTGTTGGAGGTGATGGAGGAGGGCCGGGTCACCGTCGACGGGGTGCGGCACTCGGTGGGGGAGCCGTTCATGGTGATCGCGACGCAGAACCCGATCGAGCAGGCTGGGACGTACCGGTTGCCGGAGGCGCAGCTGGACCGGTTCTTGATGAAGACGTCGCTGGGTTATCCGGATCATGAGGCGACGGTGGCGGTGTTGGCCGATGCCAAGACCCGTGACCGCACCAGCGTGTTGGAGCCGGTGGTGACCTCGAACGTGGTGGTCGAGATGGCCAAGCTGGCTGATGAGGTGCATGTGGATCCGGCGATCTTGGCGTATGTGTCGCGGATCGCGGAGGAGTCGCGTCGGCATGTGTCGGTGAAGCTGGGGTTGTCGGTGCGTGGGTGTTTGGCGTTCGTGCGGTGTGCGAAGACGTGGGCTGCGAGCCAGGGTCGGACGCATGTGGTTCCTGATGACATCAAGCTGCTGGCTGGTCCGGTGTTGAACCACCGGTTGTTGCTGACGGCTGAGGCGCAGTTCGCGAACATCACCGTCGACCAGGTCATCACCCAGATCCTGTCCGAGGTCGCACCTCCCGCAGAGCGAGTCGCCTGACCATGAGCCAGCACGACGCCCCAGACCACGGGGAAGCCGAACACACGACCAGGCGGGCGGACCTGAAGAAGGGTCGCCGCCAGGGACGCGGTCGGGCCTCGGAGTCGTCGCCGCTTCCCGCGCCCCAGTTCGCACCGCCGGGCACGGGCGGTAGCAGCGCGACCCGGCCGCGCCGGCTCCCGAGCCTGCCCAGCATCACCGTCACGCGACCCAAGCTGCCGACGTTCATCACCCAGACCGGCGAGCGGGTCGGTGGTGTGCTCGCCGAACGCACCGGGCCGCTGCGCGAGGCCACCCGGCCGGTGTGGGCTCCGGTGCGCGACTTCCTGCGGTGGGTCTCGCCGCTGGGCTGGTGCATCCTGGCGCTCGGAGTCCTGTGCTGGCTCGTCGCCACGTACACCGACTGGCAGGAGTGGGCGATGATCGGCATCGCCGCCATCGCCCTCGTGCTGTGCTGCCTCTTGCTCGCCATGGGTCGCACCCGGGTGCGCATCGACACCGAGGTGGAGCCGCTGCGGGTCAGCGTCGGCGAGCCCTCCACCGGGCGGATCCTCGTGACCAACGAGTCCCGCCGCGGCATGCTGCCGCTGCTCGTCGAGCTGCCCGTCGGGGTCAGCGCGGCACGGTTCACGCTGCCACCACTGGGTGCAGGCAAGGTCCACGAGGAGCTGTTCGTCGTCCCGACCGAGCGCCGCGGCGTCATCCCCGTCGGGCCTGCCACGACCGTCCAGGGCGACCCGCTCGGGCTCGTCCGGCGCACCGAGCGGTGGACCGACATCACCGAGCTGTACGTGCACCCACGCACCATCTCGCTGGAGAGCCTCGGCTCAGGTCTGCTGCGTGACCTCGAGGGTGAGACGACGCAGGAGATGTCGATGTCGGACCTCGCCTTCCACGCCCTGCGTGAGTACCAGCCCGGTGACGACCGCCGCTACATCCACTGGCGCTCGTCGGCCAAGGCCGGCCGGCTGCTGGTGCGCCAGTTCCTCGACACCCGCCGCTCCCACCTCACGATGATCGTGGACGCCGACCCCACGAAGTACCACCAGGGCGAGGACGACGCGGAGACGGCGATCTCGGTGGCGGGCTCGCTGGCCATCCGGTCGCACATGGACGAGCAGGACTTCACCGTCCTGTGCCGGGACGCCAGCGCATCGCGCACGAGCGCACCGCTCGCCCTCGACGAGCTGGCCCGGGTCGAGCTCGGCCCCAGCGACCTCTACGCCCAGGCCGGTGAGGGCCTGGCCCTCGCGCCGGACACCTCGATGGCCATCCTCATCACCGGCACCGAAACCCCCTTCATCCAGGTGCAGCGCGCCCTCGGCCGGTTCGAGACCGAGGTCCTCAAGGTCGCGCTCACGGTGGACTCACGCCAACAGGTCGGCGTCAAGAACCTCGGAGGCCTCACCCTCATGAACATCCACGGGCTCACCGACCTCCGCGCGGTCCTGGCAGGAGTGATGGCGGCATGAGCGCCAACCCGCTGCCCGCACCCCGGGCCCAGCAGCTGCCCCAGGAGCGCAGTCGCGCCGAGCGGGTCGCGCAGCGGCGCGCCAAGCTGCTGCCCACTCGCGATGACCTCGTCGACGCTGGCTTCACCGCGCTGCTCATGGGCCTGGCCCTGTTCGGGTTCCGCACCGTGTTCTTCGGCTGGGAGTGGATCGTCGCCGCGGTGGGCGGGATCGTCCTGGCGCTGCTCGTGACCCACCTCGTCACGGCATACAAGCTGCCTGCGCTCGTCACCCTCCTCGGACTGGTCGTCGTCTACTTCGTCTTCGGCGGCCCGCTCGCCGTCCGCAAGGACCTCGCCCTCGGCATCTTCCCGACGGGTCGCACCCTTGGTGACCTCGCCAGCACGGCCGTGAACGGGTGGAAGCGCCTGCTCACCCTGCTGCCGCCGGTGGACGCGACGGTCGAGCTGCTCGCGATCCCGTTGATCGTGGCGCTGGTCGGGACGGCCCTCACCTATGGCCTCGCCCGCAGTGCGAGGGCGGTGTATGCCGTGGCGTTGCCGCCGCTGGCCGTGCTCGCCCTGGTCATCGTGCTGGGTGTGCTCCAGCCGGCCTCGTTGCTCGCCCAGGGGGCCGTGTTCGCCGTCGCCCTCATCGGGTGGCTCGTCGTCCGGTCCGCCCGCACGCGGGCGCCGCTGCAGAACGGCGCCGGGCGCGGTGCCCGCCTCGGCATCGGCACCGGGCTGTTGCTGCTCGCCGGGGTGGCGGGGCTGGTGGTCGGCCCGATGGCGCCCGGCACCAACCCCGACCTGCGCAAGGTCGCCCGCACCGAGATCGTGCCGCCGTTCGACATCGCCCAGTTCCCCAGCCCGTTGGCCGGGTTCCGCAAGTACACCGAGCCGAACGAGGCCAAGCTCTGGGACAAGCCGCTGCTGACCGTCAAGGGCGCACCGGCCGGCACCCCATTGCGGTTCGCGACCCTCGACACCTATGACGGCACCGTCTGGGGTGCCGGCCAGCGGGCCGCCGAGGACTCGGCCGAGCCGGGAGCGGCGTTCCAGCAGGTCGGCGAGCGCGTCGCCCCACGCGGCGAGGGCAAGCCGGCGACGGTGCAGGTGACGGTGCCCGAGGACGGCTACGGCGACGTCTGGCTGCCCACGATCGGCCAGGTGACCGGGGTGCGGTTCGGTGGCACCCGGCAGGACCTGCTCGCCTCCCGGTTGTGGCTGAACATCGACACCAGCACCGCGATCGTGCCCGACCGCCTCAAGGCGGGCGACCGCTACACGATGAACGTGCTCCTGCCCGAACGGGTCGTCAACGGCGACCTGCCCGAGTCGTTCACTCCCTCCACGGGCAACCTGGTCGAGGACCAGGAGCTGGGCTTCCTCGACGCCAAGCTCGAGAGCTGGACCAGCAACGCCGACGGCGCCTGGGCCCAGTTCCGGGCCATCGCCTCGGCCATGAAGGACGACGGCGCCTACACCGACGGCGGCACCAAGAACTCGGTGGAGAGCTACTACCTCGCCGGGCACTCCTACGGCCGGCTCTCCCGGTTCGTCGGGGTCGCGCAGCTCGCCGGCAACGACGAGCAGTACGCCGCGACCCTGGCGCTGGCAGCCAACCGGCTCTCGATCCCGACCCGAGTCGTCATGGGCGCCGAGCTCCCCGAGGACGGTGTGGTGCGGGGCAGGGACGTCCACGCATGGGTCGAGGTGCAGGACAACAACGGCGCGTGGGTTCCGTTGCTGTCCAACACCTTCCTGCCGAACCGCAACCAGAAGCCGAACCAGCTCCAGTCGAAGACGGAGCAGCAGAAGGTCGGCGCACAGGTGCCGCCCCCGGCCGGCGTCAACCCGCCCAGCGTGCTCCAGGGACCCGACCAGGCCCAGAACGCCATCAACCTCAAGAAGCCGCCGAAGAAGCTCTTCGACCCGGCGTCGTGGCCGACCTGGCTGCGGTTCCTCATCTTCTACGTGCTGCTCCCGATCCTCGTGCTCGTCGCCCTCTACTGGGCCCTGCGCGGCGCCAAGGCGTGGCGCCGCAACCGGCACGCGCAGCGTGGACCGACGCCGTCCCGGGTCGCGTGGGCGTGGGACGACCTGGTGCAGACCTCGCGCAGCTATGGCGAGAAGGTGCCGCGGCGCGCCACCCGGCTCGAGCAGGCGACTGCCCTCACGAGGGTGCCCGCTGCGACCGGGCTCGCCGCCCGCGCGAACGCGCTCGTCTTCGGACCCGGCACCCCCACCGACCAGGACGCGGCCGACTACTGGGCCGAGGTCAACTCCGCCCGCAGCGACCTGCGCGCCAACGTCGACTTCTGGCACCGGTTGCGCGCCGACATCGACCCGCGTCCGCTCTTCGCCAAGGGACCCAGGACTGAAGAGCCGAGCCGTCGGCTGCGAATTCCTTTGTCGCTCAACAGAAAGGCCACCGCCTCGTGAAGCTGAAGTTCACCCTCCGGGGTCACGGGGACACCGACACCGACCTCGTGGCCACGGTCGACGGCACCACGACGGTGGGGCAGCTCGCCGACTTCCTCGTCCGGGCGGACCCGCGCCGGGCGGGCGGCCTGGTCGGCCAGGACGGGCTGGGTGAGTTCACGCTCTCGCACGTCGACGAGGACTACCGCGCGGTCGACCCGCGCTCGACCCTGGCCGAGAGCGGCGTGCGGTCGGGGGCGCACCTGGCCGTCACCCGGCGCACGGGCGGGTATGCCGACCGTGGGGCTGCCGTGGCGACCGTCAAGGTCGTGGGCGGGCCCGACGCGGGGCGGGAGTTCCCGCTGTCTCCCGGCACGGCATACATCGGCCGCGGACGCGGCTGCGAGATCCAGCTGGGCGACCCGCAGGTGTCGCGCCGACACGCCCGCCTCCTCGTCACCGACGTGGTCGAGGTGGTCGACCTCGGATCGTCCAACGGCATCGAGCTCCAGGGGCAACCCGTGGACCGGGCGGTGCTGCGTGAGGGCGACACCTTCACGGTCGGCGACACGCGCCTCGAGGTCGGGCTCAGCGGCAGCAGCACCGGGCTGGCGCCCGGTCGGGGCACCTCGGTGCCGTTCTCGCGTTCTCCGCGGATCGCCCCGCTCTACGTCGGGCGGGAGTTCCCGATCCCCAACCTGCCCGAGCGGCCCAAACCCGAACGGCCGCCGTGGATCTCGGCGATGGTCCCGATGGCGCTCGGCCTCGCCCTCGTGGCGATCACGCGCAACCCGCTGTTCGGCATCTTCATCCTGCTGACCCCGGCCATGCTGTTCGGCCACTACTGGGAGTCCAAGCGGAACGCCAAGAAGGACTTCGAGCAGGCGATGACCGAGTTCCGCGAGGACCTCGGTGTCATGGTCGAGCAGGTCGAGGAGGAGCAGGCGCTGGAGGTCGCGGGGCGGCAGGCCGAGCACCCGTCCGCGACGGAGAGCATCGAGGGCGCGACGGCGGCTTCGAGCCTGCTGTGGACCCGGCGGTCCGGCGACCCCGGGTTCTGCGAGTTCCGGCTGGGTCTCGGCGCGCTGCCGTCCCGGGTCACCCTCAAGGTGCCCGAGCTGGGCCGGTCCCGGGCGGAGGCCTGGCTCGAGGCGTCCGAGGCGGTCGACGGCATGGGTGTCGTCGAGCCGGTCCCCGTGGTCGCCGAGCCGTTGCGCACGGGCGCGTTCGGCTTCTCCGGTCCCCGCGCGGCCGCGTTGGCGGCGATGCGCGGTGCGGTGGCCCAGGGCGTGGCCCTGCACTCCCCGGCGGAGCTGGTCGTGGCGGTCGTGGCGTCGCCGGCGACGGCGCGGGACTGGGACTGGCTCAAGTGGGTGCCGCACACCGACTCGTCCCACAGCCCGATCGACGGACGCCACCTCGCCAGCACCGGCCCGGCGTGCGTCCAGCTCGTGACCCAGCTCGAGGAGATCCTCGAGCAGAGCACGTCCACCACCGAACCACCCAAGCAGGACGGCGGCACCGGCCCGAAGCAGGCGGGTTTCGACGCGCCGACCGTGCCCGACGACCGGCCCGTCGTGCTCCTCGTGGTGGAGAACGATGCCCCCGTCGACCGGGCCCGGCTCGTGCAGCTGGCCGAGAACGGCTGGTCGCACGGCATCGTCGTCGCCTGGCTGTCCCCGTCGACGGCGACCCTGCCGGCGGCCTGCCGCACCTTCCTGGAGGAGGGCCCCGAACCGGGCCAGTCCCTGGTCGGGTACGTCGGGGAAGCGGTGGTGCGCGTGCCGGTGGCGGCCGACGCCGTCGACGCCGACGCCACGGCTCGCCTGGCCCGAGCCCTGGCCCCGCTCGTCGACTCCGGTGTGCCGGTCGACGACGACAGCGACCTGCCCCGGTCCGTGTCGTACGTGTCCCTCGTGGGTCTGGAGGTGGCGGAGACCTCCGGTGCGGTCGTCGAACGCTGGGGGGAGAGCCGCTCGATCCTCACCGGGCCGTATGCCGCCGGGCCGGTCGCGCGACCCAAGCCGGGACACCTGCGCGCCGTCATCGGCCAGTCGGCGCAGGGGACGTTCTCGCTGGACCTGCGCAGCGACGGCCCGCACGCCCTCGTGGGTGGCACCACCGGTGCCGGCAAGTCCGAGCTGCTCCAGGCGTGGATCCTGGGCATGGCCATCGCGCACTCACCGCAACGGCTCACCTTCCTGCTCGTCGACTACAAGGGTGGTTCGGCCTTCCGTGACTGTGTCGACCTGCCCCACACCGTCGGGCTGGTCACCGACCTGTCACCCCACCTGGTGCGCCGGGCGCTCGCGTCCCTGTCGGCCGAGCTGCGGTACCGCGAGCACATCCTCGCCCAGCACAAGGCCAAGGACCTGGCCGAGCTGGAACGCCGCGGCGAGGTGGCGGCACCCCCGAGCCTGGTGATCGTGGTCGACGAGTTCGCCGCCCTCGTCAACGAGGTGCCGGAGTTTGTCGACGGCGTCGTCAACGTCGCCCAGCGTGGTCGCTCCCTGGGCCTGCACCTCATCCTGGCCACCCAGCGGCCCGCGGGTGTCATCAAGGACAACCTGCGCGCCAACACCAACCTGCGCATGGCGCTGCGGATGGCGGACGAGTCCGACAGCGACGACGTCCTGGGCACCCCCGTCGCCGCCTACTTCGATCCGGCCCTGCCGGGTCGTGCCGTCTCCAAGTCCGGGCCCGGGCGCCTCACCCCGTTCCAGACGGGGTATGCCGGCGGCTGGACGACCAACGAGGTCCCCCCCGCGCAGGTCGATGTCGAGACCCTCGGCTTCGGCAGTGGCGAGGCCTGGGAGCTGCCCGTCGTCGACGAACCCCACGAGGTCGTGCAGGAGGACCTCGGTCCCACGGACATCCAACGCGTCGTCACCCAGATCGGCCTGGCCCAGCAGGTGGCCCAGATCCCCGACCCGCGCAAGCCGTGGCTGGCCGAGCTGTCGACGGTGTACGAGCTGGCCGACCTGCCCACCAAGCGACGTGACGACGACCTGGTCATCGGCATCAGCGACGACCCGGACGCCCAGGCCCAGCCGCCCATCAGCTTCCGCCCCGACATCGAGGGAAACCTCGGTGTCTACGGAGCGTCGGGCGCGGGCAAGAGCGCCTTCCTGCGCACCATCGCCGTGGCCGCCGGCTACACCGTGCGCGGCGGGCCCTGCCACGTCTACGGAATCGACTACGGCAACCGTGGCCTGGCCATGATCGAGCCCCTCCCGCACGTCGGCAGCGTGGTCTACGGCGGCGAGCACGAACGGATCGCGCGGCTGCTGACCATGCTGCGCGAGACGATCGACGAGCGGGCCATGCGCTACTCCAGGATCAGCGCGGCGACCATCACCGACTACCGGCGACTGGCGCAGGCGCCGGACGAACCCCGGATCATCCTGCTGGTCGACAACCTCTCGGCGTTCCAGGCCGCCTACGACACCAACCAGGGCCAGAAGTGGCTGGACCTGCTCACGTCGATCGCTGCCGACGGCCGACCCGTCGGTGTCCACGTGGTCGTCACGGTCGACCATCGAACGGGCATCTGGGGCACCCTGTCGTCCGCGATCCAGGGCCGCATCGTCATGCGGATGGCCACGGTGGACGACTACATCTCCTTGGGGGTGTCGGCCGACGTGTTGTCGTTGTCGTCCCCGGCCGGGCGGGCCATCGTGCACGGTCTCGAGGTGCAGCTGGCGGTGCTCGGTGGGTCCAGTGACGCCACGGTGCAGGCCAGGGCGATCAACGGCTTCGCCGACGGCATGCGCAGGGCCGGCGTGACGCCGGCACCGCCGATCAAGTCGCTGCCCGAGACCATCGAGTTCGCCGACCTGCCGGTCTCCGATTCCCACGGGCTGCCCGCGTTCGCGGTCGCCTCGACCACGCTCGAGCCGATCGGGTTCGCCCTGCGCGGATCCCAGCTCGTCGTGGGTCCCTCCGGCAGCGGTCGCACCTCGACCGTGCTCACCATGGTGTCTGCGGCCGCGCGGGCGCGACCGGAGCTGGCCAGGTACCTGTTCAGCCCGCGCACCTCGGCCCTCACCCGGGCCACCCACCTGTGGACGGAGGTCGCCGTGGGCGCCGAGGCGGCACGCGAGCTGGCCACCCGGCTGCTGCCCACCGTCAACGAGGCCGGCGACGGTGGAGCGACGATGCTGATGGTGGTCGAGCGCACCCAGGACTTCGACGGCACCGAGGCCGAGGACGAGATCATGGCCCTGGCCAAGGAGCTGGTGAACAGCGACCAGGCCGTCATCGCCGAGGCGGACACGACCTTCTTCAACTCGAACTACGGACTTGCCGGGGCCTTCAAGACCTCCCGGTCCGGGGTCACGCTGCAGTCCAACGGTGATGACTCCGTGGCCTTCGGCGCCGACTACCGCGGCGTCAGCCGCGACCAGGTCCTCGAGGGCCGGGGCTACCTCGTGCGGCGCGGGCAACCAGAACTCGTCCAGGTGGCGCTGCCACCTCCGTCGTCCAACGGAGGCAAGGAGGCGTCATCGGGAGGGCGCCTGTCGTCGGCAACCGCCGGCGCGGGTGATGCGGGATGAGGGGGGAGTGCTCCCCATTGAGCACCTGCATGAACCCTCATAACGTCATGCATGTCAAGGAAACGCAGGGCTTCCTGTCCTGAATCGAAAGGGGAATCAGCCATGGCTGAGAAGTGGATGAACACCGGTTCCGCCCGCGGTAGCGCGACGGACCTGGATGCAGCGTCGAAGAAGATCGACAAGGCCGAGAAGAGCATCGACGGCCTCGTCAACCAGCTCAAGGCCGTCTGGTGGGGTGACGACCAGAAGCGCTTCGAGTCCAAGTGGACCGGTGGCTACAAGGCCGACCTCACGGACGCGGCGAAGACCTTGCACGCGGCCGCGGAGAACATCCGCACCGAGGCAACCCAGCAGGACAAGACCTCCAGCTGAGCCCGCTGAGCGGACTCACCTGACGCAGGTCACCCAGACAGACACACCACGTAAACGACACAGCAACACAGACCAGAAGAGGAGAACATCATGCTTCCCACACCCGATGGCGGCGGTAGCAGCACCGGCGAGAAGAAGGGAATGGACACTGCCAAGGTCAAGGACATCAACAGCCAGCTGACCAAGGAGAAGACCAACCTCCAGGCGGCCAAGACCGAGGCAGACGCAGCGGCCAAGAAGCTCCAGAGCAACTGGAAGGGTCCGGACGCCGACCGCTTCCAGAACCAGTGGGCCAAGAAGTCGGCCAAGATCGACGCCTGCATCAACGACCTCAACGCGATGACCAAGCAGCTCGACGCGGACATCACCGAGCAGGACACGGGCTCCGCCTGATCCGGCTCACGGTCGCGGCCACCACGGTCGCGCACCAGTCCCAGCTCAGCCCCGGCGCTCGCCGGGGCTGAGCTGGGGCCACTGTCCAGCGGACACTCACCACGCAACGGAAGGGAGGCACCATGGCTGGGGACGGCAAGAAGGGCATGGAGACGGCCAAGGTCGCAGACATCGCCGATCGTCTGGCGCAGGCCCAGCGCGAGCTGGCTGAGGCCGCCACCATGGCGGACCGCGTCGTCGCGAACCTGCGCAGCTCGTGGAAGGGCGAGGACGCCCAGGCCTTCTTCACCGCGTGGCCGGCCCGCAGGGACAAGGTCAACGAAGCAGCCAAGGGCGTCGGCACCATGGAGAAGCTCCTGCGCCGCGACATCGGCGAGCAGGACGTGGCCTCGGCCGTCTCCGGTGGGGGCGACGGCGGCGGCAACGGCTCGGGGGACGGGACCGGCGACAGCGACGGGGACGGCATACCCGACGCGGGCGACCAGGACGACGACAACGACGGCACTCCCGACAACAGGGATGGCGACGACGACAACGACGGCACTCCCGACAGCAAGGACAAGGACGAGGACCCGGCATACAAGGGCAAGGTCGAGACGCCGCTGCGTGAGCGAGGCGGCAACGACGACACGCGCGAGTACACGGACCGGGGCGACCCCGACGGCCGGGACGGGCGCGGCGGCGACGACCGGGACGACCGGGACCGCACCTACCGCAACAAGGATGGTGAGGACTGGGAACGCGGTCGTGACTACCAGCGGACCTGGGGCGACGCACCCGACGACCTCACCATGCCCGACGAGGACAAGAGCGGGGGGCCCAAGGCCGAGGCAAACGTCAACCTCGTCCAGGGCAAGTACGAGAAGACCTTCGGTCCCCAGGGCACCCTCGGTGACCGCGACGGCAACTACATCGGTTACGACGTGGGCCGGGTGGAGGCCCAGGGACAGGCCGGGCTCACCTTCAACGAGGACGGCGTCAAGGCCGGAGCGTCGGCCAGTGCCGCGGCCATCGCGGCCAGCGTGAGCGCCCAGTACAAGAACAGCTACGGCACCAGTGCCAGCGGCAAGGCCTACGTCGGGGCGGAAGCCAACGCCGACGTGGGTGTCGGCATCGGCAAGGACGGTGTCAACGCCGGGGTGCACGGCGAGGCCTTCGCCGGCGGCAAGGCCGAGGCCAATATCAGCCAGGCGGTCGGCCCGGTCGACCTCGGTGTCGGCGCGGAGGTGTCCTACGGCATCGGTGCCCACGCGAACATCGGCGCCGGGATCACCAAGGACCACGTCGGCGTCTCAGTCGACATCGGTGCCACGCTTGGACTCGGCGCCGGTGTGAAGTTCGACATCGGTTTCGACCCGCCGGACGTCGACCTCAACCCGACACACTGGTTCTGACCGAACCCCAGCCGAAGACCCAGCCCGAGATCCTGCCCGGACGCAGCCGCCCGGGCGCCCCCTTCAGAAAGGCGTGAGATGACGACCGTCACCTACCCGAGCGAGCAGTGCCCCGGACCCCTCACGGTCGAGCTGGACATCCCGGAGGACTGGAAGACGCTCCCCGTCCCGGCCGTGGCCGTCGCCACGATGCAGGCGCAGGAGAACGCCGACTTCACACCCAACGTGATCGTCCGCCAGGGGACGCGGCCCGCACTGGACCAGATGCAGGACGCCCTGGGCGAGCTGCGGGCCACCATCGAGGGACGCCCGGGTGCGGTCATGAGCGAGCCGCAGCAGGTCGACCTCAACGGCCTGCCGGCGACCCGGGTCGAGCTGGGGTTCATCGACCCGCACGAGCTGCGGATCGAGCAGATCCACGTCTTCGGCGGGGTCCAGCGCTCGGACGGCCTGCAGGACTTCGTGCAGGTCACCGGGTCCGTGGGCGGCGCAGGGGTCACCTCCGACCGTGAGGTGGTCGAGCGCGTCATCGCCTCCGTCCGCGTCCGGCGCTGACGACGGGGGCGCCGTCGCGCGCAGCAGGAGGCGGTATGCCGCCTGCCTACTTGAGCAGGGCGGAGATCCCGATCGCCGCGAAGACCACGATGGTGAGCACGATGGCGGCGATCCCGACGATCAGCCCGCCCTTCTGCTCGCGACCCATCTTCTCGGTCCAGCCCTGCTCGAGGGCGACGTCGCGCACCAGCGCCCGTCCCTCGCCGGCGTCGAACGTGTAGTCGACGGTCTTCCCCACCTCGCCCGTCCTCAGGTCGACCCCGAACTCCTTGCGCATGGACTTCTCGTAGACCCGTCCGCGCGCAAAGGTCTTCTCGGCGCTGAGCCGCGGTGATGCACCACCGGAACCCCACGAAAGGGTGTTGGAGACGTCGGTGATCGACAGCTGCTGCTTGGCCTCGTCGAGTGCGACCTCGTGGGTGAACACCTTCTTCAGCCCGTGCGCCTTGAGGATCGCCAGCCACCGGGCATCGGCGACGTCGATCGTGAGGTCGAACCCCTTGGGCGTCTCCCGCACGACGTACGGCGTGTCCTTCGACGCGGCGCGGACGGCGGAGACGAGCTCGGCGGACGTGGTCATGCGTTCCCCTTGAATCGGTACGAACCGGTCATGGCAAGGACCGTACCGTGCCGGCGCGCCGCACCCGGGCGGCGACCACGCGGCATACGGGGAAGGGCCCCCGACCGTCTCGGTCAGGGGCCCTTCTCGTATGCCGTGCGGCCAGCGAGCGCCTCAGCGCTCCTCGGTGCCGGCGATGAAGGCCTCGAGCTTGGCGCGGCCCTCGGTGTCCTCACGCTGCACCGGCGGCGACTTCATGAGGTAGGACGAGGCGCTGATCAGCGCACCGCCGACGCCGCGGTCCTTGGCGATCTTCGCCGCGCGGATGGCGTCGATGATGATGCCGGCGCTGTTGGGGGAGTCCCAGACCTCGAGCTTGTACTCGAGGTTCAGCGGCACGTCACCGAACGCGCGACCCTCGAGGCGCACGTAGGCCCACTTGCGGTCGTCGAGCCAGGCGACGTAGTCCGACGGGCCGATGTGGACGTTCTTGTCCTCGATCTTGCCGGCCAGCGAACCCGACAGGTTCGAGGTGACGGCCTGGGTCTTGGAGACCTTCTTGGACTCCAGGCGCTCGCGCTCGAGCATGTTCTTGAAGTCCATGTTGCCGCCGACGTTCAGCTGGTAGGTGCGGTCCAGCGTCACACCGCGGTCCTCGAACAGCTTGGCCATCACGCGGTGGGTGATGGTCGCGCCGACCTGGGACTTGATGTCGTCACCGACGATCGGCACACCGGCCGCCTCGAACTTCGCGGCCCACTCGGGGTCGGACGCGATGAACACCGGCAGCGCGTTGACGAAGGCCACACCCGCGTCGATGGCGCACTGGGCGTAGAACTTGTCGGCCTCCTCCGAGCCCACCGGCAGGTAGGACACGAGGACGTCGACCTTCTGGTCCTTCAGCGTCTGGACGATGTCGACCGGCTCGGCGTCGGACTCCTCGATGGTCATCGCGTAGTACTTGCCGATGCCGTCGAGGGTGTGGCCGCGCTGGACGGTGACACCGGTCGGCGGCACGTCCGCGATCTTGATCGTGTTGTTCTCGCTGTTGTTGATCGCCTCGGCGAGGTCGAAGCCGACCTTCTTGGCGTCCACGTCGAAGGCGGCGACGAACTCGACGTCCTTGACGTGGTAGTCGCCGAACTGGACGTGCATGAGGCCGGGCACGGTGCCGGCCGGGTCAGCGTCCTTGTAGTACTCGACGCCCTGCACGAGCGAGCTCGCGCAGTTGCCGACGCCGACGATGGCGACGCGCACGGATCCCATGGTGTTACTCCTTGTTTCCGGGGGAGGGGGTGGTTCGGGTGGTGCTGGGGGTGGTGCTCGAGCTGGCGCTCGTGGTCGTGCCGGTATGCCGCGGGGTTGCCTGCGCGGGAACGTTCCGCTCGGCGGTGATCAGCTCGTTGAGCCAACGCACCTCGCGCTCGGCCGCGTCCTCACCGTGCTGCTGGAGCGCAGCGGTGTAGGCGTCGAGGCGCTCGCGGTTCTTCGCCGACGTCGCGCGGATCGAGTCGAGCCGCTCCTCGAGCCGGCTGCGCCGGCCCTCGAGGATGCGCAACCGGACCTCGGCCTCGGTGCGGGCGAAGAACGCGAAGTGGACGTCGAACGTGTCGTCCTCCCACGCGGTCGGCCCGGCCTCCTTGGCGAGGTCCTGGAAGTGCTCCTTGCCGTCGGCGGTCAGCTCGTAGACGATCCGGCCGCGCTTGGACCCGGCCGTGATGGCGGTGACCGTCGGGTCCTGGCTCTCGGTGATCAGGCCCCGGTCGAGCAGGGTCCGCAGGCAGGGGTAGAGCGTGCCGTAGGACAGGGCACGGAACACACCGAGCGCGGCGTTGAGCCGCTTGCGCAGCTCGTAGCCGTGCATCGGGGACTCGTGCAGCAGGCCGAGGACGGCGAACTCCAACAGCTCCGACCGGCGGCTCACGGCACCTCCCTTCCGCACGCGGCATACGAACTCGTGGTGGACGTCAGGCACCGGGAAGGTGACCGACAGCCGTACTCTAGCACCCAGATATATCGGCCCGATATATCTGGGACCAGGGTCAGGCGCCGAGCCGCGCGTTGACCGCTGCCGCGGAGAAGACCTCGTCGACCACGGCGTGGGCGAGGCCGACCACCGCGGCGTCGTCGCCGAGCCGGCCCATCTCGAGGGTGAGGTGCCGGGTCGCCCGGGCCGGCGTCAGCCGGTAGAGGGTCTCGCGCAGCCCGGCCAGCAGGGGAGCCGACGACATGGCGCCGCCGACCACGACGACCTCCGGGTTGAGCACGCAGACCACCGTGGCCAGGACCTCGCCGATCAGCTGCCCGGCCTCCCGGGTGAGCTGGTCGGCGTCGGCGTTGCCGTGGGCGACGAGCCGACCCACGTCGCGACCCGACTGCGCGGGTATGCCGCGTTCGCGCAGCTTGGCGGCGACCGCGCGGCCGCTGGCGACCGCGGCCAGGCAGCCGCGGGCACCGCACTGGCACAGCGCATCCGGGTGGTCGCGCAACCGCACGTGCCCGATGTCGCCGGCCCCGCCGTCGAGCCCGCGGTAGGGGCGGCCGTCGATGATGATGCCGGTGCCGATGCCGGTCGCGACCTTGAGCAGGCACATGGCGCGGGTGGTGGAGGGGCGCGACCGCTCCTCGCCGATGGCGGCCGCGTCGGCGTCGTTGGCGGTGACCACGGGTATGCCGGGCAGCGCGGCCGCCACCTCGTCGGCCATGGGGTAGCCGTCCCAGCCCGGCATCATCGGCGGCTGGTTGGGGCGGCCCGTGAGGGGGTCCACCGGTCCCGGGATGCTCAGGCCGAAGCCGCAGACCGATGAGACGGGCGTGGCGGTCCGCTCGAGCAGGGCGGTGACGGCTGCGGTGATGGCCGCCAGGGTCGGTGCCGGTCCGTCCGTCACGTCCAGCGCGATCTCCTCGACCGCGACGGGTTGCGCGACCAGGTCGGTCAGGGCGATCCGGGCATGGGTGGTGTCGACCGCCACCGCCACCACCTTGGCGTGGTCGGCGTGGAAGCGCAGCAGCCGCGCGCGCCGCCCCGAGGAGGCGCCGGCGCCGCCGTCGTCGACGACCAGCCCGGCGGACAGCAGGGTGTCGACCCGGCGGCTGAGGGTCATCCGGGACAGGCCGGTCTGCTCGAGCAGGGCACCGCGCGTCGTCGCCTCGCCCGCGCGGATGAGGGCCAGCACGTCTCCTGGACCGGTGGGCATCGCGGGCTCCTTTGCAGGGCGTGCAGGCCGCTGACCTGCACCGTTCAAGTGGCGAGCGCCACACCGAGGATAGACACTGGGACGTAGATGCCAAGTCCGTGGACATTTGATGTCTAAAAGCGTGCATCAAACGGGGACTGCGTGACGAGGCCGCATCGAAGGGCTGCCGCGACGGGGCGGTGGCCGCCTTCGGCGGACCCTCCGACCGCGTGAGGAAGTGGGCCAATGACGACACACTCATCGACCACCGCGCGCCCGCCGCACCGGCGCAGGTCACACCGGGTGCGGCGCGCCCTCGTGGCCCTCGTGGCCGCCAGCGTGGTCGCGGTCCTGGCGGCCTGCTCGGGCGGGTCCACCGCCCGCAACGCCGGGCCCGGCATCACAGTCTGGATCGTCGAGGACCTTCCCGACCGGGTCAAGGCCACCCAGGCGATCGTCGACGACTTCACCAAGGCCAGCGGCATACCGGTCGAGCTGGTGCCGGTCGCGGAGGACCAGTTCAACCAGCTGCTCATCTCCTCGGCCGCCGCCGGTGACCTGCCCGACGTCGTCGGCGGGGTGCCGCTGGCGCAGGTGCGCTCGATGTCGGCCAACGAGCTCATCGACACCGCCGCCGTCGGCCGCGCCCTGCAGGCGCTCGACCCCTCCACGTTCTCCGACCGGGCGCTCAGCCTCACCCGCGACGGACAGACCCCGCTCGCGGTGCCCAGCGAGACCTGGATGCAGCTGCTCTTCTACCGCGCCGACCTGTTCGCGCAAGCCGGGCTCGCGCCGCCGACGTCGTACGACACCGTCATGGCGGCCGCCAAGGCCCTCGACAAGGGCGACATGGCCGGGTTCGTCGGGGCGACCGCCCCCGGTGACGCGTTCACCGAGCAGACCTTCGAGCAGGTCGCGCTCGGCAACAACTGCCAGCTGGTGCAGCAGGACGGCAAGGTCGGCCTCGACGACAAGGCCTGCCTCGAGGCGTTCACCTTCTACGGCGACCTGATCGACAAGTACTCCGTGCCCGGCGCGCAGGACGTCGACACCACCCGCGCCGCCTACTTCGCGGGCCGGGCCGCCATGTTCATCTGGTCGACCTTCGCCCTGGACGAGATGGCCGGGCTGCGCAACGACGCCAAGCCCAACTGCCCGCAGTGCACCAAGGACCCGACCTTCCTCGCCAAGAACACCGGAGTCGTCAACTCGATCTCCGGCCCGTCCGGCAAGGGCCCGGCCGCGTTCGGCGAGGTGACGTCGTGGACGATCACCGCCCAGTCCGCGGCCGACCCGTCGACGAAGTTCGTCGAGTACATGTTCGGCGACGGCTACGTGCCGTGGATCGGGATCGCGCCCGAGGGCAAGCTGCCCGTGCGCCAGGGGACACCGGACGAGCCGAAGAAGTTCGCCGACGCCTGGGCCACGCTCCCCGCGGGTGTCGACACCAAGGCCCCGCTGAGCAAGTTCTACAAGCCCGAGGTGCTGCAGGCCCTGACCGGCAGCACCGAACAGCTGTCCCGGTGGGCCTTCGACCAGGGCCAGGGCAACCTGCTCGGCGCCCTACAGGGGGAGCAGCCGGTCGCCACCGCGGTCAACGAGGTCACCTCGGGCACCGACCCGGACAAGGCCGCCAAGGACGCGGCCGACACCGTCCGCGCGATCCAGGAGTCGCTGTCATGAGCACCGAGCTGGTCACCCCGTCGAGCGGCAGCAGGGACACCGGCGGTCGCGGTCCGGGCGCTGGACCCGGCATCGGCAAGGGCCGCCGCAAGAAGTCGGTCCAGGCCGCGGAGGAGGCGCGCACCGGGCTCGCGTTCATCTCACCGACACTCATCATCGTCCTGGTGATGGTCGTCCTGCCGATCCTGTGGACCGTCTCGCTCGCCTTCCAGAAGATCAAGCTGCTCGACCTGCGCAACGCCGGGGTCATCGGCGACTACACGCTCGACAACTTCGCCGCAGTCCTCACCTCCGGCGGCTTCCTCCAGGCGCTGCTCACCACCCTCGCCTACTCGATCTTCGGCACGGCATTCGCGCTCGCCATCGGGCTCGTCGCGGCGCTCGCGCTGCGCCGCCCGTTCCGCGGCCGAGGCCTGGTGCGGGCCGTGCTGCTGCTGCCCTACGTCGCGCCGGTGGTGGCCGCGGCGTTCGTCTGGTCCACCGCGCTCAACCCGCAGTACGGCATCGTCAACGACTGGGGCCAGGGGCTGCTCGGGTGGAAGGAACCGATCGCGTTCCTGTCGTCACGCTCGGACGACCTGTCCATCCTCGGCCTCGACATCGGCGTGCCGACGGCCCTGCTCACCGTGATCGCGTTCGAGGCGTGGCGCTCGTTCCCGTTCGCCTTCCTCTTCCTCACCGCACGGCTCGAGGCGATGCCGGACACGTTCGAGGAGGCGGCGGTCATCGACGGTGCCACGCCGCTGCAGCGGTTCCGCTACATCGTCTTCCCGCAGCTGTGGCCGACCCTCGCGGTGCTGTCCGTGCTGCGCTTCATCTGGACCTTCAACAACTTCGACGACATCTACCTGCTGACCGGTGGCGGCGCCGGCACCGAGGTCGTCGCCGTCCGGGTCTTCAACTACCTCACCGCCCGCTACGACATCGGTGCGGCCGCGGCCCAGGCGCTGGTGCTGGCCGCGATCCTGGCGGTGCTGGTGCTGGTCTACCTCAAGCTGTTCGGCCGATCGGAGGACGCCGCATGAGCACCGTGACCGCGGAGAACGCCGGCCAGGCGCACACCCGGCGCAACGCCATCGAGGAACGGGTGCTGCGGGTGCTGCGCCCCATCGTCATCGTCCTGCTCATCGCGATCGCCGTCCTGCCGTTCTGGTACATGCTCGTGCTGTCCTTCCGGCCGCTGGACAACGTGCTGCAGTCGCCGGGGCGGCTGTTCTTCACCCCGGCCGAGTTCGACCCGAGCACCTATGTCGACGTGCTCAAGTCGGCGGATGACGGCGGCCAGGGCTTCCTCACCTTCATCCGCAACAGCCTGCTCGTGGGGATCGGGACGGTGATCCTGTCGCTGTTGGTCGCCATCCCCGGTGCGTATGCCGTGAGCCGGCTCGAGTTCTTCGGTCGCCGGAAGATCTCGGCGTTGTTCCTCGCGATCTACTTCTTCCCCAGCATCCTGCTGGCGGTGCCGCTGTTCGTGTTCTACACCCGGATCGGTCTGCGCGGGTCGCTGTTCGGGCTGCTGTTCGTCTACGTCGCCCAGGTGGTTGCGGTGTCGATCTACATGCTGCGCAACTACTTCGACACGATCCCGCAGAGCCTGGAGGAGGCAGCCGCAATCGACGGCGCCAGCCGGGTGCAGGTGATGCGCCGCATCAGCCTCCCACTGGCGATGCCGGCGATCGTGTCCAACGGGCTGTTCATCTTCATGATCGCCTGGAACGAGTTCCTGTTCGCGCTGCTGTTCCTGGTCGAGCGCCGCGAGAACTGGACCGTCTCCCTCGGCCTCTCCCAGCTCTCGGGGAGCATCGAGGTGCCGACCACCACCCTGATGGCGGGTTCGGTGATCCTGACCCTGCCCATCATCGTGCTGTTCTTCGTCAGCGAACGATGGCTCACCGGTGGCCTCACCGCCGGCGCCGAGAAGGGCTGAGCCGAGCTTGCCGTCCGTCGTCCAGTTCACCGCTCCCTACCAGGTCGACCTCGTCCCGACACCGCCCCAGGAGCTCCAGCCCGGTCACGTGCGGGTCGCCACGTGGTACTCGGGCATCTCCGCGGGCACCGAGCTCACGGCATACCGGGGCTCCAACACCTATCTCAACGGTGCCTGGGACACCGAGGCCCGCATCTTCCGCCCCGGTCCGCCCACGTTCGCCTACCCCGTGGTGGGCTGGGGGTACTCCGAGGTGGGGCAGGTCGTCGAGGTGGCCGATGACGTGTCCGACCCGAAGGTCGGCGACGTCGTCTACGGGATCTGGGGCCACCGCAGCGACGCCGTCGTGCCCGCCGAGCGGCTTGCCGGCCGCGTCCTGGCACCCGACGTCGACCCACGACGCGGTGCCTTCGCGCGGGTGGGGGCCATCGCCCTCAACGCGATCCTCGCCGGCGACCTGCGCCTCGGGGACAAGGTGGCGATCTTCGGCCAAGGGGTCATCGGCCTGCTCGCGACCCGGCTCAGCGTGCTCAGCGGCAGCGAGGTGCTCGCCATCGACGTGCTCCCCAGCCGGCTCGAACACGCAAAGGACTTCGGGGCCGCGACGACCGTCGTCGCCTCACCCAAGGTGGACACCGGGGAGGCGGTGCGCGAGGCCTTCCACGGGCCCGCCGACGTGGCGCTGGAGGTCAGCGGCAACGACATGGCGCTGCACCACGCGGTCCGCTCGGTCGGTGCCGACGGACTCGTCGTCGCCTCCGGCTACTACCAGGGTGGCGCCCCGAACCTGCGCCTCGGCGAGGAGTTCCACCACAACCGGGTGCGCATCGTGGCAAGCCAGATCTCCGGCACCCCCGTCATCCTCGGCACCCGGTGGGACCCGCAGCGGCTCGTGTCGGTGTTCATGGGCCAGGTGGCGGCCGGCCGCGTCGACGTTGAGTCGCTGGTCACCGATGTGGTCGACGCCGCGGACGTGGGTGAGGTGTTCGAGCGGCTCGACGAGGGCGACCCGCGGATCCTGCAGGTGTTGCTGCGGTTCGAGGGGGCGCCCGCATGAGCGGCGCCCACCCGGCGCCACCCGACGCCGACCCAGCGCTCGACCCCGGGCCACGGCTGCCCGCAGACCCGGCGCTGCGCGGAGGCGTCGCCATCCTCGGCGCAGGTGACATCGCCCGCACGGCCCACCTGCCGGCATACCGGCACTGGGGTGTCGGCGTCGTGGGCACCTGGTCGCCCGGCGCGGTCCGCGGTGACCGACCACCGGTGCGTGACGAGTTCCCTTTCGTGGAGCGGGAGTTCGCGACGCCCGAGGAGCTGCTGGCCGACGACGAGGTGCGCGTGGTCGACGTGGCCACGCCCGCCGCGGTGCGCCTGCCCTGGGTGCGGGCCGCGGTCGAGGCGGGCAAGCACGTGCTCGCCCAGAAGCCGCTGACCTCCGACGCAGCCGGTGTCACCGAGGTCGAGGAGATCCTCGCCGCGGCCGACCGCCGCGGGGTGCGGGTCGCGGTCAACCACAACGGCCGGTGGGCGCCGCCCTGGCGGGTGACGTCGCTGCTGCTGCGGCAGGGCGCGGTCGGTGACGTCGTCGGGGTGACGCACCTGCACGACAAGCCGCTGCCACCGCTGGTCGGCACCCCGTTCGACGACCTGGAGCACATGCTCGTCACCGACTACCTCGTGCACTGGCTCGACATCACCCGGCTCTGGTTGCGCCCCGGCCGGGTCGTGCGGGTGCAGGCAGTGGAGTCGCGGTTGCCCGGCCAGCCGGTCGCGTCGCGCAACCCGTGGTCGGCCACCGTGCTGCTCACCACCGACACCGGTGCCACCGCGTGCATCCGGGTCGTCGGAGACGCCCAGGCCACGAGCGGGGGAGCGCCGTTCTGGGTGCACGGCACGCAGGGCACCATCCGCGGCAGCGTGCTGCTGGGCTCGGACCGGGTCGAGCTCGACCGCGACGGCGACGTGCGCACCCTGCCCACGCCGGGCGCGTGGTTCCCCGATGCGTTCGCCGCCAGCATGGGCGAGCTGCTGACGGCCATCGCGCAGGACCGCGAGCCCGAGAACTCCGCCACCGACGCCCTCGAGACCGTGCGGCTCGTGCTTGCCGCCCGGGACTCGGCGGCCGGGGGCGGGGCGCCGGTCGACCTTGCCGCGCAGGGGACGGGGACACCGTGAGCGAGGTCGACCGGCTGGCCATCGACCCGGCCGGGGTGCGCTGCTACGCCGAGGGCTGGCAGAGCTGGAGCCGCACCGGCTGGGTGCGCGGGGCCTCACCCGCGCTCGAGCCGTGGGAGGTCACCATGCGCGGGCGGCCGGGTCGGCCGGTGCCCGAGGGCACGGTGCAGGGCGAGGGGCTGCTCGTGGTCGACCCCGGTGACGGGTCACCGGTCGTCGCGTATGCCGCGGACGTCGAGCGCGAGCGCCTCGACCGCGACGGGGTGGTGCCGTCGGTCCGCGCGCGGCTCGAGGGTGCGGACCTGGTCGTCACCTCCGACGCGCCGGTGACCCGCACCGAGCATCCCGGTCCCGTGCCCGCGCTCACCGCCGTCGGCGACCGCTGGCACGCGGCGGCCGGGGTCGGCTCGCTGCGGCCGCCACCGCGGGTCTGGTGCACGTGGTACCGGTACTTCGAGCAGGTGCGCGCCAGCGACGTCGAGGAGAACCTCGCCGCCATGGACCGGCTGGACCTGCCCGTCGACGTCGTGCAGGTCGACGACGGGTGGAGCCGTGGCATCGGCGAATGGCTTTCTCCCACACCGGGTTTCGGTGACCTGTCGCGGCTTGTCGACCGCATCCGCAGCTCCGGGCGTCGCGCCGGCATCTGGCTGGCCCCGTTCGTCGTGGGCGCCGACACCGAGCTGGCCCGGCAGCACCCGGACTGGCTGACCGGCGACGCCGGCCACAACTGGGGCCAGCAGCTGCGCGGGCTGGACCTGTCCAGCTTCGGCGTCCGGGCCCACCTCCACGACGTGGTCGCGCGCCTCGCCTCGCTCGGCATCGACTACTTCAAGCTCGACTTCCTGTATGCCGGTGCGCTCGCCACCGGCGACGGCGTGGACGCGGGTGCCAGGGCGGTGCGCGACTACCGTTCCGGCATGCGACTGCTCCGGGAGGCGGCCGGGCCGGACGCGTACCTGCTCGGCTCGGGTGCCCCGCTCGTGCCGAGCCTCGGGCTGGTCGACGCCATGCGGGTCTCGCCCGACACCTTCCACGAGGGCGGGGAGGACGGGTCACGCGGCCTGCGCGGTCGCCCCAGCCTGGTGGCGCGGGCGTGGCAGCAGGGCCGGCTGTGGACCAACGACCCCGACTGCCTCGTGGCGCGTCCGGGCTACCGGCTGCGCGAGGAGTGGGCGCAGGCCGTCACGGCGTACGGCGGGCTGCGGTCGGTCTCCGACCGGCTGGACGAGCTCGACGAGTGGGGGCTCGCGGCGACGCGGCAGGTGCTCGACGCTCCGTCGACGACCCAGTCCTTCGACGACGCGCTGCTGGCGACGACGCTGGTCGAGCCGGCCGGGGTCGCCGGATGAGCGTCGTGGACGCGGACACCGAGTTCCGCTCGCGGGTCGCCGACCTCGTGGCCCAGCTCTACCCGGACCGGGCCGAGGAGGTCACCGGCCGCCTGGTCGACCTCGTCGTCGGCCGACGCGGCCCGGGACATCCGCCCCTGAGTGAGCGCACGGCATACCTCATCACCTATGGCGACGCGGTCCGTCGGCCCGGCGAGCGACCCCTGCACACCCTCGCCACGGTGCTGCGCGACCACGTCGGAGACCTCGTCAGCGGGGTGCACCTGCTGCCGATGTTCCCGTGGACGTCCGACGACGGGTTCGCCGTGGTCGACCACCGGCAGGTCAACCCCGCGCTCGGCTCGTGGGGGGACGTGGCCGAGCTGGCCGCCGACCACGACGTGATGTTCGACTTCGTCGCCAACCACGTGTCGAGCAGCAGCGGGTGGTTCCGCGGCTGGCTGGCCGGCGACCCGGCATACGGGGGTTTCTTCCTCGAGCGCGACCCGGCGTTCGACACCAGCGCCGTCGTGCGGCCGCGGGTCTCACCGCTGCACCACCGCTACGAGCGACCGGGCGGTGGGGAGGTCGAGGCGTGGACGACGTTCGGCGCCGACCAGGTCGACGTCAACGTCGCCAGCCCCGAGGTGCTGCTCGAGCTGACCGACGTGCTGCTCGGCTACCTCGAGCGGGGCGCGTCGGCGATCCGGCTCGACGCCATCGGCTACCTGTGGAAGGAGTCGGGCACCACCTCGATCCACCTGCCGCAGACCCACGCGGTCGTCAGGCTGTGGCGCGCCGTCGTCGACCACGTCGCCCCCGGCACGCTGCTGCTGACCGAGACGAACGTGCCCCACGCCGACAACGTCTCGTACTTCGGGGCGGGCGACGAGGCTCACATGGTCTACCAGTTCGCGCTGCCGCCGCTGGTGCTGCACGCGTTCGTCGTCGGTGACACGACGCGGCTGTCGCAGTGGGCGGCAGGCATCGGTCCGGTCGGGCCGCGGATGACGTGGTTCAACTTCCTCGCCAGCCACGACGGCATCGGGATGACCCCGGCGCAGGGCCTGCTCGACGACGCCGAGGTCGCTGCCCTGGTGGACCGCGCGGTGGCCCACGGCGGGCGCGTCTCGATGGCGGCCCGGCCCGACGGCAGCGAACGGGTCTACGAGCTCAACGTGAGCTACCTCGACGCCCTGTCCACGCCCGATGAGGTGGGCGACGACGCGCTCGCGGCAGCGAAAGCCGTTGCGGCACATAGCATCCTGGTGTCATTCGTCGGCGTGCCGGCCATCTACTACCACTCGCTGTTCGGGTCGCGCTCCGACGTCGCAGGCATGGCGGCCTCCGGCATCAACCGCCGGATCAACCGTGCGGTGCTCGACGCCGACACCCTCGGTGAGGAGCTGCGGACCGACCCCCGGCGCCGGGCGGTCTTCGACGGGCTGGCGCGGTTGCTGCGCGCCAGGGCCGCGCAGCCGGGGCTCGCACCGGACGCCAGCCAGGCCGTGGAACTGCTCGACCCGCGCGTGTTCGCGGTCCGCCGGGCGGCCGGGACGCCGGACGAGCTGGTCTGCGTGACGAACGTGACCGGGGACCGTGTCCGGCTGACGGACGTGGCTGGCACCGACGTCCTGACCGGCGACGTCGTGGCGCCGCTTGAGCTCGGGCCCTACGGGTACGCGTGGGTGCGGCCGGTCCGATGAGGCGACCCGGTGCCGGCCCCGCCACCTGCGGCGATTCGGGCGCGGAGGTGAGCGGACGGCATACTGGGACCTGGTCCTCCGACGCAGGTCACCCCCATCGCGGCCAACCGAACGCAGGCCTGTGGCGTCGCCGGGAGGACAGCCGAACCTGGAAGGTCAGATGAGTTCCTCACGTCCCACGACGCGCGCCGGTGCCAAGAGGGCGCAGTCGCAGCGCCCCAAGGCCGCGACCAAGCGAACCAAGGGGGGCCGCGGGAAGCGATGGGCCAAGCGACTCGGGCTGACGGCGTTGCTCGGCATCATCCTGGCGGCGATCGCGTTCTTCGCGGCCTACGCGACGATCGACAAGCCACAGCCCAACGACCTGGTCAACGCCCAGACGTCGATCATCTACTACGCCGACGGCAAGTCCGAGATGGGGCGCCTGTCGGTCGACGGCGGCAACCGTGAGTCGGTGCAGCTGAAGCAGGTCCCCGACGCGGTGCAGAAGGCGCACCTCGCGGCAGAGGACCGGGACTTCTACACCAACTCCGGCATCAGCCCGTCCGGCATCCTGCGAGGTGCCTGGGAGACGTTGCGCGGTGGCGGCACCCAGAGCGGGTCGACCATCACCCAGCAGTACGTCAAGAACTACTTCCTCACCTCCGACCAGACGCTGTCGCGCAAGGCCCGCGAGATCATCATCTCGATCAAGATCGGCAAGGAGGAGTCCAAGGACGAGATCCTGCAGAACTACCTCAACACGATCTACTACGGCCGCGGCGCCTATGGCATCCAGACCGCCGCGCGCGCCTACTTCGGCAAGGACGTCTCCAAGCTGACCCCGTCCGAGGGCGCGCTGCTCGCCTCCGTCGTCAAGGGCCCGTCGCTGTTCGACCCGGGTCTCGGGGCGCAGCAGAAGGCCAACGCCGAGGCCCGCTGGCAGTACGTCATGGACGGCATGGTCAAGGAGGGGTGGATCACCCCCGACCAGCGCGCCAAGGCGGCGTTCCCGACCAAGACGCTGAAGAAGTACGTGCCCAACAGCGGTGTCGGCGGGCCGCAGGGCTTCCTCGTCCAGCAGGTCAAGCAGGAGCTGCGGAATAAGCTCAAGCTCACCGACGAGGACATCGACAAGGGCGGCCTGCGCATCGTCACGACCATCGACCAGAAGGCCGAGCAGGCCGCGATCAACGCGGTCGAGGACCGCATGCCCAAGGACAAGAAGGCCGCAACCATGCGGGCCGGCCTGGTGTCGATCAAGCCCGGTGACGGCGCCATCGTCGCGATGTACGGCGGCAAGGACTACCGCAAGGAACAGCTCAACACCGCGGTCGACGCCACCATGCAGGCCGGGTCGACGTTCAAGCCCTTCGCGCTGCTCGCCGGACTCATGCAGGACAAGCCGATCAGCACCAAGACCCGGTTCAACGGCACCAGCCCGCAGTACTTCCCCGAGTTCGAGGACTCGGCCAACCCGCGCGGCAAGGTGACCAACTTCGGCGGACAGCCCTTCGGCTACATCGACCTGCGCACCGCGACCGCCAACTCGGTCAACACCGTCTACGCCAAGCTCAACATCGAGGTCGGCGCCGACAACACCAAGAAGGCCGCGATCGCCGCCGGCCTGCCGGACGACGCCCAGGCCAAGGCGCGCAAGCTGCGCCCGCTCGGCACCAACGTCGCCAACGTCCTCGGCACCGACAGCGTGACCGTCAAGGACATGGCCACGGCATACTCCACGCTCGCCTCGGGCGGCACCCGGGTGACGCCCTACATGGTGAAGTCGGTCAAGGGCGGCCCCGGCGGGCTCAACTACAAGGCCAAGGTCACCAAGAAGCAGGGGTTCGACAAGGACGTCGTCGCCGACGCCGTCGACGCGATTCAGCAGGTCGTGATCCGCGGCTCCGGGTCGTACGCCCAGCAGCTGGGGCGCCCGGTCGCCGGCAAGACCGGCACCACGTCGGACAACAAGGCCGCGTGGTTCAACGGGTTCACGCCGCAGCTGGAGACCGCGGTCGGCCTCTACTCCTCGGGCAAGAACGGCGAGGAGCTGTCGATGACCGACGTCGGCGGCTACCAGGAGATCACCGGCGCCACGATCCCCGTGCGGATCTGGACCGACTACATGGAGACGGCGATGAAGGGTATGCCGGTCGAGCAGTTCCCCGAGCGCGCCGGCCTGGGTGACGACGAGATCTACACCCCGCCGCCGCCCACGAGCTCGTCCACGCCGCCGCCGGCGACGAGCAGCTCCTCCTCGACCAGCTCCAGCAGCACCACCACGACCAAGCCGCCGACCACGACGTCGACGCCACCGCCGACCACCTCGACACCGCCGCCCACCACCAAGACCAACGGCACCGGGAAACCGACGCCACCGACCATCACCCTCCTCGGCGACCGGCCGCGCTCGACCAGCACCCCGTAGCGACCTGCCGTGAGCCTGTCAGTGGTGGGTGGCCCCCTCGGCCGGCACGCGTCGGAGCGGGCCGGGTCGTGGCTGGCGACGGTCGTCCCGCTGCTCGCGGCGACCGTTGGCACGATGGCGCTGTCCGTCGTGCAGAAGGCGCACTGCATCCAGCAGGGGTGGAGCGGCTCGGACCAGTTCTGGCATGCGTGCTTCTCCGACCTGCCCGCGATGTACCAGGCCGGCAACCTCGATGACGGCCTCGCGGCATACCTCGCCGACAGCGGCGCCCGCTCGGACCACCCAGCGCTCACGGGAGCCGTCAGCGCACTGCTCGGGGGGCTGGTGCCGGACGGCGCGTTCGTCGACCAGACCCGGTGGTACTTCGCCCTGTGGGCGGTGCTCGCCACCGTGTGCGCGCTGGCGATCGTGTGGTTCACCGCCGCGACCCGGCCGCGGCACGCCACGGCTGCCGCGCAGGTGGCGCTGAGCCCGGTGCTCGTCCTGACCGCCCTCGTCTCCGCCGACATCTTCGGCGTCATGCTCGTCAGCGCCGGGCTGTGGGCGTGGGCGCGGCGCAAGCCGGCGGCTGCGGGGGTCTTCCTCGGACTCGCCGTCATGGCACGCACCTACCCGGTGCTGGTGCTGCTGGCCATCGCGCTCATCGCGTTCCGCACCGGCGGGTGGGCGCCCCTGCGCCGCACCCTGCTCGGTGCGGCCGCGGCGGTGCTGGTCGTGGCGCTGCCGTTCGTCGGCAACCTCGGTGCGCTGTGGCGCAGCTATGAGGTCTGGTGGGACGCCGCACCCGGTCTCGGCTCGATCTGGATGGTGCCGCAGCTCATCGGCCTCGACCCCATGCCCGCCGGCCTCGCCACCATGCTGGTCGTGGCCGCCACCGCGCTCGCCGTCGTCGCCGGTGCGGTGTTCGCGCTCGGCACGTACCACCGGCCGTCGGTGCCGCAGGTCGCGCTGGTCCTCGTCGGCCTCACCCTCGTGGTCGGCAAGTCGTTCCCGGTGCAGGCGTCGCTGTGGCTGGTGCCGCTGATCGCGCTCGCCGGCCTGCGCTGGCGGGACCAGCTGGTGTGGGCGCTCACCGAGGCGTTGCACTTCGTGGCGGTCTGGCTCTACTTCGGGGGCCTGTCCAAACCCGACCGCGGTATGCCGGCCGGCTGGTACTGCGTGTTCCTGCTCCTGCGGGTGGCGGCCGTCGCCTACCTCGTGGTGCGCACGTGGCGCACCGCCGCGGCATACCCGCAGGACGGGGTCGGGGACGAGGCCGACGGTGACTTCACCGACGCGCCCGACCGGCTGCTCGTCCGCCTCACCTGACGTTCGCGCAGTTCGGCACGGGTCGCGCAGCCCGGGGTGCGCGACTGGTGCCAAGGTGCGCGATCGTTCCGGCCCTGTGGACAGCGGAGCCCGCGGAGACGCGCGATGCGGGAGCGTGGACCGATGCCGTTCGACCCATCCCTGCTGCGCTGCACGGGTGACCTGCGCCGCGTCGGCGTGGTCCCACCGGCCCGCGACGCCGACGGTTCCCCACGATGGGTGCGGGTGCGGCGCGGCGCGTGGTACCCCGCAGCCGGGTGGACCGGCCTCGACGCAGCAGGACGGTATGCCGCCCTGGTGCACGCGACCGCCCTCGTCGGCCTGGGCGAGGGCCAGCTGTGCTTCTCGCACGAGTCGGCGGCGGTCCTGCTGGGGCTGCCGCGGATCGGGGCCTGGCCGGACGTCGTGCACGTCCTGGCGGACGGGCGGGCCGGGTGGTCGGGGATCGTGCGGCGGCACACGTTCGAGGGGGTCGAGCCGATCGGGCACGCCGGTCTGCGCGTGACCAGCCCGGCCCGTACGGTGGTCGACCTGGCCAGGTGCACCGGGTTCACGTCGGCGCTGGCGGCCGCCGACCACGCGCTGCGGGAGGAGCTGTGCACCCCCGAAGACCTGGTCGCCGCGCTCGACGCACTGCCCCGACGGGCATCCGGGCTGAGGGTGAGTGAGACGGTGGTCCGGCTCGCCGACCCACGCTCGATGTCCGTGGGAGAGAGCCTGTCGCGGGCGCAGATGTTCCTGCACAACCTGCCGCGGCCGGAACTGCAGGTGGCCTGGGAGCACGAGGAAGGGTTGATCGGCTACACCGACTTCGGCTGGGACGAGGTCGTCGGCGAGTTCGACGGCAAGGTGAAGTACGGCGCGGAGCTGAGTGCGGGCGACCCCGCCGGTGTGGTGTGGCGGGAGAAGCTGCGCGAGGACCGGCTTCGCGCGCGAGGCGCACGGGTGGCGCGCTGGGTCTGGCGCGAGGCCGTGCACCCCGAGGGCATGGTCGCGCGGCTGGCCGCCCAAGGGATCAGGCCGCAGCGGCGCAACACGTGGTTCGACGCGGGGGAGGCGGAGGCCGGGTGACGTTCGCGCAGTTCGGCACGGGTCGCGCAGCCCGGGGCGCGCGACCGGTGCCAAGGTGCGCGACCGTCCCAGGGGGTGTGGACAACGATTTCGGGGTATGCCGTGGGGCCGGTACCCTTGTGAAGTTCCCGAGGCGAAATGGTCTCGGGATCGCGATGCAAACCCTCCTGTCACGGAAGGACCGTGACCGCCACAGACCAAAGGAGGCGGGTTACCAGCATGCGTCAGTACGAACTGATGGTCATCCTCGACCCCGAGCTGGACGACCGTACGGTTGCTCCCTCGCTCGACAAGTTCCTCACCGTCGTGACCAAGGACAAGGGCACCGTCGACAACGTCGACATCTGGGGCCGTCGTCGCCTGGCCTACGACATCAAGAAGAAGTCCGAGGGCATCTACGCCGTCGTCAACTTCACCGCTGAGCCGGCCACGGCCAAGGAGCTGGACCGCCAGCTCGGCCTCAACGAGTCGGTCATGCGGACCAAGCTCCTGCGCCCCGGCGCCTGAGCAACCCCGCACCACCCGAAACCACCTGACAGCCCAGCACTGACAGACAAGGGGAACGCTCCATGGCAGGCGACACCGTCATCACCGTCATCGGCAACCTGACCGGTGACCCCGAGCTGCGCTTCACTCCGTCCGGCGCCGCCGTCGCGAACTTCACCGTGGCCTCCACGCCGCGCCAGTTCGACCGGCAGTCCAACGAGTGGAAGGACGGCGAGACGCTGTTCATGCGCTGCTCGGTGTGGCGTGACGCGGCGGAGAACGTCGCCGAGTCGCTGCAGCGGGGCGCCCGAGTCATCGTCAGCGGCCGCCTGAAGTCTCGCTCGTACGAGACCAAGGAGGGCGAGAAGCGCACCGTCATCGAGATGGACGTCGACGAGGTCGGCCCCTCGCTGCGGTACGCGACCGCCAAGGTCAACAAGACCCAGCGCTCCGGCGGAGGCAACTTCGGCGGCGGCCAGCAGGGCGGCGGTCAGGGTGGTTACGGCGGCGGCCAGCAGCAGGACGACCCGTGGGCGACCGGACCGACCGGTGGCCAGGGCGGCCCGCAGCAGGGCGGCGGCCAGGGTGGTCAGCAAGGTGGCGGTCAGCAGGGCGGCTGGGGCCAGGCCCCGTCGTACGACGAGCCCCCCTTCTGAGCCACGCGGCATACCGCAAGCAAGACACGTAAGAACACCATCCCTGGGAGACCAGGGCTCACCTGAATGACAAGGAGAGCACCACGATGGCCAAGCCCGTTGTGCGCAAGCCCAAGAAGAAGGCCAACCCGCTGAAGGCGGCGAAGGTCGAGAACATCGACTACAAGGACACCGCGCTGCTGCGCAAGTTCATCTCCGACCGCGGCAAGATCCGTGCGCGTCGGGTGACCGGTGTGTCCGTCCAGGAGCAGCGGCTCATCGCCACCGCGGTCAAGAACGCCCGCGAGATGGCGCTGCTGCCCTACTCCAGCTCGTCGCGCTGACGAGCGACCGGAAAGGTACTGACAGATGAAGGTCATCCTGACCCACGAGGTCTCGAACCTCGGCACCGCCGGTGACGTCGTCGACGTCAAGGACGGCTACGCCCGCAACTTCCTGTTCCGCCGGGGCCTGGCCACCGCGTGGACCAAGGGCGGGCAGAAGCAGGTCGACTCGATCGCCAAGGGCCGCGAGGTCCGCGCGATCAACTCCCTCGAGGAGGCGAAGTCGGTCAAGGGCAACCTCGAGAACGGCACCGTCAAGGTCGTCGCCCACGCGGGTGACTCCGGTCGCCTGTTCGGTGCGGTCTCGACCGCCGACGTCGCCGAGGCCGTCAAGGCCGCCGGTGGCCCCGAGCTCGACAAGCGCAAGATCGAGATCACCACGCCGATCAAGGTCGTGGGCACCCACGAGGCGCTCGTCCGGCTGCACCCCGAGGTGCAGGCGACGGTCAAGCTCGACGTGGTCGCCGGCTGACGACTGCATCGTTTCGAACGCCCGGTCCCCTTCGTGGGGCCGGGCGTTCGTCGTGCGTATGCCGCGCGGCCGGCTCGGGCTCGCAAGGGCGGCAAGTGTGCAGTTTTTCTGCGCGTTTCTGCGCGGAATCGAGACCAGAACCCCACGCATGATCATCCGGTTGTACGTTCCGCTCATCCAGTCAGCTGCGCCGCGGGAGCTGCCGAGGCGCCGACGCACGGGGAGTGGCCATGCCGGGTGGGGTCCAGGGACATCGGTTCCGGAGCACGTCAGGGGGTGCCGGCTCGGATGTTGAGCGCCGGTCCCGTATCCGCGGCAAGGCCGCGCGGCTCGGGGCACTCCTGACGGTGGCCCTGGCCATCGGGACGGGTGCCTCGGCCGCCTCAGCGGCACCCGCATTCGCGCAGGCGCCGGCGAAGGTGTCACCCGCGCGGGCGGCGACTGTCACGTCGAGCGTCGCGAAGGTCACCTATGACGGCTCGTCGTTCATGATCGACGGGAAGCGGACGTACCTGTGGTCCGGGGAGTACCACTACTTCCGGCAGCCGAGCCCGGACCTGTGGCTCGACACCTTCCAGAAGATGAAGGCAGCGGGCTTCAACTCCGTGAGCCTCTACTTCGACTGGGGCTACCACTCCCCGAAGCAGGGTGTCTACGACTTCACCGGTGTGCGTGACCTCGACAAGCTCCTCGACTACGCCGAGCAGGCGGGGCTGTACGTCATCGCCCGCCCCCCGGCATACATCAACGCCGAGGTGGACGGCGGCGGTCTGCCCGGGTGGATGTCCGTCACCAAGGGCAAGAACCGCAGCGCCGACCCGGACTACCTGCGGTACCAGGACGAGTGGATGACGCAGGTGGACAAGATCATCGCCCGCCACCAGATCACCAACGGCACCGGGTCGGTCATCGCATACCAGGCCGAGAACGAGTACTACAACGGCTCGGCCGAAGGTCGCACGTACATGGCCCACCTGCGCGACAAGGCCAAGGTCGACGGCATCACCGTCCCGATCATCGGCAACCACAACGGCATCTTCAACAGCGGCGACGGAGCCCTCGACGTCGACGGCGTCGACTCCTACCCGCAGGGCTTCAACTGCTCCAACCCGACCGCGTGGCGCCCGGTGCCGAACATCTCCAGCGGCTGGCCGTCCACCAAGCCCCTCTCGACCATCGAGTTCCAGGGCGGCGCGTTCGACCCTTGGGGCGGGCCGGGCTTCGACAAGTGCGCCCAGCTGATCAACGACCAGTTCGCCAACGTCTTCTACAAGCAGAACATCGCCGTGGGCGCCACGACCCAGAACATCTACATGCTCTTCGGCGGCACCAACTGGGGCTGGCTCGGCCGGCCCGAGGGCTACACGTCCTACGACTACGGCGCCGCCATCCGCGAGACCCGCCAGCTCGACCCGAAGTACTACGAGAACAAACTCATCGGCTACCTCGTCCAAGCTGCCAAGGACCTGCGCGACACCAAGCCCATGCTGGCCGAGACCGGCAACCAGGCCATCGTCGACACGGCCCGGGTCAACCCCGAGACCGGGGCCCAGTTCCACACGCTGCGGCACCGCGACTCGACCGCCACGTCCACGGACAGCACGACCTTGTCGCTGGACCTGGCCGCCAAGCCGGTGGACCAGGTGACCTACACCTGGGACGACGCCGACCCGGCTCTCAGCTACACAGGCGCCTGGGAGCACGTGGCCGACCAGTCCTACACCCAGGACAACTACCGCAAGACCGAGTCGTTCTCCCGGGTGGCGGGTGACCGGGTCAAGGTGACCTTCACCGGCACCGCGGTGCGCTGGATCGGCACCCTGGCCAGCAACCACGGGACGGCCGACGTGCTGATCGATGGTGCCAAGGTGGCCACGGTCGACACGGCCGGCTCGCCCTCCGGGCAGAAGGTCCTCTTCAGCACGGCCGGGCTGAGCGCCGGCGAGCACACGCTGGAGATCGTCGTCACCGGCACCAGGGGTGAGGGCTCGAGTGACACCTATGTGCCCGTCGACGCGATCGACGTGCCCAGTGCCGCCGATGCCACGCAGCTCTACCCGCGGGTGCCGCAGCAGGCCGGCACCGACATCACGCTGCTTGGGCGCGACTCCGACATCCTCCTCGCCAACTACGTCCTCCAATCGCAGCGGCTCCAGTACTCGACCTCGGAGCTGTTGACCGACGCCAAGATCGGCGACCATGACCTCGCGGTGCTCTACGGCGAGAAGGGCACCGACGGCGAAACCGTGCTGCGGTTCGCGTCGCGCCCCACCGTCACCGTGGATGCCGGAGGCGTCACGAGCACCTGGGACGCCACACGGGGCGACTTGCGCCTCAACTACACCCATGGCGGCATCGCCCGGGTCACCATCACGGGCGGCGGTTCCGCCCGGCCGTTGCAGCTCCTGCTCACCGACAAGGCGACGGCCAAGACGTTCTGGCGCCTCGAGGCAGGCGACTCCCCAGTCATCGTTCGCGGCACCGCGCTGCTGCGCACCGCCGAGCTGGTGGATGGCACCGCCGTCCTCTCCGGAGACAACGACGACACCGCGGGCATCGAGGTATGGGCCGACGCGACCTCGGTCACGTGGAACGGCAAGGCAGTCAAGGTCCAGCGGACCCCGACCGGAAGTCTCACCGGCGCCATCCCGGTGCGCCGGGCTGTGACGCTGCCCGAGCTGAGCGGCTGGCGACGCAGCGCTGAGTCGCCGGAGGCGGCATACGACTTCGACGACTCCCGCTGGGTCACCGCGACGAAGACGACGACGCAGAGCGTCAGCGGTGCGGGTGAGCTACCCGTCCTGTACGCGGACGACTACGGCTTCCACACGGGGAACACCTGGTACCGGGGACGCTTCCAGTCCACGGGCAAGGAGACAGGCATCCACCTCGAGTCGATCTCGGGCGGGGCGACCGGTGACGTGCACTCCGGGAAGTCCCCGCAAGCGTTCTCGGTATGGCTCAACGGGACGTTCCTCGGGAGCTACCGCACTGGCAGCGCCGACATCACCTTCCCCAAGGCGCTCGTGCGCGGCAGCGGCGACAACGTCGTGTCGGTCCTGACCGTCAACATGGGCCACAACAACGACTACAACTCCAGCAACGAGAACAAGACTGCGCGCGGGCTCACCAGTGCCTACCTGCTTGGCTCACCGCTCACCCGCACGACGTGGCGGCTGCAGGGCGTTCGCGGTGGCGAGGATCTGTTCGACACGGTGCGCGGACCGCTGGCCAACGGCGGCCTCTACGGCGAGCGAGCCGGCTGGTCGCTGCCCGGGTTCCCTGACCAGGACTGGTCCCCGGTCACGCTGCCCGCCGCGGACCCCCGCCCGGGCGTGACGTGGTACCGCACCACCGCGGCCCTGGACCTGCCCAAGGACCAGGACACCTCGGTGGGTGTCACCATCACGGACGATCCCTCGCGTCGGTACCGCGCGCAGATCTTCGTCAACGGATGGCAGGTCGGCAACTACCTCAACGACGTGGGGCCGCAGCGATCCTTCCCGGTCCCGGTCGGCATCCTCAACCCCAACGGGGCCAACACCATCGCGATCGCCGTGTGGAACCTCGACGGCTCGACGGGTGGCCTGGGGAAGGTGGCGCTGACCAGCTACGGCAGCCACACGTCGTCGTTGCGGGTGGGCATGAACGACAGCCCGCGGTACTCCGCCGCGAAGTACGCCATGCCTGCGGCGCCCGGCGTGGCTGTGTCGATGACTGCCCCGTCGACCACCCGAGAGGGTGCCACGTTCACCGTCAGGGCGACCGCCTCCATCCCGGCGGACCGGCCCTCCGCCCGTGACATCTCAGCCCGGTTGACCGCGCCCGCTGGATGGACCGTCGGCAGAGTGGAACCAGCGAGCGTGGCCCAACTGTCGCCGGGGTCGTCAGCCACCTTCACCTGGCGGGTCACGGCCCCGGCGAAGATCGCCGATCCGGCCGCCCTGACCGCCGCGATAACCGCCATCCAGGCAGGACGCAGCGTCACGGTCGAGGACACGCGCATCGTGGGTGGGGTGCCGCCGGCCCCGGGACCCGGTGAGGTGGCGGTCAGCGATCTGCCGTTCATGTCCGCGACCAACGGCTGGGGCCCGGTTGAACGCGACCAGAGCAACGGCGAGGCAGCGGCCGGTGATGGAAGCACCATCTCCATCCGTGGCACCACGTTCGCCAAGGGGCTCGGAACCAACGCCGTGAGTGTCGTCAAGGTCTATCTGGGCGGCGCGTGCACCCGCTTCACGGCGTCGGTGGGCATCGACGACGAGATCGACGGCGGCAGCGTCACCTTCACGGTGGGAGCCGATGGCCACGACGCGGTGACCACTCCCGTTCTGACCCGCCGTGACGCTGTCCGCACCCTCGACGTCGACGTCACCGGGGCGCAAGTGTTGACGCTCACCGTCGGGGACGGCGGCGACGGCAACGGCGCCGACCATGGTTCGTGGGGTGCGCCAACGCTGACCTGCACCTGACGGCGCAGGGCCCGAGCACCAGGAGGTTCGTTCGTATGCCGTGTGGCCGGCTCGGCGGGTACGGCGGGTAACGATCCGGCGTGGGGTCGGCGAACTCGGTCTCGGGCATCCCGCGGTCCCACCTACACTGGCCGCGTCGGAGCGCAACCGTCGATTCCGGCTCTCGTACCAGCACATTCCTTGGGGGGAACCCGCATGAGCACGCCCAGCAACCCGTTCGACCCTGCCCAGCCCGAGCCGCCGACGCAGCCCCAGAGCCCGCTGCCCGAGGGGGCGCTGGCCGACGGGCAGCCCGAGACGGCCAAGCCCAAGGGACGCAAGACCGCGATCATCACCGGCGCCGTCGCGGCGGTGGCGCTGCTCGGCGGCGGTGGCGCCATCGCGGCATACTCCGCCCTGAGCGGTGGGGGCGCCCAGCCGGAGTCGGTGTTCCCGTCGACCACGTTCGCGTTCGGCAAGGTCGACCTCGACCCGTCCGCGGGGCAGAAGATCGACGCGATCCGGTTCATCCGCAAGTTCCCCGACGCCCAGGCCAAGGTCAAGGAGGACTCCGACCTGCGCAAGGTCGTGTTCGACGCGATCAAGGACGCAGGTGGCCTGAAGGACGTCGACTACGCCAAGGACGTCGAGCCGTGGCTGGGTGAGCGGGCCGCGTTCGGCGCGATCCCGGGAGCGAACGGGCAGGACCCGATCCCCGTCGTGGCGCTGGCGGTCAAGGACAAGGGTGAGGCCGAGAAGAGCCTGCCCAAGCTGGCCAAGTCGATGGACGGTGGGCAGTGCCGCGTCGTCGAGGACTTCGCACTGTGTGCCGAGAAGAAGGAGCAGCTCGACGCGTTCGTGTCGGCGACCCAGAAGGCGACGCTCGCCGACTCCGAGAACTTCAAGACTGACCTCGGCGACCTCGGCGAGACCGGCATCGTCACCGCCTGGAGCGACACCGCCAAGGCGGCCGAGCTGCTCGGCAGCGTGCAGAAGTCGGTGCCGGGGATGCTCAACCAGTTCGGGCTTGGCGCGAACGGCACCAACTCCGGTCGCACGGCGATGGCGCTGCGGTTCGACGGCCCGAACCTCGAGCTCGCCGGTCGCGTCAACGACGCGAAGGTCTCGTTCGTCGGCTCGGCGAATGCC
This sequence comes from Knoellia koreensis, assembly GCF_013041615.1. Classification (GTDB taxonomy): domain Bacteria; phylum Actinomycetota; class Actinomycetes; order Actinomycetales; family Dermatophilaceae; genus Pedococcus; species Pedococcus koreensis. The sequence continues at coordinate 94,748 of NZ_JABEPQ010000006.1, forward strand.
GGGTCCATCGCCGAGCTGCCCAAGGGCACCCTCGCGGCAGTCACCGTCGCCAACGCCGGTGAGCAGCTGAAGACGGCGTGGCCGCAGCTGGAGTCGATGATCAAGGAGACGGCCGGCGAGCAGCAGTTCACCGACGGGGTGGCGCAGGCCGAGCAGGAGCTGGGCATCTCCATCCCGGACGACGTCGTCAAGGCGCTGGGGTCGAAGTTCTCGATCGCGTTCGGCGGCATGGGCGCGGACAACAGCGAGATCAAGGTCGGCCTGGTCACCGACGGCGACAAGGCGGTGCTGCAGAAGCTGAGCGACGCGGCCGGCCAGGGCATGGGCGCCGGTGGCCTCACGCTCAAGGGAGCCGACAAGGACACCGCGGTCGCGCTGTCCGACAACTGGGCCAGCGAGCTCACCAGCAACCACGGCCTCGGCGACAGCAAGGGCTTCAAGGACGCCCTGAAGGACCCCGGCAACTCGCGCGTCGCGGCCTACGTCGACATCGCGGGTGTGCTGGCGGCGTTCAAGGACGAGATCCCGGCGGAGGTCAGCAAGAACCTCGGCCAGTTCTCCTCGCTCGGCATGACCGTCTCCGGTGAGGGCAAGTCCGCCGACTTCGCGCTGCGCCTCACCACCAAGTAGCCGCCCCCGCCCCGCCCCAGGAGTCACAGCTTTTCCGCGTGGAGCGGGAAACTGCGGGTTCACTCGCCCTAGTAGGGCGAGTGAACCTCAAGGTTCGCGCATGACGCGGAAAAGCTGAGGTCGGGTCAGGAGCGGGTGACGACGATCGTGGGCGGCGTTGCCAGGCTCTGGCCGACCACGCAGTAGCGCTCGGTCATCGCGGCAAGACGCGCGAGCTGCTCGTCGGTCGCGTCGGTGTCGAGCACTGCGGTGACCTCGACGCCGTCGACGCCGACGGGCGTGTCCGGGTCGACGCCCAGGGTGCCCCGGGCGTCGAACCACCCCTGCGCCGTCAGCTCGGCCCCGCGGACGTCGAGCCGCATCGCGGTGGCCACGCTGCGCAGGGTGACCCCGGCGCACGCGAGCAGGGCCTCGAGCAGCAGGTCGCCGGAGCAGGCGTCGTTGCCGTCGCCGCCGGTGGCGCGGTGCAGGCCCGCGCGGACCGGCCCGGCGAAACCCTCGACGGTCGCCGTGACGCCCGGGTCGGAGAAGGCGGCGCGGGCCGCGATGGGGGTTCGTGCCGCCGCGGGGTCGGCGCGGTACAGCTCCTTGAGTGGTCGTTGGGCGGCGCGCAGCGCCTCGGCGTCCATGGGAGCAGTGTGGGGCACGGCCCGGCGTTGTGCGACACAATCGGCGCATGACGCGGCGGGTGGCGGTGGCAGCGACGGGACCGGCGTCGGCCGACGCCGGCATGTCGGCCGCGGCGGCCGGGGGCAACGCCGTCGACGCGGCCATCGCAGCCATCGTCGCGGCCATGACGACCGAGCCGGGGATCGTGTCACCCCTCGGCGGGGCGTTCGTCACGATCTGGCCTGCCGGCGCTGACCCGGAGGTCGTCGACGGCAACGTCGAGATGCCGGGCCGCGGGCTGCCGCGCGAACGCTTCGGCCAGGGCCTGCGCGAGATCACCACCACCTACGGTGGCGGCCTGACGTTGTATGCCGGCCACGGCTCGGTCGCGACACCCGGCGCCTTCGCGGCCCTGGGCGTCGCCCACGACCGGCACGGCTCGGCCGCGTGGACCGACGTGCTGGCGCCGAGCGTGGCGGCGGCGCGGGGCGGTTACGCCATCGGTGGCGCGGCCGCGAGCTACCTTGCCCTGACTGGTGATTCGGTCTTCGGCTGGGACCCGAACACCGGCCCGCTGGTGCGCCGTGCGGACGGGTCGGCGCTGCAGGCCGGTGACATCGCGACCAACCCCGACCTGGCCCTCACGCTCGAGCAGATCGGCGCCCAGGGCGCCCGTTCCCTCTACACCGGGGAGCTGGCCGCACGGATCGCCGCAGACAGCGACGCCCGAGGCGGGCTGCTCACCGAGGCCGACCTCGCGGCATACCGGGCGGTCGTGCGTGCACCGGTGCGGCTCTCGATCGGTGACTGGGACATCGCGACCAACCCGCCCCCGTCGGTGGGCGGACCGATGCTGGCGGTGATGCTGCGCGAGCTGGCCGGCGCGGACGGGCGCGGTGGTGGCGAGTGGGACTGGGTGCGCGTGATCGACGTGCAGCGCCGGGTGCTGACCTACCGGGCACGGGTGCACGACCTGTCCACGGACCTCGAGGAGGACGGTTACGCGCTGCTGGAGCAGGTCGAGCGGCACGGGCTCGCCGCGTTGCCGACGTCGTCGTCGACCGCGCATGTCTCAGCGGCGGACTCCGACGGCACGGTGTGCGCGATCACGGCCTCGAGTGGGTATGGCTCGGGGGCGACCGTGCCCGGCACGGGGATGATGCTCAACAACTGCCTGGGCGAACCCGAGCTCAACCGGCTGGGCCTGCACGCGCTCACCCCGGGCACCCGGCTCGCGTCGAACATGGCGCCCTCGGTGGGGCGACGCGACGACGGCTCTGCGCTGGCGGTGGGCAGCCCCGGAGCCGACCGGATCACCACGGCCCTCATGCAGGTGGTCGGACGGAATGCGTTGCTGGGCATGGGAATCGGCGACGCCATCGATGCGCCTCGGGCGCACGTGCGGATCCTCGACGGTGACTCTGTGCGCGTCGACCACGAGGACGACGAGGCGATCGTGGCGGCGGCTGCCGAGCTGGGGCTGCCGACGTACTCGCATGGGCCGCTGTCGATGTTCTTCGGTGGGGTGGGTGCCGCGTGGGTGGACGGCGACGGCTCACTGGGCGCGGCCGGCGACCCGCGGCGGGCAGCCGCCACCCGGGTGTCGCAGGCGTGAGGACCGGGTAACGAACAGGTCGGCTCAGCGGGTGGCACCGGCGACGGCCCACCGGTCGCCCCGGATGCGGCGCCAGAAGAAGACCGCCCGGATCGCCATGAACGCGGTGAAGGCCAGCCACAACACCGCCAGCGCGGCCGGCGCGCCGCGCGACAGAAGCCGGTCACCGGCAGCGTGGACGGCGAGCACCAGCGGCAGGTAGAGCACCAGCGTCGCAGCCATCGCCTTGGCCAGCCAGGCGCCGTCGCCGGCACCGATGAGGACGCCGTCGACGACGAACACGTACCCCGCGAGCGGTTGCCCGACCGCGACGACTACGAGCGCCGCGGCCAACGCGGCACGCACCGCCTCGTCGCCGGTGAACAGCCCGGGCAGCAGCGTGTGCGCCACCAGCACCAGCACCCCCAACGCCGCGCCACCCCACACGCCCCAGCGCACCATCAGACCCGTCGCTGCCCGCGCCCCCTCGACGTCACCGGCACCGAGTGCCTTGCCGGTCAACGCCTGCGCGGCGATGGCAAGGGCGTCGAGCGCGAAGGCGAGGAAGCTCCACACCGTCATCGCCACCTGGTGCGCGGCCAGCGGCACATCGCCGAGCCCGGCCGCGACCCATGTCGTGACGAGCAGGATCGCGCGCAGCGCGAGGGTGCGCACGAGCAGGGGTATGCCGGTGAGCCCGGCCGCGAGGACCCGTCCCGGATGGGGGTGAAGACTCGCGCCCGCCCGGCGTGCGTGCGCGACCAGGACGACCACGAGGCCGGTCGCCATGCCGGTCTGGGCGATGACGGTGCCCCACGCGGATCCCGCTATGCCCCAGCCGAACCCGTAGACGAAGACCAGGTTGAGGACGACGTTGGAGCCGAACCCGGCGATCGACGCGACGAGCGGCGTGCGGGTGTCCTGAAGCCCGCGCAGGACACCGTTGGCTGCCAGCGCGACGAGCATGGCGGGTATGCCGAGGGCGGAGATCCGCAGGTACGTCACGGCATACCCGATGGCGGCGTCGGAGGCGCCGAAGACGCGGCACAGGGGTTCGGCGGCCAGCGCGACGACGGCCGCGGTCACCGCTCCCAGCCCGATGGCGAGCCACGTGCCGTCGATGCCGGCCTCGAGTGCCCCGCGCTCGCTGCCCGCGCCGACCTGGCGGGCGACGATCGAGGTGGTGCCGTAGGCCAGGAAGACGAAGATGTTGGCCGCGGTGATCAGGGTGGCGCTGGCGACCCCGAGACCGGCGAGCTGCGCCGTGCCGAGGTGGCCGACGATCGCGGTGTCGGCCAGCAGGAACAGCGGCTCGGCGACGAGCGCGAGGAAGGCCGGCACGGCCAGCCGCAGGATCGCCCGCGCCTGTGACGGCTCCGCTCTCGAGACCACCACGTCACCGTAGTCCGGCCGCCGTGCGCGACGACTCGGGGCCGTAGTCCGCCGATGTGGGCTCCCGGCGGGGACCGCCCCATCGCTGTGGAGGTCAATGCGGGTCGTGGGGTGTCGCCCGGGGTTGGCATGATGGCTCGCCGTGACGACCATCGTGTTCCTGCATGCCCACCCGGACGACGAGGCGTCGCAGACCGCCGGTGCCATGGCGCGGGCCGTGGCCGAGGGCAACCGGGTGGTGACCGTCTTCGCGACGGGTGGCGAGCACGGTGAGCTGCCGGCCGCAGGCCTGCCCGACGGCGAGACCTTGGTCGACTGGCGGCGCCGCGAGGCTCAGGCCTCCGCAGACGCGCTCGGCGTGCAGCGGATCGCGTGGCTCGGCTACTCCGACTCCGGCATGACCGGCTGGGAGCAGAACACCGTGGACGGTGCGTTCCACGGCGCCGACGTCGACGAGGCAGCCCGCCGACTGGCGGACATCCTCGACGAGGAGGACGCCGACGTCCTGGTCGGCTACGACTCGCACGGCGGCTACGGCCACCCGGACCACGTCAAGGTGCACGCCGTCGTCCACCGGGCCGCCGAGCTGGCCGCCCGCCGGCCGCGCCTGCTCGAGTCGACGATGAACCGCGACGCCGTCCGCCGCGCCTACCAGGCCGCGGTCGCGGCAGGGCAGGCCAACGAGGCCTTCGACCCGGACCAGCCGATGGACGACGGAAACCCTTTGGGCACACCGGAGGCCGACATCACCTGGCAGGTCGACGTCAGTGGCTACATCGCCCAGCGCCGGGCGGCGCTGGAGGCGCACCGCAGCCAGGCGACCGACATCGAGGGCATGCTGGGCGTGCCCGAAGACGTGTTCGCGATGATGTTCGGCACCGAGCACTACATCGAGCCGGGTGCCACGAAGGGCATGCGCGTCGGCTGGCCCTTCGGTGACTGAGCCCGCCGCCGAACCCGCAGCCGAGTCCGTCGGTCCGGCCCCTGTCACTCCCGGCGCCCTGCTGCGCCGACCCCAGGTCGCCCGCCTGCTGTTCTCCGCGCTCGCCGGTCGCCTGCCCAACGGGATGGTGCCGCTCGCGCTGGTTCTCTTCGCCCGTGACAGCGGCGAGGGCTTCGGTCGCGCTGGCCTGCTCACCGCCGCATACTCGCTCGGCTGCTGCCTCGGCGGGCCGGCCCTGTCACGCGCGATGGACCTTCGGGGACAACGGGTTCCGCTCGTCGCGGGCGCGGTCGTCTCCTCGTTGGCGCTCGCCCTCCTGCCGTGGACGCCGACGGTGGCCGCCCTCCCCGTCGCCCTCGTCGCCGGGCTCGCCACCCCACCGCTCGAGCCGGCGCTGCGCACCCTGTGGCCGTCGGTGCTGCTGCCGCGCCAGGTGCCGGCCGCGTTCGCCCTCGACGCGGCGGCCCAGGAGCTGATCTTCGTCCTTGGCCCGCTCGTGGTCCTCGCCGCCCAGCTGACTGGCGCGGGTGGCGGGCTCGTCGCCGCTGCGGTCGTCGGCCTGGCTGGAGCGTGGTGGTTCACGACGTCCCGCGCATCGACCCAGTGGCGCCCGGCGGTGCACGACGACCGGCACTGGCTGGGGCCGTTGCGCTCGCGCCGTCTCGTCGTCCTCTACGCGTCGATCCTGTTGGTGGGCATCACGATCGGCGTCCCGGCAGTGGCGCTCGTCGCGTGGGCCGAGGCGAACGGCGGGCGTGGGCTCGCACCCTGGCTGGTCGCCGCCAACGCGTTCGGCGCCCTCATCGGCGGGGTCAGCTACAGCCCGCGCGCTCCCCACCGTGACCCGCGGCGTGACCTTCTGCTCGGGCTGGCCGTGCTGGTCGTGACGTATGCCGCGTTGTCGCTGACTCCGGCCAACGCGTGGCTCATGGGGGCGCTCACCATCGCCAGCGGTCTGGGGCTGCCGCCGGTGCTGACCTGCGTCTTCCAGCTGGTCGACCGCCTCGCCCCGCTTGGCACGACGTCGGAGGCGTTCGCGTGGCTGATCTCGGCGTTCCTCGTGGGGTCGTCGGTTGGCGCGGCCGTGGCGGGGTCGCTGTCCGATGCCGGGCACCTCGCCGCGACCTTCCTCGTCGCGGCGGCCGCCAGCGCGCTGGCGCTCGCGGTGGCAGCGGCCGTGGTCAGAGGTGTTTCAGGGCCTCGCGTCGACTGAGCCCACTCAGCCGGCCCTCGTGCTCGGCGACGAACGCGCGCACCCAGTCCGGGTCCGTGCGGGCGTACTGCCGCAGCGCCCACCCGATCGCCTTGCGCAGCCAGAAGCTGGTGTCGTCGAGGTTGGCCTCGATGGTCTCGCGCAGCAGGTCGGTGTCGGTGTTGGTCTTGAACGTGAGCTGGCTGATGACGGCGGTGCGGCGCAGCCACAGGTCGTCGTCGGCGGCCCAGGCACGGATGACCGGCTCAACGGTTTCATTGTGGGACAACAGGATCGGGCCCACCCGGTTGCTGGCGACCTCGTCCACGTGGTCCCACCAGGCGCCAGTCACCACGAGGTGCCGGTAGAGCGGGAGCAGCTCGGGGTCCTGCCACGAGCGGTAGGCGCGGTGCCCCGTGAGCGCCGTCGCGGCATACCTGTCCTCGCGGAAGGCGGCGCCGTCCCAGAGGTCACGCACCGCTTCCTCCCACTCCTCCCGGTCCTCGATGCGCAGCGCCGGGTCGGCGAGCACGGGCCGCAACAGTGCCTTGAGCTCGGGTGAGGTGATGCCGCGGTAGGGCATGGTCGACTTCATGTAGGCCTGCTGGGCCCCGGCGCGGTCGGGGTCGCCATGCTCGGCCAGGGTGGACCGGATGGTCGCCACGAGGGGGTGCGTCACAGAAGCCAGCATGGCCCACCCGTTACCGCCCCTTCACATGCAACACCCGCGCTGATCTCGCCGGTCCGCGCTGTCATGGCAGCGCAGGTGGTCGAGATCAGGCGCGGGTGTTGGTCCGGCCGATGCGACAGGTCAGTCGAGCGCGGGCTCGGGCGCGGGCTCGAGGGCCTCGCCCGGCTCGGCGGCGGGCGCACCATGCGCACCGGCCGGGTCGACCTGCGGGGTCTTGATGGTCCACGCGATGGCCACCATGACCACCGCCAGGACCGCACCGACCCCGAAGCCCCACTGGATGCCGTCGCTCAGCGCCGCAACCGGTGAGGCGCCCGATGCGGCCGAGCTGGCAGCCCGGCCGGCCATGACGCTGACGACGACCGCGGTGCCGGCGGCGGCTGCCACCTGCTGGAGCGAGCCGAGGATGGCCGAGCCGTGGGCGTAGAGGTGCGGCGGCAGCACCGACAGGCCGGAGGTGAACACGGGGGTGAACACCATGGCCAGCGACACCATCAGCACCACGTGGTCGGCGAGCACCAGCCACGGAGAGGTCTGCGGCGTCACCCGGGTGAGCAGGGCCAGGGTCGCGAGCATGACGACCGACCCGGGCACGACCAGCGTGCGCGCACCGACCTTGTCGTAGGCGTGGCCGACGACCGGCCCGAGCAGACCCATCGCGAGCCCACCCGGCATGAGCAGCAGCCCGGTCTGGAGCGTCGACAGCTCGAGCACGTCCTGCAGGTAGAGCGGCAGCAGGATCATCGCGCCCATCATCGCCATGAAGGCGGTGCACATGAGCGCCAGCGCGAGGGTGAACGAGCCGAACTTCAGCGTGCGCAGGTCGAGCAGCGGCGAACCGGTGCGCTGGAGCGACAGCTGCCGCAGCACGAACGCGGCCAGCGCCACGACACCGATCGCGGTGGTCACGGCCGGAGGGACGGTGTGGGTCGCCCGCGACCCCTCGCCGAGACCCGACAGGCCGTAGACGAGCGCGCCGAACCCGACGGCCGACAGCACCACGCTGGTGACGTCGATGCGGGTGGCGCTCGGCTCGCCGATGTCGACGAGCTCGCGCAGCCCGAGCACCGCGGTCACGCCGGCGATGGGCAGCACGACGGCGAAGATGAGCCGCCACGACCCGAGCTGGAGCAGCAGGCCGGAGACCGCCGGCCCGAGCGCGGGCGCCACGGACATGGCGAGCATGACGTTGCCCATGACCTTGCCGCGGTCCTGCGGGGCCACGATGGTCATGAGGGTGGTCATGAGCAGCGGCATCATCACGGCGGTGCCGCTGGCCTGGATGACGCGTGCGGCGAGCAGCACCGAGAAGGTCGGCGCGACGGTGGCGAGTGCGGTGCCGGCGAGGAAGAGCCCCATGGCGAGGGCGTAGGCGGTGCGGGTGCGCACCCGCTGGAGGAACCAGCCGGTCGCGGGGATGACCACGGCCATGGTCAGCATGAACGCGGTCGACAGCCACTGGGCGCTGGTCGCCGGGACGGCGAAGTCGCGCATGAGGCGGGGGATCGCGTTGACCATGATCGTCTCGTTGAGGATCACGACGAAGGTCGACAGCACGAGGATGCGCAGCACCAGCGTCGTGTTGAGGGCGGGGGCTGCTGGGGCGTCGGGCACGCGTGGGCTTTCGGTCAGGGATGGCATGGTGGTGGGTCCTTCGGGAGGTCGGCGGGTTCGAACGGTCAGACCGGTGTCGGTCTCGGAACTCATCGCTGCGACATGCCAGCGAGTCTGTCTACTCAGGCGACGAAACGGCAACCGAGTTTTCGACATGGCACCGGAAAGTCATTCCCGCGCGCGGGGTAGGTGGGCGGTGACGCCCACCAGGGCGACCCCGCGCCCGTCCTCCTCGTATGCCGTGGCCGCCAGCATCGGGGCCAGCTCACCGGTGATCGTGGCCGGCGTCGGTGCCGGACCGGGCAGGTCGAGCGGCCGGTGGACGAGCAGCTCGACCCCGTCGTCGTACCGCAGCACCAGGTCGACGCGGGTGGGGACGCGCGGGTCGTCGGCCAAGACGCCGCAGGCACGCTCGATGCAGTCGGCGAGTACCGCCTCGACCCGGCTGCGGGAGCGGCTGGGTGGGGAGATGGTGCGGGTGCGGTTGACCGACAGCCGGGGCTTGGGCAGCACGACGGTGCTGCTCTCGCGGCCGTGGGCGATGTCGTGCAGGAGCCGCCCCATGGTGCGGCCGAGGATGTCCTCGAGCCCCTCGCGCGACACCGACCGCACGGCGACGAGGTCGGCTAGCCCGGCCTCGCGCAGCCGTGCCTGGGTGCGTGGCCCGACACCCCAGATCTCCTCCAGCCGCAACGCATTCCGCACGCCGGGCTCGTCGGCGGGGGCGATGACGTGCAAACCGTCGGGCTTGGCACGGCGGCTGGCGAGCTTGGCCATCAGCTTGGTGCGTCCGACACCGACGCTGACCGGCAGCCCGACGTCGGTGCGGCAGCGGGCCCGCAGCCTGGCCGCGACGCCACCCGCCGTCGGCGCGTCACCGGCCACAGCCGACACGTCGAGGAACGCCTCTTCCATCGACCCCGGTTCGACCAGCGGCGTCAGCTCGCGGAACAACCCGAACAACGCCTCGCTCGCCTGCTCGTGCACGCCCTCGCGGAACCCGACCACGCGCACGTCGGGCCAGCGGGCGCGGACCCGGCCCAGCGGCATACCGGCGTGGATGCCGAGCGCGCGGGCGGGGTAGGACGCGCAGGCGACCACGGGGTCGCCCACGACGAACGGCGTGCCGCGCAGGCTCGGGTCGTCGCGTTCCTCGACGGAGGCGAAGAAGGCATCGGCGTCGGCGTGGAGCAGCACCCGTTCAGGCAACCAGCGACCACCGACAGGGGTCGGCCGGCGGACGTACGCTGGCAGGCATGTGCCGAAACATCCGCCAGCTCCACAACTTCGAGCCGCCCGCCACGACCGACGAGGTGCGGGCGGCCGCGCTGCAGTACGTGCGCAAGGTGAGCGGTTCGACCAAGCCGAGCCATGCCAACCAGGAGGCGTTCGACGAGGCGGTCGAGGCCGTCGCGCACGCCACGCAGCACCTGCTCGACCACCTCACCACGAGCGCCCCGCCCAAGGACCGCGAGGTCGAGGCCGCCAAGGCGCGCGCCCGCGCCCAGGCGAGGTATGCCGCGAGCTGACCTCGCGGCATACCTCACGGTCACGGCGTGGCCGGGTCGGCGCCCGAGGTCCTAGCTGGTGAGGTCGCGGTCCCAGTAACGCAGTGCTGCAACGGCTTTCACGAAGTCCTTGGCGGACTTGGCGGTGAGCTGCGGGCTCGCGGGGTCGCCCTCGACGGGGACGCCGGCCTCCTCGAAGAGGGGGAGCGCGTCGGCGCCGACACCGATGAACTTGTAGTGGTTGAACGCGTCATTGACGAAGTCCTTGGCCGCGGGGTCCTTGGCCAGCTCGACTGCACCGTCGGCCGACGGCACGACTGCGACCGCGTCGAAGAGCACCGAGGGGGCGCCCTTGAGCAGCTCGTCGGCGGGCAGCTTCTTGCCGTCGCTGAGGGTGACGCCGCCGACCTTGGGGGCGATGATCGTGACGGTCGCCTTGGCCGCCTCGAACGCCTTCTGGACGGCCTTGACCACTGCTGCGTCGGTGCCGTCGGTGACGAGCAGGCCCAGCCGGCGCCCCTCGAACGTGTCCGGGGGTGAGGCCAGCATGCTCAGGGCCGGCGACGGCGGCAGGTCGGTGCGCACCGGCACGAACGGCTTGCTCGCCGGGGGCAGCTCGAGCCCCAGTCCGTCGGCGACCTGGGTGGCGAGGTCCTCGTGCACGTTGCGCAGGTTGGCGACGACGTCTCGGCGGATGGTCGGGTCGACGCACTTGCTGAGCTCGAAGACGTAGGCGTCGACGATGTGCTCCTGCTCGACCGGCGTCTGGCTCTCCCAGAAGACCCGCGCCTGGCTGTAGTGGTCGGCGAACGACTCGGCCCGGATGCGCCGCTTCTCGCCCTGCACCTCCTGCGGGAAGGTGAGGAACGACGCGTCCTGGGCGCGCGGTCCGCGGTCGGCGCCGGTGTGGCCGTTGGGCTCGTAGTTGGTCGGGCCGGACGGGATGTCGGTCTGCATCTGGCCGTCGCGCTGGAAGTGGGCGACCGGGCAGCGGGGCGCGTTGACCGGCAGCTTGGTGAAGTTGGGCGTGCCGAGCCGCGACAGCTGGGTGTCGAGGTAGGAGAAGTTGCGGCCCTGCAGCAGCGGGTCGTTGGTGAAGTCGACACCGGGCACGACGTTGGCCGTGCAGAACGCGACCTGCTCGGTCTCGGCGAAGTCGTTGTCGACGACCCGGTCGAGGGTGAGGCGACCGACGACCTGCAGCGGCACGTCCTCCTCGGGGATGATCTTGGTCGGGTCGAGGATGTCGAACGGCAGCGCGTCAGCGGTCTTCTCGTCGATGAGCTGCACGGCGAGGTCCCACTGCGGCAGGTCGCCGGAGTTGATGGCGTTCCACAGGTCGCGGCGGTGGAAGTCGGGGTCGGCGCCGTTGATCTTGACGGCCTCGTTCCACACGACCGACTGCTTGCCGAGCAGCGGGCGCCAGTGGAACTTCACGAACGTCGACTCGCCCGCCTCGTTGACGAACCGGAACGTGTGCACCCCGAACCCGTCCATGAACCGGAACGAGCGCGGGATCGCCCGGTCGGACATCTGCCACAGCGTCATGTGGGTCGACTCGGGCATGTGGGCGACGAAGTCCCAGAAGTTGTCGTGGGCGCTCTGGGCCTGCGGGAAGGCGCGGTCCGGCTCCTCCTTCACGGCGTGCACGAGGTCGGGGAACTTGATGGCGTCCTGGATGAAGAAGACCGGGATGTTGTTGCCGACGATGTCCCAGTTGCCCTCCGCGGTGTAGAGCTTGACCGCGAAGCCGCGCACGTCGCGGGCCAGGTCGAAGCTGCCCTTGGACCCGGCCACGGTCGAGAACCGCACGAACGCCTCGGTCCGGCGACCCTTCGCGCCGAGGACGTGGGCGGCGGTGATGTCGGAGAGGTCCTTCGTGCACTCGAAGGTGCCGTGCGCGCCGTAGCCGCGGGCGTGGACGACGCGCTCGGGGATGCGCTCGTGGTCGAAGGCGAAGATCTTCTCGCGCATCGCGAAGTCCTCGAGCAGCGTCGGCCCGCGGTCGCCGGCGCGCAGGCTGTTCTCGTTGTCGGAGACGGGGATGCCCTGGGCGGTGGTCATTCGGTCGCCGTCCTGGACGCCCTGGTGCAGCTCGCCGCCGGCGCCGAGGGTGTCGGGGGTGCTCTGCGGCGGTGTGGCCGGCGGGGTGGCGGGCTCGATGGCGGGTGCGTTGGCGCTGGCCGCCGTGCTCGTGGCTGCCGTGGCGGTCGCCTTCTTCGCGGTGCTGGTCTTGGCGGCGGTCTTCTTCGTGGCTCGCTTGGCCGTGGGCATGGATGTCCTCCCGGTCGCGTTGTTCGTGGGACTTGCGCGGGTGCCATACCCACGCATCGGCGAGGTATGCCGCGTGGTCACCACGCGGCATACCTGCGTCTCCTCGTGGTCACCTCCCGGACATCTGGGGGTCGGGTGAAGACACGCCCGGAAGTTTCTGCGGTCCACACCCGGTGGAGGGCGTCGGTGCAGGTCAGCGCGGGTTTGGTGCAGGGATGGCCACGAAATCCACAGGGTTATCCCCGGACTGTGCACAAGGGGTTCGGGCGTTGCGCACAGGTTGTCCCCAGCTCGTCCACACCGTCGGTTTGAGGGGTGCCGGGGGCCAGTCCTAGCGTGGGCCGACCACGTGGGACGGGCCACGATCCGCCGGGGCGCCGGGGTTCGTCGCAGGCGTGTCGGTGGGGTGATGTTCACTGGGAACTACACGGATGCAGTTTGTGCGGATCGAGCAGGGAGTCAAGGGCCGGTGTCACTCGCGGAGCTGAGCACGAGCGCTTTCGGCTCGGCCGGTGACGGGCCTCCGGGTGACGAGCGGGTCCCGCCGCAGGACGTCCACGCGGAGCAGTCGGTCATCGGCGGCATGCTGCTGTCGAAGGATGCGATCGCCGACGTCGTCGAGGGGCTCAAGGGCGCCGACTTCTACCGGCCGGCGCACGAGCTGATCTACGACGCGATCCTCGACCTCTACTCCCGTGGCGAGCCGGCCGATGCGATCACGGTCGCCGACGAGCTCGCCAAGCGCGGTGACCTGCAGCGGGTCGGCGGTCAGGCCTACCTGCACCAGCTGATCCAGGCGGTGCCGACGGCGGCCAATGCCGGCTACTACGCCGAGATCGTGCGCGAGCGTGGGGTGCTGCGGCGGCTGGTCGAGGCGGGCACGCGGATCGTGCAGCTGGGCTACCAGCAGGGCAACGGCGACGTCGAGGACATCGTCAACGCCGCCCAGGCCGAGGTGTACGCCGTGGCCGACAAGCGCGGCGGCGAGGACTACGTCGTGCTCGGCGACGTGCTCGAGGAGACCCTCAACGAGATCGAGGTCGCGGCCGGGCGTGACCCGGGCGAGATGCTGGGCGTGCCCACCGGGTTCATCGAGCTCGACGAGCTCACCCACGGCCTGCACCCCGGCCAGATGATCGTCCTCGCCGCTCGTCCCGCCGTGGGCAAGGCGCTCGCGCTCGACACCCCGCTGCCGACGCCGACCGGGTGGACGACGATGGGCGAGGTGGCGGTCGGCGACCTGCTGCTGGACGCCTCCGGTCGGCCGACCATGGTCACGGCCGCGACGGCCGTGATGGAGGGGCGGCCGTGCTTCGAGGTCGAGTTCTCCGACGGCTCGGTGATCGTCGCCGACGCCGAGCACCAGTGGGCGGTCCTCGGAGGCGCGGTGGTCACGACCGCCGACCTGGTGGCGTCGGGGGAGCGGCCCAAGGTGGCGCACGACGACCGGTCGTTCCACGACATCCGGCCCGTCGCGTCGGTGCCGGTGCGGTGCGTGCAGGTCGACAACGACGAGCACCTCTACCTCGCCGGTGAGGGCCGCGTCCCCACACACAACTCGACCATGGGACTCGACATCGCGCGGGCGGCGGCGATCAAGCACAAGCAGGCGACCGCGATCTTCTCGCTCGAGATGAGCCGCTCCGAGATCACCATGCGCTGCCTGTCCGCCGAGGCACAGATCCAGCTCCAGGACCTGCGCAAGGGCACGATCGGCGACCAGGGCTGGCAGAAGCTTGCGCGCATCATGGGCCAGATCTCGGACTCGCCGCTGTTCATTGACGATTCGCCGAACATGTCGCTGATGGAGATCCGCGCCAAGTGCCGCCGACTCAAGCAGCAGCACAACCTCAAGCTCGTCGTCATCGACTACCTGCAGCTCATGTCCTCGGGCAAGAAGGTCGAGTCGCGCCAGCAGGAGGTGTCGGAGTTCTCGCGCGCGCTCAAGCTGCTCGCCAAGGAGCTCGAGGTGCCGGTCATCGCGATCAGCCAGCTCAACCGTGGCCCCGAGCAGCGCACCGATAAGCGCCCCCAGATGTCGGACCTTCGCGAGAGCGGGTCGATCGAACAAGATGCGGATATGGTCATCCTCCTTCACCGCGACAAGTCACCTGAGAGTGGTCGCGAAGGTGAGGCTGACGTGATCGTGGCCAAGCACCGTAACGGTCCGACCAAGGACCTGGTGCTCGCCTTCCAGGGCCACTACAGCCGGTTCGCCAACATGGCCCGCGACGGCTTCTGACGATCGTGGCGCGCGACAGTGATCGCGAACGCCGCGCACTCCTGACCCACCACCAATCTGAAGAGGTCCTCACTGAGGCCCGGCGAGTTCGGTGGGTCGTCGCGCCGATCGGTGATCATGGACTACATGGATGTCGTCGTGGATGTGCCGACCAACCTAGGCCTCAAGCCGCCTGTTGTCGGCAGCGTGCCGGGTGCAGACAAGGCCCCGGCGGCCCTTCGCGCCGTGGGTTTGCACGAGCATCTGCTCAGGACCGGATGGCGCGAGGGTGGGGCGGTCCTGGCAGGACGTTACGTCCCCGAGCATCAACCCGGCACCGTCCGCAATCAGGCAGCGATCATCGACCACGCAACCCGGCTCGCCGACCGACTGGGCCATGCGATGACCCAGGGTGACCGGCTACTCGTGCTGGGCGGAGACTGCTCGACGCTGCTGGGTGTCGCGCTCAATCTGCGGCGGCGGGGCCGCTACGGGCTAATCCACATCGATGGACACACCGACTTCCGCCACCCGGGCAACTCGACAAACGTTGCGAATCTCGCCGGCGAGGACCTGGCGGCCGCGTGCGGCCTGCACTATTCACAGATCAGCAACATCGACGGTCTGGCGCCCTACGTCGACCCGAGGGATGCCATTCACATCGGGTGCCGGCTCGACGACGGGCATCTCGACGAAAGCCGCAGCCGCCTTCGAGCGGTGGTGACGGCCAGCGAGTGGAATGACAGTCCCGACGCCCCGGCGCCGGCAGTGCAGGGCCTGACGACAGATGGCGACCTCGACGGCTACTGGGTGCACGTCGACGTCGATGTCATCGACCCCAGCTTCCTTCCCGCTGTCGACAGTCCCGACCCCGGCGGCGTAGCCCCTCAGGTGCTGAGTGCTCTGCTGCGCCAGCTGTGGCCCGGGGCCGCCGGAATGACGGTGGGGATCCTCGACCCGGACCTCGACCCCGACACTCGGTATGCGCAGCTCGTGACTCACATCGTCATCGAGGCTGTTGCCAGTTGAGGTTGCTCACATGCACCTGGGCAACGTCATGTGTGAACGCCGAAGCCCTGCGCGGTATCAGAGCCACCGCGGGGCCTACCAGCACGCAAGTCCGTTGTCGCCTTCCCAGCAGCGGGCGCGCCGGGGTCTCAGTGCGCGCCCCTGAATCGCCAAGGACCCAGTCATGGGTGCCCCCGTCGGGCGCGGTGTGCGAAGGCGTCAAGGGCATGGAGGACCTCGTTGGCCTGCCAAACCACGTTCCGCTTGCGGTCCTTGCCCTCCACGGTCCTTGGCTTGGACAGAACGCCAGCGTCGTGGAGCTGCCGCAGCGCGTTGTCTGCCGCTGGCTGTGAGATTCCCGTGTGTTTCTGGATCACGGACGAGGTGACGGATGGTTGCCGCAGTAGAAATGGCAGCACTCGCCAGACGACCGCGTCCCGGCGAGCCGTGACTGCGGCGCACCAGCCGTCGTACACGGCCCTGAGATCTGTGGCCAGCCGAGTGCCATTCTCGATGGCCGTGAACGAGGCGCGGCTGAACTCGGCAACGATCGGATTGGGGTTCCCATCCCGAAAGGCGGTCAGCGCCCGGAAGTACGAGTCAGTAGCGGCCAGGAGGCCGGCCGACACCGGCACAGTCGTCCGTGTCGTCGCACCGGCGCTCTTGAGCATGGCGTGTACCAGGGCGCGTCCGGTTCGGCCGTTGCCGTCATTGAACGGGTGAATCGTTTCGAACTGGGCGTGGGCGATGGCAATTTGGGGGAGTAGGGGCAGATCGGTGCGCTCCGTAAAGCGACACAGGTCATCAACCGCCGCTCGGACGCGGTCGTGATGTGGCGGGATGAAGGCTGCCTGGTGTGGTGAGTGGCTCGTACCGCCGATCCAGACCTGCTGATGACGGAACGACCCGGGGTCGGCGTGGTCCTGACCGCGCATGAGGGCCTCGTGGATGGCCAGGATGGTGTCCGGAGTGACGTCGTCAGCAAGTGCTAGGGCCCGGTTCATCGCGTCGACGTTGGCAGCGACCAGGCTGGCGTTGCTGCCGTGCTTGGCCAGGCCGATCTCGGCAAGCGAGAGAGCGCGCGCGCCGGTGGTGATGTGCTCGATCTGCGAGGAGGAAGCGGACTCGGTGCGAAGCAGCACCGAGCTGAGAGGGGCGAACTCTTCGGGGAACAGGCCAGCAAGTTCGGCATCGAACCTGGTGATGTGCGCCCGGGCGTCGTCGGCTTCGGCAGCGATGGCGGGATCGATGGCGATGGTGACAGCCTGGAGCTGAGCCGGCACCGCGGCACGGTAGCTCTTGCCAATGGTTGCTCGCTGGGTTCGGGAGAGCGCGACCGCCGTCCGGGATGATCGCCAGATGTGATCTTCCCAGCGGACAGCAAGGTCGGGGGTGGAGTCTGTCGCGCCCTGAGCCGCCATGGAAACCTCTTCCTCAGCGTCAATAGATAAGGATATGAGCATATCCTTATTTAGGTGCCAGGCGATCATAAGGATCAATGCGCCTGTCGACGTGCGCCTCATGGGAAGGGCACGCGCACGGGTGTCGCGATTGCCTCGAAGGGTGTCGTACGCGGCACTCGGCACCGCCTCGTGCGGTTCGTAGCGTCGATGACGCACGCCACCGGCATACGAGGAAAGGAAACCCGCCATGAGCAACGCGACCGACCTGCCAGCCCCGACCACTCCCTATCTCGAGCCCGAGGCCAGGAAGCTCGCCGAGGACACCGACCCGCACCCGCGCATCTACGAGCTGCCGCCGGAGGAAGGACGCAAGATCCTCAGCGACCTCCAGAGCGGTGAGGGCGTCGAGCGTCCCGAGGTCGACGAGGAGTGGGTCGACGTCGACGCGGGCGAGTGGGGCACCGTGCGCACCCGCATCATCAAGCCCAAGGGCGCGACCGGCCCGCTGCCGGTCGTCTTCTACATCCACGGCGCCGGCTGGGTCTTCGGCGACGACAAGACGCACGACCGCCTCTTCCGCGAGCTCACCGTCGGGGCCGACGCGGCCGGTGTCTTCCCGGTCTACGACTGGGCGCCGGAGAAGGGCTACCCCACCCAGGTCGAGCAGAACTACGCCGTCGGAAAGTGGTTGCAGGAGAACGGATCCCAGCACGGTCTCGACACCTCCCGCGTCGCCGTCGTCGGTGAGTCGGTCGGCGGGTGCATGTCCGCGGTGTTCGCGCAGATGAACAAGGACCGCGGCGGGCTCGAGCTCAAGGCGCAGGTCCTGCTCTACCCCGTGACCGGCCCCGACTTCGACACGCAGTCCTACCACCAGTTCGCCGAGCACTACTACCTCACCCGCGACGGCATGAAGTGGTTCTGGGACGCCTACACCACCGACGAGGCCAAGCGCGAGGAGAAGTACGCCTCACCGCTGCGCGCCACCCTCGACGACCTCAAGGGCCTGCCGCCGGCACTCGTCATCACCGCCGAGGCCGACGTCCTGCGCGACGGTGGCGAGCTCTACGCCAACAAGCTGCGCGAGGCCGGCGTCGAGGTCACCGGGGTCCGCATCAGCGGCACCGTCCACGACTTCATGCTCCTGGACAGCCTGCGCGACACCCCCGCCACCAACATCGCGCGCAAGCTCGCCGTCGACGCGCTGCACGACGCGCTCCACCCGCAGGGGTGAGTGACGCATCGCGGGTGAGCGGGCGGCATACCCACAATGAGGTATGTCGCCCGCTCACGTCGGCGCACCCGTCACCACCCAGCCCGAGGAGACCGCGATGAGCCCCACCGCGACCGGCCCCCACGTTGACGCGACCGGTGCGCGCGTCGTCGCGGAGATCGGCCTGCTCGAGTACGCCGACTGCCAGGTGTCAGCCATCCACGGGCTGCGCGACATCTTCCGCGTCGCCAGCGAGCACGCCGTCGAGGCGGGCGACCCGCCGAGTGTCATCCGGGTCAGCACGTGGAGCGTCACCGCGACCGACGACGGCCCCGTCATGGAGTGCACGTCCGACACCCACCCCGACCTCGAGCACCGGCTGAGCCACGTCATCATCCCGCCCAGCCTCGTCGTGCCCGAGCTCATGAAGTCGGTCGACGCCCTCACCGACTGGCTCGTCGGGCTGCGCGCGGACGGCACGACCCTGTGCGCCGTGTGTGCCGGCGTGTTCGTCCTCGCCGAGACCCACCTGCTCGACAGCCGTGACGCGACGACGCACTGGGCGTTCGCCGAGGAACTGGCTCGCCGTCATCCCCAGGTGCGGGTCGACGCGTCGCGCATGGTGATCGACGACCTCGACATCGTGACCGCCGCGGGCATCCTCGCCTGGGTCGACCTCGGCCTCACCCTCGTCGACCGCCTGCTCGGCCCGAGCGTCATGCTGCACACCGCACGCTTCGTCCTCGCCGATCCACCGCGGCGCCAGCAGTCGCTCTACCAGGAGTTCACGCCGCGGCTCCAGCACGGCGACGCCGACATCCGCGAGGTGCAGGCCCACCTGCACGCCAACCTGCACGAGCCGCTGTCCGTCGAGGACCTCTCGCGCCGTGCGGCGATGCACCCGCGCACCCTCCAGCGACGCTTCAAGCAGGCCACCGGCCTCACCGCGACCGAGTACGTGCAGACCGCACGCATCGCCAAGGCGCGCGAAACCCTTGAGCTGACAACGGATTCGGTCGCCGAGGTTGCGCGCAGTGTCGGCTACCTGGACGTGTCCAACTTCCGGCGGCTCTTCCAGCGCGCCACCGGAGTGACGCCGTCGGAGTACCGCAACCGCTTCAGCATCGCGTCACGCGTCACCGAACGGGAGTGATCGGCGGGCTCACACGGCCGGGACTCAGTCTGCCGGGGTTCACTCGGCGAGGATCTGCTCGATGCCCTTGCGGTAGGTCGTGACCGGGAAGTCGGGGAAGCGGGCCGCGAACTTCGAGCTGTCGAAGACGTTGTCCTGGCGGTATCGCGCGAGCAGCTCGAACATCTCGTCGAGGGTGGGGTTGAACCGCCGCCCGATCCGGAAGACGAACATCGGCAGCACCGTGTAGCCGATTCGGCGACCGGTGACCTCGCTCGCGATGCCGACGAGCTCGGCATACGTCTTGCGGTTCGGGTCGATCGGCAGGTGCCACGTCTGCCCGTAGGCGTCGGGGGTGTTGCCGAGTAGCGCCAGCGCGCGGCTGGCGTCCGGCGTCCAGATCAGCGACCGCTTCGCCGTGGCGCTGACCGGGACGAACGGCCGCTTGCCGGCCCTGATCCGGTCGAAGACCAGCGTGTTCGTGTAGCTCTTCGTCCCCTTGGGCCCGTAGAACTCCGGCGCGCGACCGATGAGCCCCTTGATGCGTCCGGCGTCCATGGCGTCGAGCATCATCGTGGCCAGCTGGCCGCGCACGCGCCCCTTCCGGCCGCCCGGTTGGTATGCCGTGTGCTCGGTCTGCGGGGCGGGCGTACCCGGGTACATGTAGGTGTTGTCGAAGAAGACGAGCTTGGTGCCGTGCTCGGCGCAGGCGTCGATGACGTTGCGCATGATGACCGGGAACTGCCGCTCCCACAGCTCTGAGTTGAGCGGCAGTCCCACTGTGAGATAAGCGATTTTGCTGCCCGCGACTGCCCGGCTGGTGGCCTCGGCATCGGTCAGGTCGGCGACCACGAGCTCGTCCGTGTCGTTGACCTTGACCGGCTTGCGGCTGACGAGACGAATCTCCTTGGTGTGGTTGCGGAACAGCTCGCGCGCGAGCTCGTCGGCGATCGGTCCGCCGGCCCCGAGGATGGTCTGCATGGTGTTCTTCTCCTGGTGGTTCGTGGTCACTTGATGCCGGGGACGTTCTTGATGGCCTTGAGGGCGAGGGTGGCGACGCGGGCATAGAGGGCGGGCTTGACCCCGTCGGGCGCACCCACGGGTATCCCGCGCTCGACCGCGATCGTCTGGGCCTCGGTGTACTTCAGGATGCCGTGCTCGCCGTGGCGGCGCCCCAGGCCCGACGCCTTCATCCCGCCCATGGGGGCGTCCATGGAACCCCAGGCCGCGGCATACGCGTCGTTGACGTTGACCGTGCCGGCCTCGAGCCGGGCGGCGACCGCTCGGCCGCGATCCTCGTCGGACGTCCAGACGCTGAAGTTCAGGCCGTACTCGCTGTCGTTGGCGCGAGAGATCGCCTCCTCGTCGTCGGCTACGCGGTAGACGCTGACGACGGGTCCGAACGTCTCGTGGTCGTAGACCTCCATCGTGTCGTCGACGTCGGTGAGGATCGTCGGCTCGTAGAAGAACGGGCCGAGGTCGGGACGCGCCCGTCCGCCGGCCAGGACGGTCGCACCCTTGGCGCGGGCGTCCTCGACGTGCCGCTCCACGGTCTCCAGCTGCTTGGCGGAGACGAGCGAGCCCATGTCGCCGGAGTAGTCGATGCCTGCCGACAGGGTCATCGCCCGCGCGGCGCTGGCGAACTTGGTGGTGAACTCCTCCCACAGGGCGCCCGGCACATAGATGCGCTCCATCGAGATGCACAGCTGTCCGGTGTTGGAGAAGCTGGCCCGGATCGCGCCGGAGACGGCCTTGTCGACGTCGGCGTCCTCGAGGACGAGGAGGGCGTTCTTGCCGCCGAGCTCCATCGAGCTCTCGATGAGGCGCTCGCCGGCCTGGGCGGCCACGGTGCGCCCGACGGCCGTCGAGCCGGTGAACATGAGGAAGTCCGAGCTGTCGATGATCGGCTTGCCCAGCTCGGCGCCGGAGCCGGTGACGACCTGCACCAAGCCTGGCTCCATGCCAGCCTCCTCGAGCAGGTCGACCGCCCACAGTGCCGTGTACGGGGTCTGGGCGTCGGGCTTGGTCAGCACCGCGTTGCCCGCGACGATCGCCGGCAGCGCGTCGCTGATCCCGAGGGTCAGCGGGTAGTTCCACGGCGAGATGACCCCGACGAGTCCCTTCGGGTGGTGCAGCTCCCACACGCGGGTCAGGCCCGGCTGGGCGCCCTGGCGCCGCTTGGGTCGCAGGTATGCCGGCGCGGTGTGGGCGTAGTAGCGGGCCGCCATAGCGGCGTCCATGATCTCCTCGAACGCGTGCCGGCGGGCCTTACCGTTCTCGAGCTGGATCAGGTCGAGCGCCTCGTCCTGACGCTGCAGCACGAGGTCGTGGAACCGCAACAGGACCTTGGCCCGCTGCCTGACGGGCCGCGCCGCCCAGGCCTTCTGAGCGGTCCGTGCCCGGGCGGCGGCCGCGACGACGTCCTCGCGTGTGCTGCGCGGGACGGTGCCGAGGACCTCGCCGGTCATGGCGTTCGTGACGTCCTGGGTCAGCGCCGAGTCGGCGACCACGACCCGGCTGCTCAGCCGGCGAAGCCGGTCGGTGTCGATCCGCGGGGTGAGGGCGCGGTTGGTGTTGGTGCTGATGTGGTCAGTGCTGTTGCGGTTCGTGGCGGTGCTGTGGGTGACGGTGGTCATCGTGGGTCTCCTGGTGGTTTCGCTCAGAGCGCCAGGACGCGCGGCATGTGCAGCGCGAGCTGGCCCGAGGTCATGACGTCGAACATGAGGGTGCGGATCGGAGCGAGCGATCGGACGTCGTCCGAGAGGCGGCCGGTGCCGAGCGTGAGCTCGATCCCGCGCGGCAGGAACTGGCTGCCGGAGGCGAGGGCGTTGGTCTGGTTGAAGGTGCCGTGCCAGCCGCCGTTGAACTGCGTGTACGAGGTCAGGGCGGACACGGCGGTGCCGCTGCGGTGGGTGTGCTGGGTCGGTGTCGGTGCGGTCAGCTCGAGGTCAAGCCCACCATTGTCGTTCGCCACGCGGCCGTAGGTGCGCGTCGGCGTGATCTCGACGTCGATGTCGGTGACCCACTTGGGGAAGCCGTAGCCGTCATGACCGCGGACCTGGGCGATGTCGGTCGTCACGGGGAGCGATAGCACGTAGGAGTCGAGGTGCTTGTTCTTCAGGGCGGCGAGCAGGTCCACGGTGCCGAGCCCGCCGTGGTGCGGCGGCCGGACCGCGATCCCCACGGCGACCTCGTTGTAGGCGTCGATGTCGGCGACGTCGTAGCGAAAGAGGATGACCGAGGCGAGGCCGAGCCCGGGTGCGATCTCGAGCGGGTCGAGCTCGTCGGGCAGGCGCCTGCGCAGCCGGTGGGTCGGTGCGACCATGACCAGCCGTGCCGTCGAGATCGCGTAGTAGAAGTTGGGCGTGAAGGTGGGTCCGATGTTGGACTGGACCTCGGTCTTGGGCTGGTCGCGGAACCAGTCGACCCCGGGCACGCGCGGATCGCGCGCCACCTCGTCCAGGTCGGTCTGCATCCGGTAGCGGTCGTAGAGGCCGCCCTTGGGCACCTGCACCGTCCGCGGCCCGAGGGGAACCTCGACCTGCTGCGTCTGCGTCGTCCTTGTCCCTGTCGTCTTTCCCGTGTTGCTCATGGCTCGCGTGCCTTCCTGTCTGGAGTAGCCGGCCCGCTGAGTTCCTCAGCGGCGATGTTGACACTGTCAACATAGACTCTCCCGCGACCATTCCCCCCGGAATGTGGCCCTGCTCTCAGGGTGCAGTGCGCATGGGTGCGGCTATGATGTGAACATCGCTCACTTCGATCGTTGAGGACACCCGGCATGACGGCCACGGCCACCCGCTCCACCTACCACCACGGCGACCTGCGCGCCGCCTTGGTCGCGGCGGCGAACGAGATGCTCGAGCAGGGTGAGCCGCTCTCGCTGCGCGCGCTCGCCCGACGCGCGGGGGTCTCACCGACCGCGCTCTACCGGCACTTCGCCGACAAGGAGGCGCTCGAGTCCGCGCTCGCCGTGCGGGGCCTGCGCGACCTGTTCACCGACCTCACGGCAGGCAAGGCGGCACCGTCGACGCCGAAGGACGTCACGGAGCTCGGTGTCCGCTACGTGCGGTTCGCACTGCGCCGCCCCGAGCTCTTCAAGCTGATGTTCGGCCGCGAGTGCGACGACCAGGACGACGAGCGCGTGCGCGCGGCGGCCGCCCTCCACGACTACCTCGCCGCCGTCATGGCCGACGTCTTCCCCGGGTCACCCGCCGACGACCTGGCCACCGCCGGCTGGGGGCTGGCGCACGGCCTGGCCTTCCTCCACCTCGACGGCAAGCTCCCCAAGGACAAGCCGCGCGCGGTCGACCGACGCGTGCGCGCGGCATACGCCGCCATCCTCCCGACCACGAACTGACCCAGCAGACAAGGAAGTCCCATGACCAAGCGCATCCTCCTCGTCGTCACGAACGTCGGCCACTACGAGATCGACCCCTCCCACCCGACCGGCCTCTGGCTCTCCGAGCTCACCCACGCGTGGGACATCTTCGAGGAGCACGGCTTCGAGCAGACGATCGTCAGCCCGGCCGGTGGCCGCTCCCCGCTCGAGCCGCGCTCGCTGAAGTTCCCGAACTACGACAAGTCCGCCAAGGCCTGGCACGACGACCCGGCGCGCATGGCCCTGCTCGAGACCACGAAGGCGCCGCACGAGGTCAACGCAGCCGACTACGACGCCATCTACTTCACCGGTGGCCACGCGGTGATGTTCGACTTCCCCGGCAGCGAGGGCCTGCAGCAGATCACCCGCGAGATCTTCGAGCGGGGCGGTGTCGTCGGGGCGGTCTGCCACGGCTACTGCGGCCTGCGCGACACCAAGCTCTCGAACGGCGACTACCTCGTGGCGGGCCGCAACCTCACCGGCTTCTCGTGGCGCGAGGAGGTGCTGGCCCGGGTGGACAAGCTGGTCCCCTACAACATCGAGGAGGAGATCCAGGAGCGCGGCGCCAACTACTCCAAGGCGCTGCTGCCCTTCGTGTCCAACGCCGTCGTCGACGGCACCCTGGTCACCGGCCAGAACCCCGGATCCGCCAAGGAGACCGCCACCAAGGTCGCCGCTCTCCTCTGATCACGCGTCCAGCTGGAGATGAGCTGGGTCTCAGACCTTGATGACCTGCAGCGCGCCGATCTCGGCGAGCGGGTCGAAGTCGCCGTCCTGGCTCACGACCGGCAGGTCGTTGCTGATGGCGATGGCGGCGATCCACAGGTCGTTGACATTGACCCGACGGTCGGCGTCGCGCAAGCGCACTCGCAGCTCTGCCCACACCTGCGCCGCCCGCACGTCGACCTGGAGCACCTCAGCATCGAGAGCAACGTGCAACGTGGCCAGCCTGCGGGAACGCGACACGCTGTCCGCGGCAGCGAGCACACCCGCCTGGAGCTCGGCGATCGTCACCACGCACACCGCCAACTCAGCTGGGATGCGGTCGCGGTCGATGGGCCGTCCGAGCTCGCCCGAGGTCAGGACACTCGTGTCGGCGAGCGCGCGCTGGGGCGTGGTCTCAGTCGAGGTCATCGAGATCGTCGGTGGTGCCCTCGGTGATCCAGGCGAGGTCCCGGACCAGCATGGGATCCGGCTGCTGTCGATCCAGCAGTGACACGATGTCTGCTTTAGGGATCGCGGGTCGGCGCCGGCTCTCGACCCGTCGGATCTCGGCCACGGGCCGGCCGTGGACGGTGACCGTGTAGGTCTCTCCGCGCGTCACCCCGTCGAGCACGGAGGCAGTGTGGTTCCGCAACTCTCGGGAGGCAATCGTGGGCATGTGCGCAAACGTAGCACATGGTGCTACAGGACTTCTCGGGATAGTGTCTCCCCGCCTCTTCCCCTCGGACGCAAGGACAAAGACAGATGTCGTATGCCGTGGACTTCACCGACGTCTCCACCGTCGGCCTCGAGTCGTCTCCCGTCGCGGACGCACTTGCGGGTCTGCGGGCCAACGAGGCGCGCTACTTCAAGAACAAGTACGACGTGACCTTCACGACGGAGCCGGCCGCCGTGGCGAAGGAGATCGTCGACTGGGTCGCCAAGGTCCTCAAGGAGGAGCGGGACATCGTCATCTCCTCGCCGGCGCTCGAGGCCACCGAGCTGCACGTCGAGGGCATCCGCTGGGCGCACGTGTTCTACGAGGGCGGGCTCGCGGTCAACGTCCTTTACACGCTCGACGACGGTGGCAAGCGCGCCGTCGGCTTCAAGCTGTCCGAGGGCATGGAGGTGCCGGAGGAGCTGAGCGGCTTCAAGTTCGCCCGGCAGAAGTCCAAGCTCGCCGGCACGATCCGCGGCTCCTACTTCGTCATCAAGGGAGAACACTGACCGAGCCATGACGCTTCGACGCCACCCGATCACCGTCCACACCAAGGAGCGGGGGCGGCTCCACGCTGACGATGTGGAGTACCGCTACCCGATCAATCCGCGGCCCCCCGACACCGGGCAGCCGCCGTGGCGGCCCTTTCCGCCACATGACCTCACCCTAGGTGACCCGGGCGCGACCGTCACACTAGCCCGGTCGGCCCGCTGGTGGCGGCTGGCGGGAGACGTGCTGTTCGTCGCGATGTTTCCGGTCCTGATCGTCGTGTGGCGCGCGGTCGCCGACTGGTCGGGTGCGCTCATGGTGACAGCACGAGCCGCAGTCATCGTGCTCGGCATCGTCGCGGTGATCGCGTGGCGCAAGGGCCGTGGCTCCGTGCGAGGGCGTCGACGCGCCGCAGCGACCTTGCGGCCCGAGGGGTTGACCCGTCCCGAACCGCTGCGTTCGGTTGCGTTGGACGACATGAAGCACATCAGGGTCCACTACGATGCGACGGCCAAGGGTGACCCGCCAAGCCCGAGCGAGACCGCGTGGGTGGGCGTCGATTCGCTGGATTACGGGCCGCGCCCCAAGTGGGTCCAAGACATTATGGACGCCTCGTCCCTGCCGGATGAGGGCGGCCCGTCGATGGCCACGGCCTCGATCGAGCTGAGGCGTGAGAACGACGCCTCCAAGGCTCGGGCCCTCGGCGTTATCCGGGGGTGGGCTCTCGCGCGACCCGAGCTCGTGACCGACAACTACACGGCGTGGCTCCTCGGGGTACCGAACACGGCGGAAAACATTGTGCCCATGAATTGGCGACCAGCGGGTGTCGGCTGGGCCGAGGTGGGCCGTCCCGACTTGGGCGGGGACTCGCCCGAAGCCGTCGAGCGGCGGGCCCAGCTCGCCGCCACGGTTGTCGCGGCGCTCGAGACCCTCGGCCGTGTCACGTGGTACCGCGAGGTCTACGGCCCGGAATACGACCACGAGGTCGGCAACCCCGACGGTTCGTACTCCCCGCCGTCGAACCCCTCGCGGGTGAGTGGGCCACCCAGAGAGCAGATCCGCCTCCACGCGACCAAGCCCAACGGTGAGTCGACGGACCTCGTGTCGGTGACCCTGCACCAGTACATGGCCGAGGGAACCTCGCAGCAGGTCTCGGATGCGGTGCTGGCCCAGCTGCGTGACGAGGCGTTGGATCGTATCTGCCCGATCCTGCGCTGGGACCGCGACAAGCTGGGGCGCGGTGGAGGATGGGTCAACCCCACCTGAGCACTTGCCGTGCTCGCAGCTACATTCGCCGAGAAGCGTGGCCCAGCGAAAAGCGGTGGTGCGGAAACGTCGAGCCGCTCCAGACTGTCGGGGTGCTCGCCGACATCTGGCCGATCTTCCGGCTGCGCATCGAGACTCCGCGGCTGGTGCTGCGACTCCCCGAGGAACCCGAACTCGTGGCCCTCGCCGACCTCGCGGCCGCCGGGGTCCACCGTCCGGACGAGCGGCCGTTCCTCACGCCGTGGGCCGAGGGCAGCCCCCAGGACCGCACCCGATCCGTCCTCCAGGGTCACTGGGGCCGCCTCGCCGACTGGGAGCCCGACAGCTGGAGCCTTGGCCTCGGCGCCTTCACCAAGGACGCCGGTGAGCCGCGTGGGCTGATCGGCTTGCGCGCCAACGACTTTCGCGTGGTGCGTGAGGTGAGCACCTGGTCGTGGATCGGCCTCGCCCACCAAGGACAAGGCCTCGGCACCGAGCTGCGCCACGGCATACTCACCCTTGCGTTCGACCACCTCGGGGCGCTCGACGCCACCACCGGCGTCTTTCAGGACAACCATGCGTCCCAAGGGGTTTCGCGCAAGCTGGGCTACGAGCACGACGGCATCACCCGTGACCGGCGCGGCGAGGAGTGGCTCGTCTCCGACCGGCTGCGCCTCACCAAGGACCGGTGGGACGCACGCGCCGAACTCCTCGACATCACCGTCACCGGCCTCGAGGAGGAGAGTCGCGCCCTCTTCGGATGAGGGGCCGGCTCACACCGGCGCGAGCGGAGTGGGTATGCCGTCCGGGAGGGTGACGGTGATCGGCTCGCCCGGCCGCACCTCACCACCGGTCTCGACCACGGCCATCACGCCGGCCTTGCGGATGTAGGGGATTCGCGCGATGTCGGGCGAGGCCGTCGAGGGCGCCGGTTCGTCGGTGGGGGTGCCGTCACCGCGGGACAGCACGACCTTGAGCAGGCCCGGCCGGAAGGCGTTGATCTGCACGCACGGGTTGCGCAGCCCGGTCAGTCGCACCACTGCCTCGTCACCCAGGCCGAGCAGCGTGCCCGTCGGCAGCGACAGCAGGTCGACACCTGTGGTCAGGACGTTCTCGCCGAGGTCGCCGGGTGCGAGCTCGTAGCCGAGCTTCCGGGCCTCGTCGAACAGCTCGGCGTGGATGAGGTGCACCTGGCGCAGGTTCGGCTGGTTGGGGTCGCGACGGACGCGGGACCGGTGCTGCACCAGCGTGCCAGCGTGCGCGTCACCCATGACGCCGAGCCCGGCCACGAGGGTGATCGACTCCACCGGGACCTTGGAGAACCGGTGGGTCTGGTCCCGGCTGACGGCGGCGACACGGGGGGTGGGCACACGGCATACTCCCACGGCCGCAACGGAACCCGACGAGATGGGGCGAGGTCAGACGAAGAGCATCCCGCCGTCGACGAGCACCGACTGGCCCGTCATGTAGTCCGAGTCCGGGCCGGCGAGGTAGGACACGAGGCCCGCGACGTCGGCGCCGGTGGACACCCGGCCGAGGGTGATGCCCGCGGCCATGGCCTGCATCGACTCGCCCTTGCCCACGTGGTTGATCGCGCCGAGGTCGCTGTCGATCTGCTCCCACATCGCGGTGTCGACGATGCCGGGGCAGTAGGCGTTGACGGTGATGCCGTGCTCGGCCCACTCCTGCGCGGCCGCCTGGGTCAGGGCGCGCACGGCGAACTTCGAGGAGCAGTAGACACCGAGCAGCGCGAACCCCTTGTGCGCGGCGATCGATGCGGCGCCGATGATCTTGCCGCCGCTGCCCTGCTCGATCATCTGCCGCGCCGCCTCGGTGTAGCAGAGGAAGACGCCGCGGCCGTTGACGGCGTGAACTTGGTCGTACTCCTTTGCCGAGACCTCGAGCAGCGGCTTGGTCTGGGCGATGCCGGCGTTGGCGACCATGACGTCGAGCGACCCGAGGTCGCGGGCGGTGTCGCGGACGAGCGCGGCGACGGAGTCCTGGTCGGACACGTCACCGGTGAGCGCGACGTGGTCACCGGCGTCGACCGCCGGCAACCCAGCACGAGTCGACTCGAGCTCGTCAGCCATGGACGGCAGGTCGGACACGGCGACGCGGTGCCCGTCGGCAGCCAGCCGATGCGCGATCGCCTTGCCGATGCCCCGGGCAGCCCCGGTCACGTGGACGTTGCTCATCCCTGCGCTCCTTCGTCGTTGCCGGTCCCGGCGGGACCTCACTGCGGAATGCACATGACGCTAGGTGGGCGCACGGGGCTGGCACAGGGTTGCACCGCGTTGCATCCGCGCCGGCAGGGCAGACTCAGGTCCGTGATCCTCCCCAAGGTCCGAGACCCTCGACTGGTCACCATCCGTCGCGGTGGCACCCTCACCGACGAGCACCACCGGATGCTCGCGCTGTGGGCTGCGGCATGCGCCGAGCACGTGCTGCCGCTCTTCGAGGAGGGCCGCCCGGGCGATGCGCGACCGCGTGCGGCCATCGAGCACGCGCGGGCGTGGACCCGTGGCGAGGTCCCCATGATGGTGTCGCGGGCGGCCGGGGGCCACGCCATGGGTGCCGCGCGATCCCTCACGGGTGCAAGCCGATTCGCCGCGTATGCCGCGGGGCAGGCCGGGTGCGTCCCGCACGTCGCGGAGCACGACCTGGGGGCGGCGGCCTACGCCATCAAGGCTGCTCGTGCGTCGGTCTCCGGTGACGACGCCTCCGAGGCGGGCCGCCGCGAACGCGACTGGCAGCGGGCCCAGCTGCCCGACGAGGTGCGAGAGCTCGTCCTGGCGGATCAGGTCCGGCGCAACGACATCTGCTGGAACGTGTTCGCTGACTGAGGTGGGCGAAGGCGCGTCTGGTGGGGCACCCGGGGCGCCACGCGGCATACCTCCGCGGGGTGGTGCCCGATGAGAAAGTGGCCGGCGAGGAGTCTGCTTTCCAGAACAACCACGTCACACCGCACCCGCAAGGAGCAGCCATGTCCCTCACCAGGGTCCACAACCTCTCCGTCTCACTCGACGGCTTCGCCACGGGTGAGCCACAGTCGCTGGAGGCGCCGTTCGGCCACGCCGGGGAGCGGCTGCACGAGTGGATGTTCGCGACGTGCTTCTGGGGCGAGGGTGGGGCGACCGGCGTCGACGACGCGATCGCCCGGCGGCACGAGGAGGGGATCGGCGCGGAGATCATGGGCGCCAACAAGTTCGGGCCGCCCGGCTGGCACGACGACCCCGACTGGAAGGGGTGGTGGGGGCCCAACCCGCCGTTCCACACCCCGACGTTCGTGCTGACGCACCGCCCGCACGACCCGATCGAGATGGAGGGCGGGACGACGTTCCACTTCCTCGACGCGACACCGGCGGAGGCGCTGGAGAAGGCCCGGGCGGCCGCAGGCGGCAAGGACGTGCGCATCGGTGGCGGTGCGACGGTCGTGCGTGACTTCGTCGCGGCCGGGTTGGTCGACCACCTGCACCTCGTCCAGGTGCCGATCGTGCTCGGACGCGGGGTGCGGCTGTGGGACGGGCTGGCGGCGCTGGAGGTCGACTACACGATCGAGGCCGTGTCGACGCCGAGCGGTGTCACGCACCTGACGTTCGACCGCCGACCCACCGCCTGACGCGAGTCGTCTGGTCCCGCCCTCCCCTGAGTGCCCCTGGGTGCCCGGACCCCCGTCTGCTTGAGAGACCGGGCACCCAAAGCCCTCTCGGGTCAGCGAATCTTGATGACCTCCCGGTGCAGACCCTTGCTGCTCTTGCCGCTCGGGTCGTAGCCGCCCTCGATGTTGCCCTTCTCGTCGACCGAGAACCATTGCAGGACAGTGCGTTTCGCGGTCAGCGTGACCGGCAGGGCGCCACCACGAACGCCGTCCTGCTGCACGGTCGGGGAGCTGAGCGTCGGTCGCGAGCCGTCGGTCGTGTAGTAGATGGTCGCGGGTTCGCTGGTCTGCCACAGCACGTCGACCGGTCCGGCGTAGCTGCCGCGCCCGTCGACGTTGGGCGTGCTGGTCGGAGCGGTCTTGTCGAGCTCATACTGCTGGGCCACCTCGAAGATGCCGTACCAGCCGTTGGCGAACTCCATGGCCTGGGAGAACCCCTCGTCGCGGAACTGCGGCCAGAACGCGCCGGTGTCCTGCCACGAGCTGGTGGCCTTGTCCCAGCGCGGCAGGCCGACCTCGAAGTCCCAGGCGTAGACCTTGGGCTTGCCCGACGTGGGCTCGTTCACGCCGCCGTAGTAGGTCTCGTCGCCGGAGTTGCCGGCCGCCGAGTAGAGGACGTCGACGACGGTGCCGGTCTGGCCCGGCCACACCACGGTGTCGCGGTACTCGCGCACCTCGCTGAGGATCTTCTCCGACGCGGCGAAGAAGTAGTTCTCGGTGCCGAGGCTCGGCCGGGGGAGGGTGGTGCGGTCCGGCCGGTAGGACGCGGGCGACCACATGAAGTAGCCGCCGTAGGAGTGGGTGTTCATGGCGAACTTGATGTTCGGGTGGGTCTTGGTCAGGTAGGTCTCGTTGCGCGACTCCGGCTCGGACAGCTCGGCCTTGCCGGCGAAGTTCGAGCCGCACGTCGCGGTGGCACCGACGTAGCCGTCGAAGAGCGACCCGACCGAGAAGTTGCGGTTGATGTTGACACCCCGGTTGGTGAGGTTGCCGTCGGGCCGCTCGCAGCCGCTGTCGTTGAGGTTGTTGCGCTGGATCGGGTCGTCGTACAGGGAGTAAGCGGACCCGTCCGGGTTGACCTGCGGGATGATGAAGATGTCGAGGTTCTCCAGCAGTGAGCCGGTCAGCGCGTCCGTGTCGGCGTTGCGGATGAGCCGCTGCGCAGTCTCGATGGCGACCAGCGACGTGACCCACTCGCGGGCGTGCTCCTGGGAGTACATGAGGACCCCCGTGCGTGACCCGTCGCGGTGCTTGCCGATCCGAATCGCCTTGACCGTCAACGGACCTCGCGGGTAGCTGGCCGGTGCCTTGTAGCGGCTGCCCTCGGGGTAGCCCAGTGTCGGGTTCGGCAGGTCGATGACCTCGGCGAGGTCGGGCCGGTCGGCGGCCAGCTTCTCGATGACCGCGTCGGTCTGGGTCGCGTCGACGTAGCCGTCGTCGGTGAAGCCCCACTGGAAACCGGCCGGGTATGCCGTGGTGCCGCCCGACGTCCACGGCTGCAGCGCCGCGGTCACGGACGTCCCATCACCGGACTTCACGGTGACCTTGGTCGCGCCGCCGTCCACCATCTGGGGCTCGTCGAACCGGTGGTAGAGGTAGACACCGCGGTCGACGAACGCGCTGAGCCGCAAGGTCTGCCCGGTGTCCGTCGTCGCGGTCACGGTGTCGGTCGGACCGACCTTGCTGCGGACCTCGAGGCTCACCATGCGGGTGCCCTCGGTGGTCCACGTGTCGGAGCGGAGCACCGTCAGCGTGCCCTTGGGTGACACGACCGGTGGGCGTGACCCGCCGGGCTTGCCGGAGGACTTCGACGAGCCGGCCGATTTCGGCGCCAACGCGGCCTTCTCGGCAGCGCTGAGCGGGGTGGCAACGCCCTTGCGTTGGGCGTTCACCTCGGCGCGGGTCGGACCGTCGAGGGTGCTCAGGACCTTCGCCCCCCGAGCCGTGAGGGCCGATACGTCGCTGGCCCCGTCAAGGACGACGGTCGCCTCGATGACGCCGTCCTTCCCCGACGACACGTCGTGTGCCACGTCGAAGCCGGCGGCCTCGAGGCGTTGCACGTCAGTGGTGGACGCCACCTGGATGCGGACCAGCTTGGCGATGGGCGGACCGGAGTCGGCTGCGGCGGGAGTGGCCCCCGGGCCCTGCACGAGCAGGCTCCCGGCGAGGGCGATGGTGGACAGACCGGCAAGGGAGAGTGATGCGGTGCGGCGCATGTCCAGACGGTATTGCGCTACCGGCGGGTACGCGCGGGGAAGGCTGTGACGCGCTCAGTCCGCGGAATCGAGCAGTGACCGGAGCTCACCCGGTCCCATCGCCGCGGCACCCACCCGCTCGAGGCGTCCGCGGAGGCCTCGGTCGGCCGTCGCGACGGTGACCTGGTCACTAGCGTCCCGCGCGGTGGCGGCTTGGGCGACGATCTCGTCGTCTCCCTCGCGAGGCGCATGCACCACCTCGACTGCGCCGTCGGTCGACTCGCCCGGGCCGGACTTGGCCGCACCCTCGAGCACGAGCACGACCCGGTCGTACGGCAACCGCTCGCGCGCCTGCTCCACCTGGGCGAGGAGGCGACTGGCTGCACCGGCACGGTCGCGCCACCACCCGTCCGGTCGGGAGCCAACCACGTTGGCGCCGTCGATGACGAGCGTCCGCCGGGTGCTCACGACACCCTCGCGATCACGACGGCCTGCGCGTCACGCTCCTTGTCCGACA
Source organism: Knoellia koreensis (assembly GCF_013041615.1). GTDB lineage: Bacteria > Actinomycetota > Actinomycetes > Actinomycetales > Dermatophilaceae > Pedococcus > Pedococcus koreensis. The sequence goes on from NZ_JABEPQ010000006.1 coordinate 128,074, forward strand.
ACGGTTTTTGTTCCATTCTGGCCACCTCCGTCATGCCCGCCCCGGCGAGCACGTCGACCACCTGGTCCGGCGTCCGGTTGTACCGCTCGAGCACGACGTCGAGGCCGTGCGCGGCATACGCGGGAGCAACGTCCCGCACCCCGCTGCCCGACTGGAACGCCACCAGCACCACGCCGTTCGGTCGGGCGACCCGCCGCAGCTCGGCAGCGAGCCGGGGCAGCTCCGCGTCAGGGCTGTGGATCGTGGAGTACCACGAGAAGACGCCGTCGAACGTCTCATCGGCGTGGGGCAGGTCGGTCAGGGAGCCCTGCCGAGTGACGAAGTCGGGGTGGTCGACCCGCGCACGACTGACCATCGCCGGTGACAGGTCCACCCCCTCGACGTGACACCCCAGCCCAGCCAGCAGCGGCAGCATCCGCCCGGCACCACAGCCCGCATCGAGCACGGTGGCGCCATCGGGCAGCAGCGAGGCGAAGTGCTCGACCATCGCCAGGTCGAGCGGCGCCTCCGCTTCGGTCGAACGGAAGTGGTCGGCATACGTGGGCGCCACGACGTCGTATGCCGCTCGCACCGTGCCTTCGTCCTGACGCGCCACGACGTTCCGGTCCGCACCCATGGCCCCAGTCTTTCCCATGCGCGCACCACGGGTCCGGACGGCAGGATGGTGGGCATGCCGATCACGGACGAAGAGCTCATCGCGGCAGCGGCCCAGGCCCTGAACCCACGACAGCTCGCGGACGGCTCGTGGGTCGCGGACGTGGGTGCGGCGTTGGAGGCGGTGGACGGTCAGATCTTCACGGGCGCGTCGATCGGCGGCTACCTCGCCGTGTGTGCCGAGCAGAGCGCCTTCACCCAGCTCGTGTCCACGACATCGCCCCGCATCCGTCGGGTCGTCGCGGTATGGCGCGACCCGGCTGACGGAGTCCTCCACGTCCTGCCTCCGTGCGGACGGTGCCGCGAGTTCATGCGGGTGCTCGACCAGGCAAACCTCGACGCGCAGGTCATCCTCGGCCCGGACCACACCAGGAGCCTGGCCGAGCTCCTGCCGCTCCCGGGCTGGCACGCCGAAGCCGTGGAGCGTTCGAGAGGCTGACCTGACTGACCACTCATGTCCCGCAACATGCGGTGGAATTTCGGGCGGGTTCAGGGGGTGAAGGCGAGGGGGTCACCCGGGCGGGCCTGGGCGGCGAGGTCGAGGTCGGTATGCCGCACGACGGCGATCACGGGGTATCCGCCGGTCACGGGGTGGTCGGCGAGGAAGACCAGGGGCCGGCCGTCCGCCGGCACCTGCACCGCCCCGGAGACGAGACCTTCGCTGGGAAGCTCGCGGCCGGCATACTCCTGCGCTCGTTCGAGTGGCGGGCCGTCGAGGCGCACCGCGACCCGGTTGCTGTCGGGGGAGACGGTCCACGTGGCGGTGCTGAGGGTCGCGGCCTTGGCGAACCAGTCGGCGCGCGGGCCGGGGGTGGTGCGCAGCCGCACCGGTGACGGCACGCGCCGGGGCGCGGCCGCGTCGACGACGGGGAAGGCGCCGGTGGGTGGAGTGCCGACCGGCACGGTGTCACCGGCCGTCAACGGGGCGGGGCCGATGCCGGAGAGCACGTCGGTGGACCGCGATCCGAGGACCGCGTCGACCGCGATCCCACCCCTGACCGACAGGTAGGTCCGCAGGCCAGTCTCCGGTGCCCCGAGGGCGAGCCGGTCGCCGTCCCCCAGCACCATGACCGTCGCCATCGGCACCTGTCGACCGCTGACCGTCGCCGGGACTGTGGCGCCGGTGAGGGCGATGGTGAGTGCGCCGTGGACGACGAACTCCGCTGTGCCATAAGTGATTTCGAGAGCAGCAGCATCGTCGGTGTTCGCCAGGAGCCGCTGGCCGAGGGCCCACGCCGACCGGTCCGCCGCCCCCGAACGCCCGACGCCGATCGCGGCGAGACCGGGGCGCCCGCCGTCCTCGACCAGCACCGGCAGACCGCAACGCACCACCTCGAGTGCCGGTCGCGAGGTCATCCGACGGCCCTGAACCGCACTGTCCACCCCGGCCGCAGCAGGGCCGGCGGGTCGCGGTCGACGTCGAAGAGCACGAGGTCGGTGTGACCGACCAGCTGCCAGCCGCCGGGGGAGCTGCGGGGGTAGATGCCGCTGAACTCCCCTGCGAGACCTACCGATCCGGCCGGGACGGACGTGCGCGGCGTGGCTCGTCGAGGAACCTCCAGCCGGTCATCCCCGCCGACGAGGTAGGCGAACCCGGGCGCGAAACCACCGAAGGCGACCCGCCACGGTGTGCCGGTGTGGGCGGCCACCACCTCCGCCTCGGTGAGCCCGGTCGCCGCGGCCACCTCGGCGAGGTCCGGTCCGTCGTAGACGACGGGCACGTCGACCTCACCCTCGGCCGGCCCGGGCTCGCCCCCGGCGACACCGCTGAGGACCTCCTCGAGCCGCGAGGTCAGCGGGGCGACCTGCTCTGGCGACTGCGTCGTCACGAGCAGGGTCCTGGCCGCCGGGACGACGTCCACCACGCCGAGTTCGACGCTCGAAACCAGTTGGCGCACTGCGTGATCGGCGGCAAGCACCATCTCGAGGTCAGCGAGCTCGACCAGCACGGCCTGCTCGCCGTAGGGCACCAGCCGAACCGTCACGTGAACGCCTCGATGTCGACTCCCGCCTCCTCCAACCCAGCGCGGACCTGTCGCGCCATGGCGACGGCGCCCGGGCTGTCGCCATGGATGCACACCGAGTCGGGGTCGACCTCGAGCTCGGTGCCGTCGACCGCGGCCAGCACCCCGTGCGTGACCAGTCGGACGACCCGCTCCGCCACCACTGCGGGGTCGTCGAGCACCGCCCCGGGCTCGCGCCGGGACACCAGGGTGCCGTCGGCGTTGTAGGCACGGTCGGCGAAAGCCTCGGTGTGACAGCGGATTCCGGCAGCTGTGGCCTGTCGCAGAAGCTCGGAGCCGGGCAGCCCGAGGATGGCGAGCTCCGGGCCGTAGGCCAGTACCGCGCTCACTACCGCCTCCGCGTGCGCGGCGTGGTGCACAACGGTGTTGTAGAGGGCACCATGCGGCTTGACGTAGGTGACCCGGGTGCCGGCCGCGCGGCATACCCCGTCGAGCGCGCCGAGCTGGTAGATCACGTCCGCCCGCAGCTCATCCACGCTCGCGTCGACGAACCGGCGACCGAACCCGGCCAGGTCGCGGTAGGACACCTGCGCCCCGACGCGGACCCCCGACGCGGCCGCGCGTTCGACGGTGCCCAGGAGGGTCAGCGGGTCTCCGGCGTGGAAGCCGCAGGCGACGTTCGCACTGGTGACCAGGTCGACCATGGCCGCGTCGTCACCGAGGGTCCACCGGCCGAACGACTCGCCGAGGTCCGCATTGAGGTCGATGGTCCGCGGCGCCGCACCGGCGCCGGCGCTGCCAGCCATGGCACCGACCGTACTAGCCCCTCACTGGCGGGGCTGGATCTCGCCCATCGGGCCGAAGCCGTCGACCTCCTCGGCGTCGACGTAGATGATCTGCGGCTGGGCGGAGACGATGTCCGGCATGGCCGCCATGAACTCTGCGACGTGGTCCTGCTGCATGTGCTCGGCCCCGGCGTCACCATCGCGGAAGCCTTCGATGCAAACGAAGCTCAACGGGTCCTCGACGCTCTGGGAGAACTCGAAGAACACGTTGCCGGGCTCCTCGTTGACGGCGGCGGCATAGCCCGCGGACAGCTCGCGCCACTGCTCGAGCTTGTCCGCACGGATCGGGAACTTGACGGTGATGAGGATCAACGCACTCTCCTGCTGCTGGTCAGGCCTGGGCTGCGGACTCGTCCAGCCTTGCACGCGACTGACAAATCCACCTGACGGCCCCACCTCGCGGATGCCACAGTGGGGCCGTGCCCCAGGTCGTCCTGCTCACCGAACGTCTCCGGCTGGAGCCGCTGGCCGACGAGCACCTCGAGCACGAGGTCGAGCTCGACAGCGATCCGGAGGTCCTGCGCTACCTGTGGGGGCGCGCCCGCAGCCGCGCCGAGGTGGAGCGCAGCCACGTCGAGCGGCTGGCCCACGCGGACCGCGTGGACGGGCTCGGGATGTGGGCCGGCTTCCTGACGCAGGGGGCCGGATCGTCAATCGCCGCACCGTTCGTGGGCCTCTGGATGCTCACGCCGCCGCACGGCCCGGACCAGGTGTTCCGTCCCGACGAGGCAGACCTCGGCTACCGCGTGCTGCGCCGGTACTGGCGGCAGGGCTTCGCGAGCGAGGGGTCGCGGGAGCTGTTGCGCCACGGCTTCGACGACCTTGGCCTCACGCGGATCTTCGCCCAGACGATGGCGGTCAACGAGCCCTCACGGGCGACGATGGCGTCGCTGGGCATGCGGTTCGTCCGCGGCTTCACCATGTCGTTCGACGAGCCGTTGCCGGGGGCCGAGGAGGGCGAGGTCGAGTACGAGCTGCGTCGTGAGGACTGGCTCGCCTCGGCCGACCACGCGTCGTCGGGTATGCCGTGAGCCCACCTCCCAGCCCACCCAGCCGGTGGGCGCGTGCTGCCCTTGGTCATGTGGAGCAGCTCAGCACCGGCGGCCCGCTGGACCGGTCGCTGCGGGTCACCCTCAACTTCCACCCCGACCGCGCGGCCAGGGCCGGCGACTCGCGCACCGTGCTCGAGCGGCTGGCCGACGAGGGCGTCTACCGGTCGCAGTTCGAGACCGGCACGAGCAACGGTGGTCTCACCGCCCACGAGGGCGGCGACCGATGGCGTTGGGAGCAAAGGATGTTCAGCCACGCCTACGACGATGCGCCACCCACTGAGCGGCCCAAGTACGGCGCCCTCGACCACCGCGGTCGGGGGCTGGGCGGCGCGCCCCGGTTCGGCTCGGCCCACCTGCGGCTGCACGCGCACGTGCTCGACCGGACCACCTTCTGCTTCCCCGACTCGTTCCTCGAGCCGGAGCACTTCGCCACGGCCCGCCGGTTCGACCTGATCCGGCTCGCCGACGCCTTCGACGCCATCCCGCGCACCGAGGCGCAGGAGCTGGAGGAGGGCGGACAGCTCGACGACTACGTCGAGGCACACGTCCACGGCCCGGTCGCGCTGGCCGAGGATGTCGAAGCGCTCGTCCTCGACCCCTGCTACCGCGGCACCCCGACCGAGGCCCACGCGCAGGCGCTCAGCCGGCGACACGGCATACCGGTCGAGTGGCACGAGGGCAGACGGCTCGCTACCGAGGAACTGGTGCAGCACAAGGAATTTCGTGGCCCGCACATCGTGGACGTCGGTCTGCGGGTGGGCGAGGACGACGCGCTCGACGCCGCCGTGATCGGTCGCGCCGTCGCACAAGGACGGGAGGACCCGCAGGACCTCAAGAAGGTGTGGCACCTCGTCGCCCGGTTCGGCACCCCGCCTACCCAACGATGAATTCGGTTGGTACCGCTGGTCAGTACGTGTGACGGCGGCTCATGCCGGAGCCGCCCACGCACGAGGAGCACGCCATGGACCAGCCGCAACCCACCCAGCAGACCCTGGCGACCGGTCTTGGTCTCGTGGAGTCCGTACGCGTCCACGACGGCACGCTCTGGTACGCCGACTGGTCGGCGGGCGCCATCCACCGGCACGACGTCCACTCCGGCGCCGACGAGGTCGTCGCCACGGTCCGATCGCTGCCGCTCTGCTTCGACTTCGACCCGCAGGGTCGTCTGGTGGCGCTCGACTGGCGGGCTGGTGTCCTCCTGCGGGGCCGTGCCGGTGATCCGCTCGAGCCCTGGGTCGAGGTCTCCCACCTCGCGCAGGGCGCAGGCAACGAGGTGCTCGCGGTCGGCGACGGGTCCTTCTACCTCAACTTCGGCAACTTCAACCCCGAGCAAGGGTTTCCCACCGAGCCGGTCGGTCTCGTCGCGCACGTGTCCGCCGAAGGGGTGGCTCGCGTGGTCGCCGAGGGGCTGGCCTTCCCCAACGGGATGGCGCTCACCCCCGACGGCTCGACGCTGGTCGTGGCCGAGTCCTACGCGGGCCAGCTCACCGCCTTCCCCATCGAAGCCGACGGGTCGCTCGGCGAACGCCGCGTCTGGGCCGCGGTGCCCGGCTCGGCGCCCGACGGGATCTCCATGTCCGACGCCGGGACCTGCTGGTGTTCCGAGGTGCCCGGGTCGGTGGTCGTCGGCGTCACCGAGGGCGGTGGCGTCGTGGGCCGGGTCGAGCTCGACCGGGGCGGCTTCTCGTGTGCGCTGTCCGAAGACGGCACCGAGCTGTACGTCGCGGCCGCCCGCTGGCCGGCCGATGGCAACATCGCCGACCCGGCGCACGACTGGGACGGCGTCATCCTGCGCGCGCCCGTGCCGCCAACCACCGCGTGAGCGACGGTGTGAGGGTTGGCCAGATGCGAACCTGGGTTTGCCAATTGCCCAACCCAGGTTCGCATTGCGGACCATGGGTATGCCGCTGCGCGGGCTAGGGTCGATGGATGCGTCGCCCGCTCCGGTCCGCCGCGGTGAGATCCCCGGCAGCCCAGGCGCCGACTCCGCACACGTGCGGCAGCTGGACCGCCTGGCCGCCCTCCTCGCCACCCGCCTGCGCTGAGTAGCGGACGCCGAGCAGCGGACGTCGACGTTCGCGCACTTCGCCACGAGTCACACACCCCCCGCTGCGCGAGCCGTGGCGAACTGCGCGATCGTTCGGCGGAATGGCACCACGCGGCATACGGTTGGCCCTGACATGGCTCTTGCGCTCTCGGTCCTCGACCTGGTCCCCGTCCGCTCCGACCAGACCACGTCGGACGCGGTGCGTGCCTCGACGCAGCTGGCCCGGACCGCGGACCGGCTCGGCTACACGCGCTACTGGGTGGCCGAGCACCACAACATGCCGGCCGTCGCCGCGACCAACCCGCCCGTCCTCATCGCGATGCTCGCCGCCGCGACCGAGCGCATCCGGGTCGGGTCCGGTGGCGTCATGCTGCCCAACCACGCGCCGCTGGTCGTGGCCGAGCAGTTCGGGCTGCTCGAGGCGGCCAACCCCGGGCGCATCGACCTCGGCATCGGCCGCGCACCCGGCAGCGACCCGGTGACGTCGTGGGCGTTGCGCCACGGCGGTGGCGGGGTCGACGACGAGGCGGTCAGCCGGTTCCCTGAGTACGTCGAGAACGTGATGGCGATGCTCAGCCCCGACGGCGTCGGCCTCAACCTGCGCGGCCGCCAGTACCCGCTGCACGCCACGCCCGCCGCGACCAGCGTCCCCGAGGTCTGGCTGCTCGGTTCGTCCGACTACTCCGCCAGGCTCGCCGCCCAGCTCGGGCTGCCCTACGTCTTCGCCCACCACTTCAGCGGGCAGGGCACCGCGGAGGCGCTTGCGCTCTACCGGGGCGGGTTCAAGCCGTCGGAGTATGCCGCGGCGCCGCGGACGTTCCTCACCGCCAACGTCGTCGTGGCAGAGACCGAGGAGCAGGCACAGCGCCTGCTGCTGCCGAACCTGCACTCGATGGCGGCCCTGCGCACGGGTGCCCCGCTGACCCCGCAGCTCCTCGTCGAGGATGCCGAGGCGTCGCCGCTCACGCCCGACCAGGAGGCCATCGCCGACGGGATGCGGCGGCGCGCCTACGTGGGCACCCCCGACCAGGTGGCTGCCGGACTGACCGAGCTCGCCGACCAGTTCGACGTCGACGAGGTCATGGTGCACCCGGTCGCGGGGGCGCTCACGGGCACTCCGGCCGACCAGGCGCCCGCCCGCGAGGCGACGCTCGAGCTGCTCGCCGCTGCCCTGCTCTAGCCTGTCGGGCGTGAGCATCGAGGAGACGGCTGCCGCCGCCGCGCGCACGTATGCCGCGCAGCGGCCCGAGCTGGAACGTCTCACCAAGCTCTTCATCGAGTTCGTCACCGAGCTGCTCGACGACGCAGGCATCAACTACGTCAGCATCACCGGACGCACCAAGAGCGTGGAGTCCTTCGCCGCCAAGGCGGCTCGCACTGTCGTCACCGACGATGGCGAAACCGTTGCCCTGTATGGCGATCCGCTCACCGAGATCACCGATCAGATCGGCGTCCGGGTCGTGACCTACCTGCGCGGCGACGTCACCGCGGTGGCTGAGGTGCTGTCCGACCAGTTCAGCGTCTTCGACGACCGGGACATGGGCCAGGAGACGGCGCGGCAGGGCCGGTTCGGCTACTCCAGCCGCCACCTGCTCGTGGCGCCCGACCCGCTCAAGCCGCTGCCCGCGGCATACGCCCAGCTCAAGGGACGCACCGCGTCGGTGCAGCTGCGCTCGATCCTGCAGCACGCGTGGGCCGAGTTCGAGCACGACGTGCGTTACAAGGGAACGATCCCCGTCGAGCAGGCGCCCGACCTCGACCGCCGGTTCACGCTCGCGGCCGGGCTGCTCGAGCTGGCCGACCGCGAGTTCACCGAGATCCGCGACCGGCTGCAGGCCAGCATGGAAGGCCAGCAGGTGCCCTCGGGGCAGGACGACCCGCGCATCAGCTCGGCCGACCTGGCGACCTTCCTCGCCGGGCAGTTCCAGGACGCCCGCTGGTCGCGGACCGACCACTACGCGTGGATCTCCGGGCTGCTGCTCGAGCTCGGCATCACCTCCCTCGACGAGCTCACCGGCCTGCTGCGCTCGATCGACCTGGCTGGCATCAACGCACGGATGGGGTACCGGCACCCACCGGCTGCGGTGCGGCGCCTCGACGATGCACTCCTCGCCGTCTTCGGGCAGCGCTACATCGCCTTGCACGGCAACGAACACCGCGAGGGCGCCCTGCGCGCCCGCCTCGAGAAGCTGCGCGCCTGACCACCGGCCACCGACCACGGCGCGGCACGGCGCCGCGCGCCGCGCGGCGGTTCATGTCCCGCAACATGCCGCCGATCGCGCGGCGGGTCTAGGGTAAAGCGGTGAAACGCGTTGTCCTGACCGCGATCGCGGTCCTTCTGGCCGTGCTGTTCACGTGCGCGCTGCCTTCGTCAGCGGCCCCGCCGGCTCCGGCGGCGACCACGCCTCCCACCTCGCCGGCGGTGCCCACGGGCTCGGCGCCGGCGCCCGCACCGACCCGGGCACCCGGCATACCGGCGACGCTGCGGGTCGGCACCGAGGGCGTCTACCCGCCGTTCAGCTACCACGACGAGAAGACCAACAAGCTCACCGGCTTCGACATCGAGTACATGGATGCGCTGGCGGCCAAGCTGGGCACCAAGGTCGAGTACGTCGAGACTCCGTGGGACGCGATGTTCGCCGCGCTCGAGACCGACCGGTTCGACCTCGTCGCCAACCAGGTGACCTACAACGAGGAACGGGCGGCGCTCTACGACCTGTCCGAGCCGTACATCGAGACCACCGGGGTCATCGTGGTCCGCGACGGTGACGACTCCATCAAGAGCCTCGCCGACCTCAAGGGCAAGCGCGCAGCCGAGAACCTCACGAGCAACTGGGCCGAGGTGGCCAAGAACGCCGGCGCCACGATTGTCGGCGTCGATGCCATGGCGCTCGCCATCGACAACCTGCGACAGGGCCGGGTCGACGTCGTCGTCAACGACAAGCTCGCGATCCAGAACTACCTCGCCACCCGCCCCGACCCGGGCGTCAAGGTGGTCGCCGAGACGGACGACACGAGTCGGTCGGTGTTCGCTGCCCGCAAGGGATCCGGCTACATGCCCTCGATCAACAAGGCCATCAACGAGCTGCAGGCGGACGGCACGACCAAGCGCATCTACGACAAGTACTTCACGCCCAAGGCGCAGGCGCCCAGCCGGTGGGACCTCGTGCGCGACAACGCCTGGCCCATGCTGCGCCAGCTCATCAAGGTGACCATCCCGCTGACCTTCATCAGCTTCGCGATCGGCCTCGTGCTGGCGCTGCTCGTCGCGTTGGGGCGCATGTCGCCCAACCCCGTGCTCTCCAACCTGGCGCGGTTCTACATCTCGGTGATCCGCGGGACGCCACTGCTCGTCCAGCTGTTCATCATCTTCTACGGGCTGCCCGAGTTCGGGGTGAAGATCGACCCGTTCCCGGCCGCGGTGATCGCGTTGAGCCTCAACGTCGCCGGGTATGCCGCGGAGGTGATCCGCGCGGCCATCCAGTCCCTGCCCAAGGGGCAGTGGGAGGCGGCCGAGACGATCGGCATGAACCGGGTGACGACGTTGCGACGCATCATCATCCCGCAGGCGGCGCGCACCGCGGTGCCGCCGCTGTCGAACACGCTGATCTCGTTGCTCAAGGACACCTCGCTCACCTCGGTGATCCTCGTCGTCGACCTGCTGCGGCAGGCCCAGATCGCGGCGGCGCCGTCGCTGCAGTTCTTCACCATGTACCTCATGGCCGCCGTCTACTACTACCTCGCCTGCCTCGTGCTGTCCTTCATCCAGTCCCGCACCGAGGTCCGACTGAACAGGTTCGTCGCCTCATGACCGACCACACGCCCCGCCCCGACCACTCGACCACCGACGGCGGCTCCGTCGCGCCGCCCACGGCAGCACGCGGCATACCCCTCGTCGCCGTCGACCACCTCGCGAAGTCCTTTGGCGCGCATGAGGTCCTCAAGGACATCTCGTTCACCGTCGAGCCGGGCACGGTCACCTGCGTCATCGGTCCGTCGGGTTCGGGCAAGACGACGCTGCTGCGTTCGCTCGACGCGCTCGAGATCCCCGATGCCGGCGTGGTCAGGGTGGGCGACTGCACCGTCGACTTCGGGGAGATCCACCCGGGCCCCAAGCGCAGGCTCGACCGGCGGACCCGCGAGCTGCTGGCGACGCTGCGGTCCAAGAGCGGCATGGTGTTCCAGGCGCACAACCTCTTCGCTCACCGCACCGTCCTGCAGAACCTGCTCGAGGGGCCGGTCGTCGTGCAGGGCGAGCCCGTCGCCCAGGCCACCGAGCGCGCCCGCCGGTTGCTCGACGAGGTCGGGTTGTCGGCCCACGTGGACAAGTACCCCTTCCAGCTCTCGGGCGGGCAGCAGCAGCGTGTTGGCATCGCCCGGGCGCTGGCCCTGCGCCCGCAGGTGGTGCTCTTCGACGAGCCCACCTCCGCGCTCGACCCCGAGCTGGTTGGCGAGGTGCTCGGCGTGATGAAAACGCTTGCCGCAGAAGGGTGGACGATGGTCGTCGTCACGCATGAACTGCGGTTCGCGCGTCAGGTGGCCGACCAGGTGCTCTTCATCGACGAGGGCCTCGTCGTCGAGCGCGGCACCCCCGAGCAGGTCATCGGTGACCCGCAGCAGGCGCGCACCAAGGCGTTCCTGCGCCGCATCATGGAACCCATCTGAGCCGAGTCGAGTGCCTGAGACCTACCCATGGGTCGGTCTCAGGCACTCAACCCGGGTTGCGCTCCTGGAACGCGAGCGCCGGTCCGGCGAGTATGCCGCCCTCGACCGGCAGCGTGACGCCGCTGACCCAGGCGGCGTCGTCCGAGGCGAGGAACGCCACCGCCGCCGCGATGTCGTCCGGCTCACCCAACCGCCCCATCGGGTAGAGCGGTACGAGGGCGTCGGGGTGCTGGGTGTCCCACACGCGCGTGCGGACCGTGCCGGGCGCCACGACGTTGAACCGCACCGGCCGCTGCCCTTCGCCGACCCGCGCCGCGGAGTACTCGACGGTGAGGTTCTGCGCCAGGTTGGGCAGCGCGGCCTTGGCCACCGAGTAGCCGACGTTGCCGAAGGCGGACAGCCCGTTCACCGACCCGGTCATCACCACCGCGCCCCCGTGCCGCGAGGTCAGCAGGCGCGGCATTGACGCCTGGACGCATCGGATCGTGCCACGCAGGGTGGGCCCGACCTGGCGGTCCCACGCCTCGTCGTCGAGCCCGTCGAACCCCTCGCCGCTGGCAACGCCGACGTTGGCCACGAGGACATCGAGGGCACCGAAGGCGTCGACGCAGGCCGCGACCATCGCGGCCACGTCAGCGGCGGCCGTGACGTCGCACCGCCGGGCGGCCGCGCGGCCATCGCCCAGTCGGTCGGCCACTTCCGTCGCCGCGTCGACGTCGAGGTCGGCGAGCAAAACGCTGGCGCCCTCGGCGTGCAGCCGGGTGGCGATGGCGCGACCGATGCCGTGGGCGGCGCCGGTGACCAGGGCAGTGCGCCCGGCGAACCGCGCCATGCCGGGCCGGTCGGCTGGGGTGGCGGAGGGAGTAGACGTCACGACGCCAGTCTGTCGGGAAGTGGCGGCTCCGGCAGGAATGCACGTGCGCCCCGCCGGAGTGGGTGCATTCGCGCCACTTTCGTCAGCTCTCGACACAGTGGGGGTATGCCGGGTGCTCACCCGGGTGCCGATGGTCACTTGGGCGGCCACGCGGCATACCTGGGACGTCTGCGTCACCGGCGGCCATGGCAACCACTCACGCAGACGCAACGCAGTCGGCGCCCACCCCGCGAACGGGATGGGCGCCGATTGCGTTCAGCGAGAAGGTGACTCGGTCAGTGGACCATCACCGCGGGCGTGCCCTCGGTGTCACCGTCGTCGAGCAGGTGCGACTTCTCGCGCTTGCGCGGGAGGAAGGCCGCGGGGACCAGGGTCAGCGCGACGAGGAACGCGGCCACCCAGAAGGTGTGCGCGAACGCCTCGGCCGACAGCTTGGCGACCTCGGCCCCGAGGGCCTTCGTCGCGGCCGCCTGGTCGGCACCGAACTTAGCCAGGAAGGCTGCGACATCAGGCAGCTTGGGGATCAGCTGCTGCTGCTGCGCCTGCGTCTTCCCCGCGAGCTCACTCGCCTGGGTGACCAGCGGGCGGTCGTTGAACTGGTTGGTGAGGACGACCGAGAAGATGGCCACACCGACCGACGACGCGATCTGCTGGGTGATGTTGAGCAGGGTCGACCCGCGGGCCACGTCGTGGTTCTTCAGCGTCTTCAGCGCCGAGGTCATGATCGGCATCATCGTGCCGCCCATGCCGAGACCCATGACGAACAGGACCGGGATGAGGAAGCCCCAGTGCGAGGAGTCCGCCTCGATCTGGGTGAGGGCGAACATGCCACCGGTGATGAGCAGCAGCCCGAACGGCACGATGCGGCCCACCGGGAACTTGTCGGCGAGCGCACCCGCGATCGGCATCGTCAGCATGGCGCCGACACCCTGCGGGGCGACCAGCCAGCCGGCGGACAGCGGCGTCTCACCCTGCACCTGCTGGAGGAACTGGGGGATGAGCAGCAGCCCGCCGAAGAACGCCGCAGCGAAGATGAACATCGTGATGCTGGCGACGGTGAGGTTGCGGTTCTGGTAGAGCCGCAGGTCGAGCAGCGGGTGCGCGGGCTTGAAGCTGTAGAGCACGAACGCCACCATGAGCGCCAGACCGGCCAGGCCGGGGACGAGCACCTTCGCGTGGCCGATGCCGCCCGCCTCCGGGATGGAGGAGACGCCGTAGAGGAACGCGGCGAGGCCGGGGCTCATCATCGCCATGCCGACGAAGTCGAACGACTCGGACGGCTGCGGGTTGTCCTTCGGCAGGGCGAAGTAGGCGTAGACCAGCGCGATCAGGCCGATCGGCAGGTTGATGAGGAAGATGTAGTGCCACGAGAAGTGGTCGATCAGCCAGCCACCGAGGATCGGGCCGAAGATCGGGCCGAGCAGCATCGGCACGCCGAGGATCGCCATGAGGCGGCCCATGCGGGCCGGACCGGCGGCGCGGGTCATGATCGTCATGCCGAGCGGCATGAGCATGCCGCCGCCCAGGCCCTGCAGGACGCGGAAGGCGATGAGCATCTCGATGGAGGTCGCGGCCGCACACAGCACCGAACCGGCGGTGAACAGCAGGATCGCCAACATGTAGAGGCGCTTGGTGCCGAACCGGTCGGCGGCCCAACCGGAGAGCGGGATGACGGTGGCGAGGGCCAGCGTGTACCCGGTGACGGTCCACGCGACGGTGGAGTAGGCAAGCGGCTCACCCCCGTCGGCGAAGGCCGTCTGGAACGTGCGCAGCGCGACGTTGACGACGGTGATGTCGAGGATGGACATGATCGCCCCGAGAACGACCACGCCAGCGACCTTGAGGACGGCGGCGTCGATCTTCTCGGGGTACTCGATCTGGGCAGGTGCAGCCACAGGGTTACCTCTTCGAGGCGAAGAATCGGATAGGGAAAGAAACCGTGGGGCGTTCGCGACACTGCAACCCGCCCGGAACAGGCCAACCAAGGCTAGCGACCGTCTATGCCCGATCTCACCAACTTTTTCTCCGGGCGGGGAAATTCCCGGCATACCGGTCATGAATCCCCAGCAACCCGGCCATCGACCGGGTCCGGTGGCACGGGCTCAGACTCAGGCAGTGCCGTCGCCGGCCGCCTCGAGGGCCGCGATGTCGATCTTGCCCATCTTCATGAGCGCGTCGAAGACGCGGGCCGCCCGGTCCGGGTCGGAGCTGGCGGCGATCTCGTCCCAGTTCTCGGGGACGACCTGCCACGACAGCCCGAACCGGTCCTTGAGCCAGCCGCACGGCCCCTCCTCGCCGCCGTCGGCGGTGAGCGCGGTCCAGTAGTGGTCGATCTCGTCCTGGTCCTTGCAGTCGATCGTGATCGAGATGGCCTCGTCGAAGGTGAACTGTGGTCCGCCGTTGAGCGCGACGTAGGGCACGCCGTCGAGCTCGAACGCGACGGTCAGCACGTCGCCGGCGCGGTCGCCGGCGCTGCTCGGGTAGCGGGCCACGGTCGTGATCTCGCTGTTGGGGAAGACCGAGGTGTAGAACTGTGCGGCGTCCTCGGCTTGGGTGTCGAACCACAGGCAGGGATAGGTGCGGGGCATGGTGACCTCCGGGGTCGGTGGGCCGGCGGGCCTGCTGCCCACCGTCTGCCTGCTCTGACCGGCGCAGCCGCCGGAACTCATCGCGGCCGGCCCGCGGACCGCTACCGTCGGGTGGGTGAGCGACCGCGTGCCCGATGCGCTGGGTGAGGCGATGCAGCGCCTGTATGCCGTGGAGCCCGACGAGTTCATGGCGCTGCGCAAGAGCGTGGTCGCCGAGGTGAAGGCGGCGGGGGATGCCGCCACCGCCAAGGAGATCGGCCAGCTGCGCAAGCCCAGCCTCGCGGCGTGGGCCCTCAACGTCGTGGCGCGCGAACGCGTCGAGGTCGTCGAGGACCTCGCCGACGTGGGGGAGCGAATGCGGGGTGCACAGTCGCGGATGGACACCGCCGCCCTCACCGGCATGCGCGGTGAGCGCGACGCCGTCCTCGCCACACTGGTCGAGGCGGCGACCGACGTGGCCGCCGCGCACGACCGCCGCCTGAGCCCGGCCGTGCTCGACACGGTGCGCGCGACCGGCATCGCCGCGCTCGCGGACGAGACGGCGCAGGCCGCGGTGGCGTCGGGGCAGCTGACGAGGGCGTTGTCGTACTCGGGGTTCGGGGAGGTCGACCTCAGCGATGCGGTGGCGCGCACGACGGGTGGTGCGATCCTCACCGTCATCCAGGGCTCCGGGGCGGCCACGCGGACGGCCGGGTCCACGGACGCGGGTCAGGGTGAAGGAACCGGCGCGGACGCCGGTGCCGAGGGGCCTGCGGACGACGTCGACGACGCGGACGACACGGCCGCCGCGGAGGCGGCCCGCGAGGCGGAGCTGGAACGCCGCCGGTCCGCACTCACCGCGGCGCAGGAGGCGGTCGAGGCCGCCCGGGCCAAGGCCGAGGAGACGCGGGAGCGGCTGGCCGTCGTGGAACGCCAGCTCGCCAAGGCCCGCGCCGCCGACGAGCGCGCACTCGAGGCGGTCACCGACGCGGTGCGGGCGCGCAAGGCCGCCGAGGCCGATCTCGCTGCGCTGCAAGGCGACTGACCAGCGCAGACGCGTCCCCGCGGCATACGGCAACGTCTGCGTGAACGGTGGCCATGACAACCACTCACGCAGACGCAAGGCGGGCGCGAGGTGGGGCAGGGCGGCCGCGGTGTCCACGATCCGTCCACGACGGACTCATGCGTTTGTCGTAAGTGCAGGCTTCAACTGCTGCCTAGGGTTGGTGCCTGCAAGGCAGGGATTGCAAGGAGAGCCACATGGCGCTGGTCGCAACCACCCTGCGCTACCCGAACAGGGCCGAGTGGGTCAGCGCCACCCGGTGCCTGACGTCCGATGACCCGGGCCTGGTGCGCAGGGTCAGTCGCGTTGCCCGCGCGGCGCGCAGGGGAATGGGCCTCGTCCTCGACGGGTCGGGACGCGCCGACCAGGTCGCCGCCGCGGTGGCATCGCGTCTCGCTCCGCAGACCCCTGTCCTGCTCACCGACTGCACCTGGTCGACCGGCGGTTCGGTGCTCGACCGTGTCCTGAGCCGGGTCGGGGTGCGGCTACTCGACCGCCCCAACGTGACCTTCAGCGTCGGGTCGCAGGCCGAGGCCGAGGTGTTCCCGCGCACGTGGGGGATCGCGCCCGAGCGGGTGACCCATGCCTCCTGGTACCACGGTGTCCCCGACGCCGACCCGCTCGACGACGTGCGTCACGACGGGCCGGTCTTCGCCGGTGGCCAGTCGGTGCGCGACTACCGGCCCTTCCTCGAGGCGATGGCGCTGCTGCGGGTCCCGGCGCTGGTGTCCGCGCCGGACTTCGCGCTGCCGGGGGACGTTCCGGTGCCGCCCGGGGTCGACGTGCGCGAGCTGCGTCCCGCCGCCTACGACCAGGCGCTGCGGTCGGCCAGCGTCGTGGTCGTGCCGCTCCAGCAGCGCCACGACCGCGCCGCCGGCCAGTCCACCTACCTCACCGCGATGGCGCTCGGAAAGCTCGTCATCGTCACCGACAGCCTCGGTGTGCGTGAGCACGTCGAGGACGGCGTCACCGGTCTCGTCGTCGACCCGACACCCGAGGCCCTCGCCGATGCCCTGCGCTGGGCGCTCGACCCCGCGAACACCGAGGCCGTCGAGCGGATCCGCACCGCGGCGCGTGCATTCGTCACGACCCACTACTCCCCACAGCGGCACATCGCCCGGCTGGTCGAGCTGGCCGGACGTCTCGGCGCCACCCGGGTCGACGCCCGGCCGCGGTCCCGGCGCGTGACGATGGTTGAGTTCCCGCCGGCCGGTGGGCTGTTCCAGTTCGCCGTGCAGCTCGGGGAGGGGCTGGCCCGCCGCGGTCACCAGGTCGACGTCCTCACCGGACCCCGCCCCGAGCTGGCGTCGCGCGAGCCGGGCTGCCACATCCAGCCGGTCCTGCCGACCTGGCACCCCCACGACGAGAAGCCGCCGCCCGCGTGGTGGCGCAAGCTGCGCCGCGTCGTCCGGGCGGGGCAGCACGTGCTCGCCTGGGTCCAGGTCGTCGCGGTCCTCGCGATCCGTCGACCCGACGTCGTGATGTGGTCGGCCTGGCGCTTCCCCGTCGACGGCTGGGGCGTGCAGGTCGTCCGCCGCGTGCTGCCGCACGCCAGGCTCGTCATGGTCGCCCACGAGCCGCGCCCCCTCGTCGAGCAGGGTGGCGGCGACGGCGCGGCATACCGGGACAGCGGCCTGCTCACGCGAGCGCTCGCCGGCGCGTATGCCGTCGTCGACCACGTCTACGTCCTGGGCGAGCAGACCCGGCAGGTCTTCGAGGAGACCTGGCCGACCCGCGCGACCGTCACCGTCGTCCCCCACGGCGACGAGCGCATCTACCCGGCCGACTCCGTCAAGCCGGTGACCGGCACCCCACCCGACGTGCTCACCTTCGGCACCATCACGGCATACAAGGGGATCGACGTCCTGCTCGAGGCCTGGCCGCACGTCACCGCGCAGGTGCCCGAGGCGACGCTGCGCATCGTCGGCCCGCTCAGCGCTGACATCGACGCCGCCGACCTCGACCGCCGGGCCCGCGCCGTCGGTGCGCAGGTGAGCACCGGCTACGTCGCCGTCGAGGACGTGCCGTCGGTGTTCGACCCGGCGCGGGTCGTGGCACTGCCGTATCTGCGCAGCAGCCAGAGCGGGGTCGCGCACCTCGCCCAGACCTTCCGGCGGCCCGTCGTCGCCTCCCGGGTCGGTGACATCCCCGCGGTCGTGGCCGACGGGGTGACCGGCCTGCTCGTCGAACCCGGTGACGCCGTCGCGCTGGCGCACGCCCTGGTGACGATGCTGCGCGACCCGGACCTCGCCGAGCGCCTCGGGGAGGCCGGGGAGCGGCTCCTGACCGCCGGTGCCTCGTGGGACGAGGTCGCGGCCGCCGTCGACACCGTCTGGGGTGGGCGGTGAGCATGGCCACCCGGGGGCGCAGCAACAGCCTCGTCACCGGTGTCCTGTGGAACCTCGCCCAGTTCGGCGCGGGCCGGTTCGTCACCTTCGTCGTCACCATCGTGCTGGCGCGGCTCGTGGAGCCGTCCGCCTTCGGCCTGCTGGCCCTCGGCCTCGTCGCGCTCGGCGTCTTCGACCGGCTCAAGGACGTCGGTGTCGGTCAGGGGCTGGTGCAGCGGCCGGGCCCGTGGAGCAAGCTCGCGCCGACCGGCTTCATCCTCACCGTCGTCGGGGCGGTCGTCCTCGCCGGCCTCTGCGCCGTCTTCGCCCCGCAGATCGGGGAGCTGCTCGGTGACCGCAACCTCGCGCCGGTGCTGCAGGTGCTCGCCATCAGCCTCGCCGTCAGCGGCCTCGCGGTCTTCCCCGATGCCGCGCTGCGACGGCACATGTACTTCCGCCAGCGCACCGCCCCCGAGCTGGCGGGCGCCGTCGCCAAGGGCGTGGTCTCGATCGCGCTCGCACTCGCCGGGTGGGGTGTCTGGAGCCTCGCGTGGGGCCAGGTGGCGGGATCGGCGGCCACCACGATCGGCTACTGGATCGCCTACCGCCGCCACGTCGACGACCCGATCCGGTCGGGCTGGTCGCCGCCGGTGGCGCGCTCGCTGCTGACCTACGGTGGGCAGCTCGCCTGGGTGTCGCTGGCGGCGCTGCTGCTCGACAACCTCGACTACCTCCTCATCGGGCGTCGGCTCGGGGCGGAACAGCTCGGCTACTACACGGTGGCCTTCCGGCTGCCGGAGCTGCTCGTCATCAGCGTCTGCACCGTCATCGGCCAGGTGCTGTTCTCCACCTTCTCCGCGAGGCAGGGGGACCACACCGGGCTGCGTGACCAGTACCTCATGACCACCGCGGCGGTGGCCACGCTCATCGTGCCGATCGGGGCCGGGCTCAGTGCCACGGCGCCGGATGCCGTCCCCGTCGTGCTGGGCAGCGCCTTCTCCGCCAGCGTGCCGGTGCTGCAGTTCCTCGGGATCTACGGGGCCGTCTACGCACTGACGTTCCACGCGGGAGAGCTCTACAAGGCGACCGGTCGCGCGCACATCCTGCTGTGGCTCGCCGTGGTCAAGCTCGTCCTGATGCTGCCGGCCCTGTGGGTCGCGGCCGGCCACTCCATCACCGCCGTGGCCGGGACCCTCGTCGGCCTGCACGTCGTGTTCGCCGTCATGCGGGCCGGGATCGTGCGCCGGTACATCGGCATCGGCATGGGTGCCCAGCTGCGCGCCGTCATCGCACCGGTGGTCGCTGGCGTCGTCATGTGGGGTGCGGTGGTGCTCCTGGGGGCGCTGCTGCCCGACTGGCCGCACCTGCTGCGCCTGCTCCTGCTCATGGTGGCCGGGGCCGTGGTCTACGTCGCGGCCCTGTCCGTCCTCGACCGCGCGGCGGTGCGCCAGATCCGCTCGATCGTCGCCCAGGTGCGAGGAGCCAGGGCATGACTCGGCACACCGACAGGCTCGCCGGCGTGGCCGTGCTGTCGACGGCCCTGAGCGACGCGTCGGGTGTCCACGTGCGTGCCGACGCCGTGCGTGGCAACGACCTGCGGCCGGACCAGTGGGCGGCTGGCCGTGAGCTGATCGTCGACCGGCCACGGCCCGACGCCGCGGTCATCGTCGTGGCCGACGGGGCCGCGAGCGCCGCGGCACAGCTCGAGGCCGTGTGCGCCGAGGCCGGCGAGGCACCGCACGGCCCGGTGTGGGTGCTGTGGCGCGGGTGGCGCGCAGCGGCCGTCCGCCGGGTTGCCGACCGCACGGGCCTGGTCGTCCACGCGTCCTTCCGGTGCACCGACTCACCGTCCTCCCCGGTCCACCTCGTCCGTGAGGGGCCGAGGCAGGCAATCCGGTGGTTGGGAGCGTCGGCGCGCGAGCGCTGGGGCTGGCGCAGCCGGTTCGGCAGCATCGCCAACCAGCTGCCCGGCGTCGGCCGCTACTTCTTCGAGGGGCGCGCGGTGCTGCTCGGCCGTCCCGACACGACGCTGCGCTGGCCCGGCGGCGTCGCCACCGGTTCGGCCCCGGCAGTGCTGCACCTGGCCGGTGGCCCGACCTCCGGCCGGGTGGTGCTGACCTGGGCCGACGCCTCCGGTGAGCCGACGGTCCACACCAAGGTGGCCGGCCCCGCCCAGGCCGACGACCTGCGCGCCGAGTTCCGTGCCCTGACGGTCCTGGCCACCATGGGCGGCCTGGACGGGTCCGTCCCGCGGCTCGCGCAGTGGCAGGAGACGCCGGGCTGGCTCGCCATCACCCAGACGCACCTGCCCGGGCACGCGGTCCACGCCCGCGCCATCGGACCACGCGGGCGGGCCGCCGCGGGGCAGAACCTCGAGGACCTCGTCGACCGGTGGGTCCGGGACCTCGCGCTCGCCAGCCGCAGTGTGGCCCTGGGCGAGATTCCCACCACCGACCAGGCGCTGCCCGTGGACGTGGCTTCGGCCTTCCGCGACCCCGGCCTCAGCGCGGCAGTCCTGCGCGGACTCGTCGTGTCGAAGGAACGTCCCGGCCTCGTGCACGGCGACCTGTGGCGGGGCAACGTCGTGCGCGCCCCCGACGGCGCCTCGATCGGCGTCATGGACTGGGAGTCCGGCCGGGTCGGGCACGCGCTCTTCGACCTCCTGACCTGGGTCGTGACCGAGCTCAGCGACGATGTTGCCGTCGGTCCGGCGGTGGCCCGGGCGCTCACCCGCGGTGGCGACGGTGCCGTCACGGCCAGGCGCGTGCGGACCCTGCTGTCCGCACTGGACCAGGAGCTCGAACCCGACGACGTCGAGGCACTGGTCCTGGCCCAGCTCGTGCTCATCGCGCTCGAGGGCGGGCCGGCCGCGGCGACGACCGAGACGCGACGACGCGAGTGGCTGGCCGCGGTCGAGCACCTGTGGCAGTCGTGGCTGCGTGACGGGTCGCCCTGGCGGCCGCGCACCGACGGATGGGTGCGGTCATGACCGCGACCAAGGTGTTGCACGTCCTCGACTCGTTCAGCTTCGGCGGGGCCGAGCAGCTCGTCGCGAGCCTGGGCGCGCAACCGTCGCCCGACCTCGTGGTGCGCGCCGCGAGCCTCGCGCCGGAGGGTCTGGGGCGGGACGCCATGCTCCCGCGGCTGGAGGCGGCCGGGCTGCGCCCGGTCCACCTCGGCGTCCGCCGGCTCCTCGACGCCCCGGGCCTGTCGCGTCTGGTCGGCCAGCTGCGCAAAAGCGGGACTGACGTCGTCCACGCCCACCTCGGGTATGCCGCGACGGTCGTGCCGCTTGCAGCTCGCCTAGCCGGGATCCCTTGTGTCGCAACGCTTCACCACGTCCCTGAGGACCTCCCGCGTGGTGAGTGGCTCAAGGAACGGATGTCGGTGCGGGTGCCGACGCGGCTGGGCCGGTTGGTGTTCGTGTCGCAGTTCGCCCAGGACGAGTTCGCGCGCCGGCACGGCCCGGCCCAGGACTCGTGGCGGGTCATCCACAACGCGGTCGACCTCGACCGGTTCCGGCCGCCGGAGCACCGCACCGAGCGGCCGCCGACGTGGCTGGCGCTCGCGGCACTGCGCGCACCCAAGGGCCACGACGACCTGCTCCACGCCTGGGCCCGGGTGGTGAGCAGCCATCCGCAGGCACACCTCCTCGTCGCCGGTGACGGGCCGCAGGCCGACCACCTGCGCGAGCTCGTGGCCCGGCTCGGCCTGCGCGACCGGGTCGAGCTGCTCGGCGCCCGGGAGGACGTGCCCGAGCTGCTGCGCCAGGTCGACGGCGTCGTGTCGGCGTCGCACACCGAGGCGCTGCCGACCGCCCTGATCGAGGCCGCCGCGAGCGGCCTGCCGGTCGTCGCCACCGATGTGGGGGGCACCGGCGAGGTCGTCAGCGACGGCGTGACCGGACGGCTCGTGCCGGCGAACGACCCGGACCGGCTCGCCGCCGCACTGACCGACCTCGTCGACGACCCCGACAGCAGGGCCCGAATGGGCGATGCGGCCAGGTCACGAGCGCTGGACCATTTCGGCATGACCCGCTGGGTCGACCAGCTCACCGATCTCTACACCGAGGTGCTCGGCACCCGCAGCAAGGAAAGGACACCATGACGTCCAGCACGGACCCGTCCACCACGGAGGAGCCGTCCACCACGGACTCCCCCACCCCACGCAGGAACCGGCGGCCGTTCTGGGCCCTGGTGCTCGGCCTGGCGGCTGCCCTCGCCGTCGGGGCGCTCGGCACGGCATACGTCCTGGCCCAGGCTCCCGTCTACGAGGCGCAGGTCGATGTCCTCGTCAGCCCCAGCCAGACCGCGAGCAACTCCGACGCCGCAGCCCTGTTCGACTCGCTCAGCCGCGGACAGGTGGCTGCCACGGCCGCCGAGATCTTCCGCCAGGAGCGCTGGCACGCCGGTGAGCGGGGCACGGTCGAGGCCGGCGTCGTCACCCCCAGCGCGGTGATCCAGGTGACCGCACAGGCCAGCACCGCGGCCCAGGCCACCAAGCTTGTCGAGACGGTCGTCGCCAACGCCGACCCCGAGGTCGACAAGGCGCTCGCGCCCTACCAGGTCGAGCGCCTCGACGACACCAATCCCACTGCGACCGTGGTGGGGTTGTCGCGCGGCCTGATGCTCGTGCTCGTCCTCGTGGCCGCCGTCGTCGCGGGTGCCGCCGTGTGGCGGTTCGTCTACGCCGGCAGGAGCGCTCGCGGCGCGTGACCTCCACCCCAGCCCCCCGGCGTGACGGCTCCGTCGTCGCGCTCGTCGTCGCGTGCCTGTTGGTCGCCGCGGAGTTCTCCGGCGCCTACGGCGTGCTCGACTCGATGCTGCCCTTCTCCGGGTTCACGGCGCTGCTGGGGGTCGGCGCGCTCACGGCCGTCCTGACCGCGCGGGACTGGTTGCGCGGTTTGCCGCTGGTGGTCCTGGGGGCCATGGCCTGCTACGTCCTGGCCCTGGCCCTGTCGGCGACCCAGTCGACGGTCAACCCGACGGTCACCGCGACCGCCGTCACGGACGGCCTCAAGGAGCTGGTGTTCGTCGCGGTGCTGCTCGCACTCGTGACGGCGTCGCCGCGGCGGTGGCGCTGGCCAGCGCTGGCGACGAGCCTCGCCGCGCCGCTCGCCCTCGTCTGCGTCTTCGCGCCCATCAACGAGTGGGTGCTGGGAAACACCTACTCGTTCGGTGGGTTCGACACCGTCACCACCGCGCTCGGCGTGGGCGTCATCGCCGCCCGGCACGCCGGCCCCGTGCCCGACGCGAACTTCTGGGGGCGGTTCCTCGTGCTGGCGTTGCCGTTCGCCCTCGTCATCACTACCCTGCTGTGGCGGCGGGTGGTCCGGCGTGAGCCGCGCCGGTCGGTGCTGCTGGCGCTGGTGACCTCGGGCGGGATCGTGGCGATCCTGCTCAGCGTCTACCTCACCGGGTCGCGCGGCACCTTCCTGGCGGCGGCCGTGGCGCTCGCGGTGCTCGTCTTCGCGGCGGGTGTGCCCCTGCGGCGGCTGTGGTGGGTCGTCCCGGCGGGCGCCGCGGTCTTCGTCGTCCCCGGCGTGGGCAGCCGGCTGCTCAGCACCTTCAGCGTCTCGGAGAACGCCCAGCGCGCGGGTGCGGACGGCTCGGTCATCGAGCGGCTGGCCACCCAGGAAGTGGCGCTGCGGATGATCGAGCAGTCACCCCTCACGGGCATCGGCCCGGGTGGCTACGCGCAGGTCTTCGCCCGCGAGGCCGCCACGACCGACCTCAGCCTCACGCGGGTGGTGGCACCCCACAACCTCTACCTCGCCCTGTGGTCCGAGTCCGGCATCCTCGGCCTGCTCACCTGGCTCGCCCTCGTGGTGACCGCGTGCTGCCTCGCGGTGCGGGCCCTGCGGGTCGCGGCCGCCTCACCGGACCCCCGGGTCGCCGGGTTGCGACCGTATGCCGCGGCGGCCCTCGCCGGCATCGTCGCCTGGTCGGTGGCCAGCGCCTTCCTCCACCTCACCTATGCCCGGATCCTGCTCATCGTCATCGTCCTGGCCGCGGTGCTCGACCGCGAGGCGCGTGCCGCGACCGCCGCGGAGCCGGACGTCGTGCACGACGTCGGCGCGCACCGCACCGACCGCGGCTCCTTCGTCGGTGAGGTGCGGGCCGGTGCCGGGTGGGCCGTGGGCGCCGGCGTCATCAGCGCCGTGGTCGCGGTGGCCGCGGCATTCGCGCTCTCCGGCGGTTCGCGCACCACGCTCTCGGGCTGGCTGGTGCCCGTCGACGACGGCACCTACGCGTTGAGCCTGCGCACGCGGACCGCGGTGCTGCCCACTTTCGCGGTCGCCCTCGGCTCCAACTCGCGCAGCGTCGTCGATGCGCAGGGCGACCCGAGCAGCGGCCTCGTCACGCTCACCGCGTCCGCCCCCAACGGCCCCGCCGCGATCGCCCAGCTGGAGGAGGTCGCCGCCGGCACCCCCTCGGTCCTCGAGCACACCGGTCTCGACCGGCTCTACACGGTGCGCTGGAGCGAGGTGCGGGTGGTGCCCTCGAGCGACCGCCTCGTCACGGTCGTCCTTGCCGGAGCGGGTGGTGGCCTGCTCGGGGCCCTGGCCGGAGTCCTGGCGGCCATCCGTCGCATCCGGCCCAGGCCCGCGTGGCACGACCTGGAGGAGACCGCGTGAAGGTCGCCCACGTCATCCACTCCCTCGGTGCGGGCGGCGCCGAGACGGTCCTCGAGCACCTGGTGCCGGCCGCCGCCGACACGGGCGTCGAGGTCGTCGTCATCGGCTTGTCCGACGCCGAGGACAACCGCACCGCCCAGCGGCTGCGTGCCCTCGGTGCCCGCGTCCACGAGCTGCACCGCCCGCGCTACGACCCCACCGTCGTGCGTGCCGTCGCCGGGCTGTTGCGGTCCGAGGGTGTGGACCTCGTGCACACGCATCTCAAGCACGCCGACGTCGTGGGCGGCGCGGCCGCCCGGCTGGTCGGCCTGCCTGCCGTGTCGACGCTGCACGTCATCGAGGACCCCACCACCCCAGCGGCGCGCCTTCGCGTGCGGTTCGCGGCGGCGCTGCGCTCCCGGCTCGCCGCCCGGACCGTCGCCCTGTCGGGCGCACAACGCGACTGGTATGCCGTGTGGGCACCTCACCCGGAACGAATCGCATTGGTGCCCAACGGCGTTGCCGAACCCGCGCCGACCCGTTCCCGCGACGAGGTCCGGGCCGAGCTGGGCGTGCAGCCGCACGAGGTGCTGGCCCTGACCGTCTCGCTCATGCGCCCCGAGAAGGGGCACGCCGACCTCCTCGACGCGCTCAGCGGCATACCAGACGAGGTGCCGCTCGTGGCTGCCCTCGCCGGTGACGGTCCGCTCCTGGAGGACGTGCGGCGACGGGTCGGCGCCGACCCGCGGCTGCGAGATCGCGTGCGGGTGCTGGGTTTTCGCACCGACGTCGACGACCTACTCGCCGCGAGCGACCTCGTCGTGCATCCCAGCCGGGCCGACGCGCTGCCCACCTCCGTGGTGAGCGCCATCGCCAGCGGGAGGGCCGTCGTCGCGACCGACGTCGGCGGCCTGACGGACATCCTCGACGGCGGGGCGGGCGTCCTCGTCCCGGCCGGATCGGCGGCCCAGCTGCGCTCAGCCGTGCTCGAGCTGGTCGGCGACCCTGCCCGGCGCGCGGCCCTGGGCCGACGCGGGCGGGAGCGCTACGACAAGGAGTTCGCGGCACCGGTGTGGGCGTCGCGACTGCACGACCTGTACACCCAGGCAGCCGGGGGACCCGTGACAAGGGAGGCCCCATGACCGTCCAGCGAGTCGTCATCGTCAGCGCCGTGGCGCCCTACCCGCAGGACAGCGGGAAGAGCGTGGTCATCGCTGGTTTCCTCGAGCACTTCCGGTCGCGGATGCCTGCGGCCGAGATCCACTACGTGCACGTCGGGAATCCGTTGACGAGCCTGGCCGGCTTCGACGGGGTCACCGTCCACGAGGCGGGGCGACGCGGCCGCCTCGAGCTGGTCCGGAGCCTCCTGTGGGGGGTGCCGGTTCAAGGGCTCAGCCTGCAGGAGGCCTTCACGGCCTCGGGGCAGGTGGCCCACCGGCTCGGCACCCTGCTCACCGAGATCGACGCGGACCTCGAGGTCATCGACACCATCCGGATGGCCCAGCTGGTCGAGCACCACCGGCCGCGTGGTCGCCGGGTCCTCTACCTCGACGACCTGTTCAGCGAGCGCTACCGCCGCATGCTGGGGGTGCTCGACGACGACCGCGGCAGCCAGTTCGACCCGCTCGGCCAGTTCACGGTCCACGTGCCGTCGGTCCTGCGCGGGCTCACCCGCCACCAGTCGGTGCGGCGCTGGCTGCTGCTGCTCGAACGCCGGCTGGTCCAGCGTCGTGAGCTGCGTGCGGCGCGGCAGGCCGAGCTGTCCCTGCTGCTCAACGCCGAGGAGGCGCAGCTGCTGCGCGAGCGGTCCGGTGCCGCGGTGCAGGCGGTGCCCCCGCTGGTGTCGGTGCCGTCGACGACGCGGGCCCCGTGGTCGGGGCGGCCCGAGTTCTGCTTCGTCGGGCTGCTGTCGATCGCGCACAACGACGACGGGCTCACGTGGTTCCTGCGGGAAGGCATGCCGGAGCTGTTGCGGCAGCGGCCGGACGCCGTGCTGCACGTCATCGGGCGCGGCGCCTCGCCGCAGGTGGTCGAGCTGGCCCGCCAGTTCGGGGACAGCGTGCGGCTGCACGGCTTCGTCGAGGACCTCGACGCCCTGGTGGCGCCGAGCTGCGCGATGGTCAACGTGCTGCGCTTCGGCTCCGGGGTGAAGATCAAGGTCCTCGAGGCCATGGCTCGTGGCCTGCCCGTCGTGACGACGGCCGTGGGTGCGGAGGGGATCGCCGAGTCGGGCGACGGGCTGGTCGTGACGTCCTCGGCCCGGCAGGCCGGCCGTGAGCTCGCCCGGTTGGCCGACCCCGTGCAGCGGGAGATTGCCAGCCGCGATGCCGCCCGCCTGTATGCCGAGCGGTACGCGCCCGAGGTGGTGCACGCGGCATACGATGCTGCCTTTGGCACCACGGTCCTGGAGAGGAGACGGACCTGAGTCCGCGACGGTATGCCGTCAGGGGGTCCCGAGTCGTGCCCGTCACCGCGGGTGTGGTCGTGCTCGTGCTTGCCCTCGTGTCGGTGGCCCTGACGATGCAGCGGTCGCCGGAGGGTGCCCCCGCCCGCCTGTCGGCCGGTCAGGCGCAGCCGCGCGAGACCGACGTGCGGGGCCCGCGCAGCACCGCACCGTCACCGAGCACCACCACGGCCACGACGACGCGCCCGCCGACCCCGGCGAGCCGGACCACGAAGCGACCCACACCCACGGCACCGACCGGGCCGCGCATCCAGGCACCCGCCGTCACCCCGCAACGCCAGGTGGGGCCCGTGGCCTTCGACCCGGCCCAGCTCTTCCCGACGGGGCCGTTCCGCACGGTCGTCAGTCGGGCACCGGTCGACCCGGCCTCGGCGTCCTACGTGCAGCGGATGAGCAGCGAGAAGCTCGTGATCTCGTTGCGGCAGTGGACCGTTCCGGTCTACGCCGCGCAGCAGTCGACACCCAGGACCACGGTCGCGCTGACCCAGACCTGGGGCAGCGGCATCACCGAGCTCAGCGGGGTGCCGATGCCTGCGGGCGTCCGGCCCGACCCGGCTGGCGACGGACACCTCACGGTGGTGCAGCCGAGCACGGGCTGCGTCTACGACTTCTACCGCGCGCGCCGGGACGGCACCGGGTGGGCCGCCAACTGGGGCAACGCGATCCCGCTCGGGTCCTCGGGCATCTATGCCGACGGCGGCGGCACCCGGGCGGCCGGCTTCTCCGCAGCGCTGGGACTGGTGTGGCCGCAGGAGATCGAACGGGGGCGCATCGACCACGCGCTCGTCTTCGGCTACCCGTACACCCGCGCGGGCGACCCGGTCGCGCCGGCCACCCGGTCCGACGGCCGCAGCACCGACCCGGGCGCGCTGCCCATCGGCTCACGGGTGCGCCTCGACCCCAGCCTGGACCTGTCCCGCCTGCGCCTGAGCCGCGCCGAGCGCGTCGTGGCCAAGGCCTTGCAGGAGTACGGCATGGTGCTCGGGGACACCAGCGGCGGGTTCACCCTGTATGCCGCGCAGCCGCTCGGCCTGGGAGCCGACCCCTACCCCTCCATCTTCGACACGAAGAGTGACTGGGCCTCGCTGGCCAAGCTGCCCAAGGGCCGCTTCCAGGTCGTGGACGTGCCCGGTGAGTCGGCGCAGGGCGCAGCGTCCGCGTCGTCCTGCGGCCAGCTGGAGTAGTCGAGCGTCGAGCGCGGCAGCCCCGGACTCGGGGCAACCGTCGCTTTCGGGCAGGGATATCTCATCTCTTCTCATCCATTTGGATGAGGAACTTCTCGCCAGTTCGGCAGTGTGAGCAGCCATTTGGGCTCGGTGGATGACGTCGCCTGCCTAGGTTCTCGCTGCGATGAGATCACGAACCACCTCCCCCCGTAGAGCAGTGCCAGCCATGGCGGCCACCGCCGCGGCGGTCTGGCTGGTGGCCGCGCCGAGCCCCGCCGAGGGCCGCCCATTGGGCCCGTCGTCGTCCACCCAGCGCGTGGTCCGTACCTACGTGGGGTCGGCCGCCCGGGCCGCGAAGCCGGTCAAGACGCCCGCCACCCCCACGCCGACCTCCACCTCGACGCCGCCCACCTCGACGACGAGCCCGCCGGTCACGACCACGACGCCACCCACCTCGACGACGACCCCGCCGGTCACCACGACCACGGTCGACCCGACGAAGCTGTTCCCGACCGGTCCCTTCCGCCAGCGCGTCGACGCCATGACCGTCGACCCGGCCAGCACGGCATACATCTCCCGGATGAACACGGGAAACCTCGTAATCTCGTTGCGGCAGTGGACCGTCCCGGTCTATGGCGCGACCAGCAGCACCCCCCTGTCGAAGGTGACCCTCACCGAGACCTGGGGCTCTGGCATCACGCTGTTCGACGGGCTGCCGATGCCCGCCGGAGCCCAGCCCGATCCTGCAGGTGACGGACACCTGACGGTGGTCAAGGAGAGCAACGACTGCGTCTACGACGTCTACCGGGCGCGACAGACGACCACGGGCTGGGCGGCCAACTGGGCCAACGCGACACCGATGTCGGGCTCGGGCATCTACCCGGACGGCGGCGGCACGCGAGCGGCGGGGTTCTCCGCCGCACTCGGCCTCATCTGGCCGCAGGAGATCGAGAGCGGCTCCATCGACCACGCCCTCGTCTTCGCCTACCCCTACACCAAGTCGGGCCTCCCGGTGCCGCCGGCGACCCGTTCGGACGGGCGCACCGACCTCCCCGACGCGCTGCCGATCGGTGCGCGGGTGCGGCTCGACCCCACCCTCGACCTGTCCACACTCCGCCTCAACCGCGCCGAGGAGGTCGTGGCCAAGGCGTTGCAGCAGTACGGCATGGTGCTCGGCGACACCAGCGGCGGCACCACCCTCTACGCCGCGCACCCCTACGGCCTCGGCTACGACCCCTACGCCGCGATGTTCGGCACGACGAGCGACTGGGCGTCGCTGGCCAAGCTGCCGAAGAGCCGGTTCCAGGTGCTGACCCTGCCCCCGACGGTGGCGAAGAAGACCGCACCGCAGTCGGTGTGCTCCGCACTCCGGTAGTGCTCGACGCCCTCGGCGCGTAGGTTGCCGAGCATGGCCAACGACACGGACGGGACCACCCAGGACGGCATCGACCCGCAGGTGCCACCCAGCGGCCCGGGGTGTGTGGAGTGCCTTGAGTCCGGTGGCTGGTGGGTGCACCTGCGCCGGTGCGCGCAGTGTGGCCACGTCGGCTGCTGTGACACCTCACCGAGCCAGCACGCGACGCACCACTTCGAGGGCACCGGCCACCCGGTGATCCGCAGCTACGAACCGGGTGAGGACTGGTTCTGGGACTTCCGCGAGCAGAAGGGCTTCGTCGGGCCGGCCCTCGCCGACCCGCAGAGCCACCCCGCTGACCAGCCGGTGCCGGGGCCCGAGGGCGCCGTGCCGGAGGACTGGATGGACCACATCAACCAGTGACGCGAAACCGGTGGCCCGCCTCGCGTGAGGTGGCCGCCGGTCAGGGTGTTCTCAGGGTCAACTGGGTATCTGCCCTGATGTGCCGGGGGTGACCGGCCCGACAGGCTTGCTGTCATGGCCACCCGACTCGCCCCGGTCCCGCGCACGGCCGTCAAGCTCCTCGTCTCCGGTGCTGCCGCTGCCGGCATCATCGCGGTCGCGCTGCCCAAGGTTGCCGGCGCGCAGTGGTCGCAGATCGCAGGGGTGCTTGGTGGGCTGAGTGGGGCGCAGCTGGTGCTGCTGACCGTCGTCTGGCTCGCCGGGCTGTGGGTGCAGACGCCGGCGCTGACCGCCGCGCTGCCCGGCCTCACGCACCGCAGGGCGTTGCTGCTCAACCTGACTGGTTCGTTCGTCTCCAACCTGATGCCGCTCGGGGGCGCGGTCGGCACGGTCGCGAACTGGCGGATGGCGCGGACGTGGGGCTTCACCACGGTGGCGTTCGGGCGGTGGGCGGTGCTGACCAACCTTGTCGACACGTTGCTCAAGTTCGTCCTGCCCGGGCTGGCGCTGGTGTGGCTCGGCGCCGCGGGCCTGGAGGTGAAGGGCTCGGTCAGCACCGCGGCATACGTCGGCCTCGGTCTGCTCACCGCGTCGGTGCTCGCGGTCTGGCTCGTCGCCCGCGACGACCGCGCGGTGCGCTGGCTCGGTCGGGTGGCCGACCGGGTCGTGCGCCGGGTGCGGTTCGTGCGGCCGCCCGAGGGTGGGTATGCCGCGTGGGCGGCATCGTTCCGGCGTGACAGCGCCGACCTCGTCGCCCACGGGTGGGGGCGGATGGTCGGCGGCAAGCTCGCGTATGCCGCGTTGCAGGCCGTGCTGCTGTGGCTGTGCTTCCGGGTCATCGGGGCGGAGGTGCACCCGGCGGTCGTGGGCGCGGCGTTCGCGGTGGAGCGCATCCTCACGATGGCGGCGATCACGCCCGGCGCCACGGGGATCGTCGAGCTGGGGATGGTCGGGGTGCTGGTGGCGCTCGGGGTCGAGGCGGCCCCGGCGGCGGCCGGGGTGCTGCTCTACCGGGCGTTCATCTTCGGGATGGAGATCCCGGTCGGCGGCCTGGCCTTCGGCGCCTGGCTCATGCGCACCCGCGGCCGCGTGGTCGCCCCCGCCTAACACCCCCGCTGTCCCAGCTTTTCCGCGTCAAGCGGGAAAGCTGGCTTCGCACGCACTAGTGGACCGAGCGAAGCTCACAGTTCGCGTGCGAAGTGATCGGTGATCAGGCCATCGGATGGCCCAGGAGCGCCAGGTCGCGCTCGGCGTACCGGTGGTGCTCGAGGTGCTCGTGCAGGATCGTGCGCAGGCTCTGGCCCACGGTGCGTGACTCCTCGCCCCACTCGTGCCACAGGACCGCCGACCGGGGTTCGTCGAGGCGGGCGTCGTCGGTGGCGGCGAGCTCGTCGTTCACGTATGCCGTCACGTCGACGCCATGCGCCGAGTGTGCCAGCGACCTCGGGACCTGCGCGTCGTGGCTCGCGCCGCACGCTCGCCGCCGCTGCCACCTGAGGCCACCCCACGGCATACCCTCCAAGAAGTGTTTGACAGCCAGCCACGTCAGCGAGCACACTGTCAAACATGTCTTTGGGAGATGAGACCGAGCCCGAGCGGCTGCGGCGGCTGCGCGCGGTGGCCCACCCGGTGCGGTTGCGCATCCTGTCGCTGCTCACCGGCTCCGAGCTGTCCGCGGCCGAGGTGGCGCGCGAGCTCGGCATCACCCAGGCCAACGCCAGCTACCACCTGCGGCGACTGGCCGACACTGGCCGGGTCGACGTGGTCGGCACCGAGAAGGTCCGCGGCGGGGTCGCCAAGAAGTACCGCTACTCCAAGGAGACGGACGCCGGCCCGGGCCGGGGTGGCACGGCGCAGCGGCTGCGCACCGGCGCCGGCGACCCGGCCGCGCTCCAGCTCATCCTGGCCGCAACCGCCACCGAGCTGCAGCGTCGCTCGGCGCAGCACCAGCCCCGTCCCGAGCTGGCGCGCGACACCGTGTACAGCGACCTTGAGACCTGGCTCGAGCCGGAGACCTGGAGCGAGGTCGTCGAGCTCGTCGAGCGCGCCAGCACCCTCGCCCACGAGCGGGCGCGGCCGGCCCGCACCGAGGGCACCGTGCCGGTGTCGTTCACGGCCATCCTCTTCGGGCTGGGCGAGGACCCGACGTGAGGCTAGCCGACTCCTGGGAGGCATTGCGGGAGAAGAACTTTCGCTGGCTCTTCATCGCCCGCACCATCTCGCTGACTGGGTCGTCGATGGCGCCGGTCGCGTTGGCGTTCGCGGTGCTCGAGGTCGGGTCGGCGAAGGCGCTTGGGTTGGTCCTGGCCGGTCGCACCATTGCGCTGGTCGTCTTCCTCCTCGTGGGCGGGGTCATCTCCGACCGCCTCCCGCGAAGGCTCGTGCTGATCGTCTCCCACGTGGCCACCGCGCTGACGCAGGGTGCCGTGGCGTGGCTCGTCATCACGGGCCACGCGACGGTGGCGTCGGTGCTCGTCCTGGAGTGCCTCAACGGCGCGGTCTCGGCGTTCACCCTTCCGGCGCTGCAGGGCCTCGTCGTGCAGGTGACCCCGACCCGCCTCCTGCAACAGGCAAACGCGTTGATGTCGTTCGCGCGCAACGGAACCCTGATCATCGGACCGGCCCTCGCCGGACTCATCGTGGCCGGCCCGGGTGCCGGGTGGGCCCTGGCGTTCGACGCCCTGACGTATGCCGTGGCGGCGCTCGCGTTGGCCCGGCTCGCCATCCCGCCGCTCGCGCGAGCGACCACGTCGATGGTGCGGGACCTGCGCGAGGGCTGGTCGGAGTTCACGCGCTACCAGTGGTTGTGGGTGATCGTCGTCGCCTTCGGCGTCCTCAACGCGATCCACGTCGGCGGCTGGATGGTGCTCGGTCCCTACCTCGCGACCCAGCACCCGGACACGCTCGGCGAACGCGGGTGGGGTTTCGTCCTGGCCGCCGAGTCGGTGGGTGCGATCGTCATGACCCTCGTGCTGATGCACTGGCGGCTGCGACACCCGCTGAGGCTGGGGATGGTGGGCGCCAGCCTGTTCGCCGTGCCGCTCGTCGCCCTCGGGGTGGCTCCCAGCGCGGCCCTTCTGGTCCCGGTCGCGGTGGTGGCCGGCGCCGGGATGGAGGTCTTCGGCACCGGGTGGAACGTCGCGATGATGGAGAACGTGCCGGCGCAGGCGATGTCGCGGGTGTCGTCCTACGACATGCTCGGTTCGTACCTGGCGATCCCGGTCGGGACCACGGTGTTTGGGGTGCTGTCCACGGTGGCGGACGCGCGCTGGCTCGCGGGCACCGCCGGGCTGGTCTATCTCGTCATCTGCCTGGTGACGCTCGCGCTGCCCAGCGTCTGGCGTCTCGAGCGGGTCGCGGCCAGCGAGCCGGTGGACGAGTCAGCCGAGCAGCCCACGCAGGGCGGCTGACTCGGCCCGGAGTCGTTCGGCAGCCTCGGGCTGACCGGCGAGGGTGAGCTCGTCGGCGGCCGCGTCGCGCTCGCGAACCTCCTCGGTCACGATGCCGACCTGCTCGTCCTCGGTGAGGTGGCGCCGTTCGGCCTCGGCCGCGCCCACACCGACGGCCCCCGCGATCGGCCCGGACCCGCCCCGGGTGTCCAGCTCGGCCGCAGGCA
Source organism: Knoellia koreensis (assembly GCF_013041615.1). Lineage (GTDB taxonomy): Bacteria > Actinomycetota > Actinomycetes > Actinomycetales > Dermatophilaceae > Pedococcus > Pedococcus koreensis. Next base: position 161,810 of record NZ_JABEPQ010000006.1, read on the forward strand.
CCGCCTCGGCGTTGGAGATGGCCGCCATGGCCGACCGGATCGCGCTGATCGCGGCCGTGTCCTTGGACCGCATCGCGGGCACGAGGGCAGCGCGAAGCCGCTCGGCGATCGAGTTGGCCGCGCCCGTGCCCTCGGTGGTCATGCCCCGATCATCGCGCACGGGCGCCGGTCTCGGCGCGCCGTTTGTCCAGCCACTCCATGACGGGCGTCGCCGTGACGCCGTGGACGAAGACGCTGAGCACCACGGTGAACGCCACCGTCGACCAGAGCCACCGGGCCTCGGGAAACTCCGCCTTCCCCAGGGCATAGGACAGGTAGTAGAGCGAGCCGATCCCGCGCACCCCGAAGAACGCCGTCGCCAGCCGCTCGCGGGGTCCGAGACCGCCGGGCTCATTCTGGTGGCGCGGGGCGATGCCGAGCCCGACGAGCCCGAACACCGGCCGGAAGACGAAGACGAGTGCCAAACCGACCAGCACCCCCTGCCAGTCGAGGTTGGCGAGCAGTCCGTTGGTGAGCTCGACCCCGAGCAGCAGCAGCACGAGCAGGGTGAAGAGCCGCTCCAGCCGCTCGACCACCTCGTGCATCGAGCGCTGGTAGTCGTGGTGCCGCTCGGCGGCGCGCACCGTCATGGCGCAGGTGAAGACCGCGAGGAAGCCATAACCGCTCGCGACCTCTCCGACGCCGTATGCCGTGAGGAGAGCTGCGAGGGCAAGCAGCGGCTCGTTCTGCTCGGCGAGCCGCAGGGAAGACGACCAGGAGCGGAACGCCACCTTCCCCAGCACCCACCCGACCCCCAGGCCGGCGAGCACGCCGATGGCGACCTTGCCGACGAGGTACCACGTGACCCACTTCAGTCCCCAGTCCGCGAAGGTGCCGGCGCTCGCGAGGAGGATCGCGGCATACACGAACGGGAAGGCGAGGCCGTCGTTGAGGCCGGCCTCCGACGTGAGGGCGAACCGCACCTCGTCGTCCTCGTCGACCTCTTCGGCGTCGAGCCCGTCACGCTCGGGGTCGGCGGGTCCGCCGACCTGGACGTCGGAGGCGAGCACCGGGTCGGTGGGGGACAGGACGGCCCCGAGCAGAAGTGCGGCCGCGGGGGCTATCCCGAGCACCCACCATCCCAGCAGCGCGACACCGCCGATGCACAGCGGCATCGTGACCGCGAGGAGCCGCCACGTGGGCGACCAGGCGCGCCACGACGCGCGGCTGCGGATGAAGAGAGGTCGGTCGAGGGCCAGGCCCACGCCCATCAGGGCGATGAGGATGGTGAGCTCGGTGAGGTGCTCGACGACCGTGCCCCCCTCGACGGGGTCCAGCGGTATGCCGTCCACGAGGGGCGTCAGCCCGATGACCATGCCGATGGCGACGAGCACGATCGGGGGTGACAGGGCGACCTTCCCGAGGACACGGGGCAGGGCAACGGCGAGGAGCAGGCACAGGCCCGCGACGAGGAAGATGGCATCGGATTGCATGGCCTCGCCACGCTAACAACGGGGTGTCAGCGCAGCGAGGCGAGCAGCTCACGTGGTCACGATGTGGGCTGGAACCGCCTGAGCCGCAACGAGTTCGTCACGACGAAGACGGATGACAGCGCCATGGCGGCGCCCGCGAGCATCGGGCTGAGCAGGCCGCTCGCGGCGAGCGGGATCGCCGCCACGTTGTAGGCGAACGCCCAGAACAGGTTGCCCTTGATCGTGCCGAGGGTGCGGCGGGCGAGCCGGATCGCGTCGGGTGCCGCGCGCAGGTCGCCGCGGACCAGCGTCAGGTCGCTGGCCTCCTTGGCGACGTCCGTGCCGGTGCCCATCGCGAGTCCGAGGTCGGCCTGGGCGAGCGCGGCTGCGTCGTTGACCCCATCACCGACCATCGCGACAACCTTGCCGTCGCGCTGGAACCGCGTGACGACGTCGGCCTTGTCCTGCGGCATCACCTCGGCCACGACCTCGTCGATGCCCACCTGGGCAGCGACGGTGCGTGCGGCCGCCTCGTTGTCGCCGGTGAGCATGACGGGGGCGAGGCCGAGGGCGCGCAGCTCGCGAATCGCCTGTGCCGACGTGGGTTTCACCGCGTCCGAGACGACGATGACACCGCGGGGTATGCCGTCCCACGCCACCGCGACCGCGGTCGCCCCACGCTGCTGGGCGGCGTCGAGGGCCTCGGTCAGCCCGTCGGGCAGGTGGACCGACCAGTCGGCGAGGAGGCGCGGGCGCCCCACGACGACCGCCCGGCCGCCCACCACGCCGTGCACGCCGAGGCCGTCGTCGCTGGCGAAGTCCTCGACCGGGTGGAGGTCGCCGGTCTCGTGGGCGGCGCGAGCAGCGCGCGTGATGGCGGCGGCGATGGGGTGCGCCGAACCGGACTCCACGGCACCCGCGACGGCGAGCACCTCGTTGGCCGACTCACCCTGTGCGGCAACGACATCCGCGACCGCCATCTCGCCGGTGGTGATGGTACCGGTCTTGTCGAGCAAGACCGTGTCGACGGTGCGGGTCGACTCCAGCACCTCGGGGCCACGGATGAGCAGGCCGAGCTGGGCGCCGCGCCCGGTGCCGACCATGAGCGCGGTCGGGGTCGCGAGACCGAGGGCGCAGGGGCAGGCGATGATGAGGACGGCGACGGCGGCCGTGAAGGCGGCGGTCCAGCCCGCGCCGGTGCCCGCCCAGAAGCCGAGCGTAGCGGCGGCCAGGACCAGCACGACCGGCACGAAGGTGCCGCTGATGCGGTCGGCGAGCCGCTGCACCTGGGCCTTGCCGTTCTGGGCGTCCTCGACGAGCCGGGCCATCTGCGCCAGCTGGGTGTCGGCGCCGACCCTGGTGGCCCGCACCACGATCCGGCCGCCTGCGTTGACGGTGGCGCCGATGACGTCGTCACCGGCTCGCACCTCCACGGGCACGGACTCACCCGTGACCATCGAGGCGTCGACGGCGGACGACCCGGACTCGACGACCCCGTCGGTGGCGATCTTCTCGCCGGGGCGCACGACGAAGCGCATGCCGACGGCCAGCTGGTCGGCGGGCACCCGCTCCTCGACCTCGCGGCCGTCCGGCCCGCTGCGCAGCACGGACGCCTCACTGGCGCCCATCTCCAGGAGCGCCCGAAGCGCCGCGCCGGCGGTGCGCTTGGCCCGCTTCTCGGCATACCGGCCGGCGAGGATGAACGTCGTCACCCCGGCGGCGGCCTCGAGGTAGATGTTGCCCGCACCGTCGGTGCGCTCCAACGCGATCCGGAACGGGTGGGTCATGCCCGGCTCGCCCGCGGTGCCGAAGAACAGCGCGTAGAGCGACCACCCGAATGCCGCAAGGGTGCCGATCGACACGAGGGTGTCCATCGTGGCCTGCCCGTGCCGCAGGTTGACCCACGCCGCACGGTGGAACGGCCAGGCACCCCACACCACCACGGGCGCGGCGAGCGCGAGCGACAGCCACTGCCAGTAGCGGAACTGCCACGCCGGCACCATCGCCAGCACGATGACGGGCACGGACAGCAGTGCAGACACGACCAGCCGGTCACGGAGCGACTTGAGCGGATCCGACTCTGCCGCAACAGCATCCGACGAGCTGGCGGGGGTGCCTGGTACGGGCTTTGGCGGGGGAACCGTCGCGGTGTAACCGGTCTGCTCGACGGTGGCGACCAGGTCGTCCTCGGTGACGTCGCCGGCATACGTGACCTTGGCCTTCTCGGTCGCGTAGTTGACGCTGGCGGTGACGCCCTCGAGCTTGTTGAGCTCCTTCTCCACGCGGGCCGCGCAGGATGCGCAGGTCATGCCGCCGATGACGAGCTCGACCTCGCGTGTGGGCGCGACGGATGTGTCCGTGTCAGTGGCCATGCGAGGCGGCCTCCGTTCCTGCGGTCATCGTGAACTCGGCGGTGCGCACCACGCCCTTGTGCTTGAAGTCGAGGTAGAGCCGGTAGGTGCCGGCGCTGGGTGCCTGGGTGTGGAAGACGATCTGCGGTCCGGGCTTGGTGCGCCCGTCGCCCGGCTCGCCATCGGGGTGCACGTGCAGATAGGCGAGGTCACCCTGGCGCAGGGCCACGAGGTGCCCGTATGCCGCGAGGTAGGGCTGCAGGTCCGTGACCGGGGTGCCGTCCTTGCTCACCGACAGAGTCAGCTTGGAGTCCTTGCCGGGGGCGAGGGTGCCGTCGAGCGTGACGGTGTAGCCGTCGACCGTCGCGGTGGTGCTCGGCTTCGGAAGTGGCTGCGGCGCAAAGGATCCCGGCACGAGGGCGTCAGCCCCGAGGGTCACTGGCTCGATGTCCCCGGCCGGGTCGAAGTCGGCGAAGAACCGCCACGCGCCCGGGCTGAGGTCCAGCGTGGTCGACCACGTGCCAGCCGCGTCGCGGGTCGGGTGGACGTGCTGGAACCCGGACAGGTCACGCCGCACCGCGATGAGGTGCAGCTCCTTGTCGTGCGACGGCGTGTATGCCGTGACCGGCTTCGTGTCGGCGTCGAGGACGCGGAACGACACCGGGACGTCCTTGCCGGCTCGGGGCTCCGGGTGGTCGAGCACGAGCCGCAGCCCCGACTCGGCCACCTGGAGCCCTGCCGGGAGCTCCGCGGCGCCGGCAGTGGCGACGGCCTTCGACCCGTGCGAGTCGCCATGACCCCCGGAAACTGCCGATGTCGTGGAGCCGGTCGGCTCGGTCATCCCATGGCCGGCCATCTGCTCACCGGCGCCCTTCTCCTTCGGGTCACCACCCGGCATACCCAGGTCTGCGACCCGGCCGATGCCGAACGCGGCGACGAACACGACGGCTACGCCTGCGGCGAAGAGCCCCAGGCGCGTGCCGGTGTTCACTGGGCGAGGCTGTAGTTGCCCGCCTCGTCGAGCGCGGCGGACACCTCAGCCGGGGTCAGCTCGTGGTCGGCCTCGACGGTCACGGCGGACGTGCCACCGGCGACCAGGTCGACCTTGACGTCGGTCACTCCGGCGACGGCCTTGAGCTCCTCGGTCACCGCGCTGGCGCAGTGGCCGCAGGTCATGCCGACGACGTCGAAGGTCTGTGTGCTCATGGTGAATCTCCTTGAGGTGTAGGGGTTTGCGGGGAGAACGGGTCAGGACCGGACGAGCCGGGCGATGGCGTCGGACGCCTCGCGCACCTTGTCCTGCGCCTCGGGCCCGCCCTTGCGCGCGGCGTCGACGACGCAGTGCTCGAGGTGCTCCTCGAGCAGCTCGAGCGAGAAGGACTGCAGCGCCTTGGTCGACGCGGACACCTGGGTGAGGATGTCGATGCAGTACTTGTCCTCCTCGACCATGCGCTGCAGGCCGCGGATCTGCCCCTCGATGCGGCGCAACCGCTTGAGGTGGCTGTCCTTCATCGGCGTATAGCCGTGGGTGGGGCGCTCCGTGTTCTCCATGCCAGACACCATACCCCCCTATGGTATCCAGTCAAGTCCCGGACACGACAAACCCCTCGCTGTGCGGCATATGTCGGGCTGTCAAACCGAGGTATGCCGCGCAACGGGGGTTTGCGGCGGCGCGGGCCTAGTCGTGGATGTCGCTGGGGTGGTGGGCCAGGGGGGTGACGTGGATCCGCATGTGGGGGAAGAGGGGCAGGCCCGAGAGGAGCTCGTGCAGCTCGTCGTTCGAGGCGACGTCGAAGATCGAGATGTTGGCGTACTCGCCGGCAATTCGCCACAGGTGCGGCCAGCGGCCATCGAGTTGCAGCTCCTGGCTGTAGGCCTTCTCCCGGGCGAGCAGGGCATCCCGCTCGCCCGGGTCGAGGTCGGCCGGCAGCTGCACGTCCATCCGGACGTGGAACAGCATGTGACGCAGCTCCCCTCGTCAGGCCGCGGACTCGGCGCGCACCGGGTCGAGGACGAAGCCGTACTCGATCGTCTCGTGGTCACCGGCCGGCTTCGGGTCGAGGATGAGCTCAGGCTTGACCGCCGAGGCGATGTCGTCGCTGTTGTGCTCGTCGCCCGGGAAGTAGAGCTGGGCGGTGAGCAGCTCGTGCCCGTCGGCCGAGGCCTTGACGTGGATGTGGGCGGGGCGCCAGGCGTGCCAGCCGGCGGCGGCGATGAGCTTGCCGCACGAGCCGTCGGTCGGGATCTGGTAGGGCGCTGGCCGGATCGTGGTGATCTCGAAGTCGCCGTTCTCGTCGGCGGTGAAGGTGCCGCGCAGGTTCCACTCGGGGATGCCGGGGGCGAACTGCGAGTAGAAGCCGTCGGCGTCGGCGTGCCACACCTCGACCTTCGCCCCGGCCAGCGGCTGGCCGCTGGTGGACGTGACCTTGCCGGTCCAGACCAGCGGGGTGCCGGACTCGCCGTCGCGCATCGGCAGGGTGCCCTTGGCGCCCTGCTCGGGCGAGTTCGGCACGTAGTAGGGGCCCTCGATGGTGCCCTTGTTGCCCTCGCGGTGCTCGGTGGCGACCTCCTCGACGACGTGCTCGATCCACACGTCGAGGAACAGCGGCCACTCGCCGTCGTCGCCGACGCTGATGAGCCACGACTTGAGCGCGTTGTACTCGTCGTAGGTGACCTTGTGCCTGCGGATCGTGTCGTGCACGGCCTCGATGACCTCGCGGGCGAGCAGGTTGACGCGCTCGGGGTCGGCCTGTGCGCCGGCCTTCTTGTCGGTGCGGAACCGCTCGGTGGCGGAGGCGCCCGACTTGGCGGCGGTGGCGGTTTCGTTGGTGCCAGCGACGGTTGTGTCACTCATGATTCCTTCTCCTGGTTACTTGGTGGGTTGGTGGTGGTCAGTGGTCGGTGCGGTAGCGCGCGAGCTTGGCCTCATCGATCTCGACCCCGAGTCCGGGCCCGGGACGGACGGCGAGGTGGCCGCCGTGGATCTCGAGCGGCTCGGTCAGGAGGTCGTCGCTCATGTCGAGGAAGTTGGATAGCTCACCTGCGCGCGCGGCCGTGAGCTTGTATGCCGCCCCGAAGGCGACCGTGGCGACCGTCCCCAGCTGGCCGTCGATCTGGTTTCCCATGACGACCTCTACGCCGAGGCCCTCCGCGAGGTGGTGCACGCGCTGCGACTGGGTGAACCCGCTGCGCGCGGTCTTGATGCTCACCGCCGTGGCGGCTCCGGCGAGCAGCTCACGGGTCACGTCGGCCGGTGTGACCGCGGACTCGTCGGCGATGAAGGGGACGCTGCACTGGTCGACCAGCCAGCGCCGGCCGAGGACGTCGTCGGCGGGGCACAGCTCCTCGGCGAAGAGCAGGTCGAGGTCGGCCATCTCGTGCAGGGCGCGCGCGGCCTCCGAGGCGGTCCAGCCGCGGTTGCCGTCGACGTAGAGCTCGATGTCGGCGCCCAGCCCTTCGCGGAGCGCACGGACGACCGCTGTGTCGAGCCGGTAGGGGTGGCGGCCGACCTTCACCTTGAAGGTGGTGATGCCGTGGGTGTCGCGGATCCGCTCCGCCTCGGCCACCATCGCGGCCGGCTCGTCGAAGCCGAGCATGTGCGAGACGCGCATGCGGTCGGTGTAGCCGCCCAGCAGGTCGGTGACGGAGGTGTCGAGGGTGCGCCCGAGGGCATCCCAGATCGCCATGTCGACTGCGGACTTCGCGGCGGGGTTGCCCACGGTGCGAGCCAGCCGGGCCGCGACGACCTCCCGCTCGAGCAGGCGGGTGCCGACCACCTGGGGGGCGAACAGGTCACGGACCGCAGCGACGATGCTGGCCTGGGTCTCGCCGTAGGTGAACGGGCGCGGCGGGGCATCGGCGACACCGACCACACCCTCGTCCGTGTGCACTCGCACGAGCACGTGCTCGGCGACGCTGACCTCGCCGCTGGCGAACCGCAACGGCTTGCGGTACGGGATGGCGTAGGGGATGGCCTCGACGGTGGTGATCTTCATCGCTGCGCCCGATTCGTGCTGGCCTTTCGTGCCGCGGACCGGCTGGCGCTCGCGACGACCTCGACGATCGACTCGACGAGGGCTGGTGGTCGTTCGCGCCAGGCGAGCGCGAGCTCGACACTGCCGGCATCGACGACGTCGCGGATCACCAAGCCGTCCAACGGGATCGACCGGGCCGACGCCGGGACGAGCCCGATGCCGAGGCCAGCGGCCACGAGGGCCAGCAGGACGGCGGTACCGGGTGCCACATGCTCGCGCCGTGGCGCGAAGCCGGCCTCGCGGCATACCCGAAGAACGGCCTCGTTGACCGCGGAGTCCTTGCTGGCGTAGAGCACGAACGGCTCGCTGCGCAGGTCGGCCATGGCGATCTCGGGCTCGTCGACGAGCCGGTGCCCGGCGGGGAGGGCGAGGACGAGCGGGTCGACCTCGAGGGTTTGCACGACGATGCCCTCGCCCGTGGCCGGCGGGCGCAGGACCGCGAGGTCGAGGTCGCCGTCACGCAGGCCGTCGCACAGCTGCGGCGTGAGCTGGTCGGCGTGCACCTCGAGGGCGACCTCGGGCAGCTCGCGCTCGAGCGCACGGGCGATGGCCGGCAGCTGGGAGAAGACGGCCGTACCGGTGAAGCCGATCCGGGCCAGACCGCGGCGGCCGTCGGCGATGCGCTGGACCCCGGAGGTGCTTGTCTCGACGGCGTCGAGGATGCGGCGGGCCTCCTCCAGGAGGTACTCGCCGGCGGCGGTGAGGGCGACCTGTCGGGTGGTGCGGGTGAAGAGCGTCGCGCCGAGCTGGCCCTCGAGCTGGCGAATCGCCTGAGACAGGGCGGGTTGCGCCATGTGGAGGCGCTCGGCGGCCCGGCCGAAGTGGCAGGTCTCGGCGACGGCCACGAAGTAGCGCAAGTGGCGCAGCTCCATCGGTTCCTCCTGGGCGGTCGGTCGCCTCGTCGGTGGGGCGATTCATTCACGGTAGGTACGGATATTGAGTCAACACAAGGTCTTGTTTTCGGCGCATTGATTGGCTGGAGCGATCAATGGATGTCCGGGTCATGACTGGGCACCTGCCCGGTGTACGGGGTGCGTCGCGCTGTCACGGTGGTTCGAACCACCGAACCAACCGGGGAGCAACGAGGCACCTGGAGGAGCCATGACCCAGTCGCTGGACCACCTGAAGGACGTGCTGGCCGATGCCGTCGTCGACGACAGCCAGGCCGGCGTCTACCGCGCCAACCGCCGGATCTTCACCGACGAGGAGATCTTCGAGCTGGAGATGAAGCACATCTTCGAGGGCAACTGGCTCTACCTCGCCCACGAGAGCCAGGTGCCGAACCCCGGCGACTACTTCACGACCTACATGGGTCGCCAGCCGGTGGTCATCACCCGCGACAAGGACGGCGAGCTGCACCTGCTCATCAACGCTTGCGCCCACCGCGGGGCCATGATCTGCCGGCGCAAGACCGACAACCGCACCACCTTGACCTGCCCCTTCCACGGCTGGACGTTCCGCAACGACGGGACCCTGCTCAAGGTCAAGGACCCCGACGGTGCCGGCTACCCGGACACCTTCGACAAGGACGGATCGCACAACATGACCAAGGTGGCGCGGTTCGAGTCGTACCGCGGGTTCCTCTTCGGCAGCCTCAACCCCGAGGTCCTGCCGCTCGACGAGCACCTCGGCGACACGACCAAGGTCATCGACATGCTCGTCGACCAGTCGCCCGAGGGCCTGGAGGTGCTGCGCGGCGCGTCCACCTACACCTACGACGGCAACTGGAAGGTGCAGGCCGAGAACGGCGCCGACGGCTACCACGTCACCGCGACGCACTGGAACTACGCGGCCACGACCTCCCGGCGCAACACCGGCGACTCGGCGAACCAGACCAAGACCCTCGACGCCGGCAGCTGGGGCAAGTCCGGCGGCGGCTACTGGTCCTACCCCAACGGCCACCTGTGCCTGTGGACCTGGGCCGGCAACCCGCAGGACCGCCCGCTCTGGGGCAAGCTCGACGACCTCAAGGAGCGGTTCGGCGACGCCAAGGGCGAGTTCATGGTCAAGGGCAGCCGCAACCTGTGCCTCTACCCGAACGTGTACCTGATGGACCAGTTCTCCACGCAGATCAGGCACTTCCGCCCGATCGCGCCGGACCAGACCGAGGTCACGATCTACTGCATCGCCCCCAAGGGCGAGAGCGCCGAGTCGCGGGCCTGGCGGATCCGGCAGTACGAGGACTTCTTCAACGCCTCGGGCATGGCGACCCCGGACGACCTCGAGGAGTTCCGGTCGTGCCAGCTGACCTTCCAGGCGTCCGCAGCGCCGTGGAACGACATGAGCCGTGGTGCCCAGCACTGGCTGTCCGGTCCCGACGAGGTCGCCGAGTCGTTGGGTATGCCGGGTGTCATCTCCGCCGGCCTCAAGAACGAGGACGAGGGGCTCTACCCCGTGCAGCACGGCTACTGGCTGATGGTGATGCGTGAGGCCGTGGCCAAGGAGCAGGCGGCCGCCGACGAGCTCGAGGCGAGCCAGGCTGCGACGACCGGGACGGCGGTGGCGTCATGACGACCACGGCGAACGGCGCACCCGCCCCGACGACCCAGCCAGGCGGCATACCCGAGGCTGCGGTTGCTGAAGGAAAGGCACTGTCGCAGAACGACATTGAGCAGTTCCTCTACCGCGAGGCCAGGTATCTCGATGACCGCGAGTTCGAGAAGTGGCTCGAGTGCTACGCCGACGACTGCGAGTACTGGATGCCGGCGTGGGCCGATGACGACCGGCTCACCGACGACCCGCAGCAGGAGATCTCGCTGATCTACTACCCCAACAAGGGCGGCCTGGAGGACCGCATCTTCCGGATCCGCACCGAGCGCTCGAGCGCGACCTCCATCCCCGAGCCGCGGACCAACCACAACATCAGCAACGTCGAGGTGATCGAGCGGCGCGGTGACGTGCTGGACGTGCGCTTCAACTGGCACACCATGTACTTCCGCTACAAGACCGTCGACCCCTACTACGGCACGTCGTTCTACACGATCGACTTCTCCGGGGACTCGCCGCTCATCCGCCGCAAGACCGTGGTGCTCAAGAACGACTACATCCACCACGTCGTCGACGTCTACCACTTCTGAGGGGCCTGGTGAGCAGTCATGACGACGTATGCCGCGCCGCCCAGTGGCGGACACCAGGTCGCCTTGTCGTTCGAGGACGGTGTCACCCGGTTCATCACCTGCCGTGAGGACCAGACCGTCGCCGACGCGTCGTACCGCGCCCGCATCAACATCCCGCTCGACTGTCGCGACGGTGCGTGCGGGACGTGCAAGGCGTTCTGCGAGTCCGGTGACTTCGACGGTGGCACCTACATCGACGACGCGCTGAGCGAGTCCGAGGCCGCCGAGGGCTACGCGTTGCCGTGCAGCATGAAGCCGCGCTCGGACCTCGTGCTCCAGATCGCGTCGACGTCGGCCGTGGCCAAGACGCAGGCCGCGACGTTCACCGGGACGGTGACGCGGCTCGACCGCCTCTCGTCCACGACGGTCGCGCTGGCCGTGGAGATCGCGGAGCGCGACAAGCTCACCTTCCTGCCCGGGCAGTACGTCAACATTGCGGTGCCGGGCACCGACGAGACCCGGTCGTACTCGTTCAGCAGTGCTCCGGACGACGACGAGCTGAGCTTCCTCATCAAGCTCAGCCCGGGTGGGTTGATGACCGAGCACCTGAACTCGGTTACGGCAGTGGGTGACTCGATCACCTTCACCGGTCCGCTCGGGAGCTTCTTCCTGCGGGAGACCGCACGGCCGGCGCTTCTGCTGGCTGGCGGAACGGGCCTCGCGCCCATCCTGGCGATCCTGCGCAAGCTGCGCGCCGACGGCAACGAACGGCCGATCCACCTCGTCTACGGTGTCGGCACTGACGAAGACCTCGTCGAGCTCGACACGATCGAGGCCCTGGCCGCGGACCTGCCCGGGTTCACCTGGGACTACTGCGTCTCCGACCCGGGCAGCCAAGCCCCCAACAAGGGCTACGTCACCACGCTGATCCGGGACGAGCACCTCCACGGTGGGGACGTCGCGGTCTACCTGTGCGGCCCGCCCGCCATGGTCGAGTCGGTGCGAAAGCACTTCTCTGACAAGGGGATGACGCCCACCGGCTTCTACTACGAGAAGTTCGCCCTGGCCGCGGCGGGTGCCCAGGAGGCGGCCGACTCCCAGGGCGACGCGGCGGTGGACGACGTCACCGAGGTTCCCGCGGCTGCGCGCAACGCCGGGTATGCCGCGGCGTCACCTCGGTCGGTGCCCCTCACCGTGGTGCCCGATCCAGACCTGGCCCGAGAGGTGACCCGGCAGCCGGTGTTCGTGCCGCGCGAGACGGCGCCGTTGGGTGCCGTGACGTCGGACAACGCGGCGTCGGTTGACGCGGCAGCGGATGCAGCACTGCTTCGTCAGGTTGCGCGTCAGACGGTGTTCGCCTCCGCCGCAGGGGAATCCGTCCGCTCGGGCCCGGCGGCGCCTGCTCTCGTCGCGGACGACGGGCTGGTGCTCGACGCCACCGCGCGGGAGGTGACGCGCCAGACCGTGTTCCCGGCGCGTGACGTCGAACAGCTCGTGGCGCCGGCAGTCGCACCGACGGTTGCGCCCAGCTCGGCCGTCACTGCCGTCACAGCAGGGCAGGATGCCCCGGCCGTCCCCACCGCCGCGACCACGCCCCCACCGGCGGCGGAGCGCTCGGGTGAGCACGCGGCATACGAGATCGGCGAGGAGCACCCGTCGGTGCACGAGTCGGACGCCGTCTTCGAGGCCCGTCAGGCGTTGGAGCTCGGCGCGATCGAGCTGACCATCGGGCGGCTCAGCACCCAGCAGCTCGCGGGTTACCGTCTGCTGGCCGAGTCGACCTTGCCCTACGTCGACGTCGCGGGCGAGCGGTTCGTCGACGCCGGCGCCTACACCGAGGCGAACGCCGCCTTCCACGACTACCTGTTCGCGCAGACCCGCAACGAGCACCTGTTGCAGGCCTACCAGGCGCTGGGGGTCAAGGGGCACATGGACCAGGTGCTCCGGAACGCGACCTGGTGCCACCCGCGGTGCGCGACCGACCACGTCGAGATCGTTGAGGCGTTCGAGGCCGGCGACCGCACGACCGCGCGGCGACTCGTCGTCGAGCACGCGGAGCGGTCCAAGGTGACCATGCGCCGAGCGATGGCCGACGCGCAGCAACGACTGCGACCGGCCCACGTCAGCCCCGGTCGGTTCGACGGCCTGGCCGTCCTCGTCACCGGAGCCGCACAGGGTATCGGCGAGGCAGTCGCACGGCGGATCAGCGCCGAGGGCGGCACCGTGGTGCTGGCCGACCGGTCCGAGCTGGTCGAGAGCCTCGCCGGCGAGCTGGCCGCTGCGGGTCGCGAATCGCTCGCGGTCACAGCGGATCTCGAGACCTGGGAAGGTGCGCAGGCCGTCGTCGACGCGGCTCTTGCCAGGTTCGGCCGGATCGACGTCGCCATCCACACCGTCGGGGGCACGATCTGGGCCAAGCCGTTCACGGAGTACCCGCCCGAGCAGATCGAGGCCGAGATCTCTCGGTCGCTCTTTCCCACGCTGTGGGGCTGCCGCGCAGTCGCTCCGCACATGGTGGGGCGTGGCAGCGGCACCATCGTCAACGTCTCGTCGGTTGCGACGCGAGGGCTCCACCGGGTCCCGTATGCCGCGGCCAAGGGTGGCGTGAACGCCATCACCGCATCGCTGGCGATGGAGCTCGCGCCCAGCGGTGTGCGCGTCGTCGCCACAGCACCCGGCGGCACCGAGGCTCCCGCGCGGCGGATCCCGCGCGGACCGGCCCCGGAGTCGGAGCAGGAGAAGGCGTGGTACCAGACGATCGTCGACCAGACCGTCGACTCGTCCCTGCTCAAGCGCTACGGCACGCTCGACGAGCAGGCCGCTGCGATCTGCTTCGTCGCCTCACCCGAGGCGTCGTACATCACGGGCACCGTCCTGCCCGTCGCCGGTGGCGACCTGGGCTGACGCCTGACCCAACCCCGCTGGCACCTGTCCGCACCTCTGCTCGCCCCTGAGCACTTACCTCCAAGGGAGTCCCCTCATGTCCAGAACCACCTTTGCCGACAACGCCTTACGCCGGCGCAGCACCACGTGGGTCGTCGTCCTGTCGATGCTCGCGCTCGTCTTCGACGGCTACGACCTCGTCGTCTACGGCACCGTCGTGCCCACCCTGCTCAAGGACCCGAGCCAGCTCGGGCCGCTCACGCCGACCCAGGCCGGCGCCCTCGGCTCCTACGCCCTGATCGGCGTCCTCGTCGGCGCGCTGACCGCGGGGGCGATCGGCGACTGGATCGGTCGAAGGCGCGTCGTCCTCGTCAACCTCGCCTGGTTCTCGATCGGCATGGGGGCGACGGCGCTGACGTCGTCGGTGCAGACGTTCGGGATCTTCCGGTTCTTCACCGGGATCGGCGTCGGCGCGCTCGTCGCCACCGTCGGGGCGCTGGTCGCAGAGTTCGCCCCGGCCGAGAAGCGCAACCTGCTGAATGCCGTTGTCTACAGCGGGGTTCCGGCTGGCGGCGTGCTGGCGGCGCTCGTGGCTCTGGTGCTGCCGGACTCGGCCGGGTGGCGGCCGTTGTTCTGGATCGGCGCGTTGCCGATCGTGGTCCTCCTGCCGCTCGCCATCGTCAAGCTCCCCGAGTCGCCGCGGTGGCTGGTTGCCCGCGGGCGGCTCGAGGCCGCGCGGGAGCTGTCGGCCCGCACGGGTGTCCCCCTGCCGGAAGCCGCGCCGACTGTGCAGGCCTCCCCGGCGGCATACGCCTCGCACGTCGGTTTCGGGGCGCTCGTCCGGCGGCCGCTTGCCTGGCCCACCCTGCTGCTCGGCACGATGAGTTTTGGTGGGCTGCTGCTCACCTACGGCCTCAACACGTGGCTGCCGCAGATCATGCAGGGCAACGGCTACGGCAAGTCCTACTCGCTCACCTTCCTCCTGGTGCTCAACCTGGGCGCCATCGTCGGTGGCCTCCTCGCCTCCCGCGTGGCTGACCGGCGAGGCGCGAAGCCAGTGGTGGCAACGACTTTCGTGCTGGCTGCTGCCACGCTCGCGATCCTCCCGCTCAAGCTGCCCTTCGCCGCCGTGGTCGCCGCGGTGGCCATTGCGGGAGTCGGAACGATCGGCACCCAGGTGCTCATCTACGGCCTGGTCTCGAACTACTACCCGACCCGCGCCCGGGCTGCCGGCGTCGCGTGGTGTGCCGGGTTCGGACGGCTCGGAGGCATTGTCGGGCCGGTCATCGGCGGAGCTCTCGTGAGCGCGGGAGTGGGTGGCACGACGGCGTTCTACGTATTCGCCGGCGTCTCCCTGCTCGGCGCGCTCGTCACGTCGCTGGTGCCGCAGGCCCGCCACGAGGAGGCCAGCCCGGTGCTCGCCGACAGTCCCACACCCGCCACTGCGGCCTCTACTGTGGCGGTGTGACGGCGACGGAGCCGATCGGGCGTGACGCCGAGGTCGCGCGGCTGGTGCAGATGACGCGCCGGCCGCGCGACCTCGGCCTGTCGGTCGCCCTGGTCACGGGTGCGCCCGGGGTGGGTCGCTCGACGGTCCTCGCCGCCGTCGCGGCGTCGTTCGACGGGCCGGTATGCCGCGTGGTCGCCCTCCCCTGGGAAGCCTCACGTCCGGGGTCGCTCCTGCACCAGCTGGTGGGGTCGGCGGACGTCGACCCGGATCCGTTGACGGCGGCTCGGGCGCTTCGTGACCGACTCGCCGATCGTGGCAGGGACGACGGGGCGCCCGTCCTGGTCGTGGTGGATGACGTCGACCTTGCCGACGCCGCGTCGCTGGAGGTGTTGGGCTCGCTGGTCGCGCACGAGCGCGACGCTCCCCTGCGGTTCGTGCTGGCGGCGAAGTCCGAGGATCGGGGGCTTGCTGGTCTCATCGGCTCCGCGGACCTGGTCGTCGAGCTTGGTCCGTTCTCGGCTGCGCTGGTGGAGAAGGTCGCTGCGCGACAAGGGATTTCACTGAGCCCGTGGGTGGCCGAGCAACTTCGTCGGCACACGTCCGGCCTACCGGGACCGCTGACAGAGCTGCTGGCCGAGGTCGAGCCGTCGACGTGGGACAACCCTCCGGCCGACCTGCCCGCCCCCCGGTCGGTCGCCACGTGGGTGGCCGAACGGCTCGAGCACCTCGAGCCCGCGGCTCGCGCGCTCGTCGAGGCGTCCGCGCTGCTCGAGCTCGATCCCTCGGTGGCCCTCGCCGCCGCCGTCGCCGCGTCGGTCGCCCCTCGTGACTCAGGTTTGGGTGCCGAGGTGCTCGGAAACCCAAGCGTCCAGGCAACCAACGCTGGTGACGGGGCGGAGCTGTGGGCTGCGGTGGATGCGGCCGTGGCCAGCGGTCTGGTTCGTCTCACGGGTCCGGCGGGCGCACCCCAGCTGGTCCCGGTCGACCCGATGGTCCGGGCAGCCGTGCGGGCGAGTCTGGCTCACGCGGCGGCTGCGCAGCTGCACCGACGTGCCGCGGAGCTTGCCTCCGACCCGGCTGTCGCCCTGGCCCACCGGGTGGCCGCAGGCACGGGGCCGGATGCCGGACTGGCCGACGAGCTGGAGCAGGCCGCGGAACCACTTGCAGGACAAGGCTCCTGGTCACGAGCTGCCTCGTTGCTGGTGAGTGCCAGCCGGCTGTCCACCGACCGCCACCTTCGCGAGCGACGCCTCACCAGGGCGGTCGATGCGCTGGTGGGCGCCGGCGACGTCGGTGCGGCGATGGCGTTGTTGCCCGAGGTCGAGGCGCTGCGGGAGACGCCGTTGCGTGACGCGGTGCTGGGTTACCTCGCGATCCTGCGTGGCCGTGGAGCTGACGCCGCGGCCCAACTCGGCCGGGCGTGGGAGATCCTCAACGCCGACCGCGAGCCGGAGGTCGCGGCGCTCCTGTGCCAGCGCTTCGTCCTCGACTCCCTGTGCCGTGGTGCCTACGGCGACGTGGTGACCTGGGCCGACCGCGCGACGAAGTTCGCCACGGCCGACGACCCGGCGGTCGTGGAGTCGGCCGCGATCCGCGGCCTGGGGCTGGGCGGCACCGGGGACGCGCAAGGTGCGCACGCGGCATACCGCGATCTCACCGCCCGCGTGACCCACGGTGCGCAGGCGCAGCGGGTGCAGCTCGGGCTCGGGTGGCTTCAGCTGGCGGTGGACGACGTGCCCTCGGCGAGGGCCGCCCTGGAACGCGCGGTACCGCTGCGACGTGAGGGAGGATCGACACGAATCTCGTTGTGGGCCAGGGCCTGGCTCGCACGCACGCTGTACCGGTCGGGCGACTGGGACGACGCCGCCCGCACCGCTGCGCAAGGACGTGAGCTGGTCGCGAGCTCGGGCATCGTGCTGACTCGGCCGCTGTGCGACTGGACGCTTGTACAGGTGAACGTCCTGCGTGGTGAGGAGGACGCGGCCCTGGCGGCACTGCGGGATGCCGAGTCGGTGCCTCGGGACTACGTGACGATGCGAGTGCCCACGCTGCTGGCGCGAGCGGCATACGCCGACGCGCACGCGGACCACGAAGGGGTCGTGGCTGCGCTCACTCCGCTGACGATGCCCGACCTGGCGGAGGCGGTGGCCGAGCCCGGGTACTGGCCGTGGGTCGAGCTGCTCGCGACCGCGTTGGTGTCGCTGGGGCGTGTGGACGAGGCGGACGAGCTGCTGGCACCACATGAGGCGCGGGTGGCGGGGCTGGGGCACCGGTCGGCGACGGCCAGGTTGGCGCGGGCTCGCGGGAGGGTGTTCGCCGCGCGGGGTGAGCTGGAGGAGGCGCGGGCGTCGTTCACGTCGGCGGTGGCGGCGCTGGATGGGTTGCCGTTGCGGGTGGAGCGGGCGCACACGCAGTTTGCCTATGGGCAGGTGTTGCGGCGGGCGGGGAAGCGGGGCGAGGCAGACCCCTTGTTGACCGCCGCCCGTGATGGGTATGCCGCGTTCGGCGCACGTCTGTTGGTCGAGAGGTGTGAGCGGGAGCTCAAGGCCGGCGGCGTGCGGTTGGCGCGCGGGGAGCGGTCGGCCGTGGACCTCACGCCGCAGGAACAGGCGGTGGCCGACCTGGTCGCGCAGGGGCGGTCGAACCGTGAGGTGGCGGACGAGCTCTTCCTCTCGCCGAAGACGGTCCAGTACCACCTGACCAGCGTCTACGCGAAGGTCGGCGTGCGGTCGCGCACCGAGCTCGCGGCCCAGTGGGGCGGGGACACCTGATCCGAACCTGGCGATCCGACTAGAAGGGTGATTCGTCGTAGACGGGTTCGGGTGGTCGGCGGTCGAAGGTGATGGTGTCGGTGGTGGGTTGGGGGAGCTCGATGAGGCGTTCGTAGTGGAGCTCGAGCAGGGTGGGGATGTCGTCGGTGGGGTCGAGGGGTCGCAGGAAGTGGCGGGGGACGTTGCTCCACTCGATGAGGTCACGCCCCTGAGGTTCTGGGTCGGTGGGGCGGGGGACGGCGATCATGAGGATGTCGGGTCCGATGTGGGCGGGGATTTCGGTGGTGAGGGTGGTGCGGTCGAGGTGGTCGGCTGGGTTGGTGGTGGTGCGTTTGCCGGTGGGGTCGGTCCATTGGACGATGCCGCCGGCGTGCAGGATGGCTCGCCAGCCGAGGTGCGTCTGAGTAAATGCACCAGTTGGCGGTTGAAATACCCAGCCAGGAGGCGGTGCTCATGGGTGATCCTGGCGGTGTTCTCGGCGGGTGGCAAGTCGGGCACGCCGGGCGTTGTC
>NZ_JABEPQ010000007.1 GCF_013041615.1 Knoellia koreensis
CAACCCGGGCTTGGGTTTGGGCTCTGTCATCTACTCCAACCTTTCGAAACGGACGAAACGTAGCCGTCTCCTGGTTGGGTGTTTCAGCCGGGCTCTGGTGTATTAACTCTGACGCGGAAGGGGACCAAGGCAAACTGCTGACGATCAACACCAACGGCGGCCGCCTCTTCCAGACCGACCGCCAGCCTGACGGCAGCCACATTGTTCGGGAGGATCCAACCCAACCAGGCGGCTTCGGGATCGGCGACATACGCGTGACCGATGCTCTCATGATCGTCCTAGCCCGTCTCGATATCGAGGGCGGCGTCGTGCCGATCCTCGAGAGGCAGTCAACTAGCGGCCGGGCCGCGCTTTACTCGTTCGCAGAGGCTCTCCGCCGGGGAGTTCAGGCGGAGCTCGATGTCGACCCGAGTGAAGTCACCGTCGGTCTCCAGCCACGCCGAGCGGGCGATGTGGTGACTGCAGGCATCTACGTGGCGGATCAGCTCGAGAACGGGGCCGGCTACGCCTCGGAATTGGGGCGGGGTGATCGACTTGTGCGGGTGGTCGCACGGATCGCCGATGACCTCGGCGCGATATGGTCCGCTGCCTCACACCAGAGTTGCGATTCCTCGTGCCCTGACTGCCTTCGTTCCTACGACAACCGTCATCTCCACCCAATGCTGGACTGGCGTCTTGCGCTCGACATCGCAGAACTCGCGCTCGGTCGCCGGGCGTCAGCTGACCGTTGGGCTCCAATCACTCGCCGCACCACCGAACAGTTCGCTGATGCATTCAGCGACTCGCTGGGGCACATCGAGGTGGGGAAGCAAGCGGGGGTGTCTTTCGTCGCTCATGGTCAACGAGTAGTCGGACTTGGGCATCCTCTGTGGCGAGCAGACTCGATGTCAGTCACGAACCCGCGCGGAGTTTTCGTGGCATCAATGACCGGAAACGGGCGGATCGCCACGGTCGTGGACGGCCGTCTCGCGGCGGCCTTCCCAGAGAAGATCTTCCGGGAACTGCAGGCATGAAGGGGTTTTGCGGGGCCGAGGATCTCATCGTGGCAGCGCGCCTTGCTGTTGGGGACTCGCGCTCGTGGACTATTGCACCTAGTCGCTCGCAGGCACAATCGATCTGGTGTAGATCAGGAAGTTGTCGATGTCCTTCTTCCTGATGGACACCTTGGCCTTGCGCGGCTTGCCATCGGGCTGGCGGAAGTCTTTCTGAAAGTCCTTGAGGACGATGCCGACGTTCGCTGGGTTGACTTCGAGGATGTTTACTCGCATAAACCGCACGGCCTCCTTGAACCTGCCTTGGTAGGAGAGGGGGTCGTAGGTGCCCTTTCGTCCGACGTGCCCTACGGAGCGGCGCCACTCGTTCCACGCAATCGTGGCCAGGTTGCTGTTGTCACGGCTGTGCCATGTCTCGTGCTCGAAGATGACGTACCAGAACCGACCGAAGGTATCGAGCGCCCGCAGGAAGTCGTCCTTGTCGTTGCCGGGTGAGTCGCTGACGGCGATGCTTGATGCCTTAAGATCCCCGTAGTACTCCAAGGACCCGTCGCGGAGAAAACGTAGATCGTAGTCGAACGCGCCCCTTCGCTTCTCCTTCTGCACCTGAACGTGCTGGGTCAGACCATGTGCAGCCAGGTACTGGTGGAGGCGGTACTCGACGTAGAAGCCGGCCCACTCGTTCTGGAAGGTGTCTGGCCACCTCGCGGCATGCATTTCCTGGACCGCGGTTAGGCCCTCGATTCTCATTCCGTCCATGAACTTCGTGCTGAAGCCGTCGAACACATCAATGTGCGCGTTCTTCTCCGAATAGCCGGTCAGTAGGTACGTGGCTAGTTGGTCGCCTCGTATGCTCGTGAGCCGGTTTCCATTCTTGTCCTCGCGCGAAAACTGACCCGCTGTCTGGGCTTGGTAGAGATCGTTAGTCGCGACGTGGGCTGCCGAGTTGTTGACGGCTCGTCGCACATAAGTGGTCGGGTCAAAGTCAACGAAGACGGTGACGTCGCGATAGTGATAGACACCCACGAAACGAGGAGTGAGGCCCTCCCGGACCGCGCCCTGGTGAACTTCGAGCCATCGCTTTGGGATCTGGATGCGCTTCTTGAACTCGGCCCATGGGTATCCGAGATGGGTGACTTGAGCCGCCAAGATTATCTGATTGCCAAACCGCACAACCTTCATGCCCGAATGCGTCTCGAGGGTTGCATCGGGAAGGGCTTCGATGAGCAGTTCGTGCTTCTTGGCGTTGCTAAGTTTGGTGTCGACGTCCTGGACCACGGTCCCGTCGTGGCTCAGTTGGTCGACGTTGACGGTTCCCATGTTCCATTCGTACCAGTCCGAATGGAGCGAGCGGCTCCGGACTGGCCCAGGTCATCGGACGCCTGTCAGACTGCGGCCTTGTCGACCTGTGCTGCATCAAGAATATTGGCCACCGACGGGCCGACCAGAACGGCATCGCCAACGGGGTTGCGCGGAGCACCGAGGACCGTCCGTACCAAGGCCTTAGGAAGATCCGACGAGTTCTGCTCGACGTGAGCCCGGAAGGTGTGCCATGCCGCACCGACAGCCACGCCGTTGCCCACCTGCTTGTACGACGCCTGGTCCCGCTGACTGCCGAACGAGAAGTCACGGCCAAATCCCTGCAACCTGGCTGCTTCGTGGGGCGTAATCCGTCGCCTTCGGCTGCCGATGATCGAGGTCTGGGTGATGGCGACGAGGGCCGGCAGGTACGTGGGAGCCTTGGCGCGGATTCCGGATGGGCGGAAGTGCATGACGGTCTCCCAGAGAGACGCGGTGTCCTGCGCCTGCCACTCGAGCTTGCGACGCGACTCCGGGAACTTGGCGAACGACGGATTGTCCTTCTTCCAAGCCTTGATGATGTCTCTGTGGTCGTCGTAGAACCGAGCATTCTTAACGAGGAAGTCTGCCTTCCACCTCGGCAGGACATCCAGCTCGAGCGGGTCCAGGCCTCGCTCTGGGATCCATGCATCTGCCCAAAGGGGAAACCCGGGTAGCCGGACGCCGCGCTCCGACCACATGCGCTGCACCAAGTCGTCCCAGACGTCGATCCACTGGGTCTCTTCCGGCGTCAAGCGGTACTTGTCGACGTTCGGAATCGCATTGTCGTCATCAAGGATCCACTCGGCGTCCCAATCCTGGACGTCCCAGCCAGCCACTGGTCCTCGAACGACGGTCGGCGGAACGTCAGTCTCCGCCAACGCACGTTCCGTGCCTACGTAGGTGCCGAGGATGAACACCCGGTCCCTTACCTGTGGTGTGCCACCAAGAGAAGGAGGCAGAAAGTGCGGTGAGAAGACGGAAGGTGTCGAGCTGACCCTGTAGCCCAACTCCCGCAAAGTCTGGATGATGACGTCCCACTCGTGTCGGTGCCGTGGCCCGGTTAGGTTGCGGACATTCTCGAGAAGGACGACTGCAGGCGTGCGCTCCTCCAGGATGCGCGCGATGTTCCAGAAGAGGGTTCCCCGCGCTTCATCCATGCCCCGCTGGTATCCCGACTTCGAGAACGGTTGACAGGGAAAGCCTGCGGCAAGGACGTCGTGGTCCGGCACGTCGACCGGGCCATCGTCAGGGGTGGCGATGGTGATGTCGGTGTTGATGACTGGCTGCTGCTCGGCGGGCAGTGGGTCGACCCAGTTTCGCATGTACGTCTGACGGGCCTCGCGGTCGATCTCCGAGACGTAGACACAGCGACCGCCTGCGTGATCAAGCATGGCGTGGAACCCGCCGATACCGGCGAAGAGGTCGACGTAGGTGAACGGTCGAGCCCCAGATTTCATAGTTGATAGCTTAGCTAGCTCAGTGAGCTTGTCAAGCACGCGCGCGGCGTGTGAAAAGTCGGCTGGAAGGGTTTCTGTCATCGGTACGTGGCTCCTGGTCCGGGCACGCTCCCCCCGGCAGGTCACCGACGCGCACTTTCGACGTGTTTGTACTGATATGAATCCAAACAGTCGACACCGACAGGCAGTGGTCTGGTCAGGTCAAGATCCGCGCGGCCACACCCGCCGGATCAGCACGAACGCTGCACTCCCATACGCGCATCACCCTCCAACCCTGCTCCTCCGCCAGGGCGTTTGCACGATGGTCTCGTTCGGTGTTGCGGCGCATCTTGTCAGCCCAGAGCTCGGCGTTCGGTCCGGTCCATGGTGTCCTTCGCCCATGCTCAGGACAGCCGTGCCAAAAGCACCCATCCACGAAGACCGCGAGCCGCCGGCTGGGGAGGACAAAGTCTGGTGTGCATCCCTTGGCTAGCCGAGGGTGAAGCCTGAAGCGTCCACCCGCAGCATGTACGGCCTTCCGCAGCTCCACCTCCGGTGACGTGTTGGTCTTGCGTCGTTTGGCTAGGTGTCGTCCCTCGGACGTGCTGACCCACTTCCCGACCACGCTCCAAACGTTAGGTCAAGGGCATCCGCGGTGCAGTTTCAGGGGGAGAGCAGGGTGAGGGGGACGCGGCAGTTGATGCCGGAGTTGTTGAGCCGGTCGACCAGGCTGTGGCCGTCGATCGTCGGCAGCACGAACGGCGTGGCTTTCCCCGCCGCCAGGGACCGCGCGTACTCGTCGCGGGCGGCGACCAGTCGCTGCCAGTCCTCGAGCCACTCGGCGGCGGGTTGGTCGCGGTCGAGTCGATCGGCCACGAGCGACTGCATCCGCGACACCAGCGCGACGACCGCGTCGTTCTGGGCGTTGATGGCGCCGACCTTCTGCGCCACCGTCGCCCCACGGCCCACCGTCGCAGCAGCGGTGTCGTCACGCAGCTGGGCGCACGCCACCCCGCCCAGGGCTGCGATGTCGGGTTCCTCGACGCGCGAGGGGTCGTCGGCCGTGGCATAGCTCCACAACCGGCTCAGCGCGACGGCGACCACCAGCACGGCCAGCGTCACCGCCACCCGCCCGGACCACCAGCGCCAGCTCTTCCCCGACATCGCACCCCCATCCTCACGTCCCGTCGCGCTCCCGCAACCGGAACCTGAGTCACCCCCGTTCGGGGCCTACCCCGTGACCTCCACGACGGCAGCACCCGGCGCGTTCTTCTGCACCGACTCGATGCCGTTCTGCGCGGCGGTCTTCGACTCGTAGGCCTCGCCGACCGCGATCGTCTGGCCGTTGCCTGCCTTGAGGCGGAACCGCCACTTGCCCGCCTTGTCCTGGTACAGCTCGAACTTCCCCGCCATCACGGCACCTCCGTCTACTCGGTCCAGCAACGAAACAGCACCCGCACGTACTCAGTAGTCCGCACCATAGGCCCGCTCACCGTTCTGCACCAGCGCCTCTCAGGTGATCTTCAGGAGAGACGCCTTCGGGAGAGACGTCGGGTATGCCGCTCAGCGCAGTGAGATTCGTGCGTCACCCTCCGTGGTGCGTCCGATCACCGGGTAACCGGGGACCTCCCCCACGACCAACAGCCCGCCGCTGGTCTGGGCGTCGGCCAGCAGCAGCAGATCGTCTTCTCCGACACCAGATCCCGCGTCGACGTGTGGCCGCACCCAGTCGAGGTTGCGCCGCGTCCCGCCGCTGACGAACCCGTCCCACAGCGCCTCCCGCGCACCGTCCAGCACCGGCACCGCGCCGACCTCGAGCTCGGCGCCCACCCCCGAGGCGCGCAGCATCTTCCACAGGTGCCCCAGCAGCCCGAACCCCGTCACGTCCGTCGCCGCCCGCGCCCCAGCTCCCAACGCCGCCGCCGAAGCCGCGTCGTTGAGCGCCACCATCGACGAGATCGCCTGCGGGAACACCTCCCCCGTCGCCTTGTGCCGGTTGTTCAGCAGCCCCACCCCGATCGGCTTGGTCAATGTGATCGGCAACCCAGCGGCCGCAGAGTCGTTGCGCAGCAACCGATTCGGGTCGGCCAGCCCCGTCACCGCCATGCCGTACTTCGGCTCCGGGTCGTCGATCGAGTGACCGCCGGCCACCGCACACCCGGCCACCGCGGCCACGTCGAGCCCACCTCGCAACACCTCGCGCAGCAGCTCCATCGGCAGCACCGACCGCGGCCATCCGACGAGGTTGATCGCCAGCACCGGCCGCCCACCCATGGCGTAGACGTCGGACAGCGCGTTGGCCGCCACGATCCGGCCGAAGTCGTACGCGTCGTCCACCACTGGCGTGAAGAAGTCGGCCGTCGAGATGACCGCTTGGTCACCCGCGATCCGTACCACCGCTCCGTCGTCGCCGTCGTCGAGCCCGACCAGGACGTCGCCCGACGCCTGTCCCACCAGGTCGCCGACGATCGACTCGAGCTCCCCCGGAGGGATCTTGCAGGCGCACCCGCCGCCCGCGGCATACTGCGTCAACCGCACCGTCCCGACCGTCGCACCCATGGTGCCTAGGCTAATCTCGCGGGTCAGGCCACGCTCACGTCGGGAGAGGACACGGTATGCCGGACGCGCACCAGGGCGACCCCCGTCGCCGAGTGCCCCGCACCGATGCCATCCTCGCCGATCCCCTTGTGGCAGAAGCGATCTCGCGCCACGGACGCGACCGCGTGAAGCAGGCCGTCGGCACCGCCCAGCAGCAGGTTCGCGATGGCGCGCTCACCCCGGATGACGTCGTGAACGCCACCCTTGCCGCACTCCCGCTCCACCGCAGCAGCCTCACCCCGGTCCTCAACGCCACCGGTGTCGTCATCCACACCAACGTCGGACGGGCGCCCCTCTCCACCGCCGCCGTCGAGGCGATCGCCGACGCGGCCGGGTACGTCGACGTCGAGCTCGACCTGGAGACCGGGCAGCGGTCGCGGCGCGGGCGCGGCCTCCTCGCCGCCCTGCTGCGCCGGGTGCCCGATGCCGAGGCCGCCCTCGTCGTCAACAACGGTGCCGCCGCCCTCGTCCTCGCCACCACGGCCCTCGCCGCTGGCAAGGAGGTCGTCGTGAGCCGCGGTGAGATGGTCGAGATCGGCGACGGCTTCCGGCTGCCCGACCTGATCGCCAGCACCGGCGCCCGGCTGCGCGAGGTCGGCACGACCAACCGCACGACCATCGCCGACTACGAGGACGCGCTCGGCACCGACACCGGCTGCATCCTCAAGGTGCACCCCAGCAACTTCCGGGTCGAGGGTTTCACCGCGCAGGTCCCCGTCGAGCAGCTCGCCTCGCTCGGCCCGCCCGTGGTGCACGACATCGGCAGCGGCCTGCTCTCCCCCGACCCGCTGTTGCCCGACGAGCCCGACGCCACCACGGCCCTGCGCGCCGGGGCGGCCGTCGTCACCGCCAGTGGGGACAAGCTGCTCGGCGGGCCCCAGGCCGGCATCCTGCTCGGCCGTGCCGACGAGGTCGAACGCATCCGCCGGCACCCCCTGGCCCGCGCCGTCCGCGCCGACAAGCTCGCCCTCGCCGCGCTCGAGGCGACGGTGACCGGCCCACCCGCTCCGGTCACGGCATACCTGCACGCGGACCCCGACCAGCTGCGCACCCGCTGCGAGCGCCTCGCGGCAGCCACCCCACCCGAACTGAACGCCACCATCATCCAAACTCACGGCGTCGTCGGCGGTGGCGGCGCACCCGGCCTCACCCTGCCCAGCTGGGCCGTCTCCCTCCCCGAGGACTGTGCCGCCCGGCTGCGCACCCAGCCACGACCGGTCCTCGCACGCGTTGACCGCGGGCGTTGCCTCGTCGACCTCAGATGCATCCCGCCAGACGCGGATCACCTTGTCGCAGAAGCCATCTCGCAGCTGCCCTGAGCTGCCTCACGCGACGATCGTGCCGCCTTCGAAGGTGCAGGTGAGACGTCCGTCTGCGGTGGAGGTGGTGTCGGTGAGCGGGTACCCGTACCGTCCGGTCGCACCACCGGCGGACTTCCACTGGGCGAGGACCGCGCCGACGACCCGGCGCGCGGGACCACTGCCCAGAGCCCAGAGCTCGCCACCCTGGAACACCTGGTGCCGCCCCCGCGACTCGACCACCTCCCCCGCGACCGGATAGGCGAGCACCCCCTGCTGTCGCGACGCGGCCGCCCACGCGGTCGCCATCACGCCCAGGACCAGCTGGGTGGAGGTGCTGGCCGAGTCGGTGATGGCGCCACCCTGGAACAGCTGGAGCCAGCCCGAGTCGCGCAGGTTGAAGGCGCAGGCCCCGGTCGGGTAGCCGAGGCTGCCGTTCTCCCTCCCCGCCTGGACCCACCGGGTGTAACGAATGTTGTGCACCACCTGCGTCGTCGTGCTCGCCGAGTCGGTGATGGCGCCACCCTGGAACGGTTGCAGCCAGCCCGAGTCGCGCAGGTTGAAGGCGCAGGCCCCGGTCGGGTACCCGAGCAGCCCCTTCTCCCGACCCTCGGCCTGCCACTTGGTCCACCGGATGTCGTAGACGACCTGGGTGGTGGTCCCCGCCGAGTCGGTGACGCAGCCGCGTTGGAAGATCTGGATCCAGCCTCCGTCGCGCAGGCCGGTGATCTGGTCGGAGGTGGGGTAGCCCATCGCCCCGAGCGGACCGCCCATGGCCTGCCACTTGCTGTCGATCCAGCTGTAGACGGCGCGAGTGCCGTGAGCCCTGGTCGTGACGATCTTGCCGCCTTGGTACTGCACGAAGGTCCCGATCCCGTCCCCCACGGACTTGATCGGCCCGGTCGAGGCCTTGAGGTACGACGCCTGGGCACCCATGTCCCGGTACTTCTGCTCGATGACGCCCCAGCGCGGTAGCAGCGACGTGCTGTGCTCGCTGGTGCGGTTGTCCGAGAGTGACGCGGTGGTGCACGAGGTCCACCGGTACGGCGGGACGCAGCTGACCACCCGGCAGTGGACGCCGCCGGAACACTTCACCTGCGTGTTGCACTGGCCGTAGCGGAAGGCGTTGCAGCAGATGCGCCGCTGGTCACAGGTCGCGGTGGAGCCGGTGCCGCAGGAGCAGTTCCAGCAGCGGCTGTCGCAGATGCCGTCGCTGCAGCCGGTTGTGCACTTCGTGCAGGCTGCGTTGCAGTCCACGATGTAGCGGTAGCCGCCGCCGCACCAGGACGAGTCCGCGGCCTTCCACCAGCCTGCGGCGAAGCTGCCGGGCGGGCAGGCGTTGGTGCCCTTGTTGATCGTGGCGCAGAAGACGGTCCACCCGCTCGACGCCGTGTTCCCCGGTCCACAGATCGTCGCGTATGCCGCGACCGGCCGAAGCACGTAGTCCTTGGGTTTGGTGGCCAGCGCCGTGGCCGCCACGGTGGTGCCGAGCAGGACGCTGCGCCGGCTCACGGGGCGGAAGGCACGGGCCAGCCTGGTGACCAGGCCCGCCATCCCGCGCGTCTCGGCGTTGTTGATGTCCTCGAGCGTGCTCACGGTCGCCCTCCCTGTCGGCGCATCGTGTCGCGGTCGGTGATGTGCAGGGTGCGCACCAGCTGCGCTGCTCGCTGCACCGACGCCATGCGGCGGGCATGGCTGCCAAGGACGGTGAACAGGCAGAAGGCACGACCGCCGCTGCTGAAGAACTGCTGGCTCGCGCTCATCCCGGGCAGGGGTCGCTGCATCCGGTTCGGTGCGAACTGCGAGGGTGCGAGCCTGGGTAGCCCTTGGCGTTCGAACAGACCCTGGTCGGCGACCTCCGGGCCGTAGTCGACCAGCGCGACGAACACGTCGTCGGGCCCCAGCAGGTCGACGACCCCGCTGCCGAAGTCGCCGCGGTCGGCGGGCAGGGCCCGGGTGCAGGCATGCAGCACACCACGCGTGACGTCGCCGTCGTCGCGCTGTCCGGCTGCGACCCGGCCGTTCGCCGCGGTCAGCGGTGGCTCCTCACCAGGTCGCCGGGTCACCTCGACGTACCAGCCTCGTGGCGCGTCGGCCTTCATGCCGTAACGGTCAGCCATGCTCCGCTCCCGATCGCCGCGGCGAGCAGCACCAGTGCCGCTCCTCCCAGAGCCACCATAGCCACCAGGTCGACCGGACGCGCCCACCGCTCGACCAGCGTGAACACCCCGTGCAGAGCCTCGCGGTCGCGAACCCGCGCCATCAGCAGGGAGGGCAGCGCGCGCACCAGACCGAAGACGCCACCGATGACCAGTCCCGCGCGCAGGTCACCTGACAGCACGGCCAGGAGCGCCACGGCATACGTCGTCGCACTCGTGATGATGGTGACCAGACCGAAACCCAGCTGGCCCCCGAAACCCAGACCCATCACCCAGCCCCGGTAGCGGTCGAGCCACGCCACGTCGACCTGTCGCCGCCACGAGGGCAGCGTTGCTCCGCCCACGCGCAGGTCGAGCGCCAGCCCGAGGAGCAGCAGCGCAGCGACCACCACGAGGGTGGCCGGCGCCGCGCGCACCGGGGCGGGGACGAGGCCGCCGAGGAGGGCGAAGAGACCGCCCAGCGCCAGCCCGCCGACGAGCGAGCCGAGGAGGTATGCCGTGGTGGTCAGCCACCAGCGTGAGTGCCGGGCCCGCTCACCGAGCGGGCTGATGCTCGAGAGCATCGACTCGCCTCAAGGCGACCAGGTGGCGCGGGCGGCGGCCACGACGGCCATCGGCACACCCAGGACGAGGGCGAATGCGGTGAGGCTCACGGCGGGCTCACGGGTGGCGCCGCGGATCGACCGGCTCGGCGTCCGGCGGCTCGTAGAGGCTGGGGTGCCCGGGCTCGATCCCGGCGCCGCGCAGCTCCTCGTCGATGCGCGGGATGCTGTCGCGGTCTCCGGGAAGCGACCCGGGGCCGGTGCGGCCGGCCGCAGCTCTGGCCTGCGCGGTCTCGGCGACGCCCTGCGCCATGAGGTCGCGGACCTGCGGCCAGGTCGTCGCGGACCCCTCTCCGGTCACGGTGCCACCCTCGACGAAGACGAAGTACGGCGAGCCGGGGATGTCGTAGTCGACCCAGGCGCGCGTCGACTGGATGACGTCGAGGCTCCCCGCGAGTTTGCGCAATGCGCTCGGTGACTCGTCCTCCGGACCCTTGGTCACGACGTGCAGCGTCGCCTCGCCCGGGACATCCACCTCGCGCTGGAACTCCTCCCAGAACGTCTGGCACACCGAGCACCCGCTCGACAGGAACGCCAGCAGCGAGCGCGACCCGGTCGCCGTCACCGGAACGCTGCGGGCCTGCTGGTCGAGGTTGGTGCCGGTGATGTCGTGGGCGGTGGCGGAGTCGTGGCGGGTAGCCGGGACGACCCCGGTCTCGAGCTCGACCGGCACCGGACCCGGCTTGCCGCCGGTCGTCGCTGTCGTGGCGCCGGTGCCCGCTTCCTTCTCCAGCTCCAACCCGGCACCGAGCTCGTGCAGGGCCTTGAGGATCAGCGCGTGGCTGCGCAGGAGGCCGAGCACGAGCATCCCGAGCAGCAGGATCGCGACCCCTTCGACGATGACCGCGGCGAGCACGTCAGCTCCTTCCGGTGCTGCGGACGGCAGCGGGCTTGAGGGTGGGCAGGACGGCCATCACCTGCCAGGCGAGGAACGCGACGAGGGCGGCCAGGGCGACGGTGGTCCAGGTGGTGGCTCCGGTGCTGGACCATGCCGAGACCGGCGGGTCGACGGCGACCGCTGCGGCCACCAGGGCCGCAGCGCCGGTGAGCACCGCGTGCGTGCGGGTCGCCGGGGTGTCGGCCTTGCCGAAGCACCCGCACGAGCCGACCACCCCACCGCGCCGCAGCACACGGACGACGAACACGGTGAAGGCGAGGTATGCCGCGGCGACGAGCGACGCGGCATACCGACCCGGCGCGATGAGCGCCCACAGCCCCACGACCACCTCGGCGAGCGCCCCGACACGCACCGCCGTGCGCCCCGCCGGCAGTCCGGCCGCGCGGATGGCGCGCACGAGGTTCATCGGGTCGACCAGCTTGGGTGCCCCGGCCGCGACGAGCAGCCCCGCCGCGGCGAGGTACGGACCGGCCAGGACGTCCCACATCAGGCGGCCACGCTACCTCGCAGCCCGACACGAGTCAGCCAGACACGAGTCAGGCCACCACCCGCATGGGGTGGTGGCCTGACGTCGGCTTCGCGGGGGTGAGCTCAGTCGAGCTTGTTCTTGGCGTCCTGGGCCACGTCCTTGGCGTCGTCGGCCGCGTCGTTCGCGACACCCTTGGCGTCCTGGGCGACGTCCTTCGCGTCGTCGGCCCGGTCGGAGGCGCGGTCCTTGGCGTCGGCCGCGGTGTCCTTGGCCTTGTCGGCCAGGTCCTTCGCCTTGTCGGTGACGTCGTGGGCGACCTCGGTCGCCTTGTCCTTGGCGGCGGTCGCCTTCTCTTTGGCCGCGTCAGCGAGCGAGGAGACCTTGTCGGCGGCCGTGCTGCCCGAACCGGCGCCGGTCGCACCCGCGCCACCCAGGGTGGACGCGCGACCGGTCGACGGCGCGGTGTACGGGTCGTCCAGCGGGGTGGCCCACGGGTCCTCGCGCGGCGCGCTCTTGCGGAACGCGGCGAACGCGGCCGCGGCAGCAGCCACGACACCGAGGACGATCAGCAGCTTGCCCTTGCCGCGCTTGGGCTTGGCGACCGCGTCGCCCTTGAGCACGGAGAAGGCGTCACCCGAGCGGTCGGCGGCCTCGGTCGCGCCCTCCTTGGCGGCGGCCGACGCGGCGGCGATCGTGGCGACCGCCTCGGCGATACGCGGGAGCACGGTGTCGACGATGGTGTCGCGGGCCTGGTCGACCTTGGGCGCGAGACCCTCGACGGCCTCCTGCACCTTGGGTGCGGCGACCTCGATGCCGTGGTCGACGTGCGGCTTGGCCCAGTCACGGGCGGCCTCGACGTGCGGCTTGGCCTTCTCGGCGGCGGCGCTGGCGCGGTCCTTGGCCACGCCGGCGGCCGGCGCCACGCGCTCCTTGAGCGCCGCGGCATACTCGGCGGCGCTCTGGGCGGTGTTGCTCACCGTCTCGGCGGCCTGCTCGGTCTTGCTCTTGGTACGGAACACCCGTGCCTCCTGAACGTCCGGTGCCGGCTCGGATGAGAACCGGGCTCTCGACCATCCTGCCAAGTTTGCCCACGTCGGCAAGCCCGAGGGGGTGCATTGAGACGTATGCCGCGTCGTCACCGGTGCGCGCCCGTCGCCCCATGCGGGCCCGATGTCCCGACCCCCGCATGGAAGGATGAGCGCATGGACGTCACCCTCAAGACCAACTACGGCGACATCAACGTCGCGCTGTTCCCCGACGCTGCGCCCAAGACCGTGCGCAACTTCATCGGTCTCGCCAAGGGCGAGCAGGAGTACCGCGACGACGCGGGTCGCACCAACCCCACGCCGTTCTACGACGGCCTGATCTTCCACCGCATCATCCCCGGCTTCATGATCCAGGGCGGCTGCCCGGTCGGTCAGGGCTTCGGTGGCCCCGGCTACACCTTCGACGACGAGATCAGCCCCGACAAGGACTTCACCAAGCCCTACATGCTCGCCATGGCCAACGCCGGCAAGCGGATGGGCAAGGGCACCAACGGTTCGCAGTTCTTCATCACCGTCGGCCCCACCACGTGGCTGCAGGGCAAGCACACGATCTTCGGCGAGGTGGCCGACGGCCCGAGCCGTGAGGTCGTCGACAAGATCGCGGCCGTGCCGACCGGTGCGAACGACAAGCCGGTCCAGGACGTTGTCATCGAGCAGGTCGTCGTCCACGACTGACCTGGTTGACCTGCGGTTCGAGGTATTGACGCGCCGGATCCTGGTGCGTTGATACCTCGAACCGCACCAGAGGACTGAGCAGATGAGCGACGATACGGCATACCCAGCGACGCCGCAGGCGCCACCGACCTGCCCGCGGCACCCGGACCGGGTGTCCTACGTGCGCTGCCAGCGCTGCAACCGTCCCGCCTGCCCCGACTGCCAGCGACCCGCGGCCGTCGGCGTGCAGTGCGTCGACTGCCTCAAGGAGCAGGGCAAGACCGTGCGGCAGGGCCGCACCGTCTTCGGCGGCCAGGTGCAGGCCGCCCCGGTCGTGTCCTACGTCATCATCGGCATCTGCGTGCTGGTCTACCTGCTGCAGATGACGCGGCGCGGGTTCACCGCCGAGATCGCCTTCGCGCCCGCGCTCGGCAAGGACGAGCCGTGGCGCTTCCTCACCTCGGCGTTCGCGCACAGCACCAGCCAGATCACGCACATCCTGTTCAACATGCTGGCCCTGTGGATGGTCGGCGCCCAGTACCTCGAGCGGCTGCTGGGCGGCGCCCGGTACGCCGCGGTCTACCTCATCTCCGCCTTCGGCGGCAGCGTCTGCTACCTCTTGCTGAGCTCGCCCCCGACACCGGCCGACCTGGCTGCCGGCGACTTCGGCAACTGGTACCAGTTCGCCGTCGGCGCCTCGGGTGCGGTGTTCGGGCTGTTCGGCGCGCTCGTCGTGCTCAACCGCAAGCTCAACCTCTCCAGCGCCGGGATGTGGGCGACGATCGCCATCAACGCGGTCATCGGTTTCGTCATCCCCAACATCGCCTGGCAAGCCCACCTCGGCGGCATCATCACCGGCGCCGCCTGCGCCGCGGTGATCGCGGCGTTCAACGCCCCGGAGCGCCGGCGCTACCAGTGGCCGGCCCTGGCCGGCATCGTCGTGGTGCTGGTCGTGCTCGCGGCGGCCAAGTACGCCTCGGTGGGCAGCTACCCGCAGCTGCTCGGCTGAGCTGCGTTCGAGCCGCCCTGAACTTTGGCCCAAAGTACGTCTGTGCCGGGAACGTTCCCGGCACCCTCGAACTTTGACCCAAAGTTCGAGGGGCTGGATTACACAGCTGTCATTTGTCCCCAGCTGTGAACAACCCTGTGGACAACCTCACCTGACCGTTCCCTGTGGACACGCAAAGGCGCCGGTATGCCGGGTGGTCACCACCCGGCATACCGGCGCCTTGAGCGTGTGGTCGCCGCTGGGAAGGTGCGCTCAGCGCCAGCGGGTCGTCATGCCGAACCCGATGAGCATGAGGCCGAAGCCGATGCCGAGGTTCCACCGGCCGAGCGACTCGATCGGGTACTGCTGCGACGTGATGTAGAAGACGACGATCCACAGCAGCCCCAGGATCATCAGGGCCAGCATGACCGGCACGAACCAGACCGGGTTGCCGACCTTGGGCTTGGCGGGCTTGCTCGGCGGGGTGTAGGCGCGCTTGGCGCGGCCCTTGGACTCCGGCACGGGAGGCGCTCCTTGCAGGTCGAGGCAGGTGGGTCGGTGTGGGGCGAGCGGTGTTCGCCCCCCGTCAGGTGTGCCTTAGCGTAGTGCCATGGTGGGCCAACAGCTGACGTGGTTGACGCGTCGACCCACCTTCTGGTCGGCGGTCGTGCCGCTGGTGGCCGTCGCGGCCGGGGTGCTGTTCGCGACCAGCGCCACCACGGCCAAGGGCACCGACCTGCGGGCCTCCGGTGGCGACCTGCCCGGGCTGATCCGCTCCGAGACCCGGCAGAACACCCTCGCGGGGCAGCGGCTGGGGCAGGTCCGCTCCGAGGTCGACCGGCTGAGCAGCCAGCAGGCACCCGGCGACCTGCGGGTCACCCAGCTGTCGCGCAAGGCCGACTCGCTGGCGCTCGCCGCTGGCACCGAGTCGGTGCGTGGCTCGGTTGTCGAGGTCAGCCTCAACGACGCCAAGATCGTCCCGGACCCGCTGCCCGACGGCATCTCGCTGGACTCCTACGTCGTGCACCAGCAGGACGTTCAGGCGGTGGTCAACGCGCTGTGGAAGGGCGGGGCCGAGGCGATGATGCTGATGGACCAGCGGGTCATCTCCACCAGCGCCGTGCGCTGCGTCGGCAACACGCTCATCCTCCAGGGCCGGGTCTACTCCCCGCCCTACCGCATCCGGGCGATGGGCGACCCGCAGGCGCTGCAACGGGCGCTCGACGAAAGCAGGACGGTGCAGATCTACCGCGAGTACGTCGACGCCCTCGGTCTGGGCTATGACGTCCAGACCCTTCCCGACGTGACCTTCCCGGCGTATGCCGGCTCCACCGCGCTGCACTACGCGAAGGCCGGCGCGTGAAGGCGCTGCGCTGGTCGCTCGGCGTCGTCGGCGACCTGCTCGTGACCGCCGGGCTGGTGCTGCTGCTCTTCGTCGCCTGGCAGCTGTGGTGGACCGACGTCACCGCCAACAGGGTGCAGGACCAGACGATCGCCCGGCTCGACCGCGAGTTCAGCCGGCCCGCGCCGGCCAGCGCGAACGAGAAGCCCAAGGCCGTGCCGTTCGGTGAGGCGTTCGCGATCCTGCGGATCCCGCGGCTGGGGGCCGACTACGCCCGCCCGGTGCTCGAGGGCACGAGCCTGGACATCCTCGACGAGGGTGTCGGGCACTACAAGGACACCGCGCTGCCGGGCGTCGTCGGCAACTTCGCCGTGGCCGGCCACCGCACGACGTACGGGCGGCCGTTCCATGACATCGACAAGCTGCAGCCGGGTGACAAGGTGGTCGTCGAGACGAAGACGACCTACTTCGTCTACGTCGTGCGCAGCCACAAGATCGTGCTGCCGACCGCGGTCGAGGTCATCGCCCCCGTGCCGGACAAGCCCGGTGCCAAGCCGACCGAGCGGTGGATGACGATGACGGCCTGCCACCCCAAGTACAGCGCCGCCCAGCGGTACATCGTCTTCGCCCAGCTCGAGAAGTCCTACCCACGTGCCAAGGGCCTGCCGGCCGGCACCCTCGCCGTCCCGAAGGGGGCCTGAGAGATGTTGTATGCCGCGATCTGGCGGGCGCTGCCCGGTCCCCTCGTCGTGCGGGCGCTGATCGCGCTGGTGCTCGTGGCGGCCGTGGTCGCGGTGCTGTTCCTGTGGGTGTTCCCGCACGTGGCGCCGTACATGCCGTTCAACGACAACACGGTCGACACCTCGGGTGCGGCCCGTGCGGCCGGTGCCGCCGCGGGTGGTGCGCGATGACGCGGGTGCTGGTCGTCGACAACTACGACTCGTTCGTCTTCACGATCGTCGGCTACCTCCAGCAGCTCGGCGCCGAGTGCGAGGTCGTGCGCAACGACGCGGTCGGCCCCGCTGACGGTGCCGACTTCGACGGGGTGCTGGTGTCGCCCGGGCCGGGCACACCCGAGGAGGCCGGGGTGTCGATGGCCATGATCGAGGCGTGTGCCGAGCGCTCGCAGCCGATGATCGGCGTCTGCCTGGGGCACCAGGCGCTCGGGGTCGTGTGCGGTGCCACGGTCGGGCGTGCGCCGGAGCTGTTGCACGGCAAGACCTCGCAGGTGGCCCACGACGGCACCGGCGTGCTGGCCGGGCTGCCGTCGCCGTTCACCGCGACCCGCTACCACTCCCTGACCATCGAGCCGTCGACCGTGCCGGACGTGCTGGTCCCGACAGGGCACACCGAGTCCGGCGTCATCATGGCCGCCCGGCACCGCGACCTGCCGTTGCACGGCGTGCAGTTCCACCCCGAGAGCGTCCTCACCCACGGCGGTCACCGCATCCTCGCCAACTGGCTCGAGCTGTGCGGCCTCACCGGGGCCGTGGAGCGCTCGGCCGGGCTCAGCCCGCTCGTGCGGGACGCCGAGGGCGTCGCCCGCGCCGTCGCCGCCGGCAGCTGACGGCGGCGCCCCGACTGCGGCGTCACCCCCTCGCAAAACGGGGGTTGCTGACACGAAACGGGGGTTCAGAACACCCGTTTCGTGCACGCAACCCCCGGATTGCGGGTGCGCCGTCAGGGGGTCTGGCCGGTGGTCGGGGTGCTGGCCGGGCCGGTCGGCGTCGTGGTGGTCGTGCTCGGGGTGGGCGGCGGCGTCGTGGTCGTCGTCGACGGGGTCGCCGTCGTGGTGGGTGTCGGCGGCGGGGGCTGGGCCACCGTGATCGTCACGGTCGTGCCCTCGTCGACCTTGGTGCCCGCCTTGATGCTCTGGGCGATGACGGTGTTCTCCGGCTCGCTGCTCTCCTTGAACACTGTCTTGACGTTGAGGCTCTTGGCGTTGAGGTCGTCCGATGCGTCGCTGCGCGTGCGGCCCTGCAGGTCCGGCACGCTCACCTTGCCCGAGGACACGCTCAGCGTCACCGTCGAACCCACCGCCACGGTCTCGCCCGCGGCGGGCGAGGTCGAGACGACCTTGCCCTTGTCGACACCTGAGTCGTCCACCTCCTTGTTCGACGCGGCGACCTTGAGCCCGAGGTTGGTCAGGGTCGTCTTGGCCTCCTCCTGGTCGTAACCCTTGAGGTCGGGCAGGTCGACCGTGTCCGGCCCGATCGACACGCTGAGGCTGACCACGCTGCCGGGCGCGACCATCTCGGCGCCACCGGGGCTCTGGTCCACGACCGTGCCCACGTCCTTGGGACTGTTGACCTCGTTGGTCTCCGGCTTCAGGCCGGCCGCGCGGATCTCGGCCTGGGCCGTCTCCACCGGCTTGTTGACGACGCTCGGCACGGCCACCTGCTGCTGCGGCTTGTCGCCACCGTCCAACAGGGACCGGCCGAACAACCCCAGCACCACGAGGGCGCCGAGGACGGCCGCCACCAACAGCACGTACATGAAGCCGCGCCGCTTCTTGGGCTCGTCGTCCGGGTCGTGGCCCACGGCCGGGAGGGTCGCGGTGTTGCCGTTCCCACCCCCGGCCGGCTGGCCGGCATACCCCGCCCCGGCAGGGAGGACGGTCGTGGCGGCCGCGGCGCTCGCGGGGGCCAGCGCGACCGTCGCGTCCGCCCCAGCAGCAGCGGCCGTGCCGCGCGCGGCGTCGCTGATGGGGCGCCCGAGCCGCGCCGCCTGAAGGTCCGCACGGAAGGCGGTGGCGTCCTGGTAGCGGGCCTCGCGGTCCTTGGCGAGCGCGTGCAGCACGACCGCGTCGAAGGCCGCCGGGATGTCGGGGTTGAGCGAGGACGGCCGCGGCGGCTGCTGGCCGACGTGCTGGTAGGCGATGGCCACCGGCGAGTCGGCCTGGAACGGCGGGCGGCCGGTGAGCAGCTCGAAGAGCAGGCACCCGGTGGAGTAGAGGTCGGAGCGGGCATCGACGTGCTGGCCCTGCGCCTGCTCGGGTGAGAGGTACTGCGCCGTGCCGATGACCG
This sequence comes from Knoellia koreensis, assembly GCF_013041615.1. Lineage (GTDB taxonomy): Bacteria > Actinomycetota > Actinomycetes > Actinomycetales > Dermatophilaceae > Pedococcus > Pedococcus koreensis. The sequence continues at coordinate 18,850 of NZ_JABEPQ010000007.1, forward strand.
CCTGCGTCTGGGTCATCGTGGCGTTGGTGTCGGCGACGGCGCGGGCGATGCCGAAGTCCATCACCTTGATCTCGCCGTGCCGGCCGATCATCACGTTGGCCGGCTTGATGTCACGGTGGACGATGCCCATCCGGTGGCTGTAGGCGAGCGCGTCGAGGATGCCCTCGGTGATGCGGGCTGCCTCGGTCGCCTCCAGCGGCGCGCGCTCGTTCAGCACCTCGCGCAGCGTCTTGCCGTCGACGTACTCCATGACGATGTAGGGCACCGGGACGGTGGCGCCCCCGGCGTCGGTGATCTTGTCCTCGCCGGAGTCGTAGACGGCCACGATCGAGGCGTGGTTGAGCCCGGCGGCCGACTGCGCCTCGCGGCGGAAGCGCGAGAGGAACGTCGCGTCGCGCGCGAGGTCCGAGCGCAGCATCTTGATCGCGACCGGTCGGCCCAGCCTCGTGTCGTGCCCCAGGTGCACCTCGGCCATGCCGCCACGACCGATGAGCTCACCCACCTCGTAGCGACCGCCCAGCATCCGCGGCCCTGTCATCGCATGCCCCTGCGCATCGTTGCCCGTCCCTGCGTCGTCCTGCACCTGTCCCCGGAATTCCCTTTCCCGTATGCCGTTTGCCCGTGTGTCATCGGCCCAGCACCGCTTCCATCACAGCCTTGGCGATGGGCGCGGCCACCCGGCCACCGGCCGCCTCGTTGCCCGCGGTGCCGCCGTCCTCGACCACGACGGCCACGGCAACCTTCGCGTCGTCAGCGGGCGCGAACCCCGTGAACCACGCGTGCGGCGGCTGACCCGGCCCCTGCTGGGCGGTGCCGGTCTTGCCGGCCACGGACACGCCACTGATCTGCGCCGCAGTGCCGGTGCCGCTCTCCACGACCTTCTGCATCATCCGCGTCAGCGCACCGGCGGTGTCGGCGGACACGGCCTGCGACATCTGCTCGGGGCTGGCCTCGTCGATCGTCTCGAGGTCGGAGGACGTGACCCTGCCGACGAGGTAGGGCTTCATGACGATGCCGTTGTTGGCGACGCCCGCGGAGATCATCGCGACCTGGAGGGGCGTCATCCGCACGTCGTACTGGCCGATTGCGGACTGCGCCAGCTGGGGGGCGTTGAGCTCGGCCGGAACGCTGCTCGGCGTCACCGTCATGGGGACGGAGATGCGGTCGCCGATGCCGAACTTCGCTGCCTGCGAACGGAACTCGTCCGCGCCGAGCTCCATGCCAAGCCACCCGAACGCCGTGTTGCACGAGATCTCGAGGGCGCGGGTGAGGGTGACGCGGTTGTTCGGGCCGCACGCACCGGGGAAGTCGTTGGGCAGGTTGGTCGTCGTGAGCGGCAGGTCGAGCGTGGCCGGTCCGGGGATCGAGCTCTCCTCGGTGAACTTGCCCGACTCGAGGGCAGCCGCGGCCGTGACGACCTTGAACGTCGACCCGGGCGGGTAGAGGTTGCCGGCGATCGCGCGGTTGACCATGGGCCGGCTCTTGTCGGCGTTGAGCTCCTTCCAGGCGGCCTGCACCTTGGCGGTGTCGTGGCTGCTCAGGACGGAGGGGTCGTATGCCGGGTGGCTGACCATCGCGAGGATGGCGCCGGTCTTCGGGTCGAGGGCCACGACGGCACCCCGCTGGTTGCCGAGCGCTTTGTCGGCGGCGGCCTGCGCCTTGGCGTTGATGGTGAGCTCGAGGCTGGCGCCGGACTGCTCCTTGCCGGTGAGGATGTCGGTCACCCGGCGGTAGAACAGCTTGTCGGACGAACCGGACAGGAGCGCGTCCTCGGCACCCTCGATGCCGCCGCCCGCACCGTAGGTGAACGAGTAGTAGCCCGTGATGTGCGAGTAGAGGTCCTTGCCCGGGTAGGTGCGCAGCCACTTCAGCTCGTCGTCGGACGGCACCGAGCGGGCAATGGGGTTGCCGCCCACGAGAATCTGTCCGCGCTCGCGGGCGTAGTTGGCGAGCAGGGTGCGCCGGTTGTCCGGGCGCTCCTGCAGCTCCTTGGCCTGGACGAACTGGATCCACGTCGAGGAGAGCAGCAGCGCGGCGAACAGCAGTGCGACCAGGGTGGAGATGCGGCGGATCGGTGCGTTCATCGCACGGCCACCACCTCGGTCGGTGCGTCGTTCGTCGCGTTGGGACCGCTGCGCACCTCGGCGACCGGCCGGCGGGCCTGGTCGCTGATGCGCAGGAGCAGGGCGACGAGCGACCAGTTGGCGAGCAGCGAGGAGCCGCCGGCCGACAGGAACGGCATGGTCAGACCGGTGAGCGGGATGACCCGGGTGACGCCGCCGACGACGACGAAGCACTGCAGCGCCACCGAGAACGCCAGCCCCGCCGCGAGCAGCTTGCCGAACCCGTCACGCACACCGAGTGCCGTCCGCAGGCCGCGCTCGACGAGCAGCACGTAGAGCATGAGGATCGCGAACAGGCCGACCAACCCAAGCTCCTCACCGAAGCTGGGGATGATGTAGTCCGACTCGGCGAACGGCGTGAGGTAGGGGCGGCCGCGGCCGAGCCCGGTGCCGAGGAGCCCACCGGCCGCCATGCCCATGAGGCCCTTGGCGAGCTGGTCGGAGACGGCGAGGGTGTCCGGCGAGAACGGGTCGAGCCAGAACTGCACGCGCTGCTGCACGTGCCCGAAGAGCAGGTAGGCCACGTAGGCGCCGACGCTGAACAGGGCGAGGCCGATCGCGATCCACGAGATGCGCTCGGTGGCGACGTAGAGCATCACGACGAACAGGCCGAACAGCAGCAGCGAGGAACCCAGGTCGGTCTCGAAGACCAGGATTCCGAGGCTGAGGATCCACGCGACGAGGATCGGGCCGAGGTCACGGGCCCGGGGGAAGGTGAACCCGAGGACCTTGCGGCCGGCCAGGCTCAGGGCGTCGCGGGTCTGCACGAGGTAGCCGGCGAAGAACACCGCCAGCACGATCTTCGCGACCTCACCGGGCTGAAAGGTGAACGGCCCCAAACCGATCCAGATGCGCGAGCCGTAGACGGTGCGGCCGATGCCGGGCAGCAACGGCAGCAGGAGCAGGACGAACGCGACGGCGCCGGCGGTGAAGGTGTAGCGCCGCAGCACGCGGTGGTCGCGCAGGAACCACAGCACCCCGGCCGCGATGACGACCGACAGGGCGCTCCACATGAGCTGACGCGTGCCCTGGGCCTCGCCGATGCTGCGACCGGCGGCAAGGTCGAGCCGGTGGATCATCACCAGACCGAGCCCGTTGAGCAGGGTGGCGATCGGCAGCATCACCGGGTCGGCATACGACGCCTTGAAGCGCAGGACCAGGTGGAACCCGACCGCGAGCACCAGCAGGCCCACGACCTGCGTGGTGAGCCCGGCGGGCACCTCGTTGTTCACCGCCAGCGAGACGTTGACGTAGGCCAGCACGACGATGCCGACGGCCAGCAGCAACAGCACCAGCTCGACGTTGCGGCGGGTGCGGGGCGGGTGGCTGGAGACGGTGCTCATAACGGGTTCATCGCGTGCTGCTGGTGGGGCTGGTCGGGCTGGGCGGGCTCGTCGGGCTCGTCGGCGACGGGACGGTGGTCGACGTGGTCGTGGAGGGAGTCGGTGTCGTCGTGGTCGGCGAGGGGGTGGACCCCGGGCCGGAGGCGCACTGTTCGCCGAGCGCCCGCGCGACGGCGCAGCGTGAGGCCTCGGAGCGCAGCTGCTCGACGACCGCTTGGGCGTCGGCCAGGGTGTCGGCGGTCACGGTGTCCTGGACCCGCGTGCGGTAGAAGTCGGGCAGGTCGCTGACCCGCACGCTCGAGGACTCCTCGACGTGCGACAGCTTGACCGGGCCGAGGTCCTGCGAGACCCCCTGGTAGATCGCCACGGTGCCGTTGTCCTCACCGACGAACCACTGCCGCTGCGTCCATGTCCACGCGGCATACGCCCCACCGCCGATGACGATGAGGGCCACCACGAGCACGGCGATGCGACGCAGCCAGCGTCCCGGTCCGGCGGGCCCGTCCTCGGCGAGGCGGACCTCCTCGGGGTCGTCCTCGTCGTCGTCGGACCCGGTGGCCTCACGGGTGAGGGCCGCAGCCTTCTCGGCCGGGGTCACCGGGATCGGGCGCGTGCCACGGCGGGAGCGGACCGCGGCGGCGCCGACGACCTGCGGCTGGGTCGTGGCCTTCTCGGCCCGGGTCGCGTCGATCACGTCACCGATGACGATGGTGACGTTGTCCGGGGCGCCGGCCTTGAGGGCGAGCTGCACCAGCCGGTCGGCAGTGGGCCCGGGGGCCTCGCCGGCCGTCAGCACCTCGGCGACGGTGTCGGCGGCGACGTAGTCGGTGAGCCCGTCGGAGGCGATGAGGTAGCGGTCGCCGTCGCGGGCCTCGCGCACCGTGATGTCGGGCTCGTCGTCGGGTGCGCCGGTGAGGACCCTCGTCACGAGCGAGCGCTGCGGGTGGCCGATGGCCTCCTCGGGGGTGATGCGGCCCTCGTCGACGAGGCTCTGGACGAACGAGTGGTCCTTGGTGATCTGGTTGACCTCGCCGTCGCGGACGAGGAATGCCCGCGAGTCGCCGATGTGGGCGACGACCAGCTTGTTCTGCGCGCGCAGGATCGCGATGAGCGTGGTGCCCATCCCGTGCAGCGACGGGTCCTGCTTGACCATGTCGGACAGCTCGTGGTTGGCCGACGAAATCCGTTGCAGCAGAGCGCGACTCGCCTCCGAGCTGCCGGGCGCCTCGTCGTCCAGGTCGACGAGCGAGCCGATCACGACGGACGACGCGATGTCGCCACCGGCGTGGCCACCCATGCCGTCGGCCATTGCGAGCAGGCGCGGGCCGGCATACCCGGAGTCCTGGTTCTCCGAGCGGACCATGCCCACGTCCGATCGCGCGGCGTAGTTGAACGCGAAGGCCATCGTCGAGGTCGCCTACCGCCGCAGCTCGATGACGGTCTTGCCGATCCGCAGCGTGCTGCCTGCCTGGACGGGGGTCGGTTCGGTGAGCCGGTCGTTGCCCAGCCACGTGCCGTTGGTGGAGCCGAGGTCCTCGACGTACCAGGCGCCGTCGCGCACGAAGATGCGGGCGTGGCGACCGCTGGCGAAGTCGTCGTCGAGCACGAGCGCGGACTCGGGGTTGCGGCCGATGACGGTGCCGGACTCGCGCAGTGGCAGGGCGGTCCCGGTCAGCGAGCCCTGGGTGACGAGCAGCGAACGCGGGGCGTTGCCGCCGCCCGAGCGTCGTCCGCGGTCACTGCGGCCACCGCGGTCATTGCGGGCAGCAGGCGCCGGCGCGGCCTGGGGTCGCTCGGCCGCGCGACGCGACTGGCGCGAGGAGCGCGTCACCACCCGGGTGCCGTAGATGTCGCCGCGCAGCACGCCGACGACGCTGAAGACGAAGATCCACAGGAGCGCGAGGAGGCCGAGCCGGATGATCGTGAGGGTGAGTTCACTCATGTGGGGACGTCACCGCCGACCGGCGCGGTAGGTGACAGAGGTGCGGCCCACCGTGATCCGGTCCCCGTCGGACAGGCGGCCCGAGCTGATGCGCTCGCTGTTGAGGAAGGTGCCGTTGGTCGACCCCAGGTCGCGGATGCTGGCGACGAGGTGGGGGCCGTCGTTGGTCACGCGAATCTCGCTGTGCCGCCTGGAGATTCCCGGGTCGTCGAGGATGATGTCGGCGCTGTCGTCGCGGCCCAGGACCGTGATCGCGCCCATCAAGGGGTAGCGCTCGCCGTCGACGTCGAGCCACGGCCGGTCGGCGGGGTTGACCCGTCTGGGCGGCTTGGGCGGTGCGACCGGCTGCTGCGCCTGCGTCGCCTCCAACCCGTCGTCGTCGGTATGCCGCGTGGCCACCGGCGGTGCGACGCGTGCGGGCGGTGCCGGCGCGGCATACCCGCTCTCGCCCTGGCGGCTGGACGCGCCGCCGGGGCGACGCGCGGTGGACGTGCGGAGGCGGAAGACGCCGGTCTCGAGGTCGTTGGCGCTGGCGAAGGCGACCTGGATCGGGCCACCCGGCTGGTAGCGCTGGGACTCGGCGTGCTCCTGCGCGGCGGCGATCAGCTCGTCCTCGAGCTCCTCGTCGTAGCCGCCGAGCCGGTCGTAGTCGGTGTCGGACAGCTCGACCGTGAACAGGTTGGGGACGATGGTTCGGCCGCGGCCCATGACTGCGGCGCGGTCGTCCATGGCGCGGCGGATGGCGCTGGCGATCTCGACCGGCTGTACCTCGGACTTGAAGGCGCGCGCGAAGGCACCGTTGACGGCGCGCTCGAGCTTCTTCTCGACGCGGTCGAACAGCCCCATCGCGGCGACTCCTCTCGTGCGGCAGGCAGCGTGGTCCGGCCACCGATCGTAACCGGCTGGCGTGGGAGGTCCGCGTAGGCCGTGCGGGTGGAACCGGCCGGTTTGGAGTTCGGCGTGCTGGTGCGCCAGAATGTCCCGGTCCACGCGCAAGTGGCGGAACGGCAGACGCGCTGTCTTCAGGTGGCAGTGTCCTTACGGGCGTGGGGGTTCAAATCCCCCCTTGCGCACTGAACGAAGAAGGACCCGACACGCTTTTTCGTCGGGTCCTTCTTCGTTCAATCAGGCACGCGGGATATGGGAGGAGTCTGCGGCCCAGCGAGGTACGAGCTGGTCCGCAGACGACGGCTCCCCCCTTGCGCACAGGCGAGGGCAACGCCCGAGCTGCCCAACCCCGAGCTGCGCAGCGAGGCGCGTAGCACCCGCCGAGGTGAGCACGCGGCATACACAAAGTGCGGTGTGGCCCGTTTCAGGTGCGCCCCGGTGGGCACAGGTAGGGGTTGCAGCGGCAGCGATGGCCTGTGCGCGCGTCCGGTTCCGGCTGGGCCGCAGGGGCGTCGTGCCGGCCGGCACCGACCGCAAGGAGGAACTCGCATGGCTGACTCATTCACCAATGCAGTAACCGACTTCTTCAGAACCATCGCCACCTTCGTCCCGAAGCTGGTGGCGTTCCTGCTGATCCTGGTGATCGGCTACTTCATCGCCAAGGCGATCGGCAAGGCCGTCGACAAGGTGCTCGAGCGCGTGGGTTTCGACCGCGCGGTGGAGCGTGGCGGCATCAAGAAGGCGTTGGACCGCAGCAGTTTTGACGCGTCCGCGCTGGTGGGGAAGCTCATCTACTGGGCGTTGATGTTGTTCGTCCTGCAGATGGCGTTCGGGGTCTTTGGGCCGAACCCGATCAGCGACCTGTTGACGTCGGTCATTGCGTTCCTGCCCAAGGTCATCGTGGCGATCATCATCGTCGTCATCACGGCGGCGATCGCGACGGCGGTCAAGGAGCTGATCTCGACGACGCTGGGTGGGTTGTCCTACGGCAACCTGCTGGCGAAGATCGCCGCGGTCTTCGTCGTGGCGCTGGGTGTGATTGCCGCGCTCAACCAGGTCGGGATCGCCACGACCGTCACCATGCCGGTGCTGATCGCGGTGCTCGCGACTGTTGCCGGGATCCTCATCGTCGGTGTCGGCGGTGGCCTGGTGCGGCCGATGCAGGCCCGGTGGGAGCAGTACCTGCAGCGGATGTCGGAGGAGACCGGCCGGGTGCGCGAGCAGGTGCAGCAGGCGCCCGGCGTGGCTGAGCAGGCGCGGATGGCCAAGGCGCGTTACGAGGGTTCGGACCCCGGCAGCCACTCGGGCCAAGCTGGTACGCACGCCGGTCAGGTGGGCGAGCGCACCGAGGTGATCGACGCGACCGGTCGTTCGCGGCGCGTATCCGACGACCCGGATCGGCCGCTCTGACCGAGATCGCCCAGGAGGATCGCCCAGGAGGATCGCCCAGGAGGATCGCCTAGGAGTGCGGCGGCGTGCGGGCCTGGTCGTGGATCCGGGCCCGCACGCGTCGCATGCCCAGCCAGGTGCCGAGGATGACCAGTGGCGCGAGCGCGGCCATGAGCCAGACCTTGGAGATGCCGGCCTCCTCGACGACGGGCGCGAGCAGGTAGCCGAGCAGCCCGAGTGCGTAGTAGCTGATCGCCACCACCGACAACCCCTCGACGGTGTGCTGCAGCTGGAGCTGGGTCTCGGCGCGGGCGTCCATGCTGTGCAGGAGTGACTGGTTCTGGGCGGCTCGTTCCACGTCGACCTTGGTGCGCAGCAGGTCGGCGGCGCGCCCGGCGCGTTCGAGCATCCGGCCCAGCCGCTCCTCCAGTGAGGTCACCGTGCGGATCGCCGGCAGGTAGCGCCGGGCGAGGAACTCGCGCAACGTCTGCCGGCCGAGGAACCGCTCCTCGGCGAGCCCGGACAGGCGGTCGTCGACGATCGCGGCATACGCCGCGGTCGCCCCGAACCGGAAGTCGTGCGCCATCGCCAGCCCCTCGAGCTCGGCGGTCACCGACAACAGCTCGTGCAGCAGCTGCTCCCCCGGCTGCTCGGGCTCGTCGAGCTGGGAGACGAGGTGCAGCAGCTGCGGGTCGATGGCGGTGAGCCGGGTCCCGAGCTGCTGGCTCTCGACGAACCCGAGCATCGCCAGCGACCGGTACGTCTCGAGCTCCACCACCCGCTGCACCGTGCGCCCGACGCGACCGGGGCCGATGTCGGGTGGCACGAACAACACGAACCGCGTGTAGCCCTGCCGGTCCGCCCGGAAGTCGCCCGCCAGCACGGCCGCTCCCCCGAGGACCCGGGTGATGAGGGTGCTCCCCGGGTCGAGCCACGCCGACACCCGCTCGACCACCTGCTCGGGCGTCGACGGCAGGGGCAGTACCGCCACCGCCACGGCGGCGACCCGGGTCGCCGGGTCGGCCGCTTCCCACTCGGGCGGGAAGACGTCGGCGGCGTCACCCGCGAACGGGTCGGTGCTCGGGAAGCCCGAGCCGTTCCCGGCGTCAGGCTCGGGCCGCACCGCGGTGTAGGACGTGAACTCGGTGTGGCTCTCCCAGGTCACCTCCCACGGTCCGCGCCGGAACACGTGGTGCCGCGCGCCGTCCAGCGCGTCAGCGGTCGCCGAGATCAGGGCCCGCAGCTGGCGTTCGTCGTCGCCGCGGTCCCGCACGGCGGCCGCGGCCGGCTGGGCGAGCGCGAGGTGCAGCACCAGGGCCGGGGCCCCGAAACGGGGCGCGGGTCGCGCGTGCAGCTCCTCGAGCAGGGGCACCCGCCCGGGGTGGTCGAGCTCCCCCCGTGCTCCGTTGGCCTCCACGGGGTCAGCCGCGCCGGTCCAGCGCGCCGGTGATCTGGCTGCGCAGCACGGGTGCGGGTTGGGCTCCGATGATCGTGTCGACGACCTCCCCGCGGTCCATGAGCAGGATCATCGGGATGCTCTGGGCCTTGTACTTCATGGCGATTCGCGGCGAGTCGTCGACGTTGACCTTGACGACCTTGACCTGTCCCGCGAGCTCCTTGCTGAGGGTCTCGAGCACCGGCGCGATCATCCGGCACGGGCCACACCATGGCGCCCACAGGTCGACCACGACCAGCGCCTTGGTGTCGACGACCTGGTCGAAGTCGCCGTCCCCCGCGTCGACGAGCCACGGCAGCGGCTGCTTGCAGTGCGCGCACCGCGGTGTCCCCTTCGCGACCAGGGGGAGGCGGTTCTTGGTGCCGCAGTGGGGGCAGGCGATCACCGGGCCGGGCATGAGGGCAGCGTATGCCGCGTGGCCGCCTCGCGCGCGTCACCCGCGCCCCAGCCGCGACCCCCGGAACGGCGCGTTGCGTCCCCCAAACCTGAGCGAACCCGGCTCAAGATTCGGGAACAGTAATCATGTAATCGGCGTTGCACGGTCCATGACGAACCAGACCACCCCGGCAGGCGGCGCCGGCGCAGACCAGGCCGCCACGTTCCCGGTCCTGTTCCTCGACGACGTCGTCGTGCTCCCCGGCATGGTCGTCCCCGTCGAGCTGGACCCCAGCGCGCAGGCGACCCTCGATGCCGCCCGCGCCGGCCGCACCCCCACCAACCACACGTCCACGGATGGTGACGAGTCCACGAGCCGCGACCCCGCGGCATACCAGCACGTCCTCGTCGTTCCCCGCATCGACGGGCACACCGGTGTGGTCGGCACCGTGGCCGAGGTCACCCGAGTCGGGCGTATGCCGTCCGGCGAGCCGGCGGTCGTCCTGCGCGCCCTGCACCGGGCCACCATCGGCCGTGGCACGGTCGGGCCCGGCGCCGCCCTGTGGGTCGAGGCCGACGAGATCGACGAGAGCGCCACCCCGAGCGAGCGCGCCCAGAAGCTGGCGGCGGAGTACAAGACCGTCCTCAGCTCGATCCTCCAGGGCCGCGGTGCCTGGCAGATCCTCGACGCCGTCCAGCGGATGACCGAGCCGGCCGAGCTCGTCGCCTCCGCGGGGTACGCCCCGTGGCTCGACGGCGCGACCAAGCTGCGGCTGCTGGAGACCATCGACCTCGAGGAGCGCCTCGCCGACCTGCTCACGACGGCCAAGGACTACCTCGCCGAGGTCGAGGTGACCGACAAGATCCGCGAGGACGTCCGCGAGGGGATGGAGAAGACCCAGCGCGAGTACGTCCTGCGCCAGCAGCTCGCCGCCATCCGCAAGGAGCTCGGCCAGCTCACCGGCGACGGTGACGCCGACGCCAGCGTCGACTACCGCACCCGCATCGAGGCGGCTGACCTGCCCGAGGCCGTCCGCGAGGCCGCTCTGCGCGAGGCCGACCGGATGGAGCGCTCCCCCGAGGCGTCGCCCGAGACCGGCTGGATCCGCACCTGGCTCGACACCGTGCTCGACCTGCCCTGGTCGGAGCGCACCGACGACACGACCGACATCACTGCGGCCCGCGAGGTCCTCGACACCGACCACAGCGGCCTCGACGACGTGAAGGACCGGATCGTGGAGTACCTCGCCGTCCGCGCCCGCCGCGAGCAGCGCGGGATGCAGGTCGTCGGCGGTCGTGGCTCGGGTGCCGTGCTCGCCCTCGTCGGCCCGCCCGGCGTGGGCAAGACCTCGCTCGGCGAGTCCGTCGCCCGCGCGCTCGGTCGGAAGTTCGTCCGGGTCGCCCTGGGTGGCGTCCGTGACGAGGCCGAGATCCGGGGTCACCGCCGCACCTACGTCGGCGCACTGCCCGGCCGCATCGTCCGCGCCATCAAGGAGGCCGGCTCGATGAACCCGGTCGTGCTGCTCGACGAGATCGACAAGGTCGGCTCGGACTACCGCGGCGACCCGGCTGCGGCCCTGCTCGAGGTGCTCGACCCGGCGCAGAACCACACCTTCCGCGACCACTACCTCGAGCTCGACCTCGACCTGTCCGACGTGGTGTTCCTCGCGACGGCCAACGTCGCCGAGACCATCCCCGGTCCCCTGCTGGACCGGATGGAGGTCGTGCGGCTCGACGGCTACACCGAGGACGAGAAGGTCTCGATCGCCCGCGACCACCTGCTGCCGCGTCAGCTCGAGCGGGCGGGCCTGACGACCGACGACGTGGCCATCGAGGACGAGGCGCTGCACCTGCTCGCGTCCTCGTACACCCGCGAGGCGGGCGTGCGGCAGCTCGAGCGGTCCGTCGCCAAGGTGCTGCGCAAGGTCGCGACGAAGCTCGCCATGGAGCAGGACGTGACCACGCCGGTCGGCGTGACCGTCGACGACGTGACCGACTACCTGGGCCGTCCGCGGTTCGAGCCCGAAGCGGCCCGGCCCGACGGAATCCCTGGTGTCGCAACGGGATTGGCGGTCACCGGTGCCGGTGGAGACGTGCTCTACGTCGAGGTCGCCATGATGCCGGGCAAGCCCGGTCTCACCCTCACCGGCCAGCTCGGTGACGTGATGAAGGAGTCCGCCGCGATCGCGCTGGGTTACCTGCGCGCCAACGGCGAACGCCTCGGCCTCGACACCAGCCCACTGGCCGACCACACCGTCCACGTGCACTTCCCCGCCGGGGCGGTCCCCAAGGACGGCCCGAGCGCCGGCGTCACCATGACGACCGCGCTCGCCTCGCTCCTCACCGGGCGTGAGGTGCGCACCGAGGTCGGCATGACCGGCGAGGTCTCGCTCACCGGGCGGGTCCTGCCCATCGGTGGCGTCAAGCAGAAGCTGCTCGCCGCCCACCGCGCCGGCCTCACCGAGGTGATCATCCCCAAGCGCAACGAGCCCGACCTGGACGACGTCCCGGAGACGGTGCGCGAGGCGCTGACGATCCACCTCGCCGAGGACGTGGCCGACGTCGTCGAGACCGCGCTCGCGCCGGTGGCCCAGGGCGCCACGGTCGCCGCCTGACACGACACCCCTCCCAGCCGGGCTGGGAGATGCACGAGGCCCTCGTATGCCGGCCGGCCGGCATACGAGGGCCTCTCGCGTTCGCGCGTGATGACAGACGCGCGGATCGCCCGCAAGCCAAAGGCCTCATCCGTTCGGCTGGTTTTTGGTTACGGATATGGCATGAAACGGCATGAGACTCCTAAAGTCGGCGCAGTTCCCCCCACGACGACCCGAGGAAAACCGTTGCGTGAGAATCGCCCTGCAGGGTGGTACCGGGACCCCGACGGTGGGGTCGGCCAGCGGTACTGGGACGGCGTGCAGTGGACCGACCGCTACGGCGTGACCAAGCCGCTGCGGCTTCGTCCCCTCGCGCTCGCCGGCGCGCGCATCGGCACCGGTGCCCTCGCGATCGTCGTCGCCGCCGGCCTGCTGGGCCACGAGACGATCGTGCAGAAGCAGACCGTCGAGCTCGCGGCCCAGGCCACGCCCACCGGTGGCACGTCCAGCCCGCAGGTGCACCAGAACGCCGCCTCGGCGCTGCCCGCCACGCCCGGCCCGAGCAGCACCAGTGCCGTGGGCAGCAACACGCCCGCCATGACCTCGACGTCCGCGCCGGTGGTCGGCAGCCCCGCGAGTGCGGCGGTGCGCCTCGTCGACGACCGCGCCACCAACCAGGGCCGGCTGCCCGGCCAGCGCCCCGCCTCCGCGAAGCCCGCACCCACCCCCGGGCCCGCGACCGTGACCACCAGCGGGTCCGGCAGCACGAGCGGGTCCGAGTCGGTCACCGGCAGCGCCGGCAAGGGCAACGGCAAGGCCAAGGGCAACGCGAAGACGAAGGCCAAGGGCAAGACCGGCGTGACCGCGTCGACCCGGACCAGCACGGCCACGCCGACCGGCAGGGGCACGGCGAAGGCGCAGGTCACGACCACGCCGGCCAAGCCGGGCAAGGCCGCGAAGGCTGCCAAGGCGGCGAAGGCTGCCAAGCCCGCCAAGCCCGCCAAGCCCGCCAAGACCAAGGCGAAGGCCAAGGCTGCGAAGACCAAGCCCGCCAAGACCAAGGCGAAGCCCAAGGTCAAGACCAAGGGCAACGAGGTCAAGGACAGCGGCGGGCTCCACCAGGCCAAGCCCAGCACGCTCGGTTCGCTGACGATCCAGGACTGGGGTCGCTAGGTCGCCCTCGCGATGCCGCCGGCGATGGCACGATGGCTCCCGTGAGCACCCACGACACGTTCACCATCGCCACCGGCGACGGCACCCAGCTCCACGTCAACCGCTGGCTCCCTGCCGGTGACCCCAAGGCGGTCGTGCAGATCGCCCACGGCATGGCCGAGCACTCCGACCGGTACGACCGGTTCGCGCAGCGGCTGACCGACGCCGGGTATGCCGTCTACGCCAGCGACCACCGCGGCCACGGCCGGACGGCCCGCGCGGACAGCGACAAGGGCTACTTCGCCGACCGGGACGGCTTCGACACGGTGGTCGCCGACCTGGGCCTCGTTGGTGACCACGCCCGGGAGGAGAACCCCGGGCTCCCGTTCTTCCTCTTCGGCCACAGCATGGGCTCGTTCGTCAGCCGCGCCTACGCCATCTCCGACGGGGACCGCCTCGACGGGCTGGTGCTGTCGGGCACGGCCGGTGACCCGGGGCTGCTCGGCAAGGTCGGCGGCATACTCGCCGCGACGCAGGCGCGCCTGCGCGGACGGCGCCACGTCAGCGGGCTCATGGACTCGCTGACGTTCGGGCAGTACGGCAAGGCGTTCAAGCCCACCCGCACCAAGTTCGACTGGCTGTCGCGCGACGAGGCCGAGGTCGACAAGTACATCGCCGACCCCGACTCCGGCAACGTCTTCACCGCCGGCTTCTTCGCCGACCTCCTGCCGGCGCTCGCCCGCATCAACAACGACGCCGAGGTCGGCCGCATCCCCAAGGACCTGCCCGTCTACCTCGTGTCGGGGTCACTCGACCCGGTGGGCGACAACAGCAAGGGCGTGGAACGGGTGGCGGGCCAGCTGACCCGGCTCGGGGTGCGCGACGTGCAGGTGCGGTTCTGGCCGGAAGGGCGGCACGAGGTCCTCAACGAGACCAACCGCGACGAGGTGATGGACGACTTCGTGCGCTGGTTCGACAGGCATGTCGAGAACGACGGGTCGGCTCCGTCCCGGGGGTGATGGCGGCCGAACCCGTCGGCCACCGACCATCCCGACCAAGGAGAGCCACCATGGCGAAGTACCTGTTGCTCAAGCACTACCGCAGCTCGCACGCGCAGACCGGCAAGGGCCAGCTGCCCCCGATGGAGACGTGGACGCCGCAGGAGGTCGACGACCACATCGCGTTCATGGACCACGTCGCCGACACCCTGCGCGAGCGCGGCGAGTTCGTCTCCGGGCAGGCGCTGCGCCCCGAGGGGACTTTCGTCCGGTTCGACGGTGAGGGCCGGCCGCCGGTGACCGACGGGCCGTTCGCGGAGACCAAGGACCTCATCGCCGGCTGGATGATCATCGACGTCGACTCCCAGGAGCGGGCCTACGAGGCCGCGGCCTTCCTGTCGGCCGCCCCGGGGCCCGGGGGTGAGCCCATCCAGGAGTGGATCGAGGTGCGCCCGTTCCTCGAGCGCGAGGCGCCGTCGGTCACCGACTGATGACCGAGGTCGAGGTCGCGCTGCGGGACCTCACGCCGCAGGTGCTCGGTGTCCTCGTCCGTCGCGGCGCCGACTTCGCCGCGGCCGAGGACGCCGTGCAGGAGGCGATGGTCGAGGCCGTTGCCGCGTGGCCGGACCTGCCGGGAGGTATGCCGCGTGAGCCCAAGGGCTGGCTCGTCACCGTGGCGTGGCGCAAGTTCATCGACGCGCACCGCTCGGAGGTGGCGCGTCGCCGCCGCGAGGAGCGCGAGCTGGACGAGCCCGCGCCCGGCCCGACCGAGCAGGCGGACGACACGCTGCTGCTCTACTTCCTGTGCTGCCACCCTGCCCTGACCCCGGCGTCGGCGGTGGCTCTGACGCTGCGGGCCGTCGGCGGGCTGACGACGAAGCAGATCGCCCAGGCCTACCTCGTGCCGGAATCGACCATGGCGCAACGGATCTCGCGCGCCAAGCGGACGGTGGACGGTGCCCGCCTCAACGAGCCGGGTGACCTTCGGTCGGTCCTCACCGTGCTCTACCTCGTCTTCAACGAGGGCTACGGCGGGTCGGTCGACCTCGCGGCCGAGGCGATCCGGCTGACCCGCCAGCTGGCGCGGGTCAGCGATGAGCCGGAGGTCGCCGGGCTGCTGGCGCTGATGCTGCTGCACCACGCCCGCCGACCGGCCCGGCGCGACGCCACCGGTGCGCTGGTGCCGCTGGCCGAGCAGGACCGCTCACTGTGGGACACCGCGCTCATCGCCGAGGGCGTCGACGTGCTCCAGGTTGCGCTGGCGCGCGACCGGCTGGGTGAGTACCAGGCGCAGGCGGCCATCGCGGCCCTGCACGCCGACGCCCGGACGGCTGAGGAGACCGACTGGCCCCAGGTGCTCGAGTGGTACGACGAGCTGACCGCGCTCACCGACTCCCCCGTCGTCGCCCTCAACCGGGCCGTGGCCGTGGGTGAGGCCGACGGTCCGCTCATGGGGCTCAAGGCGCTCGCGGACGTCCCGGGTGACGTGCCCCGGCGCGACGCCGTCGCGGCATACCTGCACGAACGCGCGGGCGACCTCGCGAAGGCGAGGGGCCTGTATGCCGCAGCAGCACGTGCAGCGACCAACGCGGCCGAGCGCGACCACCTGACCCGGCAGGCCGCACGGCTCAGCCGCGCCGGCGCGTGAACACCGCCTGACGACCGCCGATGACCTCTTGGCTGTGGTGCGTGAACCGGATGACCTGGTTGTCGTCGATGCCCTCCCACCCGGTGCTCAGCGGAGGCAGCTCATCCTCCAGTGGTGGTGGGGGCGGCTCCCACGCGGCATACGTCGACTCGTCCCAGGCCAACGTACTGATCACGTTGCGCTGCAAGGAGATTCGCACGTCGGTCGGAATGGAGTCGAGGACGGTCCCCGCACGGCGGCGCTCGGCTGCGACCAGCAACCGCGCGAGGCGGGACACGAGCTCGGGTGTCAGGCGCTCACCCGTCAGGCACTCGTCCCGCAGGGCCACCAGCACGAGGTGGCGGTGCTCGACCGGTGCTGCCGCCAGCGCGCGTTCGTGCGCGCCGCGAAGGGCCTCGACCTCCACGGTGGCGACGAGGAACGCGTAGCGGCGCGCGAGTTCGTCCGGCTCCATACCCGGCGAGCGTAGGAGCGCGGGCGCCGGGGGAGGCACCCCGCGGTCGACGCCGTTGTCGAGACGTGACACCGGCGTGACCGCGGGGTGACCGAGGCGCCCGGCCTAGCAGCCGGTGCGGTCGACGGTGAAGGTGCCGTTGACCGAGGTGAGGTCGCGCGAGTAGCAGCCGAGCAGCGGGTCACCGGTGAGGCGGTAGGACTCGTTCGTGGTGGCCATGCCGTGACGCTGGTCGCGCGGCACGTTGTAGACCCACGAGGCCTTGCCGTCGTAGGTGTCGCTCATCGACCGGTTGAGGACGGTGCGGCCGAAGCGCATGGCCGTGGAGTCCTGGGCGTAGGTGATGGTGATGTCACCGGTCACGTCGTAGGCGCCGTCGATGCCGGGGTGGGGGTGGAACCCGAGGGTGCCGTCCTTGGCGTAGCGCAGGTCCTCGGTGGTGACGCTGGGCTTGCCGTTCGCCGTGGTGACGGTGCTGGTCGACCGGTCACGCCAGGTGGCCTTGAGGACGTCGTCGGCCTCGTCGTCGGTCCAGCGGTGGTCGCTGTCGTTGGTGAGGTCGCGCTGGACGGTGGTCGTGACCCGGCCCTTGGACGTGTCGAGCCAACCGGAGGCGGTGAAGGATCGCCGGGCGCCGAGGACGACCGAGCCCGCCTTGTCGCCCGCGCCGGTGACGGTGCTGTCGATGGACGCCGCGGGTGCCTGGAGCTTGGTGAGGCCGCCGGTGACGACCTCGCGGTCCGGGTCGGTCCAGACCCGGAACCGTGGCGCGAGGGTCCAGCCGCTCTGCCCTGCCGGGACCCCGGCGACCGAGATCCTGACGTCGTGGGCCCGGCCGTCATTGAGCAGGCCCGCAAAGGGAGTGAGGTCGTAGCGCAGCGGCGGGATGTCGAAGGCGTTCGGCGACGGGATGGTGTACCAGAGGAACGGGTTCGACCAACCGCCGGTGTAGATCACGGCGTAGGGCAGGGCGGTGCCGGCGAGCTTGCCGTCGATGGTGACGTCGACCTCGCGGTAGGGCAGGCCGTCCGAGCACGAGTAGCCGGTGCTCGCCGGGGCGCTGGTGTCCCAGAACTCCTCGCACCCGCCGCCGGAGCCGGTGGCGAACACGTCGGCCGCGACCTGGGTGGTGTTGCGCGGCAGCGTAATCGAGCCGACCAGGTCGGTGTCCTCACGCCGGCTGTCGGCCAGGGGGAGCACCCGGTCGGCGGTCTTGGCCGGTCCGCGCCCATCGCCGGGCTGGTAGAAGTCGAGCCAGACCTGGACGTCGAGAACGCCGGTGTAGGTCTCGTTGACGACGTTGCCGATGGACATCTGCACCTGCTGCCTGGTGGTGAACAGCGGCGCGAGCTCGGTGAGGTCCTTCTCGACGTGCCAGGTGATGCCGTCGGGGCTGGGCTCCGGGGTGGAGGTGGTGAGGACCCGCACGCCGCCCACGTCGAGCCAGCCGAGCCGGTCGAACTGGCGACCCGCGACCGCGCCCTCCATCCGCAGCCGCACCGCCGACCACCTCGTGCCGCACGCGGCCGGTGGCGTGAACTCGTTGCTGTAGACGGCGAAGTCGCGGAACTCGTGGTCGACGATCTGCACCGAGCAGGACTTGGTGTCCGGCACCGGCACGGGAGGCGCGGCGGTGCGGGGGTTGTCCCAGTCATTGCCGAACTCCGGCGGCGGCGTGGCGCCCGCCGCGGCGGTGGTGGCTGCGAGAGGGGCGAGCAGGGTGGCGGCGGCGATGGCCGCAAGGAGGCGGGGGCGCATGGCCGACAAGGTAGGCCCGACCCGCGGGTACCGCGACCGGAGCCGCCGCCCGCGGTGGAAGGTTCAGGGATGCCAGGGGCGCGGCATACTGCGCCTCTGGCAGCCCGCTGGGAGGGGCGCTGGGCGGACTCAGCCGGTCTGCATCGGCACCTCGCCGAAGCGCCGACGGTAGGCCGCGGGCGTCGCGCCCACCTCACGGGTGAAGTGGTGCCGCAGCAGCGCGGCAGTGCCGAACCCGACCTCCCGCGCGACCTGCTCGACCGACAGGTCGCTGCCCTCGAGCAGCTCCTGCGCCCGCAGCACCCGCTGGCCCGCGATCCACCGCCCGGCCGTCGTGCCGGTCTGCTCGTGGAAGCGGCGCACCAGCGTGCGCTGCGACCATCCCGCGCGCGCGGCGAGGGCAGCGAGGGTGTGCTCCTGCTCGAGGTGGTCGCGCACCCACGCGAGCAGCTCGCCGAGGCCGTCGCCACGCGGCTCGGGCAGCGCCGCCCGGACGAACTGGCGCTGCCCACCCTCGCGGTGCGGCGGCATGACGAGCTGACGCGCGACGAGCGCCGCCGTCGCCGGCCCGTGCGTGGTGCGCAGCAGGTGCAGGCAGGCGTCGACGCCCGCGGCCGTGCCCGCGCTGGTGATGACCGTGCCGTCCTGGACGTACAGGACGTCGGGGTCGACGTCGATGGACGGGTATGCCGCGGCGAGCTCGCCTGCCCACCGCCAGTGAGTGGTCGCGCGGCGCCCGTCGAGGATGCCCGCCTCGGCCAGGACGAAGGCGCCGGTGCACAGCGAGACGACCCAGGCGCCGCGGTCGGCGGCGGACCTCAGGGCCGCGAGGACGTCGGCGGAAACCGTTGCGGGAGTGGGCATTCGGGGTGCTGCCGGGACGATCACCACGTCTGCCTCGGCGACGGCGGACAGGTCGTGGCTGGCCGTGAGGGTGCCGGCCCCCACCAGCGGTACGGGCACGTCCGGGTCGTCGGTGCAGACCCGGAAGTCGAAGGCCGGCCAGCCCGCGTCGCGTTGGGGCGACCCGAAGATCTCGGCCGCGACGCCGAACTCGAACGGTGCGATGCGGCTCGGCAGCACCAGGGCGACGGTGCTGGTGGACGGGTGCGCTGCGGGGTTTCGGGCACTCACCGGGCCAGTATGGCCAGATTTGGCTCAACCGTGTCAATCGCGCCACTCGTGGCGGGATGACGCCCCAGCACAAGATCGAGCCATGACCGATGCGACCTTCATCCTCGACCTCATCCTCGGGCTCGCCCTCGTCACGGTGGTCGTCGGCGGCGCGCTCGTCCTCGCCGGCCGCGAGGCGGGCGAGGCACGCGAGCCGGCCACGCGGCATACCCATCGCGTCCGCGGATCTGGTCGCGATGGCAACCAGATCCGCGGACGCAAGCGGGGCTGGGCCAGTGTCTGCAGCGATGCCCGGCGCGGTGCCCGCGAGCTCGCCCGGGCCCGAGCCGTCGCGACCGGCACGCGGCCGGATCCACGGCTCGGCACCCGCGACGAGCCCGAGCGGGACCTCAGCCGGCGGACTTCGCCATGACCTCGATCTCGCTCACCGTCAGGTAGCTGTCGGCGGTCATGACCACCCGCACGGCAGTGGTGCGCGTCGGCGTGACCGGCACCGACACCACCGGTGCGCCCGGTCCGGTCTGGGGCACGGCCACGTCGCCGGACACGGCGGTCCAGGCGCCATTGACCAGGGCCTCGACGCGAATCGCCTTGGCGTAGCTGACGTTTCCGCCGTCCTGGTAGAAGCGCGTGACGACCCGGGTGACGTCCCGAGGTGCCGGCAGGGTCACGGTGATCGTGTCGCCCGGACGCTGCGCGCCGGAGGTCCAGTTGGACCAGCCCTTGTCGGCGAGGTTGCCATTCACGACGCCCTGCGGCGAGTAGCCGGGCTCGCTGTAGGTCGCCGTGGCGGTGGTGCCCGGCGTCAGGGCCGCGTTGGCCTCCACCGGCTCGGTGACGGTGACGACGCACGTCGCGGGCACGGTGGAGCCGTCCGGCAGTGTCGCCGTGCCGTGCACCTCCACCTGTCCGACCCGGTCATAGGTCTGGCCGGTGCTGTCCCACGTCACCGGGAGGGTGACCTTCGCGGCATACCGGTCGGAGACGGCCGTGACCGTCCGCGGCAGGTCGGGTATGCCGCCCACGTAGGTGCGTGCCGACGCGGGCTGGGTGCTCGAGACGGTGTCGACGGTGACGACGGCCCGGACCGGGTACTCGGTGCCGGTGGCCGGGTCGGTGGCGGTGCCGAACACGAAGACCTGGCCGGTCTTCTGCCACCGCACCGAGGGCACGGCGCGCCACTGCACTGGGATGGCCGTGGCCCCGCCGCTCGCCCGGTCCGGGACCACGGTCTGCGGCAGCTGGGGCGCGACGCCCGGCATGGTGAAGGCGGCGACGTCGGTGACGCCGCGCACCGTCTCGTCGGTCACCTTCCACCGCTGGTTCGCGTCGGCGTTCGGCTGCCACACACCGACGGCGGACCCGTCGGCGGTCGCCTGGCCACCGACCTCTATGTTGCCCGGGCCGGTCACGCTCGCGATCGTCCACGTCCCGTCACCGGTGGTCGACAGGTACCACTGGGCGCCGGCATCCGGTGCCGTCTGGGCCGGTTCGAGGACGAGGGAACCGCCTCGCAGGGCCACCTGTCGTCCGTCGAGGGCCCGCAGATGGTAGCGCTCGCGGTTGCTGACACCAGTGGTGACGGGGGTGACGGTGAACAGCTGGTCGCCACTGGCCGAGTCGGTGCCGCGGATGACGAGCGAGCTGGTCTCGGCGTCGAGCGACTTGCCGCTCTGGACCCCGGTGAAGCGGTAGAGGCTGCCCTCCTTGAAGGTCGCCGCGTCCTTGGCGACGTCCCGGACGTTCGACACGACCAGGGTCGTCACCGACTCGGCCGGCACCCGCACGGTGGCGCTCGTGCCCTGCACCGCGACGGGGGTCCGCTGCACGAGGGCGCCGCTCGCGTCAGTCACGACCGCGGTCACGCTGGCGCCGGGCCCCACGTGGCGGAACTTGGAGAGGTCGAGCACCACGTCGCGGGGGCTGCTGGTGTTGTTGGTGTGGACCAGCGTGGCGCTGCGGTCGGCGGCCCGGATGGCGGCGACGGTGTTGGTGTCGTTGACCTTGACGAGGCGGTCACCCGGGCGGATGTAGTGGGTGAAGTTGCGGACCGTGTTGAACTTCTGGTTCGTGTAGATGGGGCAGGTCTGCAGCGTGTCGGTCGAGGTGCAGTCGAAGGGCAGCTGGATCGAGCCCCAGTTCGCCCCGGCCGCGCTCTCACCGCCCGGCTTCATGTTGTCGTAGTCCTCGACCGGCTGCCAGAACACCCATGCCGACGGCTCGAGCTCGCGCAGGTCGTCGGTCATCCGCTGGGCCATGCCGAGCCCGGGCTCCATCGAGGTGAAGCTCTGGCCGTTGCCCCAGCTGCCCTCGACCTCGGACATCCACAGTGGCTTGTCCTCGGACTTGGACAGGTCACGCACGGCCGTGCGCTGGCTGGTGCCGTAGGTGTGGACGTTCATCTGCGCCACGGACGCCTTCACGTCGGCGGGGTAGGTCATCCAGTTGCGGACGAAGGTGCCGGGGTTGGTCTCGTCCATCGCCGAGATCTTGGCGCCGGTCGAGGAGGAAGCGAGGACCGGTGCGAGGGCGCGGATCACGGTCTGCTGCAAGGCCGGTCCGATGTGCGCGCCCTCCTGGCGGCCGCCGGTGGGCTGTCCGTCCGCGCCGAGCTGGGTGCCCCAGTAGCTCGTGTTGGGCTCGTTGAACGGGTCGATGGTGTCGACCTTGATGCCGTGCGCCTGTTCGAGCCGCTCGGTGGCGCCGACGACGTACTTGGCGAAGTCGCCGACGCTCGAGGTCTTGAGCTGGTCCTTCGACGCGTCGAAGTTGCCCGAGACGTAGCCCGACTCGGTCATGAACCACGGCGGGGAGTTGCTGAACGTCTCCCACTTGGTGATGCCCGGCTTGATCCGGTCGACCCACCACCGCTGCGTGCGGTCGGCGTCGGGGTTCCAGTCGGCGGGGTCGTCGGCCGACCACCACGTGGTGTCGGCGTGGGTGGTGCCGGCCGGTGCTTTCCACCAGCCCTCGACCGCGCCGCCGGGGCGAAGGTAGTCCTTGACGTCGGGAGCGTTGCCACCGCCGATGTTGTAGCGGGCGATGTTGAGGTTGAGGCCGTCCTTGCCGAAGACCAGGTCGGCGAGGCGCTCGCGGATGGCCGGCGGGTAGTCACCGGTCGCGTTGGCGAACCACACCAGGCTGGTCCCCCAGCCCTCGAAGGCCGGCTGCTGGTAGGACGGATCCGGCTGGACGCGGACGGTGGGCACCTGGTCGGCCGAGGTCGCCGCGGGGAGGGCGAGTGCGCCGGTGGCGGCTTCGCTGGGCGCGGCCGCGGCCAGACCCGCGCCGGTGAGGGCGAGGACGGCCGCGCCGGCGGCCAGGGTCCGGGCCCGGCGGCGGGCGGGGTTCGGGTGGGTCATGGCTGGGCCTTCCTGGTGCGACGTCGGTGGCGTGCCGGGAATGGGTGGCAATGGGCTATGTTTGCGTAAACATCGCCTCGAGTACGGTCGCAGCCGGGGCGAGCGGGTGTCAAGGGTCGTCCACGAGCAGGCCATCATGGGACCGCCGGCTCGACCGGCGTAGGCGCGAGGACGGAGGTGACCGGTGGCGACGAGACGGGCCTCGATGGCCGACGTGGCGCGGCTGGCCGGGGTCTCCGCGCAGACCGTCTCGCGGGTGAGCAACGGCGAGCCCAACGTCGTCGACACCACGCGGGAGACCGTGCTGCGAGCCATGGCCGAGCTGGGTTACCGTCCCAACAGCGCCGCGCGGGCGCTCAAGCGCGGAGCGTTCCGCGCCATCGGGGTCATCACCTTCACCCTCGCCACGACCGGCAACGTGCGCACCCTCGAGGGGATTGTCGCGTCCGCCGCCGCGCAGGACCACGCGGTCACCCTCATCCCGGTCGACGCGCCGACCCAGGACGCCGTTCGCGGTGCCTTCACCCGCGCCGGGGAGCTCGCCGTCGACGCCGTCATCGCGATCATGGAGACCCACCTCGTCGGTGACGCCCCCGCCTTCTTCCCGCCCGGCGTCAAGGTCGTCGTCGCCGACTCCGACGACGCCGGCGACCGCCACCCCGTGGTCGACACCGACCAGCGGGCGGGCGCCCGTGCCGCGGTCGAGCACCTGTTGGGCCTCGGGCACGCGACCGTCCACCACGTGGCCGGTCCGGAGCATTCGTATGCCGCGCAGCGTCGCCGTGACGCGTGGCGCGCAACCCTCGAGGCGGCCGGGCGCCCGGTGCCAGGGGTGCTGCACGGCGACTGGTCGCCGGAGTCGGGGTACGCCCTGGGGCTGCGGCTGGCCGAGGACCCTTCCTGCACAGCAGTTTTCGCGGCCAACGACCAGATGGCGCTCGGCATCCTGCGGGCGATGCACGACCGGGGTCGGCGCGTGCCGGACGAGGTCAGCGTCGTGGGTTTCGACGACGTCCCGGAGGCCGCGTCGTTCATCCCACCCCTCACCACGATCCGGCAGGACTTCGAGCAGATCGGTGCGCTGTGCGTCGAGCGGGTCCTCGGCCAGGTGCGCGGTGACGGCCCGGCCACCGGGACGACCCTCGTCCCGACCGAGCTCGTGGTGCGGGAGAGCACGGCCCCACACCGGGGATGACGCGCTCCGGGCTGCCGAGGGCGCGGCATACTGCGCCGCTGGCATCCCGCGGGATGCGCGCGCGGACTCTGACAGACTCGGCCCCATGGACCAGCGGCGCTCGGCGCAGGACTTCGACAACGCCTACCGGCACGGCTTCGCGCGCGTCGCGGCGTGCACCTTCCCCGTCACCTCGGCCGACCCGGCCGCCAACGCGGAGGCGATCCTCGAGCAGGTACGGGAGCTGTCCGACGACGGTGTCGCCGTCGCTGTCTTCCCCGAGCTGAGCCTGTCCGGGTACGCGATCGACGACCTGCTCCTGCAGGACGTGCTGCTCGACGAGGTCGACGCCGCGATCGTCACGCTCGCCGAGGCCACGAAGAAGCTGCTGCCCCTGGTCGTCGTCGGTGCACCGATCCGCAGCGGCAGTCGCCTCTACAACTGCGCCGTCGTCATCCACCGCGGCGAGGTGCTCGGTGTGGCGCCCAAGGCCTACCTGCCCAACTACCGCGAGTTCTACGAGAAGCGGTGGTTCGCCGAGGGCGCCGACATCCGCGGCACCGTCATCACCCGCCCGCACTGGCCGGGCGCCGACGAGGACGGCGACATCCCGTTCGGCGTCGACCTCATCTTCCGGGCGGCGGACGTGCCCGACCTCGCCGTCCACGCCGAGGTCTGTGAGGACATGTGGGTCCCGGTGCCGCCGAGCGCCAAGGCCGCGCTCGCCGGGGCGACCGTGCTGCTCAACCTCTCCGCCTCACCCATCACGGTGGGCCGCGCCGAGGACCGGCACCTGCTCGCGCGCAGCGCGAGCGCGCGGTGCAACGCCGTCTATGCGTATGCCGCGGCGAGCCGGGGCGAGTCGACGACCGACCTGTCGTGGGACGGCATGACGATGGTCTACGAGCTGGGCGACCTGCTCGGCGAGACCGAGCGGTTCCCCGAGGCGGCGCAGGCCACCGTGGTCGACGTCGACCTGGATCGCTTGCGGCAGGAGCGAATTCGTCAGGGCTCGTTCGACGACAACCGGCGCGGCGAGTGGCTGGGCGATCCCGAGGGGGAGCTGTTCCGGGCGGTCGAGTTCACGTTGGCTCCGCCCACCGGCGACATCGGGCTGCGGCGCAAGGTCGACCGGTTCCCGTTCGTGCCCGACGACCCCGAGCGGCTCGCGCAGGACTGCTACGAGGCCTACAACATCCAGGTCTCCGGCCTCGAGCAGCGGCTGCGTGCCCTCACCACCGACACCTGGCAGCCCAAGATCGTCATCGGCGTCAGCGGTGGTCTCGACTCGACCCACGCGCTGATCGTCGCGGCCAAGGCGATGGACCGGCTGGGGCGACCGCGCACCGACATCCTCGGGTTCACCATGCCCGGCTTCGCCACCAGCGACACGACCAAGTCCAACGCCTGGGCGCTCATGCGCTCGCTCGGCATCACCGCCGAGGAGCTCGACATCAAGCCCGCCGCCACCCAGATGCTCAAGGGCCTCGGCCACCCCGCCGGCGAGGGCGAGGAGGTCTACGACGTCACCTTCGAGAACGTCCAGGCCGGGCTGCGCACCGACTACCTCTTCCGGATCGCCAACCAGCGCGGCGGCATCGTGCTCGGCACCGGCGACCTGTCCGAGCTGGCCCTCGGCTGGTGCACCTACGGCGTCGGCGACCAGATGTCGCACTACGGCGTCAACGCCGGCATCCCCAAGACGCTGATCCAGCACCTCATCCGCTGGGTCGTCAGCACCGGCCAGTTCACCGGCGCCGCCGGCAAGCCCGGCGAGGGCGACGTCAACGAGACGCTCACGGCGATCGTCGACCAGGAGATCAGCCCCGAGCTCGTGCCGGTGAAGGCCGGGGAGAAGATGCAGTCCAGCGAGGACGCCATCGGCCCCTACGCCCTGCAGGACTTCACGCTCTTCCACGTGCTGCGCCGCGGCTACCGGCCCAGCAAGATCGCCTTCCTCGCCCGGCACGCGTGGTCCGACGCCGAGGCCGGCGAGTGGCCGCCGGGTTACCCGGAAGCCCGCCGCACGGCATACGACCTCGCGACGATCCGGCACTGGGAGGAAGTCTTCCTCACCCGCTTCTTTGCCAACCAGTTCAAGCGGTCAGCGCTGCCCAACGGGCCGAAAGTCGTTGCGGGAGGGTCGCTTTCGCCGCGTGGGGACTGGCGTATGCCGTCCGACGTCAGCTCGCGCGCGTGGCTCGAGGAGCTGCGCAACAACGTCCCTAAGGAGTGAGTGACAGGCGCCTGGCGTGGCTTGGCCCTCTGATCGTGACATGTGTCATGGGTTCTCCATGACGCCCGTCGTGACTTTGTCAAAGGTTTTGTCAAGTCATCCCCGCAACGAAGCCGCGGCTGGACGACGAGCCGCTGCTGACGCGGCGCGTAAAGCGAGAGCTGTGCTGGTTCGAAATGCTGTTGCCGCCGAGTCGCAGAGCGATCGCAAGCGATACCCAGGTTGGGATTTCCAAGATCCTGCCGTGTTGGCGCATCAGACTCTGCGGCGTACCAGCGTTATCGCCACAGGCGTAGCGGGGGTGGGAGACGCCCTTCCCATAGCGTGCGGCTCGTCTGCGGTGGCTGACGGTCCCATTGGGGCCGCCTGCGCTGCCGGCGTCCTTGAGTCGACATCGTTCGCGGGCGCTGTGGGAGGTGTGACAGACCTCGTCGACCAGGGTTTGGGCGAAGTGACTGGGGTGGGCCAAGGCTGGAATAACGGGGCCCGCGATCGCGGACATGTTCGGCGGATCCACAGCTGGCGCGAGCCTGGTCACCGCCCGTGCAGCTCGTGGAGTTGAGCTAGTTCATGAAGAGCAACAGCTCGAACCAGTAGGATCTGGAACGTTCAGTGGCTCTCTTGACTTGAAGCTCTCTTGCCTGGAGCAGCACGTTCTCGAGTATCTGGGATAACGCCTGGAATGGTTGACAAGGACGTGAACGACCCGCGCTATGAATACGTGCGTAAGTCATGGCTTGCATCAGGGCGACGCGCACTGCGGTTCTTTGTGGGGGCGGGCCTCTACCTTGCGGTGAGTTTCGGCGCGATCGGTCTCTACAAGATGGGGGTCGTATTTCGAACGACGGATTCTCTCGCGTGGTTTGAAATGGCCAGTACGGCTATTCTTATCGTCGCCTGGGTGGTGCTTGAGGTGGCCGTCTTCTTCCGCATGCGGCGGGACTTTCGTTACCTCCGTCAGGCTCGATCTCGCGGCGACAATTAGGCGGTGTCACCCTGCCATTCGACCGTGGCTATTCGTTGGTCTCTTTCGCCTGCCCGGCGCGGCCGGCGCAACGGCAAAATTCTTCCACGAGGGTGAGGAAAGCTAAACGCTGGTCGATGGGGCGAGAACCGCCTGTATATGTCGGCGCAGGTTGGGGTCAGATCGCTTGGGACCGGCGGTTCAGCAAGTACGACGTAGCCCTTGACCGGCGGACGGCGGGGTGCAAACACGAGGGAGTGCGCGGTCAGGGAAGGGTGTCGAGCGTGACCGCGGCCCTGACGGCGCGCAGCCGCCGGTGCAGCTCGCGGACCTCGTCGGCCAGCTCGGGCGCAGGCCCGTCGACGATGATCCCCGGCGCGACGACGTTCACCGGCAGCGGTGCCACCGGTGCCGGGCCGACGCCCCACTCGCGCAGCCAGCCGACGAACTGCTCGGTCGACACGGCATACACGATGCGACCGATCCCGACCCAGCCGTTGGCGGCCGCACACATGGGGCAGTGCTCGCCGGACGTGTAGAGCGTTGCGGCAGAACGCTCCTCGGCGCTCAGCAGCTCGGCCGCGCGACGCGCAAGGTCGAACTCGGGGTGCCGCGTCGCGTCGGCCAGGCTCGTCTCGCGGTTGCGGTCCTCGGCCACGCGCCGGCCGTCGTGGACCAGCACCGACCCGAACGGCTCGTCACCGGCATCGAGGGCCTCGCGCGCCAGCTCGACGCAGCGACGCAGGTGGGCGAGGTCGTCCTCGGTGAGCGCCATGCAGACAGCGTATGCCGCGTGGTCACCGCGGCGGGGGCGTCGGAGGCGGCGGGCAAGAGGTGGCGCCACGCCGGGCCACGGCGCATAGTGGAAGCAGGTCATCGTCGGCTCCGGACACCCGGCCCGGTGCCCGACCTGAGTTGGGAGCAGCCATGTCGCCGTCCGCCACCACCGTCACCCCAGACCTGGTCCCGGTCCTGTCCGCGGGCAAGCACCGCAACCCGCGCAAGGGTGCCTGCTTCATGGAGATGGCGTCGTTCCTGGCCGGCGAGAAGTGGAGCGACCGACCCAAGTGCACCCACCCGCTGCTCGCGTCGATGGCCCGCCTCGTCAACGACGCACTCACCGACGAGGAGCGGTCGCGGATCGTCATGCTCGTGCCCGAGGTCGTCGGACTCACCGGTGACGCCCTCGAGATCGACGTGGCCCTGTCGGTGCGCGCTGCCGCCACGGCGTTGCCCGTCGTGTCGGCGACCCGGCAGAACGTCCTGGCCGTCGGCCTGCTGACGTCGCTGCGGATGATGGACTCGCTCGAGCGCGACCGTCCCGACCTGCGTGACCGGGCGCTCGCCGCGTTCGCGTCGGCCCCCGAGGCGACCGCCTGGGCCCGGCGCTACATCCGCGACGCGCGAGTTCGCGAGCGCGTCTTCCGTCGGCAGACGGCGCCCCACATCGTGGCGTATGCCGTGGAGGGCATCGCCGTGGCGTGCGTCGACCACCCGGCGGACCGGCTCGTCGAGCTGCTCACCGGCGCGATCGGCGAGGTGCGCGATCAGGTGCGCCCGAGCTCCACGACGACGCGCAGCGCGCTGTGGTCGGAGGCGACGGAGTCGATGATCTCGGCCGTCCGCGCCTGAAGCCCACCACCCAGCCAGATGTAGTCGATCCGCCGCGGCGGGGGCTCGGCCGTGAACGTGGCGCCCGGTCCGGCGCCAACGCCCGCCCAGGCGTCATCGAGGTGTGTCGCGAGGAGCCGGTGGGTGGGTGACCCCGGCTCGGTGTTGAAGTCGCCCAGCAGGATCGTGGGCCGCTGGTCCAGGCCGGCGACGATCGCCTCGGCCTGCGCAAGCCGTTCGTCCTCGCGGTCCCACTGCAGGTGCGTGCCGAGCACCCGCACCGGGGTGCCGTCGACCTGCACCTCGGCCTCGAGGACCCCACGCTGCTCGCTTCCGTCGAAGCAGGGCAGGTGACGAATTCCCTTGTCCACCAAGCCGATCCGCGACAACAGCGCGGTCCCGTACTGGGCTCGTTCACCGGAGGGTGCCACGGGCTCGTCGTCGAGGCACGCGGCATACGCGAGCTCCATGCCGAGGCGCCGGGCGAGGTACCCGGCCTGGTCGACGTGGCCGGTGAGCTCGCGTCGGTGACGGTCGACCTCCTGCAGGGCCACGAGGTCGGCGCCACTGGCGCGCACGACGTCGACGATGCGGTCGAGGTCGAGTGCGTCGTCCATCCCGATGCCGCCGTGGATGTTGTAGGTGAGGCAGGTGAGGGGCATCGGACGTCACCTCATCTGCCGACGCAGGAGCCGGGGCAGGTATGCCGCGCCGGGCGCGTCATCGCTGTCGGCCGCCTCGTCGCCGGGGTTGGAGATGCCGCACTGCTTGAGCGACAGGCAGCCGCACCCGATGCATGAGTCGAGCTTGTCGCGCAGGGCTTGGAGGGCGGCGACCTGTTCGTCGAGCCGGCCGCGCCAGTCCACCGAGATGCGGTGCCAGTCGGACTTGGTGGGGGTGCGACCGCGGGGAAGCTCGGCGAGCTCGAGCCGGATCTCCTCGAGGGTGAGGCCGACGTTGCTGGCGGCGCGGATGAACGCGAGGCGGCGCAGCACGCTGCGCTGGTAGCGGCGCTGGCCGCCGGTCGTGCGGCTGGCCTCGATGAGCCCCTCGCGCTCGTAGTAGCGCAGCGCCGACGCGGCGAACCCGCTGCGGGCCGCCACCTGCGACACGGTGAGGACGTCGGTGCCGTCCAACGGGTCTCCCTTTCACCCGAGCCAAACTTGCAGTTCGCTTCAAGTATCCACCGGCGTCGGCGCCGATCGGCGCAGGCGGCGGGTGCGCACCCGGCATACAGTCGAACCATGACTCTCGGTGAGCTGCTGGTCGACTCCTTCACCCGCATCCGCGACGGCGCCCACGACGTCGTCGAGGGACTCACGCCCCAGCAGCTCGCGACCCGGCCCACACCGCGGGCCAACTCGATCGCGTGGCTCGTCTGGCACCTCACCCGGGTGCAGGACGACCACATCGCCGACGTCGCCGGGCACGAGCAGGTGTGGACGGCCGACGGCTGGGCGGACCGGTTCGGGCTGCCGTTCGACGCCGCCGAGACCGGCTACGGGATGAGCGCCGACGAGGTGGGCCAGGTGACCGGGCTGACCGCGGAGCAGCTGACCGGCTACCTCGACGCCGTGCACGACAAGACGGTCGCCTACGTGCGCGACCTCTCCGGCGACGACCTGGGTCGCGTCGTCGACGAGCGCTGGGACCCGCCCGTCACCCTGGGCGTGCGCCTCGTGAGCATCGTGAACGACGACCAGCAGCACGTCGGCCAGGCGGCTTTCGTGCGAGGGCTCATCGAGGACGGCGCTCAGCGGTAGCGCTTGGCCGCGGCCATGGCCCGCGCCGGGTAGTCGCCGCCGAACAGCACGGCGTGGACGAGCAGCGGGTGCAGCTGGTGCAGCGCCACCCGGGCCGGCCACTCCGCGTCGAGCCGGTGCTGCTCGAGGTACCCACCGATGACGAAATCCCAATGGGGGCAACCGAAGAGCGAGAGCATCGCCAGGTCGGTCTCCCGGTGGCCACCGTGGGCAGCCGGGTCGATGAGAACCGCGCCGTCGGCGGTCCACAGGACGTTGCCGGACCACAGGTCACCGTGGATGCGGGCGGGCGAGCTGCCGTCGTCGAACTCGCCCCGGGAGACGCGCCGGGCCACCGCCTCCACCAGGTGCACGTCATGCCGGTGGAAGACGCCCCGGTCGACGCCGAGGGCGAGGGTCGGCAGGAGCCGCTGGTTCGCGTAGAACTCGCCCCAGGACGAGGTCGGCTGCAGCGGCAGCGGGAGGAGCTCGGACACCGGCCCGAGGTAGCCGTCGCCCGACCAGCCCGGCGGTGCCACGCCGAACGCGGAGGCGCCCGCGTCGTGGACCCGCGCCAGCCCGGCCCCGAACGCCTCCGCCATCCCGGGGTCGGGGTTGACGAAGCTCAGCCGGCGCAGGTCGAGGTGGTCCTCGCCGACCTCGAGCACCTCGGCGACCCGAGCGCCGCCAGGGGCGTCGGCGAGCCACGCCAGCCCGGCGGCCTCCCACCGGAAGTACCCGGGTGGGGCCGTCGCGCTGCCCTTGCGGAAGACCGCGTCATCGGTCACCGCAGCAGGGTATGTGTCCGGCGCCCCTGCGTGCGCCGGCGGCCGCTGCGGGTGACCACGCGGCATATCCGGCCGCCTCGTCATGCGAAGTCTTTGCCAAGCCCTGCCGCTGGCCTTACCCGCGGTAAACCGCTGGTATGCCGGGTGGCTGGCACGGTGGCCGCATGCAGGGATACGTCGGGGTGCGTACGCGCCTGGCCGCGTTCGCGGCGCTCGTCCTCATCGCGGTCGGCGCGGCCTCCGCCCGGCCTGCCGCAGCCGCGACACCACTCACGGTCGCCCAGGCGATCGCGACCCAGAACGGGTCGGTCCAGACCGTGCGCGGCTACATCGTCGGCGAACCGGTGGCCACGAACACGGTCAACCGCAGCGGCTTCACCGCCGACTACGCCATCGCCCTGGCCGACACTGCGTCCGAGACCGCCACCTCGCGGATGCTGTACGTGCAGCTCACCACCCAGTGGCGCGCGGCGTGGGGCCTGAAGTCCAACCCCGGCAACCTCGGCAAGCAGGTCGACGTCACCGGGGCGCTGGGCGCCTACTTCTCGCACCCGGGACAGAAGTCGCCGACCGCCATCGCGGCCTCCGGCGGCGGGTCGACCGAGCCCCCGCCCAGCGGTGGCGGCCCCTACGACGACACCTACTACAAGGATGCGATCGGCAAGAGCGGCAACGCACTTCGCACCTCGCTGCACACGATCATCAAGCAGCAGCGCGTCCTCACCTACGACCAGGTGTGGGATGCGTTGAAGGACACCGACCAGGACCCGGCGAACAGCAACAACGTCATCGAGATCTACTCGGGCCGCTCGATCGCCAAGAGCGACAACGGTGGCGGCGTCGACCAGTGGAACCGGGAGCACGTCTGGGCCAAGAGCCACGGCGACTTCGGCACGGTCAACGGCCCCGGCACCGACGTGCACCACCTGCGGCCCGAGGACGTCACCGTCAACGCCGACCGCGGCAACCTCGACTTCGACAACGGTGGCTCCGCGGTCAACCAGTGCCCCGACTGCTGGCGCGACGGCGACTCGTTCGAGCCGCGCGACGCGGTGAAGGGTGACGTCGCCCGAATGATCCTCTACATGGCCATCCGCTACGAGGGTGACGACGGCTGGCCGAACCTCGAGCCCAACGAGTCGGTGAACAACGGGTCGGCACCCGCGATCGGCAAGCTGAGCGTCCTCAAGGCCTGGAACGCGGCCGACCCGCCGGATGCCTTCGAGCAGCGGCGCAACCAGCGCATCTACGACCAGTGGCAGGGCAACCGCAACCCCTTCATCGACCACCCCGAGTGGGTGACGTCGATCTGGCCCTGAGGGCCCCACACACGTCCGGTCGGTCGCCGCCGCGTCCTCCGGTGTCGGCGACCGACCGGACCTCCACCCATTCCGAGGATTTCGGGTCTTCGCCCCGGCACGGTGACCTGCGGAGTTACAGTGGCGGGCATGGATCTGGACACGCCGCTCGCACGGCTCATGGACGCGCTGCGCGGCAACCTCGAGGACCTCGACCAGCTGTCCCCGTACCTCGAGACCCTCGTGCAGGCGGTGAACTCCAACATCGACGGCTGCGACGCCGTGGGCGTCACGGTGGTGATGGAGGACCGGCCGCGCACCGCGGCATACACCACCGCGGGCACCCTCGAGATCGACGCGGTGCAGTATGCCGTGGGCGACGGACCGTGCCTCGACGCCTTCCGCAACCGGCGGGCGAACCTCGTCAGCTTTGCCCGCGGCGAGGAGCGCTGGCCCGCGTTCATGGACGCCTGCGACCCCGGTGACGTGCAGACCCTCTACGCCCTGCCGCTGGTCAGCGGTGACCGGTGCTACGGCGCGCTCAACCTCTACGCCTACGCCGCCGACGCGTTCGACGGCCTCGAGATGGGCGTCGTCGAGCTCGCGGCGAGCCGCGCGGCGGACGCGATCGCGGCCGGTGTGGAGCTGTCCGGTGCACGCGCTGTCGCGGGTCAGATGGAGCAGGCCATGGCGAGCCGGGCCGTCATCGAGCAGGCCAAGGGCGTGCTCATGGCGCGGCACGGCATCAACGAGAAGGTCGCGTTCGAGCTGCTGCGCCGCCAGTCCCAGGAGCAGAACCTCAAGGTGCGCCTCCTGGCCGCTCAGCTGGTTGCCGAGGCCCAATCCTCCCGTTCTGCGGCGATGTGAGCTAGTCTCTCCCCCACCTGAAGCAACCGGGTAGGCCGCAAGGCCACCCGGTTGCTTTTTTGTGTCCGCGCGTCTCGGAGGTGTCCATGTCTCGTGGTGACCTGCCCCATGGCAGTGCTTCCCCTGACCGGGTGCACTTCTGTTGCTATGCCTCGCCTGCGTCCGGGCGTCCTTCGCTGTGCGACCACGGGCAGCTGCTCGGCCACGCCACCCGTTCGGGTTGGCAGCTGCGGGCGGCGCGGGCCGCTGCCGAGGCGGAGGCCGGTGTCGAGCCGCACCGACCCGAGCTGTTCGACGGCTCCACCCTGCTCGTCTACGTCGTCGACCTCTACGACCCGCGGGCCCGTGACTACCAGCCGTCGGTGAACGCCGTCCTGCGCGAGGCCGTGCCGCCGGTCGACGTCGAGGTCGTGCAGTCGGGGCGCTACGCGTCGCTGGCGGCCGCCGCAGGGCTCATCGCCCTGCTGGCCACCGACCACGAGGACCCGGGCGCCGTGCTCGACGCGGTGCAGGACGAGTTCTTCGTCGCCGGCCGCGCCCTCGACGAGCCCGGGGTGCTGGCGGCGGTGTCGGACCGGCTGGGTGTCGACGGGGAGGCGGTCGAGCTGTTCGCCACGAGCGAGCGCGCGCTGGAGCTCGCGCGTGAGGACGTGGCGCTCGCCAAGGAGCTCGACGCGCGCGGCGGACCCGTGCTGCTCGCGAGCCGTGGACAGCGGCTGTTCGAGTTCGACGGGCCGGGTGCCTCCGGCCAGCGACTGGTCGACCAGTTCAGGACTGTGCTCGAGAGGTCATAGGGTCTGTCCATGGCCCGACCGCATGCAGCCGCGATCGTGGAGGACGCCTGGCACCGCCGGGTGGACGCCGTCCTGCGTGGACGGGGGTGGCAACCCCGGCTCGTCGCGCACACGGGGTACGGCTCGCCCCAGTTCGCCCGGGTGCTGGGACGGGTCCTGTTGTCCCGGCGAGGTGAGCGGGGCGCGCGCGCCGACGCGGGGGCGCCGACGCGTCAGCTGCGTTCGGCCGAGGACGAGCGCCGTGGATGGCGCGCGTTCATCACCGCGCCGGCCATGAACGTGCCCGTCACCGTCACCCTGGGCCGGGCCCAGGTGCACACCCGCTCGGACCGCAGCGGCTACATCGACATCAAGGTCAAGGACCACGGGCTGCCTCCCGGCTGGGCCGAGGCGACGATCAGCTCGATGGGGGCGACACCGGTGCAGGCTGCGGTGTTCCTCGTCGGGGACGACGAGACCTTCGGCATCGTCAGCGACATCGACGACACGGTCATCTCGACCTCGCTGCCCCGGCCGATGATCGCCGCGTGGAACACCTTCGTGAAGAGCGAGAACGCCCGCCACGTCGTGCCAGGCATGGCGACGATGTACCGCGAGCTGCTCACCGCGCACCCCGGTGCGCCGATGGTCTACGTGTCGACGGGGGCCTGGAACACCGCACCGACGCTGACCCGGTTCCTGCGCCGCCACGGCTACCCGGCGGGTCCGTTGCTCCTGACCGACTGGGGCCCGACCAACACCGGGTGGTTCCGCAGCGGCCAGGACCACAAGCGGGCCTGCCTGCACCGCCTGGCCAACGAGTTCCCCCACATCCGCTGGGTGCTCGTGGGCGACGACGGCCAGCACGACCCCAAGATCTACGGCGACTTCGCCCTCCAGCGCCCCGACGCGGTCGAGGCGATCGCCATCCGCGAGCTCACCCCCTCCGAGCAGGTGCTGTCGCACGGCATACCCGTGTCGTTGGAAGAGTTCACCCCCGCGCGCGACCGGCGGGAGAAGGACGTGCCCGTATGCCGTGCGGGCGACGGGTACGGACTGGTGCGTCTGCTGCGAGTCGCCTTGCGGCACAAGGGAACCAAGCAGGTGCCGTCGCCCGAGTGACCTCGAGTCAGCGGGCCGGTGGCTGGGGGTGTGCCTGGGCCTGCGGAGCGGGCGCGCACTCCGGTTGGCGGGGCCGCAGGCCGAGCGCGGTGAGCGCTGCGCCGCCGACGAGCAGGGCAGCGCACACGAGCATCGCGAGCCGGTAGGCCGGCGCCATCGAGTCGGGCTGGGCGTAGTCGGAGCCGCTGAGGCCGACGAGCGGGGGTAGTGCCGCGACGGCGAGCAGGCCGGCGGTGCGGGACACGGCATTGTTGACGCCGCTGGCGATGCCGGCGAGCTCGTCCGGGGCGGCGGCGAGGACGGTGCCGGTGAGCGGTGCGACGAGCATCGAGAGTCCCAGGCCCATGAGGAGGGTGCCGGGCAGGATGTTGACGACGAACGACGGGTCCCGTGGCGCGAGCGCGAGCAGGGTGAATCCCGCTGCGGCGACAAGGGTTCCGCCCACCATGTAGCGGCTCGGGCCGTGCTTTGTGGCGAGCGTGCCGAACCGGCTGGCGAGGGCGAGCATCATCGCGGAGACCGGCAGGGTCGCTGCCCCCGCCGCCAGCGCCGACCACCCGGCCACCGTCTGGAGGAAGAGCACGAGGAACAGCATCGACGCGGACAGCCCGGCATAGACGAGGAGGGTCACGAGGTTGATCGTGGTGAAGACGCGGTCGCGGAAGAGGCTGGGCGGCACCATGGCGTGGGGCGAGCGGCGTTCGACCAGCACGAAGCCGACCGCGGCGAGGACGGCCGCCACCCCGGCGCCGAGCGCGACGGGTCCCGGGTTGTCCGGCGCCACGGTCAGGGCGTAGGTGAGTCCAGCCAGTGCGACGACCGCGAGGATGACGCCCGCGACGTCGAATCCCTTCACTGCGGCGGGATTTCGTGACTCCGGGACGACGGTCAGGGTGAGTGCGACGACGGCGATGCACAAGGGCACGTTGATCCAGAACGCCCAGGTCCAGTCGATCGCGACGAGCCACCCACCGACGAGTGGGCCGCTGGCCGTGGCCACCCCGAGCAGCCCGGTCCACGCACCGATGGCGGCCATCCGGTCCTTCGGGCGGAGGGACGCCTGCAGGATGGCGAGGCTGCCGGGCACGAGCAGGGCCGCGAAGACGCCCTGCACGATGCGCGCCCCGACGAGCGCGCCGATGGTGGGGGAGAGGGCGCACGCGATCGACGACAGCCCGAAACCACCGACCCCGATGGCGTAGATCCGCGCCCGGCCGTACCTGTCGCCGAGCGAACCGCCGAGGAGGATCAGCGCCGACAGGGTGAGGGCGTAGCCGTTGACCACCCACTGGAGACCGGCGAGGTCGGCGTCGAGGTCCTTCCCGATCGTGGGCAGCGCGACGTTGACGACCGTGCCGTCGAGCAGGGCGATGCTCGAGCCGAGGATGGTCGTCGCGAGGACCAGGCGGCCCCGGTGGCTGCCCATCGTCAGCAGCTCGTCGGCGTGGCCCTGTGCCTGTCCCGTGGTCTCACCCGGCGTCGTCACCAGCCCATCATGCAACCTGGGCGCATCCCGGGTGGGTCAGGTTGCACGGTGGCCGCACCCTGACCCCCTATAGGGCGCCCGGGTTGCGTGACAGGATGGGCGCGTGCCGGAGCTGCCCGAGGTCCAGGCGCTCGTCGACTTCCTCGGCGAGCGGGTCGTCGGGCTGGCCGTGACCAGGGTCGAGCTCGGGTCGTTCTCGGTGCTCAAGACCTTCGACCCGCCACCGCAGGCGCTCGAGGGCGTGCCGGTCGACTCGGTGTCGCGGCACGGCAAGTTCGTCGACCTCGACTGCGACGGCGTCCACCTCGTCTTCCACCTGGCCCGCGCCGGCTGGTTGCGCTGGTCGGACGCAATGCCGAACACCGTCCTGCGCCCGGGCAAGTCACCGATCGCGTTGCGGGTGCGCTTCTCCGACGGGTCAGGCTTCGACCTCACCGAGGCGGGCACGAAGAAGCGGCTCGCGGCATACCTCGTCCGTGACCCGAAGGACGTGCCCGGCATCGCGACGCTCGGTCCCGACCCGCTCGCCGAGGAGTTCACCCGCGACGCGTTTGCTGCGCTGCTCAAGGGAAGGCGCTCGCAGATCAAGGGGCTGCTGCGCGACCAGGGCTTCATCGCCGGCATCGGCAACGCCTACTCCGACGAGATCCTGCACGCCGCGAAGATGTCGCCGTTCGCGATGGCCTCCAGCCTCGACGACGAGGCGGTCGACCGGTTGTATGCCGCGTTGCGCGAGACGCTGACGGGCGCCGTCGCTGCCGCGTCGGGCAAGCCCGCGGCCGAGCTCAAGGACGCCAAGCGGGCCGGGATGCGGGTGCACGGGCGGACGGGTGAGAAGTGCCCGGTCTGTGGTGACGTGGTGCGTGAGGTGTCGTTCGCCGACTCCTCGCTCCAGTACTGCGCGACCTGCCAGACCGGCGGCAAGCCCTTGGCCGACCGCCGCATGTCGCGGCTGCTCAAGTAGCCCCGAGGCACCCCCAGCACCCCAGGACACCGCCCGTCGGTAAGTCACCCAAATGGAAGATCGTTGACGTCAACCATCGTCCAATTGGGTGACTTACCGACGGGGTCAGGCGGTCGGGGCCAGCAGCATCGCCGAGTCGAGGAACGTCTCGGCCGTCTCGTCGTCGCGGAACCAGCGCAGGTACAGACCGGTGGTCACCCGCTCGACGAACGCCCACTGCCGCACCCGCTGCACGTCCGTGCCGGTTGCCGTGGCCGCCTGCTCGCACAGCCCGTCGTGCCAGTCACGGGCACTGGATGCGTCACGGGTGAGCAGCTCACGGCTGAAGTCGCGCAGGGTGACCCCCACGTCGTACTCCGCCTCGCACCCGAAGCCGTCCGGGTCGACGAACTTGAATCGCGGGATTCCGTTGGACTGCAACGCATTTCCCTGGTGCGGGTCGCCATGGCACCAGACGACGGGTATGCCGCCCCGGCTGGCGGACAGGTGCCGCGCCAGCTCGTCGGCCCGGTCGAGCGCAGGCCCCCATCGCTCGGCGTCGTCCGGTCTGCGGAACCGCCGCACGATGCCGGAGAGCTGGTCAGCCTTGTCGAGCAGTGCGCCGCCCGCGCCCGTTGCCACCGACTGTGCAGGGGACGAGAGCGGCACCTCCCAGGCCAGCCGCAGCGCCGCTGCCAGGTGGTCGAGCTGCGCCCCCGGCGGCAGGCGCCTCGAGGCCAGGCTCGGCCCGAGCCGTTCCATCAGCACGGCGCCGCGCTCCACGTCCGCAGCCAGCACCTCGGCATACCCACGACCAGCGGCGGCGGTGAGGGTGGCTACCTGGGCTGCCAGCGCCGCTCCCGGCCGGTCGATCTTGAGGACCGCCGGCTCGCCGGCCGCCTCGACCGCGATGACCGGGGCGCCGATGCCCTCGGTGTAGACGTCGCCGAGCACCAGCGACCACTGCGTCGCCACGTCGTGCAGCAGCCCGGTCAGCCCGTCGAGGACGCCCGACAGCGCCGGGTGGTCGCCCACCCGATCCCGGGTCGCGGCGACCACGCGCTCGATCGCGGCGTCCCGGCTCCTCACGCCGGTCCACTTTGCCCCCATCGCCGCGGGCACGCACCGCATTTCCCGGTGCGATGACCCCGGGTGGCACGATGGGACGCATGAGCATTCCGCAGCTACCGGTCGACCAGGTCGCCGATGACGCCGTCATCCTCGACGTCCGTGAGCAGGACGAGTGGGACGCCGGGCACGCACCCGGCGCGGTGCACATCCCGCTCGGCGACCTGCCCGCCCGGCTCGCCGAGCTGCCCGACCCGGACGCCGGCACCCTCGCCGTCACCTGTCGCGGCGGCGGTCGCTCGTCCCGCGCGGTGGCCTGGCTGACCCAGCAGGGTTATGACGTCGCCAACCTCGACGGCGGCATGAAGGCGTGGCAGGCCGCGGGCAAGCCGCTCGTGGCCGACCAGGGCGAGCCGGACGTCAAGTAGGTCGTCATGGCCTGGTTCGGGCGCAAGGGACGCGACGCCGACCCACCGTCGGAGGACGAGTCCGGCTCGTGGGGTGAGGACGCCGGTGCCGCGTCCGCCGCCGCCGGGTCGAAGCTGGTCGCGGGCGAGGACCTCCTCGAGCCCGTGGTCGAACCCCTCGGATCCGACGAGCGGCGCCGTATCAGCGACGGGCTGGAGGCGCTCGCCGCCGAAGGCGTCGACGTCGACGACCTCGCCTCGATCGGCGCAGGGCTCGACGCGGCATACCGGGCGTGGAGGGCGGCCGAGCAGTCGAGTTCGGCGGCCGACGACCACGCGGCCATCGTCGAGCGCTACGCGATCGGCATCGGGGAGTACCTCGACCGGCACACCGATCTCGACTGGCAGGTCGTGACCGACGTGTTCGGCACCGACCTCGCGCTGACCGAGGGTTTCCGGGGCGCGTTCGTCGTCGTGCC
The DNA here is from genome assembly GCF_013041615.1 of Knoellia koreensis. Classification (GTDB taxonomy): domain Bacteria; phylum Actinomycetota; class Actinomycetes; order Actinomycetales; family Dermatophilaceae; genus Pedococcus; species Pedococcus koreensis. Next base: position 58,424 of record NZ_JABEPQ010000007.1, read on the forward strand.
GCACAACCTCGTCGCGGGTCGGTGGATGCGCGGTGAGACCGGGTGGGTGCCGGCCGTCGTCGGCCACATGGTCAATCGCCGCAGCCGTCGCTGAGCGGCGAGGCAAGGGCGAATACCCTTGGTATCAAGCGAAATTCGTGTACCAGAGCATGGCGATCCCGGTCACGATGAGCCCGACTGACAGGGGCATTCCCGCCCCGAGGCCCAGCGCGGTCGTCACGACGGCCCCGATCCCGAGCAGGCCGCCCACGGCCTGCAGCCACACGGTGAGCCGCCGCCGCGCCTGCAGCACGGTGTGCGAGTGACCGGCGGCGACCGACCACAGGCTCAGCCCGATCGCCACGAGGTACCAGTCACCCGAGTGTGTGACGACACCTGCGACAGCACAGGAGACAGCGGCGGCAAAGAAGGCCAGGAACGTGTACGTCGCCAGCCGCGTCGCGCGCGGCAGCAGGTTGCGCGTGTAGCGCCGCAGCAGCAGAGTCGCGTTCATCAGGGGCTCGATGGTCCACGACACCACCAAGATCCCGTACACGAGCACGAGCAGCACTCGCGCCCAGAGGTGGTCGTCGAACGGCCGCAGGACCTTGGTGGCGATGAACGGCGCGAACCACACCAGCCAGCGGTGGCCGCCGGACAGTCCGGAGTACCAGTCGCCGTAGCGCAGCATCAGCCCGTAGAGCGGGTTGCGCGACTTGATGGCGACCGCCATGCCTTCGCGATACTCCGCATCGGTCGGGTCGAGCCGCATCGCCTGCTGGTGGGCGCCGACCGCGTCGCGGCCCCCACCCTTGCGCAGCGACAGCAGGCCGCGGAGGCGGTGGGCCTCGGCGTTGTCGGGGTCGAGGGCAAGGGCTTCACCCACGAACCGGGCCGCGTCGTCGAATTGACGTGAGTTGAATGCCGCGGCGCCCTGGAGGGCAGCCACCTCCGAGTCCTCGGGGTCGAGTGACCGGGCACGCTCCAGGCTGGAGGCCGCTTCCTGTGGCCGGTCCATGGCAATCAGGATCGCGCCCTCCTGGCGGTGCAGGAAGGCGAGCTGTGGCGCGAGCTCGAGACCGCGGCGCACCGCGCCCATCGCAGCCGCGTACTCCTTGAGGCCGCCGTGGGCGGAGGCGAGCATCGACAGGGCGCCCACATGGTCGGGTTCGGTGCGTAGGGCCTCGCGGGCAGCGTCGCGGGCGTCGGAGAACCGGCCCTGGCCGTGCAGCGCGTGGGCCAGCCCGACGTGGTGGTCGGCCTCGTCGGGCGCCTCGGCCAAGGCCTCACGAAAGAAGCCCTCTGCCTCCTTTGCCCGACCGAGCTGGAGCATCGCGTGGCCACGCCTTGCGTTCGTGTCGCCCACGGTCGCCCCCTCCGGTGTCGGTGCGGCGCAGTCGCGCCGGTCGCGCGCACACGCTAACGGAGCGATGGCTCCCTCGTCCCGGCTTCAGGCCAAGGTCGGGTCCGGCGAATGCCGCCCCGGAGGCACACCTGCTCGGGTACCGTTCCCAGCGTGTCGATGGACCCGGTGATCGAGGCCCTGCGTGCGTCGTTGACCGCGGATCCGGACAACCACGACGTGCGGGCTCATCTCGCCCGGCTCCTGCTCGACTCCGGACGTCCCGACGAGGCGCTCGCGGAGGCGACGACGGTCCTGGCCGCCCGCCCGGCAGACGTGCCCGTGCTGCGGGTCGCGGCGGCAGCCGCGACGGCTACAGGGCACGGCGACCGCGCCGCGGCATACCGGCGCCTGGCCGACGCCCTCGGCGACGAGCCGCTGGCACCCGAGCCGGTGTCAGGGGAGTCCGACGCGGGCCACGCAACGGGTGACGACAGCCCACCGCGCGAAGACGGCCCGGCCTACGCGATGGCCGTGCCGGACACGGCAGCCGAGCTGCTGGCCGACTGGGCCGACGCCGACGCGCTCGCCGAGCCCGAGCTCGGCACCCTCGGGGTCGCCGGGGTGACCCTGGCCGACGTGGGCGGGCTCGCCGATGTCAAGCGCCGGCTCGAGCTGTCGTTCCTCACGCCGATGCGCAACCCCGAGCTGCGGATGCAGTTCGGCAAGTCCCTGCGTGGCGGTCTGCTGCTCTGGGGCCCGCCGGGGTGCGGCAAGACGTTCATCGCCCGGGCACTGGCCGGCGAGCTCGGCGCGAGCTTCTACGAGGTCGGGCTGTCCGACGTGCTCGACATGTACATCGGCAGCAGCGAGCGCAACCTGCGCAGCATCTTCGACGCGGCCCGCCGCAACCGTCCGTGCCTGCTGTTCTTCGACGAGATCGACGCCCTCGGCCAGAAGCGCGCCCAGCTGCGCGGCAACTCGGCCATGCGGGGCGTCGTCAACCAGATGCTCTCCGAGCTCGACGGTGCCTCCACCGACAACGACGGTCTCTTCGTCCTCGCCGCAAGCAACCACCCGTGGGACATCGACTCCGCGCTCCTGCGGCCGGGGCGCTTCGACCGTACGGTCCTCGTCCTGCCGCCGGACGCCGAGGCGCGGCTGTCGATCCTGCGCTACCACCTGCGCGGCCGACCCGCCGATCCGCTCGACCTCGACAAGCTCGCCAAGGCCACCGACGGGCTCTCCGGCGCCGACCTCGCGCTCGTGTGCGAGCAGGCCACCGAGGCCGCGATGGAGGAGTCGATGCGGGCCGGCCAGGTGCGTCCCATCACACAGCAGCAGCTCGTTGACGCCGTGCGGTCGGTGCGTCCCTCGATCCACGAGTGGATGGAGACCGCGCGCAACTACGCCCTCTACAGCAACGAGACGGGCGCCTACGACGAGCTCGTCGCCTACCTCAAGAAGCGACGCCGCTGACCGCAGGTCGCGGTCGCCCGAATCACCCTGTCCTGCAAGGTGATTGACGACCGAGGTATGCCGCGTGGTCGCGGCGACCACGCGGCATACCTGACGCTCTTGCCCGGCGCGGGTAACGCTCAGGCGCGGAACCGGTCGAACACGCGCTCCATGAAGTCGGTGCCCTTGGCGAGGGCCTCGACGAAGATGCGTTCGTCGTTGCCGTGCATGCCGATCAGCTGGTCGTTGTCGATGACGTAGGGATAGACGCCATAGCCGGGGATGCCCCGCTCGCGCCACGGCCCGAGGCTCGTGCCTGCCTCGAACAACGCCGGTGAGAAGACCGCGCCGGGGTAGGTCTGGACCGCCGCCTGGGAGATGGCCCGGTAGAGCGGGGTGTTGGTGTCGGCCGGCTTGGTGGCCCAGCGGGCGTCGAGCTGGTCGAGGTAGTCGGCCTCACTGGTGCCCTCTGGAGCCACGAGGACCACGTCGATGTCGCGGTCGGACAGCTTGCGCCGCAACGACTTCAGGAAGTCGCGCGGCTTCTCCCCGCCGGGGATGCCGCGGCAGTTGACCCGCACGGTGGCCTCGCTGGGGATGACGTTCTCCTTGTAGCCCGCCTTCTCGATGACATACGCGGTGGTGGTGCGCAGGAGGGCGCTGTGGAGGTAGGGGTAGTCGGAGAGCTTGACGACCAACGCCGCGGCGCGTTCGAGCGAGCGTTGGCTGTGGGCCTTGAGCATCAAGCGGATTGCCTTGGCGAAGGCACGGTCGTCGGTGGCACGGCCGAGGGCCTCGAAGTACTGGCGGGTGACGCTGGTGAGGTGCACCGGAGCCTTCCAGTCGCCGATCTCGGCCACGGCTCGAGAGAGCCCGACGATGGCCGAGTCGGGAATGGGCTTGGAGGAGTGGGTGGCCGTGCCGCGGGCGGTGAGATCGAGGTTGAAGTAGACCTTGTCCTGGCGGGTGACGGTGATGAGCATCGGTGTCGTGCGGTCACTCTGGGCGAGGAACCAGCCGCCCTCGGTGAGTACCATCCCGGCGTCGAGCTTGTCCCAGTGCTGCTTGGCGAGCCAGCCCGAGCCGTAGCTGCCCGCCTCCTCGTCGCAGTCGGTGAGGACGATGATGTCGCGCTCGAACTTGGCGCCGCGGGAGACGTGGCGCAGCAGCGCGGCGATGCTAGCGGCGTTGGCGCCCTTCATGTCCAGCGCGCCGCGGCCGTAGACCTCGCCGCCCTTGACGGTGCCGGCGAACGGGTCGACGCTCCAGTTCTCGCGCTCGACGGGGACGACGTCGGAGTGGCCGAGCAGGAGCAGGGGCGCGGCCGAGGTGGTGCCCTTGATGCGGGCGACGAGGTGGACGTTGTCGGGCTGCGGCGTCGGGATGATCTCGGCGGGGACGCCCGCGGCGTCCCAGACCGACTTGAGCCACTCGGCGTGGGCGCGGGTCTTGCCGCCCTGGCCGAAGTTCTGGGTGTCGAAGCCGAGCATCTTCTGCAGCAGCGACAACGGGCTGGGCGGCGCGAAGCTGACGGCGCGAGTGGTCGTGGTCGTGGTGACGGCGGTGCTGGCGTCGGCGCGCAGTGCGGTGGCGCCGGCACCGGCGACGGCGATCGCGCCGCTGCCGGCGAGGAAGGCGCGTCGGTCGACCGTCGGGAAGGTGGGGGGCATCCTGTTCCTCCTGGTGTGCAAGCGGGTTGGTCCTTGTCACGTTCGTCCGAAATGTCCTGGGCCGCGCGGCGAATCCGGGTCACCGGTGGGGCCGGTCGACGAGTGGTATGCCGCGTGGTCCCGACGGTCCCACCGGCGCGGCCAGCGGTTGCCGGGGTGCGTCGTCGATCGGACACGATTCCCACGTATCGCGAAATCTCGGAGAATCGCTATAAACCGGCATACGCTGCGATCGTGGACCCGATCAGGAACCCCTATGCCCCCGGTGCCGGTCAGCGCCCGCCCGAGCTGGCGGGGCGCGACGACCAGCTCGATGCGTTCGACGTGGTGCTCGAGCGGGTGGCGCGCGGGCGCCCCGAGCGGTCGGTCGTGCTCACCGGCCTGCGGGGCGTGGGCAAGACGGTGCTGCTCAACGCCTTGCGCTCGGCGGCGGTTCGGGCGCGGTGGGGGACCGGCAAGCTCGAGGCTCGCCCTGAGCAGACGTTGCGGCGTCCGTTGGCGGCGGCCCTGCACGTCGCGGTGCGCGAGCTCGGGCACCCGGCCGGCGACCAGGTGGACCACGTGCTGGGCGTGATCAAGGGGTTCGCGCAGCGCGAGGCCGGGGCCGGGGTGAAGCTGCGGGACAAGTGGAACCCCGGCATCGACGCGGCCGTGGTCGTGGGTCGTGCGGACTCCGGCGACATCGAGATCGACCTCGTCGAGCTGCTGACCGACGTCGGTGGGCTCGCCGCCGACGTCGGCCGCGGGGTGGGGGTGTTCATTGACGAGATGCAGGACCTCGGTCCGGACGACGTGTCGGCGCTGTGCGCGGCGTGCCACGAGATCTCGCAGTCGGGGCTGCCGGTGATCGTCGTGGGGGCTGGGCTGCCCCACCTGCCCGCAGTGCTGTCGGCATCGAAGTCGTACAGCGAGCGGCTGTTCCGCTACCAACGCATCGACCGGCTCGGGCGGTCGGAGGCCGACCGGGCGCTCGTCGCCCCGGCGTCGGACGAGGACGCGTCGTTCACGCCGGAGGCGTTGGAGGCGATGTATGCCGCGACCGCCGGCTACCCGTACTTCATCCAGGCGTACGGCAAGGTGGCGTGGGACGTGGCCCCGCGCTCACCGATCACCGCGGACGACGTGGCGGTGGCGGCGCCGGAGGCCGAGGCGGAGCTCGGGGTCGGGTTCTTCGGGTCCCGGTACGAGCGGGCGACTCCGGCCGAGCGCGAGTACCTGCGGGCCATGGCCGATGCCGCCCTGGCCGCGGTCGACGCCGGCGAGGACGTCGACGAGATCGAGTCGGTGCCGACCTCGGAGGTGGCGCGCATCCTGGGCAAGAAGCCGCAGTCCCTTTCTCCTGCAAGGGATGCGCTGCTCAAGAAGGGTCTGATCTACTCGGGGGAGCGCGGCCGGATCGCGTTCACCGTGCCGCACTTCGGCCGCTACCTGCGCTCTCAGTCCTGAGCCGGGTGACAGGAGGTCATCGCCTGCCTCTGCCCGGCGGGGAGGCTCGGGTGGTCTTGAACAGGTCGACCCACGCTGACCGGCCCATGGAGCCGGGCAGGGCGTGGGGAGAGAGCCCGTGGGATCGCAGCCAGTCGGTTGCATGCCGCGGTGAGCCGAGGGTGGTGGTGCGCGAGAGGACCTGCCCCAGGCCTCGTCCCGAGCCGGTGTAGACCCGGTGCACCAAGGCTTGGAACTTGCGGCGGTCTTGCTGCGACACAAGGGGATTTGCCTGACGTCGGATCATCATCAGGCCACCGTCGACGCCCGGCCGCGGCGTGAACGCACGGGCGGGCACGCGGCATATCAGGTCGAAGTCAAACCATGGCGCCCACTGGGCGGTCATCATCGTGGAGGCGCCCACGCCGGCTCGCCGGCGCGCAACTTCCCACTGCACCAACAGGATCGCTTCAGTCCAGGCAGGCCCGTGCAGGATCCGGCGCAGGATCGCGGTGGTCTGGTGGAAGGGCAGGTTGCCCACGATCACGTGCGACGTGGTGGGGAGCCGAAAGTCGAGGAAGTCCCCATGCCTGATGGTGACTGCTCGTCCTAGCTCGCGGTGCAGCCGAGCGGCGAGGCGGGCATCGACCTCGACAGCTGTCAGGGGTCGACCCAGGCGGATGAGGTCACGGGTGATGGCCCCACGGCCGGGCCCGATCTCGATGATCGGACCGTCGGTGGTGCGGACCAGGTCGACGATCTGGCGGATCGTGGTGCGGTCCGTCAGGAAATTCTGGCCGTGCTCGTGTCGGCCGTGGTGATGGGTTGGCACTGCTTCGCTCCGTGGTCGGTTCGGAGCCGGGCATGACGAAGACGCCGCCCGGCGGGGACTCCGGGGACGGGGAGCGTCACGAAGGAGTGCTGCTCGCCGCCGTCAGCGGCTGCGCAGGCGCAGCGAGGCAGTGCCGAGAACCAACATGCCGGCGAGCGTACGCGAGGTCCGCTGGGTATGGCAGCAGGTTTTGCGCCTCGCGGGCACGACAGGCTGCTAAAGCCGCGGTCTCAGAAGGTGACCGTCTCGGCCGGCGTCGGCACCTCGATGCGGTAACAGAAACCGCGAACTTCCTTGACCAGCAACGGAACTGGCGCGAGGTGAAGGTTGGGCTTCCACGGGCTGAGCCAGGAGGCGCATTCTGCGTGGCTAGTTGCCCGCCGCCCGTGCTTCGCGACTGTGCCGACCGCCGTCACGGCCTGAGTCAGAAGGGTGGTTCGTCGTAGACGGGTTCGGGTGGTCGGCTGTCGTAGTGGACGGTGTATGCCGGGTGGGCCAGCTCGATGAGGCTTTCGTAGTGGAGCTCGAGGTGCGTCTGAGTAAATGCACCAGTTGGCGGTTGAAATACCCAGCCAGGAGGCGGTGCTCATGGGTGATCCTGGCGGTGTTCTCGGCGGGTGGCAAGTCGGGCACGCCGGGCGTTGTCG
>NZ_JABEPQ010000008.1 GCF_013041615.1 Knoellia koreensis
CGAAGGCGACGCCCTGTGGCTACGGATGATCGACCACGCCGACCAGATCGTCGTGGCCACCTCCACCCGGCCGGACCACGCCGAAGCCGGACGGCTCCTGCTCAACGCCCTGGCCGACCGCGACGAGCACTCCGCCCGTCTCGCGGACCAGGCCGTCGTGCTCGTCTCCCAGGCCGACCGCGAGGAAGCCGACGCCTCCTCCATCGCCCGCGGCTTCGACGCCCTCGCCCGCGCCGTCGTCACCGTCCCCTACGACCCAGCCATGCGCCAACAGTGGCTGCGCGTCGACAACCTCGCCGCACCCACCCAGCGCGCCTACCTGCGCGCGGCGGCCGCCGTGGCAGCAGGCCTGTGATCACCGGTCACACGGGCAACACGCCGGTGAAGGCCAACTTCCCCCGATTCTGATACGAGGGTGTTTGGATGGGTCTATGCCGAGAGCCAGCAAGGGTGACAGAGACATCATGGTCACGCGCCCTGCCCGCGCGGTAGGCGACGAGGTTCGCCGCCGAGCGGACGCCATGGGCCTATCCATCAGCGAGTACATCGCGCGCACTCTCGCGCTCGACGTCGGGCTACCCCATCTCGCGCCACAGGCGCGCCTCGACGAGGAGCTGCCTATGACCGGCTGACCCCGGAAATGACGAAGGCCCCCGCGCCAACGGGAGCCCTTGCGTCTAGGTGAGAGGACCGAGCGCCAACTCGGTACCTCTCCGATCTGTAGCCGATCCCGTGCCAGGGAGGAGGCGGCGTAGCCGCCCGGCGGTTTTCACATGCCAGCGATGGAGGTCGCTTAGTGCTGCCCACGATAGCACCCGCATGCCCGGAGTCCAGTAGTTCGACGATCCGGGACGTGTCGCGCGTCGCCAACGAGTCGGACGCGGCCGGCACTCCCCTGCCGCGCGCGCGCCGGTACTACCGGCCCTGCACGGGCCCGCGTGACGTGCGCAGCACGATCGCACGCTCATGCCGCGGCCGCGCCTGGAGGCCCGCAAACGGCCCTACGCTGCCCGCCACGGTGCCGGTGTGGTCCAGTGCCGCCCACTGGCTGGAAACGCTCGCAGCGGCCCTCAGGACGCCCCAGGGCGAAGAACTGCGCGCGGCCGCCAAGGTCAGCGCGGACACCCTCATCGACGTCGCGGCCGCCGACGCGCGCGCCGCCGACTCACGCACCGGTCGCGGCGTCACCACCGCCCACGAGACCGTCGCCAAGGCCCTCGGCTGCTCAGCCAAGACCGTGCAGCGCGCCAGGACCCTCCTAGAGGCCCTGGGCTTCGCCTGCACCGTGGTCCCGGGCCGCTACCTGACCACGCAGGAGCGGGCGGCCGCGCGTGCGCACCACGGCGGCGACCAGCGCCGCATGGCCTCCGAGCGCGCACTGCTCGTTCCTCGCTCACTATCGAATGTCCACCTACCCCGTCGGGGTTCTCTTACCTCTCCTCTTCCGTCACGTAGTGACTTACCAAAGCGCGCTGACGCGCGCGCTGGAGCCGCTTCGCGGCAGGCAACGAAGAGGAAGATCCCTCGACGCTGCGCTCCCAGGCCACCGATCGGGGTGCAACGCCTAGCCGCAGACCTCGCGCAGCGCCTCCCCTGGCTCGCCCGAGGCCACATCGGGTCGTTGTGCCGCACGCTGGTCGCCCTCGGCTTGGACGACACCGGGTGGAGTGCCCATGACGTCATCGACATGCTCGACCGCCGCAACATCACGCTCGGCCTGTACGAGCCCTACCCAGGCTCCCAGCGTGACCCGCTCGCGCTGTTTGCGCACCAGGTGCGCGCCGCCCTGCCCGACGTCGACGAGCCGCCGCGCCTGCGGCGCGGCCGCGAGGCGGCCGCCCGCGCGGCCGAGCGCGCCAGGGCACGAGCTGAAAGGGAGGCGGAGGACGCACGCCTCGCGGCAGAGCGCAACGATCCAGTGATCCAGGCCCGGATCGCCGAGACCAAGCGTCGGATGCGCGAGCAGCTCGCGGCCGCCCGGCAGCAAGCCCGCTACCGGCGCTGACGCGCCGACCATGAGCGGACCAAGACTTTCGAGCGGAAGGTCACCTCACGCCCTCCCCCTGACGTCCCACTCTGCGGCCACGGACCACCGCGTCAAGCGGCTACGCCGCCGGCTCCTCCGAGAACTTTCGGCACGCGCTCCGGTCGTTCCTCCCTCCGCTTATTTCGCGCCGAAACTTCTCTCCCCCACCGCCCTCCGGGTTGACCCGGAGGCCCTTATGCGGCCGCGACGGGGACAAACGTCAGGGGGCGGGACGAAAAAACGGTCAGCGGCCAAGGCCAAGAGCACGGGGCCGAGTCAACCCGCCGCCCCACCTTTGACCAACTAGACCAAGGAGACCAGCCGTGAGCATCCAGCCCGACCTATTCGGAGACTACGACCGCGCCCAGGAGCAGGCCCAGCGATGGAGGCAGCCCGCGACCTGCCCCGCCTGCGGCACCCAGGAGCCCAGCGGCTACCTCCTGCGCCAGAACCACGGAGCGGACCCCGACCAGCCCGGCATCTGCGGATTCCCGCCCGGAGAACACCCCAACTACGCCGCTATGTGCGTCGCTCAGTACCTCGTCAGGAACCACATCATCCACGCCACACGCACCGGCAACGCCGAGCAACTCACCCGAGACAAGACACGCGGCCGCCAGCTCGGCCTAGACGTCGACGCCATCGAGGCAACAGCCCGCGAAGAGACCCGCAAGAAAAACAAGGGACCTACTAGACATCATTGACCAACTAGACTAGACTGACACTATCAACACGGCAGACCAACCGGGGACCTACCACCCCCACCACACCGAAGGAGCAGCACGCATGAGCACCATCGACCACAAGGCCACCCGCCAGGCGATGACCGAGCAGGTCGCCGCATTCATCGCCAACCCCGCCGGATGGCCTGCCGCGATGGCGGCCCGCGCCCTGCGTCTGCGCTCGGGTCACCCGGCCTACTCCCCCAACAACCACGCCCTGATCGTCTGCCAGCTCTGGGGACGGTTCGCGGCCGAAGGCCTCGTCGACGAAGCCGCGTTCGATGCCGCGATCCGCGCCGCCGCCGAGGAGATCGCCCCCCGCTACGTGTGGAGCAAGCGCGGATACGCCCCCACCGGTGGCGCTCTGGCCGTGTGGTCGCGGCCCGTGCCGATGTGGATCGACCCCGCCACCGGCAAGAAGGCCACCAAGGACACCCCCGGAGCCGAAGAGCGACGCGTGTTCCGCATCGAGCAGACCTACCGCGCCGCCGACGTGATCAACGAGGACGGCGAGACCGGCGCGGCCGCGTTCGCCGCGCCCGAGCTGCCCGAGGGTGAAGCCCGCCAGGTGTTCGAGCGGCTCGCCGCGTGGATCACCGGCCAGGGCTGGAGCGTTGAGCGCAGCGGCCGCGACATGGCCGAGGGCGGCTACACCGTGCATGCCACCCGCCAAATCGTCGTGCATGGCGGCCTGGCCGGATGGGCGGCCGTCGAGACCCTGGCCCACGAGGTCGCCCACGCCCTGTTGCACGGAGCCGAGGACGAGCGGCCCTACGCCGGACAGCACCGAGGCGACATGGAAGCCGAAGCCGAAGCGGTCGCGTTCGGCCTGCTGACCGCGTTTGGTCAGGGCGAGCTGGCCCGAGGATCGGCCCGCTACGCGGCCGAGTGGACCCGCAACCCCGAGCGCGTCGCCGTCGCCTACGAGCGCTCATGCCACGTGCTCGACGCCGTGGCCGCCGTCGCATTCGGAGCCGAAGACGTCACCCTCACCCGGTCCGCCAAGGCCGACAAGGCCCAAGCCAAGGCCGACAACAAGGCCCTAGCCGCCGCGCTGCGCGAGGCCGGCCTAGAGCCCAAGGGCGAGGCCTGGCGACGCGCCAAGGCAGGCGAGCCCATCGAGGCGATCGCTGCCGAACTGCTCGCAGCCGCCTAAGGGCGACGAACCGAGCCGGGGCGAGAACCCCCGGCTCGGTTCACGTCTCCCCCGTTCTTGACCAGCCAGACCACACAGACCCAAAACAGGTCGACGGCCTCGCACTCGTGATCGAGCGCGAGGCCTAACGGGTCAGTTGGACAGGTGGGCCGCGTCGATCCGCCGGCTTCACTCCCCCGCCCCCTGCGCCGCCATTGTCGCGCCGGTCCCGGTGCGGTCAAGGGCGCTGCGCGTCGCTCACGCGATGGCCTACGGCCACCCTGGACAGCACCGGTCCCGGCGTCATCTTCGGCAGCTAAGAGGGGACGGGGGGAGAAGGGGCCGAAGAAACGAGATGAACAAGAAAACACGCACAACTACTAGACAGCATTGACCAACTAGACTAGACTGACACTATCAACACGGCAGACCAACCGGGGACCTACCACCCCCGCCACACCGAGGAGGACGCCATGACCTGGAACCCGAACATCAGCACCGAACGACGCGAAGCGATCGGCCGAGCAGGCCGAGCCGTGGTTCGCCTAGCCGTGGATCCCGAGGCCAGGGAGTCCGCCCACCGCCAGAACGTCATCGTCAACGATGTACGAGCGTTCACCGACCGCGAGGCGTGGGACGCCGTGGCCGCCCTAGAGGACATGGTGCTCAGCCGTGGCCTGGTCACCGCCCAGCAGGTCGAGGCCGAACGGCGCGCGGCCGCCGTGGCCGTGCTCATGGGCGAGGAGGTGGCCCGGTGATGTACGCAGGCGACGAGCACCTCAGCCACGAACAGCAGCATCCCGAGCTGTACGACGGCGAAGGCGACCCGCTCTACCGCCCGTGCGAGGAGTGCGGAGCCGAGCCAGGGGAGGAGTGCCTGCCCTGGTGCACCGGCCCAGCCAGCGAGTAGCACCCGCGAAAAGCACCGTCCCCCCGGCAACGCCACGAGGGCGAACCGAGGGGACGGCATCAACACGGCGACCGGTTACCACGCCGGACGCACCCCACCAGTCTACGAGCACCGGAAGGACAACACAGATGGACCAGCAGCAGACCACCCCGACCCTGGCCCAGGTGATGGGCACCCTCGACGAGCTGGCGGCCGCCGCCCGCGCCGCGGACGCCGACCGCTACCGCGCCGCCGTGCGCCTGGCCCAGGGCCAGCAGATCACCGAGGAGCAGCAGCGCGACGCCTACCACTGGGGCCGCCAAGGCGCGGCCCGCACCTTTGACTGGCGAGGGGAGTAGATCGACCAAGGAAACACGCCGAACCGCCTAGACAACATTGACCAACTAGACTAGACTGACACCATCAACACGGCGGACCAACCGCCCAACCACAAGGAGCACCCACCATGAGCACCATCACCTTCGCCGGGAACCTGGCCGCCGACCCCGAGCTGCGATTCACCCCCAGCGGCCGCGGCGTCGCCCGCTTCACCGTCATCGAGAACCGCCGCCGGCGTACCGAGGACGGGCAGGGCTGGGAGGACGCCGAGCCCAACGTGTTCCGCGTCCAGGCTTGGGGATCGTTCGCTGAGAACGTCGTCGAGTCGTGCGGCAAGGGCGACCGCGTGCACGTCACCGGCAGCATCGTGACCGACCGGTGGTCGGACAAGGAGACGCGCGAGGACCGCACCGCGCAACACGTCAAGGCCGACGAGGTGTCGTTCAGCCTGCGCTACCACACCGTGCGAGCCACCAAGGCGACCCGGAGCAACAACCAGGCCCACGAGGCCGACGACACCCGCGAGGGCTGAGGCGTGGCGACGGGGCGGGGGAGAGCCTGACGGCCACCCCCGTCCCGCAGCCATGAGAGCAAGGAGGAAGCAGCTATGCGGCACCACACCGAGGAGACCCGAGCATGACCGTTTACGCCGTCGCCCTGTCCAAAGGCGGGAGCACCAAGACCACCACCGCCGCCGAGCTCGTCGCAGCCCTCGCCCGGCGCGGCCGGCGCGTGCTGGCGATCGACCTCGACCAGCAGGGCAACCTCACGACCAGGCTCGGAGTCACCGACGACACCGAGGTGTCAGCCGTAGCCGCCGACGTACTCACCGCCGAAGCCACCGCGCCCGAGGCCGCCATCGACGCCCCCAGCGTGCCCGGTGCGAGCGTGCTCGCCGGAACCCACGACCTGGCCAGCCTCGACCACCGGCCCGAGGTGATCACCGCGCTGCGCGACCACCTGCCCGAAGTGGTGGGGGAGTGGGACGACGTGGTGATCGACACCCCGCCGGCCCTCGGCCTGGTCACCCTGGCAGCCCTGGCGGCCGCCGACGTCGTGGTGGCGGCCGTGGCGTGCGAGACCGAGGCCTACGACCAGCTCGACCGGCTCGTGGAGGTGATCGCCCAGCGGATCGCCCCGAGGATGAAGCCCGGCCAGCGCGTGCACTGGATCGTGCCCACCCGCTACGACGGCCGCCGGCTGCTCGACCGCGACGTGGTGGACATGCTCACCGAGCAGCACCCCGGCCGAGTGACCACCCCCGTCCGGGAAGCCGTAGCCGCGCGAGACGCCTACACCAGCGGAATGCCCGTGTCGGTGTTTGCCCCAGGCTCACCGATCGCGGCCGACTACGCCGCCGCCCTCGCCCCGATCATCGGCACACCCGAGCCCGACGCCCAGGTGAGCGCCGAGCACCACGCCACCGCCTGACCACATCGACCAACCAGACCAAGGAGACACGATGACCCGCCGCAGCCTGCGCGACCGCAACCGCGCCGCCATCGCCCTCGACCCGGACACCCCGGACCTCGAGCCCACGGCCGAGCCGCGCAGCTCGGCACAGCCCACCGCCACGCGACCCGTCGAGGAGCCCGCCCACGCCCCACAGAAGGCCACCAGCGCCACCGAGAAGGGCAGCACAACCAAGAAGCCGGCCGCCGTCCGCAAGGCCGCCACGGCGGCCGCCAGCGACACCGCCCGGCTCGGCATCTACCTCACCCCTCAGGAGTTCGAGGACGCCAAGGCCGCCTACCTGGCCGACTGGACCAACGGGGGAGAGGCCGACACGTTCGCCCGCTGGATCGCAGCCGCGATCGAGACCTACGCCGCGCGCACCCCCAAGCAGCGCGCGACCGCGCAGCCCCGGGGACGCGCCGACGAGCGCACCGGCTCGACCCGATCGTTCTCCATCCCCACCGACACCGTGGCCCGGATGCGCGCCGCAATCAACGCCGACCAGCAGGCCGGCCGCTGGCCCAGCGACAGCGCATGGTGCAGCGAGGCGATCGCCGCCGCCGTCGACGCCGCCCGCACCAAGAACGACGGTTCGCTGCCCACACCACCGCCGCGCCTGCCCAACCGGCTCGTGCGATAACCCATGTCAGACCACGCTGACAGCATTGACCAACTCGACACGGCAGACAGGGGACACACACCATGACCGACCACCAGCCCGAACCCGGCACAGACCCGGCCGAGGCCTACGCCACCGAGTACCGGCGACTGTGGGACGCCACCGTGGCCACCCTCACCGCCGCCGTCCAGCTCGACCACCCGCAGCACGGACCGGTCGACTTCTCCGACTTCCTGGCCTCAGCGCTCGGAGCCGTCGCCGCCAACGTCGGCAGCGCGAACAGGATCACAGCTGGCCGGCCCGGCTCATGGGAGTCCGACGCCCTCAGCCAGCTCGTCGCCGGCACCGTGGGCTACGACGCCGACCCGGTAGTTCTGGCGCCACGGCGCACCCTGCCGGTGATCGTGCCGCTCAACGTCGCCCAGCTCGTCACCGAGGCCTACCAGGACGCGTCGACCGCGCAGCGCGAAACGATGCTGCCGCACGTCGACGACGCCGCCCAGGTGCTCTATCGAGCAGGGGAGGAGTGGAGCGCCCAACACCCAGGACCGACCGAAGGAGCGCCCGCCGAAGAGTGGGACGCCTACAACGCGGCCGTCGACGCCCAGGCAGCGCAGGAAGAGGCGGCCGAGGAACTGCTCCGCGCACGCTATGCAGCCACCTTCCAGGCCTACGCCGAAGCCTTCACCGCGGCCGTACTCGACACGGCGCGGGCCATCGGGCTCACCGTCGCCGTCGAGGTCAAGGCCGAGACCAACCCCGAGGCGGGGTGGTGGGACACCACGGACACGATCAATCCGGCCGACGACGAGCGTGGCGACGCCTTGGCGCGGCACCTGTGGGAAGCAGCCCACGACCGCGTACCGCTCCCGCGCGCCCTCGTCGAGATCCCGGCCGAGGCCGCCGAGGAGGAACAGTGACCGCCATCCGCACCCGCCCCGGGATGAGTTGGGTAGTGACCGGGGGAGCGCTAGCACTAGTCGGGCTGGCCATCATCCTGTGGCCCGAGCCCGGCTTCACACCGCACCCGCTGCCCTTCCCGCCCTCGGCCTCGACGAGGCCCATCGCCGGCTACGCAGTGTTCGGCTACCCACTGCTAGCCCTGGGCTTGATCATTGCCGTCGCGGGGGCCCTGCGTGCGGCGGTTGCTGCCGCTCGATCACACCGCCGCTAGACGAGACAACTGTGAAGCGCCAAGGGAGCGGCCTCCCTAGGTCCCAGAGCCATGGCACCTCTGGGCCGCAGCACGCAACCGCGTGCCGCTCCCGCGTGCCCGTCGAAATCCCCGCCGCTGACTGCTATCGTCGACGGTATAGCGTCGACCGGCAAGGAGGGTGGCAACCCATGGAGACTCGTCAGCGCCGTCCACACAACCAGCTCAAGGACGCGATGAGGAAGTACCTGACCACCCTGGACGGCGGACACGCATCCATCTCTGAGATCAAGGCCGCGATCGAGCCCGAGGTTGGTGTCGCCCCGGCCTCCTCCTACCGAAGCTCGCTCCAAGACGAGAGGTACTTCGAGCGCGTGTCTAGGGGCGTGTTCCGTCTCCGTGACTAAACTGCCCGTGAAACTCTCAGACATGCCCCCGCCCGAGACGATCGAGTCGCTCGTCGCCCTGGCCGTGGCCCTAGGAGCCGAGGACGCCGGCGGCTTCTCCGAACCTGAGGCGGCGCTTGCATCCGCTAGCGAACTCATGCACTCACCAGCCGATGTGAGGCACGTCCGCAGCCTCATTCGCGCCGGACTCGACCCCCTCGGGGACGCGTACTGCGCCATCCGCACGCCGGAGGACCGCCGATACCTCGGGCAGACCTACACCCCGGCGGCGATCATCAAGGCCATGGTCGGCTGGGCCAGCGATCAGGGCGACCCGCAGCGGATCGTGGACCCAGGGGCAGGATCGGGCCGATACTTGCTCGCTGCCGCCAGGAGATTCCCCAGAGCCGAGCTGCACGGTGCCGATATCGACCCGCTCGCCACAATCATGCTCCGAGCCAACATCGCTGCCAGTGGGCTGGGTGACCGGGCCACCGTGCACCTCGGTGACTACCGAGCCCTGACGCTTGAGAAGATCAACGCCCAGACGCTTTTCATCGGAAACCCGCCCTACGTCAGGCACCACCTCATCGATCCCGAGTGGAAGCAGTGGCTCCTCGCCACGGCTGCCCGCCGTGGCCTCGACGCGAGCGGCCTCGCGGGTCTGCACGTACATTTCTTCCTCGCCACCGCCGAGCACGGCCAACCCGGCGACTACGGCGCGTTCATCACCTCCTCGGAGTGGCTGGACGTCAACTACGGCAAGCTTGTCCGCCAGCTCCTCCTTGACGGACTCGGCGGCGAGTCGCTGCATGTCCTGGCCCCGACTGCGGAACCGTTCGCGGACGCAACCACGACCGGCGCGATCACCTGCTTCAAGATGGGCCAGCCCACCGAGAAGATGAAGGTTCGGCGGGTCGAGACAGTCGCAGACCTCGGCCGGCTCGCCAAGGGCCGAGCTATCTCGCGCGAGCGGCTAGCCGAGACCAACCGCTGGTCGGTGCTCACGCGCGTGACGCCGAAGCTGCCCGAGGGGTACATCGAACTCGGTGAGCTGTGCCGGGTGCACCGCGGCGCAGTGACTGGCGCGAACGACGTGTGGGTTCAGCGCGGCCCGACGCCCAGTCTCCCCGACAGCGTGCTGTTCCCGACCGTCACCAAGGCCCGCGAGCTGTTTGGTGCTGGCAGTCGCCTCGACACCGTGGAGAGCCTTCGGAAGGTCGTCGACCTACCCGTCGACCTCGATGCGTTCGACGCCCTTGAACGTAGAGCGATCGAGAGGTTCCTTCGCGCGGCCAAGGCAAAGCGCGTCCACGAGGGTTACGTGGCCTCCGCCCGGAAGGCTTGGTGGAGCGTCGGGCTGCGCGAGGCCGCGCCCATCCTCGCGACCTACATGGCTCGTCGCCCGCCGGCGTTCGTCCGAAACGATGCCCAGGCCCGGCATATCAACATCGCCCACGGGCTGTACCCACGCGAGAGCATGACCGCCGCGCTCCTCGACAAGCTCGCGGCGCACCTGCGCTCCTCGGTCAGCCTGACCCAGGGGCGGACGTACGCCGGTGGTCTGGTCAAGTTTGAGCCGAAGGAGATGGAGCGCATCCCGGTCCCTAGCCTGGCGATGCTTGCCGAGGGAGCACTGGTTTGACGAAGCCGCCACGATGGTCCGAGGACGAGCTTGATGTCGAAGCGACTGAGGCGATCCGCCTCTTCCGCGAGACTCGGATGCAAGAGCCGTTGGAGGCGTACCTCGACTTCTTCGACGAGTACCGCCAGCACGTCGAGAACCTGATCGAAGGAACCGTCGACCTGACCGAGCTGAGCAACCAGGCCGTGGACTTACTGACTCAGCCCGAGCAGCTGACTGCCGTCCGCTACCTGGCGTCGCCCGCCATCAGTGAGGACGACCTCAAGGTCTTGGCTGAGGCAGTCCTGAGCACCGCCCGACTGCGCGCCGAGCCCGACATGGCCCGCCGTGTCATCGACACAGTGATGCTCGGTCTCGACCGCGAGCGCTTCCCGTGGGTAGCCGAGAACCGCGACCCCACCGAGGCCGAACGTGCCACTGCCGTGGTCTCGACCGCAGCGCTGATCGCGACCCAGAAGGTACAGACCGCCCGCCGCAACGACTCAAAGAAGCTTCAGGAGCACGCCGTCGCCGAGATCCTCCTCGCCAACGGCTTCACCCAGGTCCCGCCGCGAACGATCACCAATGTGAGTCACTTCCCGGCACCCGGCGAGTTCTGCGGGGAGTCGTTGTTCGGCACACGGAAGGCCGACCTCGTGATCCGTCTGTATGACGGTCGAGCCATGCCCACCGAGTGCAAGGTCAGCAACTCATCGACCAACTCGGTCAAGCGGCTGAACAACGATGCCGCCATCAAGGCCGAGACTTGGCTCAAGGAGTACGGCACCCAAACATGCGTCCCCGCAGCCGTTCTCTCTGGCGTGTTCAAGATTCACAACCTCTTGGCCGCGCAGAACGACAAGGGACTCACGCTCTTCTGGGGGCACCGGCTAGAGGCGATGATCGAGTTCATCGATCGAACCAAGCCCTGATAGCAGGCGTGCGGCCAGGTCGGTCGAACCGCGCGGTCCGTCTGTCCGACCGGTAACGAACGTTTGTCGTCGAGCACCGTGACGTCGACGCGGCACCCGCCAGGTGTGACTTTCTCCGGTGAGTGGCGGCGGTCTTCAGCCGCTCAGGGGCACGGTTAGTTGACTCCGATGACGAGGGTGCTGGCGGCGGCTTCGACGACGTCGTTGGTGATGGTCTGCAGCTCGTTGATCTTCAGGACGCGTTCGATCTGGGGGAAGAGTCGCTCCAGGAGGCGGAAGTTGCCGCGGGTGATGCGGCTGATCGCGGCGATGGTCTGGGCGTCGGTGAAGTCGTCGGGGTTGAGGGTCTTGCCCAGGGAGCGCCAGTGGCGTTGGAGGACGAAGAGCATCTCGTCGGTGCTCAGGGGCCGGTACTGGTGGGCGAAGCCGACGCGGCTGTAGAACTGGGGGTAGTGGCTGAACTGCTTCTCCAGCCCGGGCATGCCGATGAGGATCAGGGCGATCTGGTCGCGGTCGTAGCGGTCCCGTAGGAGCTCGAGCGCGGTGGGGCTCAGGCGTTCGGACTCGTCGACGATGACGAGCTGGACGTAGTTGGTGGTGCGCCGGGTGCCCCACCGGTCCAAGGGGATGCGGTCGGGGGCTTCGACGTGCTGCTGGATGCAGATGCTGGTGCGCGTGATGATCCGGTCCAGGTCCTCGCGCAGCAGCCGCGGGGTGGTCAGGACCCCGGGGGTGTACAGGGCGGTGCGGTTCTTGGCCAGCGCGGCGTAGATCTTGGCGTCGTCATCGCAGCGCGGGCCCCAGTCGGTGAGCAGCTCGTGGGCTTGGTCCCAGTGGGCGTAGCGGCGTGCGGAGACGGTCTTGCCGACCCCGGCCGGCCCGAAGCACAGCCCGATGGTGCGCCCGCGCCGGACGGAGTCGGCGAACTCGGTGAAGCGGCGGTGCTCCTTGGTGACGATGAAGCGTTCGCTCACCTGAGGTCCTCCTTGTAGACCTTGAGCCGCGCCACGGTCGGCACGCGCGGCGGCACGGGCCTGGCAGGGGCGTCGGGGGTGTGGGCGGCGACGACGGCGATCCGCTCGTTGATGCCTCGGCGCAGGGCGCGGCGACGGGCGTTGCGGGCGGCCTGGACGTCCTTGAGGCTGATCTGCTTGGCGTGGTGTTCCTGATCGACGGCGGTGCACAGGAACTGGTCGTGGTCGAAGACGCGGATCTCGGTGATGTCTCTGGGGTCGTAGCGGATGACCACGGGGCGGCCGACGAAGCCGGCGAGGGTCGGTGAGACGTAGCGCATGCCTTGGAAGTGGATGCCGTCGCGGCGCACCGTCCTGGATCGGGCCACGGTCAGCAGCAGCCCGTCCAGCGCCTGGAGGCTGTCGGGAAGGCGTGGCAGCCAGCCGTCGGCGATCCACGCCGACCGCGGCGAGACGCCGAGCTCGCCGTGGGCGCGGTCGTTGTAGTCCAGGACGAACGCCCCGACGGCGGCGTCGAGGTCAGCCAAGGACAGGGCTGGCGCGGGCCAGCGCTCCGCGCCGCTGTGGAGGTGTCCGGGCAGGGTGGTGAGCAGCTCGGTGTTGACCGTGCCGAAGAAGCGCTCGACCTTGCCTCGCCCTTGGGGTCGCGCGACGGCGGAGTGGATCAGGCGGATGTGCAGGTCGACGGCGGTGCGGGCCAGGTGGTCGCTGGTGAAGTCCGACCCGTGGTCGACGTACAACAGGTCGGGGATGCCGCACATCGGCCACCGGGGGTCGGCCTTGGGCCAGATCGCCTGCCGTAGCGCCAGGGCGGTGTGCATCGTTGACGGCGCACCGAAGAAGACCGTGTAGCCGCAGATCGCGCGGGAGCAGTCGTCCATCACGACGGTCAGCCACGGCCGGGCCGGCTTGCCGTCCGTGCCGACGAGCACGATGTCCAGCAAGGTGTGGTCGGCCTGCCACATCGCGTTGGGGCGGTCGGCCGTCCGCCGCAACGCGAGCTCGTACTTGTCCCGGTAGGAGCCTGCTCCCTCGAGGGCGAGGGTGACCATGCCGGGGTCCAGGGCGGTGATGATCGACCGGACGACGCCGTAGGACGGGACCGGCCACGCGGTGCCGGCGCAGACCTTCACCACCGTCCGGTGGATCGCGGCGATCGGTGGGCGGGGCCGGGTCAGCCCGAGCCCTTCGATTAGCGCGATGAGGTCCGCCGGCAGGTGATGCCCGCCCGCGTCCGCCCGCGGCACTCGGCCCAGGGCCGACAGGCCGCCGGCGCGGTAGCGGGCATGCCAGCGTTCCAGCGTGCGCACTCCCAGGCCGTGGTGACGGGCCAGCGCGGCGAGCGGGACCTGGTCCTCGACATGCAGCCGCAGGATCCGCCACCGCCCGTCCGCGTCCACGGCCGGCCTACACGGCGCTCGTGGCTCGTCGTGACGGGGCCGCTGCGGCGGGCGCGCGGTTCAGGGCCCGGTAGATGGTGGTGCGGGAGACGCCGAGCACCTGCCCGATCTGGGCGACGGTCATGTCCTTCTGCTCATACATCCGTCGGGCCGCCCGGACCTGGTCCGCGGACAACGCCGACGGCCGCCCACCGCTGCGGCCCCGAGCACGAGCGGCCGCCAGGCCGGCGTTGGTGCGCTCTCGGATCAGGTCGCGCTCGAACTCGGCCAGTGCCGCGAAGACGTGAAACACCAACCGTCCGCCTGGGGAGGTGGTGTCGATGGTCTCCTGCAACGACCGGAACCCCACGCCGCGGTCGGCCAGGACCTGCAGCTGGTCGATCAGGTGGCGGATCGACCGGCCGAGCCGGTCCAGCCGCCACACCACCAGGGTGTCCCCCGGGCGCAGCTGGTCCAGCAGCTTGTCCAGCTCCGGCCGGTGCTGCAGCGACCCGGAGCCGGTGTCGACGAACACCCGGTAGCACCCGGCCTTGGTCAGCGCATCGACCTGCAGCGACGCGTCCTGATCGGTTGTCGACACGCGCGCGTACCCCAGGAGATGCCCCACGCGTCGACCGTAGCGAAACCCGTCCGACACGGGAAGTATCGCGCCGTAGTTTTCGGCACGCAGTTCCGCTACATCAGGCGCCTCGTCGACGACGCGCGCCGCCCGGCCCTCCGGCGCGTGTAGCGGAATCGTTCGTTTGAGATACGCCGCTAACGCGCCGCGACCGGGCCCTGGGGCCCACGTCCTGGACCTCTACCGCGGCTCCTTGGAACGCGGAGCGCTGCCGATCGCGGGTTTGAAGGCGCGCGCCCCGTCGCTCGGCGAGTCGGGCCGGACGCCCCCCGAGTGAATCGCTCTTCCGTCCGTCATGGTCGTCAGAACCGGACCTAGGCTGCTTCGCATGACGCACCTGGTCTGGGACATGGACGGCACACTGCTCGACACCACGTCGGTGGTGCCTGACGCGTTCGTCGCGACGGTGCAAGAGCTGGGGGTTGCCGACGTCGACCGGGAAAAGGTCGTTGCGGCCTACTCCCTCGGCGTGCCGGAGGTGATGCTCGAGCACCTAGTCGGTCGGCCACTCAAGAACGGCGAGGTCGACGCTTACTACGACCGACTGCACGCCAGCACCGTTACGGCCTATGCCGGTGTGCTCGAGACCCTCGCGGCGCTGCGTGCGCGGGATCTGCGGACGGTCATCTTCACGGTCGCCAGCAGCCGTGCGGCGCGCATGCTGCTCGCCTCGGCCAGCATCGAGTACGACATCCTCATCGGTGGGGACCACGTGGCGTGGCCGAAGCCCGCCCCGGACGGCATCCTGGCCGCAGCGTCCCGGCTAGGAGTTGATGTAGCCGACATCGTGTACATCGGTGACGCGCCGACCGACTTGCGGACAGCCCGATCCGCCGGCGCACGCGGCGCAGCGGCGACCTGGGGCCACCTGTACCGGGCGGAGGAACCCGCCGACGCGCGGCTCGCTGCACCGATGGATGCGTTGGCCCTGCTCGAGACCTAGGAAGGGCGCTCCTGGTCATCGGCGTCACCTGACCGTGCCCGCCACTCAGCCCGCCCTACACCGGCGAAAGTCACAGCTTTGACCATCCGGTCGCAGGTAAGAACCGTCGACCGCAGGTAGGGAGTGCAGGGATGTGAGCGGCACAGACGCAACTACCCATCGTTCCCGCGTACCAATGTTGACTCTGTGGTGGGCGATGTTGCGCCTTGGTGCCGTCGCGTTCGGCGGGCTTGGCCCGACGCTGGCCTTGCTCGATCGCTCATTGGTCGCTAGACGGGGGTGGTTGACGTCGACCGATGTGCGGGACGCACTCACCTACACCAAGGCGCTTCCCGGCTCCACTGTCGTGCAGATTGTCACCTTCCTTGGCTGGCGGCTCGGTGGGGTGATGGGGGCACTAGTCGCTACCTTCGGGTTCCTCCTGCCTGCCGCAGTTCTGATGACGCTCGCAGCGGCCGGCGCCGCGGCACTGCCTGACGCGGCTTGGGTCGACGGAGCGCTGCTGGGTATGCAGGTCGCCGTTGTCGGTCTGCTCGGGCATTCGATGGTTGGGTTGTTGACCAAAGAGGCGCGCACGCTCGCCCTCGCCGCGGTCGCGGTGGCGGCGGCCGCCGGGGGGTTCTTCGTCAACCCTGCCATCGTCGTGGTGCTTGCCGGGCTGGTCGGGGTCATCGTCGACCGGGTGCGCCGATACCGGGGCGGCCACCGTGGTTGACCTGGTCGCCACGTTCCTTCTGATCGGTGCGCTGGCCTTCGGCGGTGGCCAGGCTGCGCTGCCACTGGTGGAGCGGCTCACGGTCGGGGTGCACGGTTGGCTGAGCCCGGGTGAGTTCGCGACAGCGGTCGGGCTTTCCTACGCAACTCCCGGTCCGGTGCTGATCATCGCTGCCTTCGTCGGATACGTGACCGCTGGGGTGGGCGGTGCGGCGGTCGCCACCGCTGCCGTGTTCGCTCTCCCGGTGCTCGCGGCGATCGGTGCTGCCAGCGCAGTGAATCGGTTGTCGCAGACGTGGTGGCTGCCTGCCTTCGGGCGCTATGCGGGTGCGGGCGCGATCGGTCTGCTCGTCGTCACGCTGACGTCACTCGCCCGCCCTGTCGCCGACATCAACCCGGGCCTTCTTGTCGGTTCCTTGTTCGTAGGGCTTGCCGCCCGCCGGGTACACCCACTGCTGCTCCTTGCTGGGGCTATCACCGCCGGGGCGATTACGGCTTCCCTTCTGAACTAATCGCCTTGCGGGCCTGGACCCAACCAGGCAAGCCGTGAATGTCGCGGGTGGGGCCGATCAATTGCCAACCAGAACCAGCCCGAGCAGGGTTCCGGTGAGACTGACCGCGGCCATCGCGCCAGTATGAACAAGGGCGAGGAGCACGGTCGGTGGCTCCACGTATCAAGGCGGGGGCTGCGCGTTAGGTCCGGTCACGCCGACTGAGGAGCAGCGAGGTCGCCGCTGAACAGGGTGCGCAGGGCGCCCATTGCTTCCGAGCGGGCCTTGTAGTAGACCCACACGCCGCGCTTATCCCGGTCGACCAGGCCTGCGTCGTGCAAAACCTTCAGGTGGTGGCTGAGGGTCGACGGGGCCAGGTCGAAGCCCTCGGTCAGGTCGCACATCGCGCACGCCTCGCCGCCCTCGTGGGACAGGATCATCGACATCAGCCTCAGCCGAACCGGGTCGGCGAGCGCCTTGAGCATGCGGGAGACGCCCTCGGCCTGCTCGGGGCTGATCGGCTCGCGCGCTAGCGGCGTGCAGTACCTCAGGGCCGCGTTCCGGGTGGGCAGCAAGGACATCGACATGCGTACATGTTGACATGTATCGAAGTCTGTGGCAATATTGTCGCTGAAGACTTCGATGACAGTCGAAGTCTGGAGGCTTCCCGACCAGGAGATGTACCGATGACCGTTCCCGCCCAGTTCTTCCGTTCGAAGTACCGCGCCATCGAGGGCGGTTGCGTGTCCTGCTCCGGGGACCTTGCGACCCTCGAGGCCCTGCCCGGGGTCAAAGAGGTGGACGCCCTGGCCTCCGGTCTGGTCCTCGTGACCCACGACGGCACCGTGAGCGATGACGCCGTGGTCCAGGCGGCCCAGAAGGTCGGGCTGCCGCTCGCCCCTGCCGGCCCCGCCCGCCCGGTACGCGTCTGACGCTCCACCACTGCACCCAGCAAACCGATGAAGAGAAGGTAAGAACAAGATGAGTGCTAGAGCGACGACGTCGCCACAGGTAGCAGCTCCGGTCGTGGTGCGGGCGGCCCGGCGCCGGTGGTGGCAGAACCCCGAGATGGTCACCCTGGCCGTCGCCGCGGTGCTGCTGGTGGCCGGGCTGGTGGTGGAGTGGACCATCCACTCCGAGCCGGTGGCCCTGGCCCTATTCTGGGGCGCGATCCTCATCGGCGGCGTCTACCCATTGCGCAGCGCGATCCGGGCGGTGCGCCACAAACGGCTGACCATCACCGTGCTGCTCGTGGTGGCGGCTATCGGCGCCATCGCGCTCGGGGTGATCGAGGAGGCGGCAGCGCTCGTCGTCATCTTCAGCCTCGTTGAGGCCATGGAGGCATACGCCACCGACAAGGCCCGAGGGTCCATCAGCGCCCTGATGGAGCTCACGCCCCCGACCGCCAACCGACTCAACGATGACGGGGCGACCAAGACCGTGGCGGTGGAGGAACTCCACCCCGGTGACGTCGTCATGGTGCGCCCCGGTGAGCGCCTACCCACCGACGGGATTGTGGTTGACGGTGCCTCGTGGGTGGACGCCAGCCCGGTGACCGGGGAGTCGGTACCGGTCGAGGCCACCGCGGGCACCGAGGTCTTCGGCGGCAGCCTCAACGGCAACGGGGTGCTCCGGGTGAAGGTCACCAAGGAGTATTACGACACCGTCCTGGCCCGGGTGATCGGGCAGGTCGAAGAGGCACAGGCCAACCGCAGCGGCGCCGAGCGGTTCGCGGACAAGTTCAGTGCCATCTACACCCCGGCGATGTTCGCCCTGGCCATCGTCGTAGCCCTGGTCATGCCGCTGCTCGGCTTCGAGTGGCGCGAAGCGATCTACCGGGCGCTGGTCATCCTCGTGGTCTCGTGCTCGTGCGCCCTGGTCATCTCGGTGCCTGTCAGCGTGGTCACCGCTATCGCCCGGGGCGCCCGCGACGGCATCCTCATCAAGGGCGGCATCTACCTTGAGCGCCTGGCCGACATCAAGGCCGTCGCCTTCGACAAGACCGGCACCCTCACCCGCGGCCGGCCCACTCTCGCTCAAGTGACGCCCCTCGACGGGATCAGCGAGGACGAGGCTCTGACCCTTGCGGCGGCGGTCGAGACCGGTAGCGAGCACCCCATCGCGACCGCGATCGTGGCCGGTGCCCGCGACCGCGGGTTGACCATCCCGGCCGTCCAGGATGCACGCGCCCTGCCAGGAGCCGGCATGGAAGCCACCCTCGACGGTCGCACCCTGCACATCGGCCGGCCCACCGACGAGGACCGGACTGACGGCACCGCAGGCCCGGCGCTGGCGCACGCCGAGGCGGAAGGATGCACGGCCGTGGTTCTTCGCGACGACACCCGACCCTTGGCCGTCGTGGCGGTGGCCGACCAGCTGCGCCCCGACGCCGAAAGCACCCTTACCGAGCTGCGCGACCTCGGAGTCGAGCGGGTCCTGATGCTCACCGGCGACAACGCCACCGTCGCCAGATCCACCGCGCAGGCCCTGGGGCTAGACGACTACCGCGCCGAGTTGCTCCCCGAGGACAAATCCGCCGCAATCCGTGAGCTGCGCGAGAAACACGGCGTGATCGCGATGGTCGGCGACGGCGTCAACGACGCCCCCGCCCTGGCCAACGCCGACCTCGCCATCGCCATGGGTGCCGCCAGCACCGACGTCGCCCTAGAGACCGCCGATGTCGCCCTCATGGCCGACGAGCTCGACCGGCTCCCGGCCGCCATCCGACTCTCGCGCCGCGCTCGGAACAACATCAAGATCAACATCGTCCTGAGCCTGACCGTCGTGGCCGTCCTGATCGTCGCCGCCCTCGCCGGCTGGATGTCCCTGACCACCGGCCTGCTCCTCAACGAGGGCAGCGCGGCGCTGATCATCCTCAACGGCCTGCGCATGCTCCGCCCCGGCCGCGGCGAGACCCGACGCGCCCGAACCTCGGTATCTGTCTAATCTCCGGGCCGAAACCAGTCTTGTAGACCAGTTTCGCACCATCACCAACAACGTCATAGCGCACCGTCATCATCGTCATCACCACCCGACGCGGCCGCCACAGAGTGCCACCAGAACACCGCCATATAGAGGCGAAAGCCACACCCGCCAGGACGCGGGCCGCTCTCGACCGGAACCCGCGACCGAAACCAAGTTCGACCGAAACACCGCTAGACCGTTATCGGTCGGACCGGTAGAATGGGCACTGACCGATCCACAGAGGAGGACGTCAATGACCCAGGCAGCGCGAATCACGTCGCCGTCGACGACCGAGGCGGAGCGGGCTCGCCAGGTCGAGGAGGCCGTGCACAGCGTGCGGATGGAAGGCCTCGCCCTCTCGCCGGCCGCCGCGGCCGACGCGGCCGAGTACGTCTCCGGGCGGATCACCCTCGATGAGTACGGCCGCCGAACCCGTGCCCGCTACGGCGTGCCTGAGGACGAGCGGGGGAGTGCAGCCCCGGCCCGCAAGACGGCCACGCGACGCGGGTGATGAGCGAGAGCGTCGACCCGTACACCGACCCCGAGACGGGCATCCTTCGCAACCGGATCGGTGCCCGCACCCAAGCCGCCCTCGACCAGGCTGAGGGCGACTTGTCCGTGCATCGTCTCGTCGAGCTGGCCGACCGCTACCCGGTGGCCCCGTCCGGGGACCTCGACGAGCTGCGCGGCATCCACCGACACCTGTTCCAAGACCTCTACGAGTGGGCGGGCAGGACCCGGACCGTCGACATACGCAAGCCCGACGGGCAGCCGTTCCTTCCCGCGTCCCGGATCGAGGTTGGCACCCGGTTCGTGTTCGAAGAGCTGCGGGCCGACAACCAGCTGCGCAGCATGAGCCGGCCGACGTTCATCGAGCGCCTGGCGCACCACTACGACGCGCTCAACTACGCCCACCCGTTCCGTGAGGGCAACGGCCGCGCGCAGCGCGTGTTCTGGTCTCGGGTGGCCCGTGATGCCGGGTGGCACCTGGACTGGCGGCGAGTCTCGGCCGAACGCAACAACGAGGCATCCCGCGCCGCGACGGAACGCTCAGACCTTCGGCCGCTGCGCGAGATGTTCGACGCGATCACCACAGCGCGACGACCCAGGGAGAGAGGCACCCCTCGGGCTGCTCTGGACGCCGCCCGCCTCGCGTTCGGCGCGCCCGCGACCGAGGCAACCAGGACCACTCCCACCACATTCGAGGCAGGGACGCGCAGGCTGCCGCCGGGGCGCATGAGCGACCGGTCACCAGGGATCGGAGACTGACTAATGAGCACCCTCGTCGGCTACGCACGAGTGAGCACCCACGAGCAGGACACCGCCACCCAGGAGCGCGCGCTGCGCGCGGCCGGAGCGGTCCGCGTGTTCGTCGATCACGCCACCTCCTCGCGGCGAGCTGACCGGCCGCAGTGGCTCGCCTGCCTGGACTACCTACGACCGGGGGACACGTTGCTTGTGTGGCGGCTCGACCGGCTCGCCGGCACGCAGACACTCGCGATCGAGACGATCAACGACCTGCACGAGCGAGGCGTGCAGATCAAGAGCTTGACCGAGCCGGATATCGACACCACAACGCCGATGGGCCGCGCCCTGTTCGGGATCGTCGCGGTGTTCGCTCAGTTGCGTGTCGACACGATCCGGGAGAACACCAGGGCAGGTTTGGCGCGTGCTCGTGCTGAGGGGCGGGTCGGTGGCCGGCCCACTGTGATGACGCCCGCTCGGGTACGTGAGGCGGTGCGGATGCGTGCTGATGGACAGAGCCTTGACGCGATCGCTGAGACGTTGGGTGTGGGCCGCTCGTCGGTCTCACGTGCACTCGACCGGTTGGACGACCACGCCGCCGAGACGGCCCCGGTCGGCACCCGCGCCGGGGTCGTGAGCGTCACCAGCTCGGCCGTGCACTGCGCCCGGGTGTTGGGCTAGGCCATTCCTTCCCCCTGACCCGATAAAGGCCCAAAATACGACGGCCCGCCAGCCTGTCAACCCGGAGGGCTCGGAGGAGCAAAGTCTCGGCGCGAAATAAGCGGAGGGAGGAACGACCGGAGCGCGTGCCGAGAGTTTGCGGGGGAGAGGCCCACGTAGTGGGCTTGACAGGCTGGCGGCCGTCGTAACGATGGCGGCCGAGGGTCAGGTGGCAGGAGAACCGTCCGCCGCGTCAGCGGCCGCCGGTTGCGACCTGTTCGCGGCTTCGGACGGCGAGGACTTGCGCGCCGCCGGACGGCGGCGCACCCGCTGCTTCTTGTCGGGTTCATCGAGGCCAAGCTTGCGCAGCTCATCGGCTGACCAGCCATCAGAGAGGGCGGCGCGGTACGCCTTGACGTCGGCTGCCTCAGCTGCCGCAAGCTGCTCGCGCAGCTCGTCGAGTGACTGCCGCGCGGTGACCAGTTCGCGCACGGAGTTGATGCGGCTGTCCAGCAGCTTGCGTGCCTTGGTTTCAGTGGTTTGTGCGTCCAGTGTTGATGCCATGCCGCCAGCGTATCGCGCCCCTGTGGGCACCACGGCGTACCCGCTGGCGCGGGTCGGGCCGTCGCGTTGCTCGGCCAACCGTTCGGAGTCCGTGACAGAGCAAGCTATACGATCCGGTGACCGGATCGGCTTGTTGGTCTACACTGGCGTTAGACCAGTCCCCGCGTTGGGCGGGGGCGCTGCGCTGGGCAGGAGGTGACCCGCCGTGTCGGAGGACGCCGAGGGCCGCGAGCCAGGGCGCAGCGCCGCGCGTCGCCGCCGGGTCGAGGGTGGCCGTCATCACCGGCACGTGGTGCGGGTGACCCCGGAGGAGGAAGCGCAGCTCCTCGCCCTGGCTCTGCGCTACCGGGTGAGCGTGCCAAAGTTGCTCGTTGACTCTGCACTCGCCGGTGGGAGCGAGGTGGCTGCCAGCAACGCGAGCGTGCGCCACGCGTTGATCACTGAACTGTTCGGTCTGCACCGTCTGCTGGCGAACGTCGCCAACAACGTGAACCAGATGACGAAGGCGCTGCACGCCACCGGCGAGCTGCCCCCGCAGACGGGCGAAGTGCTGGCCGCTGCGCGACGAACGGCCGAGAAGATCGACGACGTGATCGACGGTCTGTCGTCATGATGCCGAACGTGGTGCGCGGTGAGCGGATGGGCGGCCTGATGGTCTACCTGACCGGTAAGGGCCGCCGCAACGAGCACACCGAGCCGCACCTGGTCGCTGGTGACTCCGCGATGATGGCGTGGCACGACGACAACGAGTTGGGCCGTGACGATGCGCTGGCAATCGCGCGGCACTTGGATCGGCCCAGGCGTGCACACGACGTCGAAGTCAAGGGCGGCCACGTCTGGCACTGCTCGCTATCGCTGCGCGCGGAGGAAGGCCAGTTGACCGACGACAAGTGGCGCGAGCTGGCCGAGTCGTTCGTCGCCAAGATGGGCTTCGACGACGCCGAGGGAACGAAGGCCCCGACGAGGTGGGTCGCTGTCCGCCACGGACTGTCCAGCAACGGCAACGACCACGTGCACCTGGTGGTGAACCTGGTGCGCGAGGACGGCACGAAGGCCAGCATTCACAACGACCACGTGCGTGCACAGAAGGCCTGCCGCGAGCTGGAAGCCGAGCACGGGTTGCAGCGGCTCGAAGGCGACGAACGGGACCGGGCAAGCCGTGGCTACGACCCGGCCGAACGGGAGGCCGACGCTCGTCGACGCGCACGAGGCAAGTTCGAGGGTGCCCGCCGCGCGGGCACCGAGAAGCGCACCTGGTGGGGACTAGACACTGCCGAGCGCAACGCGCTGATCAACGCGCAGCGACGCGATGACGAACCGCGCTGGGCGCTGGCGCGGACGGTCCGCGCGTGCGCTACAGCGTCGGCCGACGAGGCCGAGTTCGTGCGCCGCATGCGCCGCCAAGGCGTGCTCGTGCGCGCCCGTTACGCCGAGGGTCGGCAGGACGTCATCACCGGCTACAGTGTCGCGGCCAAGCCCGAGCCCGGAGAGCGGCCCATCTGGTACGGCGGGGGACACTTGGCGCGCGACCTGACGCTGCCACGTCTACGTGCGGAGTGGCCCGACACGGCCGAAGGTGCGATGAGCGCGGCGGCCGAATGGACGGCCGCCAAGCGCGGCCGCCGCCCGGTGTCACCAGGGCGGGAGATGCGCGAGCCGGACCCGGCCTTGTGGCGCGAGGTGGGTGCCGACTTGGAGCGGCTGCGTGAGCAGTTGCGGTCGGTCCCGATCGAGGACCGCGACACGTGGGCGCGGGTTGCGCGGCAGACGTCCGGGGCGTTCGCTGCGTGGTCCGCGCGGGTCGAGGAGACCCCCGGTCCGCTGGCCGCCACGTCGGACGCGCTGGCTCGGACGGCGGAGCTACGTCGTCGGCCAGTGCGCCCGGAGCGGGCACCGAAGGCGTCAGCCTCGGGTGCCGCGATGCTGCTCATCTCGGCCGCCAAGGGAGGACGCGGAGCGGTCGCCCAAGCGGTGATGCTGCGCCAGCTCGCGAACCTCGCCAAGGCGATCTACGACATGCATCGTGCCGACCAGGACGCGCGCCGAGCAGCGCAGATCGAGCGCGCCATCCGCGGTGACCTGGCCACGGTGTCGGCACGCCTGCCCGACCCCGGCCCGGTCGGTCACCCCGACACCAAGGCCGCCGAGGTGGTGCGTACTGCGCGGCAGGCTCAGGGCGGGCCGCAGCGCACGCCTGGTTCACCGGTGCCGAACCGGATCGAACCGCAGCGGCCGCGCACAGCGACGGCCGCTGGCAGGTACGGCCCAGGCGCGGAGCGAGACCACGGAGTCGAGCGGTAACAACGGAAGGAGTGCGGCGATGAGCACGCAAGACAGCGACGGCATCGACGAGGCCCTACAGGGAGTAACCCACGTCGCGATGACGGCGGCCGCCCGGATGGGCGAGCAACTCGCCCGGATGCGCGAGCAGCAGGCGCGCGAGGCCCAGGCACGCAGCGAGCAGGCCGCCCGCGAATACGCCGCCCGGATGACCGCAGAGCGAGGCGCAGCGCGCGCGTCCCTGTCCCCGGTGCATCGGCCGGAGTGGTGGGACACAGCCACCGCCGAGGACGTGGCGAAGGCCTACACCACAGCGAAGGCGTGGAGCGAGGTCGACCCCGAGGCGGTGCGCGCAGAGCAGCGGATCGTCGAGGAAGTGCGCAACCGGTACGGCGTCGACGTGACCGGGAGGGGAGAGCCGGCAGCCGTCGCAGAGGCGATCGCACGAGCCGACCGAGCACGCTCCCAGGCCGCCGAGGAGCGCACCGGAGCAAGCGGCGACCGCGCGGAAGCGGTCGGGCTGATGGCCGCCGCCGACGCGACCGACCGAGCGGCCGAGGCCGACGCCCGCAGGGTCGAAGCTGAGGCCCGCGCCCAGGACGTCGACCCCGAGCTGGCCGACGCCATCGACCCGGAGCAGGCCGGGCAGGCCGCGAACGCCCAGGCCGAAGCGGACAGGGCTCGTACCCAGGCGGAGGCCGAGCACGGCCGCGCCTCAGAGATGCGCGAGGACGCCGGGCAGTCCTACGACAGCGCCGAGCGACGTGAGGCGATGGCGCAGGGGCTGGACCACATCGAGAACCGGGCGGCCGTCGAGGCCCGCGTGCGATCCGACGTCGCCCAGGGCCGGCCCGCCGCTGACGCGGTGACGAGCGCACCAGGACGGGCACCCAAGGCCCGCAAGACCAGGGGCGTCCCACAGACCGCCCGCACGCGCCAGCACCCCGGCCGCGGGCGGTAGCCCGGTCGCCGGAGGGGCGGGGCGAAGCGGGTCTCAGTGGTCGCGGACGTCCGGGAACAGGCCCTCGGGCGGTGCCTCATAGGGCAGAGGTTCATCGGGGCCGGCGGTGTCCTTGGACAGCGCCCACGGCCCGGTCGGACTCATCAGCACGCCGAGGTGGTGGTCGGCGTGGTCCCGGAGCCACACAGATGTTCCGGTAGAGGCATCCATGCGCAGGTGCTCCCACGCTCGCCACATCGCTTCTAGGCGAGCGATCGCCTCGGCTGACTCCCACCAGCGGGCCGACCACCGGTAGTCGGCCCTGCCCTCCTCACCGACGTTGCGGCGAAAGATCGGGCAGACGAACTCGCGCACGAACTCATCCACCGATCCGTAGTAGAGCGTCGGTGCTTCCTCGGGCGGAGTGGGCTCGCCCGCCGGCGGCGGGTTCAGCTCGGCCTCGGCGGCCGCCGTGGCGGCCGTCCGCAAGGCCTCTAGTCGCTCCGGGGTCAGGACCGCAGCGACGGCCTCGGTGACGATCGGGGCCACCTCGCGCTGCACCTGGCGGTGAATCTCGCTGGTGACCATGCTGGCCACGAGTCCACCGGCGATCGAGGCCACATCGAGACCGTCGAGCACAGCCGAGACTCTGCCGGTGACGTCAGGGGCACCGATGGGTTCATCCGGCTCGTCGTCGACGTCGGCCACCGGGGCGTCGCCCAGGTCGTAGACCGGTGCGTCGTCGTCCCACTCGCCCAGGCCGCTCATGAGCGCACCGGGACGGTCCAGGCGGCCAACGACTCCTGCACGGCGTCCAGCTCGCGTTCGGCTTCCCCGATGGTCGCGGCCGCGCTCGGGTCGTGCGCGGCGATCGAGGCCTTCACCTTCTCGGCGTGCGGTCCGGTCATCCACGGCTGTGTCGTAATCAGCGTCGGACGAGCGCCGGAGGCGAGCACCACAGCCCTGCCCTTGGGCATGGCTTGAAGGTCCGCGACGTCGAGGATGCGCTCACGGGTCAGCTGCTCGCTCATGCTGCGCTGACCGCGGCCGGTCGAGACGGAGGTGACCCGCTTGTCGTAGTCACCGATCAGCGCGCTGAGCATCTCCAAGAACTCCCGCTCCTTCACCCCGCCGCCGTACACGGCGACGTTGCTCGCGGACCAGAGCTTCCGCATACCTGACTCGCCCCACACGTCGACGCCTTGGGACCATGACTGCAAGATCGTCATGAGCACGATCCCGCGCGAGCCGTAGTGCGAGTAGAGGTTCGGCAGCTCACGCCAGCGGCAGACGTTGGCGGCCTCGTCGAGGACGCCGAGCATCGGTCGAGGCAGACGACCACCTGGTGAGGCGGCGGCCAGCTCCTCGGCCGCTTCGACGACGGCGACCGTCAGTGCCGTCACGAGTGGCCCAGCGGTGCCACGTCCCTCCTTGGACAGCGAGTAGAGCGTCCCACCCTCGCGCACGAAAGCTTCGGGTGAGAACTGGCGACGGGTGTCGACCCCCGAGGTCGGGGTCACCCACCGGGCAACTTGCCGGTTGGTCAGGCAGGAGGCCATCTGCTGCGCCGTGCCGTAGACGCCACCGCGCTGCTTCTCGGGGGCGAACACGACACCGGCCACCTGGTCGGCGGTCAGCTCGTAACCGCCGTTCTGCAGGATCGTGACCGGCTCCTTGTCGGTTGGGCGGGTCAGCCAGCGGTAGACGTCGGTGATCGGCCGATCGTCGAGGGCGGCCGCCAGGAGTAAACCAGCGAGGAGGTCTTGCGCGGAGGGGTCGAAGAATGCGTCGGTGCGCGCCCCCGGATCACGAGAGCCGGAGGCGAAGTGCTCGGCCATCTTCGCGGCCCGCACCTCGTCGGTCACGTAGGACAGCGGGTTCCACCACCACTCGGTCGGTTCCTCCCGGGCGACTGACTGTGGGTCGAAGACCCACACCGGGCCGGCCGCCCTGCGCGGGTCGCGAGTGGCGTCAAGCACGTCACGCTTGTTGCTGGTGACCAGCACCGCTCCCGGCGCGTCCAGGATCGCGGGCACCGCCCGGGAGGTCGTCTTTCCCGTGCGCGGGCCCCAGATATCGATGTGCATGTCCTCCCACGAGCCGAACAGCGACGTCGAGGAGCCCACGGTGCGCCCGATGGGCACCCCGGCCGAGCCCTGCACCCCGAGCCGCTGCGCGGTTGCCGTGGCGGCCTTGTGCGTGAGCGGCTCGACGTCGCGGCCGCGGCCCATGTAGCGGGCCGCGTGGTCGACGCGAGTGGAGCGTCGGCGTCTACGAGCTGCTGCCCATCCGATCAGGCTCGCGAGGATCAGGAGAACGGTGAGCACCGCGATGGCGATCACCGTCGAGGCCAGCGGCCATGCGACGTCACCCTTGAGGACCCCGAACAGCGTCTCCCACGGGTCGGCCGGGATCGGTTCGAGTCCGGCGAGCTGGTGACCGAACTTCGCGGCCGCGTAGACGGTCACCAACGTGACCAGCACGAAGCCGATCACCACGAACAAGGCGATCGTCTCGCCCGTGACGCGACCCGGTTGAGGACGCCGGTTGTTCGTGGTGCTCATGGGTCAGTCCTCCTCGGTGGGCGAGTCCGGGAAGTGGGAGACCCGGCTCTGCTCGTGCCACAGCTTGTTCGTGTCGTTGATCGTGCGCTCAGCCTCGGTCAGGTGAACCTCGACCGGGATCCCCGGGCGGCCGCCGACCTTGACCAGGAACTTGCCCCGGCCAGGAGGGGCTGCCTCGCGGCCCGTGTGCGGGTCCCACGCCGGCGGGTCCTGCCAGCCGATGAGCATGGACTGCTCAGCCCGGCTGAACGGCACCGCCGAGGTGAGCAGCGGCATCTCGGCGGCCGGGAGGCCACCGCAGATGACCATGCCGGACCGTTCGACGAAGCCCTTGGCCTTCATCCGGTCCTGCTCACTCGCCAGCGACAGCAGGTCGCTCATCGTGTGGCTGATCATGGCCATCCCGACGCCGCGCTGCCGGTTGAGCCGGGTCAGGGCATCGACCCGATCGACCATGCCGCCCCCGGCCCGTAGAGCACGCCACAGCTCGTCCATGATCACGAAGTAGTGGCGACGCGGTTCCAAGCCCGCGTCGGCCAGAGCGTTGGCGACGTTGACCGTCCCGAACCCGGCCGACCAGCACGCCAACAGCGTCGCGGCCTGCAACTCCATCTCGGAGTCGTCGATGCCGCTGACGTCGAACACTACTGGACGGTCCCGGCGCATCGGGTTCGACGTCTGCCGTGAGAACGTCTCCCCGAGACGGCCGCCGGTCGTCAAACCGATGAGGGAGGCTTCAAGGTTCTCGGTGATGTCCCGGTACCGGTTGTCATCGCCCCGGTCGAGGGCGACGATGCGCAGCTCCTCGGGAGCATCGCGCACGACCTGCAACAGGTCCGACAGCACGGGTACGCCGTCGTGCTTCTCGTCGAGGATGCGCAGCGCGCGATCGAGGATCGTCTCTTCCCGGTCGGTCGGCTGCGCTGAGCGCAGGATCGTGATGAGCGCTGAGACCATCGTCAGCCGGCGGCCGTGGGCGTCGGCCAGTACCGCGGCGCGTGCTGCGCCGGTGAGCCGTTGGGCGGCCTCGGTGGCTTCACCGGGGTCGAGGACGTTGAGGTAGCCGCGGCCGCGTCCGAGGCTGATCACCTGACCGCCCAGGGCTTGCACCATGTCCACGTAGTCGGGCTTCAAGTCGCCCAGAACCAGAGGCATCACCCCGAACCCGGCGAGGCCCGTTGCCATCCGGCGGATGCCGGTGGACTTGCCGAGGCCTGGCTTGCCGAGGACGAACACGCTCGGGTTCGCGATCAAGTTCGCGCGCTGGAACCACGAGATGGGGTCGCAGCACAGCGTCGCGCCCGACGTGATGTGGCGGCCGAAGGGGACGCCCACCATCGGCGTTCCCGAGCCGACGATCCACGGCCACAGCCCGCAGACCTGCACGGTCGTGCCCCGGTACTCGTCCGGGGCGTCGACCAGGACGTCCTCACCCCGGCCCCGGCCCAACCATCCACGCGGGCCGGGGCGGGTCGGGACGACGGCCGGCGCAGCCTTCGCCTTGCGGCCGCGCCGGAACTGCCGACGCGGTGCGGTGGTCTGCTCGTCGACGAGCTGCGACGGCTCAACGATGGTGCTCATAGACGGTCCCTCATCGACGCGGGCACCTTCAGGTGCTTGGGCAAGATCAAGCCGAGCGGCAGAGCGGCCGCGAACGCGGACGCCTGCGCACCGTAGACAGGCCGCAGCCGCAACCTCGCCGTCGCGGCGAGATTGTCGATCGCAGCCTTGGCCTCAGCCACCCGGTCGACGTCCAGGACCGTGGCGGTCACCAACATGCCGAAGTTCACCAGGCCCGCCCCCGAGGCCTCCTCCTGCGCGGTCGCGGCTGCCGACCGCGTGGCCAGCACCGCACGAGCTGAGGGACGTGTCGTCGACGTCGCCACGAACTGCGCCGATCGCAGGTCAGACTCGACGATCGCGGCCGCCTTGGCCGCGTCGATCGGCCGGTACAACAACGTGACCCGCTTGCGCGCCACCTCGCGGTGCGGAGCGAGCAGCCGCGCCAGCACCGAAGACTGGACGTTGCCGCGCGGGGCGGTGGTCATAGACCAGGTGACGCTGTAAGCGTCATCGTGGCGGTACCCCTCCCACTCGGCCTCGGCGGCCACAGGGCCGACGTCGGACCAGTCGAGACCGGTGGCCTCGCCGGCGGAATGCGCCTCATCGACGAGAGTTGCAATGCCAGGGTTGTAGGCGACGCGGACCACCTCGCACAGCTCGGCCGCATCGAGGGGTCGAGCTGCGCCCGCACCCGTCGCGGCCAGGCTGCCCGTCAGACCGGGAAGCCGAGCCGCAAGATCCCGACCCATCTCGGTATCGGTGCGCTTCTTCCCAGTCGCTGCACTGACCGAGGAGAACGTGAGCGTGACGTAGGCCTTGATCACGCTCGACCCGGCCGGGTACATATCGACGACCTCGCTCAGCATCGCCCGGGCGAACGCAGGCGCGTTCGGGTCCACGTTGCTGGCAACCTCGCGACGCAGCCGATGCCCCGTGTCCGGGGCGGTCTCGATCGTCACCGCGCACGCCTCGACACCGGGCTCGTCGGCCAGGTTCGCCAGCCAATGCCCCCAGTCGGCCACCCACACATCGACCTGATCAGGATCGACCAGACTCGCACCGTCAGGCTCGGTCGCGAAGACTGCCGTGTAGGTGCGGGTCGTCGGGGCATAGATCAGCGCGAACCGGCGGCCGTAAGAGTCGGTGTGCTCACTCAGCCGGAGCTGCGCAGCGATTCCAGGGAGCTGATGAGTGCCCCACAGCGCGAACCCGAGCGGCCCGGACCGGTACAGGTGCGCACCCCTGCGCGTCGCACTGCCCCAGCCGATCCGGGCGAGGCCACGGTCGAGCAGGCTCTTCCCGTGGCGATCGCGGACGAGGATCGTGCCGAGCACGACCGCGAGCACCCCGAACGTGATCAGACCACGGAGCAGCCCGGCCGCCATCGTGACCAGCACGGACAGGATCAGGCCACCGAGCATGATCCCGGTGCCGAGGGAACCAAGGCCGAACAGACCGGACGAGGTGGGTTTGCGCCAGTTCCCGTACGTGCGGGGTCCGGTGATCTGTGCGCTACCTGCTGCCATTGGGTCCTCCTGAGCTGTCGTCGGCGGCCGCCTGCACAGCACCAGCCGCCGCCTTCACCGTTCCGGTTACGGCCTGAACGCCGACGCCGACAGCGGCGCCGACCGGCCCAGCGGCCGCCCCAGCGGCGGCCGCACCTCCTCCTGCTGCTGCGCCCCCGCCTGCGGCACCCGCACCTGCGCCTGCGCCGGCCCCCGCCGCCCCGGTCGAGCCCGCCATACCCGTAGTCCCGGCACCGTTGGCACCGGCTGGGCCGCTTGCCCCGGTCGAGCCGCTGCCCGATCCACCCGGGCTGCCCGAAGGACCGGACCCACCCGTCCCGCCGGAAGGTCCGGCCGAGTTCGTCGATCCCGAGGGCGGGGCAGAGCTGCTGTCGCCACCGCTGTCGCTGCCACCACCGCCACCGCCCAGGAGCTTCCCGGCCGCGACCGCGCCCGAGGGCAGCATCGCGGCACCGGCGAGGGCCGCCGTGGCCATCCCCGAGCCGGAGGCGATCGACGACACCGCCGGGATGATCAGACTCATCAGGGCGGGCAGCGCTACCAGCGCCACCGCCATGAGCGTCAGCCCGACGATCACGGAGATGAGCCCGCTTCCGTCATCCTTGAAGATGCTCGTGCCCGAGAGCTTGAACGCAGTGGCGTACACGATGGCCGCCGCTGGCTTGTAGAGGATGAAGGCGAGCAGCCACCCGACCGTCTTACGGAACATGTTCCGTCCGGTCTCGGTGTTCGTTGCGGCGGCCGAGACAGGCAGGACGCCCGCCAGGACGACGAGCATCCCGGCGCGCACGACCATGAGGAGGATCTGCACGATCGACCCGAATACGGCTAGCAGGCCCAGGATGATCACCATGATGGACCCCAGGCCGCCGGTCGCGGGGTTTGTGGTGAGTGCGAGGAGCCCGGCCATGTTCCCGCCGAAGCAGGTGCCGTTGGTGTCCTCGATCGAGCAGTCCAGCGCGCCGTTGAGCAGCCAGACTGAGAATGAGTCCCCAGCCGCGACGAGCAGCGACACGGCGGTCAGACCCGCTCCGCTGACGACCACGAGAGTGAGCAGCGACTTCACCAGGTCCTTGCCCGGCTCGGCGCGTTGTTCCCACGCCATCCGGCCAGCGCCAAAGATCACGCCGAGCACGGCGACGGCGACCATGTACCACCACAGGCTGTTCTGGACGAACGCCACTGTCGGTGACCCCGACGAGCTGACAGCCGGGGCGATCGCCGTTACCAGCCCAACAGCGGCCGACACGATGATCGTGGCCACGAGGACCACGCCGATCCGATCGACGTGTCTCTGGCCCTCATGTCTGTGGCCAAGGCCCATCCGCACGCCGGCCACGATCAACGACAGCACGCAGATGCCGAACGCGATCCACGTCGCCCAGGCAAGGACGGTGTTGATCCCGCCGACGTCGGCCGCGTGATCGCCGGGCGAGACGCCGGCGGAACCGCCGCCACCCGTCAGGGTCGGCGTGCCGATGTTGACCCACATCGTGCCCAGCGACGCCACAGCCTTGCCGACCGCTTCCAGTACGGCGTCAGCCATCTTCGTGATCGCATCACCGATCGTGGATGCGGCCCATTCCTTGGCCTTGCACTCAAGGTCGAGCAGCTCGCACTCGTCCATGAACTACGCCCCGGCCCACAGGGTGTAGCCGCTCAGCGACGGAAGCTGAACGACCGGGCTTAGTTCCGTGCCATCGTCAGCCACGCGAATCTTCCAGTCGCCGCCTGACCACTGGAGGTTGAGCACCGACGCGCCCACTGCACCGTTCGAAGTTCGGAAGGCGATGTCGACGTCCGCCTGGTTGCCGTCGTAGCGCAGGACGCGGAAGCCGGCGATCTGCACCCGGGTTCCGCCGTCGCCAGCGCCGGTGATGGGCTTCTTCAGCAGAGCGTCGCGGCCCGGCCCGGGAACCGTGGCCTCGTCGTAGAACCTCGCGCGCAAGGGTGCGTAGGACCCGATCGCGGCGTAGTTTGCCGCCGCCACAAGTGCTCCGGTGGGCGTCCGTGCGTAGCAGCTCCGGAACCCGTCACCATCGATCTTCCCCGGTCCTTGGCCCTCGATTGAGGGCGCGGCAGTGGTCCCCACAAGAGCCCAGGTGGCGGTAGGAGCCGTGGTCACCGTGCCGCTCAGCTCCACCGCTTCGAGGCCGCACACGCTGGCCTCGTTCTGTGCCGTCTGAGTCGCTGTGGCCGTGGCGGTGGAGGGAGACGGAGCCGACGGGTTGGCTGTCGGCTCCGTCTCGCCTCCGAAGATGTTCGTCAAACTGAGGACCAGCCCCAGCACGACGATGGCGGCCACGACCACCGCCGATCCGATGAGCTTCTTCGAGGCCCCGGTGTTCTCGTCGGCGGGCGGGCTGCTCGCGTCGTTGGTCATCGTCATGGCTCCTTCTGCCGTAGGGGTCGAATCAGGTGGCCAGGAACCCGACGATCGCGAAGGCCGCCGAGACGACCAGGACGCCGCCGAGCACCCAGCCGATAGAAGCGGCGTGCTCGCCGCCCTCACCGCGACGGTTCCCGATCGCCATGCGAACGCCTGCGAAGATCAGGGCCATCACGAGGATGCCCAGGGCGATCCACTTGCCCCAGCCCATGATGGTGACGAAGTTCTCGAATCCGGGTGGGGGCGAGCCACCGCCGGGGTCTGGAACCATGATCTATTCCTCCTTCAAGGGGGTGTCAGCGCCAGCGGTCGCTGTCGCAGCAAGTGAGCGCAGTTGGCTCACGAGTTTGGAGACCGCGCGCGGGGTGCGCTCGGTCACGGGATCACCCAGCCGCCACGCCTCGACCCACGGCACGTGCCAGACACGCGGGGCACCTCCGCCCACGACCTTGGCCAAGTCGCGGATCGGTGCAGGCACCTTGCCAGGAGCGTCGGCCACTAGAACCAGGCCCAGAAGCCGCACGGACTCACCGGCCGACGAGGCCGCCCACTGCGTGAGCGCCGTCCGTGCGGCGAGCAGACTCCGCACGTTGGTACGGGCCACGACCACGCACGCCACGGGTGCGCCGTCCGGCAGCTCAGGCCAGGCGTGCCCTGCGGCCTTCCACGCTTCGTCGAGTTCGGCCAGCGTGGACTCACCAGAGCCACCGTGCGCACCGACCACCCACAGAGCGGCCGAGGCATGAGTGCGTTTCACCGGTAGCGCGTCCTGGGGTGACGGAACGTGAGGCTGCGGGGCCAGCGGACCGCTGGGCTCATCCACCTCAACCAGCTCGGGCACCGTGCTGGGGGTCGGCACGATGGTCGGCATCCACTCGCGCCAATTCTCACCCGGAATCTGGGCACGCTCACGCACGTCTGTTGACGTAGCGGTGTCCACCCACGGGTTCCTGTTTGTCACCCCTGCACCTCCTGGGTCGATAATGAGCTGTTCCCAACCGGACAAGCCACAGCATACACCGGAGAGGATCAGCCTGTCATACCGTCCATCTTTGACCCTTGGAAGGGCACAACGTGCACCAGCGTCCTGCATCGACTACTGTAGACCCATGTTGGACTGGTCATCGAGGAGCGACGCTGTGACCTCGCGCCTCGATGAGCTGTTCGGTGACCTTCCGAAGAAGCTCGACGTCCCCCAGGTTGCGGACCTTCTCGGGATGACGAAGAAAGGGGTCTACCAGTGGATTCATCAGGGCACCATCCCGGCCTACAAACTAGGCGCGACCTGGATCATTCTCCGCGACGAGCTCCGCGACGCGATTGCCTCGGGATCGAACCTCGCCCAGGAGATAGCGTCAGACCAACACGCCCAGGACGACGCCGAGGACCACGCGGACTGATGCCGCGACTAGGGTGGCTGCTCGCAGCCGCTTGTCTCGCGCCGCTTCTTGCCGCGTGCAGCAGCACGCCCGAGCCCATGCCGAGCAACCCGGCCCCGAGTAGCCCGATCTCCATTCCGACCGGCCTCACGCCGGCCCCGACAGACGTGCCCGAGCAGCACGACGACGGATCAATCGGCACACCGATGCCGGGCTCCACACTCACCCTCGACGAAGCGTCGCGAGACAGCGCGATCGAGCGCGGCCAGACGGTGATGAGCCTGTTCGCCCGGCGCGCGGTCGACGCCACCCAGTGGCAGGCCGACCTCGCGCCGTACCTGACGCCGCAGGCCGCCCAGGCCTACCAGTACGTCGACCCGGCCAATGTGCCGCCAACCAAGATCACCGGCCCGGTGACGCTCACCCCAGCCTCGACACCGCTGGTCGCCCGAGTGAGCGTCCCCACCGACGCCGGGGTCTATCTGGTGATCATGGCCCGCACCGACGAAAGCCCAACGTGGCTCGCGGACCGGATCATGCCGCCCGAGGGTCAAGGAGACTCCTGATGAGCAGCGGCGGCCAGTCCTCGGGGCTGCGCACGGTCGCGATTACTGCCCTGGTCATCCCCGCGCTCATCCTCGCCTTCCTGTTTGGCATCGTGCTCATCTCCGACACGACCTCACAAGCGGCCTGCGGCCCCACCGGAACCGCGCTGACGGTTGACCCGGCGAGCGTGCCTGAAGGCCCGATCGCCGGCTATGACCACGAGCAGCTCGTCAACGCCGCGCACATCATGCTCGCCGCGCAGAAGCTCGGCCTCAGCGCCCGAGATCAGCAGATCGGCGTCTCGACCGCGATGGGCGAGTCCAGCCTGCGCGTCCTGGACTACGGCGACGACGTAGGCCCGGACAGCCGCGGGCTGTTCCAGCAGCGCGACAACGGCGCGTGGGGCTCGTACTCCGACCGGATGGACCCGTTCATCTCGGCCACCAACTTCTTCCGGGTCGAGATGACCATTGCTGGCCGAGAGTCGATGGAACCCACGCTCGTGTCCAACGCGGTGCAGCGCAACGCTGACCCGTACCACTACGCCCGGTTCTGGGAGCCCGCCGGTGCCGTCGTCACCGCCCTTGGCGGGGTTCAGCAGGCCGCAGCCCCGGCCGCCAACGCGGGAGCGGGCGGATCGGAGTACAGCCTCGGGCCCGTGCACCCCCAGACCGCGATCGTCGCCAACACGGTTGGACCCATGTTCGGCTTCGTCACCATCGGGGGCTACCGCGAATCCGCCCGCGACCCCAACGGGCACCCCAGCGGCCTGGCGCTGGACTTCATGACGAACGACATTCCCAATGGCAGAACGGCCGGTGACAACCTCGCCAAGTACCTCCAGGACCACGCGGCCGACCTCGGGGTGGACTACATCATCTGGCTACAGCGCATCTGGTCCACCGACCGCGCCGACGAGGGATGGCGTCCGATGGAGGACCGTGGCAGCCCCACGCAGAACCACATGGACCACGTCCACCTCAACCTCACCGGCAAGGGGTCCAGCGCCATCCCCGGATGCGAGACCGGGCTTCCCGGAGAGGTGTCCCTGGCCGGGTGGGCACTCCCGGCGCAAGGGCCGCTGAACTCCGACTTCGGACCGCGCAGTTCTCCCGGCGGTATCGGCTCGACCTACCACCGAGGCATCGACCTCGGCGGTGGCGGCTGCTACGGCCCCATCTGGGCCGCGAACACGGGCCAGGTCGTGCGGGCAGGACCCGCCGGCGGCTACGGCAACCTCATAGAGATTGACCACGGCAGCGGTGTCCACACCCGTTACGGCCACATGTTCAACGACGGCGTGCTCGCCAAGGTGGGCGATCAAGTCACCGCCGGGCAGCAGATCGCCAAGGTCGGCACCACCGGCACCTCCACCGGGTGCCACCTGCACTTCGAGGTGCTGGTCGACGGCCAGCAAGTAGACCCACAAGCCTTCCTCGCCCAGGTCGGCGTCACCATCAAGTAGTAGGGAGATACCGATGCAGAACATCGCCACCGTCAACCCCGATGGCACCGGCGTCGTCACCCTCGACGGCCAGCCGCCGGCGCACGTCAGCACCAGCAGCGTCGAGGAAGCCCGCCGTGCGCTCGTGGGCCTGGTCATCGACCACGCTCGCCGCACCGGCCAGCCCGTCGAGGTCATCGCCCGCGATCCCGACGCCGAGCACCGGCTCAGCGTGAGCCCAGATGG
Source organism: Knoellia koreensis (assembly GCF_013041615.1). Taxonomy (GTDB): domain Bacteria; phylum Actinomycetota; class Actinomycetes; order Actinomycetales; family Dermatophilaceae; genus Pedococcus; species Pedococcus koreensis. The sequence continues at coordinate 36,732 of NZ_JABEPQ010000008.1, forward strand.
CTCTGTGCAGCCCATCACCGCGGCCACTCCCCCACTCAGTCCTTCGCCGGTCTCTGTGCAGACTCCCGAGCCCGCTAACGGCACCGGCTCATGGGTGCCTACACGCGCGAAGCCGACCACAGGGACCCGTGGCATGACGCACGGCGAGGAGCCGGCCGTCACCACGCGCCGTGAGGCGCGTGAGCGGTCGTTCCTGGCCGATGCGCGCCTCACCGCTCCCCCACTCACCGGCTGGCAAGCGTTCCTCGCCCGGCTCGGGTTCAAGTCCGGCCCCACGGCCGAGGAGGTGGCCAAGTGGGAGGACGAGCGGGCCATCTCCCAGCACTGGCCCGGGCCGCGCACCATCGCGGTCCTCAACGGCAAGGGCGGGGCGGGAAAGACGCCCGCCACTGCCCTGCTGTCGGCCATGTTCGCGCGAGCTGGCGGCTCAGGAGTGCTGGCGTGGGACAACAACGTCACCCGAGGCACGCTGGGCTGGCGCACCGAGAGCGGCACCCACAGCGCGACAGTGCTCGACCTCATCCCCCGCACCGACGAGCTGCTCACACCAGGTGCGCGAGCGGCCGACCTGGCCGCGGTCGTGCACCACCAGACGATCGACAAGTACGACGTGCTGCGCTCCAACCCGCTCCTGCTCTCCACCGAGCAGAAGCTCACCCCCGACCAGCTCGACGCCGTGCACGCCGTCGCCGCGAAGTACTACCGGCTGATCTTCATGGACTCCGGCAACGACGAAGGCGACGCCCTGTGGCTACGGATGATCGACCACGCCGACCAGATCGTCGTGGCCACCTCCACCCGGCCGGACCACGCCGAAGCCGGACGGCTCCTGCTCAACGCCCTGGCCGACCGCGA
>NZ_JABEPQ010000009.1 GCF_013041615.1 Knoellia koreensis
CAGAAGGCTTCACTCGGCGATCGGCTGGCAGAGCCCAATCGCGTTCGAGAACGCCCACCACGCTGCACTCAACCTCGAGGAGCAGTTCGTTTAACAAGCGGCGGCGAACCCGTGCCGCTTCACGGCGGTGCTCGCGCCGGCCAGCCCGGACGCGGCCGGTGGCGCGCACTCGATGAGCCGACACGACGCACCCACGGCCTCGGTGAGGGCGAGGGCGGTCGTGGAGGCGCCGACACCACCGCCGCAGCCGAGCACCGGGATGATCCGGCCCCTCGGGGGGTGCCACGCGCCGGCGGGTGCCAGCCCAGCGGCATACGCCTGCGCGTGGGGGCTGTCGGACTGCAGGGCCCGCCAGGCCCGTTTGAGCTCGGCCACGGTGACCGGGCGGTCGGCGGTCCGGGTCGGGGTGGCGGTCATGCGAGCTCATCGCCCAATGCGCGGCGGCGGAACTCCAAGGCGGCGCGCAGGTCGGCGGCGGGCAGCGTCTTCAACGCGGCCTTCGCCTGCTGCACCTCGCGCAGCTGTGCGACGCACCCGTCAAGCAGCCGGATCGCCTCGTCCTCCCGGCCGGCGATGTCGAACAGGTGAGCGACATCGGCAGTAGATCGCTGCCCCGCCTGCCTGATGGCGTCGGGGGTCGGGTCGCGGTTGTCGTCGGTCACGGTGATCACCTCGACCACCCGAAGGTGCCCGGGGCGGGTGCGGCGGTCACCGTTCATGCGGAGATTCGTCGGGTCTGGCAGACCTGCGAGAGCGCCTCGATGCTGCGGCCGGCGCGGCGGCGCACCGTCACCGGGGCGATGCCGTACTCCTTCGCGACCTGCTCGGACAGCTCGTTTGACAGCAGGCCGCCGCGGCCGCGGCGGTACGTCGTCGCGTCGGACCGGTCCGCGGCCGCGACCAGCGACAGCAGCAGGCTGCGGTCTTGGTCGCTGATCACCCGGTTGTCGCACGCCCAGGACAGCAGGTCCAGCAGCTCCTCCGCGGCGGTGGGTTCCGGCTGAGCGTGGGTGGCGCGCAGCTCCCCCCAGAACGACGCGTCCGGCTCGACCTGGTAGATCTGGTGCCACGTCGGGTCATGGCGCGCCAGCTGGCTCGCGGCGTCGCACTCCATCAGGACACCGGTCCGGGTGTTCATCAGGATGTTGGCGGCCACCCTGGTCAGCCGCTCCCACGCGAAGCTGCGGATCTCCAGCCACAGCTGCGCGGCCACGACCTCGTCGATCCGCTCCGACAGGGTCCGCAGCCGGTGCGCGAGCAGACACGCGCCCGGCAGCAACGCCCACGCAAGCGTCGCCGCAGCAGCCCGGTCGTCACCCCCGTCGATGGCAGCGCGCCTCGCCAAAGCCTGGAGGACCTCGTCAGCATCCCTCTCCGTGGCGCGTTTCAGCCAGGGCCGGAGAGCCCCGAGGTCTGTGACCGGGTCGAGCCGCCCGTCGTCGCGGGCCCAGTCCCTCCATCTGCGAGCCGCGAGAGCGAGAAGCTCGCCGTCCTCGTCCTCGATGCCTAGCTGCTCGGCAACACCCATCGCCGATCCCCTTCCGCCGTGTCGAACACGGCGAAAGATCGGCGACCAGCGTCACCCGACCCGTGCCCCCTCAGCGGCTCGGAGGCGGAGGTACGACGGGGGTACGACAGGGGTACGAAGGCGTTTGCGCAGGTCAGCGCACGTACCCCAAGTTCTGGGATGTGGCTTGGTTGTCCAGGCCAGGTAGAGCCAACAGGACAGTGTTGGGTCGCCGCGAGATCTTGAGTCATGCGGCACCTGAAATGTCAGGACTGGCGCGGGGCAAGATCCGCGATCCTTAGTCGGGCCGAGTCCGCTCCAGGGACTCCGCCTACGGACTCCGGCTGCGGGTCACCGCCTTCTGGGCGGGACGTGGCGGGTCAGCCGCGTCGGGGGGGTGCGCGGAACACGAGCGCGTCGATGTCGGCGCGGAGGGTGTCGTCGATGGGTTGGAGCCGGAAGAGCAGCCGGCGCATGGTGATCGAGATGAGGGTGTCGGTGAGCAGCGCGAGGTCGACGTCCGGGTCGAGCTCGCCGCGGTCCTGTCCGGCCTGGAGCATGGCGTGGATGCCGGCGTTCCACGTGTCGGCGACGTTCTGCAGCTCGGGGCGTAGCGCCGGGTTGGTGCCGGCTGCGGCGAGCAGTTCGGCCAAGACGGTGGCGTACCGGTTGCCTTCGGCTCCGGCGATGACGGTCTGCATGAGCAGGTTGAGGTCGCCGCGCAGGGTGCCTGTCTGCAGGGTGGGGAAGGGGCGCGACGCCTGCCGGTAGGCGTCGACGAGCAGGTCGTCCTTGTGGCGCCAGCGGGTGTACATCGTCGTCTTCGACACGCCCGCGCGCCGGGCGACGCGGTCCATCGACAGGTGGTCCCGGCCGGCGTCGGTCAGCTCCTCGAGGACGGCGTGCAGGACCCGGTCGACGACCGTCGGGTCGGGCAGTGAGCCCCCGACGCGTGACCCGGCTGGCCTGCTCGACATTCGTTCGGTCCCCCTACTCTCCCGGGCTGCGACGTCGGAGCCGACTCTATGCGCTCGAGGGCTCGTGAAGCCGGTTGGGCCGGGCCGTCGGGGACGAGTGCTCGTCCGGACGGCCCGGCCGTTGCCGGCCCCGCCGGTCCGCGGTGCCGGGACTCCGCTGGACCGACGGGGATGTCAGGGAGCGGTCACGAACGAGGCGATGCACTCGCCCTGGTTCTTCCATGTACTGCCGATCGCCCAGCCGCCGTTCTTGCACTCGTCCTTGCTCGCGGCCCCGGCCTCGAAGTCGAAGGTGGAAGAGCCGGTCGCCGTGCTGAGGGTGGCGCCGTCGAACGCGGTGTACAGCGAACCCGGGGCCTGCGCTCCCCCGTAGACGTCGCCTTGCGAGAGATAGAGCAGGTCGACGCGCAGAGACGCGCTACCCCATGGGAAGCGTTCGGCGATCTCCTGCAGGGTGGCCGTCTGCTTGGACGCGTCCGGGAACAGCGAGTCGAAGAAGACCGAGCCGCGCTGCTCCATTGTCCATTGCGTGTCGCCGGCCAGGTCGAGCTTCGTCCACGTGTCATCGCCGATCGCGAGCTGGGGGTTGTCCTGCGCGCGGAGCTCGAGTTCCAGGTAGGCACCAGCGCCGATGTCCATGATGAGCTTGAACGTTGGCAGCGTCTTGTGGACCGAGTTGCCGTCGCGGTACGCCCAAACCGAGAGCTCGGTCAGGTCCCCGAGCAGCCAGGCTTCGGGCTGCCCTGCGATCCTGAATCGCGACCACAGGCCGGCCGCAGCCTCGTTGTGTGCGCCGTCGTCCGTGGCGTTGACGGTGTCGACCTCGAGCGCGCTGCGCCCGAACCCCTGGGGGGCGCCATAGTTCCCGGCGATCTCCACGCGAGCCGTGCCCCAGGTGTATGCGTAGACCTCGTCCGCCGACGTGATCGACACGGGTGCTGCCATCGCGCTCGAGGCACTGAGCACGACCGCGGCGAGAGCTGCCAGCCCGGTCACGGCCGGCCTTCTCGCCAGCCGGGAGAGGGCAGGTCGGGGGTGAGTCGGGTGTCGATGAGGCATGGGGAAGCTCCTGAGTTCAGGTCCAACCCGCTCCAGCGCAGGCGCGCCGAAGGGACAGGGAAGGAGGTGGATTCACCGGCGGCCCCCGCCTGAAGTGAACGGTACGGTTCAGACCATACATGCCGCTGAGGCAGCATGAGTGGGAGTCGCAGAATGCGGACACCGCCGAGGAAGGCGTTCCCCACTGGGACGAGGCTTCGGCCAAACGATGCTGGGTGCCGCCCTCCCCTCGCCGGCGGGGGACCGGGGCGCTGAGCGACCGAAGGAGGCGTCGGCGATGCGCTGACGTACGCTCCGGTCCCGGGTGTGCAGGGTGTTCGACTGGAGCGGGGGCGGCCGCGCCTCAGCTCGCGGGCCTTGTCCCGAGCCGGGTGCGGTATTCGCGGGTGCGCCGGATGCGGTCGTGGATCTCGCGTCGCTGCCCCGGCGGGCCCCTCGGTCACCCACGTTGATGATGGGCGCCGCCCTTGTCTCGTCTGCCGGCCGAGCCGCCGTCCGAAAGAGATGGGAGGCGAGTCGTGGCGTTCTGGTCCGGCGGGCATCCGAGACTCGCGCGAAACCAGGACAGGTCTTCTCTGCTGTGCCTTGTCTGAGATGCAGTTTCAGCTCGCGTGCTCTGACCTGAGCCAATGGTGCCGTTCGATGATGCGCTGGGTGCGGTCGGGGAGCTCGTCGGGTGCGCCGTCGACGTCAGTGCGGTTGCAGATGTCGTCGGTGGCGATGCGTTCGGCTTCTTGGTGGTGGCCTTCGGCTGCGGCGACGGCGGCGAGGTCGAGCCGGGGGATCTCCTCGTAGGGGGCTGCGAGGCATGCGAGCTCGGTGGCGGCGCGGGCCGTGCGGTGGTCGCCTGCTTGGAGGCTGTGGGTGGTGACGAGGTGGGCGACGTCGACGACGGCGCAGAGCATGTGGTGGTCGAGGCGGTCGCCTTCGAGCAGCCAGGACCAGCCGCCGGGGCGGAGCCGGTCGAAGGGTCGGCCTTCGACGAGGGTGAGGGCGCGGCGCAGGTCGGGCATGCCGTCGGCGCCGCGGGCTTCGCCGCGCAGGCGCAGGCGTTTGAAGAGGTCGACGTCAACGAGGACGTCTTCGACCTGGTAGACGCCGACGCCGCGGGCCTTGGCTGCGGGGGCTTCTCGTGCGTCGGGCAGGTGCTTGCGGCCGGTGCGGGGGTTGACCCCGAGCCAGTCGCGGACGATCTTGACGTCGTTGCGGGCCCTGGCTGGGGTGAGGGAGAACGCGTCGGCGAGCTCGTCCGGGGTGGCGCCGTAGGGCCTGGTGGCGAGGTAGGCGAGCAGCTCGGTGTAGTACGGCTTGCGCTTGGTCAGCGCGACCCCGCGGGTGCGGGCTCGGACCGGCCCGAGGAGGGTCAGGCGGGGCAGGTCGCAGCCCTCGGAGGACCAGGCCTGCAGGTCCCGGTCGAGATCCGGGTCGGCGTCCTCGACGAGGTGGCGGGTCTCGGGGGTCACCGCCGCGGCGAGGGTCTCGAGGTCCTCGGTGGTCGTGGCGGCGACCTGCAGGTAGTCCTCGTCGCGCAGGTCGAGGATGGAGGTGGGCCGGTCCTCGGCCGTGGTGACGGACGTGAGGCTGACCCGGGTGAGGCTGTGCTCCACGCGCAGCGCCCCGGCCTCGTCGGCCAGGCCCCGCCAGCCCCGCGCTTCGGGGTCTGCCGGGATGGGGTCGTCGGAGGCGGTGTCCGCTTGGGCGAGCAGGGCGGCGCAGCCCTTGGCCTCGTCGGGGGTGAGCCCGACGGCGATGAGGTCGAGCCCGACAGCCGGGACGGTGACACGCCCCTCGGGGGTGGCGTGCACCGCGACGCCATCGGTCGCACCAGCCTGGCTGGTGAGGACGACGGAGGTGGCGGTCATGCCCGGGTGGTCGGTGATGAAGGCGCGCAGCTGCTGCACGGCGGCGTCCTGTGCGGCGACCTCGTCCAGCAGCAGGAGTGTCGCGTGCCAGTGTTCCGCGCCGGTCTGGGCGGCGCGGGCGGTGGGCACGTCGAGTGCGGCGTCGCTGGCGCGGTGCAGGGTGCTCGTCGCGTCGGTCAGTGCCTCACCGGCGACGGTGTCGGGGGTGGGCTGGGCTCGGACGCGGTCGGGGTTGAGGGCGGCGAGCTCTTCGGCGACGCCGATGCAGTGCACGGTGACGCCGTGCGACCAGGGGTTGCAGGCCAGTTCGGCGGCGAGGTAGCGGGCCAGGTCCTGGGCGTAGGTGGGGTCGCCGGTGATCGTCAGGGGCGTGAGCAGCTCGCAGTTGAGCAGCCACGTCTCGCCGGTGTCCGCCGTGCCGACAGTCACCAAGAGCGGGTACGGCGCCGGCTGGTCGGCCACGAGGGGGCCGACTTCGTCCGGGCCGGTGGTCGTAGGCAGGTGCCAGCGCCGGTCTCCTGCCGATCGCCACGGCGCGGGTGCGTCCTGAGTTTGGCTGAGGTGCAGTGTCAGCTCGGTGGGGCCGAGCTGGAGGGCGGCGAGCTGTGGCATCGGCTCGGCGGTGGCGGTCTGGGCGGCGGCGAGCCGACGGAGGACCTCGTCGAGCCACTCGACCTTCACGGCCGCGGGTTCTCCGGTGACGGTGACGGTCTTCTCGACGGGGGCCAGCTCGGGCCCGGGGACGGCGATGGTGCGGCCGGGCCGGCGGGCGCGGAACTGGGCGCGGCGGCGGGCGCGCAGCGCAAGGAACATCGACCCGGCGAGGATGCCGCCGGCTCCGGTCAGGCCGGTCAGCAGCCAGGCCGGCGTGACGGTCCCGTCGCCCATGCCGTCCTCTATGTCGGTGTCGGTGTCTGCTGCCGTCTGGCGCGTGTCGGCCCGCGATGCCGCTGTCGTCGCGGGGGCGGGTGACTCCGCGGGCAGGGTTGTCGCTGACGCCGCTGTCCTTGGGGTGGGTGTCGGTGTCGCGGCGGACGCCCCGGCCGGGTTCGCGGTGTCGGGGGTGGTGTCGTCGCTCCGTCGCTCTGTCGCCGGCTCCTGTGTCGCGCTCCCGGATGCTGTCGCGGCACTGTCGTCCGCCGTAGCACCGTTGTCGTGCCTGTCGATGGTGCTGAGGTCGGCGGGTCGCCGGTCGGGACGAGGGTCGAGTTGTGAGGTGTCGCGGCCGTCGTCTGCGGTGGGGGTGTCGGGGATGGTGAGGGTCCAGCCGATGTCGATGACGTCGGGGTCGGTCAGCCGTGCGCCGCCGGGCTGGGGGGTGTCGCGGGAGGCCTCGAAGATCTCGGGGTATCGGTTCGGGTCGCCGAGCTCGGTCGCGGCGATCTCGGACAGGGTTTCGCCGCGCTGGACGACGTGCAGGCGACCTGTCGCGTCGCCGTCCGGTTCTGTCGTCCCGTGCGTGACATGGGTTGTCGGTGTCGGGGCGGGCAGGCGCAGGGCGGTGCCGGGGGTCAGGAAGTCGGGGCGGGCGCCGAGGATGTCGCGGTTGAGGGCTGCGATCTCGGGGTAGCGGCGTCCGGATCCGAGGTGTTCCTCGGCGATGGACCAGAGGGAGTCGCCCTGTCGCACGACGTGTCGCCGGCGGGCGACGCTGTCCGCAGTCCCTGTCATGGGGGCGTCCGGGGTGTCGCCGACCTGTGTCGCTGGCCCGGTTCGGGGGTCTGCCCCGGCCGCTAAGGTCCCGTTGGCTGTCTGAACCATGGCGGACATCGACGGCTCTGCTGTCGTCGCACCGGAGCCGCTGCTCGGGTATCCGGTCGTCGCTGTCGCGGCCGGCGTCGTGGGTGTCGTGCCGGTGGCGGCTGCCGCGGCGGGTGTCGCCAGCGGGGTGGACACGAACAGCAGCGCGGCGGCGGTGACGAGCACCCGGGCTGCCCCTTGGGGCAGGGCCAGGCCGGGGAGCGGCCGGACGGTGCGGCCGCGCAAGGCGGCGGCCACCTCGGTGAGGATCGACCCGGCCAGGACGACCCACGCGAGCCAGCCGAGGATCACGAAGGCGGTGACGGCCAGGGTGCCGTCGTCCGGGCGCGTCAGGGCACCGGTGAGGTCATCGAGGGACGGGAGGCGGTTCGGGATCCCGCCGACGGCGAGAAGCACCGCGGGCAGCCCGCCGAGGATCGCGAGGACGGCGAGGGTGGCGGCGAGCCCGGTCAGTCGGGCCCGTACCGTCGAGGAGGCCGGGGTGGTCATCGGTTGCTGGGTCATCGTTCGACGCCTCCTAGGGTGCGGGCGATGCGGGACTCGGCGGCGCCGGTGACGGTCAGCTGGTTGATGCCGATGAGGCCGAGGAACGTCGTGTCGTAGGTCGCGGTGGTGGTCACGATGACGGTGTCGCCGCCGCGCAGGCTGGCGGTGCCGGTCACGTCGGCTGCGGCGAGGTAGTCGCGGGCGGCCGCGACTGCCGGGCCGGGGTCGGCTTGGACGGCGAGGCCGCGGACGGCGAGGGAGGCTTGGAGCTGCTGGCCGCCGGCGCGGGCGGCTTGGGCGGCGATGTCGCGGGCGTACTGCTGGGCGTGGACCTGTCCGCCGAGGTCGACGGCGAGTCCGACGAGGATGATCATGACGAGCCCTGCAGTGGCGATCCAGATGCTGATCGAGCCCTGCTCCGCCTGCCCGCCGGCCATCAGGGAGCGCGGCCGCGGCGTCCGAGGGGGTGCGGCACGGGACGGTCTCTGCGGCCTGGTCGGTGGCGGGTGCATGGTCATCGCTCCCGGTAGGTGTCGATGGGCGAGCTCATGGTGGCTGTGACGGTTCTGGTGCCGGGCACGCCGGGGACGGCGAGGTCGGCCAGGTCGACGACGCAGCTGACGGTCGCGGTGACCGTCGCGGGGGTGCCGACCGGGGCGCCGAACCCGGAGGCGTCGACGTGGACTTGCTGGGTGACGCAGTGGACGTCCTGGTCGGTCAGGCTGCCGGCGGCCGCCGAGTGTGCGTCGGCGACGGCGGCCTGCTGGGTGCGGGCGATGGACGCGGATCGGGCGGCGGAGGCTGCGGCGGACTCGATGGCCTGGTGGGCGACGGCGACGCGGCCGGCGAAGATGATCAGGCCGACGAAGAGCAGGAACGCGGGTACGCCGATGGCGGCCTCGATGGCCGCCGATCCCCGATCGTCTCGGGCTCGCCGGCGAACCCGTCGGTGGCTGGTCATCGGGTGAGCCGTTCGACGGGCGCAGTGGCTGACTGCTCGAGCAGCGGAGCCCAGCCGGGGATGACGCTGAGGGATCGGCCGCGGACCGTCACCGTGGCCGTGGTCACGGTTCGGGCGCCGCTGGCCACGACGCCGGTCAGGACGTTGTCGCCGCCGGCGTCGGCGACGAAGTCGAGGGCGGCCCGGGTGCCCTGGTTGGTGGTGCCGGTCTCGGCGGCGGCGGCGCGGGCGCCTTCCTGCGCGGCGGCGATCGCGACGGTGCGGGCGTGGTAGTAGAGCGCGGCCTGCATGCCGAGGAACATCACCGAGAACAGCACCGGCAGCAGGAACACCATCTGGATCGACGCGGACCCGCCCTCGCGGCCACCTTCGGGCAGGCGGCGCCCAGCGACCCGCGGCCTCCGTCCCCGTTGGGGATCCGACCGGTGTCTCGGGCGGGGCGTGGAGCGCGTCATGGCGGGAACCGTCAGCGGATGTTGCCGGCCTGGGTGGCGACGTAGGACTTCACCGCGGCGACGACGATCCCGACGATGGCGATGACGGCGACGGCCCAGATGACCTGCTCGATGGTCACCGACCCGCGGTCGCCGGGACCGTGCGGACGGCGCAGCGAACGGACCCGGTCACACTGTCCGTCGAGCTGGTGGGCGAGGTGGTCGGTGAGCCGTCCGCCGAGGGTGTGCAGGGTGGCGGCGAGCCGGCCGATGATCTGGTTCTGGCTGTTGAGGTTCATGGTGGTGCTCCTTGCGTGGAAGCGGGCTTGAGGACGTCAGGGTGTACGGATTCCGTTGCGGTGCAGCGCGGCCGGGCGGCGATGCCGTGGCGGGGTGGTCAGGGGCCGTCACCTCCGAGGACGCGCAGCAGGGAGGGGGCGACGAGGATGGCCAGGAAGATGACCCCGAGCAAGCTCATCGGGATGGACATGCGTTCGCCGACCTCGTTGGCCTTGGCCAGCTCGGCGTTGAGCATCGCGGCGCGCATGCTGGCCGAGCGGGCGCGCAGGTTGCTGTAGATCTGGGCACCCTGCTCCCCGGAGAGGCGCATGATGTCGGCCAGCTCGTCGAGCTCGGGCAGGCCGAGCTCGTCGGCGAGGGCGTGCAGGGCCTCCCACGGCGCCTGCCCGGACCAGCGGGACCGGGCCAGCTCCTCCCCCAGCCGGCGGAACACCCAGCTGTCCCCGACCGCGGCGGCGACCTCCATCGCCTGCCTGGACCCGCTGCCGCTGTTGCGTTCCAGCGCCACTAGGTCGATGTACGCGCCGAGCGCGCGGGCGAACTCGGCGCGGGCCTTCTTCGCGTCGTCGCGGACGTTGTAGTCGGGCAGGAAGAACATGACCGCGGCCAGCGCGAGCGTGCCGAGCGCGGGGACCGCGACGGGCAGGGGCAGGCCGATGAGGGCGAAGAACGCGGCCAGCACCGGCGGGATGAGCAGGCCGACGACGGCGTAGAGGACCTTCTCCCCGTAGAACCGGGCGATCGGCATCCGCAGGATCGCCAGCTCACGCGTCGGCGTCCGTGCCCAGGCCGCGGCGGGCAGGGTCCGCATCGCCCACACCCCGAGCCGTTCCCGCCCGTCCGCCGGCGCGCCAGGGCTGCCGTCCCCACCGTGGGTGCCGGGGCGGGTGGGCCGTCCTGGGGCGAGGCGGGTGAGCACGTCGGCGAGGTCCGGTTCGGCCGGGACGAGCCGCCACAGCAACAGCGCCGCGCCGAGCCCGACGAGGGCCCCGGCGGCCAGCGCGAGCTGCAGCCCGGTCATCGCCGGACCCCCGTGTCGTGGGCGCGGGCCGGGGTGCCGATGAAGCGCGGCAGGGCCGCGCCGGTGGCCATCCGGCGCATCCACACCAGCGTGAGAACGTACAGAGACAGGAGCAGGGCCAGGAGCGCCTGCCCGAGCGGGGTGCCGTAGGGCTCGATGTAGCTGCCGGTCAGGGCCAGGACCGCGAGGACGCTGACGGTGATGATGGTGACCCAGCGCGCGGTGGCGCGGGGCTTGGCGCGGTCGGCCTCGATCTGGCGGCGGGCGCGGACGTCGGCGGCGACGGACTCGGCGAGGCTCTCGAGGATCGACGCGAGCCCGGCGCCGCGGCGGCGAGCACCGAGGATGAGGTTGGCTGCGACAAGGTCACCGGTGGCGTCGTCGAGCTCGTCGGCGAACGCGCGGAGCGCGTCCTCGGTGGACCAGCGGGCCCGCAGCCGGGCGACGAGCCGGGACACCTCGGGGCGGATCGCGGCCGGGGTGGAGCGCAGCGTGGCGATCAGGGCCTGCTCGAGCCCGACGCCGACGGTCAGCACCCCGGCCAGGGAGCGGGTCCACTCCTCCATCGCCTCGAGCCGGTCGATCCGCGCGGTCGACGCCGGCGGCGACAGCAGGACCGGCACGCCCGCGACGGCGGCTGGTGCGAGCACGATGGCGATGAGCCACCCGGTCCAGAGCGCGACGGCGGCTCCGGCGAGGGCTCCGACTGCCAGCAGCAGCCGGGTCCGCCGGCTCACCCGGGTCAGGTGGGCCAGTCTCGCCACCAGCGGGGTGGTCGGATGCCGCTGGGCTGGGTCCCGCACGGCCCGCCGCCGCGCGCCGACGGCCAGGCCGATGAGGCCGGCGACGACGAGCGCGCCGGCGAGGGCGGGCACGGCGGGGGTCATGACGCCGCCTCCCCCGGCTGATGGTGGGGCGGGTGGTGGGCGGCCTGCGCGTAGAACCCAGCCAGGTCGAACCCGTACCGCTCGAGGGCCCGGTACTCGTCCGGCAGGACGCCCGGCACCGCCGGGCCGGCCTGCTCTGACTGCCCCGTGCCGCTGGGGGTGAAGACGTGGGTGGTGGCGTAGCCCTTCTCCCGCTCGCCCGGGGTGACCGCGAGGATCTCGGAGACCCACCGGTCGCGGCGCGCCGTCCCGTCGGGCAGCGGGGTGGTGTCGAGGTGGAGCTGGACGACGAGGTCGATGTTCTCGGCGACGGCACGGGTGGCGTAGTCCTGGGTGACGTGCGCGCCGGCCTCCATCGCACAGGTCACCAGCTTGCGCAGCGCGGCCTCGGCGGTGGCCGCGTGGGTGGTCGAGATCGACCCGGCACCGGACTCCATCGCCTTGATCATCGCCAGCACCTCCCGGCCGCGGACCTCTCCGACGATCTGGCGGGAGAGGTTGAACCGGAAGGAGTCGTAGAGGGCCTCGTCGATGCTGAACTCTCCGGCCTGCCGGCCGTCCGGGCCGCGCTCCCCGGATCCGGGGCGGGCCTCCCACGCGTGGACGATCGGGTGCACGTCGGGCAGCTCGTGCAGGTGCAGCTCGTACTCGGTCTCGAAGGTGCCGATCGCCTCATGCGTGGGGATCTCCGCGCACAGGGCCCGCACCATCGTCGTCTTGCCCGCGCCTTGGGGGCCGGCGACGACGACGGACTTGCGCGCGCGGATCGCGGCGGCCAGGAACGACGCGGCGAGCGGGGTGAGGGTGCCGCGGTCGACGAGGTCGGCGAGGGTGACCCGTCGCAGCCGGTGCCGGCGGATCACGACCGACGGACGGGGGGTGACCCACGCGGCGGCGGCGAGGCGGGCGCCGCCGTCGAGGCGCAGGTGCAGCCTCGGCTGGGCCTCGCTGAACGGGCGGGCGTTGACCTCGGAGCGGGAGGCGAGGAAGACGAGGAAGTCGATCAGCTCGTCGTCGCTGTCCGCGACCGGTGGTCCGGGCAGCAGGGTGCCGTCGGTCAGCTCGAGCCGGACCGTGTCGTGGCCGGTGATGATGATGTTCTCGACCCGGTCGTCGTCCACGAGCGGCTGGAGGCGACCGAGGCCGAACAGGGCGTCGAAGACCGCGGTCGCGAGGGCCTGCTGGTCGTGCGGGGTCCACGGGTCCCGGCCGGCGGAGACCTGCTCGGCGGCCTCGGTCTCGAGCAGCTCGAGGATGATCGAGCGGCCGAGCTCGCGCTGCGCCTGGCGGTCGAGCCGTCCGCGGTCACCGCCGAGGGCGGCGCTCAGCTGCTCGGAGGCCTGCGACCGGAACGCCGCGACCAGCGCCCAGTCGAGCCCCGCGGACCCCGCATCCGCGCCGGCCCCAGATGAAGGGGCGACGGGCTGCGTGTACGTCTGGTGGACAGTGAGATCCGCCGGTAGCGGCGTTGCAGGGTCAAGGTCAGTTGGGGTGAGGCGGAACTTGGACCGCTCCCGCCCCGGACGCGCCGGGCCCGCGACTGCTGGGGCGAAGAGGGGCAGGCTCGTCGGGTCAGAGGCCCCAGTGCCTGAAGCTGCATCGATGGGGCGTGTGCCGTTGTGCTGGGTCATCGGGCCACCCCCTCGACCGCGTCGTCGTGGACGTGGCTGGCTGGTGCCACGGTGGCCCGGCTCGCGGTGATGGTCGCCTCGATCGCGGCGCGGGCCGCGCGGAGGCTCCGCACGAGCGGGCTGGACTCGAACCGCCGCGGCGGGGGCGCGCCGTGAGAGAGGACGGCGGCCGCGGCCGGGTCCCAGGCGATCCCGGCCACGACGGGAAGGCCGAGGACCTTTGCGACGTCGGCGGCGGCATACGGGCGCTTGTCCCCGACGAGCAGGAGGCCGAGCGCGCCGGAGGCGCCGCCGGTCTCGAGGTCTTCGCGCAGCGTCTGCGCCCACGACTTCGCGCCGGACAGGGAGACCAGGTCGGTGCGGACGGTCAGCAAGGTCAGGTCGGCGCCGCGGATGAGGGGCTCGGGTGAGCCGGTCAGGCCGAGCCGGCCGGCGTCGACGATGACGTCCTGGCCGGTGCGCTCGAGCGCATGAAAAGCGTGACGGAGGGGCTCCCACACGTGGGTGAGGCTGCGGGCCTGGGCGTGGCTGCGGATACCGGGCAGCAGCCACGCCTCGTGCTCGCGGGCGGGGTCGGGGATGGGCATGAGGGTGCCGGGCAGCGCGGCCTCGACGTGGTCGTCGCGGTGGGCCAGCGCGAGGTCTATCAGGCCGCGGCCGGGGGCGATGGTGCCGCGGAAGTAGCCTGCCAGGATCGGGGACCCGCCGGTCGGGTCGGCCTCGACGAGGACGACCGGGCGGGGCCAGGCCAGCGCCAGGCCGACGGCCGTGGTGGTGGCCCCGGGGGACCCGGAGGCTGAGGTCAGCACGATCAGCGCCACGGCTCAGCGCTCCCGCGAGTCGAGGACGAGGGCGACCTTCCCGGTCGCGGCGCGGGCGGCGAGCTCGGCGGCCGCGGCATACGGCACCTGCACGCTGACGACCGTCTGCCCGGTCTGGGCGTCCGGGTGCACGCCGACGACGGTGGCGGCGATGGACCGCTGCTCGCCCTCTGCGACGTCGCCCTGCTGCCCCGGCGTGGCGACGACTCGGACGTGGTCGCCGGCCTGCAGCGGCTCGCCGGGCAGCAGCGCCGGCGGCAGCGAGACGCCGACGACCGAGCTGCCCTTGCCGGGAAGGACTGTCGCGGTGACCGCGTCGGCGGTGACGAGCCCGCCTGCGGGTAGGTCCATGGCGGCGCGCTGCCCGACCAGGCTGTCGAGGGCGGAGGCTGGGACCGGGTTCAGGGCCGGGTCGAGGCTGACCCGCACGACGATGAGGTCGTCGCGGTCGATGACCTCGCCGCGCTGGACCGTCGCGCGGGCCGCGACGACCTCCCGGGCGGTGCTCGTCGAGGTGTACGCCCACACGGCGAGCAGCGCGCCCAGGCAGATCGCCGCGATGGAGGCGACCACGAGCATCGGCCTTCGGCGCAGCTTCGGTGGCGGCGCGATCGGCGCCCCAACGGGGGCTGCTCCTGACCGGCCGGCCGGGCCCATTGCGGGTGTGGTGGTTGCGGTGTGCGTGCTGTTCAGTGTCGACATGATCCCCCGATCGGCTGGCGCTACTGCGACAGCACCTGGGCCTCGCCCATCGTGATGGTCGTGGTCTGTGTGAAGTTCAGCGGGATGGTTCCGGACAGACCCATGCCGGACCAGTCCACGGTCCAGTACGAGGTGGCCCGGACGGTGTAGGCGCCTTGGCGGGTGTAGCTGTGCCCGCAGTCCGGGCTGGACTGGCGGCCAGCGGAGTCCGCGTACGGGGTGCCCGCGCCCCGGCAGGTCACCACGGAGCCGTCGCCCATCTGCCAGACGACCCGATCGGCCTTGGCGACGGCGGTCACCGAGAACCCGCCCGCCGACGCGGTGCGGGTGATCGGCCCCAGCGTCGACCGGCCGGGGTCCTGGACCCACATCCAGGTCGGCATGCCGATGATCCCGACCCTGCCGGCCACCGGCTCGGGCACGATCCCGATCGACACAGCCCGCAGCCGCATCTGCGCGATCGCGGACCGCGCCAGCACCCGCGGGTCCGGCGGGGCGGCAGGCCCGGCAGGCGGGGTCACCGCCCAGCGGTACGTGATCGCAATGCCGCCGATGGCGGCCACGAGCGGGTCATAGCACTCGTAGATCGCGCCGTCCGTGTGCCCAGACCAGCGCGGGTCGCTCTTCGGTGGCTGCGGGGCCACCGGCTTGACGTAGCAGCCCCAGCTGTTGCTCCACCACGACGCGCCGTCCCGGCACGGCAGCTCGTCTCCGTTGGCGTTGACACACGCCTTGGGGCCCCCGCCGCCGCTCTGCCCGCCACCACCTCCGGGTCGTGGCGACTTCGGGTCTCCCGGGTCGGTGACAACGATGGTGCAGACACCACTCTGGGGGTCCAGCTTCGACGGTGGCGGGCATGTCACCGGATCCGCTGCTGATGCAGGCGAAGCGGCGAGCAGGCTCAACGCCAAGGCAACGGTGGGAATCAGGGAGGCACGTGTCAGCATGTCTCCACCGCCTCGTCCTTGATCACGTAGAACGCGCCGTCCGTCCCCCGCTCGACCACGAAGGTGTAGCGCACTCGAGGCGAGCGGTTCGCTGCGACGACGGACTTGCCGTCCTTGTCGACGAGGTTCGTCTTGCTCACGTCGATGCACGTGTCGACGGTGAGCTTGCCGCCAGTGGACGCCGCCTCAGAGGAGACGATCGTCGTGCTGCCAATCTGTCTGTGTCCCTGACGACGCCGCTGGGTCAGCAGCTCCCGCCACGTCTCCAGGCTCTGGTCCCGCGCGACAGTCGTGAGCTCGTCCAGGCTCCGCTTCGGGTCGGCGCCCAAGGCATCAACCAAGCCCCAGAGTCTCGCGACGGCAGCCTCCGCGCCGGCCAGCTGTGGATCGGCGGCGGTCGTCGACGACGTCATGGCCGTTGGCGTAGCGGTGGGCGGCGGCGCAGTCGTGGTCGCCGACGGCGCCTCCGGGTTCGTGCACGCCGCGGTCGCCAGGACGGCGGCGATCGCGACTCCGACGACGGCCCGTCGGGCGTGGATGGTCATGGCATCTCCTTCAGGTCTCATGTGGCCTAAGGCGGGGATGTTCCTGCGGGCGATCACCTTGGTCCAAGGGATTTCTGCTCGCACGGGCAGCGGTACGTGGATACGGCACCTGTCGAATCGCTGCTTCGGCCCTCCCGGAGCTCGGCGCGGGCCCGCTCGGATGGTGGAGAACGGGCCTACTCGCTGTCTGCCGCGCCCAGCCCACCACACAACGGCCGGATGCGCTCGTCGAGATCGACCGTTCCACAGGGCCGCCCGGGTCAGCCGGGTTATCCACAGGTCGCTCCGACCGTGTGCCGGCTCAACTGCCCTTCGGGCCCTATGGAGCGACAGACCTATCGAGACCTGTCCGGTCAGGAGGCACCACATGTCCGAGAAAGCCCGACACCCTCAGTCCCAGCGCCACCCCGACCGGGTGCCCACTGATGCCGCTGCCGTCACCTTGACGGCCGCGGCGGCGGTCATGCCGACACTGCTGTCCGCCCAAGGGATGATCTCGGTCGGCATCGACGTGCTGCGCCTGACCGCCGCTGTCGCCGTCGCCCTGGCCGTGTTCCTCGAGCTCGCGCTCGTCTCCTCCGCGCTGTTGGCCCGATCCGCCGTCCTACGCGGCCGGTCCGCGCGAGCCGACCTGATCTCCACGTGGGTGTTCTCCACCGTCAGCGGCTCCTTCTCCGCGGCGCACGAGCTCGTCGGACAGCCCGACGCCCACGGCGTCACCACTTGGCAGCTCGACGCGCGCTCCGCCCTCGCGGCCGCCGTCCGTGTCGCCGCGCCCCTGGTCGCGGCGTGGCTCTGGCACCGCATCCTGACCGGCGACCGACACAGCAGCGACAGCGCACCGACACGCCCCGAAGCCAGACGACACCGGCTCATGCTCGCCGTCGCCACGGCCGCGCTCGACCTGCAGCGCACCCGACAGGCCCGCCCGGCATCACGCGCCGCACTTCGCGCCCGCCGCCGCCTCGACCGACGCCACCGCGCGCTGCTGCGACACGTCCCCGCCACCGACCACCGACTGTCCGGACAGCTGTCGCTGTGGCTGACAGAGGTCGGCCGAGTCCACCACCTCGACGCACAGCTCACGCCCGAGCCGACCCCGCTCCCCCGCGTCTCGGCGGACACCCCACGCGACAGCGAGCTCGACACCACCGACACCTCTCCCTCGGCCGACGACCCGGCCGCCCGCCTGGCAGTCGCCGTCGCCCTCGTCCGACGCGACGACACCGTCAGCGGACAGGACGTCGCCGACGCCTTCACCCATCGAGGCTGGCCCGCGACACCGCGAACCGGCCAACGCTGGCTCGCCAAAGCCCGCGCCTCCCTGGCAGTCACCCCCTCCTCTCCGCCCGTCTAGAGCCAGTCGGAGAGTCGTCCCCCGCGGAAACCCCCCGCGGCGCTGGCGCTGCCGTTAGAGCCCCAGCTCCTCGCTGGCTGCCTTGAGCACATCCTGCAGCCCCTCTTCCTCCACGGTGCTTAGGTACCACGAGGCGGGTCGCGCCCTTCTTTCGAAGGCCTCCGGGTCGCGGAGCCAGTCCAGGGTCGCCCCGGATAGTGCCCAAGCCGCTATTGCAGTCGGCTGCCAGTCCACTAACTCAAGTCGGAGTTCCCGGCCCTTGGCAGGCTCTTGGTCCTGTGGTTTCGCTGCCTTCTTCAGTGCCCCGAATTGCTCTCCGAACAGTCGGCCAACAAAACTCTCGACTAAGGAAGCTAGGTGCGGGGCTAGGTCAGTCGATCGAGCCATGAGCAGGGTGCTTAGGAACAACAGCCGCTGCCCCTGTGTCATGTCGAACCGGTTCGTCGACAGCGCCAGCCCGTGCTCCCCTGCGGTCCGGTGCACCTCAACGGCGAGTTCCTCCAAGTGCTGACGCCGTCGCTCAAGTCGCTGCCGTGCGCTTTCGCTGCGGAACGTGGTCCACGCCACGAGCCCGGTGATAAGCCCACCGATTGCGGTACCGATCAGCGTGTCGACAATGGCCACATTTCCCCCGCACGTCGTCTTGCTAGTCATCGCACCGTAGACCAGGGACCCGACACTCAAACCGCCCGACCGGTCCGCGTTGTTGCTCTACCCGCTTCTCCGTGCCTGTGCTCGCTGCACGATACGAAGTAGAAGATCCGCCAACTGGATCACCTCGGCCGCCTCCACCGGGTCATCGAAGCTGACCGTGCGATGGCTGGCAGGGTTCTTGTAGGCGCCGATGGCGCCGGCGAAGAGGTCGGCTGTCGCCTGCTGTTCGCCGCCCTCGGCCCCGGGGTCCCTCAACGCACCGTCCTTTGGACTGAACGCCTTGCGCATGAGCGCAACACCCAGGAGCTCGTTCGGCAGGCCCGCCACCCTGCGCACCTCGACTTCGACCGCCTTCATCGCCGCAAAGGCGGCAGTCTCGAAGTCTCCGAGCGCGAAGTTCGAGCGGGCGGGGGACAAGGCAGGGTGAAGCTCACCCGCGAGACGATCCGCCGCCCACACCTTCGCCACAGCGTTCGGGTCCTCGATAACCTCACGGCCGAGGGCCGTAAGACGCTGCCACATGCCACCCTGCGGATTCTGCGCGGACGGCCCGATCAGTGCGTGCGCCTCTAGCCACGCCCAAGCGTCCGACAAGCGCGCGAGCAGCGAATCCATGTCGGGTGGCTGAGCGGCCCCATACCCGCCGGCATTGCGTAACCCCTGAATCAGGTTGTTGAAGTTGGCCTGCTCGCGCGCCAGAGATGCGAGAAGTTTCAGACTTAGATCGGGCAAGGGAAGGCCGCGGATCTCATCGTGGGAGAGCATGCCTGAAGGGTATGTCCCCGCTCGCTGACGAGACGCTGAAGTGCGACCGCGTCGTAGGCCCCGGCCAAGCGGCATTCCGCCGCTGTGCCGCGGCGTTCGCCACCCATGCGACCGCCGTCATAATCGCCGTCCGCCTCGTGCCCTACCTGCGCGAGGCCGGACACACAGCCACCTTCGCCGCCGCAGCCACCGGCTCCCTCGGCCCCCTGTCTGACACCGGCCGACTCATCCTCTCCGGTGCCGTCCGACGGGCCCCAGCGGCTCACGCGGCGACCGTGTCCGAGATCCAAGACGTGGGACCCCGAAGTGGATGAACATACCTTTTCTGGTTCCGTCATGGCCGGTGTGGCCGAGTACGCGAGAGCACGAGGAGGGGCTCGCGGGCGCCCGACTTGGCGGCGGTGTGGGGCGCGTCAGGACGGGGCCGGCTTGACCAGAGTGTTGTCCTCCCGGGCTTAACGTCCCGGCCTCCGTCGCCGACACCGCTCCGCCTGGGCAGGAAGGCCCCTTGACGGGCCACGCGATAGCGGTGCCTTATGTGGGACGGCACCTCAATCGAGCCTGATGCCCAAGTGCAGTGCGGCCTCGCGAAGAGCGTCCCAGTTGCCCGGAGTGGTGACCAGGTACTGCAACTTGGGCCCGAGGTCGTAGTGCCCGTAGAAGGGAGCTGACGTGTTCTTCATCAGGTGTGTGAGGAAGCGGCCGACCTCGCTCGGCTGAGTTGTTTGGAGGCTGTCGGATACATAACGAGACACGTCAGCGTAAGGGCCGAGGCCCGCGTTAGTGGCGAGGACCAAGGTGACCGCGGAGGGGAAGTCGTCGATCGAGACGTTCGGGGCCAAGGCGGCGAAGGCGTCAGCTTCGTCGTTTGCCAGGGTCACCGGGTCGCCTTGGGTCCTGCGGCGCCAGTACGGAGCCAGCCACCCCCACCACACAGCTGCGCGACCGGCATCGTCGTCGAGTTCGCGGAGTTCCTCCGCGACGCTTTCGAGCCACTGAACCCGGTCATCCACGCGTGCCTTGCTCGTCATCTTGTCGACCCACGTGTCTGCCGAAGGAGCCTCGCAGCGCACCGCGATGGAGGCGAGCATCGACGCCCACCGGTGCCGCTGGTCCTCAGCGAAGATATCCAGGTGATCGACCGTCTCCAGCAGACCGTCAAGGAGGCCGTCCGCGACCAGGCCGGTGTTCCAGCGCGCGAAGGTCAGTACGCCCCACCAAAACGGTTCGGCGGTGAGTTGGTCCGACCAGTCCCGCAGGGGCAGGACGTGCGCCCGGCACCATGCGCTGTCGGCGGAGTCTAGGAAGTGCAGGCGGCCGGCGATCTGGGTCAGCGCGATCGCGCCCCGTTCGGTGCGGTCTGCCAGTGCGCCCTCGAGGAACGTGCGGTCCAATTGGCCGATCCCGCGCCATGCATCCACGGGGCCTGCGGCCGCCCAGCGGCGACGGAACATCTCGAACCAGAACTCCATCAACAGCCCGGTAGGCGCGTTGATGGTTTGGCTGATCCAGTCCCCGTCGTGGGCGGCTCCGGGTTCGAAGACGTCGTCGGTCTGGGTCGCGTTCCACGCGTGCTCGGTGAATTTGTCAGTGGACGACGCCTTCTCCCACCGTGCGCCGTCGCTTCGGTAGGCGTGGATCAAGAACTGGCCGACGCCGTCAATCACCGGCTTCAGCTCGATCTTGGCCAGGATGTTCATGATGGCCTCTGCGTCGTCCTGCTCCACGGCGTGACCCCAGGCAGAGATGACCGCGCCCTGCAGGTCCGGGTGCTTCGCCAGATGCGGCCAGAGTTCAAGGCCCGCCGATGCGCGGCTCTTCACGGTTTCGCGGAGCATGGCCATAGCGTTCTCGCGGCTCGACTCGCCGGGGCGTGGGAACGTGCGCTCCTCGAAGCTCATGACGAACTCGACCGCATCTGCGGGGTTCTCCACGATGCGCTTGTCGAACTCGTCCACCGTTAGTGGGCGAGGACCGTCGCCGGAGCCGATTTCCATCCAGCTGGTCATGCCGGGATATGGCGAGCCACCAATGCCCCGCGGGAGCTTCCCTCGCAGATCCGCCAGACCCTCAGCCAGGTTGGTGTTCGCCACCTTGTTGCGTTCGAGCCACTCCAGCCGTGAGAACGCGGTGTGAAGGTCATGTTCGTTGTCGCTCTCCGGGACCCAGGCACGCACCAGTCGGTCGACGAGCTCCGATGATGCGCCCGGCGTGGCACTGCCCAGCAGATGCATGACCTCCTGGCTCACGCCTTCTCCGGCCTGGAGATCGTGATCGAGGACGAACCGCACGAGGTCGTCTGAGGTTGCGTCGGGAGCGGCGCCTGCGACGTGCACGGCGATGCGGTGCAGCATCACGTGGTCGCTGGCCAGCCAGCGTTCGATCAGGCGCCCCACGGACTGTTCGTCGGTGGCCCACAGCGCGACCGCCGAGTCCCGCACCGCATCGATGACTGCATCAATCGGGTCGCGGTAGTTGTCTTGCACGTGGGGCTGTAGGGCAGACCGCCGCCGGAGAGAGCGTCGTTCAGGCCCGAGTTGGGCCTCGAGGTTCAGATGCTTCAGGAGAGCTGCCTCGACGACCGGGAGCACAACCGGCGCCAGCCTTTCGATGTCAGAGCGGTACTGCTTCTCCCAGGCCTCATCGAGCCAGTGCAGCTTGCCACGAGTCTTCACACCCATCCGCATGTTGCCCCATCCGCTCTCCGGGGCCGGGTAGGCATCCATCAGATGCGCCAAGAGCGCCAGCGCTAAGTCCTGGTCTTCGCTCACGTTGGCCCACCGGAGCGCGTAGTCGAGAAAGTCCGGTACGCAGCCGGAGTGCTCTTGGTCCATGAGGACCCACAGCCACCGGAGAACGTGCGCCGGCCGGGGATGTTTGAACGCGTGCAAGCTCCGCGCCACCGCGTTCCATGCCGCTGAACTGAGAATCCCACCGGCCTCAGCGAACGTTGTCCACGCCAAAGCGCTCTGCCGATGTTCGTCGTGAATGTCCGCGTCGTCCCGGACTGCGTACTGGTCCGCGAACCAGTACGCGAGTCGGTCGGTCACCTTGCTCGGCTGGGCAGCCCGGTCGAACAGTCTCTTGAACGGCTCCTGCGTGGCAGCCCAGCGCAACCAGACGTTGTCCGATGCGAACTCGCAGAAGAAGTCGACCCGGTCCTCGCGCCGGAGCGAATCCTCCAGATAGGAAAGCTCATCCGGGTCCGGTTCGGCCGCGGTCGACACCAGTTCGCGGATTCGCTGCCGATGGTCCAGCAGTCCCCTGTCTCCGTGATCCGCCCACGCGACGAGGCATCGGGTCAATGCCTCGTGCTCACCCTCCGGATACTCGACCGCTGTGATGAGCAGACGATCCCAGATCGCGTCATCAGGTTTATCTGTGAGCACGTACCGCTGCGCCTTGGGTCCTAAGCCGAGGCCTAGGTACTTCATGACGACGTCCGAGTGGCTGTACCCGACAAAGAGGACTACGTACTCGTGGAACATCCGTTCCAGGAATCGGGCCGCCCACGCGCTGTGGAAGTAGGCGCCGCTGAAGTCCCTGTCGGTCACGACCAAACGCCGCGCGTCGTCCTGCGCCGACCCATGTAGATACACCAGCCCTTCGAAGTCGTGTCCGAGCGGCATTGCCGGCGCACGAAAGACCTCGAGTGGATGCTCTGGGTTCTCGTACTCGCGAAGCCTCCCCTCCAAGTGGCGGTCGTAGTTCGTCGTGACCACCCTTGTGGTGAACTTCGTCGCGATTCGAGCCAGCGCGTCGTGGTTGAGGTTGGGCAAGGACCCGTCCCGCGTCACGATGCGCTTCACATGCCCGTGGACGTCAGCGCCTTCGCCCTGGTCGAGCACGTCCATGAACGTGTCGAGCTGAGATGTCCACTGCATACTCGTGGGGTTCAGAGGTGACTGGAGTCGCTCAGCGACCTCCTTCGCCAGTCCAAGGAAGCTCGGCAGATCCGATGGCGCAGCCATCGACACCCCTGCGCCCGTAAACAGCACCAAGCGCCCTTCCTCCCACGCTGAGATAACCGCCGCGGGAATCTGCACACCACCGAGAAGCATGCGCTCAGTGTTCCAGTCCCTATCGGGGCCGCGTCATTGGGCGAAGTGACGCGGCCCCACAGGGGGCTCTCAGGGCGCGCGGCCGCAATGAATGGAGGCCGCCTTCGAGAACGCCGTGGCGGCTCGGCGCAGACGCGGCCGTCTGCCCCTGGTTGCGTTCGGCGCGCCGGGCACGGATGTGGGCATGGCGGGCGACAGCGATCTCGCCCGGGGGTCGGTCCAGATGCCCGGCGCGCACGGGGCCGCCGGTGCGGGCAGACGATGGCCGCGGCGTCTGCTCTCGCCTGACGCTCGGCATGCCCAGCTGTACGCCCTCAGCTCGATCGCCGCGGGTGCTGTCAGGCCTGCCGGCTTGGAGTTCGGGGTGAGGAGGCGATGGCCGGATATTGGCCGGGTACACGCGGTCAAAGCCCGTCCTGAGGGGCCGGTAGCGGTTCAGGGAGGGATTGAGGGGCAAGGAAATTCGCCTTGTAAGGGGACCGGGTCCGCCCTTTTAATCCGCCGGTCGTCGGTTCGAGCCCGACGGGGCCCACCCAAGTGTCGATGTTCAAACTTGCGACATCCGCAGGTTTGACATCCTCCCCCGCGCGCACGCTGGCCTCATAGGCCAGCGCTGCCGCGTGGACTGCCGGATCGAGCAGCGTGTCGAACGGTTCACCCGGTTCCGCTTCCACCCGGTCGGCGTTCTCGACCTCGTAGACGTGGATGCGCTCGAAGAATGCTTGGTTGCAGATGCGTCGGAGTGAGTCATCGATGCTCATGTAGATCGCGTGCATGTCACCAGCGAGGGCGAGGCAGTCTTCGAGGTGCGCTTTGGCCTGGTCGTACTCGATCTGGCCTGCGTCGATCTGCGCGTCGAGGAACGCGAGCCGGCGTGCGATGCGGTCCTGTTCTTCCATGAGGAGGTCCAGCGGGACGGCGCCGGCGTGGTGGGCGTGGAGCAGGCTTCGGCGTTCGCCGCGGAGCCGGTCGCGCTCGACGGCGTGGGTGTGCCGTTCTGCTTTGTTCGCGGCGTGGAGGTCATCGAACTGGCGCACGAGCATGTGCCGCAGGGCGGTGACGATGTGCTCGGGTATCTGCACGCGCCGGTAGTAGTCCTCGACCTGTCGTTCGATGTGCTCGATCGGCATGGCCTGGCGGACACAGTTCGTGCGCTTGGAGTGTCGGCCTGCGCAGATGAAGTATGGGTAGACGATGCCTTTGCCGTTCTTTGCGTGGGTGACCATCAGACGGGAGCCGCAGTCGCCGCAGTACACGGAGCCTTTCAGGTAGTGCTCGTGGGTTTGGGTCTTCTCCCCGGACACCTGGTGCGCGGTGAGGACGTTCTGCACCCGGTACCAGAGCTCCGCGCTCACCAGCGGTTCGTGGAGTCCGTCGTAGCGGGCGCCACGGAAGATCACGTCGCCCTTGTAGTACGGGTTGGAGAGCATCTGCTGGATCGTGGACAGTCCCGGCGCCTTCGCAGGCCGTTTCGGGGTCGGCACGGTCGTGAGGCCCCGGTCGACAAGTTCGCTGTGCAGCATCGAGGTCGAGTAGTTCCCCGTCGCGTACGCCTCGAACGCCCATCGCACCAAAGCAGCGCGGTCGGTATCGGGGATCACGGTGGGGATGTCGCGGCCGAGCTCGTCGCGCTTGTGGACGTTGAGGTAGCCGATGGGGGCGCGACCGACGGTGCCGCCGGTGGCGGCTTTCTGGGTCATGCCCTTGGCAACCTCGTTGGCGAGGTTGCGGGAGTAGAACTCCGCGATCGTGGACATGATGCCGTGCAGCAGCATCCCTGACGGGGTCTCGTCAATGTTCTCGGTCGCGGACACGAGGATCACGCCGGCGTCTTTGAGCGCGAGGTGGATCGCTACGTCGTCGGCACGGTTGCGGGCGAGCCGGTCGACTTTGTGGACGATGCAGTACGCGACCTGGTGGGTCTTGACGTACTCGATCATCTGCATCAGCTCTGGCCGGTCGGCCTTGCGTGCGGACTCGCCTGCGTCGATGAACTCCTCCACGACGATCGCGTTCAGATCACGGGCCTTGCGGAGGTTCGCATCGCGTTGCGCGGGGATCGAGAATCCCTCGTCACGGCCACCGCGCTCAGCCTGCTCCTTGGTGGAGACGCGGAGATAGGACACGGCAAGAGTGGTGGTCTCACCGAGCCGGTCGATGCTGGTGGGTGGCGCTGGGGGTGCCAGAGTCATGAGTCGTGTTTCCTCTCACCGGAAGGGTGGGAGCCAACGCGACGGCGAAGCGTCACGCGGTGCGACTCGTAAACGGGAAACACGTCCGCCGGTACGAAACCGGGGTAAGCCACAAGGGCAAAGAGACTGCGCACCCGGCCTGGAGGCCGTGGCGTCGGGTTCTATTCTACGTTGCCGGGCTCAGAACGCCCAGGATCGGCGTCATCCGGCGTGGGCGCGTCGTTCGCCTTCGACTTGCTGACCGCCATGCCGAGGAACACCTGCGCGAGCTTGTGCAGGTCAGGTTGACTGCGCGGCATCGCTTCGACGGTGAAGCGTCGATCCTCACCCCGCCTGCGCTCACGCCTGCTCACGGCACTTCTCCCGTGCTCAGGACAAGACCTGCGATGAACTGATCCTCGGCACGCCGCCGCGCTTCCACATCAGCGTGCATGTACTCCACGAAGTCTTCCTCGCGGTTCGGGATCACGATGTCATCGATGGGGTCGGTGTCGCGTTCTCCGGGCCAGGCGATGCGGCGGGTGGGGCGGTCGGTGGTCAAGCGCGTGCCGCAGGCGGCGGTCCAGTGCCGGAGGCGTTCTTGGGCTTCGGTGAAGTCGCGATGCCACACGAGCATCGCGGAGCCTTTTGCTTCGGGGTGGATCGCGCACAGCCAGTGGATGTGCAACGCGGACAGTTCCCACACCAGTGCCGGGTGGCGGTGCCAGAACGGCGGGCAGACGGCGACGGGGAGGCCGTAGGTGTGGCGCAGCCAGTGCACCCATTCGTTGAGCGCGAGCCATTCTTCTTCTGCGGCGTCGGCGGTGAGGAGATTCCAGTTCACCGGCCCCGGCGGACCCGCCATCCCCTCATCCTCAGCGGTGGAGGGTTCGGTGTCGGGGTCGTAGCTCTCATCGAACTCGTCCTCCGCCACTTCGCCCGGATCAACTTCGCCCGTGTCGGGCAGTTCATCGACCATGATCCGCTCTCACCTCCCGACCGCGGTTGCACCAGCGGGCGCGCGACGCCGAGCATCCGTGGACAGTGCAGCGTCCTCGAACCCGGCATCCAGTGAGTCGGCTTCCGGTGTGCGTCGGGGACGGTCGACGGTGTAGCGGGTGCGGGCGAGGTCGTGCCCGAGCTTCTTCGCGACGAACTCCTCGACCTTGACGGTCTGCCCAGTGTCGTCGGTGCGGTCGTAGTGGTGGGTGTAGCCCTCGGCGACGAACTTGTCGCCTTTCGCGAAGCGCTGGTGGGCGCGTTCGGCGGTCTTCCGGAACGCGACGAGGTCGTGGAAGGTGGTCTCGGTCTGCGTGAACGAGCCATCGTCTTCGCGGCGGTAGTGTTCCTGCCCGATCTTCACGAACAGTCGCGCGTCACCTTTCTCGGTGAACGATAGGTGCGGTTCGGAAGCGATGAACCCGGACAGGGACTCTTGCGTGTGGATAGCCATTGGACCCTCCTCGTGACAGCGGCACCCCCGGTCGGGGTGCTCTGTCACTCAGGTGCGCCCACCGCCCCCTCATCACCCGCGGATGCCGGAGAGCCGGTTTGCAGCAGCTCCTCCACCACGCGCCGCTGCCCCTGCAGCTCGCTCGCGTCCTTGCGGCGCGTCCAGGCACGCAGTTTCGCGACGATCGGTGGTGCGGCGCGTAGCAGGATCAGGCCGGTGCCGAATGGGAGGGTGCGGATCACGTCGGGCGGCATGATCGATACCCGGCGTATGGAGCGTTGCGCGGTGCGGGAGCCGTGGTCACCGATGGTGGTGGAGTCGGTGATCTCGTCGCGTTCACCGATGAGGGTGGTGAGGTCTTGAAGGTCACGCGAGTTGGATGCGCCGCCCAAGATGATCTTCACAATGCTGGCGTCCCAGATCGCGCCTGCCGCGTTATCCGACCACTTCTCCCGCGCCTGCGCGAGCGATTGCAGTACCGGCATCGTCGTGATCCCCGTACCGCCACCTTCTGCCATCAACGTCGGAAGCGACGGCAACGGGGCGAGGTTGCCGATCTCATCCAGCGCGAGCAGCAGCGGCGGGTCGAGGCGGGCTGCGGGTGAGCGTGCGGCGAGGCGGCGTGCGGCTTCGACGAGGTCTTCCACGAATGCTGACACCAGCGCGGAACTGTTGTTCGCCCCCGCACCTGTCGCGAGCAGATACACGGTGCCGCGCTTGCGCAGAAACTCCTCCGGATCGAAGCGTTCCTCGGGGCCGGGGCTGACGGCGTCGAGGACGCGGGGGTCTGCGAGGGCGGCAAGGGAGAGGGACACGCCTTGCCAGATGGAGTCGCGGGTTCTGGGGTCTGAGTCGATCATCGCCTGCAACGAATCCGCCCACCCGGTCGCGGCTTTCGGGTGTCCGGTGAGGATCGCGACTGCATCGGATGCTGCGGCGGGGTCGAGGGTCCACCGGAACAGCTCGGCAGGCGCACGCTGGTCGAGGGCTGCGGCGTGAAGCAGTGCTTGGAGGGCGGTTCGGGTCTTCCCTTCCCAGAAGTCCCCACCCTCGACACCGCCAGCAGAGAGACCGGTGCCGGCGGCGAGTCCGGTGGCGCGGATCATCGCCGTCAGCGGGTCTTCGCATCCCCGGATCGGTGACCACCGTAAGCCTGCGGGGATGCCTTCGGCGAGGTGCTGCGGGTCGAACACCGCCACCGGCCGCCCTTCCGCACTTCGTGCTTTCAAGGTGGCGGTGAGGTTGTCGGGGCGGGTGGAGGTCGTGACGACGGCGCCGGGGGCGTCGAGGATCGCGTTGATGACCACATGCAGCCCCTTCCCCGAACGTGGTGGCCCGATCAGCAGGATCGAGTCCTCCACGCTCGCCCACACGCCCACATTCCTCGATGCGCCGAGGAGGTAGCCGACATCGGTGACAGCAGGCTGCTGGATGGAGGGGCGGAGTTGCCCGGCGCGACGTAGCAGTGCTTTCTCTGAGGCTGCGGTCGTGACGTCGGTGCGGGTGGCGATGCCGACGATCCGGTACGGGTCGACCTTCGTCTGCCGTGCGTGCTCACGGAAGAACCGCCACACCCACCACCCCGCACTACCGACCGCGACAATGAGAGCACCGGCGACGACCCAGTACGCCACCGGATTCAGCCCGTCGGCGCCAAGCGCGCTGCCGGGGTCTGCGGGGTGCAGGAGCACGCCGAGGCCGGCTTCGATCCCGCCCGCCGGCTGCGCGATCCCGGTGACCCAGGCGGTGATCGTGCCTGCGACGCGGAGGATGACGGCGAGGACGGCGGCGGCGATGAGGGCGATGATGCCGAGGTTCGCCAGTTCATCCCCAAGCGCCCCACCCTGCCGCGGCGTGCTCATTGGATTCGTCCGATGCTGAGGGTGCCGGAGATGCGGCCGAGGAGGATCACTTCACCCGTCACCGCCAACGCGGCCTGCTCTGCGGTGAGGAGGGTGCGGGCGGTGCCGTCGCTGCTGGCGTCGGTATGGGCGTGGATGATCGCGACGGCGACATCCTCACCCGGCACGAACCCTGCCCCTGCCACCTGATGCAGCACCGGCTGCGCGGCCCGCACCGGAGGCGAAACCACAGCCACCGGTGCCGGGGTGTCCCAGGGTTTCGGGGTCGGGCGTTCGCGGGGTGGAGTGATGATGTCGGTGAACGTTGACCCATCGGCCTCGTGTACCTGCACGCGCAGCGGCGACCGGTATCGGGCGGTGAGGGCGTCGAGGATGGTCGGGAACGCTTCGCGCCGCCACCCCGGAGCGAACGGCTCCGGCAGATATGCCGCCCCGTCGACCGTGACCGTCATCGCACCATCAGCGGTGATGGTGAACTCCACCACCGGCACCACGACCGGCCCTCCCACATCAGACTTCGGCGGCTTCGGCGCTTTCGGGGGTTGGTGGTCGGGGTGGGTGCGGCGGTAGCGGGGCTTCGGCGTCACAGGGCAGTTCCTCTCGGTGGAGTGCAGGGGTGTCGCCAGGCAGGTGCGCCCGCACCGCCCCCGGAACGCAGGTGGGAGGGCACGAACCTGGGGGTGGTTCGTGCCCTCCCGTGCCGACCCGCCCTCGGTTGGGGGTGTCGGCGGGTCGGCAGCCTGTGGTTAGTCCTCCTTTGCTCCCTCGAACTGGGCCTTGAACTCCTCGAACGACAGGTCCTCGTCACGGACGTATCCGGCGCGGTCGCGGGCGATCGCGAGGCGACGCCCGAACAGCAGCACCCCACCGGTAACCGCAGCGATCAGCCCACCGGCAAGACCGATCGGCCACCAGCCCCCGCCGCCGGTGTGCGCAAGCTCACCCGGCGTGCCCGGCTCCTCCGGGGTGTCGGTGACGGTGGTGGTCTCATCTGGTGCGCCGCAGACCCCACGGTGCAGGATCGTGCCGTCCTCATCGGTGATGGTCTCCACCCAGTAGTAGGTGCCAACGCGGTCGAAGATCACCTCGTCGGAGCGATACTCACCCGGCCCGTCGAGATCAATCGTGGTGGAGGTGAAGACGAGTTCTTCCGGGGTGCAGATCGCGGTGTCACTGTCCTGCCGGTACGCCTCGAACACCAGACGTGCCCCGTTGGGGACGGTGCCGGTGACGGTGGCGACATCATGCGCCGGATCACCGAGCTGCACGGTGGGGACGGCGTTCGTCTTCACGATCAGGTCCTCCGGCTGCTCCTTCACCACCGTCGTCTCACCGGGTGCACCACACACACCCTCGGCGATGATTTTGCCGTCGGCGTTGTAGAGGGATTCGACCCAGTACACATTCCCCGGCTCAGTGACGGTGGTGGTGCCGGAACGGTAGACACCGGCCTGAGTGACCGGGATCTCATCGCTCTCGTAGAACGGCACCTCACACACGGCCCCAGCGTCTGCCAGGTGGGGTCCGTAGGCGCGGAACACCAGATAGGCACCGTCGGGAATCTTCGTCCCCTGCACGAGCGCGGCATCCGAGAACGGTTCACCGACGAACGCTTCCGGTGTCGCCTGCGTCACCACCGTCACGGGGATGTCTGTGCCTGTGGGTGGGACGTAGAAGCGTTCCAGCACATCCGCCGGAGACGACGCATACGGCTGCACCCGGTCGTCGCCGGTGAAGGTGGTGACGAGGACGTAGAAGCCGGGCTCGGTCGGCACGATCTTGTCCTCATCCGTGTACCCGAGCTTGTAGACCCCATTCCGTGCCGGCGTCGTGAGCTCCGCCAACACCGGAGCACCGCTGAGATCGAGATCATCGGTGAGTTCCGTATCTGACGCGAAGGGTCCGTAGACGGTGTGATGGAGTTCATCGACGTCGGCGTTCCAGTAGCCGTCGCCGGTGAAATCGCCGTGGTTCGCCGGGAACCCGGTGACGGTGATCACATCGAAGGCGCGTCCGCCGGGGTGCACGTTGTACTCCCGCATCAGCGAGGTCACCGTGACCGGCCACCGCACCGACGTCGTCTCCACACTGATTCCGTACTCGTCGGCCCAGTCGGCGGCGAGGTAGTCGCGCACCCACTCCGGCTGCGACGACTTCTTGACCTCCCACACCCAGGTCACAAACCCGCCCGTCGGGGCAACCACCTGTGGGGACGTGTACACGCCGGGGCCGCCTGCGGTGACCGTGACGGTGCCGAGCGGCACCGCGTTCGGGTCGATGCCGGTGTTCTGTGCCGGGGGCAGCGTGCCGGGCACCTGGTAGGCGGTGCCCTCGAACACCACCGGAATGTGCGCGCCGTCCTTCTTCAACCACGCACCATTGCCGCTGCTGACGGTGATCGAGTCCGTAAGTGCATCACCGGGAACGGCGAGACGCTGATCCGCCTGGGAGACAGCTTCGGGCTGGAACGGCACCACCGACGTCTCGGTGACTTGCCCGAAGCGGTCGGTGAACGAGTCGGTGAGGTACTTCGCGTTCTCACCGTGCGCGGCCTTGTCGATGCTCCACACCCACGTGTAGAACCCCGATTCCGGCGCAACGATCGTGCCCGGCGAGGTATACGACCCCGCACCCGTCAACGTCACCGTCTCGACGCCTGCGACCGGGGCTCCGGCAGGTGGAGTGTCGGCTTCGGCGGGCTGCTCATTGAACGGCCCATACAGGGTGCCGGTCGCCGTCACCTCAATCGGTGAACCATCGAGGTGAATCCAGGTGCCCTTCGACACCGACACGGTGAGCCCATCCACGAACGCATCACCCTCGCTGACGTAGCGGGAGGCGACCTGGGTGGTGATCTCCGGCTGGAAATCCAACTCGATCAGCGGCGACTCCGCCGACGCCGACAACCCGGTGGATGACCCGGCGACGGCGGCGATCAGACGCTGCGCGCCGGGGGTCGTGTAGAGATCGAGCGCGGCACCGTACCCGGCCGCGGCGATGTTCATCGACGCGCCGATTCGGTAGGACGGGACACCGTCTGCGGGGGTGCCGGTGAACGGGTGCGTTCCGGCGCCGATCGTGCGTGCCGATGAACCGTCGGCGAAGATCGCATCCGACAGGGTCGCTGTGCCGGTGAGTCCTGCGGGGTGGGTTGCGACGGTGAGGGTGCCCGCGTACTGATCCGTCATGTCCAGGCTCAGGGATAGTGAGGGGTCGGTGACGGCGTAGACGGCGGCGTTCTGGCGCATCATGTCCAGGTTCGCGAGGATCGTGCCCCGCTCGGATGCTGGCGCCCGCCCGACGTAGTAGATGTCGCCTGACATGCCGTGGGAGTTGTAGGTGCCGGCGCTCGTGATCGACCATACGAACAGAGCGACCGCCGCAGTCGTATTCGGGTCACTGGACTGCCCCCACCGATCCAGCACATAGTTCAGTTCCGCGAGCTGCTGCCGGGACAGCGAATCCAGTGACGTGATCCGCTCCGGCCCGTAGGTCTGCGCGAACGGTGAATCGGCATCGAGGTCCGCGCAGTACGCCTGCCTGCCATCAACGTCGGTGTTGTAGGCACCGAGGAACCCGTTCCCGATGTCGTACCCGACACCGAGACTGCCCGCATGAGCCTGCGGCGCATTCAGTGCGAGCGACCCGGCCAGCAGGAACAGGGCCAGCAGCACCGAGAGCCAGCGCCGTACCCCCGTTCTGGGTGGCGCAGCCTCCGGCTGCGTGATGTGGGCGAGTGATCCTGACACGAGATACCTCCTGGTGTTGTCCATCAGCGACACGAGCCGGTCGCCTTCACACCAGGTGCACCACCGTCCTCACCGGCCCAGGCTCGGCCCCTCACGCTGAGCAGAGGGAGTCGGGGTGTCGAGGGGGGCGGCCTCGAGCCCCGCGGTGCGGCGCACGGCCCGATGAGCTCCATCCCGCACCCCGTCGAGGAGGCTGCGCACATCGTCGTACCCGGTGATGACCGTGGCGAGGCCATCACGCAGCAGCCGGTGACACCCCGCGGACGATGCGCTGGTGATCGGGCCAGGGATCGCCCCGACCGGCCGGCCGAGCTCTGCGGCGCGGGCAACAGTGTGGAGGGTGCCGGAACGATACCCGGCCTCCGCAATGAGGGCGGTGCCGGAGAGCGCCGCGAGAAGCCGGCCTCGTTGCAGGAACCGCCACTTCGTCGGCGCCGCACCCGGCGGCAACTCCGACAGCAACAGCCCGTCCTTGCCGACCCGGGTTAGCAGATCAGCGTGCCCTGCCGGATACGGCCGATCCAGGCCCCCCGCGAGCACGGCGACTGTGGAACCACCGGAGGCGAGCGCGGCACGGTGCGCGGCACCATCGATCCCATACGCGCCGCCGGAGAGCACCACGCGGGTGTCGGCGACTGCCGACTGCACCAGCTCCGTCGTGACGTGCTCCCCATACCCGGTGGACGCCCTGGCGCCGGTGACAGTGAGGCGATCCCACACCGGACGGCTCAGCAGCCCCGTGTTGCCTTTCGCCCACAACGCCACCGGTGCACGATCGCCAAGCGCACCGATCCCGGCAGGCCATTCGGCATCGCCAGGGATCAAAACTCGCATCCCGTGCCGCTCCGTCTCGGCAAGCACCCGTCGCGTCTGCGTCGCGTCGATTCGGGGTGCGAGGCGGCGCTGCCAGGTGTCACCATCCGGCCCCACCGGGACTTGATCGGCGAGGACGCGGGCGATGGTCTCGGATGCGCCGACGGTGCGGATCATCCGCCCCGTCACCGCATCTCCCGGTTCGGACGCGACCGAGAGGATGATCCTCGCAGTGCGCTCCTCTGCTGCCAGCTCGTTGATCGTGTCCATCAGTGCTGCTCCCTCGGTCATGGCGTATCAATCGAGGGATAGGTGCGAACCAGCACGCCGAGACAGTCACCGCGAGTGCGTTGGCAGGTGCGGGAACTTGCACCCTCATAACGACCCGCAGATCGGCTGAAACTGGCGGAATGACGCGGAAGCAGGGTTCAGGAATCCTGAACTCGAGCGTTTAGCCCTTCATCCTTGCTGTGGTGTCGAACGCGGCGAGCTCGGCCGGGTGGAGTTGGTGCTGGACGACGAAGGAGCGTTCTTTGATGCGCCAGAGTCCTTGCCCGGTGCCGAGTCCTGGGAGGAGTTTCTGTTCGGTGCCGGTGAGGCCGAGGGCTGCGGCGGTGGCGCCGAGCTGGTCGGGTTCTTGCCGGTAGATGATCCTCGTCTCAGCGTTCGCCAGAAGCGAGTTCGCGAGGGCGCGCATCGCGGAGCCTTGGTCGCCGACGTTGTCGAGGTCGGTGAGTTTGTGGAAGATCAGCATGTTCGCGATCCCGTAATGTCGCGCCAACCGCCACTGTGCGTCCATGCGGCGTAGGAGTGCGGGGTAGGCCATGAGTCGCCAGGCTTCGTCGTAGATTACCCACCGGTGCCCGCCGTTCGGGTCCATCAGCGCCGACTCCATCCACGCGCTTGAGCAGGTCATCAGCACCGAGATCAATGTGCTGTTCTCCGCCACCCGCGACAGATCCAAGCTCACCATCGGCAGCGATGGATCGAACCGCACCGTCGATGGCCCATCGAACAATCCCGCAAGATCACCCGCTACGAGGCGGCGGAGGGCGTGGCCGACGAGCCTGCCGTCCTCCGCCAGCCGGCCATCCGTGTCGGTCGCAGGATCGGGGTTCAGGATGCGGTCGACCACCATCGGCAAGATCGGTACGTCAGCGGTGCGGACAGTATCCCTCAGGGCGAGGTCGATCGCGGTGTGCTCCAACGGTGACAGCACCCGATCCAGCACGGTCTCTGCGAGCGCGCCGATGAGTTCCCGGCGGCGGGACGCGACTTGCGCCGCCCATTCCGCATCGCTCACCCCAGACGGGCGGTGGCCCTCATCGAGCGGATTGAGGCGGTTGCGGAGCCCATGGCCGAGGACGATCGCCCGCCCGCCAACGGCCTCCGCAACCGCCGTATGTTCACCCTTCGGGTCACCGGGCACATACACGCGGCGTCCGAACGGGATCGACCGCGTATAGAGGCTTTTGGCGAGTGATGATTTGCCGGACCCGACGATGCCAGCGAGGACGATGTTGGGTGCGGTGATGACACCACGCGCGTAGAGGGTCCAGGGGTCGTAGACGAATGAGCCGCCCGAGTAGAGATCCTGGCCGATGAACACCCCGTCGGCGCCGAGGCCGCCTTCGGCGAGGAACGGGTACGCGCCCGCGAGCGTCGCAGACGTGTCCTGATGCCGCGGCAACCGCAACCGCCCCGGCGTCCGCAACGCCGCTACCCCTGGTTCGCCGGCGGCGGGTAGGTAGGTGGTGTTGCGGCGTTCGGCCCGCTCCGCCGCGACCCGTTCACGCTCCGCCGCCTGCTCAGTGCGGCGGGCGTTGGTCTCGATCTTCGCGGCGGCGTGCTTGCGTGCTCTCCGCTGCTTGCGGCGTTCCCCGGCCGGTTCGACCAGCGCCGCGGTATGGAGCTTCTGCCGATCGCTCACAGTGCTCGCCCCCGAGGCACTGACGAGGACTGCGACGGTGCGAACCAGTCGTCTTCCTCTTCGCCCATCGGTGCGTGCCTGCGCGACGGTGGACGGCTCGGCGTTGTCCTCGCCGACGGAGCCGGAGCATCCGGCTCTCGTGTTTCCGGGTGTGCGCGGAGTAGGGATACGTGCCCGTGGTCGTGGTTGTAGGTCAGGGTGTAGACGCCTTCGGTGGTGGTGTGGTCGAGGGGGCCGGTGGGGATGGTTTCGTAGACGTATCCGTTGACGAGCGCGGCCTGCGTGGTCTCCTCGCCCATGTCGAACCCGGCCAGGTGCTCGATCGCCGCATCAGTGCCGTCGCGGTCGATGATCGTCAGCACCTCGTCGGCGTCCTGGCCTTGCAGGAACACCACGCTCACCCACCGCGACATCGCCCCCGGTGCTGTGGGGGCGGGATGCCAGGCGATCCGCCCCGAGGCAGCCATTGCCGCATCCACCCGGTCGTGTACCCCATCCAGCAGCGCCGCGGCCTGCTGCAGTTCCTCGGTCGCGGTGAGAGCGTAGGTCGCACCGGCGGTCTGATCCCCGGCGTCGTCGTGCGCGCGCACCCGGTTCGTGAGGTGGGTGGTGGCGAGTTGGTCGAGCACTTGCCGGAGGGAGCGCACCCCGGCGAGAAGATCACCGAGCACCGTGTAGGTGTCGGCGGGGTCCTCGAACACGCGGGAGGCGTGCGCGAGCCCTCGGAGCGCTTCGGACGCTTCCGCCGCGTCGACGGTTGGGTTTTGGAAGGTCGGCATGACGGGCTCCTACTCGTTCTCAGACGGTGCGGCACAGCGGCAACGCTGCGACGGTGAAGGCTTGGGCCTGCTGCCCGACGAGACGCCGGGTCTCACACGAGGCTTGGATGGCGGCCTGCTCGACTGCTGCGACGGCAGTGTCGAGTTCTTCCGGAGATGGGGCGGAGATGCTGATGAGGCCGGTGTAGCGGAGGACGCCGTGGCCGGCGGTGAGGTCGGCTTCTTGTTGGAGTACGTCACCGTATTCGGCGGTTTGGGAGGCGTCTTCGATCTGCCCCATCTTCTGCCGTTGCGCGGCATCTGAGATCAGTTCGGTCTTCTTCTTCCTGATGTCGCGTGCTGCCTGATCCGACCGGATCGGTGTGCATACCAGTGAGAACGATCGTTGAATCCCTGACGACAGCAACACCGGGGCGAGGAACCCCGGATACACCTGTGACCTCGGCCACTCGCTGATCCACAGCACTGCATGGTGCGCGGAATCCGATCTGAGCCGATCCCACGACTCGGTGACTGCGACCGGGCCTGCGGTTGCAAGGGAGCGGCCGATGTCGGTGTTCCGTTCGAGGATCGCGGCGGTGGCGGGGTCGTAGGCGGAGCGGAGGATCACCGCGACCTGTGCGGGGGTGAGCCACCCGGTGATCGTGAGCTCCGCCGCTCGCAATGCCGTCACCAGCGTTGTCATCTCCTGACGCAGGACGGCGGCGGCACCTTTGATGCCGCCGCCGTTCGTGCGGACTTGGCGGGCGGCGGCTTTGAGGTCGAGGGCGAGGCTGATGGTGGTGGCGTGGCGTTCCCCGGCGGGACCGGCACGGTCGATGAGTTCCCGGTAGACGGTGGAGGTCCAGGAGCCGTCATCGGTGCCGTGGCGTTGCCACCATTCGACCAGCCCGGAACCCCCGTCAGGGAGGGTGCGTTCGCACACTTGCAGGCGGGCGATCCGCCCGGACCGGCAGGTGGTGGCGAGCACGCGTCCCCAGGTGGCGACGCGGCGTTCCTGCTCGCCGGGATCGAGGAGCACGAACGCGGGATGTGAGACGCCGACGATCGCGGCAAGGGTCTGCGCGTGCGGGTCGTGGATCATCGCCGCCCCCGTCTCCGGGTCCTCCCACTCCCGAAGCGACGCCGCATCACCCGGAAGAGCGAGCGTCCCCGCAGGCCGAGGCTTCACGACCCGCCGCCGGAATACCGTCTGCCGTGCCTGCGTGCGAGCGACCCACCGGAAGGTGACGGGCACCCACTCGACCAGTTTCCGACCCCCGACCGGGGTCCAAGCGAGGGCTGCGCAGAGGAGCCAGATGGGTGCGGTCCAGGCCAGCAGCATCCCGCCGCCGGCGTAGAGGGCGCCGACGATGGAGAGGACGCCTGTGGCGAGGGCGATGAGTTGCGGGAGGGAGAGGCCGAGGAGGATGCCGCGGCGGGTGAGGCGGGAGAACTGCACCGCCCGCAGCCCAAACCCTGCACTGCTCGTGTTCTGCTGAGCGAGGTGCGTCTGAGTAAATGCACCAGTTGGCGGTTGAAATACCCAGCCAGGAGGCGGTGCTCATGGGTGATCCTGGCGGTGTTCTCGGCGGGTGGCAAGTCGGGCACGCCGGGCGTTGTCGA